>CAXXXO010000004.1:0-1553579 GCA_963674625.2 Aminobacteriaceae bacterium | reverse complement strand
TGCATTTTCGTTTCGGTCATGCTTCTCGCCGCAAAAGCAGCGCTTCTCAAACCTCTTTCCCGTTTCCTGCTCTTTTCCCTTCTTCTCTGTTTTCTGCTCTTTCGCCTGGCCGCTCCTTTTTCTTCCCTTGAAGAGTACGAGGTCTTCTCGACGTCCTGTCCCGCGGAAAGACCGGAGGCGACCTTTTACGCGGGGGACTACTGGAAGGTCTGGCCCGCCGTGATGAAAGATCTCATGGACGGGAAAAAATCCTTCGGCTTCGCCTACCGGGGAAACGCAAACCAGGAAGCCGCCGCTTCCTGCGCCGCAGGGCAGATCGCCGAACAGGAAAAACTCAAGGTATTCTGCCTGGATGCCGCACCGGAGGAGTGCCTCAAGCAGACCGCCTCTTTTCTCGGCGGGCTCTTCCTCAAAGAAGTAATTCCCCTCTCTCCGCAATGCACCGGGATGATCCTCGAACAGGCCCCTGAATGGAAGGGTTTTCCCCGGCTCGGCCCGGGATTCTTCGGGTGGGAAGAACGAGTGGGGCTTCGCTGCTGGGCAGGGGAAAAAACCGCGAAACTGTTCATTCCGGGAACTTCCGGGGCCTCCGGCGAAGGCGTGCTGAAAATGAAGCTGGGGACTCTGATTCCGAGGACCCTCAAGATCGAGAACAGCAGAGGTGAAATCTTCTCCTTCACTCTCGAGCCGGGAAGGATTCAGCCGGCGGAGATCCCCTTTCCTCCGGGCCGGAAGGAACAGCCCGTCGCTTTTTTCACCGACAGGGACGGGGTGGTTCCCTCCAACGGCGACCCCAGAACGCTCGTCTTCTGCCTTTTCGACGTATCCGTCGGGAGACGGGGGACAGGGGACAGATAACGGGGGCTATTCCTTGCCGTCCATCTCATCAAGGGAAGGATATCCGCAAAACCCCTTCTCCGAGCAGAACCTGATTCTGCTGAATTCTTCAAGGTCTTTCCTCACCATTTCCCCCACCAGTTCAGGGAAGGATATCTGCGGCCTCCAGCCAAGCTCCCGATGTGCCTTCGAGGGATCGCCGAGCAGAAACTCCACTTCCGCCGGGCGGAAGAATTCGGGGTCCACATCCACCACTACCGTACCGGTGGCCTGATCGTACCCCTGCTCCTCCATCCCTTCCCCCTTCCATTCGACGGCGATTCCTGTCTCGGCGAAGGCCAGCTCCGCGAACTCCCGCACTGTATGGGCTTCGCCGCTGGCCACGACGAAATCATCGGGTACGTCGTGCTGCAGGATTCGCCACATGGCCTCGACGTAATCCTTCGCATGCCCCCAGTCCCGCCTGGCGTCAAGGTTGCCGAGAGAGACCTTCTTCTGCTGACCCAGCCGTATCCTCGCGGCCGCCCGGGTGATCTTTCTCGTGACGAAAGTCTCTCCCCGAAGGGGTGACTCGTGGTTAAAAAGTATGCCGTTGGAGGCGAACATACCGTAGGATTCCCGGTAGTTCACCGTGATCCAGAAGCCGTAGAGCTTCGCCACTCCGTAGGGACTGCGGGGATAAAAGGGGGTAGTCTCCTTCTGGGGAACCTCCCGGACTTTCCCGAAGAGTTCGCTTGTGGAAGCCTGGTAAAACCGGGTCTTTTTCTGCAGGCCCAGGATCCGGATCGCCTCTAGGAGCCGGAGGGGCCCGAGGGCATCCACATCGGCCGTGTATTCGGGGGTGTCGAAGGAGACCTGTACATGGCTCTGGGCCGCAAGATTATATACTTCGTCGGGGCGCACCTGTTCCATCACCGAGACCAGGCTCGTTCCGTCGGTCAGGTCTCCGTAATGGAGAACGAGTTTCTCCCTCTTTTCCGGAGAAAATTCGAAAAGCGGGTCTATCCGCGCCGTATTGAAAAGGGAGCTTCTCCGCCGGATTGCATGCACTTCGTACCCCTTTTCGAGCAGCAGAGCCGCAAGATAGGCTCCATCCTGCCCGGTGATTCCTGTAACCAAAGCCCGCTTCAATTCAATCGCCCCTTCCATCTATCTCGGCCCCAGTTCCTCTGAGGAAACCCGGGGAAGAATTTTGTCGAGCAGCTGAGCGGCGCTTTCCCGCCAGCCCTTACAACGCATGTCCTCCGACCGGGGATGCCTGCCGGTTTTCTGCAATTCCATCCATTTTCTGATGCACTCCGCAAGGGAGCTTCTGTCCCGAGCCGAAAAATACATGGCATGGTCTCCGGCAATTTCCCGAAAGACCGGAATATCCCGTGCAATTATGGGAAGTTTGTGCCGGGCAGCTTCGACCAAAGGAAGACCGAACCCCTCACCTTCCGACAGGGCGAGAAGGCAGGCAGAAGCCTCGTAAACCTTTTCAAGAAATTCATCCCTTATTCCTTCCAGCCAGAAGAGCCGCTTTCCCTTTTCGGGATGGCTGCGAAGGATTTCCGCAATGGATTCGACCATCCACCCCTTCCTGCCGACAATGACCAGACTGATCTCTTTCCCGGAACCCCACAGTTGATTGAAGGCTTCCAGAGCCTGGTAATGCCCCTTCCTGGGCTCAACGGTCCCCACCATCAGGAAACTCGGGCGGCTTCTGACCAAAGCGATGATTTCCTCCTCTTCTGGGGAGAGAAGGCCAGTCTCCGCCGGAAAATATTCATCTGATCCCAGGTGGAACCAGTCGATCCGAAAGGGACGGGAACTCCCGGGACCGTGCTTTTTCAGCCACTCAGAGAGTTCCCCGGCGACCGTCGCAGAAATGCAGAAGGCCCCGTCGCTTTCAGCCACCACCGAAAGCCACTTCCGAAAGACCTCCGAGACAGCCGGGGGAAAGCAGCAGGGGATATTCAGAGGAAGAAGGTCATAAACCACAAAAAAGACTTTGACGCCAGTTTTTCGCATCTCCTGAAAGAAAACTCTCTTGGCGACAACTATATGATTCTGTAGATCGAGGGCAAGAAAAATATCCCCGGGAGAATACTCGATCGGGTCATCCTGCTCTCCCCACGCCTCCCCGCCGGGGAAATCAGCGAAAAATTTTCGGGCGTAACAGTATTCCCTGTCCACTGAAGCGTAGACCGGCTCCACCCGCCAGCCCTCCGGCGGATGGAGCATCCACTCCCGGACAATATTGCGGACAACCCGCTGGATTCCGCTACCGGCATCGCGGCAGACGAATTCGGACAGGTCAACCAGAAGCTGCCTCCGGGGGTAATTTTCCTCCACCAGGAGGGTTTTCAGCTTCTTCAAACTCTCTTCTCCGTCGATATCGCCGCCGTTATGCACCCAGGATACGGAAAAGTTCGCAGACCGCACCACGCCATTTTCACTGAGCCAGCTTTTATAGGCGTCCGCAGTCGCCTGAGACAAGCAGACCGCTCCGTCGCAGGAGGCAATCATTTTCAGCCACTCTTCATAGAGGTTACTGAGATCTGAATCTCGAAACAGATGGGGCATTTGGATAGGAAGCAGGTCATGGACGAGAAATTTGACGGTCACGCCTTCTGAGCGAAGCTGACGGAAGAAGTCTCTGTGGGCAAGCTGAAGATGATGCTGCATATCGAGGCCGAAGAAAATATCCCCCCGCTGCCACTGCACAGGATCGTCAGGCGGTGTTTCCACCTCATGTTCTTGCCCCAGAAAACTGACGGTAAAGGCCCTTGCGTAATAGTACCCTTTCTCTTCCCGGGCATAGACCGGCTCTATTCTGAAGTCGCGGGGAGGAAAGGCGATCAGGATCTCGAGACAATTTTTGACGACCAGCTGAATACCCGTGGCGGCGTCGTGCCGACAGAGCTCCGACACATCCAGGAAAAGCTGACGCTCAAGGGCCGAATTCCTGTTTTGGGCAACAGCTGCGGCTACTTCGGCCAGCAGGCTCGAAGGGGCATTGGCCAGGCCGCCCGCCAGAGACTGAATCAGCCGCCGATGCCGAAGGGAGTTTTCGAGATAATGATCCGCACCTTTCCCTTTGCTTTCAAGAGATTCCCAGGCTTCGATGGCTCGCCGGGCCGTCTCGTCCCATGAGAAACGCTGCGCCTGCCGCAGTCCGTGATCCCGCAAGGCTGTCCGAAAGGATTCGTCCTGCAGGACCCGAAGGATTTTGTCCTTTATGGAGGAAATATCGAAGGGATCGAAGAGCGCCTCTTCGAGGCCGATGACTTCAGGAAGGCTCGATGTTCCGGACCCGATGACCGGCGCTCCGCAGGCCATGGCTTCAAGGGCAGGCAGGCCGAACCCCTCCTGCCACGAGGGGAAAATGTAAAGAGTGCAGAGATTGTAGAGCCGAACAAGGTCCTCGTCAGGGACATACCCGGGGAAGAGCAGTTCCTCGTCGCCAAGACCGGCGGAATACCCTACCCGTCTGAATTTCGCGACATGTTCCGGAGGCATTTTCCCCGCCAGAAGCAGCTGATGGCGGCGGCGAATTTCCTCAGGCAGGGCGGCGAAAGCCTGAATCAGCCTCGGAAGATTTTTGCGGTCTTCCGCTCCCCCCGCAGAGAAAAGAAACTGTCCCGTCAGACCGAATTTTCTCCGAAGTGCCAATGCCTCTCCCTCATCCACAGCAAGAGGCCGGAACCACGGCTCGACAGCCGAGGAAACAGTCACGATTCTCTCGTCGGGGATTTTGAGCAGATCCCACGCTTCCCGCCGGGAAAACTCCGAGATTGCCAGGCACAGGGCAGCTCTTTTCAGATGTTCCGTTTTTTCCATATACACAAGGGCAAATCGGGGGTCGGAGAGATAACGATCGGGATTTGCAAGAGGGATGAGATCGTAGAGGGTCACGGTCACGGGCACAGATTGGTCGAAACAGCCGACGTCCGTCGCTGCGCTGTCGTGAAATCCCTCGAAGAGGCTGCTGAGGTGGATTACGTCCGGTGCCAGACCGATCAGAAAGGCCTCCTGCAGGAGCCCGGCAGCATCCCACACCCTGTCTTTTTCCGGATTTCCCCGGGCGGCCGGAGCGTTCCAGACCCTGATATTCTCCTGGGGAAGCAGGCCGTGAAAGGAATCCCTGATCGTTTCAACCGTGTCGGGAAACCGTCCGTTCACTGCGAGAAAAATTTCATGTTCGCCTCTGTTGCGGACAACTCCCCGGGCAAAGGAAAGGGTATATCTTCCGATGCCCCTGAACCTGCTTTCAGTCTGGGCACCCTGCATGTCGAGAATGATCCGCATTATTCCTTTTCCTCTTTTTGCCGTTCTATCTCCGCTTTCAGTTCCGAACAGATTCTTGCGGCGCCGGCGGAGAGGTTTCCCTCCTCGCAGGGATCTTCTTTGACCAGGGATCTTTCATGAAAGCCCCTCAGACGCGCAGCGGCCCCGGGGAATTTTCGCACCAGAGGGAGAATCGCTCTTTTCAGGGAGGGACGGGCCAGGATGAAAATCCGGAGCTTCAGCAGAGAAGATCCCATAATCTTTCCGCTCCTCTCCTTCCCTCTGCGGGCCAGATCCCCGAGAGCCCTGTAGGGAGCGGTCATCCGCCAGGAGCGGCTCGACATGACGGCTCCAAGGGCTTCCTCTGCTGCCGCTGTCCGAGCCTCCGAATGCCTCGCCAGTGTTTCGGCTTCAGCAGCTCTTTTTTCGGCATTCCGCGCCCGTATCTCTGCTTTTTCCGCAGCCGCCTTTGCCTGTTCAGCAATGACCCCGGCTCTTCCGGCCACGGCTTCTGCCAGCTTCGCTTCGGCGAGGGCGGACCCGGCGATGCCTTCGATGGAGGAAAGGCGGTCCTCGAGGTCAGCATCGAAACGGCTGCACAGGACCTCCATGGTCAGGCCGTATTCCCGGCCGAAAGGACCGTCGAAGAGGGCAAGCTCACCGGAAGGAGCCTTTTTCTGGGCGATAACTGCGAAGTCAGGGCTTACGCCACCGATGATATCGCCAAGGGAAAAATCCCGCGATTTCATCAGGTCGGGGGATTCCTGCAGCCGGAGAATCTTCGTCCTTTCAAACCCGTAATATTCCGGCAGAAAGGCAAGAAGCCGGGGGGGCAGGGGCCGGAGGTGGGTCGGGTCGAGATAGAAATCCGCCGTGCCGACAGTGATATTTTCAGGATTTGGGGTTTCCAGAATGAACAGCCCGCCGGGCGTGAGCACTCTCATGGATTCTTTCACGATTTCAAGAAGAATTTCAAAGGGGAGATGTTCAGCGATGTGAAACCCCGTCACGGCACACTGGCTTCCGGAGGGCGTCTCCCTGAGGGCGGCAAGGGCATCCTTTCGTTCCGCAGGCAGGTTTCTTTCGGCGCAGGCGCTCAGCATTCCTTCATCGAGGTCAGCTCCGAGAACGGAAAAACCCGCCCCGGCCATGAGTTCGAGCCATTCCCCCCTGCCGCATCCGAGGTCGAGAAGGGCAGGTCTCTCATAAAGCGAAAGAAAGGGAAGAAGAAAAGGCACATAGACCTTCAGCCGGGAAGCGACAAGCTCCCGGGAGCCGCGCCAGCGATCCTCAAAGGCCCGGTAAAAACTTTTCTCCGTCATGGAATCAGCCTTTCCGGAGGCGCTTCCGACAGCGCTCCCCTCTCTTTTTCGCTGTCCCAGGCAACGGAAACATCCGGCTCCAGCCGTACAAGTCCTATAAAAAAATTTCCCGCAATTCCCGCCACCTCAAAATCCGCTGCCCTGTCTTTCCAGTTGAAACAGTCATAGTAGTGAACATCCTCCGTATGGAGCGCCGCCGATATGGAATATTTACCCGGTGCGAGGTTCATCGACATGAGGAACCGGCAGCGGTATCGGCAGTCTTTTTCGCAGGGGAAGGAAATTCCCGAATGAAGGGTATTCGTTCCAAAGATATCCTGGCCGAAACGATCCCGGATAATGATGCCCACAGTCACATCGTCTCTCTTTTCGAAAGCGGTGAAAAAGACGTCGATTGCCGTTCTTTCACCGGACCGGACAACCGGAGAGCCCGAGACTTCTCCCGCGACCCGGACATCGGTTATCCTCACCTCCATGGAGCCGTAGTCCGTTGCGCTGGAATCCCTCTTCAGCACGCCATCCCAGCCGGGAGACTCTTCCTCTGCCCTGGAGAGAAGGAAATTATAGCTGTTGGCGGTCTTTTCGGGATCGCCCTCTTCGACGATCCGCCCCTCCCACAGGAGGATGGATTTCTCGCAGAGCAGCTTCACCGCGTTCAGGTCGTGGGAGACGAATACAATGGAACCGCCTCCCTCCTTGAACTTTCGTATGGCTTTCATGCATTTCTGCTGAAAATGGGCATCTCCCACTGAAAGAGCTTCATCCACAAGAAAGCAGGAAGGTTCTGCGTGATAGGCTATGGCGAAGGCGAGACGCATGACCATTCCGGAGGAAAAAGTCTTCAGGGGGTTGTCGATGAAATTTTCGAGCTCCGTAAAGGCGACGATCGCCTTTTCCCTGGACCGAATCTCATCCTTGTCCATCCCAAGCAGAAGACCGTTCATGAAGATGTTCTGCCGCCCCGTCATCTCCGGGTTGAATCCCGTACCCAGCTCGAGCAGCCCCGTGACTTTCCCGGATATGGAAATCAACCCCCGGTCTGGAAGGAGGATGCCTGAAAGCAGCTTGAGGAGGGTGGATTTTCCCGCGCCGTTGGGACCGATAATCCCCAGGGTCTGGCCATCCTCCACCGAAAAGGATACGGAATCGAGGGCGGTATGTACCGTATGAAAAGACCGGCGCAGGAGTATTTCCTTCAGTCTTGCCGAGGGAGCGGGATAGATTTTGAAGACCTTCGTCAGCCCTTCCACCCGGATCATTTCAGGCCGCCTTCTCCTTCCCGGCTGAGGATTCGGAAAGGCGGGTGCGTTGCGAAGCACCGGAGGACCGGGAAAGGACCTTTGAAGAAAGCTGGTCCATGAGCAGGAAAAATGACGAAAAAAAGAGCCACGAGGCAAAGAGAAGAATCATAACCCTTTTCGAGTTCCTGAAAGTTCCCCGGATCCCTCTCCAGGCGAGAAAAAGGGACAATCCCAGAAGGGCGGCTGAAAGAATCACAGGAAGTCCCTCACATCTTTTTCGAGCCGTTTGAAGACGAAGTAGGCCAGGGCGAGGAGCAGATGCCCCAGGAGGGTCAGCGCCAGAAGGGAGCGGAAATCGGGCAGCCGCTGGAAGAAAAAGATGTCCTGGTAGGCTTCGATAAAGAGAGCGGCAGGATTCCACAGGAGAAGAGACTGGGCGAATTCAGGCACCAGGGATTTCATATAGACGATAGGGGTCATCCAGAACCAGACCTGGATCAGAATTCCCACGAACTCCCGGAGGTCCCGGACGAAGACATTGAGAACGGCAAAAAATAAGCCGAGGGCATAGGCGAAGATCTGCTGTACGGCGAAGACAAAGGGGACGAAAAAAAGGGCCCGCCACGAGACCCCCGCTCCGGCAAGCAGAAGGAAGAGAAGGTAAAAAGCGAGGGAGACCGCGAAAGTCGCCGTCTCGGAGAGGACAACGTACAACGGTAGCCGGGGCAGAAAAATCTGCAGCTTCGTCAGGAGGTGCCTCTTATCGACAAATACCGTTGACGAGCGGGACACGGTATTGGCGAAGGCCGTCCAGGGAAGAATTCCGGCGATAAGGTAGATGCTGTAGCTGTAGACTGAGGATATGCCCGGGAGCTTCGCCCCCATAACCCTCGAAAAGACGAGAGTGTAGATCGCGATCATCACGAGAGGCCATAAAAACATCCAGAGAATGCCGAGGATCGAGCCGGCATACCGTTCGGTGAAATCCCGCCTGGCGAGTTCGAAAAGAAGTCCCGGATTCATGACGCTCCTTCCTGCGGTCTCTTTCGCTGTTCCGTATGCTTCCGAAGGTTTTTTTCAAAAAAGAGAAAGCTCTCCTGAATCTTCCGTCCTGAAAATCCCCCGGGGAATGAAAATACCTTTCGGGAACATATCCAAAAACACTGGAGGTATGGTATCTTCTTTGAATGAGCCGGTCAAGGACGCACGCTTCGTCCCGATCGGTTTTACAGCCTTTTTCTCCGGAGGATTTCCCATGAAAGCCACTCTTTTTTCCATCGTTCTCGCAGGCGGAAGCGGAACTCGCTTGTGGCCCCTCTCCCGGGAGGAGCTGCCCAAACAGTATCTGAACCTCCAGGGTGATGGATCCCTGCTTCAGGAGACCCTCAGGCGGCTTTCTTCAATCTCTGACGCTTCAAGCATCAGCATCGTCACGGGTCGAAAATCGGGTGCGCTGACTTTTCACCAGGCCTCCCAGGTGCTTCCCATCGTCCGAAAGAGCGTAATCGAAGAACCCCTGGCCAGAAATACCGCTCCCGCCATTGCTCTTGCCCTCCTTCATCTCCTTAAATACGGAGGAGCCCGGGGGAGCGACCTCGCCTTTGTCTGCCCCAGCGATCACGTGATCGCGGACGTGAAAAAATTCGGAGAATCGGTGGAAAAAGCATGTATTGCTGCACGGCAGGGGTACATTGCGGTTTTCGGAATCCCTCCGGCTTCTCCCGAGACGGGGTTCGGCTACATCCGCAGGGGGGAGGAAAAAGGCGCTTTTGCCCTCGTGGACTCTTTCGTGGAAAAGCCGGACAGGAAAAGGGCTGCCTTTTATCTCGATGAAGGAGGATACTTCTGGAACGGGGGGATGTTTCTTTTTTCGAATTCAGGACATGCTCGACGAATTGCTCCAATGGGCGCCCGAAATCGGCGAACCGGCCTCCCGGGGATATGATGCCTTTCTGAAGGTTTTTGATAACCTCCCGTCCGTCTCCATCGATTACGCCGTTCTGGAGAAATCCTCGAAAGCCGCCATGGTCGCCCTCGAGGCGGGGTGGTCGGATGTAGGCTCCTGGGACGCTCTCTATGAAATCAGGAAAAAAGACGGGCAGGGAAACGTTCTCTCCGGAGATGCCATGGCCTTCGGTTCCAGCAACACCCTTCTTTTTTCCGAAGAGCGCCTCCTTGTCGGGGTAGATCTTGAAAATCTCCTGGTGGTCGACTCGGCCGACGCCCTTTTTGTGGCCCCCCGGGGAAGCTCCCAGAAGGTCCGGGAGGTCGTGGCGGCACTCAAACTCCTCGGGCGGAAAGAGACCTCGGAGGCCCCTGAAGTGGTGCGCCCGTGGGGACGCTACCGGATCATCTTCGCGGGAGAACGCTTCAAGATAAAGCATATCGTCGTGGATCCCGGCAAGCGCCTGAGCCTTCAGTATCACCTCCGGAGAAGCGAACACTGGGTCGTGGTGCAGGGGAGTGCGACGGTCGCCATGAACGGCAGCAGACTGACCATCTCCGAAGGGGGAGAGCACCTTCATTCCCACGGGTATTTCTCACCGCCTCGAAAACCGGGAGGCCCGCCCTCTCGAACTCATCGAAGTTCAGATCGGAGAATATCTCTGCGAAGACGATATAGTCCGGCTGCAGGACGACTACTGCAGAGACAGCTGAACTTCAGGTATCACCAGTTCCCCCGTTCCCCTGCTGCTCTTCGGGGAAATTCCACTCCCTCAATATCATTTTTCCCATTCCGCCCTTTTCAGCTCTTCTTTCAAAATAAATTATCACTGAAATAGTTCAAACAATATAAATATATCCTATATTTGCAGGTGTATTGTATTGTTTATGAAATGTTATTTCATATAGAATTCATAAAAGCATATGCAAATTACTTATAATTTACAGCATATTGTGTTATTGCATATCTTAAACCAGCTTCGGAACAAGAACGAACGGCCGATATGGTCAAACTGGAACAATCAGAAAAACGCTCTTGCCGCTATGCAGGACACGAAGAAGAATGAGAACACCTTTGATCTGGCCGCATAAAAAAGGGCCCCTGAAGGGGTCCTTTTTTTGTGCGGTCATTCTCTTGACTGCAGGTCCGATCATTCCCTAACGATGTCGATTACCGTCATCTCGGGGGGGGTGAGAAACCGGATGGGAGGACCCCAGGTCCCCGCTCCCTGGTTGACATAAATTTTGCTCTCCCGGCGGGCACCGGCGGAGGCCTGGCCGCTCTCGCCCGAGGGGGCGACTGCCCGAAGCCCCGAAGCGTAGGTGTAGATCATCCGGGTCGCCCAGTAGAAGGGCCAGATCTGGCCGCCGTGGGTATGGCCCGAAAGCTGCAGATCGAAGAGGCCGACTGCGGAAGGATCGATACTTCGGCTGGTGTTTCAGCAGCACCACGTACCGGCTGGCGGGAAGGTTCTTGAGGATCTCCTCCTCCGGGCGGAGAGTATAGGCCGAACCGGGCTGCCGTCCGGTCGTCAACGCCGGCGATGATACGATGCCTCCGACCCGGAGGGCTTCGTTCCGAAGCACCCGCATGCCAGCATTTTTCATGAAGGCCAGGGCCTGGTCCACCCCGGCGTAGTATTCGTGATTTCCCGTCACGGCGAAGATGCCCATGAGGAAGGCGAAGCTGCCGGAACAGTTCTGTCTCAGACTCGAAGAGCTGCATTTCTCTGTCCACGAGATCTCCCGTGATGACAAGCATATCGGGCTCCGCAGCCTTCACGGCCTCGAGCATGGAGGACAGTCGCTCCTCCTGGACGATCCAGCCGAGATGAATATCGGAAAGCTGGGCGATGCGGACCCGCTCCGTTCCCCGGGGAAGCTTCGGAGTGGCGAGGGTGAGATGGACGGTTCGGATATCCTGGGCGCCGTACCACCCCGATGATGCAGATGAGAAGAGCACCGCCCACTGCCAAGGATCGAGCGCAGGCCGGGAGAGGCAAGCAGTCCGCCGAAGCCGGAGGAGAAGAGAGAGTCCACGGCCCACAGCACTATCCTCAGGACGTCGAGAACGAGAAAAATCGCGAACACCAGAAAGATGAAGGCCATCCAGCAGTATCCCATGCAAGCCAGCACCTTGTGAAGCCGGGGCATATCTCCGAGGTCGAGGACCCACAGCAGGTGCGAGCCCGCCACCATGGCCAGGGAGAGAAGAAAAAAGAGGGCCGTCCAGCGCCATCCGGGCCCGACGGCACCCCGGAGACGGAAATAAACGAAGAGGTGCAGTCCTCCGTATATGGCGAAATAGACCGAGAGAAACAACAGGTAGTTCTGCCGCATTGCCTTTGCCACCTTTCAAAATCGCTGTCTGTTCAGGAAATGACTCCGGCTTTTCCTCCGGCGTTCCTGTTCTGCAGGGGCTGCGCCTTTTACTGGAGCGTCTCCTCCTCCGCAAGCTCCCGGAGCCCCTCTTCAAGGGAGAGCCGTGGCTCGAATCCGAGACGGCGCCGGGCCTTCGCGATGGACGAAGAGGAATGGGGAATATCTCCTATTCGAAAGGGTTCAAATACAGGACGGGGGTCCCTTGAGAGAACCCTGCCCATGAGTTCCGCGAGGGAGAGAAGATCGATGGGCTCCCCCCTTCCGATATTGTAAACCTGATTGAGGGCATCGGGGTCTTCCGTGACGCCGGCAAGAATATTTGCCTGCACCACATCGGCCACGGAGCAGAAATCCCTCGTGCTTCCTCCGTCGCCGTAGATGGTGATCCTTCGGCCCGCCCCCAGGTCGCTCATCCACCGGGAGATCACCGCGGCGTAGGGGCCCTTCGGGTCCTGCCGGGGACCAAAGATGTTGAAATACCGGAACCCGACGGAGGGAACGCCGTAGAGGGAGGCGTAGAGGGCTGCATGCTCCTCGTTCATCCTTTTCGACAGGGCGTAGGGAGAGAGAAAGGGAAAGAGGGGATCATCCTCCTTTTTCGGTTGGCCCGGCAGGTCGCCGTAGACGGCGCTCGAGGAGGCGTAGACCACCCGGGCTCGTCCCTGCTTCCGCACGGCTTCGAGAATGTTGAGGAAACCCGCGGCGTTGTTTTCGTGGGTTTCGGCCGGGTGTTCCACCGACCAGGGAACTGACGCCCGGGCAGCGTGGTGCAGCACCACATCGGCCCCTTCGCAGGCCCGTTCACAGTCGGCAGGGCAGCGGATGTCCCCCTCGAAAAAGGTGAAGGAAGGGCGGTTCAGAAAGGGGGCGAGATTTTCGGTCCGTCCTGCGGAATAATCGTCGAGCCCCGTCACGGTCTGGCCGAGGGTGAGAAGGGTTTCGGCGAGATGGGAGCCGATGAAACCTGCAGCTCCCGTCACAAGCCAGTTCCGAGGACGGAAAAGTAGAATCTGCCGGGTACGTTCATAAGCTGTCGTCATGGACGAAGTCCTTTCGTTCTGCTCATATTATTTCCTTGGAAGGCCCTTTCCTCCGACCTTCATGCCCGCGAGGGCGATGACGCCGGAGAGGGCGAGACCAGAAAAAAGAGGGTCGATCCCCTTCAGAAAAAGAGCGCCGAAAAACACGCCTGCAAGACCTCCCGCGCCTGAAAGAAAGCTGAAGCGCGGGGTGAGTATCCCCGGACGGAAGACCGCCGCACAGAGAGGAGCGAGAATGCCTGCTCCTCGGATCCCCATTCCTACATACGCCCAGGAGAGGATCAGCGTTTGCCCTGCTCCGAGGGCTATCGTACCGCTGAGGGCGACCACGAGCAGAACGATCATGCGGCTGACCCTGAGGATACGGGCGTCGTCGATGTCCGCCGCCCTCCGGGTCTTTAGGTAGATGTCCTGCGTGAGGTTGGTGGCCACAGAAAAGGTGATCCCCACGGAGGTGCCGAGTACCGTGATCAGGATCCCCGTCCAGAGAAACCCGCCCAGCAGGGGGTGGAAGTAGGTCTGAATGAAGAAGGGAAGGGCCTGGGCTCCCTCCACCACGACGCCTGAATTCCGCATGGCCAGGCCGATCCATACCCCCAGAAGCCCCAGAGGTGGGGTGATCAGGGAGGTCAGGAGAAACCCCTTGCGGGCGGTAGCGTCGCTTGACGCCGCATAGACGGCCTGGATGTAGATCTGGCCGCAGAGGACTCCGGCGAGAAGAGAGGTGAAGGCTCCAAGGTCCTTTCCCACTCCCCGGGCGAAAATATTGAAGAAGGGGTCAAAGGGAAGGGAGGCCGCCAGAACACCGGGGGTATGCCCCTGGAGAAGTGCTCTTCCCGCGCAGAGGATCATCACGGCGTAGAGAAAGAGAATCTTAGTCCAGCCAAGACGGCTGAAGCTCTTGATTCCTCCTCCCCAGGCGAAGGCAAGGATGAGCCCTGCCAGAAGGAGGACGTTCCCCCAGAGGGGAAGGGGAAAGACTGAGCCGAGCAGGGCCGTTCCGGCGAGAAACTGGGCGATGAGGGAAAGAAAGGAGCCCGCAGCCGAGGAGAATGCGCCCAGAAGGGCCATGGAAGGTCCGAAATGGCTGCCGAGAAACTGGGGAAGGGTGACAAGCCGGGTGCGTCTCAGGGGCTGAATGAACCACAGCCCCATGATGAGGCAGCCGATACCCCCTCCGAGGGTAAACCACCAGGCGGACAGCCCCCAGGTATAGGCGAGCTGCACCGTCCCCACGGTGGACCCGCCTCCCACGAGGGCGCCGAGGATAACCCCGGAGACCCCTCCGGCGGTTGCCTTCCGCGAGGCCACAGAGTATTCGGAAGATGAGGACGCCGTGCCGGAGAAAAAGAGGCCGTAAAAGAAGAAGAGGACCAGGATGCCGAGAGCGCTTCCGATAAAGAGGGGCGACACGTCAGATGGTTCCCCTGAGGCGGATTCCCTGACGGGAGGGGATTGTTTCTGCTGAAGAAAGGATCACTCTCCGGAAATACGGGCCTCCCGGAATGGATGGCGCACTCTTCCGGTTGTTTGTGCAGATGAGTTTCACAGGGTTCTCTCCCTTTCGTTCCGTTCTGAGGGAAATACTACCATAGAAAAGGGCGGGAGAGGAAGAAAAAAAGGCCGGTTCTCCCTGAAGGGAACACCGGCCTCTTGCTTCAGTGGACCCGTCAGTTTCCGGCGAAGACCGTCTTCCGTCCGGGCCGGGGGGCCTTCAGCACGAGAAAGCGCAGATCCTCCGTGCCGGTGTTGTACCAGCAGTGGGTTATGTTCATCGGGCTCTCCACGAGGGTATTCTTGCCCGCCTCCTGCTTCTCGGGGCCTATCTCAACGGTCCCCTTTCCCTCGAGGACATAGAAGGCCACGTCCACGGGGGTCTTGTGGGGCTTGAGCTGCTCCCCCGGCTTCAGGGTGATCACCGTGAGCACAGCGCTCTCCGCGTCGTAGATATTCCGGGCGTCCACTCCATGGGGGTTTTTCAGAACTTCCGCTTCATCAAACTTTCTGAGTATCATCGCTCATTCCTCCTCATTTCGATAGATTCAGTATTCTTCCGTCCTCATTCACTTCCGTGGAACGCCCCTCCCCCGCCTCCTCCACCGTCTTTCCATCACGGATGTGGTAGATTCTGCGGAAGGTGGGGATGATCTTCTCGTCGTGGGTGACAACGATGATGGCCGTCTCGAACTGCTTCGCCATGGCGTTCAGTATGCTGATCACGGACATGGCCCGTTCGCTGTCAAGGGGTGCCGTGGGCTCGTCCGCCAGGATAACCGGCGGCTGGTTCGCCAGAGCCCGGGCGATGGAGATCCGCTGCTGCTCCCCCCCCGAAAGCTCCGAGGGCATGGCGTCCGCCCGGTGGGCCACATCCAGGGCCGTGAGAAGCTCCCTCGCCCGGTCCCGGGACTCGCTGTTCGACTTCCCCGCGAGCATGGGGAGAAGGGCCACGTTGTCCGTGCCGTCGAGGAAGGGGATAAGATAGGGGGCCTGAAAGATGAACCCGATCTTGTCCCGGCGCAGGGTCCGCAGATCCTTTATCTTCCACCCTCCGTCGTAGATCACCTCGTCGCCGATGGTCATCTTTCCCGCAGTGGGCTCGATGACCGCTCCGAGGCATTTGAGGAGGGTGGACTTGCCCGACCCCGAGGGGCCGATGAGCCCCACCACCTCGCCGGGGGCTACCACCATGTCGACCCCCTTCAGGGCGTCCACGGCCGTCTCTCCCGACCCGTAGCGCTTCTTCAGCCCCTCCACCCGAATTCCCTTTCCTCCGGACATATCTCTCATCCTCCGATGGCCTCGGCCGGGTCAACCTTCAGGGCCACCCGGATGGCGAGAACGCTCGAGGCGACGCACATGATCATCACCGCGATAAACCCCGTCACCGAGTCCCGTCCCTCGAGGAGCACATATTTAGGAAAGATGGGGGCCCAGATCGTGGCGGAGATCTTGCCGATCATGAACCCCAGCACTCCGAGGCCGAGGGCCTGCTGAAGGATCATCCCCACGATGGTGCGGTTTTTCGTTCCGATGAGCTTCAGCACGGCGATCTCCCGGATCTTTCCCATGGTGAGGGTGTAGATGATGAAGGCCACGATGGCGGCGCTCACGATGGCGAGGATGACGAGAAACATGCCGATCTGCCGGGAGGAGGTGGCGATGAGCTTGCCGAGCAGGATCTCCTCCATCTGGTCCCGGGTGTAGACCTCGTGGCGCTTCCACCGGCGGATATGCCCCGCCGTCTCCTCGGGGTCCGCCCCGGGAGCGAGGCGCACGAGCACGGCGTTCACCGTGGAATTGCCCGTCTGGGAGGCCAGCACGCTCTCGAGCAGCCCGGGAATTCCCGGCCGATTCAGGGAGGGGTTGGCTGCCGTCCGCCTCCGCTGCTGAAGGATGGTGTCGTTATCCTTCAAAAACTGGGCCTCCTGGGCGTCCTTCAGAGGGATGAAGATCATGGGGTCCCCTCCGGAGGAGACCATCCGCCGGGTGATTCCAACAACCCGGTAGAAATTTCTGCGGATGCCGATGGAGTCGCCGAGGCGGAACCCCGACGCCTCGTCTGCCACGGCCTCATAATGGCTCCGGGCGATATGCCGGCCAGCCACAAGATAGCGGGGCTGCCCCGGCTCGCCAAGGGCTCCCGGTTCCACCCCGACTACCATGGCCCGGACGTCCTCCTTCCCCCGGCGTACCTGGGTGGTGAGATAGGTGACGTTGGCCGCGGCGTCCACCCCTTTCATCCCCGCCACGCTCCGCCAGAGATCGTCATAGATGCTGGACGATTCGGCATAGGGACCCAGGGTATCCTGCTGGACCACCCACAGGTCCGCTCCGCTGTTGTCGAGCAGGACCCTGGCGTCATCCACCATCCCCCGGTAGACTCCGCCCATGGTGAGAGTCACCCCGATCAGGAGACCCAGACCGAAGCCTGTGAGGACGAACTTGCCCCATCCGTGGAGGATATCCCGCCCGGCGAGGCTGATCATTTTTTGGCCTCCAGGCTCTCCACGACCTTCACCCGGCTGCGGGGAGAGAGGGCTTTTTTCGTGTACTGAACGATCCTCTCCCCTTTTTCAAGGCCTGCCAGAACCTGGACGAAACCGTCGAGATCCCGACGGCCGGTCTTCACGGGCCGGAAGGAAATAGACCCGTTTTCGAGGATCCACACGCCGAGTTCTCCGTTCAGGCGCTGAAGGGATCCGTCAGGAACCACCGCCGTCTTGGGAAGGGGCGGGAGGGTCACCGTGACCTCCGCAAGCTCGCCGAGGGGGGGCAGCACGTCAGGGATCCTATCGAAGACCGCCTTGGCCAGCAACTCCTCCGTGACGGCATCCGCCAGGGGCTCCACCCGGAGGATCCGCCCGGGGAAAAGTTCGTCCCCCCGGGAGCGGAGGGCGATAGAGGCGGGAAGACCCTGAGCAAGGCCCGCGGCCATGGCCTGGTCAAACCGGACGGAAATCCAGAGTTTCTTCCGGTCGATGACCTCCACTACCGCCTGGCCGGCCACCACGGTCGTCCCCGGCTCAACGTTCCGGGCAGTCACGAGGCCCTCCGCCGGTGAGACGAGCAGGAGGTTATCCTTCTGGCGCTGCAGTCCCTTCCGGTCTTCCCGGGCCCGGGCCAGGTCCGCCCGGATGGCGTCCCGCTCGGCCCGGGCGGAGTTCTCCAGCGCGGAAGTGGCCCGGGCCTCCTGGCGTTTTGCCTGGGCGGCGTCGAGGCTGACCGCATCCCCCTTCAACAGATTGTCGTAGCGCTTCGCCTGGGCGGAGGCGTACTTCCCCCTCGCGGCAACCTCGGCGATACGGGCCTCCGCTGCCTGAAGGGATGCTTCGAGCCTCCGGATGGCCGAGTCCTGGGCGGCGAGACGCTGTTCCCAGTCCACCGGATCCATGGCTCCGAGCATCTGCCCTTCTTCCACGAGGTCACCCACCCGAACGCTGAGTTCCTTCACCCGTCCCGGGATGGTGGGACCGATCCGGTAGGACGCCTGGGAGTCAACAGTGCCGATGCCGTAGAGAGCCGGGGAGAGGGAGCGGAATTGCACCGTGGTCTCCGTCACCTCGACGGGGGCCAAGGGCCCCGAACGCATCATGAAATAGAAGAAGAACCCCGCCAGCACAAGAAGCCCGGAGAGAAGAAAAATCATCTTTCCTTTACCTGCCAGCCACTTCATGCATCTTCCCTCCTTTCAATGCCCCGCCGGAAAATGGAGAAGACCTCAGGGGCGTTCATGAGAATGTCCCGATTGTCCTCCGCCAGTTGTGACTGAAGAACAAGCCCCTGAATTGCGCCGATGAAAAGGGCGGCCGCGCAGGGGGAGTCGAGAGCGGGATCCACCTCATCCGCTTTTTTCCCCTCCTCGAGGAGGGAGACGACCCGGTGGTGATACCTTCCGAGAAGGGAATGGACCAGGCTCCGCACAGGACTCTCCTCCGTGCGCTGAAACTCGCTGAAGAGAAGGCGGGGAGCTCCCGGATGCTCCGAGGCGAAGGCGATGTGGGCAAGAAAGACCAACTCGAGGGCCTCGAGGGGGGACTCGGCATCCTTGGCAGCTTTCTCGAGCCGGGCAAAGAGTTTCTTTCCCACCCAGTCGAGAACAGCCTTCCAGATGGCATCCTTCGTGGGAAAATGCCTGAAAAGGGCTCCCTGAGTCAGCTTCATCCTCTCGGCGATGGCCGCGGTGGTGATGTCCGAGGGTTTCCCCTCGGCGGCCAGTGAGAGGACTGTCTCGACGATGACCGCCCGCCGCTCCTCTGCGGGAAGATTTTTACCGGTTCGCGCCATGAAAATTCCCCCTTGTTGATGCCTTTTCAGTAAAGATAGTAATTACTCACTATCTTATTGATGAGATGTGTTTTTGTCAAGGGGGTAACTATTGAAAAGAGGGAAGGAGCTCTCGCCCCGTCCCTCTTTTCAATAGTTTTTTCAAAAAAACCGAGTTTTTAAAATACTGCGTAGTCGGCGTCTCTCGGGTCGGCCACGAACATGTGCCCCGGAAGGTGGGTGATGCAGAAGGGGGGCTTCACGGCCATTATGGCCGCCTGGGGGGTGCAGCCGCATGCCCAGAAGACGGGGACTTCGCCGGGGTTGATGTCCACCGGGTCGCCGAGATCGGGCTTCATGATGTCGGCGATGCCGATCTGGGCGGGATCGCCGATATGAATGGGAGCGCCGTGGACCGCCGGGAAGCGCCCGGTGCAGAGGACCGCCTTGGGCACGAGGTGGGCAGGGATGGGGCGCATGCTTACCACCACGGGCCCGGACAGCGCACCGGCGGGGGTGCACTGGATGTTCGTCACGTACATGGGGACGTTGCGGTTCTGCTCGATGTGCCGGACGGGTATTCCAGCCTCAAGAAGGGCCCCCTCGAAGGAGAAGGAGCACCCGAGAAGGAACCCCACGAGATCGTCCCGCCAGTATTTCTTCACGTCCGTGGGCTCGTCGATGACCTCGCCGTCCATCCACACCCGGTACCGGGGCAGATCAGTGGAAAGGTCGGCCCCCGGCGCCACGATCTTCGGCTCGGGGTCCCCCGGCTCGGTCACGTCGAGGATCGGGCAGGGTTTCGGGTTCCGCTGGGCGAAGACGAGAAAGTCGTAGGCGAGATCCCGGGGGAGGATCACCAGGTTCCCCTGCACGTGCCCAGAGCACATACCGGGGGTCGGCTTGTCCCACTTCCCCTCCCGGATCATCTGCCGGACGTCACGGGGCGAAGTTGCAGCGTAATCGGCGGCTTTCATCCCTTCAGCACCTCCCGTATATTTTTTATGGCGATGCCGCTGTCCTCAAGGGTCTTGCGGATGAAACGGGCCATCTCCACCGCCCTGGGGTTGTCTCCGTGGAGGCAGATGGAGTGGGCCTTCAGGAAGATGTCCTTCCCCTCGGCGGATTGAATGACCCCTTCTTTGGCGAGACGGACCATCCGTCTCCCCGCCTCGTCGAAGTCGTGGACAAAGGCATCGGGGCGGCTCCGGGGGACGAGATTGCCGTCGTTCATATACCCCCGGTCGGCGAAGGCCTCCGCCGCATAGAGCACCCCTTCCTCTTCCGCTGCCTGCTCGAAGAGGGAGTTGGCGAGCCCGAGGAGGATGAGATCTCCCCCCGCATCCTTCGTCGCCCGGGCGATGGCCTTGGCGAGGCCGAGGTCTTTTGCCGCCTGGTTGTACAGGGCGCCGTGGGCCTTCACGTGCTGCAGGCTCATCCCCTGGGCGGCGCAGATCGCCTGAAGGGCCCCTATCTGGTAGAGAGTGAACGCGTAAGCTTCGTCGGGGGTGCACCCTATGGTCCTTCTGCCGAACCCCTGAAGGTCGAGATGCCCGGGATGGGCTCCTACGGCGACGGAGGCAGCCTTCGCGGACTTCACTGTCTTGATCATAACGAGGGGATCCCCGCCGTGAAATCCGCAGGCCACATTGGCGGACGAGACGCTTTCCATGACCTCGGCGTCCATGCCCATTTTCCACGGGCCGAAGCTCTCGCCGAGATCGCTGTTCAGATCGATTGCGCGCATGGTCATTCCTCCTTTATTTCCTCCCAGGTGACTCTGTGGGCCTTTCCCTCCAGATGAAGGAGCGCCTCTCCCTTTGTCACCGGCACAGTTATTTCCTCCGCCGGGAGAACTCCGGGGGCAGGACGGGAGCGCCAGGCCGCCCGCAGTTCCAGAAGTTTTTGCCTTTTCTGCCCTGCTTCCCGGACGATGGTAAGGGCGTCCTTCAGGGCGACCGGGACGAAGCGCACCTTTTCCCCCGGAAGCCGCTGGGAGAGGGCGGCCATATCCACGGAGCAAACTACCCCTATTTTCGTGTATCCCCCCGTAGTCTGCCGGTCGGCTAGCATGACGATGGGCTGACCATGGCCGGGCACCTGCACCGCCCCGAGGGGGATGGCGTCGGAGATGATGTCCGCCGCCCCATCGTGCTCGATAACCGGTCCGTCGAGGCGGTACCCCATCCGGTCGGCGCTGTTGGAGATGGTGTATTCCGAGCCGTAGAAGGTCTCCCTCCCCTTCGGGGGGAAATGGTCATCCTGGGGGCCGGGGATGACCCGCAGAGGAGCGCCTGGTTCATAGCGGGGACGCAGTTCTTCGGGGCAGACGAAGCCGGAGCAGCGCCGCCAGAGGGGGGCTGCTTCTCCGCAGAGGAGTCGGTCCCCTTTTTTCAACGCTCTGCCCTCCACCCCTCCGACTTTCGCCCTCGTATAGGTGGACCTGCTGCCGAGGACCATGGGAACATCGATTCCCCCGGACAGACACAGATAGGCTCTGCATCCTGCCTGAGGACCGGAAAAGGAGAGCACGTCCCCTTCCCCGATCTCCACAGCCGTCCAGTTCGCCACGGCTTTTCCGTTTACCTGAAAGCCAAGTTCGGCCCCGGTGACGGCGGCGACCCCCTCTCCCTCTGCCACGAGGAGTTTCGGGCCCATAAGGGTCACTTCAAGCCCGGAATCCTCTTCCTGATTTCCCACGATGATATTACCCATGCGGAAGGCCTGTCCGTCCATGGCCCCCGCTACGGGCATCCCCTGCCCCTGGCCGCCCCACCGGCCGATGTCCTGCACGGTGGTGAGCATCCCGGGGGCTTGTACTGAGAGCACGAGAGGGCTCATGAGGGCGAGACCTCCTCTTCAATAATTTCAGGACGATATTTCCCGGCGGCGGATTCCGCGTCGATACGGGCGAACTCCTCCCGCTCTATGGGGCGGAATCGCACCCACATCCCCGCCTCGAGGAAGATGGCGGGGTTCCGTTGAGCATCGAACATACGCATGGGGGTCGTGCCGATGAGCCGCCATCCGCCGGGGCTCGGGATAGAATAAATTCCCGTCTGTTTTCCGCCGATGGCCACGGACCCTGCGGGGATGATCTCCCTGGGGTTCTTCAATCGGGGGACCTCCAGGGAGGGGTCCATCCCCCCGAGATAGGAGAACCCCGGGGTGAACCCGAGCATGTAGCAGTAGCAGTCTCTGGAGAAGTGCCGCTTGACGACCTCGTCGGTGGACAGGCCCAGATGGGCGGCCACGTCATCCAGATCGGGGCCTCTGTCCCCGCCGTAGAGGGTGGGGATGAGGATAACTCTGCGGAGGGTCTCCGCAGCCCCCTCTCCCCCCTCCCGGCAGAGGGTTTCCATACGGTTGTAGAGGCGGTCGACGTCCGTCACTTCAGGGTCGAAGTAGACCGCCAGTGAACGGTAGGTGGGGACGGCGTCGAGAAAGCCCGGAAAATCGAGCTTCATCACGGCATGAGCCAGGGAGGCCACCCGGGAGTTGATCTCCAGATCGATGGAGTCGCCGAACTCCGCAACAAGACATCCGTCCCCCGCCGTCAGAATCCGGGGGTACTCATGAGAAATCATGAAAATCTCCTTTCTCCGGTCATCCTTTCTAGCCGAAGAGCTTCATGATGCCCTTGAAGGAGTTGAAGCCCATCCATGCGGTGAAGACCACCATGACCCATCCGAGGACGGTCATCCAAATGGGGTGATGATATGCCCCTACCACTTTTTTGTTGTAGGCCGCCATGAGAACCGACCCGAGGGAGAGAGGAAGGATCAGGCCGTTCAGCGAACCGGCAAGGATGAGCAGCACCACGGGACGGCCGACGATGGTGAGAATGGAGGTGGAGGCAATGATGAACGCGATGATCCAGTAGCGGTAATATTTCTCCACAACGGTGAAGAGGGTGCGGAGGAAGGAGACGGAGGTATAGGAGGCCCCCACCACGGAGGTGATAGCCGCCGCCCAGAGCACCACGCCCGCCACCCGGTAGCCGAGGGCGCCCGCGCCGATCTGGAAGGCCGATGCCACGGGGTTCTTCATGTCGATGGGCGTTCCGATGAGCACAACGCCGAGGAAAGCGAGGAAGAGAAGGTAGCGCATGACGCCAGTGATCACGATGCCGTTGATGGAACCCTTGCTGATCTGACCGATATTCTCCTCACCGGTGATCCCCGCGTCGATAATCCGGTGCACTCCCGAGAAGGTGATGTATCCGCCCACTGTTCCGCCCACGAGGGTCAGCACCACGAGCCACTTGTAGTTTTTGAGCAGGTCTATGCTCGTAAGGGGCTTCACCATCTCCATGACAGTTTCCATCACAGGGGGCTTCGTCACAAAGACCACGTAGGCCACGAGGGCCAGCATGATGAACCCGAGGATCTGAGTAAATTTGTCCATGGCCCTGCCGAGGTCCTTCCAGAGGAAGATGGTGATGGCAATAGCCGCGCTGACGATGGCTCCTACCACCTGGTTCGCTCCGAAGAGCACCTGGAATCCGAGGGCCGCGCCTCCCACGTTCCCGACGTTAAAAGCAAGCCCGCCGAGGGCAACAGCGAAGGCCAGGAAATACCCGAGGCCGGGAAGGACCTTGTTCGCCACGTCCTGACCGCGCATTCCAGAGACTCCAAGGATGCGCCAGATATTGAGCTGCACCACGATATCGATGAGGATGGAGATCATTATTGCGAAGGAGAAAACCGCTTTCAGTTCATTGGTGAAGGAAATCGTCTGGGTGAGGAACCCCGGTCCGATGGCCGATGTGGCCATGAGAAAAGCCGCTCCGAGCAAGATGCTCATGGTCTCGCTCTTGCTTCGAATCTGATTCTTGCCTAACTCCGTCATAAACTGCACCTCCGATAATGTGATTTGAAGAACTACCCGTATTATACAATCCTTTCTTCCGAATATCAGAGACGGGAAAGGAATTCTTACTATCAGAGGAAAATTTGCGTCTGATTTGTTTATTGACGAAATTCATTCCATAGTCCGACATTTTTCTAAAACCTATTCCATGAAGAGAATTTTCTGATACAATGAACAGGTAGCTGCTCAATTCAGGGGGGTGGTTTATGGTGCTTCGCCGTGCTCTGTGGCTTTCAGCCGGGGTAATGTGGTTTACCTACGTTCTTGCTCCCATAGCTCTCATTCTCGTCGGATCCTTCGGGGAAAAATGGTTCGGCACCCTCCTCCCCACGGGATTCACAATGAAATGGTATGGGGATCTCTTTTCGAAAACCATGTACGTCCGGGCCATGACCATGAGCCTCTTCATCGCCTCCCTCACGGTGCTGCTCAACGGCCTGATCGGCATCTGCTCTGTCTACGCCGTTTCCGTCCTCCGGGTACGATGGCTGCGCCGGGCTTTCGATTTCATCATCCTGCTTCCCATCGCGATTCCCCCGGTGGTCATGGGTCTCGGCCTCGTCCAGGCCTTCAACTGGACCTCTTTTTCCCTCGTGGGAACATGGCAGCTTCTCCTCGGAGCCCACTTGGTCTACACCCTCCCCTTCATGCTCCGCCCCCTCATGGCCAATATGGAGATGCTCCAGTGGAACACCCTGGAGGAAGCGGGCATCTCCCTCGGAGCGTCCCCTCTCTTTTTGGCCACGAAAGTGCTGATTCCCAACCTTCTTCCCGGGCTTCTCTCCGGAGCGGTCATGACCTTTGCCATGTCCCTCGGTGAATTTCAGCTCGCCGTCATGGTGACGGGCTCCTCGAGCCAGACCTATCCCGTGGTCCTCTACCAGGCCTTTTACGTGAGCACCGGCTTCGCCTGCGCCGCCACGACCCTGCTCGTGCTTTTCAGTCTGCTGAGCCTCGGAGGAGTACTCTTCCTCGGCCATTTCTTCGGTTTCCGGGGAAGCTCCCTCGCCCTGGAATCCTGATGAAAAAGAAAGGGCATCCCATGGAACGACAGCCTGTCATCTCAGTGATCGGATCATCCACTCCTCCACCGGAAATTTACGAGCTGGCTCGGCAAGTGGGGCGCCTCCTTGCCCGGGCCGGATGCACCGTAGTCTGCGGCGGAAAGGGGGGCGTCATGGAAGGGGTTTGCCGGGGTGTGTCAGAGGGGAATGGATTCTCCGTGGGGCTTCTTCCGGGAGGGATCGAAGAGGCCAATTCCTACGTCTCTCTGCCCCTCTCCACGGGCCTCGGTGAGGTCCGGAACGTGGCGGTGGTCTCCTCAGGCGACGCAGTTATCTCCATCGGCGGAGCCTTCGGAACTCTTTCGGAGATCGGCTTCGCCCTCAAGCTCGGAAAACCGGTCATTGCATTGAATACATGGAGTGTTCAGGAACCCGGAGCGGAATCCCCCCTTCTTTCAGCATCGACTCCGGAAGAAGCGGTGCATCTGGCCCTCGAAAAGGCCGGGGAGGGACACCATGGCGGGCGTTGAGCTGCGGTCAGTGAGCAAGCGGTACGGAAAGACCTATGCCGTCCGGAACGTTTCCCTGAAGGTGGAAAAGGGGGAATTCGTCTCCCTCGTGGGGCCCTCGGGGTGCGGCAAGACCACCACCCTTCGGCTTATCGCCGGCTTTATTGCCCCCGACGGGGGAGAAGTGCTTCTCGACGACGTCTCCATGGCCTCCGTGGGCGTTCGAAACCGCCAGGTGGGGATCGTCTTTCAGAATTATGCCCTCTTTCCCAATCTCTCGGCCTTCGAAAATGTGGCCTTCGGGCTGAGAACCCGAAAGATCCCCGAGGAGGAGCTCCTGTCCCGGGTCGAGGAACTCCTCGCCATGGTAGGTCTCTCCGGGAGGGCGACCGCCTGGCCGAGGGAGCTTTCCGGAGGGCAGCAGCAGCGGGTGGCCCTCGCCCGGGCATTGGCCATCCGTCCCAAAGTGCTGCTTCTGGACGAACCCCTTTCCGCCCTGGACGCCAAGGTGAGAAATTCACTCCGGTTCGAAATACGGCGAATTCAGCGGGAAAGCGGCATCACCACAATCTACGTCACCCACGATCAGGAGGAGGCCCTTTCCATCTCCGACAGGGTCGCCCTGATGAACAGCGGAGAGATGGAGCAGATCGGCCCGCCGGGAGAGATCTACCTTCATCCCGCAAACCGATTCGTGGCCGATTTCGTAGGGGTGAACAACCTCCTTGAGGGAGAGTATCTCGGCGCAGGGCAGTTCCGCTGGAAGGAGCGGCTTCTCTCCGTGGAGAACGTCCCCCTCGAGGCTGGCACAGCGGCGCTCATGATACGCCCTGAGCGGCTTGTCCTCGCATCACCTGAGAAAGAGACTGACAATCAGCTCTCGGGAACCGTGACCGGAAGGGTCTTCCTCGGGCCTCTTCTCCGTCTCGCCGTGGACGTGGAGGGCGAGCAGTTCCTCGTGGACCTGCTCAATACTGAAACCGCCGCTCCCTCCCTCCACGACCGGGTCAGCCTGACTTTCTCGCCAAGCGACGCCCGGCCGGTGGGGGCGCAGAAAAAAATACCGGGGTGAGGCTCAGAAAAGGTCCGCCCCGAAAAGGGTTCATCCATATTCAAAATCAAAAGGAGGAGATAAACATGCGGAAAACTGCGGTCAAACTTGTTGCGGCTCTCTTTGTACTGGTCCTTTTCGCGGGGACGTCCTTCGCGGCAGACCTTTATGAGGGGGAGCAGGCGCTTCTGAAGGCAGCGAAGGCTGAAAAAGGGATCAACAGCTACGACACAGGCCCCACCTGGGCCAACTGGCAGGCCCTTTTCGACGGATTCCAGAATCGCTACGGCATCCAGGTGAACTGGAACGACCTCGGCAGCGGAGCCACCGTGGTGCGCCTCGAAAAAGAGCAGAACAACCCCCAGGGGGACACCGCCTACTATTTCATGCCCTTTGGAGACGCGGCAAAGGAACGGGGCGTGACAGAACCCTTCAAACCAGTGAACTTCGACCGCATCCCCGCCGAGCTGAAGGACCCCGAAGGAAACTGGTTCAGCGTTCACAAGGCCACGGTGGTCTTCGTCATCAACAAGAACCTGGTGAAGGAAAACCCCAAAGGATGGCAGGACCTTCTCGATCCGAAGTACAGCAAGTCAGTGGTCTACCTCGACCCCCGCACCACGGGGATCGGCTACGCCATCGTCATCGCCACCACCTACGCCCACGGCGGCGATCTCGACAACCTCGACAAGGGAATCGACTATCTCGCGTCTCTCCAGAAGTCGGGCAACGTGCGGATGATCGAAAAAACAACCGAGTTCAATAAGTTTGTCAAGGGTGAGATCCCCATCTGGATCACCTACGACATGAACGCCTACCGGGCGAAATACATCGCCGGGCTGGGGGACGACATCGACATCATCATCCCCTCCGAGGGGACCATCACCGCCCCTTACGCCCTGAGCCTCGTGAAGGGCGGTCCCAATCCAAACGCAGGAAAACTCTGGCTGAACTATGTCCTCTCCGAGGAGGGGCAGGGGCTCTTCGCCAAGGGGTTCGTCCGCCCCATCCTTCCCGGATTCAAGATGCCCGAGGAAGCGGCAAGCAAATTCCTTCCAGAGGCAGACTATGCCCGGGCCAAGGACGTGGACTGGGTGAAGGCCCAGAAGGTTCAGAAGAACGCTGCGTCCCTCTGGGGCAGCAAGGTCCTGGGGGAGAACTAGAAACCATGGAGGGCCGGAGGGGAACCTGGCTTCTGCTGCTGCCGCTGGCGGCCGTACTGGGGTGTTTTCTCCTCTGGCCTCTTGCCCTTGTTCTGTGGGAGAGCCTCTTCATCGACGGGGGGTTCTCCCTCGACAACTACCTCACCCTCTTCGTCCGCTCCCTCTACCGGGAATCCCTCGGCACGAGCCTTCTGCTCTCGGCGAGCACAGCCCTCCTCGGAACGGCCATCGGCCTTCCCCTCTCCTATTTCGTCTACAAATCCGGTGGACGGACGAAGAGCTTTCTGCTGGCCCTCACGGCAGTCCCCCTCACCTTCAGCGGCCTCGTGGTGGGCTTCGCCTTCATCGTCCTGCTGGGGACCAGCGGCTTTCTCACCCTCATACTGAAAGAGCTCTTCGGGATCAACCCACTGGAGTTCTCCTCCTTTCTCTTCACCTGGCGGGGGCTCGTCATCGCCTACCTCTACTTCCTCATCCCCCGGATGATCCTCACCATGACCGCCGCCTGGAGCAACGCCAACTGGAGCCTCGCGGAGGCGGCCGTCTCCCTCGGCGCGGGTCCCCTGACCGTCCTCCGCAGGGTGATCATTCCCATGCTCGCCCCGGCCATCCTCGCGGGCTCATCCCTTCTCTTCGCCGTAAGCATGGGTGCCTTCGGCACCGCTTTCGCCCTCACGGGAATCGCCGTCAAAATTCTTCCCCTGGTCATCTACACCCACGTATCCGAACTCTCGGCGGACATCGCCAAGGCCGACGCCCTGGCCATCGTCCTCACACTCGTGACCACCGGGGTCATCGTAGCCTACGAGCGTTTCTTCGCCTCTCCCTCAAAAGCATAAGTTTTACCTTTTGGAAAAACCACCTTCTCTGCAGAGAAGGTGCTTATTCCGTGCTACAATATTTGCAACTATATTGCAAATATGAAGGAGGGAAGTTCATGATCCGTTCAAAAAAAATCTTCAGCGTCGCCGTACTTATCGCGTGTTTCTGTTCCTCCCGGCCCGTACTGGCCGAGACCGTCGCGGCGGCAGCTTCCCTGCAGCCCTTTCTTGAAAAGGTAATCCCCTGGTACAACGGCGAAAAAGGGACAAAGCTGGAGGGAGTCTACGGAGCTTCCGGAAATCTCGCCAGACAAATAGAAAACGGCGCCCCCTTCGATCTTTTCCTGAGCGCCAACGAACAGTGGGCCCGGTATGCAGAAGAAAAAGGGCTGCTGGCGAACCCTCCCCTTCCCTTCACCTCCATGCCCCTTGTTCTCTGGCAGGGCGGAGAAACGGAACCCTCCCTCGAATTTCTTAAAAGCATGGATAAAAAGGTCGCCATCGCCAACCCCGAGGCTGCTCCCTTCGGAAAACAGGCGAAAGAATACCTTATAAAAAAGGGCTATTTTGACGAGATAGAGAAGAGCGGCAGGCTCATCCTCGGCGGAGACGTCCTCAAGACAGCCCTTGCGGCGAAGAGCGGCGGAGCCGACCTGGCGATCCTTCCCCTGAGCATCGCCCTCAAGATGGAGGAGGGAAAATGGACCCTGCTCGACACGGCGCCCCAGCTTCTCTTCGGCGCGGTGGTGAAGGGAAAGTCAGCCTCTGAGGCGGAGAGTTTCTGGGCCTTTCTCCGCTCCCCCGGGGCGGAACCCTTCATGAAGGAATTCGGCTTCCTCCCGGCCCGCTAGAACCGCCATGGGACGGGCCCTTCTTCTCAGCCTGCAGGTCCTCGCGTGCACCGTTCCGATTCTCGTCCTGCTGGGAGGATGGGCGGGATGGATCCTTGCCCGGAAGGAATTTCCGGGCAAGGCTTTTTTCTCCCTCCTCGCCCAGCTTCCCCTCATACTCCCTCCATCGGTGATGGGCTTCTATCTCCTCTTTTTTATTGGGAAAACCCCCTGGCTGCGGGAGCTCGGGCTTCTATTCTCCTTCCCTGCCCTTGTGATTGCGGCAGTGGTCTCGGCCAGCCCCATCATGATCCAGGCAGCCCGGGCGGCCTTCGCGTCCGTGGACCGTGACCTGGAGGACGCGGGCAGAACCCTCGGCAAGGGAGAATGGACGATTTTTCTTTCCATTACCCTCCCCCTCGCCCGGAGGACTCTGCTCGTAGGCCTGGCCCTCTCCGCGGCCCGGGCCCTCGGGGACTTCGGCGTCTCCCTCATGGTGGCGGGGAGCATGCCGGGGCGAACCCAGACCCTGCCCCTCTATATCTACAACCAGGTGGAGACCCTCAGCTTCGGCCGGGCCCACCTGGCCGCCCTTCTCCTCGTGGGGGCCGGTTTCGCCAGCCTGATCTTCGTCCGCAGCCTCGAAGAGGGGAGGAGCGATTCCCGTGCTTCACGCTGATTTCGAAGACCGGGCCGGTCCCTTCTCCATGAATATCCGCCTCGATCTCGGCCATGAGACAGGTGTGCTCTTCGGCCGCAGCGGCGCAGGCAAAAGCCTCACCCTCAGAGCCCTCGCGGGCCTTCGTACCCCTCTGGCCGGAGAGATCATCCTCGGCGGCCGGGTGCTCTACTCATCGGCAAAAAAAATCAATCTCCCCCCCCGTCTGCGAAAAGTGGGACTGCTCTTTCAAAGCCTGGCCCTCTTTTCCACCATGACGGCGGCGGAGAATGTGGCCTTTGCCCTTCCCGAAGGGAAAGCCGGCCGGAGAAAAGCCATCGAATGGCTCGAACGGATGAAGCTTTCGGGGTTCGAGGACCGTTACCCCGCCCGCCTCTCCGGAGGGCAGCGCCAGCGGGTGGCCCTTGCCCGGGCCCTGGCCTCCGAGCCCGAGCTGCTGCTCCTCGACGAACCTTTCAGCGCCCTCGACGGCCCCCTGCGCCGCAGCCTCAGGAGAGAACTCCGGGATCTGCAAATGGAGACGGATATTCCCATCCTCTACGTGACCCATCAGATCGAGGATCTCTGCTCCCTGGGCGACCGGGTGATCGTCCTCCGGGACGGACAGAACACCGAAAGCTTCCCCGTGGAACGGCTCTGGCAGAGAGGCGCCCGAGGGGAGGCCTGGAGCGCCCTCGGCTGGGGGAACCTCTTTCGGGGCCGGGTACATTCCTCCGGTGAAAGAGGCCGGCTCTTCTTTGAAGGAGGGCGGGTGTGCCTCGCCCTGGACGGAAGCTCCTGCGCCATGGAAAAGGGTCTGGCCTTCATCCCCCCCGACGGTATCCGCATCCTTTACCCCGACCTTCCCGTGGACCCCGATCTCCAGGAAAATATCTTCTCTGCCGTGGTGGAGGACATCCTCCCCCTCGGCGGCTCCGTCAGGCTCTATCTCGCATCGGAAGAGGGCGTTCTCTGGCAGGCAGAGCACCCCGCCTCCTCCTACGCCTCCATCGATCTTCACCCGGGTTCGTCCGTGCGCTTCGCCATCCCCCCCGGGAAAGTGGAGACCTGGTGCTCCCCCGACTGCGTCCCCGGAGGAAAAAAGAGTGCCGAAAATGCCGACGGGAAGGGGTAGGCTCTTCTCCCGGAAGCTGATATACTCGTTTTTACATCTTTTCAGGGGGGATTTTACGAATGACACTTGCTTTGATCTTTTTTGCACTGGCGCTTCTTTTTGTGTTTGGGCAGCCTTCCAGCTCAGAGGGCGCAACCCATGAATTTTTCATCACAAAGGAGCAGGCCTACAACGGCATGCTCACCTCGGACATACCGCCCGCCCTTGTCATTGACGACGGCGATACGGTGATCTTCAACACGGTCATGCTGATGGAAGGGAACCTCTCTCCCGACATGACCTTCGACGACATGTTCGCCCTCCGGCAGAGCATGAGAGAACGGAATATCGGCCTCTACGCCTTCACCGGGCCCTTTTACGTTCAGAGAGCCGAACCGGGGGACACACTCGAGGTGCGGATCCGCCGCATCGTACCGGGGAAATATGCCGTGACCCATATCTATCCAGATTCGGTCGGGGCCGGGGGGCTCCCCGAGGGATTCAGCAAAGGGTTCCTCAAGGCTCTTTATCTCTCGGATGACAAAAAATCCATCCAGTTCACTCCGGAGATAACCCTTCCCGTACGCCCCTTCCTCGGGACCATGGCCGTGGCTCCCCGCCCCGGCGAGGTTCGTCCCCCGGCAGTTCCCGGCTACTTCGCCGGAAACATGGACAACAAGGAACTTGTGGAGGGGACGACCCTTTATATCCCCGTGAATGTCCCGGGGGCCCTTTTTATGGCCGCCGACGCCCATGCCCTCCAGGGGGACGGCGAGGTGAGCATCGCCGCCGCCGAGACCTATTTCGAGGAAGTGGAGCTCCAGTTCGTGGTCCGGAAGGACATGAAGCGCTCCTACCCCATGGCTGAGACCCCCACCCACTGGATCGTCATGGGCTTCCATACGGACCTCGACGAAGCCATGAAAATCGCCATCCGGGAGGCCATTGCCTTCCTTCAGGAAAAAAAGGACCTCTCCCGGGAGGAAGCCTACTCCCTCTGCAGCCTGGCGGTGGATTTCAGGGTCACCGAGGTGGTCGACGGCGACAAGGGGATCCATGGGATGATCCCCAAGGGCATCTTCAGCTGAGAGGCAGCTGATTTATTCCCCGGCCTTCGGCCGGGAGGGAAAGATGGCGGAAGAAAGACCGGGATGGGCCTCAACGAGACCTCGAAAATACAGATCGTCCACTGGGGGAGAATCCTCCTCGAGCGGCGGCATTTCCGCGATGGTCCATCCCTCCTTCTCCCGCTTCAGCAGCGCCAGTAATGGCTCGTACTTTTCTTTCCCGTCCTTCGACTGGGGGTCTGTCTCCACCCAGGCCCAGTTATCATTGACCTTCATCCAGCGGACGACGAAAACCGCCTCCACCTGCATATTCTCCCGCAGAAAGGTCCGAAGAGGTTGCAGAATAGCCTTCCTCTCGGCGCTCCCCCAGGCGGGGGTAACCGCTCCTTTCGTCTCACATTTTTCCGCAGAAAGAGCGGCGCCTGCAGAAACCGCAAGCAGGATCAAGACTCCCAGCAACACCCGATGCTTCACTTTCACAGCTTCACCCCCTTGAATGAAAAGCATATACCTTTTTTATTATATTGGAAAATGGCGAAGCCTTTCGGCTTCGCCATTACGAAGAGAACTCAACTCTGACACTTTTTCGGAAGAAGGCTTCGAGTCGCGGCTAACCCCTACAATATCGAAAAATCTTGTCAATTATTAAAGCTGCTGAAAATTAGTTTTCAGTTAAATTATTAAACAGCTTGTAGTTCTGCTGCACTCTTCGCTGAACCTTGACACTCGTCATGCCAGCCCTTCTCCAGAAATAGCATGGCTTCATGGTTTTCTGTCATGTCCAGGAAAACCCTTCCTGAGCTCCATTCTTCGTCTCGCCCGATAAGGAGTGAACCAATAAGACACAGAACGGAGCCATCATCTGAAAAGATGCGGACAACTTTCTCCCTGCGCCGGATCTCCTCGTTCAGTCTTTCCAGCATGTTCGTCGTTCGGAAGCGTTTCCGGTATTTCTTCGGAAGAACGTAAACAGCCAGAACATCTTCCTTGCCTTCTTCCAGCATATCCGCAAGTTCAGGAATGTCTTTTTCGTAGTTGTCCATCGTCTCTTCGATGAAGATGAAGGCATCTTCCAGGTTCAAGGCATTGAAAATCCGATGGGAGAACTGAAAAAAACATTCTTACAGGACAGCCCCTCTTTTCACCTAATTGAAAAGAGGGGCTGTGAAGTGTCGACGTACGAATCACTATCCGCTGTTTGCAAGGCTTCTCGATACACACCCTGCGAAGTCGGAAAAAATATTGACTGACACTGCCTTGAAATTCCGGCAATCTGCTTGTAAAACCTGAAATCCTTAAATGCCCCCATCCGATTCCCATGTGTATGATTGCTCTATTGTTCAATATTCCATCTCTAGAGTTATTCCTTGTATTTGAAGTCAAGCTGCTTCTTGTCATGAAAGAAATTTGGGCTTCGAAAACATAACAGAATTTGACGCGCGGATTTTTGCTGTCCGCGGTCAGAAAACGCTTAATTCAACGGTTCTTAGGCACTTCGCCTGATCCGATAGCGTTTGAAGAGGTAAAAAAGCGCCAACACGGAAAAACCAATGCCGTCCGTCATAAGTCCTGTTTCAATCAGCATGAGCCCTGAAGCCAGAAGAAGAATCCGTTCGATCACAGTGAGTTTTGTCAGCATCCATCCCTGGACTGCACTTGAAATAGCCATCATTCCGACAAGGGCTCCGGGTATGATTCGAAGCAGCGTGGCCGGAGTCGCATTGATGAGGACTAGCTCAGGTGATAATACAAACATGTAGGGAATTATAAATGCACCTATTGCCAGCTTCGAGGCATTGATACCTGTTTTTAAAGGATTGGCTCCGGCAATTCCGGCACCTGCAAATGCGGCAGAACAAACAGGCGGAGTAATATCTGCGATTATTCCAAAATAAAAAACAAAAAGATGGGCTGCTACAATGGGTACCCCCAACTGCATCAGAGCAGGACTGCAGATTGTGGATGTAATAACATAATTTGCGGTCGTCGGAACACCCATTCCAAGAATAATTGATGAAAACATCGCCAATATCATCGTGATCATGATGTTGCCACCAGCAAGATCTACAAGTCCTGTGGCAAGTTTGAGTCCCAGTCCCGTCAAAGAAATGGTGCCGACCACTATTCCGGCGGTGGCACTGACGGCTGCGACGCCGAGAGCCGTCCTCGCTCCGCTTTCGAGGGCAACCGCATAGTCCTTGAATGTCATGCGGTTTTCCTTAAAAAGCGAGCCTGCCAGAATTGCCGAAGCGATCCCCAGTAAACCCGCTCTCATAGGCGTATAACCCAACGATAAAACGACAACGATTACGATCACCGGGGCAAACAGAATCCCCTTTTCTTTTATTACGTGCCACAGCACTGGAACTTCGTCTGCCGCAAGTCCCTTTAGACCCAATCTTTTTGACTCAATATGCACCGCGATAAAAATGCCGGTAAAATAAAGAATGGCGGGAATAGTTGCCGAAACAGCGATTTTCCAATAGGGGACACCGGTAAATTCTGCCATGAGAAATGCCGCTGCTCCCATTATGGGAGGCATCAGCTGCCCTCCAGTTGAAGCGGCCGCTTCAACTGCCGCTGCAAATTCAGGTCGGTATCCCATCTTAATCATCATTGGAATGGTGAAACTTCCAGAAGCAACAGTATTTGCTATTGAACTCCCTGAAATGGTCCCCTGAAGGGCACTGCTTATAACGGCAACTTTCGCCGGACCACCTATGGACTTTCCGGTCAATGCATTGGCAAAATCGTTGAAAAACTGTCCAACTCCAGTCTTCGCAAGAAAGGCACCAAAAAGAAGGAATAAGAAAACGAAGGTGCTCACTACACCAATAGGAATCCCAAGCATCCCTTCAGTGCTTAAATACATGTGTGCTACGATACGTTTCAAGGAAAAACCCCTAATTTCAAAAAACTCGGGGAAGTAGGGTCCAAAGTAACAATAGAACAACGCGGCAATCCCTATAAAAAAAACAGGATAGCCGCAAACTCTTCTTGTTGCCTCGAGTGTAAGAACTACAGCCAGAATTCCCATTGCAAAATCTACGGGTGTGATCGCCCCTGCTCTATAGATAATGTCTTCATACCCGACAATCCAATAAATTGCCACAAGGCTGCTGATTGCACTGAGAAAAATATCAACAAAACTGATGGGGTTTTTTCTGCCTGCTTTTGAAAATGGGTAAAGAATATATATAAGAACCAAGGCAAAGGATAAATGCACCGATCGCTGAAGCTGTGGAGGCAGAGCCCCAAACATTGCAGTATAAAGTTGAAATGATGAAAACAGAATCGCAAAAACCGAGACGAACTTCTTCGGAAAACCCGAAAGATTACGCGTAGCCGATTCCCGGTCAAAGTCAGCGACAATATCTTCTATTTTCCTTGATTCTGCAATCTTATTTTCGGAATCCACACCATCCATTTTCATCCCTCCATAACAAAGAAGCGGATCCGTGTTTCTCGATCCGCTTCTTCAAATACACAGTCTGCTTTACTGCTTCCACACACCTTTTTCCTTATAATACTTTATCGAACCAGGGTGAACATCTATCGTAACGCCCTTTACAGGATCTGCAGGGTCCATGTCACTCAGCTTTACCATCATTTCAGTGAGTTCCTTTTTATTTTCCCAAAGGGACTTGGTTAAATTATAGACGATGTTCTCATCCAAATCGTCTCGTACTGCCAATACAGCCCTCACAGCAATAGTTTTCACATCTTTCTCCTGACCATTGTAGGTACCGGCAGGAATCGTGACAATTTTGAAGAAAGGATATTTTACCGTCAGATTTTTGAGGTCTTCATCTGTAAAACTGAGGAGGCGCACGTTTTTCGAAACGCACAAATCCTGAAAAGCGGCATTCGGGGAAGCAGTTGTCACAAAGACTGCGTCAAGAAGTCCGTCTTTCATCCGATCAACAGCATCGACATTTGTAAGATATAAAGGGGTAATGTCTTTAAATGTTACTCCCCACTGCCCAAACACCTGGTCCGAGTTTATGAGACCGCCGCTTCCCTGAGAACCGACGGAAACCTTTTTGCCCTTTAAATCAGCAACAGTTTTGATATCGGAATCCTGCGGAACAAAAATCATAATGTGCTCCGGGAAAAGAGAGGCAAGGGCCATCATATGTTTTGAGGGAGTCTTGAACATATGCTGCCCTTTCACCGCGTACTCAGCAAGATCTGTTTGCGTCAGTGCGAGCTCGATTTCTCCATCCTCAAGAAGTCTGGTATTTTCAATGGAAGCCCCCGTCGATTGGGCCGAAACACTGACGTCATCGATATATTTCGTCCAGATTCTCGCCATCGCTCCGCCTGTGGGATAATATGAACCTGCCACTCCGCCTGTCCCGATTATGAGCCGCACCTTTTTTGAAGCGGCCTCTGCGGGATTGAAACCGCCCATCAAAGACAAAATCGCCAGACAGCTCAAGAGAAACAGGGACATACCTATTTTCTTCCAACTTTTCTCCACAAAATTCCCCTCCTTAAATGTGTTTTATGCAACAAAAAAACTCTTCCCATTATCAAAGACCTTATTTTTCAAATTTGCATGTCATTTTTTTTTGGATTTTCAACAGTCTATCACCGGATATGTCTGATGTCAAATGCCTCTTGTGTTCTAGGTTATTAATCGACTGCCGCAATACAACGGAGGACAGGGAAAATATCATCCCTGTCCTCCCTCTGTTCCTCTACTACTTTTCCGTGAAGTTTTTCAGCTGGAGCTACTCGTACTCCTTCAGCATGGCCTCGTACTCTTCCTCCATGCCCTTGCGCACGTGGTAGCAGTGATCGTCCGTCGGGAATTTCCCCGTCCGAACGTCGTCGCAGTACTCCTTGAACCCCTTCGTGATCGTCTCCGCCACGTTGGCATACACCTTGACGAACTTCGGCGTGAAGGCCTGGAACATCCCCATCATGTCGCCGCAGATCAGAAGCTGCCCGTCGCAGGGACCACCGGCTCCGATGGAGTAGACGGGTATAGTGAGCTTCTTCGCAATAAAGCGCGTCAGCTCGGGCGGCACAGCCTCCACGAGAAGGGCGTAGGCCCCGCTCTCCTCAACAGCAAGGGCGTCCTCGATGACGTACCGGGCAGACTCGGGGTCGAGACCCTGGGCCTTGAAGCCGCCGAGGGGGCCGGAGCTCTGGGGGGTGAGGCCGATATGGCCGCAGACCAGTATCCCCGCGTCCGCGATGGCCCGGATGCGGCTCTTGACCCTTACGCCGCCCTCGAGCTTGATGGCGTCCATGTCCGCCTCCTTGAGAAACCGCACCGCGTTCTCCACGGCCTTTTCGTCGGAAGTCTGGTAAGACCCGAAGGGCATGTCACCCATGACGAAGGTGTTCGGCGCTCCCCGGCGCACAGCCTTGCAGTGGCTGAGGCAGTCCTCCATGGTGACGGGGATGGTCCCCGAGTAGCCCAGGGTGATCATTCCGAGGGAGTCGCCCACGAGGATCATGTCCATCCCCGCCGCCTCGGCGAAGCTCGCCATGGGGAAGTCGTAGGCCGTGACCCACGTCACCTGCTCTCCCTGCTCCTTCATCTTCACAAAATCCAGCCGTCCTTTTTTCTTTGCCATTGTTTATACCCCCTTCGATTTTATTGATCTCAATCAGGCACAGCGTACGGCGATTCCCTTGGCTCAGGAAGCACCGCTTTTTCCTTTTCCCTCCGCGTATCCTCTAATTCCCGGAAGGTAAGAGGTGATGATTCCCGCGATAATCGCGGCATCGAGCCAGACGTTTGTCGGAAAAAGAAGAAAACCCGCAGCGATGCCGAAGAATATTCTTTTCAGAACCGGAATTTTAGGATCGATGAAGTCGGAACCCTGTACGGCCACCGCCAGAGCGAGAAAGCCGATCAAGACTCCGAATATGCTCCATGTAATGGAAAATATCGATCCGGTCATCAGAAGCCCCGGGACAAACACAAATCCCAAGGGCAGAAAAATCAGGGGAAGACTGTATTTCAGAGAGACAAAGCCGGTCTTCATTGGGTCGGACCCCGCAATAGCCGCACCGGCGAAGGCCGACACGCAGACGGGCGGAGTGACGTTCGAAAGGCAGGCCGCGTAAAAGACCATGAGATGAGCGGCAAGAGTGGAAACGCCGAGATGCATCAGAGCCGGCGCCGCGACGACGGAAAGAATGATGTAGGATCCCGTCGTGCTGGAGCCCATTCCGACGATGATGGAAATGACCATGACCATTGCGGCTGTCAGAACGAGATTTCCCCGGGCGAATTCGACGAGAATCGCGGAGAACTTCAGTCCCAGGCCTGCGAGGACGATCCCTCCTATGATGATTCCGAGGGAACCGATGGCCGCTCCCGCCGAGTTGTTGGATTGAGCGCCGGCGACCAGTCCGTTGACGAAATCCCTGGCCGTCATTCGCGTTTCCTTATTAACGTAGGAGACCGCGATTGCCGCCAGGGTTCCGTAAAACGCACCGATTTCCGGCGAGTATCCGATAAAAAGGGCGCCGAGAACCACAACGAGAGGAAGAAAGAAATACCATCCCCGCCGCCATGTAGTTTTGAAATCGGGAATTTCTTCCGGGGGCAATCCCTTGAGGTTGTTGCCCAGAGCTTCGAGGTCCACCATGGCCAGGACGAAGAGAAAATACAGAAGAGCGGGGATGATGTTCAGAGCGGCGATGGTGAGATATTCCATTTCGATGAGGGTGGCGAGGATGAAGACCCCCGCGCCCATGACCGGCGGCATGAACTGCCCTCCCGTCGAGGCGACCGCCTCGATGGCTCCCGCGGTCTCGGGTTTGAAGCCCAGTCGTTTCATCATGGGGATCGTGAAGGTCCCGGTAGAAACGACGTTTGCAACGGAAGAACCGGAGATGGAGCCGAAGAGGGCGGAGGTGACCACTGCAATTTTTGCCGGCCCACCCCGCCACCGTCCCGTGATCGATGTGGCGAGTTCCATGAAGAATCCACCGGCGCCGCTCCGTTCCAGAAATGCTCCGAAGATCATGAAGGGAAAGACGAAGGTTGCGAAGGTGGCGGCAATGGTGCCGAAAATTCCCTCCTGGGTGCTGTAGATGAATTCGATGATCCGCTCCCATCCCACGCCGGAATGAGCAAGCTTTCCGGGAAGGGCGGGTCCGAAATACAGCTGGGCGAGAAAGATCACGGCGAGAATGGGCATGGTGATGCCCAGGGCCCTCCGGGTGGTTTCCACGATCATGACGAGGCAGATGATTCCCATGACGAAATCCGTCCGGGTGGGATCACTCACCCGGTACATGGCATATTGGGAATACTGGTTGATCCAGTAGCCGATGGAAAGGACCACGAGAAGAATGCAGAGAAGATCGAACCAGCCGGGGCGGTCCCGGGGAGACCGCCGGGATGCGGGATAGAGCATAAAAACGAGCACTGAGGTGAACATCAGATACAAGCCGCGGTTCGTCTCCGAGGAGACAAGGCCGAAACCTGAGGTGTACATATACCAGCCTGACATGAACACTGCGGCGGCCGAAAAAAGAAACGCCCACATTCCTCTCAGGGTGCGCTTTCGTCCCTTGATCTCCTCCGGAAAAAACGGGACGCGGAGGCCGTTCCATCTTTCCGAAATTTCATTCCACATAGATATTTGCCCCCCTGAAATTGCGCCGTACAATCGAAAAGCGGCGGCCGCCGGTGACAAAGACGACCGCCGCTGCCTTCTGCCGCGCCGATGCTATTCCTGCCAAAGGCCTTTCGATTTATAGTAGGCTTCCGCGCCGGGATGCATTTTCGCTCCGAGACCGAGAAAAGCCTTCGTATCCGGAGCAAGGCCGCTCCAGCTCTTGTATCCCTGGGCAAGCTCCTTTTTGATGTCATCCTTGTAGACGACTTCCAGAATATCCGAGATGACCTTCGCGGGCACCCGTTCGTGGGCAACCCAGTAGACGGTGAGCATCGGAAGGGTCATTTCCGGTACTCCCTTATATGTTCCCGCAGGCATGGTCCCTTCGAAGAAATAGGGAGCGTACTTTATAATTGCGGCCATTTCTTCCTTGGTGTAGGGAATAACGTAGGCTCCCTTGGGGCTCTCGGCAAGCTCCTTCACCGCAGCGGCAGGTGAGGAGGACTGGGCGAAGCAGTCGATCTGTCCGTTTGCCATGGCCCTGGAGGCGTCGGCGAAGGTCAGCTGGCTCGGCTTTATTTTATCCATCAGGCCGAGGGCCGTGAGGATCTTCTGGCTGTTGAAGACGGTTCCAGAGCCTGGAGGTCCTATGGCGACGGATTTGCCCGCCAGATCGGACATGGACTTGATGCCTGAATCGGGAGTCGTCACGAAGTAGGCCGGAGCCGAGTAGAGTTTTGCCACGCCCTGAAGCATGGTTCCCTTCGGGCCGTTGGCGAATCCCTCTTCCTGGTTGAGGGCCTGATAGACATGGGCTCCATAGACGATGCCCATATCCAGCTCTCCCTTGACGAGGCGCTTTGCGTTCTCCGTGGAGCCGCCGGTGGAAACCTGGGTGATGTTGTACTGGGGCAGTTCCCTGGTGATGACAGTGCCTCCGGTGCCGACGATGTAGTACATGACGCCTCCGGGAGCCGAGCCGCCCCAGGAAATGTTCTGGGGATCGCTCGCCGCCGCGGCCGTTCCGGCCATAATGGCCGCCAATCCCATGACGCACAGTACGAAAAGCACAATCCCTTTTGCGGTGTTCCCTCTTCTCACATGAATCCCTCCTCGTATCGGTTCTTCGCACACCCGTGTTTCTTATTTCCGGTGGAACAACCTCGGGAACAAAAGCCTTTTTTTTGCCGCTTCATGGAACGACTTTCCGCCGGCTCACTCCGCGCCTGATGCCACCGGCACCTCGCCAGCCGCGGAAATCTTCTTCATCACTCGTTTCATGGCCTCGAGGGCATGGCCGTTCGCCGCTTCGAAGGCGCCGAGAGCATCTTTTCTGCAGAGCGCGCCGTAGATCGCCCGATGTTCGTCCAGTACGTGGCTCCAATGAGCATCGTCGCCCAGGGACAGTTCGGCGTACCGCCTCAGATTCTGTGACAGGCTGTCGTAATACTGGGAGAGCATCGTGTTGTCCGCTCCCTCAATTATCTGGCCGTGAAAGGCGGTGTTCACAGCCCTCATACCGTCCTCATCGCGATTTTCAATATGGCGGACCGTCTCCTCGATGTTCTGGGCAAGGGCATCGAGGTCTTCCTTCTCAAAGGTCCCAGCCGCAAGATAACAGCCGTATCCGTCGAGCATTCCCTTCAGCTGGTAGTGCTCCTGTACGTTCTTTCGGTGAATGACGGATACCCTCGCTCCCCGATAGGGCAAAAGTTCGACGAATCCCTCGTAGGCCAGCATCCTCAAGGCTTCACGGATAGGAGAGCGGCTGACGCGGAACAGATCGGAGAGAAAGGCCTCGGTGATTCGCTGCCCCTCTTCGATCTGGCCGTCGAGAATCATCTCACGAGTGGCATCGCACACCCTGCGCGCCATCTGCTGCATTTCGGGAAGCTGCTTGTAATTCATGAGAACCTCCTTGAAAAATGGGACGAGGATCAGCAGATCCGGGGGTCGAAAGAGTCCTCGTAAATTGCGGCGATGTCGTCTACTGTAAGATCCCGGGCACACCGGCCGAGAAGGCGGCGTTCGTTCCATCCCGCCTGGGCCCACCGGCCTACCGCGGAGCGGTCCGTGATTCCCACATCGGTAAGACAGATGGGGAGGTCCACGCTCATCATGAAGTATGCCATAGCGTCGAGGGCGACTTCAACCCCTTCCCGGACGGAAAGGCCCTCCATGTTCTCTCCCATGGCTTCAGCGAGCTGAATAAGCCGGGGGCCTTTCGATGCGGCGATCGCCTTGAAGCATGACACGAGCAGAACGCTCAGGGAGACACCGTGCACTGCGTGATACTCTCCTCCGATCGGGTAGGCAAGTGCATGGACAAGACTCGTTCCCGCATTGTTGAGGACCATCCCAGCCATGAGGGAGCCGAGGGACATTTGATAGCGTGCCTCGAGGTCGTTCGGATCGGACCATGCCACTCCGAGATATTTCGTGGTGATCCGGACCGCTTCGAGAGACAGAGCGTCGGTTATGGGATTCGCGTTTTTGGAGAGGAAGGGCTCGGCTGCATGAAGCCATGCGTCAAATCCCGAGGCGCTCGTGACCTTGCGGGGGCTCGATACGGTGAGCATCGGGTCGACGATGGCGACGTTCGGAAGAAGAGCGTCGGACGCGACGGCCTTCTTGACGTTATTCTCCTGATCGAGGAATATGGCGTGTTTCGTCACCTCGGACCCCGTTCCCGATGTGGTGGGAATCATGATCGTGGGACGGCCCCGTCTGGCCACCTTGCCCTTTCCGAAATAATCCCTGGTCTTCCCGGGGTTCGTGGTGAGAACGGATGACATTTTCGCCACATCCATGATGCTTCCGCCGCCGACACCGATGATCACATCGAAATTGCCGTCGGATATATACTTCGCCACCTCTTCAGCGAGCTCTGTCGTAGGTTCGGAGGTGGATCGCTGCTGAACATTCACATCGCAGTCGATTCCCTCTTTTTTGATCGATTCCAGGACCTTTTCAAGGGCACCCGAGGCCTTGACCGAGGGCCCCGTGATGATTAAGGCCCGTTTCCCATCGAGTTTTTTTACCTTTTCCCCAGTCTGGGAAACCGTATCCATTCCAAACAGAATATCCGGTGTCGCAAAGGGTATCTGCTGCCACATTTTGACTCCTCCTTATGGGTAAATGAAATTTGCACTTCTGAAATCCCTGTTCAGGGGATGAAATATTTGGCTTTTACTTTGTCGAATCCGGAAAATATTTTTTTACGAATGGCTCATTCCTTTTCTGAAAACAAATTTCTGATTCAGGGCAATAGCGGCGAGAATGACAAAGCCGATAATGTCGGTGATCCCCCCCGCATAGAGCAGTAAAAAGGCTGATGCGAACAATGCCACCCGTTCCTTTGCGTCGAGGGGCTTCAGCATATATCCTTCCACGGCGGAAGCCCAGGCGATAAGACCGCACAGCGCGGTGAAAACGCTTATGGCGACCTGCAGATTGAAGCCTTCAGGCATCAGAAGAGGAGTATAGACAAAAAGATAGGGCATGAGGAAAAGCCATGACCCCAGCTTGACCGACATAAATCCTGTCGTGTAGAAATTTCCCCCCGAGATTGAAGCTGCAGCCATTGCGGCCAGAGCCACAGGAGGAGTAATAACGGAACTGACTGCGACCCAGAAGACGATCAGATGAGCGGCAAGGGGCACCACTCCCAGCTTCGCCAGGGCGGGAACGCCGAAAAGGGAAAGTATAAGATAGGCCGGAGTGGCAGGCAAGCCCATGCCGATGATGTATCCGCAGACGATCAGCCAGAAAATGAGTAGCGGAAGAGAGCCGAAGGAGAGTTTCGTCAGCGCCCCTGAAAGAAGGGACGGCAGCCCGGTGAGAAGAGACATGGCCAGAACGACTCCGAGACAGCCGGCCAGGGCTCCCACGGGAAGGGAGCTTTTCGCTCCGTTCGCCAGGCATTGAAGGATCATTTTCGGCGACATGAATGTCCTCGGAGAAAACCAGGAGAGGGAAACAGTGGCAATCGTACCCCAGCATGCGGCATAGAAGGGAGAATACCCTTTCACCATGAGGAAGATGATGATCGCTATGGGAAGAAAGAGATAGGCTCGTTTCAGTACGGAACCAACGGAGGGGAGCTCGCTTTTCGCGATGCCGGTAAGTCCCTTTTTCTTCGCCCGCAGATAGACCATGAGACCTACAGACGCAAAATAGAGAACCGCCGGAATGATGCTGATCAGAACCACCTTCAGATAGGGAGTTCCCGTGAATTCAGCCAGAATGAAGGCCGCCGCCCCCATCACCGGGGGCATATACTGCCCCCCCGTGGAAGCCGCGGCGCAGACTGCACCGGAGAATTCGGCGGAGTAGCCCACCCTTTTCATCAGCGGGATGGTAAAAGCGCCAGTGGTGACAACGTTTGCCACCGGACTGCCCGATATCATCCCCATCAGGCCGCAGGCAAGAGTCGCCACGATGCCGGGCCCGCCCGTCAAATGTCCTGTCAGGGCAAGAGACGTATCGACAAAGAGTTCTCCAAGTCCGGATTTTTCAAGAAAGGCTCCGAAGATGATGAAGATGAAAATGTAGGACGCGAAGATATTCGTTATCTGGCCGAGCATTCCTTCGTTCGTGATATATGAAAATTCGACGATCCGCCAGACCGGATATCCGCTGTGCTTGAGGACCGAGGGCATATAGGGGCCCAGATAGGCGTACAGCAGAAAAACGAGGGCTATAAACGGGATGACGATGCCGGAAACTCGGCGGGCGGCCTCGAGGCTCAGCAGAATGGTTACAATGCCGAGAAAGACAACCATCTGTTCGGGCTGCCAGCCAAGACGCATGATGAGCGTATCATACTGAAAAATCCAGTACCACAGGCTGATGATTGTGACAGCAACGAGAATATAGTCGAAAATCTCCGGATGCCAATCCGGGGAACATTTGCTTCTTTTGAAATAAAGAAAGGTAAGAACAAAGGTCAGCATGAAATAAATTCCGAGATGAGATGATGCTGAAAGCATTCCGAAGAAAGCTGTATAAAAATAAAATGCGCTGAAACCCAGGGAAATTATCCAGGCCAGATGCTTATGAATTCCTTCAAGCTTTCTCGACCCTGCCGTTTCTGTTATCAGACTTACGAAACGGACGAACTTTCCTCCTTCAACGACAACTGACACGCTGTTCCCTCCTTTGGATATTCACTGCCCATTTCTTTCCTGCTTTTCGATTGAGTCAAGAATGAAGCCCGTCCGCATTTCTCTCTCAGATCTCCGAAATCCTCGGGCAGAAGAATATGTTCTTCCGTTCGGAGATATTCCTCCGAAAATCTTCGATTCCGCTGCAGGACGGGCTCCACGGTTCCGCTAGTCCACTTTGATGGCTTCCGGAATCTTGAATCCTTTTGCCTTCCAGAATTCGGCTGCTGCCTTCTTCACGGGAATTCCGAGGTTGGCAACGCCGCTGAAATCGCCGTTGACGCCATCCCAGTTTTTCTGAATGCTCGCCAGGGCCTTTTTGTTCTCCGGCTCGGTGACCACTTCGAGCATGGCCTTCACCGCTTCGTCGGAGACCTTGTCGTTCACGATCCAGTAGGCGCTGTACATGATCAGCGGCACGGGGTTGTCGACGCCGCGAACGACGCCGGCCGGGGCCGTTACCACGAAATAGAAGGGATATTTCGAAGTGATTTTCTTGATCTCTTCGTCGTTCATCGGAATGTACATGATGTCATTCGTCTGGGCTATCTCGGTGATCGCAGGGACGGTAAAGGGAATGCCTGATCCCGTGGTGACATCGAGCTGCCGGTCAGCCAGTCCGCGGGCGCCGCTGTCAAAGGTGAGATTCTGAGCCTTCACCTTGTCCAACAGGCCGAGAGCTTTGAGAATGTACATGGAGTTGACCTGGCCGCCGCTGCCCGGAGGTCCCATATTCACTTTCTTGTCTGCGAGGTCGGAGAGGGTTTTTATGCCGGAGGACTTCAGGGTGACCCAGATATGGCTAAGATCGGAAACGCGCGCGATAAGTCTGAGGTTTGTAACCGCAGGCTGCCCCTTGAACAGACCCTCCGAATTCTGTGCCTCCCAGAGCTGGGTTGAATGAGCGAACCCCGTGTCGTATTCGTAGGTGGTAATTCTGCGGACATTTTCCACCGATCCCGCCGAAGCCCCATAGGTAAACTCATACTTGCCCGCCAGCTTCTCGTTCAGCATCTGAACGGCGCCGCCGACACCCACAAACCACGGACCTCCCGATGTTCCGCCGCCGAACTTGAACTGCGTCTTTTCGTCAGCAGCCAGGCCCGCACCCGCAATAACGAATACCAGAATCACGCACAGCCAGAGCACTTTCCAAAAACGTGATTTCAAACCAATTCCCTCCCTTCCAGATATGCCGGCCGTCGACTCTCGACAGACGCCGGCTTGTGGCCGTTTTTACGAAGACTCGCCGGAATCGCCGTCCCCTTCGAAATAGGACAGCGCTCTCATCCAGCAGTCCTCCACGCATTGCGGCTTTCCGCCGCAAAGATCGCACTTCAGGGCTTTCTTGTTCTTTTCGTCAAAAAACACCAGCCCATAGGGGCAGCTTTTCACGCATGCCCGGCACCCTATGCACAGATCTTCGTCGATCACCGGAATTCCCAGTTCAGGATCGATCCTGATGGCCTTTTCCGGCTTGACGGGACAGGCCTGCATACAGTAGCTTTCCTCGCATTGAATGCAGACTTTGGGGAAATTCCTGTTCTCCCTTTTTTCCGACTCGATCCGTATTCGCGAAAGCTTCGGATTGACTGCATTGCCAAGATGCCGGGCGGAGCAGACAAGTTCGCAGGTACGGCAGCCGGTGCAATACTGGGGGTTCACCTGAATATGAGGTTTTGTCAAAGCCGCTCCTCCTTCACGCCAGGACCGCAGGATCCACTATGTCAAGAATTTCCAGCCATTCCAGGGTCTCTCTGGTAGGGTTGCCGGTGACGCTGTCCCATCGTCTGAGTTCGTAGTAATCGTCGAGCATCCTGTCCAGCGTTTCCTGGGTCATGATTTTCCCCTTTGCCGGACCATCGGGGAGCGGTTCGTTCAGGGCCCGCCCTGGCAGGGAGTCGTCCTTTCTTCCGAATCCTTCCCTCGCATTGAAGCTTCTGATCAGCGTGTAAACCCTGTCGGCAAGGAGTTTAAGATCGGACGCCGTCGTTTCCCATCCCGTCACGAGATGCATGATCTCGGCAACCTCGGTCAATGTAGCCTCGAAACTGAAGCGGAGCTCCGCATCGCACAGACAGGCGCAGTGCACTGATTCCCTGAAATCCTGAAGATTTTTCACGATGAGGGCATTTCCTTCGGAGCCGAACTGATCGTATTTGTACTTGCTCAGATTGACCTCAATGGGTTTCGCCCGTCGGTGGCATCCTCCCCGGGTATTCACGGCGTAGGCCAGACCCATGGCGAAGGCGGAGCGGGGATCGTATCCGGCCAGCTCCATTCCTTTTACGTGCATGGCAAACCGGGAAGAGTCATGCCCGATCTTTTCGGCTGCCCTCTTTACCCCGTCTGCGAGCATATCTCCAAGTCCTTTTTCCCGCCTCGCAATTTTGCCGATCATCTCGGCCACCCCTTCCTTATTGCCGAAGCGGAGGTCGATGCCGCCGGTGTCCCCGAGAGTCAGAAAACCCTTTTCGAAGCATTCCATGGCAAAGGCAATGGCATTGCCGGTGCTGATGGTGTCGATTCCGAATTCATCGCACATGACGTTGTAGGCGGCGATCATCTCCGGGTCATCCACGCCCACGTCCGAACCGAGAAGAGCGATCGTCTCGTATTCGGGACCGACGAGCTTGACGGCCCCCTTCTTCGCTGTCATGTATTTTCCGCACGGAGACTGGCACCCGAGACACCCGTGATCGGATTTCCACATTTTGTCTCGAAAGGCAAAAGCGTTGATGTTTTCCGCGCCGCCTTCAAAGGTTCCCTCCTGAAAATTCCTCGTGGGAAGGCATCCTGCCCGTACCGAAGAGACCGTCGTATAGGTCGTGCCGTACCGCTCCCGAAAGGCGGACATGGGAGACCGGTTGCGGCTGCTTTCCATTCGCTTTCTGAAGGCATCGAGTCCCTTGACGTCGGCTACGGGAATGCTTTTTGTGCCTCTCACCGCAATGGCTTTGAGGTTCTTCGATCCGAAGACGGCTCCGTTGCCCCCTCTTCCCGACTGATGGTAATAGTCGGTGTTCAGGCAGGCATAAAGCACGCCGTTTTCTCCTCCTATTCCAATGGTCATGATGCTGAAATCTGAACCGAGCTCCTTCTGAAGAAGATCTTCCGTTTCATAGGCAGATCTTCCCCACAGGCCGGCGGCGTCCCGGAGAGACACCCTGTCGTCGTCGATGCAGATATAGGAAGGCCTTTCAGCCTTGCCCCGGATGACTATGTGGTCATAGCCTGCAAACTTGACGTCTCCTGCGAGAGAGCCTCCCGAATAGGAATCGCAATATGTTCCCGTAAGAGGAGATTTTGTTATGCAGACGAATTTTGAACCATAGGTGGGAGTGCCGGTCAGAGGACCAGTGCTGATGATAAAAGGGTTTTCGGGTGAAAAAGGTTCGACGTTTTGCGGGGCGTATCTGTGGAGAAGATAAGCTCCGTATCCACGCCCTCCTATGAGCTTCCTTGAAAGCTCCAAATCCGTCGGTTCGGTATGGTAATCGAAACCTTCAGGGGTACCGGGCCCGAGGTCGATAAAGAGAATCTTGCCCATATATCCGCCTGTTTTCATCCGTTCGTCCTCCTTCCGGACACTTTGCTTCAAATGAGTATCCGCGCCGGCTTTCACAAGGTTATCCGCCAATCAGGGCTGCGAAGACAAGAAGCCTGTCTCCTGCGGTCAAAACCAACTCCCCGGCGGAATTTCTTGAAAGCAGTCTTTCGTTCAGGGTCACCGCGTAATATTCCCAGAGATGGCTCACTATTTCCTCCCAGTTTGAAAGACTCCTCTTTCGGGCAAAGAATTCCGTGACCGTTTCGCCGGGAATCAGTTCGAACTGCCTGACGAAATTGATGCCCCCTTCAAAAGGCACGAGAAAACGCACGGAGATGCTGAACTCCACTTCTTTTGAAGGTTCTTTCCGAACAGGAGAATTTCTTTTTTCTTCCCCGCTCTTTTCAAAGAATCCCGGAGATCCGGGGATGTTTTCAGTCAAAGGACTCCGGAACAACCCTGTTTTCTATCCTTCCGACCGTTTCAAATTCGGCTGCGCACACGTCTCCGGCTTTCATATACACAGGAGGCTTCCGGTCTCTGCCGAGGCCTCCCGGAGTGCCTGTGGCGACGATATCTCCGGGCTCGAGGGTGAATGCATGGGATATGAAGGACAGGATTTCCGGCACACCGAAAACCATCTTGTTCGTATTCGAATTCTGGCGAAGATCGCCGTTGACCCACAACTTCACGTCAAGATTGCCGGGATCCGGAACTTCGTCGGCGGTCACGAGAAAAGGTCCGCAGGGCGCGAAGCTGTCGAAAGTTTTCGCCCTCAGAAACTGCTTATCTATTGCCTGAAGATCTCTGGCGCTGACGTCATTGAGGACCGTATATCCGGCGATGTAGTCGAAGGCGTTCTCCTTCGGTACTCTCCGGGCAGTCTTTCCCACGATAAAGGCGAGCTCCGCCTCATAATCGAGGCACTCCGTCGCCGACGGATGAATAATGGGATCATAGGGACCGCAGAGGGCATTCGTGAATTTTGCGAAAAGACGGGGAAAAGGCGTAGGAGGAATTCCCATTTCTTCGAGAAGGTCGTAATAATTTGCTCCGACACAGACTATTTTCCCGGGGTTCGTCACAGGAGAGGCAAGTTCAACTTCGTCAAGTCCGTAGACTACTCCCGCAGCGCTTTCATTCTCGCCGAAATTGAAGGACGCGACCTCTGAAAGGGCATTCCAGGACACTGCCCCTCCTTTCAGGAAACTGACGGCGTCGGAGGGAAGAACGGCATCCGCTATTTCTTTTGCACGCAGATTGCCCCTGCCTGCAAGAATGCGTTCATATCCGGCATTCCCATCGATTATGGTGTTCCCTGAAACCACTCCCAGCCGATTTCCGGCGCTTTTCGTACGAAAGGTTCCCAGCCGCACACTGCATCATCCTTTCAATCTGAGCTTTACATAAATACAATTCAATTCAGTTAAATCCGTGAAACTGGAACAACATAATCCAACTTCCCAATATCATATCGTTCCCGGTCAACTTCTTTCTGCTTCTCTGAATCTCTTTCAGTATCGCCGGACAAAAGCTCCGGACCGGAATTTCTCTTCGTCTCCGCAAAGAGACCGAACGGGGATTTTTCACTGGAAGCATCGCAGGACAGAACTTGTTCATTATATATTATGTACAATCTGGATGTCAATAATTATCCCTTAAAAAAATCAGTCTTCTCAGAAGAACTTTTTGATTCAAAAAAAATGATTTTATTGGTCTTTTAAGTGCTTTTTAAGTTATTCCTAAAAATACTAATGTAAGCAAAAGGGCGAAGCCTCAGCGGCTCCGCCCTTTTTGTGATCACTTCTTATTGTGATTTCTGCGAATCCGGAAGAGCTGCCTTTTCACGCTTCGCCTCCCGCCGCTCTCTGAACCCCCAGTAGAGCTTGTACACGGAAGGAATGGCGAGCAGGGAGACGATGCCCCCCGCGATGAGGCCGCCGATGGCCACGAAGGCGATGGGCTGCCGGAAGGCCCCTCCCATCCCCGTGCCGAGGGCGAGGGGTACCATGGAGATCACTGCGGTGCTGACTGCCATGAAGAGTACCCGGAGACGGATGGCGCTCGCCTTTTCGATGGCCACGTCGGCATGTTCCCCTTCATCTCTCCTCCGTACTTCCGCATAGTCGATCACGACGATGGCGTTGTTTACCACCAGCCCCACGAGCATGATGAGCCCGATGAGGGCGAAGAGGGAGATGGAAACCCCCGACAGCAGCATGATGGGAATGACCCCGAGAGCCGCAAGAGGAACCGAGAGGATGATTACGAAGGCGAAGAACCACGACTCGAGGATGGCGGCGATGATGATGAAGGTCAGCCCTATGGCGATCACAAGTGTCTGTCCGAGTTCGGAGAATGTATCCGCCATTTGCTCGGCGTCTCCTCCGTAGTCAATCTCATACCCCTTGGGAATGGATATATCCGCAATGGCCTTCCGGACATTTTCCGTGGCCTCTCCGACGGTGATGAACCGGGCATCCGCCTGTACGGTCACGGCTTTTCGCCGGTCCTTCCGCACGATGGACGTGGGACCGTCCCTCCAGCGCACCTCGGCGAACTCCTTCAGCGGAACGAGACCGGCGTTCGTCATGATGGGAAGCTCGGCGACCTTGAAGATGTCCTTCGCCTTGTCGGGTGAGAGCCGGGCCTTGATGTCGTACTCGTACCCCTCCTGGCGGAATTTGCCGGCGTCCATTCCTACGAGATAACCGTAGACCACCTGGGAGAGGGTGGTCATGTTGATGCCGTACTGGGAGAGCCTCCACCGCACGGGTATGATCTGAAGTTCCGGCTTGCCCATCTCCGTATCGATTCCGGCGTCAATTATCCCCGGCACGGTGCGGATGCGGTCCCGGATTTTTTCGGCCAGCCCGTAGAGGATTTCGAGGTTGTCCCCTTTCAGAACGATCTCGATCGGCTTGCCTCCGCCCATCCCTTTTCTGAAGCCGGTGACGCTGCTCTCCACCCCCGGAAGGGTCTGCAGATAAGCGCGCATCTGGTCGGCCATGATCATGGTGGAAAGCCGGGTCGGATCCTGGTCGAAATAGGCCTCGATGGTGGCCTTGTGGGTTCCCTGGTTCTGTCCCGACGCGCCGATGGTGGAAACCACGTATTTGACGGTCGGATAGGTCTGCCGGATATGGTTTTCAATCTCCTTCGTCCGGTCCTCGGTCACCCAGATGGGGGTGTTGCTTGGAAGAGTGATGTCCATGGCCATGGTTCCGCTGTCGGTACGGGGCATGAATTCTGCGCCGATCAGGCCGCCCAGCATGAAGACGCCGACGGTGGCCCCGAGAAAGACGATAATGGTCACCACGGGGTGTCTGAGAGAGCGCCGGAGAACGAAAAGAAAGATCGTCTCGAATCCCGAGTAGATCCAGTCCCACCATCCTGATAGAAATCGTCCCAGCCGGGGCGTTCCCGAATCGGGCTTGAACCGCGCCGCCATGGAGGGAGTGAGGGTAAGGGAGACCCAGAGGGAGAAGAGGGTCGCGTAGACGATGGTCATGGCGTACTGGACGAGGAACTGCCCGGCGATGCCCGTCATGATTGCCACGGGAAGAAAGACCCCGAGGTTCGTGGCCGTCCCCGCGATGACGGACAGCGAAATCTCGACGGTGCCCTTTTCGGCTGCTTCTGCGGGCGAATACCCCATATCCCGGAACCGGTAGATGTTTTCGATGATGAGAATGGAGTTGTTCACCAGGACCCCCATGGAGATGGCCAGTCCCAGCGTGCTCATGATGTTCATGGAGTACCCGTGGAGCACCATGGGAGTAAAGGTCGAAAACAGGGCCACGGGCATGGCGATGGCCACGATGAAGGTGGCCGAGAAGCGCTTGAGGAAGAGATAGAGCACTATCGCCGTGAGCAGAATGCCGAACATCATGTCCCGCAGAACGTTCTTCACCGAAGCCTCAACGAAGAGGGAGTCATCGAAGGCGATTTCGGCGGAGAAATCCGGCATGGTCTTCAGCAAGCCGGCGAGTTCCTTCTTCACGAGCTGTCCGGCCTTCACTACGTCTGAGTTGGGCCGCGGGCTGATTCTGAGCTGAATGACCGACTGGCCGTTCACCCGGGCGATGGAGCGCACGTCCTCCTCGCTGTCCACAACCCTGCCGAGATCCCGCAGCCGCACGGGGTTGCCCGAGGACGTGGGTATCATGATGTTTTCGAGCTCTTCCACTTTATTGAACTCGCCCACCAGGCGCAGCCATGTCTCGTCCTTCTCCTGGGTGATGTACCCCGAAGGATTGGTAACGTTGTTGGCCGCCACGACTGCCGCGATGGTCTGAATTCCCACCTTGTAGTCGCTCAGGGCGACCGGGTCGAGGAGGATGCGTATCTGCCGGTCCTTTCCCCCCGTGACGCTCGTCTGTCCCACGCCCTCCACCCGGGAGAGGAGGGGGACGATATTTTCCTCGATGATCTTTTTGGCTTCCTTCTCGGGAAGATCGCTCTGAAAGGAGATGACCAGGAAGGGCATGGCGTTTACGTCGACCTTCTGGAAAATGGGTTCGTTGATCGAATCGGGAAGCTTATTCCGCGCGGACTTTACCTTGTTTGATACGTCCACCAGAGCCTGGTCCACGTCCACGTTGACCTCCATTTCGAGGACAACGAAGGACACGCTTTCAGCGGAGGTGCTGGTGATCTTGTCCAGTCCCTCGAGGTCCGCCAGGGCGTCCTCTATGGGCTTCGTCACGAGCTGCTCCACCTCCGCCGGGCTCGCCCCCTGGTAGACGGTCTGGATGATGACCACGGGAATTTCGACCTTGGGAAGAAGGGCGACGGGCAGTTTGCTGTAGCTCGTGACCCCCAGAAGGACGAAGACGAGAACCATGGCCCAGGTGAAGACGGGCCGCCGAATGCAGAACCGTACGAGTCCGCCCATGGCTACTTGCCGTCTTTCGAACTGGGGGCAGGGGCCTCGGGTTTTCCTGAGATCTCAACGAGGGCGCCGTCGAAGAGAAGATTATTTCCCCGGACCACGAGAAGGTCTCCCGCTGAAAGCCCCTTATCCACAGCGAGCGAGCCGTTCTGCCCCTCTCCGGGGACGATCTCCCTCAGCTTCGCCCGGTCCCCCTCCACCACGTAGACATAGGCCTTGTCTCCCCTTCTCTGCACGATATCCGAGGGGATGACGATGAGGTCCTTCCGGCGCTCCACGAGGAATCTGGCCTCCACGTGGGTCCCCGGCAGAACATCGAGACCGTCGAGGCATACCACCACCGGATAGAGCCCGGAGTCCGGCGCCGCCTCGGGGCTGATCCGCTTGATTCTGCAGGGGGACGTCTGGCCGTCGCTGATCACCTGCACGGGGGTCTTCAGGTTCAGGCTGAGGATGTCCTTTCTCGAGACCATGATCTCCGCCTCGAGCTCGTCCAGGTTGATGATTGTGAGAAGGGGCACGCCGTTGGCCGCCACCTCCCCCGGTTCCACCATCCGGGAGGCCACGACGCCGTCGATGCTCGCCTTCACCTGGGTGCGCGAAAGGGTAGATTGGGATGCCTTGAGTTTGGCCTCCTCGCTCTTCATCCTGGAATAGGCCTGCTCCACCTGGGATTTCGAAACGCCGCCGGATTTCTGCAGCTCGGACATCCGTTTGTAGTCCCGGACGGCATCCTCGTAGTTCGCCCGGTCGGCCGCAGCGGTGGCCCGGTAATCCCCCGAGGAGAGGGTAAGAAGAACGTCTCCCTTCTTCACCCTGTCGCCGATCTGGACGTTCACTTCCTGGACGATCTCCCGGACGTAGGAAGTGACCGTCTGGCTGCTTCCGGCCTTCGACTGGCCGTAGTAGCTCCGCCAGACCTCCCAGTCGGAAAGGGCCAGCTTCTGCACATTGACCGGAACGGCCGTTTCCTGCCGGTTTTCCAGTGCCGCCGCGTTGGCTGCAGACTCCTCAAGTTTGCTCTGAATACGCAGGCCCATAAAAATTGCCCCGGCCACAAGAAGAACAATCCATAAAACCACATTCAATTTTGACAGTAATTTCCTGAACATTGACATCACCTCGCCCCTTCGGGGGAAAGAATTCTCCGGTACATATCCATGGCAAATCCGATAAACCACTCCATATCCACATCTTCACCCTTCTCAATCCTGGAAAAAAGCCACGAATCCATAGTATATCCAAGGCTCTGCACCGTATTCATCAAAAGTTCGAGGGGCATATCCACCCTGAGTGCGCCGAGCTTCTGCCCCCGGGAAACAACCATCTTCATCCACGTCTCGAGCTCGAGAAAGGAATCGTAAATCCGTTCATTCTGACTTCTATCGATTCCCGGGCCGAAGAGAGTGCGGGCCACCTTCACGATCCGCATATTCGACAGGGCGAAACGAAGGGCCTTGCCGTAATACTCCCGGCAGACCGGCCAGAAATCCTCCCGTCGTGCCGTCAGTTTCAGCGTCCCCACGGAGGAGAGAAACTGGCGCTTCGCCTCGGAAAGAACCGTCATGTAAAGGCTTTCCTTGTTCTCGAAGTAGTAGTATACTACGCCTTTGCTCAATCCGGAGCGCTCAATGATGCGATTGTATGAAGCTCCCTCGAGGCCGTTTTCGGAAATTTCCTCCAGGGCCGAGTCGAGAAGGGCCTGTTGTTTTTCAATGTCCAGCGTGCGATTCTGGGATGCCACTTCGCACCTCCTCAATCTTTTCATTCTAGACCGATAGGTTAGACCATGCAGTCTAATTTGTCAAGGATACTTTTTGGGAAGTATAATACCGGGGCAGTTCTCATCTCTCTTGAATCGGGGTCAGGTCTTGCAATGCAGCATCAGCAAATCCTTTTACAAACATCAGCTGAAAAACTTGAACGTTCTCCCGGGATTCCTCGGGGGAAATGTATTCTATTATTTTTTTTGAAGGGGCGATCGTTTTGAGAAACTGTCCGGGATGCGGCGCTCAACTCTCCGACGAGAGCAACTACTGCGAATACTGCGGAGCGGATGTACGAAGACGTCTTGAGAACACGAAAACAGAGCAGCAAATGGACTCCGGTACCGATGAAAGGGCTCAAAAAAATACAATGCCTCCCGCAGGCCGGGTCCGCCTCAAAAAGGTCAGCCCGACGCTTATGGGAATTTTAACCCTGGTGACCTTCTTTCTTTATCCCTCCATCTGGCTTCTGCTGCGGCGAAAGACCTTCGATGAAATGGCCCCCGACGTGAAGGTCGGCATTCTTCTTCCCTGCTTTCTGCTGGGAGTTGCCGTACTCTCCGCGGTGATAAGCAGCGACTCGAACCCCCTGAATTTCTCCAATCCCGAATTCCACAGGGAGACATGGGCGGGGTACCTCTTTTTTGCCTCTCTTATTCTCTCCACCATACTGACCTTCCGGCTGCGGCGCATTCTCCGCTCTTATGCGGCTAAGATGGACCCCAGCCCCTTCGCGGCGAACCTGGTAGCCCGGTCGGTCCTCTGGTCCATCCTGCTGCAGTTTTTCTACATCCAGCACTCCATCAACCTTCTGATTGAATCCGGCCTCGTGGAACGGGCCAACTGAAAACCGAAGGAGCGGGGTCAGACCTGCACATTTGATAAGCTTGTCAAATGTGTAAGTCTGAACTCGTTTTAAGCACCCGGGCAGCGTTCAATGTTGCAAGCAGGGCGACCCCCACGTCGGCGAAGACGGCCTCCCACATGGTGGCGACTCCGAAGGCCCCGAGAAGCAACACGACTCCCTTCACTCCCAGGGCAAAGACAATGTTCTGCCACACGATCCTTCTGGTCTTGTGGGCGATCTCGATGCCCGCCACGACTCCCAGGGGATCGTCGTTGAGAATCACCCCGTCGGCGGCCTCGATGGCGGCGTCTGCCCCGAGACCTCCCATGGCGATCCCGGCATCCGCCGCGGCGAGGAGGGGTGCGTCGTTCATTCCGTCCCCCACGAAGAGGATGGGGGCTCCCACCTCTTTCCGGATGCGCTTGAAATGCTCGAGCTTGTCCGAGGGCATGAGCCCTGCTTCCCAGACGTCGAGGCCGAGAGCCTCCGCCACTTTCCCGGCATTCTCCGGCCGGTCTCCCGAGAGCATCCCGATAGTGGTGACCCCAAGCTTCCGCAGCCGCCGCACGGCCTCCTTAGACTCCTCCCGAACGGTATCCTCCACCAGAAGAAAGCCTGCGTACCGGCCGTCCCAGGCCACATGGACCACCGCGCCGGGAAGGCGTTCCGCCGCTTCGTCCGCCCGAATGCCTTCCCTCTCCAGCAGGGCAGCGTTGCCGGCGAGCAGCACCTTTCCGTTTCGGATCTGCCGGACACCGAGGCCGGGAAGCTCCTCCAGCGGCCCGGAGGGAGCGGAAAAATCCCCCGCCGCTTCCACCACAGCCCGGGCAATGGGGTGATTGGACCCCCTTTCGGCTGAAGCGGCGAGCTGCAGCAGTTCCGTCTTTTCGAAACCCGGAGCGGGAACGACCGAAGAGAGGGAAAAGACCCCTTGGGTCAGTGTACCGGTCTTGTCGAAGAGAACCCCCTTCACCTTTGCCAGAGTCTCGAGGACATTCCCCCCTTTGACGAGCACTCCCCTTCGGGAGGCAGCCCCTATTCCGCCGAAGAGGGCGAGGGGGACGGAGATCACCAGGGCGCACGGGCAGGCAACCACGAGAAAGACAAGGGCCCGGTACCCCCACTCCCGAAAGGGGCCCATGCCCAGAAGAGGAGGGGCAATCGCCAGCAGCGCCGCAGCCCCCACCACGGCGGGTGTATATTTTTTCGCGAAGGAGGTGATGAACCGCTCCGTGGGGGCCTTCCGCTCCCGGGCCTCCTCGATGAGCCGCAGCCCCTTCGAAAGGGTGGAATCGCCGTACGGGCGGGTCACCAGCACGGTAAGGGTCCCGCCGAGATTCACGCTCCCCGCGAGGACGTCGTCGCCCGCGGCCACGTCCTGGGGCACCGATTCGCCCGTCAGGGAGGAGGTATCCAGGGACGACCTTCCCTCGGCCACCTCACCGTCAAGGGGAATCCGTTCCCCCGGTTTCACGAGAAGCAGCTGCCCTACGGACACCTCTTCGGCCCGAACCGTCCGTTCGCCTCCCTCTTCGATCAGCGTCGCCTCGTCGGGACGGATGTCGATAAGGGAGAGGATGGAACCCTTCGATCGTTCCACGGCGAGATCCTGCACCAGCTCACCCGTCTGGTAGAAAAGCATGACCGCCACCGCCTCTGAGTAATCGCCGATGGCAAAGGCGCCCCCCGTTGCCACGGCCATGAGGAAGAACTCGTCGAAGATCTCCCCCCGGCTCAGATTGCCGATCACCGTCGACAGGACGTCAATTCCCGCCGTGAAATAGGCTGCGAGAAAAAGAAGAAGCCGCATCCTTCCGTCAACAGGCAGAAAAATGGCTCCCAACCACAGCGCCGCCCCTATGGCGAGGCGGACGATGTCCTTCCAGGGAAGGGTTTTCAGCTTTCCTTCCGAAGGGTTACTCACGGCCCTGCCCTCCCTCTGAAGAGGTACTGTGGCGGACATGGCGAAACCCCTGCTCAAAAATCGTCCGCACATGGTCGTCGTCGAGAGCATAGATGGACATCCGCCCCTTCCGGGTCACCCGGACCAGCCGGGCCTGCTTCAGCACCCGAAGCTGGTGGGAGATGGCGGAGGAATTCATGGAAAGAACGGAAGCGATGTCGGCCACGCGCAGCTCCGAGATGGACAGGGCGCAGAGAATTCGGATGCGGGTGAGGTCACCGAGGACCCGGAAGAGGTCTGCCAGTTCGGAAAGGGTCTCCTGCGCCGGCATTCCGGAGGCCACGGAGGCAACAGAAAGGACAGGTACGGTTCCCGGTGAACGAGAGATCATAATAAATCTCCTCTCTATGAATATATGTTTATATGCTCACATATTCATATATCATATTTCGGGCCCGGGCGCAAGGGAAAGCAGTGCCATGCCTGGCAAGCAGACTCAAAAGGGGTCAGACCTGCAGACTTGACAAAAAATGGACATTTTCTTCCTTTTTGTCAAGTCTGCAGGCCTGACCCCGCTCCGATCATCGAAGGGATGCAAGCTTTTTTCGCATTCTTCCTATCCGGGCGCTCACTGCCTGCTGGGTGATTCCCAGTCGGACAGCGGCTTCCTTTTGCGAATTGCCCTCTATCAATAAGGCGGCAAGAAGCCGCTCTTTTTCATTCAGAATCTTCCCGAGGTTTTCCGCTGCTGGTTCCTGCGGCGCAATGCCCGGTTCTGCTGCTGTGCCCTCGATCTCTTCCAGGGGAAGGGTATTTTGCTTCCATTCCCGGCGGGCTGCTGTCCTCACCCTTCCGGGGAGGCGCTTCTTCAGATAGAGGGGCAGAAGTTCGGGCCTCTGACATCTGGGAATGAGCTGAAGAAGGGCCAGGTACCCTTCCTGCACAAGATCATCGAAATCCGCTCCCCTTCCCGCGTACCTTTTCGCCGTGGCCAAAACAAGAGGGCGAAACCGTGCCGTCTCGTGATCGAGATCGTATTTCTCTCTCTCCATGAAGAAGGCTCCATCAGGCCACTGCCAGATGCATGAAATTTCGCCGTCCATAGGGAATAATCATGGTCAATCCAGCTCTTCGGGCAAGAATTTCGACAACTGCCTGTTCGTTCAGAGGTACCGCCACGTCGGCGGCCTGTCCTGCCATATGAAGGCTTCGCGGTGCCCCCTTCACCCGTTTATTGTGGGCTGCGCACCGATAGCCGCTGGTGATGAGGATGGGCTTTCCCCATGTCAGGCGAAGCTCCACAAGACAGGCAAGAAGGGCCGGCGACAGGCGGACGCAGTGACAGCAGGGACACTCGAACTCCCGAAGACGAAAGTGCTCTGCCACCGGGATATCATTCAATCGGTTCAAATTTTTCGTCATTTCTTTTCATCCCTCCGCTCCCCCTCAGCCCTTCTCTTCCAATGAAGAGGGACTCCGGGAAAGCCTGACGATGTTCTTTCCTTTCATTTTGAATCCTCTTGCTGAAGCGAACACTCTCATCTTCATTTCGACTCCGGATTTCCGGCCAGAATGGCCGAATGCAGGTCCCGGATGGCTTCTGAAAGCTCCTCGAGTCGGCGCTCCATCCGCACCAGCAGAAAGGCCGCCACTGCCACGGAGAAACCGTTCTGCACCACCGTGGACATGAAATCCTCCATTCTTCCTCCCCTCCTTCACAGGGAGGAAGGGGTCGCCCCCTCCCCCCGCTATCGAACAGCTAGAACAGTTCGGTTACGGTGCGGTCCACAAGCTCCGCTCCAGCTATGGATGCGATGACCGAATCGAAGATATCTCCGTCGATGGCCGCCTGCATGGCGTCCTCCACCTCGGTCGCCGTGACGTCCTCCCGGGCGTAATTGAGGGAAACCACAAAACTCTTTCCAAGATCAGTGGCAAACTTCATTCGAAGGGTTTTCATCTAATTTTCTCCTTTCTTACTCTGCTTCCACAGAGTCAGTGCCGACTTTTTCCACAACAAGGACGGGATATTCGAGCAAACCGGCGAAACTGTCCGTCACTGTCTTCAGAGCAGTGGCGTCCACGGTGGGACGAATCCGGCTCGTGGTGACCGAGCAGACGATCATTTTGCCGTCTCCGTCGGTGCCGGCGTTAAGGCGCAGAATCACAGAGCTTTTCATAGGCGAATAGACTGCCATTGTGTTTTTCCTCCCAGGGTTTTAGAATGAGGTCCGAATCTCTTCGGCCTATCTATAAGAGTGCACTCGATGGCTAATATATACAAATAGTAAATATTTCTCAAGGTGTGTTTTCTTTCGGATTTATTTTTGGAAACTCCATTTTTGAAATTCCACGGTTCCAGGCACAGCACACAAATTTTCTCCAAACCCGGGCAATTCACCATTCCTTGATGCTATAATCATGAATCAGCTCAAAGAACACATTACCCGAATAAAAGGAGACTTTTTTATGACCTCGGATCATTCCACTCTTCTTTCCTGCCCTCCCCCCGAAGACGAGGACGAAATCGACCTTCTCGACCTGCTTATCGTCCTCGCCCGGAATAAATTCCTCATCGCCGGGATGGTCCTTCTTTTCGCCCTGGGGGCGGCGGGGGCCACTTTTTTCATGACTCCGGCGTACGAGGCATCGGCACGATTTCTTCCTGTCACCTATAACTCCCCCATCTCGGTTGCCGTCGTCGGGGATATCGTCAAAAGCCGGGCTGTTCTCGCCAATGTGGCCCTCCAGCTGAACCTGGCAGAAAAATGGACCATGCCGGATCAAAACGACCTAATGAACGCCATGGGAAAAGCAATCACTTTCAAAATAGAAAAAGCTTCCCCCACCATGGTCATCCAGGGGGAAGCTCCCGAAGCGCAGACAGCTGCCGATCTTGCCAACATGGTTTTGTCGGAGACTGAGAAAACACTCTTCCTCCTTCAGCAGGAACAGATGGGCTTTGTCCAAAAAAGAAAGACCGCCCTTCAGACCGAGCTGAAAGAGGCCCAAAGAGGGTTCAACGTTGCCGAACAGGCCATGATGGAAGCGGTGGAGACCTTCGGCACCACGCCGGAACTGAAAAAGGAACTCGCCGATTTTCAGAATAAAGATAAAGAGGTCAGCCCTACGCTCCTTCAGCAGCTTCCCGACGGAGGAGTCGCCTACCTCGAGGCTCTGCGAACCCTTCGGTCTCAGGAAACGCTCTATTTCTCCCTCATCAAGCAGTTCAGCGAGGTTCTTGAACAGGAAAAAGCCGAGCCGATCTCCTTTCAGGTGCTTGAAAAAGCCGCCGTTCCCGACAAGCGAAGCCGCCCCCGCAAAACCTTGATAGTGGTTCTGGCCGCCTTTCTCGGAGCCTTTCTCGGCGTCTTCGGCGCCTTCGTCCGCGAATTCGCCCGAAACGCCCGGACGGACCCCGAGCGCAAGGCGAAGCTTGACGAACTGTCTGCAGCCCTGAAAATTTTCGGAGGAGAGAAAAAATCGAAAAGCTGACGCAAAAGAGGGTCTCAAGGACGGATTCCCATGAATATTTCACTGCCTAAAAACACCGGCTGGCTGAAACTTGCCATTGACATCGTCCTCGCCTCGGCCACTGCGTGGGGAGCCTTTGCCATGCGCCTCGGCCTGCCTATTCCGGCTCTCTACCGGCACAGCGAACTGGTCTACATTCTTCTCAGCCTGTCATTAAAGATCACTATGGAGTTTGCCTTCAAGCTCCACAAACAGTCCTGGCGAAACATAGGCGTCCGGGATCTCACCTCCATCGGCCGGGCCGTGATCACCTTCGCCATGCTCATGGCTACGATCTCCTTTCTTCTCGGCGATTACTACCGCATTCCCCGAAGCATCCCCCTCATCGACGCCCTTCTCCTCCTCACCGCCTGGGGGGGAGCCCGCCTTGCCGTTCGGGTTTTCTCCGAGGGAAGCATCCGCAAACTCGGCGGAGGAAGAAACAAGAGAGTGCTCGTGGTGGGCGCGGGTGATGCCGGCACCATGATCGTCCGGGAGATGCTCCGCCACCCCGAGGCACGGCTGATACCGGTGGGCTTCCTCGACGACGACCCCGGAAAAAGAAACGCCACCTTCCTCGGCTACCCCGTCTTCGGCTCGGTAGATCAGCTCAGCTCCGTGGCACGAAGTCAGGGAGTGGATGAAATCCTCATCGCCATCCCCTCCGTCCAGGGAGACGCCATCCGGTCCATCCTCGAGACCGCCCGCAGAGTGAAAATACCCGCCCGGATCATCCCCGGCATATGGGAGGTCCTCTCCGGCAAGGTCAACATATCGAGCATCCGAAACGTGGAAGTGGAAGACCTTCTCAACCGCGACCCCGTCCGCCTCGACCTCGACGCCATCGCCGGGTACATCAAGGGCAAGACCATCCTCATCACCGGGGCGGGAGGCTCCATCGGCAGCGAGATCGTCCGCCAGCTGCTCCCCTTCGACCCAAAACAACTCGTCCTTGTGGGGAGAGGAGAGAACAGCCTCTTTCAGATCGAGCAGGAATTGAAGACACATTATGACGCACCGCCCTTTTCCGTCGCCGTAGCGGACGTTCGGAACCGGGAGCGGCTGGAACGGCTCTTCCGCCGATTTCACCCCGAAGTCATCTTTCACGCCGCCGCCCACAAACACGTCCCCCTCATGGAGGCCAATCCGGAGGAGGCCATCCTGAACAACGTCTGCGGAACGGCGAACCTTGCCGAACTCTCTCTGGAACACGGCACTGAGGTATTCGTCAACATCTCCACCGACAAGGCGGTGAACCCAACCTCCGTCATGGGTGCCTCGAAGCGGGTGGCCGAAATGGTCGTCCGGTCGACGGCAATGAAAAACACCTCAACCGGCGCCTTCGTCTCTGTCCGTTTCGGCAACGTGCTGGGCAGCCGGGGCAGCGTCATCCCCACATTCAAAGAACAAATCAGCCGGGGCGGCCCCGTCACCGTCACCCACCCCGACATGACCCGCTACTTCATGACCATCCCCGAGGCCGCACAGCTCGTGCTGCAGGCAGGGGGCATGAGGCGCAACGGCTCGGTCTTCGTGCTCGACATGGGGGAACCGGTAAAAATAGTGGACCTTGCCCGGGATCTCATCAGACTCTCCGGACTCGAACCGGAGACCGACATCCCCATCGCCTTCACTGGCATCCGACCCGGAGAGAAACTCTACGAGGAATTGCTTACCGCGGAAGAGGGCACTGAGGCATCCCACTTCAAGAAGATCTTCGTGGCGAAGAACAATGACCTGCCCGAGGATTTCGAAAAACTTCTCGAGATGCTCTATGCCGCCGCAAAGGCCGAAGAAAGAGACGAAATCCGCACCACTCTGGGAAAAATTATTCAGGGATGTCAAATCAATCAGGAAAATGAATGATGCCGAAGCAGACTTCATATCTCACTTTTAAACGAATTTTTGATTTCTGCTCAGCTCTGGGAGGAATCATTCTTCTTTTTCCCGTACTTTTGACCATCTTTTTATTGGCTCGAAAAAAACTGGGTTCCCCCGTACTCTTTCGCCAGCTGCGGCCCGGGAAAAATGGTACACTGTTTACCATGTACAAATTCCGCACCATGACGGAAAAAAAAGATATATCGGGCACTCCCCTGCCCGATGAAATGCGGCTGACCCCCTTCGGTAAATTCCTCCGGAGCACCAGTCTTGACGAGCTTCCGGAATTATTCAATGTCTTTCGTGGTGAGATGAGTCTTGTAGGACCGCGCCCACTTCTTCCTCAATACCTCGGGCGGTACACCCCCACTCAGGCGCGAAGACTTGAAGTGAAACCCGGCATAACGGGCTGGGCTCAGATAAACGGAAGAAATGCCTTATCATGGGAAGAGAAATTTGCCCTCGACGTCTGGTATGTAGATCATGCCTCATTTCTTCTGGATCTGAAAATCCTCTGGAAGACCCTGGGGAAAATTATCAAGAGAGAAGGCATCTCCCAGGAAGGGGAGGCAACGGCTTCAGAATTCAAGGGAACGGAGAAAACTAATATATTCGACCAGGAATAGCGTTTCCGCTTCCTTTTTCTGATTTTGAATTCCAGTTTATTCACAGAAATGAGGGAAACAGGTGAAGCAACTCAAAGCTTTTATTCAGGGCATAGCAACGTATTTGCCTGAGGGTAAACTCACGAACGAAGATCTTACACGGGAATACCCGGATTGGGATGTCTCCAAGATTTTCAATAAAACTGGTATTTCCGTTCGTTCAATCGCTTCGCAGAAAGAAACAGCGGGAGATTTAGCATTCGAAGCTGCAGAGGCTCTTTTTGCAAAAGGAATATGCAAAAGAGAAGAAGTAGAATTTTTGATGCTCTGTACCCAGAGCCCTGACTATTTCCTTCCTACGACAGCATGCATACTTCAGCACCGTCTTGGACTCCCCACCTCATGTGGAGCTCTTGACTTCAACCTTGGGTGTTCTGGGTATATTTATGGATTATCCCTTGCGAAGGGATTGATCGAAACAGGAACCGTAAAAAATGTTCTTCTCATAACTTCTGAAACCTATTCAAAATACCTCCATCCATCAGACCGTAGCGTTCGGACGATTTTCGGCGACGGCGCAGCAGCAACTTTCATAGGAGGAAAGATGAACTCAGATGAGATGATAGGTCCCTTTGTTTTCGGAACTGACGGAAGCGGGGCTGAGGAACTTATTGTAAGAGCTGGTGCCCATAGAATGCCGCCAGCTTGTTCTCCTGTGGGTGCAGTCACTTCGAATGACGCTCTCTTCCCCTCCCTGGGGAATCTCTTTATGGACGGAGCAGAAATCTTTAACTTCAGCCTCAAGGTAGTGCCTGCGGCAGTAAAAAACCTGCTTGATAAAACGGCAAATACCCTTGATTCTATTGATTATTTTATATTCCATCAGGCCAATAAGTTCATGCTTGACCGCCTTCGAAAAAAAATCGGCATTCCGGAAGATAAATTCTGCTTTAATTGTCAAAATTACGGGAACACTGTCTCAGCTACAATTCCCATGGCCTTGGAGATAGAAATAGCCAAGGGGACTCTGAAAAAAGGCAATACAGTTATGTTGGTGGGGTTTGGCGTAGGTCTTTCCTGGGGAGCCACTCTTATACAAATAAATTCTTGATCTGACGGAGGGAAAAAATGAACCAATCAGCATTTTTACAGGATATTGCAGACTTGCTCGAAGTCGACGTTGCTGAACTGAACCAATCCTATGAACTCAATGAGGACAATTTTGATTCCGTTGCGGTTGTTTCAACTATTGCCCTTATCGATGAACATTTCGATCTTACAGTGAAAGGCCGTGAACTCGCCAATGTAAAATCTATAGGAGAATTGCTTACTTTGATAAATAAAGCAAAAGAGGAAGTCTAACTTCTTGGAATCTAAAGCGAATATGATGAACCCTCTATCTTTAGTTGGGAAAAAACTTCTCGTGACAGGAGCCTCTTCAGGGCTCGGAAAAGAGACTGCCATTGTTTTAAGCAAACTTGGAGCTACGCTTGGATTGCTTGCTAGAAATGAAAAGCGACTCAAAGAAACACTTACTCTTCTTGAAGGAAACGGGCACAAGGTATTTCCTTTTGACCTGGAACAACTCGATGCAATTCCAGAAATCGTGAAAACAATTGTTGAAGAAATCGGTCCCCTCTCAGGTTTTTTCCATGCAGCCGGAATCGCATCGGTGCTCTCAATTAAAAGTGTCAAGGAAAAATCGATAATCTCTCCGTTTAAGTCAAGTATCTTCGCAGCTCTCATGCTTTCAAAAGCCTTCTGTCAAAAGGGTGTAAAAGCTGAAGGTATGGCGAGCTTGGTATATATGTCTTCGGCTGCGGCACTCACAGGTTCGAAAGGATTGTCGGTCTATGCCGCCAGCAAGGCTGCTGTTGACGGATCTGTTCGTGCATTGGCAGTAGAGCTCGCTGAAAAGAATATTCGTGTGAACTCTGTGGCTGCTGGAATGATCAAGACAGAAATGCACGAGGCAATGACTGACAATATGTCCTTAGAAATGCTTAAAGATAGAGAGCATCATCATCCCCTTGGTTTTGGAGAACCCTTTGATGTTGCAATGGCAGTTGCCTTTCTTCTTTCTGATGCTTCAAAATGGATAACAGGCACAACTATGGTTGTTGACGGTGGCTTTTCCATCAACAAATAAATATACAGAAACAAAATTTTTTGCCCTGGAAGTGAATGAAGTGAAGAAGAAAAAAATAATTATCGTGGGTGCAGGAGGATTTGGTCGAGAATTGAGCACTTGGATTCACGATTCACAGTTTAAATATCCAGATTGGCAACTCGCAGGTTTTCTCGATGACAATAACGATGCCCTTAAAGGTTACAACTGCGAATTGCCCATCATAGGATCGATTCAGGAATATCGCCCTCATGCAAACGACTTTTTTGTGATCGGTATTGGAGCACCGAAGATAAAAAAAAATATAATTAAGACCCTTGAAGCTCGTGGAGCTCAGTTTCTTTCTTTTGTGCACCACTCTTCAATTTCAGGTTTTAATATTTATTTGGGTAGAGGGTGTGTTCTTTGCCCTTATTCAATACTGACATGCGATGTTAAATTAGAAGATTATGTTACTGTAAATTGTTTTTCTGATGTGGGGCATGACGCAACAATTAGTTCATTTACAACCCTTAGTTGTCACGTAGATATAACTGGTTACGTAAAAGTGGGCAAAGAAGTATTACTGGGAAGTCATTCGTGCGTACTACCTGGAGTTGAAATTGAAGACAATGCTATTGTGGGCGCAGGAAGTATTGTTGTCCATAGAGTAAAAAAAGGAACGACTGTTTTTGGAAACCCTGCAAAAGTACTCTTTAACAATTCTTCTTCAGAAGAATAGTTTTTATCATCAATTCTTAACTTCCTTCGAGGTGACAAAAATGCATCAAAAGAGAATTTATCTCTCCCCCCCCCACATGACGGGCAAGGAAATGGAATACATCCAGGAGGCCTTCGACTCCAACTGGATCGCTCCTCTGGGCCCTCATGTAGATGCCTTTGAAAAAGAAGTCGCAGACTATGCTGGAGTGAAAGGTGCGTTGGCCCTTTCCTCCGGCACGGCCGCCATGCACCTCGGGCTAAAACTGCTGAGAGTCGGCCCGGGAGATACGGTCTTCTGCTCTTCTCTTACATTCTCCGCCAGCGCCAACCCCATTCTTTACCAGGGGGCGACCCCGGTCTTTATCGACTCGGATCGGGAAACATGGAATATGTCCCCCGCTGCCCTCAAGCGGGCCTTTGAACAGGCAAAAAAAAACGACACATTGCCCAAGGCTGTGATTGTGGTGGACCTCTACGGACAGAGCGCCGACTATGATCCCCTGCTCGAAATATGTAATTTCTACGATGTGCCAATTCTTGAAGACGCCGCCGAGGCTCTCGGAGCAACCTATGGTCAGAAAAAATGCGGTGCTTTCGGCAAGCTGGGCGTTTTCTCCTTCAACGGCAACAAAATCATCACCACCAGCGGCGGGGGGATGCTCGTCTCCGATGACCTTGAACTGCTGGCCAAAGCCCGCTTCTGGGCCACTCAGGCTCGGGACCCCGCTCCTCATTACCAGCATAGCGAGATCGGCTATAACTATCGATTGAGCAACCTGCTCGCCGCCGTGGGCAGAGCCCAGCTCACAGCTCTTGAAGACCGGGTCTCCACAAGAAGGAAAGTCTTTGAAACCTACCGAAAGGCTCTCTCAGACTTGCCAGGCATCTCCTTCATGCCCGAAGCATCCTTCGGTCGATCGAACCGCTGGCTCACGGTGATGCTCATCGACCCAAAAACGGGAGCAACCCCAACAGACATCATGAATGCCCTGTCTAAAGAAAACATAGAATCCCGTCCTGTCTGGAAGCCCATGCACCTTCAGCCCATCTTCCAGAATTATGGCTACTTCACCAAAGAACAGGGAAAAAGCATCTCCGATGACCTCTTCACGAAGGGAATCTGCCTGCCTTCCGGCTCAAACTTGAGCGAGGAAGAACAGGAACGAATTATCTCGATCATCCGTACCATCCTTACAGGAAAAAATCAAAGATGAAAATTCTCTATCTTCATCAGTACTTCAATACGCCATCAATGGCGGGAGGCACACGGAGCTATGAAATGGGGCGACGCCTGGCTGCATGGGGGCACGAAGTACACATGATCACCACCGACAGAGACGGTCGCTTTGACTCGACAAAGGCCTGGCATGAAACTGATGAAGCAGGTATTCACGTACACTGGACTCCCATTCCCTACAGCAATAAAATGTCCTATGGACAGAGAATTAAAGCTTTCTTTGAATTCTCATGGCGGGCTGCACGCCGGGCGGTCAGCATCGGAGGAGACATCGTCTTTGCCACCAGCACGCCCCTTACCATCACTCTTCCCGGAGTGTACGCCTCAAAAAGGCTCAAAACCCCCATGGTCTTTGAAGTAAGGGACCTCTGGCCAGAGGTCCCCATTGCGCTGGGAGTACTCAAAAATCCTCTTGTGATAGCCACCGCACGCTGGCTGGAGAGATTCGCATATAAAAACGCTTCTCACATAATTGCCCTTTCCCCAGACATGAAAAAGGGTATTGTGGAATTGGGCTACCCGGAACTGCAGGTAACAGTCATACCAAACAGTTCCGACATAGATTCTTTTTGTATAGACCCCAAAATTGGGGCCGACCTCCGTTCAAAACATTCCTGGCTTGGCAACCGACCAATTGTTCTTTACGCAGGAACATTCGGCAAAATAAATGGAGTCGCTTATCTTGCTCATTTGGCTGCAGAAACGAGGAAACTCAATCCTAATATTCTTTTTCTTGCAATAGGTGACGGAAAAGAATGGGATTTTACAGAAAAAACCGCATTTAATCTTGGTGTTCTTGGCGATAATTTTTTTATGATGCATTCTATCCCCAAAAAAGAAATTGGAGCATGGTTTTCAGCCGCTACAATTACCACGTCTTTAGTTATTAACGTAAAAGAAGCATGGAAAAATTCAGCAAATAAGCTTTTTGATTCTTTTGCAGCCGGAAAACCCATTGCAATTAATTATTATGGATGGCAAGAAGAGATACTCACAAAAACCGATTCTGGAATAATTCTTCCTCCAGATAATCTTCAAGCTGCAGCCAAATTGCTAGTCTCAAAACTCGAAAATATAGAATGGTTAAACCATGCTTCAAATAATGCAAAAAAACTCGCTGTCGAAACCTTTAGTCGCGATAAACTGACAAAGCAACTTTCTGAGATACTTATTAAAGTCATAGAGGATCATCGCGAATGATTGTTACCCACCTGACTTCGGTTCACCCACGATACGACACCCGAATCTTTTTAAAGGAATGCACAAGTCTTGCCAGAGAAGGTATGGTGGTAAATCTCATTGTCGCCGATGGCAAAGGCGATGAGATGAAAAACGATGTCCAAATTATTGACGCCTGCGCTAAAACAGTAAACCGCCTAAAGCGCATGATATGCACTGTAAACAACGTATATAAAAGGGCCCTTTCTACACAAGCCGATATATTTCATCTTCATGACCCCGAGCTATTGCTCCTTGTGCCGTTTCTTCTTAAAAGGGGTAAAGTTATATACGATGCCCATGAAGACCTCCCGCGACAAATTCTGAGCAAGCATTGGATCCCTAAACCACTGCGTTTCTTCATATCTTTTTTTGCCGAAAAGATTGAGGATTTTTACGCACACAAAGTCTCCGGCATAATTACAGCCACACCCTTTATCGCAAAGAGATTCAAGCAAATCAATGAGGATGTCGAAAACATCAATAATTTTCCACTCCTAGAAGAATTTAAAAACATCGAGCGTCAGCCTTCAAAAGAGAACTTTGCATGTTACGTTGGGGGAATTTCCTCTATCAGGGGAATTTTCGAAATGGTACGAGCTATGGAATATGTTGATGGAAAACTTCTGCTCGCAGGAGCATTCGCCGACCCGAAAGAACGAGAAATAGCACAATCACTGCCTGGTTGGGACAAAGTAATCGAACTCGGATTCTGTGATAGAAAAAAAATCAATGAAATCTTTGCTTCTTCTATGGTAGGGCTAGTCGTGCTGCATCCGATAGAAAATTATATTGACGCTTTGCCAGTAAAACTTTTTGAGTATATGGCTGCCGGATTGCCTGTTATCGCCTCGAACTTCCCCTTGTGGAGAGAAATTATCGATTCCGCTAAATGTGGGATATGTGTGAATCCTCTTGATCCGAAACAAATCGCCAGTGCCGTCAATTTGTTATTCAAAGATCCAGAACAAGCGTTGCGGCTGGGTAATGCGGGCAAAATAGCTACCATATCGGATTACAACTGGGTCCTTGAAGAGAAAAAACTAGTGGATTTTTACCGGAGGTAATCACTTGGCATTACATACAAGACAAATACAATACATTGTTATATTTGTTTTTATCGGGAATTTCCTATTGCCGCCTTTGGCTTTTTTCAATCTTGGCATTCGAATGGGAGATATCCTCGTAATTTTACTATCACCTCTCGTGTTTTTTTTAAAAACTAGAAAAACATTGCCAATTATCCTCTATTCAATGTTTTGTATAAGTGTTTTTTTTTCGATGATTTGGGGTTATGCATTTTTAAACGTGCCTCCCACCTTAAGAGATTTAAATGAATTACTTAGACTTACGTTACCTCTATCAATCTTTTTTCTTTCATATAACACTGTAGATGCTAAATTTTGGGATTTATTGTATTCCGTTATAATATATGGAAGTATTTTTTTAATCCTTATAGCTCTATTGCAGCTTTACTTCTCACAGGGATTCATTGGTAAGTTTCTTACTTTATACATTTCGAACGCCCAATTGGAAAAAATGGCTTCTCCAGAGAACTTAGGTGCTATTTTGAGGAAGAGGCTTTTTTTAACAGGCTCTGAACCAAATACTGGTGCAGCAATCGCGATTTTCTTCGGCCTAAATAACTTATCACTGTATTTTTCAAACGCAAAATATAAGTACCTGCTACTTTTCATTGTACTCTCGATAATAATTGGCTTAACAGGTTCTAGGACCGGAATTTTAGCCCTATCTATGGGTTGTATTGCTACAATTACGTTACACAAACAAAAAAAGAGCACTCTATTAAACTTGAAGAAAATCATAATATTCTTGTGTGTTTTTTTGATTCTCTTCGTTTCAGCAATTCAAAGTGATTATATCAAGGTAGGCTTTAGGGCGGCTTTGAGTGGAGATAATGCTTCAGTCAATGTTAGGCTTAAAAACTTTTATGACGCTTTTAAATTATTCAAAGCATCACCAATGTTAGGTTGGGGTCCAGCTAAAGCGATTCATGCCACAATAGTAGATGGTGAATATTTTTTAATGCTACGCCGATATGGAATTTTTGGTTTATTCTTTTCTTTGTTTTTTTTGCTAACACTTATACGCTCTCTTCTAAAACAAGCAACGAAAATGATTGATTTCTACGGAAATTCTTCTTACGCAATTACTATCGCCAACGCCTCATATATAATCTCGATGATGGTAATGATGTTTACAAATAACTTCATTTCAGGGTATCAAATATTCCTGCCAATTCTAGGCATAATAGGGGCGATCCATTCATTGAGTATTATTGCCAGGAGATCTTACAATGCTGCCCCTCTCTGATCTCCAGTATATCGTCTCTTTATACTGTCCATCAAGCCGGGGGCAGGGCATTGGATCTGAGAAACAAATGTGCGAAAAACTATTGACACTACCCTCTTCCGTTAGTGAACGAACTTGCGGATTTAGGAAACAAACAGTGATTATCTTGTTGCTATTTTAGAAATCTGATAAGCTAAGAATCTAAGATAATGACGGTTTATAAATAGCCAAATCAAGAAAAGAGTGAACTGTATACTTTTTTGATAAGATTCTAAAAATACCGAAGAGGCAAATGTTACGAGCAAAATAATATTCCAAGCGTATCCGAAAACCCTGAAATTTTGCCAGAGGTAACAGGAGATAAGCGTCCTAGACCAGAAAAAGACGATATAAGATAAGCCCATTGATATTGCAGCACCCTCGGCCCCAATGCGCGGAACAAGCAGGAAGTTAAAAAATATATTCGTGATTAAAGATAATGCAGTTATTACAATATGATATTCTGTTCTCTTGCTGAAGTTGATTCCAATTACCGTAACTTCAGAAACAGCGTACATCACAGGAATAAACACTAAAAACGGCATCACGACCGCAGCAGTGCTGTAGCCAGGAGAAAGCAGCAGAACAATGTAGTTTCGAGCCGCTATCACAAGAAATCCAATGAATATCATGATAAGACAAAGAATATTCCCCACTTTTTCATATTTTTTTATGCCTACCCCTTCTTGATGCCATCTATAGGATGTTGGCGCCCAAAAAGTTGAGAATGCTGTGTTGAAAATTTGAAGGGCAGCAATGATTTTAAAGGCTGCGGAGTAGAGCCCCAAAGCCTCAAAGGAACTCCAGTACCGCAACGACATAGTAGTCATGCCGTTGAACAGCCACATAAGCACCGATGCCGGGAGAAGAGGCAGACCAAAACGAAAAAGAAGCTTGATCAACCCCTTATCAAGATTGAAACAAGTTGACCAGTTCTTCCTTGCTGCATATCCGGAAAAAATAGGAAGAAGAACCTGTGCAGATGCTTCAGCAAAAATAACCCCATGAAAGTTTCGAAAATAATAAAGGAAAAGCAGAAGCAATGGAGCTCTCAATAATTGCCTTAGTATTGTCAGCAGAGAATACAGCTTGGCTTTTTCCTCCATGCGAATAGAAAGGAGATTAAACCGCTCAAGTACTGTAAAGGGAAAAGCCACTACAAATAGTATAGCTGGAATAAAATCTTCCTCACCAAAAAGAGCAAAAGAAAATACCCTCCACGAGAAAAAAACCGCTAAACTCACAATGAGAGAGAACAAGAGTGGCATAATGAGGGAATTCATAAAAAGGGCTTTTCGGTCTTTTGCCTCATGGTATTCACGAACATAGGCTTGGTCTATTCCGAGATAAACCACAAGGCTAAAGAGCGAGACAACGAGTGTGTACATTGAAGCCTTGCCGAATTCCGAAGCAGAAATAAACCATGTTGTAAGAGGAACAATCAGAAAGGATATACAGGCCGCAACTACCGGGCCAGAGAGAAAAGCTAGAAAACGGTGAACGAACACTGAAATGCTTTCCATTAGTTAATATCACTCTATTCTTTATCCAGTTGTCGGGAAAGATTTCGTTTTTACAGACAAATCTATTCTAGCTTCCGGGGACTCCTAAAGCTTTGTAGTTGAAACCGTTCGAAAGATAATGAAAATCATCTTTCTTAAGATATACTCGCTCTTTTTGAAAGATCTTCATACATTGCTATCCAAGGTTGTATATTTTTTTGCCAGCTTGCAAATTCCCAAATAATCTCACGGTTGGCCTTGCACTTCCAACGTAATTCTTCCCAGTTTTGGATGGCATACAACAACTTCGCCGCCACTTCTTCAACTGAAGAAACCTTTACAACAAAAATTTGCTTTTCCTCCAATATTTGATAGGGAAGCCAATCCCCAGTAATAACAACGTTTTCAGCATATAAGTGCTCCATCATCGACCCCGAGAGCTGATCTGTCACCTGTACCTGTATCATCAGGTCGGAACTCATTCTTAACATTGCCACTTCCCCGTCCATCATAAATTTTTCATAAATTTTATTGCTAAACCCTGAAGTGGCAAGTTTTCGCTTAACTGTCTCTTTATATTCATCTGTGCCACCGTAAGCCATTGGAAGCAATAAGAAGAGATTCAAAGGCAAAAAGTCTCTTATTTTTTCTAAGCTTTCAATTATTTTCAAATGCTGTTGCGCTGGGTTGCTATTATAACCAATTACAACAACAAGAGAATTCTGAGGGATGTCAAAATGCCTTTTACATTCTTCTTTACTCTTTTTTATTTTTTTCAATTCGTCTAACGGAGAAAGACCAAACCTACAAATCCTGAGTTTAGAACTGTACTTACCTTTATAGTAATTATCAAACTCTTCTAAAGTCTTTTCGTTAGCGAATGTGATTGCGCTCGCTATACGATATAGTCTCTCTTGAAGTTTTCTCTTCCAATATGAACTCTTGTAAAAATCACTACCCCAAACAGAGCAAACAATATGTTTACTTTTCTTCGCTAGAAGAGTACTTTGAAAAGAAATTGGCCAACTTACAGAATGAATATGGCAAATATCAAAACCAGAAGATCTTTCAAGAAATTGTCGCAACTGGTATATTCTCCAAACTCCACGCACTTTCGGAATTTTGGTTATCATAGTTCCTTCTCCGCGTGGAATACTTTGAATAATGCGCTTAGACGAAAAAGAACCTTGTCTGGTAGAGAAAATATGCACATACGAATCCTCTAATATTTCCGCAATTTTATTCGAAAAATTATTCACGAATGGGGAACCTGCGTCACCGATAATACACAATCTCAAATTAATTCTCCTTTATTGAAAGACTTCTAATCACTCTTGTCCAAAATAGGTCTTTGAGAACAATTAAAAATGAGCTTCCCCCGAAAAGCTAGACACAGAATTATGCCTGTGATCGTTCTTTATCATAGCTTCCCGGCGTTTTATACCCCAATCCTGAATGGAGACGCTTTCGATTGTAAAATATCTCTATATATCTGAAGATATCCGACTTCGCCTCAGCCCTGCTCCTGTATTTTTTCCTGGCGTAGACACACTCCGTTTTTAACGTCCCGAAGAAGTTTTCCATCGGCGCATTGTCCCAGCAATTTCCTTTTCTGCTCATGGAATCTATGATTTCTTTTACCCACAGCTTGTGCTGATAGTCATGGCTCGTGTACTGCCGACCCCTGTCTGAATGAAGGATCAATCCCGGGGGCGGATTTCTTTTCTCTACAGCCCGGTCAAGGGTCTTCGATATCAATACTGTATCTATATGCTCGCTCCTTACCCGCCACCCCAGAATGCTTCTCGAGGCGAGGTCTCCATTATGGCAGCCACATAAAGCTACCCTTCTTTTGTAGCACAGGACATGATATCTGAGGCCTACGGTTCAGCTCCAGTACATCGAATCCCTTGTTCAATCTGTTCGACTGCACAGAGTTAGCGTGCTGTTAATCCGTTGTGCGGACCCATTTGCGCTTCAAGCGGCTCTGAATCGCTTCCTCCTTCATGATTTGGTATATCCGAGTTTAGAAAACCCTCGAAAGAAAAAAAACAACGGGAACAAAGAAAAAGATGAAAGCATATGAATTAAAAAGCATTTTTGGCTAGTCCACTATTGAAACATTTTCTTCATGGTCTTATTGAACATGTTCTCTTTTTTTAAGAGAAAACCGTACATTTTGCAGATTGCAGATGAGAAACTGAGAAAATGTTTCTATTCCTTATTTTATAGTTTTCCATCAGCAAGGTTCTTTCAACAAGAACGATACAATCTTAGGACCGGCATTGCCTTCACCGTAGAGATTTTCCGTTTCTTCTGGAACTTTCAAACATTTTTTTAGCGAGAAAAAAATTGTCCCGTTTGTATTGAGTAAGTATATTCCAGCGATTATCAGCCAGTTCTCTCCACCTCGTATCAGGCATGACCACCACAGCCTTTTCCCTGCATAGTAGGCTTCCTTCTGATATCCCCCGCTGTCAGTGACAACCGCAGAGCATTGTTGGGTCAGAGACATGAGGTCAAGGTAGCCAATTGGTTCAGTGATCTTAAAGGCCGAAATGAGATCCTGAAGCCCGAATTCCGCTATCCTCTTTCGAGTTCGGGGATGAAGAGGAAAGAGTATTTCAAGGCCAGTTGCCTTTTTTGCTTTTGCCAGGCCTTCGAGGATGTGTTTAAGCGACTCGGGGTTGTCTACTAAGTCCCGGTAAAGGATGGCGATGATGTAGCGTCCTTCCCCGAGGCCGAATTGTTCCCTGGTTTTCTCCAAGGTGAAGCGGGGGTTCATTTTCAGGTAGAGATCGTACATGACGTCCCCGACGACGGTGGTGTTGGTATCGCCGTAGACGAGGACCATGTCCGGTTTTTCCTTCAGAAGCAATTCTTCGAACTTGACGAGAACTTCGGCTGTCTGTTTGCCGTGAAGACCGGAACCAACGCTAAGGAAGTAGTCAGGCTGCTTCATGTCAAGTTCCGAGAAGAAGATATCGGACATGTTGGCATCGTAGTGCTGGCCGGAATGGACGAGGATATGGTTCCATGCGTTTCGTCGGCGCACTTCGGCGCCGATGACCGCTTCTTTTATAAATTGAGGGCGTGCCCCCACAAGAGAGACGACTTTTTTCATTAATAATTCTCCTGACAAGCTTGATATACGTTCCGAGTAACTTTATTACTCGGAACGAGTTGCGTCAATTTCCTCGATTGACATTTCTTTGATTGAAAGGATTTCCCCGCTCTTCAGAAATCGCAAAAGAGGAGGAACGAACAACAGCATCATGATATTTCATGGGAGTTTATTCACAGCTTCTTCATTCCCTTTTCTGTAAGTCGATAACGCTGCGAGGGGCTTTTCGGCTTATCCGGAATCGTCATTTCAATCATCCCGCAGTCAAGCGCCGGAGTTAAATAGCTTTTTCGAAAATGCTCGTCGTCTTTCAGGTTCAAAGCCTTCTGAAGAGCTCGCCTGCTCATTTCACCGTTCGATTTCAATATTGAGAGAATCCGGACTTCCGGGGTAACTTCCGGGGTGACTTCCGGGGTCGGCTCCCCACCTATTAATCTTTCCGGCACATAAACGACAGTTCGAAATATATCTCCTTCAAAGAGCTCAGGGTCTTTGCCACCAAATAGCTTACCGTATTTTACTAGATTCCGGACACCAGAACCAAGTTCATCTGCCCAGCCAAGTTCTCTGAAAAAACGTGCTATCGCTGGATTCTTAGGGAAAGGGGAAAAGTGATATCGACCCCGTATGTGTTCATCAGTCATTTGCCTCTCTTTTCCCTTTTGGTTATCTGTGGAGTGCCAGGGCATAGTTCACAAAAAATAGTTCATCCCTGCCGTTTTCAAAAATTAAAGCAATCAGCAGAAAAACCTTCCTCGAAGATGCACCGATATTCCAGTGCGGGCTGATTCGTAGGCTGCTTCGATAATCTCCACCGTCTTTCGTCCTTCTCTGCCGGTAAGAAGAGGTTCTGACTTTCCGTCGAGCACGTCCGTCACGTGCCGGTAGAAGGGCAGATGGCCGAAGCCGTAAACGCTCGTCGGGTTGGTGTTGGCATCGTTTACTTCTTCATCCATGGGGTCCGGGGCATCGAACTGCCACTGCTCTATTTTATTGAGGGCGACCCCGCCGATCCGCACCGTCCCTTTTTCGCCGAGGAGGGTGATGCTGCCCTCGAGGTTTTTTGGGTAGGTGAGGTTCGTGACGTTGATGCTTCCCAGAGCGCCGCTTCGATATTTCAAGTTGACCGTGATGGTGTCCTCGGCCTCGATGTTTCGGGCGAGGGTTCCGCTGAAGGCTTGAACGGACTCCACTGCCCCGCCCATCCATTGCATGAGATCCACGTAGTGGGAAGCCTGGTTGCTCAGGGCTCCTCCGTCAAACTCCCAGGTGCCCCGCCATCTGGCCTGGTCATAGTAGTCCTGCGGGCGGGTCCAGAAGACGTTCGACGAAAGAAGATAAAGCCGCCCGAACCTGCCGGCTTCAAGGGCCCGGCGCAAAAGGGCGATTGTTTTGTTGAATCGGTTCTGCTTGACCACGAAATAGCGGAAGCCCTGTCTGTCGCTTGCGTCGATGGCACGGTCTACTGAGGCGAGGCTGGTTCCTGCGGGTTTTTCCGAGAGGGCATGACGACCGTATTTTGCTGCCAGTTCGACGTGGGCCGGGTGAAGCCCCGAAGGAGTGCAGATGGAAAGGATGTCGGAGGGGACGGCTTCCAGCATGGATTCGATGGAGGGGAAGGGCTGGCAGCCCGTTGTATCGGCCACCGTACAGGCCCGCTCGGCGATGGGATCGCAGCAGGCGACAAGCTTGCCCCGGCCCTCTCTTTCCAGTTCTCCGAGGGTTTCAATATGGTTTTTGCTGATCCGGCCGCAGCCGGCGAGAGCGAATGTATACATGACGGACCTCCCTGACGGTTATAAAAGGAATCTATTTTCAGAGGTGCTGCTGCCGAAGACGTTTTTCGTGTCGAGAATAAGGGCGGCGTTTTCGGCGATGAGTTCGTAGTCCACTCCCTTTTTATGGGCAGTCGTGATGAGAACGGCATCGTACTGTCTGACCGCTTCTGCGGTAAGGTTTATGGAATTTTTCGTTCCGCCGGGGCGCTTCGCCTTCGGGCAGTAAGGGTCAAAATAGTCCACCAGGCCACCTTTTCGCTCCAGCTCGTCCCACACTTTGAAAGCGGGAGATTCGCGCAGGTCGTCGATATCCCCCTTGTAGGCCACGCCGAGAAGGAGAACCCGGCTGCCTTTCATAGCCCTGCACCGGTCGTTGAGGAGGTCCTGCAGGCGGCTGACCACGTAGGCTGGCATTTCGTCGTTGATGTCCCCCGCCATTTCGATCAGGCGGGTATGGTAGTCGTGGGCACGGGCTTTCCAGGTGAGGTAATAGGGGTCGATGGGGATGCAGTGCCCTCCTACCCCCGGGCCGGGATAAAAGGGAACGAAGCCGAAGGGTTTCGTGGCCGCTGCGGCGATGACTTCCCAGACGTTGACTCCCATTTTGTGGCAGATGATGGCCATTTCATTGGCGAGGGCGCAGTTGACGATGCGGAAGGTGTTTTCGAGGATCTTCGTCATTTCCGCTTCCTTTGGAGTTGATACGGTAAAGACGGCAGCTTCGAGCACCGCTTCATATAGGGCCTTTGCATGTTCAGTGCATGACGGAGTGCAGCCTCCCACTACCTTGGGCGTATTCTTGGTTTTATACAGAGCGTTGCCCGGGTCAACCCGCTCGGGCGAGAAGGCGAGGTGAAAGTCTTTACCGATGGTGAATCCTTTTTTTTCGAAGATGGGCTTCAGGACCTCTTCGGTGGTGCCGGGCCAGGTGGTGGATTCAAGCACCACGAGCATATCTTTGTGGGCATATTGGGCTACAGTGCGGGCAGAAGTTTCCACGTAGGTCATGTCCGGCTGCTTGTAGCTGTCGAGAGGCGTCGGAACGCAGATTGCAACGATATCACATTCCGACAGACGGCTGAAGTCCGTGGAGGCTGCGAGATGGCCGTTACGCACCAGTCGGGTAAGTTCTTCGGGAACAACGTCGCCGATATAGTTCTCTCCCCGGTTGACGGCGTCGCATTTTTCCTTCTGAATGTCGAAGCCAAGAACGGAAAAGCCCGCCTTGGCCTTTTCGACGGCGAGGGGAAGACCTACGTAGCCGAGCCCCACGACGCCTACTCTGGCGGTCTTGCCGGTAATTTTCTCCATAAGAGTCATTTCGGTCATCCTTTATTTGTCGAAGAATATTTGGTTTTCTATGAGCTGCTCTGGCGGAACGGAGCGGAGGATCTTCGCCGGTGAACCCACCACGATCTTTCGGGCAGGGACATCCCGGGTGACCACGCTGCCGGCGGCAACGAGGGCGTCCTCCCCTATGGTCACGCCGGGAAGGAGCGTGGCGTTCGCTCCGATCCGCGCTCCCCGCTTCAGGACAGGTCCGCCGAAATGTTTTTTTCGCTCCTCCGTGCGCCCGAGGAAGTTGTCGTTGGTGAAGGCGACGCAGGGGGCGATGAAGCAGTAGTCTTCTATGGTAGACATGGCGGTGATGTAGGCTTCCGTCTCGATTTTGCACTTTCTGCCGATGGATGTTTTGTTTTCGACGGTGACTCCCCTGCCCAGAATTGTAAGTTCTCCCACCGTGACGTCCTCCCGGATGGAGGCAAGGTCGCCCACGAAGACGCCGTCGGCCAGGGTCGCCCCTCTGTAGATGACCGAGTTCGCTCCAATGGTGACGGCCCTTCCCAGAACAAGGGGAGGCAGAGTACGGGTTTCTCCCGTGGTCGCCGAAAGGGAGGCTTTGGCGGGCACTTTGCCAAGAACAGCTCCATCGAGAATTTTGCAGCCCGCACCGATGCGCACACCCGGGCGGATCACCACGTTATGGCCAATCTCAACGCCGGAGGCAATTTCGACGTCGTCTTCGATGACGACGTTCTGGCCGATGATGATATCGGCAGGAAGTTTTCTTGCTCGCGCTTCGTTCATTGGCATGTCATTTCCTTTCCGGATCAGGCGAGGATTGAAAAAAAATCATCTTGAACTAAGAATCGATATTTACTGAGTAATTTTATTGCTCGCAAAGTGGAAAGTCAATTTTTGATCCTTTTCTTTTCTGGTGTTTGAGCTTCCCCGGGAACAGGAGAGAACGCCCTCTGATAAAGAGTACGATCACAAAGCCAATATGGCCTGCACCTGTCCCCTGTCGTCAAGGGCAAAAGGCGCGGTAAAGGCTGTAAGCAACCGCAGACCCAAGACCGAGTTCTGCGAGTAAAAGCATGTTCAGGATATTGCTGAACAAACCGTCAATTCCAAGATACTCAGCAGAGAGCATGCGGACGAAAACCGTGCGGCAAAGCTGAATGCAAGGGCAACTCCCTGGCAAAAGAACGCGGCGCTCATGTTAAGAACTGAATTGCGCGTCCTTCTAATTTACGCTTTACGAGAGAAACTGTTCTTGCACCAGCGGAACGCAAGAAATATTCGCCTGAGGTTTTCCAGCCCTACAAACGGTCGAAGATAATACATCATTAACCACTTCCCGCTGCCTGAAAACCGGATCCGATGCCATTTGGAACGCAGTTCTTCTCTGAATGTCTCCCTCTGGTCTCTGTTCAAACTGCCCCAGAGTCCGTTAACACAGATGATGAATTTTGTTCCCGCACTTCTTTTAAGGGTTTTTGAAAAGGACGGACAAATATCCTTTTCCAATGAAGCACTGAAAAGTCTGTCAGAAATAAAAAGCAAATCACTAAAGGCTTTCAGGGAAGGGACCGTTCTGAATTGTGTCATAATGGAACCCTCACGTTTGTCTCTTCGAATATACGCTACCAGGGGGACATATTTGCCATATCGTGCAAAGCGAAATACCCGGGGTACCCACTCTCCATCTTCAAAAAGGATGCCATTAACGAAATAGAGTTCATTTTCTTTTAACAGCTGGGAAGCGTAAACCCTTAAACATGCCATGGTTTTGAAAAAAAACGAATTGATCCAATCTGCAAACAGGTCCTGACCGTTTCCTTCCGTCAGGCCGTAATATCTTCCCCTTTGCGGCTTCAGCTGCAGGACGGATTTACTGGGAAGTCCATGCGGAAACCTGATAAAGTCCATTTCTAAAAAATCAAAATCTCCCTGGGACAAAAGCGAGTGGATTTCTTTAAGAGCTCCTGGAGCAATGAGGTCGTCACTGTCCACAAAAAATATATACTTACCCATAGCAGTCCTGATACCAGTATTGCGGGCACTCGAAATGCCCTTGTGCTCCATATGAATGACGGTGAGAGCTTTCTCGCAGGCAGCATATTCTTCCAATATTTCCGGTGATTTGTCCGTTGATCCGTCATTAATGGCGATTACTTCAACGTCCGGCTGCATCTGGCAAAAGATTGAATCAAGGCACTCCCGAAGGTAGGGCTCCACGTTGAACACCGGGATAATGACCGACAGTAAAGGGATATTCATGTTTTTTTCACCTTTCGCACGAGACTGAGGGTATTATAGGTTGTGAAATCATTTCCTGCAAAGAGGTATATTTTTACCTTTTCTATGCAATTTCATTGCCGTATAATTTCAAAGATGTATTTTTAGGATCCGTTTGGAAATCTGGTTCCCCGGATCGATTACGACAGCGCAAATACAACGTAAAAATCAAACCCATGACTTTTGCAGGAGTTGTTCACAATATTTCAACCTGATTGGCTGGAGCAAACATGAAAGCAAAAGAGATTCTTCTTTCCGAAAACCTGGTTTCAGTTGTTATGCCCGCTTTTAATTCAGAACAGTACATCGGTGAGGCAATTGAATCGGTTATCCGCCAGAGCTATACAAACTGGGAATTGATAGTAGTCGATGACTTTTCCGCTGACCGTACTCCGGAAATAGTGGACTACTACTTAGCCCAAGACCGCAGGATCAAATTTGTAAGGCTTGAGAAAAATTACGGAGCTTCAAAAGCACGAAATACGGCGATGGATCTCGCTTCAGGAAAATACATCGCGTTTCTAGACAGTGATGACATCTGGCTTCCGGAGAAACTGGCAGCACAGATCAGCTTCATGAAACGAGAGCATGTCCTCTTCAGCTGCACAAGCTACAGAAAGGTCAACAGAAACGGAGAGGATTCCGGCCAGGTAGTCAGGGCAAGAGAAAAACTTGACTACGAAGGTATCCTCAAAAGGTGCCCTGGAAATTCAACTGTAGTTTACAATGCGGAATCCCTTGGGAAATTCACCGTTCCCGACATACGAAAAAGAAATGACTATGCCCTGTGGCTGCAGGTCATCAAGAAGGCCAAATTTCTTTATGGCCTCGATGAACCCCTGGCATCTTACCGGGTAAGATACAATTCACTCTCCAGCAGAAAAATTCCTCTCGTAGAGTATCAGTGGAAAGTGTTCCGCTCAATCGAAAAACTCCCCCTTGCAAAATCCTGCTATCTCATTCTTTTTCTGATTACCCGCAAGCTGTACTACACTGCCAGGAACCTTTGCAGGGGAACACGTCCATGATTTGCTCCTGAAAGGGGAGACATCCGTTGATCATCACGCACCTGACGTCCGTCCACAGGCGAAACGACAACAGGATTTTTCTGAAAGAATGCAGAAGCCTTGCTGAAGCCGGGTTTGAAGTCAATCTCGTGGTTGCGGACGGTCTGGGAGACACAACAATAAACGGGATCAGGATATTGGATGCGGGGGCGAAACCTGGAACACGATTCAAGCGCATGACCTCAGGAGTATGGCACGTTTTAAAAAAAGCGCTTGATTCGCGCGCAGACCTGTTCGTAATTCACGATCCCGAATTGCTTACCATGGCTCCATTTCTTAAGAGGCATGGGAAACTGATTTTCGACATGCATGAGAACACTCCAAAACAGCTTGAGTCAAAAGAATGGATACCCGGAGTACTTCGTAAACCTGCGGCAAGAGCTTTCAAACTTCTGGAAAGGTTTTTATTGAGAGGGCTTCCTGTAGTTTTTGCAGAAAAATCGTACCACGAGGATTATTCATGGATCAAAAAAAACGCCACGATCCTGAATATGCCCCGGGTGGAGAATCTACGCAATGTTGCGGAAAAAACATTGAAAAGAGATGTTTTTACCCTGGGTTATATCGGAGAAGTGGCTGAAAAACGGGGAAGCGTCAATACCCTTAAGGCCCTGAAAATTCTTGCCGACAGAAAGCTTCCGTTTTTTTTTGAATGTATCGGCCATGCAGAGCCCGCCCATGAACACACACTCCGCTCCCTTGCAAAAGATTACGGTATTGAGGACCTGATCCGCTTCAGGGGATATATGCCCAACGAGCAAGGCCTGAAGACAATAGCCGAATGCCATGCCGGTCTTTCTGTGCTCCGCTATGCGCCTAATTTTACCGGTTCATATCCTACAAAACTTTTCGAATACATGGCGCTCGGGATTCCGGCCGTCGTTTCCGATTTTCCCCTGTACAGGAGGTTAGCCCGGGAAAACCAATTTATCTTTACCGTTCCGCCTGATGATCCCCTTGCCCTTGCCGACGCTCTTCAAAAAATCATGACTCTCGGCGTCCGCAGGGAGGACCTCCAAAAAGCCGCCGAGCTGGCCGCAAAGAAATACAGCTGGGCTGAAGAAGAAAAAAAACTTATCGCATTTGTCCGGGAAATCATAGACACTGCCTGACATCTCCAGCCGACGTGAAACTCAAGGAGCCACAGGGCCAACTAGTGCAGTATATATGAGCCTCTGGGCGGCAACTACCGAATCCCATCGGAATTTGCCTGACAGTTGTATGCACCGGGATGAAATCTCCTCATAGGATTCGAGAATTTTGAGAACGGCATCACCTATAGCAGCCGGGTTGGTACAATCCACGGCAAACCCGGCGTCCCCTTCAGGAAACTGTTCATCAAACCCCTGACCCCTGCTGTAGATTACCGGCAATCCCTGGGTCATAGCTTCCGCATAGACAAGGCCAAAAGTTTCCGTGACTGAAGGAAGGACGAAAATGTGATTACTCCTGTAAATTTCCATCAGAGCCTCCTTTGAACATGCGGGGAGGACATCCGTAAGCGGTGATTTCTTCAGTTTATCAGCGACCTTTTTGTCCATTACCTCTCCAACCACCGTATAGCGTACTTTTAATCCTTCCGCTGCCAGCCTTTCCACTGCCTTCAGGACTGTCAGCTGATTTTTTCCGGTATTTATTTTCCCGACTGTGAGGATTCTGATCTCTTCCTCCGGCTTAAGCCCGGGAACAGGCAGCGCGTTACGATGCCAGAAATCATCAATTCCATTGGGTATAATAAATGATTTCTTTTCAGCATCTGCAGAAAGAACCTGGGGAAGCCGTTTGAGCAGGGCAGACTTATAGGCGGGGCTGAGAAAAACAACTGCGGATGCCATTCGAAGTATTTCGAAGCCTCTTTCCCGGTTCAGCGGAATATGCCAACACCACCAGTCCATGTCTGGTTTTCTCACAGTGACGATGTACGGAACACGAAACTCCTTGTGCGCCTGGCATGCAATTTCGCCGTCCGTAAACAGCATATGGGCATGAAGAATAGCGTACTCCCTTTTATCACGATAGAAGTCAAGGAAATTACCTGACGCAATATTGATCCGCTTCCGGAAAAAAAGAGGCGTCCGGAGAAACCTTATACTGCTGTTATAAGAATGCACCCGTCCCTCCGGGAAGTACATGGGGTCGATATCCATGTGCCTTGTTGTATAAAAATAAACGCAGGGGTCCATTCCCATTTCTTCTTGTTTCAGAACGAGATTTCTATGAAGGGGTAAAAAATTTTTGCAGATGTGCATTATTTTCATTGGAATCCTCAACTCTATTCCTTATAGGATAAATCACCGGGGTTCATCCTGATATCGCCTTTTCATATTTAAAGCACACTGCGGTTCTTCCAAAACCAAGGTTGGTTGGGGGCTCAGAAGAGAGCGCAAAAAACAGACAGTTTCCACCAGAAACATTATACTCATAGTATCAACTTTCGCAGGGAGGCAATGTTGTGCTCTTTAACTCGTACGTTTTTCTCTTTGTTTTTTTACCCGTTACATGGATTCTTTTCCGCTTCGCCTGTGCCAAAAAAATTCTTGATGTCGCCCTGGCTCTGCTTATGATTTCTTCATTAGTCTTCTACTCGTACTGGAACCCTCCATTCGTCTTCCTGATACTTTTTTCCATCCTTTTCAACTATTCCTGGGGCCGCTTGATAGAAAAATCTTCCAAATGCGTCCGTGCTCACAATTTATGGCTTTACAGCGGAGTCGCAGTCAACCTCATCTTTATCGCCTATTTTAAATACGCCAATTTCATGATGTCCAACCTCGCTTGGCTTTTCGGACAAGAGTGGACCACTCGGGACATCTTCCTGCCGCTAGGCATCTCATTCTTTACATTCCAGCAAATAGCCTATCTGATCGACTGTTCCAAAGGACTCGCCAAGGAACACGCATTCACCCATTACGCCCTCTTCGTCACCTTCTTTCCCCAACTCATCGCAGGCCCTATCGTCCGCTACGAGGAGATAATGCCCCAGTTTTCCCGACTTCGCACTTTCGCCATGAACTACCGTAACATCGCTATGGGACTGACGCTGCTTTCCCTGGGGCTCTTCAAAAAGCTGATCATCGCCGACACATTCTCTCCATGGGTTGCAGCCGCTTTCGATACAAATTCCCATTTAACACTTTTCGAGGCGTGGGGAGGCGCTCTCTCCTACACCTTCCAGATTTATTTTGACTTCTCCGGGTACTCCGACATGGCGCTCGGGCTGGGAAGATTTTTCAACATCGAGCTACCTATCAATTTCAACTCACCCTACAAAGCCCTCTCCATCAGCGACTTCTGGAGAAGATGGCATATCACCCTCTCCTCTTTCTTAAGAGACTACCTCTATATTCCTCTCGGTGGCAACCGTAAGGGAAAATTTCGCCGGAACATCAATCTTATGATAACAATGCTGCTCGGAGGCCTCTGGCACGGTGCTTCATGGAACTTCGTCGTCTGGGGAGGGCTTAACGGCGCTTTCCTCTTAGTGAACCATGCGTACAAAAAACTTCTTTCGACTTTAAGGATTACGCCCCCCCGTATATTGTTTCCGATATACTGGTTGCTCACCTTTAGTTCTGTCGTCTTTGCACGGGTTTTCTTCAGGGCGGCATCCTTTTCCCGATCATGGGAGATAATATCCGGCATGGTCGGAGAGAACGGCGCTCTGCTCCCATCGAGATGGGCGCCCTTTTCATGGATGCGGAGTTTCCTCACCTCTTTCGGTGTGGAGATTGTCAATCCTCCCGTGTGGACCCTGACGGGCGGTAAAAAACAAGTACTCCTTCTGGCGGTGTGCACTCTTTCCGTCGTCCTCCTGCCAAACAGCTATGAATGGACGTGCTCCCGAATGCGGGGGACCTGTTTTTCCATTTGGTGGGCTGTAGCAATAGGCGGCGTGCTCGCCCTGAGCCTATGTTTCCTGGACGGGACCTCCGAATTTCTCTATTTCCAATTCTGAGAAGGAGAAAAATGAACACTTTCTGGAAACGAAACTCTCTACTGATTCTTGGCAGTGCTTTCCTTTTTTGTTTTCCTGTCGCGCTGACGAACTATATAGTTGATCCCTTCTGGTGTTTTCAGCATACTGTTCCCGTTGGGCAATTTCAGCGGGGGTTCGACGAGCGCCAGCAAAAAACAAACTACCTGGCGTTTCGGAAAACAGATTTCGACACCGTCATCATTGGAAACAGCCGGGTAGCCTATATGAATCCGCTTGCCGTGCCGGGAAAAGCCTACAACTACGCCGCAAACGCTATGAGGTCGTACGAGTTCCTTCCGTACCTGCAATTCGCCGCATCGCATAGCTCACACCCCATACAAACTGTCGTCCTCGGCCTGAGCTTTGTGGATGCAAATGCAACCCGTCGTCCTCCTTACGATCCTCCTGAAGAATATATTGGACGGGCGGAATCTTGGGGCTTCCGTTATAAATCTCTGCTGAATATCAGGCTGCTGCGCCACTCGATTGATTCAGTAAAAAGAGGCCTGCAGGCAAATTACCACGACGCATACGTCCGGGAAGGCATCGAGATGCCTGTCAAACGGATGATGCTTCCCTTATCCCCGTTAGCACATCGTAAAGCGATAGACAAACAACTGCTATTCTTCCGGTCTGTCAAGTACGGGAAAGACTATGTCTATCTGGACAAACGCCCGGTATATATGGAGTTAAAAAAACACTTCCCGGCAACACATTTCATGGTCTTTACAACTCCCGTCTCCGCTCATCTGCTCAAGCTTCTGGTCGAACAGGAACTCTTCGACCACTACGCACGCTGGATCAGCGACAATGTGGAGACATTCGGCGAAATATGGAACTTCATGTATTTCAACGCAATCACCACCGACGACAACAACTACAAAGACGCGGATCACTACTCCCCGCAGGTATGCGATATGATAACGCGCAAGCTTTACGGCCTTGCCGGGGAGAGTGAGAATAAAGACTTCGGGATAAAGGTCACGCGGGAAAATCTGAAAGAACATTTAAACTTTCTTCGCCAAAATATGCTTATCAGATAACTTTTTCGGCAAATAAGCTCTTCTCCATAAAGGCGAAGAACCGCCTTTATGTAGATATCCGTCCAGGAACACTTGAAAAATAAGTGACTGGTTTGAGGTTCTCCCATAATCGCGGAGAATACATCGGGTACAAGACCGATCACGATTCGAGGCAACGAACCACGATGCGGCGAAAAGGACAGCCTTTTCAAGCGTCCAGACGGGGCACCAGTCGAGAAGTTTTCCCTCAGTAATAATCAAAAGCTTCTAAGTCCAGCGAGTAAGCTTGTGCAAGATTTTGGTTCGACTCTTTGTATATTGTCATGATTTTTTCTTGCTGAGCCTGGCTTAAAACAATAGCCCCTGGATGCGGTTGAAAAGGTAGTTGATGTTGTTTTAACGATTTAAACTTCTCCATTAAGCCGAGGCTCCCCATTCGAGGAAAAAACTTCTTTCTCAAAGAGAGGAGGGGTTTCAGCGGGAAACGAAACAAATCAAATAAAGTTCTCGCTCCTCTTGCCTGTCTTGTTCCATCAGCCGTCAGAGAGAGTCTTTCGTGAGGATTTGTGACTATGATCTCGTCAATATCATGAATGTCAAAGCCAATAAATTGAGCTAATCGCTCAAAAAAAACTTCTTTTTTTTGTTTAAAAAGTTCAAAAGGTAAGACCTGAATATTCTCTTTGCCGAAAGTATCAGCAAAAGCGTTGACGGTATTAAAATAGTTTAATGCAATTTTTGTTTGATTTTCTATAGTTTTAAAAAAACTATCAACGAACCTTTCAAAGGTGTTTAGTTGGGGGATTTTTGAGAATATGGGATAAAAATCTTCAGCGTACATTGATGGTAAAATATCGCATTGCCTTCTTATTGTCGTTATGATCTTGATATCAAATAAATTTTCATCAAATAGCTGTTTTAGCAGCCTTGCCATGAACTGAGGGGATTTTCCGAGTGTGCGTTTTTTCCCGTCGCAAACATGCCAAGGTAAAACCACCGGGACTAAAACAAACTCAGAAGATAGAAAGATAGAAGAATGTGAAGCTTTTTTAAAAAGACTTTCAGAGTAGTTTTTTGCCCATAAAGCAATTGCAGGTGCGTCTGCATAAAAAAGGGCCCGGTTTGCGCTTCTCCATTCAAGGAATTTTTTGTTTGCCCCATTGCTATTGCCAAGATAGAAGATATTTTTTAAGGATGGAAAATATGCTTTCTGCAAAGTTGTCGTGCCAGTTTTTGGATAACCGATATGGAAAAAAATTGTCTTCTTCATCTTTTATTCTCCAAAGGAATTAAATAAAAAAGTCTTTTTGTCCAGTCGAAATACGCCTCGCACCACCACCGATACCCCGGACTTGATCGCCATCTCGCAGACGCACGCTATCCTTCGCAGCTTCTCATCCATCTGCCCTTCCGTTAGATCAGCATTCAGTCTTTTATCCAGGTCTTTCCAATCCATCTTCAGGACGGGATGATTTTCGCGCAGAATCCGCTCCATCTCCTCTTCCGGCGTATCCAAGGGGAGCAAGAACGTTTTCACATCTCTCTTTCCTTCAGTCTGTTTCTTTTTTGTCTCCAGATGCGTCATGCAGCGCTCAATCATTCCCGCGCCGACGGTCATGTTGCTCACCGGGTCGACGACGATGAAGGCTCCGGTCGCGGCGTTGTCGCGATATTCGTCGGCGTAAAGCGGCTGAACGAAGGAGACGAAAGCTCTTCCTATCTCGTTCAGCCGGAACTCCCCGGCCTCTTTTCGATGGAGGTCCACGGGGTCGAGGCGGTATTTGAGCGAAGTGAAGGAACCCTTGATGTAGCGGGAACTGTGCTTGAAGAGGTACGTCTCTCCGGGACGCAGCGGTTTTTCGCTCATCCAGACGATGCCGATTTCCACCTCGTCGGTAAGCGTCGGGAGGTTCTTCGGGCGGGCGAGCATATCGCCACGACCGACGTCGATGTCGTCTTCGAGTTCGAGAACGACGGCTTGCGGAGCGAAGGCGTAGGTCTTGTCGCCGTCCCAGGTAGCGATGCGTTTTATCCTGGACGTGACGCCGGAGGGGAGTACGATTATCTCTTCTCCTTTGCGGATAACGCCGGAGGCTATTGTTCCGGCATAGCCCCGGAAGTCGTCGCCGGAGCGGACAGTGCGCTGTACTGGGAACCGAAAATCCCTGAGGTTGCGCTCGCCCATGACGACGACGTTCTCGAGGTAATCCAGGAGAGGGGCACCCTTGTACCACGGCATTTGTTCGCTCTTTTCGACGACGTTGTCCCCTTTGAGGGCGCTCAAGGGAATGAAGTGGGCGCTGTCGAGGGAGAGCTTATCGGCAAAGAGGCGGCAGTCGGAGACTATTGTGTCGAAGAGGCGTTCTTCGTAGCCGACGAGATCCATCTTGTTGACGGCGAAGACGAGGTGCCGGATGCCCAGCAGGGAGGAGATAAAGGCATGCCGCCTTGTCTGCACGCCGACGCCGTTGACCGCATCGACGAGGATGAGGGCGAGGTGGGCAGTGGAAGCCCCGGTGGCCATGTTGCGGGTGTACTGCTCGTGGCCGGGGGTGTCGGCGATGATGAAGCGCCTCTTCGGCGTAGAGAAGTAGCGGTAGGCGACGTCGATTGTGATCCCCTGCTCGCGCTCGGCCTTGAGGCCGTCTGTGACGAGCGAGTAGTCGAACTCTCCTCTGCTGTGGGAACGGGAGTATTCACTGATGGAGTCCAGCTGGTCCTCGAATATCCCCTTGGCCTCGCAGAGAAGTCTGCCGATGAGGGTGGATTTGCCGTCGTCGACGCTTCCGGCGGTGGCGATGCGGAGAAGATCCGCCTGATCGTTCCGTTCGATGAGCGCTTCGATGCTGTCCATGCAAGACAGGTCGTTCGTAGGAGTGATGGAGTTCTTTCCGTATGCGCAGCTCAAAAGTAGCCCTCCCTCTTCTTCTGCTCCATGGAGCTGTCCTGGTCGTGGTCGATGACGCGGGTGATGCGCTCGGAGTTGCGGGCGGTCATCATCTCCCCGATGATCTCGGGCAGCGTTGCAGCGGTGGATTCGACGGCGCCTGTGCAGGGGATGCAGCCGAGGGTCCGGAAGCGGCACATGACTGTTTCGGGCACCTCTCCTGGGAGAGTGCGGGATCCGGGGTAGACGGGGATGAGCTGGTTGCTGCGCCGGATGACGCTCCGCTCCTTGGCGAAGTAGAGTGGAACGACGGGGAGGTTCTCCCTGTGGATGTAGGTCCAGATATCCAGCTCGGTCCAGTTGGAGATGGGAAAGACGCGGATGCTCTCTCCCTTGTCGATTCGTCCGTTGTAGAGGTTCCAGAGTTCCGGGCGCTGATTGCGGGGGTCCCACTGGCCGTGCCGGTCGCGGAAGGAGTAGACTCGCTCCTTGGCTCGGGACTTCTCCTCGTCGCGGCGGGCGCCTCCGAATGCGGCGTCGTATCCGCCCTCGGCGAGGGCGTCGAGCAGGGCCTGTGTCTTTAGGTAGCCACAGCACTTGACTGTGCCGAGGTCGTACGGGTTGACGCCCTGTTCGATGGCGCGGACGTTTTTGTAAAGGCGGACTTCAAGTCCCGTTTCTTCGGCGAACCAGTTCCGGAATTCGTACATCTCGGGGAATTTGAAGCCGGTGTCGACGTGGAGCAGCGGAAAGGGAACCTTTCCGGGATAGAAGGCCTTCTGCGCGAGGCGCGCCATGACTGTGGAGTCCTTCCCCACTGAGTAGAGCATGACCGGGTTTTCGAACTCGGAAGCGACCTCCCGTACGATGTGGATGCTCTCGGCTTCGAGGAGTTCGAGGGTGCCGAGACGGTAGTTTTCACCGTTCACTGTGATGGTTCTCTCCTTTCGGCGCAGACGCGGCTGCTGCCGGCGCTTCTTCTGGAATTTCAGGGAGCAGGCCCATGTGTTCGAGGTGCTTGAGGATACTCTCCGCGGCATCTTCGAGCTGTGTCTTCGATGTGTCCAGATGGATGTCGGGGTTTTCCGGGGGCTCGTAGGGGTCGGAGACTCCGGTGAAGCTGCCGATCTCCCCGGCGAGGGCTTTTTTGTAGAGTCCCTTTGTGTCGCGCTTTACCAGCTCTTCCATCGGACAGTCGACGAAGACCTCGACGAAGGAAGCGACAGCTTCGCACTCTCTTCGGGCATTTTCTCTCGCTTCTCTGTACGGAGAGACGAAAGAAGCGAGGACGGCGGTTCCGTTTGCGGCGAGTAAACGGGCAACGAAGGCGACGCGGCGAATGTTCTCGTCCCGGTCCTCTTTGGAGAAGCCGAGATCGCGGGTGAGACTTTCGCGGACAACATCGCCATCAAGCCGCTGGACGTAGGGAAGCCCGCAGGCAAGCAGTTTTTTTTCCAGTGCGAGTGCAAGCGTTGTCTTGCCCGATCCGGAGAGGCCTGTAAACCAGAGGGTGAAGCCGGGGTGTCTTTTCCGTGTCATACGCGGACCTCCGGGAAGTTGGAGTTCGAGTACGTGACGGACAGTATTGAAGTCCGTCTGATCGGGGGCAAAGTTCCATGCATCTGCGAACTTACTTCTTCCTTCGAGGAGGCGCAATCTCCGGTGAGGGTGTTCTCCCCCGTGTCGGCGAGAATGACTGTTTTCATGAGGGGGTCGCTCTTTTCACGTGTGCTGGATGCCGCTGCGCAGGGGCGGCAAGTGTGTATCGTCTTATGTTCGAGTGCGGTCATGCGTTCCCCACCTTCGCCATTCTCATGAAGGCTTTGTTGCCGCTCAGCAGATCCTCGTATGTGCCGCTTGCGGTGAAGCGGCCGTCTTCCATTATGTAGATCCTATCGCAATCTTTCAGTGTGTTCAGCCTGTGCGCGATCATGATAACAGTCCGCGTCTTCGATGCGTTGCGGACGGCGTTCAGGACGGCCTCTTCCGTGGCGCCGTCGAGGGAGCTGGTGGCTTCGTCGAGGACGAGAACTTCCGGATTGCGATAGACGGCGCGGGCCAGGCCGATACGCTGGCGCTGTCCTCCGCTTAGGCGGACGCCCCGCTCGCCGATAACGGTGTTGTACTCTTTGGGCAGGGTGCGTATGAAGTCGTCGAAGGCGGCGATTCGCGCGGCTTCGACGACCTGTTCGTCGTCTATCTTGTCGTCCGGGACACCGAAGGCGATGTTGCGCCGGATGGTGTCGTCGCTCAGGTAGATCTCCTGCGGGACGTAGCCGATCTTGCGCCGCCATGCGCGGATGTTCTCTTCGGTGACGGGGGCGTCGTCGACGAGCATTTTCCCGCTCTGAGGGACGAGAAGACCCAGAATGATGTCAACCAGCGTCGTCTTGCCGGAGCCGGTGGCACCGACGAAGCCGACGGAGGTGTTTTTAGGGATTTCGATATCCAGCCCTCTGATGACGTCGGTTTCGGCGTCGGCGTAGCGGAAGTCGATGTCCTGCAGGCGGATGGCGGCGGCGAAGGGGAAGGGGGCGGCGGCGAAGGGGGATTCTTCGGCGGCATTCGCGTCCAGCATGTCGGTGTGGATTTTATCGAGTATCGCCCGGTAGTAGTGGATCTGGTTGACGGCAAAGTAAACTCGGTGCAGCGCGGGCATCATGCGGTAGGCGGCGAAGGCGTAGAGGCTGACCAATGGCAGCAGGTCAGATATCGCGCCTCCTGCAGCCAGTCGGAAGACGAGAAAAAAGATGATGCCGCCGAAAGCCAGCGCCTCCAGAAAGTAGCGGGGCAGTTCGCCGGAGACGAGAGCGAAGCGCGTGTGCGTGGCGTACTCCAGCGAGTTGCGGCTGTAGTTGGAGAGGAAGTAGGACTCTACGCCCATCACCCGAGTGGTCTTGATGCCGGAAAGGGCTTCGGTGGCGAAGCGGTGGCGATTGGTGTTGGCTTCAAGGCGGAGAGTACCTTTTTTTTGGAGGGTTTGTTTGATCAGGCAGTTCAGCAGGGCGTAGCTTCCTCCCAGAAGAAGCATGGCGCCGACGGTGACGTAAACGTCCACTATCAAGAGCATAGAGAAGAGCACAAGCAGAAGAATGCCTTGAATGAAGAGTTCAAAAATGGCCATGAGCATCTTCAGGATGAGGTATCCGACCTCCGTGAGAACGTTCTTGCCGAGTTCGCTTGTGTTCTTGCCCAGGAAGTACTGGTAGGGCCTTGAGAGGTAAATCGTCAGCAGGCGCGTGGAGAGGGCGTGTTCCTTGTTCACAAGGAAACGGGCTTTTCCCCAGGCAACAAGGGCGGGCAGGATACTGGAAATGACGATGGCGGCAAAGACCGCGCTTCCAAGGAAGACAATAAAGGCGTTGGTATCGGCGAAAGCTCCTTTTTGGTAGAGAGCGGCAAGCCATTTGTTCCGTTGGATGACCTGCGGGTTCATGGCGACGTTGATGAAGGGGAAGATGACGGCGACGCCGACAGCCTGGGTAAGAGCAGAGAGAATGCTGACAAGGAGCAGCAGCGCTGCATGAAGCCTCTCGCGCGGGGTGAAGATCTCGTAGAGCTTCCGCAGGGAGGACTTGGATGCGGATGTGTTGCGGTGTGCGCGACATGTGGCTTGAGTCATGAGTTCACGTCCTGTGCTTTGTGGAGACTGCTCTTTCCGGCGAAGGCGAACATATCGTTGAAGCGCTCGACGCAGTCGGGTCCGCGATGGGCAATGGCAGCGGTCATTTTTTCGAGCTCGACGGGCTGACCGTTCAGGTTGAAGATTTCGGCGATGCCGCACATTATTCGGCGGCCTCCGCGAGCGGGTCGGCTGTGCGGTGCCCAGCGATAGTTTCGGTGCCGCGAGTGGAGTGTGCGATGCGTGTCATGTCGGTGTCTCCTTTTGTTTTTCAGGCGTGGCGCACCGGCGGCACGTTGTCGCCGTGTAGTGTTCGGTCAGGGTACTTTTCTTCACGAGTAATTTTATTACTCGCAAAGCGCTTTGTCCAATGGCGGGGCGGAAATTTTTCAGGGGGGTTTCCGGCGGGGACGGGAACCCTCGCCTGGCAGTGAACATCAGGGTGGCGAAGGGGTTTACCGATAGCCGAGGACGCAAACGGAAGGCGACTTTTTAAGCTGTGGTTTCGGGACCGAGAACAGTATAATCGTCGCTTAATTTGAACTGGACCAGCATCCGCCTGTCGACATCCGCTTGAAACAAGGTCCGATGAAATCGGTAAGCCGATCGGGCAGCGACGACCGAGATGTCTGATTGATTCAGAATGAGAACAAACATTGATTTCCTATCGCCCCTTGAGCTTCCTGTAAATTGACCTGACGGATGAATACAAACCTCTCTTTTTAAGAAAGTTCATTATGTGCTCCATCATTATGCGGGAGGTTCGTAATCTGAGATAGTACGCTTTTTGACGCATTCTTTCTATAACGAAGCGCAGAGTATCATGTGAAAGGTATGAATCCATTAGCTTAAGATCGCGCACGTCTTTTCCCTCTCCTCGATTCTCTTTCATGGTATAAAGCTGGGAAAGAGCTGTGAACTTCAATCCGTAGAAGTAAAAAAAGAACTTCGGATTCAACACCAGATCTTCCTGCGTCTTCTTGTGGTAGGTCAACTGAGAAGAATGGTTTCCGATATCTTCGGTATCTTGAAATGAAACTTCCTCCAACGCCAAATAATCTATGTCAAGATGTTCACGTATTCCGTACATCGTCAGCGCCATGCTGCCGTCGATCACGAACATCTCTTTTTCAACTTGTTCTTCTTGAAGAAGCTTTTTAAAACGATCAAGCTGATGGTACGCCTTCTGCCATCTGAACGGATTAGCAAAGTTTAAAAAGTGAACGCTGTTCTTGTTGAAAAGCAATCTTCCGAGTTCAACAGCCTCTTTTTTCGTGTCGGTGATATGTACGGAACTGGAACCTATTTGCACGTTGTCTCGTATTTTCGCCTTCAGTCTTCGTACCTCATCAAGACTCTCTTCCTGAAAAACAATGACGATGACTTGATTTTCTCTTCCGGAGCATTCCATGCACTTGGCTCGAGCGCCCTTAAAGCCGTCCTCGAACGATCCGAGCCACGGAGTGCCTGCATACACCTGTGTCAGCAAGTTAAAGAGCCCGTTGGAGTTTAAAGAGAGAACCTTTTTATACACTATGTTCGAAAAAAAGGATTTCAGTTGATTGAAATGCTCTCCGAATGAAGGCCAGAGGAAAGCAATGTATGTATTGTTCGCGTATTTTATGAATGTATTCACGATCATATCCATGATATGCGGAGAGACATCTCTCCAGTAGAAATAGAGGTAGTCGCGGACAAGAGGTTCCAGTTCCATCCGAACGCATCGCACCTCCCGATTCAGAAACGCAGCGACGGCGACTCTGTGGGCGCCGTTCATCAGAGAGCCTGTTCTTGAGAGCGGTATCAGACTGATTTTATCGTCGAATCCTGACAACTCCATATTTCTGTGCAGGCCCTCGAAAATCTCGAGATATCGCGAAAAAGTATTTTTTTCGTCGTTGCCGTGCTCTTTGAAGCTGGCGAGAGTTTGCGAACGAATATCCTCTTGGTAGACCGTTTCCGCAAGCTCCAGGTGCGCATTTTTAGTCTCCAGATAGAACAACTTGAAGGCTAGGTCCAGACGGTTCCATGTCAGTAAATCTCTGGAGGGTACGGAGATTACGTTGTATTCAGACTTTCTGAGCCTTTCAAGAAGAACGGGCTCTATCCGTCCTTTAAGTCCGTTTTTTCCAATGCTGGCTACGTTCATTTCGCTTTCCTAGTCAGCAGGCGCTTCAGCCTGCACGCTATCCTGCTCTTAATCGATGGTTGCTGCAGGAAGAAAATGTCTGAGCTTCCCCGGGAAAGCTCAATGACTGTTTTCATGAGGGAGTCGCTCCTTTCACGTGCTCAGGATGCCGCTACGCAGGAGCAGCAAGTGTGTATCATCTAGTGTTCGAGTGTTTGTTGTAGAATAGAAACACCCCCAAGACCTTACCTTCGGAATGGCCATCAAACTTCTACTGCAGCTGCTGAAGGAAAAGTTGGGAAAGGGAATGACTTTGACCGGGAGCGTTCTGGAGAAGCCGTTCAAAGCATTTCTGGAGAAGTCTCCGTGCTATCTGATAAAAAAAATGGGTGTCTCAACAGTTTTTTCACTGTCATGACAACGGTTTACAATTTCCCAGGTTCTGCGAAAGTTGAGTTATTTCATTCCAGGATTTCCGGTTATCTTTCATCCTTTTGACCTCCCCAAATACTCTTCTTTTCCCGATTTCGTAGTATTTCTTGGTCGGGCAGTACACAGCCCCTCCCGGCAGGGAAAAGAGTGGCTGTTGCTTTCAGATGCTTTGCCGAAGGCAGACCTTCAGGATTAATGGGGTCTTTCGTACCAAAAAGGGATGGCTTCTGTTTTTCTCTCAGTCTCCCGTTGCCGGTTACTCTGCCGGGCAGCTCAGGCCGTTCTCGATTTTGCTGCAGATCAGCCGGCCGAGGCGTTCGGCGCCGATCTTGATTTTCTCGGGCGGTACCGCGCCGAAGCTGATTCTCATGCAATTGTTTCCCATGCCGTTTCCCTCGATGAAGAGCTGGCAGAGGAGGTTCATTCCCTCGAGACCCCCGTTCGTGATGAGAATGTTGTCTCTGTCGGCCTGCACTCCCTTGGGGGCCAGAAGCTCGCCGACCACAACCTCCCGAAGATCGGGCAATCCGAGGCCCCTCCGTACTGCAGGGATTCGACGCCCCGGGTCTCCCTGCGGAGAACATCCCGGACGGTCTCTATGGGAAGGGCCTCCTTCGCGGGCGCTCCCCCGCCGAAGGATATGATGCCCGGGTGGTTCATGGTGCCGAACAGTCCGCGGATGATGGATGCGGTTTTTTCCATGGTCTTCATGCGCTGGGCAAACTGGGTCAATGTGCAGCTCCTTTCGAACCGTTTTTAACCGGCTAAACCGGGGTCAGGTCTTGTATAATAGCGGCTTTTAGTCAATTAAGGACTCTCTGATTTAATCTCTCTTCGACCTTGAACAGAGAGAAATCTTGTATCATTATGTTGTGCAGCATCAATCTTCCAAAGTTCGGGAGGAACCCGTCATGGATCGTCAGAGAAGCCTCGCACAAGCTGAAATCTTTGAGAAATACTGAAAACCTACCCGAAGAGAAAAATTTCTGGAATCCATGAATAAAACAATATCCTGGACAAAACTCTGCACCCTTATCGTCCCCTTCTATCCCAAAGCTGAACAGGGCCGGCCGCCCCGGACAACCGGCTGGCAAGCATAAAGGTACCTCCCTGCAATATACGTAATATTTTTATTGCCTTATATCAGACCCTTTGCCGGAAGGTAATGCTGATTTCATTCCCAGGATATTGAGGAATATTTGTTCTCGATGCCGCCAGTTCAACCTGCTGTTCCTCCATTTGACAGCCTCTCAGCCGGGCGGTACTCTTGATTATAACCGTTTCTTCAGGAGGTTCAGTTAATGAAAAAGGAAAATTTTTTCTCTATAGAAGGCATGGACTTTCCCTCCGGGCGGAAAACCCGGGTGATGATCGGCTCCAACGGCGCTATCGACGGCGAACATTTCTGCCAGGGGTATGTGGTCCTCTCCCCCGGCGGGTCTGTTCCGCCCCATGAACACGCCGCAGAGGAGACCTACACCATCCTCAGCGGAGAGGGCGAGATGACCGTGAAAGGAGAGACTGCAATGGTCGGGCGGGGCGATTTCGTGCATATTCCGCCCCATCAGATCCACGGCCTGAGGAATACCGGAAGCGGCGAGATGGAGATGATGTTCGTCTATGCGCCCCCGTTGGTTGCGGACCATTGGGGCCAGGAGCTGAACGGAACTTTGCCGAAAGAGGTGAAGGAATGATGGTAAAAAAAACGGTTCTGGTGACTGGGTCGACCCGGGGGATAGGTTTTGGCATAGCGAAGAAGTTCGCGGCCCTGGGCTATTCAGTGGTGATCAGCAGCTCCTCGGGAGAGGAGAAGGCGGCCGCTCCCCTGGCCGAACTCAAAGGGGCCGGAGCGGACGTTGCCTACGTGAAATGCAGCATCGGTGAGAGGGACGATCGGAAGGCCGCCCTCGACTTCGTGATGGAACGTCGTGGGCGCATCGACGTGCTGGTGAACAACGCCGGGGTCGCTCCGCTGGAGCGCAGGAATATCCTCGAGACCTCCGAGGAGAGCTTCGACCGGGTGATGGACATCAACCTGAAGGGGACCTTCTTTATGACCCAGCTCTTCGCCAACAAAATGATCGAACTGAAAGAGGCGGGGCTTCCCGAATATTCCCCCCGCATCATCAACATCGGCTCCATCTCGGCCTCCACGGCGTCGGTGAACCGGGGGGAATACTGCATCTCCAAGGCCGGCATCTCCATGGTGACCTCCCTTTTCGCCGTTCAGCTGGCGGAGCACTTCATCCCCGTCTTCGAGATCCGTCCCGGCATCATCAAGACGGATATGACCAGGGGCGTTCAGGAAAAATACGACCGCTTCATCCTCGAGGAGGGGGGGCTGCCCACCCGGCGGTGGGGAATGCCCGGGGACGTGGCTGAAGCCGCGGCGGTGCTGGCAAGCGGGGTACTGGATTACTCGACAGGCCAGGTCATCAATGTGGACGGCGGCTTCTCCATTCGGAGGCTCTGAGATGCCCCTGCGGTGCAATCATGAAATAAAGAGAGAGGGTCTGACAGTTGGAGAGCTGACCCTTCCCGTCTACTCCTTCAATACCGTGGTGGTGGGAACAGGGTGCGCCGGGTACAACGCCGCCGATACCCTTTTCTCCCTGGGGCAGAAGGACGTGGGCATCGTCACTGAAGGAGTGAATATGGGGACGTCCCGAAACACGGGGTCGGACAAGCAGACCTATTACAAGCTGACTCTGGCCGGAGGTGAGAGCGATTCAATCCGAAGCATGGCGGAGACTCTGTTTTCCGGAGGGGCCATGGACGGAGACACCGCCCTGGTGGAGGCGGCCATGAGCCCGAGAGCCTTCTATAAGCTCGTGAATCTCGGAGTTCCCTTTCCCCATAACCGGTACGGAGAGTACGTCGGGTACAAGACCGATCACGATCCGAGACAGCGGGCGACGTCCTGCGGCCCACTCACGTCCCGCTTCATGACCGAGAAGCTGCAGAAGAGCGTTGAAGAGAAGCACATCCCCATATTCGACGGTTTCCGGATAGTGGCCGTCCTGACTGAGGGCACCGAAAAGCGGGCCGTGGGGCTTCTTGCCATTGACGAAACGGGATGGAACGAGACGACCCTCGGGCTGACCCTTTTTCGCTGCACGAACATCGTCTACGCCACGGGAGGACCGTCGGGGATCTATTTCGCCTCCGTCTACCCCGAGAGCCAGACCTGCTCTTCCGGCATCGCCCTTGAGGCGGGAGCGGCAGGGGTCAATCTGACCGAGTCCCAGTACGGCATCGCGTCGACCTCCTTCCGGTGGAACCTGTCGGGGACCTATCAGCAGGTGATCCCCACCTATATCTCTACGGATCAGGAAGAAAAAGACGCCCGGGAATTTCTGGACGACTGGTTCGAGACCCCCGGCGACATGATGAACGCAATTTTCCTGAAGGGGTACCAGTGGCCCTTCGACCCGAGGAAGCTGAATGCGGGCGGGTCGTCCATGGTGGACATCGCCGTGTTCACCGAGACGCGGCTGAAGGGGCGGCGGGTCTGGCTGGACTTTCGGACGAACCCCTCCCGGGGCGGAGACGAAAAGGGGCTGGACGTGTCCCTGCTGAACCAGGTCACCCGGGAATACCTGGAGAAGTCCGGCGCACTGCTTCCCACGCCTCTGGATCGCCTTGTGAAGATGAACCCTCCCGCCTATGCCCTCTACCGGGACAACGGGATCGACCTGAAGAAGGAACGGTTGGAAATCGCCGTATGCGCCCAGCACAACAACGGGGGGCTGGCGGGGAATCTGTGGTGGGAGAGCGGTCTGAAAGGGTTCTTTCCCGTGGGGGAAGTGAGCGGAACCCTCGGGGTCTACCGCCCCGGCGGATCGGCCCTGAACTCCACCCAGGTGGGCAGCACCCGGGCGGCCCAGTACATCGCGGCGAACCGGACGGAATCCCCTCTCGAACTGGAGGATTTCGCTCTTGCTGCCGCACCGGCAGTCGAGAAGGCCTTTATGCTGGGAAGGGCATTCCTTTCCGGAGGACGGCCCGGTGCCAGCAGTCCCCTCGGGCTTCGGGAGAGGTATCAGCGTCGGATGGACGGGTGCGGGGCGATTCTTCGTTCCGAAGAGTTGATCGGGCCAGCTCTTGAGGAATGCCGGAGGGACCTCGAACTGCTGGCTGAGGAGACCAGGGCGGAAAACCCGTCGGAGCTGATCGCGGCCTTCATCAACCGGGATATCCTGCTGACCCAGTTCGTCTATCTGTCGGCCATCCGCGAGTACATCCGCCGGGGAGGGAAGAGCCGGGGTTCCTATCTCATCTGCGGAGCAGCCGGGCCTGATGTGCGCAGCTGCGCCCGGGAGGGCATCCCTGTGGAGCTGGACGACGGGGCATTCAGCGACCGGGTCTGCGAGGTCGTCTTCGACGCCGCGGCTCTGGAGTGCCGCTTTTCCTGGCGGCCTGTCCGGCCCATTCCGGCAGGGTACGACGACTGGTTCGAGAATGTGTACAACGCCTACATCCGGAATGAAGTGGTCCGATAGGGATGGGGAAAATGGAAAGGAAACCGTAATGGAAGGGGCTCTCATGGACTTTTTTTCGAAGGGAAAAGGTATTTTTCCGGCCATCCTCATGGGTCCTTCGCCAAGGTAGCCGTCCGACTTCGCCGGGTTTGAATCGGGAAGTGATGCAAACACAGGAGAATAATTTCTACCTGGGCACTACAGAGCCCCTCTTTTCCATTTACGGAAGAGAGGGGCTCTGTTTATACCAAAAAATCCGGCTGTTGCTGAAGCAGGAGTGCCGTCCGCTGTTTCAGACAGTACAGCAGAGCATCGTTTTTATTCCGCCGGGCAGCTCAGGCCGTCCCTGATTTTGCTGCAGATAAGCCGGCCGAGCCGCTCGGCGCCGATCTTGATTTTCTCGGGCGGTACCGCGCCGAAACTGATTCTCATGCAGTTGTTCCCCATGCCCTTTCCCTCGGTGAAGAACCCCTCCCCCGCCACGAAGGCGACCCGGACATCCGGGTTTGCCAGCGACTCGGCAAGAAGCTCGGTGGTGTTGACTCCGCCGGGAATCTCGGCCCAGGTGAAAAGCCCTCCGTCGGGATAGGTCCGCCTCGTTCCCTCCGGGAAGAAGGCGTCCATGCAGCTGATCATGGTGTCCCGCCGTTCCCGGTAGAGGTCGCAGATCATCTTGTGGTGGGCCGGGTAGTATCCGCGTTTGAAAAATTCGGCGCAGAGAACCTGGGGCAGCATGGACGTGTGGGAATTGGTGGCCGTCTTCGCGTCGAAGAGTTTGGCCGTGATCTCGTCGGACGCCAGGACGTAGCCGAGCCTGCTTCCGGGGGAGAATATCTTTGAAAAGCTGTTGGCGAGCACGGTATGCCCCGTCGTGTCGAAAGCCTTGACGGGGAGAAGGTCGCTGCCGCTGTACCGGATGTCCCGGTAGGGGTCGTCCTCGAGGATGATGACGTCGTATTCGCTTCCCAGTTCGGCGACTTTTTTCCGGCGCTCCAGGGAGAGGGTGCGTCCCGTGGGGTTCTGAAAGGTGGGGATGACGTAGACCATCTTCGGCGAGTACTTCCTGATCTTGGCTTCGAGGTCTTCGGGGATCATTCCGTTTTCGTCCATCCGTACGCCAACGCACTTCGCCTGGAACATCTCGAAGATCTCGACGGACTGGATGAAGGTCGGCGATTCCACCAGAATGACGTCTCCGGGGTCGATGAAGACCTGGCAGAGGAGGTTCATACCCTCCAGACCGCCGGTGGTTATCAGGATGTCGTCAATATCCGCCTCCACTCCCTTAGGGGCAAGAAGGTCCCGGACCACCACCTCCCGGAGGTCCGGCAGGCCAAGAACCCCTCCGTACTGCAGGGCTTCCACTCCCCTGCTCTCCCTGCGGAGCACATCTCCTGCGATCTCCCGGAGGATGTCCACGGGCAGTGCCTCCTTCGCGGGGGCGCCTCCGCCGAAGGATATGACGCCGGGATCGCCCATGGTGCTGAACAGCCCCCGAATAATGGATGCAGTTTTCTCCATGGACTTCATGCGCTGTGCAAACTGAGTCATGTCAAAGCTCCTTTCGAATCGTTAAACCGGCTAAACCGGGGTCAGCTCCTGCATGATAGCATTGGAAGCGGACACGTCTCATCGGCACTTCAGGAACATTTCAGTGGTCGGACCTTCACCGCGTTTCTATTTCAGCGTTACTTCAAGCTCTTTTTCCAATGCGCGGGCCACTCGTTGAAGAAATTTCACTGAGGGATTGTACCGTCCGGATTCGAGGCGGCTTATATTCCCCTGGGTCGTTCCCATACGCGCGGCCAATTCAGCCTGAGAGAGCCCTTTTTCAAGACGGGCACGCATTATGGAGGCGATAAGGACATATTCCTCTTCCAGTTCATTATAGGCAGAAGCCGTTTCCGGATCCCCCAGCATCTCATTTTTTACTTCATTCCAGAATTTTTGGTTAATTTTCATCCTTCTGACCTCCCCAGATACTCTTCTTTTCTCTTTCTCGCGATCTCAAGTTCTTTTTCCGGCAATGAGTCCGTTTTTTTCATGAAACCGTGAAGCAGAATGAATTGTTCCCCTTGGTGAAGGAAATAAAGAATCCGGGATGCATCACCGGCAAATTGAATGCGGAGCTCCTATAATCCGGAATATCGTTCGGTCCGGATTGCCGCAACATGCGGCCGCTGCAGAGACACAGCAAACTCTTCAAGGAGATCGATTTCCCGCATTGCTTTCGCGCGATGACCAGGCTGCAGCTTCTTCAGGTAATCTTCGACCGGACATATTCCGTTTGCTTTTTTGTAAAGAACAACTTTCCATCTCAAAGGGGAAAACTCCCTTCACGCTTTCAATGATTATATCATATAAGATATGTCCAACGGGAGAATATTGCCCTTGCGGATTCGAGCTTCCTTTGTGGTCAGAAGCTGACGGTAAACTGTAGTTTTGCATAACAGCTGTCTTTGGTCAATTAAATGCATTGCAGCGGGTATCATTGATAATTCGCTCAAAAAATATAGATGGAGACAATTGTGACATCTTCGTTCACAGAATGGAAGATCTCGGAAGAGCACTCCGATCCAGCGGCTTCAGGAATGCTGCCGCGCAGGACCTGATTTTTCCGCATCTTCGTCGTCCCAGAGAAGAAGGGCATTGTCGCTCAGAAGGCGGGTTTTGAGACGTTCGAATTCATCGCGGAAGAGAAGAAGTCCGCGGATTTTTCGTCCTATGAGCTCTTCGATCTTGGCAGCGAGATGATCGAAGTACATCCGGTCGATCTCGCCCACGAGGACGAGGTCGATGAGGCCCGAGTCGATTCCCTTTGCGTAGTCCCCTGTGACGAAGGCGAGCTCCACGTTGCCGAGGCGGCGGATGACCTGCTCCACCACCTGGTCGATGCCGAGAGTCTTTGCGGCGATTCGCTGAAGTTCGGGGAAAAGGGGATGCTGCGTATTCGCCCGGTAGATCTTGGTCCGTCCCTCCTCGCTGCTCTGGAGAAGGCCCGCCTCGGAGAGGCGGTTGAGTTCCACCCGGACGCCGTTCGTCGACTCGCCGAATTCGTCGGCGAGCCCCCGGAGATAAGCGCTGGTTCCGGGGTTCAGAAAGAATTTCAAAAGCAGTCTCGCCCTCGTTTTTGAGGTGATGAGTGATTCGAGCATGGGGTGTCCTTCTCGGCGCAGAATTGTTTACGAGTAATTTTATTGCTCATCTGAAGGGCTGTCAAATCAAAAGTCAGGGGTCTTCCCTTATTGGCAGGCAAGGGCAGACCCCTGACTTTCAGGAAGCGGGCGATTCGAGCTGGGATGTGCAGGCCGGACAGCGGGTGGCTTTTTTTGCCACGTCTGTCAGGCAGTAGGGACATTTTTTCATTTCCGGAGCAGGTGCAGGCGCATCGGGTTTACGCAGACGATTGAGGTTTTTCACAAGGATGAACATGGCGAAGGCGACGATGAGGAAGCTGATGAGGGAATTGATGAAGAGCCCTATATTCAGCGTGACCGCTCCCGCTTCCTGGGCCTGGGCTATGGTATTGAAGACTCCTCCGCCGGGGGCGGGCTTGAGAACGATAAAGATATCCTTGAAATCAATGTTCCCCATCAGCAGGCCGATCGGGGGCATGAGAATGTCCTTTACCAGCGAATTGACGATTGTGCCGAAGGCCCCGCCGATTATGATGCCCACGGCCATATCCATGGCGTTTCCCTTGACGGCGAATTCCCTGAATTCTTTCCACACGGCTAATCCCTCCTCGTTGAAGAAATTTGACCCATTATACACCGCTGCCTCAATAAACAGATGGTAATCTTTCGCAGATAGTTCAGACGGGTCGTCTGTCCGCTGTAAAAGGCCGTGAAGGGTTCCGTCCCCGCCGACGGCAAGGGCCAGATTCATCGGCTGCCGGATGGTCTCTTCCGGAAGGATATCTTCGGAGAGGACATCCGTTTCCGAGAGGGTGAAATGCCGGATGCCGTCTCCGGTACGGTCGGCGCCGAGAATGCGGAGAGTTCCGTCAGGCGCGGAAGGGGTGCACTGGCGTTCCCCCGAGGAACTGTCGAGAACCCGGAAGATCCACTCCGCTGCCGTCAGAGGTGCAGAAAGAGAGAAAAAAAGAAAAATCGAAAGAACGAGCGGCCGAACACGTCGGATCCCTTCCTTATTCTTGAGGTCGGCAAGAGCGTTTCATTGACAAAAGCTCATTTTTCACTTCCCTCAGTTCAGTGATTTTCACTTTTTTCCCGAGGGGCCGCATCTGCTACAATGTCATGAAACAGATTTTTTCTCGGGAGGAGTGATGGGAGAATGAAGAAAACACTGATTGCCGCCTTGCTGCTTTTGGCTTTTCTATCCTCCGGGGCATTCGGAAGGGATTTCGACGCTGCACTATACGGAAAGCCGAAGATCGAGGATCTCTATCTGGTGATCATCCGGGATCCGGACGCTCAGCTGCTGGCCCTTGAGCGAGGCAAGGTGGATATTCTCGGCGACCTGCACCGACCGGTGGATGTGGAGGCCCTGTCGAAGAACAAGGATGTGGAGCTCTCCCTGGCATCAGGGTTCCACGGATTTTTCCTCGGGTTCAATGTGCGCTCCTTTCCCTGGAACCGCCTGGAGCTGCGTCGAAGCGCCTGGCAGGCCCTTCCGAGAGAGAGGATGGTCCGGGATCTTTTCGGGGGGTATGCCGAACCCCTCTCCACATTCCTCCCACCCGTCTCCCCCTACTTCGAGCCCGGCGTGACGGAGTACCCCTTCGACCCTGATGCTGCCCGCAAGCGTCTCGCCGATAACGGATGGACCTGGAACGATGCCGGAGTGCTGGTCTCACCCGAAGGAGAGGCCGTTCCGCCTCAGAAGCTTCTTTCCCCCACGGCATCGAGCGCCCCCACGACCGCCGAGATCGCCGTGCGGATCGCCGCCGCCCTCACCTCCATCGGCATTCCCGTGGAGTCTGAACCCATGGATTTTTCCGCCATGATCTCCCGGCTGGACGAGCGGAATTTTCAGATGTACGTCCTTGCCTGGCAGATGACCCGGGACCCCGACTCCCTCTACGCCTTTTACTCCTCGAAGATGGACGTCCGGGGAGGGTACAACATGCCGGGCATCTCCGATCCCGCCCTGGACGAAGCCCTCGACCGCCTCCGCTTCGCTCCGGACGAGGAGAGCGCCCGGAAGGCCTCGTCTGAGGCTCAGAAACTCCTCTCCGATCTCGCCCCCGTGGTTCCAATCTACAGCCGATACACCATCTCCGCCGTATCGAAGGCATGGAAGGGAACCCTGGTCACCGACCGGACCACCGCTGACAACCTGTGGAGCCTTCTGTCCATGGAACCCGCCTCGGGTCCTCTGCGCCCTCTCTATATGGTCCAGGCGGACGAGCCCCGGGCTCTGAACCCCTTCACGTCGAGCTCAGCCTATGACTGGCAGGTGATGGGGCTGATCTACGACTCCCTCATCGCCGTGGATCCCTACACCCTTGAGACCATCCCCTGGCTGGCCGAGTCGTGGACCATCGACACGAAGGAAGGACCCGGCGGCCCCCGGACAGTCCTGACTTTTCTCCTCAGGAAAAACGCCAAATGGCACGACGGCCATCCCCTCACATCCCGGGACGCCGCCTTCACCTACGATTTTCTGAAAAAGAACGCCATTCCACGATACTTCGACAACGTGGACAACATCGAATCAGTCGAATGCCCCGACGATTTCACCCTCGTGGTGACCATGAAGAACACGAGCTTCTGGCATCTTCACCGGGTGGCGGGACTGCCGATCCTGCCCCGGCACATCGTGGAAACCGTGGCGGATTGGAGAAGCTGGCTTCCCGCCTCGGCGAAGCACCCCGACGATCCCTCCCTGACCCTGCTTGTGGGGTCGGGACCTTTCGTCTTTAGAGAATATCGCCCCGGGGAGTACGTTCGGATGGGGCGGAACGAAACCTTCTGGCTGGAGAAAACCGAGAGGTGACTATCCCGTGAGGAGCTATTGGAGCCGACGCATCGGAGGGGCACTGCTGGTGCTGGCCGCCGTGCTGGTGCTGAATTTTCTGCTCTTCCGCATGATGCCGGGCGACCCCGTGGCCTCCATCATCGACCCGAACTTCTCCCCCGAGGCGAAGGCTGCCCTGGCGAGGATGTACGGCCTCGACAAGCCCCTGCCCGTGCAGTTCCTGCTCTACGTCAAGTCGACCCTGACCTTCGACTTCGGCATCTCCTTCCTCACGGGGCGCCCAGTGCTGGACGAACTGCGGTCCCGCCTGCCCAACACGGTATTTCTTCTCGGGACGAGCCTGCTGATCTCGTCCATCCTGGGGACGTGGCTCGGAATGGCCGCCGCCCTCCGCCGGGGAAGCCTTCTCGAAAAAGGAGTTCTGTGGAGCGGCGCCGTTTCCTTCTCCTTCCCCTCCTTTTTCGTCCAGCTTCTGCTGCTCATGGCCTTCGCCTCCGCTCTGCCGGTCTTCCCTCTCAGGGGAACCCTCTCCGTTCCCCCGCCTTCAGGGGGGTGGGCTCTCGCCGGGGATTACCTGTGGCACATGGCCCTTCCCGTTTTTTCCCTCTCCCTGCTGGGGTTTGGCGGTTGGGCTCTCTACGTCCGCAATCTCATGGTGAAAATTCTCGGAGAGGACTTCATCCTCCTCGCCCGGGCCCGGGGGCTGCCCCGGAAAAACATCGTCTGGAGACATGCCTTCCGCACCCTCCTGCCTCCCCTGCTGACCATCTTTCTGCTCTCCCTTCCGGGGATCGTATCGGGAGCGGTGATCACCGAGACGGTCTTCTCCCTCCACGGGGTAGGGCGCTTTCTGCTGGAGGCGGTGACGGGGCATGATTACCCCGCGGCCGGAGCCTCCTTCTTTCTGCTCGCCCTCCTCACCATAGGGGCGAATCTTCTCTCCGATCTCCTCTACGGCGTCACCGATCCGCGGGTCCGTCTCGACCGGAGGGGACGGGGATGAGAGCCCTGCTGAAGCGCTGGAGCTTCTGGTGTCTTCTGGCCCTTGTCTTCACTGCTCTTTTCGGCAGCCGCTTCTTCGCCGCACCTCCCGAGGCGGAGGTGGCGGCCTCTTTTTCCAAACCTCTCTGGCTCGACCGCTCCCTGCCGCCCACACGGGAGATCATTCTGACCCCCGACGCTCCGTCGGTGACGATGGAATGGGCTTTCCCCCCTCCCGCGGCCTTCTCCCTGAGGACCGATCTGCCGGAAAGCGCTCCCTCCCTCTCTATCCAGTGGCGCAGGCCGGACGGCTCGGAGCTCTCCCTCGCACCTCTGAAAAAGGGGCTTGAGGTGGACGGCCGGGATATGGCCTTCAAACGGGCACTCGGACTCTCTCCCTTCGGAGACGCGGCGGCGGCCCTCTTCCCCCTTCAGGGGAAATACGAGATCGCCGTTGCAGGGGAAGGAGAGTGGCAGGGAGCGGTGAAAATACGACTAGAGGGGGGCCGGTGGGGCCTTCTCGGAACGGATCAGCGGGGACGGGACATCGCGGCTCTTTTCGTTGCGGGCGTGCGGGTCTCTCTGCTCGTGGGCATCTTCGCCACGCTGCTCGCCACCTTCCTCGGGACCTCCGTCGGCCTTCTTGCAGGGTACGCGGGAGGGTGGACGGACAGCCTCCTCATGCGCCTCGTGGACCTTCTTCTTTCCATTCCCCTTCTTCCCGTCCTCATGGCCCTCGCGGCCTTCTGGGGAAAGGGACTGTGGCAGCTCATCCTCATACTCTCGGTCTTCTCGTGGATGGGAACGGCCCGGACCATCCGGGCCCTCACCCTGACCCTGCGGGACGTCCCCTACATCGAGGGGCTTCGGGGGCTTGGAGCCCCCTCGGGGTACATACTCCGGCGTCATCTGCTGCCCGAGACTCTCCCCGTACTGCTGGCCACAATGACCCTGGGCGTTCCCGGGGCTATTCTCTCGGAAGCCGGGCTTTCCTTCCTCGGTCTCTCCGACCCCCGGGTCATCTCCTGGGGACGGATGCTCCACGAGGCCCAGTCCTTCGGGGCCTTCACCAGCGGAGCGTGGTGGATGCTCCTTCCTCCGGGGCTTGGGATCGCCCTGCTCTGCCTCATCTTTCTCGATCTCGGGAAATTTCTCGAGGAACGGGCGGACCCCCGACTCCTCTCGGGTGAACGGCCATGATAGGGATCGAAAAACTCTCCGTTACGTATAAGCGGCAGAACGTACGGGAGGGAGAGGCTGTGAAGGCCCTCAGGGAGGTCTCCCTGTCGGTCGAAAAGGGGCAGATCGCCGCCCTCGCGGGAGAGTCGGGAAGCGGCAAGAGCTCCCTCCTCATGGCAATTCCTGGCCTTCTGCCGCCGGGGACGGAGGTGACCGGGAAGATCCTCCTTGACGGGACCGATCTTCTGACCCTCTCCGAGGAGGAGCTGAACCGACTGCGCTGGCGGCGGATAGCCCTCATCCCCCAAGGGGCCATGAACTCCTTCACCCCAGTGCTCACCGTGGGGCGTCATGTGGAGGAGGTGCTCTCAGTTCATCTCGGCCTGTCAGGAAAGGCGGCCGGGAAGCGGATAGACTCTCTCTTCGCGCTGGCGGGGCTCGAAGGGAGCCTTGCGGGCCGGTACCCCCACGAGCTGTCGGGAGGGCAGAAACAACGGGCTGCCATCGCCCTCGCCCTGGCCTGCGACCCCGATTATCTCCTCTGCGACGAGCCCACCACGGCCCTCGACGTAATCACCCAGAAGGGAATCATGGACACGCTGAAAAGGCTGGCGGAGGAAAAAGGGCTCGGCATGCTGCTCGTCTCCCACGATCTTCCCCTGGCAGCATCTGTCGCCTCCCGGATCTTCATCCTCAAGGACGGCCTTCTCGTGGAAGAGGGAACTCCCCGGGACCTCATCACCTCTCCGCAAAGCGTCCATACGGCGGCGCTGGTGAATGCCCTCCTCGAGCTGGAGGCGGAATCATGACGGCCCTGCTGAAGGCGGAGAACCTCTCCGTGGTCTTCTCCGGAGGGCGAAAACGGGAGGAAGTGAAGGCCCTTGCCGGACTCTCCTTTTCCGTGGAGCAGGGGGAAAGCCTGTCCATAATCGGCGAATCGGGAAGCGGCAAGACCACCCTGATGCGGTCCATCCTCGGGCACGTTGAACCATCCCAGGGGACGATCTGCCTCTTCGGAAAAAATATGTACGGGATCTCGCGGCAGGACCGGATCGCTCTCCGCCGCCGATGCGGCATGATCTCCCAGGACCCCTACGGCTCCCTTCCGCCCACCCTGACGGTGCTCGAGGCGGTGATGGAACCCTGGCTTCTGGTGAAGGGGCGGGGAGAACGATCGGAGGGCGAACGGCGGGCCCGCTCCCTGCTCGAGGAGATCGGGATTTACGGAGAAGACCTCCTGTCCTCGAGAGTGCGGCTCTCCCTCTCGGGGGGACAGCGTCAGCGGGTCGCCATCGCCCGGGGGCTCGTCCTGCAGCCCGAACTGCTGCTGTGCGACGAACCCACCAGCATGCAGGACGCCTCCACCCGGGGGGAGATAATCCGGGTGCTCCAGCGCAGACAGGAGGAAGGAATGTCCATGATCTTCGTCACTCACGACCTCTTCCTCGCCCGAAAAGCCGCCCGGCGGGGCATCGTCCTCCACCATGGAGTGCTCGTGGAAGAGGGACTCTGCACAAATCTCCTCAGTGCCCCCCAGCACCCCTACACCCGATCCCTCGTCGCCGCACTCCCCCGCCTTATCCGGGGTCAGGTCTTGCAATGAAGCATCAGTTCTTTTTTTTAACATAAAAAGCCGCCGCAGCCTTTTTAATTTATTCCGCTTCAACGAAAATAAAAAATGAAGAATCGAGGAGAACATTATGGTGAAAGGAAAACTGTTCACTGCATACCTTTCGACAGGTCAACAGGGGTATGTCTCGGCCGAATCAGTCACCTATCCCGAAGGAATGGCCATAATCGACTGCGCCCTCGGCACAAACCCCCTGGGAATGTCTCTCTCTCTGCGGAACGTGCTGCGGAAGTCGGCCGATGAGGTCTCTCTCTGCGGCTACCCCGATCCCCTTGCCGACAGACTGAGAGAGGCGGTCGCTGCCCACTACCCTTCCTGGAGGGCAACTGCGGAGGAAATTATTGCCGGAAGCGGGTCCATGGGACTTCTCACGAATCTCTTCCGGCTGCTCGTCGGGCCGGGAACGACCTTCGCGGGTTTTTCCCCCCAGTTCACCGACGGAGTGCTTCAGGCTCTCTACACGGGAGCCTCCTACAGAGCCATTTCTCTTGCGAGTCCGCATTATGCCCTTTATTCCGGAGGGCTCGAATCTGCCCTTGAGGGAGGAGTTTCTCTTCTCTATATCGACCGTCCCCACAACCCTACGGGACAGGTTCTGCCCCTGGAGGAAATGGAGCGGCTGGCCGGTCTGGCCCTTGAAAGAGGATGCTGGGTTCTTTCCGACGAAGCCTACGGCGATTTCATGGACGACGGGGAGTCCGCGGCAGTCCTCGATCTGCCGAATGTGGTCACCTGCCGTTCCTTCTCCAAGGGGCGGGGAGCGGCAGGGATCCGGGTGGGGTATGCGGTGACCCGGAATGCCGAGCTTGCGGCGGCACTGCTCACTCTTCAGCCGCCCTTCACTTCGGGTACTCTGGATGCAATGCTCGCCGAAGCAGCCCTGCAGGACAGCTCCTATCTCGAGCAGTCGAGAAGATACGTCATAAGAGCAAAAGAAAAAACCCTCCGGGTTCTGGCAGAAAAGAAGGAGGTGACGGCCGCCGATACCGATCTTCGCGTTCCCATTATGCTTCTCTCTCAGGAAAGGGGAGATCTCGTTCAACGGCTGGCCGATCAGGGGATTTCCTGTGAACCGGGAAAAGGCTTTTTCGACCTGGACAACCGGTCCGTCCGACTTCGCGTTCCCTCACCCGACTGCCTGGATGAATTCCTTCGGAGAATTGAAAGTATGTAAGAAGACAGAGCCCTTCCAAATATCCGGAAGGGCTCTGAACATAGCAGGCAGTCTTCGGGTGCGAAATTTTATACGGGGTTTCGCTGCTTCGAGAGCTTGTAGATTCCGATGGTGAAGAGGGCCACCCCCTGCAGGATGAAGAAGACCCAGCTGATGGCCCCATACCCCTGGGCGATGAGTCCTATTAGGCCAAAGTTGGAGATGGCCAGCCCCATGAGGGCAAGAAAGGCTCCGACGGCTCCCCGGGCAAGATTGCTCATCCCCCTCCCCCTTTTCGCTATGAGGGTCGAGTTGATCCGTTCATTGATGGAATGGAAAAAGCCTACCCCCGTCTCGATCATGGTCCCGAAGAGGACGATAAGCCAAATGGGCAGCAGGAATTTCACGTTCATCAGGGCGATGATTCCGTTCGCCGGGATCTCCATATTCAGCACGTCGGGATAGACTCCCACGGTGACGATGTAAAAACAGAGGGCGGGAAGAATGCTGATGACCGCGGCCATAATTCCGGAGATAATGGCTTCCCGCCGGCTCTCCAGGTAATTCAGGGAAAAAAGCACCGTGGAAGTGACGGCGATGTTGTAAAAGGCGTACTTGAACCCCCCCATCTGCCATCCCGGCTTGACAGTGTCGGCAGCGAAATTCGCTGAGATCGCACTGCCGAAATGGGTGATCCCGAGGAAAAGAAAGACAAAAAACACGATGTAGAGAAGATAGGACCACCAGGACAGGGCGACCTCGATGGCCTTGCTGCCGCTGAAGGTGAGCCAGGCCACGAAGAGGAGAAAAATTCCCGATCCGACGAGCGGCGGAAGGCCGAAGGAATCCCGCAGGATGCTCCCCGATGCGGCGCCGACGACTCCCATGATGAGAAAGAGAAGTCCGACGAAGGCGATCTCGTAGAGAATCCACCCCTTGCCTATGAGCTTCTCGAAAAAGGTGCGGTAGTCATAGGCTTTGAAGACCCGTGCGAATTCGAAGCTGAGGGCGAAGAGGGCCGCCCAGAGAACGAAGGTGATCCCCATGCCCATGAGTCCGCCGGTGGGACCATACTGAACGAAGTACTCCACAAGCTCCCGCCCCGTACCATATCCGCCGGCAACGAGGACCGACTGGGCGATGAACCCGGGCAGCAGGTACTTTTTGTACCAGCCGTAATCCATAAAAAAAGTTAAAAAATTCTTCTTCTTTTCCTGTTCCATTTCAGAACCTCCTTCTCTGTTTTTCCCTGCAGATGAAATACGGACCATCAATTCTACAAAAAATTCCTCCTCTCGAAAACAAATGTTCTTTTCTCCATACGAAAGGCTTTCCAAATACAAAATATCTTCAAGAAAATATTTCGAACAATACTAGAATCAAGAAACAATCCTGTCAACAGATGTGTTCAGATTTATTCGGGGTCAGATTTATTCAAGGTCTGCCCCCGATTCAGGTTCCCTTTGCCAGGCGAAGAAGAGGAGAACCCCTCCCAGCAGTCCGAGAATGCCCGTGATGGACATGATATTTGCAAGGCCGAGGATCTGGCCTCCGTATCCGAGAAAGAAGGGAGAGAGGATGAAGCCGAGATCGATGGCGAAGAAGCAGAGGGAGATTCCCTTGGGGCGAAGATGGTCGGGGAAGATGTCTGGCATGAGGGCGAGGATGATCGGGAAACACATCCCCATGTTGATGCCGTAGATGATGCCCCCTGCGACATACCATCCCCTGCCCGGAGCGAAGGGGAGAAAGGCAAGGACAAAGCCCATGGCGGCAAGGACGGGTCCTATGAGCATCTTCCGGTTGATCCTGTCCATGATGCGGTAGGCCGCAAGCCGCAGGAGGACCGCCGTGGCCGCGTTGGGGACGATGAAGATGCTGGCCGGGAATCCTTTCATGGAGAGCAGGGTCGGGAGATATTGAAGGGTGGAGGCGTTCACGAAGGCGAAGAGGAACATGGTGAAGAGGGCAACCCTGAAGCCCGGCAGGGAGGGCAGCTCCCTCCAGCTTCCCCATTCCTTTCGCTCGGCCGTAGAAAGGGCGTGCTCAAGGGGAGGAAGAGGAAAGGCCGCGATCACGATGGCAGCCTCCACCGCCGCAGCCGCCAGAAAATACGCTATGAGCATATTCGACGAGACGAACCAGTCCACCAGGGGGAAGAGGGCAATCTGGGGGGATACATAGGCGACGGCGATCCAGGCGTAGGCGCTTCCCCGTCTGCCCGCCGGGATAGTCAGTCCCTGGTAGGATGAGATGGCCACCATGGAGATTCCCCAGAAGACGCCGCAGGTTCCCCGCAGGGCAAGGAGCAGCCAGGGGTTTTCCGTGAAGGCGAGAGGAATTGAGAAAAGGGCGACGAAGGCTGAGGTCCAGAGCAGGGTTTTCCGTATCCCCAGGCGTTCCGTGGCCCTGGCGCCAAGGGGGCGTCCGAGGGTCGAGCAGAGATTGAAGGCCCCCATGAGCCATCCCGAGATCCCGAGGGTAAATCCCTGATTCCGCAGGACCGACGGGTAGAGCAGAAAGACGGCGAGATAGGCCTGGGTGAGGAAAATGACCGCCATGGAGATCCAGAAGGATTTCCGGTAATCGGTAACGTGGCCGGGATCCATTGAATCCTCCTTAAAGATGGTGCCCCGAAAAAAAACCGGGGACCGAAGATCCCCGGGCATCAGTTTATCGAAGCAGCGAGGGCAGGTACATTATAACAGCAGGGAAGAAGATCGCGACGAGAAGAGAGGCAATGGCGAGGACGACGATGGGCAGAATGGCCCTGCTCGTCTTCGTCAGACTGACGCCGCCGACGCTTGAGGCCACGAAGAGGCAGGTTCCCACCGGCGGCGTCAGGGCCCCGAGGCAGATGTTGAGAACGAGCAGAACGCCGAAGTAGACGGGATCGATGCCGAGGGAGCGGATGATGGGCAGGGCCACCGGGCTGATGAGGACAAGGATGGAGACGGCATCGATGAAGCAGCCCAGGAAGAGGATGAAGAGGTTGAGAAGAAGAAGCACCACTACGGGATTCGAGGAGACGGAGAGCAGCTTTGCCGCGACAGCCTGGGGAATCTGCTGGCTCGTGAGCACCCAGCTCAGAAAGGAAGCCACGGCGATGATGAACATGACTCCTGCCGTGTTTCGGGCCGCCGAGGCCACCACTTCGGGAAGGCGCCTCCAGGTGAGTTCTCCGTAGACGAACTTCCCCACCAGGAAGGCATAGACCACTGCCACCACCGAGGACTCAGTAGCTGTAAAGACGCCGGAGAGAATTCCTCCGAGGATGATCACGGGAAGAAGAAAGGCCAGGAATCCCTCCCGAAAGGTCTTTGCCAGGAAGGGGACGCTGAAGGAGGCCGTCTCTCTCGGGTAGTTATACCGCCGGGCTTCGAAATAGGAATAGATCATGAGGACAAGCCCGAAGGCGATCCCGGGGATGATTCCGCCTAGGAAAAGCTCTGCCACGGAGACATTGGCGATCACGGCGAAGATGACCATGGGAATGCTCGGCGGGATGATGGGCCCGATGGCACCCCCAGCGGCCACGAGGGCTGCGGAGAACCCTTCCCGGTACCCCTTTTCCTTCATGGAGGGGATGAGGAGTGAGCCCACGGCCGCAGTATCCGCCACGGCAGAACCGGAGAGTCCGGCGAAGAGCATGGAGAGGACGACGGCGACCTGGGCGAGGCCCCCACGCATCCGCCCGACGAGGGCAAAGGAGAAATTCATGAGCCTGCGGGAGATGCCTCCTTCCTCCATAAGGGCTCCGGCGAGCATGAAGAAGGGAACGGCGAGCAGGGTGAAGCTGTCCACCCCCTGGTACATGACGTGCCCCAGGAGGACGGGATTGAAGATGCCCTGGATCCATGCGATGAGGATTCCCGTGAGGCCAAGGCCGATCGCGATGGGCATGCCGATAAGAACGGCGACGAAGAAGGCCAGAAAAGCCGCGGCCATGGTCATTGTTTATCCTCCCCTTCCCTGAGGACCTTCAGAAGGCGTTCGGCGATCATGAACATTGCCGTGAAGCCGCTGAGAGGGATCACCATGTAGATCATCCCCATGGGAACAGGCATGGAGGTGGCCTGCTGGGCGAATTGGCGCTCCACGAGGGGAAAGCTTCCCCGGGCCATGAGATAGAAGAAGAGGAGACCTCCGGCGGAGAGAAGCAGAAGAATCAGTTTTTCCCCTTTTCCCGAGAGGCGGCTGAGAAGAAGGTCGAAGGCCGTCATACCCGAACGGTAGATAAGGGAGGGGATCCCGGCGAAGATGACCCAGATGAAGAGAAAGCGGGCAAGTTCTTCGCTCCAGGTGATGGAAAAATTAAAAACATAGCGGGTGACCACCTGGGCGAAGGTAATTGCCGTCATGACGAGAAGAAGAAGAAAAAGAAGCCATGTGGTCCCTCTATCCACGGCGCTGGCGGTGCTGGAGAAAATCCGGCTGAGCGTTTTCATTCCGACTTCCCTTCCGGTTCGAAAAAGTTTTCCGGCTCCGCTGCGGGCGAAGCCGGAAGAAAGCTTATTCTCGTGCTACTTAACTTCCTGAATCCTCTTGATATATGCTTCAGCCTCGTTCCCGGCGCTTTTGATGAAATCACTGTAGACGCTTCCCATCTTTTCCTGGAAGGGAGCAGGATCCACTGTGTTTACGATCATCCCTTTTTCCTTCAGCTTTTCTGTGATCTCCGCCTCCTGGTCCTCCACAGTCTTCCGGGAGACGGGGCGGACCTCCTCGAAGGCCTCCACCACGATCTTCTGCAGGTCTGCAGGAAGCTTGGTGAAGAATGCGTCGGAAATCATGATAACCACGGGAGAATAGACGTGGCCCGTGAGGGAGAGGTATTTCTGCACTTCATAGAGTCTCGATGCCCAGATGATCGACAGGGGGTTCTCCTGGCCGTCGATGATCCCCTGCTGCAAAGAAGTATATACCTCACCGAAGGCCATGGGAACAGGATTGCCGCCGAGGGCTGCGATCGTGTCCATGACGGTCTTCGTCTCGGGAACGCGGATCTTGAGTCCCTTGAAATCATCTGGGACCGCTATGGGATGCTTTGAATTGGTGGTGTTGCGGTAGAGGTTCATCCAGTAGCCGAGAATGCGGATGCCTGTCTTCGCCCGAAGTTTTTCGTTGAGCTCCTGTCCGATGGGTCCGTCCACTGTTTTGTAGACATGCTCGTTGCTCCGGTAGATATAGGGAAGTTCAAGGACTCCCATGAGAGGCATGAAGGAGGCGAGTCCGCCGGGGCTCTGGGTGCCCATCTCGATGGTCCCGAGCTGGAGTCCCTCCGCCAGGGCCCGGAGATTACCGAGCTGAGCGCTGGGATAGACCTTTGCCTCGATCCGTCCGCCGCTCTTCTCATTCATGATGGCCGCCATCTTTTCAAAGGCGACGTTGAGAGGATGATCCGGTGCCGTGACGTTGCCGATTTTGATGACGTATTTCTCCGCCGCAATGCCTGTGCCCGACAAAAGCATGAGTGCCGCCGCGATGCATAATACCAAGGTCAAAAACTTTTTCATATCCTTCAGCTCCCTTTGAAATCATAGATATCCAGCCACCCGCAGAATGGCTGGGTTACGCTCAATTTGGTTGACTCAAGACTGCTGTTGTGCAGGACCTGACCCCGATCTGATGGGTTTGTTGACAATGGATTTCATTCGGGATATCATCTCCCATATCGGATACTATATCAGATATTGCTGCTGAAGAAAAGAGGGTCACTCGATGAAAGTTCCCACCATGGTGGAGGTCATTCAGGCGGATCTGAAGAAGCGGGTCCTGGAGGGAGAATATGTCCCGGGCGACCGGCTGAATGTGGACGAACTGGCCCGGATTCTGAACGTGAGCAAGACCCCCATCCGGGAGGCCCTGGGCCGTCTCGCCCGGGAGGGGCTCGTCCAGTCCCGGCCCAGGATCGGATGGAGGGTTTCCCTGCTCTCCCTGGAGGAGTTTTTTCAGTACCAGGAGACCCAGCATATGATCAAGACCTACCTCGCCGAACAGATTATCCCATATCTTTCGAAGATCAACTTTCCGAAGATCGAGAAGATGAACGGCAATATGCTGCATTTTCTCGAGACCCGGCAGTTCGAGCGGCTTCTTGAGGAGAACGACCGGTTTCACATGGAGATTTACAGCGTCTATCCCAACAAGGTGCTTCTCGATTATCTGGATGAAGTGAACAACACCATCCGGCTGCAGCGCATCCACATGATGGAGCGGCAGCTTCTCTCCCCCGACGGACCGCTTCTTCAGGATGCACCGAAGGACCACGGAGAGATCATCGAAGCGCTGAAAAGCGGCGACCGGGCCCGTATTCTCGAGGCTTCGGCGCGACATCAGGCCACCATTCTCGCGGCGCTCCATAAGCCGGAGGACGAGGGTGCGAAGGAGGAAAATGCATGATTCATCCCCTGTGGACCCCACTCCGGGGAAAGCTGCGCGTCGCCGGGCTGGTCTCCGGCTCGGGAAACACACTGTGGAGGACCCTCGAACTCCAGAGATTTCTTGAAAAAACTGAGGAGGGCTGCCCCTTCGAGGTGGTCGCCCTCTTCGCCGACTCGGAGGACGCGGGAGCCCTGAAAAAGGCGGAAGAATTCGGCATCCCGGCCGTCTCTCTCGACATCCGGAAGTTCTACGAGTCGAAAAATGCACCTCTGAAGGATAAAACCGTCCGGGCCGAATATGACCGGGAGATTCTCGGGCTTCTGGACCCCTTCTCTCCGGACATGATCTTCCTGGCGGGGTACGTCTGGGCGACCACCGATGTGATCACCGGCTCCCTCCTCACCGTGGGGGTACACCCGGCAGACCTGGCGATAATGAAGGACGGGCGCAGAGCCTATGCGGGTGCGGACGGAGTGGGCTCCACCCTCGCCGGAGGGGAGAAGGAAATCCGGGCGACGTCCTACCTCGCCACGCCGGTCATCGACGGCGGCCCGATTCTTCTGGTCAGCCCCGCCGTGCCCATTGAAGAGGACGAGGGAATGGACCCGAAGGACCGCTTCCGGAAGTATCTCTTCCTCGTGAACGAACAGGCCCGGACCACGGGGGCCAGGACAGTCCTGGAGATCGCCCGGGGCAATTTCACCGTTGAGGGAAGCAGAACCTTCTATAAAGGAAGGGAACTTCAGCGGGGACTTCGCTTCGAGACCTGGCCGAAGGAAAAGGAGAACTCCGCTTCTTTCTTCGCCCCCCGGTCCATCGCCGTAGTGGGAGCTTCGGCCTCCGTCGGGGGTCTGGGCCGGGCGGTGCTGAACAACCTCCTGGCCTACGGCTTTCAGGGCGATCTCTATCCTGTGAACCGCAAGGGGGAAGATGCGGCCGGGCTGAAGGGGTACGCATCGGTTCTCGACATCCCCGGAAATGTGGATCTCGCGGTGATCACCATTCCCGGCGGGTCGGCCGTGGAGGTGGCCGAAGAGTGCGGGGAAAAGGGCGTCTCCAGCCTCGTCATCCTCTCTGCTGGGTTCCGGGAGACCGGCGAAGAGAGTGCCCGGGCCGAGGAGGCCCTTCTCGAGATCGCCTTCCGCCATTCCATGCGCATCCTCGGCCCGAACTGCATGGGGATGCTCAACACCTCACCGGACGTGCTCCTCCACGCCAACATGCTCGCGTCCATCCCCGAGCGGGGAGGGATAGGACTCATCACCCAGAGCGGCGCCATCGGTGCGGCCCTCCTTGACTTCGCCCCCTCCCTGGGGCTCGGCTTCTCCCTCATCGCCTCCACGGGAAATCAGCCGGACATGAATATCAACGATCTCCTCCCCATCTACGGAGGGGACGAAAATACCAAAGTGATCCTGACCTACCTCGAGACCCTTCCGGAAGCCGGACGCCTCGCCCCTTTGCTGGAAAAAACGACGGCGAAGAAGCCCGTAATTATCCTTCGGTCCGGCACGACGGATGCAGGTGCGGCCGCCGCCAGGTCCCACACGGGCAGCCTTGCGGGAAAAAACAAGATCGCCGAGGCTCTCCTCGACAAGACCGGGGTCATCCGGGCCGACTCCCTGGAAACGGCCTTCCTGACATCCTCTGCTCTCTCCACCCAGCCGAGGATGAAGGGGAAACGGGTGGGGGTTATCAGCAACGCGGGCGGGCCTGGAACTCTCGTTGCCGACGAGCTGAGCCGCCTGGGGTTTTCCCTTCCCCTCCTCCCTTCCTCTCTCCGGGAGAAGCTGGCGGCCCGCCTTATGCCCCAGTCGTCCACGGCGAATCCCCTCGATCTTGTGGCCACGGCCACTCCCGAGCAGTACGCCGCAGCGGCGCAGATCATGACGGAGAGCGGCTGCTTCGACGCCTTCGTGGTGATCATGACCCCTCCGGTTGGAGTGGACACGGGGGCGGTAGCCGAAGCCATGACCGCCGCCCTGAAGAATTCCGGCCTGCCGGTGACGAGCTGTTTCTTCGGCCCCGAGGCGGCACTTGCAGGACGGAAGGTCATGCTGAAGGCTGGAATCCCCTCCTTCCCCTTCCCCGAGCAGACGGCCTCCGTCCTCTCCCTAATGAAAGCCGGAAAAGAGCTGAAGGCTGACGAAAGCTTTGCGGCTCCCCGTCCTTCCCTGCTCCGCCGGGGGGAGCTGAAGAAGATCATCCGGGGCGCGGAGGGTTTTCTTTCCCCCGGCGAGTGCGAAGTGCTGCTCGGGGCCTACGGCATCCCCCTCGTCCGGTCCGCCTTTTTCCCCGACTCCTCCGCCGCATCGGGGCATGATCTGGACTACCCACTGGTGGCGAAGATCGACCACCCGGACGTGCTCCACAAGTCGGACGCCGGCGGAGTCATCCTGAACATCTCCGACGGGGCGGAACTGGCCCGCACCATGGACGCTCTTCTCGGACGCTTTCCGGGAGCCCGGGGCATCCTCGTGCAGGAGCAGGTGAAGAAAGGCCTCGAGCTGATCCTCGGCGCCGACCGGGACCCTCTCCTGGGGCACGCAGTCCTCGTCGGATGGGGGGGCGTGGGAGTGGAGGTCTTCGGGGACGTCGCCCTGGGGCACGTCCCCTTCTCCCGGGCCTACGGAAAGAAGATGCTCCGCTCGCTGAAGTGCTACCCCCTGCTGAAGGGGTTCCGGGGAGCAAAAGGCGTGGACGAAGAAAAGCTGCTGGACCTTCTGCAGAAGATGCAGACCCTCCTGTCCGATTTTCCAGAGATCGAGGAGATGGACCTGAACCCCCTCATCTGGAACGGATCGGGATTTCTGGCAGCGGACTACCGCATAAAAATATCCTGAGGAGGAATGAGCAATGGGCTACAGAGAAGACGGAAAATGGTGGGTATCTCCGGCGAATTACGCCCCTGAAGTGTTGAGCGAATTCGCCTTTGCACCGAAGATCGAGATCCTGGACACGACCCTGCGGGACGGAGAGCAGCAGCCGGGGATCATCTTCACAAAAGAAGACAAGGTGAAGATCGCGAAGAAGCTGGACGAGGTTGGAGTTCACCGCATCGAGGCGGGAACGCCGGCGGGCTCCCAGGAGGACGCAGACGCCATCGCGGCCATCTGCGACCTTGGCCTCAAAGCGAAGATCTTCGCCTTCTGCCGGGCCATGCCGAAGGATATGGAGCTGGCGAAATCCCTCGGGGTGGACGGCGTCCTCTGCGAGATGATCGGCAGCGAGCAGATGCTCCGGTACGGAAAGCGCTGGACCCCCGAACAGGCCATCGAGGCCTGCATCGAGGGCACGAAGGCGGCCCACGAGCTTGGACTCTACGTCACCTTCTTCCCAGCCGACGGATCGAGGGCGGAGATGAACTACTTTCTCGACTTCGTCCAGGCGGTGGCGGAGGGAGGGCATATCGACTCCCTCGCCCTCGTGGACACCTTCGGCACCTTCTCCCCCGAGGGGGCGGTCCACATGCTCCGGAAGCTGAAGGAGCGATTCACATTCCCGATCGAGGCCCATTTCCACAGCGACTTCGACCTCGGCGTGGCGACCACCCTCGCGGCCCTGAAGGAAGGGGCCTCCGTTGCTCACGTGACGGTGAACGGCCTCGGCGAACGGGCAGGAAGCTGCCCCCTGGAGCCCCTTGCGCTCTCCCTCGAGGCCCTCTACGGCCAGAACTCGGGGATCGACCTCCCCAGGATGAAGGAGCTGTCGGAACTGGTGGCGGACCTCGCCCGCTTCCCCGTCTCCCCCGTCAAGCCCGTGGTGGGAGACAAGCTCTTCGGCTGGGAAACCGGCCTTCCCTCGAGCCTCTGGACGAACGCCAAGAAAGAAAACCCCCTCATCATGCTGCCCTACCACTACACCCTCACGGGGCAGAAGGAGCCTGTCCTCTACATCGGCAAGAAGAGCGGCAAGGACAACATCAAGTACTGGCTCGAGAAAACCGGCCTCTCCCTCGAGAACGCGGAGCAGGAGAAGGCCCTCCTCGGGGCTGTCAAGGACCTCTCTATCTCGGTGAAGCGGGACCTGAACGAGGAGGAATTCCGCAAGCTCGTGGAAGTGGTGCTGGGGGAAGAGAAATAAGAGACCTCTTGAAAACCACCCCTTGAAATTCAGAGGGGAAAAGCTGATTTCCCAGTTTTTTCTTTTAATAAAAACGAAGCAGGAGCAGCCAGAACTAACTGCTCCTGCTTCGTTTTTTTTCTTTCTAATGCGGATGCCTGCCAAATCAAAGAAAAAAAGCAAAAAATCCGGAATCCGCGTCTCGCCCCCCCCTGCTCTGGCCCACGAACTGCTTCAGCGTCATTCCTTCTCCCTTCCTCAGATTGACATTACTCCAAGAAAAGCAATTATGTGTTCCTCCAGGCAATTGTCCCTGCAGGCAAATTGACAATAACCACCTGGAGAATATACTTGGTCTATCCCTATGGAGAAACAGCTCCATGCAGTCGTTCCCATTCTCAGGAAGGAAGTGAAGTTCAGTGCAGCGAGTTTTCAAATGCGGCATCTCAACGATTTTTTTCCTTTTTCTTTTTCTGTTCTCTTCAGGCAGGGCTGATGCCCTGCCGACAATTACGGGAGAGCATGTTCCCGGAGAAGTGCTTGTCCTCTTCCGTCCAGGCACCCAGCCTGCCTCGGCCCTTTCGGCCTTCTCCTCGGTGCAGCCCTCAGGCACGCGCCTGTTCAGCACACTCTCGAAAGCGGCGGGACAGCAGATAGGGTTCGTGAAGAGCAGGACAAAATCCACAGAGCAGCTCATGGCCGAACTTTCCGCGGATCCCAGGGTTCAGCTGGTGGAGCCGAACTACCTCCGGCGTGCCAGCGGCATCGTCCCCGACGATCAATACTTCGCTGAACAGTGGGGGCTGAGCAATACGGGCACCACGGGAGGCACTGCCGGGGCCGACATCTCCGCGACGGACGCCTGGACGATCCGCACCTCCGCTTCCGGCAAGGTCGTGGCCGTCCTCGATACGGGAGTGAACGCCTCCCATCCGGACCTTGCCGCCAATATATGGCGGGATGCCGCGGGAAAATGCGGCTACGATTTCGTCAATGACGATGATGACCCGGAGGACGACAACGGCCACGGAACCCACGTGGCAGGCATCATCGGGGCCGTGGGGAACAACGCCGTCGGAGTCTGCGGCGTGGCCTGGGATGTGAAGATCATGGCCGTGAAGGTGCTGAACGGTCTCGGCTCCGGCTCCACTGCCGACACGATAAAAGGATGCGACTGGATTCTCGCGAGAAAAAAAGAAGGGGTCGACGTAGTTGCAGTGAATGCCTCCCTCGGCGGCGGTCCGTACTCCGAAGCCGAGAAGCTGTCCATCTCGGCGCTGGGAGACGGAAACATCCTCTTTGTTGCAGCCGCCGGAAACTACGGCATGAATAATGACGTTTACCCCGAATATCCGGCGTCCTACGGTCTGCCGAATATTCTTTCCGTTGCGGCCACCGACAAAAACGACAATCTCGCCCCCTTCTCCAACTACGGCAAAGGAACCGTCGATCTTGCCGCTCCAGGGGTCGGCATCCTGAGCACAGTCATGGGCTATCAGCCCGAGGTCGGAGATCTTTTCTTCGATGACATGGAATCAGGAGACGACAAGTGGGTCACCAGCGCTGATGCCGGATCCACCGACTCATGGGCTATCACGGATCTGGGCGGAAACTCCCTATGGGCCAGCGGCTACCAGGGTGACAACATATCATGGCTCGCCGTGAGCCATGATATCGATCTGTCCGGCACGACAGGAAGCCCTCTTCTGCTGGGAGCGATGGTGAAAACCGACTTCATGGACAATTCTGACCGGCTGAGCTTCCAGTTCTCAAAAGACGGCGGCGCCACGTGGAGCGAAATTCTGTCGGCATCGGAAGATACGGAGAACGAGTGGATTCCTTTTACCCAGTCCATTCCTCCTGAGTACCGAACCGCTTCCTTCCGCTTTCGGCTGGTCTTCGCCACGGGGGCAGCAGTTACCCCCGGACCGACGGGAGTTTTCGTAGATGACATAGGTATCGGCGAATCCCGGTCCTTCTATGAGAAACTCAGCGGCACCTCCATGGCGACTCCCTTTGTCACGGGCGCCGTCGCCCTCTCCTCCGCCCGGTACGAAGGAGATATGCTCCTGGCCAGCATTCTCGAGACCACCGACCCCCTGCCTTCCCTGGAGGGGAAAGTCGCTGCGGGAGGCCGGCTGAACCTCTCCAGGGCCCTCGCCTATGTCGAACCCAAGGGGGATGTGGAGGGGTGCAGCGGAGTGGGCTTCTCCCCCTTCTTCTTCCTTCTCGCCATGCCTCTGGCGGCTCTGTTGAAGAGGAAATAACAAACCGCAAAATTCGTTTCTTTCCTTGAAATTACGAGGGGTCCCTCCGTGGGCCCCTCGGCTTTCTTGCGCAGCGCCGCCTTCCATGATACAAAGGAGCAAAGGGGAAGAACCTTTTCTCTGCATGGGAGGCGATGAAATGGACCGACGAATTTTCCTATTAGCATGCCTTTTGGTTCTGTTCGTATCGTCCGCAGCTTTCGGCACTCCGGAAAAAACAGCCCCGAAGGGTGGCAAAAACTGGGTTGAGGGAGAGGTGATCGTCACCTGGAAAGCCGGGAATGACGGGAGTGCTCGCTCTGCCCTTTCCGCAGGTGCAGCGGTACAAACTTTTTCCGCCCTCTCCGAGGCGGCGGACCGCCGGGTGGAGCATCTGCGGGTTCCCGGAAAGACCACGGAGGAACTTCTGCGGGAACTTTCAGCGGACAGCCGGGTGGAGAGCGTCTCCCCCAACTACATCATCCGTGCCTTCGCCGTCCCGAACGATCCTTTCTTTTCCCGGCAGTGGGGACTGTCCAACACGGGGCAGACCGGCGGCGCCCCCGATGCGGACATCGACGCCCCGGAGGGATGGGATGCAAGAAGGCAGACTCTGCCGGGCCAGGTGGTGGCCATTCTGGACACGGGGATCGCCCAGACCCATGAGGATCTGGCTGCGAACCTCTGGACCGGGCCCGGAGGCATCCACGGTTACGATGTCATCAACGGAGACAACGATCCCGAGGACGACGAAGGCCACGGTACTCACGTTGCGGGGATAATAGGCGCGGCAGGGAACAACGGCAGGGGCGTTACCGGGGTCGCCTGGAAAACCAGCCTCATGGCCGTGAAGATGCTCGACTCCACAGGCACGGGGACCACGGCCCAGGAACTTGCCGCATACAACTGGGTACTTCAGAAGAAAAAGGAAGGGGTCAATATCGTCGCTGTGAACGCCTCCTACGGCGGCGGAGGCTCTTCCCAGGCGGCGAAGGACGCCCTGGCGGCCCTCGGTGAGAGGGGCATCCTTTTCGTGGCAGCAGCGGGAAACGACGGAGAGAACAACGACACAGCCCCCCAGTACCCCGCCTCCTATTCCCTGCCAAACATCCTCTCCGTGGCGGCCACGGATGAAGACGACCAGCTCGCTTCCTTCTCAAACTACGGAGCCTCTTCCGTTCATCTCGCCGCACCGGGGACGGATATCTTCAGCACCATGACAGGTTACTCCCCGGGTCCGAGTGACCTTTTCTTCGACAATATGGAAGGAGGAGCGGGAAACTGGACAACCTCCGGAACGGTGAATCTCTGGGGGATCATCTCCACCACCCGGGGAGGAACTGCAACAAAGGCCTGGTCGGACAGTCCGAACCAGCATTATCCCGACAACCAGCGAACCTGGCTCTCCCTGAACCGCGACCTCGACCTGTCGGCATCGGGAACGGCGCCCCTCTTCTTCGCCATGGAGGTCCGGCTCGACCTGGAGGACGGGTACGACTTTCTCCATCTTGAGTTCTCCTCCGACGGCGGGGCTTCCTGGAGCCGGGTTCATTCCTTCACCGGCGGAGGGGATGAATGGAGTTCTTTTTCCCTCTCCATTGCTCCCGCTTTCCGGACAAATCGCTTCCGATTCCGCTTCGCCTTCGAGAGCGACAGCGGCAATCTCATCTTCAGCTATGCAGGGGTCCAGATCGACAATGTGGGGGTCGGCTCTGCCCAGTCATCCTATCTGAGCCTTTCGGGCACCTCCATGGCGACTCCCTTCGTCACCGGCGCTGTCGCCCTGGTGCGGGCCCAGTATCCCGACGAGTCGGCGGCTGCCGGCCGAAGCAGGATTTTGAACTCCACCGACCGTCTCTCCTCGCTGAGCGGAAAAGTCTCCTCGGGGGGAAGACTCAATCTCGCCAGGGCCCTTCAGGCAACTCCGGACGGAGGAAGCGATGAAGGCGGCGGGGGCGGCTGTTCTCTCGGCACCTCCCCTCTCTTTCTGCTTCTTGTCGTCCCGCTTCTCTTCCTGAGAAAAAAGCAGCGCCTTCAGAGATAAAAAATGTTCCTTCCCTGAAAATGAAGGGAAGGAACATTTTTTTGTCCGGAAAAAGACATTGAAGAAATACCGCTGCGCTACTGGCTGCAGGTGAAGATCACCGGTTTTTCCGTCCGTGGGAAGGCCACAACTTCCCAGGGGCTCGAGAGGGCCATGGTGACGATATTCCGGGGGCCGGGCTCGACTTCCCGGACGTGTACGGCTATTCGGTCTTCCCTTTCAGATACTTCCTCCACGGAGATGGAGTATCCGCCGCTCCGCTGAAGCCCCTGAAAGACGGCGGCAACGGTGTATTTTCCGAAGTCGACGGAAGGAATCGGAGGAAGGGGCAGAATGTTTCCGTTGATCTCCCCCCACAGGTTCTCCCATTGGTCTTCCGACGAGACGGTAAGGAACTGCCGGTTATTGATCCCTCCGTAGCGCCCTCCCCCGATTCGAAAAAAATCGAGATTCAATGTCCCGGTACAGTTTGCTTCGGAGGCGGGCACGAGAAAGGACAAAAGGAAAGTTCCCAGCAAAACTCCGAAAACCAGCGGCGACAGATTTTTCATTACGGCACCCCCCGCGATTGAAACTTATACTTTCTGAAAGTTTATCTAATGGCGCCGTTTTTATGATGGGTAAAAGAACCTATTTTTCCTTTCGCTTTTGCGCCGCATCGAGATGCCTGCATCGCCGCCACCGCTGAAAACCGGGGCACGTGCAGGCTCCGTGCAGTATATCCACGGCATATTCCTCTCTCCCCCGGGCGAGGAAAATGGTCTCGGTCACGGGGACAAGGTCTCCGGGATCAAAGGGAGGCCGGTCACCTTCTCCCTTTTTCTCTCCCTCTCCCTTTGCTCCGTCGAGGGCTTCATTGGAGAGTCGGTCGGCCGCTGCGTTTTCCTCCCTCGGCACCCATTCGAGGGTGCTGCCCGTCTTCTTCAGAAGATCTATGGCCCGGTCGGCAAGCTCCCTCAGACGGGGCTCCCTGATCTTCCACCGTCCCGTCACCTGGTTCACCACGAGCTGACTGTCCCCGGCGATGGCAGCCCCCGTTCCGCGCCGGTCAGCCTCTTCGAGAAGAAGAAGAAGGGCCATGTACTCCGCCTCGTTGTTGGTCTTCTTTCCCAGAGGGGCTGCACAGGTCCAGAGCGGGCGCCCCCTCTCGTCGAGAAGAAGGGCTCCGGCTCCCGCTTCTCCGGGATTTCCCCTTGACGCTCCGTCGAAATACCCTCTCAGGAGTCCGGCGGCATCTTTCCAGTCATCATCGAGGTCGAGCCACTGGGTGGATGGTGATATTTCTTCTTTTTTCTTCATGGAGAAGCTCCTTTGCCGGATGGGATTTTTCCTTTTCCATAAATTCGGATGAATTTCGCCCCGCCATGGGCAGAGGAAAAAGAAATGGTCTATAATGAAAACGCTCATTCATTCTCAACTCACTAAGGAGGTCGTTACATTGTGACATCTTTGCCATTTCCCTCTTTCGGAGCGAACCAACCGCCGTACCGAAGGGAGGAGAAGTTCGGCTCGGCCCCCTTCCGGGAAGGCCTGAAAAGAGGAGTTTTTCTTCTCCTGCTTCTGGCCTTTATTTCGGTTCTTTCCGCTCCGAACACTGCGGGGGCCGAAGATTTCACCTTCGCCAAGGGGCTTTTCGTCAAGGAGGTAAAGGGCTTCGGCATGTACACCGAAGAGGAGACCTCCCGGTTCGAGAAAGGGTCGAAGGTGACCATCTATCTCGAGATAGACGGCTTCCAGCTCGTAAAACAGGAAAAGGACTACAAAGTGAACCTGAGCCTCGATCTCCACGTGAAGGACGACAAGGGGAACACGGGAATCGAGCAGGCTGGGGTGGTCACCGCCGACCTCCTCGTGAAGAGCCTTATCCATGATTTCTTTTTCACGGTGAACATCGATCTCGCCGAGCTGCCCCCGGGGAAGTACACCCTCTCCTTCATCGCCACCGACAATACGAACGGAAAAAAGACTTCTCACGACATGGATATCGAGATATACGCTCCGGACACCGCGAAGCCATCCGGCGGTCTGAACAAGGAAACGGTCTCACCGGACGCTCCGAAGAAATGAATTTCCAGGCCCCTCCGTTTTTCCGGAGGGGCTTATTTTTGGCCGGCTCCTGCCGACAGATCCTCCCTGAGTTTCCGCCGCAGCACCTTCCCCGTGGCCGACAGGGGAAGTTCCTTTACGAAAATCACCTTCCGGGGCACCTTGAAATGGGCCATCTTCTGTTTGCACAGGCTGATGACCGCCCCGCCGGACACGTCCGATCCCTCCTCTAGGAGGACAAAAGCCACGGGGACTTCTCCGCTCACCGCATTGGGAAGACCGACGACCACGGCCTCCCGGACGCCCGTAAGCTCCCGGATCACCGACTCCACCTCCTGGGGGTAGACGTTGAATCCTCCCACGATGATCATATCCGAGACCCTGTCGAGGATGGTGATGTACCCTTCCGAATCCACGGTCACCATATCTCCGGTGTTGAGCCAGCCGTCGGCGAACCGTTCGGCGGAAAGCTCCGGATCTTTGAAATACCCCCGTGCCACAGAGGGCCCCCTAAGCCAGAGAACTCCCTCTTCTCCGGGGGGCAGAGGCTCACCATGATCCGAACGAACCTCAGTCTCATATCCCGGGAGGGCAGGACCCACCGTTCCCCTCTTCCGCAGGACATCGCTCGGATTGCAGGAGACCACGGGGGAACATTCCGTGAGGCCGTACCCCTCGTAGGTGATGACGCCGAGCTGGTCCCGGAACCGTGCCTCGAGGCCGGGGTCGAGCTTTCCTCCTCCCGTGAGGATGTACTTGAGCTGGGGAGGAAGGGTCTCTCCCTTTGAGGCCGCGCCCAGCAGAAAAGGAAGCATGGTGGGGACGGCAATAAGGATCCCCGTGCCGGAAGACCGCAGGCCCTCGAAGAGGGTTTTCAGCGGGAGGAAGCCGGGAAGAAGGGCCAGGGGAAGACCCCACAGAAGGGGCAGGACGCAGCAGACCGTGTACCCGAAGGAATGGAAGGCGGGCAGCACGTCCATGAGCACCCGTCCCTTTTCGAACCCCTCGATGGTCTCGAAGACTCCCTTCGTGTTGTCAAAGAGATTATCGTGGGTAAGGGGGACGGCCTTGGGAGCGCCGGTGGTGCCGGAAGTGGCGAAGATGACGGCAAGAGACGGATCTCCGTCGGGGCGGTCCGGCAGCCCCTTCAGGAAAACGGCTTCTCCTTCCGTAGAGACGGACGCAGTGGGCAATCCTCCATCCCTTACGGCCTCGGCCAGGTCTGGCATGTCGTCCCCCAGGATGACGCCGAAAGGGTCCGCGTGGCGGAGAATGCGGAGAATCCACTCCGCGCCCCCCCGGGGATTCAGGGGAACGAGGGTTCCTCCGAGCCTCCATACAGCAAGAGAGAGCAGGACCGTCTGGGGGCTGTTCGGCAGAAAGACGGCCAGCCGGCTTCCCGGTCCGAAGCCTCCCTGCCGAAGAGCTTCGACCCAGGCCCCGGTGCGCTCCTTCACCCAATTGCCGTCCTTCCACTCCCCTTTCCACCAGAGGACCTTCTGGCTCCGGTCCTCCTCCAGGCGGGCTTCAAAAACATCTTCAAGACGTACAGACATCGAACGAACCTCCCCGGTCTTCGGCGGATATTTTTAAGAATAGCACGTTCCCCCTCCCTTTTTCCATGGGCTGAGAATGATAAAATAGATCCACTCCCGGCTCTTTCGCGGCCGGAATCCGACCCTCGGAGGGAACCAGCATGAAAACTCTCTATCTCGACTGTTTCGCCGGAATCGCCGGCGACATGTTCCTCGGCGCACTCCTCGACCTTGGCCTCGACCGGGAGGCCTTTCTCCGCACCATGGAGGGGATCGTCCTCTTTCCGGAGGAGGGCCACTTCCATGACCACAGCCACAGTCACTGCCATGACCATGGGCATGACCATGAGCACCCCCATGCCGGGGAGAAGCTGAAGTTCTCCATCCGGTCGGGGACCAGGGGCGGCATCTCGGGACTGGACGTGACCGTGGAGAACCTGGAGGATCACCCCCACCGGGGACTGGCGGACGTGCTGGCCATTATCGAGGCAAGCCCCCTCTCTTCCCGGGTGAAGGAGAAGAGCGCGGAGGCCTTCCGGCTTCTCGCCGCTGCGGAGGGAAAAGTTCACGGTACCTCCCCGGAGGAGGTCCATTTTCACGAGGTGGGGGCCATCGACTCCATAGCCGACATCATCGGGGCCTTCGTGCTGGCGGAGATGGCGGAAGCCGGCCGGGTCGTCTGCTCTCCTCTCAACGTGGGGCACGGCACCATACGGTGCGCCCACGGCCTGCTGCCCGTTCCCGCCCCGGCGACTCTGGAACTGCTCGAGGGCATACCCGTCTACGCGGAGGGCGGCCCTCTCGAGCGGGTGACCCCCACGGGCGCTCTCCTGGTCCGCTGTCTTGCAGACTCCTTCGGCCCCCTTCCGGCGGGGAGGGTGATCGCATCGGGAAAGGGTCTTGGCGACCGGGACAGCGATATTCCCAACCTGCTGCGGGTCGTCCTTCTCGAAACACCCGAGAGAGAGGGAGACGATCTCTTTCAGCGGGACCGGGGGACCGTCCTCGAGACGAACATCGACGATATGAACCCCCAGTATTACGGCCCCGTCATGCAGTCCCTCTTCGCCGAGGGCGCCCTGGACGTGTGGGTCACTCCCATCCTGATGAAGAAGGGCCGCCCCGCACTGACCCTGAGCTGCCTGTGCCTTCCCGAGCGGGAGGAAGTCCTCGCCGCGCTTCTGCTGCGGGAGACCACGACCCTCGGCCTTCGCAAATACTCCGTGGACCGGCTGAAGACGGACCACGAGATAGTGGAGCGGGAGACGTCCTGGGGGATGGTCCGCTACAAGCTGGCCAGGCTCGGAGGAGAGATGCTGCGGGCGAATCCTGAATTCGAGGACGTGCTGCGCCTCTCCCGGGAAAACGGTCTTCCCCTGCCGGAGATGCGCGAGCGGCTGCTGGAAGAGTTCCTGCTGTAGGGAGGCCCTTCTCCGCCGGAACATTGCCGCCGGCGGAGAAGGGAGGCGATCTTCCCCACTCGCTGCAGGCCGCAGGTTCTTTTCCTGTCTTGGGCGGAAAGGCTGAACCGGGGACTATTGTTTTTTGACTTTCGGAGTTCTTTTCTTTCCTCCGGGGGAGGCTTTCTTCTTTTCAGGGGAAGAAGCAGGAGCCCGAAAAGCCAGGGGAGCGCTTCCCCTTACTCTTGCGGAAAACAGGGCGAAGACAGCGGGAAATTCCGGCAGGATCTTCTCCGTCAGACAGTCGAAGGGGATGACCGCATAGCGGCCGAGAGGAGAGCGCCGCGGATTGTAGAGCAGGGTGGCCGTGACGTTTTCGAAGGAGACCCGCTTCTCCCCACGCATGGAGGTGACGGCCACGTCCAGGGAGACGAGGAGCCCTACGAGCCGCGGCACCCCATTCTGGGAGGAGATGAAGTTTCCGAGGGAGTAGATCACAAGGGTATCCTTTACCATCTCCACGGGCTGCACCACGTGGGGATGGTGCCCGATGACGATGTGGACGCCGAGGGAAGCCAGTTCACCGGCGATCCGCCGCTGCTCCTCCGACGGGGTGAAGGAATATTCGCTCCCCCAGTGCATGGAGACGAGGACCACGTCCGCCGCCTCGAGGGCTTTTTTCACGTCCCGGGCGGCCCGCTCGCGGTCGTAGAGGCTGACGTAGTGGTCCTTTCCATCTGGAGGCCGGAGGCCGTTTGTCAGGGTCGTGTAGGCGAGAAAGGCGCAGGACGTTCCCTTCACCGGGCGCACGGCAGGAAGTTCCGCCGCCTGTTCCGAGGCTGAACTGCCGGCGGTGAGGATGTCCGTCCTTCCCGACCAGTATTCAAGGGAGCGGAGTACCCCTTTCTCCCCCCGGTCAAGGGTGTGGTTGTTCGCCAGGGAGACGAGGTCGAAGCCCGCATCGGCCACGGCATCTCCGACCTCCCTTGGGGAATTGAACCGGGGGTAGGTGGAAAGACCGAGTTCCGTGCCGCCCAAAATGGTCTCCTGGTTGCAGAAGGCGAGGTCATGAGCTGAGATGCGCCCCTTCACGATGCTGAAAAAGGGGCGGAAGTCGAAGGATTTCTCCTTTCGGGCTGCCTCGTAGACGGCCTTGTGGATAAGCACGTCCCCGGCCGCTGCGAGGGAAAATCGTTTGGCTGCCTCCCCCCGCACCGGGTAAGATTCCTGCCGGGCGGAAAGCTCTCCCTTTTCCGATGCGCAGGAGAGGGGCACGAAACAGAAGAGAAGCAGAAAAAAAAGGAGAGCCGCACCGGCCGAATCTGTCCGGACGCCGCTGAGCGCTTTCCGGGGCAGGGAAAGATTTCTCGAAAGAACAATGGCTCTCCTGTACTCAGTCATGGCCGAAGCGGATCAGACCTTTTCCTCCGGGGACGCCGGTGGCTCCTTCTCCTCTGCGGATGGGCGGATTTCAAAACCCTTCATGCATTTTCCGCACCCGTGGCACCCCTTGTAGCAGGGACGGAACTTCTTCGAACCGAGAAGCATGGGGACGCAGGCCAGAAGGGCGATAACGAGAAGAAGTATATATCCCATAGCACGGGACCTCCGGAAAGATGAAATTTTCCTTTCATTATACTCTTTCCCGCCCTTGAGGGTCCCGGAAACAGGAGGAGGGAAAAAATGCGCTGCCTTGTCACCTTCGGCGTCACCACCATGGCGCTGCTCTTCGAAAAAGCCTGCCGGAAGGAGAATATCCCCGCGAAGATAGTCCCCGTGCCCCGAAGCATCTCGGCGAGCTGCGGACTGGCCTGCGAATACCCCTGCGGGGACGAGGCGGCCGTGCGGTCTCTCTGCGAGCGGAAAAAAATCGCCGTCTCCGCCTTCACCGCTCTGGAGGACGACTGGACAGAAAAAGGCACTCAGAATACCATATAGGGGCAGGAGGTATATCTGCCTGCAAGATTCTTCTAAGGAGGTCCCTTCATTCAATGGACAAGAAAAAAGTGCTCATCATCGGCGGGGTTGCCTGCGGAGCCAAGACGGCCGCACGGCTCGCCAGGATCGATCGCCCCGGAGTGCGACATCACCATCCTGGAGCGGGGAGAGCATCTCAGCTTCGCCGGATGCGGCTTTCCCTATTTCGTGGGCGACGTGGTGAAGGAGTATAAAGAACTCGTCTGCACCCCTCTCGGGATCATCCGGGACGCCAACTTCTTCCGCAACGTCAAGAACATCACCGTCCATACCGGGTGCCTCGCCACGAGGATCGACCGGGAGAAGAAGACCGTCACGGCGTCGAACTCCGCCACCGGCGCGGAGGACGTCTTCCCCTACGACGAACTGGTCCTCGCCACCGGGGCGTCCCCCATCCGTCCGGCCATTCCCGGCAGCGATCTCAACGGTGTCTTCACCCTCTGGACCATGCCCGACGCCCTGGCCCTGAAATCCGCCGTGGGATCGGGGAGCGTGAAATCTGCGGTGATCATCGGTGCGGGACTCATCGGCATGGAGGTGGTGGAGGCCCTGACCGGGCGGGGCATCAAGGTCTCGGTGGTGGATTTTCTTCCCACTCCTCTCCCCGCACTCGTGGAGGACGATTTCGGCCTGCGGGTGAAAAAGGCCATCGAGAAAAAGGGCGTGGATTTCTACGGCGGGGAAAAAGTTCTCGAGATCCTCGGCGAGGGGGGCGTCGTCACCGGGGTCATTACCGACAAGCGGACCCTCGACGTGGATATGGTCCTCCTCGCCGTGGGCATCCGGCCCAACACGAACCTGGCGAAGGAGGCCGGACTCGAACTCGCCCGCAACGGCACCATCATCGTGGACGACCATATGCGCACAAGCGATCCCTTCATTTACGCCGGGGGAGACTGCGTACAGTCGACCCATGCTCTTACGGGAAAGCCCGTCTGGCAGCCCATGGGGTCCACGGCGAACCGCCAGGGCCGGGTCATAGCAGACAATATCGCCGGATTGGATACCCCTTTCGGCGGCGTCCTCGGCACGGGGATCCTCAAGCTCTTCAATCTGACCATAGGAAAAACGGGGCTGAACGAGGCCCAGGCCAGGGAGAACGGCTTCGACCCCGTCTCCATTCTTATCGAGGGTCCTGACCGACCCCACTTCATGCCCGGCATGGGTGCCCTCTCCATACGCCTCGTGGCCGACCGGAAGAGCAGAAAGCTCCTGGGAGCCCAGTTCATGGGGGGCGGAGTGGCGGACAAGCGCCTCGACTCCCTCGTGGCGGCCATTACGGGAGGCATGACGGTAGACATGCTCGCAGACGCCGACTTCGCCTACGCTCCTCCCTTCGCCACGGCCCTCGACCCGACCACCCACGCGGCCAACGCCCTCCGGAACAAGATGGACGGCCTTGTCCGCACCTACACGCCCAGGGAACTGACGGATCGGATGAAGCAGCCCGATCCTCCCCTGCTGCTCGACGTGCGCACCCCGGCGGAGCTCGACCTCCAGGGCCGCCTTCCCTACGAGTTCGTGAACATCCCCCTCGGAAAGCTTCGGGAACGGCTGGGAGAACTGCCGAAGGACCGGGAGATCGTCGCCTTCTGCAAAATCTCCGTCCGGGGATGGGACGCTCTGGCGGCCCTGAAGACTGCGGGGTTCGACAACTACGCCCTCCTCGAAGGGGGGGTCATGGCCTGGCCTTATGAATTGAAGTAAGAATATTCATTGACAAAGAAGGTCCTTGAGGATAGCATATCGTATATCGGACACTATATCGGATTGTCTGCCGGAACAGCCGTTCCGGCCCCGGCGGCAAAAAACTCACGGAGGTGGTCGTTTCATGAAGAAGGGGATGTGGGGAATCGCGGTTCTTCTGCTTCTCGTCTTTGCCGGCAGCGCATGGTCCCAGGATGTGATCAAGGTGGGATACCTGGCGGGAATCACCGGCGACTTCGCGGCCTACGGACAGCCCGAGGTCAACGCGGTGCGCCTTGCGGCGGATGAAATCAACGCCGCAGGAGGGGTTCTCGGCAAGAAGATAGAGGTCATCGTCTACGACTACAAGTCCCGCCCCGAGGATGCCGTGAACGCCGCCCGGCGCCTCATCGACTACGACAAGGTCGTAGCCATACTCGGCTCGGCCTCGAGCGGAGCGAATATAGCAACGGCTCCCCTGGTGAGCCGGGCTGGAATTCCCCAGATCGGCACCCTCTCCACGAATCCCCTCGTGACCGTGGACGACAAGGGAAACGTCCGGCCCTGGATGTTCCGCATCTGCTTCATCGACCCCTACCAGGGGCGGCTCATCGGCTACTTCGCAGCGAAGGAACTGAAGAAGATGAAGGCCGCCATCCTCTACGACGTGGGGAGCGACTATTCTCAGGGGCTCCGGGAGTATTTCATGAAAAGCTACAAGGAATTCGGCGGAGAAGTGGTGGCGGACTACGGCTTCCGGGGCGGCCCCGACGTGGACTTCCGGGCCCAGCTTACCCAGATCAAGGAATCGGGGGCTGAAATTCTCGTTCTGCCCAATATCGGCAAGGACCTGGGCCTTCCCATAAAGCAGGCCGCAGAACTCGGAATGAACAACCTCGTCTTCATCGGCGGCGACGGCTACGGCGAGTTCCTCGTGGAGATCGCCGGAAAGGCCCTCGACGGATCCTACTGGATGTACCACCTCGCCCGGCAGGACCCCGCCATGAAGCCCTTCTTCGACGCCTACAAGGCAAAGTACAACGACGACTGCCAGGAGTTCGCCATCGCCGTCCTCGGCTATGACAGCCTCTACTGGCTCGCCGACGCCATCCGCCGGGCGGGCTCGGAGGATCCCAAGGCTATCCGGGACGCCCTCGAGGCCACCACGAACCTCCAGCTCCACCACGCCACGCTCACCATGGATCCGAAGACTCACAACCCCGTGGACAAGGACGCCGTGGTGCTGACCATCGAAAACGGCAAGAGCGTCTTCTTCAAGAAAATCCGTCCGCAATAGGACCGGAACATTCTGTCCTTTCAGAGAAACAGCGAGAGCCGGAGGGAAAATCCTTCCGGCTCTCTTTTTGCGGCAACGGGTATTTCAGGAGCGGGGAAAGAACCGCCCTACTTCTTCACCTCGGCGAGCTCCACCAAAACCTTCGCCATGATCCGCAGGTTTTTCAGAATGTCCTCCACGGACCATTTCTCGTCCTCTTCGTGTATTTTGTAGGTCTGGCCGGGGAAGACCGGTCCGAAGGCCACCACGTTGGGCATGGTCTTGGCGTAGGTCCCCCCGCCGATGGCGAGAAGCTCCGGGTCCGTCCCCGTCTCCTCCCGGTAGATCTTCCGGAGGGTGGTGACGAGGCGGGAATCGGGAGGCATATAGAGGGGATCTGCGGAGGAGAGGTTTTCCACGATCACGCCGTTCTCCTCCAGAACTGCGAGAAGGGGTTCGGTGACCTCTTTCTCCTTTTTCGTGACCGGATAGCGGAAGTTCACCGAGAAGGTCACCCGGTCTTCCTTCATTGACGCCACGCCCACGCAGGCTGTGAGCGAGCCTGAAATGTCGTCCTTCATGGAGACGCCGAGGGATGAGCCGTCCGTCTCGAAACCGATAAGACGGGAGAAGGTCTCGAAGAACTTCCCCTGCTCCCCTTCCAGCTCCAGGGGGACGAGGAAATCCGCCAGGCAGGCAAGGGCGTTGACCCCCTTCTCGGGGGTGCTTCCGTGGGCCGGGTGTCCCTTCATCTCGAGAAGGACCGTTCCGTCGGCTTCGTTCTCTGTGGCAGCGAGGGAGCTTCTCTCGGGTCCCTTCCAGGAGGCGGCCGCCCCGAGGATCTCCTTCCGTCCCTCGGGACGGGGATCGGCCAGCAGGGCGGAGACCTCCGCCATGACCACATTGGAAGCCACTCCTCCGGAGAGGGATGTGATTTTTCTCTCACCGGACGGGGCGAAGGGCAGAGAGAGGGTGTAGGTCAGTATTCCCTTTTCGGCGTAGATGACCGGGTACTCCGCGTCAGGGGTAAAGCCTGCCGCGGGAAGGTCCTCCCCCAGCTCAACGTAGCGCTTCATGCACTTGCTGCCCCGCTCCTCGTTCGTGCCGAAGATGATCCGCACCCGGCGCTTCAGGGGAAGCCCCGAATCAAGTATGGCCTTAGCGGCGAAGAGGGCCGTGATTGTGGGCCCCTTGTCGTCGAGCACTCCCCTGCCCCAGATCATGCCGTCCTTCAGCTCGCCCCCCCAGGGGTCCACGGACCATCCCTTTCCCTCGGGGACCACGTCGAGATGGCCGAGGACGGCCACCATCTCGTCCCCCGTACCGATCTCGGCCCATCCGGCGGCGGAATCCACCATTTTCGTCCGGAATCCGAGGCGGTCCGCCAGGGCGAGGGTCCAGTCCAGGGCCTTCCGGGGACCGGCTCCGTAGGGGGCTCCCTCTTCAGCGTCGCCGCCGACGCTGGGAATCCGGACGCATTCCCGGATGGCCGTCAGAAGATCCTCTTCAACGTTTTTCAGGTGTTCTTCAAGCATGTGCTTTCCTCCCGAATTTTTATGAGATATTTTTCAGGGGCTATTCTCCCCCGACTTTTTTCAGCAGCTCCCGCCCTGCGATCTGGACGGGGTCCCACGCCATGGAGAAGGGCGGAGCGTATCCGAGGTCGAGGTCGATCAGCTCCTGGGCGGTCATCCGGGCCGAGAGGGCCGCGGCGATGATGTCCACCCGCTTGGCCGACCCCTGGCCGCCGACGATCTGGCCGCCGAGGAGACGGCCGGTCCCCTCCTCCCCCAGCAGCTTCACGTGCATGATCTCCGCCCCGGGGTAGTATCCGGCTCTCGTCTTCGTTTTGATCATGGAGGTCTCGTACTTCAGACCTCTCAGAGCGGCTTCCTTTTCGTTGAATCCCGTGCGGGCCACCTCGTAGCCGCAGTGCTTGCTCATGGCCGTGCCGAGAACACCCGGAAGGATCGCGCTGCCCCCTCCCATGGAGATCCCCGCCACCCGGCCCATCTTGTTGGCCACGGTGCCGAGGGCTACCCAGAAGGGCTCGCCGTCGAGAAGGTGGAAGGTGCTTGCGCAGTCTCCCGCCGCCCATACCGCGGGGTGGGATGTGGCCATTGAGGTATCGGCCGCTATGGAGTTCCTGACCGACAGGGTCATGCCGGCTTCTTCTGCAAGCCCGGAGTTGGGGAGGACGCCGAGGCCCAGAATGACCATTCCTGTGGGGATTGTCCCCGATTCCGTGCGAACGGCGCTCACCCTCCCGTCTTTCAGATCAAACCCCGTGAGCCCTTCTCCGAGGCGCAGCTCGGTGCCTATCCCCCTGATTGCCGAAGCGATCAGCTCGGCCATATCGGGGTCGAAGGTCCCCATGACCTGGGGTGCCTTGTCGATGAGGGTCACCTTTATACCCCGGACGCAGGCGAATGCCTCGGCCATCTCGAGGCCGATGTAGCCGCCGCCGATGACGACTGCATGTTCCGGCTTCACGGAATCCAGGTAGTTTCGGGCGGCGATCCCAGTCTCGAGGGTCCCGAGGGTGAAAATTCCCTCTCCGTCCGCGCCTTCCACGGGGGGAAGGTAGGGGCTTGCCCCCGTGGCGAGGAGCAGCCTGCCGAAATGGTCTTCAAACTCCCTGCCCGACTCGAGGTCCCGTATGAGAACCCTGCCTTTTCCAAGATCAAGAGAGAGGACCTCGTGACGGATATGGACCTCGATATCCTGCTTCTGCCGGAACTCCTCGGGGGTGCGGACCACGAGGCGGGTCTCCGGCTCCACGAGTCCGGCGATATAGTAGGGGATTCCGCAGGCGGAATAGGATGTGTAGCCGCTCCGCTCGTAGACGATGATCTCGGCATCGGGCTGAAGCTTGCGGATCTGTCCGGCGGCGGACATTCCTGCCGCGTCGCCGCCCACGATAAGTATTCGTTCCTTTGACATGGTGCTTCACCTCCGGCGGGAAGATGCCCCTTCCCGGTCGGTCAGGGGCCTTGATGGGCAGATATTTTCATTATACCCCAGGGCGAAGCTCCGGGGAAAAAGAAGGCTCAGAGAAGGTTTTTTCTTCGATAGATCGGCTCTGAGATGGCCCACATGGCCGGCCAGGAGCGCCAGAGGAGCAGGCCGAGGACCAGGCTGACCGTACCCCCGAGAAAGAGGGTGGCAGGCGCGCCTATGAAGGAAGCGATCCATCCGGCGTTGAGACTCCCCAGGGGAGTGATCCCCATGGCCGAGACGATGAAAAGGCTCATGACCCGGTTGCGCTTGTCCTCGTCCACGAGGGTCTGCACCAGAGTATTGCACGAGACGAGGGTGGAGACCATGAAGAAGCCGAGAAAGGCCATGAGGACCAGGGAAAGATAAAAGCTTCGGGAGAGAGAGAAGGCCGCCATGGCGGCACCGAGTAGTATGCAGGAATACGCCATGATCTTTCCCAGGCCGATGGGGGATTTTCGAAGAGCAAGGCGGACCGACCCGGCCAGGGCGCCGAGGCCGGAGGCTCCCATGAGGAAACCAAGAGTCTGGGGGCCGCCGGAGAGAATTTCCCGGGCGAAGACGGGGAGGAGCACCATGTAGGGGAAGGCGAAGAAGCTGACGAGGGCCATGGCGCCGAGGTAGTTCCGGAGGGGAAGAAACCCTCGGACGTAGCGGATTCCCTCCGCCACTCCCTCGAGCACGGGTTTTCTCCCTTCCTTCGAGATGAGGGGGGATGCGAAGCGCATGAAGGCGAGGGCGATGAGTGTTGCGCTGTAGGAGAGCCCGTTGATCAGGAAGCACACCCCCTCCCCCACCACGGCGATGAGCATTCCGGCGATGGTGGGGCCCACGAGGCGGGTGACGTTGAAGAGAGTGGAGGTGAGGGCGATCCCGTTGCCGAGATCCTGTTCGTCCTCCACGAGGCGGATGGTGAACCCCTGGCGGGCGGGAATTTCGAAGGAGTCGGAGGTGCCGATGACCGCCGCCAGCACGAGGATATGCCAGTACTGGATCACCCCGGCGAGGGTGAGGACGGCCAGGGTGACGGCGTGGAGCATGCTGATGACCTGGCAGATCATGATGACCTTCCGCAGATTTCGTCCCTCGAGAAATGCCCCCGTGAATGAGCCGAAGAGCAGCACGGGGAACTGGGCCATGAAGTCGACTGTTCCAAGGAGGAGAGGAGAGCCTGTCAGCCGGTAGACGAGCCAGTTCATGGCCACCCGCTGCATCCACAGGCCCGAGAGGGAGATGATCTCTCCCGAGTAGAAGAGGCTGAAGTTGCGGTGCCGGAAGGCCCGGAAGGCCGTGCTCCGCTCCCAGAGGCGCATGCCGCGCCCTACCCCTTCCAGGAGGCCCGGTATTTTTTGATAAAGCGTGCCGGGTTGTAGGACTCCTTCGCCTGGCGGACTCCCTCCACCCCCATGTCCTGCTCGCGGTTGACCCAGAGAAAGCGGGAGCAGGAGTGCTCGATAAAAGTCTGGTTGATGGCCTGGTAGACCCCCTTGTACTCGGAAAGGCCTTTTTCGAAGTGAACCACGGCCATCTCGTCCGTCACGGGCTCACCCACTGCGTAGGCGATCATAAGGTCCTCCACGTAGAGGGCGCCGCAGATCAGATCGGGGAAATGGGCGGCGTTCTTCAGCACCCGGGAGATGGCGTGGTTCTCAGCCCGCAGGCCGGGGATGTCCTTGCAGCTCTTCCATTCGCACCAGAGCTGCTGCATCTCGAGGACGTCCTCCAGGTCGTCCCGGCCGAGGGTCTTGTAGGTGTATTCGTAGGAGCGCTGAAATTGTTTGAGAAGATTTTTCTTCTTGTGGAACCTGTTCCCCTTCAGCTCGATGAGTTCCTGAACGGAGTAGACGTATTCCCATTCGGAGCGCTGGTCCTCGAGGGAGATCCGCTCTCCCAGGCGTTCGGACCACAGGTTCCCGAGGGCCTCGGGAACCCGTTCGAAGACAGCCCCTTCCGGGTAGAGATCTGCAAGGATTTTTTCCCAGTCGGCCTCCTTCCAGTTTCCAACGGGAGCCCAGAGAACGGGGGCGGGGTGATTCACCCTGGGCCAGTAGAGATCAGAGGCAAAGGCGAGTTCGTACTGCCGTTCATCAGACCACGCCCAGATGTTCACAAAAGTATAGTCGCTCGTTTTTTCGCTGCACAGCCCGAAATGGGCCGAATAATCGTCCTGCATTTCAAGAGTCAGGGGGGAATAGGTCAAATCCATGGCGTCACCTCCGTAAATTCCAGAATAGTATACCCGCAAAAAAGCCTGCGGACAATTTCTCCGCAGGCTTTTCATAAGGGATCGTCATAGTGAGGCGGAATCCTTATCTTACCGCGATTCTTCCGGCCGACCGGCCATGGATCAGAAGCCTCACCCCTGGTTTTCGCCGTCCACGAACTCGGCGTCAACTACATTGTCGTCCGCCGCACCGCCGGGTGCGCTTCCTGCCGCTTCATGTCCGGGGGCGCTCCCCGCAGATCCGGCCGAGGAGGAGAGCATGGAGAGCATCTGCTTCACATCCGAGGAGAGGGACTTGAGCTTCTCCACCGGGACGTTTGAATCCCCGAGGGCCCCCTTCCCTTCATCCACAAGGGACCGGGCCCGGGCCTTCTCGTTCTCCGGAGCATTGGCCGCCGTCTCGCTGACCATCTTCTCGAGCTGGTAGACGGAGGATTCGAGTTCATTCCTGGCCTCTGCCCGCTCCTTTTTCTTGCGGTCATCGGCGGAGTGCTCCTGGGCCTCCCGGATCATCCGGTCCACCTCGGATTTGTCGAGGTTCGTGGAGCCGGCGATGGTGATCTGCTGCTGCTTGCCCGTATCCCGGTCCTTCGCCGTGACGTTCAGGATGCCGTTGGCGTCCACGTCGAAAGAGACCTCGATCTGGGGTATTCCCCGGGGGGCCTGGCGGATCCCCTCGAGCTTGAAGTTGCCGAGGATCTTGTTGTCGCTCGCCATCTCCCGTTCGCCCTGGAGGACCACGATGTCCACCGCCGGCTGGTTGTCCGCCGCCGTGGAGAAGGTCTCCGTCTTCTTGATGGGGATCGTGGCGTTCTTTTCCACGAGCTTGGTCATGACGCCGCCCATGGTCTCCACGCCGAGGGAAAGGGGAATGACGTCGAGAAGGAGGACGTCCTTCATCTCGCCGCTGAGAATTCCGGCCTGGATTGCCGCGCCCACGGCCACCACTTCGTCCGGGTTCACGGACATGTTGGGCTGCTTGCCGCCGGTCAGCTTCCGTACCTGGTCCTGGACGGCGGGGATCCGGGTGGAGCCTCCTACGAGGATCACCTCGTCGATATCCTTTTCAGTGAGCTTCGCACCGGCAAGGGCATCCTTCACCGGCCCTACGGTCCGCTCCACGAGCGGGGCGGTGAGCTGGTCGAATTTCGCCCGGGTGACGGTCATGTTCAGGTGTTTCGGCCCGTTGGCGTCGGCGGTGATGAAGGGAAGGCTGATCTCGGTGCTCATCCGGGAGGATAGCTCGCACTTGGCCTTCTCCGCCCCCTCGTAGAGGCGCTGGAGGGCCTGCTTGTCCTTCCGCAGGTCGATTCCGTTTTCCTTCCGGAATTCGTCGGCGATGTAGTCCACGAGGACCTTGTCGAAGTCGTCGCCCCCGAGATGGGTGTCGCCGGATGTAGAGAGAACTTCCACAACCCCGTCGCCGATGTCGAGAATGGAGACGTCGAAGGTTCCGCCGCCGAGGTCGAAGACCATGATTTTCTGCTCTTTCTGCTTCTCGAGACCGTACGCAAGGGCCGCAGCGGTGGGCTCGTTCACCACCCGCAGCACGTTGAGGCCGGCGATGGTCCCGGCGTCCTTCGTGGACTGCCGCTGAGAATCGTTGAAGTATGCCGGCACGGTGATGACCACGTCGGTAATTTTTTCGCCGAGATAGGCGGAGGCGTCCTGGACGAGCTTCTTAAGAATGGAGGCGCTGATCTCCTCGGGGGCGTATTCCTTCCCCGCAACGGAGAACCGCACCGCACCGTTTGGACCTTCCACTACCTTGTAGGGGACGATCTTCAGTTCCGAACCCACTTCATTGTACTTGCGGCCGATAAAGCGCTTCACCGAGAAGAGGGTGCCCTCGGGGTTCAGTGTCGCCTGGCGCTTGGCGATGGAACCTACGAGCCGCTCTCCGTCCTTCGTAAAAGCCACGACGGAGGGAGTGGTTCTTCCTCCCTCGGCGTTGGCCACCACTTCGGGTGTGCCGCCTTCGATAACCGCGATGACAGAGTTCGTCGTTCCAAGGTCTATTCCAACTGCTTTTTTCATGGGAAATCCCTCCTGTGGTTTTCTGACCTTTATTGACCATGATAGTATAAGCCATTTTTCGCTTTTGTCAATATTGGTCAGAGAATTTTTCGGACAAGAGATATCCTCTGTCGCTTATTGGCCCGTCTTCTTCCTCTCCTCTTTGCTGGGAAAGTATTTTCCTTCGACCATGAAGAAGACCCTCTCGGCGATGTTGATTACGTGATCTCCCGCCCGTTCGAGATGGCGGGCGGCCCAGAGTTCCAGCGCACCTACCTTGACCGCTTCGGGACCGCCGTGGGTGCCGGCCATGGCGTCTTCGAGAAAATCGGAATAGCACTCCGCGTATATTTCATCCACCTCGTCGTCCCTCTTCCAGAGTTCCGAGGCCATTTCGCCGTTTCCGCTCCGGAAGGCCTCGAGGGCGTCGGAAAACATGGAGAGGACCTTCTGCGTCATGAGGAGGATGCAGTCTTCCCGGGGAAACCGTATTTTTTCAGAAAGCTGAAATACCTTTTTCGCGATGTTCACCGCCTGATCTCCGATCCTCTCGAGGTCGGTGATTATCTTGAGCACCGCGAAGACGAAGTAGAGCTCCTCCTTCTTCGGACTTCTCATGGCGATGGAACCGAGACATTCCTGATCCACCGTCTCTTCGAGGCTGTCGATGAGGTCGTCGTTCCGGATGACCCGCGCGGCCGTCTCCCGGTCCTGGTCGAAGAGGGCCCGGACGGCTTCCTCCAGGGCTTTTGAAACCAGGTCTCCCATCCGGAGGACAGTGGAGACGATCCGCTCCCGGTCCGATTCATAGAGAAGAGACTGAACGGAGATCTTTTTCTGCGTCTGTGTCACTGCCACAAAACACCTCCCGGCTGATCAGACAAAGGAACTCTCGGAATATCCCTCCCGTCGTGCCACATCGAGGGACGTTTTCACGAGAAGGAATATCTGGGTGAGAAAATCCAGGAGAGGAGCGAGCTCTCTCCGGTTGAGCGCATCCGCACCGAGGCGGAGCCGTATTTTCCTGTCGAGTTCTTCGTACTCCCTTTCATATCGGCCGGCAAAAGCGGCAAAATCGGCGTCCGCCAGGGCGAAGGCTCTCAGGGCAACCCGTATGTCCGTCATGGCCGTGCGGGAAAGTTCCTCCCACATATCCGGGCCCACTTCTTTGGCAAGCTGATCGACAACGCCGGCCTCGGCGAGGAGGCGAAGCTCGCCGGACAGAATTTTTGCCATCTGCCGAAAGGATACCATAGAATAGGAAACTGTGGAATAGCTTTCCCGCAAAGAATCATCATCCACAGGAATATGAATGCCATACATATACTCTTCGCATATTTCGGAGAGATCCCGGATGGCGCCGGGAAGCTCCGGAAAATCACGAACAGCCTGATCGGTACGAAAGAGGATCTGGCAATACATCTCGATGAAGTTCGCCAGCCTGATCATCTCTTTCGAGAGCAGAAGAATGCTCAAAGAGGGGATTTCAAGAACTTCTTCATCGAGATAAACCGGGGCGGAAAGTCGCTCTTTGCCCATTTTCTCGGACAGAAAGGAGGAAATCCAGGCGAGCTGCTCCACGAAAAAATAAAAAATCAGGGCATTGAAGAGGGTGATGCCCACCTGGACAAGCACGATTTTCGATGCAGCCCGTCCCCCCGTTCCGGCAAGAAACCCCTGGAGCCATGGAACAAAGGGGATAATGACCAGAACTCCGACGACCTTGTAGACAAAGGTGGATATGCCGAGCTTCCGGGCGTTCTGCCGCCCCGAGAGCCCTGCGATAAGCACCGTGACGGACGAACCGGCGTGCGCCCCGAGGACGATGGGAAGGATGGCGGCCTCGGAAAGCACCCCCGATACCGCCAGGGTGACAGTCAGAGCAAGAACGGTGGGGGCGCTCTGGATAAGTGCCGTTGCCAGAAAGGCACCGATGCCGAGAAGGAAGAGGTTTTTCTCTGCCCCCTCGGCGAGGGCGGCAAACCGGGGGTCGGACAGGAGGGGACCGATTCCCAGCTTGAGGATGTACATTCCCAGGAGGATGAGGGAGATTCCCTGGAGAACGGCTCCTGCCCTGCACACTGTCTTTCTGCCGAAACGGACCATGAGAAGGCTGGCGGCGAAGAGAAGGGGCGACCATGCCGCTATGTCGAGACTGATGATGAAGGTGACGAAGGCGCCTCCCACGCTCGCCCCCATCATGACGACCAGGGACCCGGCGAAGGAGAGCATTCCCACGTCCACGAAGCCTATGGCAAAGGAGGTGGCCACGGTGCTGCCCTGGGCCACGGCGGCGAGGAGGACGCCGAAGACGAAGGCCTGGAACTTTTTCCGGGTGAACTTGACGAGCAGATCCTTGGACCTGGCGCCGAAGCTGGCGCCGAAGGCGGCGGTGGTCTCCTCCACTCCGTAGAGGAAGACAGCCAGCCCTCCGAGCAGATTGATCAGGGAGAAAATGGGGATGTTCACGACTTTCTCAGTGCTTTCTGCCGCCTTCGCTCACGGAGAAAGGGGATGAACCCCGAGGCGAGGGCAAGAGCCAGCAGCGCGAGGGAAAGAGGGCGGTGAAGGAAGAGAGTCGGTCCGCCCATCATGAGGGTGGCCCGCAGGTTCTTCTCGATCATGGTGCCGAGGATCATTCCGAGGACGATCGGGGAAACGGGGAACTTGCTGCGGACGAGTACCCACCCCAGAAGGCCGAAGGCCAGACAGACCCCCACGTCGAAGACGGAGGTGCGTACGGCGTAGCTGCCGATGAAGGAAAAAGCGAAGATCATGGGGTAGAGCAGCCTCTTCGGAATGAGGGCCGCCTTTATCCACAGCCTGGCCCCGAGAAGCCCGAGGAACAGAAGGAAAATATTGGCCACGAAAAGGCTGGAGAAGAGGGTATAGACAATCTCGGGGTGTTTTGTGAAGAGTTCAGGCCCGGGCTGAAGATTGTGGATCATGAGAGCGCCGATGAGCACCGCCGCGGAGGAGCTCCCGGGAATGCCGAGGGTAAGCAGCGGAACGAGGGCTCCGCCCACGGAGGAACTGTTGGACGCCTCGGCGGCGGCAACGCCGAAGGGGTTGCCCTTTCCGAAGCTGTCAGGGTCAGAGTTCAGGCGTTTTTCGATATCGTAGGCGATGAAAGAGGCTATGGTGCCCCCGGCACCGGGAAATACTCCGATGACCGTGCCGATGATGCCGGCCCGCAGCATGGCGAACTTCAGCTTCAGATAGTCCCTGACGGTCGGCCAGGGAGATTTTTCTTTTTCGGGCAAAACCGGCGGCCTGTTCACCTCGCCGCTTTCGATCCCCATGAAGACTTCGCTGAGGGCGAAGAGACCGATAAGCACCGGAATGAAGGAAAATCCGTCGTAGAGGCGGATGAAATCAAAGGTATAGCGGCTCACCCCGCTGAGGGGGTCGAGCCCTATGGTATTCAACAGGAGGCCGAGCATCACGGCGATGAAGGACTCGAGCCACCGGCCTCCTCCCAGGGAGGCGATGGTGGAGAGGCCGAGGACGGCCAGGGCGAAGTATTCCGCGGGCCAGAACTTCAGAGCCATCCGGGCCAGGGGGGCCGAAAACAGGACCAGGATGATGATCCCCACGAATCCGCCCACCACTGAGGAGACAAGGGAGACTCCGAGGGCCGTCCCTGCCTGTCCCTTCCGGGTGAGGGGGTATCCGTCGAAGGCGGTGACCACCGCTGAAGGAGTGCCCGGAGTGTTCACCATGACCGCGGTGATGGACCCGCCGTAGTTGGATGCGAGGTAGATGGCGCAGAGCAGCACGATTCCCATAGAAGGGGACATTCCGAAGGAGAAGGGCAGCAGAAGAGCCACCGCCATGGAGGGGGATATGCCCGGCATGGCCCCGGCGAGAATACCCACGATGACCCCCGCGAGAATCACGAGCAGGGGGGTGAATCCCATGAGAAATGAAAGGCCGTCGTACAGATGGTTGAGGGTCTCCATAGCCGTTTTCTCCTATCCGAAGAGGATCCCGGAGGGCAGCCCCAGGGTCAGAAGCTTTGAAAAGACAAGCCAGGAGAAGAGGAGCCATCCTCCCGTAAGGGAGAGGTAGACCCCGGGCCGCCGCTCGCCCAACAGAAGGCAGAGCAGGACGATCATCGCTCCCGAGGAGATAAAATACCCCGCGATGTCCATTCCCCACAGGGAGAAGGCCACGATGGCCGCCGCCGCAAGCACCCTGCGCACGTCTCCTTTTTCAGGATCGGCGGGGCCCCTGCCCTTCAGCGTGCGGCGCAGGGCCTCGCCTGAGAAAAGAGCCAGTCCCGCAGCCCAGAGGCGGGGCGCGGTGCGGGCACTGCTTCCCACGGCTTCGATCTCGTCGAGGCCGAAGGATAAAAGAAAAAAGACGAAGGAAAGGTAGAGAAGGGAGATGCAGAGCATGAGCCGTATCCGTACGGGAGCGTATCTCTGCACCCTGAAAACGGCGGCTGCTCCGGCCAGAAGCAGCAGGCAGCCGGCGGAGATCATGAGAAGTCCCTGGAAATCTCCCAGCAAGAGGGCGGTCTTTTCCACTTGATTTTCCTCCCGGGGCGGGTGTGCCCTTTCGATTATGCTGTTTTTTAGAAATCCGGGGCGCCGCCGCATGGCCGCGCCCCGGACAAAAATTACCCTTTTCCTGTGGAGGCGCTGAGAACCGCCCTACTTTATCATTCCGTATTTCTTCAGGTAGGTCTGGGCGTCGTCGATATCCTTTTTCACCTGGGCGTTGAACTTCTCCCGGCCGTAGTCAACCACGTCGATGCCGTCCTTCTCGAGGAATTCCCTCCACTCGGGGTCGGCGGCGACCTTCTTGAGAATATCCTCCCACCAGACCATGGCCTCTTCGGGGGAGCCCTTTTTCATGGCGAAGCCTCTCCACATGGACTCGTCCTCGAGTCCCTTGATTCCGAGCTCGGTGAATGTGGGAGCGTCGGGGAACTGCTTCGAGCGGTTGGAACTGGCGATGGCCACGATGGTGAACCCCTCCCGGCCGCCGATATCAGCCGGGTTGCCCACGTAGGCCACTCCCTGGCCGCTCAGAAGCCCCATCATGGCCTCAGGCCCCGTGCTGTAGGGGATCCACTTGGCGCTGATCCCCGTCTTGTCCCAGACCTTCATGGCCATGAGATGATCGTTGCCTCCGGCGGCAGGACCCGTCCAGATCTGGCTGCCCTTCTTATCGGCGGCGTCCTTCGCGATGGCCTCCCAGGTGTTGAGAGGCGTGCCGCTCGCGGCAATGATGCACTCGGGATCCTTCATGAGCATGGCAAGCCACTCGAACCCCCAGATCAGGTCATCCACGCTCTTCTTGGAGGTGAGGACCTTCGGAATGACCGAGGTCGTGGCGGCGAAGACGGTGTAGCCGTCGGCAGGCTGCTCGAGAACGGCCTGCATGGCTACGAGACCGCCGGCGCCCTCCTTGTTCTCCACCACGAAGGTGGCATCGGTAAATTTCTTAGCGATGGAGACGAATTTGCGGCTCGTCACGTCCATGAGCCCACCGGGACCGACATAGTTGACAACCTTGATGGGCTTGTCGGGATAGGCGGCATAGGCAGTTCCGGAAAGAAGAGTCACCGCGAGCGCAAGAAGAAGTAGAAGAAGTTTCCGTTTCATGAAAACACCTCCTGCAAATTTTGGAAATCCCTGTCCTTCGGACGCTCCTTCCCCTTCACGTTCATGCTGGGAAAAACCATCCGCTTCACTCCTCCATATTACCGCGAAAAGAGCTCGTAGGCCAGTCCGTGGCGCAGCCCCCGGTCGCTTACCGTGAAGGACGAAACTCCGAGAATTTCAAGAATCTCCTGGACGATGCACGTCCCGGCGAGGATGACGTCAGCCCGCTTGGGCTGCAGCCCGGGGATCTTCCGCCGCTCATCGAGGGTCAGAGAGGCAAACCGGTCAGCCATGGCCCCAAGATCCTCCGCCGTGAGGACGGAACCCTGCACGACGTCGGGGTCGTAGGTAACCATTTCGTGCTTTACCGCCGCAAGGCTCGTCACGGTTCCGCCCATTCCCACGAGGACATGGGGGGAACCTTCGAGTCCGCCCTCCCCGAGGCTTTTGCGGATTTCCTGCCGTGCCTTCTCCAAGGAGCCTGGCCTCACCGGATCGTCCGCGAAAAACTCCTCCGTGATGCGCACCGCCCCGAGGGGAATGCTGAACCTTCGTTCGATATCATCCCCCTGGCCGAAGACGAACTCCGTGCTTCCGCCCCCCGTGTCGAAGGTGACGAGTTCTCCCGAGATCCTGGGAAGGCCGGAGAGTACGGCAAGCCATGAAAGGCGGGCCTCTTCCTCGCCGGGGATGATTCTCACATCGAGGCCCGTAAGCGTCTTCACCCTGGAGACGAACTCCTGGGCGTTGGAGGCGGTGCGGAGGGCCATGGTGCCCACGATGACGGGAGACTTGATCCCCATGGAGCGGGCCTTCTTCACGAAATTCTCCACGGAACGGGCGTTGCGCTCGAGGGGTTCGGGGGAAATCTTCCCCGTTTCCCGCAGGCCTTCGCCGAGGCGGGCAATATCGTTCTCGTCGAGGACCGTCTCAAGAGAGCCGTCGGGACGCTTCCGGCCCACGTGGAACTTGATGGAATTGGTCCCGACGTCGATGACTGCTTTTTTGTCGCTCATGATCACGCCATTCCGACGGTCTTCTTCATGGCCTGGATGTAGTTGATATTGGGCAGATCCTCCAGGGCAAGCTGACGGACGGTCTTCATGACAAGTTCGGGATCCTCGTGCTCGACGCATATGGTCTGCAGGGTGACCCCGTCAAAACTTGTCTCGGCGATCTCCACGATAGCGCCGTTGATAACGTAGATATGCCGCGTTTTTCCCACGTGAACAAGCCGGAGATTCTCGTTGGGCTTCACGATTTCATCGAGGAACTGGGAGAAGGTGTATTCCTTTCTTCCGAAAAGAGGCTCGGAGACCTTGAAGTAGGAGAAGAGCTTCTTCAGGTCTTCCACGGAGATGGGAAATCCCGCCTTCATAACAGGATACCACTGCTCCAGGCTGTCGCCGTTCACTTCCTGGAGCTGTTTGATGTCGAGAAGATCATCCCTGACCTTAACGTTTTCGTCGCTGTTCCTGGAGAGGACATACACTTCCTCGCTCACCTTCGTGTTCGATTCCTCGAATTTACGAATCCGGGCTTCGGGCTCCTCGAATCCGGACCCGAAGGTCCTCCACTCCCACCGTGCAACGATCGGCTTTGCCATTTTCATTCCTCCGTTTTCGATTGAAATCATAGGACATAGAAAATTTCTGGTTCCTTCTCAGGAATACGCTTTAGAAAAAAAATTCCCGGGGTTTTTCCCCGGGAGAAAGTTTCAAATTTTTTTACAGCAAAATACTCCCTTTCTTTACGGCTGAAAAGAGGCAGGTATTCTGCGTTGTCAATGTTTTATATCCATTACTATAGACTCCGGCAATACCCTTTGTCAAGGATAAAAATCCCTATTTACATATTTCGGCTTCTCTCCCCGGTGTCCACCTGCCTTGGCAGGATAACGGGCAGGAAAGAACAAATCCTCGGATTCCTTTTTCTAATTTGCAAAAACTTTCCCAGTACACTCTCAGGGGAAAACCAACAGGCAAAATTGCACTATATTTTCAATTCTTCATGTTGACAAATAGCTGTCCATAGGGTTTAATCAATAGAGCTTAATCAATTATCGGATTTCGACTGCCTGAAACTCTTTTTGTTTGCCCGAAGCTCTTTTTGCCCTGTGCCCTCTACTTTTTCCCAATTGTTTCCCGGGCTTTTTTTCCATCCGCGATTCAAAAATTCTTTCAGGAGGTGTTTGCATGAAATTGCGAACAAAGCTATGTATGTTATTTGCAGTCCTTGCCCTTTCCGTCCTCTCCGCCGGAGCCCTGGCGGCCCAGGAAAAACCCGTAGTCTTCATCGACTTCAGCTGGGACAGCGTCCAGGTCCACAACCGGATTGCCGGCTACATTATGGAAAAGGGGTATGGCAGAAAGACGGATTATCTCTTTGCCGAGTCCCTTCCCGGAATGATGGGAATCGAACGGGGGGATGCCGATCTCTCCATGGAGGGATGGGTGGACAATATCCTCGAATTCTGGACCAAAGCCACGGCCAGCGGCAAGATGGTCAGCCTCGGAACGAATTTCCCGGATGCTCCCCAGGGATGGTACGTTCCCACCTATATGATCAAGGGTGACCCAAAGCGAGGAATCGAGCCTGTGGCCCCCGATCTCAAGTCCGTCATGGACCTTCCGAAATACTGGGAGCTTTTCAAAGACCGGGAGAACCCCAAGAAAGGCCGGTTCTACAACGGACCCGCCGGATGGAAGATCTCCTCGGTGAACGCCGCGAAGATCAAGTCCTACGGACTCGACAAAACCTTCGAGGTCTTTTCCCCCGGCTCCGACACTGCTCTCTCCACGGCCATGAAGCGAGCCTACGATCAGGGCAAGCCCATCCTCGCCTACTACTGGGAACCCACGTGGATCATGGGGCTTCTTGACATGACCCGTCTCGAGGAACCCCCTTTCAACCAGAAGCTCTGGGAGGAAGAAGGGGTTCACGCCTGCGCCGCTCCGGCCGCCCGTGTTCTTGTGGTCGCCAATGGAGAATTCGCCAAGAATAACCCCGATCTGGCAGCCTTTCTGAGCAATTATTCCACTACGCTGCAGCAGACGAACCGTTTCCTCGCCGAGATGGTGCAGGAGAATCTCGACTCCCGCCAGACGGCCATATGGTTCCTGAAGAACAACCCTGACGTCTGGAAAAGCTGGATACCCGCCGACGCCCAAGGTGTGGTAGACAAGATTGAGACGGCCCTGAAGGAGGAGAAAATATAGTGGACGCACCTGCTTCTTCCGGCTCCATCGTCGTTCAGGATCTGTGGAAAATATTCTCCCGGAAAAGCGGCATCACGTTCACATCCTCGGACACGGAAGACGAATCCCTCGTGGAGCAGCTCGACAAGGGAGAAGATGCGGTTGTTGCCATGAAGGACGTTTCCTTCTCGGTGAACCAGGGAGAGACTTTCATCATCATGGGTCTCTCCGGCAGCGGAAAGTCGACTCTCATCCGCTGCCTGCTCCGGCTCGTGGAGCCCACCTCGGGGGACATCATCGTCAACGGAATGAACGTCACGGCCATGTCGAAGAGCGAACTGGTGAACTTCCGGCGGGAGAACATTGCCATGGTCTTTCAGCACTACGGCCTGCTTCCCCACCGGACCGTCCTCGACAACGTGGCCTTCGGCCTGAAGCTCCGGGGGGAGAAGAAAGAGGATTCCAGGACAAAAGCCTTCGAGGCTCTCGACATGGTGGGGCTCAAGGGGTGGGAGAAATATTATCCCGCCTCCCTGAGCGGAGGAATGCGCCAGCGGGTCGGCATCGCCCGGGCACTGGTGATGGATGCCCCCATCCTTCTCATGGACGAGCCCTTCAGCGGCCTCGACCCCCTCATCCGCAGGGAGCTGCAGGACGAGATGATCCGGCTTCAGAAGGAAATGCACAAGACCGTTTTTTTCGTCACCCATGACCTCTCTGAGGCCCTCCGGATGGGGGACCGCATGGCCATCATGAAAAAGGGAGAGATCGTCCAGATCGGCTCTCCCGACGAGGTGATCGCCAACCCGGCCGACGAGTACGTCGCCCGTTTCGTCCAGGACGAGCGGGAGCAGCTCGAGCGGGCAGAGCGGGCCCTGACAAAGGAAAAAGAAGGAAAGGAGGCGGCCGTCCATGTTTCCTGAGGCATTCCAGGCCCATATCGCCCCGGCCGTCAACAACTTCATTAACGGCCTCATAGAGGCCTACGCTCCTTTCTTCGATTCCGTCGCAGGGGGAATTCTCACGGTGCTTCTCACCATTCACGACTTTCTCGTGATCGTTCCGTGGTGGGGGTACATAGCTGCGGTCGGCATCCTCGCCTGGTATTCTTCGAAGAAGATAGCTTCTTCCATCATCCTGGCCTCTCTGCCCTTCTTCATCGGCATGTTCGGCCTGTGGCCCATGGCCCTCGAGAGCCTCTCGGTGATCATCACCTCCGTGCTGCTCGCCCTGATCATAGGGCTTCCCATGGGGGTGCTCATGGCGGAGGTCAAATCGGTCGCCTTTGTACTGCGTCCCCTTCTCGACGGAATGCAGACCATGCCGAGCTTCGTCTACCTCATCCCGGCCATGATGCTCTTCGGCCTCGGAAAGGTCCCGGCGGTCCTGGCCACCCTCATATACGCCCTTCCCCCGGTGATCCGCCTGACGGCTCTCGGGCTGAACCAGGTCCCCAAACCCGTGGAAGAAGCGGCCCTGGCCTATGGCGCCACCCGCTGGCAGCTCATCAGGGAAGTCCGCCTTCCCCTGGCCATGCCGAGCATTCTTGCGGGGGTGAATCAGACGACCATGATGGCCCTCGCCATGGTGGTTATCTCCTCCATGATCGGCGCCCGGGGACTGGGACAGGAGGTCCTCGTCTCCATCAATCGGATCGACGTGGGACGGGGATTCGAGGCCGGCATGAGCGTGGTCTTTCTGGCCATCGTCATCGACCGGCTGACCCAGAATCTCGCGAAGAAGTGGGAGCCTCCCAAGAGATAGAATAATCGGCAGAGAAGTCCGGAAAAAATGCAATTTATTGAAATACTCTTTTCAATCAATCTGTGTAAAACTACTGGCATTCCTTCTGCTCTACATACCTGAAGAAAAGGGTAAGTGCAGAAAGAATGCCAGTAGTTTTTCAAAAAAATTATTCGCTCAAGATGGGACTCAGTTTAAATCTGAATCCGGCCGCACCTTTATATCCTAATATCTATCGGCAAATCTTCTGGCCTCTTTTTCAGCCTCTTCCCTGCTGTAGCCGTAGAGCTCCTGAAGTTTTCCGATGAGCTGCTCTCCCTGGCCGTTGATCTGATCGACATCATCATCGGTGAGCTTACCCCACTCTTCCTTGACTTTTCCTTTCATTTGCTTCCATTTTCCTTTAATAATATCTTCGTTCATGTCATTACCTCCTTCAGGTAGTTTGGGATTTATTTTAGACTCTGCGCTTCCATAAAGCCTTACAGCACACATAACCTGTAATTTTACCCGAAGAAATATTACTTTTATTTGTTAATTATATAATTCAAACTCCATTTTTGTCAAGCATATTCCCCTCTGATTTATTCTCAGCAGGTCAGCTTTTTCAGCAGTATGACGTAATCGTCCTTCGTCAGAATCCGGGGGTTGTCGGGGTTCGAGGAATTCGCCTCGGCCTTGCGGCCCAGTTCCTCGAAATCCTCCTCTTTCACCCCGAAAAGAGAAAGGGACGGAAGCTCAAGATCCCTGGCCATCTGCTGCACCTCCGCCACGGCTGCGGCAGCCCCTTCCTCGTCGCTCTCATATTCCAGCCCCAGGCAGGAGGCGACCCGGGCATACCGCTTCGTGCAGGAATCGAGGGAGTACTCCATCACCGCGGGAAGGGCGATGGAATTGCAGGCTCCGTGGGGCGCATCGTAGAGAGCCCCCAGGGCCTCCGCGAGGCAGTGGACCGAAGCCACGTCGGAGTGGCTGAAGGCGATCCCCGCGAGAAGACTTCCCAGAAGCATCCCCTCCCGGGCCTCCATATCGGACCCGTCCTGCCAGGCCCTGCGCAGGTATTTTCCTATCAGCTCCATGGCGACGAGGGCGGGAGCATCGGAAAAAGGCGTGGCCGCCCGGCAGGTGTAGGCCTCAATGGCGTGGGTGAGGGCGTCCATCCCGGTGAAGGCGGTGAGGGACCGGGGCATGGTCGCCGTCATCTCGGGATCGGCGAGGGCGACCTTCGGCGCCAGCAGTGGGCTCTTGACGGTGAACTTGAATTTCTCCGCCGTATCTGTGATGACGCTTCCGAAGGTCAGCTCGCTGGCCGTTCCCGCCGTGGTGGGAACGGCGATGATCGGAAGGGGAAGTGCGACAGTTTTGAACCGCCCCTCGTAATCCCGGATCTTTCCTCCTGCGGCAGCGACGATGGCCACTCCCTTGGCGCAGTCGATGGGGCTGCCCCCTCCCACGGCAACGAGGCAGTCGGCTCTCATCAGCCGCACGGCCTCCACCGCAGCAGAAACGTTGTAATCCTTGGGGTTGGGCTCCACGTCGAGAAAGAGCTCCCAGGGAAGGGACGCCCCGTCGAGGCTGTCCGTCACCTTTTTGAGCAGCCCCGCTCCCTGCACTCCCCGATCTGAGAGGATCAGCACCCGGGAGCAGCCGATCTTCCGCACCTCTTCTCCCGCATGGCTCGCGGCACCTTTGCCGAACTCGACTCTTGTAGGCATTTCATAGCTGAAGGTTGGAAACATGTTTTTTTCTCCTTTCTGTTTAAGAACATGAACAACGGGATTAGACCGCAAACGGGAAAACAGGTTCCGAAAGATCCTCTGAATCTTCCCCCATTATATTACGATGAGGTGTTCAACAAGCCTTTCTTCATTTCCGAAAGCCGAGGGCCGAGAAGAGACGGCTTCCTGCCGCGCCCATCCGCTCCTTCACGGGAGGAATCGCCGCGAGCACAGAGAAGAGGACGAGAAGCGCGAGAATCATGGTCGTCGGCCTCCAGAAGAGTTCCGCCAACAGGTTGTCTCCCGCGAGGGCCATGTTGACCGCCCTTCTGAGGTTCGAATCCATCATCCCCCCGAGAACCAGCCCCAGCACCAGCGGCGCCGCCGGATATCCCCTTGTCCTCATCAGGAACCCTCCGAGCCCGAAGAGAAACATGAGCCCCACGTCGAACATGCTTGAATTCACCCCGTAGGTACCCACCACGCAGAGCACGGTCACGAGAGGCATGAGAAGCCGCTTGGGGATGAGGAGGATCTTCGACAGGCGGGGAACGACCGTCATGCCGAGGATGAGCATGGTCAGGCAGGCGAGAAACCCTCCGGAAATCACCACGGAGAAAAGCTCAGGCGTCCTCACGAAAAGCAGCGGCCCCGGCTGAAGGCCGTGGACGTAGAAGGCCGCAAGGATCACCGCTGTGACCGCGTCTCCCGGTATCGCCAGGGTGAGCATGGGAATGAGGGCTCCGCCGATGCAGGCGTTGTTCGCCGCCTCGCTGGCGATGACCCCTTCCACAGCTCCCTCGCCGAAGGGACGGGAGGGATTTTTCACCGATTTTCTCGCATGATCGTAGGCGATGATGGAGGCCACCGGCCCCCCTGCGCCGGGAAGGGCGCCGATGAAGGTCCCGATGAGGGAGGACCGGAGGGAGAGGGGCAGAAAGCGGGCCATCTCCCGAAAGGAGTAGCGAATTTTTCCCGCTTCGGCGGCCAGGGCGTTCAGGGTTCCCCGGGCCACCTGGTCGAGCACCTCCGAAAAGCCGAAGAGGCCGATGAGGGCCGCAATGAGGGGGATGCCTCCCTGCAGGTCGGACCATCCGAAGGTCAGCCGGGCTCCCCCCGAGAAGGGGTCGATCCCCACCATGCTCAGCAGCAGCCCGAGGAGGGCGCAGATCCCTCCCTTGAGATAGTTCTTCGCCGTGAGCGTGCCTATGGTGGTAAGACCGAAGAGGGCCAGGAGAAAGTAGTCCATGGCCGTGAAGGAGAGGGCGAAATCCGTCACGGGCTTCGCCACGAAAAGCAGGACGAGAAAGCCGAAGACGCTGCCGACGAAGGAGTGGAAGGTTGCGGCCCAGAGGGCCAGCGCCGCCTCCCCTTTCTGTGCCATGGGGTATCCGTCGAGGGTCGTCACCACCGAGGAGGGAGCACCCGGGATGTTGATGAGTATGGCCGACACCGCTCCTGCGTAGACTCCGGAGACGTAGACCCCGAGGATCATCCCGAGGGCATTTTTTACCTCCCACGAAAAGGTCACGGATACGAGCAGCGCCGTCGCCATAGTTACTGAAAGACCCGGGATGGCCCCTACGAAGAGGCCCGCCAGGGCTCCGGCGAAAACGGACAGAATAAAGATCCCGTCGACCTGGTGAAACAGGGAGAGGAGCATTTCGGCCATTTCCGCGCCCCTAGGGAAGCAGAACGCCGAGGGCGTATTTAAATACCAGGAGGATTCCCGCGGGGGACAGGAGGGAAAGGGCGGCCACCGCCGCCGGGCGGCGCTCTCCGATCAGGACGCTGAAGAGGGCGAGAAAGAGGGCCGTTCCGACGAAAAATCCGCTCCGGGGAAGAAGAAGAACGTAGGCGATGCACAGCCCGAAGGTGAGGGCGGCCCGCCGGGACGAGACGGGAGCGGCGCCTGAGCGGGCGGAGGAGGGATGTTCACGCCCCTCCCGAAGGCGCAGGATTCCCTGGCCGATCAATGCAAGGGAGAGCAGGGCGAGACAGGCGGAGAGGAGGAGAGGGAAGAGCGCCGGGGAGAGGCTCCACGCCCCTCCGTCGTGGGCGGCCGCTCCATGGAAGGCGAAGAGGGCCGCCAGGACGAGAAAGCCTCCCCCGTTCCGGATGTTGCCGGTCCATGGAGAGGAAATATTTTTCATTTCAATGCCTTGCTAGGGCCTCGGAATATCGAAGAGCGCAGGGCTTTTTTTGGCCACTCCCGCGTCCTCAAGGACCCATCCCACCACCGACGCCCACTTATCCCAGTAGGCGAGCATCTCCTGCCCCCGGACGGAATCGAGGCCCACGTACCAATTATTCTCGAGGAAGGCTTTCCACTGGGGATCCGCCACCGCTTTTGACGCGGCGTCAGCGATTCTGGCCACTATTTCAGGGGGAGTGCCCTTCTTCACCATGAGACAGTTGGGATAGTCGAGGGGAAGGTAGGGAGCAAGGCCGGGAAGGGCATCCGTCACCGGGGGAAGATCGGGCAGATAGGCCGTCCGCTTCCGGTCGAAGACCGCAAGGGGACGGAGCTTTCCGGCGGCGATATAGTCCTTCACCGTGCCGATGTTGGGTGAGGTGAAGTCGACCTGCCCGCCGAGCACTGCGAGGAGGGCGTTGCTGCCGCCGCCGAAGGGGGTGCTGGAGAAATCGAGGTCACCCTTCTGCATCATGAGCAGCCCCTGGACGTGGCCGCTCGCTCCCGCCCCGCTGTAGGAGAAGCGGACCTTGCCGGGCCGGGCCCTTATGTCCTTCACGAGATCGTCGAAGGTCTGGTAGGGCGAGGACGGAGCCACAGCGATGATCTTTTCCGAGTGGGTCAGCAGCATGATGGGCTCAAAATCCCGGAAGGAGAGCTTGCTTACGTCCATGAAGCGGAAGGAGGCGGGGGTTTCCGCCGAGAAGACCACCGTGTATCCGTCGGCGGGACGGGCATAGGCATACTCGGTGCCGATGGCTCCGGACGCCCCCGGCCTGTTCAGAATCACCACGGGCACCTCGAGGTACTTCTCGAAGAGGGGAGCAAACATCCGGGCGGCCACGTCGGTCACGCCCCCCGCACCCCAGGGAACGACCAGAGTGATTCCCCGGTCCGGCCAGTCAGCTGCGGACACGGCAGCGGGAAGCCATAAAACCGCGGCGGCAAGCAGGACAAAAAGTACCTTCTTCAATTTCCTCTTCATTTCTCATCCCTCCACTTTTCGGATCAGATCATAGAAAAAAATTTCCCCTTTTCAGGGAAAACGAATTGCTGGCATTATACCATCCGTTGATCTCTTTGCAAGGTTGGGTTGATGAAGAGATCCGAATCTGGATGACCCGCCGAAGTGGATTTTATCGGACAAAAATTCGGCATCTTCATGAAATGCTTTTTTTTAAATTCATCGTATTGCTATTTTTCAATATAAGTGCCACTATATTTGTATATCTCATCTTTTGCGCTGTAAAAAGGAATGTCATCCTTCTGTTTTTCGGCAAAGAAAGGCGGTGATTTATGATTTTCCCTTTCCGGTGCTTGTCTCAGCGATTTCGTTTCTCAGGCTCTTAAGGCATTTTCCCCGATTTTTCTGGCCCTTCCGGGCAGAAAACCGAAATAGAGGTGAAAAACAGATGAAAATACACTGGATCACCCGTGCAAAAGGGATACCGGCATTTCTGATTCTCGCCGCCCTTCTATTACTCCCCCTTGCTTCTTCCTTCGCCGCCGTTCCTCCCCCGCCTCCCTCCTCTGCTCCCGTTTCTGGTTCTGATCCCGCTCCTGTCCCCGCCGCTCAACCCACCGGTCCATGGGGAGCGCCCGCGGTCGATGCTGCCCGGGAATGGACTATCATCGCCTATCTTGACGGAGACAACAACCTGGAGGACAGCGCCCTCAACGATCTGAAGGAAATGGAGGAGGGCTGGCCCGGAGGCAAGGCGGAAGTGGTCGTCCTCCTGGACCGTGCCAAAGACTACAGCACCCGGATGGACGACTGGACGGGAACCCGGGCCTACCGGCTGAAAAAGTCAGTCAGAAAAGACGCCATCGATTCAGAGCTCCTCCACGACTACGGAGAGCTCAATATGGGCGATCCGGCCGTCCTCGAGGGGTATATCCGGGAGGCTCTGCGCAAATTCCCCTCCCCCAAAGTGGCCCTCGTAATGTGGGATCACGGGGCTGGGTGGATCAATATGGTCAACGACAATGACGCCCCGGGAACGGAGCGAAACAGCGACGAGATCACCCTCGCGGAATTCAAAGGCGTCCTCGAAAAAACCGCTCCCCTCCTTCCCCGGAAGAAATGGGACCTTCTCTTCTTCGACATGTGCCTGATGGGGCAGGCAGAGACTGTCACGGCCTGTTCCCCCTTCGCCGATTTCATGGTCGCCGCAGCCCCCACCATTCCGGACGTGGGAATGGACTACAAGAACGCCTTTCCGCTCTTCGGCGGAGGCACTGAGACGGCGAAAATAGCCTCGGAATTCGTGAAGGTCGGCGTACGGGGCTTTTCCGATCACGGAAGAATGAACGGCGCCTACACAGCCTTCGACCTCTCGAAGACCGACGAATTTCTGAACGCCTTCACCGCCTTTACCAGGAAGCTGGCGGAAGCGATCCCCGGCCAGTGGGCGAATATCACCAGGTCCATTTTTTACTCCATGAACTACGGCGGCCGGGGAGACTACCTCCGCGAAGAGGGTTCCCTCTCGAGCATCGATCTCCGGGACTGGCTCTTCCGTCTCGGCAAAACCATCGCCAATCCTCCCGCGAAGGAGATCGCCGACCTCGAGAGCGCCATCGGAAAACTGATCATCGCCACGGATAAAGGCCCCATGCTCCCCTCCAGCAAAGGCCTTTCGATCTACGCCCCCCTGCGGGAGAACAACGTGCGGACAGGCTACGCCGAACTCGACTTCAACGGAAAAACCGGGTGGCTCACCACTCTTTCCGCTCTCTACCAGAAACAGAAGGAGGAAGGGATGGCCCCCCCGAAGGTCACCGCCATCGAGATCGGAACCGCAAAACCGAAGCAGGGGGTTCAGCAGGTCAAGGGGGGGAAAGACGCAGACATCACTCCCTCCCCTGAAATCACCCCCCTTTCCGCAGGCAGCATCAACGGAAGCTACGTGAAGTTAACCATCGAGGGAAAGGCCATCCTCTGGGGGTACGGCGGCTTCGCCTACTCCGACACCACCGACGGAGTGTACACCATGACGTCAGACGCGATCCTCCTCGACGAAAACCTCGACCCCGAGGCCCAGGGCAAACGGTTCGAAGAGGCCGCCGACATCTCCGACGCCATGACCCCCGTCTACGTGGACGGGAAAAACGAGCTTCTCTACCAGGTCGGAGCCCTCGTCCACAAGCTCGCAAACGGCGAGAAGAGCGTGCCCGTCACCGTGAACTACAGGGACGTATCGGACCTCTTCCACTTCACCATCGACGGAACATACTCAGACCCCTGGATGAAGGGAGAAGTTCCGGCCCAATTCATCGTGGACACGAGAACCTACAGCATCGTTGCCATGATCTCCGTCATATTCACAGAGAACGGCGTGGACATCACGGACCTGACCCCCAGGCCAGAAGGAATTTTCAGGCCTTCCCTGATCACCTTCGACCTCACCGGCCAGAGCAAAATCGTCCCCGGCGAGCCGATTCAGTGGGGGAACGGACTCGACGTCCTCTTCGAACCCATTCCCGCAGGCAAGGTCCTCCGGATCCTCGGCAAGGCCGAATCCATCGGAGGGCGGGGAACCACCCTGGTGAGCAACCCCGTGCAGGTTAAGGCCAACCAGGAGATAGAACCCTTTCTCGATGCCACCCGCCGATTCGGAGCGGCAAAGCTGCCGGGAAGATACACTTCCTTCATCGGCATCCCTCAGCGCAACAATCAGGGAATGATCATGGCGCCTGCGGGCACCCTGATAGAAATCACGGCAACGGGTGAACCGGATGTCTTCACTACCGTACTCGACGTATACAACGAAAAGCCGGTGACCATGTCCCTTATCTGGGAACCGAGAGGCCTGCCCCACTTTACCGCCTACATAAAAAATGAGCAGGGGGAGGGGTATACCCCCGTAGAGAGACGGTTCGCCCTCCTTCAGTCGGACGAGAAGACCCATAACTGGACGACCCTGGACGTATACACCCTCGACAAGATGGTTCTCGTCCCTCTTGACGAGCTGAATTTCCCGACCGGTTTCATGAACGGAAGCTGGACCGGAAACGACGGAAGTTCTCTCGAGCTCGGGCAGGGATCGGCGGTCTACGTCTCGGAAAAGGGAGCCCGGACTGAGGGGAAATCCGCGGTGAAGGACAATTTCTTCGCTATAAAACCGGCCTCGGGCACGGCTCTCGGCTTCTTCTTCGGTTATAACCCGGAGAAAAACATCATGGTGGCGACGTTCCCGGACGACGAAACAGCCGTCATCTACAGCCGCAAGGGGCAGGCCCCTGCCGCCGCTCCGCAGCCGCAGCCAATGCCTCAGCAGCCCCAGCCCATGCCCCAGCAGCCTCAGCCTATGCCCCAGCAGCCTCAATATCCGCAGCAGCCTCAGTATCCGCAGCAGCCCCAGTACCCGCAGCAGCCCCAGTACCCGCAGCAGCCCCAGTATCCGCAGCAGCCTCAGTATCCTCAGCAGCAGCCTCAGTATCCTCAGCAGCAGCCTCAGTATCCTCAGCAGCAGCCTCAGTATCCTCAGCAGCAGCCCGTGGGACTCAACGGAGTCTGGGGGGCCTATGTCAACGGCCAGCAAGTCGTGATGCAGATCCAGGGCAACCAGTACCAGATATGGATGAACGGCATGCCCTATCAAACCGGGCTCTTCCAGATCCAGGGGAACATACTCCAGGGACAGACGTCCATGGGAGTATTTTTCTCCCAATACCTTCGGGTCAACCCCAACGGAAGTGAAATAATGCTGACGGACATGCAGACGGGAATCACGGTGGTCTACCAGCGTTTGCAATAAGCCTCTTTTTCACCATCAGAAAAAGAGCGGGCCGGGAGAGACTCTCCCGGCCCGCTGCTGCAAAATCTTTTTTTCTTTACTTAATATCCCGGTTCAGCACATACCTGTTGAGGATAGACTCGAGCATCTCCTGCCTGCCCGATCTGTTGACGGGGGAATCATGTTCAAGAGCCCAGGCCTCAAGGGTGCTGAAATCCGCCCTCTCGTCCATGATCTCTTTTCCTATGCCCCATCCGTAGCTCTCATACCGCTTCTCCACAAATTCCTCGAGCTCGCCGCCCTCGAGGAGCTTCGCCGCGGTCCGAAGGCCCCGGGCGAAGGTATCCATTCCCGCGATGTACGCGAGGAAGAGATCGTCGTCCGAGAAGGAGGGACGGCGCACATGGGCGTCGAAGTTGAACCCCCCCGGGGCGATGCCGCCGTTTTTCAGCACCTCGACCATGGCAAGGGCCGCTGCGAAGGGGTCCGTGGGAAAGTTGTCCGTGTCCCACCCGAGGAAAAGATCCCCCTGGTTGGCGTCGATGCTGCCGAGCATTCCGCTGATCCGGGCGAGGTGAAGTTCGTGCTGGAAGGTATGCCCTGCAAGGGTGGCATGGTTCGCCTCGATGTTGATCTTGAAATGCTTCTCCAGGGCGTATTTTCGCAGAAAGGCGAGCACTGCGGCCACGTCGTAGTCGTACTGGTGCTTCGTGGGCTCCTTCGGCTTCGGCTCGATGAGGAACTGGCCCTTAAAGCCTATGGACTCGGCGTACTTCACCGCCATGCGGAAGAACCGGGCGAGGTTGTCCATCTCCAGGCTCATGTTCGTGTTCAACAGGGTTTCGTACCCCTCCCGCCCGCCCCAGAAGACGTAGTTCTGTCCTCCCAGATCCCTGGTGATGGTCATGGCCTTCTTGACCTGGGCCGCGGCGTATGCGAAGACGTCGGCATTGCACGAGGTGGCCGCCCCGTGGACGTACCGCGGGTGGGTGAAGAGGTTGGCCGTCCCCCAGAGGAGGCGGATTCCCGTACGCTTCATGTGCCCGGTCAGGTACTCCTTTATTTCGTCGAGCCGGGCGTTCGTCTCGGCAAGGGTATCCGCTTCGGGGACGATGTCCCGGTCGTGAAAGCAGAAAAATTCGAGGCCGAGCTTCTCCATGAATTCGAAGGCCCCGTCGGCAGCGAGCTTCGCCCGCTTCATGGGGTCACCCTCCCTGTCCCAGGGGCGGCGGGCGGTCCCGGCGCCGAACATGTCCGTTCCCGAAGAGCAGATGGTGTGCCACCATGACATGGCGAAACGGAGGTGCTCCTTCATGGGTTTTCCCGCCACCACCTCCTCGGCCGAATACTCCTTGAAGGCAAGGGGATTGCGGGAAAGGGGGCCTTCGTACCGAATTTTACCGATGCCGGGGAAGAATTCTTCCATGGCGGATTCCTCCTTCAGAAAAGAGGGGGGCTCGAGGCCCCCCTCGGGTGTGCCTAAAATATCGAATCGGGGAAGTAGTGGTTCTTCGCGTTTTCCTTCGTCACGAGTTCTGCGGCGAGGATGATCTTCGAGGGGATCTGCTCCTGGTAGAAGCCGCTGAGCTTGTCGCCCCTCAGGGACATGGCCGCCATGGCGATGGCCATGCGGTGGACCCCCGCGATGAAGGAGCCGGGTCCTCCTCCGATAAGGCCGTACCTGAGCTTTTTCGCCCCTCCGGCAAGATCTCTTCCTTCTATCATTTCCGCACCTCCCGTAGATTTTTCCCGTTCCATCCGCTGCCTGCCGGGTGGAACGCCCAAGAGCCTCTCAGATCACTTTTTTGATGTAATGGTTCATTGCCATGAGGGCGGCTCCCTCGAGGGCCGCCGAATCGATTCCCAGGGACGCCTGAGTGAGAAGCATCCTCGGGGAGGCCGCACAGAGGCCCCGGCGGACGACTCCGACGCGGACATTTTCCAGAAAGTCGGGGGGAAAGGTGGAGCCCACTCCGCCGAGCATGATGAATTCCGGGTTGAGAATATTCGTCAGGTTGGCGAGGCCGATGGCGAGGTACGCCTTCATATCGTCGAGCACCTCCCTCGCCCGGGGGTTCCCCTCCCGGCCGAGGGAGAGAAGATGGCGGAACTTCTCCCGGAAATTGCTCCCGGAAAGAAAAGCCCCCTCCGCCTCGTACTTTTTCGCCACCCGGTCAATGGAGACAAAGGTCTCGAAGCACCCCCGGCTCCCGCAGTGGCAGATGGGGCCGCTGGTATCGATAACCATGTGGCCGATCTCTCCGGCCGTGTTGTTCAGGCCGTGAAGAATTTTATCCTCCACGAGGATCGCCCCTCCGACCCCCTGGGAAAGGTAGACATAGATTCCGTTGTGGAGGTCTGCGATTCCGGGGTTGAGGAACATCTCTGCGATGAGGGAGAGCTTGGCCTCGTTGGCCGCAAAAACCGGCAGATCAAATCCCGGGAGATGCTCTTTCAATGTCTCCTCGAAATTGACGTTTTTCCACCCCATGTGGGGCAGGTCCTTGAGCATATTGGTCCCCCACTCCACCATTCCGGGGACCGCAATGCTCAGGGCGCAGAAATTCCTCCGGGGAAAGGCGTCCATAATCGCCGCGAGCTGAGAAGCGAAAAGACTGAAGAACTCTTTCTCGCTCCGGGGGGTTGAAAACTCGGCTTGTACCTCGAAGGAAGCATCGAGATAGCCTATGGCGATTCTGGTGCTCTCCACACCCAGTTCCGCCACAAGGGCCGCCGCACCTTCGCGGGCCACGGAGAGCATGACCGACTTCCGTCCCGGAGAGCCGGCGGTCCGCAGACCGCTCTCCTCTACGAGGCCCTTTTCAAGAAGGGCGGAGATGATCTTCGTTACGGTGCTGGGGTCGAGACCTGCCGAGCGGGCCAGCTCTCGCCTGCTGATGCCGGGAGTGGTCCGGATGAGGTTGAGGAGGGTGAGGCGGTTCGAAAGCCCCATTTTCTCGGCGTTGATGGTACGGATCTTCATTGTTCCCTCCCCTTCCCCTTAGTGGTGCAGCACGACAAAAGGATATTGTGGATTAGTTTATTTCAGAAACAAATCAATTCTAGAAGGAGGAATGGGAAATGTCAACAAAGAAATTCCCTTCTCACGGATTTTCAATTCGACAGCTGGAACAAGGATTTTATTGATATATTGTCACTACCCTCCCTTTTGAGAGCTTTGGTGTGTGCAACATGACCTATACTTTTCAATATATAAAAAATGTCCCCCGAAATAGCAGGGGACTTAATGAAAAACAGTAAACGTGGAGTTCGGAAACTCTAAACTTTGAAACTCGCCTCAGTTACCTTTTCATTTTGTGTTTCCGTATACAGATGGCACGCCACAAAATGCCTTTCAGGGCACAGTTCCTCTTTTCCGGATGGAACAGGCTGGAGCAATAACGGAGGGGTTTTTTCCCAGCATATATCCATTGAAAATTCGCATCTCGCGGCAAATCGGCATCCGGGCTGAGGATTGATCGGACTGGTAATTTCCCCCTTGATGATTTTTATCTCCTTGTCGCGCATCGAAATATCCGCCTCCGGTATTGCCGCAAGAAGAGCTTTGGTATAGGGATGCATGGGATTTTCAAACAGGGCATTCGATGATGCGTGTTCCACGCACTGGCCCAGATACATCACCACGATTTCGTCCGAGATGTGTTTGACGACTGCAAGATCGTGGGTTATGAACATGTACGTCAACCCTCTCTCCTCCTGGATATCCATAAGAAGGTTTAGAATCTGTGCCTGGATCGATACGTCCAGGGCAGACACAGGCTCGTCGCAGACGATGAACTCGGGATCGAGGGACAGAGCCCTTGCAATGCCTATGCGCTGACGGCGCCCGCCGTCAAGCTCGTGGGGATAAATATTAGCATAGCGCCGCGCCAGGCCTACGGTGTCCATCAGCTCCGCTGCACGCTGAAAAGCCGCTGCCCTGCTTGGGCAGGTCTTGTGAACGAGCATATACTCCGCGATGATTTCAGCCACCGACATGCGCGGATTGATGCTGGAATAGGGGTCCTGAAAGATAATCTGCATTTTCCGGCGCATTTCTTTCATTTTGCGGCGGTTAAATTTCAGAATATCCTGCCCCTTGAAGAGGACCTGCCCGTCTGTTGCATCCAGCAGACGGATGATGGTACGCCCGAGCGTTGATTTGCCGCACCCAGATTCCCCCACCACTCCGAGCGTTTTTTTACGGGGAATGGTGATGTTGACGTCATCTACGGCATGAAGAAAACCCTCTCGGACCTTAAAATACTTCTTGAGGTTTATCGTCTCCAGGAGCGGGATTTCCGTTCTTGCAGCTTCCAACTATTCCCCCTCCTTTCGCCAGTTTTCCCTATCCGAAAAAAGATGGCAGGAAATCAGATGGGTCCCGTTACGGTAAACGGCGGGAGGAATTTTTTCGCAGATATCCATTTTGCGCGGACATCTCGGAGAAAAATTACACCCTACGGGAAGGCGAGTAGGGTCGGGCATCAAACCGGAGATCGGCGTAAGACGCCTGTCGTTTCCGTGCAGATTGGGAATCGAACCGAACAATCCATCAGTATAAGGGTGATGCTCCTGAGATGTATAAATGTCTGCGGCAGTTCCCACCTCGACGAGTTCACCCGCATACATGACCGCAACATTGTCGCAGGTCTGAGCGACGATGCCCAAATCGTGAGTGATCATGATCATGGCGGTACCGAGACGATCGCGCAGTTTCCTTATCATGCTGATGACTTGAGCCTGTATGGTGACATCGAGAGCCGTGGTGGGTTCGTCGGCAATGAGAAGCACAGGCTCACAGGCGAGAGCCATGGCGATGACGACTCTCTGTTTCATTCCACCGGAAAACTGGTGAGGATATTCGAACTTTCGGGAAGACGGGATTCCCACCATCAGCAGCACTTCATCCACCCGGTTCTGAATCTGTTCATTTGTTTTGTTGTCCCTGTTGTGAAGTTCCATGGCTTCGGCAATTTGATCGCCGACCGACATGACCGGATTGAGGCTAGTCATGGGGTCCTGGAAGATCATTGCTATTTTTTCGCCGCGAATTGAACGCATATCGGACTCCGGCAGGTCTAAGAGGGAGTTTCCATTGAATTCGATGGAACCTCCTGTAATGAGACCGGTTTTTTCCGGAAGCAGACGCATGATTGTAAGTGCAGTGGTAGTCTTCCCCGCGCCCGTCTCTCCTACGAGTCCGAAAGTTTCCCCTTTTTTCAGTGAAAAACTTATATTGTTGACAGCACTCACTGTTTCTAGATCAGTTTTATACTCCACTGACAGGTTGCTTATCGATAGCAGATGTTCTTTCATCATAATTTGCCCTCGCCCTTAGGTTCTTAGCCGGGGATCGAGAGCGTCGCGCAGCCCGTCCCCCAGAATGCTCATGGAAAAAGAAGCGATAACGATCAGGACTCCGGGAAATAGGATCAGGTGCGGAGCCGTGCGCAGAAATTCCTTACCTTCGCTGACCAGCGCACCCCATTCAGGCTGGGGCGGATTGATACCAAGCCCGAGGAAACTGAGAGTTGCCGCAGTCAAAATCATCGAAGCCACATTGGCTGTCGTCTGCACGATGAGAGTGCCCACAGCATTGGGCAGGACGTGTTTTGTGAGGATGCGGAATGTGGACGTACCCCCTGCCCGCGACGCCTCTATGTACTCCTGTTCCGCTATGTTCAGTACGGAGGATCGAACAATGCGTACGAACCCGGGGATGTTGGTCAGTGAAATCGCTATGCAGATGTTTATAATTCCGGGGCCCATGGCGGCAACAACTGCCATAGCAAAGAGCGTCGAAGGGATTGCTGAAAAAATATCGAGACCCCGCATGACAAGATCATCGAATTTACCGCCTATATAGCCAACAAGCGCACCGAGCATACTGCCCACAATCAGGGTGGCAAAAGATGTGGCGAAACCGATCGTCAGAGAAACTCTCGCACCGTAAAGGCAGCGGGCAAAAAGGTCCCGACCGTAGCCGTCACAGCCGAACCAGTGGGCTGCCGAAGGCGGGGCCAGTTTGAGCCTGAGGTTCATCTTCAGCGCAGCTTCGTAAGGGATGAAAAAATTCGCCAGCAGGGCACAGACTATCAAAAAACTGATGACGACAAGACCAAACATAGCGAGGCGGTCCTTTTTCAGCCTGCGCCAGACCTCTTTCCATCGGCTTTCTTTCCTGAAAGTCATGACAGTTGCGGCTGCATTCATAGCACCAGGATTCATATCATCTGCCCCTTCCGGAATATTTTGCCCTGATCCTGGGATCAACGTAAGCGTAGGAAAGATCCACCGCCAGGATAACAAAGGAGAAGACAACGGCGAAAATTATGATTCCCCCGGTTACTACCGGAACGTCTTTTTGCTTGATGCCGGAAACAATAAACGAACCCAGACCAGGCAGTCCGAAGAGTGTTTCCGTGGCAATCGCACCACCAATAAGAATACCGAAACTGTTGCCTGCAACAGTGATAACCGGCAGCAGCGCATTTTTCATGGCATGCTTCCAGATGACAATCTGTTCGCTGGCACCCTTGGCTCTTGCGGTACGAACATAATCCTGGCGAATGGTCTCAAGCATGCTTGACCGGGTAAAGCGCAGCTGACGGCCTCCGTAAGGGAGCCCTAGCGAGATCATCGGCATTACGTAGCTTTTCCAGCTAGCAATTCCATTGGCCGGGAACCAGCCCAGCCATAATGAAAAGATCAGCATGAGCACCAATCCTATAAGAAAAGCGGGCTGTGCCGCCAGAAGGAGGGCAAGGCCTGTTGGAATGCGGTCAAAAATCGTGTTCTGCTTAACAGCGGACAGTACTCCCAAAGGAACTCCAAACAACAGAGAGAAAAGAATTGCATTGAACGCCACCCGAAGAGATACCGGAAGGCGGTTGGCAATTTCGTTCAGGACGGGTTTCTTCGTAGAATAGGATTTCCCGAGATCGAGATGAAAAACAGCGTTATACATATATTTTCCGTAGCGCTCCAGAAGAGGACGATTGTAGCCTAATTGCTGGTTCATCAGGTCGATATCCTCTTGATTGGCGCCGGCACCGAGCAGGTTGGAGCCTGGATCACCTGGAATCATGTCAATGATTACAAAGATCAAAAACGAAACACCGATGATTATAGGGATCATCATGAGCAAACGCTTGATGACAAACCGATGCAAATGCATACACTCCTTTTGACACAAATTTCAGCGTTAAATCGAATATCCTTCTCTTTGATCCGGAGTTAAAATTCATTCAGCATTTTTCAGTCTCCACCGCGCGAAATGAAAAAGAAAAAATCAAACGAAACGGACGGCGGAAGGAGTTTGAAGTCCTGTCCGCCATCCACACAAAAGCTTTCGCTTGAATCACGAAAATGATTCTCTGCTATTATTTATTCGGCCCAAGACCACTCGCAAATCTGCGGATAGTTGGGATAGTTGACCGGGATCTTCAGGGCAGGAGTCCAAACGTAAGGCTGAACTTTGTGAAAGACTGGCAGCATTGTTGCGGTCTTGGCGATCCAGTCGGAAAGCTGGCTGTAAATTTTCTGCCGCTCCGCCAGGTCGAAAGTGGCGATGCCGGCGTCCCACAGGGCATTCATCGTCTTGTAGTCGAATTTATCCCCCTCATATTTGATGTAGAAAGAGCCGACCGACTTGGTGTAGGAGTACATTCTCGAACCTTCGTAGTCACCGCTCGGTGAAAACCCCGTGCAGAGAATATCAAATTTCTGAGAGCGAGACCTCTCCAGGTTAGTCCCCGAGTCAAGACGATTGATGTCGCAGGTGAGACCGATGTCAGCCAGATTGCTCTGAAGAACCTGAGCCATTTTTTCAAAATATCCGCCGGCAGAACAATTGATAGTGCCGACATTCGTGCCGTTGGGGTAAGCGGATTTCTTTACGTATTCCTTCGCCTTCTCAGGATCGTAGTTATAGACGATGCCTTTCACTGGGGCTCCGGTGTTCTGGGGCTGAAGCATAAAATCAGCTATTACGGCATGTCCGTCGTAGCAGGCGATATTCATGGACTCCTTGTCGATAGCATACGCAATGGCCAGGCGGATATTGTCGTCATCCAGAGGAGGATGAAGGTAGTTTACGTCCACAAAAGAAGTGTGGTTCGCGGGAACGAGCTGGGTCTTGAAGTTGGAGTTGGAGGTGAGAGCATTCCAGTTGGCGATCGGTGCTATATACCAGTCCAGCTCCCCGGACTCGAAAGCGATCAGGCCTGCAGAGGCTTCGGTGATGGGGACATAGTGCACTTTTTTGATGGGTGCCTGCCCCAGGTAATAATCCGGGAAAGCCTCGCAAGTCCATTCGACATCGTGCTTGAGCTGAGTGAAAAAGTATGGACCTGTTCCTGCAAGAGTGAGTTTTGTTCCGAACTCCTTGCCCTGGCTTTCGACTTCCTTCTGGCCCACGATCATCACGTTCGTCTGGCTGTTGATGAACGCCGAGTTGGGCTGTGCAAGCTTCACTGCAACAGTATAGTCATCAGGGGCGGTCACCTCAGTGACACCTGTCAGGTAGCTTCTCATCTTGGGGCTTGCCATGGCTCGGTTCATTGAAAATACAACGTCGGACGCTTTCAGTTCGTCGCCATTGTGGAATTTTATCCCTTTCCGGATTTTAAAGATGTAGGAAAGTTTATCCTCGCTGATGGAATAGCTCTCGGCAATGCGGGGCTCATACTCGCCGGTAGCCTCGTTCTGCCGTATAAGGGGCTCGAAAATCTGAAGAAGCACCATTCTGTCCTGAATATTGACAGTGGCATGGGGATCAACTGAAGTAAGTGGTGCCAAAGTACTAAGGCGGAGCATACGGTCAGCGGCAAATACGGGATTCCATACCACAAGGATTGCGATAACTGCCAAGAACAGCTCTGAAAATCTGAAATACTTTTTCATATTTTTCCTCCTTTGAGACATCGGCATAAAACAATCTACCAGCCCAACCGCATAATTTCTCGATGACGGAATCAAGCTCGACGTCTTATGCAACGGCGGACAACCATGAATTGTGCCATATTCCGGCGAATCCTGTCTTCAGAACAGATTCAGCACAGGCTTTCGCATTCCGCGCGCATTACCGGACCATCTGAGAAGCTCTCCGGGCTCCAGTGAGCCGTAAAAGAGAACCGCACGAATCAGCTGCTCCTCACTTTTTGAAAGAATCCGCTGTTCCCCTCCTTCTTTCTAGATTTTTCAGTCAGAAACCGGAATCAAGTTCATCATAAAGCGAGCATCCAAAATCGTGCATAAGCAACGATTTACGTCAGATCCACCTCGGCACGGTTTCCGTTGATCTTCAGCCTGGTACCGAAGGGATTCGAAAGTTCCGCCAACTGTTCCAGTATAGACGAATCCTTCGCTGGTGCAGGCCATCCGCTGCGGCTCCTGGGGAGACCGAAACCCAGTTCGACAGCCAGAAGGGTCAGCTTGGTGAGCTTCCCATTTTCCATTTCCCAATAGGGAATGAAAGTCTCAAATGCCTCTCGCTTGGTCTGCAATCCCCTGGTAAAACCTGCGTCACGGGCTTTGAAAAGATCATGCATGGTAGCGTCGGAAGGAAGTTTATAGAGTTCAAAATAGTCGGCCGGCTGTTTCTGGATATTTTCATTCTGCAGGACAAAATCGCCGAGAGAGTAGAAAATTGGACATCCCTTGTAAATTTCGATGGCGCGGATAACATGAGGACCATGGCCTACGACTGCATGGGCACCGCAGTCGATGCATCTGCGGGAGAACTCCTCGAGAAACTCGGCTCCTTCGCGCTTCACGGCGCCCCGCATTTCGTGGCCATGAACGGAAACGACAATGTATTCTGACTGGAGAGAAGCTTCATAAATTGAACGCTCGATCCGTGCCATATCTACAGGGTGGACTGTGGTCTTCTTCCCCACCTTATCTCCGAGTTCGAAGGTCAGTGTATCGAACTCTATGACATTTTCGGGCAGCGGAGGAAGGTACCCCTCAGCCCGGGTCACCTCACGCTGGGCATTCATATTTGTTATCGCTGCAATCTCCTTCAGGGCTTCAGCATGCTTAGGATCAAGATAATAAGTTGTGTTGTATCGCAAACCGTTGACTCCGGGTCGACCAATGATTGAATGTGACGCGTTGCCCGCCATGGCAGCCGGGTTGAAAGAGGATACCGTGCCTATAAGGGCAACCCGCCCGCTGTCGCAATCCAGGTAGGCGGGAGCGGAAGCCTGCTGCATATTCAGACCGACGCCACTCGACGGCATGTCTGCCTTTCGAAGGTTTTCGAGCGTTTTTTCCACTCCCCCGTAGGAGAAATCCAAAGTGTGGTTGTTCGCGAAGGACGTGATGTTGAATCCGAAGCGCCGGGCATCTTCCAGAGTTTCCGGAGGCGCGCAGAGATAGCTGCCTCCGTTGTATTGCGAACCGTAGGACTCGTAGTTATGAATCGTAGCCTCCAGGTTAAAAAAGCGCATATCGCCCTTGCGGATTTCCGCTGAAATTTCGGCGAAACCCGGATAATTTTCAGGCAGGCGCCTCTGTACCAGCATATCACCAACTGCGGTAAAAGACATTTTGGTCGACACGACGTAAAACCTCCCGATTCTGTTTTTGGTTTACCGGAGCTTAATACTGGCCTTTTTTGGTCAGGAAGCCCTCATTACTGCATCGCTACTTTTTAATTATTGCCTTTTCTTTTCTTTGCCTTCTTAAAGATTGCTATATTTTTTAAAACAGTTATTTAATTTTATTCTATTTCCGCATATACGTTATTCTCGAGAAGGACTTTCATTCGTTCATCCAGCAAACGTCTTGCTTCACTTCCTTTTGCCTGCGTAAAAGCGAGAATGAGGCCCTCCATGACAGCCATAGCCGGTATGTAGGAAGAAAAAGGAGACGTGTTTGGAGCTATTAAGAGTTCATCACAAAAGTCCGCTATGGGAGAAAGAATCGAGTCTGTTATTCCTGCGACGAAAGCCCCCTTCGTTTTTGCAAAGGCCGCGGCATCGACAGTGTCTTTGTAATATCTATGGAAAGAGACTGAAATAACCACGTCTTTTTCAGTGAGATCATTGAGTCTTTCATACCGTTCCTCATCGCTGGAAGAAAAGTATGAGATGTTTTTTGCTGCATTGCTGAGAGCAAAACCTCCATACTGAACAACACAATAAGAAGATCTGGCCCCAATGAGGTAAATTTTTCCCGCCCGGACCATCGCATTCACGACTTTAATAAATGCGCCATTCAGAGGGGCAAATTTTCTGAACGAAAGATTTTTAACCCCGTTTTGGACGACTTTCTGCAGGATATTCTCCAAAGCCTCGTTTTCGCTGATTGAATCCCGCATTTTTTGCATTGGTGCCTGGGAATAAATGAATACTGTAGTCTGCAAATCATTCAACATCTCTCTGAACCCCGAATAACCGAGCTCAGAGGCAAAACGGACTACGGTCGAAGGTGATACCCCCAACTCTTTCGCCATATCATGGGAACTCATCTTCACGACGTCGGAACACCTGCTGAGAATCATATCGGCAACTTTTCTCTGGGCGGAGGAAAAGGAAGAAAAGCTTTTTCGTATGCGCAGAAAGATGTTTTTCTCCTTTTCTCCTATGGCACTTCCCTGCGAAACAGACATTTTTTTCTCCATTGAAATAATATATTTATGGATAATTCTGTATGATCGAATCGTATCATAATGATTGCAACCTTGCAACATTTAGTTTTTACGCTTCACATAGCGGCGAGAGGAAAGCGTTTTTTAATAAAATCATAAATACCATGAACTTCTCTGTAGAGAACAGGATCATCCCGGGACAAAGCAAAAGCCGGAGGGCGACCCCCGGCTTTATGGGATTTGAACAGAAGAAAGAACTGCACACCGGACTGAGATAACTTTTCCGGTCTTGCTTTCAGTAGCTACTGGTACGCCTGCCTGTTCCTGTTTTTCTCCTGTGCAAATTTCCGTGCGTTCTTTATTCCGCCCATTCCGGCGAACATGGACGCGATCTTTTCGGTCTCGATCTGCCGGGAATTCAGCCCCTCGTACCGGGCTTCCTTTTTCAGTTTGAGGTAACTGGCAAGCCGTTCCGGAGAAAGCTTTCCGTCGGCTGCGGCTTGCCGGACTGCACAATGGGGTTCTTTGGTATGAGTGCAGTCCCGGAATCTGCACCTCGCCGCAAGATCGTCGATATCGGAAAAGGCTTTCGCAAGGTCTGCCCTTTCGATTCCGAGCTCCCTCATTCCGGGGGTATCGATGACCATGCCGCCGTTCGGAAGAAGGATCAGTTCCCGCCTGGTGGTGGCATGGCGTCCCTTGTCGTCGTTCCGAAGGCTTCGGGTCTCAAGGATGTCCCTACCGAGGAGTCTGTTGATCATGGTTGACTTGCCGACGCCGGACGAACCGATGAAAGCAACAGTCTGACCGACCACCAGATATTTTTGAACGGAAGACCACCCTTCGTCCGTCAGGCTCGATGTCAGGAGGACCTCTGCCCCGCAGGCGATCGCTTCTGCTTCCGCCCGTCTTTGAGGAAGATCGCCGCATAGGTCCGCTTTCGTCAGAACAATGACCGGAGTCGCCCCGCTGTCCCAGGCTATTCCGAGATACCGCTCCATCCTCCGCAGATTGTAGTCTTTGTTCAGCGACATGCAGAGAAAGACCGTATCGATGTTCGCGGCCACAACCTGTTCGTCCTGCGAAGTACCCGCCGCCTTCCGGATAAAGGCGCTTTTCCTCGGCAAAACGCGGCGAATGATGGCATTTCCGCCTCCATCGTCAATCCGGTCGAGCAGAACATAGTCTCCCACAGCGGGATAATGGGACAGGGCGTGAACCTCGAAACGGAACTTCCCGGAAATCTCCGCCGTCAGTTCGCCCTTCTCCGTCGCCGTCCTGTAGAGATCTTTCGATTGCGAAACGACACGCCCGACATAAAGGTCATGACACAAATTTGACTCAGTGACAAACCTTTGGCTGAGCCCTATATTTTTCAAAAACTGGCTGTTCAATTTTATTCCCTCCAAAAAGTTTTTTTAAAGATGACTTTTGGGAGGCGTCGACCCGTTCTTAGAGGGTATTCACCTCCCGACGGACCGCAATATCCAGCATGTTTGTATTCAATAGAGACATAAGACAACAACTCCTTCAGAATCGGATTGGATGGCGCCGGTTGAAGGCGGCAGAGACCATCGGATTTTTGTTTGCCGAAATCACCTGGCAGCAATGCATCACTGCCCGAGATTCAGATATTTATTCAAAAGAGCATTCGAATATTTCCTTTTTTCATAGGGGTTTCCGCTCCTGCCAGCGCTCGAGGGCTGTAGAAAGGGCCAGGAGATGATCCCGCTCTTCCTGGATGAGACGGCCGAGACCATCCTCTTCCGACGGGAAATCTCCATTCTCCCGCATGTCCGTATAGAAGGCGATGGCGTTTTTCTCTACTTTCATTGCCTTTTCGAGGATCCGGCCGAAATCGTCCTTCTCCTCGGCCCGGGCGTCCGCAGGAAAAACCTTTTCAAAAAAGGTTTCCCGCCAGGATGCTTCTTCCTCCTCTTTGTCGGGGGAGAGGGCTCCCTCCTTCATTCCCTCCAGGATATGGCGGAACCATTCCTCGTGGGTCTCCTCCATGTCGGCAAGGCCCTGAAGAAGCAGCTCGTCATCCCCCGAAAAACGGGCGGAGGCGTTCCTGTAGAACTCCGCACCCCTCCTCTCGAGCTCAACTGCCGCAGCCAGGATTTCTCTTTTTTGAAGACGTTCCGTCATTATTCTCTCCCCTTTCATTTTTCAGGACACGGGAAGCCGGGTGAAACATCTCAGTTCCGTCTCTCAACCTTACGACCAAAAGGAGGGGGCCCTCAAGGAAGAGGCTCCCTCCCTGCTCGTCCGTCCCAAGTCAGTAACGGGAGATATTTTATTCCTTTCGGCCCATGCCGCAGGTGCACCGGACAGTAACGAAGCTGCCCATACCCTTTTTCAGGCAGGCATCGGGGATATCCGGAGAAAGGCGACTCTCTGACTCAATATTGTATTTTTCTGGGCAACTCCTTGGCCTGGTCGATCCATCCCTGCACCTGCTTTTCCGAGGGAAGCTGCCGAACGAGCTTTTTTGCGGTGTTGAGCTCCGCGAGTTTCTTGTGGAGATTGTCGGCCCTTCTCTGGGCAAGCTCCGGAACGGTATCCACTCCCGAGGCCTCCAGGAGGTCTGCATATTCCTCCCCCACGCCGCTGATTCGGAAAAGGTCTACATGATTCACCCATTCCAAGATCAGCTTGCCGGAAATTCCTGACTTTTCAGCGAGGTCCTCCCGGCCTTTCTTCGTAGAGCCCATTTCCAGGAGCATTTCTGTTGTAGCGACACCGGCACCGCGGAGTTTGTCAGCGTAACTCTCGCCGATACCTTCCACCATTTCGAGTTTCGCCATGTTAAATCCCCTTCCTTTCTTTCAGTTCATCTGAATCGGGATGCGACAGAAATTGCTGTCTTCTAAGCGAAACTATAGCAAACTCCAATATAAAGTCAAGTTAATTTCAAAAAATCAGCCTATTTGCCAGTAGGTGAGGAACCGGGCCTTCTCGTCCCCTTCAGACCCCTGAAGGGAGGAACACCAGGCCCCTTCCTCTCCTTTCAATGAAGCGCTTTTTGCGGAGATCATGCCTCCGCGTTCCGTGGGTTTCAGGAACTCGCCGTCCACTCGCCGAAGGGTGGACGAGTCGGCAACCGAATCGGGCAGCCCTTCCACAGCCCAGGAGAAATAGATGGCGTTGTTCACGTGGCCGTTTCTGTCAAGATCCCACCGGCGGACGGAGAAAAGGGCCTCGGAAGTCCATTCCCCAAGAGAAGGAATTTTCAGCAGATCGCCAGACACAGGCCTTATCTCGCAGATGTAGCGCTCCGTGGCGTAGCGGTCCAGCCTGAGGGGGCGCTTTTTCTCCACGTCGATGAGGATCCAGCTTGTCCATGCCTCCGCCACTGGCCCATCCTCATCCCGTACGGAGAAAGCCCGGTTCGAATAAAGATTCCGGTGAGGCTCATGCCAGGTTTTTACCGTGAGAGTACGGCCGCTTTCGGGGTAGCGGACCATGGAGAGGCTGTACTGGCGCAGGACCCAGCTCACCCCCCGAGGCAAGAGGTCGGAGACGGTCATGGACATGCGTCCGGCATCCCGGTCAGCCATATCCTGGAGGATATCGAGAAGGACGGGCAGCTTCATGCGCCCGTCAGGCCCGATCCCCGAATAGGGAATCGGGTAGGATGCTTCGAACATGAAAACCCTTCCTTTCCTGAGCCATCGACCCTGAGGCGGGTCTTTTTCCTCCGAGTCTGGCGCTCTTAAGCCAATGCTACTCAAAGGAAGGAAGAAGGTCAAACGCCGGGAAAGGAAATCTCCTGTTTCAAAGGGACAGGAATTGACAGGATAATTATTTTCTGGTAAAAATGGGACAGACTGTCCCATTTATGGAGGTCCTGCCATGTCATCGGCATCGAAGGTCACCGCCCTCATGGAAATCCTCTGCGCCTCCGCCCCCCTCTCTCTCCGGGAGATCGAGGAACGGACGGGCATTCCCCGAAGCACCGTCCATCGCATTCTTCTCTCCCTAGAGGTGGCCGGGTGGGTTTTTCATGATACCGAAAGGGACGGCTACCGCCCCGGAATCCGTTTTTTTCTCCTCTCGAACCGCTCCTCCCTCTACGACGAACTCATCCGCACCGCCCACCCCGTCATGGGCTCATTGATGGAGCACTCCGGCAACACGTCTGTCCTGAGCGTCCTCGAGGGCGCATCCGGCTTCTGCATCCACTCCGTGGAGCCCTCTTCGTCGGTGAAGTTCACCGCCCACAGGGGAATGGCCATTCCCCTCCACGCCGGGGCCACGGGAAAAATTCTTCTCGCCCACTCGTCTCCCGAGATCCGCTCCCGGGTGCTTTCCTCCCCCCTCCCATCCCCGCTGGGAGAAGGGGAGATCGACCGGGTCGTTCTCGAGAAAGAACTGGAGCTCATCCGGAAACAGGGGTACGCCTCGAGCCGGGAGGAATGGATCGCCCACGCGGGAGATATCAGCGTCCCCCTGTTCGACGGAAGAGGACAGTTCGTGGCCCAGCTCGGCATGGCGGGGATCGCGGAAAAGGTCTTTGGGAATTTCGACGGGAATCTCCGTCTTTTGAAATCGGCCGCCGAGGCGGTGGAACAACGCTTTGAGAAAACCATGGAGGTGGTATGAGATGAACCAGGTAAACGAAATGAACCGGGACGCCATGACGATCCGACTCGAAGGCCCCCTGCCGGACTATCCGGTCTTCCAGGAGGGAATACGCCGGGCGCCTGACCGGGGGTGGACCCTCAGTCAACAGGAGACGGAGCTGGCCCTCAAAAACGCCCTTCGCTACGTACCCGAGGAATTCCACGCCGAGCTGATCCCCGAATTTCTCGAGGAGCTGCGCACCCGGGGGCGCATCTACGCCTATCGCTTCCGCCCGGAGGGGTGCCTGCGAGGGCTGTGCATCGACCAGTACAAAGGGAAGTGCGTCGCAGGAAAAGCCTTCCAGGTCATGATCGACAACAACCTCGACTTCGACATCGCCCTCTACCCCTACGAGCTGGTCACCTACGGCGAGACGGGACAGGTCTGCCAGAACTGGCTTCAGTACCGTCTGCTCAAAAAATACCTCGAAGAACTTACGGAGGACACCACCCTCGTGGTGGAGAGCGGCCACCCCCTCGGCCTATTCCGCTCCCGCCCCGAAGCGCCCCGGGTGATCCTCACGAACGGCCTTCTCGTGGGGCTCTTCGACAACCAGGATGAGTGGCACCGGGGGATGCAGCTCGGGGTCACGAACTACGGCCAGATGACCGCCGGAGGCTGGATGTACATCGGCCCCCAGGGGATCGTCCACGGCACCTTCAACACGGTGCTCAACGCCGCCCGGCAGCGTCTCGGTGTAGGACCGAAGGAAACTCTCGCGGGAATTCTCTTCGTCTCCTCAGGACTCGGCGGAATGAGCGGCGCCCAGCCGAAAGCAATCGAGATCGCCGGAGGGGTGGGGATCGTAGCCGAGGTGGACTCCTCCCGCATAGAGACCCGCCACGAACAGGGATGGGTATCAAAGGTCGCCGAGAGCGCAGGAGAGGCCTTTTCCCTGGCGAAGGAGGCGGTCGAAGCCAAAAAGCCCCTCTCCATCGCCTATCACGGCAATATCGTCGACCTCCTCCAGTACGCCGTGGACAACGAAATCGCCATCCCCCTCCTCTCCGACCAGACCTCCTGCCACGCTCCCTACGACGGCGGGTACTGCCCCCAGGGGCTCTCCTTCGAGGAGCGGACACAGATGCTCTCGGAGGATTCCGCGGAGTACCGCCGCCTCGTGGACATCTCCCTGAAGAAGCACTTCGAGCTGATCAAGACGTTAACCGATCGGGGAACCTACTTCTTCGACTACGGCAACTCCTTCCTGCGGGCCGTCTTCGACGCGGGCGTCCCCGAGGTCTGCCAAAACGGAAAAAATACCTACGACGGGTTCATCTGGCCCTCCTACGTGGAGGACATCATGGGGCCCATGCTCTTCGACTACGGCTACGGCCCCTTCCGCTGGGTCTGCCTCAGCCGGGACCACGAAGACCTGAAAAAGACCGACAAGGCCGCCATGGCCTGCATCGACCCCGACCGCCGCTCTCAGGACTACGACAACTGGGTCTGGATCCGGACGCCGAGAAGAACGCCCTCGTTGTGGGCACCCAGGCCCGGATTCTCTATTCCGATGCCGAGGGGCGCACAAGAATCGCCCTCAAGTTCAACGAGATGGTCCGCAAGGGGGAGATCGGCCCCGTCATGCTCGGTCGGGACCACCATGACGTCTCGGGAACGGACTCCCCCTACCGGGAGACGGCCAACATTAAAGACGGCAGCAACATCTGCGCCGACATGGCTACGGTCTGCTTCGCGGGAAACGCCGCCCGGGGGATGACCCTCTGCGCCCTCCACAACGGAGGGGGCGTGGGCATCGGCAAGGCCATCAACGGCGGTTTCGGCCTCGTCCTCGACGGAACGGAGCGCACCGACGAGATCATCAAATCCGCCATGATGTGGGACGTCCTCGGCGGAGTGGCCCGCAGGGCCTGGGCCCGGAACCCCAACGCCATGGAGACCAGCCGGGAAGTGAACCGGACCTACCCCGACGCCTACCACATTACCCTTCCCTACACCGTGGATGAAGAGAGCGCCGCCCGGGCGGTGGAGGCCCTTTTCGAGGAGAAAGCCGGCAGGTAGAGGACGAAAATGAAGATCCTTTCCAAAACCTCCGCCGACTACAAAAGCATGCCGTGGAAGAACGGCGGAGGGATCACCCGGGAGATGGCCATCTTCCCCGAAGGGGCAACCCTCGGGGCCGGGGATTTTCTCTGGAGGGTCAGCTCGGCGGACGTCTCAACGGGAGGCCCCTTCTCCCTCTTTCCGGAATACGACCGGCTGCTCTTTCTCCTCTCGGGGGGCGGAATGCTCCTGTCCGGAGAAGGACGGGATGTCCGGCTGGACCACCCCCTCGCAGGACATTCTTTCCGGGGGGACGTCCCTTACGGTTGCACTCTTCTGAACGGCCCCGTGACGGACTTCAATGTGATCTGGCGGCGGGATGTCCTGAACTGCGAATATCGAACCATTGGGACTGAAGGCAAAGAGAATCTGTTTCTCGAAGGGGATGTTTCGTTCCTCTTTTCTCCATCAGGCAACGTTTCGGTGAGGGGAGAATACGAACATGCCCTGAAGAGAATGGACCTTATGATTTTCGAAGAGTATTTTACAGGCCTTCGGCTTGCCGTCGAGGGAAGGGATGGCTTTCTCCTCTCTGTCACGCTCACGAAACGGCAAGGGACGGAAATAATCCACTGAGGTGAGAGCGGTTCGCCCCATTATTTCCTATGTTTCCGGGCGTACCATTGGATTTTCGATCAAAACGGAAAATGTGAAAATCTTCTGCGAATACAAAACAGCCCCTCTTTTTCCCGAAAGGAAAAAGAGGGGCTGTTCTTTTCAAGTGATTTTTTCAGTGCATCGCCAATCCGCCGTCGACTACGATCATGGAACCCGTCATAAACTGGGAGTTATCAGACGCGAGAAACGCGACGAGTTCCCCGAGCTTCTCCGGATCTCCCGAGGTCTTCAGAATGAGTTTTTCCTTGGCGGAGTTAATGAACTCTTCTCCATGGATGCTGGTCAGGGGGGTAACATGAAGCCCCGGAGCTATGGTGTTGACATGAATGCCGAACTCTCCGAGCTCCCGGGCAAGGGCTTTGGTCATGCCTGCAACCCCCGCCTTCGCCGTGGCGTAGGCGCTTCTGCCGAGAAGCCCTCCGCCTATCAGCCCGGCGACGGAGGAAATATTTATGATCTTGCCGCTTCGCTGCCCTATCATCTGTTCCATTACCATTTTGCAGCAGTAGAAAACGCTGTTCATATTCAGATCGATCTGTTTCTTCCATGACTCGGCGTCGTGGTCGCGGAATCCCATGGGGATCTTTCCCCCTCCGGCGCAGTTGACCAGGACGTCAACTTTTGAAAATTCCTCGATTATCTTCTTTCCCGTGGCCTGGAGGGCATCGTAATCCGTGACGTTCACCGGAAAAACTGAGGCAGAAACGTCATATTTTTGCTTCAGTTCCTTTCTTACCTTTTCCAGTCCTTCTTCGTTGATGTCGAGCAGCGCAACTGCCGATCCATGAAAAGCCAGGCGATCCGAAATCGCAGCCCCGATGCCGCTGGCCGCACCCGTTATCACGGAGACCTTGTCTTTAAGCAACAATTCATCCCTCCTCACTCTCTTCAAAACTATTTTTTCGGCATGGAGAAGGGGTGGCCGTTCACGGCCAGGGCGCCTTCAAAGAGGGCCTCCCCCACGGTGGGATGGGCGTGGATGGTGGTCAGGAGTTCGTCCACCGTGGCCTCGAGCCGGAGGGCGAGAGCCCCCTCGACGATAAGGTCCGTCGCCCGGGGGCCGATGATGTGCACTCCGAGAATTTCGTCGTATTTTCCGTCCACCACGTACTTCACCATGCCGTCAGCCTCGTTCATGATGAGGCTTTTTGCATTGGCGAGAAGGGGGAATTTCCCGATCTTGACGGTATGCCCCTTCTCTTTCGCCTCCTTTTCCGTGAGGCCGACGGAGGCGATCTCCGGAGCCGTGTAGACGGCGCTCGGGACGGTCTTGCAGTCCATCTCCACCGGATGGGCCATGATGTTTTCCGCGGCCACTTCTCCCTCCCGGGAGGCCACGTGGGCGAGCATGACGGGGGAGGTGCAGTCCCCGATGGCGTAGATTCCCTTTACCGACGTCTCCATGAATTTGTCCGTCTTGATCCTGGATCGGTCCATGGCGACTCCGATGTTTTCGAGGCCGAGCCCCTTCGTTACGGGGCGACGCCCCACGGAGACGAGGACCTTTTCGCAGCCGACGGCGATGGGGCCTTTGGGGGTCTCCACGGAGACTGAGAGGAGGCCGTTCTTTTTCTCCACTCCCGTGACCTTGGAAGAGGTGTGGAAGACCACTCCCCTGCGGGTCAGAACGCCCTTTAAAATGGCGGTGATCTCGCCGTCCAGGAGGGGAAGGATTTCGGGAAGCATCTCCACGACGGTGACCTTCGCGCCGAAGGAGGCGAAGAGGGAGGCGAATTCCATGCCGATGACCCCTCCTCCCACGAGGACGATCGACTTGGGCAGGCCTTCCAGGGAGAGGGCTTCGGTGCTCGTCATGACGCCCTCGAGGTCGAAACCGGGAACGGGGGGGACCACCGGCTCGGATCCCGTGGCGACGATGAAGGCGTCGGCAGTGAGTTTGGACACGGCTCCGTCTTTTCCGGTGACCGAAATCTCTTTTGGAGAGAGAAAGGACGCCTCCCCCTGCACTATGGTCACTCCGTTGGAGCGGAGGAGGGTTCCGACTCCGTCCACGAGGGTCTTGACCACGAGATCTTTTCTGTTCATGAGGACGGGCCAGTCCAGGGCGACATTGTCGGCCTTCAGGCCGATGGCCGCCCCTTCTTTCGCCTGGGTATAGGCCTCCGCCGTATGGAGCAGAACTTTGGTGGGGATACACCCCACGTTGAGGCAGACCCCGCCGAGGGCGTTCTTTTCGACGATGGTGACCTCCGCGCCAAGCTGGGCGGCCCGGATGGCCGCGATGTACCCTCCGGGACCTGCGCCCAGAATGACTATTTTTTTCTTTCCGTTCGAGCTCATAATGTTCCCCTTTCCCCTAGAGCAGGAGGAGCCAGGGATTTTCAACGAGCTCCCGTATTCCGGCGAGAAGCCGGGCGGCCTCAGCTCCGTCCACGATCCTGTGGTCCGCAACCAGGGAGAGGATGGTCATGGGACGGACGACCACTGTGCCGTCCGCGACGACCGGTCTGTCCACGATCGCGTTGACGCCGAGGATGCACGCCTCGGGTGGGTTCACTATGGGGACGAAGCTGTGCATTCCGAACATGCCGAGGTTCGTGATGGTGAAGGTGCCCCCCTGCATGTCCTCCAGAGCGAGCCTGCCCGTTCTGGCCTGTTCCACGAGACGCTCCGTCTCGGAGGCGATCTGGAGAAGGCTCTTGTTCTGCACTCCCTTGACGTTGGGGACGAGAAGGCCCCCCTCCACCGCCACGGCCATGCCGATGTTGACATTTCCGTGCAGAACGATCTCCTCTCCGTCGAGAGAGGCGTTCCCCATGGGGACTTCCTTCAGGGCGGCGGCGCAGATCTTCATGAGGATGTGGTTGTAGGTGATCTTGACTCCCCGCTTAATCCCTTCTTCCTTGATCCTGTTCCGGAAGGATACGAGGGCTGTGCAGTCAACTTCCATCTGGAAGCTGGCCGTGGGAATGGTGGTGCTGCTGAGGCTCATGCGCTGGGCGATGACCCGCCGCATGGGGGTGAGGGGGATGCGGATGTCCTCTCCCGGAGCGGCCGCAGTTCCCGAGGCCGCCCTAAGGACGTCTTCCTTCATGATCCTCCCCGCCGTGCCGAGGGAGGCAAGGTCGACTCCGAGGTCCGAGGCCATCTTCGCTGCCGCGGGGCTGGCTTTGACTCCCGGTCCCTTTTTCGCCACCCAGGCATCCACGTCTTTGCGGACAATCCTGCCCGCAGGGCCCGACCCTTCCACAAGGGTTAAGTCGACCCGGGCGTCCCGGGCGGTCTTCCGGGCGAGAGGCGTGGCCCGAAGACCTGCGGCAGGCCGTTTTTCCTCCGGCCTCCCTTTTTCAGAGGGCGGAAGGTCTTTCTTCTCCTTCTTTTCTTCCGAAGGTGCCGCGGCATCGGCAGCGGCGGACTCGATCTGCTCCCCCTCCTGGCCGAGCCAGGCGAGGGTCTCGCCCACGGGTACGTCCTTTCCGCCCGGGACGACGATCTTGAGAAGCACTCCCTCCTCGGGGGATTCCACCTCGAAGGTGAGCTTATCCGTTGCGACAACCATGAGAATCTCGCCCTTTTTGACGGATTCCCCTTCTTTTTTGCTCCACTGGGAGACCACTCCCGAATTCATGGTGAGGCCGAGTTTTGGCATATTCACCGCTACAGCCATCGTACACCCTCCTTTTACCGGATCATTCCCCGGATGCCGGCGGCGATTTTCTCCGGGGTGATCCGGTAGGCCTGCTCCAGGGGACGGGCGAAGGGCACCGGGGTGAAGGGCGCTCCCACCCGGACGATGGGCGCGTCGAGGAGGTCGAGCCCCTCTTCCGCCACTATCGCCGAGATTTCAGCTCCCACTCCGCCCTGCTTCACCGCCTCATGGGCGATGGCAAGACGGCTCGTCTTCGCCACCGAATTGAGGATGGTCTCCTTGTCCAGGGGAGAGATGGTCCGAAGGTCAATAAGCTCGACGCTGATACCCTCTTTCTCCAGGGTCTGGGCCGCCTTGACCGCCAGGTTCATGGTCATGGACCAGGAGACGAGGGTGACGTCCTTTCCTTCCTTGACCACTTTCGCCTTTCCGATGGGGACGAGATGCTCCCCTTCCGGAACCTCTCCCTTCATGGAGAAGAGCTGCTTGTGCTCGAAGTAGATGACGGGGTTGTCGTCCCGGATGGCCGATTTGAGAAGTCCCTTGGCGTCCGCCGGGTTGGAGGGAATGACGACCTTGAGGCCCGGGATGTGGAGGAAGAAGGCCTCCACAGACTGGGAGTGCTGCGCCGCAGCCTGGTTGACGAGGCCGTCGGGGGCCCGCAGGACCATGGAGACGGGCTTCTGGCCCCCGAACATGTAGTAGATCTTGGCCATCTGGTTGTAGATTTCGTCGAAGCAGACTCCGACGAAGTCGGCGAAGTGCATGTCCGCCACGGGGCGCATTCCCGCAAGGGCCGCGCCCACACAGGCGCCCACGATGGCCGTCTCCGTGATGGGGGTGTCCATGACCCGCTCGGCGCCGAATTCCGCCGGCAGCCCCTTGAACTGGCCGAAGATGCCTCCCTGGCGGACGATGTCCTCTCCCATGACGAAGACTCTTTCGTCCCGCTTCATCTCTTCCTGCATGGCCTCAAGGGTCGCCTGGGAGAATGTGATTGTCTTCATGCTCATGCTGTCCATCCCCTTATACGTAGAGGCCTTCATAGAGAGCCGACTCTTCCGGGACGGGAGAGGTGCGGGCATACTCCAGGGCCTCGCTGAGTTCTTTGTTGACCTTCGTTGTGATTTCGTCCAGTTCTTCCCGGGTCATCACTCCCGCATCGAGGACTTTCTTCTCGAACCGGGGAATGGGGTCCGTCTCTTCCAGGACCTGCTGGACTTCCTTTTTCGTGCGGTACATTTCAGGGTCCCCGACGAAGTGTCCCTTGATCCGGTAGGTTTTGCATTCGAGAATAGCCGGTCCTTCTCCCCTTCTGGCCCGCTCGATGAGTTCCTTCGCCGCCTCGTAGACCGCGAAGACGTCGTTGCCGTCCACGATGACCCCGGGCATTCCGTACCCCTGGGCACGGTCGGCTATGTCCGCCACGGAGGTCGTGGTGAGGTAGGGGGTCGTCGACGCCCACTGGTTGTTTTCGCAGAGAAATATCACCGGGAGTTTCCATACCGCTGCCATGTTCGCCGCCTCGTGGAAGGTGCCACGGTTGGAGGCCCCGTCTCCGAAGAAGGCCACGGAGACCCCGTCGGTCTTCTGCATCTTCTGGGCGAGGGCCGCTCCCGTGGCCATGGTGAATCCCCCTCCGACGATGCCGTTGGCCCCGAGCATGCCGACGCTGAAGTCGGCGATGTGCATTGAGCCGCCCTTCCCCTTGCAGCACCCGGTGCTCTTTCCGAAGAGCTCGGCCATCATGTGCTTGAGGTCCGCTCCCTTGGCGATGGTGTGGCCGTGCCCCCTGTGGGTGCTCTGGATGTAGTCGGTCTTTCTGAGGTTCGCCATGACGCCCGCGGCAGTGGCCTCTTCGCCCACGTAGAGATGGACGAATCCGGGGATTTCACCCTCGAAGAAATACTTCTCCACGGTGAGCTCGAAGTTGCGGATCTTCACCATGGTCTCGTAGAAAAATTTCAGCTTTTCCTTGTCGTACCCGGTCAGAGGAAGTACAGCCTCTTTCCTTTCCGGCATTGCGCACATGCAGATCACCTCGTCTGTTGTCATATCAATTCCCGGCAGAAGTCAACATGCCTCATGCATCCCCGGGAATTCGGGAATTTTTCTGTCCTCTTCTCTTTCACCCGGTCAAAAAAGTTCAGGGGAGAAGGACAACCTTGCTTACGTTTCCTCCATGAATGAGCGAAAACGCCTCATCCGTCTCCGCGAGAGGCATGGTGTGGGAAACAATGGACTTGAGATTCACCTTCCCGGAATCGATGAGATTCATCATGGCCGTCCAGGTCTGAAACATCTTTCGCCCGTGATATCCATGGACTGTCGCTTCCTTGAAGACAATATCGGCCACAAGATCAAGGGTCACCGGGCGCGAAGGCAGCCCCACCAGATGGGCATGCCCTCCTTTGCGGAGGTATTTGAAGGCCTGAACAATGGCGTCCGGATTTCCCGAGGCATCGAAAAAGGCATCCACGCCGACATTATCGGTCAATTTCAGGATCTCTTCCACGGGATTTGATTTCGACGGGTCAATACAATGGGTAGCTCCGCATTCTTCGGCGAGTTTCAGCCTGTATCCCGAAACATCGAGAGCGAATATCCTGGCGGCGCCGAGGGCGTTGGCGACGGCAATCATTCCGATACCGATCGGGCCGCAGCCCACTACAGCTATGTTCGATCCGCCTACATGCCCTTCAATGACAGCATTCACTCCGACTCCCAAGGGTTCCATCACGGACCCGAGTTCATAGGGGATGCTCTCGGGCATCTTCACGGAGCACAATTCGGGGTAAGCAACAAATTCGCTGAAAGCTCCCGGCCTGTGGACCCCCAGAAGCTGGAGGTTCGCACAGATATGCTGCTGACCGTTCCGGCACTGATAGCAATATCCGCACGGGATATGAGTCTCCCCAGAGACGTAGTCTCCCTTTTTCAGCCTTTTCACTCCCGGTCCAAGGTCGACCACCACTCCCGAGAATTCATGCCCCATGATGATTGGGAGATTCTTTACCGCTCCCTGCGCCCAGGAATTCCATTCGTGAATATGAACATCGGTTCCACAAATTGCTGCAGCTTTCACCTGGATGAGGACTTCTCCCTCTCCGGGAACAGGCACGGGGACATCCCGGAGAACTCCTCCCGGCGCCGCCGTTTCTTTTACATATGCCTTCATCGTTGCCAAGCTTGCTTCCTCCTTTTCAGTTGCCTTTCATTATGCCTCCGTCCACGCTTACAATTTCGGAGGTGATGTGTCCGGCGAAATCAGAAGCGAGGAAGATGACAGCATCTGCAATATCCTGCGGAACCGCGAATTTTTTTATCATGGAACCTGCGAGGATTCTCTCCCGATTCTCCTCCGTCAGTTCATCGAGCATTCCCGTTTCCGTCGGCCCGGGACAGATGCAGTTCACATTGATGCCGAAAGGAGCGAATTCCCTTGCGACACCCTTCGTCATTGCAATGACCGCTCCCTTTGACGAGCCGTACACGGTGCTTCCGAGAAAACCGCCTCCGGTCTTCCCTGCAATGGACCCTATGTTGATTATTTTGCCCTGTTTCTTTTCCGCCATAACGGGAAAAACGGCCCTGTTGCAGTTGAAGATTCCCTTGACATTGATATCGAACACTCTAGCAAAATCCGTCTCTGTGGTCTCAATAAATGTTTTTGTATGGGTAATTCCCGCCGAACAGACAAGAATATCCACACGACCCCATTTATCTTTCACAGATTGGACATTTTCGCTGACTTCCTGCGAATTGACCACATTCGTCCTGAAAAAAGCAACTTCAGGATGATAACGAGAGAGTTTTTCCACCGCCTCGTTTCCCAGCTTTTCATCGAGGTCGAAGAGGGCCACCTTGGCGCCGAGCTTTACGAAGGTTTCCGCAACGGCATAGCCGATTCCCCTTCCGGCTCCTGTAACAACGGCAATCCTGCCCGAAAAATCATAGGACTTTTTCAGTTTTTCCGTCATCATAACTCATCTGCACTTTCTATCGTTTTTCAACCGGATGACCTTCAAGGGAAAACAGCGGCATATCCGTTTCAGAATCGAGACTTCGGGAAAGGGTCAGATCGTCGTATGCCTCGATGACGACTTCAATGGTCACCGCCACAGGATTTCCCTCGTCAACGATATGCCCGCCCCACATTTTGGACGTCGTGTCGCAGAAAGAGGCATGGAGATGTACTGCAAGCTCTCCGCCGTCCTTCATCGTCCCTATTGCGCCGGCTCCGGAGACCAGCTCTATGGGTCCTTCAAGAGTCTTCGGTGCTCCGTATTTCAGGTGGGATTTGTTCACAGAATCCGGGATAGGCCATACAAAACGAACCTGGCTCAGGCTTCCAAGCATGGTCGTTATTGCGCCGGCTTTGATTTCATGCTGCGCGCACAGGGCTTTGATCCCGGGTACAAGATCAGTTCCGGGAAAGAGGCGGGCGAATACTGTACGGGCCCGTACTTCGGCAGAAGCAAAGCGGATTTCTTTCATGGGGTTCATCTCCTTTTCCTGATTAAATTCAGTTCCCATGCATAAATCCTCCATCCACATTGATGCAGATGGAGGTGATATGACGAGAATGGTCCGAACAGAGGAAAACGGCCGTATTCGCTATATCCACAGGTTCGCCGAATTTCTTCAGCGGTGTCGCCGCGATGAGGGTTTTCCGTGACTCCGGAGTGAGGGGCTGGGACATGGGAGTATCGATCACTCCAGGGCAGATGACATTTACGTTGATTCCGAAAGGAGCACCCTCCCGGGCCATCCCCTTGCTGAAGCCGATCACTGCCGCCTTGGAAGCCCCGTAGATGGCATTCCCGAGCAAACCGCCACCGGTTTTCGCTGCTACGGAGGCGATATTGACCATATTCCCCTTGTTTTGCTCCGCCATTACGGGAAAAGCTGCCCTGTTGCAGTAGAAAATGCCCCTGGAATTGATGTTTACGGTTTTTTCCCATCCCGCCAGATCGCTTTCCACCACGGTCTTATAGGGATAGGTCACGCCCGCAGCACAGACAAGGGCATCTATCCGCCCCCATTTTTCCTTCACAAGACGGATATTCTCATCCACCTGTGCCTCCTGAAGCACATCCGTCTTGAGAAAAGCGGAGCGGCTGTATTTGGCGATCTCCCCGGCGGTCGCCTCCCCTTCTGCTTCCTGGAGATCAAAAATCGCCACGCCAGCTCCAAGCTCGCCGAAAAGCAGGGCGGTCGATTTTCCTATTCCGCTGGCTCCTCCGGTAACAATAACTACCTTTCCCGAGAAATCGAACATTTTTATCCTCCTTGTCTGCTGCCGGCTGAGGCTGCTTAAAACATTTCCGTCGTTTACGCCGGGCAGCAAGTGGGCTCAGTACACGGAAGCACGCAGAATAAAGAACCTGAAAAAACTTTCCTGTTTCATTCTGGGGGACCCGGAATTTACAGTGTTCTGTTCAGAAGACCTTATACGTATTCTTCCTGTTTTCGTAAAGGAGCGCAGTCTCCTCAGGCACCCGTATTCGGAAGCCACATGACGATCTGCGGGAACAGATAGCACAGCAGAAGAGTCAGGGCCTGAAGGGCGATAAAGGGGACCACCCCGCGGTAAATGGACTGGGTGGTTATTTCCGCCGGGGCGACGCCGCGGAGGAAGAAAATTGCCGAAGCGAAAGGAGGCGTCAGGAAAGACATCTGCAGGTTGATCGCCACCATCAGCACGAAATAGAGAGGGTCTATGCCGAGCTTGATGATGATGGGAAGGAAGATCGGAACGACGATATAGAGGATTCCGATCCAGTCGAGCACCATTCCCAGGATGAACAGGGTGAACATCATGATAAAGACTATGGTCCCCGTGCCCAAGCCTGCTCCCAGAAGGAGACCTTCAACGATCTTCCCGCCGCGCATAAACATGAAAACAGCGGTGAACATGGTGGCCCCCATACTCACAAAAAGGACCATGCACGTCACCTTGACTGTCTCGAGAGCCGCGTCGATCACTGTTCTCAAAGTCAGATGCCTGTATAAAAAGGCGATGAGGGCCGCTCCCATCACTCCCAGGGCGGATGCTTCCGTGGGAGCCGCCACTCCGAGCATGATCGAACCCAAAACAGCAACGAGAAGCCCCATCATGGGCAAGGCATAGAGGAGGATTTTGAAGAAAAGGTTCTCGTCTTTTACGGCTTCGAGCTCTTCTTTGGAAATTGCGGGGGCCATTTCGGGACGGAGCCAGGAAATGAGCATCACGTACATGATATAGAGTGTGGCCATAAGGAATCCCGGCATGAAGGCTCCTGCGAAAAGCTTCGTCACGGACAGGTTGCACATCGGCCCCATGACCACCAGCATGACGCTGGGAGGGATGAGTATGCCGAGAGATCCACCCGCGCAGACGACGCCGCAGGCGAGCCCGTGATCATACTTTCTTGCGATCATCGCAGGAAGTCCCACGAGAGCCATCGTCGTGACCGAGGCGGCGATGACCCCTGTGCAGGCTGCGAAGAGGGTGCTTATCAGGATGACCGTAAGTGCAAGGCTCCCGCGCTTTGATCCCATGGCGTGGTAGACCGTATCGAAAAGTTTCTCTGCAACGCCGCTTTTCTCGAGCAGAATTCCCATGAAAACAAAAAGGGGAACGGCGATGAGCACGGAGTTCTGCATGACTCCAAAGATCGAGTTCATGAACAGGGATAAAATTGCAGGGCCTCTGTAGTACAGCCCGAACACAACACCCACCGCCATCATGGCGAATCCGAGGCGCACTCCCATAAAAATGAGAAACAGAAGTACAACCATCATACCGATAGCAAGATACTCGACAGGGATCGCCATTTATTTTGTCTCCTTTTTCAGCAGAATATCAACGGCACACGCCAAGCCCTGCAGAAACAGCAGGGAAAAACCGATCGGAATAAATACTTTGGCCCTCCATGCCGGAAATACAAAAAGGGTCGTGGAGAGCATCTCGTTTCCCTGGTATGCTACAAGGGCAAAAATGATCCCTCTCCAGACAAGAGCGCCCGACATGGGAAGAAGAACTGCGAGAAAGAAGGCAAGCTCAATGAACTTCTGCATTTTTTTCGGAAAGAGGCGAAATATGATATCAACGCGGACATGACGGTCTTCCCGGAGAGTATAGGCCCCTCCCAGCAAAAACATGGCACCGAAAATCAGCCAGGAAACATCGTACACCCACACCGTGGGCAGATTGAAAATGAATCTCATTCCTATTTCATAGACGACGATGCCTGCCAGCGGAATCACAAGCAAAGCCGCAAGAAAACCAAATGCCCCAGTAATCTTGTTGATGTAGTCTAAAATTCCCATATTCCCCTCCTGAAAACAAAGAAAACGAATCTGAAATGATATCCCCTGCCCCGCTTAAAGAGGGGCAGGGGATACAATGGGATATTTCTGCCTATTTATCGAATCCCGTCAGAGATATGTATCTTCCTATTTCATTCATGAACTTCTTCTGCGATGCCCATATCTTCCCGAACCAGGGATTTTCCTTGGACTTCGCCTCAAGAATTTCCATTGTCACGTCGTGGGCCTTCTGCTGGTCTTCCTTGGAAAGCTTGAAGATTTTCACCCCGGCCTTTTCGAAGCGGTCGAGGACGCCTGCCTGATCCTTCATCAGTTCGGCAAAGGTCTCGAGAGTCGCCGCCGATGCAGCGTTCTTCACGATGGCCTTCAGATCGTCGGGAAGAGCTTTCCATTTCGCGGGGTTAATGAAGAGCTGGAACATGTTCGCACCCATATGAATCGGCGGAACGATCAGGTACTTCGCCACTTCGTGAATTCCAAGCCCCTCGTCCATGGACGGGAAAGCGAACTCTGCAGCGTCAATGACGCCCCGCCTAAGAGAGGGAACAACCTCACCGCCGGGAAGCTGGACAACCGAAACGCCAAGTTTGGTGAACATATCCATGCAAAGTCCGGAAGAGCGCATTTTCAAGCCCTTGAAATCATCCAGACTCTTTATCTCCTTTGTGGACCAGATTGTCTCCGGAGGAGTCAGGCCGAGGGGGAAGACGATCACGTTGTCGCCGTACATCTCCTGCATCAGCTTCATCCCGTCGGAATACGCCCAGGTCATAAGATCCATGGTCTCAGTTACACCGCCGGGAAGGGTGTAGAACAGATCGCCCGCAGGGTAGATTCCCTTCTGCCAGGCTGGGGTGTTCATGGCTGCATCGAGCACTCCGTCCCGCACGGCCTCGAAAGTACTCGCGGGAGGGGTAATTTCACCTTCGCCGTGGGTCTCGATGAGCAACCTGCCGCCGCTCATCTCCTGGACCTTCTTCGCCCAGGAAAGATACATCTTTCCGAGAGCGAGCTGTGTAGAGAACACGCTCTGGGTAACCCATGTAATAGGAGCTGCTGCGGCAACGGCAACGGTTGAAAATACCATCGCAAGAACAAGAAGCGCCAAAATCATCTTTTTCAATTGTCTATCCCCTTTCAATTTTTTCCCATTTTTCGCAGAGAACTTTGAAAAACTTCCAGCCGGATCCCATTCCAATCCTCCTTCAGAGTCTTCGCGAAATTCCCCCTTTCAATTGATTCTACTGCGATGCCGAGCCGACACGGGGACCTGAAATTTTCTCTGTCCAGGGACCATGTTTCTCGGCTCTTGATTCATGCTGCGCTGACAGAAAAAGCATAAATCCGTTTTTTCAGGAGAAAAAGTAAAAAATTATTTCTTTTTTTCCTCGAATGCCATAATTTTAAGGACAGCCTGTTCAATATCATCCGCTGTGAGCCGCACAAGCCGTTCCAGTTTCGGGCTGAATGGGACGGGGACAAAGGGCGCCCCGATTCTCGCAATCGGCGCCTTGAGATGCCCGAATACGTTTTCCGCCGCATCCGCGGCGATCTCTCCGCCCACGCCTCCCTTTTTTATGGCCTCAGAAGCAACGACAAGACGGCCCGTCTTCATCACAGACTTCCTTACCGCTTCATAATCCAGCGGGGTGAGGGATCTCAGATCGATCACTTCGGCGGAAATTTTTCTTCGAGCGAGCCGCTCCGCTGCGTCCAGGGCAAGACGGACGCCCAGGGAATAGGAGACGATCGTAACGTCCTCCCCTTCCCTGGAAAGAAAAGCCTTGCCCGGCGGAATGATGACGTCTCCCTCCGGCACAGATCCTTTGACCTCGGAAAGGGCTTTCCGTTCGAGCATCAGTACAGGGTTGTCATCCCGTATGGCGGCCTTCAGCATACCCTTAGCGTCTGCCGGGTTTGAAGGATCTATGACCTTCAGGCCGGGGATCTGGTAGAAAATCGATTCAAGAGATTGAGAATGCTGAGCGGCCATGGATCCCCATGTCCCGTAGACCGCACGGAGAACGATAGGAAGGCGGCACTGCCCTCCCGACATGAACCGCAGCTTTGCAATCTGATTCACGATCTCATCCATGGCAACCATCATGAAATCGGCGATGCGCAGCTCGCAAACGGGCCTCAGGCCCCGGGCGGCAGCTCCGACCGCTCCTCCCGCGATGAACGTCTCTGAAATCGGCGTATCGATTATCCGCTTTGGACCGAAACGGCGGGCAAGCCCTTCATATCGTCCGGCTATTCCTCCGTCACCGAGGTCTTCTCCAAGACAGAATACTCTTTGATCTCTTTCCATTTCTTCGGCGAGTCCCTCGATGACAGCCTGCCTGTAGGTAAGCTCTCTCATTGTATTGCTTCCTCTCCTTCTGCATAGACATAGAGGTTTTCGAACAGCCGGAAATCTTCAGGCTCAGGGGCGAGGCGAGCCTCATCCACGGCATCCTGTATTTCCGCCGCGATCTCCATGTCAGCTTTATGGAGCTGTTCTTCCGTCATGAGACCTTTTTCAAGAACCAAAGAACGGAAGCACACAAGGGGGTCCTTTTTCTTTCGTTCTTCAACTTCGTTCTGATCTCTGTACCTTTGAGCATCCCCCCGAACATGTCCAAAGTGGCGGTAGGTGATGCATTCGAGAAATCCCGGTCCTTCTCCGGCCCGTGCCCGGTCGACCAGAGTCTTTGCCGCCTCGTAGACGGCAAGGACGTCATTCCCGTCCACAGTTATGCCAGGAATGCCATAGGCTTGCGCGCGGTCAGCGATTCTGGGAATGCATGTTGATTTTGCCGTGGATGTAGAGGCAGCGTATTCGTTGTTCTCGCAAACGTACACAAGGGGAAGCCCGAATAAGGCCGCCATGTTCAGAGCCTCATGGAAGGTTCCCCTGTTGGAGGCGCCGTCGCCGAAAAAGCATACGGATACCTGGTCCTTTTCTGTTATCCAGGAAGCGAGAGCAGAACCGGCAGCTATATTGTATCCGCCTCCCACGATGCCGTTGGCTCCGAGCATCCCTACGGAAAAATCGGCAATATGCATCGATCCTCCCAACCCTTTGCAATACCCCGTTTGTTTCGCAAAGAGCTCGGCCATCATTTTATTTACATCGGCTCCCTTGGCAATGCAGTGTCCGTGCCCGCGATGGGTGCTGGTGATGAAATCGTCATTTCGAAGATTGGCGCACACCCCGGCGGCAACGGCTTCTTCACCTATATAGAGATGATACAGGCCGACAAACTGACCGGCTTTTTCGAGTTCCAGAATAGTCTCCTCAAATTTCCGGATCGTCATCATTTTTCTGTACAGGGACATTAAAAAATCATGTGTATATCTCACTTTTTCCCTCCGTATTCTTACTGAAATTTCTTTTTAATTTGATATGGAAATAAACTACTATTTGAAAGTATCTTCATAGCATCTTTTTTCAATAAATTATAATTTTAATTTTACTTTAAACCTGCGTATTATTGAAGGCCGGGTTCAAAACAATTATCTCGAAAGTAATAGGATTTCTAAACTCTTCCGAATCATGAGGGAAAGCTGTTGTTCACGATGCGTTCGAAGCTGTCGGACTGCAGGAGGACATCGTGCACTTTAAGCGGGCGTGAACGCTTGCATTATGGCCCCGAGGCTCAAAACAAGCATTTTGCAGTCTATTTCTGTGATTGAAAGAACAAGAGTCGGTTCATTTTGGATTTCCGAAAAAGGCAAAGAAGAGAACTGGCATCTATTTCAAAAAAAAGCCCTCTCTCGCGATGAGGCCCTCGAAGGCAAAAAACAAGAAAAAGATCCTCGGATGTTTTTCCGACAAACTCCATACACCGACACAACGACATTCGATGCCTGGATTATTTTCTCAGAAACATCAAAGGTTCTTTGAAAGGAGGACTTCGATGATCCATGGAAGTTTCGAATAGAGTTTCTCTGCAAAGACAATCTCAGAAATCTCTGCCCCCTTACAAGGAACTTTTTCTTTTTGTCATTTCAATCCGTTTGTTTCCGACCGGATTTGACTGCAAGCACACGAAAAAATCCAAGGGTGTTCTGAATCGGAATTACCGAATTCTGAATTGAAGGCAACTAGTTTCCCTTCAGTATACAATGGGTATAATAGGAAAGATCGGATTACATTATAAGTAACTTTCGAATGTTCTGTCAAGACGAGTTGTATTCTCCTGCGTATTTCCGGCCGCAGCATTGCGGATGCAAATCCTCTGAACCCTGCATTTGGACTGTTCGGGCGCCCGATGTCAAAACTCTCCGGACCGGTCAGTCTTTTCCGAATGAAGTGAGCCTTTGCCGCCCTCCAATCCATCATGACAAACACGACATGATGGATGGAGGGAAAAAATTCAGGCTAATTCAGCTCTCCGTGCTTCAGCAGAATCCGTACAGCGTTTGTGGCGGCCCCCACCCGGATGTTGTCAGCCACGTTCCAGCAAAGAAAACGGGTATCGTCAAAGGCCCGGAGACGGCTCACGAAGACTGAATCGGTTCCCTGCGCATCGAGGGGCGTCACAAGATCCTCGGTGAAGACCACGTTTTCGCTCGACTTCAACGCCCCGGCGAGGCCGCCGAGTTCGAAGGGTTTGCGGGTCTCGACGAAGACTGCCTCTGAGTGGCTGTAGAGCACCGGAACCCGGACGGTGGTGGGCCAGACGGAGATGTTCGGATCCCGGAAAATCTTCCGGGTCTCGTTCACCATCTTCATCTCCTCGTCGGTGAAGCCGTTGTCGAGGAGCGTGCCTATCTTCGGGATCACGTTGAGGTGAATCTGCTTGCCGAACTTTTTCGCCTCCGTGCCTCCCTTCATCTGGGCTTCGAGTTCGTTCATCCCTCCCCGGCCCGCTCCGGAGACGGATTGGTAGGTACTCACCACAATCGAGCGGATGCCATAGAGCTCATGGATTTTCGAAAGGCCAAGGACCATCTGGATCGTGGAGCAGTTCGGGTTGGCCACTATCCCCTTTCGATATCCCTTCAGCAGATCTCCGTTGATCTCCGGCACCACGAGTGGAATATTCTCATCCATCCGGAATGCCGAAGAATTGTCTATGACCACGCTCCCCGCCTTTGCCGCAATGGGGGCGAACTCCCGGGAGACCGAGGCTCCCGCCGAAAAGAGAAGGTAGTCGTACCCGTTCTTCATAGCATCGGCGGTGAGTCCTTTCACCTCGTATTCTTTTCCCGCAAAGGTCAGCTTCGCTCCTTCGCTTTTCGCCGAAGCGTAAAAATCGATCTCTTCGGGACGGACATTATTTTCCTCAAGCACCTTCACCATCATCCGGCCCACTTCTCCCGTTGCGCCTGCCACTGCAAGTTTCACGTCAATCTCCTCCTTCATTCAAAAAAACAGGCTCGCCCCACGAAGGAACGAGCCCGAAATTTCGCGGTTTTCCCGGGATTATAGGAAGATGGGCAAGCCGTGTCAAGAGTTCAATGCTTTTTATCATGATTATGTGCTCTTCTTGCCCCGGAATCGGGACCGTGATTCTGCCCCTTTTTAGAAGGGAAAATCATCAATAGACGAGGAGAGGATTACGGATAAGCTGCTTCAGCCTTTGAAGAAATTTCGCCGCAACAGCCCCGTCAATGATCCTGTGGTCATAACTCAATGTAAGGGTGATCATGGGTCTTACGACGATTTCCTCTTTCTCGTCAGCTACAGGCTGACGGATAATGGACCCCAGCGCGAGAATTGCCGCCTGCGGAGGATTCACTATCGCAACGAATTCGTCGGTCTCAAACATTCCGAGGTTGGAAAGAGTGAATGTCCCTCCGCTGAAATCATCCGGATTGGACATCCCTTCCCTGGCAGCACGCACCAATTTTCCGCTCTGTTCTGATATTTCAGCAAGAGTCAGCGCATCCGCGTTTGGGAGTACCGGAACGACCAATCCGTCGTCGAGTCCCACTGCGATCCCCATGTTCACGTAGTCATGAAGCAGAATTCCTTCTTCCGTCCAGCACGAATTGACCTTGGGAAACTCCCGGAGAACCCGGGACAGAAGGCGTATAAAGATATCGTTGAACGAAACCTTGAGGCCGTTTTCCGCCAGTTTTTCCCTCAGGGCAATCAATTCCGAAACATCCGTCCGGATACGATTGTGGGTCTGGGCCATTTCATGCTGACTTTCGAGCATTCGGGAGGCAATTATCTTCCGCATCCCCGTGAAAGGGATCAAATGCGTTCCCCGACCTGGCACGCCTGCAGAAGCAAGGGCAGAAGTTACGTCTGCCTTCATGATTCTGTCCCCTGTTTTCCTGACTGATGCCAGCTCTATTCCCTTTTCCTCAGCCATGCGCTGTGCGACGGGCGAGGCCTTCAACCGAGCCCTATTGCTTCTTTCAGCTTCGTTAAATGCAATGATCTCCCGAGAAGAAACTTTATTGCCCGAAGTACTCTGCGCAGCTGCTTCAAGGGATATATTCATCTCCGCGGCTATTTTTCTTGCCCGCGGTGTGACAAATTTCCCTTGAACAATCCTCTCTCCTTTCGATTCTCCGAAAACGGGAAGAGAGGAAGAGGTGTCGGTCACAGGAACCTCCGCCTGAGAGACAGTCTCTTCCTGTTTTTTCCTTTTTTCAGGAAGAAGAGCGGCAAAATCCTCGTCTGCCGCCCCTATTACAGCGATAGGCTCCATAATCGGCACTGCATCGCCGATCTGAGCGAGAAGTTTCAGGACTGTTCCGGAAAAATGAGAGTCTACAACAAGAGTCAGCTTGTCCGTCTCAACCTCAAACAGAGGCTCTCCCTCTTTTATTTCCTGTCCTTCTTCCACAAACCATTTCAGTATTGTCCCTTCAGTCATTTGCAGCCCCTGCTTGGGCATTTTTACAATTTCAGCCATTCCCGCGATCCCCCCTGACTTCCATATTTCGGCCCCGGTTTTCAGGCGATGACGCGCCGAACGGCCTGTTCGATATCCCCGACACTGGGAAGCGCTTCGTCTTCAAGCTCCTTGGCGTAGGGAATCGGACAGTATTTCGCTCCCACGCGGACAACCGGGGCATCGAGATATTCGAAGGCATTTTCCATGATCATGGAACTTATCTCGCTTCCCCAGCCGCAGAATTTTACCGCCTCATGGGCGACCACGGCACGTCCCGTCTTCCGGACCGAAGAGAGAATAGTCTCTTTATCCAGAGGAACGAGCGTCCGAACGTCCACCACTTCAATGCTGACTCCCTCTTTCGCCATTTTTTCAGCGACTTCGACAGCGAAATGAACGCACATCAGGCTCGCTACGATTGTCACGTCTTTTCCTTCCCGCACAACGTCCGCTTTGCCGAGAGGAATGAGAAATTCCGGATCATCGGGAACTTCCCCTTTTACGGGAATGAGATTTTTGTGTTCACAGAACAGGACGGGATCGTCGCTTCGGATAGAGGCCCTCAGCAGACCTGCGACATTATAAGGAGAAGAAGGACAAACTACCTTGATCCCGGGAATATGCATAAAGAGCGTCTCCAGGCTCTGGGAATGCTGGGCCGCCTTGCCGCGCCACCCTCCCTGGGGACCCCGCAGCACCAGAGGGGTCTTCACTGTGCCGCCGCTCATATAGCGTGCCTTTGAAATCTGGTTGATGATCTGATCCATTGCATTGCAGGCAAAATCAAGGAACATTATCTCCACTACAGGGCGAAGACCGCAGATTGCCGCTCCGAGAGACATGCCCACAAAGCCGCACTCCGAAATGGGCGTATTTCTGACCCTATTGCGTCCGAACTCTTCGAGCAGGCCCTTTGTACAGCTGAAGCTGCCTCCTCCGTCGGCAATATCTTCTCCCATAACGAATACTGCCGGATCCCTTCTCATTTCTTCAGCGAGAACCGTGGCAATTGCGTTGAAGTAGGTCTTGACAGTCATGATCTCATCCCCTTCCTAAAGAACCACTTTTTCGCAAAAAACTGATTCGGTGACTGTCCGGGGATCAGGAGCCGGAGAATTCTCCGCGAATTCGACCGCCTCTTTGAGCTCCTCCTCCACCTGATTCACAATTGCTGCCAGTTCTTCCTCGGCGGCAAGTTTTTCGGATAGAAGTACCGATTTGAACATGAGAATCGGATCTTTCTTTTTCTCCGCTTCCACTTCCTGCCTGGTGCGCGTCGGTTCGTTGTCGCCGAAGTAATGCCCCAGCCACCGGAAGCATTTTGCCTCTATAAGCGTCGGTCCTTCTCCCGCACGGGCTCTTTCAATTGCTGTGCGGACCGCATGCTCCACTTCAGGTACACTTCTGCCGTCAACGGTCACCCCAGCCATATCGTAAGCCTTGGCGCGAACGGAAATATCTTTCACGGAGGTACTCACATCGACTCTCGTCGTCACACCGAACTGATTGTTTTCGCACACGAATATCATAGGGAGCTTCCATACCGAGCAGATGTTCATCGTTTCATGAACGACCCCCTGATTGGAGGCTCCTTCGCCGTAGAAGGCGACCGCTACCTGTCCGGATCCCTTGATTTGTGCCGAGAGAGCGGCTCCGGCAGTCATGGCGACTCCGCCGCCGACAATTCCGTTCTGGCCGAGATATCCCCTCGAAAAATCCTGCATGTGCATGGAGCCGCCCCGTCCGCGGCAGAGGCCCGTTTCCTTTCCGAGCATCTCCGCAAGCATTTTTTTAAGCTCGCATCCGACCGCTATGGTGTGACCGTGCCCCCTGTGGGTGCTTCCCACATAATCCCCGGTGTTCAAATTGCTGATCACCGTGGCCGCAATGGCTTCCTGACCGATATAAGGATGAACCGTCCCGCGGAAACGCCCCTGACCGAAATAGACCTCCGTCAGTTCCTCAAATTTGCGGATACGAACCATGACTTTGAAAATGTGCAGCCACCGCTGTTTTTTATCTTCAATCAACTGTATTCCCTCCCAAAAGGCGGCTCCTGCCCTGTTGAATTTTCTTCTTGAATAAATGCCCTGAACGACATGCTGAAGTTTTTTCCTTCAGTTGCCCTTCATAATACCTCCATCGACGCTGAGAACTTCAGAAGTGACGTGTCCTGCGTAATCTGAAGACAGGAAAGCCGCTGCATCGGCAATATCCTGAGGGGTGGCGAATCGTTTTATCAGAGAGCCTGACAGGATTCGTTCCCGGTTTTCCCGGGTCATTTCCTGAATCATGGTGGTTTCCACAGGTCCCGGACAGATACAGTTAGCATTCACTCCAAGAGGGCCGAACTCCCGGGCAACTCCCTTGGTCATGGCGATTACGGCTGCTTTTGACGATCCATAGAGAGTGCTTCCCAAAAAGCCCCCGCCCGTTTTGCCGGCGTCCGACGCAATATTGACGATCTTTCCATACTTCCGTTCAGCCATGCCGGGCAAAACGGCCTGGTTGCAGAAAAGAATTCCTTTAACATTGACGTCAAACACTCTCGTGAAATCAGCCTCCGTGGTTTCAAGGAAAGGCCTGGTATGAATAATCCCGGCGCTGCAGACGAGTATATCCACTTTACTCAAGATTTTTTTCACGAACTCCACATTCCTCTGCACATCATCCCGATCTGCTACGTTTGTCCTCAGAAAGAGGGACTTCTCCTTTGACAGGGAAATTTTTTCACACGCCTCAGCACCCTCTTTTTCATCGAGGTCGAAAAGAACGACCTTTGCTCCCAAGCGTGCAAAAGTTCCGGCAACGGCAAAACCTATCCCTTTCGCTGCTCCGGTAACAATAGCCACTTTTCCGGAGAGATCATACTGTCTTTTCACACTTCCAGTCGTCATTTCGCAACCTCTCCTTACATAACGTCATTCGATCAGCGGACGGGTTATTCCTGGCTTTCTGAAAAAACTTTAAAATATTTTATTTTATCTATCAGATTGAACTTTTCACAAATCCAAGCGCCATATTTCAAGAAAAAGCAGCTAAAAATTTTTGGGCAGAAAGATCTCTTTCTACCCAAAAAGCATTCTTTTCCTTCCCGTTACAATTCAGTTCCCCTTATTGAGCCCTCCATCAACATTCACAATTCCCGAGGTGATATGTTTCGCCCAGTCAGATGCCAGGAAAACAGCCATGTCCGCTATATCCTGAGCCTGGGCAAACCTTGGAATCATTGACATCTCAATGGCAGATTTCCGCTTTTCACAGGAGATATCTTTCAGCATCGGGGTATCAACAGCACCGGGACAGATGCAGTTGACATTGATGCCGTACATTGCGGCTTCTCGTGCGATACCCTTTGTCAGAGCGATGACGGCTCCTTTGGTTGAGCCATAAAGAGTGCTTCCATGAAAGCCTCCCCCCGTCTTCCCCGCAACTGATCCTATGTTGATGATCTTGCCGTATTTCTGCTCGATCATAATCGGAAGGACCGCTGTATTGCAGACAAAGATGCCCTTGACGTTCACGGAGAAAACCCTGTCGAACTCGCTTTCCGTAGATTCAAGAAAGGGTTTGGTATGAACTATGCCTGCACTGCACAGCAAGATGTCAATGCGTCCCCATCTTTTCCTGATCAGGCTTACATCGCTTTTCACCTTTCCCATGTCTGCAACATCGGTCTTCAGGAAAAAAGCTTGGCCTCCCTGAGCCTGTATTTCATCGCAGATTTCTTTTCCGGCCGATTCCTCCATGTCAAGCATTGCGACTTTTGCGCCATTCGAGGCAAACGCAAGGGCGGCGGCCTTTCCTATACCACTCGCTCCGCCGGTAACAAGAGCGACTCTTCCCGAAAAATCAAAAGCGGCTTCAAAAGTTTCAGCCATTTTCTCTGTTTCTTCCGATGTTTGAATGAAGTTCAGCCCCCTTTTCATATTCCAGGTCATTGCGACAAACAAAGACCTTCGCGGCTGCTTTATTCCTCACAAGACGCAATTCCGCAGCAACATCCGGATTCATTCATGCATTGAGGAACCGCAATAAATTCAGTGGCGCTCCCTTTCAGGAAAAAAATTCGCCTCTCTTCAAGAATTTATTTGTCAAACTTCGTCAAAGTTGTAAAGGTCTGAAGATTGGTTATGAGCTTTTTCTGCGATTCCCAGATTTTGGCGATCCACGGGTCCGTTTTTGCTTTTTCTTCAATTATCTGATACGCCAGATCATAGACTATTTTCTGGTCCTCTTTTGACAGCTTGCAGAATTTTACGCCTGCGGCCCTGAGACGTTGTATCGAAGCCCCCTGATCCTCCATCTGCTGAGCAAAGACCTCTATGGTCGCTGCATGAGCTGCGTTCTTCACGACGGCCTTCAGATCATCGGGAAGCTCCTTCCATTTCTTGGGATTGATGAAAAGCTGAAAGATGTTCGATCCCGCATGAATCGGAGGGATAATCATATATTTCGCAATCTCATGAATGCCAAGACTTTCGTCCATGGACGGGAAGCAGAATTCGGCGGCATCGATTACGCCTCTCCGGAGAGACGGTACCACCTCTCCTCCCGGCAGCGAAACTACGGAAACGCCGAGTCTGCTGAAAAGGTCCATGGCAAGGCCCGAGGTGCGCATCTTCAGGCCTTTCAGATCACTCAGGGTTTTGATCTCTTTGGTGGACCAGAATACTTCCGGAGGAGTCAATCCGATGGGGAAAACAATGACCGTATCGCCGTACATCTCCTGCTGAAGCCTCAACCCGTCTCTATAAGACCAGGTCAGGAGGTCTATCGTCTCCGTAACCCCTCCAGGAAGAGTGTAAAATAGATCTCCGGCCGGGTAGATACCTTTCTGCCAGGCCGGCGTATTCATTGCGGCATCGAGCACTCCGTCACGGACCGCTTCATAGGTAGAGGCGGGAGGCGTTATTTCTCCTTCTCCGTGAGTCTCGATGACGAGCCTTCCGCCACTCATCTCCTTCACTTTGTTCGCCCAGGAGAGGTAAGCCTGGGAGAGGGGAAGCTGCAGTGAGAACACGCACTGCGTGACCCAATTGATCGGCTCTGCCGGAGCGCCGCGGGCGGATGACAAAACGAGCAATACGATGAGGACCCCAAGTATCATTTTTTTCATATTCTTCTCTCCTTCTCCAAATTTCCTGCTTCAGACTGCCCAGGGGTTTCACAAGATACAACGCCAGTTTCCGTCTGCTTTTCAACTCCACCTTCCTTTCTCACTTCAAACCTGAAAGATCCGAAAGAGAATGCAGTTCTTTGTTAATTCAGAAATTATATACTTCGCAAACGCACAAGGCAATATGCAATCAATAGAAAATGAACAGCTGCAGATCGCTCGCTGCAAAGACGGCTTTGCCTTATTGACCGCCGGGTCATTACCCCGTAGAATGTGCCTGTCTGAAAAGAACTCTTCTCCTACAGAGACAAAAACGAATACGAGGACGGATCTTTCAGGGCAATCCGGTGAAACGCCGGAGCGGCCCCGCCACTGTAGCCGGGAGATTTTTCCCGGGAGCCAGAAAACCTGAAGGAATCGGCGGATGCGTGCGCGGGCAAAAAGCATCCAGATCACTCTCAAGGGGACCCCGCGGTCCCCTTTTTCTTTTCTCTCTAAGGAGCGTCACTCGTCTTGAAAAAAATACATCTTTCCACTCTGTTTATACTCTTTTTGCTGTTCTTCTCATCTGCTGAGGCCTCACCCAAGCGGATCGTCTCCCTCACCCCCGTGGGGACGGAGATGCTCTATGCCCTCGGCCAGGGGGAAAACATCATTGCAGTGACAGAGTTCTGCGACTACCCCGCCGAGGCCCGGACAAAGGAGCAGATCGGCGGCTTCGCGGGCTTCAACCTCGAGGCTCTTCTGGCCAGAAAGACCGATCTGCTGGTGCTGTCGGACATCCACGAGCAGTTCCTCTCCCAGGTTCAGGCTCTCGGCATCCCCTGCGTCCTTCTCCGGCAGAAAAAGGTGGAGGAGATTTTCGCTGGCCTTGAGGATCTCGGCCGGGCCTGCGAAGCGGAGGAAAAAGCCGCCGGAATCGTCGCGGCCATCCGGGAAGAGATCCGGAAAGTGACGGAGAAAACAGCCGCCGTCTCCTCCCGCCCCAGGGTGCTGCTCTCAGTTTCCCGCGACCTCGCCGAAAAGCGCCTTACATCGGTGTACATCGCGGGGAAAAATACCTTCTACGACGAACTGATCGAGATGGCGGGGGGTCAGAACGCCTCCCGGGAAGAGGGCATCCTCTACCCCCGGATATCCCTCGAAGGGGTTCTGAAGATCGATCCCGAGGTCATCTTCGACCTCGTGGGGGACAGAGCCTTCTGGCATTCCGTCGGGCCTGTGGACCTCGATACCCTCTTCGATCCCGCCGCCCTTCAGACCCAGTGGAAGAAGAGCGCCGACGTCAGAGCCGTCAGAGAGGACCGGGTCTTCATCTTCGAGGGGACGGTCTACCTCCGCCCCGGCCCCCGGGTGGCGCAGATTCTCCGCTCCTTCGCCGAAAAAATCCACCCCGAAATTCCGTGGACCCCATGAATCCCTTTCTGGACGTGAAAAACCTCGGGCTGGCCCTGAACGGACAGACCATCCTGAGGGACATATCCTTCTCGGTGGAGAAGGGGGAATTCATCGGGATCATCGGCCCCAACGGAGCCGGCAAGAGCAGCCTCCTCAAATGCCTCGGCCGCCTCGAAGAACGGGCATCGGGAGCAGTAACTCTTAATGAAAGAGACCTCGACAGATTATCCGCCAAAGAAATCGCCAGGCGGATCGCCTGGGTCCACCAGGGGAGCTTCGATGACCTCCCCTTCACGGTGAGGGAGTTCGCCCTCCTCTCCCGCTACCCCTGGAAGAAGTCTTTTACCGGGGAGACCTCCGGGGACAAAGAAATTCTCTCCCGAATCTTTTACCTGACCGACCTTGAAGACCTCGCCGACCGGCCGCTTGGCCTGTTGAGCGGCGGCGAACGCCAGAAGGCCCTGCTCGCGGCGGCCCTGGCCCAGACCACGGACATCCTCTTCCTCGACGAGCCGACCTCCTTCCTCGACTACCGCCACCAGGTGGAGACCCTCGCCCTGGTGGAACGGGTCAACCGGGAGGAGGGGACGACGATTTTCTTCATAACCCACGACGCCAACCTCAGTCTCCGCTGCGCCCGGCGCATCCTCGCCCTCAAGGGGGGACGGCTCTTCTGGGACGGCCCCCGGGAGGATTTTCTTTCCGGCGATCTTCCGGCAAAACTCTTCGACACCCCCTTTCATTATTTCAGCCAGACGGGCGGGGGAATCCCTTACATGGTCCCGGAGGGCCTTCTGGAATGAGACGCCTCGCCCTCCCCGCCCTCTTTCTCTTCTCCCTTGCGGCGGTCCTCCTCGCTCCATTCGTGGGGATGCTCTCCCTCAATCCGGCGGACCTGTGGACATCCCTCTCGGGGACGGAAGAGCGGATTTTTCTCGAACTCCGCCTCCCCCGGGTGCTCCTGGGGTGGATCACCGGGGCGACCCTCTCCCTCTGCGGAATGGTATTTCAGGCCCTCTTCCGCAACTCCCTCGCCTCGCCGGACATGCTCGGAGTCTCCACGGGGGCGGCCTTCGGCGCCGTGCTCTCCATCCGGTACGGACTGGCCTTCTCATTTCTGGGCATCTTCTCCGGCCTCTCCCTCTCGGCCTTTCTCGGGGCCATGGCGGCCACGGCGATCATCTACGGCGCGGGCTCCCTCTCCCGGGGGCGCAGGGGAGGATCGACCCTGCTGCTGAGCGGCGTGGCCATGAGCTTTCTCTTCGGAAGCCTCAACATGCTTATCCAGTACGGAGCGGGGTACGTGGACACCTTCCGGATGATGCGGTGGTCCATGGGGGGCATCGCGGCGGTGGGGTTTTCCGCGCCCCTTTCGGCCCTGCCGGCCCTGGCCCTCATCTACCTTGCCTCCCGCCTGTACGCCCCTGAGCTGAACCTCCTCGTCTGCGGAGAGGAGATGGCTCAGAGCCGGGGAGTTCCCGTGCGGAAGCTCGAACGGACCCTTTTCTTCGCCGTCTCCCTGGCCGTGGGTCTGAACGTGGCCGTCTGCGGCCCCATCGGCTTCGTCGGGCTCATGAGCCCCCACATCTGCAGGGCTCTCGTCGGCGCCGACCATCGCCGCCTCGTTCCGGCCTCCCTTCTCTTCGGAGGAGGATTCCTGGTTCTCTGCGACACGGCAGCCCGGACCCTCTGGGCCCCTGCGGAAATACCGGTGGGAGTGTTGACCTCCTGCCTCGGATCGATCTTTTTTCTCTGGCTGCTGCTGACGGGGAGAAAATGAAGGAGGAAACACGCCATGCTTGAGATGATGCGTACGGGCGGAATTCTTATGTGGATCATCGCCGCCCTCTCCGTCGCCGCCTTCGCCGTGGGGGTGGAAAGACTGCTCTTCTTCCGCCGGGCCTCGGCAGCCCCCGAACCCCTTGAAGATGCCTTCCGGGCACATCTCTCCCGGGGGGACATGGAAGGAGCAAAAAAACTGGTCCACAGCTCGGACAGCTCCCTCCATCGGCTCTTTCAGGCCGGGGTGGACCACTGGACCGCAGAGAGGGAGGATATGAAGCTCGTGGTGGAACAGCAGATCCGCCGGGAGATCTTCCGGTGGGAGAAGAACATGTCCCTTCTTGAAGTCATCGGCAGAACAACCCCTCTTCTGGGCCTTCTCGGGACGGTCCTCGGCATGGTGGAGATGTTCTCCTCCCTGCGCACGGGAGGGCAGATAACGGCCGCGGCAGTCACGGGGGGCATCTGGAAAGCTCTGTTCACCACCGTGGCCGGCCTTTCCGTGGCAATCCCCGTGCTTTTCGCCTCCAGCCTGCTGCTCCGCCGAATCGACTCCGAGGAGGAGTGCCTGAACCGGGGCGCAGACTTCCTCCTGCGGGAGCGCTTTCTTTCCTCCTCCCGAAAAGGAGACATTCCGTCGCTATGACCAGACGGAGCCGGAGAGGTATCGCCCTCGATATCACCCCCCTCATCGACGTCCTCTTCATGCTCATCATCTTCTTCGTCCTCACGGCAACCTTTCTCTCGGGGCAGATAGTGGTGGACCTCCCTCGGGGCGAAGGGGTCATGGAGGGAACGGGGGGATCCGTGCTGCTGACCCTCACCGCTGACGGCACCCTTCTGTGGGGAAGTCGGGAAATAGACAGGGAAGAGCTTCCCGAGCTTGTTCAGAGCGTCCTGAATGAACGACGGGAGATCCTCGTGGCCGCAGACCGTTCAGTCCCCTACGGCGAAGTTGCGGAGATGCTCGATCTTCTGAGACGTCTCGGCGTCTCCTCCGCGGGACTGGCCCTCGAGGGAGGGGAGGCAAAATGAGACGCTGGTTTACCGCCATCGCCGCCAGTCTTTTCTTCCATCTGCTTCTTCTGCTGATTCCCCCCTCCCTTCCCGAGGCGTCGGAACCCCTTCCTCCCCTGCGGCTGGTGCTGAGGCACCTTGAAACTCCTGTAATGAAAACCCCCGTCGATTCCGAAATGATCGCTCCTGGCGCCGTAGAGCACTCTGTCCCTCAGGCCCCGGAGACTCGGGAAGAACCTGTTGTGCCCGAGATACGGGAAGTACCCCTTGCGCCTCTCCAAGCTGAAGGAAACTCTCCCGCTGTCCGGACCGCAGTCGAAAAACAGGTCCCCCGGCCCGAGGCTCTCAGCCTTGCGGCTCTCCGGGAAATGCCGAAGGAGCGCCCCACGCTTCAAAAGACTGCGAAGAAAAAAGTCTCCCGCCAGAAGGAAGAGCCTTCACCGGAGAAAGCACCGCCAGCAGCGCCCCCTCTTTCCGCGCAGACGCCAACAATTTCGCTTCTCCAAGAGATTCCAACGGCCAGGGGCGGCCCCCAAAATAGAAAAATTTCAAGCCCGCTCTCCTACAAAAAGGCGACCGAACCCATAGACGGCGAGACCCTCTCTATCGTGAAACGAGCCGTGCCCATCTATCCCCTCTTCTCCCGCAAGCGGGGTGAGGAAGGAAAAGCAGTCATCCTCGTGACCATACAATCGGGACGGGTGACAGACGCCGAGGTCGAGCGGAGCAGCGGCTTCTCCCGCATCGACGCCGCCGCCCTCCGGGCTTCCAGACTCTGGATCTTCAGTGAGAAAATCACGGCCCGGGCGAGGATCCCCTTCCTCTTTCAGCTCGAGAAGTAAAAAAGGAAGACAAGCCTTCATGAACAGCACCCCCAAAGTTGGATTTATGTCCAACTTTGGGGGTGCTGTTCATATTTTGTCCAAACAGGTTTTATTCCCAAAAGACGTAGTACCTACACATATTTATAGAAAAGTTTAGGGTAAACTTTCCTGCCTGTACAGTTAGTTTGAGACTTAAATTTTACTATGACGGGTTCTTCTGCTGTGTTAATGAAAGATCTGGTCCCAGCTCCATGCCCGTACAAAATCTTTAAATTTTTCTTCTACAGGAGAAAAATATCTGTTGTTAGAGAAAACTAGGCTGAAATGCCTATTAAGATCTAAATCCTTTATTTCGTATTTGTTCAGAAATCCAGATGTTACTTCACTTTTTACAGCAATATCTGACACGAAACTGATACCAAGGTTCAATGCTACCATTCTTTTTATTGCTTCCAGGCTATCACAGATTATTTGCGAGTGAAACATACTCAAATCCAGCCTCTTTTTTTTCAGTGCTTTCTCAAAAAGATGTCTAGTACCAGATCCTTCTTCCCTGATTAATATTTTCTCCCCTGACAAATTCTTGATATTAAGAGAATCTGAAGTATAGTTATTTTGAGGTGAGGTAATAAGAACAAGGGTATCATCATAAAAATCAATGTATTGAAGGGCTTCAGAATGATACTTTGCCCCAACAAACCCAAAATTAATTTTGCCTGAAAGGATTTCATCTACTACTTCCTTAGAGTCTTTGTGACGAATGGAAAAAAGAACCAGCGGATAAAGGTCATTAAAAGCTTTTACAATGTAGGGGAGGAGATATTGTTCTGGCATAGTACTAGCGTATATTTCAATTACACCTTTAATATTATTATTATATTCAGAAAGAGCATACTCGGCTTGAGCACAAAGATTGATCATCTCAACCGCATAACGATAAAAGATATTTCCTCCTTCTGTTAAAGTTATATTTTTTGTTTTTCTGTCGATCAATTTAATTCCAAGCTCTCTTTCTAGCTTTTGTATGTTACAGGTAACGGCCGGTTGAGACATAAATAATGTGTTAGCCGCATTGGAAAAACTCTTTTTTTGAGCGACAGCAACAAAACTCTCTATCTGTTTAAACTCCATTTTTTCTCCTTCAGCTTTAATTTTCAAGAAAATTGTTCAATGATGCGGGGCAATACCTTTATTAAGGCGTTTAATCATTTCCTCGATGTTTATTTCGCTTTTTGCAGCAATTTCTTCAATTGAATCAAATAAATAATTACAAAGCAGACATTCTCCTAAAATAGCATCATATTCACGAAATACAGGTTCAGTTTCTGGGTATTTTTCAACAATATCAAGTGGTGTCATATCTTTTTTTATCAATTAAATTCTCTCCTTGGTCTTGTGCTGCTTAAAATTTCAAAAGGATACAATGTAATATCCTTCTTCATTATCTATCGTGCAATTATACATTCATGTTCCAAAGTGTAATTTCAAAAAAGTTTTTAAAAGTTTTCGTATTTGTTAGTGTTATATGCAAGGATGTTAGTATCAGCATTATCTATTTCAAATTTAAATTTAGGTGTAGTAGAATGCGGAAGGATTCCATTCTACACTACATTTTAATCAGGGATAGGTGGTTTTGCACGACATGAAAAACGTATTAGCAACAAAAAAGGGCATAATCGGAGTTGGCATTGTAATTGGCATTTTAGCATCTCTTCTGCAATTTTGGGGCAACCCTGCAAACATGGGTATTTGTGTTGCCTGTTTTGTACGCGACATAACAGGAGCCCTTGGTTTGCATCGTGCTCCGGTTGTACAATATTTACGTCCTGAGATAATAGGCTTTGTCCTTGGATCTTTTATCGCCGCATATGCTTTTAAGGAATTTAGACCCCGTCTAGGATCGGCACCTCTCGTTCGATTTATCCTCGGTGCCTTCGCGATGATCGGAGCTCTAATCTTTCTTGGGTGTCCTTGGAGGGCGGCACTTCGGTTGGCAGGCGGGGATTACAATGCCATTGCGGGATTACTCGGTCTAACGTCAGGTATTTGGATAGGCACCAGGTTTCTTAAATCTGGGTATACACTAAGTTCAAGTCATAAAACATACACATCCGTAGGATGGATTTTCCCAATAATCATGATGTTTTTTCTGATTTTATTAATTTTGAATCCTCAGATTCAGGGAGAAGGCAAAAGCGGTATTCTCTTTTACAGTGTTAAAGGTCCTGGTTCTATGCACCCATCATTGGCAATTTCCCTTGTCGTTGGAATTGTTATTGGTTTTCTGGCACAAAGAAGCCGCTTTTGTACAATGGGAGCACTACGTGACCTCATTTTATTTAAGCAAACACACCTCTTCTCGGGATTGGTTAGCCTTACGGTAGCAGCTTTTATAGTTAACCTGATACTAAAACAGTTCCACCCCGGATTTGAAAATCAGCCGGTTGCCCACACTATGCAGCTCTGGAATTTTCTCGGAATGTTGCTTGCTGGACTGGCTTTCACCCTGGCAGGCGGTTGCCCTGGCCGTCAACTTTTCTTGTCTGGAGAAGGAGATGGAGATGCTGCTGTATTTGTTATAGGTATGATTGTTGGCGCTGCCTTTGCCCATAATTTTGGACTGGCCAGCTCTGGTGCGGGAGCGACGCCAGCAGGTATGATTGCGTTTTCTATAGGATTGATTTCATGTTTGTTAATTGGATTTACGATGAGAGAAAGCATATAGGAGGGACAAAATTATGAGCAGCAACACTATAATCGATGCCAGGGGGCTTTCTTGTCCTCAACCGGTTATTCTAACTTTAAATGCCATAAAAAAAATAAACGATGGCGAATTGGTAATTTTAGTTGACACAGAAACGGCGAAGGAAAATGTCTGCCGTGCTGGTAAATCTCAAGCCTGGGAAACAGCAGAAGTTCAGCCGGAAAGGGATGCGTACAGGATCGTTTTACGAAAGGGAATCTGATATGTTTGAAATTTTTGGTAAAAAAACAAAGACCGATTCCGATAATTCAGGATATGGGATACTGGTTTTTGAAAATACAACAGATGTCATTAGAGCTGAAAAGGTTTTAAAGGCAACTGGATGGAAAATTAAAGTAATGGGACCTCCTCCAAACATAAGAAGTGGCTGCGATTTAGTGATTGAGTTTCCTCTTATAGAAGAATTGTCTATCAGAAGGAGCCTCTTGGAGGTAAATCTCAAGCCAATTCAGGTTGTTCCTGTCAATACTGTTTTGCTGGAACCCGTAAATCTACTTTATGAAAAGATTTATGGTAATTTCCTTATGGTCAGAGCTGCAAACATGAAAATAACAGTTGATAGAAGCACGAAATTGATAGTTAATGTTTCTGGCGGAGGTTGTCCAGACGTTCCCTACCTTGCAGGACAGATGGTAAACAAACACTTAAACGATGCGCCTCAACCCAAAGACATAGGTCACACTCTTTGCGCCTATGCTCTTCAGATCGCATATGACAGAGTGGTAGAAATATGTTAGGTATTGTGGGTACGATTCCAGAAATTAATTTTCCGCTTGTTGCTGGCAGGGTTTTTCTGGAAGGTGATCATCTTATTATTGGAGATAATCATGTCAGTGTGAACCGTGGCACACCAGCAATGATAGCGGCTGCAATCGAAACATTAAAATATATGAATAAACCTCTCCCTTATTGTTATTTAGTTGGAGATATAGGTAATGGTGAAGGATGTAAGCTTCTTTATAAATACTTAGAAGAGAATATTGCTGATTCGTCTTTTAAGTCATTGGTATTTCATTATTTTCAGCCTGATGTCGTTTTATTTAAAAGAGTGACTGCAGCAATATCTAAAATGCAAAACAGGCCAATTTTAATTGCGGATGCGGGATTTATGTATGTTGCCAAAATGGGAGGGGACGCTCCTTTTTTCGATTTATTTACCCCTGATGCTGGTGAACTTGCGTATTTAGCTGACGAAAAAGCGCCACATCCCTTTTACACAAGAGGATTTATTTTGCACGAAGAAAACCTGATCCCGGATTTAATAAAAAGAGCATACCAACATAATAATGCGTCATCGTATCTTCTTGTTAAGGGAGCAACGGATTATGTGGCCGATAGAAACGGTATTATAACTGTTATAGACACTCCAGTTGAAGAAACCCTTGAGGCAATTGGAGGTACAGGAGATACTCTGACTGGAATCGTCTCTGCCTTGATCGCCTCAGGAATGGAAATAAAAACAGCATCAGCTAAAGCCGCCAAAGTTAACCGTATAGCTGGTTTCTATGCTGCGCCGACTCCGGCAACCCAAGTCTTCGATATTATCAAACAAATTCCACGTGCTCTTAATGAGGTATTAGTGAAATTTTAAAATGTTATACATAAGATGGGAATTATTGCTTACATTGCAAAATTATTTAAACGCAAAATTAGGAAAGGATCTCTTTCATTTATGAAACAAAACGAAAATGAGCATGCACGAAACACAGAAATTAAACTGACCCAAATGTCGAAAACTTCCGGATGAGCGGCTAAAATCTCTCCGGAGATTTTGGCACAAGTCTTGTGTCATTTACAAAAGCCTCATCATCCTGACCTGCTTGTGGGGATTGAAACATCTGATGATGCGGCAGTTTATAAAATAAATGAGAATGTCGCATTGATTCAGACTGTTGATTTTTTTACTCCTGTTGTGGATGATCCCTATACATTTGGGCAAATTGCCGCAACTAACGCACTGAGCGATGTTTATGCTATGGGGGGAGAGCCCTTTTTGGCGCTGAACATAGTTTGTTTCCCCGACTGTTTGGACCCTTTTATTTTATCGGAGATTTTACGCGGCGGCCAGGATAAAGTCATTGAAGCTGGTGCTGTTTTAGCAGGAGGGCATAGTGTATCAGATGATGAACCTAAATATGGACTCGCTGTTGCAGGTTTCGTTCATCCTTTAAAAATAATGGCTAATAACCGCGCTAAACCTGGAGATGTTTTAATTTTGACAAAACCTTTAGGTGTGGGAATTATAAATACAGCGATAAAAGCAGGTATAGCAAGTGAAATAGCCAGTAGTGAAGCTATACTTTCTATGACTACGCTTAATCGTATTGGGAAAGAAGCAACACAGAACATAAACGGAGTACACAGTATTACTGATATCACTGGTTTTGGACTTTTGGGACATGCGATAGAAATGGCAGAGGGAAGCAATGTGACTTTTCGAATCAGAAGTAATGATATCCCGTTTATAGATTCGGCGGAAGAGTATTCCAATATGGGCTTGATTCCAGCCGGAGCTTATAAAAACAGGGATTTTTTTGTTGATCGTGCTTTTATTAGTGATCAAATCCCAGCCTTTTTTAATGACATCTTGTTTGACCCCCAGACCTCAGGAGGATTACTCATAAGTGTTGCCAAAGAAGATTCACAGTTAGTTCTTGATAATTTAATTAATTCGCCTGTCAGTTTTGGCTGTATCGGCAAGGTTGAAGTTTTTTCTGAAAAATACGTAATAGTAGAATAGAAATTTTAACCAAACTTTATGCGTTAAGTATAGTGGGCATGCGGACAAAATCTTGGACTCGAAATGAGACAGAAGGATGTCCATGTACTCGAGAGAAAAAAGGATGAAAGCCGTTGAGCTTTACGTCAAACGCATCACGAGCTTATGGTTGGCGTAAACACTCTTGTTCCAGAGCTCCAGCATCACCCGGCGGTATCCGTACCAGTCGCAGTCGGCATGGTCAGTGCATATGCCCACGATCTCTTCCCGGAACCCACGATACTTCTCAGGGGCGTTCATGTGTTTCAGGATGTAGCAGCAGGTGCTTCTCGAGATCCCTGCGAGCTTCAGAAGTTCCTCAAACGGATAGGGAGGGTTGCCTTCGTTCCGAGACTGCTCGCACCTTCTCCTCTTTTCGGACTTTTCCCGCTCGGCAACTAAGGCATTCATTTTTTTTTAAGTATGCGTTCTCCATCTCAAGATACTTGATCCTATCTTCCAGCTCCTGCTCGTGGGTAAGAGGTTCCTGTTGTTGCAGGATTTTCTTCGCCACTTTTGGCACCCTCCCCTTCCTGGTCTCCTCAAGGCTCTCCGGATCAGATTCCAGGTATTGCCGTCCCCATCTTAAGAGAGTTTGGGAGCTTGAAATTCCCAGATCTGCACTTGCCTGATCATAGGATAGCCCATCGTTTCGGAGAAATTTACCAGCATCGAGCTTGAAGGATGCCGTGTAATGCTTGTGCTTTACGGTAGAAACAAGCTGTTCTGTACCTCCTGCTTCATAGGCGTACCACCAGCTGAGAATTATCGCATCCGTCGTACTCAGTCGACGAGCTGCTTCTTTCTTCGGAATTCCTTCCTCAACCATACACGTACTGCCCGCATTCGATCCTCGGCACTATATTTTGTCATAGAAAAACACCCCCAACGTCGGATTTATGTCCATCTTTGGGGGTGCACTTCATTGCCTGTCTTCCTTTTTTAGGTTCCCATTCCCCGCCTGTGTCTCTCCCTAAAAGACGTGTTCCCAGGAGATAAAGAACCGCCTTTCGGGGGTTACGTACCCCTGGCTGTCGAGGACATACTCCTTATCGAGCAGATTGGCGCACCCGAGGCGGAAGGTATCGCCCCGGCTCTTTCGCTGCAGCGAGGCATTCAGGACGAAAATATCGTCATCACCATAGACAGGATTGTTTAGAACCCGATCGGCGAGCCACTGTCCCTCGATCTCCCCTGACCATGCCCCTTGTGCCCAGTTCAGCCTGCCGATGAGCTGAAGCCGGGGAAGGCCCGAACGGACCCAGTCCCCACCCACGGGCCGCTCCTCGGCGTCCGTCCACGCGAACCCCTGGGTGTAGCTCCATGTCGGGCTGATCGGCAGGGTGATCTCCCCCTCCACACCCCAGGCCCGGAATTCGTCCACGTTCCGATACTGGCCGAACCATGTCACCGGGTCAGAGACATAATTTATCTTGTCGGTCATGTCCATGTAGAAAATACCGAGGTTCCAGGGCCGGATCTCCCTGCCTCCCCGGACGCCCACGTCCCAGGTCCACCCCTTTTCGGGCTTCAGATCGGGGTTGGGCAGGCCGAAGCTTCTGGAGGGCATGAAAATCTGGTAGAAGCTGGGCATGGCGAAGAACCGTCCCACGGTGAAATACCAGAAATTCCCCGAGGGGCTCTCCCAGTTGAGGGAAAGCCGGGGGATGAACTCTTCTCCCTCTGCTCCCCGGTCTCCGCTCCACGATTCATACCGCAGCCCGAGGTCGAGGGCCATATCCCCGAGGGGAAAGGAGAATTCCGCAAAGGGGGCGAAGTTCGAGCGGGAAAGATCGTAGGGGAGATCGTTTCCATAGGGATTGTCCCTGTTGGCGAAGTCTGCCGACTCCCTCCGCCAGTCCGCGCCCCAAACGGCAGGAACGCCGAAGAGCTTCTGTCTGCGGCTGAAGGAAGCGCCCAGTGCCTGATCCTTGTAGGAAGTTAACCCGGCGAGGTCGGAAATATCCCGACCGTTTCCGGTAGAGTAAATCCGCGCCGCAGTGACTCCGTCGAAATAATTCACCGAAAGACGATGGTAGTCGTTCTTCAGGCGGTTTTCATCCCGAGCTCCGAAGAAATCCGTGAAATCCCAGGCAGAGGAGGAATTTCCCCACTCGGCAAGGAACCGCCACTTCCCCCCGTTGAGATTTACGAAATAATCGTCTCCCGTGAAATCCCGGGCACGGTCGTACCCTCCTCCGGGAAGCAGACGGAGTTTGATTTCGCCTTCCTGAGTCCGGGCATACCCTGCGGCGGCGGAAAATCCGTCCCCTGCCGCCGTCCCCTGGAAGCTTCCCCGAAACCATCCCTGGCTGCCCGCCTCACCCTTGAGGGACCACTGGTTCTCCGCAGCGGGGGCGCGGGTGATGATATTGATGACCCCCGCTGCGGCATGGGAGCCATAAATTGCCGACGAGGAACCCTTCACCACTTCGATCCGCTCGATGGATTCGAGGGGAATGGTCCTGAGGTCGAAGGGCGCACCAAGGACCGCCCCGGTTCCATAGCTTGCATTGTTCAGCGGAATTCCGTCCACCAGAAGGAGAACCTCCGTGCTCAGAGTCCGGATGGTGATCCCCTTCGGCTGGGTCATGGACGCGCCGTTGGCCAGACCCACGACCCCGGGAAGGCGGTTCAGAACGTCCTGGACGTTTCTGGCCCCCGACTTCTCAATCTCCTCCCGGGTGACCACGTAGGCGGGGGCCGGCACGTCCTCGAGACCTTCGGCGAGGCGCGACCCTGTGACCACCACTACAGGGATCTTTTCAGGAGTTTCGGCGGCCTCAAGGGGAAGCCCGGTTGAAAGAAGGATCAGGCAGAGGAAAACAAAGATTAAGCAGGCATAAAAACTGCGTTTCATTGACATTTTTCGCATTTCTCCTTTTGATGAAAAATTCCCTTCCCTTTTCTGGAATGAGCAGACTGCACCTGCGGCATTATGCTCCTTTCGGGACAGAATAAAAAAATGCGCCCCCCGAGGAGAGCGCAAAAAATCCTGATGTTCTGAAAACAGCCCCGCCCTCGAGGACTCTTTCTGCACAGGAAGAGCGGCAGTATCGGACTTGGGGTTTCCCCTTCACCGTAGCGGGGCTGTGCCGGATTTTCGCCGGCTTCCTGCGCTGCTCCTTCTGTTCTATTGAATTGACTACCGGATTATACGGTCCCCGCACCTCCGGGTCAAGGGACACTCGGGTGCATGAGCCGGGCACACTCGAATCCGCAGATCTGCGCAGATCCATGATGAGTGAAATCCCTTTTCACAGAGAGAAAAAAGGAGTATCATAGCCTCATCTTCGGGGCAGGGTGAAAGTCCCTACCGGCGGTAAGGGGAGAATGTTTTTACTCTTCGAGCCCGCGAGCCGAGAGGCTGATCCGGTGAAATTCCGGAGCCGACTGTGAAACGGCCTTTGAGAGGCCGAAAGTCAGGATGGAAGAAGATGGCCTTCAAAGCCTGTATGCCCCGTTCCGCCTGTGCGGTCGGGGCTTTTCTTTTTTCAGGAGGTAGAAGAATGATTGAAGCTGTCGGCAGATGCAGCAATACCCGGCGAATGGTCTGGACCGCACTGCTCTCCTCCGTGGCGGCGGTGCTCATGTATATCGATATGGCGATCCCGATTTTCCCCACATTTCTCAAGATGGATCTGTCGGATCTCCCCGCGCTTCTGGCCGCCTTCACCTGGGGTCCGGCAGCCGGAGTTCTCGTGGAACTGGTGAAAAACCTGATCCATGCCTTCACCACGTCCACCGCAGGAATCGGCGAGGGAGCCAACTTCCTCATCGGCTCCGCCCTCGTCGTCCCCGCCGGAATGATCTACCGGCAATTCCGCACAAAAAAAGGCGCCCTTGCCGGGCTGGTTGCAGGAACTCTCACCATGGCTCTCACCGCGGCCCTGGCAAACTATTTTCTTCTGCTGCCCTTCTACTCCCGGCTCATCCCCCTGGAGAAGATCATCGACCTCTCCTCCCGGATTCTTCCGGCGGTGCACGACAAGCTGACCCTTGTTCTCTACGCCATCGTCCCCTTCAACCTCCTCAAGGGAACCCTCGTCTCCCTTCTGACGCTGTGGCTCTACAAGCGGATCAATTCCCTCTTCTGCCGCTGAAAAAGGGGTCCTCGGAAGTTCCGAGGACCCCTTTCCCTTTTTCTCTTTTGCTGACCGTGTTTTTGCCTATCCGCCGCTGCCCATGACGAGGTTCGGCAGCAGGGTGACGATCCCCGGAATGAAAATGATCAGCACCAGCACGAAGATCATTGACCCGATGAGGGGCAGAAGGTACCTGAAGGAGGATTCGTAGGGGATATCCGCCACCTTGCAGGCGGCGATGAGGTCCACTCCCAGGGGCGGGGTGTTCGCCCCTATGGCCAGGTTGACGCAGACCATGACGCCCAGGTGTATGGGGTCGACCCCCATCTGCTGCAGTATGGGAAAGAAAATGGGGATGACGATGAGAACGATGGCGATGGTCTCCATGAACATCCCGAGGATGAGGAGCAGCAGGTTGAAGAGCAGAAGGATCACCCAGTAGTTGTCCGAGACGGCGAGCATGGCGTTCGCCACCGCCTGGGGGATGTTCTCGGCCGCGAGGATCCATCCGAAGAGGCTAGCAGCGGCGATGAGAAAGAGGACGGCGGCGCTCGTATGGGCCGTCTCGATGCAGATCTCGAAAAAGCGCTTCCACGAGAGCTTCCGGTAGACGTACATGGAGAGGATCAGGGCGTAGAAGGCCGCCACCGCTCCGGCCTCAGTTGCAGTGAAGATCCCCTTCAGTATTCCTCCGATGATGATGCCAGGGGTGAGAAGGGGCAGCAGGGCCGCGCCGAAGGACTCGGCGACCTCTTTGAAAGAGGCCCTCTCCAGCCGGGGGTATTTCTCCTTCCGGGCGATGATATAGGAGATGGTCATCAGCCCGAGCCCGGCGAGAATTCCGGGGATGACCCCTCCGAGGAAGAGCTTTCCGATGGAGGTCCCCATGCTCACGCCGAGCACCACCATGACGATGCTCGGCGGGATGATCGTCCCGAGGGATCCGCCGCACCCCAGCAGGGCCGCGCTGAAGGGAGCACGGTACCCCTGCTGTTTCATGGCAGGAAGCATGATGGAGCCGATGGCCACCACGTCGGCCACGCCGGACCCCGAGATGGCCCCGAAGAGCATGCAGGAGACGACCATGACCATGGCGAGGCCGCCGGGGATATGGCCCACCATTGCAGAGGCGAAGCGCATGATCCGTGGGGTGATCCCCCCCTCGGCCATCAGTGCGCCGGCGAGGATGAAAAGCGGGATGGCGAGGAGGGTGAAGGAATCCACCCCCACCACCATCCTCTGGGCGACCACCAGCAGCGGTACGGAGGACTCGAAGAGCAGGTACCCCATGCCCGATATGGCGATGGAAAAGGCGATGGGCACTCCGATGAGCAGGCCGCCGAAAAGAAGAATCAGAAGAGTCGGCATCGGATCAGTTCCTTCTCACGAGGGCCGCCAGGTCCCGGAGGACGACGAAGATCATAAGCACGCACCCGGCGGGAAAGGCAAGATAGAGTATCCCCGCCGGGATCTGCATCGCCGTAGTGCGCATCCCCCAGGTCCTCAGAACCACCTGCCACCCCGCAGCTGTCCCGACGAGAATGAAGAGGAGAATGGCGAAGGATCCGGCGAAGCGGAGGGCTTTCCGTCCGCCCGGTGAAGAAATTCGCTGAACGAGAAGATCTATGACCATGTGTTCTCCCCGATAGAGCATGGCGGCGGCCCCGATAAAGGTGATCCACACGAGGATGGTCTGAGAAAGCTCACCTCCCCAGGAGAGGGGGGTATTCAGAACATACCGGAAAAACACCTCCGTCAGCACCTCGGCGAAGGTCGCTGCTACCGCCAGGGCGAGAAGAATATCGAGAAAACGAAAAACCTTTCCGAAAATCCCTTTGTGTTCCACGGGCGCCAAGGCTACTTCCCGTATTTCCTCACCATATCGAGAAGTTCCTTGCCGAAGACGGACTCATAATCGACCCACACGCTCTGAACCGCCTGCTGGAAGGGGGCCTTGTCCACAGTGTTCACTTCCATCCCCTTCTCCTTGAGAAGAACGAGGAACTTGTCCTCCTGCTCCCGGGTCTGGCGGCGCTGCTCATCCCGCCACTTGTCGGCGGCCTTCATCACGGCAGCCTGGTCTTCCTTGGAGACGCGGCTCCAGGCGGAGCTGTTCACGCAGAGAAGGGCGCTGCCCCAGATGTGCCCCGTGACGGAAAGGTACTTCTGGACCTCGTAGAAGGAGTTGGAGTAGATTATGGCGAAGGGGTTCTCCTGGCCGTCCACCACTCCCTGCTGCAGGGCCGTGTAGAGTTCGCCGAAGTTGATGGGCATTGGAGAGGCGCCGAGGGCCTTGAAGGTGTCGAGACGCATCTTGTCAGGGGTCACGCGTATCTTCAGCCCCTTCAGATCTTCGGGCTTCACGATGGGGCGCAGATTGTTCGTCATGTGGCGGAAGCCGTTCTCCCACCAGGAAAGGCCCACGATCCCCTTCTTCTGGAGAAGAGAGAGAAGGTAGGCTCCGAGCTCACCGTCGAGGGCCCTGTAGGCGGCTTCGTGGGTGGGCCAGGCGTACGGGAGAGCCTCGACGCCGAACTTCGGCTCGATGGACTGGAAGGAACCGCCTCCGATGAGACCGCCGTCTATGGTCTGCAGGGACAGCCCTTCGATGAGGTCCTTCTCGTTGCCGAGCTGGCTGCCCGGGTACACCTGAATGACGACCCGGCCCTCGGTGGCCTTCTGCACATCTTCGGCGAAGCCGAGAAGGCAGACGTTCCACGAATGGTCGGGGTTAAGCACATGGCCGATCTTGAGGGTGGTCTCGGCAAAGACAGGAAGAGCGGCAGTCAACAACAGAAACAGGGTGAACAGAAACAGGGCGGACATTTTTCTCACAGAAAACACCTCCGGTAAAATAGGAAATTTCTTTCAGCTTCATTATATCAAAATGACTTAAGTTCAGGATACATTCTCAAGAGTGCATCAGGCATTTTACCATTGCTTCAGAAAGTCGACCATTCTCTCAAGCCCCTTTTCCACGATCTGTTCTCCCTTCTCCCGGGTTGCGGCAGTGGCGTCTCCGATCATCAGCGTGTCCGTCAGGGAAGGGATGGGCCAGAAGACCCCGATATCCGGATAGGGGTTCACTTTCTTCGGCTCAGTACAGACGGCCCGCTCCATTTGCACGAGGTCTGGCCGGAGGTACAGTAAGACCGACGTCCCCGCCTCGCTCGCGTGCCCGTGGGCCATCTGTCCCGAATTGGTCAAAATCCCCTCCCGGTCGCACAGAGGCTCGATGAACCGCCACCAGTCGAAGAGGCAGGATTCCACATCGTGCTCCATCTTCAGCTTCGCGGCCGTCTGGGCAATAAGAGGCACGTTCCCCACGTGAGGGTTCAAAAAGCAGAACCGTCTGAAGCCGTGCTTCACCAGACTGAGGCAGACGTCCTCAAGATAGTTTTTGAAGCTCTCCGGCCTCACCGCAACGGTGCCCGGGCCCCATACCATGAGGGAATCCCCCACGGGAAGAGTGGGACCGACGATCCAACCCATTCTGTCCGCCAGGCGGTTCGCCATCTCCTCGGCAACGATGGTGTCCGCCCCGAGGGGCAGATGGGGCCCCCAGACCTCACAGGCTCCGCTCGGAAGAATGACCGTATCCTGGCTTTCCATACAGCGCTGAAAATCCAGGGTGTTCATCTCGAGTAATTTCATCCCTTTATAGACCTCCTCGTCAGCTTCCGTATCTTCATTTGAATATCCGCCCCTGACGGGCAATAGAGTTCCATAATGCTAAGGTCATTTTGCCCGTCCGTCAAACGGGTGGAAAAAATTCAGCGGCCTTTTCTTTCCATAGCAAATCTGTTACTATAAACACGCATTTACAATGTCGACATTTCTACATTTGAAAGAAGGTGATTCCTCCCATGCCTCCGGGAAGAAACTTCAAAAACACCACCCTCGCCGAGGAAGTGGCCGCGTGGCTTCGCCACGATCTTCTTCTTTCTGCGGCCTATCCTCCGGGGTCATACATCCGGGAAGAGGAGCTGGCGAAAAACCTCAATGTTAGCCGGGCCCCGGTCCGGGAGGGGCTCAAGATCCTCGAGGGACTGGGGCTGCTCCGGTCCATCCCCCAAAAGGGATCTCTTGTGGTCGATTTTTCTCCCGAGGAGATCGAGGAGCTCTACGACATCCGGTTCGCCCTTGAAGACATGGTCTTTCGGGAGATCCTCCAGAAGGGAAACTTCACCAGGGAGGACCACGATTCACTGAAGAAGATTCTGTCGAAAATGCTCCTCCTTGGAGGAAAGGATGAGACGAGAGAGGAATTTCTCCTCGAATTCAGCAGGATCGACATGGACTTTCACCTCTCTCTCGCCGAGAAGGCGGGAAGGAGATGGACCCTCCGACTGCTCAAGATGGTCTACTCCCAGATACAGCAGGCGGTGCTCAGGGACCTTGCCACCGAGGAGGACATGAACGTTCTGGTGCAGGACCATCTCAGGATTCTCGACGCCCTTCTCGAGGGAAATCTCGACGAGATCCGGGAAGGACGCTATTTCAGCTACTTCGAGCGGCGGGTGGACCCCGAGAAGAAAAAGGACCGCGCCTCCGTAAAAAAAGAGACTTCGCAGAAATAAAAGCGATCAGGAAAGGGGAAGAAATAAGAATGGAAAAACAGGGAGCACTTTCGGGACTTCGCATACTCGACCTCACCCGGGTCCTCGCCGGGCCGTTCTGCACCATGATGTTCGCCGACATGGGGGCCGAGGTCATCAAGGTGGAACAGCCGGGCACGGGGGACGACACGCGGCAGATGGGGCCCTTCAAGGGGGGCGAGAGCGCCTATTTCATGAACCTCAACCGCAACAAGAAGGGGATTACCCTGAACCTCAAGAATCCGAAGGCCAAAGCCCTCTTTCTCGACCTCGTGAAGAAGTCGGACATCGTCATCGAGAACTTCCGTCCCGGCACCATGGAGAAGCTCGGCCTCGGCTACGAGGATCTCAAAAAGGTGAACCCCGGCATCATCTACGGGGCCATATCCGGCTTCGGCCACACGGGCCGATACAGCCAGCGTCCGGGGTACGACATCATCTCCCAGGCCATGAGCGGCCTTATGAGCACCACCGGCTGGCCGGACGGAGAGCCCACCCGCACGGGAACCGCCATGGGGGACGTATTGGGCGGGCTTTCGGCGGCCATCGGCATTCTCGCGGCGGTTCACAGCCGCTCCCAAACCGGGGAAGGGCAGAAGGTGGACGTTGCCCTGGTGGATTCCGCCGTGGCGAGCCTCGAGATCATCAATATGATCTATCTCGTGGAGGGGCGGATCCCCCAGCGGATAGGAAACCGCTATGAATCCACCTACCCCTACGACTCCTTCCGGGGCTCCGACGGCAGCCTCGTCATCGGCGCGGGAAACGACAAGCTCTGGGCGTGTCTCTGCGGCGTGATGGGGAGGCCGGACCTTGCGGAGGACCCCCGCTTCCTCCGGGTCCGCGATCGGGTTGCCAATCACGAGGAGCTGAAACCCCTCATCGAGGAATGGACCTCTTCCCTTTCAGTGGAGGAAATTTACGAAAAGGTCTCCGCCGCCGGCGTTCCCTGCGCGCCCATCTACGACATCGAGCAGGTGGTGAATGACCCTCACATCGCCAAGGATCGGGAGATGTTCGTGGAGATGGACCATCCCAAGGCCGGAAGGCTCACGGTCACGGGAAGCCACATCAAGCTCACGGGCACGCCCTCCTCGGTGCGCACTCCCTCTCCGGCCCTGGGGGAACACACGGACTCACTCTTCCGGGAGCTTCTCGATCTGACCACTGAAGAGATTGCAGCCCTTCGGGAAGAGGGGGCGGTATGACCATGAAGGCCTTTTCCTCCCTGCCGAAGTCCGTAGAAATCGTGGAGGTCTGCCCCCGGGATGGCTTCCAGAGCGTGAAGGAATTCATCCCCACGGAGACGAAAATCGCCATCATCGATGAACTGGCCGGCACGGGAATAAAGACCATGGAGGTCACCTCCTTCGTCAGCCCGAAGGCCATTCCCCAGATGGCCGACGCCGCCGAGGTCATGGCCGCCTTCCGGACGAAATGGAAAGGCCGTGTGACCTCCGTCGCCCTCATTCCGAATCTGCGGGGCGCCGAGGGAGCCCTGGCCGCAGGAGCCGAATGGATGAACTTCGTCGTCTCCGCGAGCGAGGATCACAACAGAGCCAACACCAGGCGCACCGTGGACGAATCCCTGGCCGAAATGGAAAAGGTCGCATCTCTCAAAGGGGACACGAAGCTCAGGGTCTCCGTGGCCACGGCTTTCGCCTGCCCCTTCGCCGGAGCCGTTGCCCCAGAAAAAGTCCTGAAAGTCATCGACAGGGCCCTTGAGGCAGGGGCCGACGGCATCACCCTCGCCGACACCATCGGGACGACCGACCCGAAATACCTGGCCTCCACCCTCTCGGTCATTCGGGAAAAATACGGCGACTACCCCTTCACCCTCCACCTTCACGACACCTACGGCATGGCCCTGGCCAACATGCTCACCGCTTTGACCATGGGGTTCGCCTCATTCGACGCCGCAGCCGGCGGCCTCGGGGGATGCCCCTTTGCCCCGGGCGCCGCGGGAAACGCCGCCACGGAGGATATGGTCAACATGGCCGAACAGATGGGAATCGAGACGGGAATCGATCTGCTGAAGGTCCTCGCGGCTGTCCGGAAAATGCAGTCGGCCTACGGACTGAAGATAGCGAGCCACCTCGCGGCGACAAAAAAAGGACTCAACGCTGACGCACCTTCGTGCTGCGGATAAAACCGTAAATCCGGAGGATTGCTGCCTTCTTCGCACTTCGAACATCATTGCCTTATGAACATAATAAACAATAAGATTATTACTGACATTAATATTGTAATCTTTTCAATGCATCTCTATACTTCAATCAATCAATAGAACATATCCGTTCGGTTGATGAACTTCCCCACGCACAGGTCCCGGACAGGAGGGTCGCCCCACCCTCCCCACTCCGGGACCTCTTTTATCGAGCTCTACCCCATTCCGTCAGGTCTTTCAGAATGTTCCTTGGACTACCTGAATCACAGGGAAAAAGCTGCATCTCCGTTGCCAATAGTCTGAAACTATCTGCTATACTTTTTGCACCCCATACTCCGAAGGAGGTTTCACCGTGAGAGCCTACGAGCCCTTTTCCATTAAAAACCTCGAACTGAAGAACAGGATCGTCATGCCCCCCATGTGCATGTACAGCGCCCCGGAATCCGTTCCGACGGATTTTCATTTTCTTCACTACGGCGCCCGGGCCCTCGGCGGCGTCGGCCTGATCATCGTTGAAGCCACCGGGGTACTGCCCGAGGGGCGGATCTCCGACAACGACCTCGGCCTCTGGCGGGACGATCAGATCCCTCCCCTGGCGAAGCTCGTGAAAATGGTCCACGACCAGGGGGCGAAGATCGGCATTCAGCTCAACCACGCCGGGCGGAAGTGCGGCGCTGCGGCGAAGAGGATTTACGGGCCGAGCCCGCTCAAATACAGCGACGACGGCCGCTATCAGGACCCCACGGAGATGACAGACGAGGATATCGCCAATGTGACCGAGGCCTTTGCCTCCGCCGCCGGCAGGGCCCTCGAGGCAGGCTTCGACGTTGTTGAGATCCACGGAGCCCACGGCTACCTTCTGAGCCAGTTCCTCTCCCCTCTGAGCAATGTCCGGAAGGACAGCTACGGAGGCTCCCCCTCAAACCGTTCCCGCCTTCTCCGGGATGTCAACGGAGCTGTGCGCTCCCGCTGGCCTGAGGAAAAACCACTTTTCCTTCGGGTCTCAGCCTCCGACTATACGGAGGGTGGAGTTACCCCCGAGGAGATGGCCGAAATGCTTAAAGAGTCCCTCGAGGGAGTGGACGTGGTTCATGTCAGCTCCGGCGGGGTCACTCCCGTTCCGCCTCCGGTCTATCCGGGATACCAAATTCCCTTCGCCGAACTGATAAAAAAGGAGTGTTCCGTGCCCACCATCGCCGTCGGGCTGATTACAACACTCGAGATGGTGGAGGAAATTCTGGGGAATCAGCGGGCCGATCTCGTGGCCCTGGGGCGGGAACTTCTCCGCAATCCCTTCTTCCCCTTGACGGAGGCCCGCAGAATGGGCGTCGAGCTTCCCTGGCCCGAACAGTACAAGAGGGCTTTTTCCCGGTAAGTTCAAAGGACTCTCTTACGGAATCACGAAAAAACACGCAGGTCTTCTTCCCCCGGCAGCGATGCAGGACATGCCTGGATAAGGAAGCCGCAAGGAGACTAAAAAAGGCAGGTCCCGAAATCGACCGGGACCTGCCTTTTTGATTTGTAGAAAAGCGGGGCTTCTTACAGACCCTTCTTCTCCGCCCAGGCGAAGAAGAGAAGGAAGAGTACCGACACCGCCGCGATGACATACCAGTGGTTCACTCCGAGAACCTGGGGAATGGTGATCTTGCCGTAATTGCCCATGGTGAGGAGCGTTTCCTTCATGAACGGATACATCTCGGCGTAGACCGCCGCTCCGGCGAAACCGCCGAGGATGCCCCAGAAGGCGTCTACCCTGCCCTCACCCAGGGCTCCGGCGGAGGTTCCGGGACAGTACCCCAGAAGAGCCCATCCGATTCCGAAAAGGATTCCTCCCGCGACGAGGCCGCCCAGGATCGTGGGCTTTATGGAGAGCTTCACGAGCCCCTGATCGTAGAGGTAGTAGGTGCCGATCATGGCCACCAGTATGGTGGACATCATGAATTTGAGAATGGTGAAATCCTTGAGGCGGAGAGCGGCGAGCTGCCGGTCGTACCGTATCACGTGGGCGCGCTGAAGCAGCACGCCGAAAACGATTCCCGTGACGAGGCCGAAGCGCAGTTCTATGTCCACCGCATTCGCTATGCCTTTCAGATGGAAGAGAATCTGATCAAAGTCCATCTCGTCCACCTCCATAGATCATCTTCGCCACGATGATTCCCGTAATAAAGAAGAGGAAGAGCGCCACATATCCGCTGACCGCAAGCTGAAGCGTCCCGCTCAGCCCGTGACCGCTGGGTCACCCGTCGGCCAGGCGCGCTCCGAAGACGGCGATCCCGCCGCCGAGGAAGGCTACGAGAGCCCGGGCAAGAGTATTGCCGCCGAAGTTGCGCTTCCACATGTCCGGAACGGCCTGAATCTTGAATTCCCGAAAGAGCACCGACGAGAACAGGGCTCCCAGGAATATGCCGATGACGAACATCCCCTGCCAGTCAAGCTTCGGGGCGTGGCTGACGAGATATTCAAGTCCCGCCGCCCGGTCGGGAAGCACCTTTCCCTCTATGAAGCTCGTGGCACGAACAAAGGACGTGGACGCACCGAAATACTTCCCCGAATAGTAGACCGACCATACCGAGAGGAGTCCCGCCAATCCGCCGAGAAGATAGGGGTTCCATCCTTCCCGCGCTTTTCTCACTTCCATCCCTCCTTCAATTCGAATAACAATTCATGATTGCTCATTTATGGTATTCTGAAAGAGGTGTACAGTCAATCGCGGAAGAGAAATTTTTTTCATCTTTTTTCGCAGAAAGAGGACGGACCGAGAAGCCCCCCTTCTGCAGGGCCTCGATTGCGTCCACCGCAGCCTCCGCCGCAGATGTGGTCGTCGTGTAGGGGATCTTCCGGCGCACCGCCTCGATGCGCATCTCGGGATCGCTGTGAATTCCGTGCCGTCCCATGGGAGTATTGATGAGCAGCTGAATTTTTCCGGCCCTCATGTGGTCCGCCACGTTGGGCCGTCCCTCATGGACCTTCAGCACCACCTCGGAAAAAAGACCGTGATCGAAGAGATACTGGGCCGTCCCGCGGGTTGCAGCGATGCGGAATCCGAGTTCATGCAGTTTTTTCGCCGCCGGGAAAATCGTCGGCTTATCGCTGTCGTTCACCGAGATGAAGACAGTCCCCTTCAGGGGAAGCATCGTCCCGCAGGCGGCCTGGGCCTTGGCGAAGGCCTCCCCTACCGTATCGCCCGTCCCCATGACCTCGCCGGTGGAGCGCATCTCCGGCCCCAGCACGGGATCGGTGAAGGAAAACCGGTCGAAGGAGAAGACGGCCTCCTTCACGGCCCATCCGCCGCTCCGGCTGCCCTCTCCGTATCCGTTCCGGGTGAGCCCCTGGGCCTTCAGGTCCTCTCCCTCCCACAGCCGGACCGCCGCCTCGACGAGGTCGACCCCTGTGGCCTTCGAAAAGAAGGGAATGGTCCGGGATGCCCTCGGGTTCACCTCGAGGAGATAAAGCAGGCCGTCCTTCGCCGCAAACTGGATGTTCAGAAAGCCATTCACCTTCATCTCCCGGGCAATCTTCACGGCGGCGTCGGTCATCTCCCGGTGCATGCCCGGCGGGCACTTGTAGACGGGAAAGACCCCCGCGCTGTCTCCGGAATGGATGCCCGCCGCCTCGATATGCTCGAGAACCCCCGCCACGTAGACGTTCGTGCCGTCGCAGAGGGCGTCGAGATCGTATTCGAAGGCGTCCTCGAGAAACTTGTCCACCAGGACGGGCTGAAGAGGCGAAAGGGGTATCCCCCGCCCGAGGAACTCGGCGAGCTGTCCGGGCGAGTAGGCGATGAACATGTTCTTTCCCCCGAGCACGAAGGAGGGGCGCAGAAGGACGGGGTAGCCTATTTCCCCCGCCGCCTTCGCCACCTCCTCGGCGGACCCGGCCATGCGGTTGTCCGGCTGCCTCAGACCGAGCCTCGAGAGAAGGGCCGTGAACCGGCCCCGGTCCTCCCCGTCCTCGATCCCCGACAGGCTCGTTCCCACTATGCGGGCTCCCCATTCCTCAAGCTCCCTGGCCATGTTCAGGGGGGTCTGCCCTCCGAGCTGCACCATCACGTCCCGGATGCCCTCCTTCGCCAGAACCGCCTTGACGTGCTCCGCCGTGAGGGGCTCGATATAGAGGCGGTCGGAGACGTTGTAGTCGGTGGAGACGGTCTCGGGATTCGAGTTGACGATCACGGTCTTTCTGCCCTGCCTCCGCCACGCGAGGGAGGCGAGGGTGCAGCAGGTATCAAATTCGAGCCCCTGCCCTATCCGATTTGGGCCGGAGGCGAGGATTGCGATTCCCTTCTCTCCCGTGGGCTCCCCCTCGTCCTCCTCTCCCCAGGTGGAGTAGAAATAGGGGGTTGCCGCGGAGAACTCGCCCGCGCAGGTATCGACGAAGTGAAAGACCGCTTCGATTCCGAAGGTCTTGCGCAGGGATTCCACCTCTTCCGCAGTGCGCCCCGACAGCCGGCCTATCCGCCTGTCCGAGAGGCCGAACCGTTTCGCCTCCAGCAGCAGCTCCGCCTCCAGGGGTTCTGATTCGATTTTCTCCTCGAGATCGACCTGGTCGGCCATCTGGGAGAGGAACCACGGATCATAGGCCGTCTTGCGGGCCAGCTCGCGGAGGGCCCGACGGCCCTCCCGCTTCAGCACGGTGTAGGCAGCGTAGAGTTTTTTCGGATGAAGGGTGGTGAGCATCCGGTCGAGGCCGTCGTACCCCATGTCCAGCTCGTGGAGCCCTTCGTACCCAAGCTCCGCCGCCCGAACCGCCTTGTTCACGGCCTCCATGAAGGTGCGCCCGAGGGCGAGAGCTTCCCCCACGGACTTCATCTGTGTGCCGAGCTGTTCGTATTCGGTGGGGAACTTCTCCGTCTCGAAGCGGGGGATCTTCACCGCCACGTAGTCGAGGACCGGCTCGAAGCAGCTCACTGTCTTTCCGGTGATCTCGTTGGGGATCTCGTCCAGGGTGTACCCCACGGCGAGCTTCGCAGCAGCCCTTGCTATGGGGAACCCCGTGGCCTTGGAGGCAAGGGCGGACGACCGGCTCACCCTGGGGTTCATCTCGATGACCACCATCCGGCCGGTGGAGGGATGCACGGCAAACTGGACGTTCGAACCGCCGCAGTCCACACCCACCGCCCGGAGGACATCGAGGGAGGCCGTCCTCATAACCTGGTATTCCCGGTCGCTCAGGGTCTGAATGGGGGCGACGGTGATGCTGTCCCCCGTATGGACCCCCATGGGGTCGATGTTCTCTATGGAGCAGATGACCACGGCGTTGTCATTTCGGTCCCGCATGACTTCCATCTCGAATTCCTTCCACCCGAGGAGGGATTCCTCGATGAGGGCCGAACCGACGGGGCTTTCCTGAAGGGCCCGCTCCGCCTGGACGGCGAGCTGGCCGAAGGTGGATGCAATGGAGCCCCCGAGGCCGCCGAGGGTGAAGGAGGGACGGATCACCACGGGCAGCCCCGTCTCGGAGGCGAAGAGCCGTGCCTCCTCCGCCGTCCGCACCATCACCGACCGGGGGACGTCGAGACCGATATTCTGGACGGCCGCCTTGAATTCTCCCCGGTCCTCGGCCAGGCGGATTGAACGGACCGTGGCGCCGATGATCTCCACTCCCCATTTTTCGAGGACGCCCCCGTCGGCCAGTTCGAGGGCGAGGTTCAGGGCCGTCTGCCCTCCCATGGTGGGAAGGAGGGCGTCGGGGCGCTCCTTTGCGATGATTTCCTCCAGGTAGGGAAGCTTCAGGGGTTCGAGATAGATGCTGTCGGCGATCCCCGGGGTGGTCATCACCGTGGCGGGGTTCGGGTTCACGAGCACCACCTCGTACCCTTCCTCCTTCAGGGCCTTCACGGCCTGGACTCCCGAGTAGTCGAATTCGCAGGCCTGGCCTATGACGATGGCCCCCGAGCCGAGAACGAGAATTTTCTTCAGATCCCTGCGGGCAGGCATGACGGGAGCTCCTTTCCTTCGGCAAAGACGGACGCGGCCTTCACGAATTCGTCGAAGATCCAGGCGGAATCCCGTGGGCCGGGGGCCGCCTCGGGGTGGAACTGGCACGACAGGATCGGCAGGGAAAGATGGTACAGACCCTCCACGGTTCCGTCGTTGGCGTTCCGGAACCAGACCTTCACCTCCGGAGGAAGGGACGAACCGTCCACCTCGAAGCCGTGATTCTGGCTGGTCACCTGCACCCGCCCCGTCCGTTCGTCCCGGACGGGGTGATTGCACCCGTGATGGCCGAACTTCATCTTCCGGGTCGTCCCGCCGAGAGCGTGGGCGATGACCTGGTGACCGAGGCAGATGCCGAAGAGAGGAACTTTTCCGGCCATATCGCGGATGACCGCCGCAAGGGAAGGAAGGGCGGCGGGGTCCCCCGGGCCGTTGGAGAAGAGCACTCCGTCAGGTGCCGTGTTCATGATTTCCGCCGCCGAAGCGGTCCAGGGAAGGACCGTCACGGAGGCCCCTCTTCGGACGAGCTCCCGCACGATGTTTCCCTTTACGCCGCAGTCGATGAGGGCGAACCGGGGAGTCCCCGGGCCCGAGGCCTCGATCGTCTTCCTCGTGCCGACGGCAGACAGGAGGTTTCGCCCCTCCATGGGAGGAACTCCTTCGAGATAGCGCAGGGCCGCATCGAGGTCTTCGGGTGAAAGAACCGTGCCCTCCGACGGCGCGGCGATCACTCCGTTGCAGCTTCCTCTATCCCGGAGTCGCAGGGTGAGAGAGCGGGTGTCCACGTCGCTGATTCCCGGTACGGCATGCTTTTTCAGATAGGCGTCGAGGGTGAGGCGGCCCGGCGGGACGGGACCGGAAAAGCACGACCGCACCACGAGCCCCGTCAGCTTGATCTCGGGCATCCCGGGATCGTCGGGCCCCCGTTCCGACCATTCGTCGAGGCAGCCGTAGTTTCCCGCGTGGGGGCAGGTCAGCACCACCATCTGCCCTGCATAGGAGGGATCCGTGAGCATCTCGTGATACCCTGTCATGGCGGTGTTGAACACCACTTCTCCGGATCCCCGGCTGCCGTCCCTCCAGCGGGGCAGTTCCTGCGCTTTCGGAACAGGATGGCCGAAGGATCTTCCGCTGAAAACCCCTCCGTCGTCGAGTACGAGAAAACACTTTTCCATTGCAGGCTCCTCTTCCTTCCGTTCACAATAATAAATTTTTTTACATGATGGATAAAAAAATGAACTTTTGTTGCATAAAAGGATACAGGAGAACCTTTCTCCTGTCAATGAGGGAAAGACACTGCGTCCGAAGCTTTGTTCAGTTTCACCTAAAGAAGATTCGCGATGAAGGCTTCCGCTTCGGACCCGTGGGGAAGCTCGGAAGCGGGAAGGAGGCCGTCGAGGATTCCTTCGGAGAGTATGGCGAAGGAATCTCCGAGACGGCGGGCCTGGGAGAGGCTGTGGGATACGAGGATAAGGGAATAGCGCTCCCGGAGGGAGAAGATGAGCTCTTCAATCTTGCGCCCCGCGGCCCGGTCAAGGGAGGATGTGGGCTCGTCGAGGAGAAGGATTTCGGGTGTGAGGGCCAGGGCCCGGGCAAGGCAGAGGCGCTGCTGCTGCCCTCCCGAGAGACTCGACGCCGGACGGTCGAGGCGGTCGGAGACCTCTTTCCAGAGGCCCACCTCTTCGAGGGCCTTCCTCATGGCCTCATTCCCTTCCTCCCCTTCTTTTCCGGCCACAAGGGCCAGGGGAAGCAGGATGTTTTTCCCTATGCTGAGGGGAAGCGGATTGGGTGACTGGAAGACCATGCCCACCTTTCTGCGGAGGGTGGACAGTGGAAGGGAACCCGGTCCGGCAAGAGGACGGCGGGTGCCGTCCAGCATGACCGTTCCCGTTCCATACCCGTGATAGCCGTCGAAGCTCTCGTTCAGGCGATTTATTGAACGAAGCAGGGTGGTCTTTCCCGACCCTGAGCGGCCGAGGAGTACGGTGACCTTCCGGCAGGGGAAATCGACGTTGACCCGTTTGAGTATCTGCCGCCTGCCGAAGGAGACGGAAAGGTTCCGCAGGGAGACGCAGGCCTCCATCAGCGCACCCCCTTCCATCGCCGCTCCAGATTCCGCTGAAGCCGCCAGGAAAGAAAGAGCAGCCCGGCCGAAAGGCAGAGAAGGACGAGGGCCGCTCCGAACCCCCTGTCCAGTTCGGCTTTGTCGGCGTACTGGGCAGCAGTGTAGTAGATGGCGAAGGGGAGGGCCTCGAACTTCGACGTCAGCCCGCCGGGCAGTCCGGCGCTGGCTACCGCCCCCGTGAGCATGATCACCGCCGTATCCTCCGCGGCTCTCCCCAGGGCGAGCATGACGCCTCCGAGAATTCCCTGACCTGCTGCGGGAAGGAGGACGTGCCGCAGGGTCTGTCCCCGGGAGAACCCCAGGGCCTCGGCGGCGAGGGGAAGGCTGTCCGGCAGGGCTTCGAGGGATGACCGGGTGCCCACGATGAGGGAGGGAAGAACGAGGAGGGCGAGGCAGAAGGCGGCGAGGAGCATCCCCGTGGATCCGTTCGGAAGGAGGGTCCGCCGAAGGTAGACGATGAGCAGAAAGCCGAAGAGGCCCATGACGATGGAGGGAATTCCTGCGAGGAGGTCGACGGCCAGTCCGAGCCAGTATTGCTCCCGGGACGAGGCGAAGCACGAGAGATAGACGCCGCAGCCGATTCCCGGAAGAACGGCGAAGGCCATGGTCAGCAGAAGAAGAAAGAGGGTGCCCGCAGCGGCCGGCCATATTCCCTTCCAGACCGGGCGAAGGCCGAGCAGGGCCTGAAGGGGAGGGGCATCGCCGAAGAGGAGATCGGGGCCGAGGATCGGCGCCCCCCGGCGGATCAGAAAAACGAGCAGCCCCGCAAGAGCTCCGAGGACGATAAGGACTGAGAGGCGGCTGAGCAGAAGCAGGGAGACCTCCCGCTTTCTCATGCTGCGGGGCTCGTTTCTGAAAGAGCCCGTGCCGCGAGGCTCACTATCATGCTGTTCACCAGCAGCAGCCCCCCGGCAAGCAGAAGGGAATACCGCTCGCCTCCTCCCGCTCCGGTGGAGAGGGTGAGGCCGATGTGGGCCGTCAGGGTCCGAAGGGAGTCCAGCGGCGAGGATGCGAACTGGGGGGCGTTTCCTGCGAGCATGATGGGCAGCAGCGTATCGCCGAGGGCCCGGCCGTAGCCGAGAAGAGCCGAGGCAAGAAGCCATTTTTTGGATGCCGGGAGCACGACCCAAGTGAGATGCTGAACCGGCGTCAGGCCGAGGGCTGAGGCGGTGAGGGATGTCTCGCTCTCGACGGACCGCAGGGCTCCGTCCATGGTGAGAGCCATGGCGGGCACTCCCTGGAGGGCAAGCATGACCGCCGCCGCAAGCCAGCTGAACCCCGAGCCGCCGAAAGCGCTGCGGATCACGGGAACCACCAGAAAGACGGCTGCGAAACCGTAGACCACCGTGGGAATGGCCGTCATGAAGCGGAGGCAGGCGAGGAGAAGCTTTGAGAGCCGGCGGGAACCAAGTCCCCGGAGGGTGCAGCAGCATCCGAGGGAGAGAAGCCATCCCAGGGCGAGGGCGGAAAAGGAGAGCAGAAGGGACCCGTGGATCATGGTGAGCAGGCCGAATTTTCCGTTCCGGGGGCTCCAGAGGGCTCCGAAAAAGTCCATATCCCCCCCCTGCAGCAGTGCGCCGAGGGCGGAGAGAAGGATAAAGGCGAAAACCGAGGCGAGTATGGCCCCGACGCCCAGTGCCAGCATCCGAAGCCAGAGTGGGGACGATGAAGAAAACACCCGCTGGACCTCCATTTCAATGGATTCGCCGCCGAAAGGGTTATCCCCCTCCGGCGGCAGTCGGCAGCAAAATTATTTCCGGGGAAGGGGGATGTAGCCGCTCTCCCCTATGATCTTCTGCCCTTCGGGGCTGTATATGTAATCAATAAAGGCGGCGGCGAGCCCCGCGGGCTGCCCCTTCGTGTTCATGAAAAGATGGCGCACCACGGGGTATGTCCCCTTCTCGGCGTTCTCCTGGGTCGGTTCAACACCGTCGAGGGTCACCCCGGCCACGGATTCGTCGAGATAGCCTATCCCCACGTAGCCGATTCCCCTTTTGTCTCCTGACAGGGCAGTTTTCATGGCCCCGTTGGAGCTGACCACGTTCACCGACGGGGCGATGGTCCCTTTGCCGATCACCTTTTCGGTGAAATTGTCCCTGGTGCCGCTTCCGTCCTCCCGGCCATAGACGTTGATTGCTCCGGATTCACCCCCGACCTGGGCCCAGTTTGTAATGGTGCCGGCGTAAATATCGGCAACCTGAGAAGCGGTGAGGGCCTTCACAGTGTTTGAGGGATGCACAGCCACAGCCACGCCGTCAATGGCAAAGGGGAAAGTCACCAGTCCGTACTTTTCGATCTCCGCAGGCTTCAGAGCTCGTCCGGTATTCCCGATGTGTGCGATCCCTTCGCCTACCTGCTGCACGCCCACCCCCGATCCACCGCCCGCCACGGTGATCCGGATGTCCGGGTTGAAGGTCATGATATTCTGAGCTGCCTGCTTCATCACAGGGATGTGGACGGTTCCGCCTGCGATGTCCAGGGTCCCCTTCATATCCTTGAAGGGATCGAGGGGAGAGGCAGCGGCTGACAGTGCGGACAGAAGCAAAAATGCGGTAACGAGAAATCTTCTGATCATGAACGGAAGCACTCCTTTTTTTGCAGAGAATGAGCCGGTTTCCTGAACCGGTGTGGAATATCATAGATTTTTTGACCTCTAAAGTCAAATGAAAATGGAATAATTATTATATCTGAAAATGCTGATTAAAAGGGTGGAACGGACGGTACCCGACAGTCCGCCGGAAGACTGAAGGTGCAGCAGCGTGGACCTGACCCGAAAATGGAGTACAATATCGGTAACCTTCCCGAACATTCCGCGCGACGGCAGACAGCCGTCTTCCGCCCGTTTCCGGCGGAGGAAAGGAGATCGTTCTCATGCTCTTGATTACCAATGCAGACCTCTATGATCCCGAACCGAAAGGCCTCTGCGACATCCTCATCGCGGGAGGGAAAATCCTTGCCGTCCATCCAGCAGGGGAAGCCGACGGAAATACCCTGTCCCGCATCGTCCCTTCCCTGCGGAGGCTGGACGCCCGGGGTGCCCTGACCATGCCGGGAATAATCGACCGCCACGTCCACTTCAACGGCGCCGGAGGAGAGGGGGGCCCCGCCAACCGGACGCCTCCCCTCCAGCTCTCCTCCTTCGTCAAGGCCGGAGTGACCTCGGCGGTGGGGCTGCTGGGCACGGACGGAACGGGCCGGTGTCTTGCGGATCTTCTCATGAAGGCCCGGGGGCTCGAGGAAGAGGGCATCTCCACCTGGATTTTGACGGGAAGCTACGGCCTCCCCTCCCCCACCCTCACCGGAGACGTCCGGAGGGACCTCTGCCTCATCGACAAGGTTATCGGTCTGAAGCTGGCCGTGTCGGACCACCGGAGCTCCCACCCTTCCCTCGAGAAAATCCGCCGGGCGGTCTCGGACGTCCGGGTCGGCGGGATCCTCTCGGGAAAGGCGGGTTGCCTGTGCGTTCATATGGGAAGCGAATCGGCGGGATTGACTCCTCTTCTCGAAGCCATGGAAGGGACGGATATCCCCATCACCCAGTTCGCCCCCACCCACGTCTCCCGCTGCGGGGAGCTCCTGTCACAGTCGGTTGAATTCGGCCGCAGAGGAGGATATCTCGACATCACCGCGTCCATGGAGAAAAATCCTCACTCCGGCCTTTCCACGGCTGCAGCGGTCTCGACCCTGCTGAAGAAAGGTGTTCCGGCGGAGAATATCACTATCAGCTCCGACGGCAACGGCTCCATGCCCTCCTTCAACGAAAAGGGGGAGATGACGAGCCTCCGCATCGGCCCTCTCGATTCAGTCCTCGCCGCCGTCACCGAGATGCTGCGGGAAGGGGCGATCGACCGGAAAAAGGTGATCTCCCTGGTCACTTCCAACGTGGCCGATCATCTGAAACTTCCGCACAAGGGCCGCCTCCGCCCGGGATGCGACGGAGACGTGCTCGTGTTCGACGGAGAATACCGCCTTCGCCATGCAGCGGCCAGGGGACGGCTTCTCATGGATGACGGGGAGGTCATCGTCAAAGGGACGTTTGAGTAAAAAGTCAGGGCCGCAGCGTTTATCGTTGCAGCCCTGACTTTTGTTGTACCAGCAAGTTGCATCTTGCCTGTTTTCGCAGATGGATTGATGTCAGTTTCCGCTGGCTATGATTTCGGCTCTAAGAAAAATTTATCAGTCCAGTTTCATCCCCATGTTCAATCCCAATTTTTTGTAGTGGGGTTCCAGAGGGTATTCTTCCTTTAAAGTGAATTTGACGGGAAGTCCGCCGTCAGTTCTTTCAATCGTTTCAAGGGCTTCGACAAGTTTCTCAAGTTTTTCTACGGGAAAGCTGAAAATAATTTCGCTGTCCTGCGCTGCGGCCCGTTTTCTGTCTCCTGCGCATGGGACGACGATCTGAAAACTACGCTCCTGGATGGCAGGAACTACCGCATACACGCAGGCTGCATGTCCTGAGATTCGTGAATATACATCCTTTCCGTCGATCCAATTGACTGCGATCATGATTTGCGTCAGCTGAGACGGGTCACAATAGATAATCACTGCATCCGGAGATATTTTATCTCCGAAGGAAGACAACGGAGCGGAAAATACTCCCTCGTATTTTCCTTCAGGAAACCTGGGCATGTGGGAAGCCCATTCCTTCCCCGCTTCAATGGAACTCGCGGTGCCCGGATATCTGTTATGCCCTTCAAGAAAATCAACGGGCGGTTCCGTCAGGCCGAATCCAACCGCTGGTTCAAAGCACCACATATCGTCAAGTTTCATAAGCAATGCCAGTTTGCTTCTTCTGGAAAGGGCAAAACCCTGACAGGCGGACAAGTGGTATCCCAGATCCTTCAGAGGTTCCAGGAAATTTTCAGGTTTTTCTTCGCCGACTTTCAATAACCCGATGCCTAAAGGTTCCGTTTTCAGGAAAAGGTGTTTTTTTAGAATCTCAGCATGTTCTTTGTAATTTGTGCTCACTAACTAACCCCCCTCTTTTTCGCTATGATCCGTCTTTTGTCCGGGGTCCAAAATTCCGGCAAACCCGGATGCTCCATTCTTTTTACCGAAAATCACCCAAAAACTTTTCGAGCCTGTTCATCCCTGTTTCCAGTTCATCCAGAGCAGTCGTGGCGAAGGTAAGCCGCAGATAATTTTCGATGCCGAAAGCGGGTCCGAAAAGCAGGGCTACCCTCTCTTTTTCAAGCAGAAGATTGGCAAATTCAAAAGAGGTCTTCACCGGAGTACCTTCGTAGCTTTTCGTTAAATAGGCCGCTACATTTGGAAAAACATAGAAAGCTCCTTCAGGTTTGGTAAAGGTGAGCCCCATGCCGGCAAGACGCCGGCACATGGCATTCTTCCTGAGAGTGTACTCTGCGACCATTTCGCTGACGCATTTCTGATCGCTTTCCAGGGCACTGACGCAGGCAAGCTGAGAAAAGGGAGCCAAAGATGAAAGACTCTGGCTTTGAAGTTTTACGATTGTAGAAATTACAGGTGACGCTCCTGCGACATATCCGACCCGCCAGCCAGTCATGGCATATGTTTTTGAAAAACCGTTGACTGTGAAAGTGAAATCTTTGACTTCTTTGCCCAGGGAGGCGAAGGAAACATGCTCGCTCTCTCCGTAAAGGATCTTTTCATAGATTTCGTCTGAAAGAACAAAGACCTGTTTTTTCTGAAGATATGCAGCCAACGTTTCGAGTTCTTCTCTCGTGTAGACAGTACCCACCGGATTGGAGGGACTGTTGATGACGATAACTTTCGTTTTATCGGTAATTGCCCGATCCAGGGCCGGAACCGTCAGTTTGAAATCCTCTTCTTCCGACGTCATGAGCATCTTCGGAACAGCCCCTGCCAGTAGAATCATTCCTTCATATCCGGGATAGCAGGGGACCGGAACAATCACCTCATCCCCCTGATCGCAGATCACCCTCAAAAGATTGTAGATTGCTCCTTTCGCTCCATGGGTAATCACAATTTCATCAAGGGCATAGTCAAGGCCGTTTTCTTCAAGAAGCTTTTTCTTCACTGCCTCTTTCAGTTCAGGAAGCCCTGCCGAGGGAGCATAATGAGTCATCCCGTTTTTCATGTTTCTGCATGCTGATTCGATGATATGATCCGGAGTCGTGAATCCCGGGTCACCCGCACCGAAATCAATGACGTCCAGACCTTTTTTCTTCATGAGATTGACTTTCTGGCTTAGAGGAAGCGTCGGAGCGGGCAAAATATTGGAGAATTTTTCTTTATTAAATTTCAGTGTCATCTGGTTTGCTCCCTTCGATAACATGGAGGAAAAGGACCTCGCTCAGGCATGCTTTTCCTCCATGTAAATTCATCTTCAACAAATTACCGGAATCAGGATAATCTTTCTCTTACGGATCAATCACAGACCACCCCGTCAGCACTTTCCATTATTTTCAGTTCCTCATCTGAATACTTCGTGATCGTAAATCCGGTAAGTCCATATATCAGGGAAATGATTGGCGTTATCCAGCACAGGAAGCAAAAAGGAATGAACTCAAAAGCAGATACTCCGAGAGTTGCCGCTGCATATACTGCCCCGGTATTCCAGGGGATGATCGGTCCGCCGAGAGTCCCGCAGTCCTCGATAACCCTCGAAAGGTTTTCCGGCTTAAGGTTCCATTTCTTGTAAATCGGGGCCATCAGTGTACCGGTCATTACCGACGCGAAGCTGATGGTAGCTCCGATCATATTGGAAATATAGCTCACAAGAATCGTAGCAACAATAACACCGCGGGTGGATTTAATCCTTTTAGAGAATGATTCAAGGATCGAGCTGAGTACTCCTGTTCCCTGAAGCATTCCCCCGAGACCAAGAGCGAAAATAAACAGACCCACCAACGAATACATGCTTGCAACTCCGCCTCGGCTCAGCAGTTTATCAACAAAAACAATTCCTGTTTTTGAAGAATATCCGCTATAAAACACTGCAAGTACGGAAGAGAGGGTTGTTCCCTGATAGACTATAGATACCACTGCTGCCACGACTATACCGATCATGATAGCCAGGACCGGCGGCTTCTTCGTGAGAAGAAGATAAAACACGATCAGAGCAGGAATCAAAGGGATCCAGCCGATTTTAAAAATAGAGGAAAGTTGGCCGAGAATTGTATCGATATTTTGGTAGTCAACTACCTGGCCCGAATATTTGAATCCGATAGCGGTAAACAGAGCAGCGGTAATGAGATATGCGGGAGCGGTGGTCCAGACCATGTGCTTGATATGAGGGATTAACTGACCCCCTGACACAGCAGGAGCAAGATTTGTGCTGTCGGAAAGGGGAGACATCTTATCGCCGAAAAAAGCTCCTGAAATTATAGCTCCTGCCGTAATGCCGGCAGGTATTCCAAGGCTTGGGCCTATGCCGATCATGGCAAGCCCTGCCGTTCCGATAGTGCCCCAGGAAGTGCCTGTCGCCAGAGAAACGATCGAACAGAACAGAAGTGTCGTCAATAAGAAGTACGTCGGTGAAATAATTTTCAAACCTGCGTAAATAAGAGTAGGCACAGTGCCCGCAAGTATCCACGAGCCTATCATGCCGCCAATTGCAAGAAGAATCACCGCAGGCTGCATAACTTTCCTGATCATATCATAGGCATATATCTCGAGGGATTCGAAACTATGCCCCAGTCTCATCGTCATGGGCACTACGATGAGCCAGCTTAAAAACATCATCGCCTGGAGATTGCCTTTGAAAACAATCATCCCCACCGACATAAACACGGAGATCAAACCCAATATCAAATATGAATACCCTATGCTCGGCTGCTGCACCTGCTTTTTCACACAATTCACCCCTTATTCCTTGAAGTAGGACCGCTTCGGAAGAGCAAACTCAGGAACATCATTGTGCCGTGCTGTATTTTTTTACTATTTCAGCAAATTCATCGTTCGTTAAATAACTCCCCTTGTTGATACTGAACAGTTTTACTTCGTTGAGGATTTCCGGGATTGAATCTTCCCGGACGGACAGACCAATCTCATCCAACTTGATTTTTATAGTATCTTTCCCGCTTTTTTTGCCTAGAACTATCCGGGGTTCACGATTCAAAAATGACGGTTTAACAGGAAAAATTGTCGTAGGTGCGGTATCAAACAGTTTCGCCCCAAGGCCGATTTCCCTTGAAAAGGCAACATCCCCTGTAAAGGGCTGATTGATAGGAATCGGAAGTTTGGAGAGTTCGCTGATCCGCTTGCACGTTGAATAGATTTTCGAGAAGTCAATATTAAGATCCATTCCCAAAAGGGTTTTCATGGTAACCATAATCTGTTCCAAAGGAGCATTGCCCGTTCTCTCACCCAGACCGGTCATGCATCCGTGAACAACCTCCGCCCCAGCCTCTACTGCGGCAAGAGAAGTTGCAACGCCCATCCCGAAATCATTGTGGGTATGAATTTCGACGGGGACATTGACCCACGATTTCACTTTTTTGACCATGTAGTAAATTGCCTGGGGAAGGGCCATACCTATGGTATCGACGATTGCCACCGAGTCCGGGTGAGCCTGTTCACATACATCTTTATACAGGCTTTCCAGAAAATCCGGTTCTGCTCTTGTAGTGTCATAGGGAAAGAAGGTCACGTAGAAGCCCTTGCTTTTTGCATACTGAATGCCTTCAATGGCTCTTTTTTTGACGTCGTCATAGGACCAGTCGGGGAACTGATTTTTGATTCTAGGATAACCGCTTGGTACCTCTATGATCAATCCATGGGCCTTTGTCTCGAGGGCTTTTTCGATATCTGCCGGATGAGCCCGGCAAAAAAGCATGATCTTTGACTTGAGATTCAAAGCGACGATATCCTTTATTGCCTGAAAATCTTCTTCGGACACTGTGGGCATCCCGGCTTCGATCCTGTCGACGCCGAGTGCATCAAGCATCTGTGCGATTTCTACCTTGCCCTCTTTTCTGAAAACGACCCCCGGACACTGTTCCCCGTCCCGCAAAGTCGCGTCGTGAAACTGGATTTTTTCAGGGAGATCAAAGGTTTCCCTGATTTCTTCAACCCAGTTATAGCGGCTTCCCCACCAATCCTCACTTTTCCAGGGAGTCTTGTCCTCTGCCATAGATATACCCTCCTTCTTATTTTTCAATGGATACGCTTATAAGTCGCTAGCGTATCCATTGTTAAGACGCTTTGCGAAGTATATAATCTCATCATATGAAAGTCAATGTTTTTTCCAGGGAGAGGTTTACCGATGGCGCAACTCGACGCAACGGAAATTGCACTTGTAAAAATTACCGATCTTCTTGTAAATCATACATATAAACCGGGGGACCGACTTCTGGAGACAGTCCTCGCAAGTGAACTCAACTTGAGCCGGACTCCGATCAGGGATGCCTTGAGCAGGCTCGTGGCTTCAGGATTCGTGGAAAAACAGAAAGGACAGAAGGGGTATAGTATTCCGCTCTTGACTCCGGAAGATATGAAGCATGTTTTTCAAACGCGCATGTTTCTTGAAGGACATGCAGTTCGTATGGCTGCGCCTGTGTGTTCCTCCAAAGATATAGCGTATCTGCGGGGGCTGAATGAGCGGGAGATTGAGGCATTCCACAATAAACACAAGGAAGTCTACGCCAGCAGCAACGAAGCATTTCATTTTTATCTGGCAAAAATTGCCAACAATAATTACATTTCGCGTTACATAGAACAGACTTTCTGGCGTTCGAGACTTTACATCTTTTTCTTTGCCGGCTTTTACACTCTTGAGGAAAAGCTCGTTCAGTACAGCGATGAACATCACAAAACCAGTTACTCTGAGCATCGGGAGATAATTGATGCACTTGAAAACAGGGATGCAGAAAAATCGGGCAAACTCATGGAAGACCATATTAAAAAAACATATTTTCATCTTCTCAACCCACGGTCACAAAGGGAAAATAACCTTCAAGATCTGTGATTTAATAAAAAACGGTACCGTGTGAAAGGATCAATCGTTAAGGCTCCTAATGCAAAGTCGAGAGGTCATGATCAAGGGGACGTTCGAGTAAGGCCTTAAAATCCAAAGATCTCGGCATGGCTGCCGAGACGGACCAGGCTAAGTGTATCTGAATCGGGGAGATAATAAAGCAACAAAAGGTCAGGGGCAATGTGACATTCCCTGTGGAAATGCCAGTTTCCTCCGAGGGCGTGATCATGACAGGAGAACGGCAGGGGCTTGTCCTGGGCAAGATCGCAGACGATCTGCAGGAACCTCTCTTTGAGAGATCATGCGGCAATTCCCTATTTTTTTCGCGCTTGAAGTCCCTTTTAAAAGTTGCCGTCTGTTGAATAGATCGCATCGAGTTCACTTTTCAATTCATCCGGAGAAAGGGCTTCAACCGTGCCGTTTTCGGCTTTGCGCATGGCTGCCAGGGTCTCCTCCGGAAGGCTGAGTTCAAAGGGAATGCCTCGGCTATTGATGGTCTGGCGATAAAAAAGGCGGATAGCCTCTGTAGGGGTCAATCCCAATTTTTTAAATATACCTTCAGCCATTTCCTTATCCCGTGAAGCCATCCTGACATTGATGCTTCGAAAATCGGATTGTTTTGTGGATTTAGCGGATGCAGTCATAAGTTCATCTCCTTTCGGATCATATTATAACGCAATATGCGTTATTTTTAACACCATTGCAAGCCCTTCGCTTTTTCATATGCCTCTGGCAACGCAGGGATATCTGAATAAAAGCCAGTTTTATACCGGGAACATCATTAAAAAAGCGCCTCCCGAAAGGGGAGGCGCCAGTTATTCTTGCTTATTATTTCTGTCAGATCCTGCCCTTCAATCCCTTTTCCAGGACACCGAAGATCTCTTCGTTCTCGTAGTCCTCGATATTGCCGGCGTCGCCCAGTTCAGCGATCTTCGGGTCGAGTGGAAGGCTTCCCCAGAAGGGAACTCCCAGGTCCTCCATCAGGGCAGGCGAGTGGCTTTTGCCGAAAAGCTCCGTACGGGCGCCGCAGCTCGGGCAGACGAAGGCGCTCATGTTTTCCACGACCCCCATGAGAGGTACTTCAAGCATCTCCGCCATGGCGGCAGCCTTGCGCACCACGAGGGAGGCGATCTCCTGGGGGGAGGTCACCAGAAGGAATCCGTCCATGGGAATGCTCTGCATGGCCGTCAGAACAGCATCGGCCGTTCCGGGAGGAAGGTCCACGAAAAGAACGTCAAGATCTCCCCATTTCACCTCGTTGAAGAACTGCATGATGGCGCTTCCGAGAAGGGGGCCCCTCCAGATCACGGGCTTCGCCGGATCTTCGAGCAGCAGGTTCATGGACATGATCTTGATGCCCGTCCTGGTCACAGGCGGTTCGATGCCCTCGGCGTTTCCGAAGGGGAAGGTGCTGAGACCGAAAAAGGTGGGGATGGACGGGCCGGTGATGTCGGCGTCAAGGATGCCGACCTTCTTCCCCTCCCGGGCCGCCGCAACTGCGAGAAGGGACGTGACGGAACTTTTGCCCACTCCTCCCTTTCCGCTGCCCACAGCGTAGATTTTTTTGATCTGTTTCCGGTCGCTTTTCGGCGGTAGTGCTGACATGAGACGGGTCCGCTCCTTTAATTGGGGTTAAGGGTGAATTTTTTCAAGGGTGGAGCTTTTATATTTGTCCAGCGCCTCCCGGACGGTCAGTCCCTCCGCGCTGTAAACCTCCATGTTGGCCTGCTTCACGAACCCGAGGGCATTGGGGCCGATTCTGGGAACGAGAAGAACGGTGACGCCTTTTTCGGAGAGGGTCATGAGAGCCTTCGACGCCGCGCCATGCTGCTCATCCCCGGCCTTGTTTTCCACCGTCTCGAGAATTTTTCCGTCACCGTCGGCAACGATAAAATAAGGCGCCCGGGCGAACCTGTCGGCTACTGGTGATGTCTCATCTATGCCTGTGGACGGAATTCCTATACGCTTCATTATAACAGCCTCCTTCATTTTGTTATAGCCTTTTTCTGATATTCTGCCAGAGAATGGGCAATTCGGGGCCCATCTCCTCTACGGGGATACGCCCCTCCGATACCGCACGGGCCGCCTTTTCCTCGAAGGGAAGAACTCCCAGCAGGGGCCAGCCCTCTTCGTCGCACCGCCTGCGGATGATTTCCGTGAGTTCGGGGGAGAGATCCCACCGGTTGATTACAATTCCGAAAGGGGCATCGAGAATCCGGAACAGCTCGATGATCCTGGAGAGATCCGACAGGGCTGACCGGGATGGCTCGGTGACGAGAACTCCATAGTCCGTTCCGGTGACCGAGGAGACGGTGGGACACCCCACCCCCGGAGGTCCGTCGATGAGCAGAAGGGACGCTCCCTCCCGGATCGCCTCTTGTCTGGCTTCCTGGCGGATCTGCGCCACGAGAGCCCCGGAATTCTCTCCTCCCGGGCCGAGGCGGGCATGCCACAGGGGTCCCCAGGAGGTCTCTCCCCTTTTCAGGATGCCCCGGACGATGAATTTTGTCGAAATGGCCTTCACGGGGCAGACATGGAGGCAGCCTTTGCACCCCTCGCAGAACCCTTCGTCGACCACTGCCTTTCCGTCCTTCATAGCGATGGCGGAAAAACGGCAGAAGGCCGCGCATTCGCCGCAGCCGATGCAGGCCTGCTTGTCCACGGAGGCCACGGCCATGCCGGAGAAAGGGCGGCGGTCCGTTTCTTTCGGATGAAGCAGAAGGGCCAGGTTCGGGGCATCCACATCTGTGTCGGCGAGAACTTTTTTCTCTCCGGCCAAGGCAGTGAAGCAGGCCGTGAGGGTCGTTTTCCCCGTTCCTCCCTTGCCGCTCACCACCACCATCTCCCGAAGGCTCATGACAGTCTCCCTTCGATAGTTTTCCACAGGGCATCCGTGGTCCGCGCCCAAGAGGGGTCGGCCCGGTAGGGGCATTCTCCCCGGGCTCCCGATTCGGCCAGGGAGCGGCTGAAGGGGTACCGGGCAAGAATCTCCACCCCGTACCTTTCGCAAAGATCGTCAAAGGAAGCCTCCCCCATGCCCGTCTTGTTGATCACGAGGGCGGCGGGGATACCCATCTCCGCGGTGAGTTCAAGCAACCCTTCCAGGTCAGAACGGCCGAAAGGAGTGGGCTCGGTGACAAGGAGGGCCAGGTCGGCAGCCCGGAGGGCCGCCGCAACTGGGCAGGCCGCGCCGGGAGCACAATCGATAACCCAGTCGGGGTTTTCGAAGGCAGATGCCTCCCTGATCGCCGCATCGATCACCTGGACGCTGTTGATCGAGCCTACCCTGAGCCGTCCCTCGATGAAGGGAGCTCCCTCTGCACTGCCGACCATCACCTCGCCGACCTCGCGTTTGTCCTCTCTTATGGCCTTCACCGGGCAGATGAGGGGACAGAGGCCGCACCCCCGGCACAGGGTTTCATTGATGACAGGGGTTCCGGAGCCGAACCAGGCGATGGCGCCATAGGCGCATTCCCGGGCGCAGAGTCCGCACCCGGTGCAGATATTGTCGTCAATGACCGCCACGGGAAGGTATACCGGCCGGACCTCCATCTCAGGGTATCCGAGGAGGATTCCGAGATTGGGCTCCTCCACGTCGAGATCAAGCCCCAGCGTTCCCGGGCGGGCAAGAAAAAGGGAGGAGGCAACACTGGTCTTGCCTGTTCCTCCCTTTCCGCTTGCGACAGCTATCTTCATTTTTTACAGTCGGAATCGTGTCCGCATTCGGTCTCCACTGTGGAAAGACTTCCTGAAAGGAGTGCCTTCACGCCCTCCTCCACATCCATGGAGGGCACTGTGAGCACCGAAATGCCGAGGGATTCGAAAAATCTCTTGGCCTGGGATCCCATGCCGCCGGCGACGACCCTGTCGGCCCCCATCTCCTTGATCCATTTTGGAAAAAGACCGGGGACATGCTCTTCCGTGGGGGCGGCAATGACCTCTCTGGAGAGAAGGTGGTCCCCTTCATAGTTGACGAAGAGGAACGATTTCGTCTTGCCGAAGTGCTCGGAGACGACCTTCCCGTCCATGGCGATGGCTGCTCGGGTCATTCTGCCGATTCCCCTCTTCCGAGCCGAGCCTTGAGTTCGGCGGCTCTCGCCTCAGTTATTTCAAGCTCCCTGCGGAGAAATTCTTCTTCACTCTCGCGGGTCACAGGCCCGGCAAATACGCCGCCAAATCCCATTCCTCTGCCGAACCGGGGGAAGCACCGTCCCCGTCCGTATCCGCCGCCGCACATTCCTCTTCCCCAGCCGGTCATGGGTCCCTGTCCGGCGGGTCCCGTTCCATTTCTTCCAGGCATCTGCATTTCCTCCTTTTATTGATATTGATTATCATTTGCATATTACACCCTTTTGTGGCATTATGTCAAGGGAGCAATGTTCTATTCAATGGAGGGAACCAATGGAAAAACATGAAACCATCACCGCTGCAGCGGGATTCCTTGAAAAACTGAGGGAGAGCGGCCTCCGGGTCACTCCTCAACGGGAGACCCTTTTCCGGATCTTCGCCGAAAGCCTGGGAGAACCCATCACAGTCCAGGATATCTGGGCGAAGACCCGGGACGTGGATCCGTCCATCGGGATCGCCACTGTCTATCGCACCATCAATCTTCTCGGGGAAATGGGGCTGCTGAACGTTCTCTATCTCAATGAAGGGGAGTTCCGCCTCGAGATGCCGAAGCAAAAATTGTCCTTGACGGCCTTCTGCCGCCACTGCGGTGCTCTCTTTCCCCTTGCGGGGGACGAGGAGAAAAAAACCCTTCTTGAGGAATGGCTTGCCGAGTCGGGGCTCGAGCTGCTTCCTCAGTCCCTTTCCATCGCCGGACTGTGCGGCGAGTGCCGGGAAATCCTTCGGAAAGATGACACGGCCCCTGCTGCAGGGGGTCCCTTCGGGAGACTGGGGCAATGCAGAGGACGGCGATGCCGCAAGGGGAGAAGGGGCGCGGCAGGAGAAATCCCTTCCTGATCTGGTTCTCGTCGTTACCCTCCCAGGGTTATATCCTGGGACTCGTACCACCGCAGGGCGTCGAAGAAATGTTCCGCCCTGTAATCGGGCCAATAGTCATCCACCACGTAGAAGTCGGCGTAGACCGACTGAACGGGCAGAAGGCCGCTCAGCCGCCTGCGCCCTCCCCACCGGACCACGAGATCGATCCGCGAGACCTCCGATGAACCGATACCCTCCAGAAAGGCCTTGCGGACCCCTCCAGCACTTCCGTCCACTTCCGCAGCAGCCCTGCTCAGGTCCCAGAGCCAGTCGTAGTTGACGAGAAAATTGACCTTGATGCCCCCCCTGCCGAGGGTCTGCCGTGTCCGGTAGGACTTCAGCTCGGGAGGGAAGAGGGGGGAAGTGTCGTTGCCCACGACGAGCAGGGCAGCGTCATACTTCGACAGAATGTGCACCGCCTCCACGCAGGCTTTCCGGAATGCCTCGGTCTGTTCGGGAGGACGCTTGGTGTTGTCGCTGGTGAACCCGTAGACCGAAATCTCCTCGATTCCCAGGTCCCGGCAGAGAAAGTAGAGTTCAAGCCCAGGCTCGAGGCCGTAAGCGTACCCTTCTTCCTTGCGCATCCCCCTGTTCTTGGCCCATCGGCGGTTGCCGTCAGGGATGAAGGCCACATGCTTCGGCAGCCTTTTAAATTTGGGAAGTTCCATCAGGGCCGCCTTCCTTTCATGGAGGCGGGTTCTGCAAGAGAGAGGGGGCAAGCCTGTGCAGGCTCATTCGCTCTTTTCTCATGAGCAAAATCCTTCGGGATGTTTCCATTATTTTTCAACGCGACTCCTCCTGCCCGCAGCAATTTCCTGGTCGGCGACACACCAAGAATATCGCCTCCCTGATTCCCCTCTGATAATATCATAATAGGAAAAGATGGAATAAAACCTTCAGTAAAAAGCCGGGGGATGACCTGCGGCAGCAGAAGAAGGGGGCTCTTTTTGAGTTCGGGGTTTTATTTCCCGTGCTTATTTGGTAAAGGTGAAAACCCTGCCCGACCCCATGGAGGCAAACCGGTCTCCGAAAATTCCCATGAAAGCGCACTGGGCCCGCAGCCCCGTGCAATGGCCGGCGGCCACGAGGGATGGAGAAAAATCTCCGAGGGCTTCAGCGGTCTTTTTGATCCGCTCGTCCGAAGCCTCCACGAGATGAAGTCCGCCGAGAACGGCTTCGAGATGCTCCCCCTCTTTGAGAGAATGGCGCAGGATGTTGATAATCCCGGCGTGGCTGCATCCAGTGACGACAACGGCCCCCACCCCCTCCACCCTCGCTACCAGGGAGAGGTCGTCGGGCATGAGATCAGGCACCGCCTTGCCTTCGGAATCGAGAGTGTAAAGGCTGATCCCCACCTCCTCGAAATCCGTCTTCCGGGGGACCTCCCCGGTGGTGACGAGGCCGGGCATAAGCTGAAGTGGTTCCGAGACGAGAATCAGCTGCGCTCCCGCATCCCGAAGGCTCCGGGGGTCATCTCCGTCCATAACGCCTACGTGGCGGAAGAAGGGGGCCGTGATGAAATTGGGCCGAAAGAGGGCCGGATGGGCGATGACCGGAAGGTCTTTTTTGCCGATGGTCTTCAGTATCTTGGTCAGTCCCTGAGTATGGTCGTAGTGGCAGTGGGTGATGACCACGGCATCGGTTTTATCGAGAGGTATGGCAAGCTTTTCGATGTTGTAGAGGAGGGCGTCGGGGTTCTGCCCCACGTCGACGAGGATCTTCGACGACTGTCCCTCCTCCCCCTCCGCCTCCAGCCAGAAGGACACCCCGTGCTGCCCGAGAAGAGGGCTTTCATAGGGAACCGTATCCTCCGCAAGTACCGTGACCCGAAGCGACTTCAGCATTGGCACCATCTCCTTTTCTATTGAATTTCTTTCTGCTGCCCCGGGAAGGCCATCCGGTTCAATCGGTTGATGAGCAGTCCCTTCTCTTGATGGCCCGGAAGGTCCGCTCCGACTTCAAGTGTGGAAATCACGCATTTTCCGATCACATGGCGCCCCCTCCTTTCCGTTCAATCTCAGTCCGGATTCCCCAGAAATTATGGAGGACCACGGGTTCCCCCCGCCAGATGCCCGCGTAGAGCATGACGTGCCCAGGCATTCCGAGAAGGGTCATAAAAGGTATTCCCAGATCCTTAATGCGTTCCTTCTTCTCCTCCGGCGACAGGCCTTCCAGGGACAGGGACCTTCCGGTTTCCATCTGGGCCCGGGAATTCCGGGGAAGCCAGAGCCCGAAGGGAAGAAGAAGATCCCTCATGGCGGCGCTGCAGTCCCTGTTGCCGAGATATCCTCCCCATCCGTAGGGCTCGCCCGTAAACTGCTCCGCAAGGGAGGCGATTGCCCAGGGGGTCGCCGAAAGAGGAAGGGGCGCCACGGCCTCAGAGCTGACAGAGACGGTTTCTTCTTTTATTATTCCGTCCTCCCCTCGCACGGGGACGATCACCCTTGAGAAGCCGATACCCGTTCCGATGAGGGGCATAAGGGTGCCGATCTTCGCCCGGAAGAAGGACCCCCGATCGTTCCGCAGAAGGATATCCTCCCGGATAACAGCTCCCAGGGGGAGAGCCATCCAACGCTCAGCCGTCTTTTCGTCAAGGAAGGCGAGATCGGAGAGAGGAATCCAACCTGAGGCGTAGGAGGTGTCGCACCACCCCCACAATCCGTCCCGGGAAAGATGGGAGAGGAAGAGGGGTTCGCCGGAATGGACAAAACTGTTCTGGAGATAATCGAAGGGGTACCCCTCTCCGGGGAGATCGGGGGAGAGGAAGACCGGCCTGTCTGTCGGCATCAGGCGGAGGGAGGTGGGACGCACCGAGACGGCCCGGCGGTTCAGCTCCCCGGCGAATTCGATTCCGGCTTCGCGGCGCTGTTCCTCAATCCATTCGGGGGACCGGCGCTGAAGGTTTTCTCCGTAGATCTCCCTTTTGCTCCAGGTGTCGAAAACCCAATGAAGGACCGCGGAAGCATCCCGGGGAGCCGTCTGCTTCCATGGAGAGAAGAAGCGCATCTTCAGTTCAACGACAAGCTCCCTCTGCCGGGGAACGGAAAAAATCGGCTCGTCGGGCTTCGAGACGGCGTGGTAGAGGGGAATCTGAGGAATATCCAGGCCCACAAGAGCTCCGGAAGGGGGAGAAAAAGATAGGAGAAGCAGAATGGCAAACGCCACGTGCAAAGACAATCGGATAAATTTTTTTCTCACAGCGCTCCTCCCTCTGTCCTTCCTGAGGAAACCCCTTCATCTTTCTCTTCCCTAGGGAGGACGTTCAACGGAATCGATTGATGTCTGCTCATCAGACAAGCTGATTCTACGAGCAGACCATTTCCCTGTCAATGAAACCGGGGTCTTCATCAATCTCTTTCTCACCCCCCGGGAGAAAAACCATCAATGCTTCGCCGGCGGACAGAATCAGCCAATTTCGAAAAACGGGAAATATCTCCATTTATCGGAGAGTGGACAAAAGGATCATCCGGGGATATCGTTATATTGGCAGCAGCCTTACATCGCCGAAACAAAGCAAACCATCGGATAAAAAAAGTTCTGCCTCAGGTCAAAAGGTTTTTTCAAAAATTGCAGACACAATTACATTGTCAAAAGGAGTGCTTGAAAATATGAGCTACGTCCACTGGCCCTATGATACCCTGCTGAAATTCTGTCATGACGTCTTCGGGAAATTCGGCTTTAATACCGAAGAAAGCGCCATCATCACGGATGTGCTGCTTTTGAGCGATCTCTACGGCATCGAGAGCCACGGAATGCAGCGCATGGTCCGCTATTACATGGGGATCAAAAAAGGCATCATTGATGTCCGGGCGAAACCGGAAATAGTGTTTGAGACACCCCTTTCCGCGGTGATCGACGGCCATGGCGGGATGGGTCAGCTCATCGGACACGAGGCCATGAAACTTGCGGTGGAAAAGGCGAAAACAAGCGGCGTCGGAATCGTCACGGTGCGCAATTCAAATCACTACGGCATCGCAGGGTATTACGCCAGGATGGCCTGCGATGAAGGGTTGATTGGCTTCAGCTTCACGAACAGCGAGGCCATTATGGTGCCGACCCACGGACGAATGGCCATGCTGGGAAGCAACCCCATCGCATGCTCCATGCCTGCCGAACCCTATCCCTTCTTCTTCGACGCATCGACGACTGTCGTTACCAGGGGCAAACTGGAGATTTACAACAAAGCCGGGAAACCCCTGCCCGAGGGGTGGGCTCTCGATAAAGACGGGCACCCTTCGACTGATGCGCCGGAGGTCCTGAAAAATATCGTCGGGAAGAGTGGCGGCGGCATCATGCCTCTTGGCGGCAGCGACGAAATTTCGGGAAGCCACAAAGGCTACGGCTACGGGATGCTCTGCGAGATTTTCACTTCGATCCTTTCCCTGGGGGTAACGAGCAACCACACCATGCAGGGAACAAAGAGCGGAATCTGCCACGGCTTTGCGGCCGTCGATCCGCCCCTCTTCGGCGACCCTTCGGAAATAAAAGACCATCTTTCGAAATTCCTGCAGGAGCTGCGGGACAGTCCGAAGGCCGAGGGGGAAGAACGCATTTATACCCACGGAGAAAAAGAGATCGCGGCCAAGGCCTCCATGATGAAAAACGGCATTCCCGTCAACGAGAATACCATGCTCGAGATTCTTGACATATGTGAATATCTTGCCGTGGATTTTTCGCTCTATTTCGGCAGCTACCGCCCGGGAAAAAAGACCGGTCAGTTTGAGGGCAACTACTAGTTTTTTTCGTCGTGATCAAAACCCTACATTATTTCCAGTGGGATTGTATTTTGCTCCGGCTTCCCGCAGAATTGCAGCCCCGAAGCCCCGGGGTATTCTCCTTGTCCTTGCCTCCTTTCCGGGAGAGTCTATAATAAGAGTATCGAAAAAAGGAGGCGTTCTCATGCCCAACTGGAAAGACGCCCTCGAAGGTTATGGAGAAGAACTTTCTTCTCTTGAAAAAAAAACTGTCGAAAAGGGGGCGGGGGCCTTTTTCGCCCTTCTTCCCTCTCCCGAGGAGGCGGCAGAAGCCGATGTGGAGCGGGGCGCAGTCCTTGCCCGGGAGGCCATGGCCGACAGTCTCCTGCCGGGTCTTCTGTCCGTCATGGGCGAGGAATCCCTGTCGGAAGAAGGGACTCCTCTGCTTCTGCTCCGAATGGAGGAACTCCTCCCCCCCCTCTCTCTGCCCCTGCCGGAGGGTCGGGAGGAGATCCCTCCTCTTCGACCCGCCTTCGCGGCGGCTCTTGGAGCCGTTGCAGGAATGGCCTTGCTTACGCCTCTGACCCGCATCCTTCTGGACAGCCGGGATGCAGGGCTTTTCTTCGGCGCTCCCCTGGGGGCCCTTCTCCTCGTCCTGGCCGCTCTTCTCCTTCCAAAAAGCAAGGGCCTGCAGCGGACCCTGATGGCCCTCCTGGGGTTCGCCTCCCTCCGGGAAACGGTGAACTTTCTGGGGGGCGGGATGATCTTCTCCCGGGCCTGGCTCCTTCTCGGTAAGAGGAGCTCCTCCCTGACCCGGCTGCTGCTCTACCCAGCCCTACTGGCCCTCCTTCTGCTTCTGGGACGGAAACGCCTTCGATTCGACCGGAGGATTTACGAGGAACGAATCAGGGAGTCCCTCGGGGCCTGGATCTCCGCGGCGATCCCTTCCGTCCTGCCGGTTTTCTTCGATTCTTCCCCTTCCCTTGCGGCGGAAAGAAAGAGCGACCTTCCGCTGCTGGCGGAGAAAGTCCTCTCCCTCGGGGAACTTCCGGAGGAGGATCTCCCCGCCGGGGCGGCCGAACTCGCCCAGACAGTGCGGAATATGGGGTTCGAACGGGAAAAGGGAGAAAAAGCTCTCGTCTGGAGCGATGAGATGGAGGAGCGGTACGCCCCCTTCGGCGCCGTGGAGCCCGGCGACCGGGTGACGGTGGAACGGGAGCCCCTTCTTCAGGACGGCGTCGTGCTGGCAAGAGGGCTTGTGAGGAAGGTGCGCCGGAAATGACCAAACTCTCAGTGCTCTCCGTGGATTTCGGCACGACGAAGACCTATTTCTCCAAATGCCCGGCGGACGACCCCTCTCCCGTGAGCATCGACTTCGGCGACGGACGGGACGGCGTTCCCTCGGCCATCCTCTACCGGGAAGGCAAAGACCCCATCGCCGGACAGACTGCCCTCGACGAATACGGCGAGGCGCCCGAAGCGGAGAGAAAGGCAATGAAACTCATGGTCAACTTCAAGCCCGACCTCGGCCGCTCACCTGAGGCGGGAAAAGCGGCGGAGGATTTTCTCTCCTGTGTCCTCGCCGACGCCCGGAAACAGAATCTCGATATGGAGCCATCCTCCAGACAGGTGCTTTTCGGCGTCCCCAGCGAGGCGGACGAAGAATACCGCACCGCCCTGAAGGATACGGCCCGCCGGGCCGGCTTCGGCGTTCCCACCCTCGTCGACGAACCCAAGGGAGCCCTTCTCTTTCATCTGCAGCAGCGGGACATCTCTGTTGACCGGGCCCTCGAGGGGGTGCTCGTGGCGGATTTCGGCGGCGGGACCTGTGATTTCGCCTTTCTGGAGGGGGGAGAGGTCCTTCATTCATGGGGGGACATGCTTCTCGGAGGGCGGCTCTTCGACGACCTGTTCTTCCAGTGGCTGCTCGACCAGAATCCCGGTCTCGGCGAACGGCTGCGGAGGAGCGGAGACGCCTATTTCGTCCTCTCCCATCTCTGCCGGGAGGCCAAGGAGTTTTTCTCCCGATCCATGGCCAGAGACCGGACAGCCTCAGTCTCCAAGGTCTGCGCTTCCTGGGGAAAGCTGACGGATCTCACCTGGGAGGAATTCGTGGAAAGGGGCAGGACCTACACTCCCTCTTCCTTTTTCCGAGCCATGCTCCAGGGCGTTCCGGGGAATGAGCTCGAAGGGCCCCTGGACCTCTTCGGATGGTTCCGCCGCACCCTGGCCCAAGGGCTGAAGGAAAAGAACATCGCCCCCGGGCGGATCTCCCTGGTCATCCTTGCAGGGGGAAGCAGCCTGTGGCCCTTCGTCGCCGATATCCTGAACGAAGAGATACCCCCCGGAAAGGGGACATTCATCGTCCGCAGCGACAGACCCTACGCCGTCATCTCCATGGGGATCGCCCTTCTTCCCGCACTGAAGAAGAAGTTCGCCCGGACCAGGCGCCGCCTGAAGGAGGAGCTTCCCGCCTTTCTCGAGGAGGAGATCGCCCCCATCCTGGAGCGGCGGTGCGAGACGGTGAAGAAGAAGTTCGTCTCCTGGGCCGTCGCCTCCTACTTTACCGGGGAGATCCGCCCCCTGCTGGAGAATTTTCGCAAGAACGGCGGTACCCTTTCCTCCCTCCGCTCCACCCTGAAGGCACGGATCAACGCGGGCGAGCCCCTTCTGCGGGCCAACCTCGAGAAGAACCTTCCCCTTCTCCTCTCGGGGCTTAGGGAGGAGACCAAGGAGCTGATGAGCCGCTGGTTCGCCGCCCACGGGATCGTCCTCCCGGCGAAAGAATTCGCCCTCACCATGGAGATGAATTCCACAGTCACCATCCTCTCCCGGCTGAAGACTCCCGGGGTGGACGATCTTCTTGACGTGGTGACCCGGGTTCTGGGGGGGATCATCACCGCCGGGACGGCCCTTCTCTGCGGCGGCACGGGGACGGCCCTCATCGCCGCCGGACCAGTGGGGCTGGCTGTGGGCGGGGTCCTCGGTCTCGCCATCTCGTGGCTCATCGCCCGCTACGGAAAAGAAAAAGTGAAGCTCATGACGGAAGAAATCGAGCTCCCCCCCTGGATCGCCTCCTTCCTGCTGGACGAGGGGAGGATCCACAGTGCGGAGAAGGAGCTGAAAGCCGCTCTTGAAAACCATCTCGAGGCACGGCTCTGCCCTGTTCGGAAAGAGCTTGAGGAGCACGTCCGCTCCCTCGTCCTCGACGAAATGGCCGCCCTCAGCGAGGTAAGCGGGTTCTGATTTCCACACATTAAGGAGCGTGTTGCCATGCGAAGCGCCGCGGAGAAGAACGAATCCAGAAAGGCTGTCCTCAGGAAACTCGAGGAGATGGATATACCCTATGAAATGATCGGGCACGAGGCGGCCTATACCGTGGAGGACATGGACAGGATCGGCTTCGACGAGAAGGTGATTGTCTGCAAAAACCTCTTCGTGCGCGACCAGAAGAAGAAGCCCACCCACTGGCTCGTCGTGCTGCACAAGGACAAGCGGGCCGACCTGGACAGCCTTGCCGGGCAGCTGGGGACGAAGCACCTCAGCTTCGCCTCGGCAGAGCGCCTTCAAAAGTATCTTGGGCTCGCCCAGGGAGAGGTCACTCCCCTCGGCATCCTCAACGATGAAAATCATTCCGTCATCGTCGTCTTCGATCGGGACCTCATCGGCAAAGAATACCTCGGCGTGCACCCCAACGACAACACCGCCACGCTGATCATCTCCTTCGACGGCATAAAACGGTTCGTCGAACACCATGGAAACACACTGCGGTACGTCACCGCGAAAGGGGACACGGATCAGGGCTGAAAGGGGTGAGTCCGGAACACCCAAACTTCTCACGGAACGAAAGCAAAAAAACGGCCCGCCCGGGCTTCCGGACGAGCCGTTTTTTGAAGTGAAAGAGCTCGTTTCCCTATTCTTCGACGAAGAGGGGAACGAGCTTCTGGGCGTTCACGTCCACGATCCCGAGGTCGGTGAGCTTTCCCTCCGGAATGACGGGGAGGGTAAGGGAGACGATCCGCATGACGGGGTTTTTCGTGTCGACCCCCAGGGAGCGGAGGGCCTTCTTCATGGCGTTCACCCGGGGAACGAGCTCCTCCACGGGGAGCGGGGAGAGAAGGCCGTAGATGGGCAGGGGGAGATGCCCGATGACCTGTCCGTCCTTCACGGCGCAGTGGCCGCCCCCCGATGCGGCGAGGGTCTCGATGGCCAGGAGGGCATTTTCGGGGCGGTCGTAGACCACGGCGAGGTTATGGCTGTCGTGGGCCACTGTGCTGGCCACGGCCCCCTCACGGGAGCCGAAGTTCCGCACCACCGCCACGGCCATGTTCCCCCGGCCGTAGCGGTTCAGAACCGCAGCGAACTTGAGGGCGGGGTCGCCGGAGAGATCGAGGAAGCCGTCCTTCACGGGAATCTCCTCCACGGCGAGGCGGGTGAAGGAGGACTGGGGGGAGTCGTAGACCACAACACGGACCTTCGCCTTTTCTCCCTCTGCAGAGATTCGAAGCTTTTCGGGAGCAGGAAGGGAGAGGTTCACGGTATTTCTCTTTTCCACCTCGAAAGTCCTCTTCGGCAGGGGAAGGACAAGCCGTCCCTTTTCGGCGGCAAGCCGTCCGCGGAAGAAGACCGCCCGGGCTTTCGGCGCGGCCAGATCGGGGACGATCTGGAGATCCGCAACCCAGCCGGGGGCGATCCCCCCCATATTTCGAATGCCTATCTCCCTGGCCACGTTCAGAGTGGCGCAGATGACGGCCTGCACGGGTGTAAGTCCCGCCTGCACAGCCCTCGCCACCACGTAGTTCATGTGCCCCTGGGTCAGCAGATCCTCCGGCTCCCGGTCGTCCGTGCAGAGGGTGAGGTTCCCCAGGGAGGGGAAATCCTTCACTGCCGCGACGAGAGTTCCGATGTTCGTGGAGACGGACCCCTCCCGGGCGTCAAGGTACATCCCCAGGCGCATCTTCTCCCGGGCCTCCCCGGCCGTCCGGGATTCATGATCGCTCTCGATCCCCGCGGCGATGTACCCGTTGAGCCTCCGTCCCGAAAGGGAGGGGGCATGCCCCTGGAGGAAGACGCCCCGTCTCCGTCCAGCGGCGAGGACAGCCTCCATCCGGTCGGAGTGGTCGAGCACCCCGGCGAAGTCCATGATCTCCGCGACTCCGAGAACCGAATCCATGCCGAGCATTTCTTCCATCTCGGGGCCTCCGAAGAAGGCTCCGGCGTGCTCCAGACCGGGGACGGAGGGGACGGAGGAAGGAGCCATGATGTAAATCCGCAGGGGAAGTCCTTCGGCGGATTCGGCCATGTACCGGACCGCCTCCACTCCCCCCGCGTTGGCCACCTCGTGGGGGTCGGTGACGATGGTGGTCGTTCCGCCGGGCACCACGGCGGCCGCCATATTGGGAGGCGTGACCATGCTGCTTTCGATATGCACGTGGGCGTCGATGAACCCCGGAAGAAGATAGCCATCTCCTCCGTCGTACCGTTCCGATCCCTCGAGGGGAAAGGCGGTTCCCTTCCCGTCGGGGTCGGCGCTCACGGCGGCGATGAAGCCGTCCTTGATGCCCACCGAAGCGGGGTAGATCTCTCCTGTGAAGACGTTGACCAGCCGGACGTTTTCTATAACGAGATCGCAGGGGATGCGCCCGAGGGCCGCGTCGGTGAGGGCCCGGCGGTCCTTCGGCTCGATTTTCATGCCGTTAATTCCTCCTTTGACGTTCTTATTTCAGCCCCAGGAAGTAGATCACCAGGGGGATGCAGAGGACGTAGGTGCCCCAGTGGACTTCTTTCATCCTGCCAGAAAGCACCTTCATGGCGGTATAGAAGAGGATGCCGGCGCTGATTCCGTTGGCGATGCTCGCCGTGTAGGCCGTGACGAGGATGGTCATGAAGGCGGGAAAGGACTCGGTGAAGTCCTCGAAGACGATATTCCGTACTCCGGGCATCATCATGAGGCCGATGATGATGAGAGCCGGCGCGGTGGCCTGGCTCGGAATGGCCGCCGCCAGGGGGACGAGAAAGAGGGCGAGAAAGAAGCAGACCGACGTGGTGACGGCCGTGAGCCCGGTCCGTCCTCCCGCCTCGACTCCCGAGGCGGATTCGATGAAGGTCGTGATGGTCGTGGAGCCGAAGAGGGCCCCCACCACAGTGCCAACGGAGTCCACGAGGAAGGGCCTGCCGATGCCGGGAAGGTTCCCCTCCTCATCGAGAAGTCCGGCCTTCTGGGAGACTCCGAGGACCGTACCGAGGGTGGAGAAAAAGTCCCCCACGAAGAAGGTGAACATGAAGGGGATGTACTGGATCTTCAGGGCTCCGATGATGTCGAGCTTGAAGGCGATTGGCGAGATGGAGGCGGGAAGGGCGAAGAAGGATTCTGGCAGCTTCGTGATCCCGAGGGGAATTCCTATGGCTGCGGTAAGAAGGATTCCCAGCAGGATTCCCCCCGGCGTCTTCCGGGCAAGGAGCGTCCCCGTGAGAAAGAGGCCGATGAGGGAGAGGATTGCCTTGGGGTCATGAAGGCTTCCCATCTTGACCCCGGTGTTGGTGAAGGCGATGAACCCGGCGTCCCGGAGACCGAGATAGGCAATGAAAATACCCACCGCCGCGCCGATGGCAAACTTGATGGACTTCGGAACGAGCCGCACGATGATCTCCCTGATGCCGAAGAGGGTGAGAAGGACGAAGACAGTGCCTGAGACGAAGACCATCCCCATCCCCACTTCCCAGGGGACGATCCCTCCCTTGACGAGGGTGAAGGCGAAAAAGGCGTTGCTCCCCATGGCCGGCGCGAGGGCGAAGGGAAGACGGGCATAGAGCCCCATAAAGAGGGAAAAGATGCCCGACATGAGGGCCGTGACGACCACGGAGGCTCCCCTGTCCATCCCTGCGGCCGCCATCCAGCTCGGATGGATGATGAGAATGTACGCCATGGTCATGAAGGTGGTGATCCCGGCGAGGATCTCCCGCCGGTAGGTGCTGCCCCGTTCTGTGATTGAAAAATATCCGTCCAGGCCCCTTTGTTTCATACTGCACCTCCCGATAGAGTAGAAAAACCTGACTTAAATATTTTACATAGCTTAAATGTAATGTCAATCCGAGGATGCACATATTTCGCAGATTGCGATTTCATCTAAGATTATGTCAGAAAAGATAAAAATATCTTTTCCGGCCTTTACTGCTTGAATGTTCGCTATTTCACCGGATGCTCTCTGTTCCGATGCAAATGTAAAATATATGGTGAAAATTAGTAGCACGTATTTGCAAAATGGTGTTACTATTGAAGCCTTCAATGATTCATTCTATTTTTATAAGGAGAGGATCCCCTTGTTTCGACTCATGACCCTTTTGCTCTGCCTGCTCTTTTCCGTTTTTGCCCCTGCCCTCCCTTCCTCCGGGCAGGATATGGCCGTCACCGACAGTCTCGGGAGGTCCGTCACCGTCCCCTCCTCCCCTGAACGGATCATCGCCTCGGGATCGGGCGCCCTGCGGCTCGTGGTCTATCTTCAGGCTCAGGACAGGGTCGTCGCGACCGACTCGGCCGAGAAACCCGCGAACACCCTCCTGGCCCTGAGAGCCCGCCCCTATTCCCTGGCGAACCCCCAGTTCGCCTCGCTCCCTCTCTTCGGGGAGTTCCGGGGGGTGGACAACCCTGAACTCATCGCCGGCCTCAACCCCCGCCCCCAGGTGATCCTCAAGGTCTCCCCCCTCGCCGGCCCATCTCCGGACGAACTCACCGCCAAGACGGGAATCCCCGCAGTGGGCTTCGAGTACGGCAACCTCACGAACAAGAAGGACGACCTCTATAAAACTCTCCGTCTCATGGGGCAGATCCTCGGCAGAGAAAAGCGGGCGGAGGAAGTGATCTCCTTTTTCGATAAGGAAATAGCAGAGCTTCGCAGCCGGACGGAAAATATCCCCGAAAAAGACCGCCCTTCCTGCTACATCGGCGGAGTTGCCTTCCGGGGAGGGCACGGCTTCTCCTCCACGGAGCCGGGGTACGCCCCCTTCGTCTTTGCAGGAGCGAAGAATATCGCCGCCGGGCTCGCCACGGGTAAATCGGAGAATATCCAGATGTCCCGGGAGAAGCTTCTCGCCGTCGATCCCGAGGTCATCTTCATCGACCTGAACACCCTAGCGGCAGGCGAGGAGGCGAACGCTCTCAGCCAGCTTGCCTCTGACCCCGCCCTGAAGGCCCTGACGGCCGTGCAGAAGGGGTCTGTCCGGGGAGTGCTGCCCTACAACGCCTACACGGCAAACTACGGTTCGATCATCGCGAACGCCTGGTTCATCGGAAAGACCCTCTATCCCGACCGCTTCTCCGACATCGACCCCGCAGTAAAAGCGGACGAGATCTACACTTTCCTTGTGGGGAAGCCCGTATTCTCGGCCATGAACGAGGCGTTCTCCGGGCTTGTCTTCTCCCCTGTGGAAGGGGCGAAGAAATAGTCCATGCACCTTGAAGGACATTCCATCTCACCGGCATATCTCCGGCATATAAGGAACAAACGCCTTTTTCTCGCCGGCCTCGGAGGAGTTCTGCTGCTGATGGTGGTCCTCTCCGTCTCACGAGGGGCGGTCTTCATCTCCCCCCTCGAGGTGATGAGGGCCCTTCTCGGAGGAGGGGACGAGCGGAACCGCATCATCATTCTGAACATCCGCCTTCCCCAGACGCTGGCGGCGGTCTTCGCGGGGGGCGGACTCGCCCTCGCCGGGGCGGTGATGCAGTCGGTGCTGCGGAACCCCCTCGGATCCCCCTTCACCCTGGGCATCTCCAACGCCGCTGCCTTCGGCGCGGCCTTCTCCATCATCGTCCTCGGGTCGGGGAGCATGCAGAGCAGCTCGGCGGACGCCGTAACCGTCGTCAATCCCTGGCTCACCACGGGGCTGGCCTTCGCCTCCTCTCTCGTCTGCACGGCCGTGGTCCTCTTCATCGCCTCCGTCACCCGGGGCACTCCCGAGGTTATGGTCCTCGCCGGGGTCGCTCTCAGCTCCCTCTTCACCGCCGGCACCATGTTCCTTCAGTATTTCGCCGAGGACACCCAGCTCGCCGCAGCGGTCTTCTGGGCCTTCGGCGACGTCTCCCGGGCCTCCTGGAGGCACATTCCCCTCATGGGTGGCCTTCTCGCGGCGGCCTTCTGCCTCTTCTTCTTCCGGCGGTTCGACCTGAACTGCCTCGACTGCGGCGACGAGACCGCCCTCTCCCTCGGGGTCTCCGCGCCCCGGATCCGCCTCGAGAGCATGGTGGCCTCGGCCCTTCTCTCCTCGGTCATGGTGGCCCTCCTGGGGGTCATCGGCTTCGTGGGGCTCGTCTGCCCCCATCTCGTCCGCCGCTTTCTCGGTTCTGACCACCGCTTTCTGCTCCCCGGGTCCGTCCTGCTCGGGGGGCTGCTCCTCCTCGGAGCCGACACGGGGGCCCGACTGATCTTCGCCCCCCGGACCCTCCCCGTCTCCGTCTTCACTGCCTTTCTCGGGGCCCCGGTCTTTCTCGCCCTTCTCGCCCGGAGGCGGCGGTCATGATCCTCTCCGTGGACGGACTTTCCTTTTCCTACCGGGGGGTTCCGGTCCTCGAGGACGTAACCTTCTCCCTGAAGGAAGGGGAGATTGCAGCCCTCCTCGGACCGAACGGCACGGGGAAGACAACCTTGCTTCGAACCCTGAACCGCATTCTTCGTCCCCGGGGCGGAACCATTCTGCTTGAAAAGCGGCCTGCGGCGGAATTTTCGCCCCGGGATATGGCCCGGTTCTTCGGCTATGTCCCCCAAAGGGGGGAACCCGTCCGGCTCTCCGTCTTCGATGCGGTGCTCCTCGGAAGACGCCCCCACATGGGCCTGACGGTAGAATATGTGGATTTCTGCAAGGTGGAATCAGTTCTGAAAAATCTCGGGCTCTCGAAATTTTCCCTCCGCTACCTCGACGAACTCAGCGGCGGGGAATTTCAGAAGGTCCTTCTTGCCCGGGCCCTTGTCCAGGAGCCCAGAGTGCTCCTTCTCGACGAACCCACGAGCAGCCTCGACCTAAGGAATCAACTCGACATGCTCGCCACCCTCCGGAACGTGGTGTCGGGCCACGGAGTCTCCGCCCTGCTGAGCCTCCACGATCTCAACACCGCCTTCCGCTTCGCCGACCGCCTTCTCTTTCTAAAAGACGGGGTCATCGTCGGTGCCTGCGCTCCTTCGGAAGTGCCCGAGTCCCTCATCCGGGAGGTCTACGGAGTCTCCGTGGATCTCGTTCGCCACAAGGGAGTTCCTCTCGTCGTCCCTTCCTGAAGAGCAAACCCTTCGCCCATGAGAAAAGTGTGTTACAATTTCCGGGAAATCAGCATTCCGAAAGCAGGGATTTCCATGACGGAAACGCATTCTTCTCCCTCCGGCCTGCCCTCTGTCGAGGCCGTCATCTTCGATCTCGACGGCACCCTTATCGACAGTGAGGAGAATCATCTCGAAAGCGATAAAATTCTCCTGGCCCGGCGGAGAATCGACTTCACGAAAGAGGAGAAGGCCGCCTTCGTGGGGAAGGACATCGAGGAGTTCGTCGCCGCCGTGGTGGAAAAATACGGACTCTCCGATGATGTGCCTGAGGTGCTGGCGGAGAAGAACGCAATATACCGGGAGATCGCTCTCCGGAAGAGCCGTCTCTACCCTCCCATGAAAACCGTCCTGAAAGAATTGAAACGCCGGGGTATTCCCATGGCGGTCGCCACGGGATCGAACGCGTCCATCGGGGAGGAAATTCTCGAAGGATTCGGCGTACGCTCCTGTTTTTCTTTTTTTATCTCCTCCGCCGAGGTCGAACACGGCAAGCCGGCCCCCGACATCTTTCTCGAGACCGCCCGGAGGATGGGAGCCGCCCCTGCCCGTGTGCTGGTCTTCGAGGATACCCTCTTCGGCGTGCGGGGCGCCCTTGAAGCCAAGATGATGTGCGTCGCCCTTCCCGCACCGGGAAAATCCCGGGGGGAGCCCCTCTTTCTCAGGGCTGATTATTTTGTTGAGGGCGGCCCGGACGCCCTCGATACGAAGGACTTCTTTCGCTGGTTCGATGGCTTGAGTAGGGAGAGAGAGAAATAAAATAATTTCAAAAATTACTTTTTTCCCGGCCATATATCTACGATTGTCCCCTTATAACTGAACTTTCCGTTATAATCATCTCTGTCGAATACACTTCTCCATCCTGCTGGAGAGGACATTTGGGAAGAAGGCATGCTATGGGACTCCGTCGTTTATTACGTCCTTTTCAAGCCGCAGCGTCTCAGAGCCCCCTTTCGGAAAAAGAGGGCCTTTTATGGGTGGTCTTTTCAACCCTCGCGCCCGTTTTTTTTCTCTCCCTCTTCCTGACCGCACTCCTCTTCAGCTTTCTTCTCCCTTCCCTCGAGAATACCTATCTTCAGCAGAAAAAGGAACTTTCAAAAAACCTGATCCAGGTGCAGACGGCCTACCTGGCATCCCTCAATGCCGAGGCCGCCTCAGGAAGAATTTCAGTGCAGGAGGCCCAGCGCAGGGCCCTCGTCCGCTTCCGGACGATGCGCTACGGTGAGAATAAGGACGGATACTTCTGGGTCATCGGCCCTTCCCGAACCCTGCTGATGCATCCCTACCGTCCGGATCTCGAGAGGCTCGATCCGGATTCTGCCTCTGCGCCGGACGGCGCCATGCTGAGAGTACTCATCGCCTCCATGGAAAAGGCGGCCCTGTCGGCCCCTGACGGCGGGTTCGTCACCTACCAGTGGAACCTGAACGAACATCTTGAGACCGTAACGGCGAAGACATCCTTCGTCACTCTCTTCCGGCCGTGGAACTGGATTCTCGGCACCGGCGTCTATCTTTCCGAAGCGAAGATGGAGTTTGCGCCCTGGAGATCCCGGGTCGTTTTCCCGGGAGTTCTCGCCGTTCTCGCCGCGGCGGCATTCACCCTTCTTCAGAGCCTCAGGGCGACCTCCCTCGGCAAAAAGGCAAAACTTGCCGATATTCTCGACCGCTCCCTTCAGGACCAGTCCCTCCGCCTTGCCGAATCGGCCGGTCAGCTCGCCCTCATCTCCAAGGTCTACGAGCATGCCGCCGAAGGAGTGCTCATCACCGCCCCGGACAGCACCATCCTTCAGGTCAACCGGGCCTTCTCGATAATTACCGGATATTCCGAGGAAGAGGTTCTGGGCCGAAAGCCCGATCTTCTGCAGTCCGGCAAGCACGGCCCCGAGTTCTTCGAATCCATGTGGCGCTCCCTGAGAGAAAAAAAAGAGTGGGCCGGCGAGATCTGGGACCGCAGGAAGAACGGCGAGGCCTTCCCCGCCATGCTTCGCATCGTTTCCTCCACTGACGGCACGGGTACCGTCAGCAACTACGTGGGAGTTTTTTCCGACCTCAGCGAACTTCGCCAAAACAAGGAACAGCTGCAGCACGAGCGTTTTCACGACAGCCTCACGGGGCTGCCGAACCGGTTTCTCTTCCGGGACCGTCTTGAAATGACCCTGGAGAACGCCAGAAAGAAAAACCTCCTCGTCTCCGTCGTCATGATAGATCTTGACCGCTTCAGCGTACTGAACGCCACTCTGGGATATCCGGCCGGAGACGCGATCCTTCAGGTGATGGGCCGCAGAATAGCGGATGCAGTCAAGGACGAGGGATCCGCCGCCCGATTCGGAGGGGACGAATTCATCGTGCTTCTCACCAGCCCGAAGGATTTTCAATCGGCCCTGCGGATCGCGGAGAATCTTCTCCACTCCCTCCGTACCCCCTGTTCCGTCGACGGGAGCGCCGCATCCCTGACAATAAGCGCCGGAATATCCTTTTTTCCCAGGGACGGAACGGATCCGGACACGCTGATCTCCAACGCTTCCCTTTCTCTCGAGCGGGCAAAACTCGACGGGGGAGACATTTTTCGTCTTTTCACAAGGGATCTCGACCATGAGGTTCAGCAGCGCATCCGCCTCGAAAGGGAGCTGCGGGAGGGGATACGGGAGGGGCATTTTTTCCTTCACTTTCAGCCCATCGTCAGCCTTGGAGAACGGCGGATCACCGGAGCGGAGGCCCTTCTCCGCTGGAGGACCGCCGACGGCTCCATGGTTCCTCCGGATGTCTTCATCCCTCTGGCGGAAGAGATGGGGGAGATCGACGCCCTCGGCCGCTTCGCCCTCGAGGATGGGTGCCGGCAGGCGGAAGAATGGCGGACAAGAGGAATTGACCTGCTTCTTTCGGTAAACGTATCTCCGAAGCAGCTCAACAATCCCGCCTTCGTCCCGACTGTGCTGGAAGTAATGGAAAAAACCTCCATGGATCCCCGGCGGCTCATCCTGGAGCTCACCGAGTCGGCCTTCATGAAAAATGCAGACAGCGCCCTCAGGATAATGGAGGAGCTCGGGCGCAGAGGAATCCGCTTCTCCCTGGACGACTTCGGAACAGGGTTCTCCTCCCTTTCCTGCCTCCGGGACCTTCCCCTCTTCGGAATGAAGATCGACCGCTCCTTCATCCGGGATCTGGAGGAATCCCGAACCCGGGCTGTAGTCGCCACGACGCTGTACCTTGCCGGGGAACTCTCCCTTCAGGTTACACTCGAGGGGGTCGAGACTCCCCTGCAGCTCTCCACCATTCAGTCCATGGTTTCAGGAGGGACGGAGACCAATATTCAGGGGTACCTTTTCTCCCGGCCTGTTCCTCCCGAGCAGATTCCCCTGCTCTGTGCCTCCTCCCTTCCGGATGTTTTCGAAACAGCCTGAATATATGAAGGCCCATTGCGCTCTTCGGAAAAATGACTACAATGTATCTGATTTTCAAAAGTCAGAGGCGGTCCAGTCCGTCCGGGGAGGTTTCTGTCCGTGTCCGCATTTCCGCTCCGCTTCACTCGCCCCTTCTTCGCAGCTGCGCTCCTTTTAGCCGCAGCGCTCCTTTTCGCTGCCCCCTTCCCGTCGGAAGGATCAGCACCTTCGACAGCGGCAGAAGAGGCAATCTCAGGAGATGTCTCTTCTTCCTTCACTTTTGAAACCGTCCGCCGCAGGGCGGAGAAACTGGCGTCCTCTCCCTTCGAAAATCCCGACGGCTCAGTCCCCGATTTTCTTCTGAAGATGAGCTACGACCAGTGGCGAAAGATCCGCTTCCGCCCTGCGGCCTCTCTGTGGCAGGAGGAAGGCCTTCCCTTCGAGGTGCAGTTTTTTCATCCCGGCCTTTTCTACAACCGTCTCGTGAAGATACACCAGGTTGAGGAGGGACGGGAGGTACCCGTTCCCTTTTCCTCCTCCTTTTTCGACTACGGCGACGGAGAACTCGCCGCAAGGGTGGAAAAGGAATCTCTCGATTTCGCGGGGTTCCGGGTTCATTACCCCCTCAACCGGCCGGACTACAAGGATGAGGTGGTGGTCTTCCTCGGTGCCACCTACTTTCGGGCGGTGGCGAAGGGCCTTCAGTACGGCCTGTCCGCCCGGGCGGTCGCCCTCGATACGGCCCTCCCGTCGGGAGAGGAATTCCCCTTCTTCCGGGAATTCTGGATCGAAAAACCCGTCCCCGGGGCGTCCTCCCTCAGGATATACGGCCTCCTCGACAGCCCGAGCCTGACCGGCGCCTGCTCCTTTCTCCTCATCCCGGGAAGGGAGACGGACCTGGATGTGGAGTGTACTTTCTATCTCAGGAAAGAGGTACAGAAAATAGGCATCGCCCCCCTGACGAGCATGTTCCTCTACGGCGAGACGGAGAACGGTTCGAGAAAGGATTTTCGCCCCGAAGTCCACGATTCCGACGGACTGCTTCTCCATACCGCGGAAGGGGAATGGATCTGGCGTCCCCTGGCCAATATGACCCGATTGGCCGTTCTCTCGTGGAATATGGAGAACCCCTCCGGCTTCGGCCTGCTGCAGCGGGATCCTGCCTTCGATCATTACCAGGACCTCGAGGCCCGGTACGAAAACCGTCCCTCCCTGTGGATCGAACCCCGGGGAAAGTGGGGGCCCGGACGGGTGGAGCTTGTGGAGATCCCCTCGGAACTGGAAATTCACGACAACATGGTGGCCTACTGGGTACCTGAAAAAGATGAGAGCGAGAGAAACCGGGAGAAAGACGCCGGGACTTTTCCTTCCGCCCCCCTTTCCTTTGCCTACCGCATGGCCTGGATGGCCCCCGGAGAGAAGCTCCATTCTCTGGGTCGAGCAGCGTCAACCCGGAAATCTCCCGGCCCTGGAGAGGGAACGGTACGGTTCGTCCTCGATTTCGAGGGAGGAGAACTGGAAGAACTTTCCGCCGATGCCGGGCTCACCAGCGTAATCACCCTGGGCGAGGGTGCCCGTCTGCTGGAGAAGCAGCTCGCGAAGAACGACGTCACCGGGGGATGGCGCCTCGTCTTCACCGTAGCTCTCGACCCCGAGGGGAAGCTCACGGCCATCTTCCCCACCTCTGCGGCCCGCCCGTCCGTGCGCCTCACGGCTCTTCTGAAGAAGGGGGAAAACCTTCCCGACCCCCTCACGGAGACCTGGACCTATGACCTCCATCCCTGAAGAGGAGCAGTGGCGCCTGGCCCGCGACCGGGTCCTTCTTTACGTACGGTCCCTCGGCCTGCCTCCTTTCGAGGGGCTCGACCTCGCCGTACAGAGCCTGAATGACGTCGGCCCCTCCTCACCTGCCGAGGCCATGAGGCATCTCCGCGCCCTCCTGAAAGAACAGGGCCTCGAGGGCAAAATACTCGATCGGGAAGGAAGACATCTCGCCTCCGTTCCGCCCCTCAACCGGGGGGTTATGGTGGCGGAGCGGTTTGCTCCGATCGAAAAAGGGCGGGCTAGGCGCTTTCTCCGGCGATGGCTTTCTGACCTCTTCGGACCGGCGGACTAGACGATGAATGAGAACTCCCTTTTCTCCCCTGCCTCCTGGAACCGCACGGCCAGTTGGCGCCGCCTTCTGCTGATTCTTCTCATTCTGCTGCCCACGATAGCCGCGAGCGGAACCATGGCGTCGGTCCTTCCCTCCTTCGGAGGAGGAATTCTGAAGGGGCTCATCGTGGCAGTCTTCGCCGTTCTCTTCGCATGGATCTCCGTGGGATTCTGGACGGCCTTCTGCGGGTTTTTCCTTCTGCTGTGCCGATTCAACCGCTTCTCCCTCCTGCGGGAAGCGGCAGGGAAGGACCTTCTTCTGCCGCCGGAAACCGGCTCTACCGCCGTACTCATCCCCATCTACAACGAGGACGTCCGGCGGGTCATGGCGGGACTGAAGACCGTCTTCGATTCGGCGAAGAAGACCGGATCCCTGGCCTCTTTTTCCTTCTTTCTTCTCAGCGACACCACGGACCCGGATACCTTGGTGGAGGAAGAGGACGCCTGGCGCACTTTCTGCGAAGGGGAGAAGGCCTTCGGAAGGGTTTTCTACCGCAGGCGGAGGAGCAACGCAAAGCGGAAAAGCGGAAACGTGGCGGACTTCTGCCGGCGGTGGGGAAAAAGCTTCCGCTACATGATCGTCTTCGATGCCGACAGCATCATGACAGGGACCGCCATGGTCCGCATGGTGCAGATGATGGAGGCTCATTCCGATATCGGCATTCTCCAGACGCCCCCCGCCGGGGTCAATCGGGAGTCCCTTCTCGCCAGGGCCCAGCAGTTCGCCAACCATCTCTACGGCCCCATGTTCGCCGCAGGGCTTCATTTCTGGCAGCTCGGCGACGCACAGTACTGGGGACACAACGCCATTATCAGGGTCGAACCCTTCATGAAGCACTGCCAGCTTCCCCGGCTGTCGGGCCGGGGGCCCCTCGCAGGGGACATTCTGAGCCACGATTTCGTGGAGTCCGCCCTGATGCGCCGGGCGGGATACGGCGTCTGGCTCGCCTATGACCTCGCAGGGAGCTACGAGGAGACTCCTCCCACCCTCCTGGACGAACTGAAGCGGGACCGCCGGTGGTGCCAGGGAAACCTCCAGCACGTGCGCCTGATCTTCACCCGGGGGTTCTTTCCAGCCCACCGGGCGCTGTTCATCAACGGCATCCTCTCCTACGGCTCATCCCTGCTCTGGCTTCTCCTGCTCCTTCTCAGCTCGGCCCATGCCGTGGCCGAGGTCCTCGTCGAACCGGTCTATTTTTCGGCCTCGAGATCCCTCTTTCCCCAGTGGCCGGTCTGGCACCCCGCCTGGGCCCTGCGGCTTCTCGGATCAACGGCCGTCCTGCTCTTTCTGCCCAAACTGCTGAGCATGATCCTCGTGCTGGTCAAAGATCCCTCGGCCCGTCTCTTCGGAGGGCGCAGAAATCTCGCCGAAAGCATCCTCCTCGAGGTGGCCCTCTCCACCCTCCTCGCCCCCATACGGATGCTCTTTCACAGCCTCTTCGTGATCTCCACCCTCCTCGGAAAAAATGCGGGGTGGGGAACCCAGTTCCGGGACGACCGGGGAACCTCCTGGGGGGACGCCATCGCCTTTCACTGGTGGGGGACCCTCGCCGGCATCCTCTGGGGCTTCACGGTCTATCTGGCGAATCCCTCCTTCTTTCTGTGGCTCTCTCCCATTCTCTTTTCCCTTGCCTTCTCCATCCCCCTCTCGGTCTTCACCAGCCGGGCGTCCGTCGGGAGAGCCTTCCGGAACGCAGGGATCTTCCTCATCCCCGAGGAGGTGGAACTGCCGGAGGAACTTCGGGCTCTGGAGGAAGAACTCGACCGCCCCTCCCCCTATACGCCCTTTCCCCTCTCCCGGAAGGATGGCTTCAAGAGGGCTGTGGTTGACCCCCGGGTCTTTGCCCTCCACACTTCCCTCCTGCTCCGGCACAGGGCGGGGGCGCCCTCGAGGAAAAAGATTCAGGCCCTTCTCGTGGACAAGGCGCTCGCCAGCGGGCCCGGGAGCCTCGCCCGGAGCGAGAAGATGGCCCTGCTGAAGGACCCCTTCGCCCTGGGAGAACTTCACGAAAGGGTCTGGGAGCTGGACGACCGGGAAAAAGCCGCCCGCTGGGGGCTCGTCCTCCCTCCCGAAAGGAACTGAAAAAGGCCGGAGGGATTCAGATCCCCCGGCCTTTCCGGTACAGCGGCGAATAAGAGAGCGAGCCTCACTGTTTGGGGGGATCAGAAAACCTGCCCCTTCTCCCGGTCGCTCACCAGCATCTGTCCCCGGCAGTCGTCCTGGGTGGAACAGAGGGTATGGGGCCAGGGCCTTCCCAGAAGAAGGTCGAGAAGTTCGTCCTCCCCCCGGAAAGAGAGGCGGGGATGCTTTCCCCCATCCCAGATATACCGCATGACGCAGTTCAATTGTCCCATGGAGGGGTTGATGTCACCTTTCATGATGGCCTCTTCGATATCCTCCGTCTTCGGAAGGGTCATCCTGAGAGATTTGTAGTGATGGATGATGCCCAGCCCGTGGCATCCCTCGTGAAGGGTGACCATGCTCACAGCCCCTGCGACCTGACTTTCAAGCCAGAGGGCGTCGGCTTTGATCCCCCTCTGCCCGAGAGTGTTGGTAATTTCGGGACTGTTTGCATGAAACACTCTCGTTATATCCGCCCGTATCTGGTCAACAAAGACATTTACATAGCGATCCGCGGTCCGGGGGGGGCCTATCTCGTCCCCTCCCTCGCAGGCGCCCCAGTTGAAGCGATCGGGAGCGGGGAGGGAATCCTTTTTGATCCACAGGCAATGCTGGTCGATCAGGTGGTGCCGGCCATCGTTGAAATTGACCACCCGGTCCCTTCCCCCGCCGCTGCAGTGCCCCTCCTCTTCGGTCAGATAGTGAACGGACAGGCCGGTCACTCCGCCGAAATCCGCCCTTTCCGCAAGGCCGTACGGATCATGGATGCAGAGGTCCTTTTTCTTCGGATCGAGTCGCCTGTGGGCCCCCTTCACCATAAGGCCCCGATATTCCTCGTAGACGGACAGACCGTCTCCGGCGGCCTTGCCCGATGGTTCGCACTCATCATCCCCGTCCCCGGCAGAAGGGTATATTCCATGGCTCTCCTCCCACGCGTCAGCGACGGAATTGCCGTTTTCATCCCTCGGAAGGGTCACCCACGGCTCGCCGGTTTTCTTGAAGACCGCCCGTACCTCCGTCTCCTTCCCTCCAACCATCACCGTGACAAGGGCGGAAATCCTTCCGCAGGCTCCGAAATCCCGTGCCGATACAACCACCTCCGCCTCGTTCGCGTCATCCTTCGTCTCGGCCCGCTGCCCTTCATCGAGTATGGCCGTTCCTTCTCCGCTCAGGGCCGAAAAAAAGAGATCGGGGTCATCCTTCGGATCATCGGCAGGGGAATTTAAGCATTCTCCCGGCTCCGTGCTCACATCCTCAAGAGAGAAGACGAACTTTCCCTCGAGCCCTTCCGGTTTGACGATCTTCGCCTTTACCCTCAGGGTGCTTCCCATGCCTGCCGCGACATCGGGCATCCAGTGTTCGTAGTCGCCTGCAGTCTCAAGCTCCGCCTCCACGGGAACTTCACCTATCTGAAGGTTCCAGCTCACCCTCCAGGTTCCCCCGTAGAGACCGGGGGTTTTCCCGGCAAAGGAGGCCAAAGTGTCTGCAAGCGCTCCGAATTCTGCCAGTATTTCTCCCTTCAGGGAGGAAAGTTCCGGAGGAAAAAAACCGTACCCTTTCCGGAGGGCGTCCGTATCCAATCCTCCCGGAGGCATGGTGTAGACCGCAAAGCCGGAGAGAGATGAACTCCCCGGCCGAAAGCGCATTTTTTCTTCGGCCTGGTCTCCGGGTCCGTTCCAGGAGATTTCCGGGCTCACTCCGCCCCAGGGCTCCCGCACTTCCTGCCGGGTCCCTGCAGCCGCAATGGTTATGACCGTCTTTCCCTTTCCGTTTCCGAGGGAGAGGGCGGGAAAGGTCAGGCGGTATCGCTCTTTCTCGGGATCGAGAGCAAGACTGCACCATCCGTCCACCCTTCCTCCGGGAGCAAAGGAATGATCCTCCCGGTCAGATGCGGAATAGGTGGAAAGGGCGGAAACTCCCCTGGCGGACATACTTTCCCGTTCAGCTACCTGTCCGGTTACATACCCCAGCGGCTGATAGCCGATGACCTTGCCCTCGGAATCACGAATTTCCGCCGAGCCGGTGATAAAGGCGGTCAGTCTGCCCGTACTGCTTCCCGACCAGCTTGCCGTCCCTCCGGACTCTCCGGAGTTTACCGGATCCCGGGGTATAAGGGCAGATCCGTTCAGGTTCCTGGAAATCACGATCGTCCCCGTGAAAGGGGCTTCACTTACCCGCCCGGGCTCTTCCTGCTCCCCGTCATCCTCCGCACCCTCCTGAATCTCCTTCAGGAGAGCCTCGAGCTCTTCAAGCATATCCGAAGGGATGGACATGCCCTTTCCCGCCGCGTCCTCCATACGTTTCTCGAGTTCTTCGAGCCGCAGTTCGATATCCCTGGCCGCTCCAGCGCCAATCCCCCATACCAGCAGCAGAACAAAAGAGAGCAGAAGCATCCCGGCCGTGCGCAATTTCCTCATGTTCTCCTCCTCCTTTCCGGCAGCGACTGTCCTTCCCTCGGGAAAAGCAAATATAATATTCAGACATATTATACTCCTTCCGGAGAAAGACCCATGCAGGTAGAATAGGGGAAATTATTCCTTCACCCGAAAAGAGGATGATCATGGATATTTCACTGATGCCGGGCGACTGGCTGATCTTTCAGAAAGACATGGTGCTCGTGAAGGCGAAGTTCCCCTTCGCGCTTCCGAAGGCTGAGGACACCCCCCTCTTCGCCGACCGGCTTCTGTCCCGGGGAGAGCTGTCGGCTGCCCGGGGAGGATACCTGTGGGGGGAGTATCCCCCGGAAGAGGATGTTCCCTGGGGGTTCGAACCGGTTGGCCTGCGGGAGCTGTGGGGGCTCGGCGGGGACCTCCTCTTTCAGTCGGCGGGGACGGCCTTTCAGTTCATGGACTGGCAGCGGAGCTCCCGGTTCTGCTCCCGGTGCGGCGGCCCCATGGTGCCGGGGGACGAAAACCGGGCCTTCGCCTGCGAAAAATGCGGGTACCTCTCCTACCCCGTCATCACCCCGGCGGTGATCGTGGCGGTGACGAAGGAGGATAAACTGCTCCTGGCCCGGAGTTTTCACTTTCCGAAGGGGCGGTACAGTGTGCTGGCCGGTTTCGTCGAACCCGGAGAGAGCCTGGAGGAGACGGTGCGGCGGGAGATCCTCGAGGAAGTCTCGATAAAAGTCAGGGACGTGGCCTACTTCGGAAGCCAGCCCTGGCCCTTCCCCCACTCCCTCATGGTCGGGTTCACAGCCCGCTGGGAGGAGGGGGAGATCACCCCCGACGGCAAGGAGATCGAGGACGCAGGGTGGTATACGCCGGAGACATTGCCGGATATGCCCCCCTCCAACAGCATCTCGCGACAGCTCATCAATTCATGGCTCGACAGGGTGCAGCATCCCCGTCATGAGAAAGGAGCTCAGGAATGAAATATAGTGCCTTCGTGATCGGAATGGCCATGGCATTCTTTTTCTTCGGATGTTTTTCGGCTTCCGCAGCCGAAAAGACGGAAAAAGATGGAGACGAAACCAGGGAACTCTCCCGCGGGGGGATTCGTCTGTTCCGTTTCCAGGAAAAGGAGATGGATTTTCAGCTCCTCCGGGGGATATGCGCCGACGTGGCGGGAGGAGGAACGGTGGGGGAAATTTTCACCGCCGCGGAGAATATAAAGGACGGGCACCCCGCTTCGTGGTGCTATGCCTTTCTCTCCCTCGCGGAAAGGGTGGAGAAGGACGGGCTCGACCGGCAGGAGCGGGGACATTCCGTAAGCGCCGGTGAGAGCCTTCTGCGGTCCGCTGCCTATTACCGGGCCGCCGAATATTACGGCGACCCCCTTTCGGCCGAGCCCAGGGCCTGGGGGATGAAATGCCGGGAGGTCTTCCTGAAGGCGATGGACCTCTCCCCCTGGAGGGCGGAGAGCGTCTTCATCCCGGCGGGTAAGGAAGGGGACTTCTACCCCGGCTACTTCATCACTCCGGGGAAGAAGGGAGAAAAGCGAAAAACCCTCATGGCCCAGAGCGGTTTCGACGGCACTGCCGAGGAGATGTATTTCGCCGTCGGAAAGGCCGCCCTCGAGAGAGGGTACAATGTCCTGCTCTTCGAGGGCCCGGGCCAGGCGGGAAAACGGCGCTTCCATCCAGATTCGGCCTTCGTCCCCGACCTGGGACCGGTCATACGGGCAATCTATAATTTTCTCTCCTCCCGCCCTGAGGTGAACCCGAAGCAGATCGCCCTCTACGGAGCGAGCCTCGGCGGGTATTTCGCCCTCAGCGGCGCTCTGGGGGAGCCCCGGCTCGGCGCCCTGATCCTCAACTCTCCCCTGACGGATCTTCAGGAATATTTAACAGCTTCCATGGGGGCGGAGAACGTCGCCATGTTCGGGAAAAATGACCTCACCACGGAGGAGATCGCCGCCATGACGGAAAAGGATCTGCCTCCGAAGTATCGTTTTTCCCTCCTCTCCCTCTGCCTCCGCTTCGGCAAACCGTCGGTGAAGGCGTGGCTCGACGGCCTTTCCTTCTTCCGAATTCCGGAGGAAAAATTCGCGTCCCTCGCCATCCCCGTCCTCGGCCTGGTGAGTGAGGCGGAAGGGGAGGTCCCTGCGAACCAGGCAAGAAAATTCACCGAGGCCGCACCCCGGGCGATCCTTCGCATCTTCGAAAAGGACTCCGGAGCCAACGCCCATTGCCAGCTGGACAACATGCCGCTCTCCTGGGCGGTCGCCCTCGACTGGCTCGACGAACAGTTCCGCTGAGACCCGCCCCTCAGGACAGACCCGTTGTTTTGCATGGAGAGCCCCTTTTCGAAGGGCTCTCTTTTTTCATGCCTCCCTGGACAAAGAAGAAAAAAACTCATCGAATAAAATTTTTTCCGCAAGACATCTTTTCTACGCAAAAAAAAGGTGCTAATATCTGCGAGTTGGGCATTTTCAAAATTTTTTGGAAGCGTGGTGATTTTGATGGGGCTTTATTTCAATCGCCGTACTTTCTGCCTTTCGGCCGTTTTATTCTTCCTGTTTCTCTCTTCGGCAGCAAGCGCTCTGCCGGAATGGGCTTCCCCTCCCGGAGGAGGCAGCGGCAGCTACGCCCTCGCCGTTCCCGCCCCGGGGAAGCATTCCGACGCAGATCCCGGCGGCGACAGCGGCACTGTCACTGCGGTTCCTCCCGCGATCGCTCCGAACGTGAATATCCCCGACAAGAGGAAAGCCCCCACGAGCGACTGGTGGACCCCTCTCGCCTGGCTTGATCCCCATGACCTCCCCGACCCGGCGGCTCTCGATCCCATGAAGGCTATTTCCTGGGAAGTTTTCAGCGAACCCCTTGTTTTTCAGCCCCAATGGGGGGGGCTGGCGGTTTCGCTCAACATCCCCGACAGCCAGCGGGCGGCGGTGAAAAACGGCGTTCTCACCGCCGGCGCGGGGTTCATGCTTGAAGTGATCGGCGATTCCGCCCACGGCGGCAAGGGCATCTCCCCCTACTTCAACGCCTTCTTCGATCAGGATATGTACCTGGGCTCTACCTCAGCGGGGTGGAATGCCGCCGCCTACAGAGACGTGAAGGTCACGGGGTGGAGCGACTGGTTCGTGAACTTCTCTCTCTCCGCGCCGTCGAAAGCCGAAACCCTGAATGTGACGGCAGGGGCGGGTTCACCCTTTCTTCTCGTGAAGACAACAGCCGGCCAGCCCCAGGTGACCTTCCGCACATGGAACGTGGGAAAGGTCATCCCCCTCTCGGGCGCGAGTTTTCCCCTCAACGCCGGAATGGCGAAAGACCAGAAAATCGGCGCGAATGCCTTCGCCGTAGTCAACAAGGTTCCCTACGGCTCTCCTTCAGCACCGGCAGGGGCGGCAGCCTACTCCACCTACACAGTCTATGGCGTTTTTGGCCCTTCAGGCTCGACCTGGGAGATGACGGACACCCAGTACAACAGTGAAAAGCGGGGACCCTTTCCCAAGTGGCAGGCCTCTCACGCCTATTCGCCCGGGAATCCCGTGGAGCCTCTGACAGGCAACGGCTTTTTCTATACCGCCGGAGGGACCGGAACGAGCGGCTCTGCCGAACCGGCCTGGCCGACCACTGCGGGCTCCACCGTCTCCGACGGGGGAGTGACCTGGACCGCCAACACCCTGGAAACCAGGAACGTTTTGAATACGGCCGTCTGCTCTGCGGGAAACCGCTATTCAGCAGCGGTGCTTCCCTACCCCGCAGGAAAGGGAATCTATGACGAGCCGGACGAAACTGAGATCCGGGCACTGCTGGCCTATTTCGCTCCCTATGCCTTCGCAGAGGTCACGGACACCAGGGTCAGTCCTGTATACGCACCCTCTGCGGAGGGTGCCGACATGATAGTGACCTATGCCTTTACGACAGCTCCTGCGGGAACGGAACCGGTTCCTGCGGATGCCCCCCTTTCTGCCCTCTACCCCCATCAGTACCTCGGCCAGAAAAAGGTTTCCCTTCTCGATAAGGCACTGAAGCAGACCCCGGCGGCATCCTGGGCCCAAGGATGGAGCTGGCCCACATTGAAGGGACCCATGATGCTCTCGTCGGGAAATTCCTTTGTGAACGAGCTGGAGATTCCTCCCTGTCTGCCTGCGCTGGTGCATGTTCCCGACAAGACCGAAGCGGACAGGATGGCCGGCTACCTGCGCCAGGCTCTGGAGTCGCAGAATCCCCGTTTCCTCTCCCAGGGCAGCTACTTCGGGGCCCAGCAGATGCACCGGCTGGCCATGCTGCTGCCCGTGGCGGAGATGATCCGGGACAAGGCCACCGACCCGGCAGGGGTGGACGAGGCTGCCCGGAAAATCTACAGCGCCGTGGAGAAAGCCATGGCCGACTGGATGACGGCCACCCTGAGCGACGGAAAGACCCTGAAGAACGCGGCTCAGCATGTCTTTTACTACGATGCCCGATGGGGTTCGCTGATCTCCACGCCGGAGGACGGCTTCGCCGCAGACAGCCTGCTCAACGACCACCATTTCCACTACGGCTATTTCATCAAGACGGCGGCGGAGCTGGCCAGGTGGGAGAAAACCCACCCGACCGACCCTGCGAACAAGGGGTGGGCCGCCGCCTACGGGCCCATGGTGCAGCTTCTTATCAGGGACATCGCCAATATCAGCCGCACCGGAAAGGGCAGCGAACCTGATTTCCCCTTCCTCCGCCATTTCAGCCCCTATGCGGGACATTCCTGGGCCAGCGGATCCTCCCGGGGCAACCAGGGAGGCCAGCAGGAATCCACTCCCGAGGCGATTCAGGCATGGGCGGCCCTTCTGCTCTGGGCCCAGCTGAACTATCCGGAAAACACCGATAATGTGGACCTCGAGCGATGGGCAGGCTATATGTTCGCCTCCGAAGTGAATGCGGCGGAAATGTACTGGTTCGGTTTCACCGACGACGCCCTGTTCAAGCCCCGCCTGAGCTTCCGGCAGTATTCGGTCAAATCGGCCCAGGTGCCTGCGCCTTACGTGCCCTCCATGGTCTCCCAGATCAATCAGAACGAGATGACCTATCAGACTGACTTCGGCAACCCTCCCCTGCTCAAGCTCGGCATTCAGATTCTTCCGCTCACCGGGTCGTCCCTCTATCTCGGAACGACTAAGGGCAACGCCGACGCTCTCGTCAAGGGATATCTCGAAAACGATCTGCCGAAACTCGGGGACGGCGGCACGTCCCCGAGCAACAAGGACAAGCTGATCATGCTCGAAGCCATGACCAAAAACTATACGAAGGACCCTCTCGCGCTCATCACGCCTTCGGACAAAGGCGTCTCTCCTCTCGACGGCTGGAGAATGCAGTGGGAGATCCCGACACCGACCTTCGACAATCTCCTCCTCCAGGATACCTCCAGGGGAGCCGTCTACTGGTGGATCAAATCTCTTCTGTCTTCGGGATTGGCTCTTCATCCGGAGAATGACGCAGACCACATATCGGCCGCCAGCTTCAGCAGCCGCGACGGCTTCCAGACGGTCTATACGGCCTACAACCCCAATTCGTCGCCCCTGACGATACGCTTCGCCGACGACAAGACCCTGACAATCCCGCCCCTCGGCTATGCCATGGAGACGGAAAACACCGGAAGCGGAGGCGGATGTCGCTCCGGAGCTTTCCGGCCCGGGATGCTCTGGCTCTTCCTTCCCGCCCTCTTCCTGTTCTAAACGAAAAACCGGGGTCTACCATTGAAAAATAGCTGTCTTAAGTTAATAAATTCGGGAGCCCCATCTCAGGCTCCCGAATTTATATTCCAATCACGGGGCATGGAAGCGCCATCTGCGAAGACTTCTCAGGAAAGCTCTGCCAGAAAACTTGACGTGAACTGAAGCTCCTTTTTCCCTACCCCGGGAAGGGGGCCGGTTTTTTCGATTATTTTCCCAAAATAATAAACAGGTTCTATTGAGGAAATTTTATAGTAGAATATATTCTTATTCATTTTTCCTTATGGAGGTGTTTCCGTGCGAATTGCGGTATTGGTGAAGCAGGTTCCCGCGACGGAAAACGTGAAGATCGACGAGTCGACGGGAACCATGATCCGGGAAGGGATCGAGGCCGAACTGAATCCCCTCGATCTCCATGCCGTCGAGGAGGCCGTCCGGATGAAAGAACGCCTGGGGGACGAGACGGAGATCACCGTTGTCTCCATGGGCCCCCGGGGAGCGGAGAAGGCGGTCCGTTCTGCCCTGGCCATGGGGTGCGACCGGGGAGTGCTTCTCTCCGACAGGAAATTCGCCGGGTCAGATACACTGGCGACCGCCAGGACCCTTGCGGCAGGACTTCAGAAAAGGGGGAACTTTGACCTCGTCCTCACAGGCGAACGAGCCACGGACGGCGAAACCGGACAGGTGGGGCCGGCAGTGGGAAGAATTCTGGGATATTCCGTTTTGACCTTCGTCAGTTCGGTTGAATTTCTCGGCGGCGGGACCATCGTCGTTCATCGGGCGGTGGAGGGAGGACATGAACGGGTGAGGACTCTTCTGCCCGCCCTGCTCTCGGTGGTGAAGGAGATCAACGTTCCCCGGCTCTGCACGCTCAGGGGAAAAATGGAAGCGAAGAAGGCGGACCTCTCCGTTCTGGGTGCAGAGGATATTTCTCTTTCCGGCGAATGCCTCGGTCTTGCGGGGTCGCCGACGAAAGTGGTCCGGGTATCCTATCCCCAGATCACCCGGTCGGGGAAAAAAATCTCCGCCGCAGACGATCTGCCGGGAGTCCTGGACGAAATACTCGCCCTTCTCGGCCCCCGGAGGGAGGTGTAGACGATGAAGGACGATGCAAAGCAATACCGGGGGGTATGGACTATTTGCGAGGTGCGGCAGAACCGCCTTTCTTCAGTCTCCTTCGAGCTTCTCGCCTGGGGAAGAAATCTCGCCGACTCCCTTGGGGTTCCCCTTTCGGCGATCCTCCTCGGGTCGGAGGTTGCGGAGCAGGCTGGGGAGCTGATTTCCGCCGGGGCAGACCAGGTCTACACAGCGGATTTCCCTGAACTAGCCGATTTCCGCTCCGACACCCATACGGCAGTCCTTGCCGAACTGGCACGGCGCCACCAACCGGAGATCATCCTCGCCTCGGCCACATCAGCGGGGAGAACGGTGATGCCCCTCCTTTACGTGGACCTTGACACGGGGCTCACGGCGGACTGCACCGAACTGTCAATCGTCGATGCGGAAAGGGTGCTCCTCCAGACTCGCCCCGCCATCGGCGGCAATGTCCTTGCCGATATCAAGACCCCCGAGAGCAGGCCCCAGATGTGCACGGTACGGCCCCGCTCCCGGAAGCCTCTTCCGCCCGACCCGGACCGGAGGGGAAAAATTTTCCATGAACAAGTGGATCCGTCACTTCTCTCGTCGGTGATGAATGTCCTGGAATTTCTTCCGGAAAAGGGGGTCGGCGCACCCCTCCAGGACGCGGAGATCATCATCGCGGGGGGCAAGGGGATGAAAAGCGAAAAAAATTTCGCCCTTCTCGAGGAGCTTGCCTCCCTTCTCGGAGGCTCCGTGGGAGCCTCCCGGACTGCCGTTGACCTCAACTGGGCCCCCTACTCGGCCCAGGTCGGTCTTTCGGGAAAGTCCGTCACGCCGAGGCTCTATATCGCCTGCGGCATCTCCGGGGCGATTCAGCATCTTGCGGGCATGTCCGCCTCGGACAGAATCATCGCCATCAACTCTGATCCCGAGGCTCCCATATTCCGCGTGGCAGACCTCGCAGTCGTGGGCGATGTCCTTGAGGTCCTGCCCGCACTCATAGGGAGGCTGAAAGCATGAGCGAGTCCTTTTTCGGCGGCACAGAAGCGCTGCGGGAACGGTTCGGCAGGGTAACCCCCGAAGTCCTCGGGGAAATCCGGTCGGCCGCAGGGGCCAAAAACGTCGTTGCCGGGGATGAGGATGCTCTCGAAAGTTATGCCTCCGACGAGGCCGGGCTCATGTTCACCTCCATGCCGGAAGTGGTGGTGAAGCCCGAGACCACGAAGCAGGTCTCTGCCCTCATGGCCGTGGCATCAAAATACGGCGTGGCCGTCACCCCCCGGGGGGCCGGAAGCGGCCTTGCCGGCGCGGCGGTCCCGCTTGCGGGGGGAATTGTCCTCTCTCTCGAAAAAATGAACCGCATCCTCGAGATCGACCCGGTGAACCGTGTGGCAGTGGTTGAGCCGGGTGTCGTGACAAACGAACTCTGCAAGGCAGTGGCCGAAGAGGGATTCCTCTATGCCGGGTACCCCATGAGTACCGAGACCAGCTTCATCGGGGGCAATGTGGCCACAAATGCCGGGGGAGGAAAGGTGATCCGCTACGGAAATACCCGGCGGCATGTCCTCGGCCTCGAGGTGGTCCTTCCCTCCGGCACGGTTCTGAACCTCGGCGGCAGAATCCGCAAGGACACATGGGGGTACAGCCTCATGCAGCTTCTCATCGGCTCTGAGGGCACCCTCGGGGTCATCACGAAAGTCATAGTCAACCTGGAACCCCGCCCGGGGCGCACCGTCAATCTTCTCGTCGCCTTTCCCAACCTCGAGTCCGCCGTGGACAGCGTGGCGAAGGTCATCCGGACGGGGATAAGCGTCATCTCCTGCGAACTGCTTGACAAAATGTCAGTGGACATCACCACGAAGCATCTCAACACCTCCCTTCCCTATCAGGACAGGGCTGAGGCTTTTCTGCTCATCCAGATCGAGGGGACGTCCGAAGAACTGCTGGAAGCGGGATACGAGAAGGTCGGCACTCTCTGCCTCGATAACGGGGCCCTGGAGGTCTTCGTCGCCGAGAGTCGCACCGAATCGGCCATGGTATGGAATATCCGCCAGAATCTCGCCGAGGCCATGCGGGCTTACGATCCCTACTGTTCCCTCAGCGGGGACATGGTGGTTCCCCTTTCCGCCGTCCCCGAGATGGTACGTAAGATCCGGGAGGCCGCGGAAGAGCGGGGCATCTCCGCGGGGATCCTCGGGCATATTGCCGACGGCAATCTTCACCCCATCATCTTCAAGCCGGCGGCAATGGACCCTCTGAAATGGGCGGAATACGCCGAGCAGTTCTTCGATGACCTCACCGCTGTGGCCCTCCGTCTCGGCGGTGTGGGGAGCGGCGAACACGGCATCGGCTACGTGAAGATGCCCATATTTCTTCATTCGAAGTCGGCGGAGGAGGTCGAAATCATGAGGGGGATCAAGAAAGCCTTTGATCCACGGGGCATTCTCAATCCGGGCAAACTGCTCGGAAACTGACAGCGGACTTCATCACCGCGCCGCCGAAGGGCGGCCGGCTGCTGCAGCAGAATAGTGTGCGAGAGAGGAAGCGGATAGCATGAAACGGAGCGAGCTCGGGATTTTCGCGGTGGCCTTCGTCTGGTTCACCACCCATTTCGGCGGCGGTTTTGCCAGCGGCAGGCAGATAGTGGACTTTTTCGTATCCTACGGATGGTATGCCCTCTTCACCCCCGTCCTGGCCATCGCCATCGTCACGGCGGCCCTCTATTACGCGTGGCTCTATGCGGCCGTCTACAGAACCTTCGACTACCGGGACTGGGGAAACCGATACTTCAAACCCTGGGAGGCTTTCTTCTCCAACGTCTACGAGATCATCTTCATCCTCATCCTCCTGGTTGCTTCCGCCGTTGCCTTCGCCACGGGAGGCACGGTCATGACCCAGATCCTCGGCACCCCCTACATGGTGAACACCATCATCGTGGCCGTGTGCATCTTTCTCCTCACAATCTTCGGCGCGGACATGGTCCGCAAGGCCGCCACTGTCATGGCCCTCATCATCATCGCCGGAATGATGATCATCTATATCGCCAACCTCGCGGTGAATTTCCCCCTGCTTCTCGAGGTGCTCCGCACCGCACCGTCACCAAAGGGATTCTGGCCGGCCCTTTGGGCTTCCCTCAAATACGCCGGCTTTCAGACCTGCGTCATCGGCGCCTACATCGCCGTGGCCGACGTTCTTGAAACCCGGGAGGACGCTGCCCGTACCGCCGGGTGGGGATTCCTGGTGAACGCCGGAGTCCTCTGGCTTGCCACCGCCGGAGTGCTGCTTCACTACCCCGCCATCCTACAGGAAAAAGTGCCCGCACTCTACATCGCCCAGCACGGAGGGGGGGGCTCCCTCGGAACGGCCGTGGTCTCGTTCCTCATCTTTCTGGCCGTCATCTCTACGGGGGTCAACCTGATCTTCGGAGGGGCCCGACGAATCGTCGTCTGGTGGGCCCGGACCCACAACACAAATGCCGGGACCGACCGGAAGGTGAATATCGCCGCATCACTCGTCTATGTGCTCATCACCTGGGGAATCGCCCTCTTCGGACTCATCCCCCTTGTGGCGAAGGGGTACGGCTATCTCGGAGCCCTCTCCCTCCCCCTGCTCGTCCTCCCGGTGATTTTCATCGGCCTTCTCCGGTCGGGAGGGTGGAAAAGAGAAGAGTAGCTCCTTTTTCCTCTTCCGTGATAGAATAATAGAAGGCAATAAATTCTCAAAAAGAGTATCAGCCGGAGGTGAATATCATGGAAAGAACGGGAATCATCACCATGAAGGGGAACCCCCTGACACTGGTGGGCCCCGAACTCAAGGCGGGAGACAAAGCTCCTGATTTTACCGTAGTCGACCAGAATCTGAAACCGGTCACCCTGAAGGATTTTGACGGAAAGTTCAAGGTCATCTCCGTCACGCCTTCCCTCGATACGCCTGTCTGCGACCTGCAGATCCACTGGTTCAACGAGGACGCGGCCAACCAGCCCCAGGATGTGGCCGTGCTGAATATCTCCATGGACCTCCCCTTCGCCATCAAGCGCTTCTGTGCCACAGGAGGGATCGACAGGGCCGTGGCCCTCTCGGATCACCGGGACGCCTCCTTCGGAACGAACTGGGGAGTGCTCATCAAGGAGCTTCGCCTTCTTGCCCGGTCCATATTCGTGGTGGACAAGAAGAACGTGATCCGGTACGTCCAGATCGTCAAGGAGCAGACTACAGAGCCGGACTACGATGCCGCGCTCAACGCCCTGAAGAAACTGATGTAGTCCCTCTTCGCTCTTCGAAAGGCCCGGAGGTCTTCCGGGCCTTTTTTGGTGCCTGCCCCGGCCTTCGGCGGCAAGGGCGGTAAGCGCAGGGGATTTTCGCGGAACAGAGGAGGATTTTCATGATCGCCGAACAGTTTGACGCCTTTTTCTTCGATCTCGACGGAGTGATCTATATCGGCGGCACCACCACACCCGGCGCCGCCCGAAGCCTTTCAAGGCTCAGGTCCATGGGCAGGAAGGTCCGGTTTCTCACGAACAACCCCACGACCCGCTCCCGCATCGCCTGCCGCCTTCAGGCCCACGGAATCGACGCAGAGGTCGGAGAGGTCATCACCGCAGGGTCGGCTGCGGGGCTCTACCTTGCGGAGCAGGGTATAGAACGGGCGTGGATACTGGGCGAATCCGGCCTCGCGGAAGAGGTGGCGGAAGCGGGGATATCCTGCGTCGGCGAAAAGGACTGCGACGCCGTGGTGGTTGGATGGGACGAGACGGCCACTCTCGCATCGGTACGCCGGGCGGCCCTCGCGATACGGAAGGGAGCCCGGTTCATCGCCTCGAACGTGGACCGGACCTTTCCCTCCCCCGAGGGTCCATTGGCCGGAGTGGGCGCTCTCGTTGAGGCCCTTCGGACCGCATCGGGCAAGGATCCCGAAGTGGTGGGCAAGCCCTTCGCCCCCATGTTCGACGAGGCCGTCGAATCGGTGGACCTCCCGCCGGAGCGGATCCTCATGATCGGCGACACGCCGGAATCGGACATCCTCGGAGCCCACCGCAGGGGGATCACCGCCCTGCTCATGGGGGACGAACCCTTTCCGGGCAGCGGGGACTTTCGCCGGCCCGACGGCCGGATAGATTCCCTCGAGGATCTCTTCGACCCCGAAAGGTCCGTAACCCTCTGGAAGCTTCCGGGGTCGGAGGACGGTGCCGCTCAGTCTACCGGGTGGCGAGAAGAAACCCGGTGACGATAGAGACGGCCCAGAGGAGGAGGCCGAAGAGGATCCCCTCTTTTCCCGCCTTCCGCACCACGGAACGGTGCAGACCGAACCCCACGATATAGAGGGCCGCCGCCATGAAGACCTTTCCCGAGAAGGCGAGCAGACCCAACAGTCGGGGCAGGGGCAAAAAGGACGACACCAGGGAGGCGAGCAGGAAGAGAAAAATGAAGGGCGGAACGGAGAACTTTCCTTTTTCGCCGCGGCTCAGGGAGATGCCGAAGACGAGGGGGGTAATCCACAGCGTCCGGGTGAGCTTCATGATGGTCGCCGTGGAGAGGGAGACGTCCCCAAGGGCCGATGCCGCCCCGACGACGGAGCTCGTGTCGTGGATGCTCAGGGCGCACCAGACGCCGTACTGCTCCGGGGAGAGGGCCAGAATACGGGCCAGCACGGGAAAGAGAAAGAGGGCCACCGTGTTCAGCAGAAAGACCACCCCCATGGAGACCCCGATCTGCTCGTCCTTCGACTTCATGACGGAGGAGATCGCGGCGATGGCGCTTCCGCCGCAGATGGACGTTCCGAAGGTGATGAGCTTCAGCGTTCCCGGCTCGAGGCGGAAAAACCGCAGAAGAAAAAATCCCGCGGTCAGCACCACGGCGAGGCTTACGGCGGTCTGCCAGAACCCCTGTCCCCCCACGGCGATCACCTGTCCTATATTGAGTCCGAAGCCGAAGAGGACCACCGCCGTGTTGAGGGTCAGCTTTCGTACTTTGCCCAGCCAGGAGGGCCGGACGACGGGAAGGAAATTGCCCGCCGCCGCGCCGATCAAAAGGGCGAGCCCCACGGCAGAGCCCCTGAGGGGAGGATAAAGGGCCGCGAAGAGCACAATGGGAAGGGGGACGAAAAAAGGCCAGTTTTGCTGCAGCTCCCTCATGACCTCCGGGATTCCTCTTCAAAATACTTCTGATAATGAAAGAGGGCCGGAATGCCTCCCGTATGGACGAAGAGGACCCTTTCACCTTTCCGGCACAGCCCCCGCCGCAGAAGATCGAGCATTCCCGCAAAGGCCTTTCCCGTGTAGACGGGGTCGAGGAGTATGGACTCGGTCCGGGCGAGGAGGGTGACCGCATCGATCATATCCTTCGTAGGAAGAGAGTATCCCTCTCCCACGTACCCGTCCGCGCAGGATATGAGATCTTCCGGCAGCTCCTTTTCGATGCCGAGCAGAACCGCCGTCTCTCCGGCGAGTTTCGTTACGATCGGCACCTGCAGGGAGTTCGGGCGGCTGATGTTGATCCCCGTCAGGGGGATGCCTGACCGGTTTCCCCACAGCCCCACGGCGAGGCCCGCATGGGTCCCCGCGCTGCCGCTCGTGGTGAAGATCCGATCGAAGGGAGCTCCCTTTTCAAAAGACTGGGCGAGAATTTCCTCGGCACAGGAGACGTATCCGAGGGCCCCCAGGGAGTTTGAGCCGCCTCCCGGTATGACGTAGGGCTTTTTTCCCGCCCGTCGCAGTTCCGCCGCTCTCTTCTCCATCTCAGCGGCCATATCGGACTTTCCCGGAACCACCCGGAGGGAATCCACTCCCATGAGATTGAAAAGAAAATTGTTTCCCGACGCCCGGGGGGAATAGCTTCCGGGGACCCGCTCTTCGATGACGAGATGACATTCGAGCCCCTCTTTTTTCGCTGCGGCGAGGGTCAGGCGGCAGTGGTTGGACTGCACCGCTCCGCAGGTGACGAGGGAACCGGCCCCCCGGGCGAGGGCATCGGCCAGGAGGAACTCCAGTTTTCGGGTTTTATTTCCTCCGGGGAAAAACCCCAGCATATCGTCCCTTTTGATCCAGATCTCCGGCCCGTCCAATAGAGCGGACAGGCGGGGAAGAAATTCAAGGGGCGTCGGCCCTTCAGTGTAGCGGCGCCGGGGAAAGCGGGCGAGATTCATTTTTTCCAGCTCCTTTTTCACGTATGGAATTATCGGCGGACTCTTCCGCCAGTTTCCGTCAGGAGGAAGAGAGAACGAAAAAAACGCCCTCCGGAAAAGAGGGCGCAGAAATCATCGGCTGCAGGGGGGGCTATTCCGTCAAATCCTCCAGTGATTCAGCGAGGATGAACATCTCTCCGCTTCCGGTGGATGAGCGCAGCTTCCCCGCCACGCGCACGGGAGAATCCTCTCCCCTGTCCCGAAGCCATTCCTGAAGGACGGGGTCAAAGACCCGGACGGGAAGGAAGCTGGGCCTCTCGATGCCGTCGAACCCCAGAGAAGAATGGCGGAGGGAAAAGTGTAGATAGACTCCCCCTTTGCTTTTTGCCGCCCTGTCGCCCTTCGGCAGGTGGATTGAACCGGTAACCCGTACGGTATTTTCGAATTTCAATAAGTCCAGCTCCTTGCTGATTGGTCCCCGGCTCACCGGGATAGAGGAACGATACCACTTTTCTCACCCCTTCGCAAATCTTCGGGAAAGGGAGAAATCAGCAGATTTTTATTCAACAAAACAATTGCACGCATCATCGTGCGAGTTTTGAAAAGCAGCTGCTCAGGCCGAAACTGAAAATCAGGCCAGTGCTTCCAGAGCCCTCACATTGATATACATCTCGCCGCTTCCCAGGGATGAGCGCACATCCCCGTGGACCCGTACGGTTACCCCTTCCTGCAGGCCCTTCAGGTTCTCCTGAATTTCCGGATCATAGATTCGGGCGAGAAGAAAATCCTTCCGGACGCTTCCATCCATTCCCGGAGTGTCCTGGCGAACCGAAAAAGGAAGATACTTCTTGTTCGGTTTGCCGGCGCTTGACCCGGCGTGGATGCGATGGAGCGTCCCCGAAACCGTCACGGCGTTTTCCGTCACCATCTTGACATCAACTCCCGTTTTCGGATGTGAATCTGTTCATAGAATTTTTCTTCCTGACTATCCATTCTCTTATTGTACCGTCTTTTTTCCTTTCTGTCCCTTCGAAAAAGAAAAATCCGCGGCAATTTCTCCGCGGATTTTTCCTGTTTTCTCTTCATCCTGCTATTTTCCCCTCAGAACTCCTCCATGTTTCCTTTCCTGCGGTGCACGTAGACGCTGCAGGGAGCCCTGGAGACGACCTTTGCGGCGACGCTGCCGAGGAAGAAGCGCTCCACCCCGTTCAGCCCCCGATGGCCGATCATGATCATGTCGGCATCCTCTTTTTCGGCAAAGCTCACGATCTGATCGCAGGCTCTTCCGTTCGCTATAAACACCGACATTTTCGGTATCGTCTCCCCGGCGAGAATCATGCGATTACGGATGAATTCTTCGAACTCTTTCTTTACCTCGGAAGCAGAAGGGGGTATATATGCTACTCCCTGGGCATAAAAGATTGGCCTTTGATCGACAACGGTGATGACATGAAGAAAAAGCATTTCCGCTTCTTCTTCCCTGTTTGCAAAGTGAATGGCGTAATCCACCACTCCTTTGCTCGCTTCACTTCCGTCAATTGCCACAACGATTTTTGTCAATATTTTCCCCTCCCCTGTTGCGTTTTTATCAGTAGAAATCTATCGTGAATGATAAAAGATGACTGCACTCTCTTTTCCCGTTATGATACCATCCTTTGAATTCCTTCTGCCTATTCCAGCCTTCTTCAGTTTTCAGCCGACAAAAACCTACAGACACAGGACAGCGGGCCCTGGGAGGATGCGGCACAGCCTCTCCTTCTATTCCGTAAAAAAGAGAGGCTGTACCTTATGTATTTATTCGGCTTTTAACCCTTTCCTGAAAATCAGAAGGGGAAAGAGGAGCGAGGAAAAAATATGCACTATACCTCGGTGTATTCCCCGCCCATTCCCTTCGGACGATGGACGTAGACACTGCAGGGTGCCCTGGAGACGACCTTTGCGGCAACGCTGCCGAGGAAGAAGCGCTCCACCCCGCTCAGCCCCCTATGGCCGATCATGATCATGTCGGCATCCTCTTTTTCGGCAAAGCTCACAATCTGGTCATAGGCCCTTCCGGTACGGATATACACCGACATTTTCGGAATCGTCATTCCGGCTGCTTCCATTCTTTTGCCGATGAAATCCTCAAATTCTTTCTTCACCTCGACGTCGGAGGGAGGCATATAGGCCGTTCCCTCGCCGTAGAAAATCGGCTTCTGATCGACTAAGGAAATGACATGGAGAAAGAGCATTTCCGCATCTCTTTCCCTGTTGGCGTAGTGGATGGCGTAATCCACTACGCCCTTGCTTGTCTCGCTTCCGTCAATTGCCACAACGATTTTTTTCATGATTTTGCCCTCCTCCGGTTTTTCCGGCAGAAATATGCCGGAATCAAAATAAGACGAGCAAATACCTTCTTGTTATTATTATACCACTCTTTTTATTCCCGCATCCCCCCCCGTCCTTTCCGTGCGCTGCGGCGGTGGACAGGCTTTTTTTCTTCCGGGTGAAAGAGTTCCCTGCCCCTGCTTCCATGCTAGAATTATCATCGGAATACTCTCAAACAAGGGGGGCTGGTCATAGTGGGCGCCAACAGGCTTTTCCGGTTTTTGTCCCGGGTCTTTTTTCTTCTGGTCTTTCTTCTCTCCATGATCTCTTTCGCAGGCAGTGAAGAAACAGTCTCGAGCCATATCGAACTTATCCTCGACGCATCGGGAAGCATGTGGTCGAAGCTGGGAAACTCCACACGCATCGAAGCCGCCAGGGAGGCCCTCGGCAGGATAGTCGACGACCTTTCCGCCCGCAGGGGCATTGCCGTTGGGCTGCGGGTCTACGGCCACCGGACGAACGACTGCAAAGACACGAAGCTCGAGATCCCCATCGGACCTCTCGACGGCGGAAAGATGAAGGCCTTTATCGCCGGAATAAAACCCAAGGGAAAGACCCCTATCGCCTATTCCCTTCTCGAGGCGGCGAAAGATTTCGACCCCGCCTTCGAGGGGAGCAAGATCATCATCCTCGTCACGGACGGACTGGAAAGCTGCAGCGGCGACCCCTGCGCCGCGGCCAGGGAGCTGGCGGAAAAGGGAATCGTCTCGAAGATCCACGTGGTGGGCTTCGGAATGGATAAAAAGTCCGTAAACCAGCTAGCATGCATTCCCAAGCCCTCCGGAGGGCTGCTTCTCGAGGCCGGAAGCGCCGAGGAACTCTCGAAGGCTTTCGACCAGATCGTGAAGACGACTCTCGATACCAATCTCGAGGTAAAGGGCGTCGACGGCAGGGGGAAGGGAGTCTCCATGGCCGTGACGGTGCTGAAGGAAGGGGATGCCGTCCTCGAAGCCTCCGGGGAGACCGTCCGGGAGGATCTCCCCGAGGGAAACTATCTCATCCGGGCCGTTGCTTCCGGTACGGGCGAAGAGATTCTTTTCGAGGGAGTCGATCTTCTGCCCGAGAAGCTCACCTCCCTGAAGGCCGTCTTCTCGTCGGGAACCCTCCGCATCCGGGGAATGGACGGCACGGGGAAGGGAATCACAGTTTCCTGCGAGATCTTCGCGGGGGACTCCGAGGAGGCAATGGACACCTTCACCTGCTCCGACTGGGAATCAAAAGCCCTTCTGCCGGGGAACTACCGGGCAAAGGTCACGGCATCGGATTCGGGGACAGCATCGGTCATCGAATTCGAGATCAAGGACGGAGAAAAGCTGGAGAAGGAGATTTCTTTCGCCCAGGGAAAACTTATCCTCAGCGCCGCGGACTCGAAGGGAAAGGCCGTTTACGTCGACACCTGGGTCTACAAGTCCCCCTACGACAAGGATGCCCCCGAAGAAGCTGCCCGGGACGGCGGAACGGGTGAGGTCCCCTTCACCCTCGTCCCCGGGACCTACGATATCCTCGCGCGCGAGTCAAACACCTCCGCCGAGCAGTGGATCAAAGGTTTGGTCGTAGAGGGGGGCAAAACTCTCAGAAAAGAAATTTCCTTCGCCCAGGGAAAACTCATCCTCAGCGCCGCGGACTCGAAGGGAAAGGCCGTCTACGTAGACTCGTGGGTCTACAAGGCCCCGTACGACAAGGATTCCCCCGAGGAAATCGCCCGGGACGGCGGAACGGGCGAGGTCCTCTTCACCCTCGTCCCCGGGACCTATGATATTCTCGTCCGGGAAGGAAATACCGATACAGAACTCTGGCTGAAGGACGTCGTCGTAGAGGGCGGGAAGACTCTCCGCAAGGAACTGTCCTTCGCCCAGGGGACGGTGAGGCTCTCTGCGAAGGGGTTCGACGGCAAGCCCGTCTTCTTCTATGCGGACGTCTATGCTTCCCCTGCGGAGGAGAATGAAGAGGTGCTCCATACCGACAGCGGAGAGGGAGAGTTCGCCTTTCAGATAGTGCCGGGAAAATACGATCTAAAGATAAGGGTGGACCAGACTCCGGCGGTTCGCTGGGAAAAGGGCGTGGAAGTGGGCCCGGGAGGAAAGATAGAAAAGTCCTTTTCCTTCCCCGCCGCGAGAGTGCGCATCGCGCCCCCGAAGAAGGGAAATAAAAGAGAGTTCATCTTCGTGGACGCCTTTCTCTCCCCTTCCGAAGAGAACGGAGATCCTGTCGCCTCCGACAACGGAGAGGGCGAATATCTCCAGCTCTTCCTCGTGCCGGGGACCTACGATCTTCGGATCAGAACCGACGACGGGCGGGAGATGGAGATCAAGGGAATGGAGCTGGGAGAGAACGACAAGGTCACGAAAGAGGCGGTCTTCGAAGAGTAGGCTTTCTCGGTTGAAAATACGCAATGCGAAAGCGGCCGGAGTACAGGCCGCTTTTTTCTATGGCTGCTCCTCGAACTCCCGCTTGTAGTCCCGGCCCGACCCCATCATGACGCTGATGAAGTTCAGGGAGGGGATGTTCTCGCAGATGATCTTGATGATGGCGGCGATGATGACCGAGATGAGGGCTCCCACCACACCCCATATGAGACCCCAGAAGAGGAGGGAGATGAGCACCACCACAGGGCTGAGGTTCAGCCTGTCCCCCATCACCTTCGGGGTGATCAGGTTGCCGATGCTCATCTGGATGGCGAGAAGGGCAAGGGCGGTGGCGATGGCCGGGGTGAACCGGGGATAGAACTGGACAACAGCCACGAGGACGGGGGGAATTGAGGCCACGATGGACCCCACCGTGGGGATGAAATTGAGAATGAAGGCGAGCACACCCCAGGTGACGGCAAAATCGACGCGGAGGGTCTTGAGGGCCATCCATACGATGCCCCCTGTTACGGCGCTGATGAGGGTCAGGGCGCTCAGATACCGGCCGATTTGGGACGAGACGGTGTCGAGGATTTTTTTCACCTTTGCGGCGTTGCAGGGGGCGAAGGCCTTCTGAAGCTTATACTCGAAATAGGGGGCGCCGAGGAGGATGAAGATCAGGAAGACGATGACCATGACGAGTTTCGAAAGGATGGTCACGAAGGAGCCCGAGAGGTTGATGAGGTATCCCCGGATGGTGACCCCCCAGTCGATGGAGGTCCAGAAATCGGCGGGGAGGTCAAGATTTTTCGTGACAGTCTGGCCGATCTCCACGAGCCTTGAATAGTACCGTGGAAATGCGGTGGTGAAGGCCACCACCCTCTGGTTGACGAAAAGGGCTCCGAGAAAGCAGATGCCGAAGAAGAGGGCGAGCACCACTGCGACGTTGATGAAATGCGGGATTTTCAGCCTTGCGAGAAACCGGACGGTGGGGCTGAAGATGTAGGAGAGCAGCCACGCCATTATGAGCGGAATGAAGACGGACTGGGCGAAACTGAGGACGAATCCCACGGCCACAAGAGAAATGACCCCCACGAGTGCGATGATGATCCTGAAGTTCCCCACGCTCTTATCTCCCCTTTTTTCGGTGCTTTCCCCTGAAGCCATTGTACAGCAGGAAGATCTTTTGAAAAACCATTCACTCTCCTCCGGACAGAAAACATCACTGCAAAAAGGGAGAAATTATGTATACCCTTTTTCTCTCAGAGCCGTTGTAAAATTTATCTTAATATATTATGATCTTTTTCGACTAGGAATCAAATATTTCAACAAAGGAGAGATACGATGAAAAAAAGTGTGGGGCTGAGCGGAATTGTCTTCTTGATGCTGTTTTTCTTTCTTGCGGTCAATGGGGCGGGGGCAGCGACGCTGCCCGAGAATACGACGGTGCATAAGTGGAGCGGAAGCTCCGCACTGCCGGTTGAACCCAAAGAAGCCGATGGTCTCGACAATGATCCGGCGAACAGTTATGCCTGGTCCATGGCCGAATATGGAGAGTATATTTATGTCGGCACCAACAGGAACTTCCTGAAAAATTTGTTTGTCTCCCTTGCGGGAGGAGCGCCTGCCGGGATGTTCCCCGACGACGACGACAACCGGGCAAAGATCTTCCGGAAGCTCCGTTCGGGAAGCGGAGACTGGGAGCTCTTCTACACCTCCCCGGAAATTTCCATCACCGTCGACGGCGGGCAGCCGAAGAATGTTCCCCTCGACTACGGCTACAGGGGGATGCATGTGTGGAATGACGCCCTCTACATCGTCAGCTACTCCTTTTTCGACAGCCCCTATTCCCGGGTGCTCCGCCTCGCCGATCCCGCCGGGACAGGCAGCGATCTCGAAGAAGTTCTGAGAGTCGAAAACCGGGGCGGATCGGGACTGAGATCCGTCATCTCTTTCGACGGCGCCCTTCTGATCGGCACCGAAAACCTGGATGTCTTCCGTTCCGCCGAACCCCAGGTGCAGCAGGCGGTCGCAGCTCCAATCCCGATGGTTTCCGTATCTCTCCCGACCGGAAGCAGCATCTATGTAACTCCCGGCGATCTCGGCGGAAAAGAAGGGTGGACAAGTGTTGCAAATGCCTCGGACTTCCCCGGCGTCACCCCTCCTGAAAATGCTTCGGGATGGGGCGGCATCTGGGATTTCGCAGTGTACAGCGATCGCCTCTACGTCTCCATCGCCGACCCTCTCAATGGGTTCGCTCTCTACCGGACCGACGGAAAGGATGTCGCCGCGACACGGGAAGCTTCTCCCTGGTCCTGGGTTCCCATCGCAGCCGGCGGCCTGAAGAACGCCGATTTCGGGGCAGCGCAGGGTGAGCCTGCCGCTCCTGCTCCCCTCTATCCGGCCGGACTCGGAACCTATCAGAATATCGCCCTCGGCCTGACCGAGTTCAACGGCAAAATGTACGCGGGGACTTTTTCGAACTGGAAGGACATCCTCGTCGCCCTTGCCGGCAGCTCGTCTCAGGAAGATCTGGCGGCAAAGCTTGCGACCATTCTCGCCAACTGGACCCCTCCCCAGATCTACCGCTTCGGCGAGGACGACGTCTGGGAGATGGTAGTCGGGGATGAGGGCGCGCTGCCCGGCTTCGATACAAGGTCAAGCACCTGGCGGGCAGGATTTTTCCCGGAGGCCGATCCAGCGATCAAGAACCTTTCCACGAACCGGTATATCTGGAACATGAAGGTCCACAAGGGGCATCTGTTCATAGGCACCATGGATATGCTTCCCATTCTGATTGCCTTCGCCGAATCTCTCGAGGGAACCCAGTACGGGGCACAGATCAAGCTCCTTCTCGATTCCTTCACGACGAACAACAGTGAAAATCCCGCCGGCTTCGATTTTTTCGTGACTGCCGACGGATCTGACATCCAGCCCATAACCCTTGACGGAGGGTTCGGCGAAACCTTCGGCAAGACCGCTTCCGGGGATGTGGGCGATTTCTACAACTACGGCGTCCGCACCCTTCTCTCTTCCGGAGACGACCTGTTCGTGGGAACCGCCAATCCCTTCAAGGGCGCACAGGTATGGAAGCTCTCAGCCCAGGAACCGTCGGCCGGTTCAGGCGGCGGCTGCTCATCCACGGAAACCGGCGCCCTTTCCCTTATCCTGCTGCTTCCTCTTGGATTTCTTCTCTTCCGGCGGGTGAAGTAGACAAAATGCTGCCCTAGGGTAGACAGGGAGGTTCCGCCGTTAGCGGGATCTCCCTTTTTATTTCCTCCTGTGGGTCATCCCCTTCTCGCCTCAGGATTCCTGACAGCAGGCGGCCTCCGAGGTTAAAATTTCCGGCGTTTTGACAGAATGAGAAAAATGATTCATCCTTGCAACACTTTGTACTGCTATTTATTTCTTAATTCGTATCGTTTTTTATTATTGCCTTATGTTGGATCTATTGCAATTTTTATCCATTGGCGTATCATTTTCTTGAGAACCACACTTCGCTGAAAGGGAGGAATTAGTGTGAAGAGAGTTTTGACCGTATTTTTTCTACTTTTTTTGTTGTCCGGCGCTTTTGCGGCAGAAGGGGCCGCCACGGTGGAGAAATGGAGCGGAAATGCCGTCCTTCCGGTGAATCCGGCGGAAGAGGACGGGCTGGTGAACGACCCTGAGAACAGCTATGCCTGGTCCATGGCGGAATACGGAGACTATCTCTATGTGGGAACGAACAGAAATTACCTGAAGCAGATATTCTCCAATTTCGGCGGATCCATTCCCATCGATATTTTCCCCGAGAGCAAGGACAAGAAGGCGAAGATCTATCGAAAACTTGTGAACGGCGAAGGGGACTGGGAGCTTTTCTACGAATCACCCATGGTCGACATCACCCTGGACGGAACTCCGGGAAGCGTCGTCCTCGACAACGGGTACAGAGGCATGACGGTCTGGGAAGGAGCCCTCTACATTGTTACCTACTCGTTCTTCGAGAGCCCCTATTCACGGGTTCTCCGTCTGGCTGACCCCGCCGGCACCGGAGCGGATCTCGAAGAGGTGCTCCGGGTGGAAAACCACGGCGGTTCCGGCCTGAGAGCCGTCATCGACTACGAAGGGGCCCTTTTCATCGGGACGGAAGACCTCAATCTGTGGAAAGCATCGGCTCCCGCCGCCCAGCTCGCCGTGACGACGCCCATAGCCATGGCAATGGTTTCGGCTGGACCGGTGAATATCCCCGTGACGATTGACGAACTCGGAGGAAAGGACGGCTGGACGAAAGTCGCGGACAAAACATCCTTTCCCGGGGTGACCCCTCCTGTGGAGGCTGCGGGATGGGGGGGAATATGGGATTTTGCCGTCTATAATGAAAGTCTCTACATCTCCATCGCGGATCCCGGCCATGGCTTCTCGGTCTACAAGAGCGACGGAACCCTAAGGGATGCGGGAACCTCGGCGAAGGGTACCGCAGAGGAACTCTGGGTATGGACTCCCATCGTCGCCGACAAAACGCTGAATCCCGGCGCTCTCTACGATCAGGGGCTCGGGACAAGGCAGAACGCGGCCGTGAGCATGGTTTTCTTCGACGGAAAAATGTACGCCGGCACCTTCTCGAGCTGGAGCGACGTCCTGAACGCCCTGATGAGCCGCTCCCAGGAGGAAGCCCTTCAGAAAATCGCCCTGATGCTCGCAAACTGGACCCCTCCCCAGGTCTACCGCTTCGATGAGGACGACGTCTGGGAGATGGTGGTGGGGGACGTGGGCAAGCTGCCCGGTTTCGATACCCGGACAAGTACGTGGCGGGCAGGATTTTTCCCGAGCGCCGATCCCGCGGTGCCAAACCTCTCCACAAACCGCTACATCTGGAGGATGCAGGTCCATGACGGACACCTTTTCATGGGGACCATGGATATGCTGCCGATCCTGAAGATCATCGCGAATGCACTCGAGGGGACGGATTACGGTCCGGCGATTAAGCAGCTCTTTGATTATCTCGAGTCGGGGGCAGCCGGAAATCCGGCGGGCTTCGACCTCTATATGACCGAGAACGGAAAGGATATCGAAATTGTGACGAGGGACGGAGGCTTCGGTGAAATCTTCGGCAAGACGGCCTCGGGCGATGTGGGCGATTTTTACAATTACGGCGCCCGGACGCTGGTCTCCTCCGACGGCCTCTTGATCGGCACGGCAAACCCCTTCAAGGGATGCCAGGTGTGGAAGCTTACAATGCCTGAACCGACGCCGTCGGGTTCAGGGGGCGGATGCTCCTCCCAGAACACCGGGATCTTTGCCCTGATGCTTCTGCTTCCCCTTGCTTTCGTGGCAGTGAAAAAGGGCAGATAGATAAAGGATAAAGACATTCGGACAATAAGGAAAAGGTCAGAAAAAAAGGGATGCCATTTTTACGGCATCCCTTTCTTCATGAAAAGGGTTTTGTTTTTTTTCTCAAAAGAAGCTCTTCATAGGAAAAGGATCCGTTGCGAAAACCTCACACCATTCCGTCCGCCTCAAGGATCGTCCGCGCGAGAATCTCGGCCCCCCGGACCAGATCGTCGGGAGGAGTATATTCCTCCCGGGAGTGGCTGATTCCCCCCCTGCTGGGGACAAAGATCATCCCGGCGGGAGTGATGCGGGCCATGGGGTTCGCGTCGTGGGATGCGCCGCTCGGCATGCGAACGGATGAAATCCCTAAATCGACGCATCCCTTCTCCACCGCGTCCTGAAGGGATGGAGCCAAGTCCACCGCGCCCTTCCAGACAGTGGGGACCATGCAGGCAGCGACCTTCGTCCGCTTTTCGAGAAGGCCTTGGAAGACCGCGGCAGCTTCGTCCATCACCTCATCCCGGAGGGAGCGGATCTCCAGGACGAAATCCGCCCGCTCCGGTACGATGGCGACGGCTCCCGGATAGAGGGAGAATATCCCCACGTTGCAGACCATATCGTCCCGCATATCCACCCAGGAGAACCATTCCGCAAGAAGCTCCGCGGCGGCTCTCATGGGATCTTTTCTTTCGTTCATGGGGGTTGTCCCCGCATGGTTGGCCTCCCCCGTCAGGCTCACGGCGTACCGGCTGATCCCAACGATCCCTGTGGGAATGCCGATGGAGATGTTCCGCCGCTCGAGGAAGGGGCCCTGTTCGATGTGCAGTTCCAGATAGCAGGCAATCTCCGAAGGATCCCGCCGGGCCGACCGGACTCCGTCGACCGTCAGCCCGACGGAAGCGAGTTTTTTCTCCGGCAGGGGCTCCTCGAGAAGTCCTGCCGCCGCGCGGCTTCCGAAGGTGCCTCCCATCTCCCCCCCCTCTTCGCCCGTGAAGGCAACGACCTCCAGGGGGTGCTTCAGTTCGGTGTTCTTCTCCCGGAAGGATCGGGCGGCCTCGAGGGCTGCCAAAACGCCGAGGGGGCCGTCATACTTTCCTCCCCCCGGCACAGCGTCGAGATGGGACCCCGCAATGAGAGCCGGAAGGGAAGGATCTCTCCCCTCAAGCCGTCCCCAGAGGTTGCCCGCCCCGTCGACCCTGGCGGCAAGCCCCGCCTTCTTCATGAGGTCCTCGACGAAGCGCAGCCCCTTTTCGTAGTTCGGAGAAAAGGCTGGGCGGTTCATCCCCTTTCCGTCCTCCCAGCCGATGAGCCCGAGGGCTTCGAGGTCGGCGAGAAATCTGTCCCGGGAGACGATCATGGCCGGCTACACCGTGGGAATTCCCAGCTCCTTCAGGATCCGGGAAATCTCCTTCTTCGTCTCGTCGCTTGCGGGAAGGATGGGAAGCCGGGGAAGGCCGCCCTTGAAGCCTACCATATCCATGGCCGCCTTCATTCCGCCGATGGCGAAACGGCTCGTCACAGCGGCATTGAGGGGAAGGAGGGCGAGCTGCATCTTCCGGGCCTTTTCGAGGTCGCCTCTCTCGAAGGCCTGCTGAATTTCCACGCAGTAGTCAGGCACGACGTTCGCCACGGCGAGGGTTCCGCCCACTCCGCCGAGGACGAGGGTCGCCAGAAGATAGCTTCCTGATCCGGCGAAGACGGAGAAATCCTTCGTCGCCCGGCCGAGCACTTCGGAGATCTGGACGATGTTGCCGCCGCTGTCCTTGATTCCGGTGATGTTAGGGTGGGCCGAGAGCTTCACCGTCAGGGACGAGGGGACATTCACCCCCGAGTTGCCGGGCATGTTGTAGATCATCACGGGAACGGGCGAGGCATCGGCGAGCATGGTGTAGAACTTTTCGAGGGCCGCCTCGTTCATGTCCTTCTTGTAGTAGTTGGGGGTCACAACGAGGGCCACGTCGGCCCCCTTGTCCGCGCACTCCTTCGTGAGCTGCACCGTCTCCTTCAGGGACTCGCACCCCGTTCCGGCAATGATCATTTTTTCCTTCGGAAGGTGCTGCCTCGCCGTCTCGACGAGTTTGACCTTTTCATCGTGGGACAGAAGAGTGAACTCGCCGTTGCTGCCGAGAACCACGAGCCCGGAAAGGTTCGTCTTTCCGAAGGAGACCACGTTTTCGGCAAAAACATCGTAGTTAACCTCCCCCGAGGCATCGAAGGCCGTGGCGATGGGAGCAAAAATTCCTCGAACTGTATTCATTTCAAAAACACTCTCCTTTTCTGTGCATAATGTTTCCTATTATGGTACTTCAACTCTTTCGCAAAAGCCAGATCTTCTATCGGAAGAGTTTCAGCGGCCATAGGGAGATCATGGGGACATAGGTGATCAGCAGCACCGCCGCAAGGTTCCAGAGCATGAAGGGGACTGACCCCCGCAGCACCTTTTCAAAGGGGGTTTTGCAGATATTCGACGCCACGAAGAGATCGACCCCCATGGGCGGAGTGGCCATTCCGAGGGCCAGGTTCGCCACGATGAAGGTCCCGAAGTGGATGGGGTCGACGCCTATCTTCAGCGCCAGGGGCAAAAAGATGGGGCTGAAGATGAGGATGTTCGACAGGGTGTCGATGAACATTCCTCCGAGAAGGAAGACCAGGTTGAACATCAGCAGGATGAGATACTTGTTTGTGGTGAAGGAGAAGATCATAGAGGAGATGAGGTTGGGGACGTCCTTCATGTGCAGCAGCTTGGCAAAGGCGCTGGCCGCACCCATGAGGAAGATGCACGATCCCGTGATGATCGCCGCCTCCACCATGGCGGTGCAGAGCCCGCTCCACGAGAGCCCCCGGGTGAGAAAGCCGAGGATGATGGCGTAGGCCACGGCCACGATTCCCGCCTCCGTGGGGGTGAATATCCCGGTGTAGATCCCTCCGAGAATGATGAGGGGCATGAGAAGGGCGGATTTCGCCTCCCAGACTTTCTTCAGAATCCAGGCCGCTCCCCCGGCCCTTGGTTTTCCCGCGTACCCGTTTTTCCGGGAGATGTAGATCGCCGGAACCATCAGGAAGAGGCCGACGATGATGCCGGGGAAAAGGCCCGCGAGGAAGAGGTCCGTGATGGAGACGCCGCTGTTCACCCCGTAGACGATCATGGGAACGCTCGGCGGGATGAGCACCCCGATCCCGCCCGCACAGGCCACGAGGCCGCCGGAGAATCCGACCCCGTACCCCCGTTCGAGCATGGCGGGCAGCATGACCGTCCCTATGGCGGCCACCGTGGCTGGGCCGGATCCCGAGACAGCGCCGAAGAACATGCAGGCCACGATGGCGGCGATGCCGAGCCCGCCGGGGAAATCGCCAGCCACGGCCTCGGCGAGGTCGGTGAGCTTCCGGGCGATTCCGCCGTGGGACATGAGTGTCCCCGCAAGAATGAAGAAGGGAAGGGCGAGCAGGGTGAAGGAATCGGCGGTGACCACCATCCGCTGGGCCACGAAGAACATGACCCGGTCGAGCCCGCCGGGGATCCACGGGATGAAGGCCAGGCAGCTGAAGCCGATGGACGCGGCTATGGGGATGCTCAGCAGAAGGGCGAGGAACATTCCTCCGAAGACTGCGGTCAGCATATTTTCATTCTCCTTTTCATGCCGGATGCGACCCTTCGATATCTCCTCCGGAAAAGAGAAGGGGAAGAATATCCTTCTGAACGATCCGGAAGGCCATCAGCAGAAAGAGCACCGGTCCGAGGGAGAAGTACGTCCAGGCGGGAATACCCATGGCCGCCGTGGTCTGGCTGTTTTCATACTGCAGCAGGGCGATGTTGTAGGAATACTTCACCACGAGGAGGGTGAACCCAAGAAAAGCAAGGGAAGCGAAAAGGGAGATAATTTTCCCGATTCGTGGAGGAAGGGCAATCTGCAGCACCTCCACCTTGACATGCTGCCGTCTCTTCGCGCAGAGGGAAAAACTGACGAGGCTGAGGGCGACGAAGAGGATGCGCATCAGCTCCTCTGCCCAGGAATGGACCGACCGGAGAAGATAGCGGGTGACTACCTGCTCCATTCCGATGAGAAGGATGGCGGAAAAGAGAAGCACCGCGAGGGTCTCTTCAAAATACCGGTCAAAAAATGAAATGAATTTCACGAAAACACCTCCAGGGCACATCGCCTTTGGAAAGGAAGGGCCCCTTTCAGGGCCCCTCTCCTTCGGTTCGGACGGATCTCTAGCTGTTGGGAGCCTCTTCCTTGTAGGATTCCTGGAACTTCTTGATTTTTTCGTACATGGCCATGTCGATGTCGGCCTTGTTTTCTTCGATCACAGACTTGCTCGCCTCCCGGAAGGCCGCCCGCTCTTCAGGGGTGAGCACGATGACCTCGGGAGTGGAAGCGGCCTTGAACTCCTCCATGATTTTTTTGCCGTTGGCGAAGACGTTCTCCTGCTCCCAGGCGGTGGTATCCTTCACGGCCTTCATGAGGGTTTCCTTTTCTCCGTCGGAGAGCTTGTCCCAGGATTTTTTGGACATGACGATGAGCATGGGGTCGAGGATGTGCCCGTCGACGGTGATGTACTTCTGGACCGTGTGGAACCCCTGGGACTTGATGTTTTCGAAGGTATTCTCGCCCGCGTCGATGACCCCCTGCTGAAGGGACGTGAAAACCTCGCCGAAATCCATGGGCACGGGATTGGCTCCGAGGGCCTTGAAGATCCCCATGCGGATGGGGGCCGGTTCGGTGCGGATCTTGACGCCCTTCAGATCCTCGGGTTTGCGGACGGCGATGTTGCTGTGAATATGCCGCCACCCCATGATGAAGTAGCCGAGGGGCTTGATCCCTTTCTCTTCGAGGGGCTTCACCACTTCCATGGCGAGGTCGCTGTTCACGAAATCGAGGCCCGCCTTCTCGCTCTTGAAGAGGTAGGGGATGTCGAAGACCGAGACGGCCTTGCTGAACTGGGCGAGAAGCCCCGTGGAGATGAGCCAGAAGTCGGTGACTCCCTGCTGGATCTGCTCGATCCCCTCCCGGTTGTTCCCGAGGGCGGCGGCTCCCATCACCTGAAGCTTCATGGTCCCGTTGGATTCCTTGGCAAGATACTCGGCGAATTTATCGGCGGCCTGGGCGAAGGTCACGGAAGCCTGTCCCGTATGGCCGAGGACGAAGTCCTTCCCGAAGGCCATGGAGGAGAAGGAAAGGACCAGCGCGACGAGCAGTGTTCCTATCAACAGACGCTTTCTGTTCTTCATGTAAGGGTTCCTCCTTGATTTTTTGAATATTTCAGTCTCTCCCGTAAAAAGGGAAGCAGTACCGCGCTTTTCGAAAAAACTTCTCAGGCCTCCTTTCTCTTTCCGAAGGTATGGTCGTACCGGCGCTTCTTGCTGATGGAGACGCCGTATTTCACCAGTCCCGAGGCGATAATGAGGGCGCAGATCACTCCGTCGAGGACGGGGACCTTCAGCTCCCGCTCCATCCGCTTGTCGAGCCCGGCAAACCCTGCGCAGCCGAGGACGAGCACCTCGGCTCCATCTTCTTCGATGGCCCGCCGGCCCGCGGCGATCAGCCGCTCCGCTTCGCCCTCCCCCTCTTCGATGCTTGCGGGCCGAACAGAGGCGGCATCCCTGGTAAGGCCGTACTTTTCAATCAGGGCCTTCTTGTTGGGTACTGTCCGCTCCACCGGGGCAATGACCGAAAAGCTGTGGCCGAGCATGGTGGCGATCTTCATGGAGGCCTCGGCGATGCCGACCACCGGTTTGGTAGATATTTCCTTCATCAGGTCGAGATTCGGATCACCATGGCAGGCGACGATGAAGGCATCCCAGTCCTTCTCGTTCTTCCGCAGAAGCTCCATCATCCCCGGGGCGGCAAGGGCATGGTCCTCGTAGGTTGCGATGAAGGGGGACGTGCCGGGGGTGGGAACCGTAAGGATCTCCATGTCCCCCCCGGCGAAGGCGAGGGCGTTCTTCTGGATCGCCCCGGTCATCTCAAGGCTGCTGTTGGGGTTGATGATGAGAATGCGGGGCTTCTTCATCTCTTTTTCTTCCCCGCCCACTCGGGAAGCTGCAGTTTCCCCCACCCCTCGGCGGAATCGTCGATCTTCCGGTCCTTCATGACGACCCGCCCTCTCACCACGGTGGTCAGGGGTCTGCCCACGAGACGGAAGCCGTTGTAGAGAGGGGAGGTGTCCTTCGACTGGGTCACGAAATCCTTGTTGTTCACTTCATATTCGTTCTTCATGTCCACGATGACGTAGTCGGCGTCCCCTCCCACCCGGATGGCGCCCTTGCGGGGCCAGAGGCCGAAAGTGCGGGCGGGGTTTTCGCAGAGCAGCTCCACCATCCGCTTCATGGTGAGCTTTCCGTCCCGCACGGCGGTGAGCATCAGGGGGAGGGTCATCTCTATGCAGGCGGGACCTGCAGCAGCGGTGAAGATGTCCTTCAGCCCCTTCTCCTTCTCGGAGACGAGGAAGGGGCCGTGGTCGCTGCCGATGAAATCCACGGAACCGTCGTTGACGTAGCTCCACAGCTTTTCCATTGACTCCCTGCTCCTGAGAGGGGGGTTCCCCTTGGCGAAGGGGCCGTACTTGTCGATGGTCTCCTCCGTGAGGAAGAGGTAGTGAGGGCAGGTCTCAAGGTAGACGTCCATCCCCTCCTGCTTGGCCCGCTTGACGAGTTCCGCCGCCTCGGGGGTGGAGATGTGGGCGAAGCTCACCCTGGTGCCAGTCTCCTTCGCGAAGAGGAGCAGCTTGGCCACCGTCTCGATCTCGCTGATGGGGGGACGGGATTTGTAGTGGTACTCGAATCCCACCTTTCCCTCGGACCGGAACTGGCGGATCAGCCGCTGGATGATGTCGTTGTTCTCGGAGTGGATGGTCAGGATCAGCCCCGTCTTCGCCACGGCCCGGAAGCCGTCGAGTATCTCTCCGTCGTTGGCCATGGTGAGCCCCCGGAACTCCTCGTCCCGTCCCTCGGGGGGCTCGTGGAGGAAGGTCTTGAAGGCTACGATCCCCTCCTTCGCCACCCGCTCCACCTCGTCGGGGAACTCGGCTCCCGCCGCACCGAAAAAGGCGTAGTCCACGAGAGCCTGGGGCTCGGCCACCCTGATGCGGTTGCGCAGTATCTCGGGAGAATATGGGGGAGGCGAGGAGATGGGGTGCTCGAGGAAGCAGGTCACTCCACCGGCCGCCGCAGCCTTCGTCTCAGTGACAAAAGTTCCCCGCTCGCGGTGCCCGGGGTCCCGCACATGGACATGGGTATCCACCACGCCGGGAAGAACGGGGTTGCCTCCCGCGTCAAGAATCGTCTCCGCATCGGGGAGATACTCCTCTCCGCAGATTGCCGCCGTCTTTCCGTCCTTCACAGCCACGCCGCCCTTGAAAAGCTCGCCGTTGGCGTAGATCAGACCGTTTCGAATCACTAAATCAGCCTTCACTCCTACCGACCTCCCTTGAATTTGAAGCTCATATCAATTTTTTTCAGCGGGGAAAAGGTGCTTGCCCCACCCTGCCGCAAGGGTATCCAGGCCTTCCCGGGAAAAGACGATTCCTCCCCGGACAAGGGTCATGAGCACCCTTCCGAAAACGCGCCGCCCCTCGTAGAGGCGGGCAATTTCCCGTCCGGCGGTCTTCATCTCTGCCGCCTTTATCCTGAACTCCTCGTCCATATTCACCACGGCAATATCTGCGTCGGCCCCCACTGCAAGGGAGCCTTTGCGGGGGGCGAGGCCGAAGATCCGCGCGGCGTTTCCCGAGAGCAGGTCCACCATGCGCTTCGCCGTGAGCTTTCCCTCCCGAACTGCTGTGACGAAGAGGGGCAGCCTCTCCTCAAACCCCGTGGAACCGGCCGGGGCGGCGAAAATATCCTCAATTCCCGGCTCCTTTTCCGAGAGAAGGAAGGGGCCGTGATCTCCGCCGATGAAGTCAACCGTGCCGTCGGTTACATAGTTCCACAGCTTCTCCATGGACTCCCGTCTGCGGATGGGAGGGTTGAACTTCGCGAAGGGGCCGAGGTGAGCCACATCCTCCTCGCAGAGGAAGAGATACTGGGGGCAGGTCTCGGCAAAGACATCCATCCCCTCGTTCTTCGCCCGCCGGACAAGCTCCATGGCATCAGGCGTGGAGATATGGCAGATGCTGACCCGGGCCCCCGCAGAACGGGCAAACCAGAGAATTTTTTCCACGGCAGAGATCTCAGCCAAAGGGGGCCGGGCCTTTCCGTGGGCGAAAAAATCCCGTTCTCCCCGTTCTTTCAGTCCTTTTGTAAGCCTGGAGATCAGGGGATCGTTCTCTGCATGGACGGCACAGATCTTCCCGGTTGTGGCCACAGCCTGAAGTATTTCGAGAAGATTGCCGTCGTCCTCGGCGCAGGTTCCCTCAAATTCCTCACCCCGTCCTGCAGGAGGCCGAAAGAGAAATGTCTTGAAGGCTGCGACCCCTGCCCCGGCGAGGGCCGGAATGAACTCGGGACGGTTCCCCGCAGCCCCGTAAAAGGCAAAGTCGACCCGGGAACGCTCCGAAGCAGCTTTGACCCTGGAACGCAGAATTTCAGGACTGTACTGGGGAGGACTCGAAATGGGCATCTCGAGGATCGTGGTGATCCCTCCCGCCGCAGCGGCCAGACTCTCCGTGGCGAAGTCCCCCCGCTCTCTCCTTCCGGGGTCGCGGACGTGGACGTGGGTATCCACCCCCCCCGGAAGAAGGGCGGCCCCCTTCAGATCGATCTCCCGCTCCCCTTCCGGAAGAAACGGGTTGCCCCCGAGAGCGGCTATGCGGCCATCCGCAATGGCCAGGCCGCCGTCGCAGAACTCTCCGCCGGAGAAAAACCTGCCGTTTCTGAGAACCATGTCGGCCCGGATCATAAAGACTCTTCTCCCTTCGGCAGTTCGATCTTCCGCCTCATGGCTGCGGCCGTTTCGAGTACGGCCTCCACCATATTGCCTATTGCCTCCTCCGACGCGCGTCCGGCAGGCATGGTGATCCCCACGCTGCCGTAGGCGTTTTCGGCGGAAAAGAAAAGGGGGGCCGCGATGCCCGTCACTCCTGGGTCCACAGCGCCCGTGGAGACGACGAATCCTCCCTTTTTCAGTGCGCGGTACCGCTCGAGGAGCTTTTCGGGGTCTGTCTCCGTCTTCTCCGTAAAAGCGGGAAGGGGCTCGCGGAAGAGCAGGGAGCGGACCCGCTCCTCCGGCATTCCGAGAAGAACGGCGAATCCCGTCCCTCCGGCATGAAGGGGGAAGGGTTGGCCGATCTCCGAGGATATGGTCAGCCTCTGGGATGAGTCGATCTTGTCCACGCAGACCGCTTCCCCGTCGTCGGCCATGGAGAGCACCGCCGTCTCCCCGGTCTTTCGGGCGAGTTCCTCGAGCAGCGGGCGGACCACAGCCCGGGAAGAGAGTCCGGAGTCCGCCCGGGAGGCAAGGGTGAGGACCTTCAGACCAAGGGTGTAGGATTCGCCTCCGGGAATTTTCCGGAGCCATCCTGCGCTTTCAAGGGTGAGGACGAGACGGTGGACGGTGCTTCGGTGGAGGCCGATCCGCCGTGAGATTTCAGGTATTGCAAAAGAGGAACGGGGCTTTGCGAAAAGCTCGAGGATGCGGAGCGAACGGAGAATGGACTGATTCAGATATCTCGAAGGATCCATGGGAAGCCTCCTTGTCTCATTCTATGAGACGATGTCTGATTATGTGAATCATTATATCCTTCTCCTTGAAGGACGTCAACGAGAAATGAAAGTATCTTTGTAGAAAGTATCTTTGATTCTTTTGACCCGGGAGGAAACAAACACGACGGAAACAGCTCAGAAGGAAACTGCCCCTTCTGAGCAAAGGAAAAACAAGGATAAAATTCTATTCGGAGGGTATTCTCAGAAGCCGGTCCGCCCCTTTTCGGCACAGCTCAAGAAAAATGCCGTAGGGGCGCCCCGCGAGGGAAAAGATGAGGGACATAAAAACCGATGAGAGGGCGATCTGCCGCCAGGTCGCCCCGGCAATGAGAAGGACGATAACGTAAAGGGGAACCTGAAAGAGTACGAAGGCGAGGGTGTCGCCGAAGAACGCCCGGACTGGTTTTGAAGCGTCAATGGAGAAGAAGGCGAAGAGCCTGTCCCGGAAGCAGCCGTAGGGTCTGCCGGTCAGAAGGTTGACCGGAATTGCCGCCAGCCGGGCCGAGAGGGACTGGAAGAGGGTCATCCCCGCGATGAAGATTTCGATTCCCATGCACAACCCGGTGGAAAAAAAGATCATTGCGGCGATATCGGCGAGGAGAAGGCTGATGCGCTTCTTTCTTCCCTGGATGACGGAAGGGTTTTTCTCCACTGGCATCTCCCTCTCTCTCGGGAAATCAGGTTCTTGCTGCGCTCAGTTGAATTTAAGGCTATTGTACAGCTTTATTCCTCCTTCTCCCATCCTTGCCTTCCTGCTTTCGGAATAAAAGACATTCACTTTGATGAACTCCCTTTTGCCTGAGAGGTGTGGAGAGTACTCATAGACAGGTCCGCTCCGTCAATTGTTTGAGTTTGAAAAAAATTTTATTTTTTCCCCGCTTCTGATAAACTGAAAGTCTGCATAAAAACCGAAACTACGGAAGAGAGGGAAAGAATGAGAAATTTGTTCGATGAAATAGAGGATTTTTTCCGGAGACAGCGGCAGAAGGAGCAATCCTTCGACGGCGAAGAGTACGGAGAAAAAAAGAGGCAGCGGCCACCCATGTCCTTCGGCTTTCTGAAAATAGTGATCCCCGTTCTGGTCATCGCCCTTGTGGCGTGGCAGGGGTTCTACATCGTGCCGGCGGGGTCCAGGGGCGTGGTCTTCCGGCTCGGGAAAGTGAACTATGTGGCCGATCAGGGAGTCAACTTCAAAATACCCCTTATCGATCTCGTCACCATCGTGAATACCGAGCAGATCCAGCGCTTCGAATACGGCTACAGAACGGTGAATCCCGGCCCTCCGGCGACCTACGCCGACCGCCCCGAGGAATCGAAGATGCTCACGGGTGACAACAAGATCGTGGAGATCGACTGGGTGCTCCAGTTCCAGGCGGGGGACCCCGCGGCTTTCGTCGTGAACCTTCCGGAGGACCGCACCTTCCGGGAGAAGATGATCCGGGACGTGGCCGAGGCGACATTGCGGGAGGTCATCGCATCCCGGCAGCTCGACGACGTGCTCACCACCGAGAAGGAAGCCTCCCAGACCGAGGCTAAAAAGCTGATCCAGGAAAAGATGGATATGCTGAAGACTGGAGTTTTCATCGTGGCAGTGCAGTTTCAGGACGTCAACCCGCCTGTAGCTGTCCAGGCCGCCTTCAGCGAGATCAACTCGGCCCGGGCCGAGCGGGAGCGCCTGATTCTCGAAGCGGACAAGTACACCAACGAAGTCCTCTCCAAGGCTGAGGGTGAGACCGACCGGATCATCAACGAGGCCGAAGCGTACAAGTTCCGCCGCATCTCCCTTGCCGAAGGTGAGGCCGCCAGGATCGGTTCGCTGAACACTGCCTACCGGGAAAACCCCGATCTCGTTTTGAACAATCTCTGGCTGGAGACCATGGAAGAGGTTTGGCCAAAGCTGAAGATCGTCATCGTGGAGGGAGGGGATAATTCCCTTCAGATCCTTCCCCTTGAAAGGCTCTTTCCGGCGGAAGAAATCCCTGCCGCATCGGGAATCCAGGGAGGACGGAAACAATGAAAAAGAATATTTTCGCCATAGCCCTTCTCGTGCTGCTGCTGGTGCTCTCGGGGTCCTTCTATCTGCTGAGGGCGGACGAGCAGGCCGTGGTTTTGCGGCTGGGCAAGGTGGTCGCCGCTCGGCAGGAGCCCGGCCTCTATTTCAAACTGCCCTTCCTGGACCAGATCACGAAATACACGAAGAAGCTCATCGAATACGACGCCGACCCAGTCGCAGTGGTAACCAGCGACAAGAAGAACCTGGTCTTCGATACCATCGCCCTCTTCCGCATCTCCGACCCCGAGACCTTCTACCGCCGGGTCCGCACCGTGGCCTCGGTACAGCAGCGGCTGGACGATTCGGTCTACGCGGCCGTCCGCATCGTTTCCGGACGACTCACCCTCGATCAGCTCGTGAATCAGAAGCGGCAGGAGGCGATAGAAACTTCCACGACGATCGCCCGGGCCCAGTCCCGGGAGTACGGTGTGGAAATTCTCTCCGTGGCCTACAAGAGGGTATTCCTTCCCGAGGACAACGAACAGGCCGTCTACCGCTCCATGCAGGCTGAGCGGAACAGGGTGGCCGGACAGCTTCGGGCAGAGGGACAGGCCGAGGCCATCACGAGACGCTCCATCGCCGACCGCAAGCAGGTGGAGATGATCGCCGAAGCACGGAAAAAGGCCGAGGAGGTCAAGGGCGAAGGGGACAGCATCGCCCAGAATACCCTGGCGAAAGCCACAGGAGAGGCGAAAGAACTCTACCTGTTCATCAAGACCATGGATTTTTACAGGAATGTCCTTCCGGGCACACCCATGCTTCTTCGTCCCGGAGAGGGCGTTCTGAAATACCTTAAGGGCGTGGCGCGGCCGGAAAGCCGCTGAAGATGCGAAAAAACTGAAGCCTTTTCAAGGAGGGAACAGTATGAACGATTTTACCAAGTGGCACAATGAAACTCTCGGCTGCAAAACGGTGGAGGCCCTGAAGAAAAACGGCTTCGAGGCCGTCTGGTGCTCCACGGCAGCGGAGGCGAAGGACAAAATTATGGAGCTCATCCCCGAAGGAACATCAGTGGGCTTAGGAGGATCCTGGACCGTCAAGGGGCTCGGGCTCCCCGAGGCCCTTGCAGAGAGAGGAAATACCCTGCTCGACCACGGCGCCCCGGGACTGACGAACGAGGAGCGCCTTGAGATCCGGAAAATGCAGCTCACCTGCGACGTCTTCCTCACGGGGACGAACGCCGTGACCATGAACGGAGAACTCGTGAATACCGACGGCGTGGGAAACCGGGTGGCCGCAATGATCTTCGGCCCTGGACGGGTCATCGTGGTTATGGGGGCCAACAAAATCGTCAAGGATCTGGACGAGGCCCTCGAGCGGATTGAACGGGTTGCCGCACCCATAAACAACAAGCGTCTGGGCACTCCGAACCCCTGCACCCAGACGGGCCTCTGCATGAACTGCCAGGGACCGACCCGGATCTGCAACATCACCACGGTGCTCTGGAAGCGGCCCAAGGCAACGAACTTCCACGTAATCCTCGTAGGGGACGACCTGGGATTTTAGATCTCCCCCTGAAGACCGAAACAGACGCGCCCGGACCGGAGAAATCATCCTGACCGGGCGCGTCTGCCTGTTTCAAAACCTTCCGAAGACTATTCTTCCTGCTTTTCCATCTCTTCAAGAATCTCGGCAGCAGACTCTACCAGGTCCGGGCACCTGGTCCGGAAAAGATTCAGTTCCCTCGCCTTCGCGAGCCCTTCCGGCGTGCTCGTGTCGCACCCGAGAAGGTCCCGGCAGTGAAGAAACCCGTTCCGTTCCCGGAACCTCCGGGTGAACTCCGCCACTTTCCTGTACACATCTGCCCTGCCTCCCGCCGTCCTGCATTCTTCAGATCCGCAGCGGAGCCCCAGGACCATGATGGCCCCCGTTACTGCGCCGCAGGTATCCCCATTCCGCATTCCGCCGGCAAACCCCGAGGCGATCCGGACCGCCGCTTCCGTTGATATTCCAAGCCCTTTCCCGCAGGCCGCGAGAACAGCCTGCGATCAGGCAAAGCCGTCAAGCATGAGCTGGGGGGCTTCTTTTTTTCCCGAATTCAACTCCCAACACCTCCCCCGAATATCGTTACAGGGAAGGGGGCGGATATCCGCCCCCTTCCCTGTCGTTTACCTGTTATTTCTACTCCTTCACAAGCCCCTGCTGCAGAACGCCGAGACCCTTCCCGAGCTGGACTCCGTAGCCGCTCTTCACGCATGCCCGCTCCACAGCGGCAATGGCGGAGACGAGGGTGTGCTTGTCGATGTTCCCCATATGCCCCATGCGGAACCCCTTGCCGGCGAAGATGCCGAGGCATCCGGCAGTCTGGGCGCCCTCTTCGGCGAGGATGGACCGGAATTTCCCGTCATCGATCCCCGACCCTTCGGGGTAGAGATAGACGGAGAGGGTGGGAGCGCGATACTTTTTCTCCGCACCGACGACGAAGCCGAGGGCCTCCATTGCGGAGTCCACCATGGCCGCCTGGCGGAGGTGCCGGGCATACCTCTCCTCGAGGCCCTCCTCCTTCATGATCCGGATGGCCTCTTTCAGCGCCCAGACGAGGTTGATGGCGGGAGTTCCCCAGTACTTCGAGGGATCGTGCATGACGGGAAGCCATTTGTCGAAGTCGATGTACGACTCAGGGATCGTCCCGAAGCTCTTGCGCTTCTCCATGGCCTTGGAGCTCGCCCAGACCATGGTGAGGCCGGGGGCCACGCCGAAGGCCTTCTGGGTGCAGGTAAGGATGACGTCGATACCCATTGAATCCATTTTCTGGTCCACTCCGCCGGAGGCAGCGACGCCGTCCACGATATAGATGATCTCCGGGTGCTTCTTCATGACCTCGCCGATGGCGGCGATGGGGGCCACTGCCCCCGTGGAGGTCTCCACATGGGTCACGGTGACAACCTGGTATTTCTTCTCGGCGAGCTTCTTCTCCACCTCTTCGGGGGTGACGGAGGTGCCCCACTTCGCCGACAGAACGTCGGCATTGAGCCCCTTGCGGGTGCACATGTCGATGAACCGGTCGCCGAAGTATCCGTTGGAGCAGATGAGGACGTTGTCCCCACGCTTCGTCGTGTTGGCGATAGCCATCTCCATCCCCATGGTGCCCGATCCGGCGACGACGAAGACTTCCCCTGTGCAGTGCCACATCTCCTTGAGATCGGCCAGGACCCCGGAGAAATCCCGCACGAAGGCGGCGTCGCCGAAGGCCACGGTCTCCCGGGCCATCTGGTCCTGGATGGACCGCACCACGGGGGTGGGTCCGGGAATCATGACGAGCTTGTTCGTTTTGATCATTTTCTCTTCCTCCTCTGAAATTATGGAATCTCTATTTTTCATCCGGCCTGTTTTCCGCCGGAGAGGCCCCTTCCTCGATGCACGCGACACTTGCGCGGATGGTGCGGGCCGCATCCATGACGAGCCGACCGTAGGCTTCCACCTTATCCGATGGGAAGCGGTAGACCGGAGCCGAGACGCTGACGGCTCCCCGGGGACGCCCTTTTTCGCCGAGTATCGCCGCCCCCACGCACCGCAGGCCCGCCTCGTTCTCCTCGTCGTCAAGAGCATACCCCCGGGCACGGATTTCGGGAAACTCCGCGGCCACTTCGTCGGGAAGGGGCTCCGGAAGCTCCTTCAGCTCCTCCGGGGAGAGAGCGGCAAGGAGGGCCTTCCCCGCGGAAAGACGGAACAGGGATGCCCTGCCGCCGACCCGGGAGTGCATCCGCACCTGGAAGGGGCTTTCGAGCTTGTCGAGATAGTAGAGCTCCCCCCGTTCGTAGACGAAAAGGTGGACCGTCTCCTTCGTCTCGTTCCGAAGTACGGTAAGGGCGGACCGGGCCGCATCGGCGAACCCCACCTGGCTGCGGTAGGCGTCGGCAAGCAACAGTGAGAGGGGGCCTATCTCGTACCGTCCGTCCTTCCCCAGAACCGCCCGTTCGCCTTCGAGGCTGTCGAGCAGGCGATAGACGGTAGCCTTCGGCAGATCGACCGCTGAAGCGATCTCGGTCACGCCGAGGGGAGCCCTCTCCCGGGCCAGACAGTTCAGTATGGAAAAAGCCCGGGAAAGCACCCGGATCGATCCGTTGTCCATTTTCGTTTCACTCCATGGATTAATTATCCGCTGCATGAATATCATAAGGAGGGCGCAGCTTTTTGTCAACCCCAATTTCCCATGATGCGGCCGGACGAAGGGATGGCTTTCTGCCGCCGCAGAGATTGGCCTACACTCATATTCTTAATGGCGGCAAGAAAAAAAGATATGATTTTGTTTATTGCAACAAAGCATGGAAAATTGTGAGCTCAAAGGTATATTATGAAGATGCGATTGAAGCGGGATCCGACCACGGAATGGTAGTGACCGACGTGGTAATTTAAAGAGTACCCTGCCCCCGGTTGTGACGAGTTCAAGAGACTTTGGATTCGAGAGTGTGGCAACCTTTTGTGAAAAAATCATCGAAAAGTCTTGCCGAACACAATGCGCTGTGGTACAACGAGAATCGAATTGTCCTGAAGTCCCTCGTGCGCCGAATGCATAGCGGTATCGTTCGATCGCCGCCGTGATCGCCCAAATTTCTGCCAAGGAGATGAGCGTATGAATATCGTGCCCGCATCCATTCCAGTATTGCGCTGGGCAGCGGAACGGGCTCATCTGTCCGATACCGCTTTGGAGAGGTCTTTCCGAAAGTGGGCTTTATTTTATCTGATAGCTCATGGCCTGGCAGGCGGATATGTGGTAGTAACACACGAAGTGGCCGCCAACTCCCCTAAACGCATCAAAATACCCAATGTCTGCATTGGTCTTGGCCTGCGTTTCATGACGCCATACGAGATGCTCCGGAGAGAACAGGCCAGGTTCATTCTTGGAAGCTGTGAATGAATCAAGCAGATCATCCTTGACTGCCCGAAAAGCGTTCTCCGCAGCACGCATAGAAAAAGGGGTGTGGCAATGACTGAATCCGAGGCCAGGACGCGAAAAGAACGCATCGATGGGCGGCTTCGATCATCCGTCCTCGACTGGACCATCATCCGCAGCGACGAAGTTCGCGACTGTTCGTCGCTGACCCGTCACGCCGTCGAAGAATACCCCACCGAGACCGGCCCCGCCGATTACGCCCTATTTGTGGACGGAAAGCTGCTCGGCATCATAGAAGCAAAAAAAGTCTCCCTCGGCGCTGAAAACGTGCTGGAACAGGCCAAGCGATATGCCCGCGGCGTACCGGACACGGTCGGCGAATGGAGGGGGTACAGGGTTCCCTTTCTCTATTCCACCAACGGAGAGTCCATCTTCCATCTCGACGTGCGCAGAAAAGAAAACGCTTCCCGGCTGCTGGCCGACTTTCACTCCCCCCAGGCCCTGCTCGAAAAATACCGCAAAGACACGGAAAGCGCCGAACGGTGGTTTGCCGAACGCCCCGTCACCGAAATAACCCGTCTGCGACCGTACCAGGCAGCCGCCGTCGAAGCCATAGAAAAAGCCCTGTGCGCCGGCAAAAAAAGCATGCTGATCGCCATGGCAACAGGAACAGGAAAGACCTTCACCCTCGTTTCCTCCATCTACCGCCTGCTGAAATCCGGCTACGCCCGACGGATTCTCTTCCTGGTGGATCGGCGCGCCCTCGCCGCCCAGACCGTTTCCGCCCTCTCCGCCTTTCAAACGCCGGAGGGGCTCAAACTGGACAGGGATTACGAGGTCTACAGCCAGAGATTCCGGCGCGAAGAGCTGGAAGACGGCAACAGCTTCGACCCCAAAGTGCTGCCCGAAGAGTACCTGACCAACCCCAGGGAAGCCCACACCTTCATCTATGTCTCCACAATCCAGCGAATGGCGATCAATCTGCTGGGCAAAGACGCCGACGGCGGCTTCGAGTACGACACCGAAGCCGGCAAGCTCGACATCCCCATCAATGCCTTCGACGTGATCATAGCCGACGAGTGCCACCGGGGATATTCCGCGAAAGAAACCGGCTGCTGGAAATATGTCCTGGACTACTTCGACGCCGTGAAAATCGGCCTCACCGCCACACCGGCGGCCCATACCCTGGGCATGTTCAAACACAAGGTCTATTCCTACAGCACCGAACAGGCCGTCCTCGACGGCTACCTTGTGGACTACGACGCCGTCAAGATCACGTCCGACATCCATATCAACGGCGCATTCCTCAAAGAGGGGGAGATGGTCGGCGAGGTCGACGTGGAAACGGGCTCGGAGCAGCTCGACTCGCTGGAGGACGAACGGGAGTTCAGCTCAACGGAAATAGAGCAGAAGATCACCGCTCCCGACAGCACCAGGAAAATCATCGCCGCCATCAAAAAATACACCGACCAGCACGAAGCCGAGCACAAACGGTTCCCCAAAATGCTGATCTTCGCGGTCAACGACCTTCCCCATGTCTCCCACGCCGATGAAGTGGTGCGAACCTGCAAGGAAGTGTTCGGCAAAGGCGACGACTTCGTGATGAAAATTACCGGAAGCCCCACCGTCGACCGCCCCCTGCAGAAAATACGCCAGTTCCGCAACCGCCCCGAGCCCAAAATAGTCGTCACCGTGGACATGCTGACCACCGGCGTGGATATCCCCGCCATAGAAATAATCGGTTTCATGCGGATGGTGAAGTCCCGTATCCTCTGGGTGCAGATGCTGGGGCGCGGAACCCGGTTGTGCAAAGAGATCAATAAAGAGAAGTTCACCATCTTCGACTGCTTCGACGGGAGCCTCATCGAATACTTCAGGAATGCCACCGATTTCGACGTCTCCCTTCAGAAAGAGACGGTCTCCCTTGCCGAAATCATCGAACGAATCTACGACAACCGCGATCGGGAGTATAATGTCAACCGTCTGATCAAACGCCTGCGGCGCGTCCAGAACACTATGGGCGCGGAAGCCCGGGAAGCCTTCGCCCGCTTTCTGCCCGACGGCGACATGAAAGCTTACGCCGACAGGCTGAAAGACAACATAATGAACAACTTTCCCGGGACGATGGCGCTTCTCAGGAATAAAGAGTTCCAGGAACTGCTTGAAAACTACCCCCGCCCGAAAAAGGTCTTCTTCAAGGGGTACGAAATAGTGGATACTGTGGATGACGAGGTGATGTTCCGGGTCGGCGACGACTACCAGAAACCGCAGGACTACCTCAGGCTCTTCGAAGAGTTCGTCCGAAAGAACCCCGAACAGATCGAAGCCATCGAAATATTGCTCTCCCGCCCTTCGGGATGGAATGCCGATGTGCTTGACGACCTGCGCGACAATCTCAGAAAAAGCCATTTCTCGGAAAAAGACCTGCAGCGGGGCCACGAGCTTGTCTACAAAAAACCGCTTGCCGACATCATCTCCATGGTCAAGCACGCTTCGGACTACGACGTGCCCATCCTCACGGCCCGGGAACGGGTTGAAAAAACGGTGACGCAGCTTGCCGAAAAACATGCCTTCACCGAAGCGCAGAAAAAATGGCTCGCCTACATTCAAGAGCATCTCATCGAAAACCTCACTATATCGCAGGAGGACTTCGAAACCATGCCGGTCTTCGAACGGCACGGCGGCCTGACAAGGGCAAAGCGGATCTTCGGAGAAACCTTCGACGCGATACTGAAGGAGATAAACGAATCGCTTGCCGCCTAACACACTATAGAAAAGGGAATGAGCCATGTCCGACGTCGTAAATAAACTATGGGGCTTCTGCCACACTCTTCGCCATGACGGAATCGACTACGGCGATTATATCGAGCAGCTTACCTACCTGTTGTTCCTGAAAATGGCCCATGAAAAGGACATCGATCTATCCGGCATCCAGTACGAAGAAGACAAGAAGAAAGTTACCCTCGACTGTTCCTGGACCCCCTTCGTTAAAAAGTCGGGAACCGAGCTGCTGGACATCTTTGCCCGTATACTGCGGGCCCTCGGCCGCCAGCCCGGCCTCCTGGGCGACATCTTCACCCAGGCAGTTCCGAGATTCACCAATCCGGTCAACCTGAAAAAGATCATCAACATGATCGACGAAGAGGATTGGTCCTCCATGGAGGTGGACGTCAAGGGCGCGGCCTTCGAAGGACTGCTTGAAAAATCCGCCGCCGAGGGAAAGAAGGGAGCGGGGCAATACTTCACCCCCCGGGTGCTCATAAAGTCCATCGTCAACGTCATGCTCCCCGACCCCAGGGTGTCCCGGGAGTTCACCATCTGCGACCCCGCCTGTGGAACGGCGGGCTTCCTGATGGTCGCCTACGAATGGCTCATGCATGTCACCAAAGGAGCGCTGGACAGAAAAGACGTCCAGCGCATCAAAAAAGACACCTACTACGGCCAGGAGCTCGTCCCCCGGCCCCGGAGACTGGCCCTGATGAACCTCTTCCTCCACGGACTGGAACCGCGCATCTACCTCGGCGACAGCATCTACGAACCCGACCGGGGCGAACGGTACGACTGCATCCTCACCAATCCCCCCTTCGGGACCAAAGGGGCCAACCAGGCCCCGGTGCGGGACGACTTCACCGTCAGCACCAGCAACAAGCAGCTGAACTTCATCCAGCACGTAGTCACCATACTCAAAAGGGGCGGACGGGCCGCCATGGTGCTGCCCGACAACGTTCTCTTCGCCGACGCCGCGGGCGACGTCATCAAGTACCTTATGGAAGACTGCGACGTGCACACCCTGCTGCGCCTCCCCAACGGCACCTTCACCCCCTACAGCCAGGGAGTGAAGGCCAACGTGATCTTCTTCCGGAAGGGCATGAAAACCGAAAACACCTGGATCTACGACTGCCGGACCAACATCCCCGGCGTCACCAAAAAAGACCGCCCCCTCGTCCCCGCCATGTTCGAGGATTTCGAGAGATGCTACGGCGACGACCCCGACGGACAGAGCGAGCGGAAGGACGGCGGCGAAAAGGGGCGCTTCAGAAAGTTTTCGTATTCCCAGATCAAGGAGAGAAACTTCAACCTCGATATCTCTTGGCTGAAAGACGAAAACCTCGAAGACCCCGACTCCCTCCCCGAACCGCAGCTCCTGGTCGCCGACGCCATCACCGAACTGGGCGCCTGCGTCGATGAACTGCAAGCCATCCTGGACGAAATAGAAACGGAGAACGGGGAATGAGCGGGATGCTTCCGAAGGGGTGGGTGGAGACTACATTTCCGCACGTTGCTCTTTTAAACCCCAAATCGTCGCTGGATGATGATACGGAAGTTGCTTTTGTTCCCATGCCGCATGTTCCGACGAATTTTTCGGACACACTGCGCTTTGAGAAAAAACTGTGGGGGGATGTGAAAAGGGGATTCACCCATTTTAGGAACGACGATGTTATTTTTGCGAAAATAACGCCGTGCTTTGAAAACGGAAAAGCAGCGATAGTTTCAGGCTTGCCGAATTCTCATGGTGCGGGAAGCACGGAATTTTACGTGCTTCGTCCGGTCATTGTTCCTTCCGCCTTGCTGTTTTACTGGGTAAAAACAGCAGCGTTTCTGAAAACCGCAGAGGCCCACATGACAGGCACCGTCGGACAAAAAAGAGTCCCGAAAACTTTTGTAGAATCCCATCCTTTCCCTCTTCCACCCCTCAACGAACAAAAACGCATCGTCGCCAAGCTGGACGCCATCATGCCCCGCATTGACTCCGCGAAAGAGCGCCTTGAGAAGATACCGGCCATTCTCAAGCGCTTCCGTCAGTCGGTGCTCACCGCCGCAGTTACCGGAAAACTCACCGAAAAATGGCGCGAGGAGCATCCGGAGATAGAGAGCGCGGAGGTGCTCTTATCAAGAATAGGAAAGGCGCGTTGGAATTATTGCGGGAAAATTAACGGCAGATCTCTTCTGAAAAAGAAGGGAGGAAGCGCAAAAAGTTCTTCGGATCACGTGTTATCTAACGGAACAACGATTCTTTTGCCTACATCTTGGGAAGTAGCTACTCCTGAAGAGATTTCTTCGCCTCAGAAATATTCATTAGCGATTGGTCCTTTTGGAAGCAATTTAAAGGTATCTGATTACAGAGATAGCGGTGTGCCAATTGTTTTTGTAAGGAATATAAGAAGTGGAGATTTTTTGAAAAATAGAAAGTATGTTAGCGAGGAAAAAGCAAAAGAACTTATTCAACATGCCGTTTATCCTGGAGATCTTTTGATAACAAAAATGGGTGATCCTCCGGGTGATTGCTGCGTCTACGCTTCTAATCTTGAAAGTGGCATAATCACCTCTGATTGCCTAAAATTCACACCTTGGAGTGAATTTATCGAAAGGAGATATTGTAAAATTGCAATTGATAGCTTTCTTGTCAGAGATCAGCTGATTGATATCACACAAGGGGTTGCACAGCAGAAAATTAGCTTGGAAAGGTTTAAATCTATTAGGTTCCCCCTCCCGCCCCTCGAAGAGCAAAAAGAAATCGTCCGGCAGGTGGACAAACTCTTCTCCCTTGCCGACAAAGTGGAAGAGCACTACCAGAAAGCCCGGGCAAGGGTGGATACTCTCGCTCAATCCGTTCTCGCCAAAGCCTTCCGCGGCGAACTGGTTCCCCAGGATCCCGACGACGAACCGGCGGAAAAACTGCTGCAGCGCATCCAGGAAGAAAAAGCGAAGATGGAAACTGAACTGAAAAACGCCTCCCGGAGCGCGCGGGGAACACGAAGAAACGGCTCAAAGACGCAGCGCATCAGACCAGAAGAAAAGCAGACAGGCGAGCCATGAAAAAAATAAAAGACATTCCGCTTTCCGAACGCCCCAGAGAAAAACTCCTCGAACAGGGAGCGCACTGCCTTTCCGACCAGGAGCTGCTCGCCGTCATCCTGGGCAGGGGCACTCAAAAGGACGACGTTCTGGCCCTGTCGAAGAAAATCATCAAGATCATCGATGAAAAGGGTTTGCTCTTCTCCCCTCACGACATCACCACCGTCGACGGCATCGGAAGCGCAAAAGCCGCCTCAATCGCAGCGGCCTTTGAATTCGTTCGGCGAAGAATCAAGCCAGAAGGCCTGAAAATCAAATTCCCTGCGGACGTGCTTCCCCTGATCCAGCACTACGCCGACAGAAAACAGGAGCACTTCCTCAGCGTCTCCATCAACGGCGCGAACGAGGTAATGAACATCCGGGTCGTCAGCATAGGGCTGGTCAACAAAAGCCACGTCCACCCTCGGGAAGTCTTCGCCGACGTGATAGCCGAAAGAGCCTCCGCCGTCATCGTTGCCCATAACCACCCCCACGGAGAACTCAAACCAAGCCCCGAAGACCGCCATATCACACACCAGCTCAAAGAAGCCGCAAAAATCCTGGGCCTCAGCTTCCTAGATCACATCATCTTCAACACAAAAGGCTATTACTCCTTCGCCGAGAGCGACGAGCTTTAGAAGAAAGCTCGCTACCGAAGAACGGCAAGCATTGAACCAAAAATAGTTGCTCTATTCGTAAAAAACTTGCATAAAGAGATGTATTGTAGTAAAAAATAAGATAGTAATGTCTTTTTAGTTTTTTAATAATGGTCTTTTGTCTTTGATACGTTCATTTGCCGCGAGAGGAGCGTTCCATGAAGACCACCTCTACTAACCCCAAAAATACCCTTACACTAACACTCAGAACGCCGTTCCCCTTGTGCGCCCTGCGGCTCGGACATTCCGGGCATAGAAGATGCAAGCTTTCTTTCTTCAAGAAGGGTACACGCCATGCGGGCCGTAGCTAAAGCCGGCATCGTTGCCTCGCTTCAAGCGGACGCCACCATCAACGCCGTGAAGGAGTCTACGGTTACCCTAAACAAACCGCGAAGATCGCCGTAAAAACCATGCAGAAGTCGCTAAAAACCTGTCCGGGGATTGAGAAGCCATTTTTTTATTTCTCTAGAAAGGACTGGGTTGGTGTGTGAGGGGTGATCCGGGGATATCGGAGCAAAACGAACCACCATTCCGAATAGGTGTAGCGGTCGTTAAGATGAAACGGAACACGCCTTTTTACGGGAGAGAAAATTTTAGAATTACCCTGTAATATGAAAACTGAGCAACATGAAGTAAGTGAAAATTCAAAATTGGATTGGTGGTGTTGAGATGTCTAATATTTTTCATGAAATAAAGCATGGGTTCCTAATTCTAGGTTTCACGGGGCCACTGAGCAGTGGTTGCACATCTGCTGCTAATTTTTTTGTTAAAAATATCAATCAATATATTAATATGAGAGTAAAAAAACTCCCAGCAATCCAATCTCAAATAGAAAAACTTCTTTTAAATATAAAACAACAAAAGATAGATTTAAATAAAGAAAGAAAAGATAGGCACGGCAAAGTTGCAATTATAAATAAGTGTTATTATCAATTAAGCCAACAATTAGAATTAAGAGAAACACTAACCGTTTTATCTGAATACAATAATAATGAATTTTTCTATATTTCAATGACAGACATGTTGATAAAGCTAACGATAGAAAGTCTTTCAGATGAAGATGAAAAAGAGCTTTCTGATAAAATAAAAAGATTTAAATTATGTATTGATTTTGATCCAGTGAAAATAAAAAAGGCAAAAAAAATATCGGATCAAATTAAAAATAGACAGATTGCTAGTATTTCTCCAGCTGATATGGATATGTATGAAGAATTCTTAAAATACCTTCGCGAATACAAAATAAGGCTAAAGGAAAAGTTCAGCGAGTCCGAGCTTGGAGCCTTGTTGCAGGATTTGGGTGATAATGCAAGGCGTTGTGGAAATCCTATAGATTATACTTCAAGATTCGAACAGCAGAATGCGAATACGTTATTTATTTTAGCGTTTGAAGCTAATAATCTAATCAAATATTTTAGAAATAAAAAGAGAATCGAATTTGGTAGGAAAGTTTATGATAAGTTTGCAATTGAAGCGTTTAGAAATCCCTACGAAGTTGAATTTTTTAGGAATCGGTATTATGAATTCTTTCTTTTTTCGATTTATGCGCCAGAATCATTAAGGCAAAACCGAGGCAATTTTGATAAAGAAAGAGACAATAGGGACAAGGGAAAAGGTGTTAAGGTAAGGGAGTTATACAAGCAAAATGTAAGTGAATGCGTGTTGTTGTCTGATATAGCCGTCAATAATGATTCGAAAATATTCACGTTTCAAAGGAAATTGGCAAAGCATTTTGCATTAATTTGCCGACCTGGATGCATTGTTCCAACAGAAGACGAACTCTTTATGCAGGAAGCATATTCCATGAGTTTAAAATCAAACTGTATCTCCCGACAGGTTGGAGCTGTAATTGTTGGTCAGCGTGGGTGTATCGTAGGGGCGGGTTGGAATGATGTAGGCGCAGGTCAAATACCATGCGGTTATCGAAGAATTGGTGATATTGATAGCAATTATACATTCCCAATCGCTGTTAGAGGTGAAGAGGAAGAATTTTTGTGTTTTTTAAATAAGGCATTTGAAAATCATAAAGATCACTACTATTGCTATAAAGACGAGTATTCAAGGTTTCAAATAAAAAAACGGCTAGAAAGGCTTTTTGAAAGCGACAACAAAGGTCTTGCTGACTGGATCAAAAAACATGGGGTAGGGCTGAACGAAAAGCAAGAATTAGCAGATATTTTATCTAAAAATTTTTCAATAAAAAAATTAGAATATTGTCGCGCTTTACATGCCGAGGAAAATGCAATATTACAGAACGCTATCATTGGTGGTATGGGAATTGAAGGTGCAACAATTTATACTACAACCTTCCCTTGCGAATTGTGTGCAAAAAAAATATATCAAGCGAGAATCAAAAGAGTCGTATTTACTGAACCTTATCCTGAGAGTATTTCTGAAGATGTTTTTTTTAAAGACGGCTCGCATTTAATTGAATTAGTGCAATTTGAAGGAATTAAGTCGTATAGCTATTTTAAACTTTATAAATCAACTGTAAATAGAAAAGAATTTCAAAATCAAGCTAAAATTTAAAGCTGATTTTAATAGTTGCTTGATTGGTAAAAAATGCTGATCTAATAGACCATTAAAATTACCTAAGTTCGATAAAATAAGTTTCTAGGAGCACGACTCGATCTTGTATAGGTCTATTAATAGTTTGGAGCGAATGAGCCATACCAACGAAAATGGAGGAATGAAATCACTGGTTCCAAAAGTTATTATACAAGGAGGTTCTTACCTTGGCTGGGCTAGTACTTGAATTGCAGGCGGATGCGCTAAACAGAGATGTATCCTGTGCGGATCTCTTGCGAAAAGCACTGGTTGTTTCCAGAAAGCTTTGTGTTGGAAAAATCGAAGAATGGTTGAAGCATGAACTGAACGGTTACTCCTTGGATGATGAGAATATTCCCGAGTACCGAGAGGTCCAAGGTCAAATCAAGGTGTGGAATCCGTTCAATGGTTGGCAGCCATTGAATTTTGCCGAGGTTCAAATTGCAGAACAACTTTCTAAAAGGAAAGTCATGCAACCTGTTGGGGAGTTAGATGCACTTTTGGAGCAAAAACATGAAGGAGTATTTCAGATTCCCTTCTCTCAACAAACAGTTAATGTGTTAATAAAAGCCATGGATGTGCCCTTGCAACCAACCCTCCACGTTTCAAGAACATCAATCGTCGGGATACTTGATGCTGTTCGGAATCACGTGCTTGATTGGTCGCTTGAGCTCGAAAAAGAAGGCGTAATTGGTGATAATTTGAGCTTTTCGAGAGAAGAAAAGCAAACAGCAAATCGTGTTTCGTATCAGATTGTCAACAATATAGGAAGTATGAGTAATTCTCAACTACAGCAGCATTCACCTACAGCTATGCAAAATCTAAACGTCGGCATTGACCTACAGCAAGTATTGGCGGCGGTGACAGAAATCAGAGCACGCCAAGAGGAATTGGGTCTGAGTAGCGAAGAAGCATCAGAACTGAATGCCGAGTTGACAACGATCGAACTTCAGTCAAAATCGCCGAAACCGAAAGGAACGATCATAAAAGAAGCTCTCAAATCTATTAAGGTGATTCTGGAAGGTGCAACAGGAAATATTGTTGCTGCTGGACTTTTAAGATTGATTGCTAGTGTTTTTTGAATCCAAACATAATCACGTGTTCTATATTTTGTTAAGAATCGCCGATTCATCCGATATTGCTGATCATCCTTTATTTGCGGAAAAATTGGATGAGCCTTGATTCTGCTAACACTGCTTGATCCTGCAGGGTGCCAAGGGACATCCATTTCCCCGCAGTAAAGGGACACCCACTTTCCCGCAAAAGTTCACCGTTTCCCTAAGATTCCTGGGGGCGCTCCGGCGCGAGGGCGTGAAAATACCGCAGGAGCCGGAGTATACGTTCTCCGTTCTTGACCTACGTGCCCTTTTAAAGTCTCAGGGGTTCGTCGTTCTGACCTCCCGCTTCAGAGGCTGGGTGGCGCAGCGCAGCGATCCGCCCTGGCCATTGTGGGTTCCGAAAAAAACACGGTGGACTGTGATGCCCCGCTTTTCGAGCTCGGCCTGGATGAAGCGGTTGTCATTGTGCCGGTTATAAGACAGGATATAGTTTTGGGAATTGACGGGAAGGCCGTTGACGGCCAGTCGCTTGACATCTTCCAGGCTCACTCTGATCAGGTCCCAGTCCTTGAACTCTTCGGGCAAGCCATCGAGAAAGGCTTCTTCGCAGATGATGGCGATCCCGCTGTGCGGCACGGAAAGCACGCAATCCAGATGCAGCACGCTTTCTACAAGCCGAACGCGTTTCACCTTATATTGATCGCCTAAAATGTTTTTGAGCCACTTGTAGCCGGCCTCATTGGATCCCACGCTGGGATTTTCCGTATTGCCGACTAAAATGGTTTTACCCAGAACAATGACGTCGCCGCCCTCCAGAAAGGGCGTATCTGCACGGGCGGGTTTGAGAAGCTCCGTGTGCGGCATGGAAAACCACTTTACCGTCGAGTCGGAACATTTTTCGGACAGAATATCCCTGAATCCGGATATGTCCACCTTGCGAATCGGTGTCCGCAAATTGAACTCGATGACGTTGCTGCCGATCACGGCCATGTTGTCGCGGGGAAAGTCCTGGCTGAAGCCGTTCAGCAGCGTATCCGCGCCGTAATGCTCTTTGATAAAGTCGACGGTAATCTCCGTCGGACGGTAGATTTTGACGCCCAGAGACTTTAGGATTGCGATGAAAGCCTGATTTTCCTCTTCCAGCATCTGCGTCTCGCTTTTCCCCGTTTCGGGGTTGATCATCTCCGTCCAGAGCAACCCCGCTGTCTTCCGGGCGTAATCCGCTTCATCTTTCGGCAGTACTTTAAGCGCGTCGGCAAACCATTTCGCTTCCAGCGACGGCGACATTCCGTAGGGCAAACCGACAATTACCTCCAACAGATCGCCGTATTCGTAATCTACATAAACAGAAGGTTCCCCTGCGTTTGCGGGGCGGGCAAAAACCGGAAACGATCCGAAGGCCAGGAGTGCACATAAAACCACGTTCACATTTTTAATGACATCTCTCCTAGTTAGTGAGAAAAGGGCAGTCCGCCTGTTCACGATAACGCTGCCACCTTCGCTACTGTCTCCCCTGCCCTCTCTACCCGTTTTACCGCTTCCATCTTAAAGTCACTTGTAAAGTATTTGCCCACTCTTCTCGTCCCTCTCTAATCTTCAGCATATCATCTCTTTATACTGCCCATCAAATGGAGGGCACCTCATAGGTGGGTTGCACATAATTCCTCTACGGATAGCACTTTGGCAAAGAAGCCATTAAGTGCAGCGAGAAACGAAGTTTGCACATGCTCAGCCGAAACAATTGCACCCCCAAAGGACAACGATTTTGTTGCGCACGCGTCATGAGCCAAGAGACATTGGAAACCAAGGTCAGCAGCGGCGCGTATGGTTGTGTCAATACACATGTGAGTCATCATTCCCGCAATAACAAGCTCTGTAATCTGCTGCCGGCGTAGGCACGCAAGAAGCGGCGTTTCGCGGAAACTGTTCGGGTAGTTCTTTTGGAAAATCGTTTCATCATTGATGGGCATGACGCTTTCATGAATATCAACACCCTTCGTGTTTGGGACGAAGAAGGCAGCGCCTTGCCTTGTGGAGATGTGCTGAATGTGGATGATCGGCATAGATTTCTGCCGGAAAGCTTGCAGCAGCTTTCCGGCCTGAATGCCAGCCTCCGAGCTTCGAACCAACTCCATTGCTCCGCCCGGGAAGTAATCGTTCTGAATATCGATGAGTAAGAGGGCTTGATTCATTGAATACCTCCAACAATGGTTATATAGTTTCTTCATAACACCTTTGCAATGGGTTAAAGCATGTCTGGCGGTTAATGCCGGGGGATATACCGTTTCTGTAAGACACCCACCGTCTGCCCTCCTCTACAAGTCGTCCGCCGGGTTCTCGACCTCCTTGCCGACTCGGTTCAGAAGATGGGTGCAGATCATGGCGGTTTTCAGTGGCCCAATAGCTCGCGAGCGGTCCTGATGTCATAGCCTCTCTCGAGGTGGAGCTCGTGGAAACGTCCAAAGACATTATCTGTTCTTCTCAGGAGAAGCCAGATTACCGGATTTGATCCGCGTATCCAGTTCCTTCGCATCGAACCGCCGTTGCCGGCCTATCTTGTGGGTGGGCAGTTTGCCTTCCTGGGCAAGTCTATATGGTCAATCTTCCCATCTTCAGGTATTGTGCCCCTTAAATGACTGTGAGCCATTTCGTTTCCATTTATCTCTCTTCAGCACGTCCGCTCGTTGGTCGAGAAATATGGAGTAATATTCAGGAATATTTAGTAATTTACTTGAAGCAAGAAGGTTTTGTCAAGCTCCGACTTCGCCGGGTGTTGTGGAGGTGCAGACGTTTTATTGGACAAGTTAAGCAGCCAGATTTAAAGTCCTCCCAGCTTCATTCCTTTCACACCCAACGCCTGAATTCAGCCGCGCCGAGAAGCGGAGTCGACTTGAATGGGTTGTTAGACATAATTGGATTTTCCCCACTTTCTGAGTCGCCCGGTAATCCCCTCACCACCGCGGCATCAGCGCGAACACACCCCAGCCCAGGTATTCACGCGTGTAAGCGGCGTAGCGCTCGGGTTCCGATGTCAGTTTGGCTCGAACATCTTTCGCGAACTCGTCGTCGGGATTGGCTTCAAGCCATCGGCGCATGGTGAGCCACTTGGCCGCCTCGTATCTGTCCCAGCTGTCTTGGTCTGCCAAAACCATTTCCACGACGTCGTAGCCGAGGTGGCCGAAAGACGCGAGAAGTTCTGGAAGCAGAAGAAAGTCGGAGATTGAGCCGCCAAGACACCCCCTGGCAACATCTTCAGTCTGCGGTAACTGCCGCCAGTAGGGTTCTCCGATGAGGATGATCCCTCCGATGTGCAGGCTCTGCGCCAGAAGCTCGATGGTGCCGACGACTCCCCCGGCGATCCACGTGGCACCGAGACAGGCTGCCACACCGACCTTCTCGTCAGAGACGTAGCCCGCAGCATCGCCATGGATGAACTTTACTTGATCGGCGACGCCGAGTTCTTCAGCGCGGAGTTTCGCTTGCTCGGTGAACAACTGGCTCATGTCGATACCGGTGCCGATGACTCCGTAATCGCGTGCCCAGGTGCACAGCATCTCCCCCGAACCGCTGCCGAGGTCGAGCACTCGGGTCCCCGTTTCCAGACGCAGCGCAGCGCCGAGAGTGGCGAGCTTTTCGGGTGTAAACGGGTTATGGATGCGGTGAGCGCTTTCGGTGATGTTGAAGAGCCGTGGAATGTCCATTTCGGGATATCTCCTTCTGGGTGTGAATAGATTCGGTCACGGTCTAACGTTTAAATTCTCTGACCTGCGCTGCTTTTCGCGCAGGTCCGGTGGAATGATGGGTTCGGCGTCTCTGCATGGCGTTAGAAACTGATGAGTTCAAAACTCTTCTTGAGGGCGGCGCTCAATCCTTCGACAAATAGAAACTTCGCGCCACCCTTGAGCCACCGAATCGCCCGCGATGGCGAGGTTCTAACCGCTGGACTTGCCGAAAGATATTGTTGAATTGCATTGTGCAGTTCATGAAACCCGTGAATGAGATCGGCGCTTTCAAGCTGAGCAATCTCGATGTCCTCGACAACTCCCCTTTCCACTCGAAAGAAAACAACGCAGGGTAGCGTGGCCTGCCCTTCGATACCGAGCGCGCCGAAGAAATGAGCGTTGAATGCTTTAACAGCGGCCTTTGTTCCAGCATGCAAGTAGAAGACGCTCAATTCTTCGCCCGATAGTCGGTCAAGTTGGGCGAAGACGCCTAGGTCCTTCAGAATCTTGCGAATAGCTTGATCGGTGAAGTCGTAGAAAATGAACGCGAACGACTTGGCTCGGCCATTAGCGAGATGATCGGCACAAATTTCATCGAAGCGCTGAAGGAAGGACGAAAGTCCGTGGCCGATGCCTTTTCCGCTACCTTGTTCGTAGATGGGGATCATGATTTAGACGCTCAACAATGGTTATATTGTTTTTTCATAACACCTTTGGGCCGCATCTACCCCTCCCGCAGCGCACATAGCAACGGCTGTCTTTGTAATGGGCTGAAGCATGTCTGGCGGTTAACGCCGGGGAATATATCGTTGCCGTATAAGACACCTTCTTTCCTCCTCTGCAAGTCGTCCACCGGACTCTTGAGCCCCTTGCCGCCTCGGTTCAGAACATGGGTGTATCATTGTGATTTTCACATTCTTGTGGCCCAGCAGCTCCTGAACGGTCCTGATGCCATAGCCGCTCTCGAGGAGGTGGAGCTCGTGGAAACGCCCGAAGACATCATCTGCGCTTCTCAGGAAAAGCCAGATTCCCTGAACGGTCGATCTTCCCATATTCAGGTTCGTTTCCATTTATCTCTCTTTCCAGCACGTTCGCTCGTCGATCGAGAAATATAGAGTAATATTCAGTAATATTTAGTAATTTACTAGAAGCAAGAAGGTTTTGTCAAGCCTCGATTTCGACCGGTCCGCTTGTCATGACAGATGTTTGTTGAACCGACGATGCCGCTGTGCACTCTCCCGTCATGAAGCGGCCGAAGAAGAGCTGCTCCTCGAAATGCCTGAAACTCGCGGCCGGCTGTCCGGAAATCTGCGGAGCAGGGTGAAAAGACCGGTACAGACCTTGTTGACATAAAGAAAATGATATTTATAATAGAGATTATAGTCCATATAGTCCAACAATATTCCATAATGCGGAACACTCATTCTGTTTCTGCCCTTTTCAACACGAACCTGTGCAGGGAAAGGAGACGATCCCATGATCGATGACATGCTGAGCTGCACACTGGACACGGCGCTTGTCAACGGCAGCGTCATTACCGTCAACCCGGGGGATAAGATCGCCGAGGCGGTCGGCATCAGGAAAAACCGCATCGCCTATGTGGGAAGCAGCCGGGGAATCAGACCTTTCGTGTCCGAAGATACCCGCATCATCGATCTTCATGGGCGGACCCTCATGCCCGGGATCATCGACACGCATTTTCATCCCATCCTGAACGGCCTTCTCGGTACGGACCCTTCCTCCGGAATGATCGACACCACGAGAAAGAATTGCCCTTCGCTGAAGAGAATGCTTGCCATGCTGCGGGAAGCCGCTGAAAGAAAGCGGCCGGGAGAATGGATTTCCATGATGGGGTACGAGCCCGAGCTCTTTTCCGACGAGAGAAGGCACCCCACCATTGACGAGCTGGATGCAGCAGCTCCGCACAACCCCGTGCACTGCATGCACGGCGGCGGGCATATCTGCATGTACAGTACGAAAGCCCTGGCGCATCTCGAAGTATTTTCTCCCCGGGACGCGGAGAAGTATCCAAAAGATGAAGTGGAGGTCGCCGACGGAAGGCTCACCGGTATGGTGCGGGGGCACACCCACTTCCGGCTGTGGGGAATGGTGAACTACACGGAAAAGCAGCAGACCGCGGCAGCGATGAAATCGCACCGGCAGGCCCTGGAAGCGGGAATTACCTCCGTCGGGGACATGGGCGAATGCGGAACCGCTTCCTATCACATCATGCAGAAACTCTGCCGGGAAGGAAGCTTCAAGGTTCGCGTCAACATGGCGCTGCACAGTATTTTCGGAAAGAGCTATTCCCTCGAGCAAAACGAACAGTGGATGCAGCTCGGATTTCTGTCCGGGCTGGGAGACGAGCATTTCCGGGTAGGGCCCTGCAAGTTCATGATCGACGGAGGGTCCGGAGGGCCTTCCTGCGCCACCCATGAGCCCTACTCCCACGATCCGGCCCTGGTGCGGGAGCGGGGATGGGAGCGGGAAGAGGTGTGGAAATATATAGAGAAGATCGTCCGCGCGGAATGCCAGTGCACCGCCCACGCCATCGGCGATCTCGCCGTCGAATTCATGCTGGAGGGGTATGAGCGGTGCTTCAGGGAGGACCCCGAAAAATTCAGAGGGATGCGCCACCGCATCGAACACTGCACGCTGGTCAGTCAGGACCAGATCGAGCGGATTGCCCTGATGAACATCTGCCCTTCCGTCAACGCGGGTATGATCCAGATGATCGGGGCCAACTACATGAAATTCTACGGAGACCGCAATAAATACCTGGCCGCCCTCCGCAGCATGATCGACGCAGGGGTCATGTGCTCCCTTTCGAGCGACGGCCCTTCCGGCCCCATGGGCATCCACACTATTGACGGAGCGGTCAACCGCTATGACCGGAGCCGGGATGTCCAGTGCGACCGAAGCCAGGCGATCTCCGTCAGGGAGGCTATCCGCTTGGCGACCTGGAACGGAGCCTATTCCTCCTTCGAGGAAAACATCAAGGGAAGCCTTGAACCGGGCAAGCTGGCGGACATGATCGTCCTCTCGGAGGATATTCTGGCGGTCGACCCCATGGACATCCATACCCTTGAGGTGGATTATACGATCATCGACGGAAAGATCGAATACGAGCGAAGGGTGGAAGCGGCCTGACATGGATAAAGCACTCATCGAAAGAATAAGGATTTCGGCGGAAGCATTGAGGCCCCGGATGGAAGCGTTTCTCAGCGAATTTCTGAAGATCGACACGGAGAATCCGCCGGGACGGAATTACGAGAAATGCGTGCATTTTCTCGGAGAGAAGATGAAGTCGCTGGGATGCCGGGTAGAATACGTCAATGTGCCGGAGGAAGCTCTCAAATCCCTCGCTGAGGAATCGAAAGGATGGCCGAGATATCTTGTCGTCGGGACATTCGAGGGGACACGGAAGCGGCCGGCAATTCATTTTTCGGGGCACTACGACGTCGTGCCGGCCGGAGGCGGCTGGACGGTCGATCCCTATGGCGGGCAGATCATCAATGGAAAGATCTACGGCCGCGGTGCCAGCGACATGAAATCGGGCATCGCCGCCCAGATATTCGCCCTTGAAACCCTTCAGCATGCGGGCATCAAGCTGAAGGGGAGCTTTGTCTCCAGTGCGGTCCCCGACGAAGAGACCGGAGGAGAGACCGGAATGGGGTATCTTGTCCGGAGCGGCAGGCTTACCGAAGAGAATACGGATTACTGCATCATTACGGAACCTCTGGATCCCGACATGATCTGCCTCGGCCACCGGGGAACCCTCTGGTTCACCCTCACCTTCAAGGGCGTTCAAAGCCACGGAAGCATGCCGTCGGAGGGACTCAACCCCATCGAGGGAATGCGTGCGCTGCTTGAGCGCATCGACTGCAGGATCCGCCCAAAACTGGAAGTTGTCAGCAGATATCCGATCAGTCCTGAAAGGTCGAGGAAAAGCACTCTCTGCGTTACGACCATTCAGGCCGGAACGAAGGTAAATACAATCCCCGACGAGTGTACGGCGAGTTTCGACTGGCGGCTCATACCGGAACAGAGCGTAGAGTGGGCGAAGGGAGAAATTCTGTCCCTCTGCGAAGAACTTGTCCGGGATGGAATCATCCTCGGCTATACCTACAGACCCGTCATCGAAGCCGATCCCACCTCGGTCGATGAGAACCAGCCGCTTGTGGATGCCCTTAAAACCTGCGGCAGGGCGTTTCTTGGAAAGGATATGGGCATAAACTTCAGTCCCGGCATGGACGACCAGCGGTTTGCGGTCCATGAAGGAGGAGTGGGTGCGACAGTTGTGTATGGGCCGGGCCGACTGCTTCTTGCCCATAAATCCGACGAACATATCGCCCTCGACGATCTCGTCAGGGGCGTTGAGGTCATGGCGGCAGTCGCAGCGGAGATGCTCGGGGTTCAGGAATGATGAGAGGAAGGGGGATCCGGCCACGGACCGCTGAACGGGCCGTACAGCGGAAGAAAGAGGGATGAAGCGTCAGCGCGGCGGAGGCGGCGCTTAAGAAAAATGAGGAGGGAAATGCATGAAAAAGAAGATGTCGGTTCTTGATTTCAGGAAGTACAAGGAGGAAGGCAGGAAGTTCGCCTATGTGACGGCCTACGACTACACCACCGCGTCAATCGTCAACGACAGCGAGGTGGAGGTCATCCTCGTGGGCGATTCCCTGGGCATGATCATGCTGGGGTACAAGGATACCGTATCGGTGACCATGGAGGATATGATCCACCACATCAGGCCGGTGGTCAAAGGGGCGCCGGATACCTTCATTGTGGGAGACATGCCCTTCGGATCATACAACAAGAGCATCGAGCAGGGTGTGGAGAACGCCACGAGGATGATCAAGGAGACGGGCTGCGACTGCGTGAAACTCGAGGGAGGCGTCAAGTACGCACCCCTGGTCCGGGCCATCGTGGACGGTGGGATTTCAGTCATGGGTCATATCGGCCTGACGCCCCAGAACGCCACTCAGCTCGGCGGCTTCAAGGTTCAGGGGGGAACGCCGGAGAGCGCAAGACAGCTCATCGAGGACGCGAAGGAGCTGGAGAAGGCGGGTGCCTTTTCCATTGTTCTGGAGTGCGTTCCGAAGGTCGTGGGCAAGGCCGTCAGCGAAGCGGTGAAGATCCCCATCCTCGGCATCGGCGCCGGTCCCTTCGTGGACTGCCAGGTGCTTGTCACCCAGGATTTGCTGGGGATGTACGGCGACTTCAAGCCCAAGTTCGTCAAAATTTACGCCAACGTCCGCAAGGTCATGGTGGACGGACTGAATGAGTTCCATAAAGAGGCCCTCAGCGGCGAATTCCCGAGCGACGAGTACAGCTTCAACAAAGACGTGAAGCTGGATTAGCTGTCAGCAGTCAGAAGCAGGAAGGAGGCAGCGGAAGACCATGGCGGAAAGACTGAAATCGCAGGTTCTCAAGAAAAACGAATATGGTTTCGTCGAGGATCCGCGATACAGGGAATGCGAAAAGGAAGCCTGGTACGGGGTCATCCTCGGGATCGCCAACCTGGTAATATGGGCTGCCGCGGGCTACGGCCTCGGAAGCGGCCCTGTGGAGAATTATTCCTACATTATGGGATTTCCGGCGTGGTTCTTCGTCAGCTGCATCGCCAACTCCCTTCTCGCCGTCGCAGCTACCATCTATATCGTCAAGAGAAAGATGCGCGTCATGCCCCTTGACCCAATGACGGAGAAAGAGGCGGAGGATTACGTTCGGACAGGAGGAGGGAGAGCATGAACACGATCCAGTGGGCGACTCTCCTGCCGATCGTCCTGTATTTCGTCGCCATGTACTTCATCGGCTTCTATGCCCTGAAACTGGTGAACCGTGCCAGCCTCCGCAAAGGGGGAAGCGGCTCGGCCTATATGGAGGAGTACATGACGGGCGGGCGGGGCACAGGAGGTTTTGTGCTGGCCATGACCCTCGTCGCCACCTACCTGAGCGCCGGAAGCTTCATCGGCGGACCGGGAACGGCCTACACCCACGGTCTCGCCTGGGTTTTTCTGGCCATGTCCCAGATTCCCACAGGGTACTACACCCTGATGGTTCTGGGCAAGAAATTCGCCATCGTCTCGCGGAAGACCGGCGCCAACTCCATCAGCGACTTTCTGCGCGCCCGGTATGAGAGCAGCGCGGTTCTGCTCATCGCGTCCCTGTCGATCATATGCTTCCTCATCGCGGCCATGGCCGCCCAGCTGATAGGCGCTTCCCGTCTGCTGCAGGGCTCGACGGGGCTCGACTACACGACGGCCCTCATTTTCTTCGCCATAACCGTGGTCGTTCATACCGCGATCGGCGGTTTTCGGGGCGTCGTCTTCAATGACACCCTCCAGGGGGCCGTCATGACCCTGTCGACCCTTGCCCTTTTCACCGCCGTCGTTATGAAGGGCGGGGGCATCGGAAACATCATTCAGGACATGAAGGCGATCAATCCCGGCATGATCTCTCCCTATGGGGTCAAGGAGGGGTTCATGACCGTACCGTGGGTATCGAGTTTCTGGGTGCTCGTGGGCTTTGCGGTGGTGGGGCTCCCTGCCGTCGCCCAGCGCGCCATGAGCTATAAGGACTCGAAGAGCCTCCACTCGGGAATCATCTACGGAACCGTCGTCTCCCTCGTGCTGCTGACGGGGATGCACCTGGCCGGAGCCTTCGGAGCGACTCAGGTCGCCGGAATCAAGTCGGGGGACCTGGTCATTCCCACGCTGATAACAAGTCTTTTCCATCCCGTGGTTGCCGGCCTGATCCTGGCCGGTCCCCTGGCGGCGGTCATGTCGACCGTGGATTCCCAGCTGCTCGTGGTCGTTGCGGCCATCGTCAACGACCTGCTCGTCAACTACATCAAACCGGACCTGAAGGCGAAGTTCAAAACTCTCCGGACCATCACCGTGGTCACCTGTTTTGTCGTCGGGCTGATTATTGTCGCCCTGGCCTTCGATCCGCCGGAGCTCATGGTATGGCTGAACCTCTTCGCCACGGCGGGACAGCTTTCCACCTTTCTGTGGCCGACCCTTCTGGGGCTGTACTGGAAGGGCGCCAACGCTCCCGGAGCCATCGCCGGCATGATAACGGGAATCGGAACCTACCTTGTATTCAACTATTTTCTGCCGAGACCCCTTGGACTGCATCCCATCGTGCCCTCCCTGGCGCTGTCTCTTGCGGCCTTTATCGCCGTCGCGAAGATGACCGGGAGACCCTCCGAAAAGGTCATCCGGCTGTTCTGGGGGCTTTAACAAAGCGGGAGCAATGACCATACAAAGCGCACCCCCTGAGCTGACGGTTTCCGTCCGGCTCAGGGGGTGCGCTTTGTATATCAGGAACAAGCTTCAGGCGTAGACTTTGGGCTTCTCTTCGTCCGAGAGAATCCGGAAGGCGCCGTCCGCCAGGGCCTTCATCTCGTCCTCTCCGGGGTAGACCTTGACCGGGGCGATGAAAGAAACCCGGTCGCGGATGAGGGCCGTGAACTCTTCGCTGTGGGCGAGCCCGCCCGTGAGGATGATGACGTCCACCGCCCCCTCGAGGACCGCGGCGCAGGCGCCGATTTCCTTGGCGACCTGGTAGGCCATGGCTTCGAAGAGAAGGGAGGCTTTTTCGTCCCCCTGACTTTTCCGTTTCTCCACTTCCCGAAGGTCGTTCGTGCCGAGATGGGCCACGAGCCCTCCCTGCCCCGTGAGCATTTTCAGCATCCGGGGAAGATCATATTTTCCGCTGAAGGCGAGCCGTACCAGTCCCCCTGCCGGGAGGCTGCCCGCCCGCTCGGGGGTGAAGGGGCCGTCCCCGTCGAGGGCGTTGTTCACGTCCACGACCCGTCCCATGTCGTGGGCTCCCACGGAGATGCCTCCGCCCATGTGGGCCACGATCATCCGGCACTGCTCGTAGGGCTTCTTCAGCTCGGCGGCGGCCCGGCGGGCCATGGCCTTCTGATTCAGGGCATGAAAGATGGAGCGCCTGCCAATCTCCGGGAGACCCGAATACCGGGCGAGAGGATTCATTTCGTCCACCACCACAGGATCGACGATGAAGGCCCTGGCTTTCCCTCCTTCACCGGCGAGACGAAGGGCGATGAGGCCTCCGAGGTTGCTGGCGTGGGCCCCCCATTTGCCCGACTGCAGATCCGCGACCATGGGGTCGTTCACTTCATAGGTGCCGCTTTCAATGGGCCTGAGCAGCCCTCCCCTCCCCACCACGGCGTCGAGATCGACCAGGGAGGTTTTATGGGCGTCGAGGCTTTTCAGGATTTCGGCGAGGCGAAACTCCATCTGATCGGAGACGGAGGAGAACTTCTGCAGGACGTCCGTATCGTACCGCTGGGTTTCGCTCCAGATCTCCATGCCGTCCTCGAAGAGGGCGACCTTCGTGCTCGTGGAACCGGGGTTGAGCGCCAGGACCTTCATGCCGGTCCTCCTGCCGCTACTTCTGGAAGTCCGACAGGGCGACCGCGGCGGCGATGGAGAGAAGCTTCGCCCGGGCCGAGTCGGCCCGGCTCGTCAGGACGATGGGCGCGGAGGCGCCGAGGATGAGCCCCGCCGTCTCGTTCTTCGAGAAGTAGACGATTGCCTTGGCCAGCATGTTTCCTGCCTCAATGTCGGGGACGATGAAGACGTCGGCCTTCCCCGCCACGGGAGAGACGATCCCTTTCGTCCGGGCCGACTCCTCGCTGACGGCATTGTCCAGGGCGAGGGGACCGTCCACGATGCAGTTCTTGATCTGTCCTCTTTTGTTCATCTGGGTGAGGGCCGCGGCTTCCAGCGTGCAGGGCATGTCGGGGTTCACCACTTCCACGGCTGCAAGGACGGCCACTTTCGGCTCGGCGACGCCGAAGGCCCGGGCGAGGTTCACCGTGTTCTGGGTGATGTCTGCCTTGGCGGCGAGATCGGGGTACATATTGAAGGCTGCGTCGGCGAGGAAGAAGATGCGGTCATATCCCTCCACGCTGTGGAAATAGCAGTGGGAGATGGTGTTCTTTCCCTTCCGCAGGCCCACTTCCTTGTTGAGCATGGCCCGGAGGAAGTTGTTGGTGTGGATCTGTCCCTTCATGTAGATGTCGGCCTTCTTCGACGACACCTGGGATACGGCGGTCAGTCCCATGGAGGGCTCGTCCCGCTCGTCGATCACCTCGTAGTTGGCGAGGCTGACGCCGGCCTGCTCTGCGGCGGCCTTCATCTTGTCGCCGTTTCCCACGAGGATCGCCTCGGCGAAACCGCCCTTCCGGGCTTCCTCGATGGCCTCGAGAAGCCCCGCATCCTCGGCCATGGCCACGGAGATCTTCTTCGGTCCCTTTTCAGCGCCGATCCTTTTTGCGTACTCGAGAAGCTGTGACAGTGAACGGATCTGTTCCATGAATAAAAAACCTCCTCTGAAATTTGATGGTGCTTGCTAGCTCCTGGCCGCGAGGGCTCCCAGGGCTATTGAAAGCAGCTTTGTCTCCATGCTGTCGAAGCGGCTCGTGAGGACGATGGGCTTCTTCGCCCCGAGGACCACTCCGGCTCCCCTGCCCCCCGTCATGTAGAGAAGGACCTTCCCCACGAGGTTTCCGGCCTCGATGTCGGGGACGAGAAGCATGTCGGCGCTTCCCGCCACGGGGGAGTTCAGTCCCTTGATCCGGGCGGATTCCCCGCTGACGGCGTTGTCCAGGGCGAGAGGGCCGTCCACGAGACACCCCTTGATCTGTCCCCGCTCGTTCATCTTCGCGAGAGCGGCGGCGTCGAGGGTGGCGGGCATGTCGGGGTTGACCGTCTCCACAGCGGCGAGGGCGGCGATTTTCGGCTGAGGGACACCAATTTTATGGTAGCAGGCAGCGGCATTTTCGATGATCTTTACCTTGGCGCTGAGGTCGGGGTAGGTGTTCATCCCCCCGTCTGAGACGCCCACCACCCTACCCTGAAGGACAGGCACTTCGAACAGAAAGAGATGGGAGAGGAGGGAGCCCGTGCGGAGGCCCCATTCCTTGTCCAGCACTGCCTTGAGAAGAGAAGAAGTCTTGACGAGCCCCTTCATGAGGAGGTCTGCTTCCTTCGAGGAGACCATCTTCACGCTCTTCTCCACGGCCCTGTCGTCGTTCGGCTCGTCCACAACGGAGATGCCGGAGAGGTCGTGCCCCTCCTGGTCGGCGAGACGGCGGATCTTCTCTTCGTCGCCGATGAGAAGAGCCTTGATTATCCCCTCCCGCTGGGCCCGGGTCACCGCCGCCAGGGCGTCGTCCCCGTAGGGACAGGCCAGGGCGAGGGTCATGGGGCGTCCCTTTTTGCTTTCTTCAAGAAGAAAATCGAGTTTCTGCATGGTCATGATTTTTCCCCTCCCGAGATATGGCAGGCATAGATTTTCGCTTTCTCTTCGCCCTTCAGCACCCGAAGGGCCCCCTCGGCCAGGGCGGGCATCTCATCCTCGCCGGGGTAGACCAGGACGGGGGCTATCCACTGCACCCTCTTCTGCACCAGGGCGACGAAGTCGCTGTCGAAAGCGACCCCTCCGGTGAAGAGGATGGCGTCCACATGGCCGGACAAGACTGCGGCCTGGGCGCCGATCTCCCGGGCGATCCCCCAGGCCATGGCCTCGTAGGCCTCCCGGGCCCGGGCGTCTCCTTCGGCGGCAAGGGCCTTGACCTCCCGTACATCGCTCGTGCCGGTATAGGCCGCGAGCCCGCCCTTTCCGACGAGCTTTCTGAGCATATCCTTTTCGGAGCTTTCGCTGCCGAAGCACATCCGCAGCAGGTCCCCGGCGGGGAGCCCCCCGGCCCGTTCAGGGGAGAAGGGGCCGAAATCGTTGGCGTTGTTGAGGTCGATCATGCGCCCCATCTCGTGGGCGCACACGGTGATGCCCCCGCCGATGTGGGCCACGATGAAGTTCAGCTCGTCCCATTTTTTCCCGAGGTCTGCGGCGGCCCGGCGGACCGTGGCCTTCACGTTGAGGGCGTGCCCCAGGGAAACCTTGGGAAGCTCCGGCAGCCCGGTGATTTTTGCCGCGGGGTTCATCTCGTCCACAGCCACCGGGTCGACGATGAAGGCGGGAATCCCGAGGGGACGGCAGATGGCGTCGGCGAGGATGCCTCCGAGGTTGGAGGCGTGCTCCCAGGGCTTCCCCATCCGGAGACGGGCAAGAAGGGCGTCATCCACGGCATAGGTCCCTCCGGGGACGGGCTCCACGAGTCCTCCCCGTCCCGCGACGGCCGACAGGTCGGAGAAGGTCATTCCATGGTCCTTCACGGCCTGCGCAATGGTGGAAAGCCGGAAGAGGAACTGGTCCGCCACGGAGGAAAATTCTCCGAGGGCTTCCGGGTCATGCCTGACCGTGTCCCTCCAGAGTTCTTCGTTATCCTTGTACCATGCGATTTTCGTGCTCGTCGAACCGGGATTTACAGCGAGAACATTGAACGCCACGAAAAAATCCCCTCCTCTTCGGAACGGCTGGGTGTGTGTTATTTTCAGATTCCGATGGTCTAAACAGAACTTATTATACAGTATAAATTACCCCGGGAAAGAGAAAAAAATCGTGCATATTTCCCCTTATACCCTTATACTGCAAAGGTTCCAATTCAAATTTCCGAGGTGATCGCAAATGTCCCTGTGCTATATGAACGGGTCTTTTCTTCCTCTGGAGGAAGCGTCCCTTCCTGTTTCAGACTACATAATACTCCGGGGAGTCGGGGTTTTCGAATCCATCTGCACCTTCCGCAAGCGCCCTCTCATGCTGACCCCCCACCTGGATCGCCTGGGCCGTTCGGCGGAGAGCGCATCCATCAACCTTCCCCTTTCTCTGGAGGAGATCAAGGCCATCGTGCGGGAAGGGATCGCCCGGATGGATGCGGAGTGCCTGGTCCGCCCCTACATCACCGGAGGAGACATCTACCGGGAGGGGCAGTTCCCTGCCTCCAGGCTCTTCATCCTCTTCGAAAAGGTCAACAAGCCCGCTCCGGAGATCTACGACCGGGGTGTAATGCTCTACCCGGTGAACCAGGGACGAAGCATCCCCGGCGTGAAGAGCGTGGACTACATGTTCTCCTACTCGGGCCATTCCCGGCAGCAGGACGCCTACGAAATTCTCTACGCCCCCGAGGGGGAGATCACCGAGGCGGCCCACAGCACCTTCTTTCTCATCCTGGACGGGAAGCTCGTGACGGCCCCTCTTTCAAGGGTGCTTAAGGGAACGACCCGGGAGATCATCCTCCAGCTCGCCCGGGAAAAGGGAATGGCCGTGGAGGAGCGCTGCCCCCTGCTGTCGGAGATACCGTCGGCATCGGAGGCTTTTCTCACCGGTTCGGTGAAGGAGATCGTTCCGGTGGTAAAGATCGGAGACATGACAGTGGGCGGCGGGAAACCCGGCCAGATGACGAGGGATCTCCACCAGGCCTTCCTGGAGGAGATCGTCCGGTGGCTCGAGTAGCTTGTCCGCAGCTCCGGGAACCGGGAAGATGAGGGACGCCTTCTTCCCTTTTGATGATTTTTTTATGATCTCCCTCTATACTTATAGAGTTCAGGAAAAGACGCCATTCCCCCAGAAGGAGACCGGATATTTGTGGAGATACTGATCGAGCAGCTTTTCAACGGACTCGCGGCGGGGGCCATCTACGCCCTCATCACCCTCGGACTCGCCCTGATCTACGGCGTCATGAAGATCCTCCACGTCGCCCACGCCTCGGTCTTCACCGTCGGCGCCTACGCAGGACTTCTCTTTTTCAATCTCACCGGCAGCCTCCTCATCGCAGCCCTGGGCAGCATGGCCCTCTGCGCCCTTCTCGGGGTCTGCATCGAGCGGTTCGTCTACTACCCCCTGCTGAAGTTCCCTCCCTACGTCTCCCTCATCAGCAGCATCGCCCTTCTGATCGGCATCGAGGAAGTCTGCCGCCTCATCGCAGGGCCCGAAGTCCGCTCCTTCCCCGCAGAGCTCCCCTTCCCGGCCATCTCCATCGGGGATTTCACCGTCTCCTCCACCATCACGGCGACCTTCGGAATCACCTTCGCGGTCCTCTTCCTCCTCTGGTTCCTCATGACGAAGACGGAACTCGGACTTGCCATGCGGGCCGTCTCCCAGGACATGGAGATCGCCGCCTCCCTGGGAGTCCATACCCAGAAGACCGTGGCCATCACCTTCGTGATCGGCTCGGCCATCGCCGCCATCGCCGGAATTCTCGTGGGAATCTACTACAACCAGGTCTACCCCATGATGGGGACCGTACCGGCCTACAAGACCCTCGCCCTCATAGTGGTGGGCGGAATGGGATCCGCCTCGGGGGCCGTCCTCGCCTCCTTTTTGCTGGGGGTGGCCGAGACCCTGCTGATCGGCTTCGCGAACATCCCCCTCCCCCGGGATGCCCTGGCCTTCATCGCCATGATCATCATCCTCATGTGGCGTCCTTCGGGACTGCTCGGCGGAAGGGGAGGGAAGTAATTCCATGAATTCCTACGTCGTACAGGTGGGCACCCAGATCCTCATCCAGGCAATTGCCGCCTACGGGCTGAACGTAATCGTGGGGTACGCGGGGCAGATTTCCCTCGGGCATGCGGCTTTTCTCGGCATCGGAGCCTACGCCAGCGCCATGCTCACCACTGCGGGAGGACTGTCCTTCTGGACGGCCCTGCCCATCGTGCTGCTCATCGTCGGGACCGTGGGCTTTCTCTGCGGCCTGCCGAGCCTCCGGGTCAAGGACGACTTCCTCGCCATCACGACCATCGGCATCAACTTCATCGTCGTGGCAGTTTTTCAGTATACCCCCGCCCTGGGCGGAGCCCTCGGGATCGGGGGCATCCCCCGGGTGTACCTCTTCGGCACCGCCCTTCGGGCCCAGGGGTTCTTCTATCTGTGCATCTTCTTTCTCGTGGTCGTCATGGCGATAAGCTGGTTCTTCACCCGGACCTGGGCGGGGCTCTCCTGCTTCGCCGTCCGGGAGAACGAGCGGGCTGCCTCAAGCATGGGAGTCTCCCCGGTGAAGGCCAAGCTGACGGCCTTCGTCCTCGGAACGCTCATGGCAGGCCTGGGCGGCGCCCTCTACGCCCACTACATGAGGTTCATCTCCGCCGAGTCCTTTTCCTTTCCGGTCTCCGTCTCCCTTCTCTCCCTCGTCATCGTGGGCGGCATAGGGACCCTCTTCGGCCCCCTCCTCGGGGCGGTCATCCTCGGGGTGCTGCCGGAGATCTTCCGTCCTCTCGTGGACTACCGGATGCTCCTCTACGCCGCGGTGCTCCTCGCCATGATCCGCTTCCGCCCCTCGGGGCTCCTTGGCGGGGACAGCTCCTGGCTCCGGCGACTCAAGCCCGGAAAAGGGGCAAAAACCTCCCCCCCCAAAGGAGGAAAATAAGATGGAAGCCCTCCTCTCCGTCCGCGACCTCACAATCCGCTTCGGCGGGCTGACCGCCGTCGACGGTGTGAACTTCGACCTCGGGAACGCCGAGATTCTCGGTCTTCTCGGCCCGAACGGCGCGGGAAAGACCACCTGCTTCAACATGATCTCGGGGGTCTACGCCCCCACCTCGGGGGAGATCTTCTTCGGCGGTTTTCCCACCCACGGGAAAAAACCCCACGAGATGGCGGCCCTCGGTCTGGGCCGGACCTTCCAGATCGTTCACCCCTTCGCCGGACTCTCCGTGCTTGACAACGTGTGTGTGGCCCTGGGACACCTGCACTATCCCCGGTTTTTCGGAGTCTGGAAACGCTGGAATACCCCCGCCGTCTACGAAGAGGCCCGGGAGATCCTCAAAACCGTGGGGCTCGGGCCCCAGGCCGACCGGATGGCGGGAACCCTGCCCCTGGGCAACCTGAGGCGCCTCGAGATCGCCCGGGCCCTGGCTTTGAAGCCGAAGCTCCTTCTCCTCGACGAATCCTTCTCGGGGCTGCGCTCCGAGGAGATAAAAATGATCGAGGAACTGGTGCTGAAGATCCGGGATCTCGGCGTCTCGATCCTGCTCATAGAGCACAACATGCGGGTGGCCATGGCCCTTTCCGACCGGATCGTCGTCCTCGACCACGGAAAAAAGCTGGCCGAGGGACTGCCCGAGGAAATTGCGGCGAATCCCGAGGTCATAGAAGCCTACCTGGGAAGGAAGAAAGACCATGCTGCTTGAGGCGAAGGGGCTTTCCGTATGCTACGGCGACGTGGCGGCGGTCCACGGAGTGGACATTTCCGTGGCGGAGGGAGAACTTGTCAGCATCATCGGCGCGAACGGCGCGGGAAAGACGAGCATCCTCCGGGCGATCATGGGGCTCGAGTCATCCACGTCCGAATCTCTGCTCTACGGGGGGGAAGACATCTCTTCCCTGCCTCCTCATCTCCGGGCCGAGCGGGGAATGCGCATGGTTCCGGAACGGTCGCGGATCTTCCCCAACCTTACCGTCTACGAAAACCTCCGGATGGGAGTCTACGGAAAGCCGGCTCACTTCAAGGAACAGCTCGAAAAGATGTACTCCCTCTTTCCCATCCTCGAGGAGCGGAGCGGCCAGTGGGGCATGACCCTCTCCGGAGGAGAGCAGCAGCAGCTCGCCATCGCCCGGGCCCTCGTCTCCGAGCCTCGGCTTCTCCTCGTGGACGAGGTCTCCATGGGGCTCATGCCGAAGCTTGTCTCGGAGGTTTTCGATGTCCTGAAAAGCCTGAACCGGGAGACGGGGCTCACCATCCTCCTCGTGGAGCAGAGTGCCCTCCTCTCCCTGGAGATCTCCACCAGGGCGTATGTGCTCGAGACGGGGGAGATCGTCCTCGAAGGGTCCGCCCGGCAGCTTCAGGACGACGAGCGGGTACAGGCGGCCTATCTCGGCATGTAAAGCGTATCTCTACACAGGGTTTTACGGCCTCCCTTCGGGAGGACCGTATATTTCAAATGGAGGTGCTACAGATGAAAAGGATTTCCGTATTTGCAGTGCTGGCGGTTCTGCTTCTTCTCTTTGCGGGAGCGGCTTCGGCGGCGGAGGACACGATCAAGATCGGAATGCTCGCCCCCCTTACGGGCTTTGCGGCAGCAGACGGCTACAGCGTGCAGCAGTCGGTCCAGATCGCCGCGGAAAAGCTGAACGCCGAAGGGGGTCTCCTCGGGAAAAAGGTCGAACTGGTGATCTACGATGACGCCGCCGACCCGAAACAGGCAGTTCCCCTCGCCCACAAGCTGATCGACCAGGACAAGGTCGTCGCCTTCGTCGGCGGCTCCTACAGCCTTCCCTCCCGGGCCGTGGCTCCCCTTTTCGACGACAACGAGATCCCCTACGTGGCAGCCTACGCAATCCATCCCGACATCACCGCCGGGGACTACACCTTCCGGAACGGCTTCCTCGGGACAGTGGAGGGGAAGGTTGCGGCCTACACGGCCACCGAGCTTCTCAAAGCCAAAAAGGTCGCCCTTATCGTCAGCGACAACGACTTCGGCACCACCCTCGCCGACGGATTCAAGACCTACCTGAAAAAGCACCCCGAGATCGAGCTGGTCTCCCACCAGACCTATCCCGGCAGCGAGAAGGACTTCAAGCCCTATCTCTCCAAGCTGAAGGCCGTCAACCCCGACGTGGTCTTCTTCAGCGGCTACTACTTCCAGACCGGCCCCGCCATGAAGCAGGCCCGGGAGATGAATCTCGACCTGACCTTCATCGGCGAGCAGGGCTCCGACTCTCCCAAGATGCCCGAGATCTCCGCCGAAGCGGGCGAGGGATTCATCATCCTCACGAACCTCAACCGGGATGACCCCCGGCCCATGGTCCAGGATTTCCTGAAGACCTATCGGGAGCGCACGAAGATCGAACCCGACATGGTCGGCGCCTCGGCCTACGATGCCTTCATGCTCCTTGCCGACGCAATCAGGCGGGCGGGAAGCACCGAAGGACCGGCCATCCAGAAAGCTCTTGCCGGCACGAAGGATTTCGACGGCCTCACCGGAACAATCCACGGCTTCGACCAGCGTGGCGAGGTCATCAAGCCCATCCAGCTCCAGATCATCAAAGACGGGCTCTTCCGGTACTACGGCGTGGTGAGCGATCCCGAACTGGTCACCCCTCCGACGGCGAAATAAGAAGAATTACAGCATAGCAAGAGAGGCCGCCTCCTTCGGGAAGCGGCCTCTCTCCTGTTTTCACATCTTCGAGTTTGCCCTCAGTCCAGCAGGTAGGTCTCGATGACCTGCTCCATGGAGAACTCCCGGACCTTCAGCGAGTGGCGGACCACTTCCCGAAGGGCCTCGAGGGGAACTGGGCCCACGAGCTCCGTCTCGGCGATTCCGACGCCGTAGGAATCGGCCAGGGCCTTTATAAGATCGAGCACCACGGGGATGGGAGTTTTTTCGTAGTTCGTGAGGTTCATGGAGACCTGCACCATCTTCTTCTCCTCCAGGGGAAGAGCGATGGCCCGGCAGTAGCGCAGGCCGCCGGAGGAGAAGCGCATTCTTTTGGCGATCTCCTGGGCGACCTTCAGATCGTCGGTGCGAAGGTTCACGTTGTAGGCGATCAGGGGGAACCGGACCCCCGTCACCGTGGCTCCCGACTTTGAATTGAAGGCGAAGGGTCCCTCGTCGGGACGCCAGAATTCGTCCTTCATCTTCTCGGGAAGGGCCTCGTACTGCCCTTTCCTGATATCCACGAGATTCTGCCGCTCGGGCTTCGCGGCGGCGTCCTCGTAGTAGAAGACGGGCACTCCCAGGGAGCCGAGAAACTTTCCGTAGCGCCGGGCGATCTCCAGGGCCTCTTCCTTTTCGACACCCCTCACGGGGACGAAGGGGACCACGTCCACGGCCCCCTGGCGGGGATGGCTTCCCTTGTGGACGGCCATATCGATCCGGTCCACTGCGACCTTCGTAAGGTTCATCGCCCCCGCAAGGACGTCCTCGGGCTCGCCGATCCAGGTGAAGACGCTCCGGTTGTGGTCACGATCGGAGTCAATATCCATGACCGTCACGCCGGGAGTGCTCTTCAGGGCTTCCGTCGCCTGGGCGATTATCTTTTCGTTCGTTCCCTCGCTCATGTTCAGTTCGCAGAGCAGTATCTTCTTCACGAAACGTCCCTCCTCAGCATTCTTTCATCTGTTTTTCTTTTTCAGCCGTTCCTTCAGCTCTTCCGAGGCCTTTTCGAGCCGGAACCGTTCATCCGGTGTTTTGATAAGGGGAAGATTGGCGTCGATATTCAGGGCGCAGCCGAGAGCTCCGTCCGCGGCGAGCATCCGGCCGATCTCCATGTCCGACGCGGCGGCGGGGTTGAACTTCCCCCGGAGGTACTCGCAGAGCTCCGCCACCCTGTGGGATCTTCCCGCATTGGCGAGGGGAATCTCCGCAGCCTTCACCGCCGCCTTTTCCACTGCAATCCGCCGGACCTGTTTGTCCTCCTCGGTCTCCTTCGGAAGGGCGTAGGCCTTTTTTATTCCGAGAAAGGCCTCGCAGTCCTCCGCCGCCCCGAGGGCGAGCTCGGAGCAAAGCCGGTCCAGCTCTTCCGCGATCCTCTCATATTCTCCGTCGGACAGACCGCAGTCCTTGCCGAAGGAGAGCCGCACCGCCATGCCCGCAAGGCCGGCGGCCATGGATCCCGCAAGGGCCGCGGCCGAACCTCCTCCCACGGTAAAATCTCTGCTTTCCAGTATTTTATCCAAAACCCCGCATAAATTCATTCTTTTTCTCCTTCTCTCAGGACAGCAAGCATCCCTTGCCCGCAACGACCCTGCCCCGGCGGATCACCGTCGCGACGGGATTTATTCCGTACCTGTAGGCGATATCTTCATACCTCTTCAGGTTCCATATCTGAAGATCCGCCTGTTTGCCCGGCTCGATGGAGCCGACTCTCCCCTGCCGCCCGAGGGCCGAGGCTCCGCCCCAGGTGGCGGCCCGGATCGCCCGTGCCGGTGAGAGGAAATGCTCCCGGCAGGCGAGGATGATGACGAAGGGCATGGAGGTGCACCAGCATCCGGGGCAGCAGTTCGTGGCAAGAGCGAGTTCGAGCCCCTCTTCGATCATGGGACGGGGGTCGAAGGGCCGCGGGTGGGCCACGGCGAAGTCGATGCCCGGAAGGACCACCCCCGGAACCCCGGCGGCGGCGAGCTTCGCAAGGGCGGACCGGGAAGTGTAGTTGAGATGGTCGGCTGACATCATCTTCATCTCTGCGGCAAGCTCCTCTCCTCCGATGGAAGAATAGGCCCCTGCGTGGATCTTGGGCTCGAGTCCCGCCTTCCGGCCCGATTCGAGGATCTTCCGGCATTCCTCCGCCGTGTAGTGTCCTTCGTCGCACCAGACGTCGCAGGCCTCGGCCAGTCCGGATTTTCCGGCCTCGGGAATGCCCTCGGAGATCAGCCATTCCATGTAGCGCTCCTTCGGCGTCTCCGCCGGCCAGCCGTGGGCTCCGAGATAGGTGGACGAAACGTCCACCGGCAGAGCCGAAGCTATTCGCCCGCTGACCCGAAGCTGGCTCATCTCCGTCTTTCCGTCCAGTCCGTAGCCGCTCTTGCTCTCGAGAGTGGTGGTGCCGGAGAGGATCATCTCCCGCACCCGGGCGGCGGACTCCTCGTAGAGGGCGTCCTCGCTCAGATTCCGGGTGGCCTCGAGGGTCACCCGGATGCCCATGGGCACCCCCCGCCTCATCAGTTCCTCCGGGTCGTCCGTCTCGAGCCTGGCGGAATATTCCTCCACCCTCGTTCCCCCGAAGACCACGTGGGTATGGCAGTCCACGAAGCCCGGAGCAACCACTCTTCCTGAAGCGTCGATCCGTTCGGCCCCGGACAGGTCGCAGGCCGCCTCCACTTCGCTCTTCGTCCCCGCTGCGAGGATTTTTTCTCCGACCGACGCCACCCATCCGCCCTCAACAAGGCCGATGCCGTCCTGAGAACGGGCGGCGCAGGTGAGCAGCTGGGCGGCATTTTCGACGACCATATCAGCCCGTTTCTTCATGGCCCGTCACCTCTTCCATAATGCGCAGAGGGGTGCCCGAAGCACCCCCTGCGGCTCGTTTTCTTTCTCTCCGGTCCGGAGAGAGGCTATTTTCTATTTCTACAGCCGGTCGCTGCCGTCCGGTCCGAAGGTCACCTTATCGGCGGGTTCCCACCAGAGGGGAACCTTGATGCTTTCGTCCGTGAGCTTCCCCTTGCCGTTGGCCACATCCTTCGCCGCCTGATATCCGGCCTGGGCATGGCGCACGACGCCGATCCCGGAGTCCACGGTCATGGCAACCTCGAGGCGGATGTCCGCATCGTCCGTTCCGTCGGCGATCTGGGTGACTCCCGTATGGACCGCCTCGCCCATGGAGTAGTTTGCCTGGATGGCGATGAGGTCGCACATGCCGCAGGCGTTCAGCAGGCCGTTCAGCATGGGCCAGTCGGAGATGAGATCGCCGCCGTCGAGCATGCGCTCAGATTCGAAGGTCGGGTTGACGATGGAGCCGGAGTCGAGGTTGTCCCTGGCGAAGGCCACGGGCCCCTTGATCTCTCCCTTTTTGATGAGGTCGTTCACCGCGAGGGCGAATTTCTTCCTCTGGCCGAACCCCATATAGCAGATCCGGGCGGGAAGAGCCTCGATGGGAAGATGTTTCCGCGCGAGGGGGATCCAGCGGCCGACGATGGGATCGTCCCCGAACATCTCCATGGCGAGATCGTCGGTCCGTTTGAGGTCTTCGGGATCGCCGGAGATGCAGGTCCACCGGAAGGGTCCCCGTCCCTCGCAGAAGAGGGGACGGATGTAGTCGGCCACGAAGGCGGGAAGGCGCATGGCCTCCTTCTCCGGGAAACCGGCGTCCCGGCATTCCTTCCGGATGCTCGTGCCGTACTCGAAGACGGGGACTCCCTTGTCGAGATACTTGAGCATCACCGCGAGCTGGCGCTTCATGGTCGTCCGGGCCTTTTCGAGGTAGGTTGTCAGGTCCTTCTGGCGAAGCTCCCGGGCCTCCTCGGGGGTATAGCCCGAGGGGATGTAGGAGACGGGGTCGTGGCACGGGCACATCTCGGTGACCACGTCGGGCATGAACCCCTTCTCGTAGGCCTCCTCGTAGCAGTCGGCGGCATTGCCCACCACGCCGAAGGAATGGGGCTTGCCTTCGGAGGCGTATTTCTTCGCAAGGCGGATGGCGTCATCCATGGAGTCGACGATCTCGTCGAGGTACCCCTTCTCGATGCGCCGCTCCATGATCTCCCGGTCGGCGTCCACGACGATGGCCACCCCCCCGTGCATCTTCATGGCCCAGGTCTGGTTGCCCCCCATTCCGCCCGCTCCGGCTGTGAGAAGGATCCGGTTCTCCATATGCCCGTCGTAATGCTTGATCCCCACCGCAGCCAGGGTCTCGAAAGTCCCCTCGATGACCCCCTGGGTTCCGATGTACTCCCAGGGCGCTGCGGTGTACTGGGCAAAGATCGTGAGGTTTTTCGCCTCGAGATCGTAGAAGGTCTCCCAGGTAGGACGCATGAAGTTCGTCGTGGCCATGACCACCACGGGGGCGTACTTGTGGGTTTTGAAGACCGCCACGGGCATCCCCGACTGAACCACGAGGGTCTCGTCGTTCTCGAGCTCCTTGAGGCTCCTGACGATGGCGTGGTAGGACTCCCAGTTCCGGGCGCACTTACCGTTTCCTCCGTAGATGATCAGCTTCTCGGGGTGCTCGGCGTTTTCCATGTTGTTCTCGAGCATCCGGAGAATGGTCTCCTGCCGCCACCCCTTGCACCGGAGGGTGTCTCCCCTCTGGGCCTTCACGCTGTAGAGTATTTCCGCTTTTCCGGCCATTTCTGCTGCCTCCTTTTTCTTATAAACCCCTTACGAAATCCGGGGACCGTTCCCATGATGAAAGTATAGAGGGGGGGTGTCAAAAGAACATCAAACGGACGGGCTTTCCCAGCCCCGGAGGGTTTGACGGACTCCGAAGCCCTCTTCCAGGGCCTTCACCCGGTGATGAACGGGAATTGTTCTGTACAGCCCGGCTGCCTCGGAGGCGAATTCCGCCGCGCTCTTGCCGAAGCGTGCGGCGAATTCCGCCTCCCTCCCGCCCTTTCGCTCCTCTTCACCCACAAGGGCCTTTGCCATGGCCTGCACCGCCGTCCAGGATTTCTTCCGGATGGGGCTGCAGAGGGCGTCGGCGCGGTGCAGGGCCGAAAAAGCCTCCTCCATCCGTCCTCTCCGGGCGTCGGCAATGGCCTTCAGGCTGTAGAGAATGGAGCCGCACCGCCCCCCCTGGGAACGTTCGAAGATCTCTATGCCCCGGTCCACATGGTAATCCATGAGGGGGAAGTCTCCCAGATCGAAGGCCGCGTCGGCTGCGTGGGCGTGAAAATGGCTGCTCCCCCAGACGAACCCCGCTTCCTCGCACCCCGCTATGCAGAAATTGAAGCATTCCAGGGCTTTTTGAAGCTCACCCTTCCAGTGAAGGATCTCCCCCCGGTAGCACCATGCGGCAAGGACGGAGAGGGTGTAGTTCTTTCCCATCTGCTTCAGCTCCTCAAAGAGGGCGATGGACTGGCCGAAAACCCGATCCGCCAGGGCAAAATTTCCCTTGAGCTGAAAAGCCACCCCGAGAAAACGGAGGGCAACGCCGGCATAATCGTCCCGCCCGGAGCCTCTTGCGAGGCGGAGCATCTCCCGGGCGCAGGGAAGCAGTTTGCTCCAGTTGTCCGTCTGAAGATGGTAATGCCCCGTATGCTGAAGGCAGCGGATGCGGATCAGGTCGAATCCGTTCTTCTCGGCGATCCTGAGGGCCCGGGCGAGAAAGAGCCTGCCCTCCCTGTACTGCCCCCAGGTGACGGAATATCCGCCCCGGAGTTCGAGGTAGGAGGCCTCCATGCGGAGGACCTCCCGGTCGCCCTCGGCGTTTCTGTTGAGGGTATGGAGCAGTTCCATGACCTCGTCCATTTTTCCCTCCGTATCCGCCCGGTCGCTGAAAGGCATGACGCAGGAACGGAAAACCCAGTCCTGGACGAGAGGGAACAGCTCGTGGTTGAGGGTGATGTGGAAGGTCATCTCCCGGAGAAGCTGGTCGAGGGCCCGATCGTGCCGTCCTGCGAGGGTGAAATGATGGCGGAGCCGGGCGCTGAGAAAGGGATTCCATACCTGGAGGGACCAGGATTCGCCGAGGATCTCCCCGATGACTCCGTGGAGTTCTTTTCTGCGGAAGGCGGGAAGGGATTCATAGACGCACTCCCGGATCTTTTCGTGGCGGAAGAGGATTGCTCCTTCTCCCCCTCCCGGACCGCCCTCCTCGATCATCCCCTTCCGCAGAAGGTCTTCCGCCAGGGCCGAGAGCTCGAGGGAGGGCTTTTTCAGAATTTTCGCAAGAACCTGCAGGGACGCTCCCTGGGGAAAATGGGAAAGGGTCTGAAGAAAGAGAAGGGCTCCGTCGGACATTCTTCCGAGACGGGCGGGAATTTCGCCCCCTATGCCCTTCCGCCAGTCTCCCCCGGGGTTTTCTCTCAGGGATTTTACGAGTTCCGCCAGCAGCCAGGGAAGACCGTCGCTTTCCCGGTAAAAAAAGTCCTCTCCCCGGGAGGCCATGACGTCCGGACCGAGAAAGCGACGGCAGAAGAGGAGGGTCTCCTCTCTTCCGAAGGGAAGCAGGGGCACGGAGAGATATTCGATTCTCTCCGCGCGCTCGAGGGTTTTGAGCATCCGGTCCGCGGTGTCGGCCCCCTCGGGCCGGCTGGTGAGAAAGAAGGGGGCGGAAAAGGAAAGGCGGAGCAGAAAAGATTCTGCGAGGGCGAGAGAGGAAGGGTCGAACCAGTGAATATCCTCCATCAGAAACATGACGGGTTTGTTCCGGGCGACCTCCGCCGCCAGGTCCGCCAGGATTCCACCGAGGACGGCAGGGCCCCCCATGGAGACGAGGGCCATGTCCGACGACGAGTTGAATTTCCTGTTTTTCAGAAATCCCGGAAATATCCCCGCCACCAGGGCGAGCTTCACAGGATCGAGGGAAGGGGAGGAGAGGTCGGCCAGTTCCCCCAGGGCGGAGACGAAATCGTTCCAGGGGGAATAGGGAAAGGACTGCTCTGCCTCATAGGCCCGGAGTGTGAACACCGTCTTTTCTTCACCGAGGGAGGAGAGGATTTTTCTCGCAAGGGAGGTCTTTCCCACCCCCGGTTCGCCGGAGACGAGGATGCATCGGGGAGATTGGCCTTCTTTCGAAAGCAGCCCGAAAATCCGGGCCATCTCCTCCTTCCGGCCGCAGAAGCAGTTTTCGAGTGTTTCTCCGGACGCATCCTCCTGTTTCCGCCGGAGGATGCGGGAAAAAACCTCCTCCGCACGGGGGGAGGGAAGAAGGTCCATCTGCTTTTCGAGCTGCTCCCGGTAGCCGGTGTAGAGACCGATGGCCCGTGCCGGGGAACCCGAATCCACGTAAAGCTCCATAAGCTCCAGGACTGAGTATTCATCGAAGGGGTCGATCCTGAGAAGGGCTTCGAGGGATTCGGCGAGCCCCTCCCGGTTCTCCTCCTCGTAGCAGCGGGAAATCCTCTTCCGCAGTACCTGGAGGATCTCCCCCCGGATCATTCCCCGGCGGAGGGTGAGCCATTCGCCGAAGGAGGGGCTGTCGGGGATGTCGAACCCCTCGAGGAGTTCCCGGAAAAGAAAATCCCCGAGAGGGACTGAAGGGTCTTCGAGAAGGGGGATTTCGTCCGCGTCGACGGAGAGGGTTCCCAGGGCGACCGAATGCCTCTCGGCCGCCAGGGCCTCCGCAGGCAGAACCCTGCCGAGGACGTAGAGAGCGTTCCGCAGGTTGTTCCGGGCCGACTCCTCGTCCTTGTCCCCCCAGAGAAGGGCCGCCAGACCCTCTCTGCCGGCCCGTTTTTCAAGGGCCAGATAATAGAGAAGGGCCTCGGCCTTTCGGAAGGGGAATTGAAGGTTTTTGCCCTCCGCTTTCGCCGTCGGGACGCCAAGAAGATGAAGTCTCACTGTCATGGGGCTGCTCCTTTGCCGGGCCCCCGGGCCGGAAGCTCCAGGGGAACTACAGAAGGTCTCCGGTCCGCTTCATCGCCTCCGCCGCAAGCTCACCGCCGCCGATCAGCCGGGCGGCTTCAGCCTGATCCTTATAGAAAACCCGGTCATTCTCCAGAGAGGGAACGGTTTTCCGCACAAGCTCATAGGCAGCCGCCGTTCCCTCCCCGAAGCGACGCCTCTCCTGAAGATCCATGGCCTGGGCGGCGCACAGAAGCTCGATCCCGAGGACGGCAGTCACATTCTCCACAATTGACGCCGCCTTGCGGGCTCCTATGGTCCCCATGCTCACGTGGTCCTCCTGCCCCGCCGAGGTGGGAATGGAGTCCACGCTCGCCGGGTGGGCCAGGATCTTGTTCTCCGAAACGAGGGCCGCGGCGGCGTACTGAGGCACCATGAAGCCGCAGTTCACCCCTCCCTCCCGGATGAGGAAGGCGGGAAGGCCGTGATTCAGGGCGGGGTCGACGAGCTTCGCGATCCTCCGCTCGGAGATGTTCCCGAGCTCGGAGACTGCGATGGCAAGGGCATCCGCCCCTATGGCCACCGGCTCGCCGTGGAAGTTCCCTCCGGAGAAGACGTCTCCCGTATCCGCAAAGACCACAGGGTTGTCGGTGACGGCATTCATCTCATTCTCCACCACCGAGGCGAAATAGTCCATGGCCGCCCTTGCGGCTCCGTGCACCTGGGGGACGCATCGCAGGGAGTAGGCGTCCTGCATCCGGAGCTCCCCCTGCCTGGTGACATAGCCGCTTCCATGAAGCACCCTCCGCACGTTCGCAGCCGAGGCGATCTGCCCCGGCTGCCTCCGGATCTCGTGAATCCGCGGATCGAAGGCATCGATGATCCCCCGGAGGGATTCCAGGGTCAGGGAGGCGATGATGTCGGCGCTCTTTGCCAGAAGGCGGGCGTCGTAAAGTGCGTGGGCCGCCACGGAGGTCATGCACTGGGTTCCGTTGATCAGGGCGAGCCCCTCCTTCGCCCGGAGCTGCAGAAGGGGAATTCCGGCCCGCTCCATGGCTTCCCCGCCGTCCATCACTCTGCCGCCGAACTCGGCCTCCCCCTCGCCGATCATGGGGAGGACCATGTGGGCCAGGGGGCAGAGGTCACCGCTGGATCCCACGGACCCCTTTTCGGGGATCACGGGATGGACCTTCCGGTTCACCATGGCGGCCAGGGTCTCGATCACTCCGGGACGGACTCCTGAAAAGCCCTTGAGAAGGGAGTTGATCCGGAGGACGAGCATCCCCCGGACCACGTCCCGGGGGAGGGGAGAACCGATGCCCGTGGCGTCGGCCCGGATGAGATTGATCTGCAGCAGGTTGATCTGGTCCTCGGGAATCGCCACATCGGCGAAGCGGCCGAAGCCCGTGTTGATTCCGTACATGGGGCGCCCCTCCGCCAGAAGGCGGTCCACCACCTCCCGGGATGCGGCCGCCCGCTGCATGGCCTCCGGGGCGAGGGAAATCTGCTCCATCCCCCGAGTAACCCCCGCGAGGCCTTTCAGATCGAGGCTGCTCCCGTCGAGCAGAATTCCTTTCTCCATCTTTTTTCTCCTCTTCTCCGTCAGCGTAGAAACCTCTGAAAAATATGGGCTAAGCTTCGCCGGTTTGCAGGTTCTCCCTAAATAAGTTTCATTGTTGATTCAAAATAGAAGTTGAAGGATCTGGACGTTTATATTTTCATCATAGCCCCTTCTGCAGCGGAGGCCGCCAGCTTTGAATAAACTGCCAGATAACCGCTTTTCTCCTTCGGTTCAGGTTTTTTCCAATTACGGAGCCTCTCATCAATGACTTCCTGCGGAATATCCATGCTGAGAGTTTTATTAGCTATATCAATTATTATCTTGTCGCCATCCTGCACAACAGCAATAGGTCCGCCTTCCTCGGCTTCCGGTGAGATATGGCCGGCAAAACAGCCGTTGTTTGTTCCTGAAAAACGCCCATCAGTTATCAGCGCGACCTTTTTGGAGAGTCCCAGGCCGTAGATCAGCTTCATGGCAAAGTACATTTCTCTCATGCCCGGGCCTCCTCTTGGCCCTTCGTACCGGATAACCAGAACGTCACCTGGCTTGATATCTCCAGCCATAATCGCTTTATTCGCTTCCTCCTCGCCGTCGAATACCCTTGCAGGGCCGGCAAAATAATACATTGTCGGATCCATGGCTATGGGTTTCGTAATTGCGGTACCTGGCGCGAGGTTGCCTCTTAAAACAGCAAGTCCTTTCGACTTTGTAAACGGGTCGTCAAGCGTCCTGATGACATTATTGCCGCTGCCATAAGGATTTGAAAAAGCGTCTAGATTTTCTCCGACTGTTTTTCCGGAAACCGTGATGCATTCCCTGTGTATGTTCTGTTCCAGCATTTTCATTACCTGGGGAATACCTCCGGCTTTGTAAAAATCTTCCATATTATATTGAGATGATGGGTTAACTTTTGCCAGAGATGGTATTTTTTCGCTTACAGAGTCATACATTTCAAGCATGGTTTCAGCATCTATTCCTATTTCATAAGCTATTGCAGAAAGGTGCATGAAACAATTTGTGGAGCCCCCTGCAGAGATAAGGGTGGAAACGGCGTTCTCAAGGGATTTAAGATTAACAATCTCACGAGGTTTGATATTTCTTTTTACAAGGTTAATGATCGCTCTGCCTGCGAATTCTGAAGTTCTAAAACGAGCTGAATAACTCGCAGGAATAAGAGCTGTCCCAGGCAATGACATACCCAAAGCTTCAGAGACACATCCCATAGAGTTGGCAGTTCCAAAATATGAACATGAACCACAGGCAGGAGCGGCTGTGTCCTCAAGAACACGGAGTGTTTCCATGTCTATCTTTCCAGCATTCAGCATCCCAACGGCTTCGGAAACAGATGTAGAATCGCTCTGTCTTCCATCAAAAGGAATGCCGCCGATCATTGGTCCACCAACTGCAATAATGGAAGGTATATTCAATCGTACAGCGGCCATAAGCATGCCCGGAATGATTTTGTCGCAGGATCCGAGCATAACAATTCCGTCAAGCCTGTGAGCTTGAACCATCGTCTCAATATCGTTTGCGATCAAATCACGAGATGGAAGAATATATTTCATACCGATGTGGCCGCATGCCTGCCCGTCACATGCCCCTATTACACCAAACTCTAACGCCATGCCGCCGGTTCTGTGTATCCCCTTTTTAACAAATTCAGCGACTCGCCTGAGGTTAATATGCCCAGGGACGAGTTCATTCCATGAGTTGGCAATTCCAATAAGGGGACCTTTAAGATCTTCGTCGGAGTAACCCATAGATTTGTACAGTGCCCGGTTTTCAGTAAACATAACATTGTCTAATAACTCGGAACTCCTGTATGGCATCAAAGTCACTCCTTTTTAATAGTCACAACATCTTAATGGCAATCGTGATAAGAAGACGTCACTTCATAATATTTAACAGACCCATTGATAACACAGGGAAATACGTAAAAAGGAACAGACACACTATCATGGCCAGGAAGGGGGGAATAATCTCCTTGGATATATTTTCGATACTTTCCCCCGAAATTGCAGAAGCAACAAATAGATTAATTCCGTAGGGAGGGGTGATGAAACCGCAGGCGAGGTTCACCGTGATGATAATTCCGAAGTGAATGGGGTCAATCCCAATGGTCTGAACCACCGGAAGCAGAATGGGAGTAAGGATAATCACCGCAGCGATGTTGTCCACGAAGCAGCCCAGCACCAGGAGAAAGACGTTAATGGCCAGGAGCAGCAGCAGGGGACTGCCTGAAATTCCGCTGAGCCATGCTGCAATTTGAGCGGGGATCTGGTTCATTGCGAGATAGTTGGCAAAAGCCATGGAAAAGCCGATCATGAACTCAGTGGCGCCGTTGATGAGCCCCGAGACCCGGAGGCATTCGTAGAGGGTTTTCCCGTCCAGCTCCTTGTAGACGAACTTGCCGATGATCACCGAGTAGACCACCGCCACGACGGCCGCTTCCGTGGGAGTGAAGACCCCGCCGTAGATGCCGCCGAGAATGATCACGGGGACGATCAGGGCCCAGACGGCCTCCCGGAAGGCCTTCCACACCGTCTTCACATTGGGGCGCTCGGTGGAGCTGAGGTACCCTCTCTTCCGGGCGGTGATGTAGCTGACGAGCATCAAAGCGATGCCGATGATGATCCCCGGAACGATGCCTGCGATGAACATGTCGCCTATGGAGGCCTGGGCCACCACGCAGTAGATCACGAAGGGGATGCTCGGCGGAATGATGACGCCGATGGTTCCCGCAGTGGCGGTGATGGCCGCTGCGAAGCCGCCGTGGTACTTCCGTTCCTTCATGGAGGGAATCATGAAGGAACCGATGGCCGACACTGTAGCGGGTCCCGACCCGGAGATGGCGGCGAAGAACATGCAGGCCAGTATGGTGACCATGGCCAGCCCCCCCGTGATGAAGCCCACGAGGCTGTCGGCGAGATTGACGAGCCGCTTGGAAATTCCGCCGTTGCACATGAGGGCTCCGGCAAGAATGAAGAAGGGAATGGCGAGAAGGGGAAAGGAATCGAGCCCTGTCGCCGACTTCTGGGCCAGCATGACGATGGGAATATCGGAGGTGAGCCACATGGAGATCGCCGTGGACAGGCCGAGGGTGATTCCTATGGGGATGCTGAGTCCGATGCAGAGAATGAGAAGGGTGAAGAGAAGGGCGGCTTCCATGGCTCAGCACACTTCTTCCTTTACCTGGTCGGGGATGGGGGCTTTTTGCCCCGGAACATATTCGCCCCTGAGAAGTTTTTTAATCTCCACGATCAGCCGGAGGGCCATGAGGCCGCATCCCACGGGGACAGAGGCATAGACCCAGCTCATGGGGATCTCCATTGCCGCGGAGATTTGCCCCGTCTCCATGAGAAAGATGATGAGGCGGGTGCCTATGAAGGCCATGAAGACGCAGAAGATGAACCATACGATGAGAATGACGAGTTCAAACCGCTTTCTTTTTTCGCCCTTCATCATATCGGCGAACATCTCCACCCGGAAGTGGGTACGCTCCTTCACGGCATAGCTCGCCCCGATCCAGGACACCCACATGAAGATAAAGCGGGCCAGTTCCTCGCTCCAGGACAGGGAGTTCGAAAAGACGTATCTCATGACGACCTGGACGAAGACCAGTATGGTCATGACCGCCATGGTCCAGACGACAAAATATTCTTCGAAGTTGTCGATAAATTTCCTTGCTGTCACTCTTCATCTCCCCCTCGCCCGCTGAAAAGGGTGCTTCCGGGAAAGTTCCCGGAAGCACCCCTGCACGGCCTTGTTCTACTTGTGATACTTCTTCGCAAGGTCCATCATTTCCTTGCCGATATCCTTCTCGAACTGGGCATAGAGCGGCTCGGAGGCATCCATGAAGGGCTTTTTCTGCTCGGGAGTGAGGACGGTGATCTTCATTCCCTTTTCTTTAAGCTGCTTCTCGAAATCCTTCTCCATGGCGGCGATGGTGGCCCGGTCTTCCAGGGCGAACTTGCGGGCCCCCTCAACGACGATCTTTCTCAGATCCTCGGGGAGGTTGTCCATGAACTTCTTGTTCGTGAGAAGCACCGTGGCGGAGAAGACATGCCCGGTGGTGGAGAGATACTTCTGGACCTCGTAGAATTTTCCATCCCATACCATGGCCATGGGGTTTTCTTCCCCGTCCACCGTCCCCTGCTGCAGGGCGGTGTAGAGTTCGCCCCAGCTCATGGGGGTGGGGTTGGCGCCGAGGAGCTTGAAGTAGGCGATATGCATGGGATTTTCCATGGTGCGGATCTTCATCCCCTTCATATCGGCGGGGGAGAGGACCTCCAGCTTGCTGTTCGTCACGTGGCGCATGCCGTTTTCCATGAATCCGAGGCCCATCATTCCCTTTGTCAGAAGAATCTCGTTCAGCTTCTGGCCGAGCTCTCCGTCGAGGGCTTCGAAGGCCGTCTCTCGGCTTCCGAAAAGATAGGGCATGTCGATGATCTGGAACCGTTTGTCGAAGCCGGCCAGTACGGACGTTGCAGGAAGGGCCATCTGGATGACCCCCATCTGGACGGACTCGCTCATCTCACGGTCGCCTCCGAGCTGGCCGTTGGGATAGAGCTCGACCTTGATCCGGCCCTTGGACTCTCCTTCGACGTAGGGTACGAAGACCTTTCTCATGGAGAGCATGTCCGAATGGGTGTCGGATACGATGGACCCCACTTTAATGGTGTACTCGGGGGCGGCGAAGGCGGGAAGAGCAAACACCGACATCACGAGAAGGACCAGGGCGCACAGGAATAACTTTCTCATTTGTAATCCTCCTTATCTCATTTTCCAGGCTGAAAAATTTCTCATCAGACGCGGAAGTGCTATTCTATCGGAACCTAAAAACAGGCTGGGTCTTCAAACTCCCCCTTTCACAGCACAAACCGGCTGATGCGAAATCACCGCGGCGACCCCTTGCGGACCCGGATCACTTCTTCGTCGGAATCCACCTCAACCCAATCGCCGTCCTCAATGATCCCGAAAGGATCCTCCTCTGTCCGGTCGACCATGGTCGTTCCCATGACCACCGCCGCGGAGACGAGGACGGGTTCGCTCTCCCTCACTATGATCGCCTCGGGCAAAGTTCCCTTGAGCTTCATCTGGTAGAAGCCGTCCACCTGGACAACAGAACTCCCCTTCCCCGACTGGAGCACGAGGATTTTTCCCGCGATGCTCCTGCCATGGAGGGAATGATTGCGCTCTATGACGGTCCCCGTGGCGGGATCGCACAGGTAGAAACACATGGGGTCCCTGGAAAGAACAGCTTCTCCGGATTTTTTTCCCCTGACGATGCTGCGGCACCGGTATGTTCTGATTTCAGGTTCCATCACTGCACCCTCCCCTGCACGGCAGCTTCGACGCATTCTCCGACCCGACGCACCACAAAGGGCTGTCCCCTCCGCTCCCGATAATAGGCGCACTTCGGAGAATCGGTGATCCCGAGGCCTCCCTCGAAGGACTTCCAGCAGGGCTCGTCGATGCATGTATCCTTGGCCAGGCGCACCCCCAGCCGAAGGAGCCGTTCCTCCAGACCGGACCGGACCGCCAGCTCGAGGGCGTCCACGGAGACCAGAATCCAGAAGGCCGTCTCAGGATGGACGGCCCGACCGTTCATCTTTTTCTCCACGTCGAGGAGCTGCTCGTAAGTATACTGAGGGCAGCCGAGCATCACAAGGTTTACCGGGCCGGAGGGGACCGACAGCAGGGCCTCGGTTTCGGCCAGGTCCCGGTCGCTCACTACCGCCTCCGGTTCGGGGATTTTTCTTCCGCCAAAGGCCTTCTCCAGGGTCGGAGCCTCCGGGGTGATGCCGACCATGTGGTACATGGCAACCGCTCCGCTCGTGGCCGCCTCGGCGCCGAAATAGAGAAAATCCTCCCCCTTCGGCCGGCCTTTCAGCCGGGAGAAGCGCAGAACCGGGATGCGGGAACCGGCGATCCGTCCTATGAAATAGCCCAGCATCCCCCAGTCGTAGGGCTCTTCGAGCCGGGCATCCACATCCACCAGAAAATCTCCCCTGCGGTTTTCGTCGAGATGCAGCCCGTAATTGGGCGTCTTTCCGATCACCGCCGAGGCCAGGGCGCTGACGGAGGATTCCCGGTTGGACCGGGCTCCCAGCACCGAGTTGACGTAGGGAGTGGCGCTCGACTCCGAAAAGGCAATGTGCTCTCCGAAAAAGGGGACGTTCGTCCCCAGCCCCGGGGCGCAGCAGAAGGTGAGCTTCGCGCCGATCCTGCGGTAGACGTCTATGGTCCGTTCCCCCAGCTCCCGCTCCTCCGGCGTCACGGAGTAGACCCTGCCGAGGGTCTCCACATCCCAGGGAGGATTGGTCGTGGGAGGGACCACGCAGGTCGCTCCTCCGTCCACGAGCAGTTCGCACCAGTAGGTGTCCCCCTCCTGACCGCTCAGGGCCACATGGCACCGGGTCACCGGGATCAGCCGGTCGGCATCGAAGGTCTTTCCCAGGGCTGCCAGCAGCTCCATGGCTTTCGCCGGTCCCCGGCCCATTCCGCCGTCCAGAATTTTCTTTTCTTCATCCGTAAGATGCATTCTTTGATTATCCCCTTTCAGCCCCGGGATTTCATGAGCACCGGGAGGGAAATTCCGCCCTTCGGCAGTATCCCCGCGGAAGCTCCGGGGATCTGTCTGAAAGCCTGGTCGAGGGCCTCCTGCACCGTGGGAAAGGGGATGTAATGAAGGGCTTTCAGATCCTCTTCAGACAGCCCCGGGGAGACGGAGAAAATCCGGGCCCTGTCCCTGACCCTGCAGTTGCAGACCGCAAGAACCCCCGAGATGACATCGGCATCCCGGTCCTCGGGCACACATTTTCTCAGCCGGGCGAGGGTTTCCTCCAAAGAGAGGGCGAGCCATTCCCGGAAGCGGGGGTGATTGTGGGCCAGCCCTTCGTAGCAGGGGGCGGCGAAGATGATGATTCCCCCCTTTTTTACGGCGAAATAAGCGCTGGTGACCCCCTTCTCGGCCTGCCAGAAATCGAGGTCCGCGGGAGAGGAACTCACCACGACGATATCCGCCTGTTCTCTTATGGGAACGCTGAAGGAGCGCCTTGACATGACCGCCCCTGCCCGATGGGCTTCCACGCAGTCCCCGGCGAAGACCCCGGCGACTTTCCCGCTGCAGTTCTGGACCACGTTGAGAATGAATTCCAGGTTCGCCATCCGGGCCACCTCTTCCATTCCCGCCCGACAGGGATTTCCCTCGATCACGCCGAGGGGGATGTCCGGACAGAACCCTGCGGCAGCATGGGTAGCCGAGGTGGTGGCAAAATCGCACACGCCGGGCTGGAGGATCTTCGCCCCTCCGGAAAAGCCCGCATCACTGTGGGGAACAATACTCCCGAGGCCGATGAGAAGATCCGCCTCCAGGGCATTGCGGTTGACATGGACGGGAATGACATACCCCCCGGCAGCCACGGAACCGAGATCCACCATGTCCCCGGGCTTCGCTGCGTCATGCTGGCGGATCAAAAATCGCTCAACGATCGAAGGGCCGAGTTTTTCCTCGATTTCTTTCTCAGTCATCACCCGGTGGGTACCCGGAGCGGTCAGAAAGCTGATGGATTCGTCCTTCACGCCGGCCTCGCCGAGACAGGCAACAATCACAGGCACTATTTCGGCGAGAGGGGTTGACCGAGTGGCGTCCTCCACGAGAAGGACGACGTTTTTCTTCCCCCGGGCAAGCTCCCGAAGGGGAGGGGTTCCGAGGGGGTTTTCAAGGGCATGCCGGATCGCTGCCTCCAGATCATCCACTTCCGGAAGATTTTCGGGCTCTCCGGTGAAGAGGACCCGTTCCCCGGGGAGATCGAAAAACACCGTCTCTTTTCCGCAGGGTATGGAATATCTCACCCGTTTCTTCCTCCTTCTCCGCCCGTGTTTCGGGGCTACTCCTCCACGGAGACGGACTGCCCGTCACCGTGGATCGTGATCTTCATTCCGTCCCGCACGAAGTCGTAGAAGGACTCGTCGACATTATAAACTGACGGAAGCTCCATCACGAGAAGGGCGGAGACGAAGACGGGATCGGGATTCCGCAGGATCACTCCGACGGGCCCCTTTTTCCTGGTCACGATCTTGAAGAGTCCGTCCATCTGGACGACGGAGCTTCCCTTTCCTCCGTGGGCCACGAGCACCGTTCCCTCCATGGATTTTCCGTAGAGACTGTGATCCTGCTCCACGACGATCCCCGTCTCGGGTTCCACGAGATAGAAGCAGACCGCTTCTCCGCTCACGAGGGCGGGGCCGCCCGCAGAACCCTTGACGATGGGGGAACAGGAGAAGGTTTTTCTCTTCATTGCCTGACCTCTCCTTCGATGGCCGACTGGATTGCCTGCTCCAGCGGACGGATTTTGAAGTCGATCTTCCGGATTTCATTGTAGTAGGCGCACTTGGGCGAATCGGTGACGGCGGTCTTTCCGTAGTAGGGCCACCAGCAGGGGGGAACGTCGATACAGGTATCGGCGATGATATGCCCTCCGGCGCGGGTGATGTCGTCGAGAAAGCCCATCCGGCCTGCCAGCTCCTTCGTCAGGGAACTGGTCAGGATCCAGACGTCCACGGCGAACTTCTTTCCCCGGGCCACTTTCGCAATATCTCCCACCTGCCGCAGGGTCAGATGGGGGCAGCCGAACATGGCGAAGTCAATTTTTCCGGGCTCCCCGCAGATTTTTTTCCGCACTGCGTCCAGGTCGCTCCGGTCGATGACGATACGCTTCTTCGGCTCTTTGCCTCCGAAAGCGGCCGCGAGGTCGGGGGCTTCCGGTGTAATGCCCACGATATGATACATGGCCACGGAGCCGGATGTGTTCAGCTGAGCTCCGAAGTTCATGAATCCCTCCGGCGTAGGTCTGCGGCTGATCCCCGCGAAGGCGGGAACTTCCGGCCCGTTGTACTTCAGGGGGTAGCACCAGCCCAGAAGCTGCCAGTCGAAATCGTCCTTCATTTCTGCAGCGACTTCCACAAGAATCTCGGCTTTCCGGTTCTCGTCGAGGAGGTAGCCGTATTCCGGCACCAGTCCGGTGATGGCGGCGCACAGGGCGCTCTGGGAGGACTCGCGGTTCGTCCGGGCGCCGATGACGGAGTTGACATAGGGCGTGGCGCTCGACTCGGAGAAGGCGATGACCTCGCCGAAGGAGGGAACGTTCTGCTGAAGGTAGGGCGTGCAGTCGAAGGTCAGGGTGGCTCCCACTTTGCGGTATCCCTCATTCGTGGCGTTCACGATTTCGCTGCCCGCCTCGGGGATCTCGGCGAGGTGGCGGTCAAGGTAGGCCAGATCGATGCTCGGGTTTACCGTGGGTGAGATTTTGCAGAATCCGCCCAGATCGACCATTTTCTCCACGAACCAGCGGTCAGCTTCCTGGGCGCTCAGGGCGACATGGGCCCGGGTGATGGGCACCATCCTTTTTGCTTCAAAGACCCGCCCCATCCCTTCCTGGATCCGCATGGCATAGGCGACGGCCTCGCCGTGTCTTCCTTCCAGCATCTCCTTCTGAAGTTCGGTAAGCTCCATAAAATGACCTCGCTCTCAATTATTCTCAATAGACAGACTGCGTTATACAGGCTGCATAATGGCCGAAGGAAAAATAAAAAAAGAGTTCCTTGCCAGAATTATAGCATCTCCCTTCTTCTCCTTCAAATCATCCTTTTCCGACCGGCAGCCCTTGCATTTTCCTCAGGAGCTGTAGTGGCCAAGATAGGTCTTGTTGTATTCTATGTGCTCCACGAGCGCTCTTTCGAGAGCGCAGGCATCCCGGGCAGAAAAAGAGGAGAGAATATCGAGATGCTGACGGATCGTTTCGCCGATTCTCTCCCGGGTATTCCAGTGGGCGAAGACATAGCGGTGGATCTGGAAGCGGAGGACCCGCAGGAAATTGCGGAGCCTCAGATTTTTGCAGTGAAGAATGATCATGAAGTGGAGTTCGTCATCTTTTTTCGAGAGAAGCGCGGGGGACATCTCGGCTCCCGACTCGAACTGTTCGAGCAGCCCGGTCCAGACCTCCCGCTGCTCGCCGAGCATAGCCGGCGGAATTGAATGCATGGCGGAAACGGCCGCCAGGGGCTCGAGAACCAGCCGAAGATCATTGATCTCCTCGAAGTCTCTTTTGGTGAGTTCGACCACGAAGGCCCCCCGCCCCGCGACGACCCTGAGCAGCCCCTCCTGCTCAAGCTGGGTTATGGCCTCCCTGATGGGGGTACGGCTCATACCGAGCATCTCGGCAAGTCCCTGTTCGCTCAGGGGCTCGCCGGAATCGAAGAGGTTCTCCACGATCATGGACCTCAGCCGGTTCGCCGCCTTGTCCGCGAGGCGCGGGGTCATGCGGGACCTGAACTCCTTGAGCAGGGTTTTGTTCTCGGGCACTGGCTTCTCCCCCTTTTCGGTGCAGGATACTTTCCGGGTACTTTCTGCCCCTGGATTATCCGTGAGATGGTTTTTCAAGTCAATACGACCTGGTCGGGCCTGAACCGGAGGAACAGAGATGATGCAAGAAGACCGTGACGGCCAGCAGGTCTGCGCAGCCGCCGGGGCTCAGATTACTCTCGGTGAAAAGGGCTTCCAGAGCGTGCACGGCAGCCCGCCCCTCCGGGGAATCCATGCCGCCTGCGGCGAGGGCCTCCCCTCCCTTCTTTTTGAGAAGGGCCGCCCCGGCGGAGCCGCACCGGGCGAGGACGTTCGTGTCCTCAGACCGGGTGAAGAGGATGAGAAGAGCGTTCACCATGGCGTCGTTCACCGATAGTCCCCTGTCCAGGTCGCCCTGAAGCCGGGGCATGGCATAGCCGGTCACGGAGGGGAATCCTTTTTCGGCCTCTCCCCGTATTCCCGTAACGCCCAGGTCAAGAAAGAGTTCCTCTCCGGCTGTAAGAGAGCTTCTCTCCTTTCGCCGGGCGGCGGCAAAATCAGCTTCGCAGATTCCCCGGACGATCTGCGCCGCCCGGCCGCAGACTTGCAGGGGCAAAGGAGCGGTCCCCTTCCGGGCGAGCATCCCCGAGGCGGCGCAGAGGATCCCAAGGGAGAAGATCAGCCCCTTGTGGGTGTTGATCCCGCCCGTGGCAGCGAACATGGCCTTTTCCGCCTTGATCCCCTCTTTTCTCAACAGAGGAAGAAGAAGTGCCGGGTCGCCCCCCCGGAAGTTCCATCCCGAAAGGGCGAAGGCCCTCCAGCAGGGGGCGAGGGCGGCGGCGCTCCTCAAAAAAGTGAAGTAGTCCATGTCCCCGTGGGCCCCCTTTGAAAGAGGGTCCACCAGCCCCGGCTTGGGACAGGCCGCCGCCTCGAAGAGAACCGCCCTGTCGGCCAGGCTGGCGATACGGGCCACCGCTTCCTCCCGGGGCGAAGGAGCCCTTTCCGCTTCCTCCCAGGATTTCCAGAGGGATTCGACCCTTTCCTCGATTTCCTCCCGGGGATGGGTTCTTTCCCTGGTGCATTCCGCCCCCCCTCGGCCACAGAGAAGACACCTTCTCTGCGGAAGGGACAGATCGCTCCTGCCCACAGTCTGTCCGGAGGGGTCCATGACATCCGCATCGGCGAGAGGTCCCAGAGGATGCCGCTCCTCGAAGCCTATCGCACCCTTCTTGACCTCTGCCGCCTCGCCGGAAACGACCCAGTAACCTTCTGGACCATCGGGACCGAGGTAAAACTCTTCCCGGCTCAGGAGAAAACCTTCCCCCTCGAAAGATTCCAGAAGGGCCCGATGAATTTCCCGGGCCCTTTCGGCCCAGTCGTCCCGAAGGCGCAGAGGGGCGGGCATCCTCAGGGTGAGGGTGACCAGGGAGAAGCCGGAAGGCAGCCGGGCGGCCTTTTGCAGCCGGCGGCGCCATCGTTCCTCCCGGGCATCGAGGAGAAGACTGGTCATTCCGGGTTCATGGGCCTCTCGAAGGCAGTCTCGAGGCGGGCCCGAAGGGTGCATTCGAGAGCGCCTCTGTCGTTGATCCGCACGACGGTTCCCTCGATTCCCGAAGCGGCTGCGACCTCTTCGGCCACGGACCGGATGCGGGGGCCGAACTGGCGAAAGACGATGCTCTCCACTGAGATATCGATATTTCCGTCATCCCCCGGGCTCACGGAGACCAGCACATCGCTCGATTCAAGGGACCCTGCCGCTGAACTTCTCAGAGCTTTCATAGAACCTTCTCCCTTCAGGGCTTTGCCCCGGATTAATGTCTCGATTCGGTCCTGCGGATTTTTTCCAGTATCCTATGGGCTTCCGGAGAGGCAAGCCATTTCCATGTCGTCTCCGGCACGAGCTCCCTTACGTCCCCGAGCCTTCCCTCATGAAGAAGAGCCCTGACCCTCGACGCGCTCACGGGGGCCCCCTCCATCTCGTACCGGGGCATCTCCCGGACGGCGATGGCCGGAAACCCATCCTTATTCACAGGAAAGATCTCCTTCATTGTCTCATTGTACAGGGAGGTTACGGGGCAGAAGGGCTCCGTTCCCACGAAACGGGAAGTTATTCGGAGAGGTGGTGCGATATGCCGCCGGAACATCTCGAGATCCAGGACGGCGTGGAGCTCGGTGATCCTCTCCTCCGTTCCGCCGGCGGCCAGGCGGGTGAAGTAGGTCGGAAAGGTGGCGGCGGAGATAACGTAGGGACCTCCGGGGAGGACGGTCACATTGGGCAGGTCTGCCGTGCCCTCCCGCACGAGACTGAGGCGCACCTCGAAGGGAAAGAGGGATTTGTCCTCCTGCACCACGAGGACATAGAGCCGGGGAACCCGGCCCGAGGCGTACTCTATCAGGGCCCGGTGGCCGAGGGTGAAGGGATTGCAGTTCACCACTGCGCACCCCGCCTCCCGGGGCCGGCCCTCCGCCTCTTTCGCCAGAAAGGCCTTCCAGGAGGCGATATCCGGCTTCCCCCATTCGAGCAGGGAGGCCGAGAGACCGGAGGAGGCAGCTTTTGCTGAGGCGAGAAAAGAAAAGCCGAGCCCCTCGAAAAGCCGGGCCTCCGCCGGCTTCGAGTAAAGGAAAAAGTGATTCAGTCCCCGTTCGATTCCTTTTTTCAGCAGGGCTGAAGTGACCGTTGAAGCAAGCCCCTCCCCTTCAAGCTCGCTGTCCACCGCGATCCCCTGGAGAATATTTCCCACCAGGGAGCCCGTGGCGGCGAGGCGTTCATCCAGAAAGAAGCCGAGAATCAGGTTCTCGCCGCCGGGTTCGGCAAGTCCCCGGGAGAAAAGGAGACGCTTCCGCTCTTCTTTTTCGTAGTCCGTCGACAGAAGACGCTCCTCGAGACCGAACATGTCCGCCCCTCCCTACCGCCCCGAAAGGGTGGAACGGGCGGCCGGGAAAATGGTCTTGAAACAGAGTCTGGCAATGGTTGCCGAGGTGTCCCGGGTGAGGGTGTGATCGGCCGTCAGGGTGATTTTGTCCGTTTCACCCTGCATGGGAGAGCCAGCTCTCTCGAGCAGCTTTCCCGCAAGATATTGCCCCATTTTCCTGCCTCCTTGAATATACAGAATGATTTTCCTGAATCACTTTACACGATGAACCGTGTAAGTTTTTTATACTGCTTCCTGGATATTGGATCAAGTATATCGGATCAATCAAAGGACTGCGTTTCCTGATATCATAGAGACAAGATTCGACAAGAGCTCCACACCGGGCAGGTGATGTCGTGAGCAGAAGAACCTTTTTCTCCGGGATGGCCGGATGTGCCGCCCTGTTCCTCATCCTTTCGGCGTCCATTCCCGAAGGCTGTGCCGCAGCAGCGGAAACTTCATCCCTGCCTCTGGAAGCCACCATATCCCAGGGCATAGCCCGGCTGGGATACTTGTGGCCGCTCTTCGTGCAGGGGAGGATTACAAGCCGCTACGGGCAGAGAACGCATCCGGTAACCAGGGAGGCCGACTATCACATGGGGGTTGATATCCAAGTGCCCCGCGGAGCTTCCATACGGGCAGCCAAGGCAGGCATGGTCCTTTTTTCCGGTCCGAGGGGAGGGTACGGCAACGCGGTCATTCTGAAGCACGACGAAAAAAACTCGTCCCTCTACGCCCATTGCGACCATCTGTTCGTGAAGCGTGACCAGAAGGTCCACCAGGGACAGGTGATCGCCCTGGCAGGCGATACGGGAAGGACGACAGGTCCGCATCTTCACTTCGAGATACGGACGGGCCGCGGGGCTGTCAATCCGCTCGAGTTCTGGAAGAGGCACGGAGAAACACCGGCGCCGTAATATTCGCCGGGAACGAAGAGAGTGTTCTGACGGATACAGATGTATGTTTGTAAGGGAAAGGCACCCTTTTTCCTCTTAATTCAGTGTAAAGACCTCCGTGAGCAAGGGGCTTTGGCTCAGACCGTACGGCAACAGCAGCCTCCCGTGAAGCACGGGGTTGTGCAGATAATTCCACCGCCCCTCCGCCAGGTCGATCCCCCCATGCATGTAGGCCCTCCAAATCAATTCGGTGCAGTAAAGCATGCTTCCGTCCTCCGTATTGAAACCGGTGTCGAAAGGAGTGTTATCCGTATAGTATTCCAGCGCTTTCCGGCTCGCGATTTCCGCTGCGACGGGATTATCCTCTATGCGGCAGACCCTCGCGCAGTCGACTTTTTCCGGAGAAAAAAAGGACTCTACGGGTTCAAGTTCCACCACCTCGGAGTCGGGTGAGGCATGTATGACATGCGGACTGCCATTGATCATTCTGATGATGCCGGTGTGGGAGAATACTGTCGGTCCCTTCTCCAGAAGGCCGACGATCTTGCTCCGCCACGTCCTGCCGCTGACGAATACAAGGTCCCCGTTCCGGAACTGGGCCGTCGAATAGTCGAAGTCCTCACGATGACGAAAAGAGAAGGGATTTTCCGGGTTTTGTACATAGCGGTAGACGATGCCCTCCACGGGTTTCGGGCGGATTGCGGTAGCCAGAACCAGCCTCCCTTCCTCCACACAGAGACGGGCAATAATGAGCGGGAGCGGAAAATCGGCGAAGTCGATGACGGGCTGAAGACTGTCGAGGTCTCTTTGGAAAAGCTCAGTCTTGTCCTCACCGTTGATGCGTATCTCGGGGCTTTTCAGCATCACGCTCTTTCTCTCCCGGAGTTCAAGCTTCGTCTTGATCCCGGTCAGAATGGAGAGCCCTGCATCTTGCGGCCTGTAGGTCCCCTGAGCGTATATCTCCCCCGCTGCCATTTTCACGAGGATGCTGCTCCAGCTTTCGGAAGCGTAGTTCTCCAGAGCTTGCTGGATATCCCCTTCGTTGAGCGTTAATTCGAAGTTGCTCCGGAGAGCGCTTCTTACCTGGAAGGAACTCCTGCTGCCTAGCCTCCATGTCAAAGGAGGGGTGAGCTGCAGAAAAGCTGATTCCAGGGCGAACCGCTCAAGACGGAACCCTCCGAGAGAACCGCCGAGCACAAGAAGAGAAAGAGCCCGTACGCTGCCTTCATCGTCAGGCAGTTCGTCCATCCGCAGTTCCAGGAGTTCCGGAGCGGTCAGCGAGACAAGAAGAGCGAGCAGGCGCTCTCCGTTGTCCTCGGGCGCAAAGTCGCCGGAGAACTCACGGAAAGCCGACCCTGCAGCCGCGGAGAGAGGGGCGGACAGAATCAGCAGCGTACAAAACGTCAGGAGAAAAATCCTTGTGCGCACGGCCATCCCTCCTCTGAAGCACCTACATACTGACGGGGCATAAAAGCATTTGCCGCTACCTTCTTCCAAAATATCGAGGGTTTGCCCGGTTTTTCCCTTTTTGGAATTGTTTTCTGCAATTGTATCAGAGGAATGCTGAGGGAGGAGGCCGGTCTTGACGTTCAATCCGGAATGAATCGAAAAAAGATATTACATCGAAATTCATCCCTTCTTCTCTACTCCCGCTTCTGGAGCTTCCGCGGGGCAATGGCCCTGGAAAGGCCAGGATTGCCGATTATAAGCTCGACTTCGCTACGTTTATGTAATGGCTAATCTTTTGCCCGGGCAATTTCCTGAAAGGACCTGGAGGGTTTATGGAAAAGACAATCCAAGGTGCGGACGGAGCACTGGCTCCTGACTGTAATCCACGGAACGCAAAAGCCCCCTTCCGGATTTCCGGAGGGAGCTTCTGCGTTATTCTGCCTGCACCTTACGGCACAGCCCGTACCATGCCGCCGTCAGCGAGAATGGTCTGGCCGGTAATGTAAGTGTTGGCCTCGGACCCCAGAAAGGCCGCCAGGCGTCCGTACTCCTCGGGAATTCCGTACCGGCCCAGGGGAATGCGGGAGAGAGCTCCCTTGCTGACCTCCTCAACGGGAAGTCCCTTCCTCTCCGCCAATGAACGGTCGAGGGAGCGGATCCGTTCCGTGTCGAACCGCCCGGGCCCGATGGCGTTCACAAGAATGCCGTAGGGGGCGAACTCCGTCGACAGGGTTTTCGTCAGGCCGATGACGCCGAGACGGAATGTGTTGGAGAGAATAAGGTTCTCGATAACCTCCCGGACGGAGGACGAGGTGGAATTCACGATCCTCCCCCACCCCGTCTGCTTCATCAGGGGCAGAACCTCCCGGATGGCCCGGACATAGCTCAGCAGGGTCAGCTCGAAGGCCCCTATCCACGCCTCGTCTCCGAAGCTCTCGAAGGTCCCGGCAGGGGGCCCTCCGGCATTGTTCACGAGCACGTCCACCCTTCCGGAAGGTTCGGCGGCGAAGGCGACGAGGTCTTTGAGATCCTCCGCCTTCGTGATGTCGCAGGGGTGAAAGCGGGGACGCGACCCGGTGAGCTTCTCGAGATCAGCCGCGGCGGAGGCGAGCTTGCTCTCAGTCCGTCCTGTGAGGACCACCGAGGCTCCCTCCTTCAGAAACTCCCCGGCGATGGCCTTCCCGAGGCCGGAACCCGACGCGAGAACCAGTACCGATTTATTCTTCAGTCCCAGATTCATGAATATCCCTCCCCGAAGGTGAGAATTTTTGGTTCTTCCCTTCTATTGTAACCCTTCGGGAAGGGTAGGTTAAAAAACTACGGAAGAGGAACCAGCCCTGCACCTCTCTGATCGTCTATTTTGAACTCCGCCACCAGACGGGCGAGGTTTTCAGCGGCCTCGAAAAGCTTTTGGGCCTCCAATGCCACGTCCTCCGACGCCTTGGCAGTATCGGCAGTGGCATTGTGGATCGAGCCCATGGACTCGGTCACTTCCATCATTCCCTTTGTCGCCGAATCCACGCCGCCAGACATCTCCTGGCTCGACGCCGCCATCTCCTCTGCCGCTGCGGCAATGGACTGAATGGAGTCGCTGATCTCGCCTACGCTCTGCAGAGATGCCTCAAGGCTTTTTTGAGCGTCCGCGGACTGAAGCATGGTCTGCTCCACGATCGTATCCACCTTCCGAATGGATTCCACGGACTGTGCCGCGTCCTTCTGAAGAGAACCCATAAGACGGGCGACCTCCCGGGCGGCTTCGTTGGACTGTTCCGCAAGCTTCCGCACTTCGTCGGCCACGACAGCGAACCCTCTTCCGGCGTCGCCTGCCCGTGCCGCTTCGATGGCGGCATTCAGAGCGAGAAGGTTCGTCTGATCGGCGATCTGGCCGATAGTTGCAACAAAGCCGGAAATGGACTCCACCGACTGGCCCACCCGGTTCATATCCTCCCTGGTCTGCTCGGACATGGACCCCACTTTCCGGATTTCATCCACCACGGTTCGTACCTTTTCCACCGCCGCCTCGCTGGCGCTTTTGCTCCGGGACGCTGCTTCAGCCCCTTCAGTTGCGGCCCGGGCCGATTGGGAAGCGCTCGCCGAGACCTCTTCAACCCCCGCGTTCGTCTCCTCGAGGGCAGCGGCATTCGACTCGGTGAGAGAGGCGACTGCGTCCACCGAGTGCTTCACCTCGTCCATGGAGGCAACGGTCTCCTCCGAGATGGCCGCAAGGGACTGGGAGCTTCCCGAGACCGACTGAGATTCCTTCCGCAGGGACGCCACCATGGAGGCAACGGCAACCCGCATGGAGACGAGAGCCTTCATCATATCTCCGATTTCGTCGTCCCTGCTCTCCGAAAGGCTGAGATTCTCCTCCCGGAAATCGAGGGCCGCAAGTTTCGACAGTTGTTTCGATACGGCCACCACCGGGCGGCTAATCCTTCCCACGATCCAGTAGATTCCGATCCCCAGCAGAAGGAGCCCGGCAAGGGCGGCGAGAATGATGTTGCGCAGCAACCTGTCGGACTCCTCGGTGATCTCGTCCATGGGAACGGTGACCACAAGACTCCAGGGAGCCTCGGACTCCCCGATCCGCAGGGGGGTATGCACCTTCAGGGTTTCTCCCGCCACAGCCATGGCGCGGTCCTGAACAGAAAAAAGCTCTCCCTTTCGTATTCCGTCCATTATCCTGTCCGCATTCCGCAGGGTGCCTTTTGCCGCTTCGGCGAAGTTTTTGCCCACGAGGTCTTTGTTCCTGTTGGCCACATACATTCCTTCATTGGAGAACAGAGAGGCCGCACCGGTTTTCATTACCCGGATGGAACCCACAAGCTGCTGAATTGTCTGAAGGTCCACGTCCACTCCCACGACACCGGCCACCCGACCATCGATTTTCACGGGAAAGCCGATGCTCGTGATCATTTTTTCATCCTTCGGATTGCCCGTGTAGCTGTAGAGAAAGGGCTCAACCACTGTTTCCCGTCCCGAGTTCTTCGGCAGAAGATACCAGTCGCCGTCACCGGGAGTGCGCAGCATCTCCTCCGTCATGTCGTAGCTTCGCTTCACCTCTGCCCCCGATTTCAGCAAGGTAGCGGTAAAACGCCCTGTGGAAAGAAAACCGTCCTTTCCGGCGAATTCACCGTCCCTTGCGTCGAAGGCATTCGGCTCGAAGACCAGCCAGGCGGAGAGCACAAAGGGCGTCTGCCGCAGCACTCCCTCCAGCATACCGAGAGCGCTCTTCCGGGCGCCTTCTGCCTTCCGGTCCATTCCCGCGACGGCAAGGCCGAGGGTCCGCGCCGCCGTCATTCCTTTTTCCATTTCGATCCGAACATCGAGGGCGACCTTCCCCGACGTGGCCGCCACGAGCTCCTCGGCACTTTCAAGGGCCACATTCCGTGCCACTGTTCCAACATACCAGATCAACCCCGCAAGCACCAAAACCACCGCCCCCAGTATCAGGGCCAGCATTTTCCCCTTCAGACGAAGCTTCATCCTGTAAACTTCCCCTTTCTGAAAATGAAGACAATCCTGCCACAAGGGTGTATTTTACAGGATACAGGGTAGTAATCCTATGTCCTTTTCATGACCGGGGTTCAATTGCTGCGGGTACAGGGTCCTTTCCCCGAAATTATAAAATCTTATCGCGGGTCGATTTCTGCCGGCTGCCCTCTTCGACGGCGCCCTCTCCCGTGTTCTTCTCGCCGCAGCAGTGCTCGCACCAGGGAAGCAGGGCATGCCTGATCCTGTGGCAAAGTGGACATTCCTCGAAGAGGACTGTGCCGCAGGACGGGCAGCAGTAGGGCTCATCCTCTCCGGAGTATTCGGACGGGACAATCTTTTTCAGGCTGCGCCTGGTCCAGAAAAGAAATTTCCTCGGGCCCCTTCTGATCGGGTATTCGCAGATGGGACAGAGGAAATGTTCATATCCTTCCCTATGCTGTTTCCAGAGCTGCCGTGCGTCCGGAAAGGCGGCGCTTCGAATGAAATGGACGACGAGCCTCCCCACGGCTGTGAGCAGGGCAGCCACCAGCAGGTACCGGACATACCGGGTGGGAAAATACTGATGAATCACGAGAGCGGCCTTCACAAGCACCGCCGAGCCGAACCCGAGAAAGAGGGGGAAGTAGAGAGTTTTCCGTTTTCTGACCACCAGAAAGGCGCTCAGCGCGAGGAGCGGAAGCAGGATGCCAAGCTGCAGGGCCGCAAGACGCAGATTATGCTTTTCCCTGAGTCGGTCGAACTCCTCTCTGGCCGGCTGGCGCTTTCCCTCTATGGTTCTCTCGAGGGTATTTTTTTCTGTTGCGAGGGTTTCCCTCCGCTCCGTCAGCCGGGAAAGTTCAGCGCTGACCGCCTGGTAGCGCTTCTGGCTTTCAAGGAAGGCAGCGAGGCTGTCGGAGAGGTTGGCCTGCTCCCGGTCGGAAAGGGCGGCGGATTTCTGAACCGCGAGGCGCTGTAGTTCCAGAAGCTGGTTGATCGTCCTCTGAAGATTTCCCGACGTATCACCTATGATCCGCAGCTCATCATTTCTGCCGGCGATAGCCCGTTCCGTCTCGGCGATCTCCCGGGAAAGGGCTTTCTCCTGCTCCGTCAGTCCGGGGTCGAGGTACCCCTTCTCAATCTCGGGGTAAAGGGGACCGGGAATCGACCTGATGTCCTCCACCAGAAAGCCGAGGGCCCAGTAGACGAGCACGGCGAAGACTGCGGTGAAAAAAACGATCAGGAAACGGTGAATCCACGGTCCCTTTGGCTTTTGTACGCTCTCCATCGGTCTCCCCCGTCTTTCTCCGCCCAAGGGGCGCTAAGAGTCGCTTCCGGTTCCGCCGGCAAATTTCACCCCGAGGTCGAAGGCTCTTTTGCAGTCCTTCGGAAATTCCTCTTCATGCCGTCTCTTTTTCTCCTCCTCATTGAAGAGAGGAGCCACATAGTCCGAGTAGTTCTCGAACTGCAGGGTGTCCGTGGAGGAGAGGATTTCTGCGGATCCGAAGAGCATCCTGAATGTCCGTGCGGTCGATTCGAAAATGTAGTCGTACCCTCTGTCCTTTGCAATCGAGTCGGAGAGGTTCATGGTGAATATCAGCCCCACCTGCTTCTTCGGCGCCAGAGACCTGTCCTCCCGGGCATAGACGAGATACTGAAAGAGCAGCCGCTCCATGAAGGACCGGGTCTCTCCGGTGACATTGCCGAAATATACGGGGGATCCCAGGAAGAAAGCGTCAGCTCTTTCGATTTTCTCTAGAAGGGGGGTCAGGCCGTCCCGTACGGAGCATTTCCCGTAGCTCGCTCCCCATCTTCGCTTGCAGGCGAAGCAGCTTATGCACCCCTTATAGTCAAGATCATAGAGGTGGACGATCTCCGTGGAAGCCCCCTTTGACGCAGCCCCTTCCAGGGCGCTGTTCAGAAGAGCCGCCGTATTCCAGCTCTTTCTGGGGCTGCCGTTGATGGCGATTACCTTCATGGAACTCACCTCCGTTTTTCTGAAAAAAAGGAGCCGCCGGGGGACATTCCCCCGCGGCTCACTGGTGTTGCTCTCTTGTCAGTCCAATTCGGCGATGACGTCGATCTCCACGAGGATGTTGTTGAGAGTGCTTCCCACGGTGATCCGGACGGGATAGGGCTCTTTGAAGAACTCCTTGTAGACTGCATTGAAGGCGGGGAAATCCCGCTTCAGTTCCTGCAGATGGACGGTGGTCTTCACCACGTGGTCCATAGTGGCCCCCCCGGCTTCGAGGATGGCCTGAATGTTCTTGAGGACCTGGCGGGTCTGCTCCTCCACCCCCTCCGGGGTCTTGCCGGTGGCCTGGTTCTTCGGCCCCTGGCCGGAGACGTAGATCCTGCTGCCGCAGATCAGCCCCTGGGAATAGGGGCCGACGGGGTCGGGGGCGCTGGGTGTACGAATGGCTTTTTTCATTGTTTTTTCCTCCTTCGATATGATAGGTGCATTTTTCAGTCGTAGAGATGGCAGGAGACAAAATGTCCCTCTCCGCGCTTCTGCAGATGGGGCACGTCCCGGCTGCACCGGTCCATCACCCGGAAGCACCGTGGGTGAAAGGGACACCCCGACGGCGGGTTCAGCGGACTGGGAACGTCTCCGCCGAGCACGATCCGCTGCTCCTTTTTTCCCGGCTCCGGAACCGGGGCTGCCGAGAGAAGGGCCTGGGTATAGGGGTGGAGGGGATCCCGGAAAAGGGCGTCCGTCTTTGTGATCTCCACGATCCGGCCGAGATACATGACCGCCACCCGGTCGCTTATGTGCTTCACCACGCTGAGGTCGTGGGCGATGAAGAGATAGGTCAGGGCGTACTTCTCCCGCAGCTCCACGAGCAGGTTGATGACCTGTGCCTGTATGGAGACGTCCAGGGCCGATACGGGCTCGTCGGCCACCACAAGGGCGGGATTGAGCACCAGTGCCCTGGCGATGCCTATCCGCTGCCGCTGTCCTCCGCTGAACTCAAAGGCGTACCGGTGGAGATAGGAGGAGTCAAGACCCACTTCCTCGAGAATCGCCGCCACCTTGTCGTTCCGCTCTCCCACGGTGGCCGCCAGCCCGTGGGCTTCGAGGGGCTCTCCCACCAGCTGGGCCACGGTCATCCGGGGATCGAGGGAGGCGAAAGGGTCCTGAAAGACCATCTGGAACTCCCGACGGGCCCGGCGGAGATTTTCTCCGGAGAGGGCGAGCAGATTCCGCCCGTGGAAGAAGACATCCCCCTCCGTCACGGGAAGGAGCCGAAGGACTGCGCGACCGGTGGTGGATTTTCCGCACCCCGATTCCCCCACGAGGCCGAGGGTCTCTCCCTTGTCCAGAAAGAAGGTCACGCCGTCCACGGCCTTGACATGCCCCGAAACTTTCTGCAGAACCCCCGAGCGGACGGGAAAATACTTTTTCAGGTTCCGGACGTCGAGTAGGTGGCCGGTCATGCCTTTCGCCTCCCTTCAGTCAGGGCAGCGACTTCCTGCCACCGGCGGCAGCGGACGAAATGTCCCGGCTGAGCCTCCAGCAGAAGAGGTTCTGCCGCCCGGCAGGCGTCCTCCGCCAGGGAGCAGCGGTTGCTGAACTTGCACCCGGGAGGAAGGGAGTCGAGGGTTGGGACCATTCCGGGGATTGCCTTGAGCTGCTTCACCCGACCCTCCATCCGCGGGATGGACTGGAGGAGGCCGAGGGTGTAGGGGTGCAGGGTGGAGCGGAAGAGGTCGACCGTCGGTGCGAGTTCGAGAATGCGCCCGGCGTACATCACCGCCACTCTTTGAGCCGATTCGGCAACGATCCCCAGGTTATGGGTGATGAGAAGAATGGACATGGTCCGCTCTTTTTTCAGACCCTCCATGAGCTCGAGGATCTGGGCCTGGATGGTGACGTCGAGAGCCGTGGTGGGTTCGTCGGCGATGAGCAGCTCGGGGTTCAGCGAAAGGGCCATGGCGATCATCACCCGCTGGCGCATTCCGCCGCTTAGAAGATGCGGATAGGCGTCCACTCGCTTTTCAGGTCCCGGAATTCCTACTTTTGTTAACATTTCCACAGCCCGCTCACGGGCTTTCCGTTTCGACATCGCGCCATGGGCAAGAATCCCCTCAACAATCTGTCTTCCCACAGTATATACTGGGTTTAAAGAGGTCATGGGCTCCTGGAAGATCATGGAGATGTCCTTCCCCCGAATTTTCATCATTTCTTCATTTTTCAGAGTGACGAGGTTTCTATTTTTGAAAAAAATTCTTCCCGAGACAATCTTTCCATGGGGACGGGGGATAAGCCCCATTACCGCGAGGGAGGTCATGGATTTTCCGCTTCCCGACTCCCCGACAAGTCCGAGGGTCTCTCCTCTCGCAATATGCAGGTTCAATCCATCCACAGGGTAGATATCCCCGGCAGGAGAGGGAAAGCTCACCCGAAGGTCCTCTATGGAAAGAAGGGGCGCGCCCTTGTCATCCGCCATCCCTACACCCCCTCGATGTCCCGGCGGAAATGGGGATCGAGCCGGTCCCGGAGCACGTCTCCGGCGAGGTTGAAGGAGAGGACCGTGAGGACAATGCACGCTCCCGGAAATATGAGCAGCCAGGGAGCCCGGGTTAGGTACATCCGCCCCTCGCTCAGCATGTTCCCCCAGCTGGGAATTGAGGGTGGGATGCCGAGGCCGAGGAAGTCGAGGGCCGCCATGTCGAGGAGGGAGAAGGCGAAGGTGAAGGTGGCCTGGACGATGAGAGGAGACATCATGTTGGGGAGAATGTGCCGGAATATGATGTCGGTCCGCCGCACCCCTGCGGAGATGGCCGCCTCGATGTAGGGTTCCTCCCGCAGCTTCAGGGTCAGGCCGTAGACGATCCGGGTGGTCCGGGTGAGATAGGTGGCGCCCACAGCCAGGATGACATTGACCATCCCCCTCCCGAGAATGGAGACGAGCACCAGGGCCAGCAGAAGAGACGGAAATGCCATGAGGACATCGATGAGCCGCATGAGGTAGGGCTCGATCCTTCTGAAATAGCCTGAGGCTACTCCGATAAGGACACCAAAGGACATGGAGAATACAATGACACCTGCCGAACCGATCAAGCTCGTTCTGGCACCGTAGACGGCTCTGCTGAAGATATCTCTGCCGAAGTTATCAGTGCCGAAAAGATGTTTTGCCTCCGGAGGACGAAGCTTATCCATGGGATTCATTCCCTGAGGATCGTAAGGTGCGATCAAAGGAGCAAATATGGCAAAGATAATCATTATGGAGATAATGATCAGGCCTGCAAATGCAATCTTTCGTTTATAGAAAATCGAGATGAATTTCATCTGGATGGCCCCTAACTGTACCGGATTCGCGGATCAAGGATTGCATAAGATAAATCCACGATCAGATTGATAATCATATAGACGAAAGCGATAATCAGGATAATTCCCTGTATCGTCGGATAGTCTCTTCTCAAAACTGATTCCACCACGAGTCGTCCGATGCCCGGAAGAGAAAAAACGGTTTCAGTGACGACAGTTTTTGAAACCAGTCCGATGAAAGTGAAACCCAGAGCTGAAACTACTGAAATAAGGGAATTTCGAAAAATATGCCGAATATTTACCGCTCTTTCGGATAATCCTTTGGCACGAGCAGTTTTTACGTAATCAGCATTTGAAATATCCAGCATGCTTGATCTTGTAAGACGGATGATAAGGGCCGAATTAGGAGCGGCGAGGGTAATGCAGGGTAAAATCAGATATCGCAGATTCATCCAGTCTCCCGATTCGATAATGGACGGAAAGCCTGAGGAGGGGAGCCATCCAAGCACAACAGAAAAAAGGATCATGAGGTTCAGTCCGAGCCAGAATGTTGGAATCGAGGCAAAAAACATGGAAAGACCTGAAAAAAACTGGTCAAGCCAGCTATTGTATCTGACCGCAGACAATATCCCGATAGGAACACCGATCAAAATAATCAGTATCATCGAAAGCACTGCGATGAGCACACTTGTTTCGGCACGGTCAAGAATGATTCCCAGTACAGGCTGATGAAAAAAAATCGATGTCCCGAAATCCCCTCTCAATACTCCTCCAATCCATCGGGTATATTGGATAACGAGCGGACGATTCAGACCCATGCTCTCGCGAAGTATTTCCACCTGTTCGGGAGTTGCCTGATCTCCCAGCATAACTCTTGCGGGATCTCCCGGAATCAAATGAATAAATGAGAATACTATTATGGACGCGAGCAGAAGAGACGGGATCATACTCGCTATTCGCCTGACGATATAAGAAAACAAGCAACCCCCTCCTTTCGTAAAAGAGAAGGGAGAAAAAGCTCCCCCTTCTCTTTATTTTGGGAAAATCCTCCTACTTCTTAAAGCTAACCCCCCAGAAACGAGCCCATATCAATGCGGTATCCTTGAGCCCCATTAATTTCGGAGAATAAATATCATAGATATAGTTATCTCCTGTCCTCATAATGGGAACCTGCTCATAGACAAGTTTCTGAATCTGGTCCCAAATGTTCTTTCTTTCTTTCTCATCGAGCGTGACGGCAAATTTTGCAGCGAGCTCTTTTTTCTCCGGAGTAGTCCACCATCCTGGGTAAGCCTCACTCATGAAAGTATAGAGTATCGGATCCGGTACAAATCCATGATATGTAAAGAACATATCCCATTGGGTCGGATCGACTCTTTTTGAGACGAGGGTAGCCCAGTCGTATATCTGGAAGTCGATATTGAAACCGGCTTTTTTGAGCTGTTCCGTAATGACGAGGGAACTGTCATAGTGGACCTTGTAGGAAGTGGTCGCCATGTAGGTCAGCTTTTCTCCCTTATAACCCGCTTCTTTTGCAAGAGCCATAGCTTTTTCGGCGTTTCCGAGACTGTATTTATCAATTCCTGCAGTTGAATACCATGGTGTTCCTTCAGGCATAATCGATCCGCTTTTTTTCCAAAGAGCAGCAGGACCCACAGCAGCCTTCAGAACAGCTTCCATATCCACTGCCGTCATGATAGCCTGTCGAAGCTTATAGTTATCTTTCAGCAGACCATCCTTTGAATTGAAAAATACCAGTCCCTGACTTCCCCCCTGCTGTACGGTCACAACCAGAGAGGGATCATCCTTCAGAGTATCGTAAAGGTCACCTGCGATCCTCTCGCCGTAATCATAGTCCCCGGCCTTGACGCCGTTCACTCTTGTCGAGTCGTCCGGTACAGGAATAAACCGTATTTCATCAAAAAGAGCTTCTTTTTTCCCCGCATATCCGTCCATCGGCTCTGTCCTGGAAACATACTCGTCAAATCGGACAAGTTTAATATAGCGGCTGGGATTTCGCTCGACGAATTTGTAGGGTCCGGTTCCAATATACTCAGTCTCGGGAATTGGTTTTTTGTCAGCCTTTTCCGCAACTTCCTTCGGATAAATTGCGGGGCCTCCGTTCATGAAAGCAAAGAGGTTTTTCCACGGGGCAAAAGGTTGTTTGAAAAGCAGGGTTATTTCATATTTTCCTGTTGTCTCCATCTTTTCGATATTGTTAAAAAGAACCGGACCTCTGGAACCGAATTTCCTCCACCGGTCCAAAGACGCGTACACGTCATCGGCCGTCATTTCTTTTCCGTTATGAAACTTGACACCTTCCCGCAAATGAAGAACGATATTTTTTCCACCGTCTTTCACTTCTTCTTCTTTTACGAGCATAGGCACCGGGGAGTACTTCGAATCGAAGGTATAGAGCCCTTCAAATATGTGCATCGCTATCATTGTGGTCAGGTCGGCTGTTATGACCTGCTGGTCAAGGGAAGGAGCTTCGTCAATAACCGCAACCCGAAGAGTTCCTCCTGAAGCGAGGGCTCCGGTCTCTCCCGATATGAGGAGACAGAGGACCAAAGTAAACAGGCAGAGAATTTTCACGGTGCTTTTCATGCTAGAACACTCCTTTCATATTCCGTAGGTATTTCCCGGTTTTGGTTCGCAGCTTCATTCAACGGATAGATCCCTCACTCGGCTCTTTTTCCCCCTTCCTGCTGAGATGCTTTTCTCCCTATCTAAAGTCTCACGCTTTTTCCAAGAATGGGACCGGTAACATGGCCGTTCGATACAATGATTCTTCCGTTTTTTATCACAAAATCGATCCCAGTGGACAACTTTCTTGAATTTCTGTATTCTGCGTTGTCTTTTATAGTGTCGGGATCAAAAACGACAAGATCCGCCCGCAGACCTTCCCGAACAACCCCTCTGTCAAAAAGGCGAAAACGGGAAGCAGGCATGCCTGTACATTTTCTGATCGCTTCTTCCATGGAAAAAATTTTCTTCTCCCGGGCATAAACTCCAAGAACTCTCGGATAGCAGCCGAAACTCCTCGGATGGGGGTTTCCTACGGCAAGAGGTCCTTCAATTGAAGTCGGCAAAGAATCGGAGCCTATCATCGTCAGAGGGTGGCGTAAAATATTTTCCATATCCTCTTCGGAATGAGAGAGAATCACGATAGTGGCTCCTGCTTCCTCGGACAGGATGATATCCATATACGTATCTTCAGGGTTCATATTTCGTTCTTTGGCGATCTCTGCAAAGGTTTTGCCGACCAAAGAGTTATCTTTTTTTACGGATCCTATCAAAATCCGATCCCAACCGGTATCTTTTGCATGATTATCCCAACCCGGAAGATCGATTTTAAAATCCGCTTTGATTTTTTCTCTGGTCTGAGGGTCCCGCAGCCGGTTCAGAAGGCTGGGAACACCTCCGGCGTTTGTCCACTGAGGAAGAAGTGAGGTTCCGTTATTTGATCCGGCGGGGTACGGGTAGGCATCACAGGTTACGTCTCCGCCCCTCTTTCTGAAATCTTCCATCATTCCAAAGGTTTTTTCCGACCACCCCCTGAAGCGCCGCATGACCTTATGATGAGATATTTGAAGGGCGCAGCCGCTTTTCTCGGCGATGTCTATAGCCTCTTGAAAAGCATCCAGAAGAGAACCCGCCTCTCCGCGGATATGGGCGCAATATATTCCATTATACCTTGCCACTACCTTGCAGAGTTCAATTATCTCCTCTTTTTGCGCGTAACATCCCGGAGGGAAAATCAATCCCGTTGAAATTCCTGCACAGCCGCTCTCCATAGCCTCCGCCACATAGTTCTTCATTTTCTGAAGCTCGTCTTCAGTGCAGGGGCGGGACTCGGCACCCATGACGGCCATGCGGACCGTTCCATGGCCGACCAGGAAAACAAGGTCTGTTATATGTCCCTGAGAGTCGAATCGGTTCATCATTTGCCCGGTACTTTTCCAGTCCCATAGGACGTGCACGTTTTCAGGCAGATAAGGAGAAAGATAATGCTTGAGTTGATCCATATACTCATCGGAAAGAGGCGCAACAGATTGTCCGCAGTTTCCTGCCACTTCTGTTGTAACGCCCTGAAGAATTTTCGCGTCAGGATTATTGACGAAAAGAGCGGTTCTGTCCGAGTGAGTATGCGTATCGACGAATCCCGGAGATAATGCTTTCCCAGATATATCAATTGTCCGGCCGGCTTGTTCTTCTGCAATTTTTCCGACAGCAGCAATTTTTTCGTCTTTGATCGCCACATCCCCTTTAAACCACGGGCTTCCCAATCCATCGTAGATTCTTGCATTTTTCAAAAGCAGATCGAACATCCACGGAGCCTCCTCTTTTTGTAAAAATATTTTTCAGCAATCCCCCAAAAAGTATTTTTGGATTCATCGCAAGAATTAAATGTTCTCTGGCAGAACAACACACTCCCCCTCCCGTATCCCTGCATCCGGAGGAAGGGCCGAGTACGGGACGGCATCTCTGGCGTTGAGGTCCCACAGGACCTCGCCGTTCAGGAAGGTCATTTCGCATTCGAGGCGCAGATTTCCCGTGAGGCGTCCTCCGAAGGAATCCTTGAAGCCGAAGTTCCCCTCCCGGAGAGTCCACAGGGCAATGTCGGCGGGAGAGCCGGGGGCGAGGCGGCCGAGTTCGGGATGCCCGATGATCTCCGCCGGCCGGGACGTGGCCGCTTTTACAACCTCCCCCAGGGGCATGCCGAGGGCGAGACACTTCGACATGGTCGTGGGAAGATCCATCATTGCCCCGTTCATGCTCTGGACGTGGAGGTCCGATGAGACCGTATCAGGGTAGAACCCCGACCGAAAGGCCGGTACGGCATTGCGGAAGAGAAAACTGCCCCCTCCGTGGCCCAGGTCGAAGAGGATTCCCCGCTTCCTGGCCTCGGAAAGATAGGCATAGAGATTGCCCTTTTCGTCGGCTACGGGGACGGGCCCCCGGAAGCAGTGGGTGGTGATGTCGGCGGGGCGCAGCTTCTCGAGGAGGAGCTTCCAGTAGGGGCGCTCCTTTTTGAAATAGCCGAAGTCCACCATGACGGGCAGACCCGACCGCTCCCCCGCCTCGACGGCCTTCGCCACCGATTCCCATCCCGGGTTCCAGTAGTGGGCGCTTTTGATGCCCACAATGACGTCGGTATGCTTCTTAGCCTTCTCAGCCACTTTATACGGGTCGAAATCGGGGGCGTGCTGCTCGATGATGTCGTTGATCATGCCGTAGCTTGCGATGTTCACGAAGGCAAAGACCCGGGTCTTCGCCCGGTCGATCACCGTCACCCGGAAGAGGTCGAAGTTCCGCCATCCCGCGCTGCCCGCGTCCACCATGGTGGTGATGCCGCTGCGGAAGCTGAACCCGTCGGGGAAGACGCTGTTCTCCCCCGCCCAGGCGTCGGGGTTCCCCGCCGTGGCGAAGAGGTGGGTGTGGAGGTCCACGAGGCCCGGGGTGACCAGAAGTCCCGAGGCATCGATGATCTTAGCCGCATTTTTTTCCGGAAGGTTTTTTCCGACCCCCTCAATTCTGCCGTCAAAGAGGGCAAGATCCCCCTCTTCGTCAAGTCCGCCTGCCGGGTCAAGCAGCCGTCCGCCCTTTATGAGGGTGAATCCTTCCGGGGGAAGAAAATTTTTCTCTCCCTCAATTTTCATTCTTTCCATCGCCGCTTCTCCTTTCACGCTTTCCTTCGGTCTTTCTCGAAAATTTCCCCGATCTCCCCTGCCCTTTTCACTACGGCGTCGATCTCATCGTTCCGCAGGGTCATGGGGTTCACGAAGACCGATTCGTCGTCGGCGGCCATGGTGAAGATGGAGGGGTCTCCCTCCCGGAGGAGGCGCAGGACCTCTGGGGCGCATCCGGGGCGGGCGAAGGAGATTTTCATCTGGGGGAAGGGCTGTCCCGCCTCGTTGGGGTAGAGCCTGTGCACCGATACCATGGTGCTCTTCTCAAAGGCCGCCGCCGCGGAGGCGATGCGGTCCTCCGCCCAAAGAAGGCGATCTTCGCCGTCCGCTGCGACGTACTGCTCAACAGCGGCCAGGAGACCCACGATCTCCTCCCTGCCGAGCTTGAACATCCGCCCCACGCCGTAGGTCGGGAAGGCCGTCTTTTCAATCCACGAGAAGAGGTCTTTCTTCCCAACCATCAGACCGCTTGCCTGGGGTCCCCGAAGGTCTTTGCCCCCGCTGAAGATGCAGGCATCAGCACCCATGCCGGTGATCTTCCACAGGTTTTCCGCGGGAGGAACCTGGGCCGCCGCGTCCACCACCACCGGAATGCCGTGCCGGGAAGCCACGGCGATGGTCTCTTCAAGGCCGAGAGCGCCCCGGGCCGCCCATCCTCCGGGGGGCATGAAGAAATAGAAGATGGCCGCAGTGTTCTCCGTGATGGCGTACTCCAGGTCGTCCTCCACCGTGGGAAGGATCATGTTCGGAAAGCCGATCTCCACGAGGGTGGCGTTCAGCAGCCGGAGGGACCAGTCGTAGGGGTTCCGGTGGGCCCGGTGGACGATGATCTCGCTCTTTGCGATCTGACCGGAGGAAAGGGCGGAATGGGGGCGCCCCCATCTGCGGGCGATGCAGGCCGCCCCTGCGATATGCAGTGCACACGCGGCGCCGTTCGTCACGAAGGCCGCCTCGTTGCGGGTGAGGCAGGCGAGCCGCTCATGGACCTTCTTCTGCAGCTCCTTGATGACCACATGGCTTCGGGCCGCAGACGCCATGGCGGAGATGGTCTCTTCGCTCATCCGGGAGCCTCCCACCATGGTATAGGTTCCCGCTGCGTTAATGACCGTACGAATTCCGAGTTCCTTGTAAATATCCCGGGACACTTAGCATCGCCGCCTTATCATCAAGATGTCGGAAGACAGGGAATGTCACCCTGAAAAGAAAAGTCGAAATCCGGGCCGGGGAAGATCCTTCCCGAGTCCTGAAAAACGAGCACAGGCAGCTACAGAGCCTTGATTATCTCAGCGGCGACAATCTTAGCTTCGTTTTCGGTCAGACATTGCGGATTGACGATGACTTCACCGCCCCGGAAATCGGTATAAATCTGGGGGGTGAGGGAGAGAAGATGGTCGTACAGATCCTGCGCCGGCTTGTTCTTGGGTTTTATATAGACCCGCAGAATGTTGGCAGGCTGGATCCCCGCTTCCTGCGGATAGCCCGTCCGGACAAAAGCTTTTCCGCTCTTCTCCAATTCGGCCGCCATAGTATTCGACATTTCTGTCCACTTTTCATATATTTCATCGTAATTTTTCTCAAGGAAAAGTTCTACGGCACGGGTTATGCCCGCGATCGTCTCCTTGTCGATTTTCAACGACCGAGCGATGCTGTAGTTCGGGCTGGAGCTGGCACGGCATGCTTCGATCAAATCCCGGCGCCCTAGAATCAGCCCTGACGACTGGGGCCCGCGGATCTCTTTGCCGCCGCTGAATACCACAAGGTCAGCCCCCATTTTCTGATATTTCGATATGTTTGACTTCGGAGGCAGCTCCGCCGCTGCATCTACCATTATGGGAACTTCTTTTTTCTTCAATATGGGGATCAGTTTCGGGAGGGGTATAGACCCCCGCATGGTTTCATTCTCCGAGACGTAGAAAAACATCGCGGTCTTCTCGTTGATCGCCGCTTCAACCTGTTCCGGCATGGCAAAGGAGGTCGTTCCGACGTCGATCACTTTCGCTCCCGACAGAAGCAGTGCCTGATCGTATAAAATCCGGTGGCTCTTGAGCACGAGGACCTCGTTTTTCATGCCCTCCGTATCCGGCAGCTTCAGACGCTTGACGGGGTCGTTCCGGGTAATGCATGCTGCCGTTCCGATGGCGATTCCCGCTGCAGCCCCACAGGTGATGCAGCAGTCCTCGCTGTCGAGCAATTGAGCGATGTAGTTTCCGGCCGCCTTGTGCAGAGAGTTGATCTCCACGTAATGCTTCGAAGCTTCGCTCATTGCGTGCAAAACCTCCGGATCCATCAAAGAGCCGCTGATCTTCGATACCGTCCCGAATCCGTTGATCAAGGTCCTGACTCCAAGCTGTTCATAAATATTCATATGCCTGCACCTTCCGTCAGTCGTTTATAGTAGGGAATCCTCAAAAGGGCGTGGGAACGATGTGATGAAATTTTTCATAATGCAGAAGCCCCTCACAGGGTTCTTGTTCCCGCTGGGTGAAAAAAATGCGGACGAACTCATCGTAGGGGATCTTTCCGTCTTCGCCGCAGTTCTCCAGAAAAACCTTCCACATGTTGTCGAGGGGCGTGGCATGAAGTTTTATGGCTCTGCGCTTGATATCCATATAGGGACTGATGTCTACCACGCAGTTCGTCTCCTGGGGTCCCCGGGCAAAATAATATTTTTCCCGGACAAAGTGAGGCGCAAGCCCCATATCCTTCGTCTCCGGAAGATCCAGCTGCCTTCCCGCCATCCAGCATGCCTGTTCCACAGCTTTTCCCGTAACTTCATGATCGGGATTTTCTTCGTAATGGCCGTAGGGATCGAAAGAGATCACCGTATCGACTTTCAGAAAACGAAACATCAGGATCAGCCTGTGGCGCATTTCGGTTATATTATCGTAGCACATATAATGGTTATTATAATTAAAATGGTACGCTTTTTTGATTCCCAACAGCTGTGCCACTTCTTCCGTTTCCTTTTCTATCCGAAGGGCGGTCTCGCCGTAGGAAAGATCATAGCTGTCCATACAGTCATCCGTCATCCGGATAAAATATCCTGTGCACCCTTCCCCGATGAGCTTGAGCATGAGGCCGCAAGCATTAAAAGTAAAATCGTCAGAATGAGGAAAGACCGCCGCAAAAACCTTGCCCTTCTCCTGCTGTTTCATGATTTCCCTCCCGTGAGCCGATCATGGCCAACCGGCATTCTGCCATCTTTACGCTTATTATTCTTTTGCGCCCCCTCACGCTGAAGAAGCGACATCTATATTCAATGTGGCGAGAAATTCTCTCAGCCGGGGATGATCCTTGTCGATGAATATCTCTTTCGGCGTGCCGACCCTGGCAATTTTTCCGTTGTCCATGAAGACGATTTTATCGGAGATCTCATAGGCAAAACGCATTTCATGGGTGACGACAACCATGGTCGTGCCGTCCCGGGCCAGCTCCTTGATGACGTTCAGCACCTCGCCGACGAGCTCCGGGTCAAGAGCGCTCGTAGGCTCGTCGAAAAGCATGATCAGGGGGTTCATGGCGATCGCCCGGGCAATGGCCACTCTCTGCTGCTGGCCGCCGGAGAGCTGGGAAGGGTAGCTGTCGATTTTTTCCGCCAGGCCGACCCGGGTCAGCCACTTTTTCGCTTCCGCCTCGGCAGCCTCTTTGTCGATGTGCTTCACTTTTACAAGCCCGAGCATGACGTTCTTTAACACCGTAAGATGAGGAAAAAGATTGAACTGCTGAAATACCATTCCGGTGTGGATGCGCTGGTTAGTAATCTGGCTTTCCGAGAGCCGGAACCGTTTGTGCCCCGTTGTTTTATACCCCAGCTCCTCTCCGTTGAGGTGGATAGTTCCCTTCTGAAAAAGCTCCAGCAGATTGATGCAGCGCAGCAGAGTCGTCTTGCCTGACCCTGATGAACCGATGATGGATACGACTTCGCTCTGGTTGATATCCAGATCGACGTCAGAAAAAACCTGATTTTTGCCGAAAGACTTTCCCAGCCCCCGAATCTGCAGCAAAGCATCGCTCATGCGTTCATCCCCCTGCTCACTTTTCTTTCAACGAATTTGCCTATCTGTTCGACAGTGATGTTAATCGCAAAATAGATGAATCCCGCAAAGGCGTAATATCGGAGGGCGTTGTTGTTCAGAGCGATAAGCTGCTGCGTCGTGAGCATCAGCTCGGCTACGCCGATGAGAGAAAGAAGGGTCGAACCCTTGATGATCTCGGTGATGATGTTGATCCAGGGCGGAAGCATCCGAACCAGTGCCTGGGGCAGAAGAATATAGCCCAGGATCTGCCGGAATTTCATGCCGATGGCTCTCCCCGCATCGATTTGTCCTCTGGGGATAGTTTCCAGAGCTCCCCTGGTATTCTCGGCGACATGTGCAGCCGCATTGACAGACAGTGCAATGAAGCCGGCCGCAAAGGGAGGCAGCGATAAATTCCACGTCTGAAGCAGGAAATCGAGATAATAATAAATGGCGAACACGATGAGCAAGCCCGGAATTCCGCGGATGATATCGACATAGAGCCGAAAGGGAAACCGGGCATATTTATTTCCGTACGTCAGGATTATGCCGAATACGAGGCCCACTACCGTGCTGATGAGAATTGCGAGCAGGGAAGAGGAGAGGGTATTCGAGATGCCCGCAAGAATGGCATTCTGAGAACGGATGATGCTTGCGAAAAAACCTGTCCCCATGAGCTTATCCTCTTTTCATTGTATGCGGAATCTGCGCTCCAGAAGCCGCAGAAAAAAGGCGATGATGTAGCATGAAACGACATACATGGCGCCGACGACGAGCCACACCTCGATAACGCGAAACGTAATCGTGTTCACCTTGCGTGCCAGGTAGGTGAGCTCGACTACGGCAATGGACGAAGCCAGAGAGGTGTCCTTGAAGAGCGAAATGAAATTGTTTGAAAGGGCCGGAAGGACGTTCCTGAACATTATGGGAAGCTGAATGTACCGCATGATCTGGAGTCTGCGGAGACCTATCGCCGCTCCAGCCTCGATGATCCCGACAGGAATGGCCTGCAGACCCGAGCGGAAAACCTCGCTGAGATACGCCCCGGCATAGAGCGACAGCGCAAAGACGAAGGACGCGTTTTTGCTCAGCATGATTCCCCAGTCAGGGAGGCCGAAATAGCAGAAGAAGGTGAGCACGAGCAGAGGGATATTCCGCAATACCATGACATACCCCGACGCGAAAGTCTTCAGCCCCCTGTTTCTGGATATGGCGCAATAGGCGACCACGATACCTATGATCATTCCGAAGAAAAGAGACGCGGCGGCAAGGGAAATTCCCAGCCCCAGCCCGGCAAGAAACTCGGGAAAATAGGTTAATACCAGCTTGAAATTAAATATATACGCCATAGCCTCGCTCCTTGCACTGCGTATCGATTTCCCGTCAAAAAGGGTCCGGCTTTGGAACCGCAAAGGGCCGAAAACCCCTGGCTTCCCTGTCTGTTTCATTCCGGCAAAACCTTTCAGAGCAGAGATTCACCGGAGAGAAAAAACAGCCTGTCCTCCTCTGAAAAGAGGACAGGCAACCGAACAGGTTATTTTGCGCGGTACATGGAGGGCATTCCGACGAGGGGCTGCTGCGGCTCCTCTCCGAACCACTTCTTATACGCTTCAAAATAGCGGGGATATGTAGCTCCCGTCATGGCATCGAGAAGAACCTGGTTGACATAATTGATCCAGACCTGATCGTTGGGGTTCATTGCCGCACCGTAATTCTGAGGGTTGAATCCAAAACCCGAATCAGTATATTTTTCCGGCTGTTTGGAAGCGAGCCATTTTATCGAGGAGAGGTCAACAGCCCCTGCATCCGCGCGGCCGGAATCCACTGCCTGGTAGACCAGGCCCTGACTTTCGTACTGATCATCCTTCGCGCCCTTAACCATACGCTGAACATTGGTTGCCGCGTCGGCATTCTGAAGGATGGCGACAGTGACTTTCTGCCCTGCGGCAACGGCTGCGGTAAGATCAGCGTAGGTTTTGTATTTTCCGCCGGTTTTAAGAATCAGACCTATACCTTCGGTATAGTAGGGAATCGAAAAAGCGACCTGCTGCGCACGGGTCGGGTTGATCGTCATAAACTGGAAAGTGATGTCAACCTTATTCGTGAGTGTATTGGGGATTCTTTGATCGCTCGCCTGTTCGACGAATTTCACCTTTGTCGCATCATTGAAAAGGCCCATCGCCAGAATCTTCGCCATCTCGATGTCAAATCCTTCATATTGCCCGTCGGCATTGATGGAATGCCACGGAACGTTCGTCGAACCCGTTCCCACGATCAGATATCCGCGGTCAAGAACTTCGTGCAGCTTGCTTTTTTCCGCTGCCGAAGCCATTCCGGCCATCAGGAAACAAAGAACCAATACGATTGCAAGCACCTTTTTCATCCCTGAATACCCCCTTTTACAATTCATTCTCATTCCAGGCCACAAAACGATGAACGAATCAATCGTGCTTTCAAACGACCCTGCATACCTGGTACACGATCACACTTCGAACATCACCGCCTCAGAAGAATCCGTCTTACACCGCGATACGGCACAGAGAGCCCTTCATTCAAAAATATTTCCGATGCCATCAATCCCCCCTTAAAGCGCTTACAAGCGAAATCGATCCCGCCAATACAGGCATTTCATGGGATCGCCGGACTCCAGAAAGATGCCGAAAGTATCTGTTCCAGTCCCCTCTTGCCGGATTTGCTGAAGGGGTATTGCCTTTGCGGACGAAAAAAGCCTTTCATAAGCCTTCGGTCCTGCTTCTGTCGCCTTATTGAGCAGATTTATTTTCTTTATGGATCTCGTCAAGATAGGAATAGAGTGTAAACTTGGAGATGTCGAGAAAGGAGCAGATCCTGCTTCCCGACCTGGTGATGAGAAAGGCCCCCTTGCGGTCGAGGAATTCGACCACCCGGACTTTCTCCTCCCTGGACATGTAGGAGACAGGCTTGCCCACTTCGTCCCGGGCTTTCTGAAGGAGTGCGTCGAGGAGCTGATTCACGTCGTTGACGAAGAACTCCTCTTCCTTGTTCTCTTCGCCGCTGGAGATAAGAGAGCGGATCGTATTATCCGCCACCATGAGATTGGAGATGTCAAAATTCACGCAGAGACACCCGATGACCTTATTTTCGTCGTTTCGGATGTACACTGAAGAGGAGCGGAGCACCCTTCCGTCGGGGGTATTGGTGAAGTAGCCGTATTTGTCGCCGTCAGTTACCGTCCCCCGGAGGACCTCGAGGCCGAGATTGCTTCCGCAGTCTCCAACCTTTCTGCCCGTGACATGGCCGTTTTCGATGAGGACCACGGTGCTCTCGTACCCATCGGTGAGGTCGTGGAGGACCACCTCGCAGTTCGTGCCGAAGATGGCGGTAAGTCCTTTCATGAGGGACTCAAAGAGGCGGAATTCTTCCTGCACTCGGTTCACGGCGGAGCCTCCAAAAATATATTTAGATCTTCTTACTTTCTGTTATTATAATGTCTGATAAATCAAAAAGTCAATGAAAACATGAAGGAGGAAATATCCATGAACATCCGAAAGATTGAAGTGCTGCAGCGTATTTCCGATCTCGGCGTGGTTGGGATCATCCGGACCCCCGACGTGCAGAACGGCATCGCGTCGGCGGACGCCATTTTCGACGGGGGCATCACGGTTCTCGAGGTCTCAACCACCTTCCCCGGGGCTTTTGAGATCATGAAGGACGTCTCCGCCCGGGGCCGGTCCCGGGGGATGATCCTCGGCGCAGGCACCGTGGCGGATCCGGAGACGGCGAAGCTCTGCCTGGAGGCGGGGGCGGAGTTCATCGTCTCTCACTGCTTCAGCCGGGATGTGGCGAAGCTCTGCAACCGGTACGGGGTGGCCTACATGCCCGGAGTCGGCACCGTCACGGAGATCGTTCAGGCCATGGAGTGGGGCGCCGACGTGGTGAAGGCCTTTCCCGGAGAGGTCCTCGGCCCCTCCTTCGTGAAGGCTGTCCACGGCCCCCTGCCCCACGCCCAGATCATGCCCATCGGGGGGGTCACCCCCAACAACCTGGAGGACTGGTTCGCCGCCGGAGCCTTCGCCGTGGGGCTCGGGAGCGCCCTGGTGAAGCCCCACGGAAAAGAAGGAGACTTTCCCGCCATCCTGGAGACGGCGGAGGAGATCGTCACCCGGATCGCCAGGATCCGGAGCCGGCTGAAATAGCTGATTTGCCGAAGGAGGAAATGAAATGGACCTGCTCGCCATGGCCCGCGCCATCGAGGAAGATATCCGCGCCTGGAGGCATCACCTTCACCAGAACCCCGAGCTGAGCGGAGAGGAAAAAGAGACCGCCCGATATGTGGCGGAGGCCCTGAAGAAAATGGGGGCGGAGGATGTCCGCATAATCGGCGAAACGGGGGTTACGGCCCTGATCCGGGGAAAAACCCCCGGCAGAACCATCGCCCTCAGGGCCGACATGGATGCCCTCCCCGGTACGGAGGCGAGCGGACTTTCCTTCTCCTCCCAAAAAGAGGGGAGGGCCCACATGTGCGGCCATGACATCCACACAGCCTCCCTTCTGGGAGCGGCCTCCCTGCTGACCTCCCTGCGGGACCGCTTTGCCGGAACCGTTCGGCTGATCTTTCAGCCCGCGGAGGAGAATCTCACCGGCGCCAGGCTCATGATCTCAGGAGGAGTTCTCGAGAACCCCGTTCCGGACTGCGTCGCAGCCCTGCACGTCTGGCCCGATCTCCCCGCCGGAACGGTTGGTGTGCGCTACGGAGCGGCGACTGCCGCGGCGGATACCATTGTCGTGGAGTTCACCGGGTCCCAGGGGCACGCCGCCCACCCCCACAAGTGCGTCGACCCTGTCCTGATGGCCTGTCAGTTCGTCGCAAACGTCCAGTCCGTAGTCTCCCGGGAGGTCTCTCCCGTTGACTCGGCGGTCCTCACCTTCGGGAGCATCCACGGCGGAACGGTGGGGAACATCATTCCCGAAACCGTCATCCTCCAGGGAACCATCCGCACCCTTCTCCCCGAGACGAGGGAACACGTGGCGCAGGCAGCCCGGCGCTTCGCCGAGGCCACTGCCGCAGCATCGAGAGGGAAAGCATCGGTGCAGATTCATCGAGGCGTGCCTTCTCTCTTCTCCGATCAGGAGTTTCTCGCTCTTTTCGAGCAGGGCGCAAAGGATCTTCTGGGTGAGGACAAGGTCGTCAGTCTGCCCCTTCCTTCCATGGGGGGAGAGGACTTCGCCTTTTACGTCGAGAAGATTCCCGGCCTCTTCTTCCGGCTCGGAGTGGGGAAATCCGGTGAGCCGAATGCCCCCCTTCACTCTCCGGCCTTCGCTGCCGACGAGTCGGCCCTTCCGGTGGGCGCGGCAGCCTTTGCCAGGTTCGTACTGGATTTTCTGGCCGAAGAGGGAGAAAACAAGGGATGAAGCTGCCTTTTTCCCGAAGAAGCACCTGTACACGGGCAGGGATACAAAAATTTCAGAAGCATCCGGAGGAAAATTCATGACAACCCTGTTCCGCACTCCCGACCAGATCACCGAGGCACTTCGCCCCATACGCGCAGCAGGGGAGACCATCGGCCTCGTTCCCACCATGGGGTACCTTCACGCGGGACATCTCTCCCTCGTGCGGGCGAGCAGGAAGGAGAACGCCCGCACGGTCGTCTCCGTCTTCGTCAACCCCACACAGTTCGGTCCGAACGAGGACCTCGACAGGTACCCAAGGGACGAGAAGCGGGATCTGGAACTTCTGGAAAAGGAGGGGGTCGACTTCGTCTTCGCTCCTTCCCCCGAGGCCATGTATCTTCCCGGCCATTCCGTCTACGCGGAGGAGACTGAGCTGAGCAGAGGGCTCTGCGGCGCCTCACGGCCCGGGCATTTCCGGGGAGTCTGCACCGTGGTGCTGAAGCTTTTTAACTTCGTCCGGCCCGACAGGGCCTATTTCGGAGAGAAGGATTTTCAGCAGGTCACAATCATCCGGCGGATGGTGCGGGATCTGAACCTCCCGGTGCAGATCCGTCCGTGCCCCATCGTCAGGGAGAAGGACGGCCTCGCCCTGAGCAGCCGGAACGCCTACCTCTCCCCCGAGGGAAGAGAGGCTGCCCTTGCCCTGTCCCGCTCTCTGAAGGCCGCCCGGGAACAGTTTCAGGCGGGCGACCGGGATGCGTGGTCCCTGCGAAAGGGAGTTCTGGACTTTCTTTCAATAAATCCCCTCGTTCAGCCGGAGTACGTGGAGGTCCGGGACCGGGAGACTCTCCGGGAGATCTCCTCCCTTGACCGTCCCGCCGTCATCGCCCTGGCTGCCAGGGTGGACGGCGTCCGGCTCATCGACAATATCCAGCTGGAGGAATAAACGGGCGAGGTAAATTTTGCCTTATCCTCCCTCAGGAATTACCGGGGGCGAGGGAAGAAACCCTCTACATGCCTGAAGAATCTGACGCAGAGGTGAACTTTCTTTGCTGGAAACGGGGTGAACTTTCTCCCCTTACGCCACTTTTTACGCACCTGTTACACTTTCATATTACATCCGTTACCCTCCCTCCGGATAATAGGCTCAAATTCTTTTTAGGAGGGAAATAATGAAACGATCATTGCGAAACAGAATCGGTTTGACGCTGATTGCAGTGTTGCTGCTGGCCGGAGCGGCCTGTGCGGCCGGGACGGGCAACGACTGGAGCGGTCAGAAGGCGAAGTACGTGTTCATGTTCATAGGGGACGGCCTGGGGCTGCAGCAGGTCAACGCGGCGGAGGTCTACAACGGTTCGATCAACAGGACGGGCGGCAAGCCCGCGATCAGGAAGCTGGCGCTGAGCGGCCTTCCGGTGCAGGGGATGATCACCACCTACTCCACTAACTCCTTCATCACCGATTCGGCGCCCGCGGCCACATCCCTCGCCTCGGGCTACAAGACGGAAAACGGCGTCATCGGCATGGATCCAGCCAAGAAGCGGAAATTCACTACCGTCGCCCAGATGGTCCGCGCCAAGGGAATGAAGGTCGGCGTACTCACCACCGTTTCGCTCAACCACGCCACCCCTGCCGCTTTCTACGCATCCGTTCCTTCCCGCAATGACTACTACGGCATTGGAGAAAAGCTCATCGACAGCGGCTTTGACTACTTCGCCGGAGGCGGCCTGCACCAAAACACCGGCAAGGACAAAGACCGCAGGAACCTGTACGAAATCGCGAAAGAAAAGGGCTACCAGGTCCTCCGGACCCGTGAGGATATCCTGGCGGCGAAGCCTGACACGAAGATAATCGCCGTGAACCCTATTCTCGACGGCAGCAACGCCATGCCCTACGACATGGACCGGACAGAAAGGGAGCTCTCCCTCGCTGAGTTCACCAAAAAGGGCATCGAGCTACTCGACAACCCCAAGGGTTTCTTTATGATGGTCGAGGGCGGCAAGATTGACTGGGCCTGTCACGCAAACGACGCCGCGGCAGCCATACTCGACACCTTCGCCTTTGACGCCGCTGTCCGGGAGGCCCTGGCCTTCGCCGAAAGGCATCCGGACGAGACGCTGATCATCGTCGTCGGGGACCACGAAACCGGCGGCATGAGCATCGGCTTCGCCGGGACACAGTACGACACATTCTTCGAAAAGATCGCCCACCAGAAAGAGTCCTACGAGTCCTTCGACAAGAAAATCGTCGCATTCCGCAAGGAAACCGAGAAGACCTTCGAGAAGATGATGCCCGTGATCACTGAATCCTTCGGCCTTCTCACCGCCACCGCCGGGGAGCACGCTGCTCTCGAAGAAAAAGCCAAAGCAGGCGATGACGCGGCCCGGACCACCCTCTCCATGACCCTCTCTGACTTTGAACTGGGCGAACTCCGGACAGCCTTCGAAAACAGCATGCTCGAAAAGAAAGAGCGGGCGAAGGACGAGGCCACATTTCTCCTCTACGGAGGCTACGAGCCCCTCTCGGTGAAGATCACCCATATCCTCAACCAGAAGGCGGGCATCGGCTGGACAACCTACGCCCACACCGGCATTCCGGTTCCCATCTTCGCCAAGGGTCTCGGCTCCGAGCTGTTCGCCGGCTACTATGACAACACGGACGTTGCCTGGAAGACCATGTCCATCCTCGGCGTACGGTAGTAATACGAACAGGACAATTCAAACTCAGGGCCGGACGGGAGGCGACTCCCTCCGGCCTCATCTTCAGCAGACATCCGATCTGCCGTTTTTCGGCAAGTTTTTTGAGGGAGGCTTTTCATGAAATCCACACGGCGGGACCACCTGCTGACCTTTCTTTTTCTGCTGCTCACCCTCGCACTCTTCTGCCTCCCCTCCTGGAGGCAGACCCCCGATACGGCGGAGCGGGCTAAGGTGCGCATCCTGTCGGTAGACAACACAAACATGCGGCAGTTCGGCATCGTGCGCACCGGCGACCAGGGGCTCCGGATCAAAATTCTGGAAGGGGACTTCAAAGACCTGGAGACAGACGCAGTGAATCACCTGGCGGGACGCCTGGAACTGGACAAGATTTTCGTCCCAGGCGACCTCGCCTTCGCCGTGGTTGACACCGAGGGCGGCCGGGTGGTCAAGGCCAACGTCCTGGATCACTACCGGCTGGACACTCAGCTCTGGCTGCTCCTCCTCTTCTGCGCCCTGCTGCTCCTCTTCGGCGGGTGGACTGGGGCCCGGGCACTGCTCTCCTTCTTCTTCACCGGCGCCATGATCTGGAAGGTGCTTCTTCCCGGGTACCTCATCGGGCTTGACCCGGTGTTCATTTCCCTTTTCACCGCCCTTGCCCTCACCGCCGCCATCGTCTTCCTCGTGGGCGGGCTCAACCGGAAGGGAGCCGCGGCCTTCCTGGGATCAACCCTCGGGATCCTGCTGACCTGCGGGCTCTCGCTCTATTTCGGCAGCAAGTTCCGCATCCACGGCGCAGTGAAACCCTTCTCGGAGACCCTGCTATACAGCGGTTTCGCCCACCTTGACCTGACGCGAATCTTCCTGGGGGGAATATTCCTTGCCTCCTCCGGGGCAGTGATGGACCTTGCCATGGACGTGTCAAGCGCCATGCACGAGATCGCGTCAAAGCGGCCGGACCTTTCCAGGAGACAGCTTGTCGTGTCCGGGTTCTCGGTGGGCAGATCAGTGGTGGGGACCATGACCACAACCCTGCTGCTTGCTTACACGGGAAGCTATTCCAGCCTGCTGCTGGTCTTCGTCGCCCAAGGCATTCCCATGGCCAACATCCTGAACATGCAATACGTCTCGGCTGAGATCCTGCACACACTTGTGGGCAGCTTCGGCCTGGTGACCGTGGCCCCCTTCACCGCCCTGTCGGGCGGGTGGCTCTTCGGCACCTCCGCCTCCTGCCATGACCTCCAGGCAGCAAAAGAAAAATTGGACAGGTTTCCCTAAGGCTTATAAATCCCCTTATTTTCTATAATCTCCAGCCTTTCAATCAATAAACTTAAGTTATTTAATACATTTCAAGTTCTGTTTCAGTCCAGGTAGGCGATCCGCTTGTTCTTCTCCTCGATGAATCGTTCCCGGAAGAGGTTTTCCACGATAAGCTCGATGTCCTCTTTCGATGCCTGCCCAGAAAAAAGGGTTTCGATGCTCGATGAGAGGGTTTTTCTTGACTTCGGCCGGCGGGTCTTGTCCTGCTTTTTGAGGATCTCGAGGACCTTTCCGTACTTCGATTTCAGATCCCCGCTGAGAGTGGGCTTCTCCTTCATGTCCTCCAGGGTGATGATCCGCTTCACCTTCTGGCCGAAGGCCGCCACGTGCTTGATGAGGGGATCGTATCCGGAGTCCATGGAGACGATGTAATGGCAGCAGGAAGGCTCCTCGTTGTGCTTTGCCAGGTAGTAGGCGATGTGAAAATCGAGGGCGTTCCGGCCAACGCCGCTGATGGTGATCCACTGCACCCGGTTGCCCATGGGCTGGGTCTTCAGGATCATCTCAGTGGGAATTTTTTTCTGGTTCTCTCCGAGGAATACCAGTATCGTCGCGTCTTCGATATCCTCAATCTGCACTCCCGGCAGATTCTCGTAGTCGATATAGACAAATTTTTTCACTGATTATCACCTTCCGTAAGGAATTCTACCACGGCCGCGGCGAAATTCCGGGGATTTTCTGCGTGCATGGAATGGGCCGCCCCCCCGAGCATCCTGAATCTCGCTCCGGGAATGCGGGAGGCGAAATCCCGGCAGTCGTCGGGAGGAAAAAGAAGATCCTTCTCCCCCGCAAGGACGAGCGCCGGGGCGGAAATTCTTCCCAAATCCTCTCTTCCGTCGAAATGGGCGATGGCATCCACCTGGGCGCGGAAGAAGGCCGGAGACTGCTTCCACCGGTAGTTCAGGGCAAAATCGAGAGCCCCGGCAAGGGCCCTTTCTCTCTCGAAGAGGCCCGGAGTATAAATCCAGTAGAAGAGGCTCCGGAACCAGCGGGCAGGGTCCTCCCCCTCTTCCAGCCTGCGGGCGAGGTCGCTGAAAAGGAGAATATTCCGCCGGGAGCTTTTCGCCCCCGTGGCCGAAAGCACCAGCCTGTCCGCCAGGTCCGGGTGAAGTACGGCAAGGCGCTGGGCGATGAACCCTCCCATGGAATGCCCTGCGACGTGGACTTTTTTATACCCGAGATGGCCGATGAGGGCGGCGCAGTCTCCCGCCATGAGATCGACGGAGAGAGGGCCTTCGGCGCAGACGCTCCGTCCCGATCCCCGGTTGTCGGGACAGATCACCCGGAAGCGCTTCGCCAGAGGGGGTACCACCGTCTGCCAGCTCGCCGAATCCGACGCCAGTCCTGCGATGAGCATCAGCGGAGGTCCGTCGCCTGATATCTCATAGTACAGATCGGCAACGCCCGAGGAAAATTTTTCTGAGGCCACGGGAAGGGGCAAAGTATCCTTCCTTTCATATTTCCTTGTTTATTTTCCTGACAGATTTCTTGTTCCGGCCCGGAGGTACTTTTGCAGCCCTTTTCTCCCGGTGGAAGCATTGACGGTGATTCTTTTCTTTGCCATTATAGCCAATAATCCATAATGAACGGAGGATAATCATGAGACGGCTTTACAGAAGGAATTCCGGACTGTATCTTCTGCTGCTTCTTCTTCCGGCTCTTTTGACAGGGGTACCGTCTTCCGCCTGCGGGGAGATTCTCGAACCTCCGGCGGCGGGATTTGTCTCGGGAAACAATGTCAATGTCAGGGAAACTCCCTCCCTCTCGGGGACCGTGGTCGGGAAGCTGAGCGGGAAAGATGGAGAAGAGCTCGTCGTCATCGGCACTTCGCAGGGAAACGATGGAGAGCTTTGGTATCAGGTTCTCTCCGAGAGCCTCGGGGAAGGGTGGATTTATGCCCGTTTTCTCCGCCTCGAAGGGGAAAAGGACCCCTTATGGCGCTTCTTCCTCTCTTTGAGGCGGGATTTCGGCGTCACACGGGCGGAGGCGGGAAAACGGCTTGGAGCCCCCCTCAAAAAAGAGGAGCGGACTCGCACCCCAGAGGATATGAAGATGAAGGCCCTGGAAACGGAATTCTTCTATCCTGACGGGAGCGTGATCTACTGGACTTTTACCGGCCGGGATGTCCTCTACGGCTTCGATTTCGAAGGAGGGGAAAGGCATTTCGGCCCCCTGGCCATGGGGGACAGCCCCGACAGGACAGAAGAAATCCTCGGTCCCCCGGTGCAGGTGAAGAACCGGGTGTGGACCTATTTCTCGGGGATGAGCCGGATCCATATCCGCTTCGACAGAAATGCCCGGATGGACAGATTTATCTTCGAACGAGATCTTTTCTGAGCATCAGCCGATAGTGACCCGGTTCCGCCCCGCCTGCTTGCTCTGGTACATGAGGGCGTCCGCCCGCTTCACCATCTCCGCGGGGGTGTCTCCGCTCACGGTTGCGGTCCCCCCGATGGAGAGGGTGACGGAAAGTTTTTCTCCCTCCGCTTCGAGCTCCGTTTTTTCAACCACCGATCGGAGCCGTTCACCTATGATCTCGAGCAGATTTTTCGTGACGTTTGGGAAGAGCCCTACGAACTCCTCGCCGCCCCAGCGGCCCAGGATGTCGAAGGGCCTCACCGAGGCAAGGAGCGCCTTGCCCACCGCCGCCAGGACCAGGTCCCCCACGTCGTGCCCCCAGGTGTCGTTGAACCGCTTGAAATGATCGATGTCCAGGAAGAGCACGCCGAAGGGGACCCGCCGCTTTTCCCAGAGGGTGAAAAGGGCGGAGAGTTCCGCATCGAGGTGCCGGCGGCTCGGCACCTTGGTGAGGGGATCGAGGAGGGCGTTCCGCTCGAGCTCCTCCATGCGCAGGCGGATATTCCGCTCAGGGTTGATCTCCGAGAAGAGCTCGATGGCCCCTACGACCCGCCCCTCTTCATCCTCGAAGGGGAGAGCCCAGAGGGAGACGGGGATGCAGAACCCCCGGCGATGGCGGATGAATATCTCGGCCTTTCTCGCCTCCTTGTCCTCAAGGGTGAGCAGAAGGGGAAAGGGCCCTGCCGAGAGATCCCGTCCCTCTTCGTCCTCGTGGACGAGGATATTGTCGCTCCAGGCGCTTCCCATGATGTCTTCCTTCCGGAATCCCGTAAGCCGTTCCGCAGCCTTGTTCCAGAAGATCACCCTCCTGTCCGGGTCCAGAAGAAGGGCGCCCTCTTTGATTACATCGATCATCTGGAGAAAATCCCGGCGCATGTCTCTCTCCTCCTGAATTCGTGCTGTGCTTCCCGGTCCGAAAAAGATTTCTCCGGCGTCTGGAGGCCGGCTGGGATAGCCGGAATCGTCTCAGCCGATGCTCACCATGTTCCGACCGGCATCCTTGCTTTTGTACATCAGGGCATCCGCCCTCTGCAGAATCGAAGCAGGGGTATCCCCCTCCCGGGAGACGGTGCCCCCTATCGAAAGAGTCACGGCCTGCCCCAGTGATTTTTCTCCCATCCACGAGTTCTCCACCACGGTCCGAAGCCGCTCGGCTAGGGCTGCGAGAACTGCGGAATCCGCACCCGGAAAAAAACCCACGAATTCATCCCCTCCCCACCGTCCGATCACGTCATCGGGACGGACGGAACTGAAGAGGCTCTTCGCCGCGATTTTGAGCACTTCGTCGCCGATGTGATGGCCGTGTACGTCGTTAAGAGATTTGAAATAGTCGATATCGATGAAGAGCACGCCGAAGGGCCTGCGGATTTTTTCCCAGAGGGAGATCAGGGTCTCCAGCTCCGTTTCGAGATGGCGCCTGGAGGGCACCTTCGTGAGTGAATCGAGAAGGGAGCGTCTTTCCAGCTCTTCCATGCGCACGAGAAGATTTTCCTCGGGGTTGATCTCCGCGAAGATCTCGATTCCCCCGACCACATTTCCTTCGTCATCCTCCAGAGGGACTGTCCGCACAGACACGGGAACCCGGTATCCTCTGCGGTGATGGAGAAAAACATCCGCCTTTCTGCATTCCCTGTCCGCCATGGTGGCGGACAGGGGACACCCCTCCTGACAGAGATTTTTTCCCGTGCTGTCCACGTGCATCAGAATATTGTCCCGGCAGGAACTTCCCGCAACTTCCTCGCTGCGGTACCCGCTGATCCGTTCCGCCGCGCTGTTCCAGAAGGTGATCTTCCGGTCAAGGTCGACGAAATACACCCCTTCCTTCAGCATGTTCAGCATCTGTACAAAATCCTGTCTCAAACTCTCAGCTCCCGGCAGAAATTATTGACCCCATTCTACAGGAAAACCTTGCCCGAAGAAAAGGAGAAGAGCCTGGAGCCGCCGGAGAAGAAAGGATTTTACCGGATGAACCCCAGAAACTTCGGCAGAAGGAGGGAAATCGGGGCGACGTAGGTCACCAGGAGGAGGATTGCGACCTGTGCGAGGACGAACCGCATCACCGCTGCCGATATCCGCTCGAGGCTGAGGCCCGTGATGCCGCAGCTCACGAAGAGGCAGACCCCGACGGGGGGCGTGGCCATGCCTATGGCGAGGTTGAGCACCATGACGAAGCCAAAATGAAGGGGATGGATTCCCATCTGCACTGCGATGGGCGCGAGGATGGGTGCCAGCAGGATGATTGCCGCGCCCGTCTCCATGAACATTCCCACGAGAAGAAGCAAAATATTTACGATGAGAAGAAAGACGTAGGGATTGTCCGTGGCCGAGAGAAAGAGGGAAGAAAGGCGGAGGGGAACCTGGTTGGCCGCGATGACCCAGGCGAAGACGTTGGCCAGAGAGATGATGAGAAGAATGGCCCCCGTAGTGATGCCGCTCTGAAAGAGGATGCCCGGAAGATCCCTCCAGGCGATCTCCCGGAAGATGAATTTTCCCACGAAGAAGGAGTAGATCACCGCCACCGCCGCAGCCTCCGTGGGGGTGAAGACCCCGCCCAATATGCCCCCGAGAATGATCACCGGGGCCATCAGGGCCCAGACGGCGGAGACGAATTCCGAGGCGACCTTTTTGCCGGAAAACCCCTCCGACATGGGATAGTTCCTTTTTTTTGCCGTCCTCGAGACCACGATCATGAGGGCGAATCCCATGAGGATTCCAGGCAGGAACCCCGCGGCAAAGAGCCCTCCCACGGAGACGTTCACCGAGACGCCGTAGATGACCATGATGATGCTCGGGGGAATGATAGGGCCGATGGTGGCTGCGGCGCTGTTGAGGGCCGCGCTGAAGTCGAGGTCGTAGCCGTTTTTCTCCATGGAGGGAATCATGATGGAGCCTATGGCCGAGGCGTCCGCCACGGCCGACCCGCTGATCCCCGCGAAGATCATGTTGGCCACAATGCAGGCATGGGCGAGGCCGCCCCGGATGTGCCCCACGAGGCTGTTGGCGAAGGTGACGATCCGGGCCGTGGTGCCACCCCGGTTCATGAGGTCCCCGGCGAGGATGAAAAAGGGCACCGCCATGAGAGGAAAGGAATCGATCCCCGTGAACATCCTCTGGGCTACGAGCTGCAGAGGAACTCCCATGGCGAGAATGACCGCCATTCCGGTGATCCCCATGACGAGCGCCAGAGGTATGCCCATGAGAAAGCAGACTGCGAAGGAGAAAAACATGAGGGCGCTCATTGCTCAGCCCCTTTTCCGGCCTTCAGGGCCGCCTCGAGCTCGATGTCCGCCGTGGAGAGAGCCCTGGACGACCGGGTCAGCACCATGCGAAGCAGATGAAGAAACATGTAGACTGCACCCACCGGTATGGCCAGGTAGGGCAGCGTCATGGGGAAGTCCATGGCGGGAGACGTCTGGCTCCGCAGGCTGATCATGAGGTTGACCCCCTGAACCGTCACTGCGGCGAGAAAGACCATGATGATGATCTCGGCCGTGAGAATGACCTTTTTCCGGATGCGCTCAGGGAGCTTCTCCACGAAGAGGGTGACGCCGATGTGCCGCCCCTTTCCCATGGCGTACCCCGCCCCGAGGAAAGTGACCCAGACCATCATGTACCGAGCTGCCTCCTCCGACCAGGTGAGAGGGTCCGCCAGGACGAACCGGAAGAACACGGCGGCAAAGGCGATGATCCCCATTCCCCCCATGAGAAGGGCCACCAGGGCAAAGACCAGCCGGTCACAGAGCGTCAGAAAAATATTCAGGAACTTCACTTCTCCACCTCTCCTTCAGTGCGGTTCGGGGAAGGGAAAGAAGCTTTCCCTTCCCCGAGAATATCGGCGTTGCGGCTTTTTAGATTTAAGTTATTTGAGCATTTCCGCCATCTTCGCCTCTGAGGCGGCCACGGCGTCGAGGGCTTCCTTCACCCACTGCTCTCCCGCCTGGGCCTTGACGTACTCGAGGACCGCCGGCTGGGAGACGGACTGAAATTCCTTGAGCTGGGCGGCGGTGGGAACGTAGACGGTCATCCCTTTTTCCTGCACGTTGAGCAGTCCCGTCTGCACCTGCCGCTCGGAAAGAGCCCTCTGGGCGATGCTGAAGAGCTGAGCTCCCTCGTACAGGGCGGTCTTCTGATCTTCGGACATTTTTCCCCAGACACCGTCGTTGACGAAGAGCATGATAGGGTTATAGAGATGGCCGTCGAGGATGACGTACTTCTGCACCTCGAAATATTTGCCGTTGTTGATGAGGGTGACGGGAAGCTCGCATCCGTCCACCACGCCCTGCTGCAGGGCCATGTACAGCTCGCCGAAGGCCACGGGGGTGGGCGAAGCGCCGAAGGACTCCACCATCTTCATGTGGGCCGGGTTCTCCATGGTACGGATTTTCAGCCCCTTCATGTCCGCTACCGATTTGACCTGTTTGTCCTTCGTGAGGAAGTGGCGGTAGCCGTTTTCGCTGATGGCCAGCGTCCGGATCCCCGTAACCTTCCGCATCTCCTCCATGAGCTTGTGCCCGAAGGGGCCGTCGAGGACGTCCCATGCGATGACCTGGCTCGGGAAAAGATAGGGGATGTCGAAGACCATGATGGGCTTGAAGAGAGTGGGCACGGGGCCTGTGGTGATGACGCCGAGCTCGATGGTCCCCAGCTTGAGTCCCTCAAGGATTTCCTTCTCGCTGCCGAGCTGGGACGCATGGAAGGCCTCCACCTTCACCGTGCCGCCCGTCTTCGTCTCCACGTGGTTTTTGAAGATCTCCACCGCGATGACCGTCCGGTCCGCCGGATCGGCGGGGCCTGCGTTCGCCAGCTTCAGCTTGAAATCCTGCCCCCAGGCTCCACCCGCAAAAATCCCAAGAATCATCAATATACCCAGTGCCTTCGATGCCTTTTTCATTTCCGTCACTCCCTCTTCCTTAAAACTTGGTAAACTTATTGAGACATTATAAACTAAAGTTTTTATAATGCAAGGGGTGTAAAATAAATTTCTTAACGCAGGGTTTTTCGCTCTCCCCTGAATGAAGGAAACCCCGGGGGGCCGCTCTCTCCGGGGTTTCCTTCATTCAGCTCTCTTCCACAGCGCAATTTTCCTGACTTCTGAAAAAGCTGCCGAAGGGGGGAGAAAAAATGGTCCTCCCCTTTATCAGGCCCGGACGATGGCCCCCTTTGCCGCCGACGAGGCGAGCTTCGAGTAGAGGGCGAGATGCCCCTTCGTCACCTTCGGAGCGGGCTTCTTCCATCGGGTAAAACGGTTCTTCATCTCATCCTCTGAGACGGAAAGCTCGAGCTTTCCCTCGATCACATCGATGGTAATCCGGTCGCCGTCCTTCACTATCGCCAGGGGGCCTCCCTCGGCCGCCTCGGGGGAGATGTGCCCGACGAAGCACCCGTTGTTGGTGCCCGAGAAGCGGCCGTCGGTAATGAGGGCGGTGCTTTTGCCGAGGCCCATTCCGTAGAGGTACTTCATGGCCCGGTACATCTCCCGCATCCCCGGTCCCCCCTTGGGACCTTCGTAGCGGATGACCACCACGTCCCCCGCCTTGATCTTCCCGGCGAGGATGGCCTCGTTCGCCTCTTCCTCGCTGTCGAAGACCCTGGCCTCACCTGTGAAAACGTGGAGGGCAGGGTCGATGGCTCCGGGCTTCGTCACCGCCGTCTCGGGGGCCAGGTTGCCCCGAAGCACCGAAATCCCTCCCCGTGGGGAGAAGGGATTCTCAAGGGTCTTCATGACCTCGGGATTTTCAGGGAAGGGATGGCGGAAGGATGTGACATTCTCCTCCACGGTTCGGCCCGTGCAGGTGAGGGCGTCTTTTTTCAGCAGGGGAAGCATCCGCTCCAGCATCCGGGGGATCCCTCCGGCCATCCAGAAGTCCTCCATGTTCCACTTCGAGGCGGGATTGACCTTGACGATCTGGGGCGTCTCCGCCCCGAAGCGGGTGAAGAGCTCCATCACGTCCACCCCGGCCTCCGCCTCGGCGGCAATGGCCGTCAGATGCATCACCGCGTTCGTCGATCCGCTCATGGCGTGGGTCGCCCGGACGGCATTCCCGATCGAGCCGGCAGTAATGATTTTCCTGGCCGTCAGCCCTTCCCGGGCCATCCGGCAGATAGCCTCTCCCGTATCGCAGGCAAGGCGCAGCCGGGCGGAATGGACCGCGGGCACGAGGGCGCTTCCCGGCAGAGTCATCCCGAGAACTTCGGCGAGGCAGCACATGGTATTCGCCGTGCCGAAGAAGGAGCACGAGCCGCAGGTGGGGGCGCAGAGATTTTCGAGGGAGGCGAACTCCTCCGGAGTGATCCGTCCGGCTGTGAGCATCCCCAGGGCCTCGTGAAGGGAAGTCTCGTCGGCCTTCCGTCCGTCGAACTCCACACCGCCGAGCATGGGACCGCCGGTGATCATGATGGCCGGGAGATCGAGCCTGGCTGCCGCCATGAGCATCCCCGGCACGATCTTGTCGCAGGAGGCGAGGAGGACGAGGCCGTCGAGATGATGGGCCTCTGCAACGAGCTCGATGGAGTCGGCGATGACCTCCCGCTGGGGAAGAATGTAGCGCATTCCCCGGTACCCCTCGCAGATCCCGTCGCAGGAGGCGATGACGCCGAACTCCGCCGCCACGCCGCCTGCACGGTGAATTCCCTTTTTCACCTGTTCGCTGACCATATTCAGGTTAAAATGTCCCGGCACGAGGGTGTTCCACGAATTGGCGATGCCTATGATGGGCCGTCCCCGGAAATCATCGTCCCCGTACCCCATGGACTTCCACAACGCCCGGGCTCCGGCGTTCTCCCTGCCATCAAAAACCTCGCTGCTTCTCCATTTTTTTTCCATGACTGCCTCCTGTAGAAAATTTTTATAGTTTTTTCGAATAATATGAAGAGAATGGTAGAAGAACCGTCTCCTTCCGTCAACCGCAAGAGACTTTTCCCTGGCAGCTGTCTTCGCGGAAGCTTCCCGTCACCGTCTATGACGGGAGCCGAGGTATTCCCTTGAACCGGCGAAAGACGGCACAGGATAAACAGCCCTGCCGGAGAGGGCGTTTCCAAAAATTCACCCCCTCGCTATAATTTACCGGAAGCCTCTGCTCTCAGGCTCAGGCACTTTTTTTATCTGAAGGAGGGATCGGCATGCCCCAGGTCTACTACAGCACCATCATTTCCGCCCCGGTTGAAAAGGTATGGGAGATGGTCCGGGATTTCAATTCTCTTCCCAAGTGGCACCCCCACGTGCTGGCCACGGAGATCGAGGATTCCTGCGGCCCCGGCTGCACGGCCTGCATAGGCTGCGTCCGGCGAATTCAGCTCGAAAAGGGTGAATGGATGAAGGAAAAGCTCCTCGCCCTCTCCGACGCCGATTATTCCTTCTCCTGCTCTCTCGTGGAGACGAAGATGAAGGTGGTCAACTTCATGAGCGCTCTCACCCTCACTCCCGTCACTTCCTCGGACGACACCTTCGCCGAGTGGGAGGCCGTCTTCGACGTGGCCGAGGGAGGTTCGGAGGATGAGACCGCGGATGCCGTGCTGGCCCATTTCAGCACTGGGCTCGAGAACCTGGACGAAATTTTCCTGGAGGAATACGACGTGGAGCTCTCCTGCCGGTGCAGCACGGAAGACAGGTGCACCTGCGGAGAAGAAGAGAGGAACAAAGGGAAGAAAACCTAGAGCAGGGGGCTGAAGAGCTTCGTGATGCCGTGAAGCACCTGTACGGGGAGCCCCAGCCGGCTCCACTCCTCTGCCGTGAGCCTTCGGGAGAGGGCGATGTATTTTTCCTGGGCGGAGAGGATCGAGGCTGATTCATCCTCCCCGTAGAGGATGAGGTTCAGCTCGAAGTTGAGAGCGAAGGAGCGGATGTCGAAGTTGCTTGTTCCGAGGAAGGCAAGATTGCCGTCCACGGTCATGGTCTTCGAGTGGAGAATCCCCTCCTGGTAGAGCCAGATCTCCACCCCCATGGCCAGAAAAGCGCTGAAATAGGCTTTCGCCGCGCTGCCCACGAGAAACTGATCTCCCTTTTCGGGGACGACCAGGCGGATCCGCACCCCGCCGAGGACGGCCGTCTCCAGGGCATGGAGAAGCTCCTCGTCGGGGATGAGATAGGGCGTGGTGATGGTGACCTGCTCCCGGCTGCCGTGGAGCGCCGCCACCACGAGGCGCTGAAAGTTCTGAAGCGGATAGGAGGGGCCGCTCGGAAGAACCTGCACGACTCCGAGGCCGGAACAGTCGGGCTTCGAGAAGCTCTGCTTAAGGGAAAGCAGCTCCCCCGTCTCAACATACCAGTCCTCGAGAAAGACCCCCTGAAGTTCCGCCACCACCGGACCCGTCAGCCGCAGGGTGAGGTCGTGCCAGAGACGGCCCTTCGCCTTCCCCCCGTAGGAGGGCTCGATGATGTTGTGGGATCCCGTATACCCCACGGCCCCGTCGATCACGGCGATCTTCCGGTGGTTCCTCAGATCGTACCGGGCCGTGGTGTCCGTCCTCCGCAGCAGACCCGGAGGGAGAGCCCGAACGACCCGAACGCCCGCAGCTGTAAGACGCTCCGTGTCCTTCCTCAGAAAAACCTTTGACCCCAGGGCGTCCACGAGGAGGAGGCACTCCACCCCCCGCCGGGCGGCTTTTTCCAGTTCCTCGAAGAGGGGCTCGGTCAGGGAGTCGAGGGCGAAGATATAAAAAAGAAGATGGACCGACTTTCGCGCTTCCGCGATCTCCCCGCAGAGAATTTTAATGAACAGTGCGCTGTCGTCGATGAGGGCAAGATCGTTCCCCGACGTGATGACCATGTCCCCGAGTTTTTCCGCCAGGGCGCCGAACCGGGCGAGCTCCTCCGGCAGGCAGAAGGGGTTTTCCGAGACCGTCCTGCGGAAGGTCTTCCGCTCGGGCTTCAGGCGCTTCAGCAGGGACTCGTGGCGGAGAATCCGCTCCCTGGGCAGGGTGGTGGACCCGAAGATCCCGTAGAGCAGAAAGCCCATCCATGGCCACAGGTAGATGGCGAGCAGCCACGACATGGCCGTGGTGGGGTTGTGCCTCTGGGGAACGTAGCAGAGCATGAAGAGGCGGATGGCCACCGATGAAACTTCGTAGAAGGTGTAAAAAAAGATGCCGAGGGTCAACGGGGAGGCTTTCCCTTTCCCGCCTTGCCCACGGAGAAGTCTATCACCAGGGGAAGATGGTCGGAGAGGCGGACTTTTGGAACCGAGAAGCTCTTGACGGCGAGTTTCGGGCTGTGGAGAATAAAATCGAGGGCGAGGGAGGGAATTCTGCTGGGGTAGGTGGGAGTGTTGGCCTTATTTGCGTTCTTCAGCCCCGTCGCCTTCAGCAGGGCACTGAGCTCGCTCTCACCCCGGTAGGTGTTGCCGTCCCCCGCAAGGAGTACGGGCTTCTTCGACCTGAGAATCTGCTGGGTGATCTCGGCGATCTGGATCTGCCGGGTGGCGTACCCCAGGGAAAGATGGGCCAGAAAGAGGGAAAAGGAGTCGAACTCCACCTCGAGAAGGGTCCTCTTCATCCCTCTGCTCAGGTGAAATTCCTGGGCGGAGACGATGGGAAGCCTCGACACCACCGCATTCCCCTGGGATTTCAGCAGGGGCGTCCTCGAGACGAAGGAATCGGAGTCGTATTTGCAGGCGAAGACCGATTCTCCGCCCATGCGGGACGCCATCATGTCGGCCTGGCAGACCCCACGGCTGCGGTACGAGCCCGAGTCGGCCTCCACAAGCCCCACGAGATCGGGGTTCAGTTTCGTCACATAGTCCGATATACGGCTGAAACGGTCCTCCGTGCGGCGGAGGCATCCCGAAAAGGGGAAGGGAAGATGGTAGTCCCAGTCCGATCCCGTTCCGTACCGTATGTTGTAGAGAACAAATCTCATGGCCGCCTCCGTGGTTCCTGAAATGTTTTTCAATTCTATCACAGGAAAAAACTCTTCGGCAGAGCAGTTTACGCACTCCGCTCAGAAAGCGGAATATGGGATAAAATGATGGAAGAGACTGAAACATTTCCCCAACTGAAGGAGGAGCGAAAACAATGGCGAGCAAAGTACCCCCCGAACCTTTCCGCATCAAGATGGTGGAGCCCGTACACGTTCCGGGGCCGGAGGACCGGGAGAAGGCCCTGAAGGCGGGGCACTTCAATATGTTCGGCCTCAGATCGGCCGACGTCTATATCGACCTTCTGACCGATTCCGGCACCGGGGCCATGAGCAAGCAGCAGTGGGCCGCAATCATGATGGGCGACGAGGCCTACGCGGGGGCGGACAGCTATTACGCCCTCAAGAAAGCCGTAAAGGATGTCCTCGGCTTCGACTACACCATACCCGTCCACCAGGGGCGGGCTGCGGAGAACGTGGTCTTCGGCTCCCTCGTGAAGGAGGGGGACGTCATCCCCTTCAACATGCCCTTCGACACCACCCGGGGGCATATCTTCAACTGCGGCGCATCCTCCGTGGACTGCGTCATCGACGAGGCCTTCGACCGGGAGAACCTCCACCCCTTCAAGGGAAACGTGGACCTGAAAAAACTCGAGGATGCCATAGCCAAATACGGCAAAGACCGCATCCCCTTCATCATGGTCACCATCACCAACAACTCCGGCGGCGGACAGCCCGTGAGCCTTCAGAACCTCCGGGACGTCTCTGCCGTGGCAAAGAAGCAGGGCATTCCCCTCCTCCTCGACGCGGCCCGGATGGCGGAGAACGCCTGGTTCATCAAGCACCGGGAGAAGGAATTCGCCGATCTTTCCGTGGCGGAGATCCTCAAAGAGACCATGAACACCGCCGACGCCATCACCGTCTCCGCAAAGAAAGACCCGCTCGTGAACATCGGCGGCCTCGTGGCCTGCCGGACGGAGGAGATGTACTATAAAATAACCCCGAGGGTCATCCTCTTCGAGGGGTTCGCCACCTACGGAGGCCTCGCCGGGCGCGACCTCGAGGCGCTTGCGGTGGGCCTCCGCGAGATGGTGAACGAAGAGCACCTCACCCACCGCATCGCCCAGGTGCGGTACCTCGGCGAACTTCTGTCGGAAGGCGGGGTTCCCTGCATTCACCCCATCGGAGGACACGCCGTCTTCATCGACGCCGAGGCCTTTCTGCCTCAGATCCCCCAGGGGAGCTACCCTGCCGACGTCCTCTCCGTGGAGATCTACCGGGAGGGGGCCATCCGGGGGATCGGCCTCGGCGCCCTGGCCTTCGAGAACGTGGACGAAAAGACGGGAGAGCGCACCTTCCCGAAGCTTGAGCTCTACCGCCTCGCCGTCAACCGACGCACCTACACGAACAGCCACATGGAGTACGTGGCAGAGTCCATCCTCGATGTGTACAAGCGGAGAGAATCCATCGACTATGGCCTCAGGGTCACCTACGAGCCCCCCGTCAAGGGGCTGAAGCACTTCCTCGCCCACCTGGAACCCGAAAAGCTGTAGCGTTTCCGTTCTTATATAAAGAAGATACCGCCATGCGAAGGGGAAATTCTCCCTTCGCATTCTTCTTTCCGAGGAACCACCGGGGGGTTCAGAGAGATCTGTTCGGAGAAGAGATATATAACATTTTAGACTATTATGTGCATAAATTTTTCAAATTTAGAATTGACACGGCCAAATGACCGCGGTACAGTGCGTGTAATTCCGACTTTTTTTAATTTCCGCTTAGCTCCATTCGTCTTCGATACTTTAATGCATGCTCAGATAATAAATCAAAGGAGGAGATACCTGTGAGACATCCGGCTTTTCGGCACCTTCTAAAATTCGGCGCTGCGGCCTTTCTTTTGGCGGCTCTGTTCATTCTTCCGGCCCTTCCCCGGGCCGAGGGAGCCATTATCTACGTAAAACAGACAGGGACAGGGCTTGTAAGCGGCAGTTCCTGGGCCAACGCCTACGGAGAGGCAGAGTTCATCAACAGGCTGAAAGACCCAGGTACAGTGGCGGGAGACGAGTTCTGGATCGCTGCGGGAACCTATCGGCCGGATCTTACTGCCGATAGAACTAAGTCATTCATATTAAAAAGCGGCGTAAAGCTCTACGGAGGGTTTGCCGGAACCGAAACTGCTCTCGACCAGCGGGACTGGAAGACAAACGAGACGCTCCTTTCCGGAGAACTCGGCGGGGGAATCAACAGCTATCACGTTGTCATCGCGAACGATACGGATAATACGACCCTCCTCGACGGTCTCTGGATCCTCGGAGGCAAAGCTGAGTCAAACGCCCCGAATGACCGCGGGGGCGGACTGTACTCAATCAAGGGAAGCCTCGTCATACGGAACTGTACCTTCGCAGGGAATTCAGGACTTGCTGGAGGAGGGGCGATCTACCAGGAACTGGGAAGTCCAGTTATTGAAAACTGCATCATCGCTGAAAATACCTCAACCAATGGTTTTGGAGCGGGTATACTGCATCTTGATCTGAATTCCTGGATCAAAAACTCCACCTTTACCGAAAATTCAGCTTCAGAGGGAGCCGCTCTTTTCAATTACACGACAACTTCTGTCATAACAAACTGCACTTTCTACGACAACGAAGCGACAGAGGGCGCTGCGGTTTATAACTACGATGGAAGCAATACCGTAATTACAAACTGCACCTTTTCTCAAAACAGCGCAACGGGAGAGGGCAGCGGCATCTACGCCGATGCAAGCAATTTGACCGTCATGAACACTATCTTGTGGGATCTCGGAAACTCGGAAATCGCAGGCCATAACATGACCGGTACAGTTTCCGACAGCGTTGTCAACGGAGGCTTCGGCGGCGGAATGCGCATCATCACATCAGATCCCAAGCTGGCTGCCCTCGACGACAACGACGGCCCAACATTGACCTGCGCCATTGCCTCGGACAGTTCGGCACTGAATGTCGGTCAGGCCGTCGGCACCGTTGTCTCGGGTACCGTCGTTGTTCCGGACGTCGACCAGCGGGGAGTAGACCGTCCCCAGGGGAGCGGCGTGGATATCGGTGCCTATGAACGCGAAGTCAGCCCAACTCCGGGCGGCGGCAGCGGCGGCGGATGCCAGTCGACGATCCCTGTGGGCGCCGCATGGCTCATGATTCCCCTGGCACTATTGCTCCTTCGACGGAGGGATTAGCCTGCGAAGCAGCCCTTTTCCTGAAGAAGATTCCTGCAGACCTGGAGGAGCCTTTCAGCAAGGCTCCTCCTTCGTTTAAATAATTCCCGGCAGAAGAATTATGAAGAGAAATCTTCACCTCGTAAATTCTCTATATCAACTTGCGAATTGACAAGCCCCAAAGTCAGCGGTACAGTTCTTCTAATTAAAATTACTTTCAATTCTCAATTCTTTGCATTCTTCTTCGCTCAATATATTCATGCTGTACCCACTCAAATTTAAGGAGGAGATACCTGTGAGACATCCGGCTTTTCGGCCCCTTCTGAAATTCGGCGCAGCAGTCTTTCTTTTGGCGGCTCTGTTCATTCTTCCGGCCCTTCCCCAGGCCGAGGGGGCCATCATTTACGTGACCCCTAACGGCGAAGGAGGAAAAACCGGCGCGTCCTGGAACAACGCCTGCGGTGAAGAACAGTTTATCAACCGGCTTGGAAGCGCCGTTGCAGGGGACGAATTCTGGGTCGCCAAGGGAACATATCGGCCGGACCCCGCAGATATAACGAAGTCCTTTATATTAAAAAGCGGTGTAAAAGTCTACGGAGGATTTGCCGGGACCGAAACTGCTCTCGACCAGCGCGACTGGAAGACAAACGCGGCGATCCTTTCAGGAGAACTCGGAGTGGGAATCAACAGCTACCACGTGGTGGACGCGAGCAACACCGACATCACGACACTCCTCGACGGATTCCGGGTCCTCGGAGGGAAAGCTACGGCAGCCGCCCCGAATAATCGGGGAGGCGGACTGTACTCTGTCAACGGAAGCCTCGTCATACGGAATTGCACCTTCGCCGGAAATACAGCAGGCCAGGGAGGAGGAGGAGGAATTTACCAGGACGGGGGAAGTCCTGTCATTGAAAACTGCATAATCGCAGAGAATACCACGCCCACGAGAGTTGGAGCGGGGGTTTTGCATCTTAATCTGAACTCCTGGATTAGAAATACTACCTTTACCGAAAATTCAGCCATTGGAGGCGCCGCTCTTTTCTTTTCAGCGAGTACCTCCGTTGTGACGAACTGTACCTTCTACGACAATGAGGCGACCGAAGGGGCTGCAGTTTATAACTCGGCCGGGAGCAACACATTCATCACTAACTGCACCTTTTTCAAGAACAGCGCAACGGGAGAGGGCAGCGGCATCTATGCCGATACAAGCAATTTGACAGTCATGAACACGATCTTTTGGGACCTCGGAAACTCTGAGATTGCCGGTGTCAACTTTACCCGCGCGGTATCCGACAGCGTCATCCGAAACGGGTACGCCGGCGGAACGAACATCATCACCGCAGACCCCAAGCCGACGGCCCTTGCCGACAACGGCGGCCCCACATTGACCTGTGCCATTGCCTCGGACAGTTCGGCTCTGAATGCCGGCCGTCCTGTCGGCACAGTGGTCTCAGGCACCATCGTTGTTCCGGACACCGACCAGCGGGGAGTGACACGGCCCCAGGACAGCGGCGTGGATATGGGTGCCTTTGAACGGGAAACAAGCCCCGTTCCCGGCGGAGGCGGAAGCGGCGGATGCCAGTCGGCGGGCACTTCGGGCGCCCTCTGGCTGATGCTTCCCCTTGGCCTCGTCCTTCTTCGGCGGAGAAACTAAGCAGAGCTTCAAGGAGACTGGAACGCCCTTGAGGCATTCCTCCGAAGGGCAAAAGAATGCGGTCTGCCTCCGAAACCTGGAGGCAAGACCGCATTCTTGATCGATAACTGAAAGGGAAACTCTATTCGTCCCCTTTGCCGCCGTAGGAGTCCTTCGGGTTCCATTCCTTCCATACGTTGCCCACAAGGTCAGCACTGGGCTTCAGGACCTTGCCGCCGGGCTTCCAGCCGGAGGGGGTGGCTTCCTTGCCCTCGGACTCCCGGACTTTCTGGAAGGCCTTGATCTGCCGAATGGTTTCGTCCACGTTGCGACCCACCGGGGGAGTGAGGACTTCCATGGCCTGGATGACCCCGTCGGGGTCGATAATGAACCGTCCCCGGACGTTCACGCCCATGCTCGGATTATAGACTCCGTAGAGGGTGCCCACTGCGCCGCCGGTGTCTGCGGCCATGGGGAAGGGCACGCCCCCCTTAACCATCTTCGAAAGCTCGCTATCGTTCCAGATCTTATGGACAAACTGGCTGTCCACGCTCACGGAGATGACGTCCACGCCAAGCTCCTGGAATTCCGCATATCTGTCGGCGACCGCCGACACCTCAGTGGCTCAGACGAAGGTGAAGTCGCCGGGGTAGAAGCAGAGGGCCACCCATCTTCCGAGATGGTCTGATAAGGTCACCTTGGTAAAGTCACCTTTCAGGTAGGCCGGTGCTGTGAAATCGGGGGCCTTCATCGCCACGGTGACGCAGGGAGTGCAGGATTCCCTTCTCCCTCCCATGGGGGCAGACTCGGGGGCCTGGGCGCCCTTTACATCTGGTCCGGGACCGGCGCAGGATAATTTTTCCGCCATTTTATTTCCTCCTTTCGCAGATAGAACTTCTCCTTGAAGTTCACGAATCTTTTCCTTCCTCGAAGAGGAAAGGGTCGGAAAAGTCCGTTTCTTCCTTTTTCTCCCCACGATTGTAGGACGTTACGATCCGTTTGTCCACTTTTCGGTACTTTTGTCCACTCACGGGGCACAAGGGCCTTTCAAGCCTCAGAAGGCCCGGAAGAAGACGTGCAGCAGAGTGGTGAAGAGGACCATGCAGACGATGGCCACCGGGTAGGCGGCCCCGTACCCTGCGCTGACCTCGTCGGTTCCCGCGGCGTCGATGGCCGCCCCGAGCCCCGGTGTGCTGGTCATGGCTCCGCAGATCGCTCCCGAGAGGAGGATCCAGTTGATCTTCCAGACGTACCAGCCGAGGAAGAACCCCGTCATCTCGGCGGCGAGGGCGGCACCGATCCCCACGGCGATGAGCAGGACGCCGTGCTCGAGGAAGGCCTTCACCACTCCCCCTCCGGCGTTGAGCCCCACGATGGCGAGAAAGAAACCGAGGGAAATTGCTCGGATCGCCGAGAGGACTTTTTTGTCCATCCGCAGTGGAAAGGGGCCTATCCGCTCGAAGCTTCCCGCGGCGAGGGAGAAGAGCAGGGCTCCTCCCGTGGTGCCCAGGCCGATGGAGCCGAGTGGACCGAGGGGGAGGGCTATCTTGCCCAGAAGGGTTCCCCCGAGGATGCAGAAGACGAAGGAGAAAAGGGAGAAGACCGCCGATTCGGGGCGGATCGTCTCATTCGGCGGGGCCGTGCGGGCCCTTTCCGAGGCGAGTTTTTGCCGCTCCTTCGCCACGTCGATGCGAAAGAGGGCGGGAATGAGCTGGACGAAGAGCACCACCGCCATGACACCGAAGGGATAGGCCACCGAGTAGCCGATGGTCACGTCGGGGTTGCCCTTCGTGGCCTCGAGGGCGGCTCCCAGCCCCGGAGAGCTGGTGAGGGCTCCGGTATAGGTTCCCGCGATCATGTGGGGCGAGGCCGAGCCTGAGAAGAGAAGGCCGAGAATGAGGGTGGTGAGGGCCCCCATCCCCGTGACGGCCACGGAGAGAAGTAGGAACTTCATCCCGTAGAGTTTCAAAACCCGCAGGGTGTCCTCTGCGGCGAGAAGGCCAACGGCCACCACGAAGAACATGAGATTCCAGGTGAAATAGTCGTTGGGGACGGTGTACCCCCGGGCGCCGAGAAAGAGGCCGACGAAGAGGGCCCCCGAGATGCCGAGGTTGATCCCCCGGGAGGAAATTTTCCCGACCAGTATGCCGAGGGCCACGGTGAGGCTCATGAGAAAGAGGTGGTTCTTCATAAGAGAGGCGAAAAATTCCACGATCGTCAGATCAGCTCCTTCTGTATGGTGCAGCTCTCTTATACTTCATTCTCTTCCTCCTGAAAAGGGGGGAAGACCTGCCGGAAAAAGTCGGCGAGGCCGTCGATATAGGGCTGTCCCGTGAGAAGGAACCCCTCGTTGTGGCCTCCGATCAGCGGCAGAAAGGTCTTCGGCTCTCCTGCGGCCTCGTAGAGGATATGTCCGTGCTCCCCCGGGACGATCTCGTCGTCGGGACTCGAGGCCACGAGAACGGGGCAGGTGATGTTCTTCATCCGTGACAGGGTATCGAAGCTTTTGCCCACCATCAGGCGGACGGGAAGAAAAAAGAGATGGTGCTTCCCGGCGTCGGCGAGGGTGGTAAAGGTGGATTCGAGGATGAGCCCCGCCGGGGCGAAACGCTCCGCACCCCAGGCCGCCACCGCCCCGCCGAGGGAACGGCCGAAGAGGACGATCTCCCGGGGGGAAATATTTCTCTCCTTCGTAATATATATCCAGGCCCCCGACAGGTCGCTGTAGACCCCTTCTACCGTCGGGCTTCCGCCGCTTCGGCCGTACCCCCGGTAGTCGAAGAGAAAGACGGAGAGGCCGAGGCGGTAAAAAATCTCTAGGCTGTCGAGACGGTGGGAGATATTTCCCGCGTTGCCATGGCAGAAGAGCAGCGTCCCCCGGCCCGGACCGGGGAGGAACCATCCGTGGAGAGGGGTGCCGTCGGCGGCCGCAAAACGCACGTCCTCGTAGGGCATTCCCCTGTCGGCGGGAGTGCGGGTGATCTCCCGGAGGGGGAAGAAAATGAGATGGTTTCGGAAAAAGAAGGCGAGAAGCACCGCGAGAAGATATCCGAGTGCCGCGAAGAAGAGCCAGCGCATTGCTCTCACCTCTTTCCTGACGGAGCTCTCATAACCCCCGGAAAGAGACGGGGGCGAGGGTGATCCAGCTCTCGGCGAAGGGGGCGCCCCACCCCGGGCTCGCGAGGGGCTCGGTGAGGAGGTTCACACCCCTTGTCCCCTGGGGGAGGATGCAGTACCCCCGGCCGATGGAGGGGTCGAAGGCCACAGTCACCAAAAGTGTTTCGTCCTCTCTTCCTCCCGCCTTTCCGGCGAGAGCCCGGATACCGTGCGAAAGGCCCCGGGCCGGGCCGTCGGCGGGGTTCAGGGAAAGCACCGGAAGAGAGGACATTCCGGGGGCATCCCAGCTCTGGCCGTTGATGTATTCCTTTTTGTGGACCGTGACCAGCCGCAGGCTCCCCTCCGGTCCTCTTTGCATCTCGGGGACCTCCCCGGGAAGGACCGCCCGGCTCTTCGGGTCGCTCCAGAACTCGGGCTCCTTCCAGCGGTAAATCCCCTCCCCGAGGGATTCGAGGGCGGGGTTGGCGAGCATCGCCCTGTCCATCTCCTCCTTGAGGGCGAGAAGATCGCAGGGGAGGCCGAGCTGCCGGGCGAGACGGGTATAGATCTCGAGCTCTTCCAGGGCTTTTCCCCGGGGGGGCAGAATCCGTTCGCTTCGGACGAGATAATTGTGCCAGTAGGACCCCTTCCAGTCCCCCTCCTCCTCGAGAAAGGTGGTGACGGGGAGGACGAGGTCGCTCGCCTCGGCCGTATCCGAGAGGACGAAGTCGGCGCAGACGGTAAAGGGGATATTCTTCCAGGCCCGGCGTACCGCGGAGGAACCTGGGTTCTGGCGCAGGGGATCGGCTCCGGAGACCACGGCGACCTCCACCGGAGGGTTCAGCCCCTCGAGTTCGAGAGGCCACGTCCCCACGGGAAGGCGGCGGACGTTCTTCTGTGCCGGTTTGAGGAACTCGGGGAAGAGGACCATTTCGTCCTTGCTGAAGGCGAGCCCTGCTCCCGGTCCGCCGAAGGCCCCCAGGAGGACCGCCAGGGCTCCGATCCACCGGAACTGGCCGTCGCCGTGGAGATACCGCTGGGCGCCGAAGGCGGGGTAATGGGTGACCGGGGCGAAGCGCAGCAGCCAGTTCAGGATCTCCTGCCCCGACTCCGCCGGCAGTCCGGCGGCGTTTAAGAGGGACCCGTCGTCCAGCTTTTCGACGGCGGCGAGAAATTCTTCGCTGTTTGCGGTTCGCTCTTTCCATCCGGGGACAGTCTTTCCCTCCCCTATTGACCTCTTGCAGAGCCATGCGGCCAGGGCCCAGTCGCCCCCGGGGTTCACCCGCCACCACCGGTCGGCGAACTTCGTGGTGGGGGTGGAGCGGATCTCGAGGACGGCGATCTCTCCTCCCCGCTCCCGCACTTTCTTGAGGAGGGGCACCACGTGGGGATGGGTTTCGAGGGCGTTTCTTCCCCAGAAGAGGACCCCCCGGGCGCGGTCGGCCATACTCTCCGGGCGGGTCACGGGTACCGTGCCGAAGGACTCGGACAGGCCGAAGCTTCCCGCCGACGAGCAGAGGTTTCCCTTCTTCGTGGTGTACCCGCCGAGGGCGGCGAAGAAATGGGGAATGAGCAGCTTCGAGAAGTAGAGGGACCCCGCGCTCGAGAGATAGAAAAGCGAGAGGGGGCCGGAGCGGGCAAGGGCGGCCGTAACGCGTTCGGCCCAGACGCCCAGGGCTTCATCCCACGAGACGGACTGAAGAAGGTCATTTTTGCGCAGAAGAGGGGTTCTCAGCCGACGGGGGCTCACGGCCCGGTCGGCCCATCGTTTTCCCTTTTCGCAGAGAAAGGCGGTCCAGGGAAGAAGGAGATTCGGTTCGAGGGTGACCCGCTCTCCGTCGAAGCACCCCTTCATGGCGCAGGCGTCGGGGCAGTCGTAGGGACAGGCTGTTGTCTTCCGGGATTCGGTCTGCATGGCCCCTTCTCCTTTGTGTAGGATGAAAATATCATACCATCAAAAAATAACCCGTCCCGTTTCCTACGTCGGTTTTCTGTGATATGCTCCCCGGCATATTGGCGGTTGTAAAGGAGTCTTTTCCATGGCACGCCCCGGAAATTCTATCCGCATTCTCGTGGGGGATCCTTCCTTTCCCCTTTTTCTGCTCCTCGTGGGGACATTTTTTCTGACGGTCTTCTTCCGCATCTCCGCATCGGTGGTCCTTCCTCTGGAGGCTGCCCGGCTCGGCATGAGCGCCTCCATGGTGGGGTTCATCTCGAGCGTTCACTTCTACGCCTACGCCTTTCTGCAGCCCGTCTCGGGAATTCTTCACGACCGCTACGGTCCCGTAAGGGTCGTGACGGCAGGGTTGGTCATCACGGCCCTCTCATGCCTCATTCTCACCGTGGCCCGCACCCCCTTCACCCTCGGGGCGTGGAGGCTTCTCTCGGGGTTGGGCGTGGCTCCCATGTACTCGGGTACCCTCGTCTTTCAGGCCTTTGCCTTTTCCCCGGAACGCTACAGCTTCTACGCGGGGATAAACTTCGCCCTCTCGAGCCTCGGCGCTCTCGTCTCGGTAGCGCCCCTCGGATATGCCCTCGACACCATCGGAATTCCGGCCACCTTCGCCCTTCTCGCCGCAATAAGCCTCGCCATGGCGGCGATCCTCATCCGGAAGAAGAAAAAAGATCCTCTGCACAGAGGGTCGGAGGAGAAGAAATCCCTCTTCACCATTCTGCCGGGGATAGCCTCGGCAGTACGCACAGTCGCCTGCAGCCGAAGGCTTCTGGCCCTGCAGATTCTCTGGGCGGTCTCCTCGGCGTCCGTCCTCAGTTTTCAGGGGCTGTGGGGGGTCTCGTGGTTCGCCGCCGCCTTTTCCATCCCTCTTCCTTCAGCACGCCTCTGGAGTTCCCTCGTCAGCGTAGGGATGATGGTGGGGCCTCTCCTCGCGGGAAGCCGCATCCTGACGCCGGATGCGCTGCCGAAAATCATCCGGAAGGTGAGTTTTTTCAACGTATTTTCCTGGATTCTGCTGATGGCGGCAGTGGGAACGGGATGGCCCGTCTGGGCGGGGGGAGGAGCGATTCTTCTCGTGGGGATCAGCTCGGGCATTCGGGGGGTGTTCGCCCTCGCAGGAGTGACCGCTCTCGCCCCGAAGGAATCCCGGGGGGCGATCTTCGGCGCCATGAACATGACCGTGGTGCTCACGGCGGTGGTCTTTCAGTGGGGCACGGGGATCATCATAAACGCCTTTCCATCCGTCGCTCCGGGCTTGTACTCCCCCGAGGGGTATCGGGCGGGCTTTTTCGCCGTGACCGGGGCCATGACGCTCAGCCTGTTTGCCCTGAGGATGCTGGGGAAGGAACCTCTCGGCTGATTACTCTGTCTTCGACAGTCCGGCCTCAGCCGATCAGCTTTTTTCCCAGAAGACCCACCGCAAAACCAAGAACCGCGCCGAGGGCCGGAGTCCAATGTCTCCGAAGTTTTGCCTGGGGTGCGATGTCCTGAAACACGAGATAAAGAATGCCCCCGCTCGCAAAGGTCATGATCCAGGCGGTGAGGGCATCCTTCCCCTGAAGAAAAAAGTATCCGACCCCGGCGGCCAGGGGTCCGAAAAGGCTCGCAAAGAGAAGAACGATCAATACGACAGACCGGCGGGCTCCCGACGCTGTCATCTCCCGGAAGGCGTTGAACCCCTCGGGAAGGTTCTGGGCGCCGATGAATGCCGCCAGCAATATGCCGAGTTTGCGGTCCCGGCTGAAGACTGCGCCGAGAGAAAGAGCTTCCGGAAGAAAATCGAGAAGCATTGCCAAAAACTGGGATTTCGCTCCTCCCCGGGCGCTGAGGAAGACATCAAGTCCGCAGAAGAGAAGCCCTCCCAGGCAGAAGGAGACGAGAAGGCTCACCGCCCCCAGGGATGCAATCCCATCGGGGATGAGGGCAAAGGCGACGGCGGAAACGAGAAGACCTCCTCCGAAGGCGATGACTCCATGAAGAATTTCCCGCTTCGCCTGTGAATCGGCCTTACCCTCGAACCATGCCGCACTCCCTCCCGCGAAGGCGGCAGCTCCTGCAAGCCAGGATGCCAGGAGAATGATCCAAAGATCTCTCATTTCCTTTCTCCTCCCTTTATATTGGCTGAGAAGTGCAATGAAGGGCGGGCCGGAGAAGAAGGGCCGGCACCGATCTTCATTCCATATCGATATCCATATTATAACAATTTAATTCTAACTCTCCCGCCCCTCCTTCTTTGTCCGGAATGGCTGAAGAAAGTCGTTTTTCCCGCAGGATCTCCAGAAAGGCCCGGCCGTATTTTTCGAGTTTTGCCTTTCCCACGCCGCTCACTGTCAGCATCTCCTCCTCCGTGGAGGGAAGCAGGTCGCACATGGAGCGGAGGGTGGCGTCGGTAAAGACCACGAAGGCCGGGACGACCTGCTCGTCGGCGATTCTCTTCCGCAGGACCCGCAATTTCTCGAAGAGCACCGGATCGTCGGCGGTCTTCGCCGTCTTTTTTCTTTCCTCCCGGAAGGAAGGCGTCTCCGCAGGAAGTTTCATGGCGACTTTTTCCCCTGAAAAGAGCACACCCCGGGAACACTTCGTGAGGACCACCCGGGAGTATCCGTCCTCGGACAGGGCGAGATATCCTTCGGCAAGAAGAAAGTGAACCAGCTCCCGCAATTTTTTCTCAGACCATTCCCCCATGATCCCCCAGGTGGAGAGGGAGTCCAGGCCGAAGGCCGACACCGTCTTGCCGGGGACCCCGCGAAGGGTGTCGACCAGGACCTTCATGCCGAAGCGCTCTCTCATGCGCTTCACGCAGGAAAGGATCTTCTGGGCCTCGATGGTGACGTCCCGTTCGGTAAATTGATGCAGGCAGCTGAAGCAGTTTCCGCAGGGCGCCAGGGTCTTTTCTCCGAAATATGCGAGGATGTCCGCCCGCAGACACCGGCGGGTATGGCAGTAATGAATCATCCTGTTCAGCCTCCGGCGCTCCATCCGCCGAAAGGTCGCGAGAGCCTCTTCATCCCGCCCTTCTTCATCCCGTGACTTTTCAATGAAATACTGATTTGTCATCACGTCCCGTCCGCTGTAGAAGAGAAGGCATTCCGCCGGAGATCCGTCCCGCCCGGCCCGGCCCGCCTCCTGGTAATAGCTTTCCATATTGCGGGGCATGCCGTAGTGGACCACGAAGGCCACGTTCGATTTGTCGATCCCCATTCCGAAGGCCGTGGTGGCCACCATGATCTTCCCCTCGTCCCGCTGGAAGGCCTCCTGGTTCCGCGCCCGCTCTTCGTCGTCGAGCCCCGCATGATAGCGGACCGCACCGTACATCTCTTTGCAGAGCTTTGTGCAGACCTCTTCAACCTGTTTTCGGGTCAGACAGTAGACGATGCCGCTCTTCTCCCTCCTGGTCGCCAGGAAGGACCGGAGGGCGGCATATTTATCTCCGGGGGCCTGCACCTCGAAGTAAAGGTTGGGCCGATCGAACCCCGTGGTGACGATCAGAGGTTCCTTGAGGCCGAGAAGAGAGACCATGTCCTCCCGCACTCTCGGCGTCGCCGTGGCGGTGAAGGCACCCAGAACAGGCCGCTTCGGAAGAAGCTCGAGAAACTGCCGGATCTGCAGGTAGCTGGGACGGAAGTCCTGCCCCCATTGGGAGACGCAGTGGGCTTCGTCCACGCTGACCATGGAGATGGCGGCCCGGGAGGCGAATTTCAGAAAGGAAGGGGCGTTCAGCCGTTCCGGGGCCACATAGAGCAGCCTGAAGCTTCCCCTGCCTGCCTGGAAAAGGACGTCCTGCTGCTGTTCAAAGGCAAGGCCGCTGTGCAGGGCCGCGGCGGAGACCCCGGACTGCACCAGCGCGCTCACCTGGTCGTTCATCAGGGAGATGAGGGGGGAGATCACGAGGGTCAGGGCCGGAAAAAGAAGAGCGGGGATCTGAAAACAGAGGGACTTTCCCGCCCCCGTGGGCATGATACCGAGGGCGTCCCGTTTCGCGAGAAGGGCGTCGATGATCTCCTCCTGCCCGGTGCGGAAGGCGCTGTAGCCGAAATATCGGGCGAGGATTTCGTGTTTTTTCTCCATGGATTTCCAGGGCCTTTCCCGGCGCGTGCGGAAAGCCGCATCGCCGATTGAGCAAACTTATTAATAATACACGAAATCTCAGTAGTTAGCCGGTAGAGCGGAATGAAAAAAGAGTATAATGAAGTTGAAAATATTTCTAATTTTCTTTCTAATTTTCTATAAATTTCCTTTTTATTTCATTATATTTTCATCATCTTGTAGCTCTTTTTGGCGAATTTTCGCTGAACCTTCTATGGAGGATGTGACGTATTATGGAGCGATTTGACGAGTTCCGCCGGCGTGCGGTAGAGATGGACAAGTGGGACGCGCTGAAGTCCTTCCGGGAGCGGTTTTTCATCCCTCCCGAGACAATCTATATGGACGGCAACTCCCTCGGTCTGGCGTCGAGAGAATCCGAGGAATCCCTTCTGCGCATTTTGGAGGACTGGAAGGAGCTCGGCATAGGAGGCTGGCTCGAGGGCACCCCTCCCTGGTTCTTCGCGGCGGAGGATCTGGGGCGGCTCATGGCTCCTCTGATGGGAGCCCGTTCCGACGAAGTGGTGATGACCGGCTCCACTACCCAAAACCTTCACTCCCTCGTGAGCACCTTCTATAAACCTTCAAAAGAGCGGAGAAAGATCGTCGCCGATGAGCTCAATTTCCCTTCGGATATCTACGCCCTGCGGAGCCAGCTTCGTCTGAAGGGGATGGACCCGGAAAAAGACCTGATCCTCATCCCCTCCCGGGACGGCAGAACTCTCGAGAAGGAAAACATCCTCGCCGTCCTTGACGAGTCCGTGGCCATGGTTCTGCTGCCGAGCGTGCTCTACCGCAGCGGCCAGCTTCTCGACATGGAACGCATCACGAAAGAGGCCCACGATCGGGGCATCCTCGCCGGCTTCGACTGTTCCCATTCCGCCGGAGCCCTTCCCCACCGCCTCTCCGAATGGGACGTGGATTTCGCCTTCTGGTGCGGCTACAAGTATCTCAACGGAGGACCGGGGTGCCCGGCCTTTCTCTATATCAACCAAAAGCATTTCGACCGCGAACCCGGCCTTGCCGGATGGTTCGGCTATGAAAAGGAACGCCAGTTCGACATGAGCCTCGGCTTCAGCCACGCCCGCAGCGCGGGAGGCTGGCAGATGGGCACTCCTCCCCTGATCTCAGCGGCCCCGCTGCTCGCTTCCCTCCGGCTCTTCGGGCAGGCGGGAATGGAGCGCCTTCGAAGAAAATCTCTCGGCCTCACTTCCTTTCTCATGGAGCTCGTGGACACTTTCCTCACCGAGCCCCCCTACGGCTATTCCATCGGCACTCCGAGGGAAGACGACCGCCGGGGAGGGCATGTGGCCGTGGAACACGAGGAAGCATGGCGCATCTGCTCGGCCCTGAAAAGGCGGAAGATCGTCCCGGATTTCCGGCCGCCAAATGTGATCCGCCTTGCTCCGACAGCCCTCTACAGCACCTTCACGGATGTGGTCGACCTTGCGGAGGCGTTCCGGGACATCATCGACAGCGGAGAGTTCGAAGAGTTCGCGCTCACAAAGGACGCCGTGTCCTGACAAAAATCAAATTATGTACAAAGAGGAAAATCTGCGCTAACATTACATCCTGTAGAGTGCATCCTTGGCAATATTCGAAGAGGAGGTAAGGCTATGGCTGATTTCAAAACGGAAGCTCAGAAGATGCAGAAGCAGATAGTGGAATGGCGGCGGGACCTGCACCAGATTCCTGAGACCGGAGTGGACACCCCGCAGACGGAGGCCTACGTATGCGGCGCACTGGACAAGATGGGCATCCCCTTCCGCAAGGGCGTGGGAGAGCACGGCGTGGTGGCTTTTCTCGAGGGGAAAAACAAGAAAAAAGTCTTCGCGATCCGGGCGGATATGGACGCCCTTCCCATCAAGGAGGAGACCGGTCTTCCCTTCGCCTCGGAGAACGGCTGCATGCATGCCTGCGGGCACGACGCCCATGCTGCCATGGGGCTTGCCACGGCGAAGCTGCTTCTCGACCATAAGGACGAGCTCGACGGGTCCGTTCTCTTCCTCTTTCAGCCGGGAGAGGAGGGGTGTCTCGACGGCCCCGGCGGGGCCAAGCGTATGCTCGATGACGGCGCCTTCGCGGAGCATATGCCCTCGGCAATGGTGGGTCTCCATACGGGCTCCATCTGGAAGGAATTCGTCCCCGGCGAGATAGGATATCGTCCGGGAAGCATCATGGCCTGCATGGACCGGTTCGAGATCCTCATCAAGGGGAAGGGGTCCCACGGAGCATACCCCCAGGGTTCGGTGGACACCATCTCCATCGCGGGGCAGATGATCTGCGAACTTCAGACCATTGTCAGCCGGGAGGTGGACCCCCAGGAGCCCTCGGTGATAAGCCTCGGCGAAATTCACGCGGGACGGGCCTTCAACATCATCCCCGGTGAGTGCAAAATTTCGGGAACCGTCCGGGCCTTCAACCAGGAGACCAGGGAATTTCTCGCCCGCCGGATAGAAGAGGTGGCAAAAGCCGTCGCCTCCGGAATGCGGGGCAGCGTCGAATTCAAGTACGGCTGGGACGGTCCCGCCCCGGTGGTCAACGACCCCGGCATCACCGAGGAGCTTCGCCGCGCAGCCGAAAAAATCGTCGGCCCCGAGAAGGTGAAGGAAATTTCCAAACCCTCCATGGGAGGAGAAGACGTGGCCTTCTTCCTCGAGAAGGTCCCCGGGACGTTTTTCTTCCTTCCGGGCTGCAATGAGGAAAAGGGACAGACCATGCCCCACCACAACAGCAAGTTCGACATCGACGAGGACATTCTCTGGATCGGCCCGGCCGTCATGGCCACCCTGGCCTTCGACTGGCTGAAGAAACAGGCGTAAGAACCCGGGAGGGTTCACTTCCAAGCCCTCCGATAAAAGAAATACAGAGTTGCCTGCCGGATATGTCCGGCAGGCAACTCTGTATTTGAGAGCGTGAGATTCGGCCTTATCCCAGGATCTTCGGCCTGCGGGTATTCACCCAGTCGTTTCGGGCCTCATAGGCATAGGCGAACTGAAGCAGATCGAAATCGCTGCGGGGCTTTCCGATGACCTGGATGCCCATGGGCAGGCCCTTTTCATTGAACCCCGCCGGAATGGCCACCACCGGCGAACTGCTCATGGTCCAGTGGCTTACCACTTCCATCCAGCGATGGTAGGTGTCCATCTTTTTGCCGGCGACTTCCTTCGGCCAGTGAATGGATTTGTCGAAGGGGAAAACCTGAGCGGTCGGAACCGCTATAAAGTCATAGGTTTCAAATACTTTCAGCACCGTTCTGTACCAGTCCGTACGCCTGAGGCTTGCCGAGAATACTCCGCCGCAGTCCTGGCCCACAGACCCCTCGTACTCGAATATTATCTCCGGCTTCAGAAGCTTCCGCTTCTCTTCGTCCCTGAACAGAGGACTGAGCGCCTGGGCGCAGAGGTGCCGCAGAGGGATCCATATTTCCTTCCAGAAGACCTCAGGATCATAGGGAGGAGCGATCTTTTCAACAGTGACGCCGAAGTCGGGGAATGCGGCAAGAGCCTTCTCGCACAGCGCGAGGACACCGTCCTCCATGGGCAGATAGCCGTCCCAGTCCCCGAGCCAGGCGAGTCTGCGTCCTTTCTGGCAGGAACGGAGCTTTTCATGGACGTTCTGCGGAGTAAGGGACTTCAGATCGGCGTCGTCAGCAAGGCTCAGGGGATAGTACTCATCGTATCCCGACAGGGTGGAGAGCAGCAGGGCCAGGTCGGCTACGGTGCGCCCCATGGGTCCCCTTGTGGCAAAGGTGTTCAGGAATTGCTCGAGGCCGTCGTTGGGAACTCTTCCCCAGGAAGGACGGAAGCCGTAGACGTTGCACCATCCCGCAGGGTTGCGGAGAGACCCCATAAAGTCGCTTCCGTCGGCAACGGCCTGCATCCTCAGCGCAAGGGAACAGGCAGTGCCGCCGCTGCTTCCTCCGGCGGTGAGATCCGGATCATAGGGATTTCCGGTTGTACCGTAGACATTGTTGTACGACTGGGAACCATATCCCCATTCCGGTATGTTCGTTTTGCCGATAATGATGGAACCTGCCTTTTTCATCCGCCTGACCACCAGGCTGTCCGCTGCGGGAATAAAATCCCTGAACACGGGACACCCGTAGGTGGTCCTGATGCCTTTCGTTTCCTCGAGGTCTTTGATGGCCTGAGGAAAGCCGTGCATCCATCCGTCGCTTCTGCCGGAGGAAAGGGCCCTGTCCTTCTCCGCCGCCTGTTTTCTCAGCGGTTCCCGATCCTGAAGGGCGACAATGGCGTTGACTTCGGGATTGACCTTGTCGATGTGGTCGAGATAGGCCTCCATGACCTCGGTACAGGATATCTTTTTCGAGTGGATCTGCTTTGAAAGTTCCCATGCAGGCATTTCGACAAGAGAAGAGTTTGCAGCCATATAACTCACCTCCAAAGAATTTTGAACCCCAATCTGCAGAGAGCCGACCGTACTATTTCATCCCCCCTTTCCGCAAGGCTTCGTGAAGAAGATCAGCTGCCCTTCAGGGCAATGGAACACGGTACAGGATTTGAACCCGCAAACCTTTGCGGACTTTGTTCAGGAAGACCATAAACTTAATCCGCTGCGTCATCTTCCATCGAGGGCGCAGAGACGGAAATTTTGTATCATTATACCTGCTGTAATGCACTTTCTGAAATCGGAGGCATCTGAGAAAAGCTCCTTCTTAAGCGATTTCAGCCCATGCCGGCAGGCCGCCCAAGTCCCTCCCTCTCAAAGAAACAGACTGCCTCCCTCGGCGAAAAGGGAGTTATCCTACTCTATATTTTTTATTGACAACCCTGTATAATACAGTCTGTGTTTGACAAAGACGATTGCGTTCAGGAGGTGCCACCCGTGAAGCTTTCGATCGATGAAAAGCGCTTTCTCTCCAGGCTCGAGGAAATGAGCCGCTTCAACCGCACCCCCGGCGAAGGGGTCACCCGCTTTTCCTATTCCGCGGAGGACCGCCAGGCCCGGGAATACCTTTTCTCCCTTTTCGAAAAAGCAGGCATGACCGCAACAGTGGACGGCGTGGGGAACATCCGCGCCCGTCTCGAGGGGTCGAACCCTTCCGCTCCTTCCGTCCTCTCGGGATCCCATATCGACACGGTCCTTCACGGCGGCCGGTACGACGGTACCGTGGGAACTCTGGGTGCCCTGGAGGCAGTGACAGCCATCGCCGAGAGCGGTCTTCCCCATGAATCTCCCCTCGAGGTTGTGGCCTTCGCCGAGGAGGAGGGATCGAACTTCGGCTCCACCCTCGCGGGCAGCAAGGCCATGGTGGGAAAATACACCCTCGCCGACATGAAGCATCTCTCCACTGCGGAGGGGAAGTCCATGGAGACCCTCGTCCGGGAAGCCGGCTACACTCCCGATTCCATCGGCGACTGTCCCTTCCTCCCCGAAAAGATCAAGGCCCTGGTGGAGCTCCATATCGAACAGAGCGTTGTGCTCGAATCCCTTTCCATCCCCCTCGGCATCGTGGAGGCAGTCTCGGGCATACGGGTCGTGGAAGTCCGGCTGAAGGGGACGTCCAATCATGCGGGGGCAACCCCCATGTCCCTGCGGCAGGATCCCCTCGCCGCTGCCGCACAGATCATAGGACAGGCGGAGGTTTTCGCCAGGGGCAGCGGCACCGGAACAACCGTGGCCACGGTGGGGAGGATCTCCTGTTCTCCCAACGTCTCCAATATCATCCCCGCCGAGGTGCGCTTCACCCTGGAGACCCGGGACGTGCTGGCCGCCGGAATGGAATCGGTGATACAGCGCCTTGCCTCCTTTGCCCCGGCCGTGGCCGCGGCCCGGGGAGTGGAGATCGAAATACTTCCGGTATCGGAGTCCGACCCTGTGGTTCTCGACGAAAAGATTGTCGGCCTGATCGACCGGTGCGCGGAGAAACGGGCCTTTTCCCGGCACCGCATGAACAGCGGCGCAGTTCATGACGCCTGCATGTTCGCCCCTCTCCTTCCCACCGGGATGATCTTCGTCCCCAGCCGGGGGGGAAGAAGCCACGTACCCGAAGAGCACACGGACCCCGCCGACCTGGTCAAGGGAGTGACCCTGCTGGCGGACGTTCTCTACGAGCTCGCGAAATGAAGGGAGGGACGGAGAGAAGCGCGAATGCGGCACCATGAGTCTGTTGAGAGAAGAAACACTGATGGATCGTATATGCAGAAAGAGAGGTGTCTGTCTTGGATGAAGTGCTGAAGGTCGCAAATTCAATGGGAGCATGGCTTACAGCGGCTCCGATCGTTATCATCGCTCTTGTGCAGGTGCTGCTGTACTACCGGCAGATCTATCACGCGGCGGATGCGGTGAATCTCTCGAAACACCAGCTGCAGCTCGCCTTCCGAACCGGAATGGTCACCTCCATCGGTCCCGTGGTGGCCATATTCATCATCATGGTCGGCCTCATGTCCGTCATAGGCGCCCCCATGGCGTGGATGCGCCTTGCGGTCATCGGCGCCGCCCCAACAGAGCTTACTGCGGCAACCCTCGGCGCCGACGCCATGGGCGTGAAATTCGGCGGCGAAGGGTACAATCTTCAGGTCATGGCAGTCTCCTGGTGGACCATGGCCATTAATGGCGTGGGATGGCTTCTCCTCGTCGGACTCTTCGCCCACAAGCTCGAGGACGTGCGGGAAAAGGTCGGAGGAGGAGACACGAAGTGGCTCGGCATCCTCTCCTCTGCTGCCATGATCGGGGTCTTCGGCTATCTCAACAGCCGCAACCTCAACGCCGTGAGCGGTCCCTTCGTTGCAGCCGTGGTCGGAGCCGTCGCCATGATGGCGCTGCTCCAGCTCGCGAAGAAGATGCCCCAGATCAAGGAATATACTCTCGGCATCGCCATGCTCATCGGCATGTTCTCCGCCATGTTTTTCTAGAGAGAGGTGAATGAAATGGCCGAAGAAAGAATCAACGAACAGAAATACCACGAGGTATGGACGAAACCTGTCATCCGGATGGGCATGAGCACCATGCTCATCGCCTGCGTGCTCAGCTTCCTTCCCCTGGTCTACCTCTACATGGTCCACGGAATTCTTCCCCCCTTCGCCTCCGCCATGACGGCGTGGGCGCTCGTGGCCTCCGTGTTCGGCGCCTTCTACGTGGTGGAGCCCATCTCCTACTACCCCATCCTCGGGCTGGCGGGAACCTACATCTCCTTCCTCAGCGGCAACATCGCCAACCTCCGACTTCCCTGCTCCGCCATGGCCCAGGAAGTGGTTGGCGTCCAGGAGGGAACGAAGCAGGCGGAGATCATCGGAACCATGGGGATTATCGGCTCCGTGGTCATCAATCTTCTGGGAGTGACTCTGGCCGCTTTGATCGGAACGTGGCTCATCGGGCTCTTCCCCGCCTTTGTTGCGGACGCCTTCCGGAAGTACACCGCCCCGGCCATCTTCGGCGCCGTATTCGGACAGTTCGCCATGCGGCAGCCCAAGCTGGCTCCCTTCGCCCTCGCCATTCCGCTGACCATGCTCTATTTCAAGCTTCCTGTATGGTCCGTCATCCTGGCGTCGGTGTTCGGCACCATCATCATCTCCAGGGTATTCTACAAGGCGAAGATCATTCACTGATATTTTTCAATCCCGTTTATCAGGAGCCCTTCGGGGCTCCTTTTTTTGTTATTTCAGCTCCGCAGTTTTTCAAAAAAATCTGCGTCAACTACTGAAGGGGAAGCCGGAAAAAAGGCATACAATAGGCAACAAATGACAGAAGGAAGGGACGGCTTCCATGAAATGCAGCACATCAATTCTGAAGATTATGGGCGCATTTGCCCTGATGGCGGTTCTCTGTACGCCGATTCTTTCAGCCGCCGCGACGGCTGAAAGAACCCTCACCCTCGAAGAATGCATCACTCTTGCTGAGGCAAACCATCCTTCTCTCGAGGAGGCCCGGGCAAACCTGGCCGTGCAGCAGGCGAAAATGGGACAGGTAAAGTCGGACAACGCTCTCAAAGGCACCCTCTCCGCCGGGGGTGCGAGACGCACCGGGAGCGATGAAAGCTACTCGGCCACCTTTTCTGTAAGCAAACTGCTGACGGATTCCGGGAAAAACGCCCTGGAGCGAAAAAGCCAGGCTCTCTCCATAGATTCAGCCACCGAATCAAGCAGGGAAGCCCTCCTCGCCCTTCATAAAAACGTCAAGGACGCCTACTACGGCCTCCTTCTTGCCATACTGAAACGGGATCAGGCGTTATCGGCGGTGCAGACCTACCAAAAGCACCTCGAACAGGCCCGGGGATTCTACGAAGCGGGAGCCCGGGCGCTCTTTGACGTTACGAAGGCTGAGGTGGACCTGAGCAGTGCAAAAATTGACCTCGTGACGGCAGAAAAAGTTCTCGGGACAGCCCGGGCAGGCATTTCACTGGCTGTGGGAGTGGACCTGGAGGAGGTCCGCCCGGCGACGGACTTCCGGCCGGTTCAGCCTCTCCCGGAGGAGGATTTCGCCCTGAATCAGGCCTTTCAAAATCGCCCCGACATCCGAACGGCCCGGCTGAGGAGCGAAGCAGGGAAACTCTCCGTTTCCCTTGCGGCCAAGGGGAACGCCGCCACGGTCTCTCTTTCCGGCTCTTCGAGCCTTGCGGGCACGGACCTTTCCCCCGACGACAGTTTTGCCCTCTCGCTGAACCTTTCCGTTCCCGTCTTCGACGGCGGGCTGACAGAGTCGAGGGTCTCCGAGGCCCGGGCAGCCCTCTCCGCCACGGAAGCGGCAGGGAAACAGACCGGGCAGACCATCCGCTTTGAAGTGCGGGCATCTCTCCTCGCCGTGCGGGAGGCCGAGGCCAGGATATCCGCGGCGGAGCTGCTCGTGCGCCAGGCGGAGGAAAATCTGACCCTTGCTGAAGGCCGGTACGAGACAGGGGTGGGGAGCGTCCTCGAAGTAGCTGATGCCACCCTGGCCGCCAACTCGTCGAAGGTGAGCCTTTACCAGGCCCGGGCTGACTACAGCACGTCCCTGGCCGCCCTCGAAAAAACTCTTGGAGGAGAATTCCAATGAAAAAATTCATCGTCCTTGTGCTTCTTCTTTCGGCAGGAGCATTCGCCTGGTTTTCCCTCTCCGGATCTGGAGGAAAAGAGTATGTCTACCGGTCGGTGCCGGTGGAATCGGGAGACATCACCTCTGCTGTGACCGCCACTGGGAAACTGGAGGCAGAGACTGTTGTGGAGGTTGGCACCCAAGTCTCGGGAACTGTAAAGGAAATCTACGCCGACTTCAACGATCAGGTGAAAAAGGGGCAGCTCATCGCCCTCATCGACCCTGCCGTACTGAAGGCGAAGCTTGATGAGGCAAAGGCCAACCTGGCGGTGGCAAATGCCTCGGTGGCGCGGGCGCGGGCAAACCTGGCCGACAGCGACCGGAATCTGAAGCGCAACCAGGAGCTCTGGAAGCGGAAGCTCATCGCGAAAAGCGAACTGGACGCAGCGGAGACGGCCCATCTGACGAACCGGGCGGGACTTCAGGAGGCCCAGGCCAGGGTGCAGCAGGTCCAGGCGGCCCTCCGGCAGTCGGAGACGAACCTCGGCTATACGAAGATCATCTCCCCCGATGATGGCGTCATCATCTCCCGGGAGGTGAACGTCGGGCAAACCGTCGCGGCAAGCCTCTCAACCCCGACCCTCTTTTCCATCGCGAAAAATCTGTCGGATATGCAGATAGAAACCTCCGTGGACGAGGCAGACATTTCCAAAGTGAAGGAGGGGCAGACCGTGGAGTTCACCGTGGACGCCTACAGCGGAACGACCTTCGAAGGCAGGGTGAAGCAGGTGCGCATTTCTCCCTCCACTGCGGACAATGTGGTGACCTATCCAGTGATTATCTCGGTTGCAAACATCGACCTGAAGCTCAAGCCAGGCATGACAGCCAACGTGTCCATCATCACGAACAGAAAGATGGACGTGCTGAGGATTCCTCTGGCTGCCCTCAGATTCTCGCCTCCTTCGACGGATGAGGTGAAAAGCCCGACTGCGGGGGCATCATCCTCCCCCTTCACTCCGTCAATGCCCCGCCGCCCGAGAGGAGGGAACTCGGGAGAAGGAAATAACGGAAACGCCGTAAAAACCGGCCCGGTCTCCACCGTATGGACTGTGAAGGACGGGGGACTTGGAGAAAAAATACAATTCCGGTCCGGCATCAGCGACGGCACCTTCGTGGAAGTGCTGTCCTCTCCCGAGCTGAAGGCAGGGGATCTTCTCGCCGTCTCCTACTCGGAAAAGCCGAAGGAATCTCTGTGGAAAAAGATAATTCCATGAGCCTCATCGACGTCCGGGACATCGTAAAAATTTATGCCACGGGGGATGTGGAGCTTCGGGCCCTCAACGGAGTCTCCTTCTCGGTGGAAGGGGGAGAATTCGTCTCCATCATGGGACACTCCGGTTCGGGAAAGTCGACCATGATGAACATCCTCGGCTGTCTCGACGTGCCCAGTACCGGCTCCTATTTCCTCGACGGAAAAGAGGTAAGCTCCCTCCCGAAGGATGAACTGGCACGAATTCGGAACAAAAAGATCGGCTTCGTTTTTCAGGGGTTCAATCTCCTCGCCCGCTCCACGGCGCTGGAGAACGTGGAGCTTCCCCTCATCTACGCCGGGGTTCCCTCAAAAACGAGAAGAGAACGGGCACAGGCGGCCCTAGAACGAGTAGGGCTGGGGGACAGGATAAAGCATCGCCCCAGCCAAATGTCCGGCGGACAGCAGCAGCGGGTGGCCGTTGCCCGGGCTCTTGTGGGCAATGCCCCTCTCATCCTCGCCGACGAACCCACGGGAAATCTCGACACGAAGACCAGCGAGGAGATCATGGAGCTCTTCGTGGATCTGAACCGGGAGGGGCACACCATCCTTCTGGTTACACACGAGCCGGACATCGCCGAGTACAGTGCCCGTACCCTGCTCTTCAAGGACGGCAGGCTTCTGAAGGACGAAAGGAGATCCCCCCATGCTTGAGACCCTCCGCACAGCCTTACGTTCTCTCCTCTCGAACAAGATCCGCTCGGCCCTGACCATGCTCGGGGTCATCATCGGCGTGGCCGCGGTGATCACCATGGTCGCCATCGGTGCCGGGGCGAGCGTGAACATACAGCAGTTCATCTCCGGCGTGGGGAGCAACATTCTCATTATCGGGCCCGGGGCACCCTCTTCCGAGGGAGTACGGCAGCAGGCGGGGTCGGGCTCTACTCTCACCCTGGCGGATGCCGAGGCCCTCTCCAGAGAGTCCTTCGCCCTCAGGGGCGTGGCCCCCGAAATTTTCAGCCGCTCCCAGCTCGTCTACGGCAATCTGAACTGGTCTACAATGGTCACGGGAAGCACCCCCTCCATCTTCGATATCCGGGAATGGAAAATCTCGAGCGGACGGTTTTTCCTCGAAGGGGAGGCCAAGGGGGGCGCGAAGGTCGTCGTCCTGGGAACCACCGCGGCGAAAAAACTCTTCGGCGAGGAAGACCCCATCGGAAAAAGCCTCCGTATCAGGAACGTTCCCATGGAGGTGATCGGCGTTCTGGCCCCCAAGGGACAAACCCCCTGGGGACAGGACCAGGACGATACGGCCTTCGTCCCTCTTCTCACGGCCCAGCGCAGGCTCTTCCGCCGGGCCGCCGCCAATTCGGTACAGCGAATCACCGTCTCGGCAGTGGACGGTGATTCCGTCTCCGAAGCGGAGAGGGAGATCAGGGCCATTCTGCAGCAACGGCACAAGACGGGCAACGGGCGGGAAGACGATTTCGACGTCCGCAACATGGCTGAGATGCTCGACGCGGCAGCCCAGTCAACCAAGGTGATGTCCCTCCTCCTCGGGGCGGTGGCCTCCGTGTCGCTGCTGGTAGGGGGCATCGGCATCATGAACATAATGCTCGTCTCCGTGAGTGAACGGACCCGGGAGATCGGCATCCGGATGGCCGTGGGCGCCCGCGCCTCGGACATCCGCATCCAGTTTCTTCTCGAGGCTCTTCTGCTCTCCATCGCCGGAGGAGTTATCGGAATTCTGCTGGGCATATCGGCATCGAAGATCATCACCGGCTTTCTCGGGTGGGCCACCATGGTCTCGCCGGGGTCGGTGGTGCTGGCCTTCGGCTTCTCGGTCTTCGTGGGGATCTTCTTTGGATACTACCCCGCCTGGAAAGCTTCCCTGCTCAACCCCATCGAGGCGCTGCGGTACGAGTAATAGATCACTCCGCCCTTTGTCCAAAGGATTCGGGGACAAAGAGGGAGGCGAAAAACCCCGCAGCCGCCACGGCGAACTGGAGGGCAAAAGCGTTCCGGTAGACCTCGGCCGGCGGAAGGGCACTGCCCCAGTCAAGGACAAACCCTATGAGAGAGGTCAGTATCGCCACGGACAGAAAGGCCGCCGTATTGATCAATGCGATGGAGAGCCCCGTGGTGCCGGCAGTGTTCAGCTCCTTGGCGATAGCCCACGAGATGACCAGCGCACCGCCGAAAAAACCGAGGGAAAAGAAAAAGGGTGCGAGAATTCCCTGGGGCAGGGATGCTCCGAAGAAGACGAAGACCGTCCAGAGCAGGGCCTGGACGCCCGCGAAAAAGATGAGGGGTTTTCTGCGGCTTCTGAGCCGGTCGGAGATTCGTCCTGCTGCCACCACGCCGACCATGATCCCTGCCGCGTTGAGTCCCACGAGAAAGGGACCGCTGCCGAGGCCTGCCACGGCTGAGACCCAGGAGACCCCCCAGGTTCCCGAGAGGACGAAAAAGCAGCTCGACGTGGCGAGGTAGCTGATGGTGACGGCGGTCATGCCCCGCCGGGAGTAGACGGCGGCGATTCCCTTTCTGAGTGAGCGGAGAGAAAAAGGCGTTTTCGCGCCGCTGCATGGTTCCGGCGGAAGGATCAGAAAGGCGAGAAGGGCGAGAAGCAGGCAGATTCCTCCGAGGACGGAAAAGGTCACCCTCCAGGTGAGGAGCGCCACGAGAAGGGCCAGGGGGGCCTGGGCAAGGATCGCCCCCGTATTGCCGATGAAGGAGGTCACCCCCGACAGAGTGCCGAAGACCTCCCCGCTGAAGTGATTTGCGAGAAAGCGCATGGCGCAGACGAAGGCCCCCGCGACGCCCGCCCCGATGAGTATTCTTCCGATATAGAGCCCCCAGACGGCCGGAGCCGCCGCGAAGACCAGGGCCCCCGCCCCCGCGAGAACCATCCCCCCGACTACCGTGAACCGGACTCCCTTCGTGTCCGCCAGCACCCCCACGGGGATCTGCATGAGGGTGTAGGAATAGAAGGCCATGGAGGACATGAGTCCGAAGGTCGAGGCCGAGAGGGCGAAATCCGCCCCGAGGACCTCCCGGAGCACTCCCGCCGAGAGCCGGAGCACATAGGCCATAAGAAAGCACACAGAGAGAAGAATCCACCCTGTCCATCGCATCGTTCGATCTCCATCCCTTCGCTCAGCGCCAGGCTGGTCTTTTCTCGCCGTCTATTCTAGAATAATTCGGATAAAATGAATAGAAGGCCGACACTCTTCGGCTCCGGAGGAAATTATGGCGAAACGGCAGAAACCCCCTTCCATTCCAGTTGACGAAGATTCCCTTCCCCTCGGGCTCTCCCTCGGGGAGCTTCTCGGAAAAAATATGCCCCAAAAGACGGAAACCCCTGAGGAAAAGGCCCCCCTTCCCGAACCCGCCCTGCCCGAGCGGGCTCTTCCCGGCAGGGTCATCCTCGCCCGGGAGACCCGCGGCCGGGGCGGAAAGACCGTCACCTCCCTCACCTTCCGGGAGGGAGATCCTTCCGACCCCGGGGGCCTTGCCCGATCCCTCCGGACCGATCTCGGCTGCGGAGGAGCCTACGAAGAGGAAGAACGGCGGATCCTTCTTCAGGGAGATCAGGTGGAGCGGGCTGCCGAGTGGTTCACCCGCAGGGGAACGAAGGTGACCCGGGGAACGGGCGGACGGGGATGAACGGCTTTCAGCGGGAGCGTCTGAAGGGCATGTCCATGGTGCTGCTGGCCGGCCTCTGCTGGGGAATGACGGGCACTCTTCAGGAGCTTGCCCCGGACGGCGCCCACCCCCTCACCGTGGGGAGCGTCCGGATCACCCTGTCCGGGCTCATCCTGCTGGGCTATTCCGCCCTCACGAAGGAAGGGCTTTCCTTTTTCCGAAAGACCCTTCTCCGCCCCCTCCTCATGGGGGCGGCAGGAGTGACGGGCTTTCAGTTCTGCTTTTTCACCGCCATCAAGCTGACGGGAGTCTCCGTGGGGACCCTCATCGCCATCGGGGCAGCCCCCATGTTCGCCGGAGCCCTCGGCGCAGCAGCGGAGCACGAGCCCCTCTCAAAGAAGTGGCTTCTCTCCACCGCCGTGGCCATTTCAGGGTGCGTTCTTCTCATCCTCGGCGGCAAGGGGGGCAACATCCGCCTCCACGGAGGGGGGATCGCCCTGGCCTTTCTCGCCTCCTTTCTTTTCGCCCTCATGGGGCTCGGCCTGAAGCGGCAGGGAGCCGCCCTCAACTCCGTGCAGTCCGCCACGGTCACCATGACGGCGGCCATGATCGTCGGCGTGCCGGTCCTCCTTCTCATGGGAGCTTCCTGGGTCTTCTCCCCCCGGGGGGCGTCGGTGGCCTTGGCCCTCGGCTTCCTCACCATGGCCTTTCCCCTGTCCATCTTCTCCCTCGGCCTGCGGAAGATCTTTCTCCGGGACGCCTACACCCTCTCTCTGGCGGAGCCCCTTACCGCCTGCGTCCTCTCCGCCGTCGTGCTGGGGGAGCGTCTCTCCGTCCCCTCCCTGGGAGGGGTGGCCCTCATCTTTCTGGGAATCCTTTTGCTTCCCGCCAGTCAGGAAAATACTCCCCTGCCGGAGGGACGGCTTCTGCCGTGAGATTTTTTTCTGAAATGAAAGGTGGTTCATCATGGACACAGACGGTCCTGTCTTCGCCTCGGGCAACGAGGCCATAGCCGAAGGGGCCTTCGCAGCCGGAGTGCGGTTCTACGCCGGCTACCCCATCACCCCTTCCTCGGAGATCGCCGAGATCGCCTCCCGCCGTCTGCCCGGCTTAGGCGGGATGTTCGTGCAGATGGAGGACGAACTCTCGAGCATGGCCGCCATCGTCGGGGCCTCGCTGGCGGGAAAACGTTCCTTCACCGCCACGAGCGGCCCCGGATTTTCTCTGATGCAGGAGAACCTCGGCATGGCCGTCATGGGGGAGATCCCCTGCGTGGTGGTGAACGTCCAGCGGTCCGGCCCCTCCACGGGAATGGCCACGAAGCCCGCCCAGGGGGACGTGCAGCAGGCCCGTTGGGGAACCCACGGAGACCACGGCATCATCACCCTCGTCCCCTCCTCGGTGCAGGACTGCTACGATCTGACCATCCGTGCCTTCCGTCTCGCTGAGGAATTCCGCACCCCCGTGGTGCTCCTCGCCGACGCGGCCATCGGAAAGGTCCGGGAGGGAGTCGAGTACCGCCGTCCATCCGAAGATGAGAAGGGGATCCGCCCCCTCCCCGACTGCCCTCCCTCCGACTACCGCCCCTTCGCCTTCGGCGGAGCGACCCTTCCTCCCCTGCCCCCCTTCGGCGGAGACTATATCTACCGGATCACCGGTTCCATGCACGACGAGCGGGGTGGCCAGGCAGCAAACCCCGCCGCGGCCGACCGGGTCATCCGGCACCTTACGGAGAAGATCGAGGGGAACCGTGAGCGCATCGTCCGCACCCGCTCTCTCGAACTTGAGTACGCCGAGGTGGCCGTCATCTCCTTCGGCTGCTCGGCCCGGTCATCGAGGGCTGCCGTCCGCAGTGCCCGAAACCGGGGAATACGGGCTGGGCTTCTCGAACTCACCACCCTCTGGCCCTTTCCCGAGGAGGAAGTCCGCTCCCTTCTCTCCCGCATGAAGGCCGTAATCGTGGCGGAACTCAACCTGGGACAGGCTGCACGGGAAGTGGAACGGCTCAACGGGACCGGCGTCCCGGGCTGTCCCGTGCGGAGGGTGAACCGGGTGGACGGAGCCTTGCTGAAGCCGCAGGAGATCCTTGCCGCCATCGAGGAGGCTGCATCATGACAGACCAACTCTACAGGGAATATCTCGCGGAGGAAAAGCTCCCCACCATCTGGTGCCCCGGATGCGGCAACGGAACCGTCCTCCGGGCGCTGCTGCAGGCCTTCGCCTCCCTCGGCCTCGACCGCAGAAAGACCGTGGCCGTGTCGGGGATCGGCTGCTGGGGGTGGGCGGATGACTACCTCCGGGTGAACGCCTTTCATGGGACCCACGGCAGGGCCCTTGCCTTCGCCACGGGGATTGCCCTGGCCAATCCGGACCTGACTGTCATCGCCCTCATGGGGGACGGCGACGGCGCCACCATCGGCGGAAACCACCTCATCCACGCCGCCAGGCGGAACGTGAACGTCACGGCCCTCGTGGCGAACAACTTCAACTACGGCATGACGGGCGGACAGTACTCGGGCACCACCCCTTCGGGGAGCATCACCGCCACATCCTCCCTGGGGCATATGGAGGAAGGCTTCGACCTCTGCGCTCTCGCGGCGGCGGCAGGCGCGCCCTATGTGGCCCGGGGGACCGTTGCCGAACCGGGGAAGCTAGCACGCCTCATCGAAGGTGGGCTGGCGAAAAGAGGATTTTCCTTCGTGGAGGCCCTCTCTCCCTGCCCTACCCATTTCGGCCGGTTCAACGGAGCGAAGTCCCCCTGGGAGATGCTCGAAGAACTCAAATCGACCGATCTCCCTCTCGGAATTCTCACGGACAGGGAAAAAGAGGACTACGGAACCCGCTACTCACAAGCGGCGGAAAGAGAAAGGGAGGAGGAGTCCTCATGAAAGGAAAAATCGAGCTTCTTCTCGGCGGCGTAGGCGGACAGGGGATCCTGACCATCGGAACCATCCTCGGTGAGGCGGCCCTGGACGAGGGGCTTTACGCCTGCCTCTCCTCCTCCTACGGCACGGAGGCGCGGGGGACCTTCACGAAGTCTGACCTCATCCTCAGCGAAAACCCCATCGACTTCATCGAGGCCACCGAGCCGAATTTTGTACTCTGCCTCGCCCAGACAGCCTACGACCGACTTCTTCCCGTCCTCTCCCCCGGCGGAGAAATTCTCTTCGACAGCGACCAGGTGACGGCGGGGGATTCTGCCGGAATCTCCTCAAAAGGATACCCCATTACCTCCATGAGCCTCGAAATGGGGTACCCGAGGGGGGCGAATCTCATCGCCCTCGGCATCCTCGTGAAAAGGACGGGAGCGGTCACCCCGGAGTCCGTCCTCTCGGTGCTCTCACGAAAAATGGCCTTGAGATCCTCCGGAAAAAAGGAGGCGTTCGAGGCCTTCGAAAAAGGATATACGCTTGGGTGAGGCCTAATTTATCCCACGTTATTTTTTACAGATGAGAACTATTCGTCAACAATGGTGGAAAACCTTTCTCCATAAGAAGAAATCCGGATTCCATTGGCAAAATTTATCGGTCTTGAATCACCTTACACGTTTTTGCTCACTTAACTGGCGGATTGTCTTTTTTTGTATGCTTTCAAGAGTGACCATGCCGTAAGGGCGATCATAACGAGACAGATCGGGCTTTTGAACATGTTGACTATCAGGGTAAAAAAATCTCCATGAACAAGAGAAAGAGCTCGGGCAAGCTCCCCTTCTGCCATGGTACCCAGAACCAGACCCAGAACCAGCGGCTCTCGGGGAACGTCGAACTCTTTCATGACCCATCCCAAAAAGCCCACGGCGATCATAAGCCATACTTCAGGAAGTGAAAGATTGATCGCCAGAGATCCGACTACCGCCAGTCCAATGACAATCGGTCCCAGAATGGCCGGAGGGGTTTCGATGAGCTTCACGCAGTAGCGGGCTATAAAGATGCCGATCGGAACAAACACGAGATTTGAGACAAACAGACTGAAAATGAAACTGTAGACAACGCCCGCATTCTCGATGAAGAGACTGGGGCCAGGCTTCAGCCCGTGAATCATAAGTCCGCCAAGAAGCACTGCCGACACGGCATTCCCGGGCACTCCCAAAGTGAGAGTCGGAACGAGAGAGCCGCCCACCACTGCATTATTGGCCGTTTCAGAGGCGATGATTCCCTCTGGGGATCCTTTTCCGAATTCCTCGGGAGTTTTAGACTGTTTTCGTGCATCATCGTAGGCAATGAAACTGGCAATGCTGCTTCCGGCTCCCGGAATGATACCAACTATGATTCCGATGACCGTAGCCCTCAGGGTCAGATATTTATAATTCAGGATTTCCAGCATGTTTCTGGTGATTCCTGAATCTACTTTTGTGCTTGATTTTTCCATGGCGTTCCCGCCGCCCAGCATAGATATTACCTCGGGTATCGAATAGAGGCCGATCAATGCAAGGACAAGGGGCAGGCCGCCATAGAGTTCAGGAATTCCAAAGGTGAAGCGCATGTAACCAGTGAGGGGATGCATTCCGATAATGCTGAGAAACAGTCCGAGAAAACCGGAAAAAAGCCCTTTCAAAACGTTGCGCTCGGAGAGACTTGCGATAATGCTCACTCCAAAAAGAGCCAGGAGAAAATATTCCTGAGAACCGAATTCAAGGGCAAGCGAAGCAAGAGGAGGCGCCAGGAAAAGAAGGGCGAAGATGCTGAGGAATCCTCCCACCGCAGAAGCCGCAGTAGCCAAGGCTATCGCCCGGCCTGACTGGCCCTTTTTCGTCATCGGATATCCGTCAAGAATTGTGCAGCAATTAGAAGGGGTCCCGGGAATGTTCAAAAGAATGGCGCTAATGGCACCCGCATAGGTGGAAGAACAGTAAATCGCTCCGAGGAGAGCCAGTCCCTTGTCGGGAGTCATTCCAAAGGTCACCGGAACGAGGAGCGCCACGCCCATGGTACTGGTCAGCCCCGGAAGGGCACCCACGGCGATTCCGAAGACCGTTCCTGCCAGGATCAGCAGAATTGTTACCGGATTCATAAGCAATACAGACGCATCGGCAATGTTGCTCATTATTTGATCCATAGGAACATTTTTCCTCCCTCACGACTTCATGCTTCGAAAAGTAGTCCCCTGGGGAAATTCAACCCGAGGGAATAACTGAAAAGAACATAAACTAGGGCCAGGAAAAGAACTGTCGCTGCCGCGATCATTTTGAACCGTCTGCTGCCCGAAAGGGTCATGCTCACCCCAAGGAAGGCAAGAGTACCCAGGTAATAACCAACGAAGCGGACCGCGAAGACGTAAAGAGAGACTCCGGCAAAAACAGCGGCAGGAATTTTTATCTTTTCCCAGGAAAAATGGGAATCGCTTTGTGTTTTTCTGAACTTTCCCGATCGAAGGCTCGTAAAAATAATGGCGATTGAAAGAAGCAGCATGACGGAAGAAAGAAAGCGCGGGAAGTCTGAAGAATCCTTTGGATAGGAAAAAGATACGACGACAAGACCGATGGAAAAAAGAAAGGAAAAACAGAGGAATGAAATTTCTTTTACATTGAATTTTTTCATAAAGGATAACCTCCTGAAAGGAAGCAGGATCATACTGGGGGTCAGTCTTCCGTCATGAGAAGAGAATGCTGCCATCCTCTTCTCATGACGGAAATGTGCCTACTGGAACAAGTCTTTGTTTTCTTCCACCAGCTTGACAGAGTTCTCAATGAGCGATGTCACTGCCTGGGAATCAACAAACTTGATATTCAGCCCGAGATTTTTTGCCTGGGCGAGGAATTCCGGATCTTCTGCCACTTTCTTTAAGGCTTCCTCAAGCTTGCCCTTTACTTCCGCATCCACCCCTTTTTGGGTGGCCACGCCCCGAAGGGAATTGCCGACAGAGGGAATTTCAACTCCAAAAACCTCTTTGGCGGTCAGTACTTCAGGAATTGCCTTTTCTCTTTCTTCGTAAAAAACAACCAAAGGTATAAAGTTGCCCGATTCGATATGAGTAAGGGCGGAGCTCAATGTGGTCGCTCCTATATCGACCTTATCTCCAAGAACCGCTGTATTTGCTGCACCGGAACCGCTGAAAGAGACAAAATTCGTTTGTATGCCGAGTATTTTGCTTGCAAGAAGATGCTGGAACTGGACATTGCTCTTCGGGCCGTCGCCGGCAACATTCATTTTTCCGGGGTTTGCCTTTGCGAAATCGATGACGTCCTTTGTCGTTTTGAATTTGCTGTTTTTGCTTGCCACCCAGATGATGGGATCATACTGGAGACTGCACAGAAAATGAAAATCGGAAAATTCAAAGGGCACGTTCTCCCGAAGCGCCTTGACGAGGATCATCGAAGGAAAGCTGGTGGAGGCCAGGGTATATCCGTCGGCCTTCGCATTAGCGGCAGCCGTCCAGCCGATCTGCCCTCCGGCACCAGGCTTGTTCTCCACTACCAAAGTCTGCCCAAGGTAGGGTTCAATGTATTTGCCGACAAGCCTCATGAGGATATCGTTTCCTCCGCCAGGCGAAAAGGGCACGATAACCTGAACGGGTTTTTCCGGAAAAGCCGCAAAGGCACCGGAGGGAACAAAAAACACACCCAATAACAGAAGAAACAACAATCCCATCCAACGTCTTGACATTTTCACTGCGCCTCCCTTATTTTGATTTTCTCTTTCGTAGCTGCGGTATTACACGAAATGCTTTTTTCCCTCGACGATAATTTTTCCGTCAACCGCGATTTTCGGATCCCAAAGCAACAGATCGTAATGGCAAGGAGCCTTTACAACACCGCCCAAGGTAATGCTCGTTCCGATACCGATATGGGCTGTTCCGAGAACGCCTTCGTCTTCCAGCATGATTCCGATCAATTTGCATTTCGGATTGAGGCCAACACCCAGTTCGGCAATATTGAAGCTGTTTTTGTCATTGTGGCTCTCAAGATCTCTCCGCAAAATATCCGCTTGCCGGCCCCCCTCGATTTTTGTGATGAAACCATTTTCTACGTCAACATAAATCGGTTCTTCGATGACTCCTATTCCAAGATAAGGAATGCTGGCATTCACAACAATACGTCCGTTGGTTGTTCCTTCAACGGGAGAGACATTTGCCTCCACGTTAGGAACAGGAGAAAACTCTCCCGGTTCAACAATGCAGTAAAGGGCATTTCCGCGCCTGCTCTGAATATCCATGGTCAAATCAGTTCCGGCAGGAGAAGTGAGCCGAACCTTGCTTCCAGCGGTGAATGCTGCTGCGATATTCTGACAGATCGGCTTCAGCTCGCGGAAATCTGCATCAAGCCCTCCGCTGATGAGCATTTCATCCGTAAATTCAGTGAGCGCCACGAGCCGGGCCCCGCTTTCGACTGCTTCTTTTACGGCATAGGTATGGGTCACGGAATAGCTGACAGGCAGAAGAATTACGTCTGCGTGCTTCATCGCTTCCGCTGCCGGTTTAGGCGGCTCCTGCCCTGCTCTCTCCCGGGGAGTCATGACAATCATGCTGACCTCCGCTCCCCGTTCCACGGCAGCTGCTGCCAAAACACTGGCGATTTTTTCCTTGTACATATCTGTGAGAATAACCACCTGTTCACCGGGCTTCAAGGCTACGCAAATATCAAAAATAGTCTTCGCGCCTTTGAACATCAACGCTTCTTTCATATCCAACCCTATCACCTTCTCCACAATATTTTTCGGCTTTCCGTTTCAGTAAATCTTTGGTAATATAATAGTATTGTCATACTAATACTGTCAAGGCCTATTTGCATCGTCGGTTTTTATGGACCTGTAAAATAAGATACCTGCCGAGGGCCTTTGACTACATTATTTTCTCAGTTGACGAACGGCAGGAAAAACTGAGAGAATCTTATCGGAAACTTTTTTCAGTATTCCTCTGGCGCACGGAAGATGGAATAATTTTTCAATTTCACATGGAAGGCATTGATCGACTATAAATACTCAGACGTTAAAAAATAAACCCCTATCCCAGCAAGTAGGCGAACACTTAAAGCAGGATATCCGTTCCGGCGCATTCAGCCCCGGAGATCGGTTGCCCCCTGAGACTGAATTGGCAAAAAAATTCGGTGTCAGCAGAACAGTGATCCGGGAAGCTCTCGCAAGCCTGAAAAATGACGGATTATTATCCTCCCAGCAGGGCCGGGGGATCATCGTTCTCGATACGGAGGACCGAAAAGTATTTCGCGTATCGGACGTTTTTGAGAGCATTTCCCGAAGCGAGGTCAACCATCTTTACGAAATTCGCGCGATCCTCGAATCCGAGTCTGCCGCTTTTGCCGCCGAAAGAGGAACCGAAGAAGAATTATTGCAAATCAGTACCACCTTCGAAGAGATGGAGCAAGCAGTTTCCCGGCACGAACACGGCGCGGAAGAGCACTTTGCATACAATGAAGCCATAACCAAAGCAAGCCATAATCCAGCTCTTTCAGATCTGCTTTCATTTCTTCACGGCCAGCTAAAGAGCTTCGCGAGAAAATTGCGACTGGACACCCTTCAGGACCCATGCAGAACCGATATTGTCCGATCGGAACATAGGGCCATCGTGGAAGCCATTACATCGAGAAACGCAGAAAACGCACGGGAAGCGACGAAAGTCCATCTTCGAAATGCGGCGAAAAGAGCGGGACTGCGGATCTTTGAAAATGATTCATGACGCCTCCACTTTACTGACCACAGAAACTTATTTCCCTGATTTCCATATAAATTCTTCCCTATAACCTTCTATCAGTGATACCGCAGAAAAAGGCCTCGAAATCCTCCGGAAAAAAGAGGGGCTCGAGGCCTTTACTGCGAGGTATTCGATGGTTCTGTAGGGTGAGTTAGACACAATAACAGAATAGAAATGTCAGTGGGCAGTGAACTAAATGAACATTGACATTTCTTTTTTTTGTTGTAATCTGATATATAGAATTCAGGTCACCTGTCCCATTTTAAGGAGATGGTTGGCGTGAACAGTGTCGGAAGAGTCATGAGCATCTTGGAGCTTCTCATGTCCTCTGAACAGGAAACGGGCATTCGTGAAATCGCCCAGATTTCCGGAATACCGAAGAGCAGTGTTCAGCGGCTTTTGGCGGAACTTCAGGAGAATAACTGGGTTGCGCAGGATTCACGGACGGGAAGCTATCGAATAGGCCTCCGGCTTCTGATACTTGCAAATGCCTGGCGGTTCCGCTTCGAGCTCGTCCGTCAATCCATAGAGGTTCTCGAAGAACTCTGCGCGCAGTCCGGCCAGACGGTGCTCCTCCTTGTCCGCGACGGGCTGTCAGGGATATGTTTGAATAAGGTCGAACCGGAGCGCGCTCTCAAACTCGTGGCCGATGTAGGAAAGACTTTTCCCCTTTACGCCGCGGCGTGCGGCAAGATTTTGCTCGCCTATTCTACCCCCGCTCTTCAGGAGAGAGTGCTTACTTCTCTGATCCAGTCATTTACACAATCCACCATAACTGATCCGAAAATTCTCCGAAACGAAATCATAACCATCCGAGAAAAAGGGTGCGCCCGGAGCTACGGCGAGATGACCGCAGGAGCCGCAGAGATTGCCATCCCCCTGTTGGACGGGGAGGGAAATATTCTGGCGGCACTCAGCATAGCCGGTCCCTTTTTCGAAATGGAGGGGCATATGGATGAGTACGAGAATTTGTTACGGAAAGCTGTATCAAAAATTCTGGGATATCCGGCATCCAGTGAGGAGACAGCAACCAGATGATTATGTTGCGTTCGGAAAATGTTTGCAAGTATTTTGGAGGTCTTAAGGCTGTTGAAAATGTCGATCTGAGCGTGCATGAAGGGGAGATCCTCTCCCTCATCGGGCCGAACGGTGCCGGAAAGACCACTTTCTTCAACTTGGCGAGCGGTTTTTTGCAGCCAACAAAGGGGCAAATCCACTTTCTCGAAGAAGACATCACAGGCATGCCGCCCCATGCGATAGCCGCAAAGGGTCTTGTCAGGACTTTTCAGAAGACCAATATCTTTGCAGATGTCTCGGTGGAGGAAAGCGTTCGAATAGGTTTCAGCCTTCATCGCAAGGCTTCTCTCGGAGCCATTCTTCTGGGGGGACGAAGCGTCGACCTTGAACAAAAAAAAATTGACGATCTTCTTGAAGATATCCTCTCTTTCACTGCGCTCAGCAACTGGAGGTATTCTCTAGTCAAAAACATTCCTTATGGCAAGCAGCGTATTTTGTCCATTGCCATAGCCCTGGCGACTGGCCCCCGCCTTCTCATGCTCGACGAGCCCGCTACGGGACTGAATCCGGTGGAGACGAAGGAGCTTATAGATATCATCCTGCGGACCCGGAGCGAGAGGGGAATTACCGTCCTGCTGATAGAGCACAATATGAGGCTTGTGGTCTCCATCTCTGACCGAATGGTGGTTTTAAGCTACGGTGAAAAGCTGGCGGAGGGAAAACCTGAGGAGATTTCGAAAAACCCTCAAGTTATCGAAGCATATTTAGGGAAGGGGTTCCAAAATGTTTCTCAAAGTTGAGGGTCTGACAGCTCACTATGGACATGTAAAGGCTCTTGACGGTGTTACGATGGAGGCAGAGAGAGGCTCCATCGTAACTCTTATAGGGGCGAATGGTGCAGGGAAGAGCAGTTTCATGATGTGTTTGTCGGGTGTGCTCAGGCCGACATCCGGAACGATCGAGTTTGACGGACACAGGATCGAGAAGGCGTGGCCGGAGCAAATCGTCTCTCTGGGACTTTCCCAATGCCCCGAGGGTCGCCGCGTGTGGTCGAAGATGACCGTTCTGGAAAACCTAGAAACGGGGGCGATTTCTGTCAGAGAAAAACATCTTGTGAAAGAGCGTCTCGAATGGGCATTTGATTTTTTCCCAATTTTGGGCGAACGGAGAGGACAACTGGCTGGAAGCCTCAGCGGCGGTGAGCAGCAGATGCTCTCCATTGCCAGGGCACTGATGTCCGGACCGAAGCTTTTGATGCTCGATGAACCTTCTCTCGGTCTGGCGCCAATAATCGTTGAGAAAGTCATGGAAGCAATTCAGAACATTCGCAGGAACGGAACCACAGTAATCCTGGTCGAACAGAATGCATTCATGGCTCTTTCCATCGCCGATCGTGCCTATGTTCTTGAAACCGGAAAAATAGTTCTTTCCGGGAAAGCGTCTGATCTGATGCAAAACGATCAGGTACGACAATCGTATCTCGGCATCTGATGCAAGGAACAAGAAATACAAATGCACTCAAAATCCAGGAGGTGTCTTACAGTGAAAAAGACCACAGTTACTTTTCTGCTTCTGCTTCTGGCTCTGGCGTTCGTGCCTCCCGCTTTTTCTGAATTGCCGAAGGCTCCCGTCAAAATAGGTGTAGTTCTGCCGACATCCGGTCCAATTGCCTATGACGGTACTCTCGCTTTGAACGGCGTGAAGATGGCGGTGGACGAGATTAACAAAGCCGGAGGAATTCACGGAAACGAGATCCAGCTTTTCGTCGAGGACAGTGCCGGTATTCCCGCGACAGCGGTTGCGGCCATGGAGAAGCTGGTCGGCATGGAGAAGGTTACTGCAGTCATCGGAGATTTCGGCAGTTCGTGCACTCTCGCCATGATGGATGTGGCTCAAAGAGCCAAAGTTCCCCTTATCACACCCGTCTCGCTGGCTCCGAAGATCACGGAAATGGGCAACATTTGGATGTTCCGTGGATGCGATAACTCCGCTATGATCGCCAAGGCTTTCACGAAATGGGCAGTGCAGGAGAAAAAAGTTGACAATTGGGCCTACATCGCAATCAACACCGATTACGGAAGAGGTTCTGTTGAAGCCTTCAACACCCAACTCGCGAAGCTTGGCGGCAAAGTTGTCTTCACCGAGTATTTCAATCAGGGGGAGACTGACTACTACCCCATCGTGACCAAGCTTTCTGCAACAGACGCAAACGGGCTCTGCCTGTTCGGCGAGACGGTCGATCTCTCTCGTGTAATAGCACAGTACGAAGAGATGGGAATCGGTGACAGGATGCTCATCATGGATCCTACGAGCGGCACGTTCAACGCGAAATTTCTTGAACTGGCCGGTGAAAATGCGAACGGAATCGTCGGAGCGAGCAGGTTTGTAGCGACCATCCCGACACCTGCTGCCCAAAAGTTCGTAGCGGACTACCGCGCTCGCTACAACATCGATCCCGAAAAATATGCCCAGGCAGGGTACGACTGTACACGTATGCTCTCCTTCGCGATAGAAAAGGCAAATATTCTTGATACTGAGAAGGTACGCCAGGAACTTTCGGCAATCAAGTATGAAGGACCGCAGGGTAAAGCTCATTTTGACGAGAAAAACCAGCTTATCATCGACGAGTATATTATCGCAGTAAAGGACGGGAAGCTCGAAGTCGTCGCAGGACCGATCTCTGCATATTAAAGTTACGCCGGGGAGCCTCCTCTGCGGGGCTCCCCGTATTTCAACCCGAGGGGCTGGAAACTGATGGTCACGGTTTTTTTCCAACAGGTGCTCAACGGAGTCATTCAAGGGTGCATCTATGCCCTTATAGCACTGGGACTTTCTCTTATTTTCGGTATCCTTGAGATAGCGAACTTCGCTCACGGAGAATTTTACATGATCGGGGCATTCATAGCGCTCTTTTCCATTTCATCACTGGGAGTACCTTTCCTTGTCGCCATGCTCATCGCCATGGCAGGGATGGCGGCAATCGCAGCGGTGATTGAAAGAACCGTCTTTCGTCCGATTGTCGGCAAACCGCTTATCAACAGTATGCTGCTTTCCTTCGGTCTTTCGACTGCTCTTGCGAACCTTGCTCTCTTCTTCTTCAAGGCGGATCCGAGAAAGATTACCTCCGGACTCGCCAAATTCCGTTTCAACTTCCTGGGACTCTATGTGACGGGAGAACGTCTGGCTATTCTTGCTCTCAGCGTTTTCCTGGTGCTGCTGCTTGCGTGGTTCATTCAATATACGAGGACAGGCAAAGCTATGCGGGCCGTCTCACAGGACAGGGTTGCGGCGCAGCTCGCCGGAATCAATATACGAAAGATCTACTCGATCACGTTCGCCATAAGCGGAGCTCTGGCCGCCGCTGCCGGGACAATGGTGGGGGCAATGTTCTTCGTCAATCCGGAGATGGGCTTCACTGTTACGCTGAAGTCCTTCGTCATCGTTATCCTGGGAGGCTTCGGAAGAATCAAGGGCGTTATCTTCGCTGCTATTCTTATCGGTCTGGTGGAGAGTCTCGGCGGAGGATTCATAAGCTACGCATATAAAGATGCCTACCCATTCCTTCTGCTTATTCTTCTCTTTATCTTCAAACCGGAGGGGTTGACCGGAGGAAAACAATCATGAGCGGTAAACGTATCATACTGTCGCTTGGTGCGGCGGCGTTGATCCTGTTCCTTCTACCGCACTTCTTTTCGATGGAATACTATCTCCACATATTTGTGATGTCGGAGATTTATGCAGTGTTGGCACTCTCGCTCTCTCTTCTCGTCGGGTTCACAGGGCAAGTTTCAATGGGCCATGCGGCGTTCTACGGAATGGGAGCATATGCGTCAGCGCTCCTGAGCGTTCGTCTGGGCATGTCCTTCTGGGCAACATTCTGGGTTGCCGGGATTTTTGCCGGTCTGGTCGCCTTCTTTATAGGGAAACTCGTTCTTCGCCTGAAAGGACACGTTCTCGCCATCACAACGGCCTTCTTTGGCGTTCTCGTTACTGTCGTCATGAATAACTGGATTCCGGTGACCAACGGCCCTATGGGAATTACGGGAATTCCCCGTCCTTCGCCGTTCTCGATTTTCGGACTGAAAATCGCCCTTGAATCGCGGATGGACTACTATTACCTCGGCCTTTTGTTCGTCGCGGGCGTTATTTACCTTCTATGGAGAATTGAAAACTCGCGCATAGGAGACGCGATGATCGCCGTCCGGGAGAACGAAGAACTTGCAAAGTCCATAGGAATCGACACTATGAAGAGCAAGGTATTCGCCTTTACGCTCAGCGGTGGTCTGGCTGGCCTTGCCGGAGCCTTTTATGCCCACTACATCCTTTTCATAAGTCCGGTCACATTTAACATCAGTGAATCGATCAACATGCTGGTCATGGTTATTTTCGGAGGAATGAGCACTCTCTTCGGTCCCGTTTTTGGCGCCATCTGTCTCACAGTGCTTCCGGAATTTCTTCGAATGACCGGTGAGCTGCGACTTGTTATCTACGGTATTGCCCTCGTCTTTTTCATCATCCGGATGCCCATGGGCATGTGGGGAACATTGCAAAATTACCTTGCACGGAGAAGTGAGTAAAAAATTTTCTATCTATCCTCAGCACCTTTTCCAAACTTTGCCACGCAGGGACTGTGGTTCAGAAAATGGCCTTGAGAACCTCCGAAAAAAGGTGGTTCTCAAGGTATTCACTGCTGGGTATTCGGCAGTTCTGTAGAGTGTAGCCTCAGACCGGTTCTTCCATCCCCTCGAGGATGGACAGGTCCCGAAGCCCCCGCTCGAGGTATTCCCTATCGAGGGCGGCGTAGTCGTCCGAGACGAGACCTCCGGGAGTGCGGGCCTGAAGGGTCAGCCGTTCCCGGGCTTTGCCGATCATCCGAAGGCCCTCCATATCCGTCCCCTCCTCCGAGGCTTTCAAAAGGAGCGACCGCCACCGGCAGCGCATCATGGGCACATTCGGGGGAAGGGGTGCGCTGACCAGGGAAAAACCCTTTGTCAGCAGATCCTCCGCCGCAGCAAGGACCGCCAGACCATCCCCTTCCGCGGCTGAAATCTCCACGGGAAGGTCCTTTCCGGAAAGAACGAGAGGGTTGTTGGTCACCGCCAGGTATTTCCTGGAAGAGAACTCCGTCATTTTTCGAACACCTTCTGATCGGTCAGCTCCGTCTCCATGGCCCCTATTGCCCGGAGAAGAAGCTCCCTCCGTACCCGATTGTCTCCCTCTTCGCCGAGGGCCGGGTTCCCTGCGGGGTGAGGAATGGCGACTCCGGGGACGATCCGGTTCGCGCCCACGGTGAGCATGATCGGCACGATCGTCGCGATCTGCACCACCGGTATTCCCGCCGCTTTTTCTATTTCCCGCGTCATCGATGCGCCGCATCGAGTGCAGGTTCCTCAGGTGGAGGTGAGTATGACGGCGTCCACCCCCGCCTCCTTCAGTTCGGCGCCGATCTCCCGGCCGAAGCGCTCTGCATGGGCGACGGCCGTGCCTGTCCCCGTGGTCGTGTAGAGCCAGGGGTGAATTTTGGCGAAAATCCCTTCCTTTTCGAGCTCCCGCAGAACGTCGAGGGGGATGACCACGTCGGGGTCCTTTGTGGCCCATTCCCGGTCATACCCCCCGTGGACCGATTCGTAGATCTCCGGGGTGAGGTCATCGATTGCCGAGATGTCGTACTTTCCGTAGGTCTCCGCCGAGGAGACCCGGATGTGGTCGGGGTTCCCCAGGGGGACCACCCCGCCGGAGGAGACGAGGGCGATGACGGCCTCCTTCATGTTCTTCACGGGGGGTGCGGGGGGGATCTTCTTGAAGACGGGCATTTCGTACTCCGTCTGGAAGGGCCGTCCCGCGAGCTTGTCCAGAAGCATGTCCACGGCCCGCTCGGCGCCGCTTTTTTCCTTGAAGAAGCTTTTGCGGATCCCCCGGGAGAAGTATCCTTCCTGCCGTGCGGGACCGAGCTGCTCTTTCCCCGCCCTCTTGAGGCCGAGGGCGGCCATCCGGGCCAGGGCGTCCTTCATTCCCCGGGCGCTGTCGGAGGCGGGAAGGATGAAGGTCCTGGGGGAATAGAGCTCCACACCGGGGTTTTCCTCGTACATGGCCGTCACGGCGGGAATTCCGAGTTCCGATTCGACCGAAGCGCAGATGTCCCCGCAGGCCACGCCGTACCGACCGGCGTTGAAGGCCGGCCCCGCCACAAGAAGGTCGGGGGAGAAGGCCCGAATGAGCTCGAGGCATTTTCCCCTCGCCTCGTCCATGTGCTCGCCGTAGCAGCCGTCGCCGCAGATCACGGTGCCCACAACGGTTCCCTTATCGCCGAGGCGGTTCTGAAGCTCCCCTCCCGGACCGACAATCCCCTCCCGGGAGGACGGACGCTCGTCCGCCCGGTCCTCGCCGCCGATGCCGCCGTAAAACTGGTTGATGTAATGAACGACTCTATAGGTCATGGTTTTCTCTCCCCCTAGATCCATTCGCAGCCGACCCGGCTGTATCCGATTTCCACCGTTGACCCGATGACCGACTGAAGCTCCACGTGCATGGAGCCGTCAGGCCGGAGGCTCTCCGCCGCGCCGCCCGACAGCAAGGCGATGGCCGCGGGATCCCCCAGGACATTGTCCATGGGAGGCACCTCGATCATCTCATTCACGTTGCCCGTGGAGATGAAGGCGTTCATCTCGGGAGTGGCGTCGGCAAGGCTCTGGCTCGCTCCGTCCGTCCCGGCCGCCTCGTCGGAGATGACAACCGTTTTGATGCCCGCCTGCTCGAAGTACCGGGCGTTGAGGCACAGATCCGTATCGGGGTTGCCGTACCCTTCCTCGGAGATGACCACCCCGTCGGCGCCCAGTTCCCGGCCGAGTCTCACGTTCATGGCCGCAGACCGAAGTTTGCCGTCCATGACGGTGCTTTCCACCGCGGGGATCACCCCGAGAAAGTTGAGATCTTTGCCGTGCCGGGCGTAGAGAGCCCGCACCAAAGGGTTATTGGCATGATGGTAGCTCGTGTTCTTGTCGCAGGAGGAGACGCAGTTGCCCGAGACCACCGCGCCGTCGAGGACCTCGTTGGGGTGCAGCAGGGTGGGAAGGCTCGGCTTGAGGTCCGTGCCGTAGACATAGGTGTCGTGAAGGAGCCCCTGAGTGATGCACATGCAGACGTAGAGGATCGCCGGAAGGTCAGGATACTTCTTTCCCTCCTCCGCCGCTGTCCCCTTCTCGAAGACGGTGATCTCGTCGGGCTTCGCCTTAGAGCAGTTCTCCGCCAGCCAGACCGCGAGCTTCAGCCCCGCCGTCCGGAGGGCCTCCTCGTGCTGGTGCCGATCGAGCCCTTCACGGGGACTTGCCGTGAGCACCAGGTTGAAGGTCCTGGAAAAGGGAGTGTACTCACCCCCGGGCCCGGACATGTCGATGAACCCCTCCTGGAAGCCCACGATGGGGCCGCAGGTCACCACGGCCGCGCCGTCGAGCACGAGTGTCGCACCGCTTCCCACGGGCTGCACGGGGCCGCAGAACCCGGGGAAATACCCCTTCCCCTCCGTGAGCTTCACCCGGGGCTCCACGCAGTCCTTCACGGGGATGATCCGAACGCTCTCCCCCGGTCGGGCGATGTCGAGCTCCATCAGGGGCAGCCGGTCATCCTTCACGGCCTTCAGGGCTTCCTCCCGGTTGACGCAGAGTGTTCCCTGCCGCACCTCCGTCGCCTCTCCCCACTGAATGTCCCGCACCTTCACTTTGTGCAACTCCAGACGCATGGCCCTTCCTCCTTCTGTATCAGCCTGAAAACCGAAAATTCCTTTCCACGTAAGGCCATCTTAAGGAAAGGAAAGAGCGTGCGCATCAGGCGAAATTCCAAAGTTAAGGGGTATAATTGACATTATTTTTATGCAATGGACTAAAGGGGGGACTGCCATGCTCTCATCCATGGCCCAGGACATTGCCGGAACCGTAAGCGCCATCATCGGCTACGGCGTCCTCGTGACGGACGAGAAAGGAGTGATCATCGGCTGCAGCGACCCGTCGAGGAGGGGAACGCTCCATCCGCCCTCTCTTGCGGTGATGAAGGGACAGCGCCCTCTTTCCACCACCGAGGAGGAATCTCGAACCCTGCCGGGAGTTCGGGCCGGGTTCACTCTTCCCATCCTTCTCGGGGGAGAGGTCACCGGCTCGATCGCCATCGCCGGACCACCGGAGCTTGTGGAAAAGTTCGGCCTTCTCGTGCAGAAGCAGGCGGAAATAATGCTTCGGGAGCAGGCTCTCCTTCAGTGGAATCTGCTGCGGGAGCGGGCGCTGAGAGGAGTCGCGGAGGGGATCGCCTCCTTCGAAGAGGGGGAGGATGAGGAAGTCCTTCTTCTTCAGGGACGGGAACTCGGATTCGATCTGCGAATCCCCAGGACCGCCGTGGCGGTGGGGCTTCTCGACGTGTCTGAAGGACAGTCGGGGGAGGGAATGCGGCAGGTTCTGGACGTTCTTCGGACGCTGTGGCCCGACGGCAGGAATCTTTTCTGCCCCCTCTCGGCGGTCCGGGCGTCCCTCTTTCTTGCCTGGGACGGAAGGGACAGGGAAGAGGCGGAGCTTCTTCTCGAAAAGAAATGCGCGGAAGTGGTCTCTCTTCTTGCACAGCAGGGGATTGCCCTTGCGGCGGGAATCGGCTCTCCGGCCCGGGGCGTGGCGGAACTGGGAAAGTCGTGCCGGGAGGGAAAGGAGGCTCTGCTTCTGGGGCGAAGGCTCAAGCGGAAGGAGAGGGTCTTCTCCGCCAGGAAAAATGCCCTGGAATCCCTCCTTGCGACAATACAGGCAAAAAAACGGGAGGAGTTCGCGGAACGTGTCCTCGGCGGGCTTCGAAGACGGACCGACTTCAACGAACTTGCGGCAACCTTCCGGGCATGGTCCGCCGACCCCTTCCACTCCGGTGCGGTGGCTGCCAGCCTGTCTCTTCACCGGAACTCCCTCACGTACAGGCTCAAAAAAATCCGGGAAGAGACGAACCTCTCTCCCTGGGATTTCCGGGAATGCCTTCAGCTGCTGCTGGCCCTCTCCATTCAGGATTTCATCGACAGCGGAAAACAGGAGATGCATCCAACGGCACCTCGGAAAGGCGGATGATTTTTAAAAAGCCGGCCGTAAATCAACTCGGACCAGCATAAAGCAATAGAGACTCCGGATTCAGGAGTTCCCTTGATTTCACGACAGACCGTTTTAGAAAATGTTCTTATTGCGATTTGGCCTGTGCTAGCACAGGCCACTCAGTTACGACCTCTCCCTTTTTCACACCGTAGATTGTATGGAAAAGGTTGGAGGTCGGGCAGGCATGGTTCGAAATGATCTCTATCTTGTCACCGATAAAATAGGAAAGCCCTGACCCCTCAGGAATATCGAAGGAGGCGTGCTCCTCAGATATCCTGTTCAGGAAGATCTCCGGATGCTCCTTCAGGCGCCCGCGCCCCTCCGAACTTGCAATTCCGCTGAAACTCTGACAAGCGGTGAGGGATTTTGTGCCGGCGTCGATAACAACCCTCTCTTCCGTCGGACGGCTTATGACTGTAGCCAGAACTGTCTGGGCACAATGCTCATAGGTTCCTACAACAGAGGCCTGATCGGCATCCATAAAGATGTAAGACCCCGGTCTTATCTCTGTTATCCCCTCCAGGATTTCGTCACATAAAAGAAGCGAAGGAGTCGAGCCAACACTTATCTCCTCCACCGGAATGCCTGCCCCTCTTATAAGCTCGGCAGTTTCAAGCATAGTCTGCTGGCTTTTCCTGAAAATTTCTTTAGCCTCAGAATAATCTGCTGCTTTATAGCTATGCCCGTCATGGGTGAAGATTCCTTTGAAGTGAAGTCCCGGAGAATCTGTAATCATTCCGGCAAGGGTAAGCGCGTCCTTCCCGGGCATGACGCCTGTTCTCGGATATCCTGTACAGACGTCTATAAAGACATTCATTTTCTTTTTATTGTCTGGAGAAGAAAAAACCTCTGAAAGCATTTTTACATGATCCTGATGATCGACCCCTACGGAGAGAAGAATATCCTTGTTGTTGAGATTTCGGAGCCTTTCAAGCTTTATGGACCCTACGATCTCATTAGGGATGAAAATATCCTTGATCCCTTCTTCATACATAACCTCAGCCTCTCCCAGCTTCGCCACGGCAATGCCCTTTGCTCCGATTTCAATCTGAAGTTTTGCAAGGGCCGGTGTGCGGTGTGTCTTTGTGTGAGGACGGAGTTTTACGTTGAAAGCATCAGCCTTTTCTTGCATCCTATGGAGGTTTTTCTCCATTATGTCAATATCTACGATAAGAGCTGGAGTATCTAATTCAAAAATTGATTTCGTCATTCTCTTACCCCCAAATATTTTGATAGAGTCGCTCTGATGCTCTGAACTTCACTCGAGTAAAGTAAAATGGGAAGGAAAAGCTGCCGGTTTCGGTTAAAGCAAAGATAACTCCGGAGAACTCTTTTGTCCAATCCCTTATGAATGGAGATACTCAGGAGTTCAGAGAAATTTTTTTTGGGCAAAGTACTCAACGGGGCTCTTGAAGCAGGAGGCCCGAGGGATAAACTTTTAAGACTGCTGCAAAATTCCATGCCTGAAATAAGACAGGAAGGGAGTAAGTGGCCAGAAAGACTGAATATCTCCCAAAATCAATCAACATTGGAGGTCCGACATGGCAACGGAATTGAAACCGACTGTATCGTTCGAGGAGTCATTCGACAAGCTGGATATACGGGTGGGCAGAGTCACTGAAGTCCGGCTTGAAACAGGCACTCACAAGCCCACTTACAGAATGGAAATCGACTTCGGCAAGTTCGGAAAAAAGGTAAGCTACGGCCGATTTACCCAGCACTCGATCGATGAAGTCAAAGATCGGCTTGTCCTGGGAGTGCTGAATTTTTCTCCGAAGGAAATGGACGGCGTCTTGTCGGAAGTCCTCGTGCTGGGCGTTCAGTATCCGAAGGCGGAGAGCGGCGAAGCCGCCTTCGTGTCTCCCACCGTGGACGCCAAAATCGGGAGCAAGCTGTTTTAGCCTGAAGAGAGTTTCAGGCGCAGCATCCTCTACTTCCCCAGGCTCATTTGCGGGTTCTCCGCCCTGAGAAGTTCATGTCGGGTGGTCCCTCCGCAGAAGCGCTCCACCAGTTCCTGCACTTCCATGCAGATTTCCTCCACGAGGGCCGCGTCCACGGGAGGCAGTCCGTCCACGTTGAATTCAATTGATTTCGTCTCCGGTAGAGTGAGGGTATGCTCTCCCTGCCGCCAGCTCCACCGCCTCGTGAGCACGACGTTTCCCTCCGCGAAGATGATCTCCCCCGGGATCGGGTGTTCCTCAACTCCTCCTCCGCCGAAGGGGACGAAGATCTCCTCCCCCGTGGCGGCCCGGAGGGCGAGGTCGTCCTTCACGTCGTCCAGGGAATGACCGCCGGCCGGGAGGATATGGCGGAGGGAGATGACGTTGCCGATGTCCACGAGGGCGTTGATGGAGGGGATCTGCTGCCCCTTCACCACCCGGCGGGCCATGGCCTCGATGGACGAGCGGAACTCTGCGGGCTTCACCCCCGTCTTCCGGAAGGCCTCTCTCCAGGAGCGTATTCGAGGATAGGCAGCAACATCTCCCTGGCCGAGGCTGCTCCGGAGGGACTCCTCGGCCTCCCGGAGCAGGGCGGTCAATTCAGGGGACGCCGGACCATTGGCCACTCCCCTAGCCACCACCACGCCCCTGACATAGTCGGGGAAGGGGACAAAAACATCGTCAGATATGGAATAAAAAAGCTCTTTTTCAGTCATGGCAATTCCTCCTCAGCGGAAATATTGATCTAGCCGGGCTGCTTCCCCAGCTTTCTCGGCTTTACGCCCTCGGGGATGGCGCTTTTGTAGACAGCGCCGCCCAGGCGATCTTTGAGCTCCGCCTTCGCCCCCTCGATCAGGGCTGGGTCGCCCAGAAGATCCACCGCGGCGGCGGCGAGCACTTTCCCAGCGTGGAGCATTCCTTTATGGGCAAGGGGGGTGACCCCCGCCGAGACGATCTGCCAGGAGTGTCCCGGGGTGTGGTTCGGCCATGTGCCCACCCAGACCTGGCCCGTCGGCACGATCCAGCTCACGTCCCCCACGTCGGTGGAACCGGGAGTAACGGCGGTGGTCGGGCCGTAGGGAAGGACCTCGTCGGCCAGAGGACGTTCCCTCAGGCGCTTGGCCGCTTCGGCTCCGGCCTTTCCTCCCGGGGCCGAGAACTTGTCGAGGTCGGAGCTTCGTTCGGAGGGGGCGATCCCGTCGAAGATCTGTTTTGCGAACTCCCTGTCCTCCGAAGAGTAGCCGGGAACTCCGAGCTCGAGGAAATTCCTGTAGAGGACCTCCTCGATGACATTGTTGGGCACCACGTTGGCGCAGGCCTTGACGAAGTCGATCTCCATCTGCGTCTCCGTCATGAGGGCGGCTCCCTCGGCGATCTTGTTGACCCGGCGGTAGATTTCCTCCACCTGGGGAGTTGTGGGAGCCCGGAGGAGGTAGAGGACTTCCGCCTTCGGCTGCACCACGTTCGGCGAGAAGCCGCCTGAATCGGTAATGGCATAGTGGACCCGGGCCTCCGGGAGAATATGCTCCCGAAGGAAGTTGACCCCCACGTTCATCAGCTCCACGGCATCCAGGGCGCTCCGTCCCAGGTGGGGGCATGAGGCCGCGTGGGCGCTGACCCCTTTGAAGCGGTAGGCCACCTGGTAGTTCGCCAGGGAGCTGAGGGAGAAGACGGCGTTCACCGACCCGGGATGCCAGGTGAGGGCGATATCCACGTCGTCGAAGACCCCTTCCCGGGCCATGAAGGCCTTCCCTGACCCACCTTCCTCTCCGGGACAGCCGTAGTAGCGCACCGTTCCGGCCCGGCCCGTTTCCTGAAGGTATTCTTTCAGCGCCGCAGCTGCGGCGAGAGCCCCCACGCCGAGGTTGTTGTGGCCGCACCCCTGGCCGTTGGCGCCCGGCACGAGGGGAATCTTCTCGGCGGTGCTCCCTTTCTGGCTGAGCCCCGACAGGGCGTCGTATTCACCGAGAAAGGCGATGACGGGGCTTCCCTCTCCCCAGGAGCCGCAGAAGGCCGTATCGATTCCCGCCACTGGCCGCTCCACGGAGAAGCCTTCTTTCTCAAGGGCCGAACACAGAAGCTCGGCGGACTGCACCTCATCGAAGGCAGTCTCGGCGTAATCCCAGATCCGATCGCTCAGCTCGATGTAAAAATCCCGTTTTATATCGATGGCTCGGGCGAGGTCTTTCTTTTCCATTTTTTCTCCTCCTGGGGTATTTTCATTTCTTCAAGTATGTCATTCTCTTTCAGCCCGGACAACCCCCGGGAGGGACTTTCCCCCCTGAGATGTCTTCCCTTTTGAAATACTTTTTTTCCCGTGGTATCATCACCCCCATCGGGATATACAGAAAAAGAAAAAGGGAGATGAGATTCATGAACGCTGTCAGGGAAAAAGCGCAGGGGATGAACGGCACCATCGTCAAATGGAGAAGGGCTCTCCACCAGATTCCCGAGCTCGGCTTCAAGACGCAGAAGACGGAAAAATTCATTCTCGAGCAGCTTGAGGCCATGGAAGTAGACGAGATTCAATACGGTGAGGGGAAACGGGGGATCGTGGCCCTCATCAAGGGGAAGAAGCCCGGAAAGGTTCTTGGAATCCGGGCCGACTACGACGCCCTGAATCTAACCGAAGACACGGGGCTGCCCTTCGCCGCCACGAACGGCAACATGCACGCCTGCGGCCACGACGGCCACGCTTCCATGCTCCTGGGCACGGCGAAGCTGCTGCTCGAGATGCGGGACGAGCTGCCGGGCACGGTCAAGCTCATCTTCCAGCCGTCGGAGGAAGACGGCAAAGGGGCACCGGCCATGATAGAGGACGGCGTCCTCGACAACCCCGCCCTTGACGGCATCATCGGCCTTCACACGGGGAACCTCTGGAAGGGCTTTCACCCCGGCGAGGCAGCCTACCGCTTCGGCGCCCTGATGGCCGCCAGCGACTGGTTCACCGTCACCTTCAACGGCAGGGGAGGGCACGGAGCGACCCCCCATCTCACCGTCGACCCTGTGGCCATGGCCTGCCAGGCAGTGAACCTCCTCCAGCTGATAGTGAGCCGGGAGACGAGCCCTCTCGATCCAGCGGTTGTTACAGTGGGGACCATCTCGGGAGGCACCATGCGGAACATCATCGCACCGAGCTGTACCATCGGCGGCACCATCCGCTCCCTCTCCCCCGAGGTCCGGGCAAACCTTGAAAAGCGCGTCGTCCAGATCTGCGAGGACGTGGCCAAAGCCCTGCGGGGAACGGTATCTGTCGACTTTACCTACGGCCCTCCTCCTCTCATCAACGACAAGGGAATGACCGAAAAGATGAAAACCGCCATGGAGGCCGTTCTCGGAGAGGAAAAGGTCCGGGAGGTGGAAGAGCCCACCATGGGAGGGGAGGATATGGCCTTTTTCCAGGAAAAGGTCCCCGGCTCCTTCTTTTTCCTTCCGGCATCCTTCGGAGACAGCCGGGACTATCCTCACCACCATCCGAAATTCGACCTCAACGAGGATGTCTTCTGGATCGGCCCGGCGGTGATGACCCAGTTCGCCCTTTCGTGGCAGTAGAAGGGGCCCCATGGTACTGCATAAAGAGACCCCCCTCCTCGAATCCATCCCCTTGAGCACCGCCTCGGGACGTAGGGTCTTTCTGAAAATGGAGAACATGCAGCCCGCCGGATCCTTCAAGCTGAGGGGAATCGGGCTTCTCTGCGAAAAGGCGGCGGAAAAGGGGGCCACACGCTTTCTCTCCCCCTCAGGGGGGAACGCGGGATACGCCGCGGCCTGGGCCGGGCGGCAGCTCGGCATCTGCACCACGGTGATCGTCCCCGTCACCACCTCCGAGGAGGCGAAGAATGCCATCGCTTCCCTCGGAGCCGAGGTGGTCGTATCGGGGGAAAGTTGGAAGGAATCGAACGAGCTGGCCCTCTCTCTGGCCTCGGAGGACCAAAAAGCATGCTACGTCCACGCATTCGACGACCCCCTTCTCTGGGAGGGGCACGCCACCCTCGTGGACGAGGCGGCCAGCCAGGGACCGAAACCCGATCTCATTCTCCTCTCAGTCGGAGGCGGGGGGCTGCTCTGCGGCGTCGTCGAGGGATTGGACCGGAACGGATGGGAAGACGTCCCAATTCTCGCCTGCGAGACGGAAGGGACCGCCTCTCTCGCCGCGGCAATGAAGGCAGGGGAGCTGGTGGAGCTCGACTCCATCTCCTCGGTGGCCACATCCCTGGGAGCCCGAATGGTGGCCCCGCAGGCCCTCGAGGTGACCCGCACCCATCGGGTCATCTCCCATGTGGCAAGTGACGCCGCGGCGGTAAGGGCCTGCGCCCGCTTTCTCGACGATCACCGCGTTCTCGTGGAGCCCGCCTGCGGGGTATCCCTCTCCCCACTCTACGAAAATCTTCCCCTTCCCGGAGACCCCGGCACCGTCCTCGCGGTTGTCTGCGGAGGGATCGGCATCAGCGCTGCGAAGCTGCGTCAGATGGAGGACCGGTTTCAAAAGTAAAGAGAGCATTCAAGGACAATACGACAGAGGGAGAACTTCGGAAGAGTTCTCCCTCTGTCGTATTGTGCCCTTCAGCCCCCGGACGAATTCAGGCCGTCAGCTCGCCGAGGGTCTTTTCGAAGGCTTCGAGAGTTTTCGCCGAGAAGAGGACGAACCGGACCCTTTTCACCGAAGAGAGTTTTGGGATCTCCTCCAATACCGTTTTCAGGGCTACCCGGGCCGCCTCCTCCAGAGGGTAGCCGAAGATTCCAGCGGAGACGGCGGGGAAGGCAATGGACGAAATTTCCTTTCCCTCCGCCAGGCGGAGGGCGTTTCGGTAGCAGTCGGCCAGGAGCTTTGTCTCGGGATGATCCCTTCCGTAGACCGGACCGAGGCAGTGAATGACGTATTGGTTCGGCAGATTGTGTCCTCCCGTGAGAACGGCCTCTCCGGGGCGGATCGGGGCGAAAGGGCGGCACTCCCCGGCCAGTCCCGGTCCGGCGGCCCGGTGGATCGCCCCCGCCACTCCCCCTCCGGGCAGAAGGGCGGCGTTTGCGGCGTTAACCACCGCCTCCATATCCCGCTGATCCGCTATATCTCCTCGAATGCACTCCAGGGCGACGCCATGAACTCTCCGTTCCATTTTTTCTCCTCCTTTCGGATCCGCTCCCGGCAACTGAACGAGAAGACCTTTGTGCCAAGTATAGATCCTTCCCCCGGCAAGGGGGAATTTATGAGCTTAAGTCAAATGATTTTAATTATGTAAATTTTCCCTCTTGACATGGAAAGGAATTCACGGTATTGTCCTTCCAACTTTGAAGGAAAGGAGCAGGTCTATTTCATGATTTCCAGAGCGAACGCCTCTTCTGTTTACGAATTCGCGTTTAGCAGCGGCCAGGGATATTATTATTATCCCCTGGTCAATTTTGTTCTGGAAACCGATCGACGGCTTGCTTCGCACAGCGCCAGGGGATAAAGGGCTCTCACCAGAACAAAAAGCCCCTCCGGGGGCGAAACTCTCAAAAAAAGCAAAGACCGGATCCGGTTTCCAGCCGAGATCCGGTCTTTTTTTATTTTCCACTACAAAAGAGGGAGCGTGAAGAAAATGAAGCGAATCAATCCGGCGAAAAGAATAAGGGGAACGGTTCATCTTCCCGGCGACAAGTCCATATCCCACAGAGCGGCCCTTCTCGGGTCCCTTTCGACAGAAGGGGTAACGGTCCTCAATTTCTGCGGCGGCGCGGACTGCGCCTCGACCCTCTCCTGCCTTGAAAGGCTTGGGGCGTCGATCTCCCTCTCGGGAAGCACTCTTTCCGTCTCCTCCTCCGGCCTCGCCTCTCCGAAGGAGGCCCTCGACGCGGGAAATTCGGGCACCACCGCCCGGACCCTCTGCGGTCTTCTCGCCGGAACGAAGGGGCTGTCCGCCACCGTCACAGGAGACGTCTCTCTGTCGAAGCGTCCCATGATGCGGGTCGTTCAGCCTCTCCGGGCGATGGGAGCGCAGATCGCGGGCTCCTCCCTGCCCCTGGTGATCTCCGGAACTCCCCTGAGGGGAGCAACCCATTCCCTCGAAAACGCCAGCGCCCAGGTCAAAACGGCCCTGCTTCTCGCGGGACTTTCCGCCGAAGAGCCCACCACAGTTCTCGAGCCCCTTCCCACCCGGGACCACACGGAGCGGATGCTCGCCCATCTGGGAATCCCCCTCTACCTCGACGGCCGATCCATCACCATCGCCCCTTCGAAAAAACCCCGGGGAGGGGAATGGACGATCCCCGGCGACTTCTCCTCCGCGGCCTTCTGGATCGTCGCCGCAGCCATCCTTCCCGATTCCTCCGTCACGCTGCCGGGAGTCGGGCTCAACCCCACCCGAACAGGACTGCTTCAGGTCCTCGAACGCATGGGGCTGACTTTCACAGTGGAAAAAACAGGTCTTCGGGGAGGAGAACCCACGGGAACCGTGACGGTCCATTCAAGCCGCCTTCGGGGAACGGAGATCTCCGGGGAGGAGATTCCCCTGCTCATCGACGAACTGCCCGTTCTCGCCGTGGCCGCGGCCATGGCCGACGGCATCACCGAGATCCGGGGAGCCATGGAGCTGCGCTTCAAGGAGAGCGACCGGATTCTCGCCATGGCGAAGGGGCTCTCCGCCCTGGGGGTGAAGATCACGGAACTGGAGGACGGCTGGAGGATCGCCGGACCGGCAAAGCTGACGGGAGGAAGGGTCTCGGGGGGGGGAGATCACCGGGTCGCCATGGCCCTCTCCATCGCGGGGCTGGCGGCTTCGTCACCGGTGGAGATCGACGATCCCGAATGCGTGGGCATCTCCTACCCGGCCTTTTTCTCCACCCTCGAAGAGCTTTCGGGAGCGTCCGCCCGCTCATGAGCTGGAGATTCCTCACGAGCGGCGAATCCCACGGCCGGGGGCTTCTCGTGATCGCGGACGGCCTTCCCGCAGGGCTCGCCGTCTCCCGGGACCATCTGGCCTCCATGCTCGCCCGTCGGCGGCGGGGCTTCGGCCGGGGAAAGAGAATGGCCCTCGAAGGGGACAATCTGACCCTGTGGGGAGGGATCCGGGGAGGAGTGACCACCGGCGGTCCGGTGGGCATCTCCGTGGAGAACTCCGAGTGGGAACGCTGGGCCCCCGTAATGGACCCCTGGTCCGTAGCGGCGGAAGGGGAGGAACTGAAAACCCTGTCGGCCCCCCGTCCGGGCCACGCCGATCTCTCCGGAGGGATCAAATTCGACCATAAAGACATGCGCAACGTCCTCGAACGGGCCAGCGCCCGGAGCACCGCCCCCCGCACTCTGGCGGGGGCCCTCGCCGGGAGGGTTCTGGAGGAGCTCGGCGTGGCCGTCCGGGGAGCGGTGGAATCCGTCGGCGGGGTCTTCGCCTTTCTGCCGGAGACCGGGGAGGAGTGGAGAAATGCAGCCGCTTCAGACATGGGCCTCGCCCGGGAGGAGGACGCCCTTCAGCTGAAGGAGCGGATCACCTCTGCCGCCTCGGAGGGGGACAGCCTGGGGGGGACCTTCGTTCTCTCCGTGACGGGCCTTCCGGCGGGGATCGGGACCTTCACCGAATGGGACGGCAGGCTCGACGGAAAGCTGGCCCAGGCGATTATGGCAATTCCGGGGATCAAGGCCGTGGAATTCGGCCTCGGCTTCAAAAGCGCGGAGCTTCCCGGAAGCCTCGTACACGACAGTATTTCCATCGAGGAGGACCGCTGGGCCAGAAGAACGAACCGGAGCGGCGGCATCGAGGGAGGCATGACCACCGGAGGGGAAATTCTGATTCGGGCGGCCATGAAGCCCATCCCCACCATGAAATCCGGCCTGCCCTCCTACGATATCAGAGAAGGAAAAGCGGCCGTCGCCCACAGCGAACGGAGCGACGTCTGCGCAGTACCGGCCGCCTGCGTGGTGGCGGAGGCCATGACGGCCTGGGTTCTCGGGTCGGCCGTGGCGGAGCAATTCGGAAGCGATCGGATGAAGGATCTTATCGAGAGGTTCACGGCATACTCGCGAGAGGCAGAGAGGTGGAATATCCATGGCTGAGAAAAGCATTTTCCTCGGGGGATTCATGTGCTCCGGCAAGACGAGCGTCGGAAAGACTCTGTCCGCCCGCCTGGGATGGACCTTCATCGACACGGACGAGATGATCGAGCAGCGGACGGGCATGGCGGTGGGTGATATCTTCTCCCGTTTCGGGGAGCCGGCCTTCCGGGCCCACGAATATTCCGCAGTGGCCGACGCCCTCGAGGGGGAACGGCAGATCGTATCTCTGGGAGGAGGAGCCCTCGTGAACGAGCAGCTCCGGAACATGATCCTCGACCGGGCTCGGCTCGTGATCCTCGATGTCCGGCCCGAGACCGTCCTCGAGAGGGCGAAGCGGGAGAACCGCCGTCGTCCTCTCCTAGAAAGCAACAACGTATGGACCCTTATGGAGAAACGGCACCACGCCTATTCCGCGTGCCACATCCGGGTGGCCACGGACGAGTTTTCCGTCTCGTCCGTAGCGGACCGGATTCTGAAGGACCTGGGAGGAACGTCTTTCGAGCTCAGCGGCACGGATAGGAGCCGAGAATCCGAAGGAATACCGTCCTTTCCGACATTGACGAAAGCGCTCGCCTGACCGGCTCGTCGTCCATGTGCCCTTCCACGTCGATGAAGAAATAATATTCGAAGGAGCTGCCCGAAAGCGGCCTGGACTGGATGTGGGTGAGGTTGAGGCCGTTGTCGTACAGGGGCTGGAGGGCCGAGAAGAGATGCCCCGGCCTGTGCTGCACGTTGAAGAGGAAGGACGTCTTGTTCCGCTCTCCCGGCGCGGCCTTCCCCCGCCCGACCACCCAAAACCGGGTGGTGTTTCCCCCCCGGTCCTGAATTCTCTCTTCCAGGATGTTCAATCCATTGTTCTTCGCAGCCAGGGCGCTGCAGACGGCCGCCCGTTCAGGCCTGCCGACTGAGGCCAGGGCGGCGGCGCTCGTGCTCCCTACGGGGATCTGCGCGGCCAGAGGCAGGTTCCTCTGAAGCCATTCCCGGCACTGGCCCAGGGCCTGAGGGTGGGAGAGCACCTCTTTGATCTCCTTCAGCGAGTTTCCCGCTGAGGCAAGGACGTGGTTCACCGGGATTGAGACTTCGTTCTGAATGGCGATGTCCTTCTCCGCCGTGACGAAGGCGTCCATGGTCGGAAGGACCGTCCCCTCGATGGAGTTCTCCGCCGGGAGGACCCCCTGGGGGGCCGTCCCCTTCTCCACCGCCCGGAAGACCTCGGCAAAGGACGGGCAGGGCAGAAGCTCCGCGGAGCTTCCGAAGGCCGCAAGCACTCCCTCGTGAGAAAAAGAACCCTCAGGTCCGAGAAAGGCCACCCGGGGAGGAAGCTGCACGCTTCGGCACAGGGAGATCAGCTCCCTGAAAATCCGTTCCACCCCTTCTCCGTCCTCTCCGGGGCAGCAGGTCCGGGCGCGGGCGAGGACAGCGTTCTCCCTGGCAGGGTCGTAGACCGGAGAACCTCTCTTGGCACGGCCGATCTCACGGGCCGTAGCGGCCCTTTCGGCGATGAGACGGCCTATCGCTTCGTCGATCCTGTCAATTTTTTCCCGGTATTCTCCCAGTTTTTCTCTCTCCATGAAAACACTCTCCTTTTCTCCCTTTCCTAACCTGCTGATCTCCAAAAAAAGATTGGACTATGGTATCACACCCCGGAGGCAGACAAGGGGGTGGATATCCCTGCAATTCACTCCTCCCGCGGGACGGAAAAACGCCACGCGGAGCGGCTGCGCCATACCTCACCCGGACGGAGAACCGGCAGGGGCAGGGACGGATGGGCAGAGGCGTTGGGATACCCCTGGGGTTCGAGGGCCAGGGCGAGGTGAGGGCTGCCACGGCGTCCTTCCGAAAACTTCTGGGAGGAACTGAGATTGCCCCCGGTGTAGAGAATGACCACGGGCTGGTCGGTGAAGAGTTCCATGCGCCGGCCGCTTTTCCTGTGATAGAGGACGGCGCAGGGAACGGCTGCATCTCTGCCCTCCGACAGAACGAAGGGGTGGTCATACCCCTTTCCCCGGAGAATCTGAAGTTCCGGTGTTCGAAGAGGGGCTTCCGGAGAGCGGGGGACGCGGAAATCGAAGGCCCTTCCCTCCACACCTTCCGGCAGGCAGGGAAGGTTTTTTTCGTCGAGGGGCATAAAATGGCCGGCGTCGAGAGAAAGGGTACACTCCGCAGCGGAAAGGGACGACGGACCCCCCAGGTTGAAATATCCGTGGAAAGTCGGAGCGAAAAGCACGGGCGCGGAGCTTCGTCCCTCCCATTCCAGGGAAAAAAGCCCCTCCCGGTCCAGAGAATAAGTGGCCGTGACCAGCAGAACTCCGGGAAACCCCCATTGCCCCGGGAGCGTGGTCAGGGTGAAGCGAACCCCGGCAAAGCGGCCATCGCAGAAGGCCTCTCCACGCCAGAGGCTTTTCGAAAAACCCACCGGGCCGCTGTGAAGGCAGGACGATCCGTCGTTTGCCTGGAGGACGGTCTTGACTCCGTCGAGCTCGTAGGAAGCACCGGCGATCCGCCCCGCCACGGGTCCGCAGAGCATGCCGCACCAGCAGTTGTCCTGTTCGTATTCTGACAAAGTGTCGTAGCCCAGAAGGATGTTCTCCCTTTGGCCCTGCCGGTCCGGAACATCGATGGAATGGACCGCCCCGCCGAAATCGAGAAGGCGCAGGGTCATCCACCCGTTTGAGAGAGTATGAAGGCTGACCGCTTCGCCCTTCGAAGTTGAGCCGAAGAATCCGGTGGCTGCAAAGAGAAGAGACTGTGTTTCATCCCTTCCTTTGGAGTCTTTTAATTGAGTCACCCTTGTTCCTCCCGGTCGGACCGCAAAAATGTACTCCCAATATACACCTGTGATACCATATGCAAAATGGAGAAAGCAAGAGGAAATGCACCGGAAAGAGTTTTCTTTGCAGCATCGTTTTGAAAATCATCCGAGGGCGAAAAATATGGAAAAAGGGGGAAGAAGAGTGGAGAAAACACCGGTCCGGAGGCTGTGCCTTATCGGCTTCGGCAATGTCGGGCAGGGGCTTGTCCGAATACTGGAGGAAAAGGAGAAGGAACTGGAAAAGAAATGGGGGTTCCGGTTTTCCCTTGCGGCGGTTGTGACGAAAAACCACGGCGCCTCGGTTAACCTCGGGGGACTCTCACTTTCCGAGCTTCTCCGCCGGGCGGAAGGAGGGGATTCTCTGGGAACGGCCGGACTTTCTGCCGACGAAGCGGTCCTTCTTCCCGGCGTTGACCTGGTTATCGATGCAACCCCGACGAACCTGCAGACGGGAGAACCGGGGCTTTCTTTCTCGCGGAAGGCTCTGCGCGCCGGACGCTCCGTGGTCACCTCCAGCAAGGGCCCCCTTTCAGTGGCCATGGAGGAACTTCGGGATCTCGCCGAACAGAACGGCTGCGCCTACCGTTTCGAAGGTTCGGTGATGAGCGGCACCCCCACCCTCAGTCTCGCCATGGAGGCCATGGCGGGATGCACCATTTCTTCGGCGGAAGGAATCGTGAACGGCACCACCAATTTTCTTCTCACCAGGATGGAAGAGGGGCTTGAATACGACGAGGCCCTCGCCGAGGCAAAGGAAAAGGGGTATGCCGAGGCGGACCCCTCGGGGGATGTGGACGGGTGGGATGCGGCGGTGAAGGCCCAGATTCTCGCTGGAATCGTCTTCGGTCATCCCCTCCCTCTCGGCGATGTTCAGCGGAAGGGGATTTCGGGGATAACCCGGGGGGATATTGCCTCCGCCCTGTCCCGGGGAAAACGGATCAAACTGGTCGCCAGGGCTGTCCGGCAGGGAGACTCCGTCGCGCCTCGGTTGCTCCGGCCGAACTTCCCCTTTCCCATCCCCTCGCCTCCGTGGGCGGGGTTATGAACGCCCTCACCTTCACGGCGGACAACCTGCCGAACATCACCATCATCGGACCTGGGGCGGGAAGAAGGGAGACAGGGCAGGCAATTCTTGCGGACATGATTGCCCTGGCTGCCGGAAGACGATCCTTATTTTCACCGGCGAAGGGCTGAAAAAATCCTTTCTATGATCGGATTTTATTTTCCACGTTTTTTAAAAAATGACACTATTGTAATTGACGTTCTCTCTCCGCAGAACTATGATTGCTGCAATTGTTTTTGCACAATACTTTTGATTTTTTCGGGGGAGGTGGTTCAGGGGCGAAACCATTCTGCTTGCTCCCTTCTTTTTGATCCTGCGCTGCAGTTGTGACGTGTCTTTGCTGTTCGCTCACGGGGAGGTGGAGAGAGTGCAGTTGACCTTCGCTTTTTACGCTGTTGTCACATATCTTGTTGTAATCACCGCCGTCGGAATTTATTACGGAAAAAAGATCAAGACCCAGGAAGACTATTCCGTCGCCGGGCGCACACTGCCGACCTACATTCTCATCGGAACGCTCATGGCTACATGGATGGGGGCGGGAACGGTCCTCGGCGGCCCGGCCGCCAGCGGATATCAGTACGGCCTCATGGCCGCCATCGCCTTTTCCCTGGGTTCTCCCGTAGGACAGTTCGTCCTCGCCTTCGTTGCGAAACGGATCCGCAGGATGAACGCCCAGACGGTTCCCGAAGTGATCGAGAAAGTCTACGGCCCTGTGGCCAGAGTGCTCGCAACTCTTATCATCATGCTCGCCTACATCGGCATCGTCGCCTACCAGTATCGGGGAGTCGGACTGATACTCAATTCCATTCTCGGCGTCCCCGCCAATATCGGCACCCTCATCGCCTTCGGCGTCATCGTCGCCACGGCCCTCTTCGGCGGCCTCTATTCCGTCGCCTACACGGACTTCCTGAGCTGCTGCATGATGATGGTCGGTCTCGTAATCGGAGTACCCATGGCCATCTCCATGGCGGGAGGATGGAGCTGGGTAGCTGCGAACCTTCCTCCGGGACATCTGGGTTGGGGAGCGATCACTTTTCCTCAGCTTCTGGGCTTCTTTTTCCCGGTCTTTTTCTATGTTATGGGAGACCAGAATATGTATCAGCGTTTTTTCGCCGCGAAAGATGAAAAGACGGCCATGAGAAGCGGAATCGGCTGGATGATCGGCTGTACGGCAACCTACCTCTTCGTGGCGGCTGCGGCCATCACCTCGAGGGCTCTCTATCCGGATATCAATGCCGCCCAGGCCTTCGTCCACCTGGCAACCCACGGAATGCCCACCGTCATCGGAGGGATCTGCGTCGCGGCGATCACGGCCTTCATCGTCACCACCGCAAACTCGTTTCTTTTGTCCGTGGGGGTGAATATGAGCTGGGACGTCTACGCCCGCTTCGTCAATCCGACTGCCCCGACGGAGCGCAAGCTCTTCGTCTCCCGGGCCAGCGTGCTCGGCCTCGGCATTCTCGCCTACGTAGTCATCCAGTACTATCCCGAACTCCTGATCCTGCAGCAGTATACCTATACCATGTATGGGGCGGCCATCACCCCAGCCCTTCTGGCGGCGGTCACCTGGCCAGAGAAAACCACCCCCCTCGGAGGCATCGTTTCCATCTTCACCGGGGGAGTTGTCACCATTGTCTGGGAGACGGCCAAAAACGCCGGATGGGTACTTGGAAAGACCTACCCGCCGGTCCTCGTTGCGGCACCCCTTGCGATCCTGGCGCTCTATCTGCTGAGGAGAAAACATCCCCTCTCCGGCACACGATAAGGAGGTCAGAGAAATGAGCATGCTTCTTTTTACTGACGCTACGCTGCTCGACTGCACCGGTCGGGATCCCGCCTACCCTGCCTGGGTCCTCTCGGAAGACGGAATCATCAAAGAGACCGGCTCCGGAAAAGCTCCCGGCCTTTCCGGAGCGGAGGCCGTCGACTGCAGGGGAAAAACCCTCATGCCCGGCCTCATCGACGGCCATATTCACGCATCCCTTTTTACGAACGACCTGGGGGATCTGCACAGGAAATTTCTTCCATCCATGGGATGTTTCATGGCGGCAAAAATCCTCGAGGATACTCTCTATCAAGGCTTCACTACTGTGCGGGATGCGGGAGGGGCCGACGCAGGCTTCCGGGAGGCCCAGAAACAGGGGCTGATCGTTGCCCCGAGAATGCAGGTCTGCGGAAGGGTCCTCTCCATGACCGGGGGACATGCCGATGTGCGCCTTCCCACGGAGATTGGCCCCTGCATCGACGGAGGAATGCTCGGCGTCATCGCAGACGGAGTGGACGAGGTACGCAAAGCAGCAAGAGAGCAGCTTCGCCGCGGGGCGGACTATATAAAGGTCATGGCCGGCGGCGGGTGCGCCAGCCCGTCGGACGAGCCGGACACTGTCCAGTACTCCCCGGAGGAGCTCGCCGCCATTGTCTATGAGGCAAAGGCCGCCGGCAAGACCGTCCTCTCCCACAACTACTCCAACCGGAGCATGAAAGCCTGCGCTGAAGCGGGCGTTCACAGTATAGAACACGGCAACTATCTCGACCGGGAGACCGCCCGCCTGCTCAAGGAGAAGGGGTGCTGGCTTGTTCCGACCATGGCGACCTACGACATCATGGCGAGGAGAGGAGAAGAGTTCGGCATTCCCTCCTATTTCCTCCGCAAGATGAAGGAAGTGCAGAAGCACTCTGAGAACGCCCTCGCCATCGCCTTCGAAGAAGGGCTGAAGATAGGCTCCGGATCGGACGTGGTCGGTTCGGGACAGCCCTACAAAGCCCTCGAGGTCGAGCTGAAGGCCCGGATCATGGGGCCGATGAAGGCGATCCTCTGCACCACGAAGGATAACGCGGAGCTCATGGGGATATCCGAGAAAGTCGGCACCATCGAACCGGGAAAATACGCGGATTTTCTCGTCATCGACGGCGACCCGCTGAAGGATGTCACGGTCTTTCAGAACCGGGACAAGATCCTCGCCATTGTGCAGGGAGGGAAATTCTTCAAGAAAAAACTTTGAGGGAGTCCTTTCATCATATAGGGACAAGAGGGTACCGCTGAAGCAAATTTTTTCGTAATCCGAATTCTTGTCCGCTAGGAATCCATTTTTTTAAACTCTCTGAAATACGAAGGGCCCGGCGTGAGCCGGGCCCTTCGTTCGCTTTAAAAGCCTCAGACCGACGGCATGAAGGGTCGCACAAAGGGGGATGTTTCGCCCCGGCGCATGAAATGTCCTGACGGCCCTTCTCCGAGGAATTCGGAGAACCATGATTCGTGCTCGATCTCCTCGTGGAGGATTGCCTGGGCCAGGGCGTAGGTGCGGTGGTCCTTCCCCGCAGTAAGGTTGCAGATCTCGCTGTATCCCCGGACGGCACAGCGCTCAGCTTCCACGAGGACGCCGAGAATTGCCTTCGCATCCGCCCGGCCGCTTGGCAAATTCGCCGGAGGGCAGGCGGACATATCATGGAAGGCCTTCATATCATCAGGGAGCTTGCCGCCCAGTTCGTAGATTCGGGGAACGAGGGCCTCGAAATGATTTCTGTCCTCGATTCTCGCCGCCTCGGCGATCTCCTTGATCCCTTCTCCTTCGAGCCCGATCAGGTTCGCCCGCAGAATCGTGTAGTAATAAAAGGTCGTCAATTCCGCCGCCGCGTTAGCCACAAGCAGTTCCAGCAGCTCGTCGACGTTGATTCCCGTCTTCTCCACAACTTCTCTCGCAACTCGTGCCATTTCTCCCAACCTCCTCATTTTGTGTTCCTGCTACCCTACTCTGCTTCACCTGTGAAGTCCTGTGAAGCCTGCGCAAAATATTTTATTCTTAGAAATTATACATACAAATGAATATTTAGTCAAGATGTACTTTTCTATAAATAATCCCCCTCCCCTTCCTCTTTCCGCCGGAAAAAACAATACAGCTGCCGGAGACAGACGAGAGGCCCGCCTTTTTCAGGACGGGCCTCTCTGTAATGGGAAGATTCACCCGGAAAAATTATCGAAAAGGGACGGGCAAAAATCCCCTACCAGACGGCGACGCAGCCGTCGGTGCGGGATTCCGTTCCTCCCGCCAGGGTACCCTGGTCGGTTCTCCAGATGATCTCACCCCTGCCGAAGGAGTTCGATTCGAGCTCGAACTTTACTCCATGCCCTCTCCGGTGCAGGCTCTGGGCTATGGCAGGAGAAAAGCCCGGCTCCACGGAGACGTTCATTCCGCCCATCCACTGCCACCGGGGGGCGTCGAGGGCCTGCTGAGGGTTCATTTCGAAGTCGACGGTGTTCATGACCATCTGAACATGCCCCTGGGGCTGCATGAACCCTCCCATGACTCCGAAGGGACCAATAGGCTTGCCCTCTTTCGTGAGGAAGGCGGGGATGATGGTGTTGTAGGGGCGCTTGCCCGGCTCGAGCATGTTGGGGTGTCCGGGAGTCAGAGAGAAGCAGTGTCCCCGGTTGTTCAGGGCGATGCCCGTCTCGGGGATGACCACCCCCGAGCCGAATCCCATGTAGTTGCTCTGGATGTAGGAGATCATGGTTCCCTCGCCGTCGGCGGCGGCCAGGTAGACCGTTCCGCCGGGAAGGGGGTTGCCGGCCTGGCGGTCCTCCGCTCTTTCTCCGAGCAGGCTTCTCCTGGAATCCGCATACCCTTTGGCGAGAAGCTCCCCTACCGGAACGGAGGCGAAGCGGGGGTCGGCGACGTAGCGGTGGGAGTCTGCGAAGCCCATCTTGATGGCCTCGATCTGCCGGTGGATGACGAGAGGGTCGTCATGGGAGGAAAAATCGAACTCCCGAAGGATTGAGAGGGCGATCAGGGCGACGATCCCCTGGCCGTTGGGAGGAATCTCCCAGACGTCGTACCCTTTGTAGTTCACGCCGAGAGGCTCCACCCATTCGGGCCTGAAGTTTCCGAGGTCTTCGGCGGTGAAATACCCTCCCGTCCTCCGGGCTGCGGCGAGAATCTTTTCTGCGATCTCCCCTTCGTAGAAGGCCCTGGCATTCGTCGCGCCGATGAGTTCGAGGGTATGGGCATGCCCTTCTGAGCTCCAGACCTCCCCGGGGAGAGGGGTGCGTCCCGAGGGGGCGAAGGTATCGAACCAGGGGCGGAATTCCTCCCCCTGCTCCTTCAGATATTTGGCGAAGGCGAGTTTCCAGTGGTGGGCGGTGGTCACCGAGACGGCATGGCCGTTCCGGGCGAGGAAGACTGCCGGCGCGAGGTTCTCCTTCAGTGAGAGCCTTCCGTGCTTTTCCGTGAGCTCCGCCCATGCGGCGGGAGCTCCGGGAACGGTGGCGGGAGCCCATCCGCAGGAGGGAAGATGTCCTCCCGCCGAGGGGGCCGTCCACCCCTTGCCCTCCGCCAGGTCCATGGAGAGGGCCTCCGACGCGGGACCGCTGGCGTTGTACCCCAACAGCCTCCCCTCCTTCCAGAGAAGGGCGAAGGCATCGCTGCCGATGCCGTTGGCCGTGGGCTCCACCACCGTCAGGGCTGCTGCGGTGGCGATGGCCGCATCCACAGCGCTGCCACCCTTCTTCAATATCTCGAGCCCCGCCTGGGCTGCCAGGGGGTGGGATGCGCAGACCATTCCCCGGGAGGCATAGGACATGTTTCTTTTCGATGGATAGGGGTAATAGTGGGGATCAAACTGTACTGTCATGATGGTCCTCCTTTCTTCACTTCACCAGATGGCAGGCCACGAGGTGCTCCCCTCCGCGGTCGTAGAGCCTTGGCTCGGCCTCGGAGCAGATGTCGATCTTCCAGGGGCAGCGGGTATGGAAGCGGCATCCGGAGGGGGGGTTGATGGGGCTGGGAACGCTGCCGCTGAGGATGAATTTCTCCCGCTTCCGGTTGAGCTTGGGGATGGGAACCGCAGCGAGAAGGGCCTTCGAGTAGGGGTGCAGGGTCTCCCGGAAGAGCTCCGAGGCGGGGGCGGATTCCACGATCTTGCCGAGGTACATCACGGCGATGCGGTCGCTGATGTGCTTCACCACCGAGAGGTCGTGGGAGACGAAGAGGTAGGTGAGCTTCATGGTTTTCTGAAGCTCCTGCAGAAGGTTCAGTATCTGGGCCTGTATCGAGACGTCCAGGGCCGAGACGGGCTCGTCGCAGACGATGAATCTGGGGGAGAGGGAGAGGGCCCGGGCGATGCCCACCCGCTGCCGCCGTCCGCCGTCCAGCTCGTGGGGGTATTTGTAGTAGAGCCTGGGGCTCAGCCCGACCTTCTCCATGAGGGCATCCACCTGCTCCTCCCGCTCTTTTTTATTTCCCATGCCGAAGATTTCGAGAGGCTTCCCCACGGTTTCACCGATGCTCTTCCGGGGGTCGAGGGAGGAGAAGGGGTCCTGAAAGATGATCTGCACTTCTTTTCGGATGTTGTGAAGTTCCCCCCTGTTCATGGAGGCGATGTCCTCTCCCCGGTAGAGAATTCTTCCCGAGGTAGCCTCTATGAGCCTGATCAGGAGACGGCCTGTGGTGGACTTGCCGCACCCCGATTCCCCCACGAGCCCGAGGGTTTCTCCCTCCCGGATGGAAAGGTCGATTCCGTCCACGGCATGGACTTTTCCTGCGGCCACGGAAAAATGCTTAACCAGGTTTTCTGCCCGGATGAGATCAGCCACGGATTTCACCTTCTCTTCCGTAGAGATGGCACATCACCTTGTGGCCGTCCTCCTCCCACACGGGAGGGAGAACCGTGCGGCACACGTCCATGCACCGGGGGCAGCGGGGATGAAAGGCGCACCCCCTGGGCAGGTCGAGGGGTTCGGGCATGAGCCCCTCGATGGGGTTAATGGCCGAGATCTCCTCCTCGATGTCGGGGATGCACCGGAAAAGACCGATGGTGTAGGGGTGCTTCGCGTCGCCGAAGATCTGCTTCAGCGTGCCAGTCTCGACTATCCGCCCGGCGTACATGACCGCCACGTGGTCGCAGACCTCCCCCACCACGCCGAGGTCGTGGGTGATCATGATCATGGCGGTGGAAAACTCCTCCTTCAGGGTCCGCATGAGCTCGAGAACCTGGGCCTGGATGGTCACGTCTAGGGCGGTGGTGGGCTCGTCGGCGATGATGAGGGCGGGGTTGCAGGCGAGGGCCATGGCGATGACCACCCTCTGGCGCATGCCGCCGCTGAACTCGTGGGGATATTCCCGGAAGCGGGCACCGGGGATCTGCACCTTCTCGAGCATCTCCATGGCCTTTTTCTCCGCCTCTTTCTCCGAAAGATTCTGATGGGCGACGAGGGCCTCGGAGATCTGCACCCCCACGGTCACCACGGGGTTGAGGGATGTCATGGGGTCCTGAAAGATCATGGAGATGCGGTTTCCCCGTATTTTTTTCATCTCTTTTTCGGAGAGTGCGAGGAGATCCTGCCCGGAAAAGAGAATTTTTCCGCTGGTGACGATCCCCGGGGGGGAGGGGACGAGACCCAGAATGGAAAGGGCCGTGGTGGTCTTTCCCGCCCCGCTCTCCCCCACGAGGCCCAGGGTCTTTCCCGCCTCGAGGGAGAAGTCGAGGCCGTTCACCGCGGCAACGGTGCCTTCGTAGGTTTTGTAGATCACGCTGAGATCGGATACTTCCAAAAGTGGTGAGGACATGGAAAAAACCTCCCTACCGGGCTACTGGCGCAGCTTGGGATCGAGAGAATCCCGCAGACCGTCGCCGAAGATGTTCAGGGCGAGCACGACGATGGAGATGGCAAGCCCCGGAAAGAATGTGAGATAGGGAGCGTTCCGCAGGAACTGTCTTCCCGAGCTGAGCATTGAGCCCCATTCCGCCGTGGGCGGCTGAATTCCCAGGCCGAGAAAGGAGAGGGCCGCCGCAGAGAGAATGGCCTGGGCCACCCCGAGGGTGCTCTGGACGATGATGGGCGCCATGCAGTTGGGGAGGATGTTTTCGAGGATGATCCGGGTGTCGCTCGCTCCCACGGCCCGGGCCGCCTCCACATATTCCTGCCCCCGGACTGTGAGGGCCGAGGCCCGGACCACCCGGGCGTACCGGGGAAGCTGGCTGATCCCCACGGCGATCATGAGGTTGAGCAGGCTCGTTCCGAGAACGCCCACTATGGCTATGGCCAGGATGATCTGCGGAATCGCCAGGAGGACGTCCATGCAGCGCATGATGAAGTTGTCGAGACGCCCTCCGTAGTATCCGCCGATGGCCCCGAGGATGCCGCCGAAGATGGCCCCGATCCCCACCGCCACGAAGCCGACGTAGAGGGAGATGCGGCTGCCGTAGATGATCCGGCTGAGCATATCCCGGCCGAAATTGTCCGTCCCCAGGGGATGTTCGGAAGAGGGGCCCTGGAGGCGCTGGCGGATGTTCGTCTGGTTGGGGTCGTAGGGCGCCAGGACAGGGGCGAGAACCGCCACGATCACCAGCAGGATGACCACCGACATTCCCGCCACGGCGGCCTTGTTCCGCCGGAGGCGACGCCATACCTCCCACCAGGGGCTTCGCCGCTTCTCCCGGACGACGGCCGCATCAAGGGAAAGAGGAAGAACCGTTTTTTCGCCGCTCATTCTATTTCCTCCTCCTCTCTTATTTCGCAGCCCTGTACTGGGCCTTGATCCGCGGATCGAGCACAGCATAGAGCAGGTCTACCAGAAGGTTCACCACGCCCACGCAGAGGGCGAAGAAAAGAACTCCCCCCTGAACCACGGGGTAGTCCTGGGCGCGGATGGCGTCCACGATGAGCCGGCCGAGGCCGGGGATGGAGAAGATCGTCTCGGTAATGACCACCCCTCCGAGCTGATGGCCGAAGTAGAGCCCTGCGATGGTGATGACCGGGATCATGACGTTGCTCAGAATGTGCCGGGTGAGGACGAGGCGGTCGGAGATGCCCTTCGCCTTGGCGGTACGGACGTAGTCCTGCCGGATGACCTCGAGCATGCTCGACCGGGTCATACGGGCGATGACAGCCATGGTCTGAATGCCCAGGACGATGGTAGGCATGATGAGGTTCTTCCACGAGTCGAACCCCGAGGACGGAAGAATGGGGATGTAGATCGACAGCAGCAGCATGAGCATGAGCCCCACCCAGAAGTTGGGGATCGAAAACCCCACGAGGGCGAAGAAGCTGGCCAGGGCGTCCACCCATGTGTTCTGTTTCAGCGCCGCGAGTATTCCCAGGGGCAGGCCGATGGCGATGGCGAAGATCATCCCGAGAATGGCGAGGGTGAGGGTCACGGGAAAACGCTCGAGGATCTCGTCCACCACGGGGGCATTGGTCTTGATGGACCGCCCCAGATCACCCTTGAGGGCGTTGGTCAGGAAAATGCCGTATTGAACGTATAAAGGCTTTGTGAGCCCGAGCTGTTCCCTCAGGTTGGAGATTTCCGCCTGGGTCGCGCTGGGGCCGAGCATTACCTCCGCCGGGTCGCCGGGGGCCAGGTGGACGATGACGAAGATCACGATGGACACTCCGAGCAGCACGGGGATGAGAAAGAGCAGTCTCTTCAGAAAGTAACGAAGCATGGGGCACATCCTCCACTGTGGCGCCGGAGGGGGGAGTTTTTCTTCTCTCCCCTCCGGCGCGCAGATTGTTCCCTTCTCTACTTGGTAAGGGTGACGGCGTACAGGGGGCTGATCATGTTGGGATACAGAATGAACCCCTTCACGTTCTTCGTGGACGCTCCGAGCAGCTCCTGGCTGATCATGAAGACCAGGGGACATTCCTGGACGATGAGCTCCTGGGCCTCGGCATAGACCTTTTTGCGGGCTGTCTGATCCAGAGTGGCAGTTCCTTTTTCGAGCAGGGCGTCAAGCTCGGGGTTCTTGTAGCGGAAACGGTTGGAGGAACCGATATTGAAGGAGTGATAGACCGGGGTCAGACCGCCGTCGGCGTCCCCCGTGCCGGTCCAGCCCAGCATGAAGGCGCCGTCGATTCCCTTTGCGGAGGTGGAGAGAAGAGCGCTCCACTCCATGATCTCGATCTTCGCCCGGACGCCGACCTCGGAGAGGAAGGCCTGGATCAGCTCGGCGGCGCTGCGCCGTTCTGTCCGGTTATCCGAGTAGATGGTCATGTCGAAACCGTCGGCGTATCCCGCCTCTTTCAGCAGGGCCTTCGCTTTTTCGGGATCGTAGGGGTAGGCGGGCTGCCGGGATGGATCGAAGCCCCAGATCACGGGAGAAAGGGGTCCGCGGGAGGGAGTTGCGAAGCCGAAATAGATGGCGTCCACGATGGCCTGTTTGTCCACGGCGTAGTTCAGCGCCTGGCGGACTTTCTTGTCGCCGAGGGGCTTCACTTCCGTATTGAGTCCCATGTAGAGGGTGGACATGGCGGGAGTCATGTAGGTGAGATACTTGTCGTTTTTCTTGATGTTCGCGAATTCCTGGTAGGGGAAGTTGCCGGGGATCAGGTCGATGCCGCCGGATTCGAGCTCGACGAGGCGGGTGGCGTCCTCGGGGATCCCCCGGTAGATGACCGTATCTATGGATGCGGGACCACGGAAATAGCCGTCGAACTTCCCGAGGATAACCTTGTCGCCCCGGGACCAGCTCACGAACTTGAAGGGTCCCGTTCCCACGGCGGCCTTGCTGCCGTAGTCGGCGCCGGCTTCCTTGACGGCCTTCTCATTGAGAATGGACGTCTCGTAGCGGGTAAGGCTCATGAGCATGGGAGCATAGGGGCGCTTGGTGACGATCTTCACCGTATTGTCGTCCACAACCTCCACAGACTGAACTTCCTTGAGGTGGGTGGCGCCGGGGGAGGCCGTCTTGGGGTCCTTGATCCGCTCCATGGAATATTTCACGTCGGCAGCGGTGAAGGGCTCGCCGTTATGGAACTTCACTCCCTTGCGGAGATGAAAGATCCACGTGAGATCGTCGGGGTTCTCCCAGGACTCGGCGAGATCGGGGACGATTTCCATATTTTCGTTCACCTGGACGAGGTTGCTGTAGATCTGCCGGATGACGTTTGCCGAGTAAATGTCGCTTACCCGGTGAGGGTCGAGGCTCGAGATATCCGCCACCTGGGCCAGCCTCAGCTCGGAAGCGAAGGCGGGAAGGCAGAAGACCCCGATCAGGAGAAGCGCAAGCAGTACGGAACGAAACTTTTTCATTCTGTCACCATTCCTCTCTTTTCATTTCTTTCTCGAAAAACCATTTTGAAAGAGCTTGCTCTATATGGACCGGCAGAAAAGCCGGAAGATTTTACGCCGGGGAGAGAAGGTGCAATTCAGTGGAAGAGGCCGATGTGATGACCTCGCACCCGTCTGGACGAACGATCACGTCATCCTCTATGCGCACGCCTCCGAGGCCCTCCACGTAGATTCCCGGCTCAACGGTCACCACGGAACGGGCGGGCAGTTTCTCGCCGTTGAGGCGGTTCACCACGGGAAGCTCGTGAAGCTCGAGGCCGATGCCGTGTCCCGTGGAATGGGTGAAGGCGTCTCCCCATCCCTTTGACCGGATGTAGCTTCGGGCGGCCTCGTCGGCCTCCTGGCCCGTGACGGAGGAGGAAATTGCCGCCACGGCGCGCCTGCGTGCCTCCCCGACGACAGCATAGATCTCGAGGAGCTTCGGATCGACCCTGCCGATGCCCACCGTCCGGGTCATGTCGGAGAAATATCCTTTGTAGACAGCGCCGAAATCCAGAGTGATAAAATCGCCCTCTTCGAGAACCCGGTCGGAGAAGACTCCGTGAGGACGGGCTCCCCGGAGACCGGAGGCCACGACGAAATGCCCCTTGGCCATCTGTTCGGCTCCCCGCTTCCTTATCTCGTGGACGAGATCGGCGGCCACCTCCCATTCCCTTCTTCCGGGCGGATGGCCGGAAGGAAGGCCTCGAAGGCCTCTGAAGCAATCTTCGCCGAATGGCGGATGAGATCAAGTTCTTCTTCGTCTTTCACCGCCCGGAGCTTGAGCAGGAGCCGGCGAGTCTTCACGAGGGGGACGATTTTCGAAAGCTCCTCCGCCCGATCGAGGGGAAGCCGGTCCTCCTCCACTGCCAAAGCCTTTACTTCGAGCTTCCGCAGGGCCTCTTTTATGGCAGGCCAGGGGTCCCGGTCCTCCATCTTCCCGAGGGGAAAAAAGGACTGCTCCTCCCCCTGGAGGAAATACCGGGAGTCGGTGACGAGAAAGCCCCCTTTCAGCCCCGCCACGAGGACTGCGAAGGAGCCGGTGAACCCGGAGAGATACTGAATCGACGGTCGGTTGTCGTACTCACTGCTGAAGAGAATGAGGGCATCGGCACCGACGGAGCGCAGCTCTTCCTGAACCCTCTCGAGCCGATGGAGGAAAACACCGTGCTGCTCCTTCATAAAAAAATCACATCCTTAAAAAAAGTTCGGGCGAAAAGTATTATACCAAATCGGAAATGCGGAGGCATCTCTTTTTCGAGGAATCAGGCCTTTTTACTGAGCGCGGGCAAGAGGGTGAGCGATTTCAGGCAGAAGATCATGGATATTCTCGGCCCTTCCGGGGAACGCGGCAAGAGCCTCGAAGCTCAGGGTCCACAGGTCCATGGGCAGAGCGGGGGCGATGAGTTCCTGATCGAAGGGGGAGAGAAGGGCAGAACATTTCGCTGCGTCCGCCTCTTTTTCGTAGAGGAAGAGAAGCCAGTTGATCGCCCCCTGGTCGTGGCTGTCGAAGTCCATATACCCCGGCAGCACGAGCCGCCGCAGCACCTCCAGGCACAGATGGAACCGCCCTGTGATCTCGATAAAATCTTCCAGGCTCTCTTCCGTCGGTACGGGGCCGCTGCGGAAGAAAAAGCGGTCTGTGTTCAGTAGCCCCCAGATATCGTCGGGAGGGGAGGAAAAGTCGGTGTAGGCCTCGTAATCGTAGCGGCTCAGATAGAGGAAGTCGGGCTCGAAATACTCCGGCGATATCCCCTGAGCTTCGAACCACGCGGCGGGCGCGCCGGGAGGGAGGGCTTTTTGCCTGCGGGCGGCGAGCCCCGTTTCGGGAAAGTCCCGGCGCAGCAGCTCCACGTCCGTAGAGGAAGGCCACAGCCACTTCAGCCCGCCGTCCAGCGAGAAAATCTCGTCCCTTGCAAGGGGAGGAACGGGAAAGGAGGGATGAAAAAGATACTCCTTAAGCCCCCACCGCTGAAGATGCTTTTTGTCGAGGAGCAGGTGAAGACGGGTGCGCAGAAGACTCTTCTCCGGTTCCCCGGGACACTTTCCGGGAAGAGCGGAGAGAAAGCATTCCGTTGCCTCCCTGCGGAAAGCCTCCTGTCCGGAAGGAGTGAGGGAAAATACCTTCCCCTCTTTTTCTGCGAGCCCGTCCTTTCGAAGAAGCTCCAGAAGGGAAGGATCCTTCCCCTCCAGCTCCGCGAGATCCTCCGTCCAGCAGGGGTTGTCGCCGTCGAAGAGCAGCAGAATTTGACCGAATTCCATGATGTTCACCTCGATAAGTCCTCTTTGCAGGCAGTTTGCTTTTCTTTTATCCTCTCCGCTGATCTCACCGGTAGCGAAGGAAGTTCTTGCGGAACCGGTTTCGCCTCAAAATTCTGTCCCGTCAGCTTCTCGTCCCCTCGAAAGGTTCTTGATTCTCCTCCTGGCACAGCCGGGCAAAGGCGCCCTTCGTCAGCATCCGGAGATCCTCGGGGCTCAGTTCGATATCGAGTCCCCGTCTGCCCCCGCTGACAAGGATCGTACTCTGCTCTTCGGCGGAGCGGTCGATAAAGGTGCGGAGCCGCTTTTTCTGCCCCAGGGGACTCACTCCGCCCAATACATATCCGGTGGATCGTTCGACGTCCGGCTTCGCCGCCATCTCTGCTTTTTTCGCCCCGGCCGTCTTTGCGAAGAGCTTCATGCTGAGCTGGGAGTTCACGGGGAGAACTCCAACGGCGAGATCTCTGCCGTCCAGGCTGACCACCAGCGTCTTAAAGATCCGTCCGGCAGGGATGTTCAGTTTTTCGGCAGCCTCCATTCCATAGGACGAGCAGGACGGGTCATGATCATACTCGCGAAGGGTGTAGGGCACTTTGGCTTTTTTCAAGGCATCAATTGCCGGAGTCATTCCCGTTCCTCCTTCTAAGAATACTGAGCAATTCCTTCGGCCTCTCAAATTCGCTGTTCCGTATGAGGATGAACTCAGATTTTATAGACACCCGTGTAATGATGATACAATGAATTCGGGCAGAAAAACTGCGTCGGACCCCGCTGCGGCCAGCTTCATATTGCGCCGCCCAGGTTCGAATTGCTCCGATGAAAGGACCTGTGATGCGATGGACGGAGGAAGCCGCATGTCTGAAATTCCAGCTTACAAACCTCCTTATTGCATAACGCCCCTTATTCTCAGCCTCGCGGCAGAAATCGGGGAATTTGTGGGACACCATTCAGCCCTGTCGGAAGGAGATCTTCTTCCCCACCTCCGTCGGGAAAACCGTATCCGCACTCTCCACGCTTCCCTCGCCATCGAAAACAACACTCTCACTCTCGAGCAGGTCACCGGGGTGATTGCAGGAAAAAGAGTACTTGGTTCTCCAAGAGAAATTCAGGAGGTCCGAAACGCTTTCGCGGCCTATGAATCCATGGACAAATGGAACCCCTCCTCAAGGGATGATCTGCTTGACGCCCATCGGCTTCTCACGGCGGGATTGACCGATGAATCCGGAACTTTCCGTTCCGGAGGAGTGGGGATATTTCGCGGAGAGCATCTTGTTCACATGGCTCCTCCGGCCCACCGAGTTCCTCACCTCATGGACGATCTCCTTCACTGGCTTGAAAAAACCACCGAACATCCTCTCATCGCCGGATGCCTTGTCCACTATGAAATGGAGTTCATTCATCCCTTTGCCGACGGCAACGGACGCATGGGCAGGCTGTGGCAGACTCTTGTCCTCAGAAGCTGGAAACCTTTATTCGCCTATCTTCCGGTGGAAACAGTGATAAGGGAAAGACAGGACGGCTATTACAAAACTCTCGGCGAAGCGGACGTTCAGGCCGACGCCGCACCTTTTATAGAGTTTATGCTGACGGCGCTCCGGGATACCCTGCATGAAGCCGTGATCGGCGACCAAGTAAGCGACCAAGTAAGCGACCAAGCAGCTGCCCTGATTGCCGCACTTTCTTACGGTGAGATGAAAGCCCTGTCGTTAATGAAAGTTCTTGGGCTCTCCCATCGGGCCACCTTCCGAAAAAATTATCTGGATCCCGCTCTTGCGAAAGGCTGGATAGAGTATACACAGCCCGATTCCCCCCGCAGTCCCTCTCAACGCTACCGTTTGACCCGCAGAGGGAAAAAATGGCTGAACAGGTCAGGAAAATCTGAACAGAAAAGCTGAACTGCGGATAGCTTTCCTCCTGAGCGACTTTTCACACACCGTCCCACACGGACCGTTCCTTTATCTTTTTCGGCCCCGAGGCGAGTTTTGCGAGGATAGGCTCCCGTATGCCCCCCCTTGTCAGCTTCAGGCCGCGGTCCGAGAGATGAAGGGCCACCGCCGCGAGGATCTCTCCGTCGATTTTCTCTCTTTTCAGCAGCCGGCGGAAGCTGCGCAGGGTAGACTCTTCGGGGACGGGCTCTTTCCCGAGGTCGATCCGGGCGAATTCCCTCATGGCCCGATTTTCGTAGAGGATTTCTTCCGCTTCCCGGCTGTTCAGGCCGAACCAGTCCTGGAGGAGGGAGATGCGGATCATCTGCTCGAGATCCCTGGGCGGCCTTCCCCGTTCTCCCGCCGGGTAGAAGGGGGATACGAGATCGCACAATTTCTTCCATGGAACGAGACTGTCCATCCCGTTCAGAAAAATGCTCCGCCGGGTGGCTTTGCGATACTTTTCAAAGGGTTCGGCCCGGGCGAGGCTCAATTGACGATCCATGGTCGGCGCCTCCGGATTTCCTGGAGATAAAAGCCTTTCCTCCTTATGATACATCCTTTCTTCCCTTCCCGGGGAAGGGCGGACTTCCCTTTCTTCCGGGAAGTTCAATCAAAAAACTCTTCAAGGAAAAAGGTTCTCTTTGCAGAAGAGGTCTGATTTCACCGGCATTGCAGAAGAAACATTCCAAACTTTCCTTTCGTTTCATGCCCCGTTTAAAAAAGCAGCGCCTTTGCCCCTCTCAATCCCCCGTAGAGACAGAGCAGACCGACGAGGTTCTGGGCGAGCAGGTTCATGTGAACCGCCAGCCAGCGGCCGTTCCGGATAAGATCGGCCGTATCCACCATGATGCTCGAGAAAGTGGTAAAGGCGCCCATGAAGCCCACCATGACCACAATCCTGAGCTCATGTTCGAGATGAAGACGGTTTTCCGCATATTCGAGAAAAAAGCCGGCGAGAAAGCATCCGAGCATATTTACCACAAGGGTTCCTGCGGGCAGAGCAGTCGCCGCTCGTGACCTGACGAATTCGAGAAGAAGAAATCGCGAAAGGGTTCCGAAAGCCCCCGCCAGGGAAAGAAAAAGCAGCCGCTGAAGCATCGATCCATCATCCTTCCGTAGGGTTTGAAGAAACCGACCTGTGCCGGGTCATCTTTCGTCCTGAAATATGGGGCGGCACTGCCCGCAGAAGGCACATTCCCCCCGGTGGAACAGATCTTCCTCAAGCCCCCAGCGGCGCAGCTCCTTGAAGATCGTGAAGATGCTGACCCCCATCTCCGCGAGGGAATACTCCACCCGGGGCGGTATTTCCGCGAAAACCGTGCGGATCAGAAGTCCGTCCTCCTCCATCTCCCGGAGCTGCTGGGTGAGCACCTTGGCGCTGATCTCGGGGATTTTCGCCCCCAGCCGGCCGAAGCGCACAGGCCCCTGGGAAAGCTCCTTGAGGATAAGCAGCTTCCATTTTCCGTTGATGAGGGAAAGGGTCGATTCGATGGGGCATTTTTCACCCACGAGAAGGCCTCCTTCATTTTCCGATTTGTCCATTGGTTACCTTTTGGTAGCTATGGTTACAAAAAAGTGCATACTTGCGTGGTGAAACTATCGGACATATAGTATCAGCGGAGACTCCGAAATTCAATGAGGATGCGCAGCCTTGCGAAAGGAGAAAGAGTCATGGGAAGCATTGCCCTTGAAATCCTGGGAGACGAGAATTTCGACCAATGCAGGGAACTCTGCAATGAGCTGATGGCCTTTCAGAAATCGAAGGCATATTTTGAGCCGGAACGGTTCGATTCCATGAATTTCGAATCGAGAATGAAGAAGAGCTATGAAAGCGCTCTGGAAAAGCATGTGGCGGTGGTCAAGGACGACGGCATCCCCGTTGGGTACGTCTTCTCCACCGTTGAATCCTCGGAAGGGATGAGGAATTCTCCCTTCCGGCTTCTGCCCGACCGGGAGGATCTGCCCCCGAAGATCGGATGCCTGAGCAATCTCTACCTGAGGGACGGATACCGGGGTTCCGGGCTCGGCACGAAACTTTTCGACCTTTCCATGGAATGGTTCGAGAGCTTTCCGGATGTGCCCCTGATCTACATTTTCATCTCGAACGGCAACGACGACGCCTACGACTTCTACATCAGGCACGGCTTCTCATACAGCCACGACGTGCTTGGCGGCTTCATAAAGGCCGTCAGCAAAACCGTGCTCCCCTAAAGGGAAAAAAGTTTCCGTATGGTGACGGCCCTCTTCGGAAGGCCGTCACCTCTCTTCCGAAATGAACTTGCCGAAGACCCACCCTTCCAGCCCCTTTTCGGTGCGGACGAGATACCAGGTCTGCACTTCCTGGACCTCAACATACTCGAAATGAATGCCCGACTGGACGAACTCCCCGTTCTCCATAAACCCCACGAGAAGCTCTTCGCTGCCGGGGATGTGCTCGATCACGTGAACACCCATGCCTTTCCTGAAGGAAACGGGCCGCCCGTTGAAAGAGCCGGTGAAGTCCTCCCGGATGATGGCCATGTCCCCGGGGGAGGACCATTTTTCGAGAATCTCCACGGGCTCGTCTTTTTCAAGCCGTCCAAGAATCCGTCCTTCAAGGGAGTGGTCTTCCCGCATCCGGACGGCGCTTCCGGCCGCTCTTCCCCGGGAGGCAGATTCCCGGGCGGCGTCCTGGGAGGAGAAACCAGAGGGAAGCACTTTGACGGTCCTCCCCAGGGGCGTTTCCTCGCCTATGGAAGTCATCCTGATGCCGCCGGCATCGGCAAAGCAAAGCCTGAGGGAAGAAACTCCCGGTTTTACCGACACGAACAGGGGCTCCTCTTTTTTCAGCGGAACAGCCAGCCATTTTCCAGCGTCCAGAACCCGTTCCTCTTCAGGCCGAAGAGCGAATACCTGTCCGGAGAAGGATTTCAGAACCGAGTTTCCGGAGCGTATGTTCCCGAGGGAGCCCTTTCTGTTCTCCACCAGGAGAATGCCGGCTCCCCCGTACCCCTTGAGAAAGGAGGCGAGAGGGGCAAGCTCTCCGGCGGGGTCGGCTCCGGCCCAGGCCGGAGAGGCGCAGAAAGGAAGGGAAAAGCCGCAGGGGAGGTTCCCCCTGTCCTTCCCGAGGGGCTGGAGCACGGCGTCGGCAAACATTCCAGCGATATATCCGGCGAGGATTTCTTTTCCCGAGTCGATGCAGGCGCCGATCTGTTCGGCCGTCATTGTTTCAGTTCCAGGAATTCCCTCGTTCGCCCGTTTTACCAGGTCGGCCATGCGGTCCTGGAGACGCTTCCCCCGGGCTGTCCCCCAGATTTTCTTCTCCAGGGCGCTTTCAAGGCCGGACTGTATCGATTCTCCGATTTTTCCTCCGAGAAAATCGAGGAAAAAATGCCTGCCCACCGAGAGGGCGGCCTGGGTGATATCCCCTGTCTTCTGAAGCTCCACCGAAACATCCACGGCCAGCAGAGCCGATTCCCCGCCGGGAAACATGGAAAGGGAGCTCTTCAGCAGAGGAATGATGAAGCTCTCCATGTGGGCGTCCCACTGCCCCTTTCCCTCCACCGGAAGAGGGAGCAGGGAAAGGCTGTGATCGCTCTGTGCGGCGTCTCCGATCCACTTCGGATCGAAGCGGAGCTCGGTCCGGTAAGTTCCCCGGCTCCAGGGGATTATGCCTGGAAACGAACTGCCCGTGAGCCCCTCTCCATCGTACTCTTTCCACGTGAGAAACCATCCTCCGTCCTTGTCCCGCCTGACCCCTCCGACCAGAATATCCCGGCAGAGACTCCGTCCGGGAGAAAGAGCTCCCCTGACATGGGCCGCCAGGCGGGAATAGAAGTCCTCCTTCGGGTCCATGGCCGGAAGAGGGTCATATCCCGACTGGAGGACTTCGAGCACAGGTTCGATGGAATAGGCTTCGAACAAGGCTCCGAGGTCGGAATCTTTATGAAATCTGTCATGAACATATACCCTGAAAGGAATGAACACTCCGGGGAAAAAAGTCCCGGAGACAAGGGGCCCGCCGCCGAGGAGCGCCAGGTCCACGCCCACCGAGAAGGAAACCTTCCTCCGGTACTTTCTGTCGGGAATTTCCACGGTCACTGCCTCATCAACTGCCCTTTCGGCAGGAGGTTCGCCTCCCCAGAAATAATGCACTGTATTCGGGACGCCGGGGACAGCCTCGATTTCGATTTTCCGGGCCCCTTTGCCGGCATGGTCCTCCCCGGAAGAAAGCCTCCCTCCTTCTGCGGCAGCGGAGATCACCGCTTTGAGCGTTTTCCCGGCCTGAAGTTCTCCGGGAGCGCCGAAGGTAAAGGTGATTCTGTTTTCAAAGGAAGGGCCCGCCGGAAGAATTGAATGCTGCGCCTCCACCGCGAGGGGAGCGAAGGTTTCGAGCTGAATGGATGCTTCGTCTCTCCCCAGTTCCGGGCATTCGGCGATGACCGTCGCCTTGCGGATCTCTCTGCCCTGAAGCTCAGTTTCAGCGGGAGCGATGAACTCCGCCGCAGCGGCTCCGCTCTGGTCCGTAGTAACAGTCGCCGCTGAAAGGGTTCCGGGCGTCATTCCCTCAGAGGCGGCCAGGGAAAGAGCGACCTTTTTTCCTGCCAGGGGCTTGCGTTTTCCGCCCCTCTCTTCCACCTCCCAGGCGCTCACAGTCACTGTCGACCTGCTTGCACCGTCGGCAGGAAGGGAGGATGGGATGGCTTCAACCCGGATATACACCCCCGGCTCGAGGACATCTCCTTCCTGGGGAGCGGTCGGAGCCGTATTCTGCTGATGCGCCGAGAGCAGAATTTCAAGAATTTTATCCCCCTTATCCTCCAGGGGCTTCCAGAAGGAGGCTTTCGAGAGGTCCTCCGAAAGCTTTCCGCCGGAGCCGGGATCGGCATCCGTTCGCTCCCTGCGGTCGACCCGGATCAGGAAAGCGAAGGGGATATCCAACGAAAAGGCCGCTCCGAAAAGGCGGCGGTGCGCATTGAGAGAGTATTCATCGAGATTTTTCCAGGGCTGGTGGAACATGGACCAGCCGCCCTCGTTCACGTTCCAGCCTTCCTGTGCAGGACCGGAAGAGGTTCTGAACCACTGCTGTTCCAGTTCGTAATTTCCATCCGGAGCATTGGTGAAGACTTTTTTCTGTATGTCTTCACGATACAGACGGTTTTTCCCCCCGGCATTCTCGGAAGCGATGAGGTCAAAATGCTTTCTCGCCTTCGAAAAGGCCGCCTTCACAAGGGGCGAAAATTCGGAAGGAGAGCAGGCCTCCTTCTCGTCGAGCCAGTCGGGGTAGAAAAGAGTGACCGTTATCCTGTCTGTGACTTTTTCACCCCGGGCAGCATCGTCCAGCAGGCCGCCTCCGCCCTTTTCGGCCCGGACCACAGTGGTTTTGGAAAAGGCCTTGGTATATCGTAAGAAGTCGGCCTTGATCCCTTCATATTCCCGCAGGGCTTTTCCGGAATCGATGCTTCCGGCTTCATACCCCTGATGTACCATGAACTGGTCGATCGCTTCGATCTTTGCCAGCAGATCGTCGGGGACAAGGGGCCGCGCCGCGGCCGGAAAGGAAAAGGGAAAAAAGAGAAGCAGAACGGCAGCTGCAGCGATGAAGCCTGACAGATATTTTTTCAAAGGAACTCCCCCCTGTTCGAGAAAAGCGTCTGAGGAATCATTAGAATCTTAAGAGACCGACACTTTTTTTACTATACACCAAAGGGGCTTCTTGAAAACTTTTTCCTATTTTTCCACTCGTTCAATTTTCCCTGAAGGTGTCTTCTTTCCTTCCTCCGGAAGATTCGCTCCCGAATTCAGCACGAAATCGAGCCCCTCCATGGTGTAATTCAGCACGAGCTCGGGAGGAAAATCCAGCTCACCGAGCAGTTCCAGGCAGAGCGAAAATTCCCCCACGTCATACCAGATATGAGCGTCGCTGCCGAGAATAACGGGGACCTCTTCCCTGCGGCAGAGATTCAGCAAAAGGGCGGCGTTCTTCCGGCCGTTCTGCCTGGCGGACTCTATGCGGAAACTGGAGTTGTTGATTTCAAGGGCGATTTTCTCTCTTTTCGCCCCGGAGACAAGCTCTTCGTAGTCGAGGGGATAGCGGTCGTCGTCGGGGTGTCCTATGATCTTCACCCGCGGGTTTTTCATGGCCCCAAGAAGAGCCCGGGTGTTCTCCTCCGCCGTTCCCGGCGGAATGCACGGAGTATGGAGACTCGCGATGATGAAATGAAGTTTCCGGGCGAGCCTGTCCTCCACATCGATGGTTCCGTCACAATCCAGGATGTTCGCTTCGATTCCTTTGCAGATCCGTACTCCCAGCAGGGATTCCCGCACTACCTTCAGATTCGCGAAGTAAAAGGGATGGGGAGCTCCGGGCATTGCCGGAGCATGGTCGGAAATGCCGAGGACCGAAAGACCTCTTTCCCGCGCAGCCTCTATATTTTCTTTCAGGGTACTGTAGGCGTGGCCGCTTGACAGTGTATGAACGTGCAGGTCGAAGAGTGGCTTCATCAATTTTTCTCCTTGCAAGGTATTCTGGAACACAGCCTCTGTTGTACCTCAAGACCGGCCTTCCGTCCAGAACGGCGGTCTCTGACTCTGAAAGAAGCGATCTTTTTGAAGACTTCCTCTCTCCAGAAAGGGATAGATAAATTTTGCCGGTGAAATTCAGGATGATTTTTTTCCCTTTTTGAGTCACAATATCGGAATGAGAGATGAGCGGGGCGGAACGCGGCGCTCCGCAAAAAGGAGGATAAATAATGCTCTTCGTTCGGGAAACATCCATAGGTCCCGTCGCCATCGGGGTGGACGACACCCATATCACCCATCTCCATCTTCCCCGCAGCACGGCAGAACTGACCGGCTTCGACGAAAAGGAAACAGATCTCGCAAGGGAGGCCTTCCGGCAGCTCGAACTCTACCTCGACGGCAGACTGCGGAATTTCAATCTTCCCCTTCGGCCTGAAGGAACACCCTTCATGAAACGGGTCTGGGAGAAGCTCGTCGAGGTCCCCTACGGAACGACCACGAGCTACAAGGCCCTCGCCGCCGCGTCGGGAAACCCGAAAGCCGTCCGGGCTGTAGGCATGGCGAATGCCCGGAATCCCATCGCCATCTTCATCCCATGCCACCGCGTCATCGGCGCAAGCGGAAAGCTCGTCGGGTACGGAGGCGGCCTCGACCTGAAGACGCGCCTGATCGAGCTCGAGGCCCGGAATGCCGGATAGGGAAGGGGATAATTCCAGGCCCGTCTTTCGCTGCGGTTCGAAAGAGCTGGACTACCTTCGAAAAAAGGACAAAAAACTCGGCTGTGCCATTGACCGGATCGGCCTCCTTGAGCGTGCGATCATCCCGGACCTATTCACCGCCCTCATCCGGAACATAGTCGCCCAGCAGATTTCAAAAGAAGCAATGGTCACCATCTGGGGGAGGATGAAGGAACGGTTCGGAGACATCACTCCGGCCAGATTCGGCCCCCTTTCCGCCGGGGAAATTCAGGCCTGCGGCATGTCCATGCGAAAGGCAGAGTACATCTGCGGCGTGAGCCGTGCCACGGCGGAGGGAACCCTCGACCTCGCGGCTCTTCAGGATCTCCCCGACGAAGAGGTGATCGAACGACTGTCTTCCCTTCGGGGAGTCGGCCGCTGGACCGCCGAAATGCTGCTCATTTTCTCCATGGAACGGCCCGATGTCCTGAGTCACGGCGACTTGGCCATCCGGCGGGGGATCATGACCCTGTACGGACACAAGACCCTCGACCGGGAGCGGTTCGAACGGTACAAAAAACGATACTCCCCCTACGGCTCGACGGCCTCTCTTTATCTGTGGGAGGTCTCTGCGGGGGGGTAAGGACACAAAAAGCCGAGAAGAGAAAATTTCGCTCCTCGGCTTTCTGTTTTATATAGCGCTAAAGGATTCTCTCGCTTTTTGAGAGAAAAACCCTTTTTTCCGAAATGAAAAAATATTTTAGTCTTCCGAAGAAGATTTATTTTCTTTCATCGGAATGGGAAAATCTTTTATATCTTCTGTTTCCAGTCCGTACAATTTTTTCCAGAAAAAATTGACATGGCGAATCATGGCTTTCCATGCTTTTGTTGGAGAACCTGTCTTTATGGCATCCAGGACTTTCCAATGTTCTCTTCTGTCTTTATCAGGCAGAAAGGAATAATGGAATCTTTTCTGCACCCATATTTCACTTCTCATAAATCCCAGTAGTCTGACCAGAAGCTTATTGCCCGACATTTCCACGATCGCATCATGAAACCTCTCATGGATGTTGTTGAGGTCTTCTCCTCTTTCTTCCCCATTAAGTATATATTCCAGTTTTTCGACATTCTCGGGAGTTGCCCTCTCGGCTGCCCAATAAGCGGCTTGACCTTCAAGCAACTGCCGTATCTGCATCAACTCCGTGTAGGAAGAATCCGAAAACATGGCTGCTGTTAACTGAGTACCGCTCAAAATTCTTTCCGCATTCTCTGACAGGAAAGTTCCCTGCCCCGGGCGGGCTTCAAGAACACCCGAATAGGCTAGGGCCTTCAGAACCTCCCTGATTGACGTACGGCTCACTCCGAAGGTATCCGCCAGGGCCTGTTCCCCGGGAAGTCTGCTGCCGGGCGCCCAATGATTTTTTTTTATTGCACTGACCATTTGAACCATGACATCGTCATGAAGGGTGGACCTGTTCGCATGCTTTAACACCGGACTTAACCTCCTGAAAAATACACTGTAGTCAAAAAACAGTTCCGGCTGACCGCAGGTTGGGCCTAAAGGTTGAAAAAAGTGAAGGACACTGAAAATAATAATGTCTAAAATAAATTAATACAAGCATTCTCTTTCAACTTGGTCGAAGATCTCCCCATCCGACATTCTACGGCAGCCTCGGAATGCCGGTGCCATTCCGCTGGAAGTTTTTGTTCGTTCATAATATATTTCCTTGCCTTGTCTCTCTCAATCATTTTTTATTTCGGCGAAAACACTTTCAGAAAAAAGAATATATTTCTGGAATGTAGGATGCTCAATCATCGACGACACAATCATCGGCGTCTTGTTGACTCATGCCCCTTCATGATGTTATTATCTGCCTGTCCGACATTATGATATTATAGCATAAATTCAAGGTCCATTTTAAAAGCGCAGAAGCCAGTGAAAACCGCCTAATAGAACGAAATACAGCATGTCGATTTTTCTCGAAACTACAGTGCTGAACTGATTATTAAGGATTTTGAGATAAACAACCTGATATGGCAATTGATCAAGAACAAGGCATATTGCCGGGATGATTTCCCCGGATATTTCTCTCTGTGAAGGAGATCGCACCTTGATGGAAAGCAAACGTCTCGTCAGTCTTTTCGACGTTCTGGGTCCTATCATGATCGGACCGTCAAGTTCGCACACCGCGGGAGTTCTTCGGATTGGACGGATGGCGCGCTCGTTTCTCGGAGAAGATCCCGAGAAGATCGAGCTCCGTTTTTACGGAAACGCCCTTGCACGAACATACAAAGGGCATTTGAGCGATTCGGCAATCGTCGCCGGCCTTCTCGGATTCGCCGAAGATTCGACCGAAGTTCCGAACGCCCTGAAAGAGGCGGCCTCCCGAGGGATCCCCGTCGGATACAGGACGAATTATGCCTCCGTAAGAAATCCGAATACCGTGGACATGCGGCTGGAAAAAGGCGGAAAAACACTGACGGTCACCGGAATAACCGTCGGCGGCGGAGAGATTCTCATGACCGGTATCGATGATTTTCCGATCATGCTCCGCGGAAGCGAAGAAGGCGTTATGCTGACTGCTGGCCCATCCTTCGATCCGGAAGCAATATCATCTCTGCTCGGAGAAACTCCCGTCGAAATTCTCACGGTCGAAAAAAACGGACGTTTCCTTTATCTCTGTCTTCTCGAACATACTCCTTCTTCTCCGTCCATTGAAATTCTCCGGGCAGCCCCGGGAATCGAAGATGTTTTTCCCATCCGGGCCGTCCTCGATTACAAACTCCGCGATTCTTCTCCTCTTTTTTCCTCGATAGAAGAAATGCTTCGCTACGCCGATGAGAAGGATCGTTCTCTGGCCGAAGCGGCCGTTGATTACGAGTGCCGCCGCAGCGGTCTCACTGAGGCGGAAGTCCGGTCGAGGATCTCTCGAATATGGAAAACCATGGCTGAGTCCGTAGAGCACGGCCTCCGCGGAGAGAACGATATGGTTGCAGGCCTGGTACCCGGGAACGGCGCCGCGATGATGTTCAGGGCGGTGGAAGAGGGACGGACGGCAGGAGGCCCCATCCTCGGAAAAGCCGTTGCCCGGGCTATCGCCGCAATGGAGACGAATGCCTGTGCCCGCTGCGTCGTTGCGGCACCCACTGCGGGTTCCTGCGGCGTGGTTCCGGGAGCACTTCTCACCCTTGCCGAAGAACGGCACTCAACTGATGATCAAGCTGTTGATGCCCTTCTTGTTGCAGCCGTTCTCGGCACCCTCATCGCCATGCGGGCATCCCTGTCCGGCTCCATCGGCGGATGCCAGGCGGAAATCGGAGTCGCTTCGGCAATGGCTGCCGGAGCTCTCGTTCATCTTTCAGATGGCACATCCCGTCAAATCGTCCATGGAATGGCTCTCGCGCTGAAAAATATCCTCGGGCTCATCTGTGACCCGGTAGCCGGACCTGTTGAAATTCCCTGCATAAAGCGTAACGGCATCGGCGTGGCAAACGCCTTTGCAGCAGCCGACATGGCTCTATCAGGACTCGAGAGCGCCATTCCGCCCGATGAAGTGATCGGGGCGCTTGTCAACACTCAGGAGCTTCTTCCCCCCGAACTCCGGGGAACGATGAAGGGAGGGCTGGGATCGACTCCGACTGCAATCCGCCTGAAAAAAGAATGGGATGATAAAATCGCTTCTCTTTGTGCACGTCCTGATGGTGCCAATTGAAAATACTTTCAGATATTCCTTAAGGAGAGGATTTTTTATGAAGGAACTGCTTGAAATATTGACGAAGGAAGTCCGTCCCGCCCTTGGATGCACGGGGCCCACGTCCATCGCATTCGCCGCCGCCGCCGCCCGCCAGGCTGTGGGAGGCACTCCGCGGAAGGCTGTAGTCAGAATGGACAAGGACACGTACAAGAACAGTCTCTGCGTTGGTATTCCCGGAACGGACCGCATGGGAATCGATATTTCCGTTGCCTTGGGAGCCGTGGCGGGCGACGCGGATGCAGGTCTGGAAGTTTTAAACAAGGTTACTCCCGACGATGAAAAACGGGCCGTCGAATTTATGCAGAATGTCGATGTGGACATCTTCTGGGAATATGCAGGTGTCGGTCTCCGCATAGAAGCTGCGGTGGAAACTGAAAAAGGCACAGGGACAGCCATCGTCGCGAAAACCCATACCAATGTCGTCTATCTCGAGGCCAACGGCAAAGTCCTTCTTGACGACCGAGCATCCCTTGAGGGGACCTCCTTCGACTACTCCAAGGACACCATTTTGAAATACAGCCTCAGTGACCTGTTCCGCTTCGCGGAAACCGTCCCTCTTGAGGATATCGATTTTCTGAAAAAAGGGGTCGAATTGAATCGCAGGCTGGCAAAAGAGGGGCTGGCAGACGGGATCGGGGGCGGATTCGGCGCAGCCTACCGGGATTTGTCGAGGGGAGACCTAGTGATGAAGGTCAAGTCTTACACTGCAGCAGCCTCGGATGCCCGTATGGGAGGCCTCGGTTTCCCGGCCATGAGCTGCGCTACGAGCGGAAACGTGGGAATAACGGGGATGCTTCCCCTTGTGGTCATGGCGGAGGAGCTCGGGCTGTCAGAAGAAAAGATGCTTCGGGCAGTCGCTTTGAGCTATCTGCTTACGATCCTTATGAAGAGCCGCATAGGCCGGCTCTCCGCCATCTGCGCATGCGCCATCGCCGCAGGAATCGGCGTAGCCGCCGGAGCATCCATGCTTCTGGACGGTGACGTCGATTGTGCCGACAGGGCAATTCAGAATATCGCCGGAAGCCTTACGGGAATCGTATGCGACGGAGCCAAATACGGCTGTGCCCTCAAACTTTCCGCTGCAGCAGGAATGGCTATAGAGTCGGCCCTTCTCGCCAAATCCGGCTACGTGGTTCCGAAGGGCGACGGGCTCGTCTGCGACAACGCCGATGAATCCATGGCGGCTATCGGGCGCCTGGCTCAGGAGGGTATGACGGAAGCGGCCACGGTAATGGCCAGGATTATCATCGAACGGGAAAAAGCGAAGGGACGCGGCTGAGTTCTTCAAAAGCTGAAAACTGGACGCAGCTTCAGGCTGAAAGGATGATCCGGAATGACAACGTACCAGCTTCCATTGCGGAAGATGCTCCGGCCTCTTGACAAGGCACTCGACATTCTCATCGTTTTGAGCATCATCGCGATTGCATCACTCGTCTTCGGACAGGTTCTTTTGAGATATGTTTTTCGTGCACCCCTTATGGGCATAGAGGAACTGACCTATTTCCCGACGACGTGGCTCTACCTGTTCGCAGCCGTAAAGGCATCATCGGAGCAGAGCCATCTCATCGCAAGGGTCATAGAGATTTTTTTCCATAAGAAGAAGCAAGTGTATCTGCTTCGGGCAATTGCGGCACTCATCAGTACCGGAATTCTCATGTGGCTCACCTATTGGGGATATGATTTTCTCAAATACGCCCTCCGGGTTGAAAAACTCAGCGACACGCTTTTCATTCCATGGATTTATGCGGAAGCATCAGTGTTTCTTTGCATGGGACTGATGCTCCTCTATGGAATTGTCGAGTTCATCGAATATGCCCGCCTTTTCGCCGCAACGCCTCCGGAAATCCCCTTTGCCGCTGAAAAGGAGAGTGCATAAAAATGGTGACGATTTCCATTATTTCCCTCGCCATCCTTATGGGTCTTCTGTCCCTGGGCATCCCCATTGCTTTCTGCTTCAGCGGCGCTCTCATGTTCATGAGCATTGCCGGAGATGTCACCATGAAAGGCATGATGATGTGGGGCCTTCAGCAGATCCTCAGCCCCGCCCTTCTGTGCATTCCGCTGTTCATCTATGCTGGAGGGCTGATGAGCGAGAGCGGCATAACAAAATATCTTCTCGAATTCGTGGATGTCTTTGTCGGCAGAATCCGTGGAGGACTCGGTGTGGTGGCCACCGTCACATGCGCTCTCATCGGAGCTATTTCCGGAAGTGCCTTCACAGGAGTTGCCGCAACGGGAAACATGCTCATCCCCGAAATGGAAAAGAGAGGATATCCGCGGCCTTTCGCCACCGCTCTCGTAACCTGTTCTTCAGTGCTGGGAGTTCTCATTCCGCCAAGCACGCCGCTGATCATCTTCGGATGGGTTACAGGAACAAGCGTTCTCGCCTGCTTTCTTTCCACCGTCGGCCCCGGTATTCTCACCATGCTGATCTTCTGCGGAATAAATATCTTTTATGCACGAAAATTTCCGCTGGTGATGCTTCCTCCCATCAGCGGCAGGGAAAAAAGACGTCAGATCGTGAGCAAGGGATGGAAAGCTCTTCCAGCGCTCTTTATGCCGGTCCTCATTCTCGGAGGAATTTACGGCGGGGTCATGACTCCTACGGAAGCCGCAGCTTCAGCCGTCGTCTATTCCATTCCCGTCGGCTTTCTGGTGTATAGAGGGCTCGGATTGCGCAGCTTCTGGGCCGTGTCAAAAAGCTCCGCCATTTCCACCGGGTCCATCATGATCATGATCATGTGCAGCATGATGCTCAGTCAGACGTACGTAGTGCTCCAGATTCCCCAGTTGATCGTGAAAGCCGTCTTCAGCCTCACAACAAATAAGGGAATGATCCTCATCCTGATCAACCTTCTCCTTCTGTTCATAGGCATGATAGTCAACGACGTCACGGGAATCATTCTGGTTGCACCGCTGCTGATGCCTCTCGCCCAGGCGATCGGTCTCCATCCCATTCAGTACGCCGCCATATTCTGCGTTAATCTTGCAATCGGAAGCCTGACACCGCCCTACGCGAGCCTTCTCTATCTCGGCATGCGGATCGGAAATGTGGAATTTGTCGATATTCTTCCGCCCCTTGGCATTTTCCTCCTCGGATATGTACCTGTCATGCTTTTGACGACATATTGGCCACCTCTCTCTCTGACCCTTCCGCGACTGCTGGGGTATATATAGAAACGGACGGCTTTTTCGCTGTGAAGAAAGGGGGTATGCGAAGAAAAAAACTGAGCGGTAGATCTGCGCGAGGTAATATCAACCGACAAAGAAGAAGTTTTGTCGAACAAAATTTCAGGGAGGGATTTTTGTGAAAAAGAAAAACGCGATTCTGTACGCTCTGGCAATTGCCATGCTTTTCCTGTTTCTCGGAGGAAATGCCATTGCTGCCGAGAAGTCCTACACATGGAAAGTCGCTCATATCCGCCCCGCCAATTCTGAAATTGACAAGGAAATGACCTGGTTTGCCGACGAGATGCGCAAAGCCACCGATGGAAGAGTCAACGTCCAGATTTACGGCGCCAACCAGCTCGGCGACTATACCGTCGTTCAGGAAAAAATAAGCATAGGCGCCGTCGAAATGGGCATTATGTCCGCAGCAACCAATGTGGATAAAAAACTTCTCGCCTACGCACTCCAGTACGTCGTCCCAAATTACGAACTCGCGAAGAAGAACTACGCCTCCGGAACTCCTTTTGCAGACTATATCGCATCACTGTTCAAGAAGCAGAATATTAAGGTTCTCGCCTATTGGCCCGTTTATTTCGGCGGCATAGGACTTCTGAAGGAACCCACGAATCCCACCGATCCTACGGCGCCTAAAAATCTGAAGGTCAGGGTACCGACGATGAAGACATGGGAAGGTCTCGCGAACGCTTTCGGATATCAGGCCACTCCTCTTCCTTTCTCCGAGTTCTTTACCGCCGCTCAGACAGGCATAGTGAACGGGATCTTCGGCGGCGGCGCAGAGAACTATCACGTTTCGTTTCAGGATATCATGAAGGTGTATATCGCTGCGAATACCCATTTCGAGTGCTGGCCCTTCACGATGAATCTCGAATTGTACGAATCCCTGTCGGAAGCAGACCGGAAGATTCTCGACGCGAAGGCAAAAGAGCTTGAGCAGCGCCGTTGGGGCCGGGTCGAAGGGGATCAGAACAAATATGTCGATCTGATGGAAAAAGCCGGCACGAAAGTTTACAGGCTTACGGATGAGCAGCTCAAGGCCTTCGCCAAAGTCGGCCGGGAAGCCTCATGGGGCGAGTTCAAAAAAGTGGTCGGCGATAAAGCCTTCGAAGAAATCACATCCAAATTTGTCCTTGAATAACTCTCGCCTTTAAGAAAGAAGGGCAGACAACCTGCCCTTCTTTCCTGTTTTTTTCAAATTTTTTCCGAAGGAAAGAAGGGATTCAGAACTATGAGAAAAATCACCGTCATGAGTGCAGGAAACGGAGGACAGGCCCTCGCAGGGGATTTGGCTCTTCGCGGTCATGAGGTCACTCTTTTCGAACATCCCCTTTTCAGCGCGACGATCGACGCCATCCGCGCCAGGGGAAACACCATAGAAATGGAGAATAAAGTCTCCGGAACCGCTCACCTGAGAAACTCCACGACAAATGCCGAAGAAGCGTTGAAGGACGCTGAAATTGTATATTTCACCGCTCCCTCATTCGCACAGGATGCTTTTTTCGATATCACCCTCCCTCATTTCAAAGATGGACAGATACTCATCCTCTCTCCCGGCAATTATGGAACCTTCGCTCTCAGGAAAGCATTCGAACGATCAGGAAAAAAAGTGACCGTGGGAGAAACGGACAATCTTCCCTATGCCTGCGCGGCGATTGAACCAGGGCGGGTCAATGTCCGGGGAGTAAAAAACCCCGTCACCCTGGCGGTTCTTCCCAACAGCCGGTATGACATGGTTGATGAAATCATGAAGGATGCTTTTTGCACTCCCTATAAAAAAGGACTGAACGTCCTTCAGACAAGCATGTCCAACACGAATATGATCGTTCACTGCGTTCCGATGCTCATGAATGCCGGACGGATCGAAAACACCAAGGGCAATTTCCGTTTTTATTTCGACGGCATGCCCCACTCGGTCTGCCGGGCCATGGAAGGGGTGGACAAAGAGCGGATGGCCGTAGGAGAAGCCTTCGGCCTCGATCTGACAAGCACTGTCGAGACGATCAGAACACAATACCATGTCCAGGGGGAAGATCTCTATTCCGTCATCCAGGCCAATCCCGCTTTCGGCGGCGACAAGCCGGACGCGCCGAAAACTCTCGACCACAGATTCCTCACGGAGGATACTCCCTTTTCCGCAGTTCCCCTCATTGAACTCGGCAGACTCGTCGGAATCGATGTTTCGACTCTGGAGGCCGTCGTTCAACTCTGCGGTGTCGTGATGGAAAAGAATTACTTCAAAACAGGCATGTCCCTTGCAAAAATGGGACTCGAGGGGAAAAGTGTTTCTGAGATTAAAGAAATTCTGCTCGGCTAGAAATTCGGGAGGTCTTCCACAATGGAAAAACCAGTGATGAAAAAAGTCGTTCAAATCGAACCCGAGGATAATGTTGCGGTAGCCGTTCAGGATATTTCCGCCGGAGAGAGAGCGGACTGTTCCGGACAGGAGATAATGGCCCGAAACGACGTCCTTAAAGGGCATAAAATTGCGCTCGTACATATTCCGCAGGGTGAAAGAATAATAAAATATGCAGTCGCAATAGGGAGATCTTCTCAGGATATTTCCCCGGGGGACCATGTTCATTCCCATAACGTCGAAGATATTACGAACCAGCTCTGCAATGAATATGAACGGCAGTTTCGATCTGTGAAAGGATAACGGCCATGACGACACTCAATGCATTTCAAAGGCCTGACGGAAGAATCGGCATAAGAAATTATGTCCTCGTCATCTCCATGGTTTCGTGCTCCAACACGGTGACGGAAAGAATAGCCCGTGCAGCGGGAGCCATCCCTATTGTCCACGAACAGGGCTGCACTGAATTTGAGCATGATCATCAGCGGACAAGACTGGCCCTTATCGCAGCCGGAAGAAATCCCAATGTCGGAGCTGTTTTGCTTGTAGGCCTCGGCTGTGAGAAAACGAATATAGATGAAGTTCGAAAAGCCATAGCGGAAACAGGAAAACCCGTTGAATCCATCCTCATTCAGAATGAAGGAGGATCTCCGGAAGCGGAGGCAAAGGGCATTTCCATTGTGAAAAAGCTGAAGGAGCACACAGACCGGGAGCAGCGCGTTGAATGCCCCATCTCGGGACTGGTGGTGGGAGTGCAATGCGGCGGTTCTGACTGGACTACCGCCCTGTCGGGAAACAGCGCCATAGGAGCCATGACCGAAATTGTGGTGAAGAATGGCGGGAGCGTTCTCATGTCCGAAGTGGCCGGATTTCCGGGAAGCGAACATATCGTCGCCTCCAGAGCCGCAACCCGGGAGATCGGGCTGCAGGTTCTCGACATGATCTCCGAACTTCGCGCCGAATATATAGAAACCTACGGACAGAAAATCGAAGAGGTTAATCCGACCCCTGGAAATAAGGCGGGCGGCATCACGACCCTCGTGGAAAAATCGATGGGAAATATAAAAAAAATGGGAGCATCTCCCGTTCAGGGAGTGTTGAAACTGGGAGATGCCATGTCCCATCCCGGCTTATGGGTGGTGGACAACCGCGCCCAGGGGCCGGACCCATTCAATCTGACCGGACTCGCCATTGAGGGTGCCGTAGTGACTGTCTTCAGTTCCGGAAGAGGTTCTCCTGTGGGAAATGCCGTCATGCCTACCCTCAAGCTGACGGGCAATCCGGAGACCTTCCAGAAATTGGAGAGCATCACCGATTTCAATGCAGGCATAATCATCGAAGGGACATCCATAGCCGAAACAGGGGAAAAACTCTATGAGATGCTTCTGGAGATCGCAAACGGCAAAAAGACAAAATCGGAGATCAACGGCAACTTCGAATATACTATCCCCAGGGAGACAGCCCGGAAAGATCATGGGGGCTGCCCGAAAGAGTAATTTTTTCCGCTGCAGGAATCCATTCGCTCCGCGAATTCACGGAGCGAATGGATTCCTTAAAATTCTTATGTTCATCATGGGGCTCTCGAGCCTGAACACTATCGCTGCCGTCCTGTTTGAACAGTGATGAAACAAAGCAGCTTACCCTTCTGTTAGTTTAATGGCAACGTTATACAACACAATAAACAACTCCTCTCCTTAGCGGGAAATACGGCGATTCTCCTCCACATAAAAAGATTTTCGAAGATGCAATTTTCGAAGATGCGATTGACAAAATATTTAATAATGCTAGTATCATCCGTAAAATTCTTTGATGACCAGCTATCCTACAGCTTTACTCCGTTCCATCGTATACAGTACATTCTGATGTATTCTAAAGGAAGGGGAAGATCGAAGTGCAGGATATTTTCAACTACGTGGAGGCCCACAAGGAAGAATATATGGACATGCTGTTTTCGGCATGCAGACAGCCGAGCATCTCCGCTCAGAATATCGGAATTCGTGAAATGGCGAACCTGGTGAGCGACTTTCTTCAAAAGGCCGGGGCCGCAGCTGAAATAATTGAAACCTCGGGAAACCCTTTCGTGTACGGCACCGTGGATGCCGGAAGAGAAAAAACATTGACATGCTACAACCATTACGATGTTCAGCCCGTAGACCCTATAGAAGAGTGGAAAAGCGATCCCTTCGTTCCTGAGATCCGGGACGGCAGAATTTTCGCCCGGGGAGTTGCGGACAACAAGGGAAATCTTCTGGCACGACTCTGCGCTGTCCATGCCTGGCTCCAGGTGCGCGGCACGCTGCCGGTAAATATGAAGTTTATATGTGAGGGAGAAGAAGAAGTAGGCAGTCCCCATTTGAAAGAATTTCCCCGCAAATATCCAGAAAAAATGAAGACCGACGGAATTCTTTGGGAGGGAGGAAGCCGCGACATCGGCGGACCTGTTCACGTGGCCCTCGGAGCAAAAGGCATGTGCTATGTGGAGATGAATATCAGAACGGCTGCATCGGATCTTCATTCAGCCAATGCTGCGGTTATTCCCAATCCGGCCTGGATACTCGTCCGAGCGCTCAATTCCCTCAAGGACGCGAACGAGAATATCCTGATAGATGGTTTTTACGACAATGTTCGTCCTCTGAGCGATCTTGACAGGGAGTATCTGGAAAAACTGCCCTATAACGAGGAAACCACTCTCGAGCAGTTCGGCGTTCAGGGGTTTCTCCTGGGGCTCAGCGGCTATCCGCTCAGAAAGCGCTTGCTCTATTCACCCACGTGCAACATAGCCGGACTGATCTCCGGCTATACGGGGGCAGGAGGCAAAACCGTCCTTCCCGCCGCAGCTACAGCAAAAATGGATCTCCGCCTCGTTCCGGACCAGGATCCCGACAAGATTTTCACTCTGCTGCGAAATCATCTCGACAAAAACGGATTTGAGGACATCGCCCTTTCCCGAGTTTCAAGCAAACCTCCTTTCAGGACGGATCCATCCCATCCCCTCGCAAAATCGGTCATTCGCTGCGTCAGGGAAGTCTATGGAACAGAACCGGCAGTATATCTGAATCTCTCGGGCACGAGCCCCATATACGACCTCTGCAGCGCGGACAAAATAGGGGCAGTGCAGATCGGAGTGGCCAACGAGGACTCGAGGGCTCATGCTCCCAACGAAAACATTTTTTTGAGAGACTATATCGACGGCATCAAGCTCGTAGCTTCGGTGATGGACGATTTTTCGAAAGCGTAAGACTCTGCTTGCTCTTTTCCGGCAAATCGAAGTTTGGGACAGGCTTTTTGAGAAATTCTTTCGACAGGGAGGCAGATGGGAATGCAGGAAAGTGGAAGAGTGGCAAAGGCTGCAGCTTTGCTGGAGGCAAACAGCATGGATGCCCTTCTTGTTGCAGCGTCACCGGATCTGGAATATCTGACGGGGCTCAATCCGATCGATGACGAACGGTTCAAGGGGATATGCATTTATCCCGACGGGCGTTTTTTTGCCGTGGCTCCCTCCCTCTGCGGAGATGAATTTCGGGAAGACCTCGGCGAGACGGCGTCGATCTATCTGTGGAAGGATACGGAGGGGCCTGGAAAAGCCTTCGAGGAGGCCTTCAGTGATTATGGAGCGCCCAGGAATCTTGGCGTGAACGACGCGGTCCGGGCAGCGTCCGTCATGAGTATAGCCGGAAAGCATGGAATAAAACTCGTTGACGGACGAAAGATCGTCGCGGCAGTCCGTATGAATAAAAGCCAGGAGGAAGTTGACAGTCTCGTCAAGGTGGGAACGCTGGCCGACAAAGTTCTAAGGCAGCTTTCGGCCTGCATCGTTCCCGGCATGTCGGAACGGGATGTGCAGCTCAAGCTGCGGGATATCTATGAATCCATCGGCGGAGAGAAGATCTCCTACGTAGTGGCCACAGGACCGAACAGTGCCCTTCCCCATTACAACAAGTCCGGCAGGGTTATAGAGAAGAGAGATGTAGTACTGATAGACTTCGGCGGACGGCATCAAGGATACCGTTCGGACACGACGAGAACCTTCTTTGTCGGCAGCCCTTCGGAAGAACAGAAAAAAATCTATTCCATAGTCCTTGAAGCCCACCTCGCCGGAGAGGCGACCGTAGCGGAAGGAGTCCGGGCCTGCGACATCGACAAAGCCGTACGAAGCGTCATCGAGCGTGCCGGCTACGGCGAATATTTCACCCATCGCACAGGACACGGCATCGGGATCGTGGCCCATGAAGCGCCGGACATCTCAGCGACGGACACAACGGTTCTGAAAAAAGGCATGGCCTTCAGCATCGAGCCCGGAATATATCTTCCCGGCAAATTTGGCATTCGAATCGAAAACTGCGTAGCTGTGACGGAAAAAGGGGCCCTCCCCTTCACCCGTTTCCCCCGGGAGCTTACCGTTCTGTAGGAAAGTCCGGTTTATCCGGACAGAGATTCGTCTGTAAAGTAGTAATCTCACCGCATCTCAACGCTGAAGCACTGGAGAAGGAGGGATGACAGAGACGAAAAATGAGCCGCAGAGCAAAGAGGAAGCAGGATTCAGCAACATTATTTTCTGGGAGGTGCAAAAAAATGCGAAAGGCAATACTTTTGGCAGTTTCGATCCTGATATGCGTTTTAGGGGCGGCTTCGGCGTTCGCCGAGTCTGACTATCACATAGGAATCATGACCCCAACGGTTTCCCAGGCCGAAGATGATCTTCGCGGAGCCGAAGCACTCATGAAGAAGTACGGGGATTCGGCAAACGGCGGTCTCGTAACCCATGTCACAATGCCGGACAACTTCACAAGGGAAGTGGAGACCACTATCGCCCAGCTCCTGGGGCTCGCCGACGATCCTAAGATGAAAGCGATCATCGTCGTCCAGGCCCCTGAAGGAACAACTGAAGCCTTTCGCCGAATCCGGGAAAAGCGTCCCGATATTCTTCTCCTCGTCGGCAGTGGCCTTGAAGACCCCGGGGTGATCTGTTCGGCCGCCGATCTTCAGATCGATGTGGACAAAATCGGCTGGGCCTACCTGATCATGGGCGCCATGAAGAAAATGGGAGCTGATACCTTCGTGCACGTCTCCTTCCCGCGCCATATGAGTATGGAGGTCATCGCCCGCCGAGTGGCTGTCTTCCGGGAAGCGGCCAAGAACATGGGGATGAAATTCGTCCTCGAGTCGGCTCCGGACCCCACGACAGACGTGGGAGTGGCAGGAACGCAGCAGTATCTTCTGGAAAAGGTTCCGGCATGGATCGAACAGTACGGGAAAAATACTGCATTCTTCTCCACCAACAGCGCCCATCATGAGCCGCTCATTAAGAGGATAGTGTCCCACGGCGGCTACTACTCCTACGGGGACATGCCCTCTCCGATCAGAGGATATCCCGGAGCACTTAACATCGACCTCTCCAAAGAAAAGGGAAACTGGCCCGCCATAATTGAGAAGGTAGAAAAAGCTGTTGTGGATGCAGGTGCTGCTGGACGCATGGGAACCTGGGCAGTTTCAGCCGCCTACAGTTTCGGACCTGCTCTCGGAGAGCTTGCGAAAAGGGTTATCGATGGAAAAGCGAGCCTCGATAGTCCTGAGGACGTTATTGCAGCCCTCAACGATTCCTCCGGCGTAAAATGGCATGGTACGTATTATGTGGATGCCGCCACCGGAGCCAAAATGAAAAATTTTCTCATCGTCTATCAGGATCCTTATGTCCTTGGAAAGGGGTTCCTTGATGTAAGCGATATTAAACTTCCGGATAATCTTTTCGAGATTAAATAGCATAAACTCCTTTAAGGGCGGGAATATAGAACTCGAGCAGGATTCCCGCCCTTTTCTCCGTGTTAACGAAGTCTGTCCTCTGAAAAATGACGGTAAAAGTCCAATTCAGCTGAAGGCGGAAAGGGAGGAGTGTTCCGACTCCATGTATGATAAAGAAACGTTGCTTCGTTTTGAAAATATAAGCAAGGATTATTATGGCAACCAAGTTCTGTCCAATGTGAATTTTACTGTGAACCAGGGAGAAATCGTGGCCCTGGTGGGAGAAAATGGCGCCGGTAAATCGACGCTGATGAACATCCTCTTCGGAATGAATGTAATTCACGCTACGGGAGGTTACGGCGGAAAAATCTATATCGATGGCAGAGAAACCACCTTTGTTAATTCTTTGGATGCTCTCAACGCCGGAATTGGAATGGTTCACCAGGAATTTTCCCTCATTCCGGGCTTCTCTGCCATGGAAAATATCCTCCTTAACAGAGAATCGACGGACTATCATGTCGTCGCCGAGCTTTTCGGAGATGAATTTTATACTCTTGACCGAGACGATATGCGCAGCAGGGCTGAAAAGGCCATATCGAAGCTGGAAGTGGAAATCAAGCCCGAAACCCTCGTCGCCGATATGTCCGTAGGGCAAAAACAGTTCACTGAAATAGCACGGGAGATCGATCGGTCTCAGACTAAAATTCTCATTCTCGACGAACCCACCGCAGTGCTGGCCGAATCCGAAGCGGAGACCATGATCCATGCCCTGAGAAAACTTGCCTCCCAGGGAATAGGCATTATTTTCATATCTCACCGGTTGAAAGAAGTCATAGATCTCTGCGACCGCGTTGTCGTGCTGCGGGACGGCAATGTAATCAGGGATATTCCTGCAAAAGAGACCGATATCCGGGAAATAGCGAGCTGGATGGTCGGCCGCCGCATGGAGGAAAGAAAACGCATAGAGGAATGTCCGGCGAAAAGAAATGACGTCTACCTGAGCATTCAGAATCTCTGGGCGGATATGCCCGGAGAGACCGTTCGGGACGTGTCCATCGATGTGTTCCGCGAAGAGATCCTTGGTATCGGAGGCTTGGCGGGGCAGGGAAAAGTTGGCATCGCAAACGGAATAATGGGACTCTGTCCTGCCGGAGGGCGCATTCTGTTCGACGGCCGACCCTTTAAATTGAATGACCCCAGGGCAGCCATAGAGCAGGGTTTCGCTTTCGTTTCGGAAGACCGAAGAGAGGTTGGACTGCTGCTGGATGAAGGAATAGATCGCAATATAACTTTTACAGCCATGGAGATCCGGGGTGATTTTCTGAAGCATTACCTCGGAGGAGCTTTCACTCAATCCGATGACGGGGCTGTACGCGCCTGTGCTGAAGAGTATATCCGGGTGCTGGACATCAAATGTACCCGTCCCGGCCAGAAAGTGATCGAACTTTCGGGAGGCAATCAACAGAAAGTCTGCCTTGCCAAGGCGTTCGCTCTGAAACCGAAAATACTTTTCGTCTCCGAACCTACCCGGGGGATCGACGTAGGCGCCAAGATGCTTGTTCTCGATGCCCTGAGACGGTACAACAAAGAGCAGAAGACCACCATAGTAATGGTCTCATCCGAACTTGAAGAGCTCCGTTCCATCTGCAGCCGCATCGCCATCATCGACGAAGGCCGCGTAGCAGGAATCCTTCTCCCTGACGCCCCTTCCGAGGAATTTGGATTGCTCATGGCAGGAAACGCGGAGGAGGCCATCTGCCATGCCTGATTTTCTTAAAAAATTCATAGAATCCGCGGGATGGCCGAGAATCATCATAGGCATTTTCCTGCTGTCTCTTTTCCTCCTTGCACCCCTTGTAAACGTCCGGATCGATACCTCTCTCAGCGATGTCCTCGTCCGAGTGGGAATGAACGGCATCATGGTCCTCGCCATGGTACCTATGATTCGATCCGGCTGCGGCCTCAATTTCGGCCTGCCTCTCGGCATCATCGCCGGGCTTTTGGGAGCTTGTACAAGTCTCAATTTTGAATTCAAGGGAATTGCAGGAATCGCAGTTGCTCTTCTCATTGCCGTGCCTCTTGCAGCAATCTTAGGATATTTTTACGGATTGCTTCTGAACAGAGTTAAAGGTGGAGAGATGATGATCGCTACCTATGTCGGTTTTTCCTCTGTCTCTCTTATGTGCATCGGATGGATGCTCCTCCCCTTTTCCAATCCCATGATGGTCTGGGGATTTTCCGGTGAAGGATTGAGGACCACCATCAGCGTCGAGGGATTTACCCAGCAGGTGCTCAGCGATTTCCTGAGTTTGCAGATAGGAAAATTCTTTTATTTCCCGACGGGGATGTATCTTTGTTTCGGGTTGGCCTGCCTCCTGGTCTATTATTTCTTCCGCTCAAGGACCGGAATGTCCATGACGGCAGCCGGCAAAAACCCTGAATTCGCCAGAGCTTCAGGAATCAGCGTGGATAAGATGAGAACCGTCTCCGTCATACTTTCCACAGTCCTCGGAGCGATAGGAATCATCGTGTACCAGCAGAGTTTCGGATTTATACAGCTCTACATGGGGCCTTTCTACATGGCATTTCCAGCTGTTGCCGCAATCCTGCTCGGGGGGGCGTCCCTCAGAAATGCCACTCTGGTTCATGTTATCGTCGGGACCTTTCTCTTCCAGGGAATTGTCACCATGGCGCCGTCGGTAATAAACAGCCTGGTGAAGTCCGACATGTCCGAAGTGATCCGCATCGTCGTGTCCAACGGAATGATCCTGTATGCCTTGACAAGAAAGGAAATTCTGAAGCGATGAATACACTTCCGGGAACTAAAAAAATACGCATATTTTTTACAAATCAGGCTGTCACCTTAATCTTTCTCCTCCTTGTTATGGTGGGAATACCTCTCTCCGGCTTCAGTTCAGAATATCTGATTCAGGAGATGCTTCTTCGCCTCTCCAGGGATTCCTTTCTCGTCCTGTCTCTTCTGATACCCATAATGGCCGGCATGGGACTTAATTTCGGCATGATCCTCGGTTCGATGGCGGGACAGCTCGGTTTGATCTTCATAACCGACTGGGGGGTCATGGGCCTTCCTGGCCTTATGCTGGCAGCCATAATCGGAACCCCCTTCGCTCTCCTCCTCGGATATATGTGCGGAGCCATTCTGAACAAGGCAAAGGGAAAGGAAATGGTCACATCCTATATCCTTGGATTTTTTGTCAACGGTCTTTATCAGTTTTTCGGGCTGTACCTCATGGGGAAACTCATCCCCATACAGAAACAGGCTCTGCTGATCTCAAGAGGGTACGGCATCCGGAACTCGGTAAACCTTCTCGGTGTGCGGGGAGCCCTCGATCGTCTCATCGACGTAAGAATTGGAACTATTTCAATTCCTGTGGCGACCTATCTCGTAATAGGAGTTTTCTGCCTGATCCTCATCTGGTTTCAAAAGACCAAACTTGGGCAGAATATGAGGGCAGTAGGACAAAATATGGCAGTGGCTCAGCTTTCCGGCATCAAGGTGCAGCGGACAAGAATCATCGCCATCATCATCTCCACTCTGATGGCGTGCTACGGACAGATCATCTTCCTTCAGAACCTCGGGACCATGAGCACCTATACCAGCCATGAACAGGCGGGAACCTTCGCAATAGCGGCCCTTCTCGTAGGGGGAGCTACAGTGAAAAAAGCGTCCCTGGTCAACGTTTTCGTGGGAGTCATCCTGTTTCACATGATGTTCGTCATCTCCCCCATGGCAGGAAAACATCTTATCGGGCAGGCGCAGCTCGGAGAATATTTCAGAGTTTTTATTTCCTACGGCATAATTGCCATCTCTCTGGTACTCCACGCCTGGAAAAGCTACAAGGAACGGGAACGAGCGAGAAGCACTTTGAGAGGAACAGAGGAAAGCATGGAGGTGAACGGAAATGTCTAGACGTTTTGCAATCCGTTCAGCAGCGTTCCTTCTTCTGATTATCCTGAGCATTTTCCTTTTTTATGCGGGCAAAGAACATCTGATATTCCTTGACAACAGGAATGTAACAATAAATAACGTGGTGTACACGGCATCTAAAAATCTGGAGATTCTTCTTCCGGACAGCAAACCGATTTTCATAACTAAGGGAGATTTCGACACCGCCACAGTGAGTGGACCAATCCATACGCTGCATATCAAAATTCTTGACGGAAAAAAGAAGGTCGTACGGGAGTTCGACTACCGGCTGAAGCTGAGTTTCGAAAATCAGCACAGAATCCATCTTCCCGTGGTGATCAGTCAAGCCCCTTAGAGGAAGAAAAACAGAATTTCAACAAATTTTTCAGTAGTGGGTCGAAATCAATTGTTTCGCTGTTGCAAACCGAATTTTTAGAAAATGCTGTTGACAAAATATCGAAGAATGGTAGTATCGTGGGTACCCACACCCGCTGACCAGCTATCCTACAGCTTTCCTATGGCACATTATTCACAAGACACTCTGAAAGAGGTTGGAAAGATGCTCAAAACCGCTACCCGCTCGACTCTCCACGAAGATGTACTGAGCCAGCTCTATGAAGCCATTGAAAAGGGGACGTGGCCGTCAGGTTCGAAACTTCCCGGAGAACAGCTCTTGGCGGAAAGATTCGACGTCAGCAGAAACTCCGTCAGGGAGGCATTGAAAGTCCTTGCCAACAGGGGAATCGTCCTTTCAAAGCCCGGAAGCGGAACCTATCTCACGGAAAATTCGAAGAGCCTTCTGCACTCTGCACGAATGAACACCTATATCTTCGACGGCATAAACCTCAAGGAACTCATTGAAACCCGATGCCTTATTGAAGGACAGATCGCCTACTACGCCACTGAAAGAGGAACAGACGAAGAATTTCGTGAGCTGGAGTCGCTGCTCTGTAAGGCAGAGGACCACAAAACAAAACACGATATCCATGTGCAGTTCCATGCAAAACTTGCGCAGATATCCGGACGGAAACTTCTCGAAAGAATGCTGGGTTCCCTTCAGTACGAGATTGATATTCAAAGGGAGCGATATATGGAATATTATTCCGAGACTTTGAAGAACATGATGTACAACCATTCTCAGATAGTGCGCGAAATCAAAAGCAGGGATCCCTATCGGGCCCGAAAGGCCATGACAGAACATATCCGGTCGGTGTGGTCCAGCATGTTCAGCATTCCATTGGATATATAGAGCTTCGACTCATACTAAAAGGAGGAAGTTTTTGATGAAGATCGAAACGATGCTGCTGAGCCAGAAGGAAGTTCAGTCACTGATCACCATGAAAGACGTCGTCGAGTGCGTGGACAAGACGTTCAAGGGCATGGGAGACGGCACTGTTGTGAATCCCACGAAGGTCAACCTGGATCTGGGTGAAGCCGCTTCCTATCCTTCCTACGACGGCTTCATGAACGCCATGCCGGCCTATGTGGGCTGGGCTGACACCGCCGGAATCAAATGGGCGGGCGGTTTTCTCGGTGAGCGGAAAAAACAGGGGCTTCCCTACGTCACCTCTCTTATCATGCTCATCGATCCGAAACTCGGACATTTCCGGGCAGTCATGGACGGAGCCTACATCACCAACATGCGCACCGGCGCCCAGACCGCCGTCGCCCTCAAGTACATGTACACGAAAGGAAAGAATCTCCGGCTCGGCCTCTACGGCGCGGGAATGCAGGGGCACACTCAGACCATGGCCATCTCCGAACTCTTCGACATCACCGAGGTCAGGGTCTATGACGTCAATGCAGCTGCCTCCGAACGGTACGCAAAAGACATGAAGGACACGGTCAAGGGGAAAATAACCATCGCGAAGACCCCCGAGGAGGCTGCAGACGCGGATGTATGCGTGTGCGTCACCCAGTCGAAGGATGAATTTTTCAAATACGACTGGTTCAAACCGGGGATGTTCCTCTTCCCCATGGGCTCCTACCAGGAATGCACAGATGAATGCATATTGAAAGCCGACAAAATTGTGGTGGACCACATCGGCCAGACGCTCCACAGAGGAGCTCTCGGAAAACTGGGGATCGCCGGGACCATTACCGAAGAGAACATCTACGCCACCATCGGCGAAATCAGTGCAGGGAAGAAAGGGGCTCCCGAGAAAGACCTGCGGATTCTCTGCATTCCCATCGGCACCGGAGCCATGGATATCGGCGTCGCGTCCCTCGCGTGGCAGCGCGCTTCTGAAAAGGGAATCGGCGGAAAATATCCCTTCGTGGAGTATTGATCCCGGCGCCGTTTTCTTCATCGGCGCCCGCGTGGAAGGATGATTCTGCATGCAGCAAAAGTCTCTTCTGAAAAAGATATGGAAAGGGATGTATTTCGTTCAAAGCGTTGTCAATGCCTTTCTGCTTCTGGCGACCGTTTCCATCGTCGTCATTCAGGTATTTCTGCGTTATGTGCTGAAAGCCCCTCTCATGGGAATCGAGGAAATTCTTCTTTTCCCCGCAATCTGGCTCTACATGCTGGGCGGCGCAAACGCATCATGGGAGCGGACCCATATAGAGTGCGGCATTATGACCCTCTATATCAAACGGCCCTTCACCATGAAAATATTCCGGATCGTCAAATCCCTGTTTTCCATAGGAATAGGCTTCTGGCTGCTCTATTGGGCATACTGGTATTTTGCCTATGGAATGCGCGTGCAGAAGACCAGCGCAATTCTTCATATTCCAATGGTAATAGGACAGAGCGCAATCTTTATAGGCCTCTGCCTGATGGTCTTCTACGCGATCATTGAGATGCTGGACTACATTCGGGACCTTTTCGCCGGAAAATCCGAAACTGCAGGGGAGGAAACATTGTGCTGACAATCGTTTTCTGGGACGTCATTCTGCTCATTGTCCTGCTGATGTTCAGCGTTCCCCTCCCCTACTGCTTCGGAGGCGCCCTGCTCTTCATGTCCTTTTTCGGAGACGTGTCCATGAAGAGCATGATGCTCTGGGCCTTCGACCAGATGATCAATCCTGTCCTGCTCGCAAGCCCCATGTTTATTCTTGCGGGAATTCTCATGGGAGGAAGCGGCATCGCAAAAAAACTTCTCGATTTCGTGGATGTCTTCATCGGACATATCAAGGGAGGGCTCGGGGTAGTCTGCTGCGTGACCTGCGCAATCATAGGGGCAATCTCGGGAAGCGGCTTTACCGGAGTCGCTGCCACCGGGCCCATCATGATCCCCCGCATGGTCGAACAGGGATATCCGAGGGGGTTTTCCACGGCCCTCCTCTCCGTCTCGTCCATCCTGGGGCTTTTGATTCCTCCGAGCGCCATCATGATTCTCTACGGATGGGTCACCGAGACGTCCATACTGGCCTGCTTCCTCTCCACCCTGGGGCCCGGACTGCTTATCATGACCCTTCTTTCCATAGTGAATCTCGTTTTGTCGAAGAAATTTCCCCTTAAGCTGGAAAGCAGGGAAGTGATACGAGCCCGGCGCAAGGAAATCGTCCCAAGGACCTTCAGCGCTCTCCCCGCTCTCCTGATGCCGGTGATCATTCTCGGAGGCATTTACGGCGGCATTTTCACGGCGACGGAAGCCGCAGCGGTTTCAGCAGTCTATGCGATCCCCATCGGGTTTCTGGTCTACAAAGGTTTTTCAGGCGGAAACTTTTTCCCCCTTCTGAGGGATTCCGCGTCGGCCATCGGCTCCATCATGACCATGATCCTCTTCTGCCTCATGCTGAGCCAGACCTATGTCATGCTCAAGGTGCCCCAGGCCATCGTCGAGATCGTCTACAGCCTCACGGACAATACCACGGTGCTGCTGATTCTGATAAACATTTTTCTCTTCATCGTGGGAATGGTGGTCAATGACGCTACTGGCATGATACTCGTCGCCCCTCTTCTGCTTCCTCTCATGAAGCAGATCGGAATAGACCCCATCCACTTTGCGGCGATCATGGGGGTCAATCTGGCTATGGGAGGAGTCACTCCCCCCTACGCAAGCATTCTCTATCTCGGCATGCGCATAGGGAACTGCACGTTCCAGGAAATACTCGGCCCCACACTTGTTTTTCTTATTTTCGGCTATGTTCCGGTCGTATTCCTGACGACCTTCTGGCCGCCGCTTGCCCTTTATATTCCAAGGCTTCTGGGATTCTGACAATGTCTGGAGGAAGAAGAACATGAAAAGAATTTCGATTCTCGGAGCGGGAAACGGTGCCCAGACCCTGGCCGCCGATCTGGCCTCGAAGGGACATGAGATCACCCTCTTTGAACACCCGGATTTTGCCGCGAAGATCACCGATTTAAACTCGAAGGGAAACAGAATAACCCTCACCGGCGCCCTCGATGCGGAAGGGCAGCTTCTTGATGCAACGACTGATATCGCCCGGGCCGTGCAAGGGGCGGAGATCATTTTCTTCGTCGCACCCACCTTCGCCCAGACGCCCATCTTCACCCTTGCCCTTCCCTTTTTCGAAGAGGGGCAGACCGTGGTCATCATTCCGGGCAATTTCGGTTCCTTCGCCCTTCGGAAAATGCTGAAGGATGCCGTCGGCCCCAAAGTCTTCCTGGCCGAGGCGGATACCCTCCCCTATGCCTGCCGTCTTATCGAGAACGGCAGAGTCAATGTCTGGGGAATAAAGAGCTACGTCCGGATGGGCACCCTTCCGGGAGGAGATTTCGCCAGGGTGAAGAAGACCCTTGAAGGGGTTTTTCCCGTCGATATTCATGAATTGCCCAATACCCTGGGTGCCGGGCTTTCTAATGCAAATATGGTGGTCCACTGTGCGACCATGGTGATGAATGCGGGCAGAATTGAATCTGAAAAGGGAAATTTCCGCTTTTACACGGACGGAATGAGCCCCGCTGTCTGCAGAGTCCAGGAGGAAATCGACAGAGAGCGCGTGGCTGTTGCGGCGTCCTTCGGGATCGATCTCGAAAGCACCTTTGAAGGGCTGAAGACCATGTACGGCCTCGAAGGAAACACTCTTCACGAGGTCCTCGCCGGAAGCCCCGTGTACGGCTCCCATGGCGCCGACGCACCGAAGGAAATGGGGCACCGATATCTCTCGGAGGACATCCCCTATCTCCTCGTTCCCCTCTCCGATCTCGGGAAGATCGCAGGAGTTCCCACCCCCGCAACTGACAGCATCATCCTTCTGGCCGGCCTGATCAACGGCACGGACTACAGAAAAGCTGGATGGAGCGGCAGCCGGCTGGGGATTCAGGGAATGAACAAGAAAGAGCTTCTCGAATCCATCTGATTACATAAAAATACAAGGAGGAAGATCCATGCCGAATATGCTGCTTCTCAGCGAGGACCAGGTACGTTCCCTTATCACCATGAAAGATGTCGTCGAGGCCTGCGAGAAAACCTTCCTGGGGATGGGAACGGATAAGGTCGTGAATCCCACGAAGGTCACCCTCGATCTCGGAATCGGAGGAAAATGGCCTGGATTCAATGCCAGCATGAATGCCATGCCCGCCTACGTGGGCTGGCAGAATATTGCCGGAATCAAATGGATCGGCGGCTGGTTCGAGAATCCTTCGAAAGGACTGCCATTCCTGAGTGCCATGATCCTGCTCCTTGAGGCCAAGACGGGGCGTTTCCTCGGGGCAATGGACGGAAAACTCATTACGGACATGCGGACCGGTGCCCAGGCTGCCGTGGCGTACAAGTACCTGACCGACAAGAGAAGCATCGTCATGGGGCTCTATGGAGCGGGGGTTCAGGGGCGAACCCAGGTGGCCGCCTTTGCCGAAGTATGCGACATAGAAGAAGTGAGAGTATTTGATATCAATCCAGCGGCAGCGGAAAAATTCAAAACCGATATGGAGAGCCTTCTTCCCGGGAAAATAAAGATCTGCGACGAGCAAAAGGACGCCGCCATGGGATGCGACGTGGTGATAAGCGTGTCCCACGGCAAAGATAAGTTCATCAAAAACGAATGGATCAAGCCCGGCGCAGCCGTATTTCCCATGGGCTCGGGTACGGAGGCATCGGATGAACTGATCCTTTCCGCCGATAAGATCATCGTTGACCATATAGGACAGACTCTCCATCGCGGAGCCCTTTCGGATGTGGTCTCGAAAGGCAAGCTCAGCGAAGAGAACCTCTACGGGACAATCGGAGAAGTCGTTGCGGGAAAAAAGAAGGGGTTTGAAAATGACCGTCAGCGAATTGTCTGTATCCCCATCGGCACCGGCGCCATGGATGTGAGTTCGGCCTGTGTAGTCTATCAGAGAGCGAAGGAGCAGGGAATCGGAACCGAGTTCGCTTTCACAAATCAGTGATTGCCCTGAAAAGGGGAGAGAAACACATTCAGCACAACAGGAGGAGGAGAATGAAATGAAGAAAGTGTTTGCGGGATTCGCGTGCCTGGTACTTTTGTTTGTTCTTGGAAGCGGGGCGTTCGCTGCGGACAAACCGTGGAAACTGGCCCATATCCGTCCGGAGGGAACAGCCATTGACGTCGACCTGAAGGAATTCGCCAAGCAGGTGAAGGAGAAAACCTCCGGCCGGGTCAACATCGAAATCTACCCGGCAAGCCAGCTCGGAGACTATACCACCGTGCAGGAACGCGTCTCCGTGGGAGACGTGGAGATGCAGTGCGGACCGCTCAGCCCTGCGGTCATCAAGCAGATCGGACTGAACTCCTTCCCCTATATCGTCATCAACTGGAAGGAAGCGAAGAAAGCCTTCGGGCCCGACGGTGTCATCGTAAAAAAGATGGATGAATACATGTCCAAGCAGGACCTTCATGTCATCGGCTCATGGCCGGTCTACTTCGGCGGCATCGTATTGACCAAGGAGCCTACGGCACCCGGAGATCCCAACGTCGCCAAGAACATCAAGATCCGGGTTCCTCCGATCCGTTCCTTCGAACTGTGCGCTACAGCCCTCGGCTACCAGGCCACACCCGTTCCCTGGGCTGATACCTTCACCGCAATGCAGACCGGTATCGTCGAAGGTGCCATCGGCGGCGGCGCCGAGGGATACTTCTCCAATTTCAGAGATCTCGCCAAGTACTACATTGCCGTCAACGACCACTTTGAGTGCTGGTTCCTTTACATGAACGGCGATGTATGGAACAAGCTCTCGGCCGAGGACAAGAAAGCGGTCATCGATGTCGCCCGGGTCATGCAGGAGGAGCGTTGGAAAGTTGCCGAGAAGGACGAACAGGTCAATATGAAGAAGCTTGCAGACGTTGGAGTTAAAGTCATCACTCTGACGGATGCCGAGCTCGAGGCAATGAGAAAGAAAAACGCCGAACAGGTCTGGCCTGCCATGTACAGTGAAATTCCGGAAGCAGACGTCAAAGCGGTGCTCGATTCACTGAAATAGCAAGACTCAAAGATTCCTTAGGGCCGGGAATATTCCCGGCCCACATTTTTTCACCGCGAACTTTTAAACATCTTTCTTCGTATTCCGTAATTATTAAGCTTATTAAAATCTCCAGTTAAAAAGGCCCCGGGCAGAACTTCTATATGTAAAGTACGCCTTGACCTCAGAAAAAAATAATTGCTTTCGTGTACAATAACAGTATCGGAATAATCTGCGGAATTTTTTCAGTGAATTGGTACGGATTTTTTAACAAGCTATACACGGCGACAGCAATAGAATTCAATACCCTTCGTAAGAGAAAGGAGCATGAATAATGGCAAAGAAAAAAGGTCGGCTCGAATTAGTGAAGATGAAGGAACAGGGGGAGCAGATGACGTGGGTCACAGCCTACGACTTCCCAATGGCGAGCTTCGCCGAGGCGGCGGGGATGGACATGATCCTCGTAGGCGACTCCCTCGGAATGATCACCCTCGGCTACTCGGGGACCATTCCCGTCACCATGGAGGACTGCCTCAGCCACTGCAAGGCGGTCCGCAGAGGGGCACCGAACACCTTCGTCATGGGTGACATGCCCTTCGGGTCCTACCAGACCTCCGACGAGAAGGCCGTGGAGAACGCCGTGCGCTTTCTCAAGGAAGCGGACATGGACGCCATCAAGCTCGAGGGCGGCGTACGGGTCAAAAGCCGCATCAGGGCCATCGCCGACGCCGGCATTCTGGTCTGCGGCCATATCGGCCTCACCCCCCAGAGCTCGGGCCCTCTTGGCGGCTTCAAGGCCCAGGGGCTTGACCCCGAATCGGCCCGGTACGTCATCGAGGACGCTCTCGCTGTGGAAGAGAGCGGCGCCTTCGCCCTTCTCGTGGAGGCCGTGCCTCCCGAGCTCACCCGCTTCATCGCGAAGAAGCTCACCATTCCCGTCTATTCCATCGGTGCCGGCGGCCCCTGCGACGGACAGCTTCTGATCTGCGGGGACATGATGGGTATGTTCCAGGCCTTCACGCCCAAGTTCGTCAAGGTCTACGCCCATGTGGCGGAGACGATCACGGACGCCTTCAAGGAGTACTGCGACGACGTGCGGACGGGGAAGTTCCCGACGGACGACCACTGCTACCACGTGCGCAAGGGCATGGAGGAAGAGTACGAGGCCATGCTTAAGGAGTACGAGTAGAAAACCGGTTCTTTCTCGCCCCCGTTCTTTCGGACGGGGGCGTTTTTTTTCTCCTGCCGATATGATAGAGTGGAGCGAATTCACGGACCGAGGAGAGGATGCAATGAAGTTCGCCGAGAGATACAGTTCCCTGAAGCCTTCCCCCATGCTGAAGCTTTTTCTGGCCGCTGCGGCCGACCCGGACGCCGCCCACCTGGAAATAGGAGAACCGGATTTCACCACTGAATTCGACATCATCGACGAGGCCGCCCGGGCCGCCAAAGAGGGATATACCCACTACGGCCCCATCCAGGGGTTCCCGGACGTGCGCCAGGCCGTCTGCGACTACTGGGACCGCAGGTACGGACTGAAATCGACCCCCGACGAAGTGCAGATGATGGCCGGAGGGGTCCAGTCAGTGCACCTTGCCCTCCAGGCCCTGCTCGATCCCGGCGACGAGGTGATCACCGCGGAGCCCTGCTTCGCCCCCTATTTCGACCAGATCTACCAGCATCAGGGGAAGGCGGTCCACCTTGCGACCACCGAGAAAGAGGGCTTTGTCCCCACCGCAGAGGCAATAAAAGAAGTGGTTACACCGAAATCGAAAGTCCTCATGATCTGCTCTCCAAGCAACCCCACCGGAAGGGTCATGACCCGGGAGCAGATGGAGGGCATCGCCTCCATGGCCGAAAAATACGACCTTACAGTCCTGTCGGACGAAATCTACGATTCTCTCGTCTTCAAGGGGAAGCACATCCCCTTCGCCACCCTTCCCGGAATGAAGGAACGGACCCTCACCATGGGGGGACTCTCCAAGAGCCACTGCATGACCGGCTGGCGCATCGGGTACGCCATCGGCCCCGCCCCTCTCATCCGCACCATGACCCTGCTCGGCGCCAATCAGACCTACGGCGTCAACGTGCCGACCCAGAGGGCCTCCCTCTACGCCCTGAACACCCAGGACGACAAGATGGAAGAACGGGCAAAGATCTTCTTCTCCCGCCTCTCCTATGTCTCCGAGCGCCTCAATGCCATGCCGGGCGTATGCTGCGCCAAGCCGGAGGGGGCCTTCTATCTCTTCCCCGATATCCGGGGCACCGGAAAGTCGAGCGAGGAGTTCGCCTGGGGCCTCCTGGAAAAGGGACACGTGGCGACCCTGCCGGGGTCGGCCTTCGGAGCTTCCGGCGAGGGCTGCATCCGCCTCGCCTGCACCCAGTCCATGGAGACCCTGGAGAAGGCCATGGACCGCATGGAGAATTACGTCAAAACGCTGAAAAAGTGAAAATTAAACCGTCAGGCCCTCTTGACAAATCCCGGCCTGGCCCTACAATAGTTCACCAATACCACCCAGCGGAAAAACAAGAGAAAGGAGACTGACCATGACGGATTGCACGGTATTCCCGAACACCCTCTTCATGAAGAACGGATATTGCGGGTTCGCGTTTACCGGCGGCCAGTGGCTGTATTATTACGCCACCGGTCAAATTTCCCGTAGAGATCCGTCTTCGGCTCCTTCTCCGGTACCCGCGGCAGACTGAACGCAGCAGCACCGGAAAAAAAGAAAGGGACATTCGCCGGAACCGGGTTTCTACACCCCGGTTCCGGTTTTTTTTATGGTCAAAATTCATCGGAAAAGGAGGAAGGGATCATGATCGTGGTTGAAATGACAAAGAACAGCACCGGAGACGATCTGGACCGGGCATGCGATTTTCTTGCGAGGGCCGGACAGAGCTTCCGAAAAGTATCGGGGGAAAAAGCATCCTATATCGTGGCCGAGACGGACGGATCTTCTCCTTTCTTTCCTCTTTCCTCCCTCCCCGGAGTGGGGCGCGTCCATAAAACGGACTGCTGCTACCCCCTCGCCAGCCTCCAGGTAGGAGGGCTCTCCCGGCCGGTGCAGATCGCTTCATCCCTGTGGATAGGAGGAGCTGAACCGCTGATCATGGCCGGACCCTGCGCCGTGGAAAGCCGGGATCAGCTTTTTGAAACCGCACAGGGTGTGAAAAGCGCAGGAGCCCATGTGCTGCGGGGCGGGGCCTTCAAGCCGAGATCCCATCCCTATGCCTTCCAGGGGCTCGGAAGCGAGGGAATCGCGCTTCTGAAGCAGGCCCGCAAAGCCACGGGGCTTCCTGTGATCACGGAGGTCATGTCGGCGGAGGAGGCAGAATGGGTGGCTCCTCACGTGGACATCCTCCAGGTGGGGACCCGAAATATGCAGAACTTTTCCCTCCTCAAGGCCCTCGGGCGGTTGAACAGGCCGGTGCTTCTCAAGAGGGGAATGGCGGCCACGGTGGACGAATGGCTCTGTGCGGCGGAATATATCCTCGCCGGAGGAAACAGCCGGGTCATTCTCTGCGAGCGGGGAATTCGAAGCTTCGACAAAAACACCCGCAACACCCTCGACCTCAGCGTTATCCCCCTGGTAAAATCTCTGACCCACCTCCCCGTGGTGGTGGATCCGAGCCACGGGACGGGACGGCGGGATCTGGTCCTTCCCATGAGCCTCGCGGCACTGGCAGCCGGTGCGGACGGCCTTCTGCTGGAAGTTCACTGCGCTCCTGAAAAAGCCCTCTGCGACGGCCCCCAGTCCCTGAATCTCGACGATTTTTCCCGGCTCATGGGGATGGCCTTCCGCATAGCCGCTCTTGTGCGGGAAGAATCAGCCGAACCGGAACTGCAGATCGCCCGATGAAGAAGACCCTCGAAGCCGGCGAATGCAGTGACGTGCTTCTCAGGCAAGAAGGATTCCCCACGACGGTCGTCATCGGAAGAGGGGTACTCTCCCGCATCTTTGAATATATGCCCCGGCAGGAACTCATGGTCGTGGTCGCCGACGAGATCACCGGCCCTCTCTTCGGAGATTTCATCCCTTCGGCCGGAGAACCCTTTCTTCTTCCCCGGGGGGAGGGCGGAAAAACCCTCGGGAATGTGGCCGCAGTCTACTCTTTTCTCTCCCGATCCCTGATCGGACGGTCGGGAACTCTTCTTGCCCTCGGAGGAGGCACTGTGGGCGACACCGGGGGATTTGCCGCCGCCACGTGGATGCGGGGCATCCGGCTCGTTCAGTGCCCCACAACCCTTCTTGCCCAGGTGGACAGCTCCGTGGGAGGAAAAACGGGGGTGAACCTTCCCGAGGGGAAGAACCTCGTCGGCGCCTTTCATCCAGCCGAATGGGTCTTCTCCGATGTGGAGTGCCTCCGCTCCCAGAAAGAAGAGGATTTCCGCCAGGGACTCGCCGAGGCGGTGAAATACGGCCTGGGCGAGAACTGGAATTTCTTCTCGTGGCTCGAGGAGAACAGCGCTCCCCTGCTCCGCGGCTCTCCCGAACATCTCGAGACCCTGGTTTCGGAATGCGCCGCCATGAAACTCGCCGCCGTCGCCGGGGACGAAAGGGAAGAGAGGGATATCCGGGTTCGGCTCAATCTCGGCCACACGATCGGCCACGCCCTCGAAGCGGCGGGAGGATACGAAAAGTGGAAGCACGGCGACGCCGTGGCCGCGGGAATGATGGTCGCCGCCCGGCTTGCCTGCGGACTCGGGGACCTCGACGAAGAGGCTTTTTCGCGCCTCGGGAGGCTTTTGAAAACTTTCGGGCTGCCGACCCGGCCAGACCGCCCGTGGAATGAACTCGCTTCTTTTCTCCGCAGTGATAAAAAATTCCTCGGCGGCTCGCCAAGGCTGGTCCTTCCCCGGAGTGATGAAAACTGCCGGGTGCGGGACGACCTTCCCCTCTCCCTCCTCAGGGAGGCCTACGAAAAGACGGCCCTGGCGGGAGAAAACACCCCCTGCTCTCTGGACGGAAAGCCTCTTTGAATGTACTCTTGAGAAACGAAGGGAGGTGAAAATATGGGAAAATTGACAGGGAAAAAATTGCTTATCCTCGGTGAGCGGGACGGCGTTCCGGGACCCGCCATGGAGGCATGCCTCAAGGACAGCGGAGCGGACATCGCCTTCTCCGTGACGGAGTGCTTCGTCTGAACCGCCGCCGGAGCGATGGACCTGCAGAATCAGCAGCGCATCAAGGATGCCGCTGAGAAGTTCGGAGCTGATAAAGTGGTTGTCATTCTCGGTTCCTCCGACGCCGAAGGCGCGGAAATTTACGCCGAGACCGTGAGCAACGGCGATCCGACCTATGCAGGACCCCTCGCGGGAGTCTCGTTGGGACTCCCCGTGTACCATATCTTCGACAGTGAAATCCGGGAAGAATGCGACCCCGCAGCCTGGGAAGAGCAGATCAGCATGATGGAGATGGTTCTCGACCCCGACGCCCTCGCGGCGGCGGTGAAGGGAATCCGCGACCAGTACAGCAAAAACGTCCTCTGATCCGGGTTTAAGAAGAAGCCTCCGTGGCGGAACAGTCCGCTTTCGGGGGCTTTCTGCATTTCGGCTTTTGTAATCTGGAAGAACCTTCCCTACAGAGAATGGAAATATCCGGATGTGCCGACCCTCATCCTGACGTTAAGACCGAGAGACGCCGCGATATTGACGAGGGCGTCCAGTGAAAATTTCGAAATCCTCCCCCGCAGCAAGTCGTTCATCCGGGGCTGGGTTATGCCGCAGCGGGCTGCCGCCTCGCTCTGAGTCCAATGCCTATCCTCGATGAAAGAGCTCACCTCGTTCATCAGTTCTGACCGGAGGCGAAGATTTGCCCCTTCCTCCGGGGTGTCGGCCAGGGCGTCCCAGACATTTTTATATTCTTCGATATTTGTCATCATATTTCACCTCTCATCAGTTCAGAGAAACGGTTTTCGCCAGATTAATATCCCTTTTTGGGGTTTCCTGAGTTTTCTTGGAAAAACCATGAAGAACATAGACCGCATCTCACAATCGGGCTATAAAAATAATACGATATGTTCCAGATTCATCCCATATGCGAAGTTTTTCCACACCCTTTCCTACAGACTGCATAGGCTTCCTGTCGAAAGGGCGCAATCCCCGCTGAACCCAGTCGAGCTGATACTCGGACTCGGCATCCTGTCTGACTGGTGCGGGAAAATCCCGCAGTCTATTCAAAGAATCTCCCAGAAATCATATCTGCTTCATGGCCATCGTTTTATATCAATATCAATATAATTACGATGGTAGTATTTGGTCTTTTATCGTCTCTGTGAAGAAAAGAGTACAGGCTCTTTTTTAGGGGTTCATTTCCTCTGCTCATCAGCCAGAAATTACCATGCTGAATTTATGCAAAAAGCCCCGGAGCGGAGAAACGCCCGGGGCTTCCAGGTATTTTTCTGACTGAAGTTTCTATCTCCGTCTGCGGAGCAGAGCGAGAGGTGCAAGCATTAGAAGCAAGGCGAAGAGGCTGCCTCCGCCTGCAGAGCATCCGCCTCCGCTGCCCCCTCCCCCGCCGACCTCAACTTCGAAGGCGCCGATGTCGTAGCCGGCTCCCTGGGGGCGGGAAATTCCCCGCTGGTCCGCTGAAGGTGCGCCCGTGGAGGTACCCGCGTCCAGGGCGGAACTGCCGGAGAGGAGGGCCATGGTCTCTGTCGGTCCTCCGTTGGCCGCAAGAGAGCCGAGTTTCGGATCTCCGGTGATGATATTGCTTCCCGGCCCGTACCCTCCCTGGACCACACAGTAGGAGACGACGGGATTGGACGTGGCATCGTCGACGATCTCTCCGCCCGTGCCCGCCCAGAAGATGCTGTTGGTGACGGTGGGGTCGCTGTCCGCGTTGTATATATTGCCGCCCGCAGCGGCGGTGTTGCCCGAGAAGGTACAGTTCGTCACGATCGTCGTGGCGGCCCAGTAGTTCTGCATGCCGCCGCCGTTTGCCGAGGCGGTGTTGCCCGAGAAGGTACAGTTCGTCACCACGGGTTCAGTGCCGATAGCAAATATGCCGCCGCCGTCCGCAGCTTCGTTCTCAATAAAAGTACAGGCCGAGACCCGGGTGTCATTCGTAGCACATATTCCGCCTCCCCGGTCGCCGGCCTTGTTCTTGAAGAACGTGCAGCCCTCCACTTCAGGAGAGGGGAAGTTTGTGCTGAATATTGCTCCGCCGTTCTGGAGCACGGCGAAATTGGACTCGAAAAAACACCTCTCAATGAGCGAGGCGCTCTTATCGTTATAAATGGCTCCGCCCCAGTCGGCGGTATTTCCCGAGAAAGTACAATCCGTTACCGTTGACGTGGAGTTTTCCATGTAGAGAGCCCCTCCAGACTGAGAAGCCCGGTTGCCGTAGAAGGAGCAGTTGCGGATTGCAACGCCGCCGAGGGGATTGAGTATGCCGCCTCCTATAGTATTGCTGTCGCCCGCAGTGATGACGAATCCGTCGAGAACCGTCGCGGCATTGGACACCTGGGCGTTCATCACGTTCACGCTGTTGGTCCCGACGATGCTCGACGACCGCCGGGTTATTCCGTCGGCATCGAAGAAGTCGTCGAAAGCGAGATCTCCCGTGAGAACAGTAACATTGGTTTTCCAGTTTCTCTGGTCCCGGGCGGTCTCCGTGCCCGCGAAACCGCCATAGACTGCGACGCCGGGGTTCAGGGGAAAGAACTCCGTTTTGTCCGTCGTGGAGGGGCGGTACCTGCCTTTGGCGACCCAGAATTCGCTGTCCACAGGCGCGGACATAAGTGCATTCGGAAATTCCGCCTCACTGAAGGCATTCGCCCAGGAAGTTCCGGCTTTCGCCCCTGCACCTCCGGGGGTCACGTAAAAGACGGCCCCCTCCGCCGAGATGGGAAAAGCTGCAAAAAAAGAAGCCGCAATCAGCGCACACAGCAGGGGCAGGGTTAACAAACCATACCGGTTTCTCATTTCGGATCTCCCTCCTTCTCTGATACCTGTTTATCCTGTGCAGATCATCTCTCTACCGCTCACAACGGACAGCAGGGTGCTGAAGAAAAAGCCGAGTTAGAAAAGGGGTATCTGAAGTGGATGACTATGCTTAGAATAGTATAAATAGCCTTATTTGTAAAATATCAATTCGATACAAGAAGGGGGACTGAAGAATTTTCACTCAGTCCCCCTTTATCCGTCGGCCCTCTTCTGCGGTCACCCCTCGAAGCGGGGCCAATCGCCGATCTCTCCCCGGGAGAGAATTCCTCCGGCAAAGACGTACCGGGGCTCAACTGCGGCGACCTCTTCTCCCGATGAAGCGGCCGAAATATCCCGGTCGAGGACCACCAGGTCGGCGCAGAAGCCCGGAGCGAGACGGCCGAGGCGGTCCTCCTGACCTATGGCCCGGGCGGGGTTCGACGTGAAGAGGGGGATGCCCTCCCCGAGGGTAAGACGCTCTTCGGGAGCGAGGGTCACCTCTCCATTTCGGGATGAGCGTTCCATCAGGTCCCGGAGGGCCCGCCAGGGGTTGACCGACTCCACGGGAGCGTCGCTCGATGCGGAGAGGAGGAGCCCCTTCTTCCAGAGGGACCTCCAGCGATAGGCCCAGGGCATGCGCTCCCTCCCCAGGCGGCTCTCGGCCATGTTCAGATCGCTGGGGACGAAGGCGGGCTGGATGTCGCAGAAAAGCTTGAGGGCGGCCAGCCGTCTTCGCTGGTCGGGACGGCAGACCATGAGATGGTTGATCCTGTCCCTCAGGCGGGGCGGTCCGAACTCTTCGTCAAGGCGCTCGATGCACTGAAGCCCCTGGTCGAGGGCCCGGTCGCCTATGGCGTGGAGCAGGGTCTGGATTCCCCTCTCCCGGGCGGCCCGCATCTTTTCGTAGACCTCTTCGTTCGTCCAGTTGAGCCGCCCCTCCTCGAATTCGTCGTCTTTATAGGGGGAGGTGAGGGCGGCGGTCCGTCCTCCGAGGCTGCCGTCAAGAAAGATCTTGAGGCCCTGGTAATGGATCCAGCCGTCGCCGAAGCCGGTGGGCAGGGTGGGGCACGGAAGAGCATCATGGTAGCTGAAGATGCGGAGAGGAAGGGATCCCTCTCGTCGGAGGTCCATATAGAGGGCGAGGTCCTCCTCCATGCCGTAATCCAGAGCGCCGCAGGGGTGGGCGCAGGTGATCCCCCGGGAGGCCAGCTCGAAGCAGGCCTTTTTCAGGGCGCTGCGGAGGGCCGGGCGGGAGAAGACGTTTTTTTCCATGGCCCGGAGGGCGGGGATGCCCTCCCGTTCGAGGAGCACCCCCGTTTCGCTCTCGATGCCCGAAAGGGCCAGGGCCCTGCTGTCCGCCGCGTTGACATGGGTGCACACCCGCTGTAGAAGAATCGGATTTGGAAGGCCCAGTCCGTCGAGGTCGCTCTTCGTTACGGAGCGGCCTTCGGACCAGTGGGAGTCGTTGTAGTTCCACCCCCGGATCCACCTGTCGGGGGGAAGTTCTTCCGCCGCGCCCTTCACGAGGGAAAGGACCCCGGAAAGGGAGCGGGCGGACGAGAGGTCGAGAAGGGTTTTCTGTTTCGCCCAGGTGGTGAGGTGGATATGGCTGTCCGTGATGCCCGGAAGGACCGCTTCCCCTTCCAGGCGAAGCTCCCGGCAGGAGGGGCCGGCGGCGGAGCGGACTTCCTCCTCGGGGCCGGCGGCGGCGATGAGGCCGCCGGAGAGAAGAAGAGCGTTTTTCTGAAGAAAGGCGCTTCCGTTCCAGAGGGTTCCTCCGGTGATGAGCAGACTGTTCATGGGTACTCTCCCTGAAGAAAGATAGGTGCCGAATTGCCGTCTCCATTATAGCCTCAGGGAGCGTTTCCGTTCACGGGGAGAGGACCGGCAGGCTCGATAGATCCTCGAGGCGCACCCCCGAATGGCTGTCCCGCCGGGGGCGCCATTCCTTCTCCCCCAGAAGGAGGGCGGGGCGGAGGAGCTGACGGCCCGCTTCCCGGTTGAGCCGGTCCGCCACCCGGGAAATGGCCGCCGAGGGGTCGTCGGGCCGGTCGAAGAGCCCCAGCTGAAATGTCTCCCCCGAGGAGAGCTCCAGCAGGGTGACCTCTCCCCGGACGAAGTCGTACCCCTCCCGGTAGATCAGCCGAAGCCCCTCCGCGGCGGAACGGAGGATCCTTCCGTCGCTGTCCGTGGGCATGCCGAGGGGAATTTCCGCCGTCCTTCCGTACCATGGATCGTGGAAGCGGCTCGTGCCGATATGGACGGTCAGCAGGGAGGTCCGGGATTTCTGGGCCCTGAGCCTGCGGGCCGCCGTGAGGGCGAACTCCGTCACCGCCTCGGCCAGGGGGGGAAAGTCTCTCAGCGGAAGGGCGAAGGTCCGGGAGGACTGAATGGATTTCTGGGGCTTCTCCGCCTCCTCGATGGCAAGGCAGCGGATCTCCCGTAGTTCCCAGACCGTGCGCAGTCCCCGGACGCCGAGACGCTTCTCCACCCAGTCGTCCTTCGCGTCCCGGAGGCGGAGGGCCGTGGTGATCCCCCGCTTCTTGAGGGCATCCCCCCACCGGCGGCCGATGCCCCAGACATCGTCCACGGCGAAGGCCGAGAGAAAATCGGTCCTGTCCTCGCCCGGCAGGAGGGTACGGACCCCCTCCTTCGCCCTGTCCTTCTTGGCCCGCTCCGCCCCCAGCTTCGCCAGAGTTTTCGTGGGGGCTATGCCGACGGAGAGGGGGATCCCAGTCTCCCGCAGGACCGTGGCCCGGAGGTCCGCCCCCCAGCGGAAGGGATCGTCCATCCCCGAAGGGGGAAGTTCGATAAAGGCCTCGTCGACGGAATAGACCTCCATGGAAGGGGTAAACCTCTCCAGCACGGCCATCACCCGGGAGGAGACCTCCTCGTAGAGCTGAAAATTGCTGGAAAATACAGCGGTGCCGTGCTGCTCGAGAAGGGGCCGGACCCGGAAAAAGGGCTCCCCCATCTTCACCCCCAGGGCCTTGACCTCGTTTGACCGGGCGATGACGATTCCGTCGTTGCTCGAGAGGACCACCACGGGCCGCCCGTCGAGATCGGGGCGGAAGAGCCGCTCGCAGGAGACGAAGAAGTTGTTGCAGTCGCAGAGGGCGAGCAGCCGGTCGCTTTGTCTCAGGCCGGATCCCGGATAACCCATGTCACCACGCCCCACACCCGGGAGGAGTCGAACCGGGTGCCCAGGGTGGCCAGTCTCAGCCCTTTTTCGGTGGAGAGAATCGCCTTTCTCCCCTCGGTGGGGGGAACGGCCCGGTCCACCACGAGGATGGATCCGGGGGCGTCGGCGCTTCGGAGCAGGAAGGTGGAGGAAGGCCTGGGAAGGAGCATATCCAGAAGACGGGCGGCGGAACTGCTCTGAATCTCGTTGCTCCTGGTCAGATGGACAGCCATTAAAAACACTCTCCTTTTGATAACTGGATGATATTTAGATTACACACAGTTTTCTCAGGAGAGTATATAAGATTACCATGAGGATGTCAATATTTTTAAGGCATACCTTAAGATATCTTTTTTCTTCCTCCATCCTCGCCAATCCGGGACCCACGTATACGGCCAGTCCTACCCGGAGATTTCGAGACTGGCCAGTACCTTGTCCGCCAACTGGCGGACATCACCGGCGCATCAGCGTCCCCTCGGATTTTTAACGGCGCACTGGCATTTGCCGGCCTTTTCCTCTGTGAGGATACATTCCAGTATGGTAGACCTGCCGTTCAGCCGAACGTCCCTTTCGATGTCGGCTGCGGTGTAGTCAAAACAGTAACAAACCAGCTCGTTCATCGACCTTCCTCCCGTAAGATTCGTATTGGTTTTCGAGGCCGCGCGGTATGCTCACCGAGCCTTCCCGGCGAAGAGGACAGCTACAAGTATGGGGCAGCAAGGCTGGTGATGTTCACCCCTGACAGATTTTACTCGAAAATCGTGAGGACCTTCGCCATAACCTCGTTCATAATTTCCGGCGGGACTTCCCCGATCTTTTTCCCCCTCCTGGTTCCGAGGTCGAGAGAGCGGGGCTGATCGCACCGGATGATTCCCGTCGTCTTCGTTCCCGAAAGAATCACCGCGAAGCCGTTTCTCCGGGCAAACTCTCCTCCGGACGTGATCGGCAGCACGACGGGCACGCCCGTCACTGTGTTGAATTCCTCGGGGGAAAGGATGAGCACCGGACGAAATCCCTTCTGCTCGTGGCCGGAGGCAGGATCCAGCGAGACCGAATAGATGTCGCCGCGCTTCACAGCAGTTCCCTTCCGGCCGCAGGGGCGTCAAGCCATTCCTGATCTTCTTCCTCCCGGGAAGAAAAATCAGAAGCGGCGAGAAGATCGGACAGGGTATATTTCGGACGATGGGGTTCGATGACGAGCCGTCCCTCCTCAAGGGTTAACCGGACGGAAGAATCCGGCCCGAGGTCGAGCTGTGCCAGAAGGGCCGGGGAGATCGTCAGCATCACCGAGCCTCCCACTTTGCGAAGGGTTGTCACACTCATTTTTTCTCCTCCCGTTTTTCTTGAATAATAAATTATATAAAAGTATAATTTACAGGAGGTCCCCTGTCAATCACAAAAAAACGCATATTGTGAACCGGTGATCATTTCACCCCGATATGAAAACGGGACCTTCCTGCAGGAAGGTCCCGTTTTCATATCGGGGTCAGGAAAAAAGCCTATTTGCCCTTGCCGTTCCCTCCGCCTCCTGAAGAGCCGCCGCCGTTGCCGGACTGACCGCCTCCGCCCGATCCGCCGCCGCTTCCCCCCTGACCTTGTCCTGACTGCTGTCCGGACGCTTTGGAACCGCCCTGGCCGGTGCCGTCTCCCGAACGTGTCTGCCTGGCCAATCCCTTCTCCATTTCAGTTACGGACAGCCTGCTCCGGGCCATGGTCCGCAGGCGGGTCATAAGACACTCTTCATCGCAGTCCGCTGAATTTTTCTTCTCTTCCGTAAGCCTCATCATCACTCTGTACATCTTCTCAACTTCATACTCGTTTTCTGAGAGTATTTCGACGGAAGAAGCTGCACCTTCAGGGGACAAGCCTCTTCTGACGGCTGAAAACATGGCCATTCCGGCCTGAAAGGCTTTCTCCTCCCCCTGCTTTTTGCTGCTGGCAGCCATGGCTCTCCCGAAGGCGGAACCCACCCTTTCTTCCATGTTTTCCCTCGTCTGCAGGCGGTCCTGAGTCTTCTCCTGAAGTTTCGTCTGCTCCTGCTCCTGCTCAAGCACGTCGACACACATCTGAACCATAAACCTGTTGTTCTCCGCAATCCTCTTCGCTGCATCCTCTTGTATGCCTTCATTCATCATTGCCTGGACCATGCTCCTCGTTACAACGGACTGCCCTTCCTCCGCCCTGGCAGGAACGCTTCCAAACACCGCAATTACGGCCAGCAATCCAACCAGACAAACAGCTGCTTTTTTACTTGTCATGCTCCTCCTCCTTCCGAAAAGCTCTAAAGAGACTTTTCCTGTGTTTTAATACCCATCATCTGCTGCCAGGTCTCCCGGGGAGATCCTTTTTTATGGTCCCTTTCATCCATGGAGCCCTTATGAAGGGCGAGAATCTCAAGATCCGTTCTCAGGGAACCGAGGGTTTCAACCATGATCCGCACCTTCTGCCAGTCCACCTCCTCCTGGCCCAGTTCCTCCCCTATCAGAAGCTGGTATTCACTTATAAGGTCCTGAAGGGGAGATAGTTGTCTCGTATCCGTCACCAGGGAGGGGGAGGACCTGGTCCATACGGCCGGCACGCCGACCCTGGCATAGGAAGGGATATTGTTCAGCGCCCTTCTGTCCCCCGTCAAAAAGCCTCCGTAAAAGAACAGGACAATAAGCGTCACCGCAGCCCCCGATTTCAGAAAGAAGGGCAGAGAAAACAGCCGTACGGGATCTTTTGAAACGACGGGACAGGCAGGCAGCTGGAGCCCCTCCTGGGAACCCTCCAGCAATTCGCTCCATTGAAGATGTTTTTCGTAAAGATCCCTGCAGTGCAGGCATTGCGCCTGATGTCGGGAAAGGACTTCCTTTTCGTCCGTTGAAATTTCTCCGTCGAGCATTTTCGATATGAGCGTTTCCATACTTTCACATTTCTCAGTCATCGATCATTCACCTTCCCTGTCCGGAACCATTATTTCGTAAAGTTTTCGCCGTGCGCGGCATATTCTCTGGGCTACGGCAGACTCTGAACTGTCGGTCAGAACTCCGATTTCTTTGTAGGTCATATCACCCATGACCGCCAGAAGGAGGACCTCTCTCTGCCGGAAAGGCAGTTGACCGAGAGCTTTTTCGATATCGATTTTCACGTCTGCGGCATTTTCATAGACCGGATCGGGCTCAAAATCTTCCAGGTCCTCCACCGGTATGGGATTTTTGGAGCGAAACCGGCTTCTGACTGCATTGCCGGCAATCCTGAACAGAAAGGAGGAGAGGCGGCCCTTTTCTTTGTACCGTTTCCTGAACTTATAGAGAGCCATAAACGTCTCCTGAACTACGTCTTCTGCCTCCGCCCTGTCCTGCAGCGCCCGGGAGGCATAGGACATGATCCTCCTGCCCCAGCGGGCATAAAGGATCCTGAATGCTGCGTCGTCATCGTTTTTTATGAGTTCCATCAGTTCGTCATCGTTCACAGGCCGATCTCCTTTTTCAGCGATCCTTCTGTAAAGCTAAATGCTGCAAAGGACCTTATCATGACATGTCTGAAAAAAATATTTCAAGTTCATTCTCCCTTAATTTCAGATGAGACAGTTTTCCTCTGATAAGAGAAAATATCAATGGAAATGAATATCAGGGGATGACTTTATCGCTCTCCCGCCACAACACTGTTTCCGGCCATTTGACAATTCGGGAAAACAGCCGTATTCTGCGGTTTACGGAGGAACGCACAATGAGCCCGAAGATCGCCCCCACCCGGGGAAATATGGTGAAATTCGCCTCGTCGCTGAAACTGGCGGAAAAGGGGCATGATATTCTCGAGCAGAAGCGCACCATCCTTCTCATGGAGCTCATGGGAAAGATCGATGAGGCGCGGGAAGTTCAGCGCGCCCTCGAGGAGGTTTTTTCCGAGGCCTATTTCAGCCTCCAGATGGCCGGGCTCTCCCTCGGCATCGACAACGTGGAGGAGCTGTCCCACTCCGTCCCCGAGGTCACGGATTTCACCCTCCGCCTCCACTCCGTCATGGGAGTGGAGATTCCGAAGGTCGATCCCGTGGAGAAACCTCCCGAGCCATGCTACTCTTTTCTCGGTACCTCCGGAGTGCTTGACAGCGCCTATCTTCACGCCCGGACGGTCCTCTCCCTCATCGCCCGCCTGGCGGAAGTGGAGACCACCGTCTACCGGCTGGCCGTGCAGATCCGCAAGACTTTCCGGAGGGTGAACGCCCTCGAGAAGGTGGTCATTCCCTCCCAGAAGAGAACTCTCGCCTGGATCGGGAACGTTCTGGAGGAAAATGAGCGGGAGGATTTTATCCGCATGAAGATGGCCCAGGAAGGAGGAGAAGGATCATGAATCTCGCCGAAGTGCTGACCGCCCTGCTGTCCGCCGAGGATGAAGCGGCTGATTCTGTGGAGGGTGCAAAGCGGAAGGCTTCCGACCTCCTTCGGGAGACCCGGGAGAAGTTCTCCGCAGACCAGGAAGCCCGTCTCAACGCCGCCCGGGCCCAGGCCAAGGCCATCGTGGAGTCGGCCCGCCACTCCGCCGAACTGGAAGGGGCCCAGATCTCCGACATGGGACTTCGGGGCCGGCAGAAGATGAAGGATCAGTTCGCGGAAAAAGCCCCCTCCATCGTCGCGGCCCTCGCTGCGGAGACCGCGGAGCGGTACGCAAAAAAAGGAGGGGCCTGAGTGTCCTTCCTCGCCGTGGGAGAACGGGCCGCCGTCACGGCGAAGGCCCGCATATACCGGGGAAGGCTTCTTTCTCCGTCCGACTATGCTCGGCTTCTCGAGTGCGAAACGGTGGGGGAGATCGCCGCCTACCTCGCCCGGACGGAGTCCTACGGCCCCCGCCTGGCTGTCTTTTCCCCTGAGGGGATGCACCGGGGAGAACTGGAGGGAGTTCTCTCCCTCGTCCCCATCCTCGAGGAGATCCCCTTCTGCCATTACCTAGGTCCGGAGCGGAAGATCCTTCTCCGGGCCTGGGGAGAGCGGTTCGATGTGGATATCATCAAGCGGATGCTCCGCATTCTCGCCACGGGAAGAGGCAGCCGGGAAGCGCTGCGCTCCCGGGCCGAGTCCGTTCCTCTCACCCTCGTCGACCGTGAGAAGCTCTTCGCATCCCGAAACTTCCGGGATGTCCTGGCAGCCCTCGAGGGATCTCCCCTCCGGGAGATCCTCACCGAACCCCTGAAGCGGGCGGAAAAAGAGGGAAAGAATCTCTTCCGGGCCAAAATGGCCATGGACAGCTTCTTTCTCACCCGCATTCTTTCCGCCGGAAAAAGACTTTCAGGCAGCGAAGGACGGGGAGTCCGCAGCCTCTTCGGCACCCGGGCGGATCTGATCAACCTCTACTGGATCTACCGGGGAAGGCGCTTCTTCGCCATGTCGCCGGAGGAAGCGCTGAGCATCATTCTCCCCGTTCGTTATCGGCTCTCTTTTCAGACCCTGAGCACCTTCGCCTTCGCCCCCGACATCCCCGCCCTCGTGGCCCTTCTCTCCCGGAGCGTGTACGGCGAGGCCTTCCGGATCCCCCAGGAAGAGGAGGTAGAGGTCAGTGAAATGGAGCTGGAGCGCAACCTCTACAGGATTCTTTGGAGGACGGCGGCGAAGATTTTCTCCTCGGGCACGTCGGGGGTTCACGTGGTGCTCGCCTACCTCACCCTGAAGGAGCTAGAGGTGAAGGATCTGTTCACCATAATAGAGGATGTACGCTATCACTATGACCGGAAGAAGGCCCGGGAATTCCTCATCTCCCTCGGTTCATCCTCCCTTCAGCGGTCGGAAAGGGGAGATGCGCAGTGGCCGTCGTAGAAATGATGGGGATCTCTCTCATAGGGCCCCGGGAGGAGATTGAACCTCTCGCCGCGGAACTGCTCACCCTGGGCAATTTCGAGCCGGTGCCCCTGGAGTTTGCCCTCGAGAAGCGCCCGGCCTCCCTGGCCGGAGCGGGAGGATCCCGCATCGCCACCTTCGGGAAAAACCCCTACGAGGAACTGCTCGAGACCCTCGTCTCCGTCTGGAAGGCTGCAGGAGCCGAATTGCCCGAAGAAGAAACCTGCCGCTCATCCCTTCCCCGCCTCTCCTACGAAGAGGCGAAGGCCGGAGTGCAGGATACGGCAAAAAAGATCCGCATCTGGCAGAAGCGGGCCGAGGTCCTCGAGGAGGAGCGGGAAAAGCTGCTGGCTGCGGCCGCCTTTCTGGATGCCCTGGCAGGAACCGGTCGGGACGTGGAGGAGACTCTGAAGACGAAATATCTCTCCATCACCTTCGGGCGGCTGAGCGCCGACAACTACCGGCGTCTCGAAGAACTTGCGGCCGTCACTCCCCTGCTCGTCTACCCCGCCGTGACGGAGAAGGGGTACGTTCTGGCGGTGATATTCTGTTCACGGGAGTACCACCCCGAGGCGGAAAAAATCTTCCGCTCCGTCTATCTCAAGGAATATTCCCTCGCCGAGATCTTCGAAGGGGCCGGACAGAATATGCAGGAACGCCTCCGGGACCGGGTGCGGGATTCCGCCAGGGCGATCCGGGGGCTGCAGGAGGCTCCCCGGAACTATCTCGACCATCACCGCCCTGCCCTGGAGAAGCTCTACTGCGCCGTCCATTCCCTTCAGAGGGTGTACGCCCTCTGCCAGAAGCGGGGGGAGCTGAGCGGCATCTTCGTCCTGTCGGGAGTCGTCCCGGCCCCGACGCTTCCCCAGGTCGCCGGAGCGGTGGAGAAGCTCGGGCCAAACACACTCCTCCTCACCGAGAAGGCATCTGAGCTTGAAAAACGGGGAAAGAAGCTTCCGACCCTGCTGAAGAACAATTTTCTCGTTCGAACCTTTCAGGAGGTCGTCGCCCTCTACAGCCTTCCATCCTACGACGAAACGGATCCATCTGTCTTCGTGGCCCTGAGCTTTTGCCTCTTTTTCGGCTTCATGTTCGGCGACGTGGGACACGGCTTTCTTCTCGCCCTGGGGGCGTGGTATCTCCATAAAAGAGGGATTCTGAAGAAATCCTTCGCCTCGGTGATCCGCCTTGCGGGCTATTCCGCCATGGCCTTCGGCTTTCTCTACGGAAGCGTCTTCGGCTCGGAGAACATCCTCCCGTCCCTCTGGACCTCCCCCATGGAGGGAATCTCCAATCTCATCTCCACGTCCCTTATCGTCGGCGTCGTCTTTATGAGCCTGGGCATTCTTCTGAACATCTTCTCCCTCCGCCGCAAGCGGCAGACCGGAAAAATGCTCTTCGACGGCGAGGGAATCGCCGGACTGCTTTTCTACTGGATCGCAGCTCTGAGCGCGGCAATGGCCTTTACGGGAAATTCTCCTCCGAAGGTCCTTTATTTCCTGCTTGGGGGGCTTTTTCTGGTGATCCTCTTCAGCTCGGCCCTCGACAGGGCGATCTTCGGCCCCCGGGAAAAGGAAGAGGGAGGGGTAGTGCACACCTTCACCGTTTTTCACGACCTCCTCTCCTTTTTGAGCAACACGGCCTCCTTTGTCCGGCTGGCAGCCTTCGCCCTGAACCACGCCGGTCTCTCGGCGGCAGTCTTCATGCTGAGCGACATGGTCCATTCCCTGCCCGGCGGCCCGATTTTCCGGGCAGCAGTCCTTCTGGCGGGGAACGTAATCATCGTGGGGCTGGAGGGACTGATCGTCTTCATACAGACCCTGCGTCTCGAGTACTACGAATTTTTCAGCAAGTTCTTCCGGGGAGGGGGGCATCCCTTTTCTCCGGTCACCTGGAACCAGAAACCACATGATTAGAGGAGGAATTCCCATGACGGGACTCGTGCTTTTGACTGCGGGAGCGGTACTCACCTGCGCCGCCGGATATATTCTTCGGGGCCGGAAGATGGCCGGGAGCCGGAAAATTCTCGGAGGCGCCTCGGCTGCTCTTCTCGGGCTGATTGTCCTCGCCCTTATTCTCACCCTTACCCCGAACCTCTCGGCAGCGGCCCAGGCCGGTGCCGAGAGCACCGGATCGGGCCTGGGCTTTCTGGGGGCAAGCCTCGCCACGGGACTGGCCTGCCTCGGAGCGGGCATCGCCGTGGCGGTGGTGGGCGCGGCGGCCCTGGGCGTGGTGGGAGAAAAACCGGAGCTCCTGGGGACGACCCTCATCTACCTCGGCCTTGCCGAGGGAATCGCCATTTACGGGGTCATCGTCTCCCTGCTGATTCTGGGCAAGCTGTAGGCGTGAAAACGCCATGAGGGGATTTCTGGTGAGCGACAACCATGACACTCTTGTCCTGCTGCGTCTTGCGGGCATTCCGGGGATAGTGGTCCACGGACCCGAAGAGACGGCGGAGGCCATCGGGGACGTGCTGTCGAACAGAACTGACGTGGGAATCCTCGTGATCACCGAGAAAGCCGCCTCCGAGATTCCCGCCCTCGTCAAATCCCTCCGGGAGCGGGACGATCCTCCCCTCCTGGTGGAAATCCCTGACCGGCACGGAAGCAGAAGGGAAAGCGACTTTTTAATGCGGTACATCCGCGATGCGATTGGAGTGAGAATAGAATGACCGATCCCCTTCCCGATGAGAGCCGAAAATACGAGGTTCAAAATCCCGAGAAGCTGACCTCGCTGAAAAATTTGCTCTTCAAGAAAGCGGACGACGAGCGGGAGACTCTTCTCGATTCTGCCCGCCGGGAGGCGGCCGAATGGCTGAGCGAGCAAAACGAATCCCTCGACCGCATGGTGGATCAGATTCACGGGGACGCTGTGAAGCGGTCTGAGGAAATTTCGAAGCGGCAGATCTCGGGGGCTGAAATGACCCGGACGAAGGATCGCCTCCGCCTGCAGAATTCCCTTCTCGACGAGGCGATCACGCTGCTTCAGAAGGAGCTTACCGACCTTCGGAACTCTGAAGAATATCCCGACATCCTCGCGGGGCTCGCCCTCGAAGCGGCGGAAAAGCTCCCCCGGGGAAGCGCCGTTAACCTGCAGCTCTCCCACGAGGATCTCGCCCTCGGCGAACCCGTCGCCGCCCGGGTCCGGGAGAAGCGTCCCGATCTGGCCGTAACCTTCCTGCCCGACGCCGTCCCCATACTGGGAGGAGTCTGGCTTTCCGCCCCGGACGGCTCGTGGAGGGCTCCCGCCGACTGGCGGGAGATCATCTCCGGGCTCAAGGATACCCTCGCCGAGCGTATCCTTCCGGTTCTGTGAGGATTCCGAAATGAAGAAGGAAGGAAGGATCATCACTGTCAACGGTCCCGTGGTGCGCGCGTCGGGGATGCGGGACTTCGCCATGGGGGAGATGGTATCCGTGGGAAAGCTCGCCCTCCTGGGAGAGATCATCCGCCTCGACGGAGAGGACTCCCTGCTCCAGGTCTACGAGGACACGGCGGGCCTCACGGTGGGAGAGCCCGTGGCCGGAACGGGGCATCCCCTTTCCATGGAGCTCGGGCCCGGACTGATGGGGTCCATCTTCGACGGCATCGGACGGCCCCTCGGGAAGCTCCTCGAGAAGGAAGGCCCCTTCGTCACACGGGGAGTCTCCGTTCCCCAGCTCGACCCCGAGGCCTCCTGGGAGATCACTCCCCTCGGAAAAGTGGGGGACATGGTCACCGCCGGAACGGTCATCGCCTCCATCCGGGAGACCTCCCTCGTGGAGCACCGCATTATGGTACCGGCGGGGCTGGAGGGAGAGCTGCTCTCCATTCTTCCCGCGGGCTTTCACAAGGCATCCTCCGCCGTGGCCCGCATCCGGGACGCCAGGGGAAAGGAACAATCCATCCCCCTCCTGAGCCGCTGGCCTGTGCGCACCCCCCGGCCCATAGCGGAGCGGCTGCTTCCCGACGAACCCCTCATTACCGGTCAGCGGGTCATCGACGGCCTCTTCCCCCTCTCGAAGGGGGGCGTTGCGGCCATTCCCGGAGGATTCGGAACGGGCAAGACCGTGACCCAGCACCAGCTCGCGAAATGGAGCGACGCCCAGATCGTGATCTACATCGGCTGCGGCGAGCGGGGAAACGAAATGACCCAGGTACTGGAGGAATTTCCTGTCCTCGAGGATCCCCGGTCGGGAAAGCCCCTCATGGAGCGCACCATCCTCATCGCAAACACCTCGAACATGCCCGTGGCGGCACGGGAGGCCTCAATCTACACGGGGATCACCATGGCGGAGTACTACCGGGACATGGGGTACGACGTTGCCCTCATGGCCGACTCCACTTCCCGGTGGGCCGAAGCCCTTCGGGAAATCTCCGGGCGGCTTGGAGAAATCCCTGCGGAGGAAGGGTTCCCGGCCTATCTGCCCACCCGGATCGCCGAATTCTACGAACGGGCGGGAAAGGTCACCACCCTGGGAGGCTCCACGGGGAGCATCTCCGTCATCGGCGCCGTCTCCCCTCCCGGAGGGGATTTCACCGAGCCGGTAACCCGGCACACGAAGCGGTTCATCCGCTGTTTCTGGGCCCTCGATCAGCAGTTAGCCCATTCCCGCCACTTTCCGGCCATCAGCTGGACCGATTCATACAGCGAATACGCCGATGAAGTAAAGGGGTGGTACGCCGCCCATGTGAGCCCGGATTGGGCAACCCTTCGGGACAGGACCCGGGAGGTCCTCGCCCGGGACGACAAGATCCAGCAGATCATCCGTCTTGTGGGAGAAGATGTCCTCCCGGACGACCAGAAGCTCACTGCCCTTACGGCCTCCCTGCTCAAAAACGGCTACCTCCAGCAGGGGGCCTTCGGTCCCGATTCCTACTGTCCCCCCGAAAAGGGGGTGGCCATCCTCGGGCTCCTTCTCGGCTTCAACGAAAAGGCCGAGAAGCTCCTCGAAGCGGGATGCCCACTCTCCCTTCTCAAGGGCCTTGATGAACTGGTGGAGCTGACCCATCTGCGGGAGATCCCCGCCGAGAAGACGAAAGTCTTCGATGATCTCAGGCGGCGGCTTTTCGACCGGATGGAGACCGTCTGCCGGGAGCGCATCGCTCCCCGAAGGGAGAGATAGACATGCCCTTTACAGAATACGTGGGGGTGAACAGGATCAACGGCCCCTTCCTTCTGCTCTCGGGCATCCCCGGAGTGGGGTACGACGAAATCGTGGATGTGATCCCCCTGAAGGGAGAGGTCCGCAAGGGACGGGTCGTGCTTGTGGACGAAAAGTCCACCCTCGTGCAGGTCTTCTCCGGTACGGAGGGGCTCGTCCCCTCCTCCACGGCCGTGCGCTTTCTCGGCCGGGAGCTTGAGATCTCCCTCTCCCCCTCCCTCCTGGGACGTACCTTCAACGGTCTGGGCGAACCCCGGGATGGCTGCGGTCCCGTGCTCGGGGGCATCCGCCGTCCCGTGAACGGATCTCCCATCAACCCCCTCGCCCGGGAATACCCGAGGGATTTCATCTCCACGGGAATCTCCTCCCTGGACGTCCTGCTGACCCTGATCCGGGGGCAGAAGCTGCCCATCTTCTCAGGCAACGGCCTTCCCCACAACCAGCTTGCCGTGCAGATCGCCACCCAGTCAAAACTGGTGGGGGCGGAGAACTTCGCCGTGGTCTTCGCCGGCGTGGGCATAAAGCACGACGACGCCGCCTACTTCTCGAGCCGTCTCTCCGCTCAGGGGCAGGGACGGAACCTTCTGCTCTTTCTCAACCTCGCCGACGACCCGGTCATCGAACGGATCGCCACCCCCCGATTTGCCCTCACGGCGGCGGAATATCTGGCCTTCGACCTCGGAATGCATGTGCTCGTAATCATGACGGACATGACGAGCTACTGCGAGGCCCTTCGGGAGCTGTCCGTCGCCCGGGGGGAAGTACCCAGCAGAAAGGGGTACCCGGCCTACCTCTACAGCGACCTCGCCTCCCTCTACGAACGGGCGGGGGTGCTGCGCTCCGGCAGGGGAAGCGTCACCCAGATCCCTATCCTCACCATGCCGAACGACGACATCACCCACCCCATTCCCGACCTCACGGGGTTCATCACCGAGGGGCAGATCGTCCTCTCGAGGGACCTGGAGGCCCGGGGAATTTACCCCCCCGTGGAGATTCTGCCGAGCCTCTCCCGGCTCATGAAGGACGGCATCGGAAAAGGGTACACCCGGGAGGACCATCCCGATCTCGCCGGGCAGCTCTTCGCCTCCTACAGCCGGGTGAACGAAGTCCGGGCCCTGGCCGGGGTCGTCGGGGAGGACGAGGTGAGCAAGGCGGACAAGGCTACCCTGGCCTTCGGCGATACCTTTGAGCATACTTTTCTCAACCAGGGTGCCGAGGAAAACCGGGAGATCGGCCAGTCCCTCGATATGGGATGGCAGCTTCTCTCCCTCCTTCCCGCTGCGGAACTCACCCGTCTCTCCCTTGAGGAGATCGAGAAATACATCAAAAAAATCCCTCCGAAAGCATGACATCTTCTGAGGTCTTTCCGAAACGGAAAGACCTCAGAAGATGTTTTTGTGATTTTCTGAAAGCCCCCTAATTTTCCTTTCCCGACCTGGAGAGCAGCCAGTCCCTCAGCACCACTGCCTGGTTGTTCTTTTTGTCCTTTGCGCCGTAGACCAGGGTAATCCGTCCCTTTCCGCACTCATCCAGCAGGGTCTTCAACACATCCGGCCTGTCCTCGAGTTCTGCAATATATTTTTTTTTGAACTCTTCAAACTTCTCCGGATCGTGGTGAAATTCCTTCCGCAGCTCCGTGCTCGGAGCCGCTTCCTTCAGCCAGAGATCTGCCTTCACCTTCTCCTTCGTTAATCCCCGGGGCCAGAGGCGGTCCACGAGGATGCGCCATCCGTCCTCTTCGGCGGCGGATTCGTAGACCCGCTTGATCCGAATATCCATTGCCTTATTCCTCCTTTCTTTTCTCGTCCGACGGCCAGAGGACCGTTCCCGTGAGGGCGTAGATCCAGGCGGTTGCCAGGCCGAGATAGCACAGCAATGCCCAGGGGGCGTAGGAGGCCACGGGAACGCCAAGGACCGAGGAGAGGTAGATTCCAGCGGCGGACCAGGGAACGAGAGGAACTACCATAGTTCCCGAATCCTCGAGAGTGCGGGAGAGAACCCTCCTGGAGACGTTCAGAGAGTCGGCCATCTCCCGGAACATGGTGCCCGGGATGATCTCGGCCAGATATGAGTTTCCCGTGGCAATGCTCACCAGAAGACCTGAAAAGGAAACGGCGATGACGAAGCGTCCCCTGCCGAGGCCGATGAATGTATCCTGCAGCTTCCGGCTGACGGCCCGGAAGCTCCCCGTGGCCTCGAGCTGTCCCGCGAAGACGAAGCAGATCGAGACCACCGCGGCGACGCCTCCCATGAAGAGCAGCCCGCCCCGGGCAAAAAGCTCGTCCAGCTGGGCCGCTCCCGTGGCGACCCGTGGTCCTGCGGCCAGGGCCCGGAGGATCTCCCCCGGAGAATATCCCTGAAAGAGGGCGAGGGGAAGGGCCGAGACGACGGCGATCCAGAGGACGGCAAAAATGGAATGGCGACGCCAGGACAGAACCAGAAGAAGGAGAGGGGGCAGGAGCAGAAGGGGGCTCATCCGAAAAGTTGCGGCAAGGGCAGAGGTCATGGAACTGACGAGCTCCCCCTTGAGAGGACCCTGAGAGCCTCTTCCGAGAAAGGCATAGGCAGCGAGGGAGAGGAAAAAGCCTGGAATGGTGGTCCAGAGCATTCCCCCGTATGTGGTCCACCACGTCCACCTCCGCCACGGCAGCGGCGAGCACGGTGGTGTCTGAGACGGGGCTGAGCTTGTCGCCGAAATACGCTCCTCCGACGATGGCCCCGGCCGTGGCCGCGGCCGGTATGCCGAGCCCCCCGGCGATGGCCATGAAGGCGATGCCGAAGGTTCCGGCCGTGCCCCAGGATGTGCCGGTGAGCAGGGACGCCAGAGAACAGATCACGAAGACGGAGGGCAGAAAGATCGCCGGAGCGAGAAGGCGGAGGCCCGACCAGACAAGATAGGGTATGGTCCCCGACAGGGTCCAGGCGGCGATGAGCGGTCCGACGCTGAGCAGTATGCCGAGGGCCCCCGACGAACGGCGAAGAAGGGGGACCACCCCTCTTCCGAAGAGATCTCTCCACGAATAGCCGTAGAATCCCCGGAAAACCGCCGTGGTGAAGATACCGCTGCCGAGCAGAAGAAGGACGATGTCCGCGCCGAAAAAGAATTTTCCTCCCGCGAGGATGGCGAAGATCCCCCCGAGAACGAGGAGAGCTCCCAGGAAAGACATCTCCTTTTTTCCGACTTCCTTCTCCATTTTCCTTTCCGCCTTCCGTACGGATTCTGATGCGGCAGTTCCCTATACCCCCGGCCCCGGGGAGGAAGCCTGAGGCAGGGGGGGACTGATTCCCAAGTCTCGATCGAACGTTTGTTTGTCTGCTACAATTCTATTGTACGGGATATTCCTGTTCCGGGAACCCCGCAGAGTTTGGAGGAAGAGAGAATGATCCGATTCCCGTTTTCCGCTGGTGAAGAGAAAAGAAGCGATCAAGAGGAACGGTTTCTCTTCTCGAACCTTTTTTTCGAAAATGCGTCTCTCATGCTTCTCGTCGACCCCGAAACAGGCGCAATTCTCGAGGCAAACAAAGCGGCGGTCGAATTTTACGAATATCCACAGGAAGAGCTTCTCCGTCTCAGCATCTCCGATATCAACACCCTCCCCGAGGAAGAAATACGGGCCAGACTTCAGGAGGCAGCTGGGAAGACCCGGGTCTGCTTCCGTTTTCAGCACCGGAAAAAATCGGGGACCCTCTGCGAAGTGGAGGTGTTCAGCAGCGCCCTGAACTGGAACCGCCGGAAGGTGCTCTGCTCCATCATCCACGATGTTTCCAACAGTGGACGCACCGAGGCCAGCCTCGAGGTGAAATCTGCTTTTCTCGAGCAGCTTTTTTCCCATGCCCCCCTTGCCATTCACCACAGCAGCCTCGACGGACGGATCATCTCAGCAAACCGGGCCTCGGAGGACATGTTCGGCTATTCCCGCGAGGAGATGAAGGGACGCTTCATCGATGATCTCATCTCCCTTCCCGAGACCTTCAGGGAAGCGGTGTCAAATACGGGCCGGGTCGTGGGCGGGGAGACCATTTTCTTCGAGGGGGCCAGGAAACGAAAAAATGGAGAGCATATCTACGTGAAGGGAACGGCCTTCCCCATCTTGCTGAAGGGAAAACGGGTGGGATGCTACAGCATCTACATGGACCAGACCCGGATAAAAGAGACCGAGACCCGGCTGCGGGTGAGCGAGGAACGGTACCGCTGCCTCGTGGAGGACATTCCCGCCATGGTATGCTCCTTTGATGAAGAGGGAATACTCTCCTTCGCGAACAGGGAATTCTGCATCTTCGCCTCCCGCTCTCCCGAGGAGCTTAGGGGGGTTTCCTGCTTTGAGTTTCTCAGCGAAATTTCCCTTGAAGCCCTGAAAAACCATCTGAAAGTCCTCTCCCCTTCCCGGCCGGCCGTCACGGCAGAGATTCCCGTCGTCGGAGCGCACGGATCAACTCTCTGGCATCGCTGGACGATCCGGCTCTTCTCGGATCACTCCGACGGAGGGAAGGAATTTCACGCCGTGGGACAGGACATCACCGAGTCGAAAATCGTCCAGACAACCCTGGCCGAGAATCTCACCAACATGGAGCGCATCTTCAGCGAGGCCATAGAAGTTCTCGCTTCCGCCACGGAGGCCAAGGATCCCTACACCTCCGGGCACCAGCGTCAGGTCGCACGGCTCGCGAAGGCCATCGCCGAGGAGATGGGGTATCCCTCCTCCTTCGTGAAGGGAGTTGAGCAGGCTTCCCTCGTCCACGACATCGGCAAGATCGAGGTGCCGGGTGAAATCCTGAGCAAACCGGGCAAGCTTTCCGCCCTCGAGTTCGAGCTTATCAAGAGCCACCCCCGGGCGGGGTCGGTCATCCTCAGCAAGATCCATCTTCCCTGGCCGCTCCACGACATCGTCGCCCAGCATCACGAGCGCATGGACGGCACAGGCTATCCGGACAGGCTCCTGGGGAAGAATATCCTTCCCGAGGCGCGGATCATCGCCGTGGCGGACATCGTGGACGCCATGGCCTCCTACCGTCCCTACCGTCCCGCCCTCGGGCTGGATGCGGGACTCGGGGAGATCGAGCGCCTCCGGGGAACCGCTCTCGATGAAAACGTGGTGGACGCCTGTCTCCGTATCTTTCGGGAGAAAGGGTTTTCCCTGACCTCCTGAAATTTCTTCTTTTTCAGTCCTTCCACCGCCAATGCAGGCAGAAGACAGGATCTTCCGCGCTTCGAAGACCGGTGTCATTATGAATGAATAGGGTTTTCTCCGGCGGAGTCACAAAGCCTCTGCCGGCATTTCTCTTTTTCTGGAAAAACATGCTGGGAGGTACTACACAATGACAGAGCAAAGGAATTCATGCGCTCCCCTTTCTCTTATTCTGCTCCTCCTGGGGTACTGTCTCCTTTTGGCGGTCCCTCTTTGCGCCGACGGAAAATCTGAAGAAGCCCACTCCCCGGTGATCTTCTCCCGGAACGGGGCGGTCTGGCTGACGGATACCGCCGGGATCAAACCCGTAAAACTCTGCCCCGGATACGACCCGGAGATCTCCCCCGACGGAAAATATGCCGCCTGCACCGCTTCGGATGAAAAGAACGGAACAAGAAGAATCGCCATTTTCGACCTGCAAAAGAAAAAGACTACAGTACCGAAATCCATTCCGGGCACCAACAACTACGGTCCTCGATGGTCTCCCGACGGGAAAGCCCTGGTCTTCAATTACTGGGTCGAAAAAAAATCCGAGTGGGGCATCGGCCGCTACTCCCTGAGAGACGGCAAATTCACCCATCTCGCTCCGGAGCTCCCCGGGGTCTATTCTCCCTTCTGGAGCGCCGACGGAGAGTCGGTTTACTGCCAGGACCTGGAAAACCTCTACAGGATCGACCTGAAAAACGGAAAAATCGGCGAGATGAGAAGGCTCTCGGAGGTCATCGGCCCTGCGATGCCCTCCAGCGGAATTCATTTCTCCGTCTCCCCGGACGGAAGCAAATGGCTTTTCGACGGCGAGGTGGAGGATACGGGAGGATGGCAGAAGAGCGGCGACGGCCTGACAGGGGCTCTCTTCCTCTTTCTCCCCGGGGACGGGACCACAAGGAGGATCACCTCCGACCGGATCAGCGCCCTCTCCCCTGCATGGAGGGGAAACGGGGAAGAATATCTCTTCTTCGGATTCACCGAAAAGGAGATGAGCGCCGGAAAGGGCGGGATCTTCGGCCTCTTCCGTTCATCCCTCTCTCAGGAAAAACCGGTGCTCTTTCTTGAAGACGGAGAGACCCCTTCCGCAACGAGGGGACTTCGGTAACTGGAGAATGAAAGCCCTCCGGGAAAAATTTTTCCCGGAGGGCTATTTTTACGGCAAAGATTTCCTTTATCCGAGGACCGTCGGGTTCAGCCTCCATGCAACAAAATTGAGAACCGCCGCGAAGGTCACCCAGAGGACATAGGGGACCATGAGGCCCGCCGCGAGGGGACGGATTTTCCGGAAGGCGACAATGGTTATGAGAATGAGAACCCACAGGACAAGGATCACTCCGAAGGAAAGGGGGCCGCTCTTCCACTGAAAATAGGTCCAGCTCCAGAGGGCATTCAACGCCAGCTGCACCAGGTAGAGCCCGAGGGCTGCGGACGCCTGGCGGAAGCCTCCCTCCCGCCAGACAAGCCATGCCGCGATGCCCATCATGGTGTAGAGCACCATCCAGACGGGACCGAAGACCGACCCCGGCGGGAACCAGCCGGGCTTCGCCAGTTCGCTGTAAAAGTTCCGGGCGTTTACAGAAGCATACCCTCCGATGGCCGAAGCGGCAAAGGTCACCCCAAGCCAGAGCAAAAAACCTATCCACTGAGCTTTTACTCCCGGCCGGTCCATTTGATAGGCCGGGGAAGTGGTGCGAACATCTTCCTTCATAATAACCACCTCCGAAAATGAGAATGTTTTCCGTCATCTTTCTGTATAATTGATATAACTTTATGGCTATTATAACGGATTCTTTTATACCACGGCAATGCGTTCTCTACCATGAAATTCATTGATTTCACCGTAAGAACAAAATACTGCCGGGGAAAACTGAAGCCGCTGCCGGTTCGCACATTTACCGGAGAGTGATAGAATAACCGCGGGCTCTTGCCCGATATGGAAGTGATTTCAGGCGGAGGGCGCTTCCTCTGCTGAAAAGGGGAGAGAAGAGAATGAAAGAACAGCTTTCGGAAAAAACCATGGTCCCCCGGGAAACCGCCGAGGAGGACGTGTCCATTCTTACCGAGCGGATCGCCCTTCTCTATTACTCTTTCGTTCAGACTCTTCTCGATGAGCTGGGCGAGGAGCGGACGGAGGAGATCACGAAGAAGGCGATTGCCTCCTACGGGACGATCTGCGGCGCCAGGACCTCCGAAAGGGTTGTGGCCCAGGGGTTTGAACCGACCCTGGAAAATTACGGCAAGGGAAAGGACCTTCCCTCCATGGGGTGGAAGAAGGCTCCCTGCTCAATTCCCGAAGGTCTGCCAGAGGGAAGGGCCTCAAAAGTCGAATACTGCCCCTTCGCCAAAAACTGGAAGGACCTGGACTTCGCGAAATGGGGACGGCTCTACTGCGGCGTCGACCAGGCCAAATATGCCGCCTACGGGAAAGGGTACAAATGCGTCCATGATAAAAACACCCTCGACGGAGACGACTGCTGCATCATCCGGACAGAAAAGGAAGGACTCAAAAAGAGATAATCGGACTGCATAAAGAAGATGCTCCGCTTCTTGAAAACAGGAGGGCTTCATATGGTCAAATCAAAATCCGCATTGGAATACTGGATCTTAAAATTTCTCGATCAGGGAAGTGAACCAAAAGGCGCAGGAAGCCTTCTTGAGAGCATCGAACGGCAGGGCGTTCGGGTGAGCGAAGCCGGCGTGGGACGGGCCATGCGGGCTCTTCGCAATCAGGGATTACTCGAGAAGAGAGGCAAACTGGGACACTGCATCACTTCTTGCGGAAAAGACCGTTTTGCCGCCCTCGAGGAAGAAAAAGAGCTTCGCGATTTCCTCAAGGATATCATTGTTCAGCCTGAAGTCCGGGGAGGCAACAACCTCATTGAGCGCCTCATCGCAAGAAAGGCGCTGGAAAGAGAGGCAACCTATCAGGCTACGATAAAGGCCACTGAAGAAGAGCTGGAGGAAATGGAAAAAATTATCCAGACGCAATATGACAGCATGAGAAAGCATGAAGATTATGTCGACATGTCGGCCAAGTTTCATCGGGCCATATTAAAAGCCTCAAAGGTTCCGCTGCTGGAAACCCTTTATGATTTTATCGGAATCACTTCAAAATGGCAGAATTTTTTTGTCGGGACATTCAGAATCTATAATACCCCTCTCAACGTCTCCCACGAAAAAGTACTGGAAGCCATGAAGGCCCGCGATCCGGAAAAAGCCGCGGCAGCAATGGCGTCACATCTGGACGATGTCATCACGAATGCAAAAAAACTTTCTCCCGAAGGCAATCTGTAATCCAGCGTCATCTCCTTTCTTCCGGCTGCCATGAATCAACATCCGAAACCTTTTCCGAATTCTCTCAGGAGCATTGACAGAATTTTTGTTTGAGCTATACTCACATCCTTCATCAATGATGAAGGATGTGAGTATAGCTCTTTTTTCCAAAGACAATAGGGAGGCAGAGGCATGCGACTCAATGGAGCCAGAATACTGCTCGAGATGCTTTATCTGCACGATGTTAAAGAAGTGTTCGGTCTTCCGGGAGAAACTACTCTCGCGCTCTACAGAGAATGGGAAAAATTTCCGAAGATCCGCCATATCCTGACCCATGATGAACGGGCTGCCGCCTTCATGGCGGAAGCCTATGCGAAAACCGCAGGAAAAGTCGGCGTCAGCGAAGCCCCCAGCCCGGGAGGAGCCCATCCTGCTCCCGGCGTTCTTGAATCTTTCAAGGGTTCCGTTCCGACCATTTGCTTCACCTCCGATATTCCGCTGAACAACGATAAGAGGAATATGCTTTCCGGATTTGACCAGACTCGCTTCTATGAGTCGATAACGAAGGAAAGCATCGTGATCACCAGGGCTGCGGATATACCTCACCTCGTCCGCCGGGCCTTCCGGGTCGCCCTTTCCGATCGGCCTGGAGCAGTCCATGTCCGGATTCCCCTCGATGTCTATGAACAGGAAGCGGAGATAAACGAATGGGATCTCTACGGCGGCAGCATTGAATGGCCCATAGACCGCCCCGTCGCCGATTCCGGAAACATTGACCGCGCCCTCGATCTGCTGGCCGGGGCCGAGTACCCGGTGATCGTTTGCGGCCAGGGAGCCCTTGTATCCGAAGCCGGGGAAGAAATACTTTCTCTCGCCGAACTTTTTTCGATTCCCGTCGGAACAACCATGACGGGGAAAGGAACGATTTCCGAGGTCCATCCCTTATCCATACGCCTTATTGGAGCACGGGGAGGCACCAGTTATTCGAATCGTTTTCTCGAGGAAGCCGATCTCGTCTTCTTTATAGGTTCAAATACCGATTCCGCCGGAACCGATGCCTGGAAACTGCCCTCAAAAAGCTCATCACCCAAAATTATCCATCTCGACATCAGCCGGCAGGAAGCCGGCAACAACTACAGAACAGACGTTTCACTCATTGGAGACGCCCGGGCGACCCTGGCGACGATGAACTGCCGCCTCCGTGAACGAGGAACTAAAAGAATGGGAAAAAAGAAGAACCGCGATGTCTCTCAGGCAATGAAGGCTCTCGACGCTTCCGCAGCTGAAGCGGCACGTTCCGAAGAGAGGCCGATTCATCCGGTTCGATTCATCAAGGAGCTTGAAAATCTGCTCCCTGAAAAAGCGCTCATTCTCGTTGAACCAAGCGTAGGAAGCATCTATTCGGCAGCATTTCTCGTTCAAAAAAAAGCAGGCAGGCTGTTCCTTTCGAACTATTCCATGGGGGCCCTCGGCTATGTTCTGCCCGCTGCGGTAGGAGCCGCCATCGCACGACCGGACCATACCGTGATTGCCCTCGGCGGAGACGGCAGCTTCCACTTCAACTGCGGCGAACTCGAGACATACAGCCGACTGGGGCTGAACATCAAATTCATTCTTCTGAACAACAACGTCTTCGGCTGGATTCGGGGAGAAATCGAGCATGTCTACAACGCCAGGCCCTTCGCCACAGACTTCGGCTACGTGAACTACTGCAAGATCGCCGAGGGCTTCGGGCTCAGGGCTTTCCGGCTGGAGGATCCGGACAAAATTCGTGAAACGCTGGGTCTTGCCTTTGAACACCAAGGTCCCGTTCTCATTGAAATGCCCGTAAAGGCAGAGGATGAACTGGTGCCGCCCGTTCCGAGATGGATTCCCAATGCAAAGAAAAAGGGACTTCCCTATCTTTATTGAAGCAAAGATACATGAGAACCTAAACGGCCCTTTCCCGGGCACAAAGCGGATTTTTTGCCTTTCATCCGTTTCATGAACAGCTTTTTCAGAACGTACCTTTTTGTGCGTGCAATCGGAAGATCGTGTTCGAAGCGGTCAGGGCAGTTTCATAAGATATCAGGAGAAAATTTCCTGTTGAACAGCACTTTTGCACCACATTCAAAAGGAGGGGAAAAAATGAAGAGGAACTGGATTCTTTTCGCCGCAGCGGTTTTTGTGATTGTGTTTTCTCTTGGGTCAGGCTCTGCATTCTGTGCGGAGAACGATGAACTGAAGATAGGATCCAACAAAGTGGGCAGCACCTGGTACGTTCAGGCAGCGGTCATTGCAGACGTCGTCCGGAAAGCCTATCCGGAGCTTAAAATCGATGCCTCCCCCATTGCGGGAGGGATCGGCAATCTCAAGCTCCTCGGCAAGGGAGAGATGAATATCGCCCTGACCATGGGAAACAACAACAAGTGGGCCTATGAAGGGACCAATCTCTTCAGCGAACCGATCAAAAATATCCGCACCCTCGTCGGCGGTCTGGACCAGTTTTATGTAGGGATTGCGGTAAGAAAAGGAAGCGAAATAAGTTCCCTCGAGGAAGTTGCCGACAAGAAAATGAAGGTTCGCCTGATGACCGTCCAGAGAGGAACCACGGGAGAGGCTTCCGCAGCTCATGTCCTCGAGGCATGCGGATTTTCCTATGATGACATCAAAAATTGGGGCGGATCCGTTGAACACACGGACTTCGAGGCAATCACCAATGCCATCAAGGACGGACGATGCGATATTTTCATCCAGGCTCTCTCCAAAGGGCATCCCACGTTCACGGAACTCGCTGTCACCGGAAAGATCGATCTCATCGATCTTTCAGAGAAAACCCTGGCCTATCTCGAAAGATACGGATACACTCAGTCGGTTCTTCCCGCGGGAAGCTTCAAGGGGCAGGATAAAGATCTCCACCTTCCCGGCTACAGAAGCACGATAACCGTTACGGATAAAATGGATGATGATACTGCCTATAAGATAACAAAAGCCATTTTTGAAGGAAAAGACGCTCTCGTGAAAGGACATAAGGCATTCGAGAGTTTCGATCCGGAAAAAGATGCCGCAAATCCGGCAAACCTCGGCGGTGTGCCTCTTCACCCGGGAGCAGTCAAATTTTATAAGGAAAAGGGAATACTGAAGTAAGCCTGCCGTCCGCTCGGCAGACAAAATAAAAAGATGAATGGGAGAGGGCGTTCTGCTCTTCCCATTCATCTTTCTGCAGAATAAGGAGGCCGAAAAACGACGTGGAACAACAGAAGACGAGAAATATCCTTGCTTCCGCCACAGCCCTTCTCTGGGTCATAGGACAGGTCTATATAGCATTTTCGGCCGTCCCGGGGATGATCATCCTGCCTCTCCATGTGGGTTTTTGTCTCGTACTGGTTTTTCTTTTGAAACCCTCCCTGAAAAAATATCCGCAGATTTCCTTCGTGCTCGACATGCTGTTCGTTTCCGCCCTCGTCCTTTTCATGGGATACATCCTCTACCATTCAGACCGCATCGTCACCCGGCTTCCCTTTGTCGATGATCTTTATTTTACAGATTATCTCTTCGGCATCATGCTCGTCCTCTTTCTTCTTGAGGCGGGGAGAAGAACTCTCGGATGGTCCATGACGATCATTGCATTGGTTTTTATGGCATACAGCTTCTTTGGTGCGAATCTGCCGGGGCTTCTGGCCCACCCGAAAGTAACCATTTCAGCCTTCATTGAAAATCAGCTCATGACCTCATCGGGAATTTTTTCGAGCCCTATCGCAGCTTCGGCATACACGATCTTTTACTTTATGATCTTCGGCGCCTTTCTTGCAGCAACTCCTGCCGGGCTTCTCTTCGTCGCAATGGCCAAATATGCCACCCGAAAGTCCGTCGGCGGAGCCGGCAAAGCGTCCATCATCGCCTCGGGGCTTTTCGGAATGATCAGCGGGAGCGCCGCGGCGAACGTCGCCTCTGTAGGAACCATCGTGTACCCCATGATGAAAAAAGCCGGCTTCAAACCGGTATTCAGCGGAGCGCTTCTCGCCACTGCGGGAACAGGAGGGCAGCTCATCCCTCCTGTTATGGGAGCTTCCGCATTCATCATGGCGGATATGATAGGCGTTTCCTATTTCACCATAGTGCTCTGCGCCATACTGCCTTCAATTCTCTATGTGGGTTCTCTTTTCTGGGAAGTTCATCTGGAGGCCCACAAGCAGGGAATGCATATTGAAGATGTGGATAAAAAAGAACTTCTTTACACCATCAGGAAGTATATTCATCTGATCATGCCCATCGTCGTTCTCGTGGGACTTATCGCCTGGGGACGCTCGCTCATGTACTCCGCCCTGGCGTCGACGCTCACTCTCATTGTTCTCTGCCAGCTTCGAAAAGATACCCGCCTTTCCGTGAAACAAATACTGAAAATGGCCATCGACGGCGCGAAAAGCTCAATTATCGTGACTCTTCCATGCGCCATTGCCGGCATAGTGATCGGAGAAGTAGTCTACACGGGTCTCGGGCTGCGGTTCAGCGCACTGATCGCTTCTTTGTCGGCAAACAACCTCCTTCTCGCCCTCGTCCTGTCCACAATCATGATCATCATCATGGGGATGGGAATGCCGACCAGCGCCGCCTACATCATGAGCGCCGTCCTTCTCGCTCCGGCCATGCAGAATCTGGGCATTCAACCTCTGGTGGCTCACATGTTCATCTTCTACTTTGCCAACATGTCCATGATAACTCCTCCTGTGGCCATCGCATCCTATACGGCGGCAGGCATTACACAAACGGGGCTGTGGGAAACAGGAATGGAAGCGGTCAGGCTGGCGATCGTGCTTTTCCTTATCCCCTACGTTTTTGTCTATAATCCCGCACTTCTGGGGCTGGGATCCGTCTATGAAATGGCAGGCGTATTCTTCTTCTGCACCGTGGGAATCATCTCCCTGGGCATCGGCGTCATAGGATTCTGGAAAGATCACATATCCGCCATGGTGCGGGCATTCTTTATTTTTACTGCCTTGTGCATGATCATACCTGAACGCCTCTCAAGCATTTTCGGCCTGGGACTCTTCGCGGTTTTGATATTTTTACTAAAACGAGGTTCAAAAAAATAAATATTCCAATCCTCTGGGCAAACATTCGGCAGGCCGCATTGAATATGCGGCCTGCCGAATGTTTGCCGGGAAGATTATTTGAGTCCTTCACTATTCTCCGTCTTCTTTTTTTGTGATATCAAGGCTCCGCAGGGAATGCAGACCTGCCTGCCGTCTTCCAGCTGCTCGAGACGCGTCTCCATGACCCGCTCGCCGCAGAGACTGCAGAAGCCGGACTTCCGTATCTTGGCACTTTCTGGAATGGGCTCCTGAGGTTCCATGACCGTGAAGAGTTTTTCGTCCGTTTCTTCCAGCATGCGTTGAGCCGATTCCTCCCTGGTCAGCTCCCTGTCAGGGGCATTCAGAACCATGCGCACTCCCTTGCCGTCGGAACGGCGAAAGACTGTGAAGGCCTGTTTTCCCCAGTCCCGGAAGAGAAGGTTTCCCTTGCCGAAGGTGCAGCCGAGGACGTACTGGATGGCATCGACGCCGCAGGCGTCGTTTTCGGAGATGGCCACAAGCTCCTCATCCCGGTCCCGGGTGACCTCCAGCAGTTTCCGGGCCATCAGGGCGGCCCTCCATCCGATCAGCACTCCCGGGCAGAAATGGCCGTGAAATGCAATCAGCGGCTCGAGTTCGGGGGGTATGACAATATTTTCCATGGGTTCCTCCTGAAGGCGGTGAGAGATCTCTCTCCCTTTTCTTTTGCTTCGTTATTTTATCATTTTCCCACCGATAGTTTCTTTTTACCTGTCTGGAAAAAATTCCCGGAATTATTCAAGAGAAAAAATTTTATGATTTTTAAGTATTTTTACTGAGTAGAATAGAGAGAGCCTCCGATAGGATAGCCTCTGTAAGCTTTTCACCCGATCAGAAGGGGGCGCATTCATGCCTTTTTCCGTCAGAAAAGGTATTTTTCTTTTTCCGTGTTTTCTCTTTCTTTTTACTCTTCCCTGCTCCGCCGCACCGCTGCCCTGGATAGAGCATTCCGTCCGCTCAGGCGAATCCCTGGCCTTCATCGCCGGACGCTACGGCGTTTCGCCGAAAACGATAGAACGGGCCAATGAACTTTCCTTCCGGGAGAAACCCCTTCCGGCCGGAGAGAAGATTCTCATACCGAGGGGCGAATCCCAACTCGTCACAACCCTCGCTGAAACCCGGGCCCGCCAGAGAGGCGAGACCCTCCTTCCCCTGCTGAAGCAGCAGGAAAAAATTTATCTTCCCTCTCCGGTTCAGCCGAAGAGGACTCCCGCTTCTCTTCCCGATCAGGCCTTTCTCCGCCCCCTCGAGGGGAGGATAAGCTCTCCCTACGGCAAGCGTCACGGCCGCCTTCACGACGGGGTGGACATCCCGGCTCCGAAGGGAAGCGCCATCCGTGCCGCCCGGGCCGGAAAGGTCATCTTTTCAGGGGTCATCCGGGGGTTCGGAAAAACGGTCACCATCGACCACGGCGACGGAATGCACACCCGGTACAGCCACAACAGCGTGAACGCAGTAAAAAAGGGAACATGGGTACAGCAGGGGCAGACCATCGCGAAGGTCGGCCGCACCGGCCGGACCACCTGCTGCCACCTTCATTTCAGCGTCCTCGTGAAGGGAAAAACGGTCAATCCTGTCAAATATTTCCCATGAGGGAAAAACCACCGGACCTAATGAAAAAAAAGGAAGAGGGGGGAGAAAAATTTTTTCTCCCCCCTCTTCACATTGCGCCTTCCTTCTTCTTCAGGGCTTCAGAAGGACCTTCAGTCCCTCCCGGCTTTCGATGAGGTCGAAGCCCTTCTTCCATTCTTCCAGGGGAAGCTCGTGGCTGATGAGGGAATCGAGGGGCATCTGCCCCGAATCCATCATTACGAGGACTTTCTCCCAGATGTCCCAGGTGTGGCTGAAGGATCCCTGGAGGGTCGCTCCCTTTGAGAGCAGGGGGTCAAGGCTGAGATTCACGGGCTTGGGTCCCCAGGCGACCTTGTTGATGATTCCTCCGGGCATGACGATGTCCATGGAAATTTTGAGGGTTGCCGCCGGCCCCGCCGCGTCGATCACCGAATCGAAGCCGTACCCCTCGTTGAACCTGGCAGCGGCGGCCTTAGGGTCAGAAGAGCCGTCGAGGACGTGGACCTCCGTGGCTCCGTAGGTCCGGGCGACCTCGAGGCGCTTTTCGTCTCCCGGTGCGCCGAATACGGCGATATGGCTCGCCCCGGCCGTCTTTGCCATGTGGACGCAGAGAATTCCGATGGGGCCGGGGCCCAGAACCGCCACGCTGTCTCCGGCCCGAACGCCGACTTTTGCGATGACCACGTTGTAGGCCACGCACACCGGCTCGGTGCAGGAGGCGTCCCGAAGGGTGACCGATTCGGGGACTGCATGAAGAATCCGGGCCGGGACGCTGACATATTCGGCAAAGGCCCCGTCCACGCCGAAGCCGTATCCTTTTCGCTCCCGGCAGAAACGGTAGTTGTTGGTCTTGCAGAGAACGCATTCTCCGCAATATCGGGCATGGGTCTCCGCGGTGACCCGGTCTCCGGGCTTCCAGTTTTTTACGGCGCTGCCGACTTTCTCCACGGTCCCGGAAAATTCATGCCCCAGAATGACGGGGACCGCCATGGGGTAGGATACCTGGTTGTGGTACATGTGGGGGTCGCTGCCGCAGATGCCGATATAGGCCACCTTCACCAGCACATCCGACGGCCCGGTTTCCGGTACGGGAACATCCCGTACTTCCGTATTGCCGTCATCCCTGAGATATTTCACTACAGCACGCATGCTTTTTCCTCCTCGTTTCTCATTTGATCCTGCAGGTTGCTTCCTCGTCCAGGGAATCGGCGGCCGCTTTTTCCGCGTAGTACTGTTTCGTTCTTTTCACTCCCGTCCAGATGAGCCAGGCGACGCAGAGCATCAGGATGAGCCCTATGGGGCGCTGAAGCAGGGGCAGAACGGCGCCCCGGCTCTGCTGCAGTGCCCTCCGGAAGCTGGTGTCCGCAAGGGGACCCAGGATGAGTCCGAGAACGAGGGGCGCAAGGGGATAGTCCATCTGGCGCAGGACATAGCCGAGAACCCCGAAGCCGAGCATGAGGTAGACGTCGAATATACGGACTCCCCCCGCGTAGGCGCCGATGACCGTGAGAGGGATGACGATGGGAAGAAGGATCTCCCGCTTGATTTTCAGCACCGCCACCATGGGCTTGGCAAGGGTAAGTCCCCAGAAGAGCATCGCTACGGATCCGAGGATGAGCATGGCGGCCACGAGGGGCAGAAAACCGGGGTTTTCGAAGTTGAGCATGGGGCCGGGCCGGACGCCGTGAAGCCATACGGCGGCGAGAAACATGGCCGAAGGCGGGCTGCCGGGGACCGCCAGGGTGAGCAGGGGGATCATGGCTCCCCCGATGACGGCGTTGTTCGCCACTTCAGAGCAGACAAGCCCTTCGTAGCTTCCCTTTCCGAAGAGATGCCCTTTTTTCGACCTGCGCTTTCCCACGTCATAGGAGAGCCAGCTTCCGATGTCCTCTCCCGCCCCGGGAATGGCGCCGATGATGACTCCGATGATCCCCGAACGGATTGCAGCCGGAATGAGAGGGATAAATTCCTTCATGGGAGGAATGACCTTTCCCACCTTGCCTTCGATCTTGTAGGCCACGTCCTCCTGAAGAACAGCGAGAAATTCCGAGACGCCGAAGACGCCGATGAGGGCGGGTATTAGGGGGATGCCTCCCTTGAGCTGAAGGAAATTGAAGGTCAGGCGGGGGTAGGCGAAGATCTGCTCCATTCCCACCATGGCCGCGCCAAAGCCCAGGAAGCCGACGATCCATCCCTTGAGGGGGTCTTTTCCCGCCGAAAGGGTTCCGCAGATCATGATCCCGAAGAGGGCCAGCAGGAAGAGCTCCCAGTGTCCGAACTTCAGGGCGATCATGTAAATGAGGGGCGAGAGGAAGATCATCACCGCGATGCTGAAAAGGGTGCCCACGAAGGAGGCGATGAGTCCCGTCCCTATGGCGAGCCCGCCCTTCCCCTCCTTTGCCAGGGGAAATCCGTCGAGGCACGTGGCCGCCGCCGATGGAGTGCCGGGGATGTTGATCATGATGGCTGCGTTGAGCCCTCCCGAAACGGCCCCGACGTAGACGGCGAGAAGAAAGGCCACGGCGTTTTCAAGGGGCATTCCGTAGGAGAGGTTGATGAGCAGAGCAAGGGCCATGGTGGCCGTGAGGCCGGGAATGGCTCCTACCAGTAGCCCCAAAAGGCTTCCCAGGAAAATCAGCCCCAGTATCATGGGGTTGAATGAGCTGACAAGGGCGCTTCCGACCTGTACCGTTTCGTCTGCGAGAAGGTGAAGTATTTCCATGGGCGGCCTCCTTTCTCAGGGCATTGGGATCCGGAAAAGATCCCGGAAAGCAAAGGTTATGGCCCAGGCCGCGGCAAAGGCCAGGAGAACGGTCCAGTGAAGCTTCAGAGCCTTGAGATAGATGAAGGTGACGATCAGGTAGGCAGCTGTCGCCCAGAGAAAGGGGAGATACCCCAGGGTCAGGACGTAGGCCAGAATGAAGAGAAGAAGGACCGTCCCTTTCCTTACCCTTGGCGACTGAAAAAAGGACCTGAGGTTTTCCTTCCCGAGGACATGGAGGGCCTGTTCTCTTCCGCCCCGCTGGGCGGCGGAGCGGAAGAGAAGAAAGCCCAGAAGAATGAACACCCCTCCCAGAATGAGAGGGAAAAGACCAGGGGAGACCAAAAAGGAATTGTTGAACACCCTCATCCTCAGGGCGGCTCCGGCAAAGGCCGCGCCGAAGATCATGAGGATAAGGGCGGAGATATAGTCCGCCCCGGATCCCTTGTGCACTTTTCCCGCCATCTTATTTTGTCAGCTTCTTCTTTTCCGTCTCCCAGTTCCAGTCGGCGAGCTTGGGAATATTGAAGTCGGCGGGGGATTTCTCGGCCATCTTCGCATTGTAGAGAACCCAGGAATAGCCCGAGATCTGGAGGGAAAGGAAACGGTCCGCCTCTTCCCCGGTCATCCCGACGATATTGAGGCCCTTTTTCTTCGTGTACTCGAGAATTTCGGGCTGTTTGATCGCCCAGAGGAACGCCTCGGTGACCTTGTCCTTGATCTCCTGGGGGGCATCCCGCCGCATGCAGATCGGCCAGGTCTCGCTCAGGTCGGGGATCTTGTCGCTTCCGGGAAGAACTTTCACTATGGGGTCGATGGTGATTGTGTCGGTGATCTTCATGGGTTCTTTCATCATGACGGTGACCGCCCTGATGGTTCCCGCCTGGGCCATGTCTATGGCCGAGGAGAAGGTGACGATGCCGACTTCCACTTCGCCGGCCAGTACAGCGGTGGCCACGTTCCGGTCGCTGTCGAAGGTGACATAGTTGATGTCGTTGATGCCCGCCACTTCGGCGATGGCCTGCATGATGACGTGGGGGCCGTTGCCGTATCCGGAGATGCCCATGTTGATCTTGCCTTCCTTGAGAGCCTTTGCCACGTCATCGAAGGTTTTCATGTCGCTCTTGGCGCCCACGAGGATCGCAGCGGGCCCCTGGAAGGGATGCCAGGAGGTCCACTCTTCCCATCCGGAATTGGACGTATCCTTGATTTTGAAGCCGCCGAAGCATCCCGATCCTGTGGCGAACATGGTGTAGCCGTCCGCCGGAAGCCCCAGTACGTGTTCGGCCGCCACGGCGCTGGCAGCTCCGGGCATGTTGGCCACGTTGATGGTCTCGTTCAGGTACTTCGACATGAGAGCCACTACGGGACGGACGGAGGTATCGGTACCCCCGCCGGCGCCGAAACCCACGATAACCGTGGGAGTTCCGTTCGGCCAGATCTTGTCGGCGGCGCAGGCGGCTCCGGCGAGAAGACACGCGAGAACCAGGGCAACAGCAGCGATGGAAAGAAACTTCTTCACAACGACCACTCCTTGTTTTTGAAGGTTGAGGTTCCTGTGGAACTGAAGCTTTTTCGTCTTTTCCGCCTACCCTTTTTTTCTTCGTCGTATCTTCTCCGCATCCCTCCTTCAGGGCGCACCCTTTCTTTTTTACGGAAGGGGACAGACCAGGGGGTTCTCCTATTTTTTCAGCGACAGACCGTTGAGCTTCTCGTAGAAAAGACCGAGGGCGCCGTGGTCCAGGGTTTCGTGCCCGTCTCCCGCGAGGTTCTGGAACATCTCCATGAGCTGCGCAGTGAGGGGCATGGACGTATGGAGAGCATGGCTCGTCTCCAGTACGTTATTCAAGTCCTTGATGTGCAGATTGATGCGGAATCCCGGGGCATAGCGGCCCTCGAACATCCTGGGGGCCTTGTCCTCCATGCACTGGCTGCCTGCAAGGCCGCCCCGGATGGCGTTGAACACTTTTTCCGGATCCACCCCCGCTTTTTTCGCGAAGGCCATCCCTTCCGCCACCGCAGCGATGTTCACGGCCACGATGCTCTGGTTGACGAGCTTCGTGGTCTGTCCCGCTCCGAGGCCGCCCACCAGGGTGCTTTTTCCCATGAGGGCGAGGATATCCTTCACTTTCTCGTAGGAGCCTTCGCTGCCCCCCACCATGATGGCGAGGGTTCCCTTCTCCGCCTTTTCCTGGCCGCCGCTCACGGGAGCATCCAGCATCTCCGCACCCTTTTTCGCGAGTTCGGCCCCGAGCTCCCGACTGACCAGGGGCGCGATGGAGCTCATGTCCACCACGATCTGTCCCGGCTTCACCCCTTCGAGAACTCCTTCCGGTCCGCAGACGGCTGCGCGGACATGGGGCGAATTGGGCAGCATGGTAATGACCATGTCGCTTCGCTCCGCCGCGTCTCTTGGACTCGATCCCTTTTCCGCCCCCATGGCGGCGAGCTCTTCCATCGCACCCGGAACGATGTCGTAGACCACAAGGGCCTTTCCGGCCGCAAGGAGATTTTTTGCCATGGGCTTCCCCATGATCCCCAGTCCGATGAATCCGATTTTTTTCATGAATTCCCCTCCTGTCTGGTTTTTTCTACGGGAAAAATTTCTCCGCCGCTTCCGCAATTCCTTCCTTCGTCAAACCGTAGTGTTTCAGGAGCTCTTCGTAATAAACTGCCGACTGGCCGTACCGGTCCTGAATGCCCACCATGCGCAGAGGCAGAGGGTGGGCGGAAAGAGCTTCCAGCACTGCGGAGCCGAGCCCGCCGAAGACGGAGTGCTCTTCGCAGGTCACGATCCCCCTGGCCCCTTTCACGGCATCGGCAAGGGCCCGCATATCCAGGGGTTTTATGGTCCCGAGATGGATCACCCGGGCCGAGATGCCCTTCTTCTCCAGAAGGTCCGCCCCTTCCAGGGCAATGGCGGTCATGGTCCCCGTGGCGATGAGGACCACGTCTTTTCCCTCCCTGAGCACCAGGGGCTTTCCGATCTCAAAAGCCGTCGTCTCGTCGAAGAGGACCGGCAGATCGTTCCGGTTGAGCCGGATATAAACAGGTCCCTGGATTGCCGCAGCTGCACCTGTCGCCCATTTCGTCTCCGCCGCGTCCGCTGGGCACAACACCGTCATTCGGGGAAGAACCCTCATGCTGGCGAGATCCTCGATGGACTGGTGGGTCGCTCCGTCGGCGAAATCGGAGAGGCCGCAGCTCGATCCCACGATCTTCACGTTCAGCCCCGGGAGGCAGACGCTCTGCCGGATCTGGTCGAAGGGACGCCCCGTGGCGAAGACGGAGAAGGAATGGACGAAGGGGATTTTTCCCGTGAGGGAAAGCCCCGCCGCCACGGAGATCATATTCTGTTCTCCGATGCCCATCTCGAAATATCTTTCCGGGAAATTTTTTTCGATGATAACCGACTGGGTGGATCCGCAGAGGTCCGCGTCGAGGGCCACCACAGCGGGATTTTCCTTCGCCAGGGCGAGCAGCGCTTCACCGTAGGCCGTCCGAAGGTTTTTCAGCATTTTCCTCTTCCTCCCTCCGCGGCCAGTATTTCGCGCCGGGCCTGTTCCTGCTGCTCTTTCGTCAGCAGGTTGTTGTGATAGGCGTGAGTGTTCTCAGCGAAGGAAACGCCCTTTCCCTTCACTGTCCGGGCGATGATGGCCGTGGGAAGTCCCCGGACGAAAGAGGCTTCGTCGAGTGCCCGAACGATCTGCCCCATGTCGTGTCCGTCGATCTCGAAGGTCTTCCACCCGAAGGCAGCGAATTTTCCCCGGATGTCCCCGAGGTCATAGCGGTCGCAGGTCTTTCCCACCGCCTGGATTCCGTTCATGTCCACAATGGCAGTGAGGGAATCGAGTTTGTAGGCCGCCGCTGCTGTGGCCGCCTCCCAGACCTGCCCCTCCGCAAGCTCTCCGTCGCCGAGAATGACCCAGGTATGGTAATCCAGCCCGTCGAGCCGCCCGCCGAGGGCAATGCCGATCCCAATGGAGAGCCCCTGGCCGAGAGAGCCTGTGTTAGCCTCCACTCCCGGCGTTTCCCGCTCGGGATGCCCCTGGAGAAAACAGCCGAGGGTCTTCGTCTTTTTCAGGGTCTCCTTCGGAAAATAGCCCGCTTCCGCCAGGGCCGCATACTGTGCGAGGACCGAGTGCCCCTTGCTCATGATGAAGCGGTCCCGGTCACGCAGGGAAGGATTTTGGGGATCGCGGCGCATTTTATAAAAGTACAGGGCCGCCACGATATCGGCGCAGGACATGGAGCCTCCCAGGTGCCCCCGCTTATCGATTCCCAGGGCATCGAGTATTCCAAGGCGCACGGACCGCGCCTTTTCCCTCAGCTCTTCCAGTTTTTTTTCATTCATGAACTTCATCCACCTCCGGATATATTTTTTGAACTGTCCGCAAGGGCCGTCTCCCGGACGATGCCTTCGAGATATTCCCGGGTGTTGTACAGGTGAGAGCGCATTTCCTTTTCGGCGGTTTTCCCCCTGCCCTCGGACACCGCTTTCGCAATGGCCCGGTGGCTCCGGGCGGCCGCCTGCTTCCTTGCGGAGATGAGGGATGTGACGAGCTGCTGCTTGTAGAAAAATGTATGAAGGTAATTCATGATCTCCATGGAGAGAGGATTTCCCGTGATCTCCGCGAGAAATATGTGAAAGGCAATGTCGGTCTCGGCGAATTCCGAGGGAGAGAGGCTTTCATCTTCCACCGCTCCCGCCATGGAGAGGAGTTTTTTTCCCTGGAGACCGGTTATTCTCTCCGCAGCGAGATATGCCGTGGAGGGCTCGAGGCAGATGCGGAACTCGATGATGTTGAAAAGCTCCCGGGCCGTTGCGCCGTCGGGTATGTGGCTGAAGAGGACCTGCGGCTCGAGAAGCGGAGGCTCCGTCACGAAGGTGCCCCGGCCGGGGACCACCCGGACGAGATGGGAAGTTTTCAGATGGTTGACCGCTTCGCGCACCGTCGACCTTCCCACGTTGAAAAGGCGGGTAAGCTCCATTTCCGTGGGAAAGCGCTCGCCGCTCTTCCACTGCCCTGCCCTCAGAAGTTCCGCCAGTTTTTCATAGATGACGTCGCTGCGGTTTTTCTTCTCAAAGGGAACAACATCCAAAGACAGATTCCTCCTCGTTTTCTAATAAAGTGCGGAGGTACGGTCGATTCAGGCCCGTTTTTCGGATTCGAAGGGAGATACATCTGTTGTCAGACAACGTTATCACTGCTGCAGGATATGGTCAATTTAATTATTGTTTTCACGAGAAGGTCGGGGTGTTTTTCCGATCCGTCCGGCATCCCTGCAAAATCTGCGGGCCTTTTTCTTCATAAAAAAAGGCCCTCCCTCAAAAAATGAGAGAAAGCCTCCGGGCTTATCGTCGAAAGGGGAAACTCAGTCCTCGGGGTACCATATCCTCCGGTCCATTTCGCTTCTCACGTTGTAGATCCTGCCCCGGGCCCTGTCCCAGGCGTAGATGCCGTTGGCCGCGGGCTGGCCTGCACCGTTCAGAAAGACCATATCCTCCGAGAGGGCCCTGTCATAGGAGACATATCCTCCGATGGAGGATGCGAAGGGAAGATGTCCCGTGTATCCGCTGTCGGTCCACCGGCCGTAGACGGGAAGGATTTTTCGCTCCTCCATTGCCTTTTTGAAGGCCTCTAACTCAAGGGGAGCGGTGGTAAGAAAGTAATGCTTCGCCGTAGAGGACTCGGCGAATCGCTCCATGAGCTGCATCGCCAGGGCATCCGCTCCTTTTTCTTCCATTGCGAGAAGGGCAAAGGACCCCAGAAAGACGGCGTCCGCCGCCGCGAGGGGTTTCGGCGTCAGAGAGGGGTAAAAGAGCCCGGAGACGGTCTCCCATCCGGCGGGGTCGCCTTCCTTTATAAGGGCATTCAGCAGGGCGAGAGAGTTCGCAGCTGTCTTCCGGGGAGACAGCCCGCCGGAGACCAGAGAGCGCCAGAGGGCATAGGGGGCGGCTGAGTCCGCCTCGGCCAGAAGATCGCTCCGCAGTTCCGAAGCGGCGATTCTGCCCTCTTCACGAAGGGCGTACCGCTCCGCCAGTGCGTCAAACCGATCCTGTACGTCTGCGAAAGCCGAGCTCCCCGCAGCGAGGAGAAGGAGCACGGCAAGCCCGATCATTTTTCTTTTCATGGGTTCCACCTCCATTGATCATCATTGATCAGCTATTATATACCCGTTTTTTGTTTTGGAAAAGAGCTTTTTCCCCTGCCCTGTCCCTTCTTTTCCCTATCCTGTAAAATTCTTTCATACTCCAGCAAAGGAAGAGACGCCATGAAGAAGCTTATCCCTCCCTCAGGGGAGGAAAACTGCAAAAGCCCGCGGGGTTCCGGATCTGTTCCGGAGAAAACGGGAGGCCCCTTTCCTTCCCCTCGAGGAGGGGAAGGGGACCCTGGATTCCGGGAACTGATGGAGAACGCCCCTCTGGGGATTTTCTCCGTCACCGTGGACGGAAAGTACCGATGGGCCAATATGCGCCTCGCAGTTATCCTGGGGTATCCCTCTCCCGAGGTCCTCATGGAGGTAGTCAATCGTACCTCCGTACGGGAATCCCATTACGCAGACCCCGAGGCCAGGGGCCCGGTCATCGACAATCTCCTCTCCCATCCAAACGAATGGCTCAGCCGGGAGGAAGTCTTCAAAAAACGGGACGGCAGCCTGGTGGAAGTCCATCTCCATCATCGATGCGTCTTCTCTCCGGAAGGAGAGCCTCTCTACATCGACGGTTTTCTCGAGGATATCAGTTCCAGGAAGAAACTGGAGCGACAGATTTCCTATCAGCTTTCCTTCCAGAAACGGATCTTCGATTCGATTCCCGCCCATGTTTACCTCAAGGATACGGAGGGAAAATATCTGGCGGTGAACAACGCCTTCGCCGAATTCATGAACAGGCCCGGGGAGGAGTTCGAAGGACTATCGGTCTTCGATATTCTGCCCGAAGACGCGGCCCTGATATCCAAAATAGAGGACGACGAGGTTCTCTCCGCCGGGAAAGAGGTCTCGGGGGGAGAACTGCTTGCGGTGGGCTGGGGGGGGAGAAAACAATGGCAGAAGGTCAGCAAAACCCCTCTTTTCGACGAACAGGGGAAGGTCTCAGGAATTATCGGCTGCAGTTTTGACATAACCCCCCTTGTGGAAACCGCCGAGGCCCTCCGGGAGAGCGAAAAGCGCTACCGTTCCCTGGCGGAGGACATGCCCGTGCTCATCAATTCGGCTCTTCCCGACGGCACCTTTCTTTACGTCAACAGGGAATGCTGCCGGTGGTGCGGAAAGGAAGAGAAAGACCTTCTCGGAGAAAGCTTTTTTGATTTTTTGACTGAAGAGAACCGGAAGGAAATCCGGGCCGGATTGGCCGCCCTGACGCCGGAGAACCCCCTGCTGTTCACAGAACAGCGTTTATTGGCTTCCGACGGCTCAGTCCGGTGGCAGCGGTGGATCACCAGGGGATTTTTCGATATTGACGGCAGGCTTCAGTTCCTGCAGGGGATAGGAGAAGACATCACTGAAAGAAAACAGGGCGAAGAGGCCCTCCGGCTCGCCCGGGACGAGGCGGAGAAGGCCAGCGAGGCGAAATCCAATTTCGTCGCAGCGGTAAGCCATGAAATACGTACCCCTCTCAACGGCATCCTGGGAATGACCGAAGTTCTCCTCGATACGAACCTGGAGGAAGACCAGCGAAACTACGCCCGGATGATCATGGACAGCGGAACCCACCTTCTCACCCTCTTAAACGATCTTCTCGATTTCGCAAAAATAGAGGCGGGAAAATTCGATCTGAACGTCATGGCTTTTCCACTCGACAGAGTGCTCTCGGAAAGCCTGGCTATTTTCCGGAGAGGAGCGGCAGAACAGGGCCTCCGCCTGTATCTCGAGACCGATTCTGCCCTCCCCTCCGTCATCGCCGGAGATCCCCTCAGGCTGCGGCAGATACTGGCAAACCTCCTTGGAAACGCCGTAAAATTCACCTCCCGGGGATCGGTCCTTCTTTCGGCGAAAAAACGGAAGGAGACCGAGAAAGAAGTGACTGTCCGCTTCGCCGTGACTGACACGGGGATAGGCATTTCCCGGCAGCTTCAAAAGGAGATATTTATTCCTTTTCATCAGGGCGAATCCTTCAACAACCGGAAATACAGCGGAACGGGGCTCGGCCTCCCCATTTCCGACCGCCTTCTGAGAATGATGGGCAGCCGTCTTCTCGTAAAGAGTACCCCGGGAAAAGGGTCCTGTTTTTTCTTTTCGCTGACCTTTCAAAAACAGGCAGCCCTTCCGTACTCTCCCCTTTCAGCCGAAAATCCTTCCTCTCCCCGCCCTGAGCAAAAGACATGCGGCCCCCTGCCCCCGATCCTCGTAGTGGATGACAATGACATCAACCGGGAACTGGTTAGGGTGATGCTCTCCAGGGCGGGATACCGGCCTCTGCTCGCGAAGAGCGGCCGGGAAGCCATCGACCTTCTCTCAAGACAAAAAGCCGGTCTTGTGCTCATGGACATCCAGATGCCCCAGATGGACGGCTATGAAGCCGCCGCGCTCATTCGGAACCCTTCATCGCCGGTTCTCGACCATTCCCTTCCCATAGTGGCGCTTACTGCCCACGGGATGAAGGGATTTGTGGAGGAGTGCCTGAAGCAGGGGCTTAACGATATCCTCACGAAACCTTTTACATCGGAAGAACTTCAGAAAACCATCTCCCGGTGGCTTTTCCCCGGAACAGCTCAAAAAAAAGAAAGGGATGAACTGCCGGAAGCTCCGGGAGAAAAAGATGCAGGCGGCGAAGGACAGATCTTCGACAGTGCCCGTTTTCTCGAGAAAATAGGGGGTGACCGGGATGAAGGCAGAATGCTTCTTGAACTCTTTTTTGAAACTTCCGCGGCCGATATTCAGAAGGGAAAAGAATGTCTTGAGCAGGAGAATTACGAAGGGTGCGCCCTTATGGGGCACTCATTGAAGGGGGCCGCGGCCGGCGTCTGCGCTCAACTTCTCAGCCGCGGGGCAGAGATGTTCGAGAAAGAAGCGGTGAACCGCTCTCCCTTCCTCCGGGAAGCCTGGGGGGAACTGGAGGAGCAGCTCCGTCTTGCCGTGGGGGAGATGGAGAGGGTTCTGAAGGGCTTCAGCGGCCCGGAAAACGGGCCCGGTAGAGTGCCATAAGGGAGGCAAGCCGGCGGGCGACCTGCTCTCTTTCGGGAGAAAACTTGCTCCGGATTTCTTCGAGGGCTTTGTGAACCTCTTCCCTGGGGGGAGTGATTTTTCCTTTATGCCGGGGACGGAGAATTTTTTTCGGCGCCGCCGCTGTCTTTCCCACCACGACTTTGAGGGAGAGAATGGTCAGGCCGGTCATGGCAGACGCCGCCTTCGCGACGGTGCCCGCACGCATGGACAGGGATTTGGCTGCGGCAGGGCTTTCCGCGCACACCAGCAATACCCCCTTCTCTATATCAAGGGGAAGGGTTTTTTTCCCGAGTACGGCCCCGGCAAGGGCTTCCCATTCCTTCCGAAGGTCCGGAAGGGCCAGCTTTTCCTCCGCCCCTCGGGGAAGCACCCTCCGGAGCAGTGCCCCCACCCGGTCGAAATCCTTTTTTCCTCTGCTATTTCGCCCTTTCATCCCTTTGATCCCTCCTCTTCAGGGAGTTGAGATAGATGGAGAGGAGCTGGATATCCGCCGGCGTCACCCCTGATATTCTGCCTGCCTGGCCCATTGTCCGGGGACGGACTTTATCAAGCTTCTGGCGGCTTTCGGCGAGCAGCCCTCTGATGGCCCCATAGTCGAGATCCGCCGGAAGGAGGACCTCCTCCATTTTTTCGAGGCGGGCCACCTGGCGTCGCTGCCTGTCGATATACCCCCCGTACTTGATCTCCACCTCGAGGGCGTGTCCTTCATCCTCCGAAAGCGTTTCTCCCCCCGGAAGAAAGCGGGCCGCCAGGGAATAGGGAACCCGGGGCCTGCGGAGAAGATCCGCAGCAAGGACCGGTTCGCCGAGAGGAGCGGAGTCCAGGCCAGAAAGTTCCCGATTCAGTTCGTCCGACGGAGACAGGCGCGTTCTCTCGAGCCGTTCCCTTTCGGCGTCCATGCGCTTCCACCGGGCGAGAAGAATATTCCATTTTTCATCCTTCAGCAGGCCCGCTTTTCTCCCCAGGGGGGCGAGACGGCGGTCGGCGTTGTCGTGCCGGAGGAGCAAACGATGCTCGCAGCGGCTCGTGAGCATCCGATAGGGCTCCCTGGTACCCCGGGTGACGAGATCGTCCACCAGGACCCCCAGATAGGCCTCAGAACGGGAGAGAATGAGGGGGTCCTCCCCCCGGACTTTCAGCGCGGCGTTGATCCCGGCCAGAAGACCCTGGGCGGCGGCTTCCTCGTACCCCGACGTTCCGTTGATCTGCCCGGCGCAGAAAAGGCCGGCTATCTTCTTCATCTCGAGGGAGGATGTGAGCTGAAGAGGGTTCACGTAGTCGTATTCTATGGCGTACCCCGGCCGGGTGATGTGGGCCCTGGAGCACCCCGGAAGGGAGCGTACCATGGCCGTCTGGACATCAAGGGGGAGGCTGGTGGAAAAGTTCTGGACGTAGACCTCTTTGTTTCCCCGGGAGACCGGCTCGAGGAAGATCAGGTGGCTTTCTTTTTCGGGAAACCGGATGACCTTGTCCTCTATGGACGGACAGTACCGGGGACCAGATCCCTCCATCCACCCCATGGAGAGGGGCGAGCGGGAGAGGTTTTCCCGGATGATGTGGTGGGTCTCCTTTGTGCTCCTCGTGAGATAGCAGAAGTACCCCTCATGGACCGCTCCTTCCCTCCACAGAGAGAAGGCCAGAGGCTCCGCTGCGCTCCCCTGGGGCTGAAGGGAGGCAAGATCGAGGGTGTCAATATGAAGGCGGGGCGTTGTGTCCGTGCGGATCCGCTCCATCTCCACCCCGCAGCTCCTGAGGGAGCGGGGAAGATCAAGGGAAGATATCTGCCCGAGGGGTCCGGATGCAAAGCTCTCCGTGCCGATATAGACCTTTCCCCCGAGATAAGTTCCCGGAGCGAGGATAACGGTCCGCCCTTCGTAGGCGTATCCGTATTTCGTCCTCACCCCCCGGACTTTCCCGTCCTCCGCCCAGAGGTCGGTGACAAGTTCCTGCCTGACGTCGAGATTTTCCTGGGTTTCGATGGCGAGAAGAAAATGGGCGGCATACTCCCGGAGATCGCACTGGGCCCGGAGAGCCTGCACAGCCGGTCCCTTGGACGTGTTGAGCCACCGGATAAGCATGGCGGAGCTGTCCGCCGCCTCGGCCTGTTCTCCGCCGAGGGCGCTTCCCTCCCGGACGAGGTGCCCTTTGGCGGGACCGCCGATGGAGGGGTTGCAGGGCATATGTCCCGTGTTGTCGAGGGAGAGATTGAGCTGCAGGACGGCCATTCCCATCCGGGCCGCGGCAAGGGCGGCCTCGCATCCGGCATGCCCTCCTCCGACGACGATGACATCATATTTTTTTTCGAAGAGGATCATGCAGGGGTCTTCCTTTCACGATGATGAAAAATCAACCTGTTACTCTGCTGAAATACTGCCCTTTTCCACGGACCACAGGGTCCCCGGCCAGGGGACTATTTGCTCCGCCGCCGCCGCGATGACCTGCCACCCTGTCCTCTCCAGGGTCGACACGGTAAATCGGCGCCCCTCTTCATCGAGTTCGGAGGCTATTTCGTCGAGCAGAAGGATTGGTTTCCGGCGCAGCCGCCCTTCCACAGACCGGCCCGCGGCGATCATGAGGGCTACCGAGGCCCTCCGCTTCTGCCCCCGGCTGAAAAAGACGGCCGCATCCCGGCCTCCGCTTTCGATCCGAAGGTCATCCCGATGGGGGCCAACGATGGGAAGACAGCATCGGCACTCCCGGGGGCGCTCGGCCGCCAGGGAACTCCACCAGTCCTCGGAAAAATCGCTCTTCCGTCCGGCGCCTCCCCGATGAAGGGAAAGCTCGAGGGAAGCTGGAAGAAGTTCCCCGAGGCCATCCAATCCCTCTTCAAGCAGACGGACCGCCCTTTCCCTGGCCTCCCAGATCCAGACGGCAAGGGGTGCCATGGCACGGGAGGTGACGGCGGTTTTTTTCCCCTGGCGAAGGAGGATCGTACGGTGCCGCACGGCCTTCCGGAAGTCGTTCAGTCTCCGGGCATAGAGAGGATACAAAAGAGCGCAGAGACGGTCGAGAAAGGATCGCCTTCCCGACGGCGGCCCGTCCATGAGGTTCATATCCCGGGGAAGAAAGGCGAGGGCAGGGACCCGCAGCCGGATCTCGGGAAAGGAACTTCTCTTTCCGTCGCACTTCACCATGGTGCTTCCTCCCAGGGAGAGGGCCAGGAAAAGGTCCTCCTCGCCGCTGAAATTTCCGGTGAGAAAAGCGTTTTTTTCGGTCCCGTCCCATGCGAGAAGATTTCTCCGGTCTCCGAAAGGGCCCCATCCAAGAAGAAGATGGAGCCCTTCGAGACAGTTGGTCTTACCGGAACCGTTCCTTCCCATGAGGAGATTCAGTCCCGGCCCCCAGAAAACCCGGCCTGAGAAGAGATTACGAAAATTCCTCAGCAGAAATTCAGAACACTGCATGGAGAGGCTCTAGAAGGTATCCTCCTCTTCAGGAGGGATCGGTTCCTGGGGCTCTTCAAAAGAAAGATCTTCTTTGCTCAGCTTGATGGGCATGAGCATGTAGAGAAAATCCTTCTCATCGGGACGGAGCATGGACAGCTGCCCCTCCGTGCCGTTGAAGCTGAGGACGACCCTTTCGCCGTAGAGGGCCTTGAGCCCTTCGAGAAGAAATCCCACGTTGAAGCCCACCGTCAGGCGCTCCCCCTCGATTTTTCCCTCGAGGATCTCCTCCACTGCCCCCGTCTCGGGGGCTTTTCCCTGCAGCACGAGGTCTCCCTCGGGAGAAAGACGGAAGAGCACCATTCTGGTGTAGTCCCGGACGATGATGTCCACCCTTTCCAGGGCTTCGGTCAGGGAAATGCGGTCAATCTCGAGGATGGTCGTCTTCTGATTGCTCATGATCTTCTCATAATTCGGGAAGGTAGCTTCCACCCTGCGCACGGAAAATTCTATGGATCCCATCTGGAAAAAGACAAGGGTATTGTCGTTCACGATCCGTATCGAGGTTTCTCCCGGCAGGGCCGTTAAAAGTCTCTGAAGTTCCTTCATCCCCTGGATGGGAAGAAGAAATTCCGTCTCGGCCCCTGTTTCGGAAGGGTAGCACTTCGACAGGGAAAGCCGTCTTCCGTCCGTGGCGATGATCCGAAGCTCTTTTTCCCTGAGCTGAAAAAAAGCTGTTCCGAGATATTTGGGAAATTCTTCTCCCTGGGTGCTGGCAACCGTTCCTTCCGAGATGGTTCGGAGCAGCTCGGAGGCGGGAAGAGAACAGAAAAAGGGAGCGCTTTCCGAGACGGGCAGGGTCGGAAATTCCTTCGAAGGGTAGGTGGTGAATTTGTACCGGTTTCTTCCGGCGATGATTGTTCCTTTTCCGTCGTCTACAGAGACGGTGAAAACGTTTGCCGGGGCTTTCTTGAAGAGATCGCCCACTACCCGGACAGGAAGGACTGCTTCGCCCTCTTCCTCCACCAGCACTCCCCGGGAGATGGCTTTGATGGATGTCTTGAGGTCTGTGGCTTCAAGGAGCAGCGTGTTTCCGTCCTCTGAATCCCTGGTTTTTATAAAAATTCCCGTCAGGGCGTTGATCGTGCTCTTGGAACTGGTGCTTCGCTCGGTAATCTGCCAGGTTTTCAGGAATTCACTTTTGTTGATCTGAAGTCTCACGTAGTTTCCCTCCCCGTGCGGTATCTGTTATTGTTTTTTGTATTTAGGTAACAGTAATGGTAATAAGGGGTGTGGATGTTGTGGACAACTCGGCGGCGTCACGGGACGACGGGCAAACCCCCTGTGGATAAAAAGTTCCCTGACCCGTCAAAGTTATCCCCATTGTCCACAGGAGCTCCGGAAAATTTCTTTCCTTTCCCCCCTTATCCACAAAAAAGATTATATTTCACAGCTTGGCCTCAATAGTATCCACAATCTGCTTGATCCTCGGCTGCTCTTTTATCATCTGGGAAATCTTCCTGTGAGCATGGAGCACGGTAGTGTGGTCCTTCTTTCGGAAGGAGAACCCTACCTGCTGCAGGCTTGTCTCGGTGAGCTTCCGTGCCAGGTACATGGCTATCTGGCGGGCAAGGGCGATGTCGGAGGTCCGCTTCGTGCTTAAAAGCTCCTCCACGGGCATATTGAAGAATTCCGCCACGGAGTGCTGTATGGCGTCGATGCTCACGGGGCCGCGGATGTCCTTGCGGATGATGTCCTTCAGCCACTCGGCGGTGTTTTCCTCGGTGATGGGCTCGCTCGACAGCTCTGCGCAGGCGACGACCCGGTTGAGGGCCCCCTCAAGTTCACGGATGTTGCTGGGGATGTTCAGGGCAAGGAAATTTATGACTCCGTCGGAGATGTCGAAGCGGCGGAGCTGGGCTTTTTTCTGTAAAATAGCGATGCGGGTCTCCAGGTCGGGGGACTGGATGTCGGTGACGAGCCCCCATTCAAAACGGCTGACGAGGCGGTCTTCGATGCTCTGAATATCCTTCGGAGGCCGGTCGGAGCAGATGACGATCTGTTTGTTCGACACGTGGAGCTGGTTGAAGGTGTGGAAAAACTCCTCCTGGCTGCTTCCCTTGTTTCCGAGAAACTGGATATCGTCGATGAGCAGCACGTCGACACTTCGATATTTCGACTTGAACTCCTGGGTCTTGTTGTTCTTGATGGACTGGATGAATTCGTTGATGAATTTCTCGGAGCTCACGTAGGTGACCTTGAGGTTGGGGTTCCGGTCGAGGGCGTAATGGCCTATGGCGTGCATGAGATGGGTCTTTCCGAGGCCGACCCCTCCCCAGATGAAAAGGGGGTTGTAGGCTTCCCCGGGAGTCTCCGCCACCGCAAGGCTGGCTGCGTGGCCGAGGCGGTTTGACTTGCCCACCACGAAGGAGCCGAAGACATAGCTGGGGTTGAGGCCGTCCCGGGACTCTGAATGGGTCGACGAGACAGCCCGTTCAGCTCGCTTCTGCTCGTCTTTTTTCGTCTCCGCCCCCAGCCGGAGTTCTATGGTCTCTCCGGCGAACTTTTCTTTGAAAATTTTCGTCAGGTCCTTCAGAAAACGGGAGGAAATCTGCTCCTTCACGAAGACGTTCGGAACGTCGAGGACGAGGGTCCCCTCTGAAAGAGCGGTGGGAATGCAGGTTTTCAGCCAGAGATCAGCTGATCCGGAAGGGAGCGCCGAGGCGGCTTCCACCAGAAGGTCCTCCCACAGGCGGTTTACTTCATTGTCCACAGGTCTTCACCTCATGCCGAGAATGGCTCCATATTATCACATGGAAGCCCTTGTGGATAACTCGACCGGCCTCCCGACCGCGGAAAAAGGCCTTTTCCCGGAGATGAAGAGGGAAAAACGGGCAAGTTGTCCACAAAAGTTATCCACATATACACAATCGGGAAAATTTTTTGTGGATAGGTAGAATTACTGATGAGAAGAGGAGAAGAGAAATTGTCGCAAGATTTTCCTTCTGCCTTCAATTTTCTTTTTCCCACGGGGAACCGGTTCGCCATATTATCCACATGTTTTCCACCGGTGTGCATAACTATATCCTGATAATCCTCTCAAAGGAAAGGACAAGTGAATAGACAAGAGAACAGTCTTAAGAGAAAATAAGAGACAAGAAAACGCCCTTTTAAGGAGAGAATCCGATGAACTTGCCCCTTCTCCACGTCATAAGCCACACCGATCTCGACGGAATCGCCGCTGCTGCGGTTGCCTGGCACCGCTGGCAGGGCCAGCGGCTTCTGAAAGTCTCCCTCGCCGGCTACGGATCCGTGGACAGCCTCATCCTCGAAAGCCTCGACGCCGGACAGGAGTTTATCGTGATGGACCTCTTCTGCCAGGACGGACGGACCGTTGACGCCCTCGACCGTTTTCATGGGGCCGGAAATCCTCCTTTCGCCTTCGACCACCACGAGACCACTGCCCAGAAGTACGGAAACCGCCCCTGGGCCGTGGTGGACACCTCCTGCTGCGCCGCGAAGGTCTACTACGAATGGCTCGTCAGGGAGGGAGTCCCGGGGATAGAGAGGCTGAAACCCCTCGTGGACATCGCCAACGACCGGGACCTCTGGCTTAACGAAAACCCCGACAGCCGCCTCTGGAATGCCCTCATCACGCTCTGCGGCTCCTGGACGGTCTTCACCCGCTTTGCCGTCGACCCTGACCCCTCCCTGTCCCTCCTCGAGCGGTCGGCCGCCGAAGAGTTCGTGGAGAAGCAGGAGAAGCGCTTCGCCCTCGCCCTGGAAAAAATCGGGCCCCGGACGTCCGACATCGCCTTCGTGGAACCGGGAATTCTCGAGTTCGGCGACGTCTCGGACTTCGGCGGCCTGATCCTCGACAGGCTTGCGGATCCTCCCCTCCTCGTGGCCGTGGCGGCCAAGCGGTATTCGGGGGAATGGGCAGTCTCCCTCCGAAGCCGTAAGGAAATGGCCGGCAAGGTGGTGGGCATGCTCCGTGACGGAAAGAAAATCCGGGGAGGAGGACACGACGACTCCGCAGCCCTCTACTTCCCCCCCTCCTACACACCGGCCCAGATCCGCTCCACCCTCGAGGCGGCCCTGCGGACCATCCGGGATTCGGAACGTCCCACGGGAGTTACCCTGGGAGATCTCTTCGCCTCCAGGGGGAACGGAAAGTAAGGACAAGAAGACAAATGAGCAGGTTCGCCGAATTTTTCGCGCTGAAAAAAAGCATAGCCGGGATGCTCTTCATGGTGGTCCTCGTGGGCCTCGGCGAGCGGATGGCCGAGCGCTTTCTTCCCATCTATCTTCTCGCCCTGGGAGGAGGAGCTCTCTCCATCGGCCTGCTCAACGGCCTCGACAATCTTCTCTCGGCCCTCTACTCCTTCCCCGGCGGGTACATCGCCGACCGGTTCGGAATCAAAAAGGCCCTGCTCTTCTTCAATCTGCTGGCCATGGCCGGGTTTGCCGTGGTGATCTTCGTTCCCCGCACCGGGGCCGTTCTCGGAGCGTCCTTTCTTTTTCTCTCCTGGACGGCCATCTCCCTTCCCGCATCCATGAAGCTCATCGCCCGGGTGCTGCCCAAAAACAAAAGAACCATGGGGGTCACCGTCCATTCCCTCGTCCGGCGCATTCCCATGGCCCTGGGCCCCCTTTTCGGCGGACTCATGATAGGTTTCTTCGGCGAGACGACCGGGGTCCGTCTGGCCTTCGCCGGAGCCTTCCTGATGGCCCTGCTGGCCCTTCTGCTGCAGCAGCGCCTCATCTCGGAGGAGGACGATGAATTCGTTGAGAGACCGGAGGGAAATCCCCTGCAGATCTATCGGCTCATGAGCCCGGATTTGAAAAACCTCCTCGTCTCGGATATCCTGATCCGCTTCTGCGAACAGATTCCCTATGCCTTCGTGGTGGTCTGGGCCATGAAGGTCATCCCGCAGCCCGTATCGGCCTTTCAGTTCGGCATTCTCACCGCAGTGGAGATGGCCGTGGCCCTCCTGATCTACATCCCCGTCGCCCGCCTTGCAGACCGGGGGGGAAAGAAGGTCTTCGTGGCCATCACCTTCGGCTTTTTCACCCTTTTTCCCCTTGTGCTCTACTTCTCCCGCTCCTTTGAGGTCCTGCTCGTTGCCTTCGCCGTCCGGGGGCTGAAGGAGTTCGGCGAGCCCACCCGGAAATCCCTCATCCTCGATCTCTCCCCTCCGGGACAGTCGGCGGGCATGTTCGGCCTGTACTACCTCATGAGGGATCTGGTGGTCTCCCTTGCGGCCTTCGGCGGGGCCTTCCTGTGGATGGCCGGACCGGCGGTGAACTTCTTCACCGCATCGGCCTTCGGCGCCGCCGGGACGATCTGGTTTATTCTCTGGGGCCGGGATATCTCTGCCGGTCAGTCCTGAAAAGGGCTATCCGGAGGGGTACAGGGGTGTGAGATAGCAGGCGCAGAAGGGGATGAGCTTCCCTCCCCGGAAGACGTGGAGGCTGCAGTACCGCAGCCGTTCGAGGTCGAGGGTTCCCCCGTCCTGAAAGGGCATGGCGCTCACGGTGAAGCTCGAGGAGCGGAACCGTTCGAGGAAGACCTCCATATCCGTCAGATCCTCCCCGCAGCCGCAGGGCTCACCGCTCCGCTCCCACCGAAGGCCGAGAAACCGCCTCTTTCGGGCGGCGCTGTCGGTGCAGGCGCATTCTCCGCCCCTCTCCCCTCCCACTTTTCTGCCGAGGGAATGAAGCGTTCCGTCCGTCCGGACGATGAAGTCCCCGGAGAAGCCGCAGAGGGGGTGGTTGCACCGGGAGGGGGCCAGCTCCTCCACCGGAAAGAGGTCCCCCGCCTGACGACCGATCTCCTCCATCAGCTCGTCCAGGGTGAGCCGGTCCTCATCGGCGGGAAGGGAAGGGATCCGGCCGATGTAGCTCACGGGCTGGAAATGAACCCCCCGCACCGACGGAGAACGGGCCAGCGCGAAGCGCAGGATATCGCCGATGGAGCGGATGTTCACCTTCGGCACGAGGGTGGGGACGAGGGTGACGCCCATGCCGTATTCCGCGCACCGGTCGATGGCCTGTTTTTTGATGTCGAAGAAGGGGCGTCCCCGGAGCGTTCGGTAGACCTCGTCGTCCGTCCCGTCGAACTGCAGAAAGACGAAGGAGAGCCCCGCCCGGGCGAGGGCGGCAACGTAGGGTTCGTCCGAGGCCAGCCGGAGGCCGTTTGTGTTGAGCTGCACGTACCGGCATCCGAGGTCCTTCGCCGCCCGGACGATCCGGGGGAGGTCATCCCGCAGGGTGGGCTCTCCCCCGCTGAGCTGCACGAGGGATTCGCCGGGGCGGATTATTTTTTTCAGCGAGCGGGTTATCTCCTCCAGGGACGGATCCTCCGTCTGGGCTCCTCCGTCGGCGAAGCAGAAGGGGCACCGGAGATTGCACCGCTCCGTCACCTCCAGGACCACGCAGCAGGTCCTCCGCAGATGGCTGGCGCACAGGCCGCAGGCATGGGGGCAGTCCGGATTTCCCTCGTCCTCCGGAGGTTTCAGCCCACCGGTCCATTTATCGAGATCAACCCGATCCCGCCAGACGACCGCAGAGAAGAACCCGTGATCGGGGCATTCCTTTTCGAGGTAGACGCCCCCTTCCCGGCGCACCTTCACCGCGCCGACTCTTCTCAGGCAGACGGGGCAGACGCTCCAGGCATGCCCAAGGACCGTGCCGGATGAAGACTTTTTTCCGTCGCGGAACTCCTCAGACGGGAAAAGAACTTCGGGCTCGAGATCATTTTCAAGCTCAGGAGCCTCCGGTACAGAAAGAAGGAATCTCTTCTTTTTCTCCTCGTTCATTATTCATCCTCCGGAATCCCGAATGAGACAGGGAATTTAAGGCAGTGTTTTTTATCCGATTATAGGAGTACACTATTTTATAATAACTATAACTGAAAGGGGCATATCATGTCGATTTACATGAACAATGCCGCTACAACGTGGCCGAAGCCACCCCAGGTGGCGGCAGCCATGGCAGGCTTTCTCGCGGGGGGAGGGGCGAACCTCGCCCGGGGCAGCGCTTCCCGGAGGGACCTCGGCACCCTCGATATGGTCCTGTCCTGCAGGGAAAGGCTGGCCTCCCTGTTGGGAGGATGGGACGACGACCCCCGGTTCGTCACCTTCACCGCGAACGTCACCGAATCCCTGAACGTTGTCCTGAAGGGATTCCTGAAACCGGGTATGACCGTTCTCACCTCCTCCATGGAGCACAACGGCGTACTCCGCCCTCTTCGCAGGCTGGAGGCGGGGGGGATCAAAGTTGAGATCCTCGAGTGCGACTCCGAAGGCTTTCTCCCTCCCGAAATCCTCGCTGCGGCTCTGAAAGAGAAATCCCCCTCCCTCGCGGTGTTCAATCACTGCAGCAACGTCTGCGGCACTCTCCAGGACCTTCCGGCCCTTGCCGAGATCTGCCGCGCTTCCGGAGTGCCCCTCGTGGCCGACTGCGCCCAGACTGCGGGGGTCGTCCCCCTCAGCGCCCGGGAAATGGGGCTCGCCGCCCTCTGCTTCACGGGCCACAAGGGGCTCTTCGGGCCCCAGGGGATCGGGGGAATACTCTGGAACCCCGAATTCGCCTCGGCCACGGAATGCCTCCTCGACGGCGGGACGGGAAGCTTCTCCCACCTCGAGCGCCAGCCCGGCGAAATGCCCGACAAGTACGAGGCAGGAACTCCCAACCTGCCGGGTATCGCGGGGCTTCTCGCCGCCCTCGAGTGGATTGAAGCCACGGGCCTCGAAGCAATCCGGCGGCGGGAGGAGGAGGCGGGAAAGCTCCTTCTCGAAGGGCTGCTTTCCCTGCCCGAGATCTCGATCTCGGGCAGAAAGACCATGAAGGGAAGGCTTCCCGTCTTCGCCGCCAACTTCCCCGGGCGGGACAACGGAACCCTCGCCGCCCGGCTGTCCGAGGAATGGGGGATCGAAGGTCGCCCGGGACTGCACTGCGCTCCCCGGGCCCATCGAACTCTCGGCACCTATCCCGGGGGCTCCCTCCGGCTGAGCCCCGGATATTTCACCACGGGGGAGGAAATTTCCCTCACAGCGAAAGCCCTGAAATCCCTTCTCGATTCCTGACAACGGAACTTTTTCCCTGCTGTATAATATGATATTGCGGGAAAAAACGGGGATCTCCGGATTCCGTTGGAGGAATTGAAGAGAACATGAAAATCGTCGTTGTCGGCGGGGGAGAAGTTGGATACAGCGTCGCGCAGACCCTCTCTGAAGAGGGGCACGACATAACCGTTGTAGAGGAGGACGAGGACCGGGCACTGCGGGTCGATTCGGAACTGGACGTCATCACCGTCCGGGGCAGCGGAGCCCGTCCCCAGGTCCTCGAGGAGGCCGGAGTGGTGCCCGGTACGGACGTGGACATTCTCGTGGCCTGCACCGACCGGGACGAGGTCAACATCCTGGCCTGCTGGATCGCGAAGCGGGCCGGGGTCAAACGGGTCATCTCCCGGGCCCGGGCTCTCGAGTTCACCGACAGCCCCACCTGGGCCAAGGATCTGGGGATAGACGTGATGAACTCCCCGGAGCGTTCCGTCGCCAGGGAAATTCTCGAACTGCTCTTCGTCAGTTCGGCGGTCCACACGGCGGAGCTCCTCGACGGCCGGTCGGGGATCTACGCCTTCCGGGTGGCGCCCAACTCTCCTCTCGTGGGAGTCGCCCTACGGGACCTCCGGACCCTCTACCCCAATTTTATTGCCATCATCGTCTACATCAAGCGGGGCAAAACAGGGAGCATCCCCTATGGAGACATGCAGATCGAGGCGGGGGACCTGTGCTATATCGTCACCTCCCGGGAGCAGGCCTGGAAGCTCGAGGAGATCTACCAGATGAAGAAGAGCCGCCCCCTCCGCCGGGTCATCATCATCGGCGCGGGGAAGCTCGGATTCCAGGTGGCCTGGAAGCTTGAGCACCAGTTTAAAAATCTCGATATCCGGCTCATCGATCATAACCGGGAAAAATGCGAACGGATCGCCGGAGAACTCCGGCGCACCCTCGTCCTCTGCGGCGACGGGGCCGACGAGAGTTTCCTGCGCCAGGAGGGGATTGAGGAAGCGGACGGACTGGTCTGCGCCACGGAGAGCGACGAGGCCAATCTTCTCTTCGCCGTCCTGGGAAAGGCCCTGGGGGCGAAGAAGACCATTGCCGTGGTCCGGCGGAAGATCTACATGAAGCTCGACAACTACATGTCCGTGGACTCCATCGTCAACCCCAACAATGCCCTGGCATCGGTCATTCTCCGCCATGCCCGGTACCCCTCAGGAACGGGGGCCCTCTCAATCATCGAGAAGATCGACGCCGAGATGCTCGAGCTCGCCATCCCTCCCGGAAGTCCGTCCACCGGGAGGACCATCATGAGCCTCGGCCTTCCCAAGGGGATTCTGGTCGCCCTCATTGTCCGGAAGGGGGAGGTTTTTGTCCCCGTGGGTGCCACGGAAATCCACGATGACGACAAGCTTGTGGTCTTCGCTTCCTCCGATCTCATGAGCGACGCCATAGAATATCTCGGGGTGAAGTGACCGTGCATTTTCGCCTTGTCTCGAAGGTCCTCTCCCTTCTTGTAGCCATCATCTCCCTCTCCATGGCCTGGCCCTTGATCTGGGCCCTCTCCGACGGAAGCGGAGACCGACAGGTCTTCCTGACCTCCATCGTCCTCGGACTGATCCTCTCGGGGCTGCTTTATTGGGGAGGAAGAAAGGCCGATTACGATGACCTCGGCATCAAGGACGGCTTCGTGGTGGTCACCCTCTCCTGGGTCATCGCCTCCGCAGTGGGAGCTCTCCCCTACTATCTTTACGGCACCGTCCCCACCTTCACGGACGCCTTCTTCGAGGCCATGTCGGGGTTCACCACCACAGGAGCCTCCGTGATCTCCGCCATCGAGGCCAACCCGAGGGGAATCCTCTTCTGGAGGGATCTCACTCACTGGCTCGGCGGAATGGGGATCATCGTCCTCAGCCTCGCCATCCTCCCCTTCATCGGCGTGGGGGGAATGCAGCTCTACAAGGCGGAGGTCCCCGGCCCCATCCCCGAGAAGATGACCCCCCGCATTCAGCAGACGGCCCTCTACCTCTGGGGGGTCTACGTTCTGCTCTCGGCGGCCCAGACGGCCCTGCTCTTCTTTGGGGGGATGAATCTCTTCGAGTCCCTCACCCACACCTTCGGCACCATGGCCACGGGAGGGTTCTCCCCACTCAACAGGAGCGTAGGACAGTACAATTCCCCCTATTTCGACTGGGTGATCACCATCTTCATGTTCCTCGCCGGGGCCAACTTCGTCCTCCACTATCGGTTTCTCCTGGGCCGCTTCGGCACCTTCTTCCGGGACGAGGAGTTCCGGATTTACACGGGGGTGGTGCTCTTCAGCACGGCCACGGTCACGGCGGTGCTTCTCCTCTCCGGCACCTACGGCACCTTCGCCGAGGCTCTGAGGTACGGCGCTTTCCAGGTGGTGAGCATCATCACCACCACGGGGTTCGTTACGGCGGACTACGAGCTGTGGCCGGCCTATACCCAGTTTCTTCTTCTCCTGCTCATGTTCGTGGGCGCCTGCGCCGGGTCCACGGGGGGCGGAATCAAGAACCTCAGGATCATGGTCCTCGCCAGGCATATCCGGGCGGAACTCGGTGCCATTCTTCATCCCAGGGCAATCATCCAGGTCAGGGTAGGAGGAAAGGTTGTCGGCAGGGACATCATTGCCTCGGTGACCTCCTTCTTCGTGCTCTACATCGCCGTCTTCACAGGGGGCACCCTCTTCATGACCGCCCTGGATCTCGATCTGCTCACCTCCATGTCCGCAGTGGCCGCTACCCTCGGGAACATCGGTCCCGGCCTGGGGGCGGTCGGCCCCATGGACAACTACTCCGCCATCCCTTCCGTCGGGAAATGGATGCTCTCCCTCTTCATGCTCATGGGGAGGCTCGAGCTGTACACCGTCGTCCTTCTCTTCGTCCCCGAGACCTGGAAGCGATAGACTTTCTCTCCTTTTTTCTCCTGTGATACAATTGTTTTGGAATATAGGAAGGGGGAGAACGAGATGAAAATGATCGATATGGATCGCCTTGAACCGGAGGCCGTATTGCCCGGACTTCGGGCCCGCTTCGTCCACTCGGAAAACATGACCCTGGTCTACTGGAATATGGACGAGGGGGCGAATTTTCCGCTCCATGACCATTCCCACGAGCAGATCGTCAACGTGATCTCCGGTACCCTGGAGGTCACCGTCCGGGGCGAGAAGGTCACCCTCGACAGTGGCTGCGTCCTCGTGATCGCCCCAGGAGAGCCCCATTCCGTCCACGCCGTGACCGCCTGTTTCGTGATCGATGTCTTTTACCCCATCCGGACGGATTACCGGAAAGAATAAGGGAAATTGTCACCGGGCCGGTATCGGCCCTGAGCATTTTAAGCAGGCTGCGGGGCTTCTCCTCTGAGCCCCGCAGCCTGCTTTTTTAAAAATTTCAGTTGAAAAGGTGAAAATTCAACCCCCTTCGCTGAGGAAAGATCGTAAAGTATTCTCTCAGTTCTTTTGCCGCCCTTCATAAAACCTCATCTCTTTTCCACCAAGAGGAAGAGGCTCGACTCATCCACTCTTTCTATCCGGAAGGGGCACAGGGTCCCTTTGCCGAGAGTCTCAAGGTCCTCAGCGGAAAAGGTGGTTGCTGTGAAGCCGTCCCTGCATACAATCTTTCCGCTGCCGGTCTTTTCCATGTCAACTTCGCCGATCAGACCCTTGCCGGCCTGCTCCAGGAACCATTCAAGCCGGGCCTCCCAAAAGTCCGGGGCATAGGTACTGAAGAAGCCTTTTCCCCCGGGAACGAGAGCTCTCATGCACCGCTCCACAAGAGCGGCAGGGTTTCCCTTTACGGCGGAAAGGCCGTTTTGAAGGCACAGGACCGTGTCGAATCTGCCCTCGTAATCCATGGAGTAAGCGTCTTGTACGATAAGGGTGCAGTTGAGAACGTCTTTCAAATATTCTCTGCCGAAGAGGATGGAATCCTCCGAGATGTCGATTCCGATGAGCGACCCTGCGAAGGGAGCTATTTTTTTCATAATGCGCCCGTATCCGGCTCCTACCTCCAGGACTCTTTCACCGCCCCGGAGCTGCCGCCGGACGAACTTCACTTCTCCGTCCAGGTATTGTCTTACCCTTTCGATCCCGGTGCTGTACACTTCGCAGAGGTTGCTCCCGCTGAGCTTTTTTGCGTAATATCCTTTCATCCCGTCCCCTCCCCTCCCCAAAAAACCGCCTGATCCTTCCCGTGATTTTATACCAGCAAAACACCCCTGCGGGCTATAGCCTGTGCCCGGAAAAAAACTTCCGGGCACAGGAGGGCTGTACTGTTAATAACAGCGGCAGACCGAAATCCTCTTCTGACTGCATTTATATCGAGCTCATTCTGATAGGATGATCATTATTATATTATAATCCCCTGTTTTTTGGTAAGATGTCAATAACCATGGATTGCTTCACGCATGTAAGAGTTATAATAATATAGTCATCATTGCTATTGCTATTGCTATTGCTATTGCTATTGCTATAGGTGGTTCTGTATCATGGAGGCGAAACTTTCCGCAGAAATGATCTTCTTTCCAGGTCCCCCGGTTTTCCAGGAATGGGCGGTTCTTCTCTTTGACCATTTTCTTTCGGCCGCCCTTGCCGCTATCCGCCTCTCTTTACCTGGAAAGACGGACAGAAACCCTGTTCTGATGATATTTTTGGCCGGAGCATCTTGACAAATTCAGGAATTCAAGTACCATAATACAGGTTAATAGAAAGGGGGCTCCTGAATGAGTGAAGTCGTCGCCTTATCGGAAGCTGTTTCCCTCGCTCTGCACGGAATGGGCCTCCTTGCGGCGGGAGGGCGGAGAAACGCCCGGGAGCTTGCAGAACACATGAAGGTCTCCGAGGCCCATCTCGCCAAGGTCTTCCAGAGGCTTGTGAAAAACGGCCTTGTCCTCTCAACCAGAGGGCCGGGTGGAGGGTTCGAGCTGGCCGGGGATCCGGAGAATATCTCCCTCTTCGACATTTATGCCGTTATCGAGGGTACTCCGTCGGGGAAATACTGTCTTCTGCGGAAGAACGAATGTCCCTTCGGCGAATGCATATTCGGGTCGATGCTCGAAAAGATGACCCGGGATTTTACGGAATATCTGAAAAAGACAACCCTTGCGGATCTGAAACGAGGTGAAAAAGGATGAATGACACGGTACGGAGAAAGATCATTACCATCGACGAGGAAAAATGCGACGGCTGCGGCATCTGCGCCGAAGCCTGCCACGAAGGGGCAATACAGATCATCGGCGGCAAGGCGAAACTCGCGAGCGAGACCTATTGCGACGGCCTGGGGGACTGCATCGGAGAATGCCCCCGGGGTGCCATCGCCTTCGAGGAGAGAGAGGCAGCTCCCTACGACGAGGAAGCCGTGAAGCGCCACATGGCCGGAAAATCCGCTGCTGCTCCGAGGGGATGTCCCGGATCGATGGCACAGAGCCTTCGGGCAGACCCTGCACCCTGCGAGATGCCCCTGTCTCAGCCGGAGGGGCTCCCCTCGGCCCTGGCGAACTGGCCGGTGCAGATTCGCCTGGTTCCCGAGACGGCCCCCTTTCTGCGGAAGGCCCATCTCGTGGTGGCGGCGGACTGCACACCCTTCGCCTTCCGGGATTTCCATTCCACCTTTCTCTCCGGCGAAAACAGGGTCTGCCTCGTGGGGTGCCCGAAGCTCGATGATGCCGAGGCCTACCGGGAGAAGCTCACCCGGATCATCACCTTCAACGACATTGAGGAGATCACCCTGGTGCGTATGGAGGTTCCCTGCTGCGGCGGAATGACCCGCCTTCTCGAGGCGGCCTGTGAGGCCTCGGAGCGGAAGGTGAGTCTCAAAATTTTCACCGTGGGGATAAAGGGCGGCATTGTCGACAAGGAGACCATCCGTTTTCCGGGGAGATAAGATTTTTCCCGGCTGAAAGCGAAGAGACGATATAAAGATAACCAAGAAGGAGGAGATAGAAGCATGTTTTGTTATCAGTGTGAACAGACGGCCAAGGGAACGGGATGCACAGCCTACGGGGTGTGCGGAAAAAGTCCGGAGGTGGCGGATCTTCAGGATCTGCTGCTTCATGTCACGAAGGGAATTTCCATGTACGCCTACCGGGCCCGGGAGATGGGAGCGGTTAACCACGACCTCGACGTCTTTGTGACCGAATCCCTCTTCACCACCATCACCAACGTAAATTTCGACGAGGAGCGCCTCGAGGAGGATATCCGCAGGGCCGGGGAAATGAAGGAAAAAGCCCGGGATCTTTACGAGAAAGCCTGCGCAAAGGCAGGCAAAACTCCCGGGAAGCTTGCGGGGCCTGCCGTGTATGAAATCCCCGCCACCAGGGACCAGATGATCCGGGAGGGAGAACAGGTCAACCCCGATGCATTGGGCAAAAAGTTCGGTGATGTTCTGCAGGGGCTCTGCGATCTCATCCTCCTCGGACTCAAGGGGAGCGCCGCCTATATGGACCACGCCCGGGTTCTGGGGTACGAGGACGAAAAACTCTACGGCTTCCTCCACGAGAAGATGAACTACCTCGCCGGAGGAAAGTTCACCGTGGACGACCTTGTGGGTCACGCCCTCGACGCGGGGAAGTGGAACATCTCCGTCATGGAGCTGCTCGATAAGGCCAATACCTCCGTCTACGGCCATCCCGAACCGACGAAGGCAAGGGTCACCCCCGTCAAGGGAAAGTGCATCCTCGTCTCGGGGCATGACCTCCGGGATCTCGACCTCCTCCTTCAGCAGACCGAAGGGAAGGGGATCAACGTCTACACCCACGGAGAGATGCTCCCCTGCCTCGCCTATCCTGGGCTGAAGAAGTATCCCCACCTGGCGGGCAACTACGGCGGTGCCTGGCAGGATCAGCGGGAGGAGTTCGACGCCTTCCCCGGGGCCATTCTCATGACCACGAACTGCATTCAGAAGCCGAAAGATTCCTATATCGGCAGGATCTTCACCACCGGTCTCGTGGCCTGGCCTGAAGTCGAGCACATCGGCGATGACAAGGACTTCTCTCCCGTCATCGAGGCGGCCCTGGAGGCCCCCGGCTTCGCCGAGGACGCCCCGTCCCACTTCATCAATGTGGGCTTCGCCAGAAACACGGTCATGTCCGTGGCCGGAAAGGTCATCGACCTCGTGAAGGCCGGAAAGATCCGCCACTTCTTCCTCATCGGCGGGTGCGACGGCGCCAAGACGGGACGGAACTACTACACGAACTTCGCCACAGCCGTCCCGGACGACTGCGTCATTCTCACCCTGGCCTGCGGCAAATACCGCTTCAACAAGCTCGAGTTCGGCGACATCGAGGGCATTCCCCGGCTTCTCGACGCAGGGCAGTGCAACGATGCCTACTCGGCGGTGCGCATCGCCCTGGCTCTTGCCGATGCCTTCGATACGGACATCAACGGCCTGCCCCTCTCCTTCATCCTCTCGTGGTACGAGCAGAAGGCGGTCTGCATTCTCCTCTCCCTCCTCTACCTCGGAGTGAAGGACATGAAGATCGGCCCCTCCCTCCCCGCCTTCGTGAAGGAGCCCGTCTTCAAGGTGCTTCAGGAGAAGCTCAACCTTCAGCCCATCACCACCGTGGAGCAGGACATGAAGGAAATTCTCGGATAGAACAGGACAAAAAGCGGCCTCCGGAGAGAATTTTCTCCGGAGGCCGCTTTTTTAATGCCAGAGGAAACCTACAGCTTTGCGATCTCCTCGTCCGCGATCTCCTTGTAGGTCTTCAGCCCCGTCACTTGGGCGGCAAGCTCGGTGAGGGGGACGATATCCTCTCTCTCTATATTCTTCAGGGTAAACTTTCTGTTCAGGCCCATCATCTGACGAAGCCCCGCGGAAATTCTCCGAAGGTAGGAGTACACGCCGATCGCCCCTGCGGAGATGTCCTTAACATCCTCCCCGTAGAACTCTTTCAGCTCCCGGACCCCCTCGAAAATTTCTTCCCGGGTTGTTCCGAATCTCTGGAGATGCTTGGGGACGTTCCCTTCTTCGATCATCTTGCCTATCTGGCTGCCCGTCATGGCGGCCGCCATGGCAGCCCGTCCCACTCCCACGAGGCCGATATAGGGCGCGCCGAGGGCCAGCCCCTTGTATATCTGGTCTTCCAGGGCGAAACCTCCCGCTATGACTATCTGGGGCAGGGAATAGTTTTTTTCGTCCATCTTCTTCAGGACATCGTAGAGCAGGCTCTCCATGTAGACCGTGGGGATCCCCCATTCATTCATCATCTTGGCGGGACTGCTTCCCGAGCCGCCGCCCCCTCCGTCGAAGGTGACCATGTCCACGCCGGCTTTCGACGCCGCCTTGAGAATCCGAACGAGATCCCGGGGGTCGAAGGGCCCTACCTTGAAGCATACCCGCTCCGCTCCGAGCTTTCTGAGTTCCGCAACCCTTTTGACAAGGAAATCCTCGTTCCAGAAGGGAAGCTGCCCCAGCCGTTCAAAGACCTGGCCTATTCCCTTTTTATGGTTCTCCGCCACCCCGGGGTCAGTGGGGTCGGGGTAGACCATGTACCCTCTTTTTTTGAACTTCAGGGCCTCATCAAAATCGGTGATGCGGTTCATCCCCTGGATGCCCTTTGAGCCCTGGCCGAATTTCAGCTCCACGGATTTGACGCCGAGTTTCGTGATGGCGTAGTCGAGGGATTTATGCCGCTCGTCGTCGTAATTGGCCTGAAGGATGATGTCTCCGTATCCCCGATGGTATTTACGAAAGGCCGACAGCATGGCCTCCGTTAAAGGAGAGGACTGAACGAGGTTGTTTTCCAGAACGAGGTCACCGTCCTTGGCTATAACGTCCTCGCCGATGACCACCGCGACCCCGGCCAGGGCGGCCCCTGCGTAATAGTCCTGCCAGTTGAGCTTCGCCATGGCGGGAAAGACGATGGGAGCGGTCAGCTTCACAGTGTTTTTCAGCCCGAAGACGGCGTCAAGATTCGCCTTTGCCCAGGTCGCGCTGTCGGCATTTTCCTCCGTTCCGAAGGCGCCGAAGACCCGGCCGTTGATGTTGAAGTGGGAAAAATCCAGGGGGTAATCCTTTTCCGAGGCGAACTGGTTGATATTCGTCTTGTAGGGGTAGATGGCCTCGGTCCCCCTCACTGCCGACAATCCGATCTCGCAGGGTCCGATGCAGTCTGCGGCGCAGACGGTGCACATTCCGGAGAAGGGGGATATATTCTCCGGAGTTCTCATTCTGGTGTTTGTCATGGAGCTTCCTGCTGGGGGGCTGTACGTCACGATGAAAACCTCCTTCTAAATTTTTTTCCGGATGAATAAAAAAACTGACTGTATGCCTTTTATGTTAATGGAAATGATTATCCCTATCAACGGGAGGTGTTTTTTTATTATATACCCTGAGAAGAGTCTGCTGCCCCTTCTCAGCTTTTTCCCGAGGGTTTTTTCATAGAATACTTATCCGGTAGGAATTCCCCTTCCTTCTCTGGAAATATTCCCCTTTATTGGATATACTATTCTTGAAAGAAATAAAATGGGATCAGAAAGTAAACAGAAGGAGGGATTTTGCCATGAGCCGATATATTTTTTCCGTGCCGGATATGAGCTGCGACCACTGCAAAATGCGCATTTCAAAGGCCCTGGAATCCGCCGGTCTTAAGGAGTATACCGTCGATCTCGGAAAAAAGACCGTCGCCGTAGAGGCCCTGGACGCCGAAGCCCCGCGGAAAGCCATCGAGGAAGCGGGATACGACGCGACCCTGCAGAAATAGCAAAAGGAGAAGGGGATCGGGCTCCTTTCCGAAAACGGGGAGGAGCCTGATCTTTATGGGAGGACAAGACCATGGAAAAGAAGGATGAAGGGCAGCAGTTCAAGACGAGCCTCACCATCACGGGGATGACCTGCGCCACCTGTTCCCGGACGGTTGAACGGTCCCTTTCCAAGGTGGACGGAGTGCTCTTCGCGGCGGTCAATCTCGCTACGGAGACCGCCTTCGTGGTCTCGGAACGTGAGATTCCAAAGGAGGTGCTCGAAGAGGCCGTCCGAAAGGTTGGTTACGACGTCTCCGATGAGCGGCCAGAGGATCTCGAAAAGACCCGCTACAGAAAAATGAAGCAGAACCTCTTCGTGAGCTGGGCCATCACCGGCCCCCTAATGGTTCTGATGATTTTCCACATGGCGGGCCGCCATATCCCCTGGTACACCCCTCTTGAAATCATCGGCGGGGCAGTGGTGATCCTGTGGGCGGGAAGAGGATCTCTCAAGGGGGCCTGGATCGCCCTCACCCACTCCCACTCCAACATGGACGTCCTCGTCGTGGCCGGGTCTCTGGCGGCATGGATCACGGCAATCCCTCCTCTTTTCGGCTACCCTCTCGCCTCCTTCGGAGCGGTGGGCGCCATGATCATGGCCCTCCACATCACGGGGCGGTATATAGAATCCCATCTCCGGGACAAGGCATCCAAGGAGATCCGCTCCCTCGTCTCCCTTCAGGCCCGGGAGGCCCGGGTCCTCCAGGAGGACGGCCGGGAGCTCGTCATCCCCATCGAGGCGGTGAAGGAAGGGATGACCCTTCTCGTGCGGCCCGGAGAGCGCATTCCCGCCGACGGAGAGATCGCCGAAGGAGCCACCTCCGTGGATGAATCCATGATCACGGGGGAATCCCTCCCCGTGGAGAAAAAGAAGGGGGACGGCGTCACCGGGGGATCCCTCAATCTCACGGGCGCCATGCGGATGCGCACAACGAAAGTCGGGGAAGACAGCTTTCTCTCCCAGATGGTCTCCCTCATTCAGGAGGCCCAGGGGGCAAAAGTGCCGATCCAGGCCTTCGCCGACAGGGTGACGAACTACTTCGTTCCGGCCGTGGCGGCCTTTGCCGTGACTTCCGGTCTTTTCTGGTACTTCTCGGCGGATCGGCTGTCCCCCTTTCTCGACTGGGCCGGAGAGATCCTTCCCTGGGTGACCTCCATCCGGGATCCCCTTTCCCTGGCCATCTTCGCCTTCGTCACCACCATCGTCATCGCCTGCCCCTGCGCCCTCGGACTTGCCACGCCCATGGCGCTCATCACCAGCACCGGGGCGGCGTCGAAAAAGGGGATGATCATCCGGAACGCCGAGGCCATCCAGACGGCCAGGGACGTGACCGTGGTCGTCCTCGACAAGACTGGCACCATCACTGAGGGAAAGCCCGCAGTTGTCGAGACGGACCTGTCCCCCCGGGACCTTGCCGCTGCGGCGGCCATCGAGGCCAACTCGAACCACCCCCTCGCCAGGGCCATATCGGCGGCGGCCGAGCCCCTCGGTCCGGTGACCGGTCTCGAGGAGATCTCCGGCGAAGGGGTGCGGGGAACCGTGGAGGGAGAAGAGTGGTTTGTGGGCCGTCCGAGGAATACGGGAAAATACGACGCCCACCTCTCTCTGGGGAGGACGGTGGTGGAAGTCTACCGGGGAGAGGACCTGGCAGGTTTCATCGCCGTGGAGGATCCTCTTCGGGACGATGCAGTCGACGGGGTGCAGCGCCTTGCGGATATGGGCGTCACGGTGGTCATGGCTACCGGGGACAGCGAGAAGACCGCCCGGGCCGTGGCTGAAAGAGTGGGGATCCATGAGATCTATGCGGGGGTCCGCCCCGAGGGAAAGCTCGATCTTGTCCGAAAACTTCAGGCCCGGGGAGGAAAGGTTCTCATGACCGGGGACGGAATGAACGATGCCGCAGCTCTCAAGGGGGCGGACGTGGGGGTCGCCGTCGGCTCGGGAACGGACCTCGCCATCGACAGCGCCGACATCATCATCGTCCGGGGAGGGATCTCCCGCCTCGCCGACGCCCTCTCGATTTCAAGGAAGACCTTCGCGGTCATCCGGCAGAATCTCTTCTGGGCCTTCGCCTACAACGTCATCGCCATTCCCCTCGCCATGGCGGCCCTGCTCCATCCCCTGATCGCCGAGGGGGCCATGGCCTTCAGCTCAATCTCGGTGATTCTGAACTCCATGCGGATAAAATAGCAAAAGCCCGGAATTCCTTTTGAAAGGAATTCCGGGCTTTTTTCTTCATCAGAGGGCAGCTAACAGCTGCCTGAGCAACCGGCTCACCCGCCGCCGCAGCTTCCGCTCCGGAGGCGTTCTATCGCCGGAAGAAAGACGTCGAGAATGGGCTGAAAGCTCTCCGTTCCCGCGGCGCCTTCCTCGAGGCCGAACTTCTCCCGAAGGGCTTCAGGGGTATCGACACCGTCGGCGGCCGCCTGAACCACATCCTTCAGCAGGATGTTATTGCTTTCGACCACCATGGTATCCGCCGGTACGCGTTCCCAATCCATCGTATTTCCTCCTTCCTCTTTTCAAATGGGCACTTCTTCCGAAACAATCTCAGGAAGAAATGCGTTCTCTATTATACACGGTTTTTTCGACTTACAGAATCAGCCGGACCGCGGCGGCGAAGGCCAGGGCGAGGACGGCCTGGTTGAACCGTTCCTGGGGAATGCGATTCGCGATCCAGTAGCCGATGAACGCCCCTGCCGCCACAGAGGGCAGGGCGAGCAGGTCCACTGTGAGGCTTTGGGCATTTATGAGCCCCAGGCTGAAAAAAAGAGGAAGCTTCAGCAGGTTCATGAGAAAGAAGAACCAGGCGGATGTGGCCAGAAACTGAAGCTTGGGAAGACGGGCTATGAGAAAGTAGAGGCTGAGCACGGGACCGGAGGAGTTCGCCATGCCCGTTCCCATTCCCGCGAAGAAGCCGAAGACCCCGGTCACCAGCGGATGGGTTCTTCGGGAGGGGTCTGCTCTCTCGTCCTCCCGTTTTTTCTTCACGAACCGGGAGACTTGGTGAAGGAAGAGCATGAAGAGAACGATCGACCCGATGAGGGGCTTGAGTTCCTCATTGGTCGCATGGCGAAGGACGATATACCCCGCTCCGAGCCCCGCGAGGGCGAAGGGGAGGAGAAGAAAAAACTGTCTCCAATCGGTGTATTTCCAGTATTTTCCAAGGGCGAAGAGATCTCCGAAGAGAAGAAGGGGGAGCATCACCCCGACGGACATGCGGGAGGGCAGGGCCATGGCCATGAGGACGACGACGAGAATGCCGCTCCCGGGAATAGCCGTCTTGGAGATGCCGATGCCGCTCCCCGCTGTCAGGACGATGATCCAGCCCCACAGGGGCAGTTGGAGGCCCGTAAAGGCCGAGAGAAAGTCCATTGGGTGGGCGTCCGCCTTTGCCTGGGATAGAAAACCCGTCCATTATATCCAAAAACCGGGGCCAGGCGTATTTTTCCCTTTCACCCGGCTCCGGTTTTCATCCCTTATATCTTCCCGTCCATTCCCTCCCGAAGGGAACGAATAAAAGGAGCCGCCTTTTTTTCGAGGCAGTCCCGGTCCGTGCCGCAGGGCTCGAGCAGGGAGATCAGAGCGCTTCCCACGACGACGCCGTCGGCGGCCTCCGCTGCCAGGCGGGCTTTTTCCGGGGTGTTCACCCCGAAGCCCAGGGCGAGAGGAAGGGAGGTGGCGGAGCGGACACGGTCTGTATACTCATTCAGGGGAACGCCGGCGTTTGCCGAATCCCCCGTGATCCCCAGGTGGGAGACGCAGTAGAGAAAACCCGAGGCTTTTTCGGCGATGGCCTTCAGCCGTTCGTCCGTGGTGTTGGGGGTCACCATGAGGATGAAGTCCATGTTCCGGGCTTTCAGCAGGGACGCCAGTTCTTCTGACTGATGGAAGGGAAGGTCGGGGACGATGACCCCTGAGATGCCCGCGGCGGCCGAATCGTCGGCGAAGGCCTCGAGGCCGTATGCCAGAAGGGAGTTCATATACCCCATGAGCACCCGGGGGGCGGCAATCTCAGGGGAGAGGGTCTTCAGCATGGCGAGTATTTTTTTCAGGGTGGCTCCTCCCCGGAGGGCCCGCTGCCCGGCCTGCTGGATCACCGGTCCGTCGGCGAGGGGGTCGGAGAAGGGGATGCCCACCTCAAGCAGATCCACTCCCTCCCGGTCGAGGTGCTTCAGCAGAAAGGCGGTGGTCTCGAGGTCGGGGTCCCCCGCCGCGAGGTAGGTAATGAGCGCTTTTTTTCCCGCGAAAGCCTGGGCGATGGATGTCATGATCGTTCCTCCTTGGAAAGAGAGAGAATGGTGTCCATATCCTTGTCCCCCCGGCCGGAGAGGTTCACAAGCATGAGAGTGTCCTTGGGAAGGGACGGCGCGGTGCGGTAGACGTGGGCGAGGGCGTGGGCGCTCTCCAGGGCCGGGATGATCCCCTCCAGCCGGCAGGTGCGCCGAAAGGCCTCAACGGCTTCGTCGTCGGTGACGGAAACGTAGGAAGCACGGCCCGTGTCGGCGAGGTGGCTGTGCTCCGGGCCGACCCCGGGGTAGTCGAGCCCGGCGGAGATGGAATAGGGGGGCTGGATCTGTCCGTCCTCGTCATAGAGCACGTAGGAGTAGGAGCCGTGGAGCACCCCAGGCCGGCCGCCGGCGATGGTGGCGGCGTGTTTCCCCGTCTCCACTCCCATTCCCCCCGCCTCGACGCCGATGAGGGCCGAGGGGTCGTTGACGAAGGCGTGGAAGATCCCCATGGCGTTGCTCCCTCCTCCCACGCAGGCGATCACCTGGTCGGGCAGGCGCCCTTCCTTTTCGAGGATCTGCCGCCGCGCCTCGATGCCGATCACCTTCTGGAACTCCCGCACCATGAGGGGGTAGGGGTGGGGCCCCATGACCGAGCCGATGACGTAGAAGGAATTCTCCACGTTTGTGACCCAGTCCCGGATGGCCTCGTTGATGGCGTCCTTGAGAGTTCCCGTTCCGGAGGTGACGGAGATCACCCGGGCGCCGAGGAGTTTCATCCGGTCCACGTTCGGCGCCTGGCGGTGAATGTCCTCTTCCCCCATGTAGACGATGCATTCAAGGCCGAAGAGGGCCGCCGCCGTGGCGGTGGCGACGCCGTGCTGGCCGGCCCCCGTCTCGGCGATGATCCTCTTCTTGCCCATGCGCTTCGCCAGCAGCACCTGTCCGAGGGCGTTGTTGATCTTATGAGCCCCCGTATGATTCAGGTCCTCCCGTTTCAGGTAGATCTTCGCTCCTCCCAGGGCCCCGGTCATCCGGGAAGCAAAATAGAGAGGGGTGGGCCGTCCGTCATAGTCCCTCAGAAGGGTGAGAAGCTCCTGCCCGAAGGAGGAGTCCGTGGCGCTTGCAAGGAAGGCCTCCTCCAGTTCGTCCAGGGCCGGGATGAGCGTCTCCGGAACATACTGCCCTCCGAAGGGACCGAAATACATGGATGTCTTCATGAATGGCGTCTCCTTTCAAACTGATCGAATTCCCGCACCGCTTCGAGAGCGGCGGCGAGTCGTGTTCTGTCCTTGATGCCGGGGGCGGATTCCACCCCGCTGTTCAGGTCCACTCCGAAGGGGCGGGCAGTCGCGAGGGCTTCCCCGAGATTGGAGGGGCCGAGACCACCGGCGAGAAAAAAGGGGCGGCGAAAGGCTTTTGTTTTCAGCAGGGAATGGTTGAAGGTGCTCCCCTTTTCGAGATTTATCTTTTTGCTGTCCAGCAGGAGCATGTCCCCGCCTTCGTATGCCGAGGCCCGTTCCAGATCGTCCTCTCCTTCAACGGAGAAGGCCTTGATGGTGCGGAGGGAGCACCCTTTCATCAGAAGGGCGGGTTCTTCCGAACCGTGGAACTGGATGCAGTCGAAGGCCCCGCTCCGCCCAACCCGTGCGATCTCATCCATGGAGGGGTTCTTCATCACAGCCACCCGGCAGACCGGAGGAGGAACGAGTTTGCCGAGGAAGGCGGCTTTTTCCAGAGAGAGGGTTCTGGGGCTTCCGGGGGCGAGAATAAAGCCGAGGGCCGAGACGCCGAACTCCACGGCGTCGGCCATATCCTCCTCCCGAGTGATTCCGCAGACCTTGACGAAGGTCATGCCGCTTCCGTCCTGCCGGCCTTCTTGAAGGCCCGGAGAGAGGCGGCCGGATTTTCCGACCGCATGAGGGCTTCTCCCACAAGAACGGCGTCCACACCGAGACCGGCAAGCCATGCAGCATCTCCTTCGCTGGATACCCCGCTCTCCGAGATAACCAGAGGACGGTCCGCTCCTGCGATAGAGATCAAACGATTCAGAAGGCGCTCCGTGGTGCGGAGGTCCACGGAGAAGTCGTCGAGATTCCGGTTGTTGATCCCGAGGAGCGTGGGTTTCAGGTCGAGAACGCTTAGCAGCTCATCCTCCGTGTGGACCTCAACGATGGCCTCGAGCCCGAGGGAGCGGGTGAGTTTCAGAAGGGTCTTTAGCCGTGCTTTCCCGAGCACTGCGGCGATGAGCAGCAGGGCGTCGGCGCCGAGGAAAAGGCTTTCGTAGACCTGAACCTCCGCCACGATGAAGTCCTTTCTCAGAAGGGGCAAAGAGGTATTTCCCCGGAGGAGGCGAAAGTCCTCCCCGCTTCCCCCGAAGAAGACTTTGTCGGTGAGAATGGAGACGGCGTCGGCCCCTCCCTCTTCGTACAGGCGAAGCTGGGCAAGGGGATCCACCGTGCCGTTGATGACCCCTTTGCTGGGAGACGCCCGCTTGATCTCTCCGATGACGGAGAGCCCCTCTCTCCTTACGGCTTCCGACATGCCCGTCCGGGGACGGACCAGCTCCTCAACTTCCCGATACTTGTTCTCCACCATCCGGTCAAGAATCATGAGATCTCCTCCTTTGCCTTTCTCTATGCCGACTGCTCAACGAGGGATTCGGCGCGGGCAAAATCCCTCAGCTTCTCAAGAATCCCCGCCGCCCTGCCCGAGTCGATGCTCTCACGGGCCATGGCGGCCCCTTCCTTCCATCCTGCGGCCCCTCCCGATGCCAGGAAAACCGCCGCCGCGTTGAAGACCACCACGTCCCGGTGGGCACCTCTCTCTCCCTGCAGGATCTCCTCGATGATGGCGGCGTTCCGGGGCGCATTTCCTCCGCCCACTCCTCCCTCCGTTAAAGGCAGGCCGGCGTCTTCCGGGGTCACGAATTCCTCCCGCACGCCCTTCTCCGAGAAAAAAGCCACCCGGTTTGCTCCGCCGAGGGAGAGTTCGTCGAAACCGCCGTGGCCGGAGATCACCATTCCCCGTCTGCGGCCGAGAAAGAGAAGGACTTTCGCCAGGAGGAAGATCAGGGATGGATCGAAGACCCCCATGACCTGGTGGGTAAGCGGGGCGGGGTTGAGGAGGGGTCCCAGGAGATTGAAAAGGGTCCGCACACCGAGGGCCTTCCGCACCTCCGCCACGTTTCGCAGGATCGGGTGAAAATGGGGTGCGAAGAGCAGGACGATCCCCGTCTTCTCGAGACACCGGGCGGCCCTTTCCGGCGAGGAGGGCAGAGGGGCTCCCAGGGCCTCGGCCACGTCGGCGCTGCCGCACCGGCTCGAAACGGACCGGTTTCCGTGCTTCGCCATGGGAATGCCCCCTCCCGCAGCGACGAGGGCCGCCGCCGTGGAGATATTGAAGGACCCTGTGCAGTCTCCCCCCGTTCCGCAGTTGTCCATCAGGAGAGATGAGGAGGACGGAACGGCACGGGCCTTGCGGAGAAGCAGGCGGACCGCTCCTGTGATCTCCTCGGCAGTCTCCCCCCTGGCCCGGAGGGCCGCGAGAAAGGCCGCCACCTGAAGAGGAGGAACCGGCTCCTCGAGAAGAGCCTCCATAGCCTCCTCCATCTCAGAGGCGGAGAGGGAATTTCCTTCCATTGCCTGGGCGAGTCGCGTTCTGAACATAAGTGAGCCCTCCTTGAGAAAAAATAAAAAGGGGGAGAGAAACCTGTCCGGCTTCTCTCCCCCTTTATGAGGATACAAAAAAGCCGTGGATGAAGATCCCTTTTCGGGACCTGCCTCCACGGCCTTAAAGAACGCGTTTTTTTACTCTATCGCGGTCTTCAGGGACTCAGGCGGCAGGCATCTAAGCCCGCCACCACCAATTGTGAAGTAAGAAATTACAAACCATGCAAACTGCCTCCCGGTTTCGATTGCAGAGAAAATACCATGCCCGGACCGTTCTGTCAACAGGCAAAAATTTCATTGTGGTCGGACAGCGATAATGTCATCTCTTTTCAACCTTTAGGGGTGACATTATTCCTGTCCATTGACACAGGCAAAAATTTCTTTCGTGACGGGAAAAGAAGTGCGTCTTTCACCGTGGAGAGGAGATAAAGTCATTCCGAAGCGGAGGAGGGAAAAAGGAATTCCCTGTTCCGCCTTTGTCCATTACCCTCTCCCGGAAACCCTTTACCGTCCGTCTCTTCTGCCGAGGAGCAAGAGGGGAAGAAGCAGCCAGATTCCGCCCACAAGGCCGAGGCTGCTGCATCCGCCGCCGCTTCCTGAAGGCGTCGGGGGTGGTGGTGCCGTCTGCTCGAGCTCATAGGCACCCATGTCCATTCCGGCTCCCTGGGGCCGGGAAATTCCCCGCTGGTCTTCGGTCGGAGCACCTGTGTCAGTGCCTGAGTCCACCGCCGGGCTTCCTGAAGGGAGAGCGGAGGTCGGCGTTTGGCCTCCGTTGTCCGCCGGGTCCTCCAGGAGAGGATCCGAGGAAAGGTTGGATGTTCCGGCGTACCCCCCCTGAACGACGGAGAAAGAGACGGCCGGGGTACTGCCGTTTTCGTTTATGATCTCTCCTCCCGAGCCGTTCCAGAAGACGGAGTTCACTACGACGGGACTGCTGTTGTTGTTGTACATTCCCGCTCCGTCCACCGCCGCGCTGTTTTTGGAAAAAGTGCAGTTGGTGACTTCAGGGGTACTTCCCTGATTCCAGAGGGCTCCGCCGAAGGTGGCTTCGTTCGACCAGAAGGTGCAGTTGATCAGAATGGGGGAACTGGCAGAGGCATTGGCGATCGCCCCTCCTTGAGTGCCCTTGTTTTCCGAGAAAGTGCAGCCGAGGATTCGCGGACTGCTTTTGCTGTTGCCGATAGCAGCACCCCTCCCGTTGAAGGCGGTGTTCCGGACAAAAAGGCAGTTTTTTATCACGGGACTGCTTTCATCATTGAGAATGGCACCGGCGCCGTTCCCCGCAGGAACAGTATTTTCAGAAAAAACGCACCCGGTGATTCTGGCATCGCTTCCGCTGTCGTTATACATGGCAGATCCTGAGCTCAGGGCGGAATTTTTTGAAAAGAGGCAGTCCGTCACTATCGGGATAGCACCCACGTTGACCATGGCTCCCCCTGCAAGATTTGCGAAGTTCTCTCTGAAAGTGCAGTTTCTCACCACAGGTTGAGAAGCGAGGTTCAGCATTCCACCTCCCGCAGTGTCTATCGAATCGTTCGGGCTCACCGCATTGCCGCCGGTGATCGTGAAGCCGTCGAGAACGGCGAAGCTCGAGACATTTGCAGCGGTCACGATGTGATAGCTGTTTCCGGCCTTGGTACCGTCATTGTCGATGTCCCCGGTGAGGATGGTTTCGTTTGTCTTCCAGTTCCGTTCCTCCCGTGCCGTCTCGGTGCCGGCGAAACCGCCATAGAGCTCCACCCCGTTTTTCAGCGCGAATGCGATTTTCTGGTCGAGGTTCAGGGTCGGGCGGTAGCTTCCTTTGGCGACCCAGAATTCATCCCCGGCGACAGCCAGGTTCTTCAGCGTATCGATGAATTGTACCTCGTTGAGGGCCGTCCCCCAGGAGGAGCCGTTTCCTCCTCCGGCATTTGCTTTATCGACCCTGTAGATGGCGCTTTCCGACGGTCGGGGAGAAAAAAGAAAGAGAGCCGCAAGGAGACACAGGGCAGCGAAAAATTTGAAAGGCTGTGAACAGAAAGGAACTCTCATCAAAAAATCCTCCATTGTCATTATATTTCAGGGTAAAAAGATTGAAAGAAAAGAAAAGGCTGTATTAATGCAATGGTATGCTGATCTTTTTGCCCTGTCAATCTTTCGGGAGATGGTTTGTTTTTAACCAGTGATATCTTTCCTCCTAATGAGCCGATGCGGTCTATCTCCCGGACAAGCCGCCGCACTTTCCGGATCTCCTGAAGATGGCGAGAACGGGAATTCCGGAATTTTTCAGACGCTGATAATGACGTCAAGGGAATATCTCCTCGTCTCTTTCTCCTGGTTGTTTGTGCAGCGCCACTGAAAATAAAGAAGAGGTCCCGCCAGGTTCCGGATTCTTCTTCACTCTACGTAAGGAGACTGGCCGAAGCGTAAGGGGATCTGCATCCGTACATATCTTTTCTCTTTTTTTCTGCGGATATCTGATGTAGACTAAGCCGTTGCGATGAATATCAGATGATTCAAGGGAAAATGATTTCAGACGGACTCCAACTCATTTTTTGCAGAGGTCCGCTGAAGATAAAGGCGGGGATTATGATGTCGCTGACAGGTGAACGGGCAAAGGGGATGGTACTCGTTCTGACCGCGAGCATGCTCTGGGGAACCTCGGGGATATTGCAGGCCCTGGCTCCGGCAGGCGCCCATCCTCTTACTGTCGGGTCCGTGAGGTCGGCTATGGCGGCTGCGGCAATGATACTCTACATGAAATGGAGAGGGGACAGCATCGGTGCCATATTGAAAAAAGCGCCGAAAGGCCCTCTGGCAGTAACAGTTACGGGAATCATGGGTTTCCAGTTTGCCTTTTTTTCCGCCCTGAAGCTTACGGGAGTCTCTATAGGTTCCATGATAGCAATCGGTACAGCTCCCGTCATCGCGGGGCTGCTCGGTGTCGTCTTTGAGAAGGAACCCCTCACCTGGCGATGGATGGGCTCAACCGCTGTTGCTATTTTCGGGTGTTTTCTCCTTTTGGGAGGAAGCTCGTCTGCCAGTTTCACCGTTGACGGCAGGGGCGTGGCCCTTGCCGTTCTCGCGGCCTTTTGCTTCGCTTTCCTCGGCCTCGGAATGAAGAGGGTAGGATCCTGCCTGAGTATTACCGAAACGGCAACCGCTGTCACCGCCTCAACTCTTGTGATCGCGATCCCGGTTCTGATTTATTTTAATCCGCTCTGGATCGTCACACTCCGTGGATTTATCGTCGCATCCGCGCTCGGAGTGTTATCGGAAGCGCTGCCCATGTGCTTTTTCGCCATTGGCCTGAGGAAGATCTATCTCCGCGATGCCTATACGCTCTCTCTCTTCGAACCGCTCACCGCCTGCGTTCTTTCGGCAGCCCTCCTTGGAGAGCGGTTGGGAATTATTCCCCTTGCGGGTGCAGCGCTTATAATGGGCGGCATTCTTCTGCTGCCGACCTCAGAACCTCAACGGGACGAGAATTTAGCCCCCGGAGCCGGAGGCCTCTCCTGAAAAGTCTCAGGGACTGATGCAATCGGAAAATAAGATCCTTCATATTTTAAAAGAAAATTTCAGTACATAGCCCCCGTCAGATTCAAAGGGCTTTTCCCTTCAATAAAGGATAGAAAAACCGGCGGGAGGGTAAATTACCCCTTGCCCGCCGGTCGGAAAAATTTTGCTCTGAAATTCTGCGGAGAAACTTATTTATTCAGACTGGCGAGGACCCTTCGGATGGCCCGGGCGGAGACGCGGATGTCCTCATCAGTGGTGGACCAGCTGGAGATGGAGATGCGCATGGCGGGGCGCCCCTTCCACAGGGTGCCTCCCGCCCAGCAGGTCCCCTCCTGCTGGATCGCCGCCGTCACGAGGGGAGTGAAGCTTCCGTCGTCCTCTCTTCCGGCGGGAAGAAACTCCACGAGGATCTGGTTCAGCACAACGTCGTTGAGAATCCGGATGGAGGGATCCTCTTCCAGGAGGGAGGCCATCAGCCGGGCCTGGGCGCAGTTGCGCTCCACCAGGTTCCGGAGGCCCTCTTTTCCCAGGGACTTCAGCCCGCAGTAGAGAGGGAAGGCCCGGGCTCTGCGGGAGGATTCGGGAACCCACTGGCTCGGGTCCCGGACTTCGCCGGGGGCGGCTATGTAATAGGGGGCGTTCAGGGCCATGGCCGCCCGGTGGGCGGCCTGATGCCGTACGATTGCGAGGCCTGAATCGTAGGGGACGTTCAGCCACTTGTGAGCGTCCGTCGCCCAGGAGTCCGCCAGCTCCATCCCCTTCGTGTGTTCGTTGAGTCCGGGCAGCAGCTTTCCCCAGAGGCCGAAGGCCCCGTCCACGTGGACCCATGCGCCCTTCTCCTGCGCCAGGGGAATGAGGTCGGCGCAGGGGTCGAAGGCCCCGGAGTTGACGTTTCCGGCCTGGAGGCAGAGGATGGCCGGGCCGGAGATCCTTTCCAGGGCTTCCCTGGCCGCCTCGATCTCCATTCGCCCCTGGGCATCCCCGGGAACGCGAAGGACGGTTTTCGTCCCCAGTCCAAGCATCCGCAGGGCGACGAAGAGGGTGGCGTGGGCTTCCTCCCCCGCCAGGACGGTCAGACCGGGAGCGCCGGAGAGGCCCTCCTCCTCCACGTTCCACCCGGCCCTTCGAAGAACCTCGTGCCGCGCGGCGGCAAGGCAGGTGAAATTGGCCATCTGACATCCCGTGACGAAGCCGACGGAGCTTTCGGAGGGGAAATCGAGCAGATCAAGAATCCAGGAAGCGACGACCTCTTCCACCGCGGATGCGGCAGGGGAGGCGATGGCGAGCACGGCATTCTGATCCCATGCGGAGGTGAGCCAGTCGGCCGCGAGGCTCGCCGGAAGGGCTCCTCCAGTGACGAAGCCGAAATAGCGCGGTCCGGGAGAGGCTGTGAGCCCCGGCGTGACCCGGGAGGCGAACTCCTCCACCACTGCGGCGGGATCCGTTCCCTCCTCGGAAAGAGCTCCGCCGAGGCTCTTCCGCAGGCACTCCGCCGACGCCGATGGGTTTACCGGACGGGTCGGAAGAGTGTCAAGCCAGCTGAGCGCGAGAGCGGCGGTTTTTTCGAGAAGAGGTTTTTCCCGGGAAGAACGACCCGCTCCGTCTTTATTCGCCTTCATCGCAGAAACATTCCCAGTCGGGGGGAGCGGTCTCTCCGGAGTATTCCACTCCCCTCTTCTCCTCCTCGTTCACCACCAGGGAGAGGACGTCGGGACGGGAGTAGTGCCCCATGACGTCGAAGTCGTACCGGGCCTCGATGACCTTTTCGAGGTCGAGATCGGCGAAGAGAATGTCCTCCCTGTCCCAAAGGGGACCGGCCACGTAGTTCCCGAGGGGGTCGATGATGGCGCTTCCTCCCCGGCTGAGGATGTGGGGCTGATCCTTCAGCTCGAAATATCCGTCAAGGTCTTCGGGGTACATGTCCTTCGTGACGAACTGGTTGCACGAGAGGACGAAGCAGCGCCCCTCGAGAGCGATATGGCGCATGGAGCACTGCCATCCTTCCCGCTGGTCCGCCGTGGGGGCGAGATATATGGAGGGGTTCTGGCTGTAGATGGCCGTCCGGGCGAGGGGCATGTAATTCTCCCAGCAGATGAGCCCACCCATAATTCCCCAGGGGGTATCTACTGTGCAGAGGGTGCTGCCGTCCCCCTCCCCCCAGATCAGGCGCTCGCTTCCCGTGGGCTTGAGCTTCCGGTGCTTGGCGAGAAGACTTCCGTCTGGGCCGAAGTAGAGCAGGGTACAGTAGAGGGTGCCCCCCTCCCGCTCGATGACGCCGATGGAGAGGTAGATCTCGTGAGATGCCGCAAGGGCGCCGAGATATCCTGTCTCAACCCCGGGGACGTCGATGGAATTGCGGTAGTAGCGGGCCCAGTCCTTCCGGCCCGTCTGGGTCCGGCTGCCCACCAGGGAGCCGAAGGAGAGCCCCCGGGGGTAGCACGGAATGAACGCCTCGGGGAAGAGGACGATCTTCGCCCCATTACCGGCGGCCTGCTCCGTAAGATTTTCTATCTTCCGAAGGGTCCCTTCCTTGTCCATGATGACCGATGCCGCCTGGACCACGGCGACCCGGACCGTTCCGCTCTTCAGCCCCATAAAGAATCCTCCTCCTGTTTTCTGCCCTTATCCCTAACGGGAAGGGTCAAGACCGGCATGTTTTTCGGCGATTTTCTCTGCGAGGTCGTCGAGAGCGGCGAAATCCTCTTTTTTGGGCAATCCCTTGCACATCACCGCGCCGAGCACCTCCACCTTCAGGTTGGGAATGAGGCCGGAGATCTGCTCCACCGCCTTGGTTCCCCAGCCGTAGGAGCCGATGATGGCCGCATTTTTCAGTTTCGGCCGGAGGGCGTTGGCCAGATGGACCGCCGAGTAGACCGCCGGGTGGGGGCCGAAGTGGACCGTAGGCGTGCCGACCACGATGGTGGCGGCGTCCACGAGGTCGATGGCCAGCCGGCCGATGTCGGTGGCGGTGAGTTCGAATTTCTGGGCCATGACACCCCTCTTTACGAGGGCGTCGATCAGGTGGTCCACCATGATCTCAGTGCTGCCGTGCATGGAGATGTAGGGGATGACCACGAGATTGGTGACCCGGTCGGAAATCCAGTCCCGGTAGGCGTCGAGGATGAAGGATGGCTTGTCGTAGACGGGGCCGTGGCTGGGGGCGATGAGATCGAATTCATACCCTTCCAGCTTCTCCATATTCTTGCGGATGATCGAGCGGAAGGGCATCATGATTTCGGCATAATAGCGCTTCGCCCCCTCGTAGATCATGGGGTCCTCTCCGGCGTAGAGGGAGGTGGTGGCGAGATGGGAGCCGAAGAAGTCGCAGGAGAAGAGGATTTTCTGCTCCTCCAGATAGGCGCACATGGTCTCGGGCCAGTGGACCCAGGGGGTATGGATGAACTTGAGGGTTTTTCCGCCGAGGGAGAGGGTCTCTCCGTCCTCCATGGTGCGGATTGCGGCTCCTTCCAGATGAAGATGTTCCGTCAGCAGCTCCTTCGCCTTGGGCGAGCAGATCACCTCTGCCCCCGGATATTTCGCGAGAACCGCGGGGATGGAGCCGGAATGGTCCTGTTCGGAATGGAGGGAGATGATGTAGTCGATTTTTTTCACGTCCTCGAGCTGTTCCATGAGGACGTGCCCGAGGGCCGGATCCGCCGTGTCGATAAGGGCGGTTTTCTCCGTTCCCTCCACGAGGTAGGCATTGTAGCTCGTCCCCTCGGGAAGGGGGATGAGGGAATCGAAAAGCCTTCGGTTCCAGTCGACCATACCAATGAAATGCACGCCGTCGCGCATGGCTCTTTTTTGCATGGAAATCGCTCCTTTCAAGGGCTTCAGAACGCCAAAATTCAAAATGTGCAGCTTGTCTGCACAAAAGCTCCTGAGTGTCCGTCAATTATAGCAATAACAATAGAAATCGTACACGATGGGGGCTCCGGCCGGAGTCCCCATCCTGTACTGCCTGACGGAATTGAAAGGAAAAAGGTTGACGGCAGGAAAAAGTTTTTTATCCTTTCATCAGTTCGTCCACTTCGGACCTCCGGGGAAGGGCGGGATGGGCTCCGGGGCGGGTGCAGGCCAGGGCACCCGCCGCCGCGGCAAAGCGGATCGCTCTTTCCAGGGGCATTCCCTCGGTCAATCCCACGGTCAGAGCAGAGCAGAAGGTATCTCCAGCCCCGGTGGAATCTACGGATTCAACCGGGAAGGCCTCGTAGGGTATTGTCTGTCCGGGGGTGACCACCACACCTCCCCTCCGGCCGAGGGTCACGGCTACCATTTCCGCTCCCCGGGACAGAAGCTGCCGTGCTGCCGCAAGGATCTCTTCCATGGAAGGCTCCTCTTCCGATGAGGGGGCGAGAGAAGGACAGTAAAAAGCGAGCTCCGTTTCATTCAGAACGAGGCAGCTGATCCGTCCCCAGGCCTCCGGAGAAAGCGTACGTGCAGGGGAGGGAGTGAGAACCGTTCGGCATCCCTTTTCCCTTGCCAGCTTCAATCCTGCCTCCACCGCCTCGGCAGGAATTTCAAGCTGGAAGAGAACACTCTCGGATTTCTCGAACAGCCCCGAGGCCTTCTCTACGAGATTTCCGTCCGGGAGGGCGTTTGCGCCGGAAACGAGGATGATGCTGTTCTCCCCCGAATCCGTAACGGTAATGAAGGCTACGCCTGTTTCGGCCTCTTTGCGTATTTCGAGGAAGGAGCAATCTACATGAGCCTCCTTCAGTTCTTTCGAAAGCTGCCGGCCGAAGTCGTCGTCCCCGATGCAGCCTACCATGGAAGTCTGGGCTCCCAGCCTTGCAGCTGCCAGGGCCTGATTCGATCCCTTTCCTCCCCCTGCTGTTTCAAAAGATCTTCCCATGAGCGTCTCCCCCGGAAGAGGCGCCCTGGGGGCACGGACGATCATATCCATATTCAGCGAACCGACGACGGTAATCACGGACTTTCCCGGCTTCTTTCAGTTCGTTTCTTGCGCGAGCCAGCGGAAGAGATTTCCCCAGAAGAGGCCGTATCCATGCCAGTTCAAAAATTCAAGAGGTCCCCAGTGGGGTGCGCAGTCCGAGGCGAAGACCGCAGTCCTTCCCTTTTCATAGTTCCGGACAGCCACAAAGGGATCCTCTCCGGCCTTCATGAGAATTTCTCCCTCTCCCTGCAGGGTCTGGTTGTAGCCTAGAAAATGAGGCCAGGGTGAAGGGAGATCCTTCATCACGGGATGATCTGCCCGGACCACTTCCGGCACGATCCCCGCAGGTTTTTCGACCCTGTCGTCTCCATCGAGGATTTTGACGGGGAGAATGTCGGCGATCGCAGATTTTCCATACCGGGCTTTTCCATCGATTCCTGAGAAGGAAAGATATCCGCCGATCATGCAGAAGGCCCCTCCCTTTGCCACATATTCTTTTATGACCCCGCAGCGGTCCGGTGCGATCTGTCCTCTGGAAAAGGTCGTATTGGAGAGCAGAAGGGAGTTCGCGCCGATATCCGACAGCACGACCGCATCGTAGGAGTTCAAAGCCTCCACGGAGAATGGAAAATTGTCCTGCACCTCGTGCCCAGGCATGTGGGTGACGGCGATGCCTTGTTTTTCCAAGGCTTCCTTGAGCCAGGTTATTCCTGTTTCATACTCGCAGCTCGTAAAAATATCGAAACCTTTGATGTGGCTGATATGTTTTATCCACGATTCCCCCGCAACAAGGATTTTAATGTCGGCCATGGTAATTCCTCCCGGAAAAAATATTTTTTTGGATCCGACGAAGCGGAAAAGCCGCTCCGCATTGCGTATTTTCTTCAGATTTCCTTTCCTGAGGCGGATTCTTTCCGTCCCCAGGAGAGAATGAGCCGGGCATAAAAGAGAATGAACATCAGGTAATCTTCTATTTCGATGTTTTCATCGGGCTTATGCCCCATTCCGAAGCCCGGACCGGAGATGAAGACGGGCATTCCGCCGATGTTCCGCAGAAGCCTGGCGTCGCACCCCGCGGGGCTTCCCACGATGGGAGGACGCTTCCCGAAGACGCATTCGAAGCTCTCGGAAGCGGCTGCGACGAACTCGTGACCGGGATCCATCTCGAAAGCCCCGCCCGCCTGGTAGATCGAAATTGCAGGGGGATGATCCCTGAGCCACGCGTCTCCCTGGGATCGGAGGATAAGGGCGTCTGTCACTTCCTTCACGACGCTTTCGTAGGTCTGCACGCTGGGCTGATAATGGAGGCAGAGCTTGAAAGTGCAAAGGTCCGGCACAGCGGAGCCGGCAGTCCCTCCGCTGATAACTCCCACGTTGAGATTCGGCGGCGGAAGAAGAGGGTGCTTGTATTTCAGAAGCCATGAATGCTCGAGATCTTCAAGGGCCTTGATGAGGATGATTGCTTTATCGATAGCGTTGACGCCCTTCCACTTATGTCCCGAATGGAGGGCTATTCCGGAGACGTCCACCTGGAAGAAGATGAACCCCATGTGCGCCACGGTGAGCGTTCCGGCGCTGTGTTCGCAGTTGACCGCGGCGTCGGCCCTGTATCCGCCGAGCATTGCCGCAAGGGTGCCGTTTCCGCCCCCCTCTTCGTCGGCGACGGAAAGGATCGATACATCTCCGGGAAGCTCTATACCAGCATCCTTCAGCAGTTTCACCGCCATGACGCTCGCCATCAGGCCGCCCTTCATGTCAGTGCTTCCGAGTCCGTACAGCCTTCCGTCTTCAATGTCCCCGCCCCAGGGATCATGGGTCCAGAGGGATCGTTCGCCGGGGCTCATAGTGTCCACGTGGCCGTTGAAAAGGATGGAACGGCCCTTTCCGCCGGGGAACCTGCCGATGACATTGAAGCGGTTGTAGTCCGTGTAGTTGTGTCCAGGATTTCCTTCACTATACAGGCGAAGACCTTCCTGGACGATTTCCTCGGTCAGAGGCTGTCTCGTCACTTCCCCTCCCATTTCCTTCATGACCTTCTCGAGCCAGGCCTGGCCATTCTCCTCGTTTCCGCCTTCGATGCCGTGGCCAATGACCTGCGTATCGAGTGAGACAAGTTTTTTCAGATGGGCGATATAGTCTTCTTTTCCGGCCTCAAGAGCCTGTTTCAGTTTGGTCATTTCAGATTCCATGGCGGAAGCCCCCTTTATTATGAATAGAGTGCGTAGGTATCGTACAGAATGTTCCAGAACTTTTCGGCGTCCAGAGTCACAGCCACATCGGCGTTCGGCTCGAGCTTCAGGATGTTGAAATAGTCGCAGACGGTCCTGCCGTAGGTATGCCGGCCGCTGAGCTCGATGTCCACATGCATGGGACGGGTTTCGATACAGGCGGGATCGATCAGCCATGCCACGGTGGTGGGATCGTGAAGGGGAGGTCCCTCCCAGCCGAAGACGGCCTTCTGGGTAGAGGCGAAATATTCCATGAGCTCCGCGAAGAGAATTGCCGCCCGGTTCCCCAGAGAACGGATTTTCGCCACCCTGGAGGGGAGCGCGAGAGCCTGTCTCGTCAGGTCCAGACCCATCATGGTAATCGGACGCCCCGCCGTGAAGAGGATATGGGCCGCCTCGGGGTCGGCGAGGACATTGAACTCGGCCGCAGGAGTCTTGTTTCCCACGCCGTAGGCCCCGCCCATCACGACGAATCGCTTAATTTTCGGCAGTATCCGGGGCTCCATCCTTATCGCCATGGCGATATTTGTGAAGGGCCCTGTGGGCACGACGGTAATGTCGCCGTCCGATTCCATCAAGGTATCGATTATGAGCTGGACGGCGTGCCGCGGATCCGCTGCCACGGTCGGTTCGCCGAATTTCGGACCCTCGAGACCGGATTCTCCGTGAATATGCAGTTCCGTAAGCTGATCCCGAAGAAGGGGACGATCCATTCCCGCCGCTATCGGCACGTCATGAATTCCCACGGCGGTGCAGATGTTGAGGGTATTTCTCACAGTCTTCTCCAGGGTCTGATTTCCCGCGACAACGGTGATCGCCTTCAGCTCGATGGCGGGGCTTTTGTAGGCGAGCATGATAGCGGCTGCGTCATCATGGCCGGGGTCGACGTCCAGAAGAATCTTTTTTCTCTCGGTCATACTCTGATATCCTCCTCAATGGGGGTGAAATATAGGGGATCTTTATTTCTTTAACGAACGGAGCGAGCTCTGCTGACGTTTTTCGGCCCGGACATGGCGGATCATGGCGATGCTGAGGATGACCACGGTGCCGAGATAGGGAATCATCAGGACGAACTGGGACGGCAGATTGTACAGCTGCAGCCGCGCCGCGATCGAATCGGCGAATCCGAAGATAAGACATCCCAGAGACGCGAAAATGGGGTTTCCGCCGCCGAAATTCATCGCCGCCAGCCCCATGAATCCCCGGCCGCTGGTCATATTGTCAACGTACATTTTGGAGTACCCCAGGGAGAGGTGGGCTCCCGCAATACCGCTGATGATTCCCGAATAGATAATGACCTGGAATTTACTCCAGAAGAGATCTATTCCCGCGGTCTCGGCCGCGAGCGGATGAAGTCCGACGCTCCGGATCCGAAGTCCCCAGACGGTGCGGTAGAGGATAAAGGCCAGGAAGAGGACGAAGAGAAAGGAGAGGGGTTCGAAAAGAGAATAGTTGTTGAGCAGTTCGTTCGCCAGTTCATTGGTCGCAAGAGACTCGGAATAAAGGCGCGGCATGGGGACGATCTTCGGACTGTAGAAGCTTCCCGCGGCGCCGAGGACTTTCTGCCCCAGAAACCGGGTGAACCCGACGGAGAACATATTGATGGCGATGCCGAGGACGAGGATATTTGCACGGTATTTCAGGTGGGCGAGCCCCATAAAGGCGGCGATCAGAATGCCCACGAGAATGGACGCCAGAAGGGCCAGCACCCAGCTTCCCGTGAAGAAGCTCACCGCGACCGCGGTGAAGGTGGAAAGGAGCATGATGCCTTCCACGCCGATGTTCATGATGTTCGCCTTCTGGGTGATGAGCGCCGCCATGGCAGCGTAGATAATCGGAGTTGCCGCCCTGATGGTCGAGCGCAGAAGCGCCGCGTTGAATATCGTCGAAAGTTCATCCCACATGGCTGCTTCCTCCCTCTTTAGGCGGTGATCCGGCCATGGCGCACGAAGTTGAACAGCCCTTCCATGGTCGCCAGAAGAATGAAGACAGCGACGAGGGCGTCCACGAGGGCCTTTGGTATTCCCGTAAAGCGCTCCATTCCCAGGGCTCCCGCTTTCAGCGCCGCAAGAAAGAACGCCGTGAAGGGAATCATGCGCATATCGTTTTTCGCCAGGTGGGATGCGAGAATGCCGTCGAAGCCCATGCCCACCGAAAAGCCGTCCAGAAAGTGCCCGTAGATCCCCAGAACCTCGAGGCCTCCGGAGAGTCCGCCGATGATTCCGCTGATAAGCATGCCGCCCATGATGGCAAGCTTCGGCTTTATTCCCACGTACTCGGAATATTTCGGGTTCAGACCGACGCTGCGTATGCTGTATCCCCACGTCGTATGTTTGATGATCCAGTAGATCAGAATATAGATGCCGATGGCGATGAAGAGTCCTGCATGTGCCCGGCTGGGCCACATGAAACGGAAAAGAAGGGCGCTCGGCGCGATATCGGCGGTTTTCGGCACGGACTGCATGGCTGAGAGAGGATAGGCGACGAGGTAGGAGCAGAAAAAGATGGCCACGTAGTTCAGCATGATGGAAACGCAGGCCTCGTTGACCTGATACCAGGCTTTCAGGAAGCCCGGAATGCTTGACCACAGAGCCCCTACGAACATGGACGCGAGCAGGCAGAGGGGAATGTGGACGATGAAGGGAAGGGAGGTGAACATGCTCCCGATCCAAGCCGCTGCAATAGCGCCGAGATAGAGCTGCCCCTCGATTCCCAGGTTGAAGACGTTGACCTTCAGAGACAGGGTGAAGGCCAGAGATGTCAGCAGAAGGGTGGTGAACCGCTCCAGAGTTGTGCCGAACTGCAGTTTGCCCATGAAGGCTCCTTTGAAAAGCTGAACGTAAGCCTCCAGGGGGTTGTACCCCATGAAGAAGATGATCACCGCCCCGGCGAGGAGAGAAACACCTATGGCAAAAAATGTCGTGACGACGGAACTCTTGAACATGGACAATTCCTCCGATCTTGCAGTTCGCTATACCGCTGCCGCAGCGAGAGAAGAGCCTGCCATAAGCAATCCAACATTTTCCTCGGTTGCATCTTTCGCGTTGAGAATGCCGGTAATTTTTCCCTCGTACATTACCGCGATCCGGTCCGAGAGCGCCAGAATTTCCTCGAGGTCCGCAGAGACCAGAAGAACCGCTGTCCCGGCTTTTTTCACTGCGTTCAGAATGTTGCGGATAGTCTCGATTGATCCGATGTCCACTCCCCGGGTAGGCTGAGAGGCGATGAGAAGAGCCGCATCGAGATCAATTTCCCGGGCGAGGACGATTTTTTGAGCATTTCCTCCTGAAAAATTCCGGGCGGAAAGAGAGGGTTCGGAAGGCCGGATATCAAACTTCGAGATCATCTCTTCCGCATGATTCCGTATGGCGGGGAAATCCAGCCGAATGCCCCTTGAAAAAGGAGCTTTCCTAAATGAAACTCCGATTAAGTTCTCCTCCACTGTGAAGACGCGGTTCAGCCCCCTGGTATTACGGTCCTCGGGGATATGGGAGATTCCCCTTTCCCGTATGGCAAGTGGGGAAAGATTCTGTATCTCTCTTTGCTGAAAAACAACACTGCCCTTCTCCACGGGGCGCAATCCCGTCAGGGCCTCCACGAGTTCCTGCTGGCCGTTGCCGTCAACACCTGCAATACCGAGGATTTCTCCCTTGAAGATCTCAAGGGAGAGCCCCCGCAGCTTGGAAAGCTCTCTCTCGCCGGGAACATAGATATTCTGGGCGCTGAGCAGCAGGTCGCCGGCTTTCCCCTCGGTTCTCTGGGTATTTAAAAAAACATCCCTCCCCACCATGAGTTTGGCGAGTTCGGGAATAGTGGTTTCGGATTTTGGAAGAGTGGCTATATGCCTTCCATGGCGCATGACGGTGATTCTGTCGCTGATGGCCATGACTTCATTCAATTTGTGGGATATGAAGATGATGGACTTGCCGTCGCTTCGAAGATTTTCCAGAATATCAAAAAGTTTTACTGACTCCTGGGGGGTGAGCACAGCCGTGGGTTCGTCGAGAATGAGTACTTCAGCTCCTCTGTAGAGGGTCTTGATGATCTCGACTCTCTGTGCCTCGCCGACGGAGATGTCTCGGGCTTTCCTGTTCGGATGAATTGATAGTTTGTAGGTCGAGGTGTATTTCTCGATGGCTTCCCTGGCGGATTTGAAGTCGATGCGTCCGCAGGATTTTCGCGGTTCGGAGCCTAAAATGATGTTTTCAAGGACGGTGAACTCCTGAACGAGCATGAATTCCTGGTGGACCATGCCGATTCCCCACTCAATAGCCTCTGAAGCGGTAAGAGATGAGACAGTTTTGTCCTGGACTCGGATTGTCCCCGCATCGGGAGTATATATGCCGTAAAGAGTTTTCATCATCGTCGACTTGCCCGCGCCGTTCTCGCCGACGATGGAATGAATTTCTCCGGGGTAGAGATCGAAACTGCAGTCCTGGAGGGCCTTCACGTTTGGAAAAGACTTGTATATGCCCGACATTTCAATTATTTTCTGAGCCACGGAAACCCTCCTCACCGAACTGTCTTTGCTCTTTGCGGCGGAGAAAGCTGTCCTCTCCGCCGCAAAAGAGCTCTCCTGGAGAAGTTATTTACGCTGGAAACCAGGATAGGAGTCTATTTTGATCTTTCCTGCCTTGACTTCTTCGGTAAGTTTATTGGCTGTGTCGAGAACATCCTGAGGGAATTTGTCCCCGAGGGCTTTTTTCATAACGGACATGTCGGTAAGGGACACTCCGCCGTTGGCGAGACCCATGGTGACGATGTTGTCTCCCTTGAATTCTCCCTTTACCGCAGAGGCGATGGCCTGGTACACGGCCTGGTCCACCCGCTTCAGCATGGAGGTGAGGATGTGGCCGGGATAGAGAGAGTCCTGGTTCATATCAACTCCGATGGCGAATTTCTTCGTCTCGCTGGCGGCCTCGAGAATTCCATTGCCTGTGTTGGATGCCACGTTGTAAACGATGTCGGCGCCCTGTCCGTACTGGGCAAGCGTCAGTTCCTTGCCCTTCAGCGGATCACGGAAAGAGCCTGCGAAGGAGACGAGAACTTTCGTATCGGGATCGGCATACTTCACTCCCTGCTCATATCCGGTCAGAAAGTCCCGGATGACGGGAATATCCACACCGCCGACGAAGCCTACGACTTTCTGGGAATTTACTCCCGGAATATCTGTTTTCTGGGTAAAAAGGGCCGCAGCTACCCCCGCGAGGAAAGATCCTTCGTTCTGGGCGAAGATATAGCTTTCCACGTTGGGGGCATGAACAACGCCGTCTATCATGGCGAATTTTGTGTTGGGGAACTGAGGGGCGACTTTTTTCACCACTTCGATCTGAAGGGTGCTCGTCACGACGATCAGGTCGTATCCGGCAGAAGCCATGGCGACCATGTTCGGTTCATGGTCGGCAGGGCTGTTGCCCTCCATGAGCTTCGTCTCGATGGAAAATTCCTTTTTAGCCTGAAGAAATCCGTTGTAGGCGCTGTCCGAGAAGGATTGGTCTCCGAGAACCTGGGCAAGACACAGGGCAACCCTCAGTTTTTTTGCATCCTGAGCTTCTCCGGGAAGAGCACCGAAGCCGAACAAAAGACAGAAAAGCAGTACAGAGATACACCCTTTGAGCAAATTGCGTTTCATCTTCCACACCTCCAGATTTTTGTTATCATTCACTTTACCCGGCAAAGGCAGTGCTGCGCTTGCAGTCCCATTACAATTTTGCTTTCTATGAAACAGCGCCGCTCTCTTTCCGGCAGTCTGTGCCCGCAATTTCCGCAGTCTCTTCTAAAATCGAGCAAGGATTCTCTCCGCTCTGTCCAACCTTAATAAGAAACTAACGGTAAAAAGGCGGGCGACTCTTCACGGACTTCCTCCTTTCTTCCTGGATTTCTTTCAGATGCACGATACCCCGTCTTTCGATCCTGAACGCGTCCCTGCGAAAAATCCCGTTTCCTGTGCTTTGAAAAGGTGAAGGTTCAGCGGGGCAAAAAAGCCCCTCTTTATCTGGATCTCGGCAAATCAGTGCTGTTGCGAAGTACGAGACGGGGAGAGAAATGAAATGTTCTGCCCGGCAGATCCTTGTCGGCGATCCGCTCGAGAAGCTTCTCGACGGCCATTTTCCCCATCTCGTGATGGGGCTGGGCCACCGTCGTCAGCCGGGGGCTGAAATAGGAGGACTGATTGATATCATCGTACCCGATCACCGAAACTTCCTCGGGAACGGAAATTCCATGTTCCGCCAGGGCTGTAATGGCGCCGAAGGCCATCAGGTCATTGAAGGCAAAAATCGCCGTAGGAAGCTGGTTTCTTTCCAGGAGAGCCTTTCCCTGGCGATAGCCGCTTTCCGAGCTGAAATCCCCCTGAAGGAGGGCTGATTCATCCAGATGAAGCCCTTCTTCGGCCAAGGCTTTTCTAAAGCCTTCAAGCCGGTTATAGCTTGGGTGGATGTTTTTCGGACCGACTATGCAGACAAAATCACGATGATTGAGGGAAAGCAGATGGGATGCGGCGAGAAATCCTCCCTGAAAATTGTCCGATTGAATTGAGTCGGTGGGAAGTTGAGGAAGTTCCCGGTCGAGCATGATGAAGGGCATGGAAAGTATCGGGGCTACCGAATTTGAGGGATTAACCCCTGCGCTCACGAGAATGGTTCCGTCAACCTGCTTGTCGGCTAGAACCTGGGCGTACCGGGATTCAAGGGAAAAGTCCTGATCGGAGTTGCAGATGATGAGGCTGTATCCGTGTTCGAAGCTCGCGTCTTCGATATGCCGCGCGATCTCGGCGAAGTAGGGGTTCGTAATGTCGGGAAGGATCAGTCCCAGGGTGAAGGAGTGCTTGCGCCGCAGACTTCGGGCCATGAGGTTTGGGCGATAATTGAGCTCTTTCATCGCGGAAAGTACTTTTTCTCTCAGTTCCGGAGTGACGATACGGCTCTTGTTCACCACGTGAGATACCGAGGTTACGGATACTCCCGCTCTTTCTGCAACATCCCGAATCGTAGCCATGAGAGCCCCCTCCTGCCGTCTTGAGGAAGAAAGATCAAATGCAAGCTCGATAAATCGTTTGCGCAAACGTTTTACAGCAGTTTATCCTAGTTTTTTCCTGTTGTCAATTTTTGCATTTCATTTCACTTCTGCGGTTTTGAGGGGGAGGAAAAGATCTTTGGGCCGAAATAGAAAAAGGTTTTTCAGCGAGGAGAAATTGGTGTGATAAGATAAAAATGGAACGGGACCTGGGAAAAAGCCCTTCATCAACCTTTTTTAGCGGAGGAACCATGGTCTTCAAAAAATTGAATCCCCTTTTGTCCGGAAAGAACCGAAAAACTCCCTTCGAACAAAGGACTCTCGAGCGAGTGGAGTGCTCACTGCGGGGAGAATTCTTCGTCGAGGAGCTTTCTTCCTGGCTTCCCATGGAAGTGCTCGATCTGAGCGCAGCGGGAATGAAGGTCCGGTTCGACTCGGTCTTTCGGAATGTCAGGCTCCGGGAGGAACAGTTCAACTGGACTGACAGCCGCTTCCGTTTTCTTCTGAGGGGAGAGTTCTTTATTCTCTCCGGTTATTTTCTGAGGATCTACAGCCGGGGAAAGGGTTTTTTTACCGTAGGGGTCGAGTTCAGCGGCCCTACACCTGAGGATCAATTCAAGCTTGCGGCGCTGTATGGCTGCTCGGTGCGGAGAAACTGAGGGGCCCGAACTGACATTGTTGTCTGGCAATTACTGGATTATTGTTCCAGAAGCTCTTTATTTTGTATAGTAAATCAGAATAGCATTTTACTTTCAAATCATTTCCAAGGGGGCAGGGGCATTGGCTGATCAGCAGCTCGTGGTTTTCGGTCTCGGCAAAGAAGAATTCGGCATCGACATCTCCCGCGTTCGGGAGATCGTGCGCATTCAGAATATCACCGCCATTCCCCAGGCAATGGATTTTGTGGAGGGAATCGTGAACCTCCGGGGGCAGATCGTCCCCATAGTCGACCTCTGCAAGCGCTTCCGGGTTGCAAATACAGCGGTTGCGGAGGAATCAGCCCGGCGGATCATCGTGGTGAATATCGCGGGGCAGAATATAGGCATCATCGTGGACGGGGTCTCGGAAATTCTACGGATTCCCGATGATTCCATGGAACCCACGCCTCCCATTGTCGCCGGAGGAATAGGGGCAGACTTTATCCGCGGAGTGGCGAAAGTGGATGCCCGGCTGATCATCGTTCTCGATCTCGACCAGATTTTCTCCTCCAGCGAAAAGGAAGTCCTCGTCCAGGCAGCGGAATAAGAGGTTTTCTTTCACCGCAAACTGCCCATTCCGTAAAAAAGGGACGGGTATTCATTGATACATCTCGAATTTTTCCTTAGTTTTGCATCCTGTGATATGATTCTTCGGGATGTTAGTTGTACTTGTGATCTCGTGGAAACGATGAGGATGTGAAATGTGTGCCTTTCGATGATGTGAATATTGAAGTCCGTATCGGGAATAGGATCCGGGAACTCCGGAAAGCGGCAGGTCTCATACAGAAGGACCTGGCGGAAAAAGCGGGACTCTCCAAGGCAACCCTCTCCAAAATCGAGCTTGGTCAGATCAGTTCTCCCATCTCGACCTTTTCCCGGATCGCCAAATGCCTGAACGTCAACTTCGAGGACTTTCTCAGGGCTGACGACTACCTGAATTGCATTGTCATGAGAAGAGATGGCCCCCGTCCTTTATCGAGCCGAAAAGCCCCTTACGGATACCGTTTCGAGATCATCAGCGACCGGCTTTTCAACAAGAATTTTATTCCCTACTTCATAACCTACGATTACGATCCCCGAAGCAAGGGGTGTCCGAACTTCGTTCATGAAATGGATGAGTTCACTTACGTTCTCGAGGGAGAACTGGATTATTATTTCGAGAGTGAGTGTTACCATCTGAAGCCCGGCGACAGCATATTCGTCGACGGAAGCCATCCTCACGGCGGAAGGGCTCACGGGCCGGATATATGCCGCGCTCTTCTTTTTGCAGTTAAAAGATAATATATTGCGCTGCCTGATAAAAATGAGCCTTCCCGCAGGAAGGCTCATTTTTATCAGGCAGAAAAACTTTTTAAGAGTTCTATTCCACTATCTTCGACATGGCGTCATCGAAAATTTTTTCTCCCATAATCTCACGAACTGCCGGCCACACTTTATTCTTGGCATTCTTCGCGTTGGCAGCCAGGTTCTCGTCTGTGAGCCGAATGACCTTAATTCCGTAATCCTCCAGTTTCTTTTCCTGTTCGGCAGTTTCAGCCTCGGCCATGGCAACCCGGCGCTCCTCGAGAGCGAGGGCGGCATCCTGTACTATCTTTTTGTCGTTCTCTGAAAGAGACTCCCACAGTTCGGCGTTCATGCAGAGGAACCACTCTTCGAAGTGGGTATTTGCAGGAATGTAGAACTTGATGACGTCTCTGAAGTTCGAATAGTAGCCTTCAGCTCCCGATCCCATGGCTCCGTCCACAATTCCCGTCTGGATGGCGGTAAAGACCTCCGCGAATGGAAGAGGGCTCGGCTGGTAGTTCATCGCCTCGGCGAGAAGTTCGAAGGATTTAGAAGGCGGAACCCTGAGCTTCAACCCCTTGGGGACATCGGGATTGCCGGGTGCAGCGGGTTCCTTGGCTGTTGCGACTCCGCCGAAATACACAGGCCATACGCTCAGCAGTTTAATATCCTGCTTCGCTACCACACCGGCGAACCACTGAATGAAGGGTGAACTGGAGACGTAGTTCTTCCGCACTCCCGCCCAGTCTTTGACGATATAGGGCAGGTTGATCATCTGAATTGCCTTGTCAGAAGAGGGAAGGATAGGCTGCAGGGCCATTTCCACCGATCCGAGCCCGACTTTTTCCTGTACGACTCCGTAGTCGCCGAGCTGGCTGGCGGCGAAGATCTCCAGGGTGATGCGGCCTTCGGAATCCTTGGTGAGTTTCTCTTTCAGCCACTGAAGGTCCTTGTCCACGGGCGAACCGGCGGGCCTGACGTGAGAAATCTTCCAGACATATTTGTCAGACGCGGCAAAAGAAGCGGACGCAAAAAGCAGTGACACAAGAACGAACAGGAACAGGCATTTTTTCAGCATTCGTAATCCTCCTTTGAAATATGAGGCCGTCAGCCCCGTTTAGAAACCTTTTTCCGCATATTCAACAATCTGCTTAACAGTCATACTCTCGAGCCCGAGCCGTTTCAGAGTTCGCCCTTCGCTGCGAAAATCTCTGTCGAGAAGGGCCGACCAGAGGGTTACCAGGGCATTTGCAACAGGCGTTTCCACTCCGGCAAGGACAGCCATTTCGAGCATGGGAACGAGGAGGTACGGAACATCCTCCGTAACGTAGCGGTGGTTGACCGTTTTCGGTGCGTCGTTCCCGTGGGCTCCATAGGCCGGATTTCCCGAAAGGACTTCGTGGAGGGTATCCCCCTCCGTTCCGTAGGATTCCCGCATAAATTCAAGGCCGGACTTCAGGTTCATTCCAAAAGCCTTTGCTGTCCCCCTCCTTTCATTGTCTATAATCTGCTGAAGTTTACCCACGGTTTCAGTAACCCCGTCTGTATAGAAGCGGAAGGCGCCCTTGGTGGATTCGATGCGCCCGGCGTTCAGAAGAACTCCCGCGCTGTGGATCACGAGATTCATATTGGAAAGTCCAATTGCCAGAGTGGAAGGAGACTGTTCGAGAGGGAGAACGAAGAATGCCTTCAGTTCTTCCGCAAGGGATGCTGTCCGGTCAGCAGGAAGTGCCGCAATGTCGATTTTCTGCTTGATTCCCCAGATATTTACTTTTCCGGGCTCCTCGAGCCTGCAGGCATAGGGAAGCGTATTCGTCTCGGCCAGCGTTACCTTCACTTCGGGCCGTTTCTCCCGGAGGAGGGCGGCGGCTTCGAAGGAGAAAAAGTTTCCCGGTATGAAGACTACTGCGCTGCCGTTTTCAAGATGAGGAAGGACTTCTTCAAAGAGGGGGCGCTGGGCAAAGGAAGGTGAAACCATGAAAAGATATCGGGTTCCATCCGCCGCTTCCTTTCCTGACGTCGTTGCTTTGACGGGGAATGATCCCTCAAAGGATCCGATGAGGCTGATCTTTCCGCTTTTTTTGATGGGTCCGATGCTCGCGGCAAAATCCGGATGCTCGAAAAGAGTGACGTCACAACCCTGTTTTGCCAGCCCTGCCGCCAGGGCCTGGCCGCCGTTTCCTGCACCGAGAACCGAGACTTTCACTGCTGTCATTGTACTGTCCTCCTCTTGGTTGTGAGATGAAGCGAGAGCGTTATCTTAAAAATCCCATTATCCTCGGCAGGAAAAGGGAAAGCTCCGGAAAGAAGCTGGTTAGAAAAACGATGGGAACATATCCCAGGATAAGAAACGTCATAGCGGGCTTGAGGATTTCCAGGAACTCCACCTTTCCTATGCGCATCCCGAGGTAGAGGATGCTCGCATAGGGGGGTGTGACTCCTCCCATGGCGAGGTTGACGCCGATGATGGCCGCGAACTGAACGGGATGAACCCCTATCGCCTGAACGAGGGGCAGAAGAAGGGGCGCTACGAGGATAACCCCCGTGATGTCGTTGACGATCATGCCGAGAAAGAAGAGCATGAAGTTGATGAGGATGAGGAGAACGGCCTTGTTCTCGGTGACTCCGAAGAGGGTTTCGACGATGGCCTGGGGAACTCTGAGCACCACGTAGGTCTGGCTGAGCATGAGACTGCAGTAGATCATGAGAAGTATGGAGCCGATCGCCGTGGTTGAATCCTTTGTCACCCTGAAAAAGCTCGGCCATGTCAATCCTTTGTAGACCCAGAAACCCAGGGGAAGGGAGTAAACTACCGCAACCGCCGCGGCTTCCGTGGGCGTCATGATGCCGCCGTAGATTCCGCCGAGAATGATGATCGGCATCAGAAGGGCCGGCAGAGCCTCACGGAACTTTCTTGCCTTGTGAGCTCTTCGCTGTGCGGGCGGGAGTTCGGGATCCATGATGAGAGGAAATTTTTTCGCCTGGACGACGTTGATGACCGAAAAGAGAAACGTTATCAGGAGTCCGGGGATGAGTGTCGAAAGAAAGCACGCAAGAATGGAGGTCTCGGTGACCCATCCGTAGATGACCATGACGACGCTCGGCGGTATGAGAAGGCCGAGAATGGATGAGTCCGTAACCAGGGCTGCCGCATAGCCTCTCGGATACCCCCGTTCCGCCATCCGGGGGATCATGATAGGCCCCGTGGCGGCAAGCCCGGTCAGGCCGCTGCCGGAAATGGCGCCGATGATGGCGCAGCTTACTGTTGCCACAACGCCCAGTCCTCCCCGGATCCGCCCGACAAATGTGTCGACGAAATCAAGAAGGGAGCGGGCTATTCCGCTTTCGCTCATAAGCCCTCCCGCGAATATGAAGAGAGGGGCGCACAGAAGGACCGGGCTCAGAATCTGCTGCAGTCCCCACATGAGCATTCCCTTCATGGAGACCTCCGCCACGAGGTTCATATACATGAGGGCGGCCCCGAAACAGAAGGGGAGGGGAACTCCGAAGGAGAGCAGCACCACGAGAATTGCGAGGGAAATGAGTGCGAATGTCATTCCTGGTTCTCCTTTACGACAGGCAGAGAAGCGGGCGTATTTCTCCAGAGCTGAAAGTGCCGGTAGATCTCGAGAAAGGTGTAAAAACTCATGAGGACGAAGCTGATGAATACTGTGGCCTCGGCCCATACCATCGGAATGAAAAGGGTAGCGCTCTCCTTGTTCATCCGGAATGCGTATTTCCAGTAATTCCAGCCCCAATACGTCAGCCAGAGAAGGACGAGGAAGGAACAGCAGGAAGCTATGAAACGGACCAGCCAGACGCTCTTCTGTCGTTTGAAGAATATCTCAAGAACCCTGGCCACAACCTGGACCCCTTCTTCCGAGGCCTTGACGGCTCCGAAAAGATAGAGCCAGCATGTGGGGAAAAACAGCAGTTCTTCGATGCCCATAAGGGGAGCCCGGAAGACATACCGAAGAAGAACCTGGCCGAAGACAAGAAATGAAACTCCCGTCATCAGAAAAACGAGAAAAAATGACTGAACGCTGCCGAAAACCGCAAGAATGCGAGTATAAGCGGTAACCATTGCACCCTCCCTTTCTCTCTTAAACCCTGAGCGAATCGGGCGAACTCAGCGGTAAGAACAGCAAAATTCGCGGCGGATACTTTTTGGAACTGACTTGCCAGACGTAGCGGAGATACGGGGATCCTGTTTTAAACGGGAAGAAATCTTATTGCATCCGCAGTCGCGCCGGGGCGCAAGACTCTTCAGAGGAACTCCGCCGGGACGGAAGATCTTGCGCCCGCAGACCAAAGGATTAACCCTGAAGTTTTTTGATCTCCTCCATGTAGAGATCGTCGATGCCGAGAGCTTTCAGAGTTGTGCCATCTTTCATGTAGTCGACCCCATGAAGGGTCGAGGCAAGGTTCACCACCATTTCAACCATAGGAACGGCACACCCTGCCTTTTTTGCGAGAAGGATCGCCGGCACGAGAACCCCGGGGACGTCCTCGGTGAGATATCGGCCCTTTATATTGTGTCCCACAAGATCGACGTAAGGGGACTCTGGGCTCTGGACATATTCGTAGATAGTGGCTGCGTCATTGTCTCCGTAATACATTTTCAGCTGGGTCAAAGTATCGGTGAGCTTGATTCCCCAGGCCTCTCCGAGCCGGAAACGCTCCTCATCCATCCGGTTCATGAGTGTGGAGATCTCCGGCGTGATGCCGTCCATGTAGTGGCGGAAGGTCTTCGGATGCATTTCGATGGTGCCGTAGTTTAAGAGCACAGGGAGAGGATGGAGGGTGAAATTGATGTTGTCCAGGTCGATTGCCAGCAGGCTGTCAGCGGGGAGAAATTCGACATACCCTTCGAAAATATCTTGGACGACGGAGTGAACGGCTTCGGTTTCGGATGCAGGGGAAGTGGCCATCTGGAGCTTGAATTTCTTTTTGAAAATCATGACTTTGTCGTAATTGCTGATGCGGCACGCGTAGGGCATGGAGGCGGTCTCCGAAATCGAAATCCGGGCGTTGCTCCCCTCCTCGCGCATCATTTTGCGGAGACGGAATCCCGCGTAATTTCCCGGAACGACCACTATGTGCTGGCCGTCCTGAAGGTGGGGGATCATTTTCCGAAAGATGGGCTCATGGGCGAAGGAGGGCACTACAACGAAGAGAACCGAGGCGTCCTTCATTGCCTCTTCGATATCCATGGTGACGCCCTGCAGTTTCCCCTGGATAATGATGTCCCCCTCGAGAGCCATTCTTTTTTCTTTTTGAAGCTTTTTGAAATCTTCTGTGGCTTCAAGGGGTTCCCACATGACAACGTCATACCCTTTTGCGCCGATCTGGGCGCAAAAGGCTCTCGCACCGTTTCCGCTTCCAAGCACAGCAAACTTCTGTTTCACGATAACCCTCCTCGGATGATATTCCAGAAGCCCATAATTATTCCATTGCATTCAAAAGATAAATTATTATATGTATCTCTTCATAAAAGACAGAGTATCACCAAGGGAAACAACAGTCAAGCAATAAGAGAACTAGTCTCTTATGATGATACTAGAGGCCTATTTTGAAAATTATTTACTCAATAAATAGAAATAACCTGTAAAGATATGACAAATAGAGAAAAAGTCCGTTTTTATTATTTTAAGTAAAAAATGGGCTGTATCTGCGGTTATAGAGGTCTCTTGTTTTTGATGAAAAGGCTCTTGCGGAAGGAAGGTCTATTGTCTATCCTTGGCGGAAGAAGCCTCACTGAAAGGAGAAATCTTTTATGGAAAACATACTGCAGCGCATAGGCGAGCTGGGCATCGTCCCGGTGGTGAAGCTCGACCGGGCCGAGGACGCCCTTCCCCTGGGGAGAGCTCTTCTCGAAGGAGAACTTCCCGTGGCTGAGGTGACCTTCAGGACGGCTGCCGCGGAGGAGTCCATCCGCAGCCTGACGGAGAATCTTCCCGATCTTCTCGTGGGGGCCGGCACGGTTCTGACCCGGGACCAGGTGAAGCAGGCCGTGGCTGCGGGGGCGAAGTTCATCGTGACCCCCGGCTTCAATCCCTCCGTGGTGGACTACTGCGTGGAGAACTCCATCCCCGTTACCCCCGGAGTGAACAGCCCCTCCCAGATCGAGATGGCCCTCGAGCGGGGGCTCGACGTGGTGAAGTTCTTCCCCGCGGAACAGTCGGGGGGACTTCCCATGCTGAAGGCCATGAGCGCCCCCTACGGCGCGGTCCGTTTCATTCCCACCGGGGGGATCGATCCGGCCAACATGGTGACCTACCTCGCTTTTCCCAAGGTCTTCGCCGTGGGGGGAAGCTGGATGGTGAAGCCGGAACTCGTGTCGGCGGGGAAATTTCCGGAGATCACCCGACTGGCCCGGGAGGCGGTGTTCCGGATGCACGGCTTCGAGCTCGGCCATGTTGGGATCAACTGCCCGGACGAAGGGGATGCGAAGGAGAACGCCGAGAGAGCGGCCTCACTCTTCGGGCTGGAGGTGAAGGACGGCTCCAGCTCCGTCTTCGCAGGGAAGGCCTTTGAGTTCATGAAGAGCCCCTACCTCGGTGAAAAAGGGCATATCGCCCTGCTCTGCAACGATGTAGGAAGGGCGGCCGCTTTTTTGAAAGGGAAGGGGATCTCCACCCTCGCCGAGACTGAGAGGAAAAAGGATGGCCGGACGGCGGCGGTCTATCTCGATCTCTCCCTCGGAGGGTTCATCCTCCATCTTCTGCAGCGATGACGAAAAAAGCGGGAGAAGCCGAGAACTCAGGCTTCTCCCGCTTTTTTTACGGAAAAAAAGTTCTACCGCTGCACCCTTCCCGAGGCATCCCCTCCCATGAGGGTGAGGACGTCATCCCGGCTGACCCGGTTGAAGTCCCCGTAGATGGTGTGCTTCAACGCTGAGGCAGCCACGGCGAACTCGAGAGCCGCCTGGGGGCCTTCAAGGTTGTTCAGTCCCCAGATAAGCCCGGAGCCAAAGGAGTCCCCTCCCCCGATGCGGTCCACGATGTCCCGGATGTCGTATTTTTTGCTGGTGTAGAAATTGCCCTTATTGTCGGCGAGGACGGCGGACCAGCCGTTCCAGTCGGCGCTCACGCTCTCCCTCAGGCTCACGGCGAGGTATTTCATGTCGGGGTAGGCCGCCATGACCTTCTCCGCGAGAATCTTATATTTTGACTCGTCCAGCTTTCCTGACGTCACGTCCACGTCGATCTCGATGCCGAGACACTTCTGGCAGTCCTCCTCGTTGGCGATGGTGACGTCCACGTATTTCGTAAACTCCGTCATGACCTCCCGGGCGGACTTGCCCCACTTCCAGAGTTTCTTGCGATAGTTCAGGTCGCAGGAGACGGTGATCCCCTTCTCCCGGCAGGCCTTGACCCCTTCGAGGATGACCTCGGCTGTCCCTTTGGCCAGGGACGGGGTGATCCCCGTGGTGTGGAACCATGTGGCTCCGTCGAGAACCCTGTCCCAGTCGAAATCTCCGGGCTGCACCTCAGAAATTGAGGACCCAGCGCGGTCGTAGACCACCTTCGAGGGGCGCATGGCCGACCCCGTCTCCGTATAGTAGACGCCGAGGCGGTCACCTTTCCGGAGAATCAGGCTGGTGTCCACGCCGAAGGAGCGCATCTCCCGGACCATGGCGTCCCCCACGGGGTTGGCCGGGGCCGCGGTGACATAGGCGACGTCTTCGCCGTAATTGGCAAGGGATACGGCCACATTGGCCTCAGCTCCGCCGAAGGTCGCAACCAGGCGGTTCGTCTGGAAGAGCACCTCGTGGTCGGGGGGAGTAAGCCGAAGCATGATCTCTCCGAATGTGACAAAGCGGGACATTGTATCGACCTCCTTGAACAATTATTGTTTCGTTTGTTAAAACACCGGTTCTGTGAGTGGATGAGAAAATACACTATCGCCTTTTCGGTTCTGTGTCAATAAAGAAAGCGGCCCCTGCAGGGGCCGCTTATCAAGCGTCCAGTACCCTGTCGGGCCGGGTGTAAAAGTTCATTCGCCCGTTCCGGATGAACCTTCGAGGGTTATCCCTCCCCATTCCGCCGCTTTCGCACCCTCTGTTATGGCGGCGGAGATGCTGCCAAGGACGGGAATTCCCGCTCCCACGGCCTTGTGCACCATGTCCTCGGGAAGAGCCCCCGAGACGACCAGGGCCGTTTCCCCCAGGGGAACGCCATGGAGCACGGCCCATCCCACTGCCTTGTCCACAGCGTTGTGCCTGCCGATATCCTCGGTGAGGAAGAGCCGCTTTCCCGTCCGGTCGATGAGGGCCGCCGCGTGGCTGCCTCCTGTGGCCCGGAAGACAGGGGGCTCCGCAAGCCAGTCTGCCCCGTCCTGCAGGGCGGCGGCCCGGATGGACCAGTCCCCGGACTCTACGGACCCCAGCGCCGGGGCCGTGCCTTCCTTCAAGATGGCCGAGGCGGAGGACGAGAGAATGTGCTGGAGAAGGGTAAGCTCCGCGGTCATCTTCTTCCGGGCGACCCGGACTTCCCCCGGGCGGATTTCCAGGCTGGCGATGTCCTCCCGGCTGTCTATGAGCCTCCGGCACTTCAGGTGCCCCACGGCCCAGTACCGCTCTTCTCCTGGAGTGCAGACGGCGGTCAGCTCCTCCTCACCGTCGAGCACCAGGGTGACCATGGCCTCCTGGAGCATGCCGTTCGTTACCGTTTCTCTTTTTCTTTCGGCGATGCGTGTGCTCTCCGGGCGGACGAGGTGTTCGGGCAGTTCCTCCGGAAGGAATTCCACGGAATCCCCTACCCTGACCGGGCCCTCGGTGAGGACCTCGCAGAAAATGCCCAGCCGGGGCATGATGCAATCGCCGGCGGCTTCGTATATGGCACACCGGGAGTGGCATTCCTTCCCGATCTGGGTCACCCTGAGGAGGGCAGTTCCGATCTTGATAAGGTCGCCGAGGACCAGGGACTTGAGATCGATGCCCTCGGTGACCAGGTTTTCGGCGAAGGCGCCGTGGAAGAGGGTCGGGATGGACTTCTTCATGACCTCGATATCCGCCGCGTCCAGCAGGCTCACCTGCCGGTGGGCGAAGCCAAAGTGGCCGTCCCCTTCGAGTCCCTTCCCTGGGACCAGCCGCCCCTTTCCCTGGTCTTTTTTCTGCACTCCCTTGGCCGGAGCCGTGCAGACGGCCCTGATGACTCCCAGGAGGGGCCTGGCGCTAGAAGACGGCATTCGGAATCCTCTCCAGGATGCCCATGAGGAGGGCGAATCGGGAGGAAATTTTCCCGATCTCCACATACTCCGTCACGGCATGGGATCCGCCTCCAAGGGCACCGAATCCGTCCACCGTGGGAACGCCGAGGGCTGCGGTGAAATTTCCGTCGGAGCCGCCTCCAGTGGACTGCCAGTGAACGTCCACGCCGATTTCCCGTCCGGCCTCCTCAGCGAGGCGGCAGAGCTTCATCGTCTGGGGTGTGGGGTTCATGGGCGGTCGGGTGAGGAAAAAATCGGCCTCCACTTTGATTCCAGGCGTGGCGGGATTGGCCTTGAGTTCCTCTATCTTCGCGGCGATGCGCTCCCGCTCTTCCGGTTCGCGGATGCGCACATCCACGGTCATGGAGGCTTTCTCCGGAACGACGTTGGCCCCCGTTCCTCCCGAGACGAGCCCCGCGTTCAGAGTGGTTCCCTTTTCTAAATCTGTGACTCCGTGGAGGCCCAGTATCCAGTGGGCCATTTCGTTCACAGCGCTGACGCCCTTCTCCGGCTCGACCCCTGCGTGGGCGGCTTTGCCGTGAAAGACGGCCTCGATGCGGCCGAGCCCCTTCCGCTGGTTCACATAGTTGCCGTTTGGCCGGGCGGGTTCGAGGATAACGGCGGTCCTGCTCTGCCGGGCGATCTCCTCGATCCAGGGGCGGGCCCTGCGGGAGCCGATCTCCTCCTCGCTGTTGTAGACGAGACACCAGGAGCCGGGAGCGCCGGCGGCGGAGAGGGCCCGGGCGGCATAGAGGCCCATGAGCAGCCCTGATTTCATGTCGTTGACGCCGGGGCCGAAGGCCCGGTCACCCTTTCGGGAAAAGGGTCGCTCCGCCGTCGTGCCCTTGGGAAAAACCGTGTCGAGATGACCCAGCAGGATGGCATCGTAGGGAGGCTCTCCGTTGGTGATCTTCAAACCTGGACCCACTGACGGGCCGAGGCTCTTTTTTTCGACCCGCCAGCCCAGGGTTTCGAAGGCCCGGACGAAAAAGTCGCCAACCTTCTCCACTCCCTCGGGGTACGTTGACTGGCTGTCGATATTCACGAGATATTCGAGATCTTTCAGGTATCCTTCAAGATCGAAAGGCGCTTTCATGGACAAACCTCCTTCATCGGATCGGGAGGGGCATCCCCGCCGGGGATCTCCGCTCCGAAGTTCACCATACCCAAAGAATACCTCCGAGTCAAGAAAGAGGCTATTTCGCGCTCTCCGCGATGGCGGAAGCGACGGCCCGGAGATTTTCCTCCCACTGCTCCGCCAGGGGATTGGCCTCCTGCACGGCTGCCCCTACGGCTTCGGCGAGAACGGAAGCGCTCTTCTTCGAGAACTGGGGGGAGACGAAGATTATCTTTACGCTGTTCTTCCGGGCTTCCCCGATGATCTTCGCCATGTCCGAGGCCTTCGGCTCCTTTCCGTCCACCTCGATGGCCACCTCCCGGAGGCCGTAGGTCCTGGCGAGATAGGCCCATCCGGGGTGGAAGACGAGAAAAGAAGCCCCTTCCTTTCCTGAAAAAAGGGATTTCAGCTCCTCATCGAGGGCTTTCAGGCGGAGGGAGAGACTTTCGTAAGCCCGGAGGTACTCTTCCTTTCCGGCAGGGTCCATCTGGATGAAGGCGGCCAGCATGTTCGAAGCGATCACCTGCGCCTCCCGGGGGCTGTTCCAGATATGGGGGTCCGCGCCGGAATCATGATGATGTTCTTTTTCGCGATGGTTTTCCTCTTCATGGGGGGAGGAGGGGAAAATCTTGTCAACCCCCTTATCCGTGGCGAAGATTTTCATGGACGGGTTGAGCTTCGAGATCCGGGGAAGAAGGGTTTCTTCGAAAGGAAGTCCTATGGAAAAATATCCCTGTGCTCGTGCGAGGCCCGTCATTTGCCCCGGAAGGGGTTCGAAGGTATGGGGATCCCGCCCCTTTTCCACGAGAACGGAGATGTTCACCCGGTTGCCTCCGATCTGTTCCGCGAAATATTTCTGGGGCAGGATAGAGACGAAGACAGACAATTTTTCAGCCCCCTCCCCTTTGTTGCAGAGAAGAAGGAAAAGCAGCAGGAGAAAGAATTTTTTCATCATGGAAAAAACCTCCTTTTCTCTTGAAATTCTCTTCCTTTTCCTCCGGGAAGACAAGGGCGGAGAAAAGAGAGGGCTCTGCAGATTCGGAAAAGGGGGAGAAGAGTTGCCTCCCTGTTCGGCAATCCTCCGGCAGAGAGCGTAAAACCTTCTTTCAGATCAATCCCTCCGGGACAGCTCTCCCGAGGGAGAACCGTCACAGGAAAGAATATTTTCGGAGGAGAGGAAAAGCAAAAGGGCTTCCGAAAAGGGAAGAAAAATCGGAAGCCCTTGGAAGGACGAATTTTCCGGTTTGTTATTCGTACAAATCGGTGCTGAGGTATTTCAGTCCTGAATCGCACACAAGAAAAACGACGGAGTTTCCTTTCTCCCGGCCTCTGAGCAGTGACGCCGCTGCGGAGGCGTTCGCACCCGAGGAGAATCCGCCGAAAATACCCTCGTGCCTGGCGAGGGCGTGGGCTCCTTCGATAGCTTCTTCTCCGCTTGCCGTGAGGTACTCCTCCACAAGAGAAGGGTCGAGGAGCGGAAGATCCCGACTGTATCCTCCGCCCTGAATCTTGTGATTCGGGTTCGTGACGGGATAGCCGGCAAGAAACGGCGCGGACTGTGGTTCAAGGAGATAGCATCGGACGAGGGGGTTATGTTTTTTCAACGCCTTAGAGCACCCCGTGAATGATCCTGCCGTCCCGGCAAAGTCCACAAAGGCGTCCACAGCGCCGTCTGTCTGGATCCAGATTTCCTCTCCCGTTCCGAATTCATGAGCCCGGACATTCCCTCCCAGTACGAACTGGTCCGCCCGGAAAGCTTTTTTGTCCTTCATGAGCTGTTCTGCCCGGTCTTCCACGAGGGCGAGGTCTTGGCCGGAAACCTGTCCCGGAGGAGATCCGGGGGCCTGGTCTACCAGGACCACCTCCGCCCCGAGGGCACGCATCATCCGGGCGCGCTCCATGGAATTGCCCTTCGACATCACTGCACAGAAGGGGTATCCTTTCACTCCACAGACGATGGCGAGGCCGGTGCCGGTGTTTCCGCTCGTCAGCTCCACTACGGTCTGTCCCGGTCGGAGGGAGCCGTTTTTTTCCGCTTCTTCGATCATCCTCAGGGCAATGCGGTCCTTTTTGCTGAAACCCGGGTTGAGATATTCGAGCTTGGCGTAGAGGGTACCCTGAAGTTCCCACGCTGCTTCCAGGCGCCTCAGACGCACAAGGGGCGTATCCTTCATTGCGCCAAGAACGCTTTCCAGAGCTTTTTCCGTCATGGGGCTATTCTCCTTTCGCTGCCCGGTCCCGGGTCTTCCGGAGGAGGTATTCCCGGAAGGGTTCTACCACCCCTTGACCGTCTCGAAGATGCTGTCGGGAATATCCCCTTCGTAGAAATCCTTGAAGGATTCTTCGATGATGCCGAGGGCCGTGTCGGCCTGCTCTTTCGTCAGGACGAGGGGAGGCTGAATGCGGAGCACGCTGCCGCTGAAGAAGGAGAGGAGCAGTCCCCGCTCCCAGGCGCGGTAGCAGATCTTTGCGGCGGCTTCGCCGTGGCGTTCCTTCGTCTGCCGGTCCTTGACGAGGTCGACACCGATGGAGAGGCCGATTCCCCGGACGTCGCCGATACATTCGTATTTTCTCTGCATCTCGAGGAACCGCCCCTTGATATACTCCCCCATCACGGCGGCATTTTCCAGAAGGTTCTCCTCCCGGATGACTTCGATGGTGGCGAGGGCGGCGGCGCAGCAGACGGGGTTCCCCGCTGCTGTGAAAAGATGGGCCGGGGCCTGCCATTTTTCGAGAAGCTCGGCCCGGGCGACCACGGCTCCGAGGGGAAGACCGGATGCGATGGCCTTGCCCATGACGATGGCGTCGGGGATCACGTCGAAATTCTCGATGCCGAACCACTTCCCCGTCCGGCCGAATCCCTGCTGCACTTCCTCCGAGACCAGGAGAATGCCGTAGTCGTCGCAGAGTTTCCGCAGGGACTTCATGTACTTTTTCGGCGGAACCACGAGACCGGAGTCTCCCTGTATCGGCTCGATGACGATGGCGGCCACTTCGTCGGGAGGAATGTTCGTGGTGAAGGCGATTTTGATCTGCTCGAGAGCGAAGTCGGTCACCTCGTCCTCGGTCATTCCCGGAAATGGGGTCCGGTAGGTGTCGGGGTAGGGAATATGATAGATGTCGGGAAGCAGGGGGCCGAGCCCCCTGTGCATGGGCAGGCTTACGGCGCTCATGGAGAGGGCCCCGTAGGTGCTGCCGTGGTAGGCCCGGAGGTAGGCCAGGATCTTGGGCCGTCCGGTGGCGATCCGTGCCAGCTTGATGATGCCGTCGTTGGCGTCGGAGCCGGCGAGGCCGTAGTAGGCCCTCTTCCGGAAATCTCCGGGGGTGATGGCCAGCAGCTCCCTCGTCAGGTCGATGAGGGGTTCGTGGTACATGTAGACGGAGGTGTAGAGGATGAGTTCTTCCGTCTGTTTTTTGATCGCCTCAACCACCTTCGGGTGGCAGTGCCCCGTATTGATCGCTCCGGCGCTCGCGAGAAAATCGATGTAGGTGTTTCCGTCCACGTCCTCCACTGTCGCTCCCCGTCCCCTTTTGACCACGAGGGGGTAGTAGGGAAGCTTCGCCGCGGGGGAGGTGATGGCCTGGTCCTCCTCCACGAGGCGGAGGCATTGGCTGATATTCCTTTTTCCGGTGAACATCTTCGCTTCATCTCCTGGCTGTGCAGATAAAAAAGGCGTGCCTCAAAGGGGAAGTAAAGAGGTGCGGAAGGCACCGATAAGACCGACGCCTTCCGCACGCTCCGTTTTTCAAAGTTCAGAAATCAGCGGGAGATTCCCGATTCCTTGTAGATCCTGTCCATGAGATCCTTGCCGACGATCTCTTCCATCTTGGGCCACACGGTCTTGCGGACGTGGTTCGCAATGGCGTTGAGCTGATCCTGAGTAAAGATGACGATCTCCCATCCGTACTCCTTGACAAGCTTCTGCCGGTATTCCTCGTCGACCTGGTCAGCCCGGGCCCACTGAATATCAGATTCTTCCTGGGCGGCCTTCAGCATGACGGCCTGATCTTCCGGAGAGATCTTCTTCCAGAGGTCCATATTGATGGCAAACCACCACGACTCGAAGAAGTCGTTGTACTGAACCCAGACCTTGTTGACATCCTTGAACTGCCAGGCCTGGAAGGGGGGCCCACCCATCTGGCCGTCGGCGATGCCTGTCTGAATGGCGCTGTAGGCTTCGGCGTAGGGGATGGGGGTTGCTATGTAGCCGAGGGCTTCATAGGTCCACTCGCAGGGCTTGATGGGCATGACGCGGACCTTCAGGCCGTGGGATGCTCCGGGCTCGGCGACCTTCTCGGGGACCTTGTTCAGAGAGACGCCCGACATGCCGAGGGGGATCACGGCGAGGGCCTTGATGTTGTGCTTCGCCCAGAGGTCGACGATGACCTTGTAGGCCCAGCCGTCGGGCCCGTAGACCTTCTTGGCCTCCGCGGAGTTCGTGACGATGTAGGGGAAGTAGTAGGCCAGGTTGAGCTGGGCATCGAAATTCGCGTTGGCCTGGGCCATGCTCATTTCGATGCTGCCCCGCTGCACCATTTCGAAGACTTCCGTCCAGTCGCCGAGGGTTCCTCCCGAGAAGACGTCGATCTTGATCCGGCCATCGGTTCCCTCGAAGACTTTTTTCGCGAAGGATAATGCCCTCAGGTCGTAATCGCTGCCTACGGGGTGTACCTGGGCGAGGCGCATGGTGAACTGGGGATCCGCCGCAAGGGCGGTTCCCATAAACGCGGCAAGCATGGAGACCGCTGCGAGACATACAATCAGTTTTTTCGTCGTCGCTGTAAACTTCATGTTTTCCCTCCTTCTATCACTATGTTTCTCATTTCTCCGGATGACGTTTCCGCCGGTGCTTCCCTGCGCTGAATCCATCGAGTGACTTTCCTTCCATCTCCCCTTTCCGGTCGGTCAAAGACCACTTTCTATTTGATTCCCATGATGAGCCGGGGCAGGAAGAGCGAAAGCCCCGGAACATAGGTGGTGAGAAGGATGATCGGCAGGAAGCCGAAGACGATGAAAATAAGGGCCGGCTTCATGTATTCGTCGATCTGCACTCCTCCGACCCGGCCTCCAAGGTAGAGGATCGGCGCCGTGGGGGGAGTGACGTTTCCAAGGCCGAGGTTCGTGCCGAGGATCGCCGCGAAATGGATGGGATGAACCCCGATCTGGAGCATCAGGGGCATGAGAAGAGGCGCCGCGAGCATGGTTCCGCTCAGGTCGTCCATGAGCATGCCGATGATGACCAGGAATACGTTGACCATGAGCAGGATGACGTACTTGTTGTCCGACGTGCTGAGCAGGAACTTGGCGATCTTCATGGGCACCTGCTGCATGGTGTAGAGCCGTCCGAGGATGGTGACGAAGAAGAGCATGAGAACGATTACGCCGCTCGTGACGGCCGCAGACCGGAGAGACCGGAAGAAGATTCCCGGCTTCAGCTCCTTGTGGACGAAGAAGCCGATGATGATGGCGTAGAGAACGGCCACGGCTGCCGCTTCAGTGGGCGTGGTGACCCCGCCGTAGATGCCCCCCAGGATGATCACTGGCATGAGAAGGCTCCAAAAGCCCTTTCTGGCCGAGGAGGCTATGAGTCGGTTCCGTTCCCTGGCGGGAAGAGGGTTCTCCACCCGCTCCCGGACCTTGGGAAATTTGCCGCACATGACGTAGTTGATGACGCAGAATATGGTGGTGGTGAGGATTCCTGGGACCACCGTTGAGAGGAAACATGCCGCCACGGACTGCTGAGTGACCCAGCCGTAGAGGATCATGGGGACGCTGGGGGGGATGAGCTGTCCCAAGACGGCGGCGCAGCTGATCATCCCCGTGGCGTACCCTCTCGGATACCCCATGGCGGTGAGACGGGGGATCATGATGCTGCCGATGCATGCCACGGCAGACGACGCAGTTCCGGAGATGGAGCCGAAGATGGCGCAGGCCACGATGCTGGCCGCGCCCATGCCGCCCCGAACCCGGCCGAGCATGGAGTTGGCGAAGTTCGTAAGGCGCTCGGCGATCCCCGCGGAGCTCATCAGGGCTCCGGCGATTATGAAGAAGGGGATGGAGAGAATCGTCAGGGAGTTCAATCCCCGGAAGCCGATGGTCATGAGGAAGGAAAAGTCGGGAAAGAAGATGACTCCCATGTACACCGCGGCCATCATGAAGCAGAAGGGCACGGGAATGCCCACAACGATGCTCGATATGAGGATGATGAGGTCGATGGCTATATAATTCATTCTTGTCCTCCTTCGGCTCTACTGCTCGTCATAGGGCGCCCGGGGAAGGGCGAGAAAGGGATAGCCCGCTGCGCGCCGCACATGGTCTATGAATTCGATGAAGAAGTAAAAGGCCATTAGCGCGGCGGAGACGAGGAGGCTTATCTGGGAGAACACCATGGGGATCATGAGGGCTGGCGAGACTTCCCCTGCCTTCAGGGACCAGGTGACATAGTTCCAGCACCAGTTGGTCATGACGCAGGCCAGAATGAAGGTGACGAAGGTTACCGCCGACTGGATGGTCTCGTATACCCTCTCCTTCTTGACGATGGAATGAATGAGGTCGGCCCGGATGTGGTTCCGTTCCCTTGCCCCGGAGGCGGCTCCGATCATGTACATCCAGAACCCCGTCATGGTGGCCAGCTCCTCCACGCCCATGAGGGGCATTTTGAAAATGTAGCGGAGGGCCACCTGGGTGAGCACCAGGGCCACGAGAATGATGGTGCTCGTGACCATGACGAAGTTTTCGGCCTTCCGGAGGAAGATCCAGAGCATGTCGAAGGCTTTGCTCATTTTGCTTTACCACCCTTCTCTGCCTTTTGAGAGGCCTGATCGAGCTCTTCCAGGGTCTTCTCGACAAATGGCCGGTCCCGGGACACTTCGTCGGCGAGGAATTTCAGATCGTTCTCCGAGAGTTCGGCCCGATGAAGTCCCCGCTGCTTGAGAGCATTTCGGAGAAGAGAAACCCTGAGGGTATCCAGGTCCACCTCCCTGGCTCTTATCTGTCGGGGGTGGGATGGAAAGACGATGTTTTTGCCGGGTTTTTCCGTCTCGGGATCTCCCGTCTCGATGGAGACGCCGTTCTCCCGGGCGAAGGCGAGCTGGGCGTAGTGGTGCTTGCCCGCTCCGGTGTACTCCGTTTCCTGCACGACGATGAATTCGTCCCGGTCGTATTCCTGGGCGAGGGCGAAGGCGGCGGTGAGGGCGGTATTTCCCGCAGGGCCCCTTTCGAGCCCTTCCAGGAGGGCGAGAGCCTCGGTGATGTAAAAGACCTCTCCCTGGTTCACCGTGACGTACCGCTCCATGTAGCGCAGGGGGCGGGCGGCGTTGCGGGGGACGTCCGACCGGTCCGGCCAGGTGGCGAAGGGAACGCCGAACCCCGTGTGTCCTGTGGTGAAGGATTTAAGATTGAAATCCCGGTCGCTTGCCATGTGAAGCCCTTCGAGATTGACGCTCGCCCCGATGACGTCCACTGCTTCAGCTCCGGCCTTGCGGAGCCCCCGGGCTGTTCCGGTGATGTTTCCTCCGCCGGCATGGGTTACCACCACTGCGGCGGGGAGGGTCCCGTGTTTCTCCCGGCACTGCTCTGCGATCTCGTAGCCGATGGTTTCGATTCCGGCGATGCTGAGGGGGGTGTAGAGGGAGGCGTTGAACCACCCCGTCTCCTCGAGGACGCGGAGAAGATAATAGAACAGCTCGGGGCCTACGCTCGTCTGGACGACCTCCGCTCCGTAGGCCTCGCATTTTCTGGTCTTCTCCACGATCTCGGGCTGCCCCCGTCCGAGGCTGTCGAAGACCTCCTGAACGATGATGGTCTTCAGGTTGCGTATATTGGCCTGGGAGGCAAGGGCGGCGCCGTAGTTTCCGCTCGTGGCGGCGGCCACCCCCTGGAAGCCCTTCGACGCGGCGAAAAAGCAGGAGACGGAGGCCCGCCGGTCCTTGAAGCTTCCCGACGGATTGGCCGCCTCGTCCTTCAGCAGGATCCGGGCTCCCTTCCCCTTCGGCGCCAGGGCCCGGGCGGTACGGGTGAGATTGCGCAGCTCGATGAGAGGGGTGTCTCCCACGGAGACCTCCCGCTGAATGCGGCGGATCTCCTCGAGGGAATAGCCGTACTGGTTCATCATACCTTCATAATCGAAAGAAAGTCCCTTCCCTTCGAAGCGATCGTAGTCGAGAAGAAGGGATTTCTTCATGATGTCGTTCTTCCGTGCCATCACCTCTGCATAGGACAGTCCCGTCATTCTTCTTCACCCCACAGGGACCGGAGAAAAGTCCCCAGGCCGATGAATTCGGGAATCTGCGGCCCGAATGAATGGGTGTAGGGCGGGTTTTCCGCCACGAGGGTTCCCGTGAGCCGGCGGCCGTTGACGGTAACGATGGAAGCGGCCTCCCCGAGGGACCTTTTTTCCTCGAGCAGCCCCTTCGCCCGCATTCTCAGAGGGACCTTCCGGGTCTCGGGAGGAAGATGCTCCGCCCTTTCCTCCGGTTCAAGAAGGGTCCATTCTATCTGAACCCAGCGCCCTTTTTCGATATTCTCCACGCCTTGATCTCCTTTCAGAGGTGCTCGAACGTTTTTGGATCTTTCTGTTCCGGGAAAAAAGGATAAACAGCGAGTGTGTCCCGCTCAGTCGGGGCTTGCTTTTCTCCAAAAGCAAAAAATAAAGAAACTTCAGTTGCGGAAATTCGAAGATACAATACCCCGTTCTGCCAGTCGGTGTCAAGGGAAATTCGGAATTGAACGGTAATAAACAACAATTTATGTTAAATGTTTATATTCTAAAAAATAAATTAATATTAGCCCTCTTTCTACATTTGACTAAAAACTCCGCTTTTGTGCAGTCCCATTTTCGGCTCCCGGGGAAAAGTGCTGCCGAAATGGATAAGGTTTCCGGCAGCACGGGAAAACATTATTCGAAAGAAGGAGTTTTTTGCGTCCTACGCAGGCTCAGTTTTTCGATCCTTCCCGTTCCCCGATCCTGGCGAGCATATCCTCCGTCATGGCGTCGAGGCCGTACTTCGGGTCGAAACCCCACTCCTCCCGGGCGGCGGTGCAGTCGAGGGAGTCGGGCCAGGATTCGGCGATCCCCTGGCGCATGGGGTCCACATCGTAGTCCAGGGTGAAGCCCGGAATCACCTTCCGGATGGACGCGGCGATCTGCTCCGGCTCGAAGCTCATGGCTGAGATATTGAAAGCGTTGCGGTGCACGAGCTTTGCGGGATCGGCCTCCATGAGTTTCACCACTGCATCGAGGGCGTCGGGCATGTACATCATGTCCATAAAAGTGCCGGGGGCGATGAAGCTGGTATAGCTCCCCTTCTTCACGGCGTCGTAGTAGATATGGACCGCGTAGTCCGTGGTCCCTCCGCCGGGAAGGGCCTCGTAGCTGATGAGGCCGGGGAAGCGGACCCCTCTCGTATCCATGCCGAACTTCTTGTGGTAGTAGTCGCACAGAAGCTCCATGGTCACCTTGGCCACGCCGTAGATGGTGGTGGGGCGCTGAAGGGTGTCCTGGGGGGTGTTCTTCGCCGGCGTGGAGGGGCCGAAGGCCGCGATGGAGCTGGGGAAGAAGAAGGCGCATCCATGCTCTCTTGCAGCCTCCAGAGCTGTAGTGGACCCGCCCACGTTGATTTCCCATGAGGTCAGGGGATTGCTCTCCCCCTTTGCCGAGAGGACCCCGGCGAGATGAATCACCGTGTCCGCCCGGAACGCACCGAGAATTTCCGAAAAAGCCTTTCCGTCCCTCACGTCGAGAAGGGAGAAGGGGCCCGCCTCCGGGCCGGCACCGTCAGCCCTCCGAAGATCGGCGGCAAGGACGTTATCATCACCGTATATTTTTCTGAGATGGGGGACGAGTTCCGTTCCGATCTGCCCGTTGGAGCCCGTGACGAGGATCCGTTTCATGAGAGAATCCCCATCTCTTTGCCCACGGCGGCGAACTTCTCCACGGCGAAGCGGAGGTCGTCCTCGGAATGGGCAGCCGAGACCATGGCCCGGACGCGGGCCGTTCCGCGGGGCACGGTGGGGAAGACGATGGCCGTGGCGAAGACGCCGGCCGCGAAGAGCTTCGCGCTGAAGGCCTTCGCGGACGAGGCCTCCCCGATGATCACCGGCGTGATGGGGGTCTCGCTCGAGCCCGTATCGAAGCCGAGGGCCTTGAGTTCTTTCTTCAGGAAGTCGCCGTTGCTCCAGAGCTTTTTCACGAGGGTCTCGCTCTCCTGGAGGATCTCCACGGAGGCAAGGTTCGCCGCCACGTCGGGAACGGTGAGGGCGCTGCTGAAGAGGTTGGGACGGGCCTTCTGGCGAAGGTAGTCCACGAGAAGGGCGCTCCCCGCGGCCATGCCCCCCATAACCCCGAAGGCCTTCGACATGGTGCCGATCTCCACGTCCACCCGGCCGTGAAGGCCGAAGTGGTCCACGATCCCCCTGCCGCCCCGGCCGAGGACCCCTTCGCCGTGGGCATCGTCCACCGCCACGATCACATTGTGCTGCTCGCACAGCTCCACGATCCGGGGAAGCCGTGCCACGTCGCCGTCCATGGAGAAGACGCCGTCGGTGATGAGCAGTTTCCGTCCGGTGACGTTTTTGTTCTCCCCGAGCTTTTTCTCCAGGTCCTCCATGTCGGAGTGGTTGTACCGCACCACCCGCGCCTTCGTTAGCTTGCAGGCGTCGATGATGGAGGCGTGGTTCAGGGAATCGCTGAAGATCACGTCGTCGGCGCTCGGGGCGAGGGTGGGGATGACCGTGAGGTTCGCGCAGAACCCAGACTGCACCACGATGGCCGCCTCGGCGCCCTTGAAGGCGGCGAGCTTCTTCTCCAGTTCGATGTGGGGGCTCATAGTCCCCGCGATGGTCCGGACGGCTCCCGGCCCCACGCCGTAGATGTCCATGTACGCCTTTGCTTTTTTCACGAGTCTGGGATCGTTGCACAGCCCCAGATAGTTGTTCGAGCAGAGGTTGAGATATTTTTTCCCGTCGATGACGACCCAAGCCCCCTGGGGGCTTTCAAGGGTACGGATGGTGCCGTAAAGCCCCGCCTCTTTCATCGCATCGAGTTCTTCCGAAAGAAACTTCATGGGAACGGCCATGAGAATCACTCCTTTTTCGAATTTGCTTCTTTCCTTTGAAAGTATGGTAACAGCCGCTCTGCCCTGTCAATGGAGTATAATTTAGCCGGGTTTCATATAATATCCATTGAAAGAATATATTATTTTCTGCGGGAAGGAGGGGTTTCACTGGAAGACGACCGTGCTCTCGAAGCTCTTGCCGAACGGATGACGGGAGACAGCTCGGCCCCCTACTATATCGCCGGAATCCTCCGGGAGGCCATTTACCGGGGCATTCTGCAGGAAGGGAAGCCCCTCCACCAGGCATCCCTCGCTCTTCGGCTCGGGGTGAGTCCCATTCCCCTCCGGGAAGCCCTGCGCCTCCTGGAAACAGAGGGACTCGTATCCTTCCACGGATACCGGGGGGCGGTTGTCACCGCCCTTTCGCTGGAGGAGGCCCGGGAGCTCTACGAAATGGTAGCGGCCCTCGAGACGAATCTGCTCAGGATCGCTTTTCCCCGGATCACCAGGCGGGTCGTGGAGGAGGCCTCCGGGGTGCTCGCCGTCATGGAGTCTGAGGAGGACTGCATCAAGTGGCGGGACCGCAACCAGATGTTCCACACCCTCTTCTATGAGCCTGCCGACCGCCCCCTCACCCTCGACATGCTCGCAAGGCTCCGCCAGAAGACGGACCGGAACATCCGCATCCATCTCGCCTCCATGCGGGAGGAATCCCAGCGGCAGCACCGGGAGATCCTGAACGCAGTCGCCTCGGGAAGCCAGGAAGATGCCCTCCGGGCTCTCTCCTTCCATCTTGACTATACCTCCAACGACCTTCAGTCCTGCATGAGGTCCGGGTCGGGAGGAAAAAGAAAGCTGTAGGATGTCCCCGGATGTAAAGTTCCATGGACAATCCAAACGTTCTAAGGAGGATGGTTTCTATGAAGGGGAAAGAAAGGGTTTTTCAGTTTCTTCCGGTTCTTTTGCTGGTCATTTTTCTGCTGGCCGCTCCGGCAGGGGCCACATGCGGCAATGACTGCAAGGGAGATGCCTCCTCCTGCGGTCTGAAAGTGACGGGTGGGGAAGAGGTAACCTACAGCTGCGGAACAGGCGAGAGGATCACGGCCCGGTATTACTCTCTCTCCGACGGCAGCCTCAACTTCGTCAAGGTCACCATGCCCGACGGGAAAGTCTACACCCTCCCGGCAGTGCTGTCGGCCTCGGGGGTCCGCTACACCGACGACTTCGAGTTCGTGTGGTGGACCAAGGGGGACACCGCCCACGTCGAAAAGCGCCAGGAGAACGGCGAGTGGAAGACGATCTACGAGGAGTGCACGGTCATTTCAAAGAAATAAGGGCGGTACCATCCCGCCGGGAAAATTGGTTCCGAAGAGCGGATCCGGCTCTTTTCCTGCAAAAAAAGAAAAACTTCATTTGTGACCGTCCCTTTCCTGCAGGATCTGCATCCGTACAAAGCCGATTCCCAGCTTTCGGGCGTCAGTACTGAGCCCAAGTTCGAGAGGGGATGCAGGTTCGGGGGGCAGAAACTCGATGCAGTCCACCTGCTCTCCCCTCAGGTCCGCCTCGACGCTCAGTACCACCGACGAGTCGGCAAGAGGAAGGCTGAAGGTGCGTTTTCCCATGCGGACGAGAAGGTTTTTACCGACATTCGGCCCGAAGATGTTTGCGGTCAGTTGGAGGACAAAACGATCGGGCAGAGGGGCGGCGAAATGAAACCGAGCCGCCGGCGAGAGAACGGCGTCGGACCACCGTCCCCAGGCCTCGTAGTGGGAAAGACCCTCTGCGTCCAGGATGAAGGCAGGGAAACCCCTCCTTGTAAAATCGATTCCCTCCGAAAGGGAGGTCGGGTAGCGCGGTCCGTTCCGGTCGGCCCGATATCCCGCCCTTTCCATGACGGCCTCTGGATCCTTGCCGGCGAGGCCGGAGGGTATGGCGGGCAGAGGATCGAAGACATGGAAAAAAGCCTTTCCGTCTGCCCGGACGACAGCAGGATCTCTGTCGAGAAGCTCCCGCAGCCTCATGGCCACCTCCTTTCCGTCATCCCCGTATCCCCTTCCGTCCACAGAGACTCCCGCAAAGCCGAGACGCTTCGCCGTCTCAATCTGCAGAGCAATCGGTTCCCGGCTGAGGGCCCGGTAAAAAAAATCTCCCTCCCGACCCTTCATTCCTCCGTAGCTCCACCGCAGCCCTTCGGAATGGATCATCCCGGCTGCAAGGCCGTAGCTCCTCAGGCCGTGAAGGGGAGGGGCCTCGGGATATTCCATGAAGGGGAGCTGATAGACCGCGCTTCCCTTCGGAAGAGAACTCTCGATTTCCCCGATGAAAGACCGGTCGCGGAGGAAGGCCCTTCTGGTCTCTTCATCCCGAAGAGGATTTCCCGGGGCTGTCTGGTCGTAAATCCCCGGGAGAAGAAAGAGGCAGGAAAAGACAAGAAACACGAAATTCCTTCCCTTGGAAGAAAGAGATAGCTTCTCGATTTCTTTCTGAAGAAAAAGGAAGAGGGCGGCGAGGGCGGCGAAGGCGAGAAAGACGCTGATGCGGTTCCACCCCCTTGCCATGGGAGACAGGGTCATCGCGAAGAGTGAGCCCAGCCCCCCGGCCGTTCCAAAGAGAAAGAGCACCACCCCGAGAACCGAGAGCAGGCGAAGGCGGGGGTCGATCCGGCACCCGACGATGCCGGCGAAGCAGGTGAAGAGAAGCACTCCGAGCCCTGCTGTTCCCGCAAACCCCAAGGAGGCGGTCTCGTTTTCGTTGACAAGGGGAGATTCCGCCGAATAGCGGCGGGTTATTTCCCCAAGGAAAGAGATTCTGTGCCCCGACCGGGGAAGGAGAAGCTGCACCGGTTTGAAGGCGTAGAGCTCACTCTCTGAAAAGCTCCGGGGGGCCGCGGAAGGGCCTTCTCCTCCGAAGAGGGAAGGACGCAAAAAGGGGAATTGAAGAAGGAGGGAGGCTGAGAGGAGGAGAACAAGGGCTGCTGCTGCGAAGAGATTGATGCTCCGCCCGCTTCTGAGGGTTCCTGCCGTTCCGGCGGCGATAAGGAGTATTGCGCCGAAAAGGGTGTAATAGACCCCTGTGGAGGCTGAGAGAAAGAGCAAAGGGAGAAGCATCGCTGTTCCCGGCAAGGAGCGCATTTCCTCCCTGAAGGAGGAGAGGAAAAAAATCCTGAAGGCGAAGGCGAAAAAAACCGGGACGACCCAGTACCAGGTAAAAAAGATATGCCCCAGCTCGAGCCTGAGAAAATGAAAGGGGAGAAAATCGAACAGAAGGGATGCCGTCCAGGCGAAGAAAGGGGTCAGTCCAATGGAACGAAGAACCCGGTAGGACAGGACAAAGGTGACGGCAAAGCCGAGAAGAAAAAAGAGATTGTAGGCGGCTGCCGGGCTTCTTCCGACCAGGCCGGTGAGCCTGACGAGCAGGCGCGTGAAGAAAGCGGGCTGCGGAAAACCGGACCTGTTGTCCGGAAAAGGATACCCTCCCCGGAAAGAGATGGATTCTTCCTCGATGATCTCTTTGAAAAGCAGAAGAAAATAGGGAGTGTCCCCCTCTTCATAGGCATAGGGATATTCCCTTTCAGGAAGAAGGCCTTCCGGCCATCCCGAAAGCAGAAGGCTTGCGAGGAAAAAGGCGAAGAGAGCTCCTGAAAGCCAGCCCGGCCATTCCTTCCGGAGGATGGGCTGAAGCCTTGGGGGGTATGCCCTCTCTTCAGGCTCCTGCATGGAATTGTTCATTTTCTCCTTCCTCCGGGACGGGTATTCACTGTCCTGATTTTCCCTTCAAAGATTAATTTTTTTCGAGATCACATAGAGGGGCCGACGTTTTGTCTCCTCGAAAACCTTTCCCAGATACAGTCCCAGAAGGCCGAGGTTGAGGAGAATCATGCCGCCGAGCATCCAGAGGGAAACAAGAACCTTTGTCCACGGTTCTGAAGGCGTACTTGCCGCCGCGAGACGGACCGCCCAGGCGCAGGAAAAAAGAAGGATGAATAATCCACCCCCAATGGAGATCCTGAGAGGTCGGTTGGAATAGGCGGCAATGCAGTTTTCCCCCAGGGAAAGCAGTTTACCGAGGGAATAGGAGCTCGGGCCTTCGCAGCGGTCGGAGTGCTCCACCTCCACAAAGGCGGCGGGAAAGCCGAGCCAGCGAAGATGGAGCCCCGTGACCCGTATCTGTTCCCCCATGGACCGGAAGGCCTTCAGCACCTTTTCGGACATAAGACGGAAGGATGAGCCCTCCGGATCGGTCCTGACTCCGGACAGCAGCCGGAAAACTCTGTGAAAGAGCCGGGAAGCTGCCCCCTTCAGGAGAGGAGCTTTCCGTTCCCTTCTGCGGGCGTATACGACGTCGTATCCTTCCCGGGCTTTTTCAAAAAGTCTCGGAATATCCTCAGGGCGGTCCTGAAGGTCGCAGTCCATGGTCACCACCCAGTCTCCAGTACAGAGATCGAGCCCGGCGGCCAGGGCGTGGTGCTGTCCGAAATTCCTGCTGAGCTGAACGGCTTTGACCCTCGAGTCGGAAGCGGCAAGCTCCTCGAGGATCTCCCAGGTGCCGTCCTCTCCGCAGTCCTCCACGAAGAGAAATTCGAGATCCGTCCCGAGGGACCCGCAGGCAGCAAGAAGACGGTGATACATGGGACGAACCGCCGCCCGGCATTTGTAGAAGGGGATCACCACCGAAAGGATCATCCTGCAGCCCTAATTTGAAGCGGCCGGACCTTTCTGATCGCATAGCCGGCCTTTTCCGCGAAGCCGTGGGTGCGCCCGATGGTCTCCCCTCTTTCATAGTACCATTCCGCAAATTCGGCATTTCCCAGTTCAAAACGGTCGGGATCGAAGGGTTCCCCCGGCTTTTGGCAAAAATACTCGAGTTCGATCGGTTCTCCGCTACTCGCGGAGGCAAAATCGGAAAGGTGCACCGAATTTCCGGCAACATGCTCCGCGAGAATCCGGAGGATATTCACTCCCGTCAGCATTTCCCATACCCTCCAGAGATGCCCTCCGTCGAGGCGCGGACTGACTTCCATCAGGACGGGGCTTCCGTTTTTGAACTTGATCTGGCAGTAGGCCGGACCGTTTCGGATTCCCATTTTCCCGGCCACGGCCGAGATCAGCTGCCGGACTGCCTCGAGATCCTCCGGATCATTGACGGCCTGGGAAGGAACGATGTTCCCGCGAATGATCCATCCGGGATACTGGGGCCAGCTGATCCTGTCTGCCACGAGACCGCACCAGACCTCCCCGTCGACCATGTAGGCCGGAACCGAAATTTCCGGTCCGTCGGCGAACTCCTCCGCAATGACCAGCCCGGACCGCGAGAAGGAAAGGCTCTCAGGGAAAAGAGAAAGGTATTCCTCCCGGTTCCTGACAAGGCGCACCCCTCTCTGTCCCTGGCTGTCCGCGGGTTTCAAAACGAAGGGAAAGGGCATGCGGAGAGGATCCTCCCGGGTTTTCAGCACCTGAAAATCCAGATTGCCCGGGAAGGACTTTCCCAGGCGCTCCCGGGTCAGATGCTTGCTGTTGCACCGGATGGCCGTCTCAGAGGAGACGAAGCAGGGAAGACCAAGGTCTTCGCTCGCCCGGCAGAGGGAAGGCATGGCAACATCGGAGCCCACGGTGTAGATGACATCCGCCCTGATTCTCCTGGCATATTCCCTGACCCCGGGTCCGTCGGTTATGTCGATCAGTTCGAAGCCGTCGGCAAGGAGCCGTCCCGGACCTCTTTCAGTGTTTGAACAGGTGAAAACCTGGAGGCCGCATCTCCTGCAGGCCAGTATGAAATCGGCCTGGACGGAGCTCGTTCCCGGAACGAGAATGCGCTTCATGAAAAAACTCCTTCCCTTTCGATGAAAAATTTCCTGAGCAGTGAAACCACGACCTGGAGATCCCGAAGGCCGGAGTGGAGAGGAAGCCTGAGGATCCGTTCTGACGCTCCTGCCGTGACGGGGAGAAATTCGGGCACGGACCTGCAGAAACATCGTCCGGCCTTCGACGTTCCCAGGGGAATGAAATGAAAGGCTCCTCCCACCCCTCTTTCCTTCAGGAACTCAAGGGCATCCTTTCGCTCCGCGGAACTCCTCAGAAGAAGGGCATAAATATGGCCGTTGTGGAGACAATCCCTGGGCACGACTGGTCTGCGGATGCAGCCGGCCTTCTCGAGGGACTCCAGACTCTCGTGATATTCTGTCCAGAGAGCGCGGCGCGCCGCCGTGATAGCCTCTCCCCCCTCGAGCTGAGCCAGAAGAAAGGCCGCTGTCACTTCATTCATAAGATAGGAGGAACCCTCATCCACCCATGAGTACTCGGAGATCTCGCCCTGGAGAAACCGGCGCCGGTCGGTACCGTTCTCTTCCACGATTTCCGCGCGGTCAAGCAGGCCCGGATCGTTGACAAGAAGGGCGCCTCCTTCACCGCAGTGGACGTTTTTCGTTTCGTGGAAGCTGAGAATCCCCATGTGTCCCAGGGTGCCCAGGTGCTTTCCCCTGTATCGGGCAAAAATACCGTGGGCGGCGTCCTCCAGCACCAGGAGGCCGTGCCTGGCGGCGATGGAACTGATCCTGTCCATGGCACAGGCAACGCCGCCGTAATGAACCGGGACGACTGCCTTTGTCCTCGGTGTGACGGCCGCCTCGATTTTTTCCTCGTCCATGTTCAGAGTGTCCTCCCGTATGTCTATGAACACGGGAATGCCCCCCCGAAGGACCACGGCGTTCGCGGTGGAGCTGAAGGTGAAGGAGGGCATAATCACTTCGTCGCCGGCCCCTATACCTGCCAGCATCATCATCATCTCCAGGGCCGAAGTTCCGGAGGAGACCGGAAAGGCTTTCCTGCATCCCGTCAGTTCTTCGAGCTTTCCGGCGCAGAGCCGGGAGAAGCGGCCGTCCCCGGCAAAACGTCCGCGGTGAAAGACTTCTCCTATATACTCCAGCTCCTTCCCTGTGAGGACCGGGTCAGAAAAGGGAATGGCCATGGTCTCAGCTTTTGTCATTTCTGAAGATATCCTCCCGGGATTCCCTGCGCTCGAGAGAGATGAGGCGTTCTCCGGCATTATGGAGCCATTCCTGGTTTTCCAGGTACCAGCGAATGGTTTTGTCGAGTCCCGACTCGAAAGATTCATCGGGACACCAGCCGAGTTCCTCTTTGATTTTCCGGAAGTTCAGAGAATATCGGAGGTCGTGGCCGGGCCTGTCGATAACGAAGACGATGGTCTCTTCATAGAGAAGTCCATCCTCCCTCGGTTTCAAAACATCGAGGATTCTGCAGACCGACAGGGCGATCTCCAGATTCGTCCTTTCAGTTCCTCCTCCGACGGCGTAGGTTTCCCCGGGCCTTCCTCTCTCCATGACTGCCCGGAGGGCACGGCAGTGGTCGTTCACGAAAAGCCACTCCCTGACGTTGGAACCCTTTCCGTAGAGAAGAAGGGATTTCCCTTCAAGAGCTCTGAGAATAAGGCGGGGAATCAGTTTTTCGGGAAACTGGCGGGGGCCGAAATTATTGCAGGCAGAGGTGACGATTCCCGGAAATCAGTAGGTGGAAAACCAGGCCCGGACGAGATGGTCGGAAGCGGCCTTCGAGGCGGAATAGGGGGAACGGGGGGCATAGGGAGAATTTTCATCGAAGCTCCCTGAAGGACCGAGGGATCCGAAGACTTCGTCGGTGGACACGTGGACAAAGCGGAAACGCTCCCTTGGAACGGATGAAAGAGACTGCACCCATGAACGGCAGGTTTCCAGAAGGCGGAAGGTGCCGAGGATGTTGGTTCGGACAAAATCACCGGGAAAGTAGATCGAACGATCCACTGAACTTTCCGCCGCCAGATGAAGAACGGCTTCCGGGCGATGCCTGTCGAGGATGGACCGGACCAGGGGCTGGTCGCCTATGTCCCCCTGAACGAACTCGTACCGACCGCAGAACTCCGGTTCTTCGAAGGCAAGGGGGCTCGAGGCATAGGTCATCCTGTCAAGAACGACGATATTCCACCCGAGAGCAAGGGCGAGAGATACAAAATTGCTGCCGATAAAACCGCATCCTCCTGTGACAAGAGCTCTCATCGATACCTCCAGCGGCTGCAGATGTGGAACGGGGCCTTTTGCCAGAAATGACTTCTCCGAAGGCAGGGTCCCTTCGAAGAGAAATGTTGCCTGTTTTGCAGTATTATAATGTTGCCCAGAAAATTGTACAGGAGAGAAGGGAAGAGCGCCATGAAGACAAAGGCCTGTTTCGTCCTTGTCCTTTTTTTCGGAATCTGTCTCTCTGTTTCCCCGCCGGCTTTCTGCGAAATCCTGCTCAAAATCGGAGCGAAATACCCCGAATCAAGTCTCGAGGGAAAATCCATCCAGGAGGTTGCCCGGACGCTCTCGGAGAGAAGCGGAGGCCGTCTGACCCTCGTCCCCTATTTCAGCGAATCCCTCGGCAACGCCGACACCCAGTTCGAGAACGTCATGCTCGGAACCCAGGACATGTACATGGAAAGCTACTCATTCTTTCAGAACTGGATTCCCGAGATGGCAGTCCACACTGTTCCCTATCTGTTCAGCTCCGCTGAAGAATACAGGGATTTCCTCCGAAGCGATCTCGAGAAGGAGTTCGAGGAGAAGCTTCTCGAAAAGACGGGCATGCGCATCATCGGATCGGCAAAAAACTGGATCCGGGGACCCTACCGGGTTCTGGTTTCTACCCGTCCCGTCAGGACTCCCGGAGAGGTGAAGGGACTCAGGCTCCGCATGTCCGAATCCAGGACGAACTCCCTTCTCTGGTCGGCCTTGGGGGCCAGCGTTACCGTCATACCCTGGAGCGAAGTCTATCTCGCTCTGAAGCAGGGAGTGGTGGAGGCAGCCTCGTCCACCATGGATATCCTCTACGCTATGAAGTTCACCGAAATCTGCAAGCATGTCACCCGGACGGACGAAAACAGACAGCAGCTTGCCTTCGTCATCAACGAAAGGAAATACCGGTCTCTCGGCCCCGAGCTGCAGAAGCTTCTCGATGACGTCTTCAACGAAATGGGAGAAAAGCATTCTCCCCTCGTTGAAGATGCCGCCCGGAAAAGCCTCGAACAGATGAAGCTTGAGCACGGCATTACCTACTACGAACCGGACCTCGCTCCCTGGATGGAGGCGACCCGCTCGGCTCTCAAAAAGCTGGAGGAGGAAAAAATCATTCCTTCAGGTCTGATCGAACGGGTGGAGGCCTGGAAGCTTTCCCGCATAAAGCGGTAGAGGGATAGATTCCCGTGAAGGACCGGCGGTCGGAAATAATGAACTTTCTCCGCCGTCTGTGCGACGGGGTGGAAAAAGCAGCTCTTTTTCTCTCTTCCGCCGCTCTGGTCGCCTTCGCTGCCGTAGGAACAGCGGAGATTTTCAGCAGGGGAATAGGGGGCTCATCCATTCAATGGGCCCAGGAGTTCAACAGCCTTGCCCTCGGAATCTCCGTCTTTTTCGCCGCTCCGGTAATTTTCAGGCGGAATCGGGATGCATTCCTCGGCTGGTTCAGGAGAAAAATTCTTGCCCCTTCGATGGAACTTCCTCTCGAGCTGTTCTTCGACGTTCTCATCATTATTTTCCTGGCGGCGGTCTTATTTTATTCTCTCAGGCTCCAGGTCCTCCAGGCGAAAGCCTCATCCCCCTCTCTCGGAATAGGGATGAACTGGTTTTCCCTTCCGGTCTCCTTTTTTGCGGCCTTTACCCTGCTTTTTTACTTAGAACATCTGGTGAATATTATCCTCTCACGCCGGAGAAGGGGAAGGGAAAATTGATCTCCCTGTTTCTCTTTGTCGCCTTCAATACCCTTCTCTTCGCAGGAATGCCCGTGACTTTCGCCATGGGGACTGCAGCATTTTCCGGCCTTATCCTGGGAGGGTACCCGCTGGAAGTCATTCCCCAGATTCTTGCCCGTTCCGCCGTCAATCAGTCGATCCTGGCGGTTCCCCTTTTCATCCTGGCCGGAAATCTCATGAACGCCACGGGACTGACGGAAAGAATATTCGATTTCGCCCGGTCCATGGCCGGGCATTTCAGAGGGGGACTCGCCTGCGTCAATATTCTTGCAAGCCTTCTCTTCGCAGGAATTTCAGGCTCCGCCGCCGCGGACTGCGCAGGGCTCGGAGTCATCGAAATCGATGCCATGAACAAAGCCGGATACCGGAAGCCCTTCAGCGCCGCGGTGACACTGGCCTCGTCCTGTGTTGGCCCCATCATTCCCCCGAGCATACCCCTCATACTCTACGGCGTGATGGCAGAGGTTTCCATTGCGAGGCTTTTTCTCGGGGGATTTCTTCCGGGGCTTCTCATAGGTCTTCTGCTCATGGGAATGGTGTATTTTTTCGTCCTTTCGGGGAGGGAGCCCTGTGTTCCCGATCCGAAGGCATCTCCGGGGCAGCGACTGAAGACATTCGGGAGAGCTCTTCCCGCCTTTCTGGCTCCTCTCTTTATTCTGTACGGCATGACTGGGGGACTGCTCGCTCCCGGAGAGGCCGGCGCAGCTGCCGCTCTCTGTGCCGCGGGGGCCGGTGCCGCCTGCGGCGGTTTTTCCCTGCCGAAGTGGAGGAAAGTAGTCGCCGACACTGCCCTGACCTCCGCCCATATCCTTCTGCTTCTGGCCATGGCGGGGGTGATGGGCTATCTCCTGACCCAGGAAAGAACCCCCGCCATCCTGGGGGAATATCTCCTCTCCCTCACCGGGAACAGGACAGTGCTCCTTCTCCTCATGCTCTCCGTGGTGCTCTTCTTCGGATGCTTCATGTCGGGAACGGCGGCACTGATCCTTCTTGCTCCGGTCTTTCTTCCTGCGGCAAAGGCTCTCGGGGTGGATCTTATCCATTTCGGGCTGGTTCTTACTCTGGGACTCACTCTCGGGGTGGCGACGCCGCCGGTGGGGATCGGCCTGTTCATCGTCCGGGAGATTGCGGACATCTCTCTGGAAGAGCTTATCCGGGCGACTCTGCCCTTTCTGTTTCCCCTTCTCGCCGCACTGCTCCTGGTGATTTTTTTCCCCGGGATCGTCCTCTTCCTGCCGCACCTTCTGATGGGGTAAGATGCGCTGACGATCCGGCGAGAAAAGGTTTTTCTCCCTAAAAAAGGATGGGGAGCCTGCTGGCTCCCCATCCTTGCCCGACTATTTTTACTTCTGCCAGGTCAGGGCGAATCCGGCAAAGAGGGCACTTCCCAGGGGGAAGGTCTCCTCGTCGAGGTCGAATTTGGAGTTGTGATGGGGCCAGGTCTGTCCTTTGTCGGGGTTGCATCCTCCGTGGACGAAGAAGGTGCCGGGGACTTTTTCGAGGAAATAGGCCACGTCCTCTCCGCCCATAGTGGGCTCGGCAATTTCCTTCACGTTCTCCGCTCCCGCCACCGTGGCGGCGAAGGTCTGGAAGGCCCGGGTGAAGTCGGCGTCGTTGATGAGGGCTGGAGGCCCGGCCTCGTACTCCACCGTCGCCTTGCCCCGCATCCCTTCGGCAACTCGTCCGCATATGGCGCGGATCCGCTCCTCCACGAAGGCCCGGGTCTCCGGCTTCAGGGTCCGGACCGTCCCCTCGAGAACGCATTCGTCGGCGATGATGTTGAAGGCCCGTCCTCCGGCGATTCTGCCGATGGTGAGTACTGCTGAATCGAGGGGAGAAAGCTCCCTGCTGAGAATGGTCTGAAGCTCAAGGACTGCCGTGGACGTTATGGTGACCGGGTCGACGGCGAGCTGGGGAGTGGCTCCGTGGCCGCCTTTTCCCCGGAAGGTGACCTGGAAGCGGTCCACCGCCGCCATGAGGGAGCCGTAGCGCACCCCGATCTCTCCGGGGCCGATCTCCTTCCACAGGCACCCCGTATGAAGGCCGATGAGGGCATCCACATGGGGATTCTCGAGGGCGCCGTCGTCGAGCATGGCCTTGGCTCCCTTAACATTCTCCTCCGCGGGCTGAAAGATGAACTTCACCGTTCCCGCAAGCTCCTTTTTATGGGCCAGCAGAAGCTTGGCGGCACCGAGGGCCATGGCCACGTGGCCGTCATGGCCGCAGGCGTGCATCAGGCCGTTGGTCGCCGCGAAGGGAAGACCGGTCTCCTCCTGAATCGGAAGGGCGTCGCAGTCCGCCCGGACGGCGAGTACCTTGCCGGGAAGGCCTCCCTTCACGAGGGCGGTCACTCCCCAGCCGCCGACCTTCTCGCGGATATCCTCAACTCCCATTTTCCTGAGTTCCGCTACGATATAGGCCGAAGTCTTCGGCGTCTCCAGCCCCAGTTCGGGAATTCCGTGCAGGTGCCTCCTCCAATCGGTAAGCTCCGGTCCAAGTTTTTTTGCCTCTTCAAGAATCGAATTCATATTTTTCCCTCCTTTAAGAGTCTTGATCTCTATTTTACCCCATCCCCCGCCCTTTTCTCCCTTTCCGATCTGGAGTACACTTGGTGTCAGATAAAAGCAAAGGAGGGAAGAAGCATGCTTGAAGCGGTGGATCTGTCAGCGTCCATGAAAAAAAAGGAATACCGGCAGGCTGTGGACGACCTCGCTCCGAAGCTCGGGGAGCTGCAGCGGAAGATCCGGGCCCGGGGCGTGCCCGTTCTCATCCTCGTGGAGGGATGGGAGGGAGCGGCAAAGGGAAGCTTGATCAATCAGCTTCTTCTGACCCTCGATCCCCGGGGATACCTCTTCCTCGCCCCCGAAGAAAGAGAAAGTACGGAATACCCCTTCCTTATTCCCTACGGAGAGATCACCCCTCCGAAAGGGCAGATGACCATCCTGCTCGGAAGCTGGTACCGGCAGGTCCTCCGCTATCGTCTCGAGAAGCGGGAGAAGGAAAAGGACTATTCCCCCTTCTTCCGGGACATCAGCGCCTTCGAGCGGCAGCTCACCGACGACGGGACCATCATCCTCAAATTCTTCTGCCATCTCGACAGAAAAGAGCAGAAAAGAAGACTCGACGAACGGGCATCAGATCCCGACCTCTCCTGGTCCGTCACGGAGAAGGACTGGCAGGAGAACGAGCTCTACGACGAGTTCCTCCTCTACGCAGAAGAGGCCATCTCATTCACTGCCACGGAGTATGCCCCCTGGTCCATCGTGCCGGCGACGGACTTCGAATTCGCCTCCTGGAAGATCCTCTCCACCGTGGAGCGGGTGCTGCGCAGCCGTCTCGAGCGGGAGGACTGCCCCCTTCAGAAGGGTTCCGTCGGCGGAGTCGACTACGAAAGAAGCGCCGCCCTCTCAGTCATAGATCCGGAGGGAGACCTCGACGACAAGAAGTACGACCGGCAGCTCGCGGCCCTTCAGAAGAAGCTTAAATCTCAGGAAATCCGTCTCTTCCGGGAACATATCCCGGTGGTACTCCTTTTTGAAGGGGTGGATGCCGCCGGAAAAGGTGGAGCCATCCGCCGGATCACCGAGGCTCTCTACCCCATGAACTATACCGTCTATCCTGTAGGGGCTCCAAACGACCTGGAGAAAAGCCATCATTATCTCTGGCGCTTCTGGCGGCATTTTCCAAGGGGCGGACATATCGCCATCTTCGACCGGAGCTGGTACGGAAGGGTCCTCGTCGAAAGGGTGGAGGGGTTCGCCGCCCCGGAAGAATGGCATCGGGCCTACCGGGACATCAACGACATGGAGCTCCACCTCGTCACCTTCGGAACGGTGCTGCTGAAGTTCTGGCTTCAGATCGACAAGGACGAAGAACTGGCCCGGTTTGAGAGCAGGAAGGACGACCCCTTCAAGAGCTGGAAGCTCACTGAGGAGGACTGGCGGAACCGGGAAAAATGGGATCAGTACCAGCAGGCCGCGGGGGAGATGCTCGTCCGTACCAGCACCCCCTATGCTCCATGGACGCTGGTGGCGACAAACTCGAAGAAGCTCGCCCGGGTGACGATCCTCACGGCCGTCACCGAAAAGATCGCAGAAGCTCTCAAAGAGAAGTCCGGAGAGGCCGGAACAAAGGAGAAGCGAGGAAATGGAAGGTAACCGAACCGCTCTTTCCTTCGAGGATGTGACTTTTTCCTACGGAGACGTCCCAGTACTTTCAAAGGTGAACTTTTCCGTACCTGCAGGAGAATTTCTTATTGCCATCGGCCCCAACGGAGGAGGAAAGACCACCCTTTTGAAACTGGCACTCGGTTTACTCCTTCCGGACCGGGGGAAGATCTCCATTTTCGGCAAAACCCCCGGAGAGGACCCGGCGGCTGCTGGGTATGTCCCCCAGGACGCAGGGCTCAGCCGGGACTTCCCCGTCACAGCCCTCGAGGTCGTCCTTCAGGGACGGATCGGGGGAACGAAAAAATGGGGATGGCGCTACAGCAAAGAGGACCGGGAGGCGGCCTTTGCGGCCCTCGAATCCATGGGTATGGCCCATGCGGCGGGAAGGACCATGGGGCTTCTCTCCCAGGGGCAGCGCCAGCGGGTACTCATCGCCCGTAGCATCGCCTCCGCCCCTCGTCTGCTGATGCTCGACGAGCCCCTGGCGAGCATCGACGCCGAGAGCAGGGACAGCCTCATGGCCTGGCTCGCGGAACTGAAGGGTAAGCTGACTGTGGTCATGGTGAGCCACGACATGTCGGTCATCTCGGGACACGCCACCGCGGTGGCATGCGTGAACCGCAGGGTTTTCTACCACGGATCGGCGGAGATCGTCCCCGAGATGGTGGAGGCGGCCTACGGAAGCTGCCCCGTAGAGCTGGTGGCCCACGGAATCCCCCACCGGGTGCTGGCCGTGCATGATCACGACGACGGAGAGGAAACCCACATCCATGACTGACCTGCTCCAGTTCGAATTCATGAGGAATGCCCTCTATGCGGCCCTCCTCTGCAGCGCCCTCTGCGGCATCCTCGGCACCCTCGTGGTGGTAAGAAAATACGTGATCCTCGCTGGAGGGGTGGCCCATGCGGCCTACGGCGGCGTGGGGCTGGCCCTCTACGCCGGCATCTCCCCGCGCCTGGGGGCCATCGGCTTCTCACTCCTGCTGGCCTTTCCCATGGCATGGGTCATGCTGAAAAAAGCTTCCCGGGCGGATGCCATCATCGGGGTGCTCTGGGCGGCGGGAATGGCCGTGGGGATCATCTTTGCCGACCTCACACCGGGATACGGCTCAGACCTCATGAGCTACCTCTTCGGCAGCATCCTCACCGTCACGGGAGAGGATCTGCTGCTCATGTCCGGCCTCCTCGGGGCGACCCTTCTCGCCGGGGCGATCTGGCACCGGCAGATCGCCGCCTTCTCCTACGACGAGGATTTTGCCCGCACCCGGGGCGTGCCCGTCACCTTTCTCCACTTCCTCCTTGTGATCCTCATCTCCCTCGCGGTGGTGGTGATCATCCGCATCGTGGGGCTGATCCTCGTCATCGCCCTGCTGACCATTCCCTCCTCTGTGGCGGAGAAATTCTCCTCCTCCCTCTGGGGAATGATGGGCATCTCCTGCCTCCTCAGCGCAGTCTTCACCCTATCGGGCCTCGCCCTCGCAGTGCGCTGGAACCTCACTGCCGGGGCCGTGATCATTCTGGTGGCCTCGTCGGTCTATCTGCTCTCCATGATCCTCCCCTTAGGGAAGAAAAAGTAAGGTTCAGCCTTTTTCTTAATAAAAAGGGCACTCCGGGAAATACCTGGAAGTGCCGCACAATGGATCAGGAACCTCTTATTTCATGACTCCCTTTTTAACCCCGAGGGCCGGGGCGGCCATTCTTCTTCGCTTCCGGACCAGGAAGACAAAGGCAAAGAGGTGTCGGCCACGGGTGATTTCTGCCGGCCCTAATTGAGGCCGAAGACGGGCCGCAGTTCGGGATTCAGAAAAGACTGGGCTTCCAGGGCGTATCCTTCGGGATCCTCGAAGAAAAATGCTTCGATTTGAATCTCGGGTTTCACGAGAAGTTCCGAGGTGAGCTTGACCCCCTCCTCCCTCAGGTAGTCATACCAGCCCTTAACGTCGTTGACTACGAAGGTCACGAGAACAGAGCTTTCCTTCTTCGGAGCCGAGCAGTGTCCGTGCTTCTCGTCCACGATGCCGAGAAAGGCGGTTCCCCCCACCCGGTAGATGCGGCAGGTTCCCTGGTCGTCCGCCAGTTCGAACCCCATTATCCTCTCGTAAAAATCGATCGCTGCCGTAAGGTCTTTATAGTAAAAAAAGGTAATCTGCGAAGCCATTGTGTGCATCAAAAATTCCTCCTTTCTTTTTGAAACGGCAATGTATTCTGCTGATGGGAGGAGAGGTCCGCAGATCACGGTTCCGTCTGATTCACTGTCTTTTTCCTCCTTCTGATATCCGCAGTTTTCGAGAACATGATCTTGGATGATGTTTCGGAAGCTTCCGGGTTTTTTGAAAAAAGAGCCCTCAAGGCGCAGTGCCTGAAGGGCTCTTCTTCGCGAACTTTATTTACTTAACGTTTTATCGGGCAGTTTTACTTTACATCCATTTCATAGGCGAGGATGGACTTGTCGGCCCGTGGCTCAAAGACGACGTTCTTTTTCTTGCCGTAGAGGTCCTGCTGGAAGTACAGGGGGATGATCCCTCCGTCTTCGACGATCATCTGGGCGGCCTTTTCGAGAATTTCTCCCCGTTTCGCCGGGTCGGCGGTGCCGCCGGCTTCATCGATGAGGGCATCGAATGCGGGGTTGGCGTAGTGTCCGCGGTTGGAGCCTCCCTTTGCGGGGTTCTTGCCCCGGGTGTAGAAGAGCACGCTGGCCATCTCGCCCACGTCGATGGGCTCGGACCAGCCGGTCATGACGAGGCTGGACTTGTCTCCCGGGCGGACGAAATCGAAGAAGACCGACTTGGGGTGAAGGCGAAGCTCGATCTGGATGCCCACCTTTGTCAGCTGGCTCGCGAGAGCCTGGGCGACCTGTCCGTCGTTCGGATAGCGGCCGTTGGGGGCGTCGAGATAGACCTTGAATCCGTCGGGATAGCCCGCTTCGGTCAGAAGCTTCTTCGCCTGGTCGGGGTCGTAGACCGGGGCTGCGATCTTCTTGGTATATCCCCGCCGTCCCTCGAGGACCATCTGGTTTGTGGCATAGGCGTTGCCGTTCATGATCATCTTGACTATGGAGTCCCGATTGATGGCCAGAGAAAGGGCTTTGCGGACCCGGAGGTCCGTCAGGGGATTTTTGTCGAGGCCGATGATCCCGGGACCCTGGGGTCTGTTTGCGTCCACGTGGAGGTAGATGAGCCGTTCGCTCGGACGGTCAACGACTTCGATGCCCTCCGTTGCCTTCACTTTGTCCACGTCCCGTACGGGGACGTCTTCGACGATGTCCACTTCTCCTGTAAGAAGGGCCGCGGTGCGGGTCGCCGCGTTGCTGATGGGACGGAGGGTGACCTTCTTGATTTTCGGTGCGCCGCCCCAGTAGGATTCGTTGGCCTTCATGGTGATGTGGTCTTCCTTGATCCATTCTACAAAGACGTAGGGACCGGTTCCCATGGGGGCCAGGTTGAAGGCCGCGTCGCCGATCTTCGTGCGGTAGGCCTTCGGAAGGATGCGCATGGCCGCGAGGGACTCGAGAAGGATTGCGGAGGGCTCATTGGTTACGATTTTGACCGTGTGGGGGTCGACGACCTGCACTTCCTTGATGTTGGAGGTGAAGTTCTTGTTGAGGGTCGTGCGGTTGACGTCGATGGTGTAGGCTACGTCCTCACCGGTGAAATCGGTGCCGTCGTGGAACTTCACGTCCTTGCGGAGATTGAAGGTCCAGGTAAGGTTGTCGTCGCCGATGGTCCAGGATGTCGCCAGGGCCGGTACGGGAACCCCCAGGGCATTGTTGTTGAGAAGCCCGTCGTACATGTACCGCCCCATGGTGTTGGTGATGGTCTCGTCCTGCTGGGATGGATCCATGAAAAGCGCGTCCGACGCGAGACCGATGACGATGCTCTTCTCCGCCCCGAACGCCCCCGCGACGGCGAGGAGCAACAGGGTCAATGCCAGAAATACTGCAGCCAATCGTTTCTTCATTCTTGTTTCCCCCTTTTGTAGTATGTGATTCAACTCCGGCCGAAGAGGCCGGCAGCTTTCAATAAAGATGACAGGCGACCACCCGCCCGTCAAGTTTGCGAAGTTTTGGTCGATCAATTTCGCATATTCCCATTTTCTGAGGACAGCGGCTTGCGAAGGGACACCCCTCCGGAAGATTGATTGGGCTCGGCACGTCCCCCTGGAGGGGCTCTGCGGCTATCCGGCGGTCGAGGGTCGGGGCGACCGCCAGCAGCGCCCGGGTGTAGGGGTGCAGAGGCTTTTCGAAGAGGAGATCCCGCTCCCCCTGTTCCACGATGAACCCCAGGTACATGATCCCCAGCCTCTCGGTGACGTGGCGGACTACGGAGAGGTCGTGGGCGATGAAAAGATAGGAGAGGTTGAATTCGTCCCGGAGGTCCATCATCAGGTTCAGCACCTGGGCCTGGATGGAGACGTCGAGGGCCGAGACGGGCTCGTCCGCCGCGAGAAAGGTTGGGTTTGTGGCGAGGGCCCGGGCGATGCCGATCCGCTGCCGCTGCCCTCCCGAGAACTGGTGGGGGTACCGGTCCGCCTGCTCGGGGCGGAAACCCACGATGTCGAGCAGCCGGTACATCTTCACATGGGCCTCGTCCCGGTCGGCAGCCTCCCCGTGAAAAAGCATGGGCTCCATGATGATGTCCTTTATCCGCTGCCGGGGGTTCAGGGAGGCGTAGGGATCCTGAAAGATCATCTGCATCTTCTTCCGCACGGGCATCATCTCCGCCGGGGTGAACTTCGAAATATCCTGACCGTCGAAGACAACCGTCCCCGATTTCGGCTCGAGGAGCCGGACGATTGTCCGTGCCGTGGTCGACTTGCCGCACCCCGACTCGCCCACGAGGCTGAAGACCTCGCCGCGCCGGACGGCAAAGGAGACGCCGTTGACGGCGTGAACGGTCTTCTTCGGACGCCCCGTCAGCCTATCCAGGAGGCCGTAGGGCTGAACGAAGCTCTGAACGAGATCCGAGACCTCGAGGATGTTTTTTGAGTCGTGAGTTTTTCCTGTATTATCCATTGTCTGTCCCTTCCCCGATCATTCCCGCGGGATTATGGCATGCCGCCTTTCTTCCGGAAGAGAGAAGGCGCATCTCCGGCACTTCCCGAAGGCACCGCTCCGTGGCAAAGTCGCAGCGGGGGGCGAAGGAGCACCCCTTCGGAAGGTCGAAGAGGCTTGGGTACCATCCCCGAAATCTGGGGAAGGCGGGGCGTCCGCGCCCCGGCCATCTTCGGAATCGACTCGAGCAGCCCCTTGGTGTAGGGGTGATGGGGGTTGGCTATCAGGTCCTTCGTTGGCCCCTCTTCCACGGTCTTTCCGCAGTACATCACTGCGACCCGGTGGGTCATCTCCGAGACGACGGCGAGATCGTGGGTGATGAGGATGAGGGCGGAGCCGAACTTCTGCACCAGGTTTTCCATGAGCTTCAGTATCTGGGCCTGGACGGTCACGTCGAGGGCCGTGGTGGGCTCGTCGGCGATGATGAGCCGGGGGTTCACCGCCAGGGCGATGGCGATGACCACCCGCTGGCGCATCCCCCCGGAGAACTGGTGAGGGTAGTTGTGTATGCGGTCCGCAGGGTTGGGTATGCCCACTTCCGTGAGAAGGTCCAGTATCCTCTGCTTTCTCTCTGCGGAGGAGAGGTCAGTATGCAGGGCGAGCATCTCGTCGATCTGCGCGCCGATGGTCTGAAGGGGGTTAAGGGAAGTCATGGGGTCCTGGAAGATCATGGAGATCTCCTTCCCCCGGATGCGGCGCATCTCCTCCTCCGACTTTTTCAGCAGGTCCTCCCCCCGGAAGAGGACTTCCCCTCCGGCGACCCTGCCCGGCGGGTCGATCAGGCCGAGAAGGGAGAAGCCCGTGACGGATTTTCCGCCCCCCGACTCCCCCACGATGCCCAGTATTTCCCCTTCCTTCAGGGTGAAGTCCACCCCGTCCACCGCTTTCACGGTGCCCCGGAAGAGCTCGAAGAAGGTCCTCAGATTTTTCACTTCCAGCAGATATTCAGCCATGGGGTCCTCCTACTTCAGCCGGGGATTGAATTCATCCCGGAGAAAATCTCCGAGAAGATTGATCCCGAAGACGAGCAGCATGATGAACATGCCGGGAAAGACCGAGGACCACCAGAGGCCGCTGAAGAGGACGTCGTAGCCGTTCTTGACAAGCAGCCCAAGGGAGGGCTTGGTGACGGGGACCCCCACCCCGAGGTAGCTCAGGGTGGCCTCCGTGAGGATGACCGTCCCCACCTGGATCGTGGCGATGACGATGAGGGGCGTCAAAATGTTCGGCAGCACATGGCGGAAGATGATGGGGAAGGGAGAGAGGCCTATGAGCTTCGCCGCGTCGATATACTCCTTTTTCTTCTCCACGAGGACGGAGCTTCGCACCGTCCGGGCGTAGAGCACCCATCCGACGATGGTGAGGGCGAGGACGAGCTTGCCGAACCCCCGGCCGAAGGCCGCCATGATGAAGAGGGCCACCAGCATGGCGGGAAAGGAGAGCTGAACGTCCACGAGGCGCATGAGGAGACTGTCCAGCCGTCCGCCGAAGTATCCCGCCACGAGGCCGAGAAAGGTCCCGATCACGCAGGAGAGCAGCACCACGATCAGGCCGATCCCCATGGAGATCCTGCTGCCGTAGACAATGGCGCTCATCAGGTCCCGCCCCTGTTCGTCCGTCCCCAGAGGAAAGGCGCTCTCTCCGCCGTCCATCCACATGGGGGGCTTGTAGGCGTCCATGAGGTCGAGGCTTCCGATGTCGTAGGGGTTCTGGGGGGTGAAAAGGGGTCCGACCAGCACCATGACCAGGAAGAACACAACGATCAGCAGTCCTATGACCGCTCCGGGATTTCGAATGAAATTATGGAAGAGTTCACTCCGGAAAAAGGTTCCGAGTCTGTTTTTCATCCCGTCACCTCAGGTCGATCCGAGGATCTATCAGGGTATAGATGATATCCACCATAAAGTTGATGAAGACGAACATGGCCGCGACGATTCATGAGATAGGCCACGATCACGGGCCGGTCCGACGTGTTGATCGAGTCCACCAGCAGCTTCCCCATCCCGGGCCACGCGAAGATGGTCTCCGTGACGGTCGCGAAGGCGATGAGGCTGCCGATCTGAATGCCGAAGACGGTCACCACGGGAACGAGGGCGTTTTTCAGGGCGTGGCGGAAGAGCAGGTTTTTCCATGATACCCCCTTGGCCCGGGCGAACTTGATGAAGTCCTGGCGCATAACCTCCATTATCTGGGCCCGGATAAGCCGGATGAGCATGGCCAGGGTGCCCATGGCCAGGGTCACCGCGGGAAGTATGATGTGCCGGAAGCCGTCCCGGGTGAGAAAGGCGAAGGGAATGCCGAAGAGGGTGGCGGTCTCTCCCCGTCCCGAGGATGGCAGGAGCCCTTTTTCAACGGCGAAGTAGAAGATGAAGAGAATCCCCAGCCAGAAGGAGGGAAGGGATATGCCGAGAAGGGACCCCCCCATGATGATCCGGCTCAGGGGGTTGTTCGGCCATGCCCCGGCGAAGACTCCGCAGGGGAGGGCCACGGCCAGGGAGATCAGGATGGAGAAGAAGACGAGCTCCAGGGTGGCGGGCATCCGCTCCACGATCAGCGTCAGGGCGGGGCGCTTGAAGATGTAGGAGATCCCGAGGTCCCCCCTTCAGAAGATTGCCGAGAAAAACCCTGTACTGTACCCACAGGGGCTGGTCCAGCCCGAGGGCGACCCGGGCCTCGGCGATCTGAGCGTCCGTCGCCGTGGGGGGTACGATCATGAGCACCGGGTCCCCCGTGAAGCTCATGACGAAGAAGACGATGAGGGAGACGGCGAAGAGGACGGCGATCATCTGAAAAATCCGCTTCACCAGGTATTTAAGCATACAGGGTCACTCCTGCGGACCGGTTCTCAGCATTGGTTCGGCCGGACTTTTTCATCGAATTCCTTTGCGGCCCGGGAGCGGAGATCTTCGTCGGTAAGCACGTCCAGGGCCGTCATGGCCAGCCCCTTGGCGGCCAGGATCACGGCTTCATCTCCCCGGGGGCTGACCGAAGCCCTGCGGAAGGATTCATGGTGGGCGACTACCTCTCCGGGCTCGGCGATGGCGAGATATTCGTGGATGGCCGGCACGACCAGGGAAACGTTTCCGATGTCGGAGGACCCCACCTGGGCGGTGTAGTCGGGGTAGTTCATGGTGATCCCGAGGGGCTCCATGTTCGCCTTGAAGGCCTCACCCAGGGTCATACTTGGATACCGTTCGGCGTAGATATCCGCACCGGTGACCTTGTATTCCGCCCCCGTGAGCAGTGCCGAAGACTCGGCGATGCGGTTGAGGTCGTCAAAAATTTTGAGAAGGGTCTTTTTCTTTCCGGCCCGCACGGTGAAGGAAGCCTTCGAGTACTCCGGGATCACGTTGGATGCCGTGCCTCCCGCCGTGATGATGCCGTTGATCTTGCTCTCGTTGGTCCAGGTGTGGCTGAGAGAGTCGATGCCGTTGAAGAGGGCTATGAGGGAAGAGAGGGCGTTGATTCCGTCCGATGGGCTCGACGAGTGGGCGGCCCGGCCGAAGAACTCCACCTCCACCTGCTGGGCTGCAAGGCCGTGCCGGGCGATGAGGTTTTGGGAGGCCGGGTGAATCATGAGGGCGCAGGTGAAGCCGTCGAAGACCCCCGAGTCGGTCATGGGGATCTTTCCCCCGGCCGTTTCCTCCGCCGGGGTGCCGAAGACGAAGACCTCGCCGGGGATGCCGTCCCTCTTCATGACCTCCGAAAGGGCGATGGCTGCCCCCATGGCGCTTGCTGCGATGATGTTGTGCCCGCAGCCGTGCCCCACGCCGTCAAGGGCGTCGTACTCCGAAAGAAGGGCGATCTTGATGCCGTTCGGACTGTTGGAGGGAGCGGTGGCCCTGAAGGCCGTCTCCATGCTGCAGAAGGGGAGCTCCACGGCAAAGCCGTATTTTTCGAGCAGCTCTTTCTGCCAGCGGGCGGCCTTGTGTTCCTGCCATCCCAGCTCGGGGTTTTCGTGGATTTTGTGGCTCAGGGTGAGCAGTTCCTCCCGAAGCCCCTCCACCACGGATGCTATATGATCTTTCATTGATGCCATTTTTTGAACTTCCTCCCGGTTTTGCAGATATTTGATGGGGATGTTCTCCAGGCCGCTGCGGTCCGTCCCATCGCGCCCCAGGGGGGCGTCAGGGCGGAGTGGAAGTATCCTGAAGCTTTCGCTGAAGAAAGGGCCTGCTGCCTGTTTCCCCCGTTTTTCTACAGATTGTTCTGTTCCCGCGGTTTTTCCGATGTTTTACTATACCAGTTTTCGGGAAAAGTGTCTGCCTCTCCCCGGGGGTCGAGGGATGGAGACAGATATTCGATCCCCAGAAGTTCCGTGATGAAGACCTGCATGACGCCGCAGACTTTTGTCCCGTCGGCGAGGTGCCCTCCGAAGGTGGGGACGTTCCACCCTCCTCCTGCGACGAAGTGCATGGCGACGAAGGATTCCTCGGTGCCGTCCTTCTTTTTCCGGATGCCGATCATCCCGCCGACGGCGCAGAGCATGCTGAGATTGTCCATCACGGCGGTGTCCTCCCGGTGCCAGTTCTCCGGGTCCGACGGATCGGGCACCCACATGAGGTATCTGCACGGCTTGAAGGCCCCCATGAAGGCGGCGTGGACCTTTCCGTAGCGGATCCCCTTTTCCCGGGCGAAGCGGGCGATGGCGAGGTTCGGGTCGGCACCCGTGGTCAGGCGCAGGATGAATTCCCTTCCCCGGGCGGCTTCCACGTCGTGGTATTCGGAAGGGTCCGCTGCGGGGAGTTCCCAGGAATTTGGCTTGTTTTCGGGCATAAGAATGTTCCTCCTTGAAGGGTTATGTTTCACCTGTTTGTAGGTTCCCATTAAAAAAATTTCACAGCAGCTCAAAACGCTTCGTTTGCTCCAGTTATCCACAAAAAAAGAGGGCAAGACACTTTTCAATGGGACTTTTCCAACATTTTAAGGCCTTTTTCTCTCTTCCGGGGATTTTTTAAGACATAACTCCCTTAAGACACAGCAAATATATGGCTTTTTTGCCACATAATCAAGGATATTTTTGATTATTTCAAAACCATCTGGCTTCCTAAAACACGCCCTCGCTCAATCACACCCACGAAGAATTTTACAAGGGCGTTGACATAGAACGAACCCAGCTGGTAATATTTCGTCAGATGCAGAAATAACAAAATGACAGGAGATGCTCATGGATTCGATTCTATCCATTTCAAAAGCGCTCGGCGAAAAGAACAGGCTCCGCGTCTTTCTGGCGCTCATGCACACGAAAGAGCTTTGCGTCTGCGAGGTGGGAGAATTCCTGGGCCTCGCTCCCGCCACTGTCTCCCGTCACATGAGCATTCTCTGCCAGGCGAAACTCGTCGACTCTGAAAAACGAGGGAAGTGGGTCTACTACAGCATTAAGCCCACTGTAGCCCCGGAGTTGCTCCAATGGATGCAAAATTCAATTGTCGATTCCTCTTCGGTTGCTGAAGACAGGAAGAGGGTCGAGAGCCTCGTCAGGGAATATCGAGACAAAGACTGTAGAAAGGTGTGTTCATCCGAAGAGAGGTGAAGAAGCGTGAACAAAAAGCCAAAGGTGCTCTTTCTCTGCACCGGAAACTCATGCCGCAGCCAGATGGCCGAGGGGTGGGCTCGTTATTTCCATAACGGCGCCGTCAAAGCGTATTCCGCAGGAATCGAGGCCCACGGATTAAATCCGTTTGCTGTCGAGGCCATGAAGGAGACGGGAGTGGACATCTCAGGGCAGCGCTCCAAGAACGTCACGGAGCTTCTGGACGTCCACTTCGACTACGCAGTAACCCTATGCGGCGACGCTGACGAGCGGTGCCCGTTCTTTCCGGGGGAGACGAGAGTGATCCACGTCGGCTTCGATGACCCGCCGAAGCTGGCGCTCCTCGAAAAGACTGAGGAGGGAAAAATGAACTGCTACCGCAGGATACGCGACGAGATACGCGCATTTGTCGAGGATCTTCCCGGTTTTCTTGAAAATCTTCCGGAGGAAAAAAGGAGCTAGATCAAGTATGGACGATATCCGCAGCTACGTGAAAGAAAGGTACGCACAGGCAATAAAGAACAAATCCTCATGCTGCGGCTCGGGAGGGTGCTGCTGCGGAACGACGGGCGCATCCGACATTCTGAGCATGACACGCGGCAACTACGACGATGCGACGCTCGAAAAAACTCCCGAACATATGGCCGACCAGTCCTTCGGATGCGGCAATCCGTTCACCGAGGCGCGCATCCATCCGGGCGAGACCGTCCTCGACCTGGGAAGCGGAGCGGGGCTGGATCTTTTTCTGGCATCGGAGATGACCGGCCCTTTCGGCAGAGTCATCGGGCTCGACATGACGGACGAGATGCTCGCGACCGCCGCCGAGAATCTCAAGGGGGTCGAAAACGTCTCCCTGGTGAAAGGGTACATCGAGGAGATGCCGGTCGAGAGCGGCTCCGTAGATGTAATCATTTCAAACTGCGTGATCAACCTTTCCCCGGATAAGAAAAAGGTGCTGAAGGAGGCTTTTCGCGTTCTCCGTCCCGGCGGCAGGTTCTGCATCTCCGACACCGTCTTCCTCCGCCCAGTGACGGAGCGTGCCGTCAAGAACCTGGCGGCGTGGTCAGGATGCATCTCGGGAGCGCTCCAGGAAACAGTGTACGCGGAGAAGATGAGGGCGGCAGGCTTCGAGGAGGTCGAGGTGCGGCGCACGAAGGTCTACTCTGTCCCCGACGCGATGGCGGCGATGGCCTTTCCCGAACTCTCTTCCGAAGAACGAAACGAGATCAACGGCGCGCTGGCCAGCGCGATCATTCGGGGAAAAAAGCCGCTCGTGGAACTCGAAGAGGGGCTCGATTACACGATCCGGCGCGCCGAGTCCGGAGACGTTCCCGCCATAGCTGTCCTTCTGGAGGAGAACGGGCTCACTCCCCTGGGCGTGGCCGAGGCTCCGGAGAACTTCCTCGTTCTGGAGCACTCCGGCATCGCCGCCGTAATCGGCATGGAAATCCGGGGGGACTCGGGGCTGCTCCGCTCGCTCGTGGTGCGTCTGCGCGACCGCAAGAAGTGCTTCGGAGTGCGGATGACTTCCGTCATCATCGATCTGGCCCGCGCGCAGGGCGTTCGGACGATCTATCTTCTCACCGAGACGGCGGAGCGATTCTTCGAAAGAGCGGGCTTCGTTGCCGCCCGGAGAGAGGATATCCCCGCTCCGCTGATGCAAAGCTCGGCACTGGATAAGGTCTGCCCTGAGGGCAGCGCTATTCTGAAAAAAATGCTTTTTTAGGAGTAATGCTAACAATGGAAGACAAGGCATGCATCATAAAGGAAGCAAAAGGACTCGGTTTTTTTGAAAAGTACCTTACCGTCTGGGTCTTTCTGAGCATCCTCGCGGGGATCGGGCTCGGCAAGGTCGCCCCGGACTTCGCGAAGGCGCTCGACGGAATGTCGATTTATGTGGGCGGAGCGCCGGTCATCTCCATTCCCATCGCGGTCTGCCTCTTCTTCATGATGTACCCCATCATGGTGAGAATTGACTTCGCCGAGGTCCTGAAGGCGGGGAAGAGCATCAAGCCGGTAGGTCTGACGCTCTTCATCAACTGGGCGGTGAAACCGTTCACCATGTACGCCATCGCGGTCTTCTTCCTCGGGAAGGTATTCCTGCACTTCATCGGTCCAGACGCGGTCGACCTGGTGCGACTTCCCTTCGGGCTCGACCTCGAACCGGGCGCGACCTACGGGCTGGGCACGGTCGTACTTGAGAACGGCGTTCGAATGCTTTCGGTCCCTCTGTGGCGGAGCTATCTCGCGGGCTGCATCCTGCTCGGCATTGCTCCCTGCACCGCGATGGTCCTGGTGTGGGGCTACCTCGCCAAGGGGAATGCCGGACACACGCTCGTGATGGTCGCCATCAACTCGCTCACAATGCTCTTCCTCTATGGACCGCTGGGTGGCTTCCTTCTGGGCGTCGGCAGCATTCCGGTGCCCTGGCAGGCGCTGGCGCTCTCCATAGCGGTCTACGTGGCGCTGCCTCTGGCCGCAGGCTACTACTCCCGCAAGATCCTGCTGAAAACCAAAGGGCCCATCTGGTTCCAGGAAAAGTTCCTTCACTTCCTGACGCCGGTCACCATTGCCGCGCTGCTCATCACGCTCGTACTGCTCTTCTCCTTCAAGGGGGAGGTCATCGTCGCCAACCCGCTGACGATCCTCTGGATCGCCATACCGCTCTTCATCCAGACGATCCTGATCTTCGGCATCGGCTATGGGCTCTCGAAGAAGCTCGGTCTGAGCTACCAGGACGCCGCGCCCTCCGCCATGATCGGCGCGTCCAACCACTTCGAGGTGGCCATCGCCACGGCCACGATGCTCTTCGGCCTCTCCTCGGGGGCAGCCCTCGCCACGGTGGTGGGAGTGCTCATCGAGGTGCCGGTGATGCTGATGCTGGTGAAGTTCTGCAACAACACGACGCACTGGTTCCGGCAAGAGCATTAGAGTCCTTCGGTACTGCACGCACAACGGGCGGAGGGTATGCTCTTCTCCTACGCCCGAATTTCGAACGATCGGAGACAGAACACTGAAATGGAAAAAATTCACATAACAATCTACGACATAAAGACCGAACCGGCGAATATGAGCTGCTCCTGCACTTCCGGGTGCGACTGCGGCGGAGCCTGCTCTCCCTCCCTGACCTAGCCGGACGACTTCAAGAGCCTGGAGGAGTCCTTCGCCCAGCCGGTATGAACGACCGTGTCGGGCTCGAATTCAGGGATCTGACGAGATCAACGTCGCCCTGTATCCGCAGGTGGTGAGCCTGGTCGGAAAAGACAGGAGCGCTGCTGATTTCCTTCGCCATGTTCTATTTGGGCTTTTAAGACGAACACCACTGCGAAAGAAGAGGTGCAATGAATGCGTTTGTAGTTTCGCTTCAGTTCTTCGCGTTCATATTTCTCGAACTGACGATTCTCTTCCTCGGAGTAAGCACGCTTATCGGGCTGATCTTCGAGTACGCCTCCGACGACGATATCCGCCGCCGACTCTCCGCGAAGGGGCTCCTCGGGAACTTCCTCGGCGCGACACTCTCTTTCGTTCTCGCCTCTCCTCTTCTGAACCCGATCACCATGGCCATGTTCTGGGCGCTGATGGGGTGGAAAGCATGCCTGACGTATGGGGCCGTGACCTTTGTGATCGCGATGGTCGGCGGAAGGCTGCTCGAATCCTTCGGCCTCGCCAAGGACGTGAAGAACGTCCGTGTCAGCGGAGGACACTGGGCGCTAGAGCGGCTTTCCTCAGATTGATCCGAAGCTTCTGAATCTCGACCTGCTTGTCCTTGATCTCCTGCGGAATTTCCACGGACGCCCAAGCCGCGCGCATCATCCCGCACTCGGGCATTCCTCTTGCCATGACGGGGGGGCCATGTGTGCCCAACCCTTTCATACCGTGATTCATCATCCCTGGATTTACCGTTCCTCGGCCGCCGAATCTGCCCCATGCGAACGCTCCGCTCGCCTACGCCGGCACCAGTGCGAATGTCAAAACAGCCAGTTTATGTTTCATCTCTGAATCCCGCTTTTCAAAATTTGATGGACAAAGGATACTCCGGAGTATCCGCAGCAGCATCTACACAAATGATGATTCCCGGACTGTCAAAAATGACAATTCTCCATCGCGCCGAAAGTGCTGTTGTATTTCAACAGCGCATCGCTGCACCGCCGAGTCCCTATCGGGAAAGAAAGGGTAGACACACTCCCGCCATTTTTTCGATATCATTTTCATTCATCCGCTCGTCGCAGGGGAGGACCACTATCCGTTCTGCTTCCTTCTCCGGATCGGAAGGAGGAGCATCCCACGAGAAGGGGGGCTCGAAACCCGCCGCCCGGAGGCGCCTCTCCAGCTCGTCCTTTCCCCTGGGGAGAAAAAGAGGCAGCCCCAGGGGAACGGTGTCGTCATCCAGCGGAGGGATGTCCGGAAGCAGTCTCGCCAGGCGGGCATAGTTCCTCCGGCGGGACCAGGGGATATGCTCCCAGGGAAGACGGTCGAGTATATACCCCCCCAGGAACGAGGGTTCCCTGGGCGCATGGTCTGCATCAATAATGTCTTCTCCCCTGCGGAAAAGAGAGGGCGAGTTCAGTAGACTTCCCAGAAATTTTGCCGTCACGAAGGGCTCCAGGGCCGGTTCGAGGGGTGCCTTCAGGGGTCTTCTGGAGAGCAGCAGACCCCCATCCGGAACGGCCAGAAATTTGCGGAAGCTGTAGAGTGCGAAATCGCCGAATTCCCCCACGTTGGCTGTGAAGAGGGCGGGAACGCAGTCCTCCACTAGAATGGGACGCCGGTTCTTGGGCAGTTCGGAGAGCAGCCTCTCCGCGGCCCGGTTCGGAAAGCCGCAGAAGTGAATATACAAAAAGACGTCTCCCCTGGCCACGGGGGGCAGACCGTCCCGCCCGGGATCTCCGTAAAAGTGCAGGGTATATCCCCTCTTGAGAAATGGAGCGGCGAGGGAAGAACAGGAGAGAGCGGGCAGCCACGCTTTTCCTGTGACCTCTTCTGCCGGAAGAGAATCGAGGGCGAGGGCGAGAGCTGCCCTTCCCGTGGAGACGGAGAGGGAGGCGCGGTTTTTCAGGGGAAGAATCTCCAAAAGGGATCTGGGCACGGGCGGAGAGTTCAGCCTGCGGGCGGAAAGACGAAATTCGGCCGGAAATTTCATTTTATGCCCTGCCTCTGCGATGAAAGGGGCGAAGACAAAAAGAAGCTATGCCCCTGACGGGGGCTGCATCCGGGTGAGGGCGGCGGCCCCGATGGTTGCGGCGTCATTGCCCAGGAGGCTGAGGCGGAGATCGAGGACTTTGCGGAAGGGCGGAGCCAGGTAGTCGGTTACCCGGGGGCGGAGGAGATCGAGAAATCCCTCGCCGCGGCTCAGTCCGCCGCCGAGGATCACCGTCTGGGGATCGAAGAGGTGGATTGCCGAGGCGATTCCCTTCGCGAGGTGGTCGAGGGCGCGGTTCCAGAGAGGGGCGACCTCGGGGTCGGACCGTTTCGACCAGAGGTATTTCAGGTCGGGCTGAAGGCCCATAGCAACAGCCTGCCGTTCGAGGGCGTCCGCTCCGCTGATTCCCTCGAGGTGGCCGAAGGAGCCGCATCCGCAGGGTTCGGCCGTCCCCACGACGAGGTGCCCCGGTTCCCCCGCCATGCCATGGCTTCCCCGGAGGATTCGGCCGTTAACCACGATTCCTCCGCCGATGCCCGTTCCGAGGGTGAAGAGGATGAAGTCCGTCATGCCCGCCGCTGCCCCCTGCCACCCCTCGCCGAGGGCATGGCAGTTGGCGTCGTTTTCGATCTCCACCCGGGAGCCGGTCTTCGCCGAGAGGATTTTTTTCACCGGCAGGCCGCTCCACCCGGGAAAGTTGGGCAGCAGAAGGGAAACGCTCCGTCCGGCATCGAGCATTCCGGGAATTCCTACCCCCACAGGACAGTCCTCCCCGGCGCCGAGAGATCTGGCCAGAAGGGATATTTTCTCGAGAACGGCATCGGGCTCGCGAATGTCCGTCTGCTCGGAGACGCGGTCCAGAATAAGGCCATCCTCCACGAGGGCCGCTGCGATCTTGTGTCCTCCGAGGTCGACTCCGATGGCCTGCATGGTCCTACTTTTCCCCGGCCCGCTTCAGGGCGGAACGCTTGTGGATCATGGGGCCGGTGAGGACATAGCCGATGCAGCCGAGGGCAAGAAAGAGGGCGATCACCGCGGCGTAGGTTTCGCTCAAAATCCACAGGAGCAGAACCACGAATGCGGCAGGGGCAAAGTATTTCACCTTGTTTGAAGGCTTGGGATAGCGGAGGTTCGAAAGCTGAAGGACGATCATGACGAGAATGAAAAACTGGAAGACGAAAGAGAGCGGGCCATTGACGAGAAGATGGTCATGGGGAAACAGGATCTGGGCGGCGAAGGCCGCCAGGGCGATCCACGAGGAGTTGACGGTGATGGGAAGACCGATGAACCCTCCCTGCCCCCGGAGGGGATCCTTGATGCGGAAGCGGGAGAGGCGCAGGGCCCCGGAGAATACGATGAGGGAGGGAAGGGCCGTCCGCCAGAAGGGGCTTGGTCCGTGGAGGAGCATGGCGTAGAGGAGCACCGCCGGCGCCGCTCCGAAGGCGGAGAAGTCGACGAAGGTATCGAGCTCTGCCCCGAGGTCGGTGGACCCCTTCAGCCATCGGGCGAGGTTGCCGTCCAGGCCGTCGAGAATGAGAGCGATCATGATGTACTGGGCTGACCTGGCAAGCAGGGAGGGGACGTTCAGACGCATGGCCTCCAGGGTGGAAAGAATGCTGGCGAAGCCGAAAAAGAGGGCCGAGAGGGTCACCGCAGTGGGGACGATCCTCCGCCAGTTGGCCAGAATCCGGGGGCGCGGGATGCTCCTTCCCTTCATCGCGCTCGCTTCTCCTCCGGGACGATCCGGGCGATTACCGTCTCGCCGGCGGTTACCTGGTCTCCCAGGGAGGCGACAATCTCGATGTTTCCCCTGGGGAAATACATATCGAGGCGGGAGCCGAACTTCATCATGCCGAAGACGTCTCCCCGGTTCACCTTTTCCATCTTGTCCTGCCGCAGCCAGTAGACTACCCGGCGGCAGACGGGCCCGACGATCTGGCGGATGAGGCACGAGGTGCCCTCTCCCCGGACGAGCAGAGCGTTATGCTGGTTGAAGTCCGAGGATTTTTCGTCGAAGGTGAAGAACCGCTTCCCCGGAAAATACCCCAGGAAGGTGGAATAGCCGCCGATGGGAAAGCGGTTCACGTGGACGTCGAAGAGGCTCAGGAAGATGCTGATCCGTACGGTATCGGTCTTCAGATAGTCCTTTTCGTACATCTCCGTGATCCGGGCGAGCTTGCCGCTCGCTGCGGCCACAACGATCCCCGGCTCCCGGGGAGTCGTCATATCCGGGTCCCGGAAGAAGAAAAGCATATACCCCATGCCCGCGGCGGCAAGAAGAACTCCGCCCGTGAGGGCGCCGCCGGAGGAAATTCCCAGAAGGCGCAGCAGCAGATACAGAACTGCACCGGCCGCAGCGGATCCGAGGAGAAAGGGTTTGACCTCAGGTCTGATTTTCATGAAATCTCTCCTCACATTTTACGGTTTATTTTACTATTATACCCCAGGAAGCTTATGAGTTCATCTGAATTTCGAGAGGGACGGAGAAGACCTTCCGGAAAGCGTCCAGGTGTTCCTCGAGGGCCCAGACTTCGAGCTGATGGTCCTCCGCCGCCGTGAGCTCGAGCACCGGTTTTTTCCTTTTTCCTGTAAAGACCGAGCGTCGTATCGCCTGGCGGTGTCCCCGGTCGAGGCTTTCTGCCATGCGGAGAAATATGCTCAGAACGCGGACTTTATTCTGGGATGCGCAGTCGAGGACGCCAAACTCAGGGTCCTTTTTCCGGGGGATTTTTTTGCGATGGTAGAAGGCCAATGCGGCTAGAAGCGCGGCCTCGTCATCATGAAATCCGAGGAGTTCGGCGTTCCGTATGAGATAGTGGCTGTGGGCATGGTGGTTGCTGAAGGAGAGAAAAAGTCCGATGTCATGGAGCAGAGAACCATAATACAGCAGTTCTCTGGCGGAAGGAGGGAGATCGTGAAGGCCGATCTCCCCGGCGCTGTCGAAAAGTTCGAGAGAGAGTTTTCCCAGGTGCAGTGCGTGCACTTCATGAAATCCGCAGGAGCGGCCGAGCTGCAGGACGCTCTGTTCCCGCACTGACAGGGAGGGGTCGAGATAGCCCCAGGGACCTCTGAGCAGATAGTCCACGAGGAGTCCGTGACGGAGGCTCCGGGGACTGATGCTGATTTTTTTGAGCCCCAGGTCCTCCATCAGGGTATGGATGATAGAAGCTCCGGGGATGATAATATCGGCCCTCTCGGGAGATATCCCGGGGATTTTCTTCCGCTCCTCCGCCGGAAGAGAACAGAGAAGCTTAACGAGAGCTTCGAGCTGAGTAAAGGTCATCGTACGCTCCCGGCGGTTTTCCTCGGTTGTCTCCCGGTGTTTTTTCTTTCCCTGCCGGGCGGCCATTTCCCCGAGAGTCTCGAGAGTTCCGGAGCTGCCGATGACGAATTCGAGGGAAAAATCCCTGATCCTCTGTACGCTTCTGAGAGAGGCGTTTCGGACATACTGCTTCAGAAGCTCGTATCGTTCGGCCGATAGGGGCCCGCTTTCGCCGGGAAGAAGAAAGAGGGAGGAAAGGCGGATACATCCGAGCTTCAGTGAATCGAGATGAAAGTGTTCTGTCTGGTTCCCTACGATGATCTCCGTGCTTCCTCCGCCGATATCAACGAATAGGCCGGTTTTCTTTTCCAGCTCCGTTCCGCTGGTGATCCCCAGATGAATAAGCCGGGCTTCCTCAAGTCCTGAAATGACCTTCAGATCGATGGCCGCTTCTTTTTGCACCTGCTCGAGAAAAGCCTCCCGGTTTTCAGCATCCCGGGTTGCCGAAGTTGCCACGGCATAGATGTCTTCCGCGCCGAGATTTCGCGCCATGAGGGCAAACCTGGACAGGACGAGCACGGTTCTGTCCATGGCCTCTTTCGTGAGGCGGCGGCGGAGAAATTCTCCTTCGCCGAGCCGGACCATGATCTTGTGCTGGTTCAGTATGGTGTAGGAATGGTTCTCGTTGATCCTTACCACGAGCAGCCTTGCCGAGTTGGTCCCGAGATCGATGATCCCCGCAGTATGGCTGGAAGCCTGTTTTTCTTTTTTTTCCGCTTTTTTCAAGGGTTTTCAGTGCTTTCTGAAAGCTGGGGTTCAGGACAGTCCACCCTGTAATGACGGACCCGGAAATACCCCGGCTGCAGGGTCACAAGGGCGTAGCAGGGCCGCTTGTCCTCTCCCAGCGGGTGCCCCACTGTGCCCGGATTGAGGAACCATGTCGTCCCCGCCTTCTTCGCAAGGGGTTCGTGGGTATGTCCTGCGAGGACGAAATCCGTTCCGGCCATATCGGCCAGTTCCCGGAAGCGTTCCTCCGGCGTCTCGGCGGTGACATTTTCCTCACGGTCGGCAGGGCTGCCGTGGGTCAGAAAGAAGGATTTGCCCGCGAGAAGGAATCGCCGCCACCGGGGAAGTCCATCGAGGTACTTTCTGCTGGCCTTTGAAAGGGCTTTTTGATTCCACAGGTGCAGCTCTCTCTTGGGAGAGGCGTCTTTTTCAGCCCTGGCCCGGAGAACGTTTTTGTCGAAGTTTCCCTTGACGCCCAGAATTTCCACAGCCGCAAGAAGGGAGACCGTCTCGTCGGGAAAGGGGCCCTGCCCCACGTAGTCTCCCGTGTTCAAAACGAGCTCCCCTCCCTTTTTCCAGCCGTCGGCGAGGACCGCTTCGAGGGCGGCGAGATTTCCGTGCACGTCCCCCAGAAGAATGATTTTCACGCTCTTTCATCTCCTTTCGCTGCAGCAGGAAGTCCCAGGGCCCTTCCCTCTTCACTCAGGCGGGGCCAGAAATTCTTCTCTTCCAGGAAATTCCATTCCGCGAGAAAGTTACCGTACAGTTTTTTATCTGCGAGCCTGTTTCTTTCGAGAAATGCCAGTATGCCCGCTGCGAGAGGGGCGAAAGTCCTGGTATGGCCGTAATATTTTTCGGTCCGGTTCTTTTCCTTTTCGAGAAAATCCGGAAGGAAATCGATCCACACATGGCAGTCGTGCAGTTCGCCGAGGGAATCCTGCAGCTTTTTCAGCCCCGGCAGAAAATCGCCGAAGCGCCCGCCGGAGAGCGGATCCAGCAGTTCCAGGGCATACCGCAGCTTCTTGACCCTCTTTCTGAGATTATGAAGCTCCTTCCACGCCTCGGGCGCTGCGGCAAAGGGGGCATAGTCGAGCACCCCGTCCGTCCGCCGCAGTATTTCCGCAGAAAGATCCTCAAAAGTGCATCCCTTTTTCTCTCCTGTCTCTTTCTTCTCCCCCGGGCGCCGGAGTTCCGCCGCCATTTCTCTCAGGAAAATCCCGCTCTCCCGGAACTCCGCTCCGTTCCCGATTTTCCGCTCCTGCTTCTTCCGCTTCTGCTCAAGGCGAAGTAGAAGGCGGGAAAGTCCGGCTCTCTCGCTCTTTCGATCGGCCTTCAATTCCTCCCTGACGGCCTCTGTCTGGACATCCAGGTCCCTGGCTCTGCCCAGCCTGGCGGTGAGAGCGGCGGCGCACCGGCCCAGGTCTTTCATTTTCCTCCGGGGAAAGCACCGGGAAAAAAGGGCTGCCGCCGAGCGCACCCTTCGGGTGGCGACCCGGGCCCTGTGGAGAAATTCCGGGTCTTTTTCTCCGCCCATCTCCTCCAGCCGGTTCGTGAGAGTTTCAAGGGCTTCGGCCAGGGTATCCGCCGCGAAGGCGGACAGGGTATTGACGGGTGAGTTCATTTGAAATCAGTCCTTTCGGGAGGTGTCCATCCGCTTGTATGCTCCTCCATGAACTTCTGGGAGTCGAAGGGTGTTCTTTCCTGGGGGACCGCTTTGCGGTAGCTGCCGTCATCCGTCAGGCGCCAGGCATTCCGGCTGTCCCTCAGGTGGACCTCGAGCAGGTCCTTCCGGAGGGAATCCCGGAGGGCCTTCTCCCGTACCGGAACGAGGGCCTCCACGCGCCGGTCGAGATTCCGGGGCATGAGGTCGGCGCTGCCGATATACAGCTCGTCGTCGCCTCCGTTGCGGAAATAATAGATCCGGCTGTGCTCGAGAAACCGGCCGACAAGGGAGGTGACCTCGATGTTCTCGCTGACGCCGGGAACTCCCGGGCGGAGGCAGCATATGCCCCGCACCTGGAGCCGGACCTTCACTCCGGCTCCCGACGCCCGGTAGAGGGCCTCGATGCACTCCCGGTCGACGAGCTGGTTCATTTTGAAGGCGAGGAAGCCGTCCCCCGATGCCCCGTGGCGGCGGATCTCCCGGTCGATCCGGGAGATGATCCCCCTTCTCACGGAATGGGGGGAGACGAGAAGAAGACGATAGTCCTCCTTGCGGGAGAAGCCGGTCATGGCGTTGAAGAGATCTGTGACATCCCCGCAGATCTCCGGGTCGGCGGTGAAAAGGCCGAGATCGGCGTACCCCTTGGCAGTGACGGGGTTGTAGTTCCCCGTGGCGATGTGGGCATACCGGGCTATCCCTTCCGCCTCTCGGCGCACGATGAGGCACAGCTTCGCGTGGATCTTGTACCCCACGAGGCCGTAGACCACGTGAACTCCCACGTCCTCCAGGGCCTCCGCCCAGTTGATGTTCCGTTCCTCGTCGAAGCGGGCCTTCAGCTCCACCACTGCCGTGACCTGTTTTCCGTTTTTCCGCGCCCTGATCAGGGCATCCACCACGGGGGATTCATTTCCCACCCGGTAGAGGGTCTGCTTGATGGCCATGGTGGCCGGGTCGGAGGCCGCCGTGCGGATAAAATCGAGCACCGGTGCGAAGCTGTCGTAGGGGTGGTAGAGGACCACGTCCCCCTTTCGGAGGCGGGAATAGGGAACGCTGCCTTCCGGGCAGCAGGGAGGGATATGGGCAAGCAGGGGCTTCTCCTTGAGGTCCGGCCGGTCGGCCTCCCAGAGGCCGGTCATCATTCCGAAGGAGAGGGGGCCTTTCACCCGGTAGATCTGGAAGGGGGCGAGCCGGAAGTGACGTATGAGGAAGGAGGAGATTTCCCGGGGGATATCAGACGCCGTCTCGAGGCGCACCACTTCTCCGAAATTCCGGCGGTCCACGAGTTCCTTCACCGACTCGAGAAGGTCGGCGGATTCGTCCTCCTCGATCTCGAGGTCGGCGTTCCGGGTGATGCGGAAAAGACCGGAGCCCGCCACCTCGAGACCCGGAAAGAGAAGGGAAAGGTGGTGGCCGATGAGCTCTTCCGCAAGGAGGATGTCCGAGTGCCTGGCCGAGGTGGACAGCCCCAGGCTCTCATAGGTCTTGGCCTCCTTGTTCCTGGGAAGAAAGATGAAGCGGGGTATATTTTTCGGTATTTTCAGCCGGGCGAAGCGGATGCCGTCGAAAGGGTCTGCGAGCTGAACGAGGAAGTTCAGGCTCAGGTTCGAGATGACGGGAAAGGGACGGCCGGGGTCGATGGCCTGAGGGGTGAGAATGGGGTAAATTTCTTTCTTGAAATATCCTTCGAGAAATTTTTTCTGCTTCTCGCCGAGGTCAGCATACTTCAGAAAGGGCATTCCAGCCTCCGCCAGGCCGGGACGCAGGGTTTTCAGCCAGTGGGTCTGGGCCGTACCGAGAAGAGGAAGGACTTTTTTGCGTATCAGGGCGAGCTGCTTCGAGGGAGAGATTCCGTCGGGGGCGGGAGACGGCAGGCCCCGGCGGTAGAGCTTGAGCAGTCCCGATACCCGGAGCATGAAAAATTCGTCGAGGTTGGTATGAAAAATGGAGAGAAAGCGAAGCTGCTCGAGAAGGGGTTTTGACGGAAGCATGGCCTCGGAGAGGACTTTTTCGTTGAAATCGATCCAGTTGAGCTCCCTGTTCAGAAAGAGGGAGGGGTCGCTGGGGGGAGGAGCGCTGTCTTTTGTTTTTTTTCCGGCCATGGCCGTCCTCCCCTCCTTCAGTTTGCAGCGAATTCGGTCAAGTGAGTTTTATTGTACTCTTTTCACGCCGGCTTCGCCATGGCTGAGATGTCTTCCCGTTTCGGCCTCACGGAAGGGTCTCATCGGTCGTTCCCGGGCGGATAATCTGCTTCATGATATTTTCGAGAAGCTGTTTCTTCACCTGATCCTCGGTGCTTGCTCCCGTGTCCTTTCCCTCTCCGGTGGGAATTTCCACGGAGACCGTGATCTTTGTCTCGCTGTTGTCCGAAGCTCCCGACCGGGGAATCTGAACAGGAGTCTGGTCGCTCTTCACCTTGAGATCCGTAAGGGCGGGAGATTCCCAGCTTCCCTTGAGATTGAAGGAGGTTTCCCGGAAGTCCCGGACGGACATTCCCCCCAGCAGGCCCGTGAGGAAATTCGAAAGGAACTGGGGGTCCGTGAGGGGGTTGCCGTCGATGGAGATGATCCCCTGAAGGGCTCCGAGAAAGGTATTGAGCGCCCGGACATTGATGTCCCCCAGGCATTTGAGGTCTAGGGGGGAATCGTTCCATCCGAGGGATCCGCTGGCGGAGAAGTAGCGGTAGACATCGTTTCCCGGAGGGGCGGAGATCCTGCTTCCCGGAAGAAGAAAGATGTTCCGCCCGTCCACGTTGAAGCTTGCCAGGACAGAGGTGAAGGGAATTTCGCCGCTTTGCGAGACGGATTTGACGGCCTCGAACCCTTTCACGGCCCCTTCCCTGGCTGCCAGCTGGCCGCTGCCGAAGACAAGTCCCACCATGCCTCCCGTCCCGCTTCCCCGCATGGTGAGATCCGCCGTGCCGGTGACGGTCCCCTTGCCGTCGAGCATCCGGGTCGTGGCGCTCTCGAGGCTGAATCCCTTCACGGACAGGTTCCCGTCCCACCGCATGGTGGCAGGATCCACCGTCCCGGAGAGGTCGGCGGCGCCTCCGTGGTAGACCGCCTTTCCCCCCTTGACGGTCATGATGTTGTCCTTCCAGAGGAAGGGTATCTTCACATCTGCGGCCTCGGTGCTGTAGAAGCCCACCTTTCCGGAGGAGATCGTCCCCTCCGCCGCAACGCCGGTCTTCCCCACCCGGCCCTTCGCTTCGAAATCGGCCTCGCCCCGGATCATCCCCGCAGCCTGGGTGGAATATCCTGCAGCCGTGGCGGCGATGTCGATTTTTTTGCTGTTCCTGAGAGAGAAATTCACCCCGCCGTCCGTGGGCTCGAGCTCGCCGGCAAGGGCGAGACGACTTTGTCCGAGGAGTCCTTCCAGGGTGAAGGCGAAGCTGTCCTGCCTCTTCGGCTTGAGGGTGGCCTCCACATTTTCGAGAAGAATGCCGCGAAAAGTGACGAGGGGGGATTTTCCCGAGAAAAGCAGGGTGTGCTTGCCTCCCAGGGTGCCGGTAAGGGATACTTCACCGTTCATGCTTCCCCCGACGGATATGCCGGGGAAGAAGGCTGAGGCGAGGGCCCGGAGGTCAAGGTCCTTCCCCGAGGCTTTCAGGTCCACGGTACCGCCCTTTTCGAGATTCACCGAACCGGCGGCGCTGAGCAGGGATTTACCGAATCGGGCGGAGAACTCCTGGATCTGCAGGGCCGGAAGAATTCCTTCCGCCCGAAGGCGAAGGTCTTCGAGGGCCGCTTCCTCGAGGGAAAGGGAGGGTGAGGCGAGAAGGAGGGAAATTTTCGGCGAATCAGCTCTTCCGGATAGGGCGTACTCCCCCGAGATCTCTCCCTTTCCCCCGGGCAGCTGTCCATCGCCGAGAGCGCCGAGGGAGGCGAAGGACAGCCCCGAGATTTTTCCCCGGAGGTCGAGGGACGGTGCACCCGCGAGAGCCACTTCTCCTCCGAGGCTCACCTGGCCGCCGAAAAGGGAGGCGGAGCCGTCGGAAAGAAGAATTTTATTCCCGCTGTATTTCCCCTTGAGGGATACTTTCCTGAGGGGGAGAAGGGAGGAGAGGGGGGTGTCCTTTCCCTTCAGTTCGAAGGAGGCTGCCGGTTTCCGGAGGGGGCCGGAGACGGTCCACTGAAGGTCGAAGGCCCCTTTTCCATCGAGGACGCCCTTCTTTGCAAGAAGAGATTCGAGAAAGGAGGCGGGGATGTTTCTGCCGGCGCCTGAAAAATCAACCCCCGGCTCTTTGGTATCGAGGGCGGTGACTTTTCCGCTCCCCGAGAGTTCCCCTCCGTCGGGGGTCTTCAGTGAAAGGGAGGAAAAATCAAGGGCTTTCTCATTTCCCGTAAATGCCGCGGAAAGGTCCTCCCCCTTCGAACCGAGGAGAGCGAACTTCGGCGCCTTGAGAAAGCCGATGAGCTGCAAATCTCCTCCCTCGGAGATCAGGATCTTTCCGTCGGCGGTCCCCGTTCCATCGAGGTTCAGGGATGGCCCGTAGACTGCGCCGGCCTTTTTCAGGTCGAGAGCTTCCGACCGGAGAAGAAAGCGAAGTCCGCTCCCTTCCTTTTCGCTGCCTCCGTCCACGGTCACCGGGGAACCCTGCCACCGGGCTGCAGCCTGAATAGTGAAGCGCTCTCCCTTGTCGAGCTCCACGGTTCCCCTGAGGGCCGTCAAGGGAATGCCCTGTACGAGGATGTCCGACGCGCCGAATTTCACCGGGCCGGACAGGCTGTCCAGAGGTCCTGCCAGGGAAACGTCCAGGGTGGACAGAGTGCCTCCCGCGGCGGAAAGCCAGGGGAAAAAATCCGTCCATTCGTCGAAGCGGACATTTTTGAGGAAGAGGTTCATCTCAGCCTGGGGTTTTTCGCCGAAGAAAAAGGAGAGGTTCCCCCGAACCGGAGATGAAAAAACGGCGGCGTCTTCGGGGGCGAGGGTTAATTTCTCTCCGTCCGCGGACCAGGTGAATTTCCCGTCCGCTTCAAGGCCGCTGATGTTCCCTTCCGCAAGGGTTCCTTCTCCGGAGAGCAGCAGGCTTCCCCCCGGACGGCTGAGGGTGACCGTGGAGGAAAGGGTCCCCTTCGCCCCGGAGGGGAGGGAGGCCAGGGGCGCGATCTGCTGCAGAGAGAGCTTCTCGAGGGTCCCTTCGAGGGAGAGCTCCGGGGAGAGAGAACCGGAGAGATTCAGGACGGCTTCGCCGGCCTTCAGAAAGGCATTGCTGACGGAGAGCCCCTTCTCCGCCACGAGGGAGCCTCCCAGCTCAAGGGGAAGATTGAGCAGCTTTCCTCCTCCGGCGAAGGAGATGCTTCCCTCGCCGGGGGAAAGGCGGAAATTTTCAAGGATGATATTTCCTCCGGGCGCCGACAAAAGGCCCGACGAGAGGACTACCACGGGAAGATGATCGAGGGAGGCGCTCTCCGAAGACGGGAAGTCCGTCTCCCGGAGGGCGGTGAAAAAGTCCGCTGCCGGAAGAAAGACCTCCCGGACGGTGACCCTGCTCGCCTCGGGGTTTCCCCTTGCGAGGGAAAGGAGGGAGAGGCGCACGGAAAGGCTTTTCGCCCTCGCGATCTCCTTCTCCCTGTAGAAAATGCGGACATCCTCGGCCACGTAGCCGGTGACCGGGTTGCCCGAGATAGGACCGGCGTCGAAGCTCCATCCGGGTGTACCGGAAATTAAATTCTGGAGTGTCTGCTTGTAGGTCGAAACGGCAACGTCCCTTCCCGAAAGAAGAAAGAAGAAGAAAAATCCGATCACGATCAGGGGAAGGAAGAAGACCATAGAGAGTATTTTTTTCTTTTTTCCTGCCGTCATGTTTCTTCTTCCCTTCATGCCGCCCGGGCAGAATTGTTCCGCAGAGGGATGCAGATAAAACATCTGCATTTTTGTATGGAAACATATCATATCGAATTCCGCCGGAAGTAAACAGCGTTGTATTACTGAATATCGAAGAAGAAAAAATCAATTCTGTACAACCCATATATGGAGTTCTCCGGCGGGACGAAAAGTGTGGACATGTGGGCAAGTGTGTGGATAAGTCCGCTGAAAAGAAGCGCAAAAGCCCTTCCTTCGAGCTTTTGTGGATAACTTTGCCCTTTGTGGAAAGAAAAAGAGGCACGCTAGAAGGGATGAAGTTCAGGGAGAAGATCCGGGGGAAACCTGAAGACTCGAGACAAGGGGAATTTCGCACCCCTGGTAGCTGAGAAGCACCTTGCCCGAGACGGAGATCCTGTCCCCCGGCTTCAGTCTCCAGAGGTCCTCCGTTTCGGGGCTCCTGTAGGCACTGAGGGTTACCTTCCCCTGCCGCAGAAAGAGCCGCCTTCCCTTTTTCTCCGCCTTTTCCACCCGCATCTTCACTGTCACGAAGGTGCCCGCCAGGTAGGGGGCCTCGTTCCAGAGCTGGGCGGGGGTAAAAATTCTTTTGGCTGCCCTCCCCCACAGTCCCGCGCCGTTCTTTCGGGCCTCGGCCATGGCCGAAAATATCCTGTCGGTGTATTTTCCGTTGGGAGGGATGATCAGGGGCAGGGCCAGCCCCTTCCTCACGAGTTCCTCGTTGATCATGATCTCCCCTTCGGGTGTTCTGACCCAGACGTAGGCGAGAAGCCGTCCGTACCGGTCGCGCCGCTCCCTGTCGAACTCGAGGCGCAGGGGACCGAGGCCGAGGAGCCGGAGATTTTCCTCCCGGGCCTCTTTGCCGAGCTCCTCCACCGGCCGGGAAGGGTGGTGAAGCTCCGGCGTATCCATGAGAAGATACCGGATGGTCTCCTTCTCCCCCTGGATCTCCATGGAGATGGTGTCCCCGTCGGAGACGGCAGCCTGAGAAGCGGGAGAAAGCAGCTCGGGGCTCTCCCGGAAAAGAAGGGCGAGGAGCAGCAGAAGGAGGCTTCCCAGAGAGAGGGAAATTTTTCCCTTCCGCAGCTTCATGAATTGCCCTCAGCGTTCAGGAAGAAGACCCTCCACCGGAGATCGGGGCAGATCCAGGGGCTTCCGCCAGTGCCGAGGTAGCGGAAGACCTCTTCCCGGCTGCCCTTTTCCGGTACGGGTAGAACGAGGTGGGTGACTCCCGTCTCCCGGAAAAGTTCGGGAAGATAGGGGATGCCAGGCCCCTGGAGGACCACACCTTTTTTCTTCGGGAAAAGGGGGAGAAGGGTCAGGAGCGCCCGGGTGCGCAGGGCTTCCGCGGTGAGCCATATCCACGGGCTCGAGGACATATGCTGGGAGCTCGTCCATTCGGGAAGGACTCCGACCCCTCTCCTGCGGTCGTCGAAGATGGAGACGTTCCAGTTCCAGTCCCTGAGGCAGTCCGAAACCCACGGGTCCGGGGAGAGGAGGGACACCCGGTCTCTTCCGGGAAGGGAAAGAAGGGTCTCGAGGGGCAGGCCTCCTTCGGGAGGGGGCAGAAGGGCCGACAGGGCGGCAGAGGCGGCGGCGAACTCCTGGGGGTAGGGAGAAACTGCCAGCAGGGCTATCTCCAGGGCGGAGGCGGAGAGAAGACGGCGGGTATGGATCTCTCGGGGAGAATGGGAATCCCTTCCCGAAGGGGGCACCGCGCCCAGGCCCCATCGTCCGTCATCGAGCAGGATGGCGCTCCCCTTCCAGCCGAGAAAAAGGGACGCCACGCCGCAGTCCTTCGCGCCGGCGGCGGACTCAAGCATTTTTTCATACAGAGCCATGGAGAATCCTCCTTTGCTTCATTGTATAACGGCCCTTCATGAAACAAAAGAGAGGCTCCGAAGGGAACATAGGGTATATAATGAAAATCCATGAAAATGGCCATCTCAAGACACGAAAGGAGAAAACCGGTGGACCAGGCCGTTTCCCGACTTCTTTCCCGGCATGAAAATGCCCTCCGGCATTACGGAGAGCTTCTCGCCTCCTATAAAGGGCGCATCCGCCTCACAGGCCCGGCGGACCCGGAGATCCTCTGGAAGGACCACATTCTCGACTGCCTCGCTTCCGTCCCCCTTCTCCCCTCCGCGGGAAGAATCATCGACGTCGGTTCGGGAGGAGGACTGCCGGGGCTGATCTGGGCCCTCTGCCGTCCGGATCTTCAGGTCGTTCTGCTCGACAGCGTCCGGAAGAAATGCGGAGCCCTGGCCGACATGGCAGCAGATCTCTGTCTTCCGAACGTGGCCATCGCCTGGTCCCGGGCGGAAGACTACGCACGGATGAACCGGGAGATCTTCGACCTCGCCGGGTGCCGGGCCCTTGCCTCCGCAGGAATTCTCCTTGAATATCTCTCTCCCCTGGTCAAAACGGGGGGGACCATTCTGGCCTTCAAAGGCCCCTCGTGGCATGAAGAGGCTGCCCCCCTTGAAGGGAAATGGGCCCGGCTCAGGCTCTCCGCGCCCAGGCTCATCCCTTATGATAGGGATGAAAAAAAGCTCTTCTTCGTTCTGTGGACGAAAACTGCCCCCTGCCCTGCCCGTTTTCCCCGCAAGGCAGGGGAAGCGGAAAAATCATTATGGTGGAGGTGACGCTTCAGTGATCACTCTGACGGTATCCAATCAAAAAGGCGGCGTGGGAAAGACGACCACCTGCGTCAATCTCGCGGCCGAGCTCGGAAGGCTCGGCTACTCCGTGCTCGTTGTGGATATCGACCCTCAGGCAAACTGCACGAGCGGCCTGGGCATTTCGCCCTCAGGACTCGACGTGAGCCTCTACGACGTCCTCCTGGGAGGGGCCACCGCCGAAGAGGCCATCGTCGCCACCCAGTGGAAAGGGGTCTCGCTGCTTCCCTCCACGATCGACCTTGCCGGGGCGGAGGTGGAGCTGGCCAGCGTCATCAGCCGGGAGACCCGGCTCAGCAGACGCCTTTCAGGCCTTTCCGGCTACGACGTGGCCATCGTGGACTGCCCTCCGTCCCTCGGCATGCTCACCATCAACGCCCTCGCCGCATCCGATCGCCTCATCATTCCCATTCAGTGCGAATACTACGCCCTCGAGGGGGTCGGCCAGCTTTCCCGCACCATCTCCCTCGTCCGGGAGAGTCTCAACCCGGATCTTACAGTGGACGGAGTCCTTCTCACCATGTTCGACTCCCGCACCCGCCTCGCCAATGAGGTGGCCGATGAGGTGCGGCGGCAGTTCGGCGACATCGTCTTCAAGACGGTCATTCCCCGGAACGTCAAGCTTTCCGAGGCGCCCAGCCATGCTGCCCCCATCTGCTACTACGAACCCTCCTCCTCCGGGGCGCAGGCCTACGGAGAACTGGGAAAGGAGGTGTCAGCCCTGTGGCTAAAAGCAGAGCGCTAGGAAAAGGACTCGGAGCCCTCTTCCCTTCCCCCTCCGCTGTTCCCGCGCCCACTGAATCCAGGGACGAGGAGCCCCGGGAAGTGACCGTCCTGCCCCTGGACAGGATCGTTCCCAACCCCCTTCAGCCCCGTCGGGCCATGGACGAGGGGGGAATTGAAGCCCTTGCCCGGTCCATCGGAACCCATGGAATCGTTCAGCCCCTCGTGGTGCGCCCCCGGGAGAATGGCGAATATGAACTCGTGGCGGGAGAGCGGCGATGGAGGGCGGCCCGGAGAGCAGGGCTGAAAGAGGCCCCTGTCCGCATTGTGGAGGGAACGGACCTCGAAATGATGGAAATCTCCCTCATAGAGAACATCCAGAGGGAGGACCTCTCCCCCCTCGAAGTTGCGGGTGCACTTTGCGACCTGCTCAAGCAATCCTCTCTCACCCAGGAGGAGGCTGCGGCGCGGATCGGCTGGAGCCGGACCGCGCTTACAAACAAGCTGCGCCTTCTTCAGCTTCCCGTCGAGGTGAAGGACCTGCTCTCGGCAAACCTGCTCGCGGAGGGGCATGCCAGGGCCCTTCTTTCCATTGAGTCCCCTGCAGTTCTGATCTCCCTTGCCCGTCGGGCCGCAGAGAAAGGGTTTTCCGTCCGCCAGGTCGAAGAGGCGGTAAAGCTGGCGAACCGGCAGGCGCCCGAAGTGAAGACCTCGAAGAGATTTTCCTTCGAGATTCCCGAATCGGCCCGGAAAGCCGCCCGGGAACTGGGCATCGGCGTCAAAGTAACAGGAACGAAGTCGCGGATGAAGCTTTCTCTTGACGGGCTCAACGAAACCATGGTGAAATCCATCCTTTCCATTATCGAAAGGGAGGAAGGAATTATTTCCAGGGAAATAAGGGGAGAAGAAAAATGAAAGGGATGGCCGATTTTCTCCTCTACGGCAAGATAATCTCCACGGCCTTCCTGATCGGAGGGTACATTTTCTTCGGTCTTCTCGCCGGGAACAAACTTTCTTCCATGGGGTACCCGGAATGGCTTGAGGTTGCGCTTCCCCTTCTCATGGCTGCCGTGGGGCTGTGGCAGGGGTGGCTCTACCTGCGGAACATCCTTCGGAAGAAATAAACGGTTCCCTTGCTTTAAGGAAAACATCTCGACCGGGAAAGGAGTCTTTCATGGATCATCTTTTCGCCCCCTGGCGCATGGCCTACATCGCGGCCTCAAAAAATCAGGAAGGGTGCATCTTCTGCGATTTTCCCAAGGAAAACCGTGACGAAGAGCGGCTCATCCTCCACCGGGGAAAGACCTGTTTCATCATCCTCAATGCCTTTCCCTACAATCCGGGACACCTCATGGTCTCTCCCTACCGCCACACTGCCGAGTACGAACACCTTACCGATATGGAGATGCTCGAGCTCCACCGACTCGGGGGACGGTGCGTTTCTGTCCTCAAGAAAGTTATGAGCCCCCAGGGGTTCAATCTGGGGATCAACCTGGGAAAGGTCGCCGGCGCCGGCTTCGACGAGCATCTCCACCTGCACATCGTTCCCCGGTGGAACGGGGATACCAATTTCATGCCCGTATTCAGCGACGTCCGGGTCGTGGCTGAAGGCCTTGATGCAACATATAAAAAGATACTGGAGGAATGGCGGAAGGAATGAGCGATGCTTTTTTCGAGCCGGCCTCCGAGGCATCGGCGGAAAAAAAGATCCGGAAATCCCGTTTTATCGCTTCTGTCCGGCTCTGCGATTCTGAGGAAAGTGCCCGGAAAAAACTGAAGGAGATACAAAACGGACACCGCCAGGCCTCCCATAACTGCTGGGCCTTCCGCATAGGAGCGGAATCCCCGGCCGAATACTCTTCCGACGACGGAGAGCCCTCGGGTACGGCAGGGAAACCTATTCTCGGAGCGATTCTCCGGGCGGAGGTCACCAATACCCTCCTGGTGGTTACCCGGTATTTCGGCGGCATCAAGCTCGGCGTCCGGGGGCTCATGGATGCCTATTGTTCCGCAGCCTCCGAAGCTCTCGTCGGGGCGGGAAGAGTGAAAAAAAGACAGACCAGAGAATACCGGTTTTCAGTCCCCTACGAAATGTCAAAATCTCTCGAACATCTCTTCACCCTCTCCGAAACAGCCGCCTCCGATCAGTCCCTCAACTACGGAGAAAAAATAGATGTCCTCTGCAGAGTGCCCCTCGACTGCCGGCTCCTCTTCGAGGAAGCTCTCGCGGAATGGGTTCGGACCGGAAGAGCCGAACTTCATCGGCAGAACCCTTGAGCTCTGCCGCCAGGCTTCGGCCGCCCTCAATAAAAAAAATACCCCTCCTGAAAATGGATTCCCCTCTTTCGTCCCATTTTCTCCCGCCATTCCTCTTGCCCGAAAAAAAACCCAGATAAAAAGAAGCAAGCATTTGCAGGGCTTCAAACGACTGACAGAATCGCCCGGGTTCACAAGTCGACCTCTTATCTGCTCAATTATTGAATAGAGGATAAATCAGCTCGATGCAAGGGGCAAACCCCATATCTTCCTTGCAGCCGCAAATATATTGGACTAGCGAGTCACCCCCATGCCGTAAAATCGCAATCCTGGGAAGCCGCAACTATAAAGAGGATTTATCCCTCCCGGACCTTTGAGATCATTTTTTTACCGGCTACCGGCAAAAAGACAAGGATAAGTCAAACGAAGGTCAATAAAGATCAGCCTCTATTCCATCAAAAACATGCTATTTTTGCTTGCGCAAAGCGTCCATTTGCTGCAAGAATATGATTACTTTCCCCGGAAATTTACTTCTGTTTATCCCATTGCCCATTTTCATGTCACCCTATATAGTATAAGGTGACATGGAGGTGTCATCATTGAGAACCCGTACTCATTCCCTCATTCTTGCGGCACTCTTTGCAGGGTTGACAGCCCTGGGAGCCATTCTGCGAATACCCTTTCCTCCGGTACCATTTACCCTTCAGGTCCTCCTGGTTCTGCTTTCAGGGCTTCTTTTGGGGAGCCGGATCGGCTTGGTTTCCCAGGGAGTCTATATTTTTCTCGGACTCGCAGGCCTGCCCATTTTCGCGGGAGGCGGCGGCCTTCCTTATGTACTCTCTCCTACCTTCGGATATATTTTTTCATATCCAATTGCGGCATGGACTGCAGGCAGGCTCTCCCGAGGTCCGGACGTTTCTCTTTTAAAGCTTGCGGCAGCCGCTTTCGCAGGTCTTTTCGTAATTTATGCCTTTGGTACGTCAGGACTGTATTTAAACCTGAATTATATCGCCGGAAAAAATATTACCTTCGTCCAGGTCCTTCGAATCGGCGTTATTCCCTTCCTGGTTCCGGACCTTTTGAAGGCGGCTGGTGCTGCGTTTTTCGCTTTAAAACTCTCTTCCTTCCGGGAAAATATAAGCAAACAATGAATTTCTTCAGAAGAAAATCACTTCCATGCCGGAAAAATCCCAAGAATGAGTAAATTGAGTGTAGATCCACTGAAAATAAGGTATCGGCGAGATGAAAAAGCAGCAGAAGGAACTGACCAATACTGACCAAACATAGCTTCTTTTTTCCCTTGTTAAAAATAATTTCTTCCCTATTGCAATGTTTCACGTAAAACATCAGTTCTTAACCGTTTCCCATGGGATTTTTACCCTTAAACATCGATAGAATTTTGTTGATTTACCTTAAACGTCGAATTTAAGCAATTATTATAAGGATCCACTCTTTTCCGGGGCAGCTTTCGACCTAAATTAAGGTGTTTTTTCAGTCTTGCAACAGTGGGATATTTAAGCACATCAAAAACATCAGTAAAATAAAAAAATGGTTTTTTATGTTATCCACTTTGATTGATTGAGGCATTGCAAATACTCTTTTGTTTTTTATTTGGAGTCTTTTTTGGACAGCAAGGATAGTCTTCAATAAATAAAATGTTCTATTTGGATTCATTCTGTTCGCCAGTAAATGTTTCACGTGAAACATTTACTGGATATATACCCAGCTAAAATGGAGTTTAGGTTTAAGTCTGTTAACAGTAAAAAAAGTTTATCTTGTAATCTTGATTTTCCAGTTTGAAATTTACCAAGAGTACTTTATTCACATAAAGGCGTAAAAAAAGGATGTCAAATATGACAATTGATAAAAAGTAAATATTCGCAGTGAGGAATCGAAAATATTTGAATTTAAATGAAAAATAAACAAAGGACAATAAAGATAAAATCAAGAATGAAGGTAATTTTTAGCCCCTAAAAAAGCAGTTTGGAATTTACCTTCCGGATTTTTTTGAAAAGTATCTTAAAATATTGTTGAAGTTCAAGCAGTAATATTTGTATTAAATTTCTGAAATCCAGAAATTATTAATTGTAGGATTCAAGTAGGTAGTAAATTGATATATATGAAAGTGAGTTATCATAAATGAAGCACATAATCTTAATTGAAGGACGGATAAAGCTTTTTCCTATTAGACGAATGAAGTAATGAAGGAGTAACTCTTTAGAACGAAAAGGCAGTGGTATGAAAAAAATTTACTCTGCTAAAAATTTCGAGAGAATGGTTTTGTCAGTCTCAATTTCAATCAGCGTGAAATGAATATGGTGAAACAATGAACTAGCGGGTTGAAAAAATAAAAAATTTCTTCAATCTCCTTTAGCCATTATTCAGATAATCACTTAATTTTATTATAAATGCAGAATGCAGCATGTAGCCAATATAAACAAATGTACAAGGAAATAGATGGCGAGAATCCTGACTTGGGAAAAAATTACAGGGGCTATTCAGTAAATAAAAATTTCATCTATATGAAAAAATTCTTTTTTACATTTCTGGATGGTAATGATGATTATGCAGAAAATATATTAAACCGCTTATTAAAACGAAGAAAGGGCGAAATTTCTAAAATAAAAGAGTAATTACAAGTTGCAGCTTTATTTCATTGTTTGAGCATATGTCAAAAACGTAATTTCTCCGTGACCATTTATATTCATACAATGCAGATCTTAAAAAGATTTATTTCAGCTTGCTGAGGTTGAGTACTGTGAAATTAAATTAAGGCCATCAGTGTCGTTTTCCATGGATTTAAGGTACTTTCGAGCGGAAAGGTTAAAGAAAAATGTGATAGCTATGAAAAGATAGAGTAAGGGAAGCATCCGTAAATAAGTCGCCAAAAAAAATATGCTTAGAAAATACAAATATTATCATTTTGACGGCCGGAAAAATTATTTCCCGGGAAATAATAAATATTAAATGCGGCGATTTTAAAATTTGAGCTGAAATAATGCTATAACTCGTGAAAAATGGTCATTGGAAGATCCTTTGAGTTTTTGTTAAAGAGAAGCATAGATATATCGCAAAGAAAAAGGCGGGAAACTCCCGCCTCTTTCGCCTCAGATTGTAAATAAGCTCAATTAGCATAGATGCTATTTCACAGCTATCTCCACAAGTTTGACCTCGAAGGTAAGTTCCTTTCCCGCGAGAGCATGGTTTGCGTCCAGGTGGACGGTTCCGTCTTCAAAGGAATGAACTTTTACGCTGACCGGTGTTCCGCTGTTTGTCATCATCTGCAGGCTATCGCCGGGAAAGGGTTCGTATCCCTTGGGAAGAAGCTCTTTTTTTACGGCAAAAAGTTTATCTTCGTCCCATTCTCCATATGCTTCATTGGGGGAAAGTATGAGGGTTTTCGTTTCGTCGACTTCCATACCGACAATACCTTGGTCGAAACCCGGGATCATCTGACCTGCACCGACGACGAATTCGAGGGGTTTCCTTCCTTCGGAGGAGTCAAAAACCTCGCCGTTCTCCAGCGTTCCTTTGTAATGTACCCGTACGCGATCTCCTTTTTTTGCACCCATGAAGGTACTCCTTTCACCGACGGATTGCCGGATTTAAAAAATTCCCTTGCCTCTGCGGTGTCGGGATTTCCAAACTATTGTATGGGGAGGTGGAGAAGAACACAAGGAAAAATCCCGGAAATTACGGGCCGCGAGATTTTGTTTTGGCGGGGGAAAATTCATTCATTTCCTTTTTCCCCTGTCCCGAGGGGGTTTTTCGGACTGCATCACAAAAAGGGCACAGATTACAGAGTACAATGGAACGGATTTTCTCCGGGGAAAAATCTATTTCAAAAGTATAGCCCGGGAAGGAGGACTGGGATCATGGAGCTTTTTCTGCTTCTTCTTGCAGCGGGCATTCTCCTTAAATTGGTCCGGGCTTTATTCCGGCATTCCGGCCCTTCAAGCGCAGGAAAAAAGAGGAGAGGACGAGAGGACGAAAAGCTTCCTGCACCGGATGCTCCGGCAAAATGGTACGGCTCTGATGACGAGCTGTCCTTCAAGGGATTTTCTATCCCCGCCGGACTTATATATTATGGCGGAAAGCTCCTTGATTTCTCCGGTTCCAACGATGCATGCCTCATCAATCCTCACCTCGAACTTTCGAAGGAAGAAGAATCCGCGGAGCCTTTCCCGACTAAAGATCTTTTATACAGCGCATTATCACCGCAGCAAAGAACTCGCTATCTCAGTTGGCTTTCAGATGGGAGAGAAGCCCCCCATTGTGATTCCGGCTGTGTCCTCCTGTTTTTCTACGGTCTTGAACGCCGTCTTTTTCTCGACGGACCCCGGGGAAGGGTAACTCCGGAGGAGAGGAAAAGCATCGTCCTCGAAGTGCTGCGGCTTCTTCAGATCTACGGGGATAGAATGCTTCTTCGCAGAATTTTTCACAATTTCCTTGCCATGGAATGGGCTTTCTTTGGTGAAGGAACTGAAATACCGCCATCTCTGAATTTCCCGGGTAGCAGCGGAAAGGATGTTTTTCCTGCTATCGCCGCCCGTCTTGCCGCCCGGGACATTCCCCTTCCGGGAGAAAGAGCCCTCCAATGGCTGAGGTTCCACACCGAAGAATCTTCCCTGCCGGCTTCCCGGAGGAATTCTGAACATTTTCGACAGCTCTTTCTTCTTCGCTACGGCGAAAAATTCGGCGAAGGCATTCCCCTTCATTCTGGCCGTTCTCCCCTTATTCTCGAGTACAGCGGGGCAAATCCTTCCCTCGGCGGAAGACTGAAAATCCGCATCCCTTCCCTCAGTAATCCCTTCGTTATCCGGGCTCCGCTGCAGAAGATCGCCTCTCTTGGCACACAGTGCGCCGAAGAACTCGAGCCTTACAGCCGCAGGCTCCTTGAGCTGAAGGGAAGAGAAGACGCCTCTGCCCGGGAACTCCTGCCCCCGGACCTTCTTCCTTATTTTCCCGAAGGAGAGGCCATTCGACAGGAATTCTCCAACCTGTGCGCCTCCGGTCCTGCTCTCGTGCGTCTCAGCCTTCTCGAGACAATACTTGAAAATGGTGTCTCTCCGGAAAAGCGGGGTGGATGCCGCTCCCTGGGGAAAAGGGCGCAGGACTTCAGTTTCGCCCTCGTTCCCGATCCTGAGGACCTTAACGTGCCTCTCCGGGATGAGCCTATGACAGCAGTCTATGAAGGCCCTGCAGTGACTGCGCCGTCGAAAGAATACTGCCTTTTGGCCTCGCTGATCCGCCTCGGGGCTCTCCTTGTCCAGGCCTGCGGAAGACCCTTTTCCGCAGGGGAAGAACTCTTCCGTGCCCTGATAAGGGATGATGAAAAACTGTCTGAAGACGAAAAAAAATCCCTCCAGGCCTTCCTTCTCTGGACCTTCCGCACGCCCCAGTCTGTCCGGGACCTGAGGGGTGTTCTCAGGGATTTCGGCGAAGAACGGAAGGGCGCCATGAGCAGGATCCTTCTCACAGCCGTCGGAGCTGACGGAGCCATGGATAAGGAGGAAATGAAACAGTTCGAGAGGCTCTGTTCTTATCTCGGCCTCGAAAAAAAGAGACTTTCTTCAGGTCCAGCTTTTCTTTCCTTCGGTGCGAAGTCTTCAGGCGGAGAAGACGGAAGAGAACCCCCTGCCCGGATCTTCGACCCGGAACTCATCCTTCTTCGCCAGGGGGAAGAAGGCCAGGTTCAGAAAATCTTTGCAGGTATCTTTGAGAATCTCGGAGGAGCAGAAGAATACCCAGGGGGTTCGGAAGAAATGCCGCAGATCCAGGACGGAGAGAGCTTCAGCAAAGACCCTGCGGTTGCGGGTGAAGTGCCCTCGGGTGAAAAATTCCCGTCGCCCGATCAGGCCCCCTGACATGGAGCCCTTCATCAGCAGATCCGCGCCTTATGCGCCCTCAGGTGAATTCATTATATTAAGTCCATCTTCTTACGTTATGATAAAATGAAGGAAAAATGGGAGGTTAGTAGTATGATAATCACTTCTTCCGAAAAAGGGCAGGTTGTCATACCCTCAAAAATAAGAAAACAGCTTCAGATAACAGCGGGAACCCGCCTTTTCGTCCGTGTCCGGGACGGAGAGATCGTCCTGACCCCAACGAAAGATATGGACGCTCTTTACGGAGCTCTCTGCGCCTATGCACGCCCGGGAACAACCCGCGAAGAAGAGAGGGAAGCACTCTACCGCGCCGTAGACAGAAATCATGAGTGATTTTCGCGCAATAGACGCAAATATCATTCTCAGGTTTCTTCTGAGAGACGATGCCGAACTGAGCCCCCGGGCCAGGGAAATTTTCCTTGCCGTACAGGACGACAGGCTGAGGGTCTTCTGCGACCCCGTAAACCTCGCAGAGGTTGTCTGGGTTCTTTCTTCCTTTTATAAAGTCGGGCGCAGGGAAATACGGGATCTTCTTCTTCCCCTTCTCCAGAGGGAAAACTTTGTTCTTCCGGACAAGGAAAGGATGATGAAGGCCCTTGAACTCTTCGCTCTCTCTCTTCTCCATTTCGGAGACGCATGCCTCTGCGCGGCCGCTATGGAGATGACGGAGGGGAAAATTATCTCCTTCGACAAAAAAATGAAATCCGAGAAGGGAATTTCCTGCATTGACCGGTTTTGAGATATAAAGAAGAACTTGCGAGGAGCTGAAGAGATGAAATCCCAAAAACGCATCGCCGATTACGGCGTTTCCATCGGCAATCTGCCCAGGGGCCCCCGGAACGCCATCACCGACGTGGAGGGTGTCCTCGTGGGGCACTATACTCTGGCCGACGGACCCGTGCAGACGGGCGTCACAGCGATTCTTCCCCATGGGGGAAACCTCTTCCGGGAAAAACTCCTCGCGGCGTGCCACGTCATCAACGGCTTCGGCAAGGCCGTCGGACTCGTCCAGATCGAGGAAATGGGGACCCTCGAGACACCCATTCTCCTCACCAATACTCTGAGCACGGGCACAGCCTCGGAAGCCCTCGTAAGATTCATGCTGAAGGACAACCCCGATATCGGCAGAGAGACCGGGACGGTAAACCCCGTAGTCTGCGAATGCAACGACGGCTTCCTCAACGACATCAGGGGGCTGCATGTGCGGCAGGAGCATGTCTTCAATGCCCTGGCCGGAGCGGGGGAGGAGTTCGAAGAGGGCGCGGTCGGAGCAGGCCGGGGGATGTCCTGCTTTCAGCTCAAGGGTGGCATCGGCAGCGCCTCCCGGATAGTGGAGGCGGAGGGCGGCTCCTGGACCGTAGGAGCCCTTGTGCTCTCAAACTTCGGCCAGATGGAGGACCTCACCGTGGGCGGAAAGCATATCGGCCCCTCCATCCTGAAGATTGCCCCTCCCTCCGACGAGCAGGGTTCCATCATCGTTCTGCTCGCCACGGATCTTCCCCTCACTGAACGGCAGCTCAAACGGGTCTGCCGGCGGGCAGCCGTGGGAATTTCCCGCACCGGCGGCTTCATGGGAAGCGGAAGCGGCGAAATCGTTCTTGCCTTCACCACCGCCAACCGCTTCAGCCACGACGAAACGGTCCCTGTGGTCCCCCTGGGCATGTTCAACGAAAACCTCATGAACCTTCCCTTCCGGGCAGCAGCGGAGGCCACGGAGGAGGCCATTCTCAACTCCATGATCTGCGCCGAACCGGTCACGGGCAGAAACGGAAACCGGCGAGACTCCCTTCGGGAGTTCGCCGGTCTCTTCACTCTTTCCTGAACTGAAGCTGAACTATCGGCAAAGGCTGCTACTGGGCGTAGTCACTCATGCGGACCTTAAAGGAAGATACCTGGTCTCCATATCCGAAGGAGTGAAGACTGGGAATGGTCTTGACGTTTGTTCCGTCCCCCTGAATTGTTCCCAGCAATGTACTAAAGTTGATATGTTTGTAGAGCAGAATCTTCGTATTTTTCCCTACCTTCAGCGAGCTGATGACGTCATTCCAGTTTTTCGCGGTATTCCCAATGCGCCATTTGGTGAGATCCGAAACATCCCTGTCAAATTCAAAACTCAGGGTTGCTCCGCCGTAGTTGGTGTGCTCATAGAGGAAAACCTGATAGCCGGCAGGTTCACTGGTGTTGGCGGTCACCGTGCTCCCTGCCGCAGAACTTCCTCCGGCTGGACTTACGTCGGCAGCGCGGACTTTGAAGGAGGAGACCTGGTCTCCGTATCCTAAGGAGTGAAGACTGGAAATGGCCTTGACGTTTGTTCCGTCCCCCTGAATCGTCCCCAGCAATGTATTATAGTTGGTATGTTTATAGAGCAGGATCTTCGTGTTTTTTCCCACCTTCAGCGAGCTGAGTACATCATTCCAGCTTTTCGCGGTATTCCCCAGGCGCCATTTGGTGAGATCCGGAACATCCTTGTCGAATTCAAAACTCATACTCGCTCCGCCGAAGTTGGTGTCCTCATAGAGGAAAACCTGATGGCCGGCAGGTTCGTAGGCATTGGCTGGCACCGCGCTTCCTGCCGCAGTGAGACACAGCAGGGCAAAGACGAAAGCCAGGAATAAAACCAATCCGTGCACACTTCTTTTCATGACTTCCCCTCCTTCTTGAGATGAAAAATTAAACAAAATTCGGGATTTAGAAATATTATAATCGTGTCTCTTCTTGTCAACCGCCTTGGCACGGAACCGCACACCCAAAAGTGCAAAAGGGCGGGGAAGGAATTTCTTCAGCCTGCCCGATCCTTTCTTCAACTGAAACTGAACAATCTGCAAAAACTATCACTACTGGGCGTAGTCGCTCATGCGGACCTTAAAGGAAGAGACCTGGTCTCCATATCCGAAGGAGTGAAGACTGGGAATGGCCTTGACGTTTGTCCCGTCCCCCTGAATTGTCCCCAGCAATACACTATAGTTGATATGTTTGTAGAGCAGAATCTTCGTATTTTTTCCCACCTTCAGCGAGCTGATGACGTCATTCCAGTTTTTTTTAGAATTCGGAAGGCGCCATTTGGTGAGATCCGGAACATCCTTGTCGAATTCAAAACTCATATTCGCTCCGCCGTAGTTGGTGTGCTCAAAGAGGAAAACCTGGTGGGCGGCAGGTTCTCCGATGTTGACGGCCTCCGCGCTTCCTGCAGCAAAGAGGCACAGCAGGGCAAAGACAAAAGCCAGCGATAAAAACAATCCTTGCACACTTCTTTTCATGACTTTCCCTCCTTCTTGAGATAAAAAAGAACTAAATTTCGGAATATAAAATTATTATAGGAGTATGCCCCTGTTTGTCAATATTTCACCACGGAGATATCACGTTGCCTGAAAAGTATTCTTCCGGAATATGCGAGCAGCTGAAGGCAATTTTCTGACGGTTCATCCGGGAAAGACTCTTATCTCAGCAATGCAGTGAAGGAATAGAAAATTTTTGAAGCGGCATGAAAAAATCGTTTCTGTTTGCATTCGAATAATGCTGGTGCATTCACAAGAGAAATGTATAATTTGCAGGGGGTGCTGTCATGAGAGAAAAAATTGCGCTGAAAACGTTTTGTCCCGTCATTCCCGGGCAAAGACCTGCTCATCGTGAAAAAGAGTGCGCCTCGCCGCTATGAAAAAAACCGTCCGCAGCTTCCTTCCCGTTTCATCTCCCGACGCCCGTCTTCTGATTCTCGGAAGCATGCCGGGCCGTGCATCTCTGGAGGCGAACCAATACTACGCCCACCCCCGAAACGCCTTCTGGCCGATTATGGAAGAAATTCTGGCCATACCGGCGATCCTTCCCTATGACGACCGGCTCAAAGCTCTCACAGCCCGCCGAATTGCCCTCTGGGACGTCCTCGCCTGCTGCGTCCGGCCCGGCAGCTTGGATTCGAACATTGAAGCACCGTCCATCATCCCCAACGACTTCCCCTCTTTTTTTTCGAAGCATCCCCGGATAAAAACAGTCTTCTTCAATGGCTCCATGGCCGAACAGTCCTGGAAACGCCATGTTTTCCCAACCCTTCATCCTGAACTCAGACCGGAGACAAGCATCCGCCTTCCCTCCACCAGCCCGGCCCATGCGGGCAAAACCTTTGCAGAAAAGGCAGAAGCCTGGAAGATTGTGGAGCAAACCCTGAAGGAGGATGCCCCATGAGTACTCTCGAACGGGCAATCGAAATCGCGGAAAAAACCCACGCGGGACAGCTGGACAAAAGCGGGGCGGCTTTAAAAAAGAGAGCGTGTATCCTGATTTCTAATGTGCATGAAAGATGAGGGCGAAGAAATGCTGAAGCCGGGGTTATATGAACAGCTAATTGATAGTGCATTGGGGCTCAGCCTTGACCAACCTCAGGTCCAGAATGAATTTTTTATAGATAAAACAGCAATCGACAAGGCTGAAGCTTCAGGGCTATTGGCCAAATATGTATCGGAAATCGTACAAAAAGGGCTGGATAATTTAAAAGACAATGGCGGAGACATCCAGCGCCAGATAGCTTTTGTAAATAAAATAATAGGGGAGATCTTCAAAGAGACTGGCGACAGTGACTTCAAAAATATGTCCGTCGATAAACGGGCTGAGCAACTCTTGGCTTTTATGGAAAAGAAAAACAGCATCTTGTCTTTGAATCGGAGAGAAGAAGTAACCAGACCAGTGACCTCAATCGCCTACAGTTCCCTGTTTACTGGTGCCGTTCATGAACCGCAGCTTTACTCTGAGTTAAAAAAGGAAATTATCTCTTCCGATAAGATTGATATGCTCGTCTCCTTCATAAAATGGAGCGGGCTCCGTTTAATAATCAACGAACTTGAAAGTTTTACTCTAAGAGGAGGCAAACTTCGAGTTATTACGACCTCGTACATGGGGGCTACAGACATCAAGGCAGTTGAGGAAATCTCGAAACTCGCAAATACGGAAATAAAAATATCCTACGATACAAAACGAACAAGGCTTCACGCAAAGGCCTATATTTTCGTCAGACAAACGGGTTTTACGACAGCTTACGTCGGTTCTTCAAACCTTTCAAATGCTGCAATCTCGAGTGGTCTGGAATGGAATATAAAAGTAGCCAAGAAAGATATGCCAGAAACAATTGATAAAATAAGTGCCACTTTTGAGACCTACTGGAATTCAAGTGAGTTTGAGCGTTATTTGAAAACAGAAAAAACACGATTGGAAAGAGCCCTGAAATTCGAACAGTCTTCTTCCCTGTACATGGAAAACCTCTATGTTTTTGATATTTTGCCCTATCCTTACCAGCAAGAAATATTGAGACAGTTAGAAGCCGAACGGACGATCAGGTCTCATTACAGAAACTTGATAGTCGCTGCTACCGGGACTGGCAAAACAGTTATTTCTGCATTCGACTATAAGGATTACAAGAAAAAAAATTCATCAAAACCCAACAAGTTGCTCTTTATCGCCCATAGAGAGGAAATATTAACACAGAGCTTGTCCTGTTTTCGGGGTGTTCTACGGGACCCAAATTTTGGCAGTCTTTTCGTCGGAAGCCACAGGCCAGATAGTTTTGATCACTTATTTATGTCCATACAAACCTTCAACTCTCAGGATTTTACATCGAAAACGAGACCGGATTTTTATGACTATATTGTGGTCGATGAGTTTCATCACGCTGCAGCAGATTCATACCAGAAACTGCTCTCTTACTATGAGCCAAAGATTCTCTTGGGATTGACGGCGACTCCCGAGCGAATGGACGGGAAATCAATACTGGAATATTTTGATCACAGAATAGCAGCGGAAATCAGACTGCCTGAAGCAATAGAAAGAAAATTGCTTTGCCCTTTTCAGTATTTCGGCATTACTGATGAGATAGATCTAAGAAGTTTACGATGGACTGGAGGCCATTACGACACCAGGGAATTATCAAATCTCTATAGTTTGAATAGCTTTGCTGCGAATAAGAGAGCTTCCATGACGATAGAGTCCATAAAAAAGTACGTTACTGATTTAGACAAAGTAAAGGCTCTTGGCTTCTGCGTCTCCGTGGATCACGCCGAGTATATGTCGAGGTTTTTTAATGAACATAATCTGTCTTCCCTGTGCCTCTCATCAACAACTCCGAACAAAGAGAGAGAAGATGCAAAGGTAAAACTCGTAAATGGTGATGTTAATTATATTTTTGTTGTCGATCTTTATAATGAAGGCGTGGATATCCCCGAGGTAAACACTGTTCTCTTCCTTCGCCCCACGGAAAGCCTGACTGTATTCTTGCAGCAGCTTGGCCGAGGGCTTCGCTTGGCGGATGATAAAGAATGCCTGACAGTTCTCGACTTCATCGGACAGGCGAATAAAAAATATAATTTCGAAGATAAACTTACAGCCTTGCTTGCGAATACCTCCCACAGCCTTCAAAAAGAGATCAAAGAAGGATTCGTTTCGGTCCCGAAAGGCTGTTATATACAACTGGAACGCTTGGCGAAGGATTATATACTGGAGAATATTCGCAGCTCTTTCAACACTTCAGCGGGTTTAGTGTCGCGTATAGCAACATTTATAGAGGATAGCGGTAAACCGCTGACCATAGAAAATTTTACTCAGTACTACCATCTGAATATAAATAGCATTTACAAATGCGGCAATTTCTCCCGGCTCTGTTTCTATGCAGGAGTGAAAGATAATTTTGATGAACCTTTGGAAGATGTTATGAACAAGGCATTTCCCCGCCTTTGTTCAAGTAATTCTAGAAGGTGGATCAACTTTCTGCTAGATGTATTCTCCGGCAAGGGACACATAGACTTCAATCATCTGACAGGCGAAGAGAATCGCATGCTGAACATGTTTTCATATACCCTTTGGCAAAAGGTTTGGCCCGATTTAGGCTTTGATTTATCGACTATATTTAACTCATCTCCGACTCTTTTGGCTGAGCTCGTTGAATTGCTGCGTTACAACTACAGCCAAATCGACTTCGTGGACAAGAAAGTCAACTTGGGATTTGACTGCCCCCTCGACCTGCATTGCACTTATACCCGCGATCAGATAATGCTTGCCATGGACCATATGAACCCCTCAAACGTTCGAGAAGGGGTGAAATGGCTTTCAGAAAAGAATGCGGATATCTTTTTTATCACCCTGAATAAATCGGACAAAGATTATTCACCTTCAACGATGTATAAAGATTACTCTATCAACGAATCGCTGTTTCACTGGCAAAGCCAAAGCACAACCGCAAGCGATTCTCCGACAGGGAAAAGATACATAAACCACCGTTCTTTTGGAAGCAATATATTACTCTTTGTGAGAGAACACAAAAAAAATGATTTTGGAACGGAACCCTATACCTTCCTTGGAACAGCGAGTTATGTCTCCCATGAGGGAAGTAAGCCTATGAGTATTATATGGAAACTCGATAACCCGATCCCCGGAAAATATCTTAAAAAGACAAATCAACTTGCAGCAGGTTAAAGATGATACACGTAAGCGCTGCAATCATAAAAAAAGAAACCGGAGAAATCCTTATCTGCCAGCGGGGAGCAGGCGGTTTATGTGAATATCTCTGGGAATTCCCCGGCGGTAAGCTTGAACCGGGAGAATCCGCGGAGGAGTGCCTCGTCCGCGAATGCTGGGAAGAACTTGGAATAGAGATAAAGATCCAGGAACTTTTTGCACAAACGACGTATGCATACCCCGAAATAAAAATAGCTTTTTCATTTTTTCGGGCAGGGATTGTAGATGGGGAGCCCACAGCAGATGTTCATAAGTCAATTCAGTGGGTTTTGCCGGATGAATTAGAACTGTATGAATTTTGTCCTGCAGACATCGCGATTATAGAAAAACTCATAGGAAACCAGTGAAATACAGTCTTAAGAAGCTTGTTAAGGTGGCATATTATGAGGTATTCGTCACCCCTTAGACACAAAACAAGAAGAAAAAATATTTAATGGAGGAAGAATATGATTTAAGATGGCCTTTTTTTCTATCAACCTGAGAAGAGCCCTGAGGTATATCGGAGAAGGTGGAATCCAACCGCTTTACAGTCACAAAAAATGCTGATGCTCTCAAAAGAAGTGTTGCACTTCCAGATGTTTCGGAAAAAGTATTTGGTTGGAAGGAAGAAAGACAGGAAAAATGCTTTTCGCAGCAAGGAGGAGACTGAAATGAACGAAGTAATGCGAACTATTCTCGAACGGCGCAGCATCCGCAAGTATACAGACCAGCCGGTGAAAAAAGAGGATATCGAACTGGTTCTTCAGGCTGGTATGTACGCACCCACCGGCGGAGATGCGGAGCCTTGGCATTTTGGCGTGCTGACCGACAAGGAAACCATCGCCGAACTCGATGAAAAAGCCCGAGCCGCCATGAGGGCGTCAGGCATCGAGAGGATAGCGGCCATGGGAGAAAACCCGAAATACAGGATCTTTTTCGGCGCCCCGGCAGTGATCATGATTTACGAAGAGAAGGTGCTTCGGAAGACGGGAACCCATCTCTCCGCGATGGCTGACTGCAGCGCGGCCATACAAAATATGCAGCTCGCGGCTTTTTCGCTGGGGTTGGGAACCTGCTGGATCGGCCTGATCCGCTATCTGTTCGCAACGGACCGGTGCATGGCGCCGGAGGGGTACAATCCGCTCTATGCCATGACGCTGGGCTATTCTGCAGGCCCGGAGGCAGTCAGGCCCCGTTCGAGGCGGGAAGGGACGGTCACCTGGTTCTGACCATCCGGCGGGCGTCTGTTCCAGAGTGGGCAGGACGATTTACATGCAGAGTAGAAGCCGAACAGGGGATGACTTTTTTGCTGTCCCGTCACATTCAACCGTGCCCATCTTGACATCGGCCTGAGGGGATGTTATTTTATTTTCAACTTGTAGCACAAGCTATGACCTATGTCTTTCAATTTCTTATAAACCCGGGGGCTATTTCATGTTGCCGATCGAGAAGATAAATCTCTGCGACGAGGTTTTCAATCGAATCCTGACGATAATCGCCTCTCAGGGATACAAACCGGGAAGCAAGACCCCTTCCGAACATGAACTCACCGCCATGCTGGGAGTCAGCCGAAATACGGTTCGAACGGCCCTGAACCGCCTCAACGCTCTGGGCATTCTCGAAGTGCGCCACGGTGAAGGATACTTTCTCAGAGACATCAATGTCGATGTCTTCAACAACCTGCAGCTTCCCATTCTTCTCGAGGCTTACTCAGACCTCGAAACTCTTACGGAATACAGAATAGGAATAGAATCCCAGGGAGCGGCTCTTGCCGCCATAAAAGCGGCGCCGGACGATCTTGAACGGATGGAGTCTGCCCTTTCGCTTGCTGCGGCCAATATCGAAGACGAAGAGAAGTTTGCGCTGTACGACATGGATTTTCATCTCGCTGTTGCCAGAGCTTCAGGCAATTCCATGATTTACCGTTCCGTGGAGATGATCAAGATGCTCTATACTCTCTGGCTCGGGAAATTTGTCCGCGTTCACGGAAAACGGAAGAGCAACGAGTTTCACAACCGGGTATATCAGGCTATCCGGGGCGGAGATTCCGAAGAGGCCAGGAGGCTCATGACCGAGCATATGACCGACGTCCTCTTCAAGGTAAAGCTTGACTCCGCGGGGAAAACAGGGACTTCGGATCAGGAGAGGGGGAGGCACGATGGAAAAGCTTCTGGAGTTTAAAAATATCTCCAAGAGCTTCCCCGGCGTCAAGGCCCTTGAGGATGTCTCCATCGATCTGCTTCAGGGTGAAGTTCATATCATCGTCGGAGAAAACGGGGCGGGAAAATCAACCCTCATGAAAATTCTCTCCGGGGCTTACACGTCGGACGAAGGACAGCTGCTTCTGCAGGGAAACCCCATTCTGAAGAATAGTCCGAGGCTGTCAGAGCAGCTTGGAATCGCCATGATCTACCAGGAACTCAACCTTATCTCCGAACTCTCCGTGGCGAGCAATATCTTCCTGGGACACGAAATCCTGAAGGGCTGCTTTCTCGATACGAAAGAGATGGAGCGGCAGACCAAAGAACTGCTGAAATCGGTGGGAATTTCCGTCTCCCCCTCAGCTCTGATGAAAAATCTGAGCGTGGCGAATCAGCAGATGGTCGAGATCACGAAGGCTCTGTCCCGAAACGCCAGAATCATCGTCTTCGATGAGCCTACAAGTTCTCTCACCGCCTCGGAAATCGGAGAGCTTTTTCGAATCATCGCAAGGCTCAGGGAAAAGGGCGTAGGGATGTTTTACATATCCCACAGGCTCGAAGAGCTTTTCGAGATCGGCGACAGGGTCACGATCATGCGCGACGGCAGAAAGATAGCCACCAGAGATATAGGGGATATCACCATGAACGAGCTTGTGGAGGGAATCGCCGGACGCAGGATAGATGCCATATATCCCCGCTCGCGAAAGCAGATAGGGGATGTCCTCCTCGAGATAAAGAACCTGTCCGGGGATGTTTTTTCAGATATTTCCATGTCGGTCCGCGCGGGTGAAATTGTGGGCATCGCAGGGCTTGTGGGATCAGGAAGAAGCGAGGTCGCGAAGGCTGTATTCGGAATCGATCCGTACGAATCGGGAGAAGTTCTTATCGGACAGAAGCCGATACCGAAGAACGATCCGCAGAAAGCGGTCGCCATGGGACTCTCTCTTCTTCCTGAAAACCGCAAGCTGGAGGGACTCGCCCTTTCCCTGGGGATCAAGGAGAATTCGGTAGTCTCGGCTCTCGGACTTCTCAATCCCATGGGTGTCGTTGACAGAGAGAAAGAAGCAAAAGTTGTTTCGGAATATGTCCGGGACCTCGAAATAGCCACTCCGACGATAGAGAAGCTCACGAAGTTTCTGAGCGGAGGGACCCAGCAGAAGGTGGTCATCGCAAAATGGCTGCTCACCCGTTCGAAGGTTTTCATATTCGATGAGCCTACCAGGGGCATCGATATAGGCTCGAAATCGGGCATTTATCATCTTATGGAAGAACTTGTTGAACAAGGAGCCGGGATCATCATGATTTCATCCGAGCTTCCGGAAATCCTCGGAATGAGCGATCGGATTTATGTCATGGCCCAGGGGCGGATTGCCGGAGAGCTTGACCGAAAAGAAGCGGATCAGAAGAAGATCCTTCAGATGGCTTTTTCCGGGACAAAAAGCAAAGAGCGGGAGGCGGTGGAAGCATGAACAGAGAGGGGCTCTCCGCCGGCAGGGGTTTCAGAATCTCGAATCTGCCGAGCTCTATCTTCGTATTTCTATTTGTATTCACTATTGCCTCTTTCTCGGTGCCGAAATTTTTCTCCCCGGGCAATCTCTCCACTTTGCTTCTTCAGTCGTGCATCCTGATGATGCTGAGCATCGGCATGTCTCTTGTGCTCATTACCGGATGCATCGACCTGTCCATGGGGGGCATCCTCTCCATGACGGGAGTCATCATGGCGCTATGCCTCAACAAAGGGTGGAGTGTCCTTCCGTCCATTCTCGCCGGAATGGCTGCCGGCGCTCTATTCGGCATGATGAACGGATTTTTTGTCACGAAGATGAAGATCCCCTCCTTCATCGCCACGTTCGGTTCCATGGGGATAGCCCAGAGCCTGGCGAACAGTCTCTCGGGAAAACGGACCGTGTACTGGAAGGCGGGACCTCAGAATGAGCTGTTGAACTTTCTCGGAGGGGATATTCTGAGAATCGAGTTCGGAGATCAGGCGAGCATGGTTCTCACCATTCCCTTTCTCGTGCTTTTGACTGCGGTCATCCTTTTTCTCACAATTTTCCTTTTTAGAAAGACCGTTCTCGGGACCTATCTCTACGCCATAGGTGAAAATGAGGAAACCGCCCGCCTGTCAGGGATCGAAACAGCCCGCTGGAAAATAGGCATGTTCATGGCCGCCGGCCTTCTTGCCGCTATCGCCGGTCTGTTCGTCCTCATCCGGACGAACAGCATGCAGCCCACATCCGGAGACGGACTTGAGTTTCAGGCGGTCGTGGCGGCAGTGCTTGGCGGAAACTCCCTCAAGGGCGGAAAAGGCAGCCTCTACGGAACGATATTCGGCGCTCTCACTCTCTATACGGTTCGAAGCGCCCTCACTTTGGCAGGGATCGACACATCCGTCACCATGATTATCATCGGGGCAGTCCTCGTGATCGGCATGATGCTCAACGAGCTGGCGGCACGGTATGAAAAAGCGGTGCGGAAAGGAACCTCCTTTATGGGGAAAAGTTTCCGGCAGCACCGGGAAAGGGGCGAAAAATGACGAAAAATTCCCGCTCTCATGCCGCCCGGAAAATAACAAAGACCCTGACGGGTTTTTCTTCATGGATAATGCTCTTTGCCGTGTTCGCCCTCTTTACGCTGCTGAATGCACTCCGGGGCCATCATTACCTTACTGCTGCGAATATCTCCGTTATCGTCAATCAATCCTGCTTTCTGGCTGTTATAGGCATCGGGCAGGCGTTTGCCATTCTCACGGGCGGAATCAATCTTTCCATAGGGTCAGCCATGGCCTTTTCAACCGTGCTGTGGGGAAGAATGCTCATGAGCAATGCGGACGTCCCCTATTTAGTTCCGGTCGTACTCATACTTCTCACCGGCATGGCCATCGGGTTCGTCAACGGATTGCTCATCACCAAGCTGAAAATACCTCCTTTCATCGCCACCTTCGCAGTGATGTATGCCTGCAGGGGCATGGCGTGGGTCTCCCTCGGGAAAAAAGTCATCTACAATCTCAACTCCGATTTCCGTTTTCTCAGCATGGGGCTCATCACAAGGATCGGAGGGTTCATGGTAACCGTTCCTATGATCACGGTACTGCTGCTGCTTCTGCTGACGAGTTTTGTTCTGAAGCGCACGAATTTCGGCAGAAAGGTCTATTTCACGGGGGCCAATCCGGTGGCTGCGAAATTCTCTGGAATTCCCACAGACCGGATAATCATCGCAGTCTACATAATAAGCGGCCTGTTCGCTGCCCTGGGCGGGCTGATGTACGGAGGCAGGCTCAACTCCTTCGAACCAGGAATGGCAACAAAGGCTCACTTTGAGGCCATCACCGTGGCCCTGATCGGCGGCTTCGCCATGACGGGAGGATTCGGCAACATATGGGGCGTTTTGAGCGGCGCGATCATTGTCTCCACCATCTATAACGGCATGAACAGCCTCAGCGTGGCTTCGGAGCTCCAGTCTCTCGTAATGGGTGCCCTCATCATCCTGACGGTCGCCTTCAATCAATTCCTGGTCAATAAAAACATGCTTGTCCGAAACGAACTGGATGAAGACATCTCACTGGCGGGCGGGCGAAAACCGGAGACCGCCGAAACCGATAAATCGCCGGAGAGCAGATAGGAGAAGATCATGAAGCCCACTGTCATTTTCATCGCAACCTACGATACGAAAGGCGCCGAATCTGAATTCATAAAGCAGAAAATAATATCCTGCGGGGCAGAGTGCATAACCATCGATGTCGGCGTGAAGAATACCCCCGAAAGGTGCGCCGATATTTCCCTCGAAGATCTCTGCTGCGATACCCGCTTCTCCGCTGAGACAATAAGGTCAATGAAGAGGGGAGAGGCCGTGCAATGCGTGTCGACCCTGCTGGAATTCTACGTCAGAAACCTCTACCGGAAGGGCGGCATCGATGCCCTCATCGGAATAGGAGGAGCCGGAGGCACCCAGATCGTCACCCAGACGATGCGAACCCTGCCATTCGGCCTGCCGAAACTCATGCTCAGCACTCTCGCCTCGGGAAATACCCGCTGGTACATTCAGGAAAGCGACATTGCGATGATCCCTTCTATTGCCGATGTTGCCGGACTCAACTGCGTTACGGAGCTCGTCTTTGAACGCTTTGCCTTTCTCGCGGCCGGAGCGGCGGCCTGGCATAGAGACCATTTCGCTGAACATGAACTGAAAATGACCGGCAAAAAAGCGGTCAGAATTGCCCAGACCATGTACGGAACGACTACGGAGGGAGTATCGAGAGCCCGGAGTACTCTCGAAAAGGCAGGATACGAGACCATCGTCTTCCACGCTTCCGGAGCCGGAGGCCGGTCGATGGAGCAATTCATCCGGGAGGGAGTCATCCAGGGGGTTCTCGACATGACCATCGCGGAAATCGGCGCCCATCTTGCCGGCGGACTTCACGACGCCGGTCCCGACCGGATGGAAGCGGCCGTTTCGATGAAGATTCCTCTCGTCGTCGTTCCGGGAGCAGCAGATACGGTCGTTCTGCCTCCCCTGTCGGATTTGCCGGAAAAATTCCGCAGGGGACGGACGCTCAACTTTCACAACCCCACCATGACCACCATGAGGACAACTGTGGAGGAGTGTGTGGAAATAGGAAATTTCCTCGTAAGGAAACTCAGAGAAGCCCGGTCGCCGGTCAAAATATTTATTCCCAAGGGCGGACTGAGTTCCATCGACAGGCCCGGAGAGATTTTTTATCTCCCTGAAGCTAATGAAGCCCTCTTTGAAACCCTCAAAACCGGTTTCAGGGGAAGCGGCGTCGAGGTTATAGAAGATTCCCGCCATCTTTACGACGAGGGGTTCGGAGAGGATGCGGCGATGCTGCTGATCGAACTCATGAAACAGCAAAGCTGGAAAAGCTGAAGAAACATAACAGACAAAGGAGCTGGTGGGATTGATTCAATACAGTCGGGAGCAGATGGTTTCACGGCTGCAGAAAATCAGGAATGAAGGGAGGTACATAATAGCGGCAGGAGCAGGGTCCGGTTTATCGGCCAAAGCCCTTGAGGATGGCGGAGCGGATATTCTCGTTGTTTTCAACTCTGGATTTTACCGCATGCACGGTCACGGCAGCCTTTCCGGGTGGCTCGCTTTCGGCAATGCCAACGACACGGCAATCACGATGGGAGAGAACTATGTTCTTCCCATCGTGAAGGAAGTTCCCGTAATCTGCAGCGTGTTCGCCCAGGATGTGACCAAGGTGATTCCCTACCACATGGACGAAGTGATGAAGCGGGGGTTTTCCGGGATCAACAATTTTCCTACGATGGGCATGGTGGACGGACAGTTCCGCGAACAGCTGGAACTGACGAATCTCGGATACGAAAAGGAAGTTGAAATGGTCCGCACGGCGGTGAAGAAGAATATCTTCACCATGGTCTACGTTTTCAACGAAGACGAGGCGGCAAGAATGGCCGGCGCGGGAGCGGACTGCATTGTCTCCCATGTGGGACTGACCGTCGGCGGAATGATCGGCACGACAAAGTCGCTTTCAGTTCAGGACAGCGCCGATCTCACGAAACGTATCATGGAGGCCGGAAGGGCAAAAAAATCCGACGTGCTCTGGCTTGCTCACGGAGGCCCCCTTGCGACGCCGGAAGATTTCGGGGAATTTATCCGCTTTCTTCCCGAAATTGACGGATTTGTGGGCGCCTCCAGCATGGAACGGATCCCGACGGAAAAGGCGATTTCCTCTACGGTAAGGAAATTCAAAGAAGTGAACTAGTTCAGGAATAAGAATACAAAACGAAGGGGAGAAGAAAAAAATGAAGAAGAAGCTTGCCGCACTGTTCGCTGTTTGCCTTGCTATAACGGTAATATTTGGCTCTTTTTCCGCCACATCCGCGTTCGCGGCCGATGCAAAAAAACAGTATAACTTCGTGTTCATCGTCAAGAGTATGCAGTTCCCGTTTTTCCTGAGCATGATCGAAGGGGCGGAGGCAGCGGCAAAACTTCTCCCGAACGTCAACATCAAGTGTGTCGGTCCTGAAACTCCCTATTCCGTCGAGGAGCAGACGCAGCTTGTGGAACAGGCCATCACCGATGGAGTGGATGCGATCCTGATCGCCCCGGCGGATTCAAAGGCGATCGTTCCTGCCATCGAAAAGGCCAATGCTGCAGGCATCCTCGTCGCAACTCCCAACACAAAGGCCTACGGCGGAAAAGTTCTTACCTGGACTGGAGTGGACAACTACCAGGTCGGCTATGAGCTTGGCGTAGCCCTTTGCGAAGCGATCAAAGGGACCGGGAATGTCCTTCTCATTGAAGGCACACCCGGAAATTCGACTTCTGAAGAACGGGTCGAAGGCTACAAAGATGCCTTCAAAAAATATCCGGGAGTCAAACTTCTCGACTCTCAGCCTGCGGATTTCAACCGTGAAAAAGGCATGAAGCTCATGGAGAACTGGCTGCAGAAATACAAAAAGATCGACGCAGTTGGCTCCATCAACAAGGACATGACCATGGGTGCCGTCGAGGCGGCGAAATTCCAGGGCCGAGACAAGGAAATGATCCATATCACCTTCGATGTGGACAACGATGCCCTCGATGCCCTCGAGGCAGGGGATATTCTCATGACCGGCGCTCAGAATGAAAAGAGCCAGGCTGCCCTTGCAATCACGAGCTGCTACCTCGCGCTCAACGGCTACAAGGTGCCTGCGCAGCAATACCTTGCCCTCTCCCTCGTGACGAAAAAGGACGTTCCCAATTACAGATAAGCAGGGCGACATAATATCTCGAGATGAAAGTTATTACGACGTTGCAACGAAATGTTTTGAAGTGAAGATGAGGGATATCTGATCTGTTAAAAGGCGGCTCTCTTTTGACCATTTGCAGGAGAGCCGCCTTTTTGTGGATTTATTCCGGGTCTTATCTCTTCCTGTGATTTTTGGAAAGTTACGTTGGCTTTCACTGCTTCTCAGTTCTCTTTACTCTTGGCCGCACGCCTCGCCGGAATTCAGTATCTTTTTGGTGGCCCGGGTGATGAAAATCGTCGCGGCCCCGGTGGCAAGAAAGCCCGCGGCAATGAGGGTCCATTCCAGGGGAGAATGGCAGGTGATGCAGGGGCCGATGAGAGCCACGTCGGCTCCCAGGGTGCCGAGATAGACGTAGACCACGGTGAGCGGGATCATGCCGACCCAGGAGGCGAGGATATACTTTGAAAAGGAGAGCCCCGTCAGGCCGAAGAGGTAGTTGAGGATATTGAAGGGAAAGAGGGGAGAAAGACGGGTGAGAAAGACTATCTTCCACTGATCGCACGCAACGGCCCCGTTCACGGCTTTATAAAACCTGTTGTTTCCGAAGCGGCTGACGAGGGCCCTGCGAAAGAGGTACCTTGCGGCGAGAAAAGAAGCTGCCGCGCCGGCGGTGGAGGCGAGTGATACAATAAATATTCCCTGGACAAGGCCGAAGAGCACCCCCGCGCCGATGGCGAGGAAGAATGTGGGGAGCATGAAAAGGGTCGCGAGCACGAAGATCACTATGAAGATCAGCCCCCCTAAGGGTCCGAGGGTGTCGAGGTCGTAATAAAAACGCTGAAATTCGTCCTGGAGGTTCAGAAGCCTCACTGCGGCAAAGAAGGCAATCCCTGCGAGCATCAGCAGAAATTTGATCACCGAGAAGCCGCTGAAGATCTGGCGGCCTGAAATTTTTGCCATGGACGGACTCACTTTCCGGATGCAATTATCCCGCAAAAAATCCGAGGGAGAGGGAATTGCATCCTGTCGAATATTCCTTTTGGTATTGTACCTTAAAATTGCCCTGCTTTCGTGCATGTTTTCTGCAGAGTGCCGAAAAAACAAGGAAGGAAATGAAGAGAAGATGACCTTTTTGAAATACCAGGGGAGACTCGGGAAGCTTTCGAAGGTTATTGCCCGTCTTGCAAAGGAGGAATGGCGGACCTTCTGCGTGGCCACTTTGGGCACGGTGCTCATGAGCTTCGCCCTAGTGGCCCTGGTCATTCCCTACCGCTTTGCGGGGGCAGGCCTTTCGGGCCTCGCCCTGCTGACGAAGTATATCTTCGACATCTCCCCGGCCTGGGTCATCGCGGGAGGGAATGTGCTGCTCCTCCTGTGGGGATGGAGGGCTCTCTCCCCCCGGTTCGTCCTTTGGACCCTCTACGTCTCTTTGCTTTTTTCGGCGACGGTGGCTTTTTTCGAACTCTTCACCTACCCCGTCATCGCCAATACTTTTCTGGCGGCCCTTCTCTCGGGGGTGCTCGGCGGCCTCGGCATGGGGATGATCCTCCGGTTCGGCGGCTCCACGGGGGGAACCGACGTGCTCGTCGCTGCGGCGAGAAAGCGGTGGGGGGTTGACATGGGGATGTTTTCCTTTTATATCAATATCGCCATCCTGCTGATGTCGTGGTTCGTGGTGGATCTCGAGCAGCTTCTCCTTGGCGGGGTGCTGCTCTATGCCGAAAGCATCACCCTGGACGGCGTCATCAAGTCCTTCGACCGGCGCAAGCAGCTGACCGTGGTCACCTGCCGGGTGGAGGAAGTCCGCCGCTTTATCGTGCATACCCTCGAGCGGAGCGCCACCCTGGTTTCCGCCGAAGGGGCCTATTCAGGGGATGAGAAGACCATGATCATGGTGGTGCTGAACCGGCGGCAGGCCATGGAGCTGAAACGGTTCATCGTCTCAGTGGACAGAAATGCCTTTCTCATCATGGCGGACGTATCCGAGGTGGTCGGAGAGGGGTTCAAGAATTGGAAGCATATTTGATCGGAGAGAGGAGAGGGTTTTCAGTGGCGAAGATCACCGCCCTGTGCATCAGCGGAAAACGGCAGGAGCCGAAAGACGAAGTTTTCGAGGCTTTTTTTTCGTCAGGCGGAATTGAAGGGGACTCTCACCGCGGAGTGACCGAGCGGGAGGTGAGCCTCCTCCGCAGGGAGGATATCCGCAGAGCGGAAGAAGAGGCGGGATTTCCCTTTCCTCCCGGGGCACTGGCAGAAAATGTGATTGCGGAAGGCCTTCCGGAAGAGCTGCCTGTAGGGACGATTCTTGCCCTGGGCGAAAAGGTTCGCCTGAAAGTGATAGAGAAGGGGAAAAAACCGGGGGAGCCCCACTCCTACGATTACCGGGGGTGGTGCCTCCTTCCCGTTTCGGGGTATTTCCTCTCCGTCCTCGAAGGAGGACGGGCCCGCAGAGGCGACAAAGTAATGATTTTATAGTTCCATTATCTGCCGGAGAGAGAGTATAATAAATAAAATTATTTGTGTTCCGTGGGGCACCCTTAAGGAGGATCGTCCATGGAATTAGACATCAGAAAAGACGGCAGCCGCGCGGAAGTCTGTTTTTCCGGCAATATGTATGTGGAAGATTCGTCATCGGTGAGGGAGAAGCTCACCGATCTTCTTGATGATGGAATAACGCTTCTCGTGCTGAATCTTTCGGGCCTCGAGTACGTGGACAGTTCAGGCCTCGGGGTGCTCATCTCGATTCACAAGCGCTGCCTCCAGAAGGGCGGAAAGATGGTGGTCTCCGGCCTGCGGGGAATGGTGGACGATCTGTTCAAGCTCACCCGGCTCGATCTCGTCTTCAATATCGAGCAGACATAAGGAAAAAAAGAAGACGGGAGGGTTTTCTTGAAGTGCACCCCCAAAGTTGGACATAAATCCGACATTGGGGGTGTTTTTCTATGACGAAACATTCTGCCGAGGATCGAATGCGGGCAGTACGTATGGTCGAGGGAGGAATTCCGAAGAAAGAAGGCCCCGTCGACTGGGTACGAAGAGTAATGTAATTTTCAGCAGACACAAGAGCAGGAGCTGGAAGTCAGGATCAAGTATCTTGAGATGGAGAACGCATGCTTAAAAAATTGAATGCCTTAGTTGCCGAGCGGGGAAAGTCCGCAAACAGCGAGATGGAAAATTTCTTCGGACTGCTGAAGTCAGAGCTGCTGTACCATAAAGAGTTCAACTCTCTGGAGGAGTTGCGGGAAGATGTCATTGAGTATATGGAGTACTACAACAACAAACGGATCAAGCTTAAATTGAAAGGAATGAGCCCATTGGAATATAGTAAGATTTTAAAACTGGGCGCTTAACTGTCCAGGGAAACGTCCGCACCGCCTTTAATCAAGTGAAATTTTCAGCATTATAGAGGCACAATCCTGGTAAAGAGAATGTACGTAGAAACACCTTCATTTTTTACAGCACTTTTTCCCGGGTATTTTTTTTGTATCCGGGTATAATTACCTCAGGGGAGTGTTTTTTATTGAAGATAAGATCAATATTTCTTCTACTGATGATAGCTTTTATGGCTCTTTCATTATTTTCCGCTGCAGCCTTTGCATAGGAGGCTCTTTATTTGTGCCGTCCATGCAGCAGAAGCTTTGTCCCTGAAGCAAAAAGCGTCCTGGAGGAACTGGATCTTGAAGACATGGTAAAAATAAAGACCACTTCATGTCTTGGAGAATATGACAAGTCCCTGGTACTGCAGTTTCAGAATAAGATATATGCAAGTATGGATAAAAAAGACGGAAGATGCTCCTTATGGCAGCATTTGACCTGTCCTGAAGATCAGGAAAAGGAGGAATATAATATGAGTTTTATGTCTTTGAAAAAAGTATTGCCCATTATGATGGCAATGTTGATGGCAGCAGCAGTGCTGGTACCTTCAGCCCAAGCTGCAAATGTTATGGAAATGAATAAAGAAGAACTGTCCGAAAATGAAATTGAGGGTCTCCTTCTTATGCGGGAAGAGGAAAAACTGGCAAGAGATGTATATCTGACCCTGGGTGATACCTGGGAACTTAAGCCATTCTTTAATATAGCGAAAAGCGAACAGAAACATATGGATGAAGTCGGTTCCCTGATAACAAAATATGAGATTGAAGACCCGGTAAAGGATGATACAAGGGGCGTTTTTACAAGCCCGGAAATGCAGAAGCTCTACGGTGAACTTATTGCTGAAGGGAATAAATCCAGACTGGATGCCCTTAAAGTAGGAACTATGGTGGAAGATCTGGACATTGCAGATCTGGAGACACTTCTTAAGGAGACTGATAACGATGATATAAAGATCGTTTATCTGAATCTTGTGAAGGGGTCCAGAAACCATTTGAGAACCTTCCATATGCAGGTTGAAAGATCAGGAGGAACATATAAGGCAAAGTACATAACTGAGGACATGTATAAAAAGATAATTGAATCACCGAATGAACAGTACGAAATATCCGATCCGAATTTCAAATACGAATATTAAATCATTCATTAAAAAAGGAGCGGCCTGATAATGAAGTGCGCCCCCAAAGTCGGACATAAATCCGACTTTGGGGGCGCACTTCATAATACAAGGGGGGCCTCCCGTTTTTTTTCAGTACGTTACCAGCGGAGCATCGTTGCTCCCCATGAGTACCCCACGCCGAAGCCGACAACCATGACCCGGTCGCCGGAACGAAGCTGCCCATGGTCCTCCGCGTCCCGGAGGGCCATGGGGATGGTGGCGCTCACAGTGTTTCCCTTGTTTTCCATGTTGAGGAAGAACTTCTCCTTCGGAATACCGATTTCCTTTCTCAGGTGTTCGAGGAGAAGGAGGGATGCCTGGTGGAAGACGAAGAGGTCCACGTCTTCGAGCTTCATGCCGTGGATGTCGAGGGTCTCCTGTACCGCCCCAGGAACGGTGGCCAGAGTGAAGCTGAGCACTTCGGGGCCGTTCATGTAGAGGTTTTCGGCGCTGCGGGTGTTGCCCCAGCGGTTCGTCTTCGTCTCCGCCGTCTCGAGGGTGCGGGGCTGGGCCCAGGCGCCCGCGGGGATGATGAGCTTGTCCTTGCCGCTGCCGTCTGTACCGAGGACGAAATCGCCGATCCGCCCCTCTTCGGAGACCTCGATGAGGGTGGCCGCAGCTGCGTCGCCGAAGATGGTCCGGGTGCTTTTGTCCAGAGGATGGACAGTCCGGGAGAGAGTGTCGGCCGTGAGCAGCAGCACCTTCCGGGCGATTCCTCCCGCGATGAGCCCCCGGGCGAGGGCGAGGCCGTAGACGAACCCCGAGCAGCCGAGATTGAAATCGAGGGCCCCCATGGTTTTTCTCAGCCCGAGGCGGTCCTGAACGAGACAGGCCGTGGCGGGCAGGTAATAGTCGGGGCACTCGGTGCAGAGCAGAAGAAAGTCCACCTCGTCCCTGTCGATGCCCGTCTCGGCGAAGAGTTTTTCTCCTGCCGCGACGGCGAGGTCCGAGACGAGTTCGTCCGTGACTACATGCCGTTCCCTGATGCCCGTCTTCTGGTAGATTTTATCCTCTGTCCAGGCGCCGAATTCCTTCACCAGGGATGCGTTGTCCATGATTTTTTCGGGCAGGTAGTAAGAAATTGCCCGTATTGCCGCTCCGAATCCTTTCATCTCTTCAATTGCCTCCATCGTCGGATTTCTTTCTGCAGAGCATTATCCCATCGGGCGCAGGGCCTGACAATCCCTGATTTACGCAAGGCCGTCCCTCTCCCCTTGCAAAGAAGGGGCGGGTAGCATAAAGTAGCGGAGAAGTTTTCCCGAAAGGAAGTGGCGCACGGTGAAAATCCATCAGCACCATGTTCTTCTCTTTCCTGAGGACGGGATATTATGAAAAACGGGCAGATCACCTTTGTTCATTCCGCCGACCTCCATCTCGACAGCCCCTTCTCAGGCCTCTCCGACATTTCGCCTTCCCTCGGCTCCATTCTGCGCAGGGCAACATTCCGGGCCTTCGAAAACGCCGTCTCCTTCGCCATCCGCAAAGAGGCCGACCTCTTTCTCATTACCGGGGACATTTACGACGGCGAGGACCGGAGCGTCCTGGCCCAGGTTTTTTTCCTCGGCCAGCTGAAGCGCCTTTCCGATAAGGGGATCGCAGTCTTCATCGCCCTCGGCAACCACGACCCCCTCTCGGGATGGGAGGCTGACCGGGATTTCCCTTCCCTCGTGACCCGCTTCGGGCCCGAGGTGGAGAGCCTTCCCCTCGTGATCGGCGGCAGTCGGGTGGGGACAATCCACGGATACAGCTACCCCTACCGGGAGGTGACGGAAAATATCGCCCTCCGGTTCGCCGGACGGCGGGGGGAGGGAATCAACCTGGGCCTCCTTCACTGCAACGCTGCAGGTCGAAAGGGACACGAAAATTACGCCCCCTGCTCCCTCGAGGATCTGAAGGCTGCCCGGATGGATTACTGGGCCCTGGGCCACGGGCACACGGCCGAAATTCTCTGTGAGGACCCTCTTATGGTCTATCCAGGGAACATCCAGGGACGCAATATCCGGGAGTCGGGGAAAAAAGGGGTCTTTTTCGTGACCATGACCCTGCCCGCTGAAAAAGCCGCTTCCAGGGGAACGGTGGAATTCGTCCCCTGTGACGTGGTGCGGTGGCGGTCCGAAGAACTTTCCATCGACGGCTTTGATCGGGACGAGGATTTTTTCACGGCCCTCGACGACCTGCGGGACGACGTCCGGAGGGAAGGAGGAGGGCGTCCCACCCTCCTCCGGGTGCTTCTCACGGGCCGGGGAAAGCTCTATCGCCTTTTCCAGCGGCCAGGGTTCCTCTCGGGTGCCAACGGGGTGAAGGAGGCCTTCAACGGGGAGGAGCAGGGAAAGGCCGATTTCGTCCATATCGAGGAGATCGCCGAGAGAACAGCCCCTCCCCTGGACCTCGACACCCTTGCCTCCGGTGAGCATTTCGCCGGTGATTTCCTGAAGGAAATCCGGTCCTTTCTAGGCGATGGAGAACTTCGGGGGAAGCTTTTCAGCATCCTTGAGGAAAAGGGAATCCTGGCGAAGATCCCCGCCCGGGAAATTCTTCCCCGGATCGAGGCCCTTACCGAGGAGGAGATTTCCTTCCTGGCGAACAGGGGGGCATGGTCAGCCCTTTCAGGGCTGCTGGAAGGGGAGGACGGCCAATGAAGATCAGCGATTTTTACGTGAGCAATTTTGGCATTTTCACCGGGGCCGGCGGCCCTCTTTCCAAGGGGCTCACAGTTTTTTACGGCGAAAACGAGAGCGGCAAGACCACTCTGATGAATTTTTTCCGGCGCATCCTTTTTTCCCGGGAAAAGCGCACCCGCCAGAAGGGAAATCCCTACGACCCAGTCAGCGGAGCCCGGCACAGCGGCACGGTTCGCATCGCCATGGAGGACGGGCGGGAATACCAGCTCACCCTCGAGGGGGGAAAAAACTTCATTGCCTCCGCAGAGGGGGGGCTTCCAGCGGAGCTTCCGACGGATTTCTTCTCGATCAACCGGGATGTCTACGAGAGCATCTTCGCCATGGGACTGGCGGATATGCAGTCCCTCTCCCCGCTGGATTCGTCGGACGTGGCGGCCCGTTTTTTCTCCGCCGGCGCCGGCCTGGGCTCGGCATCCCTTCCCCGCCTGCTCTCGGCCCTCGAAGCCCGGCAGAACGAGCTGTTCAACCCCGGAAACGGAAGAACCGCTTCAGCGGTGAAAAAACTCCTGGCAGCCATGGACGAGACGGACGAACGCCTGAAAGAAGTGCGGCGGATCAATGCCGGATGGAAAGAGAAAAAGGAATCCCTCAAAGAGATGGATAAAGCCTACGAGAGGAAGCGGGAGGAGCTCGCCGCGCTGAAAACCCGTCTCGGGGCTCTCGAGCTGCTCGAAAAGGGACGTCCCTCCTGGAATGTTCTGCAGGACCTGGGCCGCCGGCTGAAGGAAATGGAGGGGACTGCGGCCTTTCCCGAGAACGGCCTTGCGCGCCTCGACAGCCTGAACAGGGAGATCGAGCGCCTCGGCGCAGAGCTCTCGGCGTCGGAAGAAGCTCTCCGGTCGGAGAATGAGGATAGGGCAGTCCGGGAGAAGGATCCTCTTCTGGAGTGCCTCGGTTCCCGGGAGAAGATCGAGACCCTCGAGCACGAGAGCGAGCAGTTCCGCACGTCCCTTCTCCGAAAAAACCTCCTGGATGAGGAGATCCGGGGGGCGGAAAAAAATTTCAGAAAAAATCTTGCCCACCTATGTTCATGGTGGACGGAGGAGCATCTGCTGGCGGCGGATGTCTCCGCCGAGGCAATCGCCTTCGCGAGGGAGACGGCCAGAAAAGCGGAAGAACTGGAGAGAAAGAAGGGTGATGGAGAAAAATCCCTGGCCCAGTGGAACCGCCTTCGGGACGACCGCAAGAGCGAGGCAGTCTCTCTGGAAAAAGAAATGGCGACGGTGGAAAACCGCGCGGCCCGGGCGACCTCCCGTTGGGAGAAGCTCAACCGTCTCCGCTCCGCCTTCTCGGATCTCACCGATGAGGAGGAGGAAGTCTCCTCCCTTGAAGAGGCCGAAAAGAACCTCCTCAGAGAGAAGGAAGACCTGAAGGGAGACGCCCCTGTCCCTACCGGTCCCATGATCGGCCTGGTCTCCGGACTTCTTCTCGCCGTGGCCGGGGGAGCTGCCTACCAGGCGTGGCTCACCTTCGATCCCATCTGGATTTTCGGTTTTTCGGCCCTCTTCTTTTCCTCGGCGCTGGCCTTCCTGGCCCACCGGGACCAGGGGCGGAAGTACGAGACTGCCCGCGGAGCATGGCTGAAGCGGACGGAGGAACTGGACGGGCGGCAGGAAGAAATATCCCTTCTGCTCGAGAGCCGGAGGGCGCGGGTCGAAAAGCTGCACTCCCTTCGGGAAGAGCTGGCGGCGGAGCTGAACATCACCGCCCCCCGATTCCGGAGCGAGATGGAATCTTTTCTCGCCGAGGGTGAGGCCGACAATACGGCCCTCGAGCGATTCACCGTCCTTGATGAGCGAAGCCGCCAGATGGCAGGGGTGCTGGCCAGGATGGACAACGAGGCGGCGGCCATGGAAAGCCAGGTCAACGGGGCAGCCGGACAGCTTCAGACCCTGATGGAGGCCTGGAGGGAATGGCTCCGGAACTCCGGTTTTGACGAGGATCTCGCCCCCCGGGACATGGAGGGGCTCGTCCCCCGGATTCTTCAGCTCCGGTCCGAGCTGGAGAGCCTTCGGACCCGCACCAGGGAGGCGAAGGAACTGTCGGATTACATTGACTCGGTGCACCGCAGGCTGGAGGATCTTTCCGAGTGCTTCCGCAAGGGGGGAGAACCCTTCCCCGCTCTTCTCGACGTCGGGGCCATACGCACCCTGGCTGTGCTGCTGCGCCGGGGGGAGGAGAGAGCCGGCCGGCTTGCGGTTCAAAAGCGGGACATGGACGGAATCCGGAAAACCGCAGAAGAGACGGAGAAAAAAATTGCCCGGACCGAAGAGGAAAAACTTGAGCTTTTCCGCTCCGCCGGAGAGGAGACCGAGGAGGGGTTCCGTTCCCTGGCCGCCCTCGAGCGGGAGCGGAACGCCCTGAAATCGGCAATCCTGCAGGAGGAGAAGGTCCTTTCCGGACTCTTCGGTCCGGACGAAGAGGTAGAAAAGGCGCAGAGGGAGTTTGCTGCCCGACCGGCCGCAGAGGTCAGGGAAGAGCGCCGGAAGAGCGAGGAGAGTGCCCGAACCCTGCAGCAGGAGATGGAGGACCTCGGGGACTCCCGGGGACGGCTGGCCCTCGAGGTGGAGCAGATCGCCGGAGACGGGCGCCTCAGCGAACTCCTCTTCGCCCGGAAGGAAATGGAGCGGAAGATGGACGATCATATCCGGGAATGGATTTCCGTCCTGCTCGCCCGGCACTTTCTCGAGGTATCGAAGGCCAGGCATGAACGGGAGCGCCAGCCGGAGGTGATCCGCCGTGCCGCCGAATATCTTGCCCTCATGACGGATAGCCGGTACACTCTTCTTTCTCAGGAGGGAGAACGGGGGCTTTCCGTGGTGGTGGAGGAGAACGAAGCGGGAAGGCTGCGCAAAGACGAGGTGAAATGGAGCTCGGGCCTCGCCGATCAGGTCTATCTCTCCATGCGTCTTGCCCTTGCCACCCTCTGGGGCAGGAACTCGGAACCCCTTCCCCTCATCCTCGACGACCTTCTCGTCCGGTTCGACGAGGGACGGCAGAAGGGAGCGGCGGAGGCGATCTTTGAGGCGGGGAAGCACAACCAGGTGCTGCTTTTCACCTGCCAGAGGAGCACCCTCAATATATTCCGCTCCGTGGCGGAGGGGAGAGCGACCTCTGCCGATTTTCTCTCGGGGTACACCATCGAACGGGGAAAGCTGCTTCCGGCGGCATAGTGGCAGAGTAAAACCAAAACTCGCGGGCGGGGAGAGGGTACTTCTCTCCCCGCTGCCTGAAAGGCGGTTGCTTCGCTTCATGGATCTCGAAAAAAAACTGGCTTCTCTCTCCGTGGGGGAGGTCTTTCTGGACGAACCCCTGAAAAATCACTGCTCCTGGAGGATCGGCGGACCCGCGGACGCCCTGGTGGAGCCGGGAACGCCTGAAGAAGCAGCCAGGCTGCTGCTCTTCGCCCGGGAAGAGGGCGTTCCCCTGCTTGTTATCGGCAGAGGAACGAATCTTCTCTTCTCCGACGGCGGAATCCGGGGGATCGTCCTGAAGCTGGGCAGCCGCTTCGCGGGATGGTCGGCTTCCGGACGCACCGTCACCGTCCGCCCGGGGCTGTGGGTCCCCCGGCTGGTGCGGAACCTCGCCGAAAAAGGTCTGTCCGGCCTCGAACATGCCGCCGGCATCCCCGGCTCCTTCGGCGGGCTTGTGGCCATGAACGGCGGCAGCCTCCGCCGGAGCGTCAGCGACAATATCCTTTTCGTGACGGCCCTGTCCCGGGAGGGGAGGGTAAAACGGTTTCCCCGGGAGGAATGCGGTTTTTCCTACCGCTCTTCCTTCTTTCAGAATGCCTCGCAGCCGGGAAGAAAGGGGTGGATCGTCCTCGAGGCGGTCCTCGAATGCGGAGAGGAAGACCCCGCCGCCCTCCGGAAGGAGCTGCTCCGGGTACTGGCCGAACGGAAGGGAAAATTTCCCCTCAAGCAGCCCAACTGCGGATCGGTCTTCACCAACAGCCCCGAGGTCTACGCCGAAGCCGGGGCGCCGGGAAAAATCATCGAGGAGACGGGCCTCAAGGGGCTTCGGTCGGGGGACGCCCAGGTATCCGCACTGCACGCAAATTTTATCGTCAATCTCGGCGGCGCCACCGCCCGGGACGTCCTCGCCCTTATGGGGGAAATCCGGAGGCGGGTTCACCGGCGGATCGGACACTGGCTCGCCAGCGAGGTTCTCTACGCCGACGAAGAGGGAAATCTCGTCCCCGCATCGGAACGGTGCCTGTAAAAAAATTTCGGGAGGTTTTCGACTATGACAGACAAATTCCGCATCGCCATCCTCGGAGCGGGGAATATCGGAACGAGCATCGCCAGGGGACTTGTTGAATCAGGAAAATTTTCGCCTTCGGAAATCACCCTTTCACGGCGGAGAACCCATCTGCTCGAGGAATACAGGGTTCAGGGCTTCGAAGTCACGGGGGACAACCGGCAGGCCGTGGGCGGAGCCGACGTGGTCATTCTCTCCGTTGAGCCCCAGCTCGTGGATCCCCTCCTCGAGGAGATCGCCCCCTCTCTCGATTTTGACCGCCACATTCTTCTCTCCGTGGTGACGGGGATAACCATCAGGCAGATAGCCGAAAGAATCGGCAAACCCCTGCGCATCGCCCGGGCCATGCCGAATACGGCCATAGCGGTCCGGGAATCCATGACCTGCCTGGCCTCCAACGGGCCGGACGACAAGGCCCTCGAGATGGCGAAAACCATCTTCAACGAGGTCGGCCGCACCCTGCGGATCCGGGAGGAGGATATGATCGCCGCCACCGCTCTCGGCGCCTGCGGAATCGCTTTTTTCCTCAGGGCAATCCGGGCGGCCTCCCAGGGGGGCATCGAGATAGGCCTGTCGGCGAAGAATTCCCTCGCCATGGCCGTTCAGACCGCCAAGGGCGCCGCCTGTCTTCTCGCCCAGAACGGAACCCATCCCGAGCGGGAAATCGACAAGGTGACTACCCCCAAGGGGTGCACCATATCCGGTCTTAACCGGATGGAGCACGAGGGGTTCAGCTCGGCAATGATAAGGGGGATCACCGTGTCGGCCGAGAAAGCCGCGGGTCTCTACAGCTCGAAGGACTGAAAAAGGAGATTCTTTCTTCTGTCAGAGAGATTCGTCTATACGGCTGTTCAGTCTCCGCATTTCCCTGAGGAAGAGATAGAGGGTGAGAAAGAAGGAGAGCCCGTCCGCCAGGGGGAAGGCCATCCAGACCCCGGAGGTTCCGAAATACCGGGGCAGCAGAAGCACCAGGGGCAGCAGGAGAAGCACCTGGCGGGAGAGGGAAAGGATGAAGGCGGGGCGGGCTTTTCCCAGCGCCTGGAACATGGCCGACCCGATGATCTGGAACCCCACGAGAAAGAAGACGAAGGTGATGAGCTTCATGGCCTTCACTCCTTCTGCGATGAGCAATTCGTCCGTTGAAAAGAGGCGGAAGATCGCCCCGGGAAAGAACCTTGTGATGAGAAATCCGGCGACCGCGAGAGCGGTCGCTGTCGTTATGCTGAGCCGGATCACCTGTCGGGACCTCCGCATGTTTCCCGCGCCGTAGTTGAACCCCAGGATGGGCTGAAATCCCTGGGCGATTCCCAGGAGGGGCATGAAAAAGAAGGACATGGAGCGGTTGATGACGCCGTAGACTGCCACGGAGGTGTCCCCTCCGAGGCGGGCCAGGGTGCTGTTGATGAGGACGATGGAGAGGCTTCCGGCGGCCATCCGGGTAAATTCGGAAAACCCGATTCCGACGATCTCCCGGAGGATAGAGAGCTTCGGAACGAGGCGTGCGGGGCTGAAATGCAGGCTGCTTTTTCCGGCGGAGTAGTAGCCGAAGATCCAGACGAACATCACGAGCTGAGAGATCACCGTGGCCACGGCTGCTCCCCGCATCCCCCATCCGAAGCCGAAGATGAAAATAGGATCGAGGATGACGTTGGTGATGGCCGAGATGAGCATGGTGACCATGGCGATCCGCGCCCTTCCTTCGGACCGGGCCACGTGGTTTCCCGCCATGGCGAACGTCTGCAGGGGAATGCCGAAGAGAATGACCGAAAGATAGGCCCGGGCATGGGGAAGAATCGCCGGCGTGGCCCCGAAAAGTTCGAGGAGTGACGAAAGAAAGATCCCTGCAGGGATGGCGACTGCAAGCCCCACCGCCGAGGCGAAGAACATGGTGGTGCCGAAGGCGGCCTGGGCCTTCTCGTAATCCCCGGCGCCGAGGCTTCGGGAGATGATGGACGAGCCTCCGACCCCTGCCATGACGGCCAGGGCCCCGGTGAGAAGCTGCAGGGGGAAGCAGATGGCCACCGCGGCCAGGCCCAGGGGACCGACGCCCCGGCCGATAAATATGGCGTCCACGATATTGTAGGACGCCATGACGATCATTCCGATGATCGAAGGGAGAGAGAGGGAAAAAAGAAGCTTCCCTATCCCCTCCGTACCGAGGTGGTGGGTTGAATTTTTCACGGGGAATTCCTCCTTGGGGGGCAGCTCAATCGGGACGGAAGGGAGATTCGCTCAGATATGGCGCTTCTCCTTGCCGATGGCCCGCACTTCGAGAAGTCCGCTTTCGGCGAAGAGCTCCACGGTCCGCCCCCACGAACCTCCCGTGTCCTCGGCGAGGATGGGAATGTTGAGTTCCGTCAGGGCTTTCCGGCAGGCCTCCACGTTTCTTGCGCCAATTTTCAGCAGGGAGTCCCCTTCGCCGCCCAGGGAGAACATCTGGGCTCCTCCTGCGAGCTTCGCCTTCAGCCTGCGCTGATCCGCCCCAGAGTGAACCAGTTTTTTCAGCAGGTCTGGGATGGCCGAATCGGCGAACTTTGAGCGGTTGAAATTTTCATCCCTGGCAAGCTTCGTGGATGGAAGCATCACGTGGACCATTCCGCCGATGCGCCGCTTCTCGTCGTAGAGGGTGACCCCCACGCAGGAGCCGAGCCCCAGGGTGGCGATGGAGTCCGGGGTGCTCACGACTCCCGCCTCGGCGATGCCGACCCTAAGGGTTGCCATCGCCCGAAACCCCCGTGATCTCGAAGATTTTCCCGAGGGACTGCGGATCGAGAAGCAGGAAAAGATGTCCCCATGTTCCCTTTCCCTCGATGGACAGGCCGCCGCTCATGACGATGGCCGTGTCGCCGCTGCGGCCAATTTCCGAAAGGCTGAAGGAGAGGATTGCCCCCGCCATATCGACGGCGATGGCGGGAACGGAGGATTTCAGTTCGAGGGCGAGAAAGTCGGAGAGGGCCGTGATATAGGACCCTATAAGGATATTGCCCACTTCCTGCATCAGGGACAGCTCCATCTCCGTGAACTCTTCCACTCCGCTTTCTCCGAAGAGGGAGGTTATGATGCCCCGGGCCCCCTTTTCGTCGAGGACGTAGAGCATATTTCCCGAGATGTTTCCATCAAACCGCGAAAAGATGGTGATGACCCGTTCCTCGGCGCCGCCCACGTATTCGGTGATTTCATTGAAATGCAGGGGCAGCACCTGGGAGATCTTCAGTTTTCCCTTCCTGCCGAGCAGGGACGAGAGGGCGGCAGCCGCGTTTTCCGCCCCGATTTGGCCGATCTGCCGGAGGGCCGAGAGGTGCTTTCTCGGAAGAAGGGATCCGTTCCTCCCCTGGGGTTCCTCCCGCTTCATTTCTTTCCGGTCTCCTGGCCTGAGGCAAGACAGCGGGCGATGTCCCGGTCCTTCTGCATGATATGGTCAAGTACCCAGTGTACGAGAAAATCCCGTAGATCCGTAAGCTCCTGCTGAGAAAATGCCCCGGGATCGGCCATGCGGCAATTGACGTCGTAGACCTCTTTAATGAACCAGCTGTGCTCGTCCCGGTGCTCTTTGAAGCGGTCGTAGCGGTTTCGGATCATGATGAGCTCCTCGGCGCCGAAATGCTGGATGGCGTAGGCGATGAGATAGTTCACCGTGTCGCCTATGCCGCTTTTGTCGCCCTTTTCCACCGCCCGGGAAAAGGAAGCGGCCCGTTCGATGAGCTTTTTGTGCTGGTCGTCGATGATCCCGATCCCCAGGGCGAACTCGTCATTCCACTGAATATCCATTCCGTTCTGCCACCTCCGCCTGTGAAACTTGAAGAAAGGCCCTTCATAACCGACGGGCATCTAACTTTATTATTGTATCAGATGAAAAGAGCGCGGAATGAAAATATAAATGAAGGTTTCCAGACGCAAATTTTTCACATTTTCTCTGCGGAGAAATAGAAAAATGGAATACCAATATATTAAAAAACCATATGCTAATTGGGTGTTTCAGAGTATCAAAAGAGTCTCAATGCTTGACAAAGAAAATGGGTAGTGACAAGATAGTCCAGTAATCGATTATCGATAATTCCATAATATATTTTTCCTTTCCTCTTTTTTGAACGCTTCGGTTATTCAAGCGCATATGGATAAAGAAGTTGTACTCCAGAAATAGAAGGAGGTTTTCATATGGAGTTATTTGTTCTCATCGGTACTTTCCTATTTCTTCTCATTATTGGCTTCCCAATTGCTTTTAACATGATTTTAAGTTCTAGCATGTATCTGCTTGCGGGAGGCTATCCGCAAATATTGGTGGCCCAGCGAATGTTTGAAGGTATGAATGGTTTTGCCCTGTTATCCGTTCCTTTTTTTGTATTAACCGGGCAGTTTATGCTGAAGGGACACCTGCTGGAAGCGCTTATTGATTTTGTAAATGCCTTTATCGGCCATGTCAGGGGGGCCCTGGCGCTTGTAACGATTGGAACATGTCTTTTCATGGGGTCAATAGTTGGACTAGCCCTGGCTGAAGTAGCTTCTCTCGGTTCCTTCCTCATTCCGATGATGAAAAAAGAAAAATATTCACCAGCCTTCAGTTCCGCAGTGATGGCAAGCGCTTCCCTTCTCGGGCCCATAATGCCTCCCAGTGTATTGATGATAATCTACTGCGTCTCAGTGGGACGGACGTCAATCGCTGGCCTTTTCCTTGCAGCTATCATTCCCGCATTTCTTATTGCCCTCGCCCAGATGGTGACGGTTTACCGGATAGCAGTAAAAAGAGGATATCCCAGTCATTCAAAAGCGGACTGGCCGGAAAAATGGAAACAATTTCGAAGAGCCCTGCCGGCGCTCCTTCTTCCCGTGATAATTTTGGGGGGGATTTTCGGAAGCATCTTTACCGTAACGGAGTCCTCTGCTATAGCCGCTCTCTATGCGTTTTTTATAACCTTCGTGGTGTACAGAGAAGGAAAGCTTTCCGATATACCTCTGATTCTTAAAGAGACGGCGCTCACTACAGGCCTTGTCATCCTCCTGGCCGGCAGTGCTACAGTAACAGCCTGGGCTATCGCCAACGAGCAGGTTATCAATAAGGTAATCGGTCCTTTGTCCACACTTCCCCAGTGGTCTTTTCTCCTCATGGTCAACGTAGCCCTTCTCATCAACGGAATGTTCATGGATGATTACGCTTCTGTTGTCGTTCTCGGACCTATCATTGCGCCTGTGGCATGGAAGCTGGGAGTGGATCCTTTGCAGATCGGTGCGATTATCTGCATAAATCTGGTCATCGGACTGGCCACCCCTCCCTTTGGGATAACCCTTTTTGTAACAAGTCCCATGGCAGGGGTAACGGTGGAACAGACATTCAAAGAGGCCTTTCCGATGATTATCGCTTCAGTGGTTGTCCTTTTTTTCGTCACATTTTTTCCGCCTCTTACCTTATGGCTTCCTCGGTTTTTCGGGTACTGATGATTCTGCAATATTCTTGTACGGGAAAGGGGGAATGCGGCTAGATCAATAAAGTTTTCAGCGCACTCCGCGAACAAAAACATTTTATGTGTTTTGCGAAAGGGGGATACACCTGTGAAAAAAGAAGGCATGTTCCGGTTCATAATTGCGCTTGTTCTTGTATTCACTCTAAGTGGTACTGCTTTTGCAGCAAAGAACATAAGAGTGTCTCTGTGCAATTCTGAAACTCATCCCCAGTCCCTTGGTCTTCAGCTATTCAAATCTCTTGTTGAAGAACAGACAAAAGGCGAACTGAAAGTTACCTTGTACTACAATTCTCAGCTCGGCGGAGAACGTGAATCGGTGGAACAGGTGAAAAACGGTCTGCTTGAAATGGCAACCGCTTCAGCGGGCCCAATGACCACGTTCAACACTCGTTTTATGGTCCTTGACATTCCCTACGCTTTTAATGATTATAACGAAGCCTGGATGGTAATGGACGGTCCGGCAGGACACGCGCTTTTCAAATCCTGTGAAGAAGTGGGTCTGAAGGGTCTTGCGTGGATGGAAAACGGTTTCCGTCATACAACAAACTCTCAAAAGCCGATCAATACACTTGAAGATTTCAAGGGACTTAAGATTCGTACGATGGAAGCCCCCATGCATATGGAAACGTTCAAAATGCTTGGAGCAAATCCCACTCCCGTTCCCTGGACAGAACTCTATCTCGTTATGCAGCAAAAAGTGGTAGATGGTCAGGAAAATCCCCTTGCTAATATATGGGAAGTAAAAATGTATGAAGTCCAGAATTTCACTTCGCTTGACGGGCATATTTACGACCCGATGCCTTTGGTTGCCAACCTCGAATGGTACAAAGGCCTCAGCAAGGATCAGCAGCTCATAATAGAAACGGCGGCAATTTATGGTCAGAATTACAGCCGTGCTGTTAACGCTGCGCGGGAGCAATACATCGTTGAACTTCTTGAATCGAAAGGCATGAAAGTCAATGAAGTCTCTGAAACTGAGAAAAGTAAAATGCGTAAAGCAACGCAATCGGGCATAGTGGAAAAAATAAGAGAAAAAACCGATCCAAAATTTGTTGAAATGTGGATTAAAGAAATAGAAAAAGCCCGTCAGGACATAAAAGCCGGGCTGTAAACGTACGCTGAAACAGAGGCGGGCGGGGAATTTTTCCATCCGCCTCTGTACCTCAGAAAAAGGACTGATGTCTATGTCGAAACGGGCATATAATGAATTTTGCAGTTATTGTGTCAAAGGGCTGCTCGTGGTTGCCATGATTTTGTGTATTGCCATGCTTTCTGTTGCCATCGCTCATGTAATCATGCGCTATGTGTTCAACGATGCTCTTACCTGGTCCGAAGAATTCCTTCGGTTTGCCATGGTCTGGTTTACTCTGGTAAGTGCCGCTATACTGCATCATCAAAAAGGTCATGTAGGAATTGTCATCTTCAGAGATATGTTCCCTGAAAAGCTCCGCAGCTTTTGTGTTCGGATCATTCCTCTGTTAGCGGTAGCGGTGACGGCTTCAGTTACGATCAATGGAATCCTTCTGCTTTTAAGGACCTATAAACAAATGACTCCTGCTTTGAATATTTCCGTGGCTATTCCATATGCCGCCATACCGACAGGTTTTTTCTTTATGACCCTTTTCGGAATCAGCCACATATTTGAGATCTCTTTTTCAGACACTCTCCCTGAAAGAGAAAATATTTCCTGAACCAGCAAGGAGTGGAAAATTATTTACAGCATAGAAAAAACTGTCCGGCAAGTTGTGTATTCCGACGAAATTGAAAAAATCAAGCTGGCTCTTCCAAAAGAAAATTTTGGCGGGCTTGTAACACAGCCATTTTTTCAGGCTCCTTCTCCTGATTTTATTGAAAAAGCTTTCGAAAATCCGGTGGGAAGCCCGATGCTTAGAGAAATTGCAAAGGGCAAAGGGAATGTGTGCATCATTGTCTCCGATGCCACCCGCAATGTTCCTACAGCCAGGATACTTCCCCATATAATGCGGGAGCTGACCGCGGAAGGCATTGTTGCTGAAAATATAGTTGTTATTGTTGCAATAGGAGTTCACAGGCCGGCAACGGAAGAAGAAAAGAAAGAAATCATAGGAGCCGATTTTTGGAACAAAATTTCTGTTGAAAATCATGATCCTTATGATTTGAAAAAACTGGTTTATTTAGGTACTACTTCGGCCGGCACGCCAGTCTCCGTAAATAAAGCTGTTTACGAATCAGATCTCAGAATATGCATTGGAAAAGTTGAACCTCATGAATTTGCCGGTTTTTCCGGAGGAAGAAAATCTGTGTTGCCAGGCATTTCTTCTGAGCAGTCTATCAGAATTAACCATAGTCCGGAAATGATTCTCCATCCCAATTCTGCCGTAGGTTCTGAAGAAGACAATCCGATCAGCAGAGACATGAATGAAGCGGCACAAATGATGGGGATTCATTTCTGCGTGAACGTTCTGGTGGACTGTAATGGTTGTGTTGTGGATGTTGTATGCGGCGACATCGAAAAAAGCCACACGAAGGCCATCAAGAAATTAAAAGAAAAAATTGAAACCCCCCTGAAAACAAGACCTCACATCCTTGTGACCACTCCCGGGTATCCATTAAATATCAATCTTTACCAGTCAATAAAGCCGCTTATCGCTGCCGCCCCAATAATGGCAGAAAACGGAATTATAATTCTTTATTCCCAATGCACTGAAGGAGTAGGTTCTGTTGATATGCTCCGCCCGTTCGTAAATGGACATTCTATCAACGACGTAATAAATTACCTGAAAAGTAATTATGAAATCCAGATGGATCATTCTTTACTATTGTGCAAAATTTTACAAACCGGAGTTCGAATCATTGTCGTTTCGCCAAACGTGGATTCCGAAACGATAGCACTGATGCATCTTATGCCAGCGGCATCCCTGGAAGAAGCCATTAAAATGGCTCATGAGCTCTCTGGAAAAGAGAAGCAAATCCTTTTCTTTCCGTGCCCGCAACGGGTTCTTCCCTATATTGATGAGAAATAAGGACTCAACCGCATGCCCTCCCTGGAGGTAAGAACATTGCAGAGAAGAGTTTTGAGTGATGATGTCGTTGAATATCTCATCGATGCCATTATGAATGGAGAATTTCCGCCAGGAAGCAAAATCATAGAACTCCAGATCGCTCGGGCTCTCGGCGTCAGTCAATCAACCATAAGAGAAGCCTTGAGAGAACTTGAGACGCGAGGGTTCCTGCAATCTCAACCCTTCAAAGGAACTTTTGTCAGGAAATTTACTGTTGAAGGTTTAAAAGATTACTTTCGAACCAGAACCGAATTGGAGGTTTTATCTGCTAAATGGGCTTTAGAAAATAAATTCCAGACAATGAACCTTGATGAAATGAAAAAATGCCTTCAGGAAATGGAAAAATATGTATCAGAAAAAGACCATGTGGCATTCCGTAAAAAAGACATTGGGTTTCACCGAAATCTTGTAGAAGGTTCAGGTAGTCCGTCACTTTTTTCAGCATGGAATGCCTTAAGCCACAGCTATTGGGCATATTTTGGTCTTTTTTTCGAGCAGCAGCAGTATAATCTCCAGGACCAAATGGAAAAACATACGTCTATTTATAATATTATGCTGTCCGGTCACCTTGAAGAGCTCAAAAAAGCTATCGATATCCACTATGTCGATATCAGCTTCATTATCAAGGTTATCGACTGAATACAATAAAAGGAGAAGGATGCCGTAAGAGAAATCTAGATTATTTTTCATCTATGCAAAGTCGCAAATATTTTATGAAAAATCAAAGAGGAGATGAGCATATGTATCTGGGAAAAGAGAAATTTAAAATCACCAGGATTGTCGCCAGAGAGATTCTCGACTGTAGGTTTAATCCCACAATTCAGGTAGACATTTGGGCGGGTTCCGATGTTTTCGGACGAGCCGACGTTCCTGCAGGCCGGTCCAGGGGAGAAAAAGAAGCCTGGGAAATGAGAGACGGAGATAAGAGTGTTTATGGCGGCCTCGGTGTACAGAAAGCCATTAAAAATATTCATGAAACCATTGCACCGGCTCTTATAGGGATGGACGTTCGGGATCAGAGAAACATTGACCTCGCAATGATAAAACTGGACGGCACCTCTAATAAAAAAAATCTGGGAGGGAATGCCATCATCGGGGTATCCATGGCGGTGGCGAGAACTGCAGCCAATGGATGCAACCTTCCACTTTACCGTTATCTTAATGCCAACGCCCATGTTCTTCCTGTTCCACTTTTAAATTACATCAACGGAGGCAGATTGACCTCGAACGATCTTGATTTTCAAGAGACGTGCATTTTCCCTGTCGGGGCCGAAACGTTCAGAGAATCCATGATAATCGGGTGGGATGTATACAACGCGTTGAGGGACATTCTTTCCAGCAAATATGGAAAATTAGCGGTGAATGTTGGAGATGAAGGCGGATTCGCTCCTCCTATGTCCAGCATCAAAGAAGCCATGGACCACCTTGTAAAGGCTGTAGAAGTAACAGGTCACAAAGATAAAGTTATGTACGGTTTCGACTGTGCTGCGTCTCATTTTTATGATGCTGATAAAAACATGTACATGCTCGAAGGTGAATGGAGAACCCGGACAGAGCTTCTCGATTTTTATAAAGACCTCGTCAGAAACTATCCCATTGCCTCTATGGAAGATCCCTTTGACGAAAATGATATCGAAGGATTCGATCTGGCCACGAAAGAATTGGGAATTCAGATCGTCGGAGATGACTTCCTGTGTACGAATCCCAAATTGATCCGCGAGAGGGCGGAGTACTGCAACGCTCTTCTTTTGAAGTTCAATCAGATCGGAACTCTTTCTGAAACTCTGGATGCCGCAGAAAGCGCGTATCGCCACCAGTTCGGCATTATGGTTTCTGAGCGCTCCGGAGAGACGGAAGATCCCATTCTTTCAGATGTGACGGTAGGCATCAATGCAGGGCAGATCAAGACCGGGGCCACCCGTTCCGAGCGAACAGTAAAATACAACCGCCTTCTCGAAATTGAGGCTGAGCTTGGTGAAGCCGCTCTTTACGCAGGGAGATCCTTTAAAAATCCCTTTTAAAAAATACAGTATAGAAACAGAGGGCCGGGAGGATATCTTCCCCGGCCCTTTTATCGGGAGGGTAACGGGATGATGAGTGTTAACTACATAAAAAATTACGATAAGCTAATCAGCCACGGCAACACAGCCCTTCGCAAAGAAGCGCTGGATATTCTCAATGCGGGGCTTCTCTGTGCAGATCCCGAGACAGCCACTCATGATCTTGTCCGGACAGAAGCAAACGAAACGCTTTGGATCGGCGATCAATCCTATGATCTGAAGGCTTTTGAAAAAATATATGTCATCGGAGCGGGTAAAGCGACATTTCCCATAGCGAGGGCCCTTGATGATATTCTCGGAAGTTCAATCACGAAAGGTGTCATCGTGTGCAAAGAAGGCCAGGAAGGCACTTTGAAGCATATCGATATGCGTCTTGCCAGCCATCCTATTCCTAATGAAGTCGGAATGGCCGCTGCCGCTGAAATTCTTGATCTTGCCGGTACAATCGGGCCCGATGATATGGTCTTTGCATGCATTACCGGAGGGAGTTCAGCTCTTCTCCCCCTTCCGGTACCTGGAATTTCCCTTGAAGATAAGAAAATAGCGAACAGACTTCTCCTCACTTGCGGAGCAAATATTCTCGAAATAAACTCTGTCCGAAAGCATTTGAGCCTCATTAAAGGAGGGAAACTTGCCCGGGCCATTTCTCCCGGGGCCTTTTTGGTGAACCTGACGGTCTCAGATGTTATCGGAGATCCCCTCGATTATATTACCGATCCGACCGTACCTGATACATCGACTTTTGAAGACGCCAGGAAAACACTGGATAAATATGACCTCTGGGGGCAAATGCCTCCTTCTGTCACCGAATACCTCAGAGCGGCGCCGGAGGAACAGGAAACCCCAAAAACCCTTAAAAATAGAATGGGAAACCATATCATTGTCAAGGGCGATTCCGCATGCGAAGGAGCGGCCCGCCGAGCACAGGAACTTGGTTTCAATACGATGCTTCTCTCCACTATGTTCGAAGGAGAGAGCAGGGAACTCGGAAGAACTTTCGGATTTATCGCCAAAGAAATATTTATGAATTCCAGACCGCAGCATGCTCCCTGCGCAGTTATCGGAGGGGGAGAAACAACGGTTACCATTTCCAACAATGCCGGGACAGGCGGTCCCAATCAGGAGTTCGCCCTCGGCGCGGCATTGGAGATATCTGACGACGGATCCATTGTCATTGCCGGCCTCGATACCGATGGAACCGATGGCCCTACCCTGTACGCCGGCGGAATTGCGGATCAATGCTCTATGGTGAGGGCCAAAGAGGCTGGTGTTGATATTTTCTCTTCACTGAAATGCCATGATGTTACTCCAGCTCTGCTAAGGCTTGAAGACGCAATTATCACAGGGAATACGGGAACGAATGTTAATGATCTGAAGGTCATGCTTATTCGCTGAGGAGATTGCCCGGAAGTTTTCCAGAACGAGGTGAAGATTATGAAGAAAATTATTTTTGCGGATTCCTTTAACATTACATCTTCCGCTGAAGAAAGAATCTCATCCCTTGGAGGCATCCTTCGCTTCTCACTTGACCAGAGAGAGGCCCTTCTGGCCGAGTGTGCTGATGCGGATATTATAGTCGCCGAATATGCACTTCTGAATAAGCAACTTCTTGAACAAAGCCGGGAACTGAAAGGGATTATCGGCTACGGCACAGGAGTAAATCATATCGATATTGAAAGTGCGTCCAGAAAAGGAATAATAGTTGCAAATTCGCGGGGCGGCAATGCACAGGCAGTGGCGGAACTTTCCATTTCCCTTATGCTGGAATGCCTGCGGCATACTGGGCGCGCCGATCATTTTGTAAAATCTGGAAAGTGGAAATCAGCGGACAGCGCATCACTTCCTCCCTGGATGAACGGCCGCGAAATGAAGGGAAAGACACTCGGCATTATCGGCCCCGGTTCGATAGGCGGGCGCATAGCGGCATTAGGAGAAGCTTTTGGCATGAAAATCATCGTGTCGACCCGGAAATCTTCTTTCAAAGAGTTTCGCTGCGCGACGCTGGAAGAAGTTCTTTCCTCTTCCGATATAGTCTCGGTGAACATTCCCATGACTGACTCGACCCGCAATCTCCTTTCAAGAGAGAAACTTTCCCTGATGAAACAAGGCGCGATTCTCATCGTCACTTCGAGGGGCGGAATCGTCGACGAAGCAGCTCTTGCAGAAATGCTGTTATCAGGTCATCTTGCCGGTGCCGGCCTTGACGTGTTTGCAGAAGAACCGGTTGCAATGGGGTCTCCGCTGCTTTCAGCACCGAATACAGTCTTAACTCCCCATATGGGAGGGTCGACGGAGGAGTCTGTTTCGAATATTTCAGACATTATAGCCCTTTGCTGCGAACAGATAATCGGTGGCGAAATTCCTGAAACCACACTAAATCTTGAATTGCTTCACAGATATAGGACCGGCGATTTTCCTCGGGAGTAATTTTTCCCTGCTTTTCATCTGGTACAATACAACCCGATAAACACACCACAGGCATCACCGGAAGGGAAGAACTGCATGATGAATATTACCGTTCTCTACGGAGGACAAGGGCCCGAGAGGGAAGTTTCGCTTCGAAGCGGGCTGGCCGTGGCAGAAGCTCTGACCGGGCAGGGGCATAGGGTTGAAGCTGCGGACCTGCAGAAAAAAGAGGATATTTTCAAGGTTTTCTCCGGAAAAAAAGAGGGGACCTTTGCCTTTATCGCCCTTCACGGCGGATGGGGTGAGGACGGTACCCTCCAGGCAGCCCTGGAGATGATGGACATGCCCTTTTCAGGATCGGGGCATTCCGCCTGCGCTCTGGCCATGGACAAGACAGCGGGAAAGGCCCTCTTGCGGTGGAAGGGGATCTCAGTACCGAAGGGGTTCGATATCGACCGGAGGTGTGCCGCTCCCGCCGGGGACGACCCCCGGATGAAAACCCTGCTCGAGCGGAGCGGCAGGCTCGTGGTGAAGCCATGCTGCTGCGGCAGCACCGTGGGGGTTTCCATTCTCGAGGGAGGGGATCACCTGGAGGCCGCGCTCGAAGACGCTTTTCGCTTCGACCCCCGGGTGATCGTGGAGGAGTACATTCCGGGGCGGGAGCTTACGGTCACGGTCTGGAACAGGGGAGAAGCGGAACTGTGCCTTCCGGTCATTGAAATTCAGCCCCGGAAAAGGTTTTACGACTACAGCTCCAAGTACACTCCCGGGGAATGCGAATATCTTGTTCCCGCCCCTCTCTCGGAGTTCGTGCGCAGAAGAGTTGAAAAAGCGTCCCTGGAGGCCCACCGGGCCCTGGGGTGCAGAGGCTACAGCAGGGTGGACCTGCGCCTGGACGACGACGGCTTTCCCGTGGTGCTCGAGGTGAACACCGTGCCGGGGATGACCGCCACGAGCCTTGTGCCGAAGGCGGCTGCCGCGGCGGGAGTCAGCTTCGGCGAATTTCTCGACGGAGTGATTTTCTCGTCCCTTTCGGCCAGGCCCTGAAAAGGGAGCTCCTCAGTATTCCGTCACGTACTGGAAGCGCCTCCTGAAATCATCGGGGGCCATCTTTGCGGCCACCGCTAGTTTTTCGAAATCGATTCCCGGCTCAAAATCCCGCTTTTCCAGGCGGATCATGTATTCCCGGGCGATGCGGTACTGGATGGATTCCGTGTTGACCATCCGGATTCTGGTCTTTTTCGTCACCGGGTCCATAATATCCTCGAAGGCGATGGGGACGATCCGGTTGTTCTGAATGGTGATCAGGGCGTTGGTTCCGCCGTCCCGCAGAAATTCGAAGGCTGCATACCCCAGGTTCCGGGTGTACTCGATGTCGAAGGCGTTGGGGGGTGCACACCGCACTTCATACCCCACTTCCTTGTTGTTTACGGCTATCTTGATGCCGAGGGAGGAGAGATTCCGCAGCAGCTCCTTCTTCAGGACGTCGGAAAAATTGATCTCCGCATAGCGGATGTGGCCGTGCTCGTCGTACTCGAGGCAGTCGGCCATCTCGAGGTCTTCGAGACGGATCTTTTCGATGAGCCCCTCCGCCGTCACGGCGACTCCGTAGTTCCGTCCCGAGGCAAGGCGCTTGATGATGGAGCCGGTGAGGATGTCCACCACGAGGGAGAGGGGAATTTTCCTGTCCGAAGGAAACTCTTCGGGGATGAGGGTGACCGTTCCGCCGGCGCTCTTGCCGATGCCGAGGGCGAGATGCCCCGCCACACGCCCCATGGCCACCACGAGAAACCACCGCCCGGTGGTCTTGGCGTCCGTCATGAGGTTGGAGACGATCTGGGTGCCGAGGGAACGGGCCGTCTCGAAGCCGAAGGTGGGAATCCCCTCCGGGAGCGGAAGGTCGTTGTCGATGGTCTTCGGGACGTGGACGAAGCTGATCGTGAGGCCGAGCTTGTTCTTCGCGTAGTCCGCCACCCGCGAGGCCGCGTAGGCCGTATCGTCCCCTCCGATGGTGACGAGATGGGTGATCCCCATCTCGATGAGGGTGTCCACCACCTTCCGGAGGGACTCCTCCTCTTTGGTGGGGTTGAACCGGGAGACCCGGAGGATGCTGCCCCCGTCGGAATGAATCCGGCTGACCGCGTCGATGGTAAGGGGGATGACTTTTTTCTCTCCTCTCCCGAGGTGGGAGAAGCCGTCGTACATTCCGTAGACCTCCCAGCCGGATTTCTTCGCCTCGATGGTGACGGAGCTGATGACGCTGTTGATTCCCGGGGCCGGGCCCCCCCCGCAGACGATGGCGAGGGTATTTTGAATCGGAGTGGGCATTGAAAGAGATACCTCCTGAAGATGAAGACTTTCTGCCATATTACCACAGACGCTCGGGGTATAATGAGAAAAATCAAAATCCTGGAGGCACTTCATGATTTTTCTCACCGGCGATACCCATGGAGTTCTCGAGATCGGACGCCTTGACCCTGATAACTTCCCCGCCGGGAAGAACCTGAGCCGGAAGGACCTCGTGGTCATCCTAGGCGATTTCGGCCTGCTCTGGAGCGCCCCTCCCCGGGCCGAAGAGCTGAAAGCCCTCGAAAAGCTCGGGAACGCGCCCTGGACGACCCTCTTCCTCGACGGCAATCACGAAAACTTCTCCCTGCTGAACGCCCTGCCGGAAGAAGAACGGTTCGGCGCACCTGTAGGGGTCGTCTTGCCCTCCGTGCTTCACCTGAGGCGGGGGTATGTCTATACTCTGCAGGGCAGGAAGTGCTTCGTTTTCGGCGGGGCGAGAAGCGTGGACCGAAAAGGAAGGAGGTCCGGCGTGTCATGGTGGCGGGAGGAAATCCCTTCGGAAGAGGAATTCCGCCGGGGACTCGACTCCCTGGAAGAGGAGGACTGGAAGGTGGACTGGATACTGACCCACACGGCCCCCAACCACATCCTTGAGAAAACGAACCTGCTGAAATATCTCGCCGATGATCCCGTCTCGGCCTATCTGGACGAGATCTATCGGGAGGTGGAATACGACAGATGGTTCTGCGGCCACCTCCACCTGAACCGCTGGTTTCCCGAAGACCGGCTGCATGTCCTCAGGGAGAACATCCTGAACGGCGAGACGGAAGAGGTGGTCTCGAAAAAGCGGAACAGTCCCTCCCTGAGGAGGCTCCTTCGCTCCGGGAACGCGAAAAAACCCCTCGACGGAGACTGAGTGTGTACGAAAACAGGGAGCTTCCCGGGGAAAAGGGGAAGCTCCCTGTTCGATATTCCTGAAAAGCCGCTCAGTCCCAGGGGGACTCGCCGCTGCTGAAGATGGAGAGGCAGGTGTTCACCACGTCGGCATCGAAGGCGATTCCCTTTCTGTCCCCCACTTCGCTGAGGCCCCTCTTGAGCCCGAGGCTCGGTCGGTAGGGGCGGTGGGAGGACATGGCCTCCACCACGTCGGCCACGGCGATGATGCGGGCTTCGAGAAGAATTTCATCCCCCGCGAGCCCCTTCGGATACCCCGAGCCATCGATCCTCTCATGGTGCTGAAGCACCGCCTGGGCAACGGGCCACGGAAAGTCGACATTCTTCAGAATTTCGTAGCCGGCCTGGCAGTGATCCTGAATGAGGCTGTATTCGTTCTCCTTGAGCCTGGAGGGTTTGCTCAGAATCTCGGCGGGAATGTCGATCTTGCCGAGGTCGTGCATGAGTGCAGCCACGCCGACCCCCTTGATCTGCTCGGCGGGCAGGTCCATATGCTTCGCGATGGCCACTGCCAGCCGGGCGACCCGCTCCTGGTGCCCCGCGGTATAGGGGTCCCTGGTCTCTACCACCTTCGCCATGGAGGCCACGATGCCGCTGACGGTCTCGCTGAGCTTGATGTTCGTCTCGGTGAGGAGCAGTTCAGACCGTTCCCGGGCCGCCTCGGCAATTTTCCGCTCAGTGATGTCCACCCAGTTGGCGATGGAGTATTTCAGGCCCCCTTCGCCGAAGATGGAGGTCATGCTCACCTCCACCCAGAGAAGCTCGCCGTTTTTCTTCCGGAAGAGCTGCTCCCTCTTCGTCGTTCCCTTCGTGCGCACCAGTTCGTAGAATTCCGACGTGGAGAGCAGGTTCTCATCCTCCTGCCACCAGGGGTAGGGAGCCCTGCGGTTGATCACCTCCACGAGGGAATACCCCGTGATCTGCTCGAGGGCGAAGTTCACGTACTTGATGGATGTGTCCGGATTGGCCACGAGAATCGCGTTGGGGGAGTAGTTAAGAAGGCTTGCGGAGAGCTCTTCGCTCTCGAGCAGGGCCGCCTCCTTGCGCTTGCGCTCGTTGATCTCGGCCATGAGGCGGGAGTTGATTTTCTCCAGTTCCCGGGTTCGGGACTCCACGGCCTCTTCCAGGGTGCGGTTGAGAGTGACCAGCTTCTCCTCCGTCTCCTTGAGAATATTCACCGTGGAGGAAAGGGTGGTGTTCTCCTTCCGGGCGAGGCGGAAGAGCTCCCGGTTCTGGAGAACTCCCGCTATCTGGCTGAAGTAGATCGAAAGGAGGGCATAGGAGATGTCGAGGATATCCTCTTTCCGGTCTTTGAGGATGCCGATGAAGACCCCCATGGTGCGGCCCGGGGTGGCGAGGGCGTGAAGAAAGACGTCCTCCCCGGAGGAGAGCTTGACCGTTACCGCCCGCTCGGTCTGGATGACCCATGCGAGGGTTCCGTCATCGATGAGCACCGGAAGTTCCTTATCGATCTGGAGTCCGATGGCCTGCGAGGTGGCATAGGCGGAATAAAAGCTCGCGTCGGCTTCGTTGAAGAGGTAGAACCCGCCCCCCCTGAAACGTATCAGCTTTTCCGTCCGCTCGTAGCAGATGGCGAGGATGGACTCCACGGATGAATCCGCTGCCGTGTCCGGCGGAAGATCGTTGATCTTCAGGGCGATATCGAGGGCATTGGTCACCGCGATCCGCTCTTCCTCCAGGGAGAGGATTCTGTTCTGCAGCTTTTCAAGCGTAAGAAACTGTTTTTCCATGGACATCATCGCCGCCTCTGAAAAGGCTGTAAATTTCGGTTGTCTGCCGGGTTGCCTGCCGCACTACCATTTCAAGACAGGAAGGAGCCATGTCGATGGTCTTCCAGACTGCTTCGGGGAGAGGACGAAAGTGCCAGGTTCCGCCGTTGCCGAGGCGTATAGCCCCCGCCAGAACGTCGGCGGCGGAAAGAATGGCCGCCGGAAAGGAGGTCATTCCCTCTGCAGCATTGTGGTGGTTCTTCACGAGCTGTGAAAGGGACCGGGGAAAGCACCATTTGTCCACGAGGCATCCCCCAAGTTCCGCATGGTCGAACCCCAGCTCCTCCCGCTCGGCTTCCACGAGGGGAATTTTGCGTTCCGCCGCCGTCTTCATGAGGCGCGCCATGGTGAAGGGGAGATGGCGGAAGAGGACGAGTCTTCCCATGTCGTGGAGAATTCCGGCGACGAAGATCTTTTCTATGATCCCGGCGTTTTTATGGGACGCCAGGATCTGGGCCAGGACGGCCACTCCGACGGAGTGTCGCCAGAAGGACTCCATATTGACCCATTCGACGGGAATATGATTAAAGACCTGAACGGCCGAAACCCCCAACGCCAGGACTGAGAGGGCTCGGCCACCGATGAGAGCCGCTGCCCGTGTTATGGAATCTACTCTGTAGGGAACGCCATAGATGCCGCTGTTGGCTATCTTAAGAAGAATGGACGAAAGACCAGTGTCCTTGCTGATGAGGTCCGCTATGTGGGTTATGGAACTTTTGGGGGACTGGAGGGCCTCGCAGATGCGGAAGTAAACGTCCGGAAATGTGGCGAGGTTCGCTTCGATCTCGACGAGTTCATTCAGGGGCATCTTTACTTCCCGTCCTGTGGAAGCAAAGGGCAGTTCGAGGGAGAAGGCCTGAGCGAGGGTGGTGACCTTACCGCTGGCCAGACCCCGGGCGGTTTCGTTGACGCCGAGGCGGAAGATTTCTTCCATAGCGGGTGTGGAAGGTTCCATCCCGCAGAAGGTATCGAGCACCATATCCCGGGCTTCTTCAGTTATCTTCGAGCCGAAAAGAAGTTCGTTCTCCCGGGATTCCTGCTCGGGAGCATCCGCTACGGGTACCTCGGCGATGCCCCATATCTTCAGGCTCATGATGCTTTTGGCGGTAAGGCAGGCACCTCGGGGCAATATAAAACGACCGTTAGGAGCGACAAGATCTCCTGACAGGACCATTCCTGATTTGAGCTGCGTGACGGAGATGTTCTTCATGAACTTACCCCAATTCGCACCGATATAGAAAACCCCAGGGTGGACAATAATCTATCCTATTATTAACCATATTGTTTACGGACTGTCAAGGCTTTTTACTTGCCATGCAATATTGAAAATAAAGACTATATAGAAGGGTTCCCATGCTTATCCGGGAAGGATATCCATCAATTTTTTCTGGGAGGTGAGGAAATAGCGCTGCAGGGCGCTCCAGCTCACCTGCCGGAGCATCACGGGCCATGGGTCTCCCTCTGCGTCGTCGAAGAAGCTCAGGCTTTTTACCATGTGGTAGAGATTGAGGCGAGATCCGGGAAATTTCCGGGGCAGCAGATAGAAGAGGTCCTGAAGGGAAATCCCCTGGAGCCCCAGCTCGTAGAGATCGAGAAAATCCTTCCGGGCGCCCCGGTCTGCCAGAGCTGCCCACTTCATGAGCCCCGTGTCGAGGGGGGAGGAGAGGAAAAGACCCGAAAGCCCGTCTGCCCCGAGGAGGGGTTCGAGAAGGGGATTGGGATAATGGAGCCACGTGACCCGGATGCCGTCGATCCAGCCGTGGAATGTTCCTGAATGGGTTTCGGCCACAGTGACGGTGCCGAAGACGTTCAGCCGGGGGGAGAGGGAGCCCGGGTCGAAGTTCCGTGGAAGAAACCAGTCAAAATCCTCCGATTCCCGGTGGCCGTAGAGCAGGGCCAAGGCCGTCCCGCCGGCGAGATAGACTCCTTCCAGCGGAGGGGTTTTGACGAGGCGCTTCAGAAGAGATTGTCTGGGTTTGTCGAGAACATCCCAAAACATTCCATTTCCTCCTCCCGCAGGCCGAAATAGTTCTGCCAGCAGCGGGCAGTCTTCCTGCTGAGACGGCGGCTCTTCATGACAACCCTGCGGATGGACTTGCAGGGGACGTTTTTTTTCAGCCAGCAGAGCTGCTCCTCGTTTCCGAGATTGAGTACCCGCTCGACGATGGAGTCGAGATTCCTTCCGAAATCCACCTTCTTCCACTCGGCGTCCCAGAAAAGCGGCCGGAGAAGTTCGGGGAGAGCGTCCGGGCTGCCGGAGATTTTCCTGTCCATTTTTTCTGTCGGCATCCCTTTCACCGGCAGAGGGAAAGGGACTGCAGAAGATTCGAGCAGTATTCCTCCACCTCTTCGGCCGTCCCCAGCGAGAGGGCTGTTTCCGCCGCCTCTTCCAGCTCGCCCTTCCGGAGATTCCGGAGGATCCACCGGGCCTGCAGGATGGAGGAGGGGTTCATACTGAATTCGGAAAGGCCCATGCCCAGCAGAATGGGGATCAGCCGGGGATCTCCCGCTGATTCGCCGCACATTCCCACCCAGATTCCTGCCTTTTTCCCGTTGTCGATGACTGTCTTGATGAGCCGGAGGACCGCCGGGTTGTACTGGGAGTAGAGATGGGCCAGTTTTTCGTTTCCCCGGTCCACGGCGACGGTGTACTGAATCAGGTCGTTGGTGCCGATGGTGAAGTAATCCACTTCCTTCGCAAAGTGGTCGGAGAGGATGGCTGCCGAAGGCACCTCCACCATGATTCCGGTCTGCATCCTTTCGTCGAAGGGGATGTTCCGTTCCCGAAGTTCATCCTTCGTCTCCCGGAGGATTTTTTTAGCGGCCCGCAGCTCTTCGAGGCTCGAGATCATGGGAAAGAGCAGCCGAACGGTGCCGAAGGCGCTCGCCCTCAGAATGGCCCGGAGCTGCACCTTGAATATGTCCTGCCGGTCGAGGCACAGACGTATGGCCCGATAGCCGAGGAAAGGGTTTCCCTCCTCTGGGATGGCGAGATAATCGAGCTTTTTGTCCCCGCCGATGTCGAGGGTGCGGATGATTACGGGCCTTCCCTCCATGGCCGCCACCACGTCCCGGTAGGCCTCGAACTGCACGTCCTCGGGAGGGAGGAAGGAATTGTCGAGGTAGAGGAATTCCGTCCGGTAGAGGCCGATTGCCTCTCCGTCGTTCCGGAAGACCTCGTCCAGGTCCCGGGGGGACGCGACGTTCGCGGCCAGCTCGATATCTATCCCGTCCAAGGTCACTGTTTTTTGTCCTCGTATATCCTCGAGGCTCTTTTTGAAGCAGTCGTACCTGGTCTTAGCCTCCCGGTATTTTTCAATCGTTTCATCGTCCGGGTTGATGAAGACTGAGCCGCTGTCTCCGTCCACGATGATGAAGTCTCCGTTTTCCACCTCGTCGAGGAGATGAGGAATTCCGAAGACCGCGGGTATTTCGAGGTTCCGGGCGATGATCGCCCCGTGGGAGGTCTTTCCCCCCATCTCCGAGATGACGGCGAGGGTTTTTTCCCGGTCGATCTGGGACATGTCGGAGGGAGTGAAATCCCGGGCGGCGATGACGGCTTCCTCCCGGAGATCCGAAAGGTCCATTCCTCCCACCTGGAGAAGCAGCTTGATGAGCCGTTCCGAAATGCTTTTCACGTCGTCGGAGCGGGATTTCATGTAGTCCGTGTCCATATTTTCGAAGATCTGTATGAGGTCCTCTGCGACCTGCTTCACCGCCCACTCGGCATTGACCCCTTCATCCCGGATCAGGTCCTCTATCGGTCCGATGAAATCAGGGTCCAGCAGCATCAGCCCATGGCCATGGAAGACCTCGGCATCCTCGGGACCCATTTTTTCGAGCACCCGGGAATAAGTCTCCTGCACCTGCTCCGCGGCGAACTCGATGGCCGTGCGGAATCGCTCGATTTCACGGTCGGGCTCTTCCACGTATTCCCGAAGGATGTCGATCTGCTCTTTCCAGTGAATGACGACTCTGCCGATGGCAATGCCGGGAGATGCCCCGATTCCTTTCATGGCCTGCACGCACCTGCCTGTCCGATATGTATCTGATAAGTATATACTTTTTTGCCCGATTTTGCCGGAAATGAAGAATGCCCCGCCGGGAGAGAATTCATTTGTTATTCCCTCCCGAGTATGATAGGATTTTTTCGTTTCTGCACTGCATATCCTCCGAGCCGCATCCCCTCCCGGAATGTTCCCTGGGGACCGGCCATCGGGTTCTTCCGGAAACGGAAGGGCCTCCCGCGTTCGGAAAGGAGGAGCGGCCGCTTTCCTGTGCGTCCTCTCCATCCCCGTGGAGAGGATTTTTTTTAGGGGAGAGATTCCATGCCGCGGTCGCTGAGAGAACGACTTTTCATGCTCCTGATCGGCTCCTTTCTGCTCGTCTACATCCTCTGGCCTCTCGCGGGTCTCTTTCTGCGGGCGGACTGGGGGCTCGTCGCCGAGACCTCCCGGGACAGGGAAGTGCTCGGCGCCCTGTGGCGGAGCATCTGGACCGCCGCGGCCTCCACCGGGATCATCGCTTTCTTCGGCACCCCCCTGGCCTACTTTCTCGCCCGGCAGTCCTTTCGCGGAAAAGCCGTCCTCGAGGCCATCATCGACGTTCCCATAATGATTCCCCACACCGTGGCGGGCATCGCCGTTCTCATGGCCTTCTCGCCGAAGGCCCCCGCAGGGGCGCTGCTGGAACGGATCGGGTTTTCCCCCATGAACAGCCATCTCGGCATTATTCTCGCATGCCTCTTCGTCTCCATTCCCTTCTACGTGGACGCCGCCCGGGACGCCTTCTACGCCGTATCCCCCCGGATCGAGAACGTGTCGAGAACCCTGGGCGCCTCCTTTCCGTCGGTCTTCTTCCGCATCTCCCTTCCCCTCGCGAGAAAGGGGATCATCTCGGGGCTCATCATGAGCTGGGCCCGGGGAGTGAGCGAATTCGGAGCCATCGTCATCATCGCCTACCATCCCATGGTGGCGCCGACCCTCATCTACGACCGGTTCGCCACTTTCGGCCTGAAGTACTCCACCCCCGTGGCGGTGCAGCTCATCCTGGTCTGCCTCGGAATGTTCGTCCTGCTGCGCATGGTGGCCGCCGGAACGTCGGACAAGAAGATGCCTTCATGATCGAGCTCGAAAACCTCTCAGTGGTCCTTCCGGGTTTTTGCCTGAACGCCCTTTCACTCATTGTGCATGAAGGAGAGTTCTTCATGATCGTCGGCCCCAGCGGTGCGGGGAAGACCATTCTTCTCGAGGCCATAGCTGGCCTTCGTCCTCTCGCCGGAGGAAGAATTCGCATCAAAGGCCGGGATGTCACCCTGCTTCCCCCAGAGAAACGGAAGGTGGCCCTGGTCTATCAGGACTATGCCCTTTTCCCCCACCTCACTGTGGCCCGGAACATCCGCTGGGGACTGCGCTTCGCGGACGATCCCGATGAGGATCACGTCTCGCGCCTTGCGGACCTCTTCCGTCTCGGCCCCCTGCTGAACCGCTGGCCGGGGACTCTCTCGGGAGGAGAACAGCAGAGGGTTGCCCTCGCCCGGGCCCTGGCGGTGAAGCCGTCTCTCCTGCTCCTCGACGAACCTCTCTCCGCCCTCGACCCCTCCTTCCGGGAGGAGCTCCAGGATTACCTCGGGCGGATCAACCGGGAGGGGATGACCCTGATCATGGTCACCCACGACTTCGGCGAGGTCCTCTCCCTCGGGAACCGGGTGGCAGTGGTCTCCGAAGGTGCCCTGCAGCAGGCGGGGGATGTGAGGTCGGTCTTCCGGGAGCCTGAGAACCGGCTTGTGGGGGAATTCGTGGGGATGAAGAATCTTTTTTCCGGCACGATTCGGAAGGACCGGGTTTTCCTCGACGAAAAGCACTCCCTCCTTCTTCCGGGAAACCACCCTTCGGGGCCGGCCCTGCTCGGCCTCCGTCCAGAGGACGTCGCCGTCGGCCGAACCCGTCCCCCCGAGGCTGAAAACGCCTTCTTCGGCAGGGTGGTCTCCATCATTCCCCGGGGGATGACCTTCGAGGTCATCCTTCAGGCAGAAGGGATGCGCCTTACGGCAAGGGTCCTCTCCTCGGTCCTCCTGGCGGAAAATATCAACCTTTCAGGGATGTACTGGATGAGTTTCACTTCGGACTCCATCCATGTCTTCAAAAACCAATCTTTATCTGCGGAGGTGTGTGCATCATGAAGTTGTACGGGAAACGGCTTGTTTTGACGGTGTTTCTGGTTCTGGCAGCGGCCTTCTGCGCCGGAGCAGAGGAAAAGATCATGGTCTACCACGCGGGGAGTCTCGCCGCGCCCATGGCGAAGATCGAGGCACAGTACGAGAAGGCCAACCCTGGGGTGGACATTTTGAGGGAATCGGGTGGAAGCGCTGCCCTCGCCCGGAAGATCACCGACCTGGGGGGCAAATGCGACGTCTTCCTCTCGGCGGACTACATGGTCATCGAAAAACTTCTCCGCCCGGCCGCGGCCGACTGGAATATCCTCTTCGCCAGCAACGCCATCGTCCTGATGTACGGACCCAAGTCCAAGTACGGCGACCAGATCACGAAGGACAACTGGACCGAGGTCCTCCTCCGGCCAGACGTCCGGTGGGGGCACTCCGAGCCCGATGCGGACCCCTGCGGCTATCGCAGCCTCATGGTCCTGCAGCTGGCCGAGAAACATTACGGCGACAAGGATCTCTACGAAAGGGCCATGAAGCACTCCGGAAGGGCCGTGCGGCAGAAGGCCATCGAACTCGTGGCCATGGTGGAAAGCGGCAGCATGGACTACGCCTTCGAGTACAAGTCCGTAGCGGTGCAGCACAACCTGAAGTACCTGGATCTGCCCGTGGAGATCAACCTGAAGGATCCCGATTACAGCGAGGCCTATTCCGGGGCCTCCGTGGAGCTTGCCGGCCAGGAACCGGGCAAGAAGATCACCGCGAAGGGAGAGCCTATCGTCTACGGCCTCACCATTCCGAAGACGGCCCCCAGCAGCAAGGCTGCGATCGATTTCGTGAAGTACGTCCTCGACCCGAAGGGCGGCCTGGCGGTCTTCGACGAGATGGGGCAGGACATCGTGGGGCCGAAAGCCCTTGGCTCCGGCGAGAAGATCCCCGCCGAGCTGATTCCTCTGCTGAAGAAATAGCGAAAAAAGGCCGGGAAGAGATCCTTTCCGGAGATCATGGGAAAGGAAAGCCCTCCGAATCCCGGAGGGCTTTCCTTTCGGAGGAAGACATGGGTATACTATAGTCATTCTTATCTCTCCGGGAGGGATCGACATGAGTTTCGTCCGGCGGCATGTTCCTCTGTTCCTTATGTGCGGAGTGTTTCTGCTCTTTTTTTCCTCCCTTTCCTTCGGGGCCGATCTGAAGGGAAGCGCGGATTCACCCCTGCTTCCCCGGTACGAGGGATCCTCCATCGTCCAGTATTCTCTGAAGGCCTACGACAGCATGACGATCCCCCTGAGCAAGGCCGTCTACGGAAAGGACGGGTACGCCTTTCCCGAGGCCATGAAGATGGAGGGCAAAGTCACCCGGATCCTCTATCTCATTCCTCCGGAGCGGAGTGCCCTCGAGGTCTTCCGGAATTACGAAGGAGTGCTGAAGGAGAAGGGATATGTTACCCTCTACAGCTGCTCGGATAAGGAGTGCGGACCCTACGACAGTCTTGCGGAGACCCTCTACGGAAGGGACAACAAATATCCCCTTCCCGGGGACGTTGACACGAAAAACCAGCAGTTCCTGGCCGCCCGGCTCGACCGGCCAGAGGGGACAGTCTACGTCACCCTCTACGTGATCGAGAATACCTTCTGGGGGACGGAGACCTCCATGCTGAAAAACCGCACCTACTGCAGGGTCGACATCGCCGAGACGAAGCCCATGGAGGAGCGCATGGTGGTGGTGAAGGCCGACGAGATGGCCAGGGAGATCGACCTCGCAGGAAAGATCGCCCTCTACGGAATTTATTTCGACACGGACAGGACGGAGATCAAGAAAGACTCAGTCCCCACCCTTGAGGAAATCGCTGCGCTCCTCAAGGATCGTCCCAGGCTGAGGGTACTGGTGGTGGGGCATACGGACAGCACGGGAGAGCGGGAGTACAATATGGGGCTCTCCCGCCGGAGGGCGGAGGCCGTGGTGAAATACCTCGTCTCCACCTTCGGGATCGCCCAGTCCCGGCTGGTTCCGGCCGGTGTGGGGATGCTCGCCCCCGTGGCCACTAACAGGACGGAGGAAGGACGGGCGAAGAACCGCCGGGTGGAGCTGGTGGAGTTCTAGCTTTTTTCCCGGCCCCGGAGAAAGTTCCCGGCCGGGCACATCAGGTTTTATATTTCGGGAGGGGAAGGGCATGCATCGACCGGTCATCGGCATCGTGGGAAATCTACTCATCGAACAGGGGGGCTTCTCCCCCGGCCTCGAGAGAAGCTACGTAAACAACGACTACGTCGCAGCCCTGGAGCGCTCCGGGGCAATTCCCGTCATTCTGCCCGTCGTGCGGGGGCAGGACGTGGCGGAGAGGCAGACCGAAGGGGTGGACGGCCTGGTCATCTCGGGAGGCTACGACATCGACCCGCTGCTCTTCGGCGAGGAACCCCGCAGCAGGCTCGAATTCGTCTACCGGGACACGGACATCTTCCAGCTTCGGACCATCCAGACGGCCCTGAGGCGCAATCAGCCTCTTCTCGGCATCTGCAAGGGGATCCAGCTGCTCAACGTGGCCTGCGGAGGCTCAATTTACCAGGACCTCTCGGAGATCCCAGACGCCTTCGTCAAGCACAGCCAGAACAGAAAACGGGCCTGTCCGAGCCACACGGTCGTGGCGGAGGAAGGCTCCCTCGTGGCGGAGCTTCTCGGAACGGCCTTTCCGGTGAACAGCTATCACCATCAGGCAGTGAAGGACGTGGGACGGGGGCTGAGGATCACCTCCCGCGCCATGGACGGCGTGGTGGAGGCCCTCGAGATGGAGGAGGCCCCCTTCGCCGTGGGAGTGCAGTGGCACCCGGAGATGATGATGGCAGGAGGGGACGATATGATGCCCCTCTTCTCCCGCCTCGTGGAGGAAGCAAAGAAGTTCATGGAGGCACGATGACCCTCAGGGCGGAGGTTGTCCTGTCTCCGGAAGAAAATCTTCCCCCGGCGGACTGCTGGATGGTCATCGACATCCTCCGGGCCACTACGACCATGTCTGTCTTCTTCGAAAGTGGAGGGACCCGTCTCTATCCGGCGTCATCCGTAGAGGAGGGAATCGCTCTCCGGGATATTCTCGCCTCCGAGGGAGAAGCACCGCTTCTCATGGGAGAGCGGAACGGCCTGCGGCCTTCGGGCTTCGACCTCGGCAATTCCCCCCTTGAAATGCTGGATATGGATATGGGCCTCCATTCCGCTGCCGTCATGGCCACAACCAACGGTACCCGGGCCCTGCTCAAGGCGGCCGCGGAGGGACGCTCCGTCCGGCCCGTCTGCGCCCGGAACGCCTCCGCGGTGCTGGAGGCCTCTCTCGCTTCGGGGGACCGTATCGGAATCTACTGCGCGGGAAGGATGGGACGGGCGGCCCTCGACGATACGGCCTGCGCGGGGCTCCTGGTGGAGCTCCTTCTTAAAAGGGGAGAGGCCGAACTGGATGACGGAGCCCGAATGGCCCTTGCGGTATGGCGGGACGGCGGAGGGAATCTGCCCGCTCTGCTTCGAAGTTCCGACCACGGCAAAACTCTTCTCTCCCTCGGCTTCGAAGAGGATGTGCGCTTTGCCGGTGAGATCGACAGGAGCGGCGTGGTCTGTTGTCTCGGAACATCCGGAACAAGCCCCGCTCTTTTCTCCGAGCAGGTGTCCAGGAAAGCTTGATGTACCCGACAAATCTCATTCCTCAAAGACAGTTTGAAAAAATACAGTTTTTTTCTTTCCTGCTTATTTGAAAAATTCCCATGCAGAAATCAAAAAAGCCTGTCTGGCCAAAAAATTGGCAGACAGGCTTATTGCTGCGCAGAGTTCTTTTGCTTCTGAGCGGAAAAGATGAAGAGAGATCAGCTTCTCGAATAGACCGTCTCGCCGTCGATGATGGTGCGAACCGCCCTGCTCCGGGCGTCGAGGGGATCTCCGTCCCAGAGGACGAGATCGGCATCCTTGCCTTTTTCGACGGAACCCACCCGGCCTGAGATGCCGAGGTGCTCTGCGGCATAGATGGTCGCCGCCTTCAGGGCCTCCTCCCGTGGAAGCCCGCCCCGGACCGCAAGGGCGAGGCAGACGGAGAGATGTTCGATGGGCACGACGGGGTGGTCGGTGATGATGCAGAAATGGACTCCGGCCTTCCAGAGGACTGCGGGGGTCTCCCAGGTCTTGTTCCTGAGCTCGATCTTCGGTTTTCCCGTGAGGGTCGGTCCCACTGCGGCCTTCACCTTCTTCTCGGCGAGGAAGGGGGCGATGAGGTGACCCTCGGTGCAGTGCTCGATGGTGACGGAGATATCGAATTCGTCGGCGATCCGGATGGCCGTGGCGATGTCGTCGCACCGGTGGGCGTGGACGCAGAGGGTCAGCTTGCCGTCGAGTACTGGAAGCATGGCTTCGTTGGCGAGGTTGCGCTCCACCGGTTCATTTTTTCCCTTCCCCACGATCATCTTGTTGCGGTAATTTTCGGCATCCACGAAGGCCTGTCGCATAAGGGCTGCGCTCCCCATGCGGGTGTTGGGCAGCTTCTGCTTTTCCAGGTAGATCCGCACGGGATTTTCCCCGAGGGCTGCCTTCATGGCCGAAGGGGCCTTCACGAGCATCTCGTCCACGGTTTTTTTCCGGTCTCCGCTGTTCGTGGACGTCTTTATGATGATCCCCTGACCGCCTATGACGTTTCCGCTGCCAGGCAGGGTCTGAACGCAGGTGACCCCTCCGGCGAGGGCATCGCCGAAGGCGGTGTCGTCCTGGTAGACGGCGTCGAGAATCCGGAGCTGAGGAGAGAGGGGATTGACCATGTCGTTGGCGTCGGCCATCTCGGCGGGGAAGCCTTCGCAGTAGGTGCCGATATGGGTATGGGCATCGATGAGTCCCGGAGTGATGACGAGGCCGGAAGCATCGATGACCTCGTCGGCGTCCCCGGGGGTATGCCCTTCGACGATATCCGTGATCTTTCCTTTTTCGATCAGAATGGTTACATTGGAGAGGGTGGTGCCCAGCCCCGTTTCGACGGTGCCGGCGAGAATTGCCTTCATGTATGGACCTCCCTGAAATTGAAAAAATGTGATGTCCCCGGGATTGTACCTCATAGAGTCTGTCCGGGGAAGAGAAGAGCCGTTAAAAGAGGAGCAAGATGCTGACCAAGACTGACAAAAAGAAGGATGCTCATCATCCTGCCCTTGTCGGGAGGGAAAGGCATTAAAAAACGAAGGGACGTGCATTTGATGGAAACGGAAAATGAAATGCTGCTGAGGCCGATCGGATGTGTCCAGTCATCTTTGAAGAACAGGGAGGAATGCCCGAAACAGGGGTTCGAGAACGGGCCGGAGGGGACGATCATCATCGATCCGCAATGGCGGGAGGGGCTGGATGGCCTTGAAAAGGGGAGGGAGGTCCTCATTTTTACCTGGCTGCATCTGGCGGAGCGGAACATCCTGAAAGTGCATCCCCGGGGAGATGCCGAAAGGCCCCTGAGGGGGGTCTTCGCGACCCGCTCCCCTGCGAGGCCGAACCCCATCGGGCTTCACCGGGCGACGATCCTCGAGATGACCGAAAAAGGCATGAAGGTCGCCCCTCTCGAGGTCGTCGACGGAACCCCCGTTGTGGACATCAAGCCCGTTATGGAGAATTCAAGGGAAAGGTAATATCTTCCCGCTGCGGGAAGATCAGTTCTCTTCCTCAGACTTCCGGAAGGGATATTCCTCAGTTCCCTTGAGGGCTGCAATTCTGTCCGCCGGAGTTTCAGGGAAGGGAAAGAAGTCGTCTTTCCTCCACAGATCCACATTACGTTCGGCTTCGGCGCCCTTTTCTTCGTCGATCCCCTTGTCCCTGGCGATATAGGCGGTCGTCGAAGGGAAGGCGAAGGCCGAACCGCCCTTCTCCACGATGTCGGCTACCCGAAAGAGAATATCCTCCTGCACGGCGAGGAAATCGGACCATTTCTTCGTGGAGATGTAGGCGAAGAGAAGAATTTCCAGGGCGGATCCGCCGAGTCCCTCGAAACGGGCGAAAGGGGGAGGGGCGGCGCAGACCTTCGGGTGGGCGTGGAGCATTTCCCGAATGGAGGCGAGGATCCACCGGAGCTGATCGGGAGTGGTCTCGTACCGGAGGGTGACGGTCTTCTGCAGAAGGGATTTTTCACGCCTGCTGACGTTGACGAGCTGCATCTGGGAGAATTCTGCGTTTGGAATGGAAATGATGGTGTGGTCCAGGGCCTCGATCCGGGTCGACCTTAGGCCAATATGAATGACCGTCCCCGCAGTGCCGCCGAAACGGCAGAACTCTCCCACCCGGACGGTCCGGTCCGCAAAGAGGGAAAGCCCCCCGATGATGTTCTCCACCGTCGGCTTGGCCGCAAGAGAGATGGCCAGTCCGACGACTCCCAGTCCTGTCAGAACCGGAACGATGGAGAGGCCGAGCCGGGAAGCCCCGTAGAGGAGAATCCACAGAGCGGCGAAGAGACTGAGCAGGCGTGTGGTGGTGCGGATGAGGCTTGCATCTATACCCTGGGGGATAATGCCGGGGGAGAGGATTATCAGTTCGGCCGTGAACTCCCCGAGACGCATGATGCCCCAGGCTGCGGCAGTCCATTCGATGAAGGTCATCCCTCCCAGCACGAAGAGTGCCGGTGCGCCGGTGATGTTGATGGTCTCGTCGAAGAGGTAGATCATCGCTCCGGAGGAGGCGTAGACCGCAAGAGGGGGGAGAATCGAGAGGAACTGCCGCAGGACGAGAGAACGGTTTTCTCCGGCCTTTCTGCAGAGCACCCATAGAAGAACCGCCCCGCCGGCAAAAAGGAAGAGGCTGAGCAAAAGGGCGGCCCACTGCCAGAGGGTCTGATCGTAGAACTCAAAGAATGTCCAGTGGGGAAGGTATTGCATCCAGGACGCCGGAAAAAGCCGTCCCGGCGTCAGGCTGTAATATTCATAAAATCCCTCCGATCCTCCCGGCAGATAGGGAAAACTCCGGATTTTCTGAAAGTCTCCTTCGAGGCGCTCTACCGTCTCAGGGGTGAAAAGCCATCGTCCCTGCAGTTCCCCCGTCTGGATCTGGTAGAGCTGAATTTCCGTCCCGGGAAGGGTCCACCTGAGCAGGGAATTTTCCGTTCGGGCGGCCGGATAACCCTCCCCCGGAAGCTCGGAAAGGGGAGGAAGCCCCACACGGTCGAGAATCTCCTTCAGCAGGAGGGCCGATTCATACCCTTTTTCGGTGCGGTAGATCAGCGGTATCCGGGAGAGATCGAAGCACTGGATGGCCCGCTCCAGGTGAAATTCACCCCTCGAGACGAGATCCTCTGGAATCTGGACCTGCAGGAGGGAGGAGCCGCTGTTCTCGGGGAGAGCTTTCGCATTCTGCAGAATTTCGTAGGCAGAGTTCATGTGAAAGAGGAAGGAGGCGAGAGTTGCCCGGGGGCTCGATGTATCCGCGGGCTCCAGCATTTCGAGAGCCCGGGCGGAGGACTGCATCTGAACACAAAAGAAAAAGGCTGCAAGAAACAGGCACACCTGGCGGCAAGGCTTCCCCATTGATTTCCACCCCGTTCGTAATTTTCCCGGAAAAAAAGCGGTTGATTCACCCTGAAAAGAAGAATACCATAGAAGCCGCCGGGTGGGCGAGATCCCCTCAGAGACCAGAAAACAGGCGAGGTGAACCTCCGGCGGCGAACTGCGCAGTCCTGCCGATATTTTATTTCCCTTCGGGGAGAGTACAAGGAGGCATTCCCATGAAAGAACAACTGCGGGAGTTTCTGAAGGATACAATACGTCAAAAGGTCGATTTCAGCCGGACTGAACAAAATCTCGGGTATCCTCCCCCTCCGGTGCAAAAACCCCTGCCGGCCGGAGCGAAGATTTTTCCCCTCCCGAGGAGGGAAGAATGGAAGACCATCGGGAGCCTGTCGGTCTCCGAGGCCATCGCCCGGCGGCATTCCGTCCGAAAATACACAGCGGATCCCTTCTCGAAAGAAGAACTCTCCTTTCTCCTGTGGGCGACCCAGGGCGTCCGGGGGGAGGCAGACCCGGTGCGGATGTACCGGAACGTCCCCTCGGCCGGATGCAGGCACCCCTTCGAGACCTGTCTGGCCCTCTTCCGGGCGGAGGGGTTTGAAAAGGGAATGTACCGCTACCTGCCCGTGGAGCACGCCCTCTTCTTCCTCGGCTGCCCTCCCGATCTCGAGGGAAAAGCCTCGAAAGCTGCCCTGAACCAGCCCTTCGCCGGAAAGAGCGCCGCAACCTTCTTCTGGACGGCCCTCCCGGCCCGGACTGAGTGGCGCTATTCCGAGGCCTCGGTCAAGGTCATCGCCCTCGACGCGGGGCACGTGTGCCAGAACCTCTATCTCGCCTGCGAAGTGATCGGTGCGGGAGCCTGCGCCATCGCCGCCTACTCCCAGGAGGACGCCGACGCCCTTGTCGGGGCGGACGGCCAGGACGAATTCGTCCTCTACATGGCCTCGGCGGGGAAGGTGCTGTAGCGGAAGAAAGCCCTTCGTCCCCTTTCTCCTCCTGTAGCCTATAATTTCAAAACGGCACGGCGGCTTTTTCAGGTCCCGTGCCGTTCTTATTTTCACTGGAATGAATATATTCATTATAAATGGCTTGGACATATGCTAAAATAGTATAAAATTGAAGCTCCAGTCGTGATGTTGTTTCAGACTATCCTTAAAGGAGGAGAGAGTCATGATGTTTCTTAAAGAAAAATTCCCTTTTCTGCCTCTTTTAGCAGCGTTTCTTCTGTTTTTTTCCGGTCCGGCGACTGCGAAAGAACCGGTAGTCTTCGCCGATCTGAGCTGGGAAAGCGTTCAGCTCCACAACCGCATCGCGGGGTTCATCTTTACCCATGGCTACGGGGAGAAGGTCGATTACCTCTTCGTCGACCTGACTGCCGGGCTCATGGGCCTCGAACGAGGGGATATCGACATCGATATGGAACTGTGGCCCACCTTCAATCTCGACTGGTGGGACAAGGCCCGGGCGAAAAAGACCGTTATGGACCTCGGTGTTAACTTCGAGGGGGCGAACCAGGGGTGGTACGTCCCGACTTATGTCATCAAGGGCGACCCCAAGCGGGAGATCAAGGCTTCCGCTCCCGATCTCAAGTCGGTATTCGACCTTCCCAGGTACTGGGAGGTCTTTCGGGACCCGGAGAACAAGAAGTTCGGCCGTCTTCTCAACGGGCCCACCGGCTGGGTTGCCCACGACATCAACATCACGAAGCTCGAAGGGTACGGCCTCGACAAGCACTACAAGCCCTTCTCGCCGGGGTCGGGTACGGCCCTCGACACGGCAATAGTGACGGCATACAAGAAAGGGCAGCCCATACTTTTCTATTACTGGGAGCCCACGTGGCTTCTGGGCCGGTACGACATGACGAGGCTCGAGGAGCCTCCCTTTGACGAAAAGCTCTGGACTCCGGAGGGCAAATTCCTCTGCACATGGCTCACCGCCACCACCTATGTCGTAGCCAACAGCAAATTTCTCGAGAAGAACCCGCCTCTTGCGGCCTTCCTGAAAAACTACTCCACGAGCCTTGAACAGAACCAGAAGGCCCTCTCATGGCTCGAGGACAACGGCAACGACATGGAAAAAGGAGCCAGATGGTTTCTGAAGGAATATCCCGATACCTGGAAGGGATGGATCACCGGACCAGACCGGGAGGAGATCATCGCGAAAGTGGAAAAGGCTCTGTAGATTCCAAGGGCCAAGGGGTGCCAGGCCTGCACGTTTGACAAAATCGGCGCTTCTTCTCTATTTTTTGTCAAACGTGCAGGCCTGGCTTTGCTTGTTTCCTGGTTGCCGGTGTAGACCTCACAGGAAGGAGAGTATATACTTTTTTCATCTTAAAATTTTTCCAAAGGTGGTCTGCTGCCATTAAAAAGAAATCCCTCTTCCTCATTCATTCTCTTCTTGTCGTTTTTCTCCTTTTCGCCCTGCTTCCCCCTCCTGCTGTGGAAGGAAGCGATGACCCTTCAAAATGGTCCCTTTCGGCCACATCCTATGTATGGGCCTCCGGCCTTGTGGGAACCGTGGGAGCAAAGGGACACAAGGCAAGTATCGATCTGAGCTTTTCCGACATTCTGGACAACATGGACGCTTCGGGTATGGCTGCCTTCCATGGACACAAGGGGAGGCAGTATTTCTTTTTCAACGGGCTCTATCTTGACCAGTCGGATACGGAGCCTCTTTCGCCGGGGGTTTCAGCAACAGTGAATGTCACCATGACCCGACTCGAGGCGGCCTGGGGCCTCCGCATTTTCGAGAGGGAGTCCTCCTCGCTCTATCTCTTTGCCGGGGCGCGCTACTGGGATCTCAGGAACAGCCTGGCCTTTCGGTCCGGATCGGTGCCGGTACGGGAATTTTCTGAGAATGAATCCTGGCTGGACCCTCTTGTGGGCTTCCGCTGGACCGTACAGCTTTCCCCCCGGCTTCTCTTCGTCGCCATGGCCGACGTCGGCGGGTTCGGCGTGGGATCGGACTTCAGCTGGGGAGCCATGGCTGACCTTTCATGGGCGCTCTCCGACCGTACTTCCGTCCAGATGGGGTATCGTTATCTCTCCGTTGATTACGAAAAGAACGGCTTCGTCATGGATGCCTACAATGACGGATTTTTCATCGGCTTCACCTGGAGGCTTTGAGCCGCAGGCAGTTCTCGAAAATCTGTCTTCCAGCGGTGACGAAAATTTATCCCCCATCCAAGAAAGGAAATGAGATTATGAAAAGAAATATGCCGGGAATACTTGCAGCGATAATTTGGGTGTCTATGAGCCTCTGTTTGTCCGCTTCTGCATTCACCCTTGACGAAAAAGGTGTTCCCGAGAACGGGGGAGATCGATCCGTTATTCTCATCATAAGCGATCTCCATCTCGGGGCAGACGACAGCTATTCCGAGAATGTAATAAACAGACCCCGTCTCGCAGAATTTCTCGGCAGAGTTCGAGAGGCAGCAGACGTGAAGGAACTCGTCATAGCGGGGGATATGATCGACGAATGGTTCATCCCCGCCGGAAAGGACACCTACGGCGGCAAGTCCCAGGAGGAATTCGTCCGGAGGGTTGCCGACAACAACAGGCAGGTCTTCGACGCCTTCAACGGCATCATCCGGGACGGAAAGATACAAGTGACCTATGTTCCGGGGAACCACGATCTTCTGGTCTCCGCAGAGAGCGTGGAGGCCGTTCTGCCGGGAATACTCCAGGCAAGGGACGTCAGAGGCCTGGGGACCTACACTCCGGAAGAGCACCCGAAAATAGCCATTGAACACGGGCACCGGTATAATTTCTTCTGCGCCCCCGATCCCATTTCGAACAGGGAGGCTGCTCCCGGTTCCATTCTTCCCCCGGGATACTTCTTCACCCGCGTCGCCACGCTGTCCGTGGTGGAAGGGCATCCGGCTCCCGGATATTCCCTTCCTGAAGTTGCGCCGAACTCCCTGGGGGAAAGCCAGGAGCTTGTCTATCTTTACTGGAAGGACTGGAAATGGCTCTCGGGCCTCATGAAGATCAAAGAAGGCCTTGACGACAAGATCATCACCACCAACATCGACGGCTTTACCGAAGGGTACTCTCTCGCTGACCTCTTTCCCTATCAGTCCGAGCCCGGCGGCGTTATCGACATGAAACTCTTCAGGGGTATAGAGAAGACCTGGGACGAACGGCAGACGCTCAACAGGGTTGCGGTCAAAATTCCTGCGAAGCGGGCCATCCAGGGGGCTGCCCCTGCGTCCGAGCTGGACTCCCAGGCGGAGTACCAGTACTTCCAGAATCCGGAATCAAACAAGAAAATCGTGGTCTTCGGCCACAGCCACGAGCCGAGGCTGATCCGTTCGAAGACCTGCGGCGGACAGGATACCGTCTACGTAAACACCGGCACGTGGATCGACAGGAACGCGATGCCCACAATGACCTTCGCCGCAATCATTCCGAAGAAGGACGGCGAGTTCGTGGGTCTGTACCGGTACACCCCCGAAGGGACCATAGAGAAAATGGACTCGGCGGAGGTCCGGAAGGACTGAGAAACCTCCGGAAGGACTGAGAAACCTGAGGTAAAAAAATCGTGAAACACGGATTGACGCTCATCCTGCTTCTTCTGATTTTCCTGCATCTTCCTGCGGAAGGGGTGCTTTTGGAAAAAGGCCCCGCATCCGACCTCATGGCCCGTTGTGAAGAGGTGCTGTACGCAGAAAAGAGCCGGCTCGGGTCGGCCGACGAGACGCTCGATCCTCAGCATACGGGACTGATCGGCGTTGAATTCTCTCCGCTGACCACCAGCCTTGGCCATCTCTCCGACAAGCGGGCTGCGGCTCAGCCGGCCATTGCCGATGTGGTCGCGGACTATTTTCTGAAAGCCGGAGTGAAAAAGGGGGACTGGATCGCCCTGAACGCCAGCGGTTCTTTCCCGGGGTTCACCCTTGCAACCCTCTGCGCCGCCGAAACTCTCGGAATTCATGTGCAGGGGGTATTTTCCTACGGTTCCTCCATGTACGGAGGGACCGATGCCGCTTTCACCTTTCCCGTAATGCTCGACCTCCTCAACGAGCGCGGCCTGCTTTCAGCCCGCTTCCAGGCCGTGGCACCCGGAGGTGCATGGGACAGGATGGACGAAGTGCTCCTCGAAGACCCCTGGCCGACGGTCAGAAAACTGATGGACTCGCGGTCCGAAGAAAAGATAGAGGAAAAGGATTTTGCACAGGCCATCCGGCGGCGCCATGAAATTTTCAGCGAGAGTCCGAAGCCCGTGAAGTGTTTCGTCAGCTGCGGAGGCCCCTGGACAAGCATGGGGCTTTCCGAAGAAGTGCTCGAGGTACCCCACGGGCTGGTCCTTTCCTACAATAATATCCCTTCCGATCCCGACAGAGGGTTGATCTTCGACTTTCTCGACTCGGGAGTTCCCGTCATCCATCTCATTTTTGCCCGGGGAATCTGCGCCGATTACGCCCTTCCATGGCACAATGGAGCCGATTGAATCTTTTTTCGGGGTCAGACCTACACATTTGACAAACTTGTCAAATGTGTAGGTCTGACCCCGTTCCTTTGCGTTCCTTTGACCCCGTTCCTTCGCCTTTTTTCCCAGTTCCTTTTTCGTATTCAGGGGCAATTTGAGGTCTTGACTTATAAATTGCGAAGGGAATATAATTAACAAGAATTTTTCTATGTTTGTAAACTTGACGTGGTGAATAAGATTTCGGAAGTTAAAGTTTTTGTTCCGCATAAAACTGGTTCAACCTCGGTAATTCTTCAGCGGAAAAGAGGCTCAACTGCTTAAAACTACAGCGTCGTTTCGTTGTACTCCTCGTCAAGGAACAAGAGTGTCAGACATTGACTCGACCAGAAAATTTCAGAATAAGAGCCGCAGTTTGCTTTGTACGTGCCAATGGATTTGCCGCTGGTATTGTCAGCGGAGATAACAAATATTAATGGGCATAGACGGTGAGAGTTCTGCATGCAGAATACTCACTTTACATTGTTCGTTGAAATTCTGGTTAGAGGAGGAACAATCCATCATGTCAAAGCCCGCCGCACCGGTTGCTCAGGGGTCCAGGAAAAAGAAAGTGATGATCGGGGCCATTATTGCCGTTGCCATCTCTGTAATCGCGCTGGGAGCCTGGATCGTCATGAAACCTTCCGGTCCCGGCGCTGGCTTCGTCAGCGGCAACGGCCGTATCGAGGCTACTGAAATTGATATCTCCGCCAAACTCGGCGGTCGAGTGAACGACATCATGGTCGACGAAGGCGATTTTGTGAAGGCCGGACAACTGTTGGCGCAGATGCAAATCTTCGTGCTCGACGCACAGCGCGATGAGGCCCGCGCTCAGTTCCAGAAGGCAGTCACTGCGGTAGCCAGCGCCGAGGCCCAGGTCGCCGCCCGTAAGAGCGACATGGCTGCTGCGGAGGGCATGGTTGCACAGCGCAAGAGCGAATTAGACGCTGCGCAGCGGCGGTTTACGCGTATCAAGTCGCTTGCCGAACAGGACGCAGTGTCGATCCAGGAACTTGACGACACTCGCGCCCTCCTCAATGGGAAAAAAGCAGCTGTCGTCGCGGCGCAGGCTCAAGTGGCCGCAGCGCAGTCTGCGATCACTGCCGCAGAAGCACAGGTCAGCGGTGCCAAATATGGCGCCAATGCCGCTGAGGCGACCATCGCCCGGGTCGAGGCTGATATCGAGGACAGCCAGCTGAAGGCACCTCTTGATGGTCGTGTACAATACCGCATCGCTCAGCCCGGCGAGGTGCTGCCTGCAGGGGGTAAGGTTCTCAGCCTGGTTGATCTCAGCGACGTTTATATGACTTTTTTTCTGCCCGAGCCGGTGGTTGGCAAGGTGGCGATGAGCAGCGACGTCCATATAATACTTGATTCCGCACAACAATATGTAATTCCGGCGAAGGTGTCCTATGTAGCCAGTGACGCGCAGTTTACACCCAAGACCGTCGAAACGGCCAGCGAGCGCCAGAAACTGATGTTCCGCGTCAGAGCGCAGATTGATCGCGAACTGCTGCTGAAACACCTGGATCTGGTCAAGACGGGCCTGCCCGGCGTGGCATGGCTCAAACTTGATCCGGAGGCACAGTGGCCTGCAGATTTAGAGGTCAAGATACCGGAATGACTGCGCAGACATCCGAACCCGCTCCGGTTGCCCGCCTGACCGATATTGTTCTGCACTATGGAAAAACATGTGCGCTGGACGGCATTACGCTGGACATCCTGGCCGGGTGCATGGTCGGTCTGATCGGCCCGGACGCCGTCGGCAAGTCTACCCTGCTCTCTCTGCTCTCAGGAGCCAGGAAGGTGCAGCAGGGCCGGGTCGAGGTTTTGGGCGGCGATATGGCCAGCGCGAGTCATCGTGAGAGCGTCTGTCCTCATATCGCTTACATGCCGCAGGGTCTCGGCAAGAATCTGTATGCGACCTTATCCGGGGAAGAAAACCTGCAGTTCTTCGGACGACTGTTCGGCCACAACGCGACCGAACGCCGCGGTCGCATCGATGAGCTCAGCCGAAGCATCGGCCTGTCAAAGTTCTTGTCACGCCCGGCTGGCAAACTGTCCGGTGGAATGAAGCAGAAACTGAGTTTGTGCTCCGTACTGATCCACGACCCCGACTTTCTGATCCTGGATGAACCGACGACCGGAGTTGATCCGCTCGCTCGCGCGCAGTTCTGGGACTTGATCAACCGCATACGCGCTAATCGCCCCGACATGAGCGTGATCGTCGCCACCGCCTACATGGACGAGGCGCAGCGCTTTGACTGGCTGGTGGCTATGGATGACGGCAAGGTGCTTGCCACCGGTACGCCGGCCGAATTGCTTGAACGCACCCATAGCGACACGCTGGACACGGCCTTTATCGCCCTGCTGCCGGAGGAAAAACGACGCAGCCACAGTGAGGTGACGATCCCGCCGCTCGCTGACGGAGAGAGCGCCAAAATAGCCATCGAGGCCACGAACCTCACCATGCGCTTCGGCGATTTTGTCGCCGTTGACCACGTCAGTTTCAGTATCCGCCGCGGCGAGATCTTCGGTTTCCTCGGGTCCAACGGCTGCGGCAAGACCACTACTATGAAGATGTTGACCGGTCTGCTGCCGCCCAGCGAAGGCCGGGCGTGGCTGCTCGGAAAAGAGGTTGACCCAAAGGACATAGGCACGCGCAGGCGCGTGGGGTATATGTCGCAGGCGTTTTCGCTCTATACCGAACTTTCGGTGCATCAGAATCTGGTGCTGCACGCACGGCTGTTTCAGGTACCGAAAGCTGATATCCCGGTGCGGGTGGACGAGATGGTCCATCGCTTCGGCCTGACCGAGGTGCTTGACGCGATGCCCGACAATTTGCCTCTCGGAGTCCGCCAACGCTTATCCCTTGCCGTGGCAATGGTGCATAAACCGGAACTGCTGATTCTGGACGAACCGACCTCGGGTGTGGATCCTGTCGCCCGCGATTCTATCTGGCAATTGATGGTTGACCTCGCGCGCAACGACCAGGTAACGATCTTCATCTCTACCCACTTCATGAATGAAGCCGAGCGCTGCGACCGCATCTCACTGATGCATGCCGGAAAGGTTCTGGTCACCGGTGCTCCGGCAGAGTTGGTGAGAAAGCGCGGCACCGACACGCTCGAAGAGGCCTTTATAGGCTATCTGAAAGACGCGGGTGCTGGAGAAGACTCGGGTGCTGGTGAGGCCGGTCCGTCGGACAATGAAAAGACGGTTGCACCTCCATCTGCGTCTTCTACTCCGGCGCGCCGGCACTTCTTCAGCCTGGGGCGCGCCTGGAGCTACAGCCTTCGCGAGACCCGGGAATTACTCCGCGACCCTGTGCGGGCCACAATGGCGTTGCTGGGCTCGGTCTTCCTGATGTTTGTTATCGGCTACGGAATCAGCCTGGACGTGGAGGACCTGACCTATGCAGTGCTTGATCGCGACCGGACTGTGCTGAGCCAGAACTATGCGCTCAATCTGTCCGGCTCACAGTACTTCGTCGAAAAGGCCGCGATTATTGACTACAAAGACCTCGATCAGCGCATGCGCTCGGGAGAACTCTCCCTTGCTATTGAGATCCCGCCCGATTTTGCCCGTGAGGTGAAGCGCGGCAATGCCGTACAGATCGGGGCCTGGGTTGATGGTGCCATGCCGCAACGCGCTGAGACGATAAAAGGCTATGTTCAGGGCATGCACCAGAACTGGCTGCTTGACACGGCGAAACGGCAGTTGGGCCAAACCGGCATTGCTGCTGCGGCCACAATCGAGACGCGCTATCGCTACAACCCTGACGTCAAGAGTCTGCCGGCGATGGTGCCGGCGGTCATTCCTTTGTTGCTGCTGATGATCCCGGCGATGCTTGCAGCGCTGTCGGTGGTGCGTGAGAAAGAGCTGGGCACGATCATCAATCTTTACGTCACCCCGGTTACCCGAAGCGAGTTTATGTTCGGCAAGCAACTGCCCTACATCGTGTTGGCGCTGCTCAACTTCGGCCTGATGACGCTGCTGGCCGTTATCCTCTTCGATGTGCCTGTGAAGGGCAGTTTTCTGACTCTGGCAACAGCGGCGCTGATATTCGTCGTGTTCTCGACCGGATTCGGCCTGTTTGCGTCCACTTTCACGCGAAGCCAGATTGCTGCTATGTTCGTGGCGATAATCGGCACCATGATTCCAGCCATTCAGTTCGCCGGCATGCTGAACCCGGTTTCCTCGCTGGAAGGCCTAGGGGCACTCATTGGCCGTGTCTATCCGGCTACCTACTTTCTGAACATCAGCCGGGGTGTCTTCAATAAGGCACTGGGATTTTCCAGCCTGTCCACCTCATTCTGGCCGCTGCTGCTGGCGGTGCCTGTGATTATGAGTCTTTCCATCATACTGTTGAAAAAACAGGAGGACTGAATATGCCGAACGCCGTAAAAATCTTCCGTCTGGGAGTCAAGGAACTCTGGAGTCTGGCGCGCGACCCGATGATGCTCGTGCTCATCGTCTTCATGTTCACGGTAACGATTTATATCTCCGCCACGGCAATTCCGGAAACCCTGCACAAGGCCTCGATCTCCATCGTGGACGAGGATGGCTCACAGCTGTCGGCAAGCATCGCTTCCGCCTTCTATCCGCCGCGATTCAACCCGCCGGTGATAATCTCCCTGGCCGACATTGACAAAGGGCTGGATTCCGGCAGCTATACCTTCATGCTGAATATTCCGCCGAATTTCCACCGTGATGTGCTGGCGGGCAAGTCGCCGGCCATTCAGCTCAACGTCGACGCCACACGCATGACCCAGGCCTTCTCAGGCAGCGGCTATGTTCAGCAGATAGTTCTAAGCGAGGTCAACGAGTTCGTCCAGCGGTATCACGGCACCGCCGCAGCCCCGGTAAGCCTTGCGCTGCGCGTGCGTTTCAACCCCAATCTGGAGCGATTCTGGTTTGGTGCTCTGATGGAGCTCATCAACAGTGTCACAATGCTGTCGATCATCCTGGCCGGGGCTGCGCTGATCCGCGAGCGTGAGCACGGCACCATCGAGCATCTTCTGGTGATGCCGGTCACACCGTCCGAGATCATGCTGGCCAAAATTTGGTCCATGGGCCTCGTTGTGCTGCTGGCTGTAGCCGGCTCGCTGGTGTTCGTCGTTCAGGGAGTGCTGCGCGTGCCGGTCGAAGGTTCGGCGGTGCTGTTTCTGGTTGGTGCCGCTCTGTCCCTCTTCGCCACCACCTCGCTGGGAATCTTCATGGCGACTCTGGTGCGTTCGATGCCGCAGTTCGGGATGCTCGCGATGTTGGTCCTGCTGCCCTTGCAGCTGCTTTCAGGCGGAATCACCCCTCGTGAGAGCATGCCGGGGTTCATCCAGAACGTGATGCTGGTCGCGCCAACCACGCACTTTGTTGCCGTGGGACAGGCTGTTCTTTTCCGGGATGCCGGCCTCAGTGTTGTGTGGCCGCAATTTCTTGCGCTGGCGGCGATAGGCGGAGTGTGCTTTGTCATTGCGCTGAACCGATTCCGTAAAACCATCAGCCAGGCGACCTGAACTCGGCTTACTGCGCGGGTTACCGGGGAGCTGACCCTGGCGCCTCTGATGCTCCTTCTGAAATAGATATGAATGAAGGTTGCCCTTTTGTAAGCCCCCGGTTCTTCCGGTCCTGATAGACTAAAAACAGGGAGTCTGTCCATTCAGGTTTTCTTTTTCAATGGTAGATCCCGGTCCTTCTCCTTTTACAATTCTGTGACATTTAAGGCACATCCTTCTGACATCTGCCGCCTCTGAACCCTGTACTCTGTTCTCCAGGAGGTGGTTGAAATGATGTATGGAAAAAAAGTGTCAGCTCTGTTCGTTCTGTTCCTGTTTCTCTTTTCTCTCGGCGGGTCTGGTCCCGCCATGGCTGCGGAGGATCCTCTGGTCTTCGGCGTGGCGGCTTCTCTGCCCGTGGCGGGGACCGACGGAGGCCAGAAAATTATCGTGAGGGCCCTTCTCCGCCCCCGAAGGAGCCAGAGCAGAACACGGGCTCCCCTTGCGGTGGCCCTGGTGCTGGACAAGTCGGGATCCATGAGGGCCGACGGCAAGATGGAAAATGCCCGCCGGGGGGCAGAGGAAGCCCTCAGGATGCTCGGGATCAGGGATGTGGCCGCTCTCGTGGCCTACGACGATCTGGCCCGGGTTTCCGTCTCGGCACGGCGGATTGACGGAGAAGACGGAGTTTTCCTCAGGGCCGTATCCCGCCTTCATCCCGGCGGCTCAACGGCCCTTTACGACGGCCTGCTCGCGGGAGCGAGGGAACTCCTGCCCTTCGTGGAAGAGGGATATATCCCGAGGATCATCCTCCTCTCCGACGGCATGGCCAACGTGGGTCCCTCGTCTGCGGAGGCGCTGGCGCGGCTCGGAAGAAAACTTGCCCGGCAGGAGATGACCATTACCACGATCGGCCTCGGCCTGGATTATAATGAAGACCTGATGACCGCTGTAGCGGAGGAGAGCGGCGGGAACTCCTATTTTGCCCGCAACGGAGGAATGCTGCCGGAAATTTTCGCCCGGGATATGGCCGATGCCCTTTCCGTGACGGCGAGAAAAATGCGCCTGACCCTGACCTGTGGGGAAGGGGTCCGGCCTCTGCGGATCCTTGGCCGGACCGGAGAAGTCAGGGGAAATTCCATGGAGGTCTTCCTGGACAATCTCTACGGAGAAGGGGAGAAATTCGGACTCTTCGAAATCGAGCTTCCTGAAGGAGAAGAGGGACAGATCCTTCATGCCGTCTCCGTTGGGCTGGAATACGAGGATGCGGCAACGGGAGAAAGGGTCTCGAGAGAACTTCCCCTGAAGATCCTCCGGACGGGGAATGAGGCCGAGGTCGAAAAAAACCGGCAGGTGGACATCGTCTCCCAGGCGGCCCTTGCGAGGAACGCCGAAATCCGCACCGAGGCGATCCGTCTCGCCGATGAAGGGCGGGCCCGGGAAGCGGCGGAACTTCTCGAAAGCCGGAAGGACGACCTGCGCACCCTGGCGCCGGCAGCTGGCGCAGCTGCCCCTCTGCTCGAGTCTGAGGCGGGAGAGTTTGAAACTCTGGCGGAAAGCCTGAAATCCGAAGGCGCTCTTTCCAATGCCGACCGAAAGAAAGTGCTTAACGACGCCTTTATTCAGAAGAGCCAGCAGACACCTGTGACATCGAGCGGCGACATGCCTGAGAAAGAGGAGCCCGGGAACTAGCCCGGCAGGTTCGCATCCGATGGAAATCTCAGAGAGAGAAGGGAGAGGGAGAGTCGTGAAAAGATGGAAAGAGCGCTTTTTCTTTCAGGGCATGTCCGTCCCTCTTCCTCTCCTTCTGATCTTTTTTCTGGCGGTGCTCCTTCCGAGCATCGCCCTCAGCCTTCTTGCCCTTCGGGCGGCCGACCGGGAAGGGGTCTACGCGGAACGCCGCCTCGAGGAAACACTCCTCGCCGAGGCCAACCTGGCGGCATCCCGGACAAATTCTCTGCTGCAGGCCATAGAAACCGAGCTTGAGATGGAGGCCCGTTCCCTAACACCATCCGCCGTGTCGCTCAGGGGCTGGGGAGAAAAAAACCCTCTCGTGGCCGTCCCCTTTTTCCTTCGGGGGGGAGATCTCATCCTTCCCCCTCTTCCTCCCGCAGAAAAAAATGCCTTTCTGAAGGACTTCGCCCCCTTTCTCCGGAACGAGGAGACCCTGCCGGTCTACGACTCCATAGCGGCGGTTTACCGCAAGGAGATGGGTGAGGAGCGTCTCCCTATCGAAGGAGACCCCCTTCTCCGGGCGGGGATAAGAGACTCGTCCTTTGAAGGGAGAAAAGAGGAAGCGCCGCCTAAGGCTCCGGCTCCTGAAGGACCGAAGCCTTCCGTCGGGGGAGAGAGTCCTCTGACAGCTTCGAAGCGGGCAAGCCCCTCCCCTCTGCCGGGAAGGGAGCGTCAGCTTGCGGAGAGTGCCCTCGCGGAAGACCCCGTCCTCAGAGAAAAGGTCTTTCAGAAGGCCCGGGACGAGGGGTTCGATGTCCTTCAGCGAAACGTCACCCTCCCGGAAAAGAGTGCTCCCGCTCAGCAGAAAGGGGACGAAGAGCGGTCGGGGACGGTTGTCCGGGAACAGTCCTTTTCCGACCTCGCAGGGGAATCCCGGGGAGGCCTTCTGCCCCTTCTCTCTGGAGAAACCCTTCAGCTGCTCTTCTGGACTGCCCATCCCGACGGGAGCTTCGCAGGGTGCATCCTCCATCTCGAGCCTCTGCGGGACCGCATGGCGGAAGCCCTGCCTGAGCTGCTCACTTCCGTCCGCATCCTCACCCTGCTGGACGAAAGGGGAAAGCCCCTCGTGAAGCCCGGCCGTACACCCGAGCCCGACTGGCGCAGACCCTATGTCGCCAGGGAAATATCTCCCCTTCTTCCGAGGTGGGAGGCGGCGGTCTGGCTTGTCGATCCGGGGCTGGCGGCATCCAGGGCACGCTACGCCTCCCGGACCGTCTGGGCTCTCGTGGCGGTCCTCTTCGCCGTCATCGCGGCAGGAGGGGCCGCCATACTGTGGATCCTCTCAGGGGAGATGCGCAGTGCCCGAAAGAAGACCACCCTCCTGGCAAATGTCTCCCACGAACTGAAGACCCCTCTGACATCCCTGCGGCTCTTCGCCGAGATGCTTCTCGCCGGAAAGCCCCGGGACGAGGAGCGGCGGAAGGAATATCTCAGGACCATGGTCTCCGAGACGGAGCGTCTCTCCCGCCTCGTGGAAGGGGTGCTCGCCTTCTCGAAAAAAGGACGGGAGGCTCCTCCTCCCATGGAACCTCTCGACCTGGGACAGGTCGTCCGGGAGACCCTGTCCCAGCTTGAACCCAATCTCCTCAACGCAGGCTTTGCAGTGGAATTTCTGATACGGGAGAGTCTTCCCGTCCTGGGAGACGGAGAAGCTCTTCGTCAGGTCATGATGAACCTCCTCTCCAACGCCGAAAAATATTCACCCGACCGGCGGGAGATCACCGTCGAGGCCCGCCGGGAGAAGGACTTTGCCGTGGTGGAAGTGGCGGATCGGGGGGTGGGGGTGGACCCGGAAAACGCTGAAAATATCTTCCGGGAGTTCTTCCGGGGAGACGACTCCCTCGCATCACCGAAGAGCGGTGCGGGCCTCGGTCTCTCCATTGCCCGGGATATCGCCCGGCGCCACGGAGGGGATGTACTGTATACCCCCCGTCCGGGAGGGGGAAGCGTCTTTTCTCTCCGCCTCCCTCTCTGCAAAGCGAAAAAGGACGAAAAGGAGAGGACTGCATGAACGAACGCATTCTCGTAGCCGAGGACGATCCCGCCATCCTCACGGGAGTGGCCGATCTTCTCGAAAGCGAAGGGTACTCGGTAGAGCGGGCCGTAAATGGAAATGCGGCCCTCGAGTTGTTCCGGATGTCTGCTCCCGATCTCGTACTTCTCGATGTGATGATGCCCGGGATGAACGGCTACGATCTCTGCCGGGCCATACGAGAGGAGAACAGGATCGTTCCCGTGGTGATGCTGACCGCCAAGGGGCAGGAGGTGGACAAGGTCGTCGGTCTCGAGCTCGGAGCGGACGACTACATCGTCAAGCCCTTCGGAATGGCGGAGCTTCTGGCCCGGGTCCGCTCGGCCCTCCGCAGGGGGGCCCTGGCTGCGGAGCCTCAATCCGTAGAGAGCACGGTCTTTTCCTTCGGCACGGTGAGGGTGGATTTTGGCTCCATGTCCGGCCTGAGGGGAAGCGTTCCCTTCGAACTGACCCCCCGGGAGGCGGAGCTCCTTCGCTATCTTCTCGACAGGCCGAACAGGGTCGTCTCGAGGGATGCCCTGCTGGAGGAACTCTGGGGGGTGGAATGCGAGATCACCACCCGCACCGTCGACCAGCACATGGCCCGGCTGCGGCAGAAGATCGAGAATGACCCGGCCCGACCCCGCTGGCTTCAGACCGTCCACGGGGCCGGGTACCGGTTCACGGTGGATTTTCTGTGATTTGTCTATACAGCTTGACAGAAACGAGAGGGAGCCGTAGAATCAAGTTGTCCGATGAGTAGACATCAGTAAATTCTTCAGCCTGATACTGGAAGGGGAAAAATGGAGCCTATCCGGAAAACCCGGCTGTCCGACAAGGCAATCGAGGCGATCGACGGAATGATCCTTCAGAACGGCTACCGCCCGGGGGATCGGTTCTTCTCCGAGCACGAGCTGGCGAAAGAGCTTCAGGTCAGCCGTTCATCCATCCGGGAGGCCATCCGTATCCTCGAGGTCCGCGGACGGGTCACTGTGCGCCAGGGCAAGGGCATCTACGTCGCCGGGCCGGGGGAGGAGAAGTCCGATCTCTTCGCGGGCTGGCTGAAGGACAATAAAACCCCCATTTTCGATCATTTCGAGGTGCGCCTCATCATTGAGCCGAAGGCGGCGGGGCGGGCCGCCGAGCAGGCGGACGAAGAATCTCTCCGGGCGATGGAGGAGGCCCACGAAAAATTCCTCCGTTCAGCCGAAAGAGGGGATACGGCCTCCCTGGTCTCCTCCGACGGAGATTTTCACCGCCTCATCGCCAAATCCACGAAGAACCGAACCCTCTATTACCTGATGAAGACCATGACCCGCTCCCTCTCCGAGGGGTGGATCACGAGCCTCCATATTCCCGGAAGGGTAGAAAAAACCGTCCGGGAGCACGGGGACATACTCGCCGCCATCCGCGCGGGGGACCCTGAAGCCGCAGAGAAAACCATGATCCGCCATCTCACCAATGCCCTCGACGACATCAGGGCATCCATGGACCAATGAGCACATTCGAGGAGGAACGGCCATGATTCGAATCACCACCTTGATCGAAAATTCTCCTGGAGAGCACTACGGTCTGCGGTACGAGCACGGGATTTCCTTCTTCATTGAAAAGGACGGGGGCACTCTTCTCTTCGATACCGGCCAGTCTGCGGCCTTTCTCGGCAATGCCGTCCAGCTGAACCTCCCTGCTGCCTCCGCAGAATACGTAGTGTTGAGCCACGGCCATTACGATCATTCCGGCGGCCTCCCTTTCCTCGCCGAAGAATCGACTTCCTTTCAGCTCGTCACGGGTCCCGGATTTTTCACCCCGAAGTACGCCTATCGCAGCGGTTCCTATGATTATCTCGGCAGCTCCTTCGACGAGGAATTTCTTGAGGAGATGGAAATTGATCACCACGAGGTCAAGGAAGAAGTAGAAGAACTTCTTCCCGGCATCTTCGTCCTCTCCAGATTTCCCCGCATTCACCCTGAGGAGGTCATCAACCCAAGGTTTATGCTGAGAACAGAAGGTGGTTTTATTCCCGACCCCTTCGACGACGAAATTCTTCTCGCCCTGGAGACTCCCCGGGGTATGGCGGTCCTTCTCGGGTGCGCCCATCCGGGAATGCGCACCATGCTCGACAGCGTCCGGAACCGGCTCGGCCGCCCCATCGCGGCTGTGCTCGGAGGAACTCATCTTGTGGAAGCGAAGGGAGGTGCCCTGGAAAAATCCCTGGCTTATCTGCGCGGAGAGGAAATTGAAATTGTCGGCGTGTCCCACTGCACGGGGCAGGCGGCCGCGGCCCGTCTGCAGGAAGAAAACGGCCGCTATTTTCCAAACGTCACAGGAAGTTCTCTCTTTTTCGGGTAGCCGGCTGCTTATCGGAATTCCGGACCGCTGACGGGGTGAAGCCAGGGGACCGGAAGAGGCGACATCACAAAGGAGGTTACACAATGCGGGTTTTGAGAACAGGTTTGTTCGCACTGCTGATTGCGGTTCTGGCGGGAGGAGCGTTCCTTCCGGCGACCATGGGCGAAGGCGCCGACGCGCCGAAGAAAATCGTCTGGAAATCCTCGGGTCACGGACCCGCGTCCGACCCCTCCCAGATCTATCATGACAAGCTCTGCAAGGCCATCACCGAGGCATCGGACGGCCGCCTCGAGATCAAGCCCTTCGTCGGCGGCTCCATCGTCCCCGCCTACAAGGAGCTCGACGCAGTAAACGACAACGTCCTGCAGCTCTGCTACACCTGCCCCATGTACAACCTCGACAAGTGGTCCGCTGCCGGCCTGATCAGCTCCCGTCCCGGCGCCCTCGCCGGAGAGGCCCTCAGAACGTGGTTCAACTACGGCGGCGGAGCGGATCTTATGAACAAGATGATGGAAGGGTACAACGTCATGACCTTCCCCGGAGCCCTTTCACCCCTTCCCGAGGAAGTGTTCTTCCACTCCAAGGTGAAGATCGAAAACCTCGGCGACCTGAAGAAGATCAAGGCCCGGTGCATGGGCGACGGCGGCGAGATCATGAAGAGAATGGGCGTGGCCACGGTGATCATCCCCGGCGGCGAACTCTATGAGGCTATGAAGCGCGGCACCATCGACGCCTTCGAGTATTCCACCCTCGCGTCCAACTGGAATATGCACTTCAACGAAGTGGCGAAGTACGTCTACCTTTCCCCCGTTCGGGCCCCGAGCGATCCCCAGGTCTTCTTCGTGAACAAGGAAGCCTGGAACGCCCTTCCCAAGGACCTTCAGCTTCTCGTCCAGACCATGATCGACCGGTACACCCAGGCCCAGCACGAATTCCTCGTCTATGACTCCATCCAGGCCCTCGACAAGTTCAAGGCCGCCGGCAACGAAGTTCTCAGGGTCCCCGCCGACGTGAACAAAGCACTCGCGGACGAGGCCGACAAGTTCTACGCCGAGAAGTCAAAGAGCGAGCCCCCGATCTTCGCCGAGATATACGATTCCATGAAGAAGTACGGTGAAGCCTACAACTCCATGAAATAGGCTCTTCAATCCCGGAAAAACACAAGGAGAAAAGGCATGTCATCTCTGCAGCGCACATTGAAGTCAATCGACAGAATGAGTGAAATATCAGGCCAGGTGGGGAAATGGTTTGCCCTTCTCCTTGTGTTTGCGGGAACCTACGAGGCGATAGCCCGGCATTTCTTCGATGCCCCCACCAGCTGGTCCTACGATGTCCTGTGCATGGCCGGAGGCTCCCTGTACCTTCTGGGGGCCTCCTACGACTACCTTCATGAATCCCACACGAGGGTGGATATTTTCTACAACATGCTCTCCCCGAGAAAAAAAGCCGCTCTTAACGTGATCTGCTCCCTTTTTCTCTTCTTTCCCCTCATGATCGTCATGCTCTGGATGGCCGCAACCTGGGCATTCCGGGCATGGAAGATCAAGGAAGTCTTCTTCAACAGCTTCTGGTACCCCCCGGCGGGCCCGTACCGCACCATTTTCGCCGTGGGCCTGCTGCTCCTGGTCCTCCAGGGAGCCGCCAAGTTCGTCCGGGATCTGTACTTCGCCGCAAGGGGTGAGCCTCTTGATTGAGATCAGCGCTGAAGCCATCACTCTTCTCATGCTGGGGGGCGTGTTCGTCCTCGTCATGACCGGTTTCCCCATCGCCTTCGTCATAGGCAGCGTGGCCTTTTTCACCGGGCTTGCCGTCTTCGGCCCGACCACGACCTTTCACATTCTCTACAGCCGGTTTTACGACCTCTCCCTGAATTACCCCTACCTGGCAGTCCCCCTCTTCACCTTCATGGGGGTCATCCTCCAGCATTCCGGGGTGACGAAGGACCTCTACCAGAGCCTCTACGAGGCCATGGGCCGTCTCCGGGGAGGCCTCGCGGTGGTGACCATCATCTTCGGGACCATCCTCGCCGCCTGTCTCGGGGTCATCGCTGCGTCGGTGACCATCCTTACCCTCATCGCCCTCGCGCCCATGGTCAACCGGGGGTACGACAAATCCCTCGCCTCGGGATCCATCGTGGCGGCCGGAACCCTGGGCATTCTCATTCCGCCGAGCATCATGCTCGTGGTCTACGCCCCCCAGGCAGGGCTCTCGGTGGGGCAGATGTTCATGGGGGCGGTCTTCCCCGGGCTTCTCCTCTCCGCCTTCTACATCGCATACGTGGTCATCCGATGCGCCCTCAATCCGTCCATGGGACCGGCCATCCCAGCAGACCAGGTCACTCCCTTCGACATGGCCAAGGTCCTGCGGCTGCTGAAATCCCTCGTACCCCCCCTGCTGCTGATCGTGGCGGTTCTGGGGACCATCTTCGCCGGCATCGCCCCTCCCACTGAGGCGGCGGCGGTCGGGTGCTCCGCAGCAATCCTGCTTGCCATAGGGTACCGGCGCTTCAGCTGGGGGCTGATCCGCCAGGCCTCCATCGAGACCATGAGGGTCAGCGCCTTCGTGGTCATGATCGCCGCCCTATGCTACGCCTTCGTGGGCATCTTCATGAGCGCGGGGGCCGGGGACGTGGTGGCGGAGTTCATCCTCTCCGTTCCGGGGGGCAGGTGGATGTCCTTCTTTATCATCATGGCCATCGTCTTCCTGCTGGGGATGTTCATCGAATGGATCGGCATCGTCTTCATAGTCGTCCCCATATTCTCCCCCATTCTCGAAGCCCTGGGATTCAACCCCCTCTGGGCCGGGATGATGATCTGCATCAACATGCAGATGGCTTTCCAGACTCCTCCCATGGCCATGTCCATCTTCGTCCTCAAGGGCACGGCTCCGGACGAGCTGGGAGTGACCATCGGGGACATCATCAAGGGTGTCATCCCCTTCATCCTCATCATCATGTTCGTGCTCCTTCTCTGCTCATTCTTTCCGGGCATCATCACCTGGCTGCCCGAAAAGATGATCGGCGGAGTGTAGAATTCTCTTCATCGGGCCGTTCCGGAGACGCCCACCCGCAAGGGTGGGCGTCTTTTTTGCCGGGATGGTAAGATAATAATGAGGAATCTCCCTTCGCTCTCCCCTTCTTTCAGGACTGTTTTCGAAAAAGGAGAAGCAGAAAGGGGAAGATTTCCGATCAGAGGAAAGGGATGATACGTATGGAAGAAAAGAAGGAGAAAAAGCTCCTGGTGCTCTGGACGAGCGGTGAAAAAGAGACGGCCATGAACATGGTGCTTCTCTACAGCCTCAACTCCCTGCTCAAGGGATGGTGGGATTCAGTGACCGTTTTGATATGGGGGGCTTCCACGGAGCTCCTCGCGGATGACCGGGATGTCCAGGCCTCACTGAAAAAATTCATGGAGGCGGGGGGAGAGGCCATCGCCTGCAAAAAATGCGCCGAAAACCTCGGAGTGGAAAAAAACCTTGAAGAGCTCGGAGTCTCCGTGTTCTATACGGGGCAGTACCTCACGGAAGCCATTCAGTCGGGAGAGAAGATTCTCACAGTGTAGCCATGGAAAGCCGAAAAAGTACCCGCCTCAGCATTTTTTCGATCAGGCCTGAAGCGGGGCGGAAAGGGGAAGAGCGTCCGTGATCTCCCTCAGCGCCCTTCCGGCCCTTCTCTCGTCCCATGCCGTCCTGGCCTACGGAGCGGTCTTTCTTCTCTCCCTCGGGGAATCCCTTGCCGGAGTGGGTCTGCTCGTTCCGGGTACGGTGATCATGTTCGGCTTCGGTGCGGTCGTGGCCCTTGGAGGGCTTGACCTGTACGCCGTTTTTTTCTCCGCCGCAGCAGGGGCTGTGGCGGGGGACGGCATCAGCTACTGGCTGGGGCGCAGATACAGCAGCCGCCTTGTCGGAATCTGGCCCTTTTCCCGTTTCCCCGGCATTCTCGAGAGGGGAGAGCGCTTCTTTCTCCGCCACGGCGGAAAGAGCGTTTTCCTCGGCCGCTTTGTCGGCCCCATCCGGCCCATCATTCCTCTCGTGGCGGGAATGATGGGGATGAAGCCGGCTCATTTCACCGCGGTCAATATCCTCTCCGCCCTCGGCTGGGCGGGGGCTTACCTGGTTCCGGGGCTCGTCTTCGGCACCTCCCTGCAGGTGGCGGGGACGGTAAGCTCCCGGCTGGCGCTGCTGCTCCTTCTTCTTCTCGCTGTCCTGTGGTTCGCCCTGTGGATCGGAAAAAAAATATTTCATGCCGTCAGTTTCGCCGCGCCCCTGTTGCTGAAAAAACTCAAAGGCTGGGCTTCGAAGAGGGAAAGCGCCTGGAGGGGAGAACTTTTTCTCAAAAGAATCGTTTTTTTTCTTCTCTTCCGGAAGTCCGGGGAGGAGATTTTTTATGCCTTTCTGATTGTTCTCTTTCTCGCCGCCGGGTGGGCCTTTCTCGGAGTGACGGAGGATGTCCTCAGCCAGGACCCCCTCGTTCTCGCGGATCAGAGCGTGAACAATCTCTTCCTGTCGCTGCGGACTCCCTGGGCTGACCGATTCTTCGTGGCGGTCACCGAGATGGGAGGCTCCTTCGTCAACATCGCTCTCTCGGCGGCCGTATTGCTTCTTATCATGACCTCCCGGTGCACCCGGGCGGGGCTTTTCTGGGCCGTCGCCGCCCTCGGCGGAATCGCTTCGGTTCAGCTTCTGAAAATCCTGCTGCAGCTTCCCCGTCCGGTTGCGGTCTACCAGGGAGCGTCCTTCTACGCCTTCCCGAGCGGCCATACCACCATGGCCGTGGTCATCTACGGATTTCTCGCCCTTATTCTCTCCCGGGGGAGGACTCCCCTCGTGCGGGCAGCCCTCTATCTCGGAGCCTTTTTCATCTCGGCCCTCATCGCCGTCTCCCGGCTCTATCTCGGCGTCCACTGGCTTTCCGACGTCCTCGGAGGATTTCTCCTGGGAAGCGCATGGATTGCCCTTCTCGGTCTTCTCTACCTCGAACGGCCCTGCGAAGGGCTGCCTGCAAGAAGACTTGCCGCGGGAGGGCTTCTCGTCCTCGCCCTTGCGGGAGGATGGCAGATATCCCGCCGCCACGAGGGGGATATGGCCCTCTACGCGCCCCGGAAAGAGGAACGCCTCCTTGCCCTTTCCGACTGGAAGAACGAGGAGTGGAGGACCTTTCCGGCCCGGAGGATCGATCTCGAAGGAGAGAAGGAGCAGCCCCTCGTCCTCCAGGCGGCGATTTTCCCTTTGACCCTGCGGCAGCTCTTTCTCGATTCGGGATGGCTCCCTTCGCCCTCTATGAATGCAAAAACCTTCCTGGGCCTCCTCTCCCCCGCGACGGCCGTAGAAGACCTTCCCCTGCTGCCCCGTCTCCACGATGGCAGAAGCGACGATATCCGGCTTCTTCGGGAAGTGAATTCCAATGAACGGCTCGTTCTCCGTCTCTGGCCTTCCGGGGCGAAGACCCCTTCCGGTCGTCCTTTTCTCGAGGGGACTCTCGAAATTCAGCGGAAGAAGGAGCTGACAGGGCTTCTTACCCTCCCCCGGAGCACCGGGAACCAGGACAGGGCCCTGGTGGAACTGAAGAAATTCCTTCCGCCCGCTCTCATGCGAAAAGAAGTCCGCCGCGGAAAGATCCGTCCCGAGGACGAAATTCTTCGGGAGGAAAACTGGAACGGAGAGGTTCTGCTTCTTTGGGAAAACCCCGCAGCAAACATGGCTCCCTGACAAGGTATTCTCAATTAGATCTGTAAGGCATCGAAATTTCCTCTCTCGACATAATTCATGAAAATACTGTAAACTGAAGCATAAAGATCCGCAGTTCACTGCGGATCTCCGGTTCGTTCTCCCAAGGAGAAGGGCCGGAAGGATTCTGCGCAGGAAGGGAGCTGAGGGAATGCCGGAAGATGAAGGCAGATCTTTTATTCTTGAAAATCCCTGGTCCATGGAGGGGGAAGAGGTCCTGAAGCAGCTCAATGCCAGCCGGGGCGGCCTCGCAGGTCCGGAGGCGGCGGCAAGGCTTCAGGCAGTCGGCCCCAACCGCCTGGCGGAGGCGGAGAAGGAAGGGCTGCTCTCCCGGATTCTCCGGCAGTTCCGCGACCCGCTTATTTACATTCTTCTCGCTGCTGCTGCGGTCACAGCCTCCCTGAGAGAATGGGTGGATACGGGAGTGATACTGGCCGTGGTCATTTTGAACGGCCTCATCGGCTTCATCCAGGAGGGGAAGGCCCAGGAGGCTCTTTCGGGAATCCGGAAGATGCTCTCTCCCTCGGCGGATGTCCTCCGGGAGGGGCAATGGAAAAAGAAGGATGCTGCGGAACTCGTCCCGGGAGACGTGGTCCGCCTGAGGCCCGGCGACCGGGTCCCGGCTGACCTCCGGCTTTTTGAGGTCAACACCCTCCGCATCGAGGAGTCCGCCCTGACGGGAGAATCCCTTCCTGCGGAGAAAGACCCTTCCCCGGTACCACCGGAAGCCGGAGTGGGCGACAGGACCTCCATGGCCTTCTCGGGTACGCTCGTTGCCGCCGGCCGCGGAACGGGTGTCGTCACCGCCACGGGCCCCCGCACGGAGATCGGAAAGATCAACACCCTCGTGGACGAGACCGAGCCCATCGAAACGCCCCTCATCCGCCAGATGAGCCGCTTCGGCAGAACCCTCTCCTTCGTCATCGTGGGGCTTGCGGTCCTCATGTTCCTGATCGGCCGGTTTCTTCACGATTTTCCCCTCGGCGAGCTTTTCCTGGCCTCCATCGGCTTCGCCGTGGCGGCCATACCGGAAAGCCTTCCGGCTATCCTCACCGTCACCCTGGCCCTGGGGGTTCAGCGGATGGCCCGCCAGAGGGCCATCACCCGGCAGCTCAACGCCGTGGAGACCCTGGGAGCGGTCTCGGTGATCTGCACCGACAAGACCGGCACCCTCACGAAGAACGAGATGACCGTCCGCCATGCCGTCACCGCGAGGGGGAAGTACGACGTCACGGGATCAGGCTATGCCCCCGAAGGGGAGATCACCTTCGGGGGAGAGGCAGTCGTCCTCGAAGATAAGGAGGACCTCCGCCTCTTTCTCGAGGTCATGGCGGTGGCGAACGACTCGTCCATTTCGGAGGAGGACGGCCGGTGGAAACTCGCCGGAGAGCCCACCGATGGGGCACTCCGGACCCTCGGCAGAAAGGCGGGGTTCAGCCATGACGGCTACCCCCGCCTCGGGGCAGTTCCCTTCGAGTCGCAGCGGAAGTACATGGCCACCCTGAACGAAACCCCCCGGGGCGAGCGGAAGATCTTTCTCAAGGGCGCACCGGACCGCCTGCTCGACAGAAGCGCCTTCCAGCTCTCCGCTGAGGGCAGTTCCGAACCCCTCGACCGCTCCTTCTGGAGGAGAAGATCGAGGAGATGAGCGGCAAGGGGCTGCGGGTTCTTGCGGCAGCCTCGAAGGATGCGCCTCCCGGACAGGAGGACCTTGTTCCTGAAAGGCTTGCGGAGGGCTTCCTCTTTCTCGGCCTTGCGGGGATCATCGACCCTCCCCGTCCCGAGGCGGTGGAGGCCATCGAAATCTGCCGCCGGGCGGGAATACAGGTCAAGATGATCACGGGCGACCATGCCGGAACGGCCCTCGCCATAGCAGAGGAGATGGGCATCGGCGGAGAGGCGGTCACGGGAAAAGAACTCGAGGCCGCAGGGGACGAGGAGCTGCGGAAGATCGCGGAAGACTACGCTGTCTTCGCCAGGACGAGCCCCGAACACAAGCTCCGCCTCATGAAGGCCCTTCAGGCCAACGGAGAGGTCGTGGCCATGACAGGGGACGGCGTGAACGACGCTCCCGCCCTCAAGCGGGCGGACGTGGGGGTGGCCATGGGGATCAAGGGGACGGAGGCCTCGAAGGAGGCCGCCGACATCGTCCTCGCCGACGACAATTTCGCCACCATCGCCGCCGCCGTGAAGGAGGGGCGGACCATCTACGACAATCTCCGGAAGGCCATCCTCTTTCTGCTGCCGAGCAACGGGGCGGAGACCTTCGTCATTCTGAGCTCCGTACTCTTCGGCTTTTCCCTGCCGCTGACCCCGGTGCAGATCCTCTGGGTGAACATCGTCACGGACGTCTCCCTCGCCCTGGCCCTCGCCTTCGAACCCGCCGAGCCGGGAATCATGGAACGTCCCCCGAGGGACCGGGACGTCTCCATCCTGGGAGGAAGCTTCCTCCGGAGGGTGATATTCGTCTCACTCCTTCTCGGCGGTTCCACCCTCGGGCTCTTTCTCTGGGAGCTGAAGCGGGGAATGCCCCTCGAACTCGCCCGGACCCTTGCGGTTACCAATCTTGTTTCCGGCCAGATGTTCTATCTCTTCAACAGCCGCTTTCTCCACAAGTCGAGCCTTTCCCTCAAAGGACTTTTTTCCAACAAAGCCGCCTGGGGAGCGGTGCTTCTCCTCGCCGTCCTTCAGCTCCTCTTCGTCTACTTCCCCCTCATGAACCTCTGGTTCGGCTCCGTTCCCCTCCAGCTGCGCCACTGGCTGCTTCCTCTCGGAGTGGGACTGGGGACCTTCCTCGCAGTGGAGGGGGAAAAAGCCCTCGGGCGGAGAAAAGAACCCCGATGAGGGAAGAAAAACGGATATAATTTCCCCTGAAGGTAAGATATTCTGATCTTCCGCCGATTGAGGCCCTTTCTTCAGGAGGAAAAAATGACCCCATTTTCATCGCGCACAGATGACGGGAAGTTGAAAGACAGTGGAAAAAGGAAGGACATTCCGGCGGGAACTCCGGCAGAGGCCGGAAAAGAAAGCCCGGAAGGAGCAAGGAGGCTGAGGGACTGCACGGTCTCCATCTTCGGATTGGGCCTTCTCGGCGCTTCCCTGGGATGGAAGCTCTCCAGGGACGGCCTTGTCCGGAGCGTTGCCGGATGGAGCCGAAACCCCGAAACTGTCCGCAGCGCCGCCGGGCGGGGAATCGTCTCCATCCCATGCAGTACGGCGGAGGAATGCACATCCCTCGGGGACGTCCTGATTCTGGCCGTGCCTATCCGGGCAATGGAGGAGACGGGCCGGAAAATAAAGCCCTCTGTCCGCCCCGGGAGCGTCCTTTTCGACCTCTCAAGCACGAAAAAAGAGGTCGGCGCCATTCTGAGCGGCCTTTGGAAAGAAAATTACTGCGGCTTTCACCCCATGGCCGGCAAGGAACAGGGAGGAATCGGCAGCGCCGACCCGGAACTTTTCCGGGGCAGCGTCTGCGCCCTCGTTCCCTTCCCCCGAACCGCCCCCGGGACGATCTCCCTCGGAGAGGAACTGGCCTGCGCCCTCGGCGGCACGGCTCTTCTTCTCGGTCCGGAGGAACACGACGCAATCACCGCCTGCGTCAGCCATTTTCCCCTTCTTCTCGCCGCATCCCTCGCTCTTCTCGCCGAAAAGAAGAGGGGGGCGCACCCGCTCCTTCCCCTGCTCGCGGCGGGAGGATTCCGGGACACCACCCGGGTTGCCGGCGGACCCCCGGAGCTGGGAGCTGACATGCTGCAGACCAACGGAGGGGAGATCCGCCGCCTCGCGAAAGAATTCAAAGAAATTCTGGAGGGTATACTGGCCGCTTCTCCCGGAGAGGCCGAAGAGCTTCTCGCAGGGGGGAAAAAAGCGAGGGAGTCGATTCTTTCCGCGAAAACAAAATAGCAGAAGAGAGCGCAGAGGGCAGAAGTCTCCTGCGCTCTCCTGTGCTTCGCTATTTCTTTTCGTAGGACGTGGGTCCCTGGGGCCAGGATGTCCCCTTCAGCCACTCCCGGGGATATCCCAAAGGCTGCCCCATCTTTCCCCGTTCGTTGAGCAGGCCGTCGTTGTACTTCACGATGAGCTCCTCTGCCAGGTTCCGCCACGCCGAAAGGGTTTCGGCGGTATTGCGGGCGCTGAAATCCGTCAGGTACTGCCTCGCTCCGTCCGGATTCGATCTGGAGAGGTCGAGGGCTTTTTTCTCGGCCACCTCGAGGGCGTTCAGAAATCCCGTTTCAAGCTGGTCCCTCACTCTGACCATTTCCTCGTGCATAGGGCCGTACTTCAGCCCCGCATAGTTTGAGAGGAAGTTGAAGGTCCACCAGGCACTCTCCCGGGAGAACTTCCCCGTATCGCAGACCTCGACGGATCGGGGAAGGGAGATCACCCCCACGTGAAAAGGGAGAAAGACCGTGTCGGCGGGTTTGTCCAGCCCCAGCCACATCCGTCCGCCGATGGGATCGGGAAGCCACCCCCGGGCCTGGGCGACGAAAACGTAGCCGCAGTAGGTAACCGAGAGTGGGCGCTCCCAAGCGCCCTCCAGCTTCCGCTTCGGGTCCCCCACATCCCCCGCGCCGTCGTAGGGGCCGTAGAACCTGTCGGGGTAGCCGAAGGGGCCTGCGGCAGTTCCGCGGGTGAGATCGAACTCCGTCCCTTCGTAATAATCCCTGTGAAAGGACATGACGTCCCGAACCGTGAGCTTTCTGTCAGGTTTTACGGAGAAGGGATAGTCCTTCGTGAATCCGTCCTTCACCCAGGGGGAAAACTGCCGGGAAGGGGCTGCCAGGGAGAGCACCCGCCATACTCTCCGCAGGGAATAATAGGGGTGGTTGTACTCTCCGAGGCTCACTGTCCGCAGCCAGTCGAGGGGGCCGTCCTCCGGCTTCCACCATCCATGCTTTTTCGCCACGGCGAAGAGGTTTTCAGAATACATCAGATCGGGATCCTCAGGGTCGATTTCCCGGATGCGGAACTGGTTCGCCCCCACGAAGATCTCGCCGTCGGGCACTCTTTTCGCCGCCCACAGCCCGCCCGTCCCTTCGGGAGAGGGTGCCATCTCGAAGACCCACCCCTCCTCCGTATCTGCCACGGGAAGGGTCTCCCCCGTGCCGTAGATGCCGTATTTCTCGATGAGGGACCCCATGAGGCGAATGGCATCCCGGGCGGTTCTGCACCGCTCGAGGGCGATCCGGGAGAGCTCGGCGGAATAGAGAATCCGTTTTCCCGGCTCGGGCTCAGGGTTGATTTTCGATCCGTTGGTGCATTCGCCGAACATGAGCTGATGTTCGTTCATGATTCCGTAGCTGCCGTCGAAATAGGCATAGGTTTCGGCTGCCTGGGGAATGGAGCCGAGGGGTATGGACCGGGGTCCCGCCGTATCGTACCCCGGGCCGCGGTCGGCCGTGTTCATCCGGGGGTAGGTGAAGGCGTTGTACTGCGGATACTCCCCCATGGCCGCGGCGGTGCAGTAGACGGACCGCTTCGAGCCGGGGGCCCATCGGCGGGCCGGCACGAGGAGAATCCTCTGGTCCATGAGGTCGTTGTCGTCGGAGTGGGAGACCATCACTGAGCCGTCGGCCGAAGCCCCCTTCGTCACGATGATGGTGGTGCAGGCCCTTCCCTGTGCGGTGAGAACGAATAAGAGCAGCAGCGCGGCGAACAATCTGAATATTTTCATCATACCCCTCCTTGAATGGCGAAACATTTTTTCATTATACTGCCCTGGAACCCACGGGGGGAAAATATCTCTTCCGAAGGGTAACGGCAGTGCTGTATACTTACAGAAAGATTACGAAGCAAAAAGGAGGATCAATTTCATGATTCCCGTACTCTCCCTTCTCATCGTGGCGACCCTCTCCATGGTGGTCATGCGGATAGCCGCCATGGCCCTCATGCTCACGGGCCTGTCCAGGGAGTCGGCCCGTTTTCAGGCCCGGTCTGCCTTCACGGGGACGGGCTTCACCACCGTCGAGGCCGAATCGGTTCTGAATCACCCGGTGCGGCGGCGAATCATCATGCTGCTCATGCTCGTGGGCAACGTGGGGATCGCCACTGTCATGGCCACGATCGTCCTCTCTGTCCTCGATGCCGGAAAAGGGGGAAACCTGCTCTTCTCGGCACTCTGGCTGACGGGGGGTCTTGTCCTTCTCACGGCCCTTTCCATGAGCCGGAGGCTCGAGGTCTGGATGAACCGCCTCATCGCCCGGAACCTGAAGCGGTGGGCACATCTCGACGTGACGGATTACGTCGCCGTACTGCAGCTTCACAAGGGGTATGCCGTCTCTGAGATGAAAGTGGAGAAGGGGGACTGGCTCGAAGAAAAAACTCTGGCTGAGGCGGCCCTTCCGAAAGAGGGAGTGCTCGTTCTCGGGATCAGCCGGGCCGGCGGGGTCTATATCGGCGCACCCGGCGGAGCGGACCGCATCGCCGCGGGAGACACCCTTATCCTCTATTCCGTCCTGACGAGAGTGCAGGAACTCGACAGCAGGCGGGCAGGGACAGAGGGGGAGTGCGCCCACTGCCGGGCGATAGAGGAGCACGCCGGAGAACTGAAGAAAGACCGGGAAACGGTACGCACCGATGAAAAGCCGCAGGTCACTCCGCGACGCTGACCAGCCTGTCTCCCTTGCCAAGAAGACGCTTTTGAGGGATAATATTCATAATTTCTGAAAAATGATCGCAGAACGAAGAGTGCCTGAAAAGCCCGGTTCGTCCGAAGTTCCCACCGAACTTTTTTTACGGGTTTTTCAGAAAGCTCCTTCGAATTCTTCCGGCCGGATTCAGAGAAAAAGGCTCCGCCTTCCGAAAAAAAGTTTCTTCTGTGACTTCCTTCTGCCCGATTATGTCCTTTTTGCCTTTCCATCTTTCGAGGAGGAATTGAATTTGTGCCGAAAGTGCAGGTATAGTTTTTCATGAAAATCACGAAAACCGAGACGTGGTTCTGCCGCAGAAATCCGAAATTTCAAAGCGGCGCTCCGGGCGGGGCTCCCTTTCCATGGGACGTGGTGCTTCTCCGTCTCGGCACTGCCGAGGGGTTCGAGAGCACCGTCAGCTTCCTCGCCTCCAAGTCGGGGCTTGCCACCGAAGAAAACCTCCACGAGGCCATTCTGCCCCTCGTCCTCGGCAGGGACACCTCCGAGCGGGAAGCGATCTGGAATGAATTTCAGAACTACGACCGCCGGCTGACCTTCTTTCCGGCCTTTCTCCCGGGGCCGGTCGACGTGGCCCTCTGGGAACTCGCCTCCCTCGAGGCCGGTCTTCCCCTTTTTCGCTACATGGGGGCAAAACGGACGTCCCTTCCCGTCTATGCCGCCGGTGTCTGCCACGAGTCAGCGGCCGAATACGGCCATGAGGCGGTGCGCCTTGCCGCCTCGGGAATCGGGGCTTACAAGGCCCGGCCCCGGGGACCGTGGAGAGTGGATATGGAAATTGCCTCCTCCCTCAGAAAGCACGCGGGGCCGGAGATGATCCTTCTTTTCCACCCCTGCGCCGACTATTCCCTCGACGAGGCGATCACCGTGGGGAAACACCTTGAAGGCCTCGGTTTTCTCTGGCTTCAGGAGCCCTTCCGGGACTACCAGATGACGAAGTACAGAAAACTCTCCGAGGAGCTTTCCATACCAGTGGCCGCCAGCGAGACAACCCGCGGACCCCGCTGGGATGCCGATGCCCTGATCCGGGGAGGGGTGGACATCGCCCTGGCCGACATCTCCTGGGAGAACGGCATCACCGGGGCCCTGAAAATCGCGGCTCTCGCGGAGGAACTCGCCCTGCCCTGCGAACTGCCCGGGACCTCCATGGGGCTCATGGACCTCGTCAATGTCCATGCGGCCTGCGCTATCTCCAACGTCCGCTGGTTCGAGTACCCCCTTCCCGCGGAGAAATTCTGCTTTCCCCTGAAAACCCCGCTGAAAATCTCGGGAGGAAGAATCTCCCCTTGCGAAATTCCGGGCCTGGGGGCGGATATTTCCTGGGACGACGTGGATAACCAGTGCGTCTCGAAGCGTATGTCGAAACTTTAGCCGGGATCTTGCGAAAATTTCGGTCCGGTACAATAATAAACGGAGCGTTTCCTCCGGGAAGCGCCCGGACATTTCACAAAGGAGATGATTCAGTTGTCGAAATCGAAATGCCTTCTCGTTTCCATCCTGCTCGTTGGTCTTCTGGCCACCGGAGCCGCCGCAGCCTCCGACACCCTCAACGCCTACACTATCATGCCGGAGAAATATGCCTCCCAGGTTTTCGAGGCCTTCACCGCCGATACGGGAATCAAGGTCAATTTCATGCGCTTCTCCTCCGGCGAAGCCCTCGCCCGGGTGGTGGCCGAGAAGAACAATCCCCAGGTGGACCTCATCCTCGGCGGTCCCGCAGACACCTATGAAGCGGGAATCAAGGAAGGGGTCTTCGAGGCCTACAGGCCTGCCGGCGCCGACGGCATTCCCGACAAGTTCCGCTCGCCGGAGAACTACTGGACGGGAATCGGGGTCATCCCCCTCGTCTTTCTGACGAACGAGAAATTTCTGAAGGAAAAGGGCATGGAGCCTCCCGCGTCGTGGAACGACCTTCTCGACCCCGCCTACAAGAACGGCCTTCAGATGGCCGACGCCAGGACCTCCGGCACGGCCACGGAACGCATCTATTCCCTCGTCAAGATCATGGGGGAGGACGAGGCCTTCGCCTACCAGAAAAAGCTCCACGACAACATCCAGATGTACACCAAGAGCGGAGCCGGCGGCGCCATGCCGGTAGCCACCGGGCAGGCCGCCTCGGGCATCTTCTACATCGTGGACGCCCTCGAGATTCAGCAGCAGGGACACCCCGTGGTGATCAGCTATCCGAAGGAAGGGGTCTCCTACGGCATCGAGGCCACGGGAATTCTGAAGGGCGCGAAGAACATGGAAAACGCGAAGAAGTTCATGGACTGGGCTTCGTCGAAAAAGTTCGCCCAGTTCATCGTGGACCGCAAGATCAACTATATCCCCACCCGGACCGACGTGGAGGTCACGAACCCCGCTCTGGACATGTCGAAGGTCAAGCTCATCGAGGCCGACGTGGCATGGAAGGGCGCGAACCGGAAGGCCTACGTGGACCGGTGGATCAACGAAGTGATCAAATAGGGCGGCTCTTGCCGTCCCTTGTGAGACACCCCGGCGGGAGCTCTTTCCCGCCGGGTTTTTTTCAAAAAAAATGAGAAGCATCCCTTTTTTCCGCAAAGGAGACAGATGCCATGAAGCCACCCCTGCCGGCAAAACCTTCTCTCCGTCCGTCTCTCCTGAAGCGGGATCCTGCCCTTATTCCCGCCCTCGCCCTTCTCTGGATTTCCCTTGCCCTTTTCGTTCTCTACCCCCTCGGGCGGCTTTTTCTCGTCACCTTTACGGCGGAGGGGCAGTTCACCTTCGGGAACCTCACGTCCGTCCTGAGCAACTGGTACGACCGGCAGGCCTTCCGGAACAGCCTCTTCCTGGCTGCAGCGGTCTCCCTGTCGGGAACTTTCCTGGGGTACATCTACGCCTTCACGGTCACCCGCATCCCCATGCCGTCGTGGCTCAAATGGTCACTCAGCGCCGTCACCACCCTTCCCCTCATCTCTCCCCCCTTCACGAGCAGCATCGCCCTCACCCTCTCCCTCGGGCCGAACGGCATCCTGCTCAAACTGCTGGGGATCGAGAATTTCAACTTCTACGGATTCTGGGGAACGTGGATGTCCGAAACCCTGACCTTTTTTCCCGTGGCCTTTCTCACCCTCGCCGCGGTCCTCTCGGCCATCGATCCCAACCTCGAGGACGCGGGGCTTTCCCTCGGGGCCTCGCCGCGGCGGGTTTTCCGCACCGTGACCCTTCCCCTCTCCATCCCGGGGATCGCCAATGCCCTGCTGCTGCTCTTCGCCAGCTCCCTCGCCGATTTCGCCACCCCCCTCGTCCTGGCGGGGCACAGCTTTCCCGTTCTGCCGACCCAGGCCTACCTTCAGATCACCGGCCTCTACGACCTGAAGGGCGGAGCGTCCCTCTCCTTTCTGCTCCTCCTGCCCGCCATGACGGTCTACCTGCTGCAGCGCTTCTGGGTGGGGCGGAAGAGCTACGTCACGGTCGGCGGCAAGACCGGCAGCCGTTCGTCCTTCAAAAGCACCGGGCTGCTACTCGAGGGGTTCGCCCTCTCGGTCTGCTTTCTGGCCACCGCCTTCATCCTGTATCTTTATTCGATCATCCTCCTGGGAGCCCTCGTGAAGGTCTGGGGGGTGGACAATACCCTCACCCTCGAGAACTTCCGCTACGTATTCACCCACGGCCGCAAGGCCATCACGGACACCCTCTCCATTGCGGCCGTCGCCACTCCCCTGGGCGGACTGCTCGCCGTGGTGATCGGCACGGTCGTCCAGCGGAAAAAATTCTTCGGCGTCAAGGCCATGGAGTTCACATCCCTGCTCAACTACGCCCTTCCGGGCACCGTGGTGGGCATTGCCTATATCATCGCCTTCAACGAAAAACCCATTCTGCTCACCGGAACAATGACCATCCTCGTGGCGGCCTATATCTTCCGGTATTCCGCGGCGGGAATACGGTCGGTCATCGCCTCCCTCCATCAGATCGACCCCTCCATCGAGGAGGCATCGGCGAGCCTGGGCGCGGGGACGGCCCGCACCTTCTTCCGGGTGACCGTCCCTCTGGTCATCCCCTCGGTGCTGCTCGGGATGCGCTATCTTTTCATCCACTGCATGACGGCCATAAGCGCCACCATCTTTCTCGTCTCGGTAAGGTGGAGCCTTCTGACCACCCGGATCCTCGAGTGCATGACCGAGCTGCAGTTCGCCCAGGCATGCGCTTTTTCCATAGTGCTCATACTGCTCGTCTTCTGCGCCACGGCGGTTCTCACCGGTCTGACCAGGTACGCTGCGGCGCGAATTTCAGGTGAAGGAGGCCGCAGCTGATGGCCGTAGAACTCGAACTCTCCCATATAACCAAGATATTCAAAAAAGACAAAGACCTCGTAAAAGCCGTGGACGACGTCTCCATGTCCGTGGCTCCCGGCGAAATGGTCACCTTTCTCGGGCCGTCAGGGTGCGGCAAGACCACGACCCTGCGGATGGTGGCGGGGTTCGAAATACCCACCTCCGGCTCTATCCTCATCGACGGGCAGGACGTGACCAACGTCCCCGTGAACCGGCGGGACATCGGATTTGTCTTTCAGAACTACGCCCTCTTCCCTCACATGAGCGTCTTCGAAAACGTGGCCTACGGGCTGAGGGTCAAGGGGTTTTCCCAGGAGGACATCCGAAGAAAGGTCCGGGAGGGGCTTGACCTTGTAGGGCTCGGCAAGGCGGAGAACCGTTTCCCCAACCAGCTTTCCGGGGGAGAGCAGCAGCGGGTGGCCCTGGCCCGGGTACTTGTGCTGGAGCCGAGGGTGCTCCTTATGGACGAACCCCTCTCGAACCTCGACGCCAAGCTCCGCATCCACATGCGCACGGAGATCCGCAGAATTCAGCAGCACCTCAACGTCACCTGTCTCTACGTCACCCACGACCAGGGGGAGGCTCTCACCATGTCCGACCGGATCATGGTAATGCACCGGGGAAGGGTGGAGCAGATCGGCACCCCCTTCGAGATCTACAGCGACCCCCGCTCCCTCTTTGTCGCGGACTTCATCGGCCAGGCAAACATCCTTCCCGGAGAAGTGCTCTCCGCTGAAGGACCTTCCCTCTCCATTTCCCTCGGAGAGAGGACCTATCCCGTCCGGGGGGTGAAGGACGAGCGGTTTGCTCCGGGCATGGCCGCTTCGGTGGTGGTGCGGCCCGAGAACATCGTTCCCACGGAAGGAGAGGGAATTGCAGGGACCATCTCCACGGTCACCTTTCTCGGAGGAAGAATGGAGTACGAAGTGCTCCTTCCTTCGGGACAGACCATCCTCTCCTTCGACCCCTACCGTCCTGGGAAGAGAGTCTGGAAGGAGGGGGAAAAAGTGAACCTGAGCTTCGATCCCTCATCGGCCGTGGCCCTGCCTTCGAAGACGGAGAAGCGATCATGATCGATTTTCTTATGCGCTTCAGCCCTGTGACCCAGGCTCTTCTGGCGACACTTTTCACCTGGGGCGTAACGGCCGCCGGTGCGGCCCTGGTCTTCTTCACGAAGACCGTCAATCCGAAGCTCATGGACTCCATGCTCGGCTTCGCCGCCGGCGTCATGATCGCGGCGAGCTTCTGGTCCCTCCTCGCACCGGGCATCGAAATGGCCGAGCAGCTCGGACACACCGCCTGGCTCACGGCGGCCATCGGCTTTATGGCAGGAGGAATATTCATGCGCCTCACCGACTATCTTCTGCCCCACCTCCATCTGGGGCTGGAGAAAAGCCACAGCGAAGGCCTCAAGACATCCTGGCAGCGAAGCACTCTGCTCGTCCTCGCCATCACCCTCCACAACATCCCTGAGGGGCTCGCTGTGGGAGTCGCCTTCGGGGCGGTGGCGGCCAATCTCTCCTCTGCCACCATTGGCGGGGCCATAGCCCTCGCCATCGGCATAGGGCTGCAGAACTTCCCCGAGGGGGCTGCGGTCTCCCTTCCTCTCCGCCGGGAGGGAATGGCCCGGGGAAAGAGCTTCCTCCTAGGCCAGGCTTCGGGGATTGTCGAGCCGATTGCCGGAGTGATAGGTGCCTATTTCGTCCTGCATATGCAGAATGTCCTCCCATACGCCCTCTGTTTCGCCGCCGGAGCCATGATTTTCGTGGTGGTTGAAGAACTGATCCCCGAATCTCAGCGCAAAGAAGAAAATATAGACACTGTAACTATGGCCACCATGGCGGGCTTTGCAGTCATGATGATTCTGGATGTAGCTCTCGGATAAGCCTCAGGAATCAGACAGGAAAGGCTCAAAAGGAAAAAAGCTCCCCCATTTGTACCGGGGGGAGCTTTTGTATTTCATGGGCACAAAGAATTTTAGCACACGAAATGACGAAGAAAAATAGCATACAAAATAATAAGTGCAGTAAGCATGAGGTTTTGAAATAAAAAATTAAGTTCTTATAGTTTTCTCACAATTGCCTTGACAGCTATAAGAAAGCAGGGTATATTTTAGCCAATTTAATGGACGATCCGATATAGGTGTTTTAGGCAAAAGGTATTCATGTATTCATTCCATACAACGCAGTTATTTAAAATGCTAATTGATTTAATGTAATAAAGATCCAGGCAAACTATAAAACTTGAGAATGTCAAACTCTGTCGCTTTTTCGCATTTTTCGTGAAAGGTACTGTTGTTCTTCTGCGTTTCACAGGGCCGGCGGGGTCCTGTAGTTCCACATATAAAATCGAAAGGTAAGGTGAGCAAAGTGAAGAAAATGGTGACGATGCTTCTCGCGGTTCTGTTCCTGGTGTCTCTGGCTGGTGCGGTTATGGCGACAGAGGTTAACTGCTGCCCTGATTTTCTGCCGAAATTCGACACTCTGAGGGTCAATTATGAGGTTGTGCCCCTGACGGGCCTTGAGATCTGCACGGAAGACATCTCCCTGTGCACCTATATTGGCTGCACTCAGGATATGTTCGGCCTTGGGAAACCCTTCAGCTACAAGGCTATCGCCACGGGCAGCTGCATGCGGAAAATCGTCGGCTGCATTCAGTCCGCTCTTCCCGCGGAAGTTTCCCTCTGGACAAATGTTGGCCGCCCCGATTCCCGGGGAACCTCCACTGGCTGGAATGAACTGACCACCAGCCCCGTGGATCTCGTGAAGGACATCAACAAGCTCTGCATGTCCAACGGAGTCGGTCTCGTGACCCTCGGCGCCACTGCTGACGCCTGCGCGGAAAGCGGATGCGTCGTTATGCAGCTTACCATCATGGACCAGGGCGTCTAGCCTCGACCATACCCTTAATTCTTCGAATTGTCGTTGGATGTAAGTTCTATTTCCTTACGTAATACGGCCCCGCCGGTCCCTCTTCTTTGAAATCAGGAACCTGGAAACAGCGTAAAACTACGGACAGGAGGGAAAAACAATGAAAAAACTTCGTTCCACGATTCTCTGCCTCCTCATCGGATTCCTCTTTTTCAGCGCTCCCTCCCCGAAAAATGCCGCAGCCCTGGAGCTTCTCGTCTCCGGGGCCTGCTCCTTTCCACCCCCGAATGAATTCTGGACCTCTGCAGTACCCGAACTGCGGAGCGCTCCCGGTTCCGTTCTGCTTCATGTGGTAGATGACGGTGGCCGTGATGAACCATGGCGGATCGAGGTCCGTCTGCAGGGGGCTCTTCTTCCCGGAGAGGCTGCACTCGCGGTTCGCAGAACCGGAACGGGGCAGGGGTTCGGATGGATCGACGGCGGCCTCGCCTTCGTCCCTGTGGGCGAACGCCCCGTCACCCTATGCAGCGGGTCGGGGGACAGGATGCAGATCCCTCTCCAGGTGAAATTTTCAGGTATCAATCCCTCCACTCCCTCGGGAGAACTGCGGAGCGGAATCCTCTTTACGGTGGTGACCCAGCCATGAAGTGCCGGAAATGTACTTCCATTCTTATACTCCTCGCTCTCCTTCTCTTTTCCCGGTCCGATCGCGCCTTCGGAGCCATGGCTCTCAACGTCGTGGGAGATCTGACGCAAAAGCTGACCCTTGAGCCCGGCGCCAGAATCAAGGGTGAAATCCGGGTTGAAAACCAGGGGGATGAGGCCGGAGAGGTCAAAATTTACCTGACCGATTATCTTCACTACGCCGACGGCAGAAATCTCTTTCAGAAACCCGGAACCGTAGGGCGCTCCAACGCCGCATGGTTTACCGTTTCCCCCTCCCAGAGCGTGATCCAGCCCAAGGGACAGCTAAACGTGAACTATTCCATCACCGTTCCGGCGGATACGAAGCTGAAGGGAACCTACTGGAGCATCATAATGGTCGAACCCGTTCCGAAAGCCCTTGTGACTCCCCCCAAGGGGAAAGACGATATCAATATGCAGGTCGTCACGGTCATACGGCAGGCGGTGCAGATGGTTACGAACATCGGCAAGGGAGGCGAAGCGAAAGTTGCCTTCAAGGACCGGCAGCTTGTTAAGGAAGACGGCAGGCGGCTTCTGAAGCTCGATATTGAAAATACCGGAGAAAAATTTCTCGCTCCCCATGTCTGGGCCGAACTCTTCGACGCGAAGGGGCAGTCCAGCGGTCAGATAGACGGCAGCGTCAGCCGGATTTACCCGGGGTGTTCCACCCGTTTCGAGATGGATATGACTAAACTCCCTGCCGGTTCCTACAAAGCAGTGGTAGTTGCTGACAACGGCGACGAAAACGTCTTCGGGGCGAACTACACCCTGGATCTGAAATAGAGAGGAGGGCGGACAATGGCGTCCCCTTCGAGAGGAACGATTCGCTGTGTAATCATCGCTCTTTGTCTCCTCTGCTTTGCCCTTCCCGCCTTTGCCCAGTTCCGCGGACGAGGAATCGAGGTCCGGGCGGTCTCTCCTCTGCAGATCGTGGCGGAGCCACTACGGATACAGGTGCTGAGCTTTCTCGTGACGAACAGAACCGATCGGGAACTCCGGGTTCGGGAGGAGGCGACTGTCCCCAGAGGATGGTCTCTCGTATTCCCCATGACTGTCTTCTCCCTTCCTGCCGGAGGAGCGACTACCCGTCTGGTCTCCTTTCAGGTTCCCCAGAATGCCGCCGAGGGCAGGCACAAGATTACCTATACGGCCTTCGACAGCCGCGACCCCGGAAGCCGGGGCACCGAGGAGATCAATGTAGTGGTTCTGCCGGTGGAGAAGAGCGACCTCATGGTGGAATCCCAGCCCTATTCCCTTCTCGCCGGGGAGGAGTTCGAGTTCTCGATGCGCCTCACGAACTCGGGCAATACTCCGAGGGACTACAAAGTGAGCGCGAAGACCACTGATCCGAATTCTACAGTCCTAATCGCCCCCGCTGAAGTCACTCTTGGGGCAGGCGAGGGAACGAGCCTGAAGATCACCGGGAAAGTGAACGATGAATTTGTGGGTTCGGTGCTGGCGGTTCAGGTGACCGCCAGCGCCTTTAAGGAAGGAAAGACCACCGATACCAAGACCAATACCGTCCTTATAGAGGTTATTTCGACAGTGGGAAGAAAACCCGCGCCCTATCATATTCTTCCCACCACACTTTCCCTGTCGGCGGTCCATACCTCCGAGGGGGAGACGAGGCCTTTTTTTGAATGGAGCGGATCCGGTACCCTTGATGAGGAAGAGGAGCGGGAGTTTTCCTTCTCCTTCAGCGGGCCGACCATTGACGATTCATACAGCTACAGCCAGACTGAAGAATACTGGCTCTCCTATTCCAGCCCCGTACTGGGTTTTCGCCTGGGGGATATGGGGTACGGAATCTCCCCTCTCACCATAAGTTCCTCCTACGGCCGGGGAATTGGCCTCGACTTCAAGTCCCTCGCCGGAGGACGGTGGGCCGCCGGCGCGTTTCACGTCCGGGACCGCTTCGGAGACGAATGGGTGGACCAGGGGTTTTACATCGAGCATTCCCTGGGATATGACTCCGCTCTCCGGCTCAATGTGGCCCGCACCGAGACGGATGCCACCGATACGGAACCGGAGTACACGGACGACCTGTGGAGCCTGGAGGCGCGGCTGAATATCTGTGCGAACAGCCAGCTCGAACTCGAGTACGGCAAGAGCAATACGAATCGTCCCGGCGGAGACGACGATGACGCCTACCGGGGGGAGCTGCGGGGAATTCTCGGCGACCGATTCGCCTATTCCTTTCGGAAGCTGCGGGCCGGGGCCGACTACTGGGGGTATTATCACAGCTACGACTACACAAGCGGCGCGGTGAGCTTTCCCATTTCCAACCGCCTCCGCATGGGATTTGCGGCATCCCGGTACGAGGACAACCTCGATATGCGCCTGAGTGAATCTCAGGCGGCCACCGTCGAAAATCTGAACCAGGTCACCCTCGACTACGACCTGCTCAACGGCTGGTTTATCGCCATCGGCTACGATGATTTCGACAGGGCGGACCGGCTGCTTCCCGCACAGTACGATTACTCGGAGCAGTCCTTCTGGCTGCGCTTCGGCCGAACGATGGGGCAGTTCACCTGGTCCATCGAACCCCGGTTCAGCGACCAGACGGACCGTCTCACCAACACGAGCCGCTCCGTGTGGAACGCCCGGATTCTTATGAGCTATTTTCCCACTTCGAACCTCTCCATCTCGGCCTACTGGAACATCGGCGACAACGACGTCCTGGCCGACAGCTATCTGCTGCGGGGGTCCACCAGCTTCGGAGGGTCGATTTCGTGGCGGCTCTCCCGGCAGTGGCTCATCAACCTGGCATACTCCCGGTCTGGAATTCGGGACAACGGAGACAATGAGACGGATCAGCTGAACTTCTCTGCGGAATATACCATGAAGGAGGGACAGAGCATCGTCCTCGAGGTGATTACGGACAACAGCGAGACGGAATACCGCCTGACCTACCGCATGCCCATCGGCATCAAGACGGTGAAGCGCAAGAACATCGGCATCTTCCGGGGTAGGGTCTTCGATGGGATGAAAGCCGATTCTCCGGGTATGGAAGGAGTGGTTATCCGGGTCGGGCCGGAAGCAGTTGCCACAGGCAAAGACGGAAGCTTCATCTTCCCCGCTTTGGCTCCCGGACAGTACAGCGTCTACGTGGATCCGAAATCCATCGGTCATGGTTACACCACGGACAGGAAATATCCCATCTCCCTCGAGATCGTGGGAGGAGGGGACCCGATAGTAATGGATATCGGCATCCTCCAGGGAGCAACCTTCAAAGGCAAGGTCATTCTGCCCGCAGCTGAGAAGCTGAGCGGAAAAGAGGGAGTCGTCGGTGCTCCGGTTAATGGAGAGGAAGTTCGGACAGGAGATGTCGCCCGCATTCTCGTGGAGCTTTCCAGGGATGACGAGACCATCCGCCGGGCTACGGACGGAAACGGAGAGTTCTTCTTCGACAATATCCGCCCGGGAACCTGGAATCTCAGATTTTATGATGCCGGCCTGCCGGCGGGGTTCCATCTCGAAACGGAGACGACGACCATCGAGTTGAAATCAGGAGAGACCCAGGAGTTCGTCAATAGGGCAGTTCAGCGAAAGCGGGTCATCCAGTTCATCGACAGCGGAACCCTTTCGGCGAAGCCGTCGAAGAAGAATTCAAATGTCAAGTAAGAGAAAAAGGAGGAGAGCGCCATGAAAAGATCTGTTTCTTTAAAAAAATTGCGCAGAACCCTTTTTCTCCTTGTGTTGGGAGCCCTTCTGCCGGCATTTCTTCCCACCCCGGGAAAGGCGGCCGAATCGGTTCTCCTACCGGTTGATATCCTCATTCCTGAGGCTTCGACAGTGCAAATCACAGACGATCTTCCGGAAATGACCGTATACATCGCTTCGAATCCCCGGGAGGAGGCTCTCTCCCTCTCCATTACAGCGACCGGAACCAGGCGTAAAAAACTTACGGGGCGTCTCTCCGGGCCTCTGCCCCCGGGTCTCACTCTGACCCTCGAGATCCGGTCCGCGGCAGTCGGAGCTTCAACCGGGCCGCAGCGGCTGGATTCGGGCGAGGCAGTTCTGCTCACCGGCTTTTCCGGAATTTACGCAATGCCCTGCCGGGCTGTACTGAGGATGAAGGGAGATCAGAGCCTCTCCCGGGGTACCGGCACTACCGGGGTGATCCTGACCGTCAGCGATATGTAAGAACCCAGTCTTTTTCCCGAGAGGAAGAGAAGCGAAGATGATCCGAACCAGGAGAGGAGCCTCTGAAAAAGAGGCTCCTCTCCTTTATAATTGGAGGTACGCAGTGCAAATTTCATCTCAGCCGAGGAGAGGATCCCGTGGAAAGAAATGAAGGGACTTTCACCGCACCCGTGGACATACAGCACTATCTTAATGCCCTTCCCTACAACCCGAAGCCGGAATGCAAGTCCCCGGCCCGGGTGCTGACGGAGGGAACGGCCCACTGCTTCGAGGGTGCACTCTTTGCCGCCTCCCGTCTCCGAACCCTTGGGTATCCTCCCCTTCTGATGGACCTCCGGGCGGAGAACGACGACGATCACGTGATCGCCCTCTTCCGGGTGGGAGGGTGCTGGGGCGCCGTGGCGAAATCGAACTTCACGACCCTCCGCTACCGGGAGCCGGTCTACCGCACCCTCCGGGAGCTGGCCATGTCCTATTTCGATTTCTATTTCAACGTTCTGGGGGAGAAGACCCTGAGGGCACGCTCCGGTCCGCTGAAGCTCATTCAGTTCGACGCAAGAAACTGGATGGAGACCGACGAGGATCTCGAGTACATCGGCGACGCCTTTGCGAAGCTGCCCTATTATCCCCTTTTCGAAAGGGGTCGGGAGAAAGAGCTTTCATCGGCCGATCCGGACCTCGTCCGGGCGGGTCTTCTTGGGTCGAATCCTGCGGGGCTGTACGTGCCGAAAACGTGAACTTTGACCCCAATCTTCGGATTGGGGTTGAATATCACCGGTTCCAGGATGAAAAAAATGCTCTTCTATAGTAATATATACACGAGTGAGCGAAAATTTTCACCTGAAAATTCAGCTCATTTTTTGTGGCCGGAAGGGCTGATTCGCTCTTCTCCGCCATGCGGGAAGTTCCGGTTTCTTCGGCAGGTTCATACTTTTTCAGGGAGGTCGACAGAATGAGGAGTTTCGGGTTTGTTCGCAATGCGCTGGTGCTGGTCTTTCTTCTGGGGTGCATGGCTCTGCCCCTCTACGCCGCCGATACGATCAGGATCGGCGAGATCGCCACGGTAACGGGGGACTTCGCAGCCTACGGCGTGGCCGAGGTCGAGTCGGTAAAAATCGCGGTGGACGAGATCAACAAGGCCGGCGGAATTCTTGGCAAACAGGTTGAAGTAATCATGTACGACTGCCGCACCCGGCAGGAGGACATGGTGAACGCCGCCCGCCGCCTGGTGGAGCAGGACAAGGTCACGGCTGTCATCGGGCCAAGCGGAAGCGGCCTGTGCATAGCGGCAGCCCCCGTCTTCAACCGCGGCAAGGTTCCACACCTGGGAACCCTTCCCACGAACCCCCTCGTCACCATGGACGAGAAGGGGAACGTCCGCCCCTACAACTTCAGGATCTGCTTCCTCGATCCCTACCAGGGCAAGATGATCGCTGTCTTCGCCGCCAAGGATCTCGGCAAAAAGAAAGCGGCGGTGCTCTATGACGTGTCGAGCGACTACTCCCAGGGCCTCCGGGAGTTCTTCATGAAGTCCTTCAAGGAGTACGGCGGAGAGATCGTGGCCGACGAAGGGCATAGAGGAGAGGACGTGGACTTCCGCGCCCAGCTCACGGTCATCAAGAACGCCAACCCAGACGTGCTCGTCATCCCCACCATGGGCAAATGCCTTCCCCTCGCGGTGAAGCAGGCCCGGGAACTGGGCCTCAACGTGGAGATCATCGGCGGCGACGGCTACGGCGACTTCATGTGGGAGATCGCCGGAGACGCCATGAAGGATACCTACTGGGTCAGCCACGTGGACAAGGCAGACCCCGCACTTGCCGATTTCTTCGCCAAGTACGAGAAGGCTACCGGCACCGAGTGCATGGAGTTCATGAACGCCGTGATGGCCTACGACTGCGTCTACTGGCTCAAGGACGCCATCGAGCGGGCCGGCACGGATGACCCCGTAAAGGTGCGGGATGCCCTCGAGAACACGAAGGACCTGAAGCTCATGCACGCCACCCTGACCATGGACGAGTTCCACAACCCCAAGGACAAGGACGGCATCATGCTCGTCTCCGATATCGCCAGCAAGAAGGCCGTTTTCTTCAAGAAAATCAAGCCCTGAGGAGACAATTGTCTGTACGACTGAAATTACAGAAAAGGGCGGGGTGTTTTCCCCGCCCTCTTCTGTGATTTCGGCATGGTTCAAATAGGTCCTGATCATTAAAGGGAGAAGGGTGTGTCAAGACGGGGAGCACGCTGACCCCCGTCCTGATTTTCAGAACCTTACAACCTCTTTTTCAACGCGAGCAGCGCCAAGGGCAGAAGGAGCAGGATAGATGCCGCAGCGCCTGCGTTGCATCCCACTCCGCTGCCTCCGCCTCCGGGGACCTGTTCCGTGGTGAAGCTCCAGGTATCGGACCAGTCGGACCATTCAGGGGCGGATCCTCCGCTGATCAGGGTTTGTACCCTCCAGTAGTAGGTGCTTCCGTACCGGAGTTTTTTCTCTGGTATCGTCCACTTCGCTTCTGCGCCGTCCAGTACCGTTTCGGCCACAGGGGAAGCGAAGGTGCTTTCAAGGGCTATCTGCCACTTGCTTCCCTCAGGGATGCTCGGAGAGAGGGGAAATTCGACTTCGAGGGTCGGCGTCAGCGAGAGGCCTGCTGCACCGTCCGCCGGAGAAAGAAGGTCTGGAGCGGGATAGACCACCGGGGCGGGCGTTCCCTCGGTGGTGAAGCTCCATACGCTGGACCATTCAGATGTTTTCCCCGCGGTGTCCTCGAACTGGACCCGCCAATAGTACCGGGTATCGTTCGTCAGTTTCCCTCCCGGAACAGCCCATTCCTGTATGCTCTTGGCCGTCTGACCTTCGGCAGTAAGAGAGGCGAAGGTGCTCAACGTCGAGACCTGCCACGAGGTTTTAGACTGCTCCGTCCCCGAGGGGTGGGAGTAGGGTGCGATTTTGAGGGCGGGCGTCAGGGAGAGCCCTGTCGACCCGTTGGCCGGAGAGATGAGGACGGGAGTGTCAGGAAGAATGATCGGAGCATCCTCGGTGGTGAAGCTCCAGACATCGGACCATCCAGATGTCCCTCCTTTCTCGTCAGTGAAGAGCACTCTCCAGAAGTATGTGTTTGCATATTCGAGCCTGCCGGTGGGAACGGTCCATTCCGTAAGGGGGCCGGTCGTCTCGTCTGCGATAAGGGGAGGGGTGAAAGTATTCTCGTCGGCGATCAGCCACTTTGTACCGGTATGGTCGAGAGTGTCGGGTGAGGAATAGCTTTCCGTTTGCAGCGTTGGGGTGCGAGAAATATCAGTTGCTCCGTTTCCTGGAAGAGAGAGGACAGGTGCATCGGGAGGAAGGAAAACCTCGGCCTCGAAGGCCCCGATGTCCACTCCCGGACCCTGAGGGCGGGACACTCCCCGCTGGTCTGTGGGGGGGGCTCCAGTCCCAGTCCCGGCATCGATGGCGGAGCTTCCCGGAAGAAGAGCGCACGTCATGGTCGAACCGCCGTTGTCGGCGAGGGGACCGAGGAAGGGATCGGTGTTGAGATTGCCTTCACCGGTGAACACTACTGCACTTTTCACGACGGAATAGGTAACGACGGGGACCAGTTCAAAGGGATTATTGGCAATGGTTTCTGCATCTGTACTGCTCCAGAGGATGCAGTTCTTCAGTGTCGTATTTCCGGAGTAGACATACAATCCGCCGCCGCGGTTCTCTTTGGCGGTATTTTCCGAGAAGGTGCAGTTCACCAGGGTTGGATTTCCTTTATTAACGTACATTCCGCCTCCATCCTCTTTGGCGGTGTTTTCTGAGAAGGTGCAGTTCGTCAGGGTCGTATTTCCGTCCTTAATGTACAATCCGCCGCCCGCGTCATTCTCTGCTGTGTTTTCCGAGAAAGTGCAGTTCGTCAGAATCGTATTTCCGGATTCAACATACAATCCTCCGCCGTTATATGATTTTGCGGTATTTCCGGAGAAGGTGCAGTTCGTCAGGGTTGGATATCCGCTTTTAACATACAATCCTCCGCCATAATTACCGGCAGTGTTTCCTGAAAAGGTGCAGTTCACTAAGGTTAGATTTCCGTTGTCAATGTACATTCCTGCACCATTATTATTGGTCGAAAATATTGCATTTCCTGAAGTGAAAGTGAAACCGTCCAGCACGGTCGAATCACCTGAGTCGCTTCCATCGGTGACAACATGATAGCTGTCGTCATTGTCGGCAAGTGTGCCATCCTCGTCGAGATCTCCGGTGAGAATGGTCACGTTCGCCTTCCAGTCCCGATCCTCCCGAGTCACCTCCGTTCCGGCGAAGCCCCCGTACAGGGCGACCCCCGCCTTCATCACGAAAGATTCACCCTTATCTCCGGAGACGGAAGGTCGGTAGGAACCCGCAGCCACCCAGAACTGATCTCCTGAGACGACGGCTGCATCTTTGAGCTTGTCGATGAAACCAGCCTCATCCAGAGCGTTATCCCAAGTGGATCCACCCATGTCTCCGGCGCCATTTTCCGTAACGCAGAAAATGGTGCCTGCAGCAGCAGGTGGAGAGAGAAATGAGATGAAGAGAAAGAAGCAAAAAAATATTTCGACGGACTTCATGGCGTGGGCGCGGAGAAAAATTTTCATTGCAGTACCTCCTCTGAATGATAGAATTGAATGACATAAACAAAAAAAATACAAGGGTAAGACATTAAACAAAGAATAAGATAAAGTAACTTTTCTGTCAATAGTGGACGTGATGGATATGAAAGAATGAGAATGCGGATAGTTTGGATTTAGCTGCATTAATACTTTCCAACCCGGAATAAACCTTTTTGGTGCCGGCTTCTGGGGTGAAGCCGGCACCAAAAAGGCCCTCCTCTTCTAAAAAATTAAGCCCTCGAGCTACAAACGGCTGTCTGCCTGAGATGAAGAAAAGCAGGAAATACTTTTCCCGCCCTTTTTGTCACCCTTATTCCGGAAGAAAATGAATTCCTTCGGGAAGAAGGGAGAGGCTCACCTCGGCTCCCGGAGAGAGAGGCTCCCTTTCGAAGGGGTTTGTAATATGCACCGTCAGGGGTTCGGTTCCCGGCACGTCCACTTCGTATTCCACGACGCTTCCCAGATAGGTTGAGCGGAGAATTATCCCGGAAAGCTCTCCTTCCATTTTTGTCCGGGAGGCGAGGTTCACCGCCTCGGGGCGGATCATCACGGAATATTTGCCGGGAGGGAGATCCCCGCCTCCTTGAGGGGTCCAGGGGTTGCCGAGAAGAGTCCAGCTGCCCTTGCCGTTTTTTTCGGAGGAGAGAAAGGCGGCCTTGCCGATGAAGGAGGCCACGAACCGGTTGACTGGCCGGGCGTAGAGATCCCGGGGCGGGCCGGTCTGTTCGATCCGTCCTCCGTGCATGACCACCACCCGGTCGGAGATGCTCATGGCCTCGATCTGGTCGTGGGTGACGTAGATGCTCGTGATGCCGAGGCGCTGCTGAAGCTTGCGGATGTCGATCCGCATCTGCTCCCGAAGCTTGGCGTCGAGGTTCGACAGGGGCTCGTCGAAGAGGAGGACCGAGGGTTCCATGATGATCGCCCGGGCTAGGGCGACCCGCTGCTGCTGTCCGCCGGAAAGCTGGCTGGGCTGCCTGGAGAGGAGTTCCTGAAGCCCCACGAGGTCCGCCGCCGTGGCAATCCGTATCGTCGATCTCCTGCCGGGGGAGTTTTTTGAGCCGGAGGCCGAAGGCGATGTTCTCCTTCACGTTGAGGTGGGGAAAAATGGCGTAGGACTGAAAGACCATGGCGATGTTCCGCTTGTTCGGGGGCATGTCGTTCATCCGCTTGTTCCCGAAGAGGATGTCTCCCGAGGTGGGGTCCTCGAAACCGGCCAGCATCCGCAGAAGGGTGGTCTTGCCGCAACCGGAGGGGCCCAGGAGGGTGACGAGTTCGCCGTCCTCCACGTCGAGGGAGACCGAGTCCACCGCCCGGACGGTGCCGCCGGGGTCGTCGAAGCTGCCGAATTCCTTGACGAGAAAACGGATTGAGATTTTCACGGTCTATTCCTCCTGTATGGTGATGGCGGCCATTCCGCCGGTCCGCCCCGGTACGATCATAGCGATGACGCCCATGGCCGCCGCGACGATGCAGATGAGAATCACGCTGAAGGCCGCGGCGACGCCGAGACGGCCCGACCCCACCTGGTTGAGGATCTGGACGGTGAGGAGGTTCCAGTGGGCCGAGACGAGGAAGATGGCCGCGCTGATGGCCGTCATGGCCCGGACGAAGGCGAAGACGAGCCCCGAGAAGAAGGCCGGTCCGATGATGGGCAGGGTGACCTTGCGGAAGGTGGTGAGCCGGTCGGCCCCGAGATTCTGGGCAGCCTCCTCGATGGAGGGGTCGATCTGGCGGAGGACGGCGATGCCCGACTGGATCCCCACGGGGATGTACCGGAAGACGAAGTTGAGGACGAGGATCGCGAGGGTTCCGATGAGAAGAAGGGGAGGCCGGTTGAAGGCGAGGATGTACCCGATGCCGATGACCGTGCCGGGGACGGCGAAATTCAGTATGGAGGTGAATTCGAGCAGCCCCTTGCCGGGAAAGGACGTCCGGACCACGAGAAAGGCGATGAGCATGCCGAGCACCCCCGAGACGGGAGTTGAGCACAGGGCCACGATGAGGGTGTCCCCGATGGTTCCGAGTCCCACGCTGAAGGCGTAGGCGAAATGGTCGAGGGTTGGAGTGAAGTCGTACCCCCATACCTTCGTAAAGGCTCCGACGAAAATGATTCCGTAGAAGAGGAGCACCATGGCGGAGAAGGAGGCTGCGAGAGCGTATAGGACTTTCCTGGCCCGGCGGCTCACGAGTTTTGACGATGAGGCCGAGGGCTTGCCCGTTACGGTGGTGTACTGCCGCTTCTGCAGGTAGTAGCGCTGAATGGCGAAGGACGTGATGGACGGTATCAGCAGCACCACCGCCAGGGCAGCTCCCAGGGGGAGGTTGAAGGAGCCCGTGATCTCGAGGTAGGCCTGGGTGGAGAGCATGGGAAACCGGCTTCCCGCGAGGACAAGGGGGTTGCCGAAATCCGCCAGGGATTCTATGAGCACCACGAGAAAGGCACTGGCAATCCCGGGGAGGCTGAGGGGCAGCGTGACCTTCAGGAAGGTCTGAAGCCTCCCCGCGCCCACGTTCATGGCCGCGTCCTCGAGGGTCGGGTTGAGGGATTCAAGGACTCCCTTCAGGGTGAGATAGGCCACCGGGGTGAAGGTGAAGAGCTGGGAGAGCAGAACCCCCTTGAATCCGTAGATGTTGAAGTTCTCTATTCCCAATAATCCCCGGGTGATGAGGCCGTTGGCTCCGAAGAGCATCAGGATGGAGAGGGCACTCGTGAAGGGGGGGGAGATGATGGGAAGAATGAAGAGAAGATGAAGGACTTTTTTAAGGGGAACGGACGTGCGGGTCAGAATGAAGGCGGCCGAATACCCCAGAACAACGCTCAGCGTGGCGGTGGAAAAACCGGCCAGCAGGCTGTTCCGCAGGGCGGCCCGGAGATAGGAGAAGGAAAGAAATCTGCGGTAATTCTCCAGGGAAAAGACCCCTTCCTCCGACTGAAGGCTCTTGACGAGCACCAGGAAGAGAGGGTAGAGAACGAAGACCGCCAGGGAGGCAAAGAGAAACAGCACCAGCATGAAAAGAAGGGGATCCCTGGCGAGCAGGCGGATCTCCCTCCGCCCTTTCGCGAATGCGCCCATGATGCCTCCTTAGAAATGCAAAGGAAGAAGGGGAAGCCCCTTCTTCCTGTCCGTTCGGAGAGTTTTACTTGCCGAGGACCTCCGTGACCCACCGGTCGACGATTCGCTTCTTCTCGGCTGCCGCCTTGACCGGGTCGTATTCCACGAGCTTTATCTCAGAGAGAGCGGGAAGCCCCTTGCCGGCGGGGACGTCGGTGCGCACCGGGAAGAAGTAGGTCTTCTTTTCGCTCAGCACCTGCTGCCCCTCCTTCGAGACGATCCAGTCCACCAGCTGCTTTGCCTCTTCCATGTTCTTAGCGCCCTTGACGATGGAGAGGGCGGCCGCCTCGAACCCAACCCCTTCCTTCGGAAAGACCACTTCAGCGGGGTATCCCTCGTCCACGAGCTTGAGAAAGGCCGGCGTGAACTGGATGGCGATCTGGGTCTCGCCGATGGCGAGGCTCTTGCTCGGTCCCGTGCCGCTCTGGGTATAGGTCTGGATGTTGGGGTTGAGCTTCTTCATATACTCGAACGCCTTGTCCTCGCCGAAGGTCTCGATGAGAGTCATGATCATTGCATAGGCCGTTCCGGAGGACTGGGGGGAGGGCATCTGGATCATCCGTTCGTAGGCCGGATTGAGAAGGTCGTCCCAGGATGCGGGAACGGGCTTTCCTTCCTTTTTCAGCCTTTCGGCGAGAACGCCGAAGCCGAGGGGGTTCATATAGAAGGCATGCCAGTAGCCTTCCTTGTCCCGGAAGCTCTCCGCGAGGTCCTTCGCTGCAGCGGGGACGTAGGGGACGGTCAGGCCCCGACTCTTGGCGACGATGTGGTTCTCGCTCGGGGCGCCGAACCAGACATCCGCCTGGGGATTGGCCTTCTCCGCCTCGATCCGGCTCATGGCCGGTCCGGAGGAGAGGAAGATCATGTTGACCTTGATGCCTGTGACAGAGCTGAAGGCGTCGAGGATATTCTTCGCGTTTTCCTCGTCCACGCTTGAATAGACCACCAGCTCCCTGGCGAAGGCCGGGGCGGAAAGAAGCAGGCAGCTAAGAAGAAGCAGCGCAAGAAAAGCGAATCTTTTTCTGAAAACCTTCATGCCTATCCCTCCTGAATATAAGTGTATGCTTGGTATTCCAAATACCTAACTTTCTCTTATTCTAGCATATTCTTCTTCCTGTAAGAATAAAAGAGGGGGAGGAAAAAGGACAAAAAAGGGAGGGGGAAAAATCCCCCTCCCTCAAGAACACAGAAGCGGCTGCCTTTATTTCGGGGTTTCTGAAGCTTCAGGTCCGCCGAGCTCCATGGCGATGTCGTCGGCGAGGTTGGCCGCCGCTTCCGGAAGTCCTTCTTCTCCTTCGCAGCAGAGGGCCTGGAAGCCTGAGTAGACCACTGCCGTGGCCACGTCCACCAGCCGGGCATCGAGGGTGAAGAGGGACCCCGTGGAATTCACCGTCCCCACGATGAGATACTGGGCTCCCAGCAGCTTTCCGGCGGAGACCGCCTTCTTATCGTCGGCGAGCCCAGAGAGGGCGAGCCGGTGCTCCTTCCCGACAGTGGCGATCTGGGCCGCCTCGAGGAGCGTCCAGGGCCCCCGCCCTGTGAGTCGGGTGCGCACCTGTTCGGCCACGGCGCCCCCGAGCCAGGGCATGCACCCCGTAACCTTGAAGTCCGGCACGGCGATGATCATCTCGGCCCGTGCGGGAAGGGAGACCATGAGAAGAAAGTAAACCCCGAAGAGCCCGGAAAGGACCATTTTTCCGCGCCAAGTCTTCATTCCGGTTCCTCCTCTCCGTCGTTCATCGGATCAGACGGCCTTCAGAAAGGGAAGAAAGGCCTTGCCGTCCACCTGGGTCTTCAGTTTTGCGATGGCATCCTTCAGTCCCGTCACCTCTCCGTTCACGAAAACCTTCCCTGACGCGAACTGGAGTTCTTTCAGGGTATTCTTCGCCTCGGCCGTCTTGCCCGAGGCCGAATAGGCCCGGGCTTTGTGGAACCGGAGGACGTCGGCCAGCTTTGTCCTGCTCGCGAGGATCCCCTTTGCGTCCCGGACGAGGAGTCTGTCCGTGGGGAGGTCTTTTTCGAGCTTTTTTTCCACGGTGAGGATGGTCTCGAAGTCTCCCTTATCGCCTGCATGGAGGGCGAGTTCTCCGGCGACGAGGGTCCGGAGCTTTTCCATGTCGCTCCATAATTTCACCGATACGTCGTAGCAGCCGTCAAGGGTCTTCAGTAGCATATCCCTGCCCCGTTCGTACTCTCCGCTGCGCATCAGGCTTGCACCTGCCAGATAGGCTGCCATGCACTTTGCCTCGATTGTGCCCGATTCGGAGAGATCGAGGGCCTTCTGGAGGTCCCTGCCGTCGAGCATTCCCTTGGATGTGAAGACAGACATCATGCTCTCCACCGCTTTTGTCTCCGCTGAGGACGACGAACCGCCGCCACCGTCGCTGCCTCCTCAGCCGAAGCTCGCCGAAGGGGCGAGAAGGATTGCAAAGGCGAAAACCAGAAGACTCAGAAAACCGTAATATTTGCGCATCATAGCAGATCACTCTCCCTTACTTATTATTCTAACAGTTTTTTCAACTCGCCGCTGAGTTTTGGGTCGATGCTCTTCAGTGCCTCGACCTGTTCCTTTGCTCCCGTCTCGTTTCCCCTCATAATCTGGGCCGTGCCGAGAAGAAAACGGAGGTTGCCGTTTTTCGGCTCGAATTTCAGGGCCGCGAGAAGTATTCCCGCAGCCTCTTCCGCCGCACCGTTCTCGAGCAGCAGCTGCCCGAGGGCGAGATAGGCCGGGATATATTTTTCATCCGTCCCGATTGCCTCGAGGAAATAGTCCGCTGCCTCCTCAATCCGTTTCCGATTCTTGTAGGCCGAACCTTTGAGGAAAAGGGCCTCAGTCAGCCGGGGGTCAAGCTCGAGGGCCCGGTCGAGGGGCGGGGTGGCCTTGTGGTAGTCTCCCAGGAGGAACCATGCCTTTCCCACGAGGAGATGGGCCTCAGCGAAGTCCGGATCCCATGTGACCGCCTGCTGGGCGGCGAGAAGGGCGTCGGACTTCCGGTTGGCCGAAAAGTAGATTCCCGCCACAATGAAGCTGAGAAGGCCGTTCTTCGGGCTCAGCTTCGTCATCTTCTCCCAGAAGGGGAGGGATTTGCGGTACTCTCCGAGGTTGTAGTATCCGAGAGCCTCGTAGAGGTAATACTTGTAGTCCTTCGACGGATCCCCCGGGGCGGGGGTCTCTCCGCTGAAAAAGGCGTGAAGCTCGGAGGCGAGGTTGCGGGACAGCAGGGGAATTTCGTCCTCCCCCTGCTTCGACGACTGCTCGAAGCTCGCAAGGACCCGTCCGCTTTCCACATCCACGAGGCGGGCCGTCACCATGAGAAGAGCTCCGAAACGGCTGACTGCCCCGAGGATGAAGTATTTCGCCCCCACGAGCCGTCCCGCCTTGACCGCAGTGGCGGTCTCCACGACCCCCGAGAGGGCCAGGCGCTGCTCTCGGGCCACCTCGCCGAGGCGGGACCGTTCCACCACGGTGATGTCCCGGTTCCCTGCCAGGGCAGTGGTGACCATTTCGCTCAGGGCGCTCCCCAGATGGTAGCTCGCCCCCTGGGAGAGGAATGGCGCCACAGCCACGGAAAGGGGTGCGGCCTGACAGTGACCCGCTCCGCATAAGGCTGCGCAAAGAAGCGCAACGCCGAGGAGAAACAGGGGGAGGCGTGTTATCCTTTGGATCATCAGCGGGTTTTTTCGCTCCACCGGTGGGACATGGCGTCGTAGGTGTAGAGCGTGTTCGCCGTAAAGACGGTGACTTTTTTATTGTCGATTATGCAGGCCTGGGGAGAAATCCCCTCCCGGAGGACCCACTGGTGCATGGTGAGGTCGTAGATTGCCACGGCGTTGTCGTCCCAGGCAGCGGCGAGCCAGTCTCCAACCTGGGCTTTTTTCACGGCGAAGTCGTTGGCGTACTGCCACTCTTTCAGAACGGGGTCGTAGACGACGAAGCCGGCTTCTCCCGTGAGAGCTGCAAGACCTCTGGAGAGAAGGGCCCCGTTGATCTCCCAGGGCATTTGTTCGCTGCGGATCCAGACAGCGTTTTTGGCGTCGAAGACCGCCGCCTCGCTGGCGTTCCATATGAGGGCGAAGTTGTCGGAGAGGCTGCCGAGAAGGGTCTGGAAATCCCCCTGGGAAAGCCATTGGTGGGTGCGGATGTCGTAGACCCAGGCGTCATTTTCGCTCCACACAAGGGCGAGGTGATTGTGGGTGCGGTGTCCCTTCGTCCGGAAGTCGTTGAGGACAGAGGGCTGACCGAGGCCCGGATCCTGCACCCGAACCGTATTGGCGTCGATGAAAAGCTGAACTTCCGCCAGGGCTGTTCCTGCACAGGCGAAAAGAAGACAGAGAGCGCAGAGCAGCGCAGATACCTTGAGTTTGGATGTTGTCATGTCCGCCACGTCCTTTTCTTTAATTTTTGCTCAGTTGGATCGAATTGCCCGCTACTGTTTCCTCGCTGAGATCTGACCGTTTCTGCAGAAGAAGGGAGAGGAACTGCCGGAGAGGGCCGCCGTAGGAGACCTCGAGCTCCGCCTTTCCGCCTGAGAAGCGGAGAACCGCCGCTTCCGATGCCCCTGCCTCCCGGCAGCTTTCCGCAAGGCCATGGGCCTCGGCGAAGGAGCGGACGGGGAAGACGGAAAGGGTATATTTCACTGCCCCTGCTCCCGGTCCCGCCGAGGGGGTTTGACCCAGAAGGACTGCCGAGACAAGCCGTGCAGCCGATTCCGCCGCCTTCTGGGCGGCCTCGTCGGAGGTGTAGCCGATCTCCTTGGCCGACTCGGTGCCGGCGAGAATCTGCCTGCCGTTGGACGCAGTGCAGGCGCTCACTGCGGCGGTGGCGGTGGCGGTGAAGAGGCCGAATTCGTTCTTCACAGCCGGAGGTACCGTAATCCGTCCCGAGACGAGAACTCCGAAACCGTAGGTCCGCCCCAGCTTCAGGATGGCCTCCACGTTGCCGTCGAGGGCGAGGGCGGCCGCCTTGCTTGCGCGGATCCGTTCGAGCTGCTTCTCGTCCACGGCTTTGTACCCCCCGTCCAGCAGGGCCCGGAGGAATATGGCCCGGGCGGAGGCGGCATGGGCGGGAACACCCTGAACGAGCACCGCGATGGTCCGCCCCTTCGGCAGAGCAGCCCCTTCTCCCGGGTGCGCCGGAAACAGGAAAAAGATACAGAGAAAAACAATTCCCCTGAAGATGGATGCCCCGGGATGCCGCATTTTCCTCACCTCACAGTACCGCTGAAGATGAGGCTTTCGGAGAGAAACCGGTCGAGGGGAACGGTCACTCCCACAATGGAGATCCCCTCCCGTACACCGAGATAATCGATCCGGTCCTCCATGAGCTCCCCCTGAACTTCAATAGAGGATAGCCGTTCGGGGAGGCCGAATTTCATCTCGTAGAGCAGAAAGAGAAGGTTTCTCCGGGCGTCGGCGAGGGCCGCCCGTTTCGCGAGAAGCCGGGACGAAGGGGAGGGGGAACGGACCGGGGCTCGTCCCTCTGCGGCCACGGACCCTCCCTGCCAGTCCACCACGCCGTAGCGGAAGACCTGAATGCCCTCCACGGCGCCGTTGTTTCTCCAGATCGTCCGGAGCTGATCCTCCGTCAGCGTTCCCTCCGCGAGGGAGGGAAGCAGAAGGGCCAGCAAAAGGAAGTACAGGCATTTTTTCATGGCGTCTTCTTCCCTTCCACCGTCCCGGCGGTGAGCCCGGTGATCTCTATGCCGAGGGTTTCAAGAAAGGCTGCCGTCTCCTCGGCCGACTTTTCCGTCACCACATCCATTTCGAGACGTTTGTTTCCGTAGGAGCGCTGGTAGGCTCCGGTGACGCCGGGGGCCTTCTCCATGCTTTCCCTGAGGGTGCGTGCCTCTCCGAAGGAAAGACCCTCCACCATAATCTTGAAGGTTCGCCCCGGAATCCCCCCCGCCGTCCCGCTCACCAGGGCGTAGGCAACCTTGTGGACCAGCTCCTTCGCGAGATCGGGCCCGAGGACTGAAAAGCCCTTGACGGCACCGTCTCCGGGAGAGGTCCCCTTGTCCTTGTGCTCAGCCATCTCCGTCCCCATTCCGTAGGCCGTGGAGGCGAGAATGGCCTTGAGCTGGAGCTGAGAGCGGACGCCGTAGAGGGTGACACCGGAGATCTTCTGTTTCGTGTAGGAATTCGCCTGGGCCTTGCCGTAGATGAGCACGTCGGAGCGGAATTTTTTCGCCACTTCCGAAAGAAGAGCAGCGTCTCCCGATGCCTTCGCAGCCTCGAGCTCGCCCTTCTGAATCGCCTCCGCCTGCCCGGGGTCCACCATCAGGTAGCCTGCCTTTTCGAAGGTCCGGAGGACCGCTCCCTCGGCTGTGGAGAGAAACTGCCGCTCCCCCTCCACCACTTCGTCCACGAGGACAAGCACCCTGGGATTGCCCAGGGCCGAGATGACCGCAGGGCCGAGAACGCCATCCAGGGTTTTGGTTGAAACGGTGCACGACGCAGTGATATGGAAGATTCCGTCGCTGTCGGTCCATTCCCTGAGAATATCCGTCTTGGTCACGATCCCCTGGGATTGGGAGAAAACCTGGTCCCGGACGACCTGAAAATCCTTCATCTCCGTAACGCCCTGAACGTAGGCCCCTATGCCCTTTTCGAGGGCGTCCCGGTAGAGCTGCCCCTTGGCCTCTTTTCGTGCCCGGTCGACATTGCCGTTTTCCACCGCTGCCATTCCCTCCGCCTCCACCGTGACGAACTCCTGGGAGGCGGAGGGGTGGGCAAGGATGAGTAGAAGAAAGACGCAGAGAGCCGTTCGGAGGATCGGCAGTTTTTTCATGATTTTATCTCTTGACCACCGTCACGCGGCAGGGGATGCGGAAGTCGAAGGAGTTTCCCCGGATTCTGGCGGCATCGCTGCTCGAGACGACGATGTCCACGTTTTCAGGCGAGAGGGTCCGCACTGCCTTGACCACGAGCGGGGAGGCGGCGATCCGGGGGGCTCCCTTCGCGTAGGCGAGGTTGGTGTGGTAGTCGCACAGCCCCGAGGCGAGAAAACGCTCCTGGTCGGCGAAGGCAAGTCCGTAGACTTCCTTTCCCTTTTCATCCACGATCCGGAAGGTGAGGGCAGGGATAAGTGGAAGATGGCGGACGTCCACAAGAAGGCCGGAAAAACCGCCGGACTTCGGCTTTTGGGTGGGTACGGTCTTTAGGGTAGGTTTTACGGGGAGTGCCGGGAGAATGGCCGCCCGGATCTTTTCGAGCTTCACCCGTCCCTTGACGGTGTAGACTTCGCCGTCCCAGGAGCCTTCCTCAATCTCCACGGCCTTGATGAGCCCCTGCACTGAAGTGCGGACCTCGTCCCGGACCATGAAATCCGTCATAGTTGTCTTTGAATCCACCCGCACTCCCTGGATGAACTCGAGAAGATTCCGCTGAAGGTCCACCACTGCCCCCCGTCGTGCGAGCAGTTTTCCCTGGGGGGTATTCGCCTTGCCGTCTGGGGGTACGGCCTGTCCCGAAGCCTCCACGTAGTCCTCCGTCCAGTTGATGCGGGCGAATTCCGACTCGTCCATCACCAGGGTCTCCCGGGGAGGGGCCTGAGGGGATGGAGCAGGCTTCGACGTTTCTTCGAAGGCCGTCTGAACGTCCAGGGTCGGTTTGACCGAAGGGGTCGCCTTTTCTTCCGGGATTTCTTCGATGGGAGGAAGAACGATATCCGTCGCTCCCGCGGCCAGGGCGGAGAAAAGAAGCAGAATAAGCGTCCACAGCAGTGTTCGTCGATTCAAGAGAACCCCTCCTTTGTATTTCGGTGCTGATTCGATGAAAAATATGATAATAGGGAACGGAGAAACGAGTGCGCAAAAAAATTAGTCGGCAGAGAACACAATATAGTATAATTCTAAGCGTTCGGAAAGCATTCGGCAACCATGTTTTTGAAAAAGGCTTCATTGCGGTATTTTATCCGACGGGACGTTCCGCAGCTCTGTTCCGGAGCCACGAAGAAGGAGGTACTTCATGAGAAAATGGTCAAAAGTTTTCATTATGATGGCAGCCCTGATCTTTTGCCTTTCCGCCTGCGCTGATGCGGTGACCTTCGGCAGCTCGGGGGGGAATGCCCCGGCGGTGAAAAAAAGCGGCAAACCTTCGGGGAACGCCGGAGGGGGAAAGAAGGGCATTGTTGCTCTGCTCGATCTGCCGAAGGCTCAGAAGACCCGCCTCGCCGAGAGCGTCGAGCTGACCAGGCTTTCAGCCATCCAGGCGGATCTCGCCATGAAAAAGCTGGAGGAACTGAATAATCGGGATGCCTCCCTCGAGGAGATGAAAGCCCACCTGGTCTACGCCCAGGAGTCTATGGAAGCCCTTGGAAGAGCGGGGGAGCGTCTTGAGGATTCCGTCAAGATCATCCGGGTGGCCCTGAGCGGGGCAGAGGGGAAGGAAGCCCTTTTCGCGGCGGCGGAAGAATTAATGGAGGTTTTTCCTTCTTTGCGGTTGTTAGTTGGAGCATCTGCTGCCCATGCCTATGGGGGACCGACTCCGGAACAGGTGATCGAGTACGAACTGGCCAAAATCAGCAGCGGAGCAAAAATGGAATTCGAAAAGGCCATGAATGCACTCTCGAACGCCGCCCAGTCGGTAAAGAATGCCGCTTCCTCTGTGGGAAACTCGCTGAAGAACGCCGCCGGCTACGTGGCGAACAAGATAACCGCTCCCATAAAGGCTGCCCATCACAGGATCGGCGATGCGGTCGGACAGAAAAACTGGGCTGTGACCATGGCGGGAACAAAATTCGTCACGGCCATCACTCTTGCGGGGGTCGGGCTCGTTGTCGTCATCTCGGCGCCCGCCGTCTCCGCAGGCGCGGCTGTCGGCGCCGTGGCCATATACACGGTGGCAAATGTGAGCGCCTGTGTCGGCCTGGCGAATGACCTCAATCAGATCAAGGGAGGACAGAATACCGCTTCAGGGGCGAATGACGCCCTTTCGAACATTAATACAGCGACCACCGTTATCGGTCTCGCCGGAGGGGGCAGTCCCGGAGAGGTTGTGGTTAACGTGATCGGCCTTACGGGAGACCAGATAGCCAATGCCCCGGGAGCGGTGGAGATGACCCCCGAAGAGCTCGCAGGGTATATCGATGAAGAACACCGGGAAGAATTTATTCGAAATCTGGGTAATTTGACGCACTACCAGCCCCCTTCTCCGGGTACGGGAGGAGAAAGAGAAGGAAGGGGCGGCGAATCTGGAGGAGGATGCAGCGACGGCTGCGGAAACTGAGAGTTCAGCTCGTCCTGTCGGAAACAATAAAAAACGATGAAGAGGGAGTTCTCCGGAAGGGGCTCCCTCTTTTTTGTGGAAGACAGAATTCTCTTTAGTCCTTTGATTTTTTCAGAAGAAAACGAAGGTATGATAGAATAAATTTCTGAAGCAGGATTTTTGAAAGCCTGAAAAACAGACGCAGGCATGCGGGGAAAATTGGATGGGACCACGATGTTCCACAGCATTGCCGAGGGAAAAGGGAGACCTTTCCCCAATTATTTTCGGAGGTGAATCACCAGTGAGACCCTTGGAAGGACTTGTAATTCTGGATATGACCCGAGTTCTGGCAGGCCCCTTTGCAGCGATGATGTTCGCCGACATGGGAGCCGATGTTATCAAGATCGAACGCCCCGACGGAGGAGACGATACAAGGGCCTATCCTCCTTTTCAGAAAGGGGAGAGCGCCTATTTCATGAGCCTCAACCGGGGCAAGAAGAGCGTCACCCTGAACCTGAAGGACCCCCGCGGCAAGGAGATACTGAAGGAACTCGCCAAAAAGAGCGATGCCCTCATCGAAAATTTCAAGCCGGGCACCATGGACAAGCTGGGACTCGGCTACGACGACCTGAAAAAAGTAAACCCCCGGCTGATCTACGCGGCGAGCTCGGGTTTTGGACAGACAGGCCCCTACAGCTCCCGCCCCGCCTATGACCTCATTATTCAGGGAATGGGAGGCATGATGAGCGTTACAGGCCCCGATAAAGATACTCCCACCAAGGTGGGAAGCTCCGTGGCGGATATCTTCGCGGGGCTCTTCACGGTTATCGGCATTCTCTCCGCAGTGAACGTGCGGAACAAGACCGGCCGGGGGCAGCTCGTTGACGTGGCAATGCTTGACTGCATGGTCGCTGTCCTCGAAAACGCCATATCCCGCTATCTCGTCAGCGGAGAGATCCCCCATCCTATCGGAAACCGACACCCTTCCATCTCCCCCTTCACCACCCTTGCTACCTCCGACGGCGCAATGAACGTGGCGGTGGGAAATGACGCCATCTGGGGAAGACTCTGCGACGTTCTGGGAATGGAAGAGGAGAAGACGGATCCCCGCTTTGCCGACAACGCTGCCAGGGTGGAAAATTTCGATGCCCTGAAGAAAATTCTTGAAGAGCATACGAAGAAGAACACCACGGAGCACTGGCTCAGGGAATTCGAAGCCGTTAATATCCCCAGTGGCCCCATCAACGATATTGCCCATGTGGTGAACGACCCTCAGGTGCTCGCCCGAAAAATGATCGTGGACGTGGTCCATCCGGTTGCCGGGGCCATGAAGATTCCCGGCGTGCCCATAAAGTTCTCCGATACCCCGGCCGAGATCGAGGCACCAGCTCCGCTCCTCGGAGAGAATACGGAGAATGTGCTGACATCATTTCTCGGCCTGTCCCATGAGGACTATGAAAAGCTGAAAAAGGACGGAGTCGTCTAGACCGTCGAACCATGAAAATCTTTGCTGCCGCCCGGGAGTACCCGCTCCCCGGCGGCATTTTATTGCGTGCCTGCCATGAACCCTTCGCGGGAAAGGAAAAACAATACTTTCATTTTCGGGGGATGGGCACCCTCGGAGAAGTATGCTAGACTATACCGTTGGAAACAAGTGTGAAACCGGTTGCACAGTTTTTTTACCAGGAAAGGATGGAGATAGAGAGGAAAAAAGTGCGCCCTTTAAGGCTTTTTTCTAACTTTTTCAGGAGGTGTGTTCACGAATGGCAAAAAAAATCGTCTACGGACTGCTCGCGAAACCCCCGCTTCCCATCATGATCCTCGCCGGTGCCCAGCATGTGCTGACGCTCTTCGGCGCAACAACCCTCGTCCCCCTCATCTTCGGTCCCGCCATGGGGATGGACCAGCTTCAGATCGCCGCCTTCATCTCATGCGTCTATTTCGGAATGGGCGTGGCCACTCTCATCCAGACCCACCCGAAATTCGGCTCGGGCCTTCCCATAGTGCAGGGGTCGAGCTTCAGCTTCATCCCTTCCGTCATGACCATCATCGGCGCCTACAAGGCCATGGGTCCCGACGTGATCATGCAGTACATCGGCGGCGGCCTCATCGTCGGGGGCATTCTCCTCTCCGTCATCGGCTACAGCGGAATCATAGGATACATCCGAAAGATCATCACGCCCGTGGTCATCGGCCCCGTCATCATGGCCATCGGATTCTCCCTCGCCCCCGTGGCCATCCAGTTCAACGCGGCGAACTACTGGCCGGTCTCGCTGCTGGTGGTCTTTCTCATCTTCTTCTTCAGCCTTGTAAGCAAGAACAAGTACGCCAACATCTTCGCCATACTGTCCTCCATCGTGATCACCTACCTCCTGTGTCTCGGCCTTTCCACCGCAGGCATCTTCGCCGCCGGTCACCCCGCTCACGTGGATTTGTCAGGAGTCGCGAATGCCCCATGGCTGCGGTACAGGGTCTTCATGCCCTGGGGAGCACCGAAGTTCAGCCTGCTGGCTTTCGGAGCCCTTCTCGCCGGATTTTTCGCCGTCATGATCGAGTCCATCGGCGACTATCACTCCGTCTCCTATGCCTCCGGCCTGGATGACCCCACCCCCTCCATGATCAGCCGGGGAATCGGCGCGGAAGGCATCGGCTGCGCCATCTCCGGTATCGTCGGTTCGGTGGGCACGACTTCCTACACGGAGAACATCGGCCTCATCGGCCTTACCGGGGTGGCCTCCCGCTGGGTAGTCCGCACGGGAGCCATCATCCTCATCTTCATGAGCTTCATCGGCAAGCTCGGGGCCCTGGTGGCCACCATGCCTTCTCCGGTTATCGGCGGGGCTTACATCGCCCTCTTCGGCACCATCGGCGCCCTGGGCATACAGGTGCTGATGCGGGCCGACATGGGAAGCCAGCGGAATGTCCTCATCGTGGGGTTTGCCTTCCTCATGGCCCTCGGCCTGCCGGGATGGATCGAAAAGAACCAGGAACTCTTCATGAACCCGGCCTACAGCCAGTTCATGCAGACCCTTGGCGGCATGGTCTGGGCAATCCTCAAAACTCCCATGGCCGTGGCGGGAATCATCGCGGCCCTCTGCGACTCCCTCGTGCCGGGAACGGACGAGGAGCGGGGAATCGGCGTGAAAATGAAGTAGAACAAGCACTCTCTTATAAAAAAAGCTTTGAAGAAAATGAGAAATGGACCCGAAGTTAAGGGTCCATTTCTCATTTTCTTCAGCGGAGCTTGAGCGGCGGAAAAGAAAAGCGAGGAAAAAAATTTCACGAGACCCTCGAAATTCGGTACCTACCTGTAGTATTTGCCCGTGACGGCGGCAACGGAAATTTCGATGATCCCCGTTCCCTTCAGCATGTTTTCGGGAAAGGCCCTGCCCGACAGGCCAGGCATGTATTTTTCGACGACTGCCTTGAGAATTTCGATTTTCCTCTCTTCCTCTTCCACCATCGAGGCTGTGCCGAAGGCTACGATGCTCTGATAGGCCGTGTTGACCTCGCAGGGAAGCTCGTGGGGGATGAGATGATCCATCCGGTCGATCTCGAAGCAGACCCTGGGGTCGTTCCTGATGTTGTCGATCTTCTGTCCTCTGATCAGGCCATGGATATAGATCCTGCCGCCGCAGTAGACGAAATGAACCGGGGTGATGTAGGGAAAGCCGTCGGAGTTCAGCGTTGCGAGCCTTCCTACCTGCGCCTCAAGAAAAAGAGCCTCTATTTCCGGCTCCGACAGCTGATGGGTTTTCATCCTTTGCTGCATTGCCTTTCCCCTTTCTATTCCCGATTCCAGGGTTCGCTGTGGGGTGGTGCTTGTTTTGCAATCAATCGTATAGATATCGAAGTTAATCAGCCGTACCTGTCGATGGTGAAGAAAGCTGTTAATCAGTATCTGAATGTTTTTATCGTATCTCAGGACCTATTATTGCTGATTTTCTCTGCAATATTTTCGATAAGTTCTCTGGGAGGCGCTTTTTTATCCTGGGCAGAGACTTCCAATATCAGTTTATATAAATTTACAGAATGAGCTTTTGCCACTTCCTTGAACATTGGAAGATAATTGGAGTGACATCCTGCAACTCCAAGGATCAAAGCTACAGGAGGAATCGGATTTGTAAAATAGTTTTTCAAAGAGGGCATTATCTCATTATCAATAGAAGACAAGAGGGAGAGTAAATCAAAGTTCTTTGCCTCTCCAAACCTCTGGAGCACCGCAATAATCACCTCAGTAGGAATATTGCCTACGCTGCGCGCCATCCCCATAATACCGCAGTCTATAGAGGATGCTCCTGCTCGCCATGCCGCGACCCCATTCGCAACTGCCAGACCGAGATTGTTGTGGCCATGAAAGCCTACGGGGATGGAAACAGCTTTTTTCATGACTTTTACGTAGTGATCCGTTTCCTCCGGAAGCATGTATCCGGCAGAGTCCATTATTGTTACTGCCTGTGCACCGGCAGTTTCCAGAACATGCGCTTCCTCGGCTAGTCCTTCAGGAGACAGAACGTAACCTTTCATAAGACTGGTACGAACTTTTATTCCGGAATCACGAATTTCTTTTATCAAATTTATTGCTTTGGAAGAATCGCCGGCATTGATGCCGACACGAAGGAACCCTAATCCTTTTTTTGCCGCGAATCTCAATCCGTTTTTTGTTGCTAAGTGCGGCTGGCAGAATAAACCTATTTCAGCTTCAGAGAAATAATGTGAAGCTGTTTCGATGTATTCTTCGTCAGATAAGGGAGCAACTTTGATGCCTGCTTCATTGCCGCCCAATCCGCTGGAATGTCCCATTTCAATGACCTTAATGCCGCTTTCAATAAGCGACTTGATGATTGTTTCCGTTATTTCTCTGGAAAAACCCGCTCCAACAACGTTGCTGCCGTCTCTTAAAGTACAATCAAGCAATTCCATCATAAAATATTCCTCCTATATGATTTGTCATGCCTTTTTTTGTCTGAATTCTCGCATTAACGGAAAAATAACAGAGATGACTATCAGGGCCAAAATGAAAAGACTGATAGGTCTATAGAGAACAGGAAGAAGGCTTCCATGAAAAAGAATAAGAGTTCTGCGAAGTTCAGCCTCCACCATTGGTCCGAGGACAAGTGCCAAAACTATGGGAGCCTGTGAGATTTTGAAACGCTCCATGAAGTATCCGAGTATTCCGAATCCACAAAGCAGCCAAACATCGAAAAAGTTATTTCTTATAGCAAACGAACCAATGACGCTCAGAACACAAATGATGGGAGCTAATATCTTCGTAGGTATTTTTACGATTTTCACGAACTGCTTTGCGAAAACTATTCCGATAACCCAGAACATAATATTTGCCACAAAGAGAGAAAGGATAAGTGTATATGTTATCTCACCGTACTTGATAAAAAGGTTTGGCCCGGGGATAAGGCCCTGAATGGTCAATCCTCCGATAAAAACGGCAGTCACTGCGTTTCCAGGGATTCCCAGCGTTAAAGCCGGAATAAGTGATCCTCCTGTGACAGCGTTGTTGGCCGCCTCCGGGGCCGCGACTCCTTCGATATTCCCTTTTCCGAAAGATTCAGGTTCTTTAGAGGCTCTCTTTGCCTCGTTGTAGCTGATAAAGGAGGCTATACTTGTTCCCGCTCCCGGCATAATGCCTACGATGACACCGATGATAGAGGAACGAAGCATAGTTTTCCATGTCCGCTGAAGGTCTTTTTTTTCGGGAAGGATACGGTCAGATATTTTGAGACTTCCTGGATTTGTAATGATGGATTTTTGTTCGCTCACGGCTATTTTAATGGCCTGAGAAAGAGAGAAAAGGCCAATGAGAGCGGGAAGAATTGGGATGCCATCCAGAAGAGAGTCATTGTCAAATATAAATCTAGGATATCCGGTGAAGTTGTCCATGCCTGTGGTAGCAATAAGCAATCCAAAGGTTCCGGCTATCAGTCCTTTAAGGTAAGAACCGGATGAGACGCTGATTATGACGGATAATCCAAAAATCCCGACCAAAAAGTATTCAGAAGGGCCAAATTTCAATGCCATTCTGGCAAGAAATGGAGCAATGAATAGAAGAGCTACGGCACTGATAAGCCCTCCGATAAGAGACGCTGTAGTAGAAATCCCGATGGCTTTTCCCGCTAATCCCTGCTGAGTCATTGGAAAACCGTCAAAAGTCGTGGCAATAGAAGCATCAGTTCCAGGAGTACGAAGAAGTATAGCGGTTAAAGATCCTCCATATACTGAACTGCAATAGACAGCTCCGAGAAGCATAAGTCCTAATTTTGGATCCATACCGAAGGTAAGGGGAATGGCGAGAGCCACCCCCATGGTAGACGAAAGGCCGGGAAGAGCGCCTACGATCAATCCTGCTATGGTTCCCGCAAATAGAGTGAAAAGTGCCTGGGGTTCAAATATATTTCCCAGAGCAGGAAGAAGAAATTCCATCATATAAAATCCATCTCCTTCCCTTAGAAAAAGATTCCCTCGGGTACGGGAATATTCAGAAGTGTTTCAAAGAAGAAATAGACCACCACCGACGTCGCTACGGAAACGCCTATCGAAATGTACCATGAAGCAGCGTGCATGAGTCCCATGAAAACAAGCAAAAACAATGTGGTCGATGTATAAAATCCAAGGATCTGGATTGAAGTGATATATCCGAGTATTATTGCCATGACGAAAAAAACCTTCTTAATGGGTTCTTCTTTTTCGACAGAATCGCCATCGCTCTTTGTGTGGGCAAAGAATGTCCTCAATCCGAAAAGAAGAGAGAAGAGGATTAAAGCTGAACTGTAAATAAACGGCATCATTCTCGACTGCTCGGGATAGCCTGAAGCTTTCACTAATGCTGCGATTCCTGTGCATGCCATTAAAAGCGATATATACAAATCAGATTTCTTCATTTTGCTCTCCCTTCTTCAGGACAGAAAACGAGGGGGGAGCACAAAAAGAGCTCCCTCTCCCTCGCACTTCTTATTTCTTCAATAATATGTCTTTATGCAAAACAGCAACTGTGGCGTTTATTTCTTGATCCAGGGGGATGTTTTCCAGAGATCAGACCAAAGCTTGTCCTGATCCATGAGAAGTTTTGTGAATTCCTCCCCCGGGATGAAATCGATGGGCATATTCAGCTTCTTTAATTCTGCCTGATATTCCGGTGAGGCTACGATTTTCTTCATGGCAGTCACCAGTACATCAAGGGCTTCAGCCGGGATATCTTTCGGTGCTGCAAAACCTCTGGACGCCGTCCCCTGCATAACTGTAGGATAACCAAGTTCTGCAAAAGTAGGAACTTCCGGCAGCTCGGCCGAACGTTTTTGATTTTGAACCGCAAGAGCGCGAAGTTGACCCGTATTTACCATCTCTGCAATTTCAGATACATTGACTGCAAGTATATCAATATGTCCTCCAAGGAGGGCAGCTTTTGCAGGAGCATCTCCTTCGAAGGGCACAGGATTTAATTCAATTCCGGCCTTTTTCATGAATTCGACAACACCCAAATGGTCTCCGGAACCTGCTCCCTCGTGTGAAATGGACAATTTGCCCGGATTTGCTTTTGCTGCCTCGACAAGATCAGCAAGCGTTTTAATAGGACTGTCCGCTTTCACGCAGAAAACGCCGGGATCTGTTACCACATTCGCAATGCCGACGAAATCAGTGATTCGGTATCGTACTACGTCGGGCTGAACTATTGGGTTAACTATAACACCGCTGAGATTGATAAGCCCGATGGTATAGCCATCTGGCTTCGCTTTGGCTATGGAGGTGAAACCTACACTTCCAGCAGCGCCGGGCTTGTTCTCTACAACGAAAGGTTGTTTCAGCTCGGCTTCGAGGTATTTTGCCGTGATTCGTGCAAGAATATCTGTACTTCCGCCTGCAGCATAAGCTACAATCATTGTTACTGGTTCAGTAGGATATGCGGCGAAAGCCGTCCCGGAAACGCTTAAAAGCAATAACAGGGCAAGAGCGAGCAGTTTCTTCATGCAGATCATCCTCCTTGTAAAAATTACAGTTGCACATGGGCCAAAATCGAACTGGCGTCTGTTACTTTTCAGCGCGTATTTCTTCCAAAAATTCCCCGAAGCGTCTCACCCCCTCGCGAATATTTCCCTCCGAACAGGAAAAGGAAATACGGACGAAGCCAGGAGATAAAAAAGCCGTTCCAGGGACCATGGAAACTTTTTTTCGTTCCAGCAGTTCTTCACAAAAAGCAATATCGTTTTCGAAAAGAAATTTGGAATTTCCACCCAAGTATGCTGAGATATCCACAAAAACATAAAATGCCCCCTGGGGAGGTACGAAAGTGATATTTCGAATCTCAGAAAGGAGTCCTACAATCAAATCTTTTCTTTTTTGGAAACCTTGGCGCATTTCTTCACAGTCATCCTGGGATTTCAGAAGAGCTCCGGCTGATGCCCATTGGGAAATGGTGCTTGTTCCTGATGTAAGATGTCCCTGAAAATCTGAAATACCTTTTATCAATTTTGCCGGGCCAAGAGCATAACCTATACGCCATCCGGTCATGGCAAATGCCTTGCTGACGCCATTAATATTCAATATCCATTCTCTGGCATCAGGACAGATCTTCAGGATTTGCGGATATTCAGCTTTGTCGAAAACCAGGCGTTCATATACTTCATCATTGATTATCACGATGCCTTTCCGCATTGCAAGCAAAGCCAGTTCCTTGAGAAATTTTTCAGGATAAATGACTCCGGTGGGGTTGTTGGGGGAATTTATGATCATTGCCACTGTTTTTGATGTAATCGCTTCTTTAATTTTAGCGATGTCAGGAATGAAATTTGTTTCAGATGTTTCCACGCTCACCGGAATACCGTCAAACAAGCGAATTTGTTCCACATAGCTAACCCACGCCGGAGGAAAAATGATTACTTCGTCTCCCGGATTGACCAGAGCTCCTAGGGCCTCATAAATCAATTGTTTTGCTCCGGTACCTACGACGATTTCATTTGCAGGATTGTAGTCAAGGGTGAAATAATTCCTGTAATAAGCGGCGGCTGCCTCTCTGAGAGGAACTATGCCGTTTGACGGAGGGTAGTGAGTCTGTCCTTCGTCCATAGCCTTGCGGGCAGCAGCGATGGCAGCAGGGGGTGAATCATAGTCAGGCTCTCCCGTGGCAAAGGAAATAACGTCCATTCCGAGACTTTTCATTTCTCGGGCTTTTGCTGCCATAAGAGATGTAGCGGAAGGCTTCATCCTGTCAATTCTGTCGCTTAACCGCATTATTTTTTCACCTGTTCTCTCTGTATAGAATTTTCATTGAAGAAAATATCCCAATCCGACGCCATATCACTGAAATTTTTCACTCTTTCACGGGCTATATAACGATTCTTCAAAGATGCTCCTGTAGCTAAACTATTCAGCAAGGCCATAACAGCTACATTCGAGTTAAAAAAACTCATGCTCTCATATTCCACCGGGAGTACAATGTCGGCAAGTCTTCCGGTAGGAGAGAGTGGATTGTCGGTTATTGCAAGAACCTGGCACCCCTTTTCAGTCGCTTTTTTTACGGTTTGTACTGTAAAACGGCCATACCTTGGCAAGCAGATGGAAACGAGAAGATCATGAGGAGAGAAGCGAGAGAAACAGTCAAGAAAGTCCATTGATTCGAGCGTTATCAGAGTCACTCTTTCCCGGATTTGTTTCAGTACGCCGCTAAAGTATATGGCTGAGGGATACTGTGTACCCAACCCAACCACGAAAACCTCTTTTGCCTCGGTAAGCAACTTAACTGCCCCTTCGAACTGGTCATCATCAATGTTGGCAAGGATTTTTTCTACATTTTGAATATCTTTTCGCAAGGAATCCCGGAAACTGAATACGCCGCTTTTGGGTATAGCCTCTTCCATTCTTACTGTAGGGAGAAGTTTTTGACGAAGATATTCCTGCACTTCTTTCTGCATTTCGGGGAACCCAGAATATCCGCTGCCCACAGCCGTACGAGATAATGAAGAAGTGCTGATGCCAATATTTTTTGCTAGAGCGTCTATTGATAAAAAAGCCGCAATTTCAGGATGGTCGAGAATAAAATGAACAGCCTTTTTGCGAGTTCCACGAAATTTGGACTGAGCTAGTCGCAATCGATTCATTCTCTGCCTCCTTGAATGAAAAAATTTTATCATAGGGCTCTGTATGAATGCAAGAAGTTTTTCATTTGCCTAAATCCGCATGTTGAGGGAAAGTTGCCGTGGACAGACGAAACGGGGGTACTTTGCTCATTGTTCGGCGCCGAGTTTCTTCTCAACTGCTCGCCTGGGTCCTTGGTTCAGATCGTGATCCATGCCAACTTCAAATGAAACCTACATCCTTGTCTGTTGCCCGGCCCTGCGCCGTGCTCGGCGACAACCTCCAATCTGCTCAATCTGTGAATTTAGGATTCATGAGGCGAGTGAAACTATCATTGATGTCCAAAAAAACTTGCGTGTGAAATTTGCAGTCTGTATTAGTTAACCTTTGCAGAGTTGATTTGAACAGTTTTGACATAGGCCATTGCTTTTCATAACGCATGAAAGGACAACTTCTAATCTTGTTGCAGGGTATAGTCAGAATTATTAAGCTCGGTTTGGAAAGCGTTTCGGACAGAATTATGAATCAATTATGGCCAACTAACGTTCCTCTAAATTGCTCCTATTAAATAAAAAAAACAGATAAATGCATTGAAGGCCCTTCTTATCAAGAGGGGCCTTCTATTCTTCTTCTTTGTTATAAAAAGATTCGGGGAAAGTTTTGAGAAGAATCGTCCTCATGTGAAGCGGGCCGTGGCATCGAAGCGGTCTTTGAGATCAGTGTAGAGGGCCCGGAACTGGGGGTAAATTTCGTCGTACCGTTTTCCCTGCTCCCGGTCGGGCTCAGCCGTCTCCCGGATTTTGACCCAGCCCTTCACTTCGCCGAGAGTCAGGTCGCCCCCCAGGGCGGCGAGCATGGCCGCGCCGTAGGCTCCACCTTCGTCCACGAGGGGGACGGAGACGGGCCTGTGGATGTTGTCCGCCACCATGCGGCGCCAGGTCCCGTTCTTCGCCCCTCCGCCCACGATGATCACCCTTTTCACGTCCACTTCCTTCGCGACCAGTTCGAAGGAGTCCCGAAGTCCGTAGGTGATGCCCTCCATGACGGCCCGGAAGACGTGCTCCCGGCCAGTCATGGAGGAAAGGCCGTAGAGAACTCCCCGGGCGTTGGGGTTGCGGTGGGGCGTCCGCTCGCCGTTGAGATAGGGAAGCCAGAGCATTCCTCCTGCTCCCGGAGGGGTTTCGTTGATCCCCCGTTCCACGGTCTCCCAGGAGATGTCGCTCCCCATTGTCTCTTTGAACCAGTTCAGGGAGGAGGCCGCCGAGAGCATGCACCCCATCAGGTAGGACTGGCCGGGGAGTACGGAGTTGAAGAAGTGCAGCCGTCCCGTGGGATCGGGCTCGCTCCCGGCCGTGGCCGCGAGGACCGTGCCCGACGTGCCGATGGAGATCATGCAGTCCCCCGGTTCGCCCACTCCCACCCCCAGTGCCGCCACCGCGTTGTCCGCTCCTCCGCAGACCACTTCCGTTTCGTCCCATCCGAGTTCCTCTGCCAGCTCCGGCCGGAGGGTTCCCCGCAGAGAGGAGGAAGGTTTCACCGGAGGGAGCCACGCCGAGGGGATATCCATCCCCTGAAGCAGGTCTTCCCTCCACTTTCGGGCGACCACATCGTAGCAGGCGCTCCCGGAGGCGTCGGACCACTCGGTGAACCGCCCTCCCGTCAGCCGCCAGCCGATGTAGTCCTTGGGGAAGAAACAGGTGGCGATCCGCCGGTAGATATCCGGCTCGTTCTTCCGGATCCAGAGGATTTTCGGGAGGGTGAAGCCGGGGTAGAGGAGATTCCCCGTCCTGGAGATCATTCCCTTTTCACCGCCGAGAATGCTTTCAGCTTCCGCGCATTCCGCCGCGGTGCGCTGGTCGTTCCAGAGGATCGCCCTGCGCAGGATCTGTCCCTCTCCGTCCAGGGGAACGAGGGTGTGCATCTGTCCCGAGAGGCCGATCCGGCGGACCGTCATGTCCGGTGAGACTGAAGAGAGAAGGGCCATGACCCCCCGCCACCAGTCCTCCGGATCCTGCTCGGTCCAGGCCGGGCGGGGAGTGTGGATCTCAAGGGGGTAGGAGACGCTGTTCAGCACCGCTCCCTCCCGGTCCACGAGAAGCATTTTGATGTTCGTGGTGCCGATGTCAAGGCCGATATAGACGTCCATTACGAGAATTCTCCCTTCTCAGGCCGAAGGCCGGAGTTTTTGGATTTCATTCGGCGAAGGTAATCCTTCCCTCCGTCCGTGCGTTCATCTCTCCGAGAAAGCGGATATACTCCGCAGCCGATTCGAGATACATCTGCTCCAGAGAGGAGAAGGCGGAGGCGTTCTTCTTCAGGACGGAGTATTTGTCCCCTCCTCCAGCCGTCCAGTCGGTGGTGGCGACGGTGTAGCTTTCATTCGGCTTCAGAGGGGACCACGTACCGTCGGGCTGAAGAATCTCTGCCTTGCTTACTCGCGACCCTTCCGTGCGGACCACGCCGTTGTTGTCGGTCAGCCGGGGCTGCTTCCGCGGATCGAGGACGAACCGGATCCCCGAAACCTGGAGAAATCCCCCCGTGGGAGTACGGAGGGCTGCGTCGTAGCCGTCCCCTTCCGCTTCGTATGCGGAGGCGCTGGTCTCGAGAACCTGGAGCAGGTCGGTTCCTGTGAGGGTCCCCTTATAGAGGGAGCCGCCGAAGGGCATCATGTTCGTGAGGGTGGCGTAGGAGACGGACCCTGCCGGATAGACCTGATCGCCCCGGATGCTTCCCCCGGCGACGAAGGCCACCTGGCTTCCGGCCTTCCAGCGGAAGGCATCGGCGAGAAAATTGCCGAGGGGAGCTTCCCCCCGGCGAAGGGTATCCCGCCGGGCGTCCATGTCCGCAGGCTGGGGCGCCAGGGGGGCGCCGAGCTGAGCGTCCAGCTTTTTACGGAAGGGTTCGAGAAGAAGAAGCACGGCCGGATCCTCGGGGATCTCCTTCGACAGGGGCTGCACTCTCCATTCCGAGGAGGGGGCAGCTTCCTTTTCCCGTACGTCCAGGGTCATCACGCCGAGATGGCGGGCGTAGGATCCCGCCTGGCCGATGAGAGTCATCCATTCGTTCGGTCCCTTCACAAACTCGCCCTTCTCCATGAGGGTGTGGCTGTGCCCGCCCAGGATAGCGGTAATTCCTTTTACGGAACGGGCGATCTCCCGGTCGACGTCAAGTCCGCAGTGGCTCAGAAGGATGACGGCATCGCACCTCTCCCCGGCGAGGAGGGTGACCATCCGTTCCGCCTCGGAGGGAAGGTCCTGCCCGGCCCGGAAGCTCCGGCTGCCCCCCGTCATGGCGCCGAGTTCGGGGGTGAGAAGGCCGAAGAAGCCGATCTTCATTCCGTTGGCGGCCTCCTTGAGGACGTACTGGGGAAAGGGGGCGGGGGTGCCGTCTCTTCTGCGGAGATTGGACACGACGATGGGGAACCGCGCGTAGGAGCGAGCCTCGAAGAGAACGTCCTCGCCGAGGTCGAACTCGTGATTTCCCAGGGTGCCGGCGTCGGTTTTCATCAAAGACAATCCCCGCATCTCGGCGTTCCCGTGGAAATAATAGAAAAGGGGGCCTTCGTTCACGTCGCCGATCTCAAGAAAGAAGGTGTTTCCGGGATTCTGCTTTCGAAGGGCATCGATGGCCGCGGCGGCCCGGGCGAGCCCTCCCGCTCCGTCGGCGGAATAGATCCTTCCGTGAATGTCGTTCAGGGAGAGGAGGACGAGCCTTCCGTCCGCGCCCCAGGCCGACGACAGAAGCAGCAGGAGCAGTGCGAGAGCGCTGAAGAGCCTGCGGCTGATTTTTCCTGTTTTCATGATCCGTCCTTTCCGCTGGAAGAGGATTTCATTTTGTCTTCAGCACATCCTCGAGGATATCCATTCCTCTGCAGAGGAGATCCATATCCGCCTGGCTGCCCATGTGTCCGATCCGGAAAACCCGTCCCGCGAGGGGCCCGTAGCTTCCGCCCACTACCATTCCCCGGGCCCGGAGGGCCTGATCCAGTTCCTTCCACGTCCACTTCGGCGGAACGAAAGGGGCAGTCACAGTGGGGGAGGAGAGCTCTTCCTTTTTCGGAAAGAGAGTCAGCTCCATCCGGGCGAGGCGGGCCCGGCATTCCCGGGCGACCACGTCGTGGCGGGCGAAGGAGGCCGCGAGGCCGTCCTTCAGAATGCTCCGGAGGGACAGCCGGAGGGCGCTCAGAGCCTGCCAGTTGTGGGTATAGGGGAGATAGCGCTCCTTCGGCCCCGTCCTCCAGGGGAGGAGGGCGTCGTAGCCGGCATAGCGCGCCCGTTCCATGAACTTCCAGGCCCGGGAGCTCACGGCGATCATTGAAAGATCGGGGAGGAGGGAGAGGACCTTCTGACTTCCCAGAAGGCAGAGGTCGATATTCCATTCGTCGGTCCTGACGTTCGCCCCTCCGGCGCTCGCCACGCAGTCGACACAGAAAAGAGCGTCTGCTTCCCGGGCGATTTCCCCAAGCTGTCCGACAGGGTTGAGGAGTCCCCCCGGCGTCTCGCAGTGGACCGCCGTGATCATGGCCGGGCGAAAGGCCAAAGCTTCGGCGCGGACAATCTCGGCGGAGGGGAATTCACCCTCCGGAGCTTCGACTATGCGGACGTCCATGCCCAGTTCTCTCGCCATCTCTCCGAATCCCCGGCCGAAGACTCCGTTCGATACGGCGAGAAGACGGTCTCCGGGAAGAAGAGTGCTTTTCAAGGCACCCCACAGGATTGACATGGCCTCGCCGCTCAGGATGGCAACGTCGTTTTTCGTCTGCAGCAGCTGCCGCAGCATCTCTTCGTCCTCTTCATAGAGGAGGAAAAATTCCTCTTCGAGATCGGCGCTTCCGAAGTCCTCGAGGTAGGCCCTGCGAAACTCCTCCGGCACAGAAACGGGCCCCGGAACGAGCCCTACAGTATATGTTCTCATCCGGTTCACTCCTCTCCAGCAAAAGCAGTCGTTTTGGATCCGTTTTCGAAAAATTGCTCCGAAGGAAGGGGCTCTTTGCGGGCTTCATGGACCACGCTGCCCGATACACAGACTATATCATCCTCCGGTATTCTGTCAAAAACACTTTCTTGTTCAGGAAGGCATTCCGCCCTTCCCCTTCGGAACACGGCATCCCCGCCTTTGGAGGAGGAAAAGGTTCGGTCCAGCTGTAGATTGGAACCGGAAGACGTATTATGATTGCGTGGACAGAAAAGTTTTTTTCGAAGCAGGACGGTCATTCTCAGAATGTGGATGCGCTGCGAAGCCTTTGTTTGAAAAGAGTTTAGAAGACAAGACATCGGGGGTAAAAATGATCAACCTGAAAAGACTGGAAATGCTGGCGAAGGAATTGAACACCCTCGGACTTGATGCCCTATATCTTGGGCCATCGTCGGACCTGGAATACATCAGCGGACTGGATACCCACCCTGACGAGAGGGTCAGGGGACTCATGGTTTCAAGGGACGGCAGGTGTTTTGCAATGACGCCTCTTCTCTATAAAGAGGAGATGGTGAAGGCCTTCGGCGACATCCCTTTCTACGCCGAATGGAACGATCACGAGGGGTTCACGGGAGCTTTCAAAAAAGGGTGCGAACACCTGGGACTTACAGGGGCGAAAATAGCCTTCAACGACGGAGTTCGAGCGGTGGACATGCTGGCTGTCCGGGACGCCATGGACCTGCAGATGGTCAACGGAGGGAATGTCCTCGATCCTCTCCGTTCCCGGAAGGACGAAGGGGAAATTGAAATCATGCGGGAAGCGTCCCGCATGGCGGACGCCGTCATGGAGAAACTTCTCGGTTTCATGCGGCCCGGCATGACGGAGCGACAGATTGCCCGGAAAATACCGGAGTTCTTTGAAGAAGCGGGAAGTCTCGGAACTTCCTTCAACCCGATTGTAGCCAGCGGCCCCAACGGCTCCATGCCACACTACGGCGGCGGCCTGAGGATCATAGAAGAAAACGACGTGATCATCCTCGATCTCGGCGGCCGTTACCATAGCTACTGCTCCGATACAACCCGTACGTTCTTCACGGGAAATCCCACCGACGAGCAGAAAAAAGCCTACGAAATCGTTCGGCAGGCACAGGCTGCCGGAGAAGCGGCCGTTCAGCCGGGAGCCACCGGGCAGGATGTGGACCGGGCAGCGAGAAAGGTCATCGTCGAGGCCGGGTACGGCGAATTTTTCTTCAACAGGGTAGGGCACGGGATTGGCCTCGCAGTGCATGAATCCCCCTACATCATCGAGGGCAACGACAAGCCCCTGGAACCGGGAAACGTCTTCAGCGTCGAGCCCGGCATCTACCTTCCGGGAAAGTTCGGGATCAGGGTCGAAAACCTGGTCGCCGTAAGGCCCGACGGAACTGGAGAGGCCCTCAACTATTTTCCGAGGGATATTCAATCCGTCTGCATCCGGTAAAAAATTTTACCTACCGGGAGGTTATCCCGTCTTCGCCACATTGGAAAGAGCCTTTCCTGGCATATACGGATTTTTTCCGTACACTTTCAGGCGGGGTGATCATCATGGGAAAAAGCCTACTGAAGGAAAGCCCTTTCGAGGCGCGCATCCCCTCGGAATTGAAAAAAACATTTCGAGAGCCGCAGCATTTCAGGAGCGTTCCCTGTCTGATTTCGTGATCTCCGCAGCGGCCGAAGAAGCTCGTCGGACTATAGAGGACCATAGAGTGCTTCAGCTCTGCGAGGAGAACCAGATGGCCCTTGCCCTGGATCTTCTCGCTCCGGAGAGAGATATCCACCCCCGTCTTCGCGTGGCTGCGGCCCGTTATGACGACGGGATATTGTAAGGACATCCCTCTCCCTGATCTGAGATCTGATGTTTCGCTGTGTCCCTCTCTCCCCCGGCATGATCGGGTGTCCTTTTCGTGCGGCGTTCCTGAATTGGACATATATCTCGGGACGCAGTAAGGACGGGATAACAAACGGGGGTTTGCCTCGGTCTTTGCCGCAGTGAACAGCGATGAGGCAGATACCTCCGTCTGGGGCTATTACACCCTTTCCTCAGCAGGGATTCCCCTGCGGGACATTCCTGACGAACTTCGAAGGCGGATCCCCCGCTGTCCTTCAGTCCCCGCCGTGCGTCTCGGAAGGCTTGCCGTCTCCCTTGATCATCAGGGGCACGGGCTTCGGCTCGGGGAATACCTTCTTGTGGATGCTCTTCGGAGAAGTTTTTCATCAGTCGTCGGATGGGCATTGTTCCTTGTCGATGTGAAAGACGAAGGAGCCCGCAGCTTCTATCTGCATTTCGGATTCACGCCCTTTCCACGGGAGAGGCTTCACCTCTACCTGCGCCGGAAAGATGTGGAGAAGCTCTGATCAGGCCTTTAATTTTTCCCGGCCGATACAACCTCTCACCGCAGCGAGGCCTTCGAGAAGATTGACTCGGGAATATCCACGTCGAACTCGATGCTGTCGACGATGTTTTCCGTTCCGTCTCCCGAGGCGAGGGCGTCTTTGAAAATCGATCGTTTCGGATACCAGCGGTCTTTCACCTGAAAAACCTCCAGTATTTCGTAGGTCTTCAGCAGTTTGCCGCTTTTTGCGTACCGCTCCTCCCGCAGGGGCAGAAACCGCTCCCTGTCCACCCAGATTTTTCTCGATTCGTAGGCGAGCCCGTCCTTTTTCGCCGAAAGGCCGAGAATCACCGTCGGACGGCCCGCCACAGCGTCTTCACCGAGGATCGTCGCATCGTAGAGATTGCTCAGTTTGGGGTCCTCCATGAAATCTTCGTAAGAAATGTCCGATCCCATGAGAGAGCGCCGAAGCATGTGCCCCGCTATCTTGATGGTGCGGTCGGAATCGGGGGAGTAGATCCACAGTTCGTCCTTCAGCTTGAGCATTTTCGTTCCGGCTTCACGGGGAGGAGAAAGATATTCGCTGAAGGCTTTTTCCATCCCCTGTACCCAGGACCGGGACTGAATCGTCCGGGTTCCCCGGCGTCCCCGGACGATCATGGTGCTTGTGATCCTGCGGTTTTCAGCCACGTAATTTCCGTCCACCTTCTCGAGAATCTCCTGTCCGGTCAGATCGGCTCCCGCAGCCATCGAGGCCGAGAGCAGCAGAAACAGCATGCAGAGAATTTTTTTCATGACTCCAGCTCCTTCATCAGTTGAGCGGTCTGTCTTCGGAAAATGCCGATTCCGGCAAAGAGTGCGCCGAAAACGGAGGCAAAGACCCCGGGAAAAAATCCGATTGTATAGCTCGCGGGCGTGAGCTGTGCCCGGAAGACGTTCGGCAGCATGAGGCTCGACTGGGAGAGAAGGGATCCGAAATCCAGTCCGTGATACTGGAGATATGCCGTGACGGCAATTCCGAGAGCGGTGCCTGCCACGGATCCGACAAGGCCTATGATAAGCGATTCAAAGACCATCCACCGGTAGAGCCGTCCCTTTCCCTCTCCCATGGCGAGGCGCACCCCTATTTCACCGTACCGCCGCAGGCCGTTCATGAGGCCTGAATTCCACAGGACGATGGACATGGCGACCACGAAGATCCCCACAATGATCAGCCCCATGGAATCGGCGTAGGCGAGATATTCGTCCAGTCCGTTCTGCTGCCCGAGGGTGAGCATGAAGGGGGAGAATTCATCCTTTTTAAGGGAGAATTTTTCGTTGAAATCTGCCGCGACGGATTCCATCCTCTTTTTTGAATAGACCATATCCCGGGAAAAGCCGACGATCTCGCTGACGGCGTCCTCCATGTCGAGGGCGGCCTGGGCGTCCCGAAGGTCGACCAGGATCATCCCCCGGTCCAGGGCGACGACGCCGAAGGAGAGAGTGCCGGCGACGGTGAAATTGGAGATGGCCATGGCCCCGTACATGGTGGACCCTATGAGGGTGACCGTGTCCCCCGGGGCGACGGAGAGCTTCCCGGCGAAATTTTCGCTGATCAGGATTTCCCCCCGCTCCTCGGGAAGCCGCCCCCGCACAAGGGCGGCTTCGAGATCAAAAATGGACTTCTCCGGCGAATCGCCGCCCAGCAGGTCGATGGCCAGTCCGGCAACGGGCCCCTGGGCCCTGGTTTCCCCCCGGGCGTCGGGAACGTCGAGAAGCCCTCCGAAGCGTATCCTTCCCGTCCAGAACATGTCCTTTTCGCTCTGCCGCAGCTGCGCCATGATGTTGTCCGCATCCATGAGGGCCAGGTCGTTGGGGGTCTGGTCGGCCATTTCCTGCCATGCGCGGGTGGTGATCTTGACGTGTCCCGTATCGTATTTGGCGGTTGAACTGACCATGTCGCCCATAACGCCCTGCATGAAGCCGTAGAGCACCACCGTGAGAAAAACGCCCGCCGTGACCATGAGCACCGGAAAAAGGCTGCGGGAACGGTCCCGAAGAAGCCCCTTGAGGACGAAAGCGATCATGATATTTTCCCCTGGAGGGCCTCCGTGGGCTTCAGCCGGGCGATGGTCCGGGTCGGAAGCCAGCTCACGATCGTGACGGTGATCATGACGATAACTCCCATGGTGAAGACGAGTCCGAGAGAATAGACGGGGAAGAGCCTGTCGGCAATGGCCATTCCGTACCCTTCCACAAGGGCCGGAATATGAATTCCCCTCTCGGCGATGAAGGAGAGCAGGGGAAAGCCGATCGCAAGGGCGAAGGCTATGGCCAGAACGCCGTGGAGCATCCCCTCGAGGGTAAAAAGGCCTATGACCTGAAGGCGGGTCATGCCGAGGGCGATGAGGGTGCCGATTTCCTTTCTCCGGCGGAAAATCGAGAGAACCTGGGTATCGAAAATCGCGAGCATGGCCAGAAAAAGCAGGATGGCGTACATAACCATGGAGGAGAGGGATTTCGTCTCCATGACGGCCGTCAGGTCCCGCAGCAGCCAGGCCTGGCCGCGGAATATCCATCCCGAAGGGCTCTTCGGAGGAGAGACCTCCGTGCCGAGCACCACGAGGGTGCCCTCGTTCTCTCTGACGGCCATCTTCCGGAGATTCTCGAGGGGAACCCAGAGGGTTCCGTTGTCTATGGCCTGAACCTGGGTATTCATGATGGCGACGACCGTTCCGTCCCTGGCGTCGAAGGTTCCGGAGGCATCCCGCCAGCGGATGGTGAAGGAATCGCCGACGGCCAGATTTTTGCTTCGGGCCATTTTCGTTCCGATCAGCACGGGCAGGTCCTCGGTCCTCTCCGCAAGCAGGCCGGTGGGAATGGCGAGGACCTTTTGGGCCGGATCGATTCCCTTGAGCAGGGCGGACTGTATTCTGCCCGAGGGGTAGATGGAGGCCGGAAGAATGAGGACCGCCGCGGCTTTTTCCTCCTCTATGAGTCCGGCCAATTCAGGAGGCACGGGAGCGGAACTCTCCTCGAGGGTCAGAGGGTCGTAGGGGTCATAATTTTCCTGCCAGTACTGTCCTCCGCCGATTTCATCCTCGATCGTCGCCCGGCTGCTCTGGGCAAGCATTCCGGAATAGAGTCCCTCGAAGCCCACCATGACCAGAAAGGTCAGGGCCAGGACCGCCACGTTCAGCCAGGTGCGGAGTCCGGCGGACCGGATATTCCGCCAGGCGAGCTTAAAGAGCAGCATCCTGCATCCCGTCTTTTCCGACAATTTCGTCTTGGACAACTTTTCCGTCCACGAGGCGTATTTTTCGTCTCAGGTATTTCATGACTTTTTCGTCGTGGGTGGCGAAGATGAAGGTGGTCTTCAGCTCCATGTTGAGGCGGACCATCATCTCCAGGATATTGAAAGAGTTCTCACTGTCGAGGTTCGCCGTCGGTTCGTCGGCAAGGATCAGCTCCGGTCGTTTCACCACCGCCCGGGCGACCGCCACCCGCTGACTCTGCCCTCCGGAAAGCTGAGAGGGGCGGGAATCTCTTTTGTCGGTCAGTCCCACCCATTCAAGGGCGTCGTTCACTTTTTTCTCCCGTTCGTCCTTCTCCATTCCGAGAAGAAGAAGGGGAAATTCCACGTTTTCGTAGACCGTATAGACGGGCAGCAGATTGTAGGTCTGGAAGATAAAGCCGATATGATGATTCCGCAGCTGTGCCGCTTCCTTCGGGGAAAGATTTTCCACGCTTCTGCCGATGACCGTGACGCTGCCCTCCGTAGGGGCGTCGAGGGCTCCTATGATATTCAGGAGGGTCGTCTTTCCCGATCCGCTGGGGCCGATGAGTCCGGAGAATTCACCCTTCTCGAAGGAAAGATCGACGTAATCGAGGGCGGTGAAAAAACCTCTTCCCACGGGATATCGCTTGATCAGCTTCTCTATGGCAACTATGGCCATTATGGTGCCCCCTTTTCCCCCTCAGAAGTTGTAGGAGATTGTGACGAGTATGCCCGTTCCGGAGTAGACGCTCCCCGGTTCACTGCCGTTTGAAAAGGCGGTCACATTGAGAAGCCAGTCGTCCAGGGTCCTCTGCCAGCTGAGATTGGGGTGAAATTCCTCCTCTTGCCAGTCGAAATAGCCGATGAAGGTGATGGTGTCAAGAATGCCGAGACTGTAGTCGATTGAAACGGCAGTGGTATGAAAGGTCTCCTCTTCCGTGTCCCTGATGAAATGTTCTCCGAGGACGTGAATTCCTGTGCCGATATCCAGGGTATAGTCGGCTCCCACCGTGAGATATTTCGTCCAGAGGGAATCGGAAGACGTTCTCCGGATACGGCTGAGGGCGGCCTCGAACCACAGGCCGATGCCGAGGTCGAAGGTTCCGTCGAGGGCATACCGGTCCTCGACGGCGTCGGAGAGAACGCCGAGACCGCGGCCCTTCCACCATTCCCTGTCGATCCGGCGGTTGTGGTATGTGAAGGCCATTTCCCCCTTCGGTACAGGGATCTGGAATCGGAAACCGTATTCCGGCCGGTATTCGTCGCTCGGGTACTGTTCAAGCCCTTTCAGTTTGTCGTTTCCGTACAGGCCCCAGATCCAGAGGGTCGAATTGTTCGGAAAATACGCCCGGGCCAGGATGCCCCAGACTCCGTCGGTCACGTCCAGCGGATCCCTGGGGTCGAGGGAGTCGAACCATTGCAGGGAGCGAAGAAGCCTCGCCGGGCCGAAGTTGATTCTCTGAAGGCCGAAGCGCAGGTCGAACCGTTCTCCGGCGACGCGAAGCCAGGATCGGTAGAGTTTCCCCGAGGCGTTGTCCCCGAATTCCCTCCAGGTATGAAAAGTGCCGCTGGTGGAGAGGTTCAGAGAAAATTCGCCCCCGAATTCAAGCCCCTCTCCGAAGGGAGAGTCGAAGGAAAGCTGAGGAAGAAAACGAAGGCCGGCGCTGCCGCTGCCGTTCTTGTTGCAGGTTCCCCATCCCGTGATCTGCCCCGAGGACTCGAACTCCGCTGCGGTGCCCCTTCCGGCGGCCTGGAGAGAAAAAAGAACAAAAAGGAACAGGAGAAGGGCCTCTTTTCCCGATAAAGTAATTTTTTTTGAAAAGGGAAACTCCTTCTTTATCACGGCAAAAAAGTCCCCTTCCTTATTGTTTTTTTGATAATACAGAAAAAATTATCCCTTCATATCCTCTCATAAATAAACACAAAACGAAAGGAAGACCGGCCGGTCTTCCCTTTCGCTGCCGGATCTGCAGTGCTGCGGGTTACTTCAGCGGAGGGGTGCTTTCGGGCGGTTTTCGGTAGAGAGTCCTCTGCTCGAAGGAGTAGGCGATGGCGAGAAGAACGCCTTCGCTCCAGGGACGGCCCAGGACTTCGAGCCCGATTGGGACACCGACAGGAGCCGTCTCTGTGGGGGCAGAAAACCCCGCCTGGACTGCGATGGACGGAAACCCGGTGGCCGATCCCAGAACGCCGTTCCGTTCCACCTGGGATTCCCCTACCGGCACGGCCAGCCGCTTCTGGTGGGGGTAGACCAGGGCGTCGAGCCCGTTGTCTGCCATCAGCTTCAGAACCTGGGTCCGCAGTTCGAGACGCTTGATGGTGCGGGAGCGGTATTCATCGCTGTCCTTGCTCAGCCCGTTCGCCGTCTTCAGATTCTCGACGATGCCCGGGTGGATCTTTCCCGAGCCGAGGAGCTTTGTGAGAGTGTTGTAGGGAGCTTTCGCCCCGAGCTTTTTGAGATACCCCTCGAGGTCGTCCTTCAGGGTATGAAGATGGACGCTCACCTTCGACGCAAGGTAGTTCGTGTCGATGGGCTCGTCCAGCTCCACGAGGACGGCTCCTCCCTCCTTCATGGACTTGAGGCTCCGCTCCATGGCGGCGTTGACCTCTTTGTGCTCCTCTTTGTCTCCGAAGAGGCTTCGGAGAACGCCGATGCGCTTTCCCGCCAGCCCTTCCGTGCACAGAAAAGCGGTGTAGGGAGAGGGTCTGTTCCTGACAGACCAGGCCGTCTCCGGGTCCTCCGGATCGTACCCCGAGATGACGTCGAGAACGGCTGCGGCATCCTCCACCGTGCGGCAGATGGGGCCAGCAGTATCCTGGTCGAGGGAGTAGGGGGAGATGCCGTCCCTGCTGACAAGGCCGATGGTGGGGCGTATTCCCACGCAGCTGCAGGCCGATGCGGGGGAGCGGATGGAATTGATGGTGTCCGTCCCTATGCCTACGGCGGCGAAATTGGCCGCGATGCCCGCTCCGGTGCCGCCGCTCGACCCTCCGGGGGTCCGGGTGAGGTCGTAGGGGTTGAGCACCTGGCCGAGGATTGAGCTGACGCTCTCACCCCAGACGGCGAACTCGTGCATGTTCGCCTTGGCCAGGATGAGGGCGCCCGCCTCCCGAAGCTTCTTCGTCAGGAAGGCGTCCCGGTCGGGAAGGTAGTTCTCAAGGGAAAGGGAGCCGCTGGTGGTGACCATATCCCCCGTCTCCACGTTGTCCTTGAGCAGCACGGGAATTCCGTGAAGAGGGCCGACGGGTCCCTTTTCCCGGTAGATGCGGTCCAGCTCCTCAGCCTCCTCAACGGCCTTCGGGTTCACCAGGATGACCGCTTTCAGCGAGGGGCCCCTGCGGTCATAGGCTTCGATGCGGCGGATATATTCCTCCGTCAGGGCCCTGCAGGTGACGGTTCCGCCCTTCATTCCTTCTTGTATTTTTTTTACGGTCGTTTCTTCAAGAGTGAAGGCATTTTCCGGCAATAATCCCACATCCTTTCTTGAGAGAATCTGTCCGCGCTTTTCCTACGCGGGCAGGAAGAGAAGGGGCAGGGCGTACACCAGGAAGCTCAGGATCATGACTGCGGTGGCGTAGCCGATGACGTCCCGGGCCTTGAGCCCCGTGATTCCGAGAAGGGCGATGGCCCAGAAGGGCTGAAGCATGTTGGTCCAGACATTTCCGTAGGCCACGGCGAGGGCCGACTTGATGTAGCTGGCTCCCATCATCTCCGCCGACTTCATGGCGATGGGCCCCTGCACAGCCCACTGCCCGCCTCCGCTCGGAACGAAGAGGTTCGTGATGCTCGACGTGATGAAGGTCCAGAGGTAGAAGGTATTCAGGGTACTGATGGAGACGATGGCCGTCGACAGAACGTCAACAAGCCCGGAGTAGCGCACCATGCCCATGATCCCCGCGTAGAGGGGGAACTGGAAGATGACGCCGCTGACTCCAGGAGTGGCGTCCTTCACCGCCTGGACGTAGTCTGCCATGGTGCCGTGGAGGATGATCCCCGCAAAGAAGAAGATGGAGTTCACGATGTTCAGGTCGAGGGAGAATCCCTTGGTGGCGAAGTGGTAGACGATATAGGTGAAGCCGAGGGCGCCGAGGAGCCACGCGATGATATGGCTGTTGTTCATCTTGTCTCCCACGGTGACCGAGACCCGCGCTTTGTGGACTCCCTCGTCGGTGCTGTCGAGGTAGGCTGCCACGTCGGGCTCGAGGAGCTTGATCTCGTCGTCCTTGGGGTGGATCATCCAGGCGAAGAGTGGGGGGAAGATCAGCAGGCCGATGGTGACTACGATATTCATGGGATTGATCATGTAGTCGGCGATGGGGATGACGCCGATCTGCTTCTCCAGGAAATGTCCCGGGGTAGCGATGAGAAGGCCCACTGAGGCCGACAGCCCGCCGTGCCATGTCATCTGGCCGAGATAGGCGGCGGCGCCGATGAGGCCGTATTCAAAGGCGACATTCCGTTTTTTCAGAGATTTCCCCACTTCGCGGGCAAGGAGTGCCCCGAGGACGAGACTGAGCCCCCAGTGAACGATGGAGACCGCCACGGAGACGAGGGCGACGAAGTAGACCGCCTGCTTGCTGGTCTTCGGAATGGAGGCGAGAGCGGAGATCCATCTCTTGATCATTGGAGCGTTGGCGACGGTGGAAGCGGTGATGACCATCAGGGCCATCTGCATGCTGAAGGTGAGGAGTTCCCAGAAGCCCTTGTACCAGTGAAGCACCATGGCCATAGGGCCGCTGTTTGTCAGCAGAACGCCAAGCAGAAAAGCGATGAACGTGAGAATTACGGCGAAGATGCTCGGATCTGGAATATACTTGAATGACCATGCGGCCATTCCCTGTCCCAGTTTTCGAAACATGATCCATCCTCCTCAAAGAAATGTATGCTGCATTGTGCGGTGCGTCAGTTTGCTTAAAAAGACAAAAAAAATTCATAGCGCTCACTTAAGAATATTTTTTCACTCCTTTCTACGGGGCGTTATGAATTTTATTCTCTGTATTGTCCTTGAGAGGGAAAAAATTGTCAATTAATCAGGAGGTCTCATCAGCGGATTTGATCTCCTGCACCCTTTCATCTGCGGCGGAGAGCACCTCGCCGATGGATGCCGAGAGGAGGCCGTCGGCAAGAAAATCCAGGGGTGTGGGAGTGCGGTTCACGATGAAAAGCGCCGCCCCGTTCCGCTTGGACCGTTCGGGGAGGAGATTGGCCGGCGAGACGGTGAGGGATGAGCCCAGAACAATAAAAAGATCGCTGGAAGCGGCGAGGGCGAAGGCGGCGGAGAGAGTGTCCTCGGGGAGCATCTCCCCGAAGAGGACCACGGCGGGGCGGAGTTTTCCCCCGCATTTTCCGCAGAGACTGTCCTGGGAATAGTTCACTGCCGGAAAAACGGCACCGCATTTCTGGCACCGGAGGTCCCGGAGGGTGCCGTGAAGCTCGTAGATATTTTTCGAGCCCGCCGCCTGGTGCAGGCCGTCCACGTTCTGGGTGACCACGGCGGAGACGAGCCCCCGTTTTTCCCACTCCGCCAGGATCAAATGCCCCTTGTTGGGACGAACCTCGTCGAGGGTATCCATACGGTTGCGGTAAAAGGCGGCGAAATTCTCGAAGTTCCTGTTCAGCGCCTCGGTGGACGCCAATTCCTCGGGCCTGTACTTCGACCAGAGTCCCGAGGGGGAGCGAAAGTCGGGCAGGCCCGATTCAGTACTCATTCCCGCGCCTGTGAAGACTACAGTTTTTTTCGACTGGTGAAGTGCTTTCGCAAAGGCATCGATGATTTCGCGCATTGAAGGCCTCCTTGAAAAATGAATCCTCCGGGAAAAGTGTTGGCAAAGAAAATTTTTATCCCTTTTTCAGCGTGAAGAAGAGAAAGTCCGCACCTTTCGAGGTCTTATTTTCTCGCGACTCCGGTCTTTCGGGCGGCATCGGCGACGGCTGCCGCAATGGACGGGACGACCCGGTCGTCCATGACTTCGGTGACGATTCTATCGGCTCTGAGTTCATCCTCCGGAATGAGCCCTGCCAGGGCATGGGCGGCCGCCAGCTTCATCTCCTCGTTGATCACCGATGCCCGGACGTCGAGGGCACCCCGAAAGATGCCGGGAAAGCCCAGGCAGTTGTTGATCTGGTTTGGAAAATCGCTTCTGCCCGTGGCCACCACGGCTGCTCCGGCGGCGATCGCCTCGTCGGGGTAAATTTCAGGTGTCGGGTTCGCCATGGCGAAGATGATGGCCCCGGGTGCCATGGACTTCACCATGTCCGAATCGATGATGCCGGGTCCGGAGAGGCCGAGGAAAACATCCGCCCCTTTCATCACGTTCCCGACGGACCCTTTTTCCCTGTTCGGGTTGGACAGGGCGGCGAGTTCCTCCTTGGCCCAGTTCATGTGCTCTTTTCTTCCTTCGTACAGGGCACCGCTCCGGTCGCACATGATGACGTTCTTCGCCCCGGCGGAGAGAAGGAATTTGCAGATGGCCGTTCCGGCGGCACCGGCACCGCTCATGACGATCTTCACATCCTCGATTTTTTTCTTGACGACCTTCAGGGCATTCAGAAGGCCCGAGAGGACGATGACTGCCGTGCCGTGCTGGTCGTCGTGAAAGACGGGAATATCGCAGAGTTCCTGAAGCTTTTTCTCGATCTCGAAGCAGCGGGGCGCTGCGATGTCCTCGAGGTTGATCCCCCCGAAGGAGGACGTGATAAGAGATGCCGTGCGGATGATTTCGTCGGAATCTTTTGAGTTGATGCAGATGGGGAAGGCGTCGATGCCGGCGAAGCGTTTGAAGAGAATCGCCTTTCCCTCCATTACCGGAAGGGCCGCGTCGGGACCGATGTCGCCGAGGCCGAGAACAGCGGTGCCGTCGGTGATGACGGCAACCATGTTCCCCTTGGATGTCACTTCGTAGATGGCCTCAGGGTTGCGCCCGATCTCCCGACAGGGCTCAGCCACGCCCGGAGTGTAGGCAAGGGCCAGGTCGGCCATGGAGTTCACGGGCATCTTGCCCTCGATGGCAACCTTTCCCTTATTCTTCCGATGCAGCTCAAGGGACTTTGCGTAGACTTCCTCACTTCTCATGAAAGAGCCTCCTCAGATAATGAAAATAGCAATAGTGCGGGACGGGCATAGTTCAAAATGTCCCAATCTATTTTAACATCTATTGATGATCCTGTTGCATAAATAGTGCTGATTAAAGTTATCAACAGGCAAAATTACGTTACAATAGAATACGAATCAAAGCACTGTCAAGACTTCCGGGGTGGATTATTGCAGCCTGTAATTTTTAACGCCTGAGCTCGCCCTATACTTGGGGACGGCGGAGCGCCATTGTCTGCCCATGGCAACCCCCCGTCCGCAGAATTGAACAATGAGAAGGAGATAACAGACAATGACGATGAAGAAAAGGATTCTCACTCTGCTCTGCGCCTTTATTGCCCTGTCCCTCACCTTCACGGCGAAGGGGCCGGACGGGTTGACACTTTTCATGACGGCCCCTGCATATTCTGGAAATCAGGAGATCGCGAAGTTTCCTCTGATGAAAACCGGGGGGGCTTTGCCGACCATCGGGACGGTGACGGGGACGAGGGTGAATCTCCGGGCCGAACCCTCCGTGTCGTCGGCCGTGGTCCTTCGCTTCGAGGGCGGCGAACTGGTGGAGGTTCTGGAGAGGGCACCGGAAAAGAGCGGCGAGAATCACCCCTGGTATTCCGTCACCACGGGAGACGGATCGAAGGGGTGGATGTACGGCCAATACCTGGCCGTGGATATGGTCCCGCCCAAATTTGCCCTTGCGGCCCCTGATGGATCGCAGGTGATCCTTCTGTATGGGGAAGAAGGCCGAGCCCTGATGGAGAAGGCGTCCCTCCGCTTCACCCACTGTATTTTCGACGGCGTGCTTCGCCCTGTGGTCTACGAGGAGTACCAGGAGCAGGGTGCGGAGTGGAACGGCCGCGAGACGGGACGTTACTTCGGCGACCTGGGCGGCTTTCTCTTCCGGGTGGAGGGCAATCCTCTGTCCATTTCATCCGAGGATTTCGCCGGATCCGACGCCCTCCTTGTGGACGATGAATATTCCAAGGCCGCCGGGATCGTCCCTCTTAAAAAGAAACCGGCAAAGGTTTCGCCGGATCTGCGGAAGGAGTTCGAAAAGCGGTACGGACGAACCCTCAAGGCGCTGGTCCGGATCGCCGGGGGCGCGGACTCCGGGGTAGCCGTCTATGCCATGGAGTTCAAGCCCAGGGGGAAGAGCGCCCTGGGCGTAGTGGCCCTCGTAGCCCCGGAGGGGACCTACTGCCTTGATTTCCCGGCGGACTACAATGAACAGTCCACATGGAACGTGGATGACGAAGGGAATTTCTACCCCGAGTCCTACTCCGTGGGGTCGCTGATGAAGCTGGCTGACGGGTACGAGTTCACCCTCCACAAACCGGCGGCCGAGAGCGCCTCGTCCCGGCTCATGGTGACGAAGGGCGGGAAGCTCGTCGAGCAGGCAGGGAGCAGTTCCTACCGGTACATCTCACCGGAGTAGACGGAGAGGTCTTCGCCCCGCCCCTGCCGCCGGAAGGCAAAGAAAATATGAGATGAGGGACGACGCCATTCAAGCCTCGTCCCTCATGCGTTCTACGGGCTTCCTGTCGGGGTCAGTTCCCGGCCAGGAATTCCAGGGCGAAGATCGCCGCCTGGGCGAGAACCCCCGCACCGATGGGCAGGGCCGTCTCGTCGGCCGTAAAGCGGGAGCTGTGCCAGGGGTGGACTGCGCCGATTTCGGGGTTGCCCACGCCGAGCCAGAGGAAGCACCCGGGGACTTTCTGCAGAAAGAGGGAGAAGTCCTCTCCGCCCATGGAGGGGGTGGGGACCACGACCCCTTCCGCTCCGACCATCTCTTCCGCGGCTCTCCGGGCGATTTCGGCGGCAGCCGGGTCGTTTATCACGGGAGGGAGGTCATACCGGTAGACAAGTTCTCCTCTGCAGCCGAGAGCCGCGGCGGAATTCTCCACCACTCGCCGGATCATCATTTCCATGGAATTTCGCACCTCGTCGCTGAAGGTGCGGACCGTCCCCGTCATCTCCACCGAGTCAGGGATGACGTTGTTCGCCCTTCCTCCGCAGATGGTCCCCAGGGAGACCACGGCAGGCTGAAGGGGATCCACGTTCCGGCTGACCACCGTCTGAAGGGCCGAGATGACGGCCGCCGATCCGGCAATGGGGTCGATATCCCGGTGGGGAAGGGCTCCATGCCCCCCTTTACCCGTCACGGTGATCCCGATGGTATCCACCGAAGCCATGAGCCCTCCCGCTTTCACACCCACCGTTCCGGCCCTCAGCTCGGGATGATTGTGCAGGCCGAAGATCATGTCCGGCGCGGGGTTTTCCATGGCGCCCCCGTCGATCAAGGCCCGGGCCCCCTCGTTGATCTCCTCCGCAGGCTGAAAGAGGAATTTCACCGTTCCCCGGATGGAGTTCTTTCGGGCGGCGAGGAGCATTGCCGCGCCGAGAAGGCAGGTCACGTGAAGATCATGGCCGCAGGAGTGCATTTTTCCCTTCTCCTCGGAGGCGAAGGGAAGGCCGGTCTCCTCGGCGACGGGAAGGCCGTCCATGTCCGCCCTCAGGGCTACCACAGGGCCCTCGGAGCATCGCAGCACGGCCACGACCCCGGTCTGCCCCACCTCTTCCGTCACGTCCATGCCGAGATCCCTCAGAATGGCCGCCACAGCCTTCGCCGTGCGAAATTCCTGAAAGCTCAGCTCGGGATGGCGATGGAAATCCCGCCGCAGTTCCGTCAGCCTGGGGGACAGGGCGAGACTGTCCTCTTTTATCGAAGAATTCATGGTCTCCTTCTCCTTCCGGGCAGTCTTTTTCTACAATACATCCTCAGTCAGGAAGGGAGAGGCGGCGAGCTCCTGCCGGGTCATGTAGAGGGGGTATTTCAGGCAGAGCCCGAGCACCCTTTCCCGATAGGTTTTTCCTCCCGAGGAAGGCTTCTTCTCGAGGATATCCGCCGCCATGGCAGCGACATCGGCTGAATCCTCCGCCGTAAAGCCCCGGCTCGTCACTCCGGCGAGGCCGATGCGGATTCCGCTGGTGACCGTGGGTTTTGCGGGATCGAAGGGGATCAGGTTCATGTTCACCGTGATGCCCTCTTTCTCGAGAAGCTCCTCGGCCTCCTTGCCTGAAAGGCCCTTGCTTCGGAGGTCCACGAGCATGAGATGATTGTCCGTGCCTCCCGATACCAGGTCGAAACCCCTCTCCGTCATCACCGAGGCGAAGCGTGAGGCGTTCTCCACGACCCTGCGTCCGTAGCTTTTGAACTCGTCCGTCATGGCAAGTTTGAAAGTGAGAGCCTTCCCCGCCATGATCTGGGGAATGGGGCCCCCCTGGATTCCGGGAAAGATGGCTTTGTCGATTTTCGAGGCGAACTCGCTCCGGCAGAGAATATTCCCTCCCCGGGCGCCCCTCATGGTCTTCGTGGTGGTGAAGGTCACGAAGTGGGCGTGGGGTACGGGGCTCGGGTGAACTCCCGCCGCCACAAGTCCGGCGATATGGGCCATGTCCACGAGGAAGAGGGCTCCGACTTTCTCGGCGATGGCGGCGAAGCGCGGAAAATCGATTGTTCGCGAATAGGCGCTTCCGCCGGCGATGATCATCTTCGGCCTGTGTTCCAGGGCCAGGCGCTCCGCTTCGTCATAGTCGAGAAGGCCCGTCTGCCTGTTCACGCCGTAGCTGAAGGAGCGGAAGAATTTTCCCGAGATGTTCACGGATGTGCCGTGGGAGAGGTGCCCTCCGTGGCGGAGGTCCATTCCGAGGATGACGTCCCCGGGCTCGAGCATGGCCATGAAGACGGCGAGGTTGGCGTTCACCCCCGAATGGGGCTGGACATTGGCATGCTCCGCTCCGAAGAGGGTCTTTGCCCGTTCGATGGCGAGGCTTTCCACCACGTCGATGAAGCGGCAGCCGCCGTGATACCGCTTCCCGGGATACCCCTCGGCGTACTTGTTGGTGAGAATGGAGCCCTGGGCCTCCAGGATCACCTCCGGGACGAAATTCTCCGACGCGATGAGCTCGATGGTCAGGTTCTGCCGGGCTTTCTCTCCTTCGATGGCCGCGGCAAGTTCGGGGTCAAGAAACGAAATGAGGTTCAATTCAGCTCTCTCCTTTATTGAGGGTTATTTTTGAAATTCTGCAGAAAATTTTTTTCTCAGGCGGATGGTTCATCCCCGGATTCGTCCTCCCGGGAGGGCATCCGAAGAAAGAGGGCGGTGGCCTCCGCCATCTTCTTTCCCTCGTCGTCGGTGAGAACCCCGGAGGCGTTGATGCGCCGGCCGATTCTTTTGTCGACCTTCCCCCGCACCACATAGGTCTTTCCGGATTTGACCGGCCGGAGATAGCGGATGGACATCTCTCCGGTCATAGCCCAGGTACCGATCTCCTTTTTCACCGCCCACGCCATGGCGTCGTCGAATACGGAGGCGATGATCCCTCCGTGGACGATCCCCTCGTAGCCGCACCAGGTGGAATCGGGGGAGAGAGCGATTTCAGTGTTCTCCTCCTCTTCGTTCCACAGAATGTCAACGGCGAGGCTCCTCGGGTTGTCTCCGGCTGAACCGCAGACGAAGCACCCCTTTGAACGGGGAAGATGTTCCATGATTTTTACCCCTCTCATAAGAATATTTCCCCGATTATAGCCCATGGGAGGAAGAAAGGTATAATGAAAATCCTGTAGAGCCCTTATATTCGGGAGGACGAGAGCATGCTGATTTCAGGTATCTCTGAAGACGAAGAAGGAAACGCCCGCTACCTTATCGAAATCCAAAAGGAAGGGGACGGGACGAAAGTCCGGATGATCTATGACGAAGAAAGCGGCTCTTTGGATCCGGTCGGACCGGAAGAAGTACTGCGGGTGCTGGAGGAGGGGGAATTTGAACCCTGTTCTCTCCCCGCTTCTGAGATGTTTTTTCCGGACGAGCTTGAAAGGCTGGCCTCATTTTTTTGTCCCTGAGAAGGAGGACGCGGAATGAAAACACAGAAGACGGTTTTATACAACGGAAAAATTTATGTTCCCGGAGGATTCGCCTCGGGAATCGCCGTGGACGGCCAGACCATCACTTCGGTGGGAAGCAGCGAAGATGTGCTTGCCCATTCCGGCGCAGCGGAAAAGATCGACCTGGGCGGCAGACTGGTCCTGCCGGGCTTCAACGACGGGCACATGCACTTTCTCGCCTATGCCCTCTCCCTCGAACAGGGGGACTTCACGGGATCGGCTTCCCTTGCCGAGGTACGCTCCCGGTTCCGGAACTTTATGAACCGCACGAATCCGAAAGAGGGGGAGTGGATCGTCGGCCGGGGATGGAATCATGAACTCTTCGAAGAACAGCGCATTTTCACGAAGAATGATCTCGACGATCTGAGCCCCCGCAATCCCGTCCTGCTCGCCCGGGTGTGCGGCCACGTGGCGGTGCTCAACTCACTGGCCCTGGCTCTTCTCGGCCTCACGGGGGAGAGCCGTTTCTCCGGCGGAGTGGTGGATCTCGACGACCGCGGAGAGCCGACGGGAGTTGTCCGGGAGACGGTGGTGGAGTGGGCTCGTTCGCAGATCCCCCTTCCCGATTCCGACAAGCTTCGAAGCCTCGCTGCCCGGGGCGGAGAGGAGGCGGCGAAGGCGGGCCTCACCTCCATCCAGTCCGACGATCTCGGCTCCGTGGGAGGAGATTTCCGGAAGATCCTCGACCTCTACCTTTCCCTGGACCGGGAAGAGAAGATGCCCCTGCGGATCACCGAGCAGTTCCTGCTGAGAACTCCCGATGCCCTCGGAGATTTTCTCGCAGAAGGGTGGCGCACCGGTGACGGAAGCCCCTTCTTCCACGTCGGGCCGCTGAAGATCCTCACCGACGGCTCCATGGGAGGCCGCACGGCCCTTCTTCGGGAGGACTACTCCGATATGCCCGGAGTGAAGGGAGTTTCGATATATTCACAGGAGGAGCTTGACGATCTCGTCGTCACCGCCTCCAGGGCGGGAATGCAGGTCGCGGCCCATGCCATCGGCGACGGCGCCCTCGATATGTGCCTTAATGCCATGGAAAAGGCCCTCCGTCTTGCCCCCCGGGCGGCCCGGCACTATATCGTCCACGGCCAGATGGGAGACCGGGCCCAGTACGAGCGTATGGGCCGGCTTGGAGTGGGGGCGGCCGTACAGCCCCCCTTCGTTCCCTCGGACCGGCCCATGGCCCTGAAGAGGATCGGAGAAAAGCGGGCCCTCTCGGGATACGCCTGGAAGACCCTGATGGACCTCGGCATCTTCCTTTCGGGAGGGTCCGACTGCCCCGTGGAGACCTTCAACCCTCTCTGGGGAATCGCCGCGGCGGTGACCCGGCAGGACGAAAAAGGAAACCCCGCAGGAGGATGGAACCCTTCCCAGAAGCTGACAGTCGGAGAAGCGGTGGACCTCTACACCCGGGGAGGAGCCTACGCCTCCTTCGAAGAGGACCGGAAGGGGACCCTGGAAGAGGGGAAATTCAGCGACCTCGTGGTTCTCAGCCGGGACATCTTCTCCATCCCCGAAGAGGAAATTCAGTTCGTCGGAGCCGAGCTCACCATGGCGGGCGGGAAAATCACCCACAGGACCTTCTAGCCCCCCCGGCTCTCAAGAACAAAAAAGGGAAATTTGATGTGCCGGAGAGAATATGGGATACTCTCTCCGGCACATCAAATCATTTGAAGGAGCATGGATTCATGATCAGTACCCTTTGCAGGACGATTGCCCTCTTTCTCGCAGCCTTTGCACTCTTCCTCTTTCCCGGCCCTTCTCTTGCCGTCCTGTCCTACGACGTGGTCGTCGCGGGAGGAGGCGCGGGAGGCGTGAGCGCCGCCATCGCCGCTGCCAGGCTCGGCGTCCGGGTCGCCCTTCTCGAGGAGACCGACTGGCTCGGCGGCCAGATGACCGCGGCCGCAGTCTCTACCATGGACGACCTGAGCGGAAACCGGTCGGGCATCTACGGCGAGTTCTACCAGAATGTGGCCGCCCATTATTTTCTGAAGGGAAAATCCGTCTCCACCTGCTACTGGGACGGAAGCACCATGGCCTTCGAGCCCTCGGTGGGACGATCCATTCTCTCGTCCATGGCGGCGAAGGCATCGGAGACGGCCTCGACGGAAGGCAGAAAAGGAACCCTCGACCTTTTTTATTCGTCCCGGATCACCGGGGTAAAACGGGAGGGATCCGTGGTCCGGAAAGTAACGGCCGATCTTCAGGGAAAGAAAACGGAGATGAACTGCACCGTCCTCATCGACGCCACGGAGCTGGGGGACGTCATTCCTCTCGCGCGGGTCCGCTACCGGGCGGGAAACTCCCAAAGTCCGAACATCGATCTGCAGTCCCGCCTTCAGGACATCACCTGGCTCGCAGTGATTAAAAAATACCCCGGAGGCATCCCCCCGTCCCTCCGCATCTCCACCCCTCCGCCGGGGTATGACCGCTATGCGCCGGCCTTCCGGAAACGTGTGGCGGCCGGGGGCAATTCTTTCCGGGACTACCCGCTGAAGCTTCCCGTGGATTTTGCCACCCACAACGGCTACCGGGGACTTCCCGATTCCTCCAATCCCGAGAACTACAATGCAGCCACCCCCGAGGGGTGGGAGGCAACCACGAAGACCTGCGTCAACTGGGCCAACGACTATCCCGGGGCGGAAAAATGGGAGGGGCGGAGCGGCCTTCCCACGGCTTATATCGAGGACATGCAATTCCGCCGGAGGGTGAATGGCGAGGCCATCGTCAAGACCCTCTGCTTTCTCTACTATATCCAGCAGGAACTCGGGGAGCCCTGGTCCGTGGCCGACGACGAGTTTTTCTCCTCCCTTCCCGCGGAACTCACCCGGGGACTTCTCCGGGACGAATATGCCCCTCTCCTCCGGCACCTTCCCCTTCTTCCCTACGTCCGGGAGAGCCGGCGAATCATGGGGCTGGAAACCCCCACCTCGGCCACCGTCAGAAGAAACTCCGAGAGCTACCGGGACGGCCGGGAGGGAAGGGAGATTTCCACATCCCTGGCAATCGGCGGATACATCCTGGATCTTCACGGAGCGGACGAGGACGAAGAACTCGAGGCGGATCTCGGAGAGCGGGAATCCTCCATCAAAACCGATATGCCCAGGGGCCCCTTCCAGGTTCCCTTCGGCGCCTTTATTCCCTTGGAGGCAGACGGTTTTCTCCCAGCGGAGAAGAACCTCTCCATGTCGAGGCTGGTCAGCGGAGCCCTGCGCCTGCAGCCCATCTCCATGCATACCGGACAGGCTGCGGGAACCATTGCCGCCCTGGCCGTCCTCGAAAATCTGCCGCCGCGGCGGTTGGATCCGAGGCTCGTTCAGCGGCACCTCCTGGAGGCCGGAAGCGCCCTCTCCCTCTGCGAGTACGGCGATGTCCCGAGGGATCACCCCTTCTGGCCGGGAGTCCAGATGGCGAACCTCTACGGCTGGATCGCCCCCGAGGAGCTGCCGTCCTCTCCGTCGGCGAAGATCGACGATATCTACAACAACAAGGTGATTGTGGCCCGCCTCTTCGGACGGGACAAGGGGGTCTACGGCGTGGAGAGCCCCCTCACGGGGCAGGAGGCGGAGCTTCTGCTGCGGCGGGCTTTCGCTGGAGATGAGCGTTCTGCCCTTCTTCTGTTTCCCGAAGGAGGTACGGACGCCTTCGTCACGCGAGGAGATTTTGCGGACACCCTCGCCCGCGCTCTGGGCTACGGAGCGGGTGGAAAAGAACGGGCTCCCCGCTTCGCCGATATAGCGGCTGAGTCCCCCATCTTCGGCCCGGTCCATTACCTGGCTGAGAATGGTGTTCTCGACCGCGCTGCGCCGGGAGGGGTTTTTCTGCCCGACTCCGTTATCTCCCGGGGGGCAGCGGCGGATATGGTCATGCGGGCAGTGACAATCAGGAAGGGAGAGAAATAATAATGAAATGCCATCTGTGCGATACGAAGGGGTGCTCCACCGGAGACCCCTGCAGGGAATTCGGAAGCCTCGACCTCTACAGCGAGGAAGACCTGAAGCTGCTCAAGACCGCCGCCGATGTGGAGGCCATCTACTACTGCACCCTGAACCGCCTCGAGGAGATCATGGAGTTCGCCCGGAGAATGAGCTTCACGAAGCTCGGAATCGCCTTCTGCGTGGGCTTCAGGGACGAGGCGGCCATGCTCGGAAAGATTCTCTCGGAGGAGTTCGAGGTTTTCTCGGCCTGCTGCAAAGTCTCATCCATGAAAAAGGACGACGTGAACGCCGCCCGCCGCCCCTGGCTCGGAGAAATCTCCTGCAATCCTGCCGAACAGGCCCGGCAGCTCGACGAGTCGGGTAGTCAGCTCAACATCGTCCTCGGCCTCTGCGTCGGCCACGACAGCCTCTTCTACCGCCACTCGAAGGCACCGGTCACCACCTTCGTGGTGAAGGACCGGGTCCTCGGGCACAACCCCGTGGCAGTGCTCTACAGCCAGTATCTCCGCAAAAACCTGAAGCGCAACCCCGAGGAGCGGGTGAAGTAGATTTTTCCTCAGGCAATCCGCCGGAGAATTTCCTCCCCTGAGAGACTATCGAGCCCCATCTTCTTCAGGGTCAGCCCTGTCTTCCGGTAGTCCTTTCCGTTAATGACCCCCGCCAGATGGATGATGGCGTTCATGGCGGGGGTCGCCACTCCGAGGGCCCGGCCAAGCTCCGCCGTCGGCACGAGAAGAAAGGGAACGTCCTCGGAGAGATAGCGGTAGGCCATGGAGGAGGGGGCGTCGGTTCCGTGGCCGCAGTAGGCGTCGTTGTTCAGAATCGCCTCCCGAAGGGTGTCTCCGGAGAGGGAATAGAGATCTTTCATGTCGTCGAGGGTTGAAAGAAGGTCGAGCCCGATGGCACGCCCCACGGCGATCCTCTCGGCGTCCATGGCCTCCATGACGGAGCAGACGGACTCGGTCATCCCCTCGCCGTAGAAGCGGAAGTTTCCTTTTTCAGACTCGATCCTCCCGGCATTCATGATCATGGTGGAGCAGTGAAGGATCATGTTGGTGTTGAAAAGACCGATGGCGAGGACGTTTGCCGCGGGCCGGAGGGGAATGGGGAAAAAGGGGCGGACCGCTTCGAGAAAAGAAGGGGTATCCTTCGCCGGAAGAGCGGAGGCGGACATGAAATTCTTGATCCCCCAGATGTTGACCACCCCCGGGGCTTCGATGCGGCAGGCGTAGGGCATGGTGTCCCCTTCGGCCAGGGCCGGAAGCGTGTCCGTCTTCAGCTCCGCGAGGCGGTTCCTCAGCACGAGGGAGCCGAAATTGCCCGGAAGAAGAAGCAGAAATTGTCCTTTGCGGAAATGAGGGGCGAGAAGGCCGAACATTCCCTCCTGGGCGAAGGATGGGGCGAGAAAATAAAGCAGATCCGCCTCCTGCAGGGCTTCCTCCGGATCGGTGGTCACCCCGGACAGCTGCCCCGTGGCCGACAGGGCTCCCGTCAGGGTGATCGTGCGGGTTTCTTCGAGAGAGCGGATTTTTTCCCGAAAATCGGGGTGTTCGAAGAGCGTCACGGCGAAACCCTTTGACGCCAAATCTCCGGCCAGGGCTTGGCCGCCGTTGCCTGCTCCTATAACGGTAATTTTTTTCATTTTCTGCACCTCTCCTTCTCCATGTGAACATAAATACATTCTGGACGAAAATACAAAACCGTATTATAATCTATCGGCTCAAAGTTCAGGGACAATAATATCACTCGCGGAGGTGTGTTTGAAATGAAACGATTTATGATTCCGGCTCTTGTTCTGGCTCTCGGTGTATTTCTTCTTTCGGGAACGGCTGCTCTGGCCGCTTCCGTCATGGAAAAGGAAGTCATTCAGGTGGGGACCGAGGCGACCTATCCTCCCTTCGAATACCGCAACGAAAAGAATGAAATCCTCGGGTACGATATCGACGTGGTGAAAACCATCGGAAAACATCTCGGAAAAAAGATCGAGATCGTGGATATGGCCTTCGACGGTCTCATTCCCTCCCTCATGACAGGGAAGATCGACCTCGTGGCCGCGGGGATGACGAACACGGAAGAACGGAAGAAAAAAGTCGACTTCACGTCCGTATACTACGACATCGAGAATGCCTTCGTCGTCCGGAGCGATGACGGTTCCATCTCGAAACTGGAGGATCTCAAGGGAAAGATCGCCACTGTCCAGATGGGAACCGCCCAGGACACCTTCATCACCAAGACGGAGCTTCCGAAGGAGATCAAAAGATTTCAGAAGAACGACGACGCCCTCATGGAAATTACCCTCGGCAGGGGAGACTTCTGCGTGCTGAATCTGACCGTGGCCAACGCCTACCTCAGGAACAACAAGGAATTCGGAGACAAGCTGAAGATCGGATTCCGTAATTTCATCAACAAGGAGGGTGAAGGAATCGCCCTGGCCCTTCCCAAGGGAGACGAAGCCTTTCTGAAGGCACTGAACGGCGCCATCGAGACCATGAAGAATAACGGAGAACTCGCGGCACTGAAGAAAAAATATCTCATCGATTAGTTTTTTCCTGGAAAGAAGGGACGGAATGGCTCGACTGCTGTGCAGGTCCGACGTGGAATCGCTGATCTCCATGAAGGACGTGGTGGAAATTCTCGACAAGACCTACCGGGGAATGGGAGAGGGTACGGTGATCAACCCCGCCAAGGGGACGCTGGACCTCGGAGAAAGCGGACCCTTCCCACCCTATCATGCCGACATCAACTCCATGCCCGCCTACGTGGGGTGGACCGACACGGCGGGGATCAAGTGGGCGGGCGGATGGATGGACAATCCTGCGCAGGGGCTTCCTTACGTGAGCGCCATCATCGTCCTCGTCAATCCCCGGAACGGCATCTTCACCGGGGTGCTCGACGGAACCTGCATCACCAATATGCGGACCGGCGCCCAGACCGCCGTGGCGCTGAAATATCTCTACCCCGAGAGAAAATCCCTTACCGTGGGGCTCTTCGGCGCGGGTGTTCAGGGAAGAACCCAGACGGAGGCCATCTCCGAGGTCTTCTCCATCGACGAACTTCGGGTCTATGATCTGAACCCCGAGGCGGCGGAGCGGTTCCGCCGTGAGATGGAACCGAAGGTCACGGGAAAAATCACGATCTGCGCCTGTCCCGAGGAGGCTGCTGTCGGGGACGCCGTCATCACGGTGACCCATGCCAAGGACGGCTTCTTCCGGAAGGAGTGGTTCGCCCCGGGGACGGTGCTTTTCCCCATGGGATCCTACAAGGAGTGCCGGGACGAAGCCCTTCTCTCGGCAGACTTCATCGTGGTGGACCACGTCGCCCAGTGTCTTCACCGGGGCGCCCTGAAGGAACTCGCCGAGGCAGGAAAAATTACGGAAGACTCCATCGACGCCACCCTGGGAGAGCTTGCCGCCGGAACAAAAAAGATCACTGCTTCCCCCAATTCCCGAATCCTCTGCATTCCCATCGGTACAGGGGCCATGGATGTTGCGGTCGCCTCCGTCGTGCTGGAGCGGGCTGCGGAAATAAATATTGACCAGTGCTTCGATTTCGCCCGGTAATGTCGGAGGAATAATTCAAGGCACGGACAGGGTATGGAAGAAAGGCCCCCGAGGCTGCCTCGGGGGCCTTTCGCGTTGGCTTTTGCTACACCCGGCCGGCCACCTCGTAGGCGGTCCATATGGCATGTTTGATGTTGACGGGCCGAAGAGCGTCGCCGATGAGCCATGTATTGGGGACCTTTTTGGAAAGAGCCTCGTAGAGGCTGTTCTCCGACCGATAGCCCGTGGCAAAGATGATGGTGTCTGCGGAGAACGTTCCTCCGTCCCCGGTGAGAACACCTTCCGGCGTGATCCGGGTCACCGATGTCTCGGTAAAGGCGGGGATCTTTCTGAATTCGAGAAGTTCCTGAAGCATCATTTTATTGGGAAGGGCTACATCTCCCACCGCCATGAGTCCGGAAAGGCGCTCCAGTATCGTGACATCCCTTCCGCTCTGAGAAAGCCAGAGGGAGAGTTCGCACCCAACAAGGCCTCCTCCGATGATGAGGACCTTTTCTCCAAGAGGCTTTTCTCCGAGAAGGGCCTGACGGGTGGTGCAGATGCGGTCTTCCTGAGGATTCAAACCCGGAATAGGAGGAATGATGGGTTTCGAGCCCGTGGCAAGAAAGACTGTGCGGGGATGAAGGGCGAGAATCTCGTCGACTCCCATGGCCGCGCCGGTCGTGACGTTCACCTGGAGTTCTTTCATCTCCCGGCGATACCATTCGAGGAGTTTTTTGTCGTCCTCCTTGAAGTCCGGAACGCATCCCTCCATGACATGTCCGCCGAGCGCTCCGGTGCTTTCGAAGAGAAAAACCTCATGTCCCCGGAGGGCTGAGATCCTTGCCGCCTCCATCCCGGCAATGCCACCGCCGATGACGTGAACCACCGAGGGTTTTTCAGCCTTCGAGACTGCATATTCCCTTTCTCTGCCGGCCTGGGGATTGACCGCGCAGCTCAGGGGCTTGCAGCGGGCGATCCGTTTCAGGCATGCCTCATGGCATCCTATGCATGGCCTGATGGTCTGCGTACGAGCCGAACGGACTTTTCCCGCCCACAGTGGATCGGCGAGGAGCGGCCTGCCGAGGGAAATTCCGTCCGCCCATCCTTCCTGAAGAGCTCTTTCCGCAAGCTCGGGATTTCCCATCTTCCCTGCGGCGATCACCGGAACGGACACCGCCGTCTTGAGTGCCTTCGTGAGATGAAGATACGTTCCCTCGGCCATATACATAGGGGGATGGGCCCAGTACCATGAATCGTATACGCCGCCGTCGGCGTTGAATCCGTCGTATCCCGCCTTTTCGAGGATCATTGCGACTTCAAGCCCTTCAGGAATGTCCCTGCCGATCTCGACAGCGTCTTCACCGGGAAGAATGCCCAGATGATCTCCCTTCATGTAGCTCTTGACGCCGTAGCGCAGAGTGACCGGAAAATCGGAACCCGCAAGAGCCTTCGTTCGCTGCACCAGTTCGATGGGTGCCCGCAGTCGGTTTTCGGGGCTTCCTCCGTATTTGTCCGTCCTCTGGTTGAAGTAGGGGAGGGTGAACTGGTCAAGGAGATATCCTTCGTGGACGGCGTGGACCTCCACGCCGTCGAATCCGCTTTCCCTTGCGATCACTGCGGCTTTCGCAAATTTTTCGATGAGGTATTCCACTTCCTCCGTGGAGAGTTCCCGGCACATGACCGAAGGGTTCCAGAAATTCGGCATGGGGGAGGGCGAGACGGGGTTTTTCAGCGCCGTCTCGGGATGAACGACCCGTCCGAAACCAAGGGTCATCTGGAGGAAAATTTTGCTTCCGTAGGAATGGATTCTCTCTGTCATCTCTATGGAAGTCTGAATGAAATGGGCCGGATTATAGGCTGGATTGGGCTGGGAGGGCATGACGAAGGGTTCTATCTCATGCTCCACCTTCGCGCATCCCGTGATCAGAAGTCCCACCTGGTTCCGGGCCCGTTCCACGAAGTATTCCACACCTCTCGGAGTGAACCCTCCTTCGGAGGTGACAAGGCCGCTGAGACCCATGGGAGCCAGGGAGATTCGGTTTTTGAGCTGGAGAGAGCCGATCCGCATTGGTTCGAAGAGCATGTCGTACATTATTCCGACCCCTTCATGGTGGAGGGATGAAAGTTCCGGACCACGTCCTTCACGAGCTTGTCGTCGGCAATCCATGGGAGAGTGAGAATGTCGGAGGAATTGCGGTTATGCTCTGCTGCGGCCTCCATGGCATGGGGATTCCGTGCCCATGACCGCCGGGCCACTCCTCCCATGACATCCCACCGGATGCCGTTCCGGATGATCCCATCCACTCTCTCGCTTCCGTCGAGAAGGAGGGCGAATCCGCAGTGGATGCTTCTGCCGATCCCCACACCGCCTCCGTTGTGAAGGGAGACGAAGGTCATTCCCCTCGCGGCGTCTCCGGCGAAGCAGTGGGCGGACATGTCGGCAGTGACGTTGCTTCCGTCGCGGATGTTGGCCGTCTCCCTCGTCGGACAGTCAGCTCCTCCAGTGTCATGGTGATCCCGCCCGATCATGATGGGACCGACTTCTCCTCTCCGGACCAGTTCGTTGAACCTGAGAGAGATGGCCATCCGGCCGGAGAGATCCTGGTAGAGCATTCTCGCCTGCGTTCCGATGACGAGATTGTTTTTTCCCGCCTCGCGGATCCAGTTGTAGTTATCTTTGTCCTGGGGGCGTTTCTTCGGATCGATGCAGCCCAGGGCCGCCCTGTCGGTTGCGGCGAGATCCTCCGGTTTTCCGCTGAGGCAGACCCACCGGAAGGGGCCGTAGCCGTAGTCGAAGAGCTCCGGTCCAGTGATCGCCTCGATGAAGTCGGGGAAGATAAATCCGTCCTTCTTGTCTCTGCCGTTTCGGGAAAGCTCCGTCACACCGGCGTCGTACATGGCCTCCATGATGGAATTTCCGTATTCGAGAAACCACGCACCCCTGTCCGTGAGAGACTTGATGCATTTCCAGTGCCGACGGAGGCTTTGATCCACCAGTTCCCGGAGGCGGGGACGGTCCGAAGAGAGCAGAACGCGGCTTTCTTCGAAGGAGAGTCCCTGGGGAGTATATCCCCCGCTGTAGGGAATGTGGCAGGAGGTCTGATCGGAGAGAATGGAGGGGGTAATGTGATGTTCCACAAGGTACTCGAGAAGGTCCACCGTATTGCCCCGGTAGGCGATGACCAGTGCCTCTTTCTTCTCGAGGGCTTCTTTGGCCTTTGCCGCGATCAGAGGGAGGTCGTCGGAGGCGAAGTCCAGCCATCCTCTCTCAACCTTCGAATCGATCATGGAGTCGTTTACTTCCGCGATGACCGCCACGCACTTCGCAATCTGCGCCGCCTTGCCCTGGGCGCTGCTGATGCTTCCGATTCCGGCGGTGACGTAGAGCACTCCCCGCAGGTCGTCTCCTCTTCCCACCCCCGCCTTCCGCGCGGCATTGAGCAGCATGTTGTAGCAGCCGTGGATGATCCCCTGAGGACCGATGAAGAACCATCCTCCCGCCGTCATCTGGCCGTAGTTCGTCACCCCCATGGAGGCCGCGACCTCCCAGTCGGCGAAGTTGTCGTAGGTTCCCACCATGAGCCCGTTCGTGTTGATGACCCTCGGAGCTTCCGGAGAAGATTTGAAGATACCCAGGGGATGTCCGGAATGAATCACCAGGGTCTGGTCGGATTCGAGAATTTCGAGGTATTTTTTTACGAGGCGATACTGAAGCCAGTTCTGAAAAACCTGCCCCGATTCACCGTAGGTGACGAGTTCATAGGGATAGAGAGCCACATCGAAGTCGAGATTGTTCTCGATCATCACCTGGAGGGCCTTCCCCTCGAGGCACCGTCCCCGGTATTCGTCAATCGGTCTTCCCCTGATGGCTCCTGAAGGCCTGTAGCGGTATGCGTAGATCCGTCCGCGGGAGGTCAGCTCTTCCATGAATTCCGGAGCGAGCTGTTCATGGAGATGGACCGGGATATAGCGGAGGGCATTTTTCAGGGCTGTTTCCGCCTGCTCCGGAGTCAGGGAAAAGCCCCGGTCGGGAGCGCGCCGCACACCTTCCTTGAATGTCAGGCTGGGGGGGAGGTCATCGTCGAGACGGACTTTCATTGCCTTTTGAATTGCCATGAAATCCAGATTTTCCATTCATCATACCTCCTGAGAAAAAAAACTGTTCCTCCACGGTAGGACAAATGGCTCCGGTTGAACATCCTCTGTACTCAGGAGATGGGGAAGAACCTTCTAGTATGAACCAACTATTTTTTTCTTCCGCTCAAAGGCTGATATATCCTTTCCTGATGGCGTATTTCGTCATTTCCACGGTATTTTTCAGTCCCAGTTTCTTCATGATGTTCTGCCGGTGGCACGCCACCGTATTGATGCTGAGATGAAGGGCGTCCGCCGCCTCCTTGTTCGTGAGTCCTTCCCCCAGAAGCCTCAGGACTTCGATCTCCCTCGCGGAAAGCTCCTCGTCGCCTGCCTTTTGCCTGCTTCCGGAAAGGGAGTCGAGGAACATGTCGGAAAGCAGATTCTTGAGGCAGGCCCCCACATATTTCTCCCCTGCGCTGACGACCCGTACCGCTTCCGCCAGTTCTTCGAAGGCGCAGTCTTTTACCAGGAATGCCGATGCGCCCGCCTTGAACATTTCGTAGACGAAGCTGGCATTCGCATACATTGAAAGGGCAACGATCTGAATTCCCGGGTCGAATGCTTTTATGGCGAGGGAAGCGTCGATACCGTTCATGACCGGCATCATGACATCCATGACGACCACATTCGGTTTAAGGGCTTTCACCATGTTCACCGCCTCGAGACCGTCAGAGGCTTCGCCGGCCACGGTCATGTCGGGCTGTCGCCGAAGAAGGGCTTTGAGTCCCTCCCTCAGAATTTTATGATCGTCGGCAATCAGGATGTTCATTGCGTCCGTCCTCTCTCGGGATACCCGCTCTTTTCAGAAAAGGCATCCTGAGGAAAAATAAGTCTGATGGTAGTGCCTTTTCCCGGCATTGAAAGAACTTCCATTCTGCCTCCCATGAGGCTGATCATTGTCCTTAGACTGAAGAGTCCGCAGGAGTTTCCGGAAAGATGGGGAATATCGAGGTCGTCCAGGGCGAAGCCGAGTCCCCTATCCGACACCTCCGCTAGAATCTCCCCGCTCTGGCTGGTGAGGAGGAGCTCCGCTTCTTTCGTACGGGCATGCTTAATCACGTTCATCAGGAGCTCCCGTATGGAGCGGAAGAGAAAAGCCTTGAAATTGTCGCTCAGATTATCCGGCAGAGGAGTGCTTCTGAAGGCCACGTTCAGACCGTATTTTTCGAGAAGGTTTTCCTTCAGGCAGCGGATGGCGTGGTCGAGGCCGAACTGATAGAGAATGGGAAGGCCGAGATCGAAGACCTGACTTCTTGTTCTCTGCAGAGATTCATCGAGGGTCCTGACCACCTTGTTCAGCTCGTCCTTCAGAAAAGGGGATTCGACCGATTCCTCCAGCATCTGGAGACGCAGTTTCGAGAGGGCAAGATTCTGACTGATGGAGTCGTGGATCTCCATGGCTATGATCTTGCGCTCCGCCTCCTGAGTGATGGAGAGAGCGTAGGTCAGCTTCTGAAGTCTCTCAAGATACTCTCTCTCCCGTCCTTCGGCCTTTTTTCTCGCGGTGATGTCGAAAAAGACGCCGATCAGCCCCGAAGGATCACCGTCTTCCTTCAGGATCAGGGTTTTATAGAATACGATGTCATGGTACGTTCCGTCGCTGTGGAGCATCTGGCGTTCTTCCACGAGGTTCGGTATTCTTTCTTCGATCATCTTCTGATCTCTGTGATAATATGTTTCAGCGGTATTCGAATCGACGATGTCGAATATTGTTCTGGCGAGGATTTCGTCTTCCCTTTTTCCCATGAAATCGCCGAAAGCATGATTGCAGCCGAGATACCGCCCCTGAGTATCCTCGTAGAAGACAGGCACAGGGAGTATTTCCAGGAGTTTTTCGGTGAATTTTACCTCCTGCTCCAGCCGCTTTATTTTATCCTCGAGAAGAGGCAGATCTTTTTTTTTCCATTCCATATTTTTTCTCCCGTTATTTGAGAAGAACCGCCGAAAAACCGCATCAGGAAAGTTACTTTCCCAATGCTCCTTTCCGGAGGGGATATTCACAATAGTACTATCATACTAAAAACGGCACTGCCATTCTCATATCAAAAAAGGATGGAGCGAGGGATAAAAAGAGGCTACTCTGTATGGGAGCGTAAAAAGGGGCTGGCGAGGACATTGGCAGCTCCACATAAGGGAGGGAAAAGTATGAAAGCAAGAAAAATGTTCTTCGCTATTCTTCTCACTGTTTTTGCAGCATGCGCCTGCGGAATCGCCGGAGCGGCAGAATTTACCATGAAAGTGGGGTACGTAGTGCCTGAAAGCTACCCCCATCACATCGCTGCACGGGATGTTCTCAAGACCTATATCGAGAAGGAATCCGGAGGAAAGATTGCGGTGGAGCTCTACCCCAACGGGCAGCTCGGCGGAGACCGCCAGCTCTGCGAATCGATCCAGCTCGGAGCCCTGGAAATGGCCTTCCCATCCACCACTTATTTTTCGACCTTTATGCCCGAGCTTCAGGTTCTCGACCTTCCCTACCTTTTCAGCAGCCGGGAAGAAGTCTACAAGGTGCTTGACGGAGAAATCGGAGCGACTTTCGCCGCCGGAGCGAAGAAGAAGGGGTTCTATCTTCTGGGCTTCGGAGACATCGGGTTCATGCAGCTGACGAACAGCAAAAGACCAATCCACAAGCCGGAAGATACTGCGGGGCTGAAAATCCGCGTCATGGAGAACCCTGTCTACATCGACACCGCCAAGGCCATGGGCTTTAATCCGACCCCCATGTCCTTCGGAGAAGTCTATACCGCTCTTCAGCAGGGCGTAGTGGACGGCCAGGAGCAGAGCATCAACGTGATCCGCAACATGAAGTTCTACGACGTGCAGAAGTACCTCAGCATGACGAAGGAAGCCTATTCCACCATTGCCATCGTCGCCAGCGAAAGCTTCATGGATTCTCTCCCCGAGGATCTGAAGACAGTAGTCCGCAAGGGCGTTCAGCTTTTCTGCAAAGAGCAGCGCGAGATAACGACCCGGCAGGAAGTGGCCAATCTCAAGGAGCTTAAGGAAAAGGGCATGGAAGTCAATGAACTGACCGAAGCGGAACACAAGGTCTTTGTCGAGGCGACCCGTCCTGTCCGGGAGAAATATTCCGAGAAGGCCGGCAAGAAACTCTATGAGGACATAGAAGCCCTGCTGAAATAAGCGGACGGTGCCGATGAGAAAGCGGAGGAAGCGATGAGCAGAATATTCGACAAGCTGGAAGAGTATCTTCTGGTGGGTTCCCTTGCAGTCCTGGTATTTCTTGTCTTTCTGCAGGTCGTGATGCGGTATTTCTTTGCGATGAGCCTGACCTGGAGCGAGGAAATCGCCCGGTTTCTCTTCCTGTGGATGGTGTGGCTCGGCGCCGCCTATGCCGCAAAACGGAGGGCCCATCTGAAGATCGAGGCATTCACCCAGAAGCTCTCTCCACGGAACAAAAAAAGAATAGACCTCCTCTCGCTCGTCATCTGGATTCTCTTCACCATCTTTCTCGTCTGGAAGGGGGGGCAGCTGACCGCTCATCTCATCCGGAGGGATCAGCTCTCCCCCGTTCTCGGCATCTCCATGGCATGGATCTACGCCGCAGTTCCCACAGGGGCCGGACTCATGCTCTTCCGTCTGCTTTTTCAGCTCAGGGAAGCGCTCGCTTCGTTCAGGGACGGTCCCTCCGGGGAGGTGCCGGAGTAAATGCTTATTTCCGTTCTGCTCATCTTCGGAGGAATTGCCCTCTTCCTGACCATCGGGGTGCCCATCGGAATTTCCGTGGGGGTTTCCACGGCGATCGCCATGTACTTCACCAGCAGCACCCCGCTCATCGTCATCAGCCAGAACGCCTTTACCGCCCTTGATTCCTTTCCTCTTCTGGCCGTTCCCCTGTTCATTCTCTCCGGCAACCTCATGGGATACGGAGGCATCTCCAGGCGGCTCGTGAAGCTTGCCGACAGCCTGGTGGGCTTCGTCACGGGCGGATTGGCCATGGTGACCATCATGGCCTGCATGTTTTTCAGCGCCATCTCGGGATCTTCGGTTGCCACAGTTTCGGGCATCGGAAGCTTCATGATCCCCGAGATGAAGAAGAAAAAATACGACGCCGGTTTCGCCGCCGCCCTGACGGCCTCGGCAGGTTCCCTCGGCGTCATCATTCCTCCAAGCATCTCCTTCGTCATCTACGGCATCATCACCGGGGTTTCCATCGGCGAACTCTTCATCGCGGGGATCATACCCGGCATTCTTCTGGGACTGGGGCTCATGCTCGTGGCCTACCTGGTCTCCAGAAAAAACAAGTACCCCAAGGGAGAAGCCTGCCCCTCTCCCAAAGAGCTTCTCACCTCCTTCAAGGATTCCTTTGCCGCCCTGCTCGTGCCGGTGATCATCCTCGGCGGGATCTACGGAGGCATCTTCACTCCCACGGAGGCGGCCGCCGTCGCCGTGGTCTACTCGCTGATCGTCGGTCTCTTCATCTATAGGGAGCTGAACGGCGAAAATCTCTTTCAGGCTTTTCTCGATACCATCGTGGTGAACGGAGCCGTCACCTTCATGCTCGGTCTTTCCATGGCCTTCGCCCGTTTTCTCACCATCGCGGGCATTCCGAAATTCATCACCGCCATGCTCCTTGAACTGACAGGGAGCAGATCGGTCACCCTCCTCGTCATCAATGTCGTTCTTCTCATCGTAGGCTGCTTCATCGACAATATCTCGGCAGCCATTATCTTCATCCCCATTCTGCTTCCGGTGGCGACCTCTTTCGGCGTGAACCCCGTCCATTTCGGGGTCATCACCACCGTCGCCCTCGCCATAGGGTTCATCACTCCCCCCTACGGGCCGAACCTCTTCGTGGCGTCCTCCATATCCGGGGTCTCAATAGAACGGATAACCAGGCATGTATGGCCTTTCTTCTTCATTCTGACCGTCATTCTTTTCGTGCTCACCTATATGCCTTCTCTGAGCATGGGACTTGTCAACATGTTTTACCATTAGGAGAGGAAAATGCCTGTCCGTCTGCCTTTCGGAAAGACGACCCTCAGCTTCGGCCTGCCTTCGTCCTGGACTGAAAAGGCGGTGCTGATGCCGGATTCTTCCTTTGATGAAATCGATCTCGAGGCCGAACTGGACCGACAGCTTGCTGCACCCATCGCCATGAACTCTTCTCATGCGGGTGATTTCTCCTCGGCCAAGGTATGCGTCGTCGTCGATGACGCCACCCGTCCGACTCCGGTCTGCCGGTTGTTTCCCCTTCTTTTCAGAAAACTGAAGGAAAAGGGTCTTCAGGAAAAAAACCTGACGGTCCTCGTCTCCTGCGGAACCCATGCCCCAATGACAGAGGAAAGCATACTGCACCGGCTGGGCGTGCCCTCCCGGGGAGGTATGAAAATCGTCAATCATGACTGCTTCTCTGAAGGTGCACTCTGCTCCCTCGGCACCACTTCTTCGGGTATGGAAGTCTCGCTGAACAGGCATCTCATGGAAGGGGACTCTCTTTTTCTCATCGGCACCATCGAGCCCCACATCATGGCCGGTTTCGGAGGGGGATTGAAAAATATTCTTCCCGGATGCGCGGGGCTGAAGACGATCATGGATACCCACCTCATGGGCCCCGCGGAAGAAAGGTTCGGAAACATCGGCCGATTTGCCTCCGAATGCGCCGTCAGGCAGCGGATAGAAGAAGGGGCGCTTCTGGCAAAAAAGAACTGTTTCCTCATCAATACTGTTCTTGATCCCTTTAATAAGCCCATTGGGCTTTTCTGCGGCGATCCCGTCGAGGCCTTCCGGGAAGGGTGCGCTCTGGCGAGAAGGTCATGGGGCATTCAGGTCCCATTCCAGTCGGATGTTCTCATCGTCAGCTCCAACCCCATGAACCACGATCTCTGCCAGGCCTCGAAGGCCTTCGGATCGGCTGTTTCCGCAATCAGGCCCGGCGGATTGCTCATCGCCTGCCTGAGCGTCGAAAACGGCCTCGGGGACTATTCCGTAAGCCCAACAGACAGAGGGTACGAATTCACCCGGGACCTCGTTCGGAAAGTCGGCGTGGAGGAGTACGTCCTCTGGAAAGAGCGGGAGGCCGGGCGGAAGTTTTCCTTTTACGAGCGATTTTTGTCCCACAGCAACGGACAGGTTCTTCGAAAAGCCGATGTGTATGTCTATTGTCCGGAGATTCCGGAGGAGATTCTCGACTCCTTCGGATTTTTTAAGGGATTTAACAGCATGGAGAAGCTGCTGGAAGAAGCGGAAAAAAACTTCCCTGGTGCGGAGGCAATCATCTCCCCCTACGGAGGAGCCTGTTTTCCCTATCGGGAAGGAACAGAAAAAAAAGAAGGAGGGAATGCAGGGTGCATTTAACCGAAGAAGAACAGCGGATGCTCGACGGAGAGATGGGAGAGGGAGTTCGGAAGGCCATGGATATGCTCGTGGCCCTGGGCCTTGCCTTTGACGCTGAAAAAATGATCAAGGTCTCCAGGACGCACGTTGCCCTGAGCGGCCAGGAGGGGGACACCTACTGGTGCGAACTTCTCGTGAACGGAGGAGCCCGGTGCCTGATCCCCCCAACGACGAATCCCAACTGGGATGTGGCGACGCTGAACAAAGAATATCCCGTCTCCGCCGAGAAGCTCATCCTCGCAAGCCGGACGGAGGATGTTTACCGGCGCATAGGCGCGGTCATGACTCACTGCTGTACTCCCGAGCTCGCAGGAAATGTCCCCATCTTCGGAGAGCATGTGGCATTCTCTGAATCGAGCGCTACACCCTACGTGAACTCGATCCTCGGTGCGCGGTCAAACCGCGAGTCGTCCGTCAGCGCCCTCGCCTCGGCCGTCACGGGCAGAACACCCTTGTACGGTCTTCATCTCGACGAAAACAGAAAAGGAAATATGCTCGTGACGGTGGAGACCGAACTCGACGGATACTACGACTGGGGGCTTCTCGGCTGGTTCATCGGCATGCACGCGGGAAACCGGGTTCCTGTGATCATCCTCAAGAAAAAAGCCTTCTCCTGGAACCGTCCCACTCCGGAGGAGCTGCTTTACTTCACCACCGAATCGAGCACGAGCGGGGCGATGCCCATGTTCCACATCGTGGGGGTTACCCCGGAAGCCCCGACCCTGGAGGCCGCCTTCGGAGGAAACAGCCCGGAGACTGAGCTCACCGTCACCAGGGAGGATCTCGACGAAGTGGAGCGGCTCGTGAGCGACCCTCCCGGAAAGATCAATCTCGTCCTTCTCGGCTGCCCCCATTACACCTACGGGCAGCTCAAGGATGCGGCCAACCTTCTGAAAGGGCGGAAAATTCACGAGGACATCCATTTCTGGATTCTCAGCTCCTTCGACGCCATTGAACTGGCGAAAAGAAGCGGCCACCTGGAGATCCTCGAGGCAGGGGGCATCAGGACCGTTCCGGATACGTGCATGGACGAGCCATGCTTCGACGGATTCAAGGGGATGCTCAACCTCACTGATTCAGCGAAATGCGCACATTACCAGAAGAGAAGGGGACTGCCCTTTGTCCTCCGCAGCCTGCCCGAATGCATTGAGGCTGCCGTCAGGGGGGAAGCGAAATGAGTGCAAATTCGATGACCGTTGGGTGCAGAAAGCTGATCGGAGGCTGCGCCGAAGGTGAGGCCATCGTCTCCCGGGAGGCAGTCTGTTTTTATCTCTGCGATCCCGAGACTGGAGAGCTTCTGGACAAAAACCACCATCTCAAGGGGAAAAGCCTGGCCAACAAGGTCCTGCTGCTTACTTCCGGCAAGGGAAGCTCAGTGGTCCAGCTCGACGGCCTCTACCAGATGAAGGAAAAGGGAAACCTGCCTCTGGCCATGATCGTTCGGGATGCGGAGCCGGTTCTCGTCTCCTCGGTCTACGTTGTGGAGGTCCCCCTGGTGGACAGGGTTGAACAGGACCCCTACGAGCTCATAGAGGACGGAGACTGGGTCAAGGTGGACGCGGACAATCAGAGGATCACCGTCACGAAAAAAGCTTAGCGGAAAGATACCCGAGCCTGCCGCCACGAAACGCCGGCATTACTGAACAAACCAGGGATGGCGGCGTTTCGTGGCGGCCCCGACTGGAAAAGGCCCCTCTCTTCACCAGTGCAGAGTTCGAACTACATTCACTTTTTCAGTTTTTCCGGAGATTACAGGAGACAGTTCGATCCATTTCACTCGCAACCATCAGAAAAACACTCTGCTCCCGAACCAGCCGTCCTTTCCTTCCGGAATGTTCCGGGTATCCAGGTTCACCTTGACGCAGCCCGGCTGACCGTTGTCCTCGTACCAGGGAGTGCTGTCCTTCATGTTCATTCTCCTGGCGAACATGAAGGCTTCGAGAACGCTCACCCTTCCGTTTCCGTCGTCATCTGCGTTTGGCGTCCATGGATTCCCGTTCCGGTCGAGGAGGTAGTCTCCGTCGGGAGTCTCTCCGAGAAGGGCGGTGATGAACCAGTAAAGAATTTCGTCATACTGCTGCACGGACTGGGGATTGGAAGAAGAGGAGGAGTGAGCCCTCGATCCCCGCTGCTCTCCTGCGGCGGACATGATAACGCGGTTCGGCGCCCTGAGGTCGTCGAGAAAGCCGCCGCTGTAGCATTGTTCAAGATGGATGACCATGCTCCCGTACCGGGCCACCTGGCTGAGGTCATCCGCAAAATCATCGTCGTAATACCTTCCCGTCCACATGGAAAGGCTTTCGTCCGCCCGGAGGACGTCTGTTGTGTCCCCGTCCGAGTTGAGATCCATCGTGAACCGGGACTCGGATATGGCATCATCGGGCTCTCCGATCTGAGTGATTCTTCCTCCCCGCAGGCCCGGACTGTTCGGGCCTTCCGGGGCTTCGAGAAATCCTCCCCCGTGGTCGCTGCAGAGAATATAGATAAAGTCCTTTCCCCCGGCAATTCTGCCGAGATTTCGGAAACAGCTTTGGATGTTCGTTCGGTTTGCCATCCCGCTGACGGGCATGGCGCCCGCGATTTTTCCTTCCTGTTCCGGGTCCGGCTCAAGGCCGTCGGCGTAATACACGAAAATGTCCGCAGCCATAAAACCCCGCCCCAGGAGAATGCTGTACATGGTGAGCAGGTTGTTCCAGTACCGTACGTGGTTGTTTTCCGGCCCGCCGCCTCCCGCGATCAGGACCGCAAAACGTCTTCCGGGCACGAGATCTTCCGGGCGGAACTTTTCAAGCCTGCGGAAAACTTCCGGTTTTTTCGGCCTCAGTTTTGCGGCCGGAAGAGAACGGGGTTTGGAGATTTTGATGGCGTCCGGGCTCGCCATCTTGAGAACCGCGGGGGCAGCATGGAGGGGTGATGCAGGTTCCGGTTTTGCCAGAAGGCCGGAAACGGTGATCAAATCGCCCGATTTGAGCTCTTCTGGTCGGGGACCCTCAAGAGGAAGAAAGGAACCGGGAGGAAGTTCCATGTTGTAGTCGGTTCGGGATATATCGTCAATGATCATGGGAATGGAGCCTCCGTAGTAGACTCCCGATACGGTCACGGTGCGGCCGATTTTTTCAGCAATGTCCCGGGAGAAAAAAACCTCGGAGGGGATCGCAGCCAGGGGAGGGAATGGAACAACAGGCGCCCTGCTCAGCGTCCGGTTGGCGCTCAAAGCGGGCAGGGGCGAAAAAATAAACCAAAAAGAAAACAATCCCCATAGGCCCATCTGCTTCAACCCAAACCTCATTATGCGAAAACCTCCTCGCGAAAGTATTGGGAAGAGTATAAATCTTTTTGGTTGTTTGAGTAAGATGATGGATGCTGCCTTTCAGGATAAATCATCAGAAGACCGGCGAGTCTCCCATTAACAGCATAAGCAGGTATTAATTGGACAGTGTGAAGCCGGGTAAACTCCTTCTGCGGCATGGAATATCTCATCCCCTTATTTTAGCCAGTGCCCTTCACCCGGAGGGAGGGGGTGAAGGTATCATTGGTTAACAACACAAGGCACAAATAACCGGTTGACAAATCCGTAAAGAGTGCCTAATATATCAAGATATATCTGAAAAGCGATGATCCGGGATGCCAGAGACAGGAAATCCGGCGACAGAGAGGGACGTTCAGCGGCTGAGAGACGTTCCCGCCGGTATGTTGAGGCGCAAAGACCGGTGAGCTGAAATGGAAAGGATTCGGCACTGAAAGGTGCATGAATTCCGGAGTACATTTCCGGCAGGGGCCTCCGTCATCGGGTCCGAGGGGGGCATTGTTCCATGGATGCCCAATCAGGGTGGTACCGCGAGCGCAAGACTCGTCCCTTTCGGGGGCGGGTCTTTTTTCATAGGCGGAGTTCAACAAAAAAACAGGAGGTGTTTGGAGATGTTTTCAGGAACTGGCACAGCGGTTGTAACTCCCTTTCGGGACGGAGGAATTGATTACGAGAGCTTCGGGAGATTTCTTAACTGGCAGATCGAGGGGGGAGTGGAGTTCCTCGTGGTCCTTGGGACGACGGGAGAGAGCCCCACGGTGACGGCGGACGAGCGGGCGGAGATGATAACCTTCGCGAAAAAGACGGCGGCGGGAAGAGTTCCCGTGGTGGTCGGAACGGGATCGAACTCTACGGAGCATACCATCGCCCTTTCCCGGCAGGCGGAGTCTCTCGGGGCGGACGGCGTCCTCGTGGTGACCCCCTACTACAACAAGCCCCCCCAGGAAGGGCTCTATCAGCATTTCAAGGCTGTCGCGGGAAGCATCAATATCCCCCTCATCATCTACAACGTTCCGGGGCGCACGGGGTCGAACATCCTCCCCGAGACGGTCTACCGGCTGAGCAAGATCTCCAATATTGCCGGCATCAAGGAGGCCTCCGGCGACCTGGCCCAGATAGACACCCTCGTCCGGCGGATCAAGAAGGAACGCTCCGATTTTGCCATTCTCTCGGGCAACGACGACCAGGCCTTCCATCTTGTGAACAGCGGAGGCGACGGTGTGATCTCCGTGCTGTCGAATGTCATGCCCAGAGAGACGTCGGACATGGTCCGGCTCGCCCTCGCCGGGGAGGTGGAGAAGGCCCGGGAGATCCATTCCCGCATCTTCCCCCTGATGAAGGATCTTTTCATGGAGACGAATCCTGTCCCCGTGAAGTACGCCGTGAGCCGCCTCGGATTCTGCCGGAACGAGCTTCGCCTTCCTCTTGTGCCGGCATCGGAGAAGTGCATGGCCGTGGTCGATGCCTCCATGAAGGAGTGCGGGGTGGCGCTGTGAAGTACGGCCTTACCGGAGCATCGGGCCGGATGGGAGGGGAGATCCGGAAGGTTTTCTCCTCCCATGATCTCGTCTTCGCACTCGATGTGAACGGCGAGACTTTCACGGAAAACCCGGAGGTCATGCTCGATTTCTCCCTTCCCGGGGCGCTTGAGAAGACCTTCGGGGCGGTGCGGCGGTTTTCCTGTCCCCTCGTCCTCGGCACCACCGGGCTTTCCGCCGCTCAGATGGAGCAGGTGAGGGCTCTCGGTTCGACCGTCGCCGTGGTGCAGAGCTTCAATTTCGCCGCCGGGGTGACTATCCTCAAGATGATCCTTCGGGAGTATGCCCCTCTCTTTGCCGACTGGGACGCGGAGATCAGCGAAAGCCATCACAACAAGAAGAAAGACGCCCCCTCTGGGACTGCGGTGCTGCTGCGGGAGGCATTGGGGCGGGACTGTCCGACCCATTCCCTCCGGCTGGGAGGGCTGCCCGGTGACCATTCCGTCTATTTCGCAAACGAAGGGGAGATGGTGACCCTTTCCCACCGGGCCCTCTCCCGAAGCGTTTTTGCCCTCGGCGCCCTCAAGGCCGCAGAGTTCGTCCTTTCGGCGAAGCCGGGGTTTTATTCCTTTGAGGAGGTTCTGACATGCGGACAGAGGAGATCATAAGGCTCATCAAGGAATCGAAGAAAAAGACTCCCGCCCGGGCCTTCATCGCCGGCGATCTCGACGGCCTGGCCGCGGAAGGGGTCACCTTCGTCGGCGGAAGGGATTTCGGCGTTCTGCTGGGCGACCGGGGTGAGATCGAGCGGGTCCTGGAAGAGCAGGCGGAGCGGATCCGCTCCGTTCATATGGAGATCACGGCGCGAAATTCCGCAGTTCCCCTGGCGGACCTGATGAAATACGAGGCCAGGATTGAGCCCGGAGCGGTGATCCGGGACATGGTGGACGTGCAGAAGGGCGCCGTGGTCATGATGGGCGCGGTGATCAACATCGGTGCTGTGATCGGCGAACGGACCATGATCGACATGAATGCCGTGGTGGGAGGAAGAGCCCAGATCGGCTCCGACTGCCACATCGGGGCGGGAGCGGTTGTCGCCGGAGTCATCGAGCCTCCCAGCGCGACTCCCGTGGTCATCGAGGACAGGGTGCTCGTGGGCGCAAATGCCGTGATCCTCGAAGGGGTGCGGGTTGGTGCGGGGGCAGTTGTGGCCGCCGGCGCCATAGTGACGAAGGACGTACCCCCCCGGACCGTGGTGGCGGGGTCTCCCGCCAGGGTCATCAAGGATGTGGATGCGAAGACCGAGTCCAAGACGGAAATTGTCCAGGACCTCCGGAATCTGAAATAGAGCGGCAGAGGAGAGAGAGCCCGTGCTGGTACAGAAATACGGCGGTTCGTCCGTGGCCACTCCGGAGAAAATCCGTTATGTGGCGGAGAAGATAAAACGAAGGGCGGATGAAGGCGAAAAGCTGGTGGTGGTGGTCTCGGCCATGGGCAAGTCCACCAATGCCCTTATCGCCCTCGGGGGGGAGGTCTCCTCCTCCCCCTCTCCCCGGGAGATGGACATGCTGCTCTCCACGGGAGAGCAGGTCAGCTCGGCCCTCCTGGCCATGGCCCTCGGCGACCTGGGAGTGAAGGCCATGTCGTGCAACGCCTTTCAGCTCGAGATGACCACCACGGGCAGTTTCAGCAACGCCCGGATCGTGGATATGAACCTTGTGAAGCTCAGAAAGCTTCTCGAGTCACGGGATGTGCTGGTCGTCACGGGCTTTCAGGGGGTCAGCCCTGAGGGAGACATTACCACCCTCGGCCGGGGAGGATCGGACACCTCGGCGGTGGCCGTCGCCGCGAAGTGCGGCTGTCCCTGCGAAATCTACAGCGACGTGGACGGCATCTACACCTGCGACCCCCGCGCCGTGAAGAACGCCCGGAAGCTGGATTACATCACTTTCGACGAAATGCTCGAACTCTCCTCCCTGGGGGCGAAGGTCCTTCACTCCCGGGCGGTGGAGATCGCCAAAAAATATTCCGTGAGGCTCTACTGCGCCTCCACCTTCTCCGACGAAAGGGGTACTGACGTGGTGAATACCCTTCCTGAATGGCTCGAACAACCGGTGGTCACAGGGGTGACCGCCGACAGCAACCAGATGAGGATCAATATCGCCCGGATGCCCGGCTCCATGGTGGCCATGAGCGCTCTCTTCCGGGAGCTCGCGGATCGCGGATTCAACGTGGACATGATCTCCACGGTGAATGAAAACGGCCATTCTCACCTCACCTTCACTGTGGTGGACGCCGGAGGCAAGGCCGTCCTCGAGACGGTGAAGTCCACCCTCTCCCCCTGGGAGGGATGGACCGTGACGGAGGACCGCAGCGTCTCAAAGGTCTCCGCCGTGGGGGTTGGAATGAAATCCGCACCCGGCGTGGCGGCCCGGTTCTTCACCGCACTGGGCGGGAAGGACATCCGGATGCTCGGCACCACCACCTCGGAGATCAAGATCTCCGCTCTTGTCCCCAGGGAGCAGGAAGGGGAAGCCCTTCAGGCCCTCGTGGACGAATTCGGGCTGGGGGCCTAGGCAAATGCTCTGTCCGGTCTATTCCCCCCTCGATCTCACCGTGGAGCGGGCCGAGGGGATCAGAATCTACACGACGAAAGGCGTATTTCTCGATACCTACGGAGGCATAGGCGTTCTGCCCCTGGGGCACAGCCATCCCGACGTGGTCAGCGCCCTGACCGAGAAGGCGTCCCGGTATGCCCATCTCTCCAATTATTTCCTCGACCCGGACGCTTCAGAGGTGGCTGAGACGCTCACGGCGAAGACGGGAAGACAGGGAGAGGCCTATTTCGCCAATTCGGGGACCGAGGCGAACGAGGCTGCCCTGAAGGCGGTCAGGAAAAACCGCAAAGGGGCCATCGTCTCCTTCAAGGGAAATTTTCACGGTCGTACTCTCGGAGCCCTCTCCATCACCTGGGGGCCGTCCATGAGGCAGCCCTTCGAGCCCCTGATTCCCGGGTGCGTCTTTCTTCCTCCGAGCGGTCATGCCCTCCTCGACTTTGCGGAGAAGAACGAGATCGCGGGGATTTTCCTCGAATGCATCCAGGGGAACAGCGGCATCTATCCGATCCCCGAAGACCTCGCTTCCGCAGCGGCGAAGCTTCAGAAAGAGCGGGACGTTTTAGTCGCTGCGGACGAAATTCAGGGAGGGCTGGGAAGAACGGGGAAATTCTTCTCCTTTGAGCATTTCGGCCTCGAGCCGGATATCATCACCCTGGGGAAAGGCCTCGGCGGCGGACTGCCCCTTGGGGCGGCGCTGTTTTGCGGCTGGTCCCCCTTCGCCCCGGGGGATCACGGCTCCACCTTCGCCCCCAACCCCGTCTCCCTTGCGGCAGGAAAGGCCGTGCTCCGTCATCTGACACCGACTCTGCTCGAAGAAGTTACCCGGAAGGGAGCCCTTCTGCGGAATAAGCTTGCAGCCCTCCCCTGGGCGGGGGAGGTGCGGGGCAAGGGGCTCATGATCGGGGTCTCGGCCGAAAATCCCGGGGAGATAAAGAAGAAGGCCTTCGACCGTTCGGTCCTGCTCAACGTCACCGGAGGGGGAATCCGTTTCCTTCCCGCCCTGACGATCACGGAGGCGGAAATGGACGAGATCGTCGGCCGGCTGAACTTTTAGCAGGCGTCCGGGTCGGCGGAGAAGACGAAAAAACGGAAGCACTCCCGGAAGCCCGCTTCAAGATAGAGGGGGTAGCCGTCGGGAGAGGACTGAAGGGTCATCATCGTGCACCCCTCCGTCCTGGCTTCATCGACGCACCGGGAGAGGAGCATTCTCCCCAGTCCCCTCCGCCGGAAGGCGGGTACGGTGGAGAAAAAGTAGAGCCCGGCGGTCTCTCCTGGAAAGGAGACCAGGGCAGTGGCCGCCGGAATCTCCTCAAAAAACAGGGTGACAAGCCGGAAGAACTGCCCGAAGGGCTCCTCAAGAAAACTCTCCGCAAAGGCGGAAAAGGTCTGTTCATGCTCGCTCCCCGATGAAAACCCTTTCAGAGAACACTGTGCCCAGGTCCGGGCATCCTCGGGGCGGAACGCCGTCCTGACGGACACGGGAGGGGGCAGATCCTCTGAAGGGGCGGTACTTGCAAGGTCCATCACCATGGCCGGCGGGGCGCATCGCTCCTTCAGCCCCTTCCGGGAGAGGGTTTTTCTCAGCGCTGCTGAGTCGGTGGAGGGGCCGTTCCACCAGGTGAAGGGGACGCCTTCCTCACGAAAAAAGGAGACCACTTGGGAGATCCCCTTTTCAAGGTCCTCCGGAATGCCCCAGACGAAGTTCTGGTCGGCTATCGAAACGCCTGTGGAGACGCAGAGACACCCGTCCCTGAACTCCCCGCGGGAAGTGGGGAGCATGCCGAGAAGTTTCACCGTACCGGAAAAATTCTCTTCCGCTTTTTTTACCCTTGGACCGCAAAGATTTTCTGCCGGATGCTCCATGCAATCTCCTCTTTTACGAAGTTGTGGCATAATTGTACAGGGAAAGAGATCTTTCGGCATGGCCCGATGCTCTTTTTCTGTCCGCAGAAATATTCAGCCCATGAATTGAAAAGGAGGTTTTTCCTTTGCTCTATCGAAAAATGCCTCAGACGGGAGACGAGATCTCCATCCTCGGCTACGGCTGCATGCGCCTTCCCCTCAACGCCGAGGGGGGCATCGACGAAGCCCGGGCCGCCGCCCTGATCCGAAGCTCCATCGACAAGGGGGTCAACTATATCGACACTGCATGGCCCTATCACGGAGGGGAGAGCGAACCCGTGGTGGGACGCGCCCTCTCGGGAGGGTATCGGGAGAAGGTCTTCCTCGCCACGAAGCTGCCCAGCTGGCTTGTGGAGACCCCTTCTGACATGGACCGCTACCTCGGCGAGCAGCTTGAAAGGCTTCAGACGGACCATATCGACTACTATCTTCTCCATTCCCTGAACCAGGACCGTTGGGACATCCTGGAGAACAACGACTATGCCGCCTTTCTCGACCGGGCGCTCTCGGACGGCCGGATCCGCAGGGCAGGGTTCTCCTTTCACGACCAGCTTCCCCTGTTCAAGAAAATCGTCGACGCCTACCCCTGGCATTTCTGCCAGATCCAGTACAACTTCCTCGACACGGAATACCAGGCCGGCACTGAAGGGCTGAAGTACGCCGCGGAAAGAAATCTCGGCCTGGTGATCATGGAGCCCCTCCGGGGAGGGAACCTCGCGGCCAACGTCCCGGAGGATATCCGCTCCATCTGGAAGGAATCTCCGAAGAAGCTCTCTCCTGCCGGATGGGCCCTCCGGTGGATATGGGATCATCCAGAGGTGAAGGTGGTCCTCAGCGGCATGACCACGGAGGAAGATCTTGCGGACAACCTTGCCTCCGTCGAAGGGGCGGAGCCTTCCTCCCTCACGGCGGCCGAGAAGGAAATGGTCGGCCGGGTGAAGAAAGAATACCGAAACCGGATGAAAGTGCTCTGCACGGGATGCCAGTACTGCATGCCCTGTCCTGCGGGGGTCAACATCCCGGAATGCTTCAACCGATACAACATGGCCTTCATGTTCGACGACGTGGAGAAGGCCCGGCAGACTTACCCGGTTTTCGTCAGGTCAGGTGCAAGGGCAAGCGACTGCGTGAAATGCGGGGCCTGCGAGGTGAAGTGTCCCCAGAACCTCCCCATCCGGGACTGTCTTGATGCGGTGAAGGAGCTTCTCGAACCGGAACTGTAAAACGACCGGTATATGCCCGTAGAATAGGTCGGGAGCGCCCCTTTCCCTGAAGCCGGCGCTCCAGGGTTTTTTATTGAAACTCACCCCGGGGCAATGCCCCGTGAGAAGGTGCTGGAATGGGTTCCTATCGTATATTAACCGGAGGAGGGCGCTTCCGGGCCGTTCTCATCGGCCGGGGAATTGTCCTCGGGGCCGCCGCGGGATTCGCGGCCTCCCTGTACCGGGTGCTGCTGGGGCACGGGGAGAAATTCTCCCTCGCCGCCCTCGGGGGAACTTCACCCTTCCCCTTTGTGTTCATCGCGGCAGCATGGTGCGCCGGAGCCTGGATCATCGCGAGGCTCATGGAGCGGGAGCCCCTGGCCCGGGGGGGAGGAATTCCCCAGGTGGAGGCGGAACTCCTCGGGCAGATCTCCATGAATCCCTGGCGGGTTCTGTGGACGAAATTCACCGGAGGGGTCCTTGCCATCGCCCTGGGGCTTTCCCTCGGCAGGGGAGGACCGTCCGTCCAGATCGGCGCGGCAGTGGGGAAGGGAGCGGCAAGGCTCGGAAGGACCTCCAGGCTGGAGGAGAGGCTCTTCCTCACCTGCGGCGCCGCTGCGGGCATCTCCGCCGTCTTCAACGCCCCCCTGGCGGGTGTGCTTTTCGTCCTCGAGGAGATCCACAAGAGCTTTTCTCCCCTGATTCTTCTCTCGGCCATGACGGCCTCCCTGGCGGCGGACGTGGTGTCGAAAAACTTCTTCGGGTCTGGGGCCTTCTTTCCCGTCGCTCCACATCCCTCTCTTCCCCTCGGGGGGTATCTCCATTTTCTTCTTCTGGGGATCCTCTGCGGAGCGGGAGGGGCCCTCTTCTGCCGGGTCATTCTTGCCTTCCAGGGGTTCTACGAAAAACTGCGCCTCTCTCTTTTCCTGAAGATCCTCATCCCGGTTCTCGCAGCCCTGGCTATAGGCCCATTTCTTCCTGAGATCCTCGGCGGCGGCCAGATCCTCGTGGAGAGCATCGGCCGCGGAAGCTATTCACCGGCAGTCCTCTTTCTTTTTTTTGCCGCCAAGCTGCTCTTTACTGCCCTTTGTTTCGGCTCGGGCGCCCCGGGAGGAATATTCCTTCCCATGCTCGCCCTGGGGGCTGCCCTCGGCGCCCTCTACGGAAGCGCCGCCACCCTGGTCTTCGGGCTGGATCCCGCCCTGTCGATCAATTTTCTTTTTGCGGGAATGGCGGGTTTTTTCACTGCCGTCGTCCGGGCTCCCATCACGGGCATCGTCCTGATAACCGAGATGACGGGTTCCTTCTCCCAGATGCTGTCCCTCTCGGTCGTGGCACTGGCTGCCCATGCCGCAGCGGACCTCCTGAAGTCGGAGCCCATTTACGAATCTCTCAGGAACAGGCTGCTGCAGTATCGGAAAAAGGACAAAATGACTGAAGGGAAAGTGCTGCTGGAGGGGCAGATCTGTCCGGGAGCCCCCCTCGACGGAGTGGAAGTCCGGAATGCGGATCTTCCCGGGGGGTGCCTTCTCGTGAGCGTTTCCCGCTCAGGGGAGGAAATTCTTCCCCGGGGTGATACGGTTCTGCTGGCGGGGGACCGGATCACCGCCCTTGCGGACGCTCCTGAGGCAGCCGGCGTTCGGGAGGCCCTGCTGGCCCTCACGGAAATCTGCGGCCCGGAAAAAGAGGGGTAAGGGCTACTCTTTGCTCCTCTCCTGCCGGCCGGATGATTTGCTCTTGCGGTAGCCGTACTGGAAGATGAGGAATGCTATAAATCCGAGGGATGTGTAGGTGATCCCCCCCCGGAAGGTCTCGTAGGGGAGATAATGGTAGTGAAACTGGATTCCCGCCACCATGATGAGGGCGGCGACGATCCCCGACTTCAGGGGAGAATAGGGTTTCCTGACTATTTTGAACCGCACGAGGTAGAAAAAAACAGTGCCGAGGGCGATGATGACGATGCGTTCAAGCATGGGGTCCTCCAATTCGTCGAACCGGCGGAAAGGGAAAGCCGATCTCTTTTCTCCTTTATGTATGATACCATAGCAAAACCAGCTTCCCCGAGCCGCCGGGTGTGCCCTTCTACAGCGGGCAGGGAAGGCAATAAGGGAAAGAAAAATGACGGAATCGGAATGCAGCCGTCAGCAGAAAACCCATAGAACGTTCAAAGAGGAGGAGAGCCATGGCACATCCGATTCGCCGGAAGGACAGAGAAGTGACGGACGGCGCGGAACTGGACGAGATTCTCGACAAGGCCGTCGTGGGACACCTGGGGCTCTGCGACGAAGGGGAGCCCTACGTTCTGCCCATGAACTTTGCGCCCCTGAACGGGGCCGTGTATCTTCACTGCGCCCATGAGGGCAGAAAGCTCGATATCCTCCGGAAGAACCCCAGGGCCTGCTTCTCCGCGGAGACGGACATGGAGCTCGTCTCCGCTCCCCGGGCCTGCGGATGGGGGATGACCTACCGGAGCGTTCTGCTCTTCGGCGCGATCTCATTGGTCGAATCGGAGGAGGAAAAGGGAGAGGCCATGACGGCCCTGATGAAAAAATGCGCAGGGGCGGATTTCTCCCATGTCTTTACCCCTCCCGAGCTGGCCTCGGTGACGGTGCTGCGCCTCGACTGGGAGGAGCGGACGGGGAAAGCCCGCCGCCCCGCCTGAGGAGGGGAGCATGGTGTTCCGCATCCGCAGGGTCTACGACGATCTCTCCCCGGCCAACGCCAGGGCCATCGAAGGGGTCAGGAAGATCATGGGGGAGCAGTTTCCCGGAGTGCGCCCGGAGGACGTGCAGTCCATCCCCGAAAAGCTCCGCAACCAGATCAAGTACGGCTTTCAGACCATGCTCTTCGTTGCCGAGAAGGGGGCCGGGAACGTCCAGGGGTTTGCCCTCGTCCTTCACGACATCCTCCTGAAATACTGCTGGCTCGACTATATGGCCGTGGCAGGGGGAGAGCCCGGCGGGGGGCTCGGCGGAATTCTCTACGAGAGGGTGCGCAAGGAGGCCTTGGACCTGGGGTGCATGGGACTCTTTTTCGAGTGCCTCCCCGACGATCCGGCCCTCAGCCGGGACGAGGCGGTGAGAAAGCAGAACATGGCCCGCCTCCGCTTTTACGAGCGGTACGGCGCCACCCCGGTCATCGGGACGAAATACGAGACCCCCCTCGAACCGGAAGGGGACAACCCTCCTTATCTCGTCTTCGACGGTCTCGGAAGAAACGAACCTCTCAGGAGAGAGAAGGCCAGGCTCATCGTGGCCGCCATCCTCGGAAAAAAATACGGGGCCCTCTGTTCGCCGGAATATATCCGGATGGTGGTAAATTCCTTCACGGATGATCCGGTGAAGCTCCGTCCTCTGCGGTACCTTCCCGCCCCCGCAAAACTCGAAATCGCCCCGGACATCCCCGAGAGCGAGCGGATTGCCCTCTTCGTCAACCGGGACCACGCCATCCACCACGTTCATGAGCGGGGGTACGTGGAGGCTCCGGTGCGGGTGGAGGCCATCCTCAGGAAAATTCAGCCCTCGGGGCTCTTCTCCGAGCAGAAGTTCCGCCACTACGGCGAACGTCACATCCTGAAGATCCACAGCGCCGTCTTCTACTCCTACCTGCGGAAGGTCTGTCTCTCCCTGCCGGAGGGGCAGTCGGTCTACCCCTACGTCTTCCCCGTCCGGAACGCCGCCCGGCCTCCCCAGGATCTCTCCGTGAGAGCGGGGTATTTCTGCATGGACACCTTCACGCCCCTGAACAAAAACGCCTTCCTCGCCGCCCTCGGAAGCGTGGACTGCGCCCTCTCGGGAGCCCAGGCCCTCGTGGAGGGGCGCCACCTGGCCTACGCACTTGTCCGGCCGCCCGGACACCATGCCGAGCGGCGGCTCTTCGGGGGGTTCTGCTACTTCAACAGCGCCTCCGCGGCGGCGGAATATCTCTCCGCCTACGGCCCCGTAGCCATGCTCGACATAGACTACCACCACGGCAACGGCCACCAGGACATCTTCAACAATCGAAGGGACGTCCTCACCGTATCAATCCACGGGCACCCCCGGTTCGCCTACCCCTATTTCTCGGGGTTCGAGGACGAAAAAGGAGAAGGAGAGGGGCGAGGCTTCAACCTCAACATCCCTCTCCCTGAAAAGATCACTCCCCAGGATTACCTTGAGGCTCTGCGGAAGGCGATCCGGCGGATCGAAAAACACAACGCCGCCTTTCTCGTGGTCCCCTTCGGCGGGGATACCTGCCGGAAAGACCCCACGGGAAGCTGGTGCCTCGCCGCCCGGGACTTCGAGAACAACGGACGGCTCATCGGATCCCTGGCCCTTCCGGTCCTCGTGGTTCAGGAGGGAGGGTACAACACTCGCCTCCTGGGGGAGAACGTCCGGGCCTTCTTCAAGGGGCTCCTCGAGGCCTCCCGGTCCGCAGGGGCTAGGCTATGGTCACCTCTTTCGCGAGATAGACGTCCTGAACGGCATGGATGACCTCCACTCCGTCCTTCATGGGACGCTGGAAGGCCTTCCGGCCCAGGATCAGTCCCGTCCCGCCGGCTCGCTTGTTGATCACGGCGGTCTTGACGGCCTCGGCGATGTCGCTCTCTCCGGCTGAGGCGCCGCCGGAATTGATCAGCCCCGCCCTTCCCATGTAGCAGTTCGCCACCTGGTACCGGGTGAGGTCAATTGGGTGATCGCTCGACAGCTTCTCGTAGACGGCCTTCGCCGTCTTGCCGAATTTCAGGGCGGTGAAGCCGCCGTTGTTCTCGGGAAGCTTCTGCTTGATGATGTCGGCGCCGATGGTGACGCCGAGATGGTTCGCCTGCCCCGTGAGGTCTGCGGCCACGTGGTAGTCCTTCTCGGCGGTCTTGAAGGCGTTGTTCCTGAGGTAGCACCACAGAATCGTCGCCATGCCCAGGGAATGGGCCATCTCGAAGGCGGAGCTGACCTCCTGGATCTGCCGGTCCGATTCCTCGCTTCCGAAATAGATCGTTGCCCCCACCGCCACCGCGCCCATGTCCCAGGCCTGTTCCACCGAGGCGAAGAGGATCTGGTCGTATTTGTTGGGGTAGGTGAGCAGTTCGTTGTGGTTGATCTTCATCACGAAGGGGATTTTGTGGGCGTATTTTCTCGCCACCGAGGCCAGGACGCCGTAGGTGCTCGCCACGGCGTTACACCCGGCTTCCACGGCCAGCTTCACGATATTCTCGGGATCGAAGTAGATGGGGTTGGGGGCGAAGCTCGCTCCGGCGGAATGTTCTATTCCCTGGTCCACGGGGAGAATGGAGAGATAGCCCGTACCCGCAAGCCGTCCCGACCCGAAGAGGGTTGAAAGAGAGCGCAGAACGGGGGTAGGACGGTCAGTTATCGCAGTCACCCTGTCAACGAAATCCGGTCCGGGAAGATGAAGCATCTCTTTCCCGATGGTCCCGCACCTGTGTTCGAGGAGATCCTTCCCCTCGTCTCCGAGCAGCTGCTGAATTCGTTCCATAGTGTTCATGGATCTGCCTCCTTCTCAATCGATAGGCTCGGGGGTAGAATGAAAATGCCTTTCCCCGGGCACTTTTCTCTATTGTACCCCATTATGCCGGGAAAGGTGCCCGGAAAAATCATATTCTCAGCGGAGGTGGCGGCATGAAACTCGAAAAGGGGCATACCGTGGTCGGATTCGTCGGCCTCGGCGTTATGGGGCACAGCATGGCGGGGCATATTCTCGAGGGAGGATATGATCTGCTCGTCTACAACCGCTCGAAGGAGAAGGGACTCGACCTTCTCACCCGGGGAGCCGTCCGGGCGGAGAGCCCCAGGGCCCTCGCGGAGAAAAGCGACGTGGTCATCTCCATTGTGGGGTATCCCGGGGACGTGGAGGATCTCTATCTCGGTGCGGGAAGAATTGTGAGCGCCGCCCGGCCAGGGACTGTCCTGATCGACATGACCACCTCGAGCCCCTCCCTTGCGGTCCGGATTGCCGGAGAGGGGGCGAAAAAGGGCCTTGCCGTTCTCGACGCTCCCGTCTCGGGAGGGGACAGGGGCGCCCGGGAGGGAACTCTCTCCATCATGGCCGGAGGAGAGCGGGAGGCCTTCGATTCGGTCCTGCCCCTTCTCGAACTCCTGGGAAAGAACATCGTCCTCCAGGGAGGACACGGAAGCGGACAGCATGCCAAGATGGCCAACCAGATCGCCATCGCCTCGGGGATGATGGGGGTCTGCGAAGCCCTGGTCTACGGAAAGCGCGCCGGCCTCGATCCGGAACTGCTCCTGTCGAGCATCTCCGGCGGTGCGGCGGGAAGCTGGTCCCTGTCGAACCTTGCTCCCCGGATCCTCGCCGGAAACTTCGCCCCGGGCTTTTTCGTCAAGCACTTTCTCAAGGACATGAAGATCGCCCTGGAGGAGGTCGACAGGATGGGCCTTCGGACACCGGGACTGAGGCAGGCCTACGCCCTCTACGAAGAACTGGCCGCCGAGGGGTGCGCCGACGACGGCACTCAGGCCCTCTACAAGATCTACGACAAATAGCGGAATTTCCCCGTCAACAGAAAGGGGCTCCGGAGAGAAAATCTCTCCGGAGCCCCGGTCATTTAGAAAAAGCTTCTATTCCGCTGCGGGCATGAGCCCCCTGCGCTCCGCGGCAATGGTGAACTGCCCCACGGAATGTTCCATGGCCTCGGAAAGGCGCAGCAGTTCCCCCGCAGCCTTCGCGATGCTTTCCGTGACCCGGCCCTGCTCCTCCATGGACCGGTTTATGTGCTCCACCTCTTCCTGGATCTCGGCCCCGGCACGGGCGACATGGTCCATTCCCGCCGTCATCTCCTCGGCGCTGGCTGACTGCTCCTCCATGGTTGCCGCAATGGACTGGACATTTTCGGAGATGGAGCCCATCTTCGCGATGACGCCGTCAATGACTGCCTTCGTCTCTTTGGCCCTCTCCACGAGTCGCCCGATCTGCTCAGCGCTTCCCTTCTGGTCCTTCAGGGCATTTTCGGTCTTGGCGGAGATGTCCGCGATGACCTTGCCCACCTGGGCGGCGGCCCGGTTCGATTCCTCGGCGAGCTTGCGCACCTCCTCGGCGACCACGGCGAATCCTCTTCCTGCGTCTCCGGCCCGGGCTGCCTCGATGGCGGCGTTCAGGGCCAGCAGGTTCGTCTGGTCCGCTATCTGAGTAATGGTGTTGACGAACCCCGTGATTCCCGAGACTGATTTGGCGAGATCCCCGACCGCACCGGTCACCTGCTCACCCGAGCTGGAGACCGTGTCGATGAGCCTGGACATTTCGTCGAGGGCCACTCCGCCCTTTTCCGCAGCGCCCGTGATCTCTGCGGCCCGTTCGCCCGTCTCGACGGCGGATCGCGCTCCCGCCTGGGAGGCGCTCGCCACCTCTTCCACTCCGGCGTTGGCCTCCTGGATGGCGCTTGCCGTCTCCTGGGTGTTCCGGGCCACTTTCTCCACGAGGGTGATGACCTCCTGGATGGAGGCGCTGCTCTGCTCTGAAGCGGCGCTCATGTCTTCGGCCCTCGAGAGGACGTTCCGGGAGTTGGCGAGAATGTCCCCCACGATGGCTGCAGTGGCGGTGATCATGCCGTTGACGGCTGCCGCCACCGACTGAATTTCCTCGATTGAGGTGTCGGCTGTTACTGTGGATGTAAGATCCTTGGAGTCCGCCACGTGCTGCGCCTGGGCAGAAAGCCGCTGGAGAGGCTTCGAAATGCTCCGGGAGAAGAGGATCACCACGACGACGGCGGCAAGGAGGACGAGGGCGATCCCCAGGTAGATGGCCTTCCGGAGGTTGTTCACTGCACCGAGGGACTCCTCCGCCGTGGAAGAGGTGAAGAGAATGTAGCCGTTCCCCAGGGTAGCGTAGGTCATGGACTTCTGCTTCCCCTCCCAGGGGTAGTCGATCCGCCCCTTCCCCTTGTTCAGAATGTCGTCCCCGTACTGGGCGAAATATCCGTTGGTGACCTCCCGGAAACCCGGTCCTTCAAAGGGAAGGGTTGGGTGGTAGAGATACTTCAGGTTCCGGTTCAGCAGAAAGGCGTATCCCGTGTCGTACATCTTCACAGCCCTGAGGGACTCCCGGACGAAATCGAAGGAGAAGGTCAGTCCGGCCACGGCCACGGTTTTTCCGTCCATGACGATGGGCATGGTGTAGGCGACCTCGTCATCTCCCTCCGCGGTCTTCTGAATGTCTCCCCAGTACCCCTTGCCGGTGGAGAGGGGCATCCAGAACCAGGAGGTCGACGGGTCCGCGCGGTCGATGAGCCTGGAAGCGGAGAGCTGGGCTCCGTCCATGAACATCAGTAGGGATTTTTCGTCCTTCCTCCTGAAGCCGAACATGAAGACCTTCTCCGTGCCGAATATTTCGGGGTTAAAGGTGATGAAGAGGCTCCGTGCCTCGGGAGCCTGAACGACGAGGTCGGTCATGAACTTGCTGTTCTGCCCGGCAAACTGCCGTACGACGATGTCCGCTACCTCCGCATTGAGCATATTGGGAGTGAACCGGGCGGTAACCAGCGCCCCCAGCGCCTGGAGCATCCCGTCGAAACGGTTGAAGGTGGCATCGAGCCCGGATGAGAGAGATTGCGTCAGGGTCGCTTCGTAGAGGCGGGAGGCCTGGGTCAGCCCCTTTTCTCCCTCTCTCATGGCGTAAAAACCGATTCCCCCCACCGCAAAAGTCAGAAGAAGCACCACCACGGCAAGGATCCGTACTCCGAGACGATTGAACAGCACTTCAAAATTCCCCCTTATGAAATTTTTTCCTCATGAAAAAACAGCCTTCCCAAAGAACCGAAGGCTGTTTCAGAAACATGAACTCTCCGGCGGCTCGGCTATCATACCCTTTAACGGGGTCAGACCCGAAACTTTGCGTCCCTGCCTTTCGAGAGGTTTGCCTGGAAAAAGTGGAAAAAGTTAAAGTTTTTCCTTCAGGCTGTGAAGTTCCCCCGCCCGCTCGGCGGCTTTCTCGTCAAGGCCCAGGCGATTGACCACCGCCCGCTCGTTTTGGGCGGTGAAGACCTCGCCGAGGGCATCAGATCCCACGATGGAGAAGATGAGGCGGTTTCCCCGGATTTCCTTCAGGGTCGCCCGGACCGTCACCGCGGTCTCCAGCATGGCGGGAACCTTGTGCTCCAGTTCGAGCCTGCTTCCAACGGAAAGGTACCCTTCGGGAAGGCGTCCGTCGGTAATCTGCATGGCGGCGGCGACCGCCAGGGCCGCACAGGCAGAGGTGGAGAGATAAGAGTTGAGATAGGAGGAAGCGTTTCCTATCGTATCCTCCATCTGGACGATCTTCTTGATCTGGGCGGTCGTTCCGACTTCAAGAAACTCTGCGAGCGAAAGCATGGCGTAACCTCCTTTTCGGCAAAAATAAACCCGTTGCAGGTCGGTTCTCCTCAATTGTATCAGGTATTCGTTTTCCCGGGGGCCTCCGAAGACCCTGGCCGGGAGAGAACTTTCTCCAGAAAGAGGGCGGCAAGGCGCGGGTCGAACTGCTTTCCGGACTCCCCGGAGAGAATCCCGGCGGCCTCTTCGGGAGTTTTCGGCTCCCGGTAGGGTGTCCCGCGGATCATCACGTCCCAGGCATCCACGAGGGCGAGTATTCGTCCGAAGAGGGGAATTTCCTCCCCGGAAAGCCCCGAAGGGTACCCCTTTCCGTCCCACCGTTCGTGGTGCGTCCGGATGAACTCCGCAACCTCCGCAGCCTCCCTGGTCGATGCTAGGGCGATGCGGCTGCCCGCGTCGGCGTGGTTCTTCAGCTGCTCCCATTCCTCCTCGGAAAGAGGGGTAGTTTTCTTGAGAAGATTGGGAGAGAGAGTGATCTTTCCTATATCGTGAAGGGAGACGGCCAGGGAAAGCCTTGCGAGGCCGGCATCGTCAAGGCCGAGTTCCGCCCCGAGGGAAAGGGCGTTCTCCTTCATGGCCCCGTCGTGATCCGCCGATTCGGGCGTCGTGTCGTGAAGGGTCTCGAGAAGTTTATGGAGGATGGACTTTCGTATTCCTGCGCTCTCCTCGTTCTTTCTCTCTCTCATGGCCTCTTCGGCTCCCTTCAGAGAGTTGCTGAAATCCTGCCATCGATGGACCTTGGTGGAGTAGCCCAGGGAAATGCTCGCCGGCACCGGCACATCCCGTACTTCCAGCGAGCGGAAGGCCTCCTCGATCCGCCCGGCAATGGCGGCGGCGACATCCTGTCGGGTATGGGGCAGAAGGAGGACGAACTGGTCGTTCTCCCAGCGCACAAGGAGGTCGCTGCTGCGGCAGATCTTCCGCAGAACCTTCGCCGCCGCTTTCAGCAATGCGTCTCCAGCCTGGTGGCCGAAGGCTTCGTTGGCGAGGGTGAGGGCGTTCAGGTCCCCGAGGATGACGCTGAGGGGGAGCTGCCGTTCGCAATCCAGGCGCTTCAGCTCCTCGTCGAAGAAGGAGCGGTTGTACAGTCCCGTGAGGGTGTCCCGGAAGGAATTTTTTCCTTCTCCGTCAGGATGAAATTTTTGTCCCGCCAGGGGCCTCGCGATGCACAGAATCCGATGTTCAGCCCCCGCGCAGAGGGGCATGCAGGTCATCTCCACGGAAAGGGTCGTGCCGTTCTTTCGCCTGAGGATCCCCCCGAGGGTTCTCGCTGTTCTCTCCTCGAAATCCTTCGGGGAAGCGGGAATTTTACCGGGGGTCCGGGTCAGAAAGACCCCCGTCAGCTCCAGAGATGAAAACTCCTCACCGGAGAAGCCCAGCAAGTTTTCAGCGGCCGGGTTGACTTCCAGAATCCGGCCGCTACTATGGGAGAGAAAAATCGGGTCGGAAGCGCCGCTGAAAAGGGCGGAAAGCAGTTCTTCCCGTTCGGCGGCGGAGAGGCCCCGGAAAGAAACGTCAGAATGGGAACTGCAGGACATAATGTGCTCCTCCCTTATATTTGATAATTTTCTCCACATTTTTCATTATACACGCTTCCGTGCTTCAGTCACTTTTTCCGCCGGTTTCGGCTAAAAAAATGGTTTTCACTGAAAGAAGATTTTTTTGAAAGGTCGGATCTTTTTATGTATTTTTTTGAGATGATTCTCTCCGCCGCATCCCTCTCCATGGATGCCTTCGCGGCCTCCCTGTGCATCGGGGCATGCCTCGGTATTCCCTCTCCCGGAGCGGCCCTGAGGGTTGCCCTCTCCTGCGGCGGCTTTCAGCTTGCCATGCCCCTGGGGGGGTGGTACCTGGGAAGCCGTTTTCTCGGGCTTATCTCAGATTACGACCACTGGGTGGCCTTTCTACTTCTTCTTTTCGTCGGAGGGAACATGATCCGCCAGTCCTTCGCACCCTGCGATCCTTCCTGCCCTCCCTCCGATTCCTCCCGGGGAATGCCGCTCATCACGGTGGCCCTCGCGACTTCCATCGATGCCCTCGCGGTAGGGATCAGCTTCGCCGCCGTAGGGGCCCCCGTCCTCGTCCTGGCCTCGGCTGCCGGGGTCATCACGGGCCTCGCCTGTTTCGGCGGGGTCCTTGCCGGGTTTCGGATGGGAGAACGCCTCGGCGGCAAGGTGGAATTCGCCGGAGGCCTTGTTCTCTGCCTCATCGGCGCGAACATCCTGAGGGTTCATCTCATGGGGTGACGGGAGGAAGCTCCGCATGGGTCTACATTCTCCGCTGCGCCGACGGAACCCTCTACACGGGGTGGACCTACTGTCTCGAAGAACGGCTGGCCGTTCACAACAGCGGCAGAGGAGCCCGGTATACGGCCTGCCGGCTTCCCGTGGAGATGGTCTACCGGGAAGAGGCTGCCTCGAAAGGGGATGCGCTCCGGCGGGAGAGGGCCATCAAGAAAATGCCGAGGAAAAAAAAAGAAGGCCTTTTTTCGACGGAAGAATGATCCCGCCGGCTCTCCCCGGGCTGCCTGCGAGGCCCCTCAACCTGCGGATTTGCAAGAACCCCGGCTTGAAACATGATGGGAGTGGAGGATATAATTCTCAGGAAAGCATTTTCTTTTCGAAAGGAGTAGGGCATGGAGAGCGACAGTTGCGACAGACCTGTTCCGTTGTGCACCAGCCGCGTACATCCGGCGCCCTGACGATTTCCCTCATGTCCGGCGCCTGCCGGGCGTGAATCGAGGCCTCCCTTTTCTTTTCTCCTCTTTTTCCGCCCTTTGCTTTCTTTTCAGATTTTCCTCCATCTCCCTCCGGAGATGGAAACCTGACGTTCAGCAAAGGGGGATGCTTCCCGTGATCACCGTACTGAAAACCTTTCCCGACAAGACCACCCGAGAACTTTCGATTTCCTCTCTCGAACCCGGAGCCTGGATCAACCTCGCCGCTCCGGCCCAGGGGGAGATCGAGGAGGTCAGCATCGCCGCCGGCGTTCCCATCGATTTTCTCATGCCCGCCCTCGACCCCGAGGAGACGTCCCGCATCGAGACGGACGACGAGGACGGCAACCTTCTCGTGGTCATCAATGTCCCCAAGATGGAGGGAAACTACCGGTTCGACGCCTTCCCTCTCGGCATCGTCATCACCAGGGAGCACCTGATCACCGTCGGCCTCGAGCAGAACGATATCCTCCCCTCGGGCCCCTCGACCATGGGAGGCGTGGCCACCTACAAGCGCACCCGCTTCCTCTTTCAGATCCTTTTCCGGACAGCCACCCTTTACCTGAAATACCTCGGCCAGATCGACCGGCGGTCCAGCGACATCGAGGGAAACCTGCGGAAATCCATGAAGAACGAGGAACTTTTCCAGCTTCTCGACCTCGAAAAGAGCCTCACCTATTTCACCACGGCCCTCCGGTCGAACCGTTCAGTGGTGGACAAGCTCATCCGGGTCTGCGCCAACTCCCAGATGCACGACATCATCAAGGTGCGGGAGGAGGACGAGGAACTTCTCGAGGACGTGAAGGTTGAATACGACCAGGCCTACGAGATGGTCCAGATGTACAGCAACATCCTCAGCGGCATGATGGACGCCTTTGCCTCCATCATCTCGAACAACCTGAACATCGTGATGAAGTTCCTCGCCTCCGTCACGATCATTCTGGCCATCCCCACGGTGGTGGCCAGCTTCTGGGGCATGAATGTTTCGGTCCCCTTTCGGGAGGGCGCCCTCGGCTTCTGGACAGTTTCAGGGATCTCGGCCCTCTTTGCGGCGGGAGCGGCCTTTCTCCTCTGGAAAAAACACATGCTGTAGGTTTTTCCGGCTGGAAAACCCGGCCCGGTCTCTCTTTTCATCTCATCTTCTTCGGGAAGCTCTCCTTTTTTTATCTATTCCGGGAGCTTCCCGCTCTTTTTGGGCGGCATCGTCCTGAAAGAAAGAGTATACGCATTTTTTTATATAGTATAATAATTCGGTATTTCAAAACAGGCCGGTCTGATTTTCCCTTCAGCTTCATTTCCGCACGAGTTTTTACTGTGGGTTTTTTTCCGGTCCCTTTGGGGGGCTCCGTCTCTCTGCGTCCGCAGGGAATATTCCCGAAAAAGGAGACTTCATGAAGAAAAAAAGAAGAGAATTTCCATTCGCATTGCTCTCTGTGCTGTTTGTCCTTGCTGTCTGTATGCCCTTCTCTTCCCCGGCTTTTGCCCGGGACAAGGAACCTGTCGTCTTCACCGATTTCAGCTGGGACAGCGCTCAGTTTCATAATCGCGTGGCAGGGTTCATCCTCGAGCACGGCTTCGGCAGGAAGGTTTTATATAATTTCACCGAGGAGATGCCCGGTTTTCTCGGCCTCGAGCGGGGGGATTTTCACCTGGCCATGGAGACCTGGGTGGACAACTCAGCCACCTGATGGGAAAAGGCCGAAAAAAAGGGAAAAATAGTGAGCCTCGGCAAAAACTACGAGGTATGTCCCGCCTATGTGGTCAGGGGAGATCCGCAGCGGGGAATAAAGGCCCTGGCGCCGGACCTCAGAACCGTGGCCGACCTCTCTCGCTACTGGAAGATCTTCATGGATCCCGAGGACAATTCCAAGGGGCGTTTTCTCAACGGCCCCACGGGATGGCCCATCAGCGGAACGAACGTATCTCGGCTGAAAGCCTACGGGCTTGACAGCACCTTCCGCAATTTCTATGCCGGCTCCGGAGCGGCCCTGGCCGTGGGGATCGCCGGCGCCTACGAAAGAGGCGTTCCCGTGGTGGCCTACTACTGGGAACCCACGCCTCTCCTCGGCCGATACGACATGATCAAACTCGAGGAATCTCCCTACGATGAAAAGACGTGGAAGAAAAACGGCGGATGCGATTTTCCTGCGTGCCGGGTCCTTAAAACGGGCAACGCCGATTTTCTGAACTCCGAACCGGAGATCCGGAAATTCATGGAAAAATACGCCACCACCCTCGCACTGACCAACGAAGCTCTGGCATCCATGGAGGAAAAGAAAATGATCCATGCCCGGGCCGCCGAGGAATTTCTCCGCTCTCACTCTGACCTGTGGAAAAGCTGGGTGGACGAGGGGATGGCCGGAAAAATTCAGTCCGCACTGAACCGATTTGCGAAAAAATGACTTCTTTTTTCAATGAGGCAAGGGAGGCCATTCCAAGGCTTCCCTCTGCTTCTGTCGAAAAGAGCTGCGCCGACCTGCTCGAATGGGCGGCCCCGCTGCTCACGGAGGAAGAATAAGCAGCTTCCGCAGGCACGATCAGGGAATTCCTGGCTCATGAGGGGGCGTCTCTTCAGAAGGAACTCGACCGGCTCCGGCTGGAGAAGGGGGACGCAGTCCTCCGGCAGACTCCCTACTGGGAAGAGTGGTACCTTGGCTCCCGGCAGCCCCTTCCGGTTCACGTCAATCCGTTCTATCTCTTCGCGGAGAAATTTCTTCCCCCCGACGACGTCTCCTGGGGAAGGGCGGCATCCCTCGCCCTCGACTCCTCCTCCTTCTGCCTCGACATCGACCGGGGCAGCCTGGAGCCCGATTGTTTCAAGGGGGAGCCCCTGAATTTCCAGGGGTATTCATCCCTCTTCCGGACAACCCGGAGAGCCTTTTCCGGGCGGGACGAGCGGCACACGGGAAGAAGCAGCACCCTCCAGGGCCGGAGCCTGTGCGTCCTTTCGAAAGGACGGCTTTTTCTTCTCGAGGTGGTCTCCCCCGAAGGGGAACTGCGGAATCGGGAGGATACCGCCAGGGCCCTTGAAAAAATTGCCGCAGCGGAACATGGGGATCATCCCTTCCCCGGCCTGATGACCTGCCTTCCCCGGGAGGAGGCCGCACAGGGAAGAAGACCTCTCTCCGCGGGCGGAAAGGAGAACCTCTCCTGTCTTGTCCGGGCCGAGGAATCCCTCTTCGTCCTCCGCCTCGACCCTCCCTGCGGCGGAAGGCTGCACGAGAAGGGCCGCCATTTTCTCTTTGACGAAGGAAAGAACGGCTGGTACGAAAAATCCTTCCAGCTCATCGTGACGGCCGACGGAGCGGCGGGGATCAACTTCGAACACTCCGCCAGGACGGCATTCCCATGGGGCGGCTGGTGAAAGAAATCCTTTCCCGCTCGGCCTCCGCAGGCGGAAGTGCCCTTTCCCTCGGTCCCCCCGAGCCCCTTTCTTTCGTCTTGTCTCCCGAAATGAATGTTTTTCTCGAGATGGCCGGGGAAAAAGCCGTCAGCCTTGCATCCTCGGTGGAGCAGCGGATTCTTGATTTTTCGCTTTTCGGCACGGGGAAGGTGAAAAGGGGAGGGATGAGCCCCGACGCCTTCGTTCAGATCGCCCTGCTGCTGGCGTGGAGAAAGGCAAAGGGCGAATGGGGAAGCGTCTTCGAATCGGTCCATCTCCGCCGCTTCCGGGGAGGCAGAACGGAAGGAACCCGTCCCCTCACGAAGGAAGCTGCCCGCTTCGGCGAGGTCTTTGCAGAAGGAAAAGCATCCCGGGCGGAGCTTCGGTCCCTCCTTGGAAAGGCGGGAGAAGCCCACAGAAAGCGTGTGGAAGCCTGTCTCGCAGGCGAGGGGATCGAAGGACACCTCTCCCTGCTCCGCGCCCTTGCCGTGGGGAGCGGACAGGATGACCCCGCCCTCTTTTCCTCTCCCGCCTGGACCAGGCTGACCGCCTGCGCCATATCGAGCAGCACCGCCGCCGCCGAGGGCATGGACCTGGCCGGATACGGTCCGGTGGATGGAAGCGGCCTGGGGGTGCGGTATCTGTCGAGGGAGGATTTCTTCCGCTTCCATATCGCCTCGTGGAGGGAAGACGATCCCCCGGGGGGAAATTTCTCCGGAGCCCTGCCTGAAATCCTTCAGCAAATGGGCGGGCTTCTCTAACAAAACAAAAAGATGCGCCGGAGCCCATGGGCTTCGGCGCACCTGTATTTCAGGCAGTATCTACCCTTCGAGGTTCCGCACCACCATGGCGACCCCCTGGCCGCCGCCGATGCAGGCGCTCACGATGCCGAATTCCTTCTTCCGGTCCTTCAGGGCGTAGACGAGGGTGGCCAGGATCTTCGCCCCCGTGGCACCGATGGGGTGACCAAGGGCGATTGCGCCGCCCCGGGGGTTCAGCTTCTCCATGTCGAAGGGCATCTCCCGGTGGCAGGCGAGGATCTGGGCTGCGAAGGCCTCGTTGATCTCGATCAGGTCCATGTCCTCCAGGGTCATTCCGGCCATGGCGAGGGCCTTCGGCATGGCGACCGTGGGACCGAGTCCCATGTGGACCGCGTCGAGGGCGCCGGCTCCGTAGCCGAGGATTTCGGCCATGGGTTTGTATCCCGAGGCTTTCGCCCATTCACCGTCGGCCACGATGCAGGCGCTTCCGGCATCGCAGAGGGCCGAGCTCGACCCGGCGGTGATGGTGCCGTCCTTCTTGAAGATGGGGGGCAGCTTCCCGAGGGCCTCCAGGGAGGTGTCGCTCCGGGGGATCTCGTCGGCGTCCACGAGAATGGTCCCCTTCCTTCTGTCCTTCACCGGAACGGGTACGATCTCGGAGGCGAACTTCCCCTCCTCCATGGCCGCCGCGGCCTTCCGGTGGCTCGTTAGGGCGTATTCATCCTGCTCGGCCCGAGAGATGGAATATTCATCGGCGAGTATCTCCGCGGTGGCGCCCATGAGCATCCCGGAGAGAGGACAGGCGAACCCGTCCCGGGCGAGGGCGTCAAGGGCCTCCTTGTCCCCCATGCGGTACCCCCACCGGGCTCCCGGAAGGAGATAGGGGACGTTGGATGCGCTCTCCATCCCGCCCGACGCCACGGCCTTCAGATCGCCGAGGCGTATTTTGTCCGCGGCGAGCATGGTGGTCTTCAGGCTCGAACCGCACCGCTTGTTCACTGTGAATGCGGGGATGGACTGGGGAAGTCCGGCCCGGAAGAGGGCGATCCTGGCGGGATTGGCCCCCACGCCGGCCTGCCATCCGTTGCCCATAATGACCTCGCCGATGTCCTCCGGAGAGAGGCCCGAACGCTTCAGCGCCTCGGCGAGGGCGATGGCCCCGAGGTCGGGGGCTTCGAGGGAGATCAGGGACCCTCCGAATTTTCCTCCGGGGGTTCTGCAGAGGCTCAAAAGTACAGGTGTGCCCATAATCTCTTCATTCCTTTCATTCGATTCCCTTCATGAAGGTGAGGTCCGGAGAGACGTCGAAATCCATGGTGGTGTACTGCTGAAGCTCTTCCAGGGTCACCTCGGGGGCCAGCTCGCACAGCACCATTCTCCCCCCCTGTCTGCGGATAAGGCAAAACTCCGTAACCACGACACTCACCACGTTCTTCCCCGTCAGAGGAAGGGTGCATTTCTTCACCAGCTTCGGCCGCCCCTTCTTGTCGCAGTGGGTGGTGGCCACGTACACTTTTTTTGCCCCCGTCACGAGATCCATGGCTCCGCCCATCCCGGGGACCATCTTCCCCGGGACCATCCAGTTCGCCAGGTTTCCCTCGCCGTCCACCTCGAGAGCCCCCAGGACCGTGGCGTCGAGGTGTCCCCCCCGGATGAGTCCGAAGCTCGTGTCGCTGGCCACGAGGCTCGACCCCGGCAGGAGCGAAAGGCACCGTCCCCCCGCACCGATGAAGCACAGATTGTCCACGTCCGGCTTCGGGCCGGCCCCCACGACGCCGTTTTCCGTCTGCATGACCACGGAGACATCCTCGGGGATGTAATCCGAGACGAGAGTGGGGATGCCGATGCCGAGGTTCACGACCGAGCCGTCCTCGAAGTCGAGGGCGATTCGCTTGGCGATTCGATGGCGGACCACTTCTTCATCAAGTTCGGGAAGCATAGTATCCGTCTCCTTTCAGAACGAGAATATCCACGAGAATTCCGGGGGTGACGATGTCGTTGGCGTCGAGTTCTCCGGGAGGAACGATGGCGTCCACCTCGGCGATGACGAGATCCGCCGCGGTGGCCATGGCGGGGTTGAAATTCCGGTTCGTTCCGAAATAGGTGAGGTTTCCCCACCGATCGGCCCGGTATCCCCGGATCAGGGCCACGTCGGCCTTGATGGGAAGCTCGAGGATGTATTTTTTCCCCTCCGATTCGATGACCTGTTTTCCCTCCTCGTGAATGGTCCCCACCCCCGTGGGGGTGAGCACTCCGCCAAGGCCGAAGCCTCCGCATCGGATCCGCTCCACGAAAGTTCCCTGGGGCACCAGTTCGAGTTCAAGCGACCCTTCGTTGAAAAGCTTCTGGGTGGCCCTGTTGAGGCCGATATGGGACGCCGTGACCTTGCGGACCTGTCGGTTCACAACGAGCTTTCCGTGGCCGATCCCCTCTGGGTGGGCGTCGTTGGCGTAGAGGGTATCGTTGGCGATCAGGTGCAGATCCCCCGTTCCCTGGGCGACGAGGGCGTCGATGAGGGTGTAGGGAACCCCTCCGTAGTTGAAGCCCCCCACCATGAGGGACGAGCCCGGTTTAATGTGGGTCGCCGCCTCTTCTGCGGACATGACCGGTTTGATGAGCTTCCGCGTCATGAGAATGGACACCTCCTTATGAATTGATGCTGCCGGCGGCAGGCGAATTCTTTTTGCGAAGGGCCGCCTTTCTCCGCTGCAGCAGAAAGACCCCTACGAGAATTGCGAGGGACAGCAGATCCGTGCTCGTGTTGGGGACGATGAGGAGAAAGGGAGTCAGCAGCAGGGCAGCCCTCTCGGGAAGGGTAAGGGGCGCGATGTAGTACCCCTGCACGGCGGCGGAGAGACCGATGACGGCCATGAGGGCCGTAACGAAGGAAAGGCCGATCTGCAGGATGTTCCCCTGGAAGAGAAGATGGGGATTGTAGACGAACATGTAGGGGACAAGGAAGCCCGCCGAGGCGGTAGCCAGGGCGGTGAAACCCGTCTTGATGGCGTTGCTCCCCGCGATGCCCGCGGCGGCATAGGTGGCGAGGGCTACCGGGGGCGTTACGTCGGCAAGGACGCCGAAATACAGGCAGAAGAGATGGGCCGACATGAGGGGAATGCCCATCTGAAAGAGGGCGGGAGCCGCCAGGGTGGATGTGATGATGTACTGGGCGGTGGTGGGAACTCCCATGCCGAGGATGATGGAGCCTATCATGGTGAGGAAGAGAGCCAGGGGCAGGATCCCTCCTGAGAGGCTGATGACGAAGGAGGAGAAGGCAAGCCCGATGCCCGTGATGCCGATGACCCCGATGACGAGCCCCGAGCACGCGCATGCGGCCGCCACATCGACGGCCCCGAGACCGCCGTCGATGAGGGCCTGGAGGGTCCGCCTCGGCGTCATGCGGTATTCCTTTTTGCCGAGCCAGGAGACGGCAACCATGAGGATGATGGACCAGAAGACGGCCTTCACGGCGGAGTAGCCCAGGGCCAGGAAGACCACAAGGGTGATGATGGGGATGATGAGATGCCACCCCTCTTTAAGGACTTTCCCTGCCTTCGGGATGTTCTCGAGGGGGATGCCCTTCATCCCTCTCTTTCCGGCCCGGAAGTGGACCATGGCTATGATGGAGATGAAGTAGAGGGTCGCCGGAAGGGCTGCCGCCACGACGATGTCCCAGTAGGAGATGCCGAGAAACTGGGCCATGATGAAGGCTGCGGCTCCCATGACGGGGGGCATGACCTGCCCGCCCGTGGAGGCCGCCGCGACCACGGCTCCGGCGAATTCGGGCCGATATCCCGAGCGCTTCATCAATGGAATGGTGAAGGCGCCGGTGGTGACCGCGTTTGCCACGGAGCTTCCCGAGACTGTCCCCATGAGGGCGCTCGCCACCACGGCGGCCTTTCCAGACCCTCCCTGACTGCGGCCGGTGAGGGCAAGGGAGAGGTCGATGAAGAACTGCCCTGCCCCCGAGACGCTCAGGACGGCACCGAAGAGGACGAAGAGGAAAATAAAGGAGGCCGAGACTCCCAGGGGGACACCGAAGATGCCGTCAGTCCGCAGATACTGGAAGGGGGCCAGTTCCGAAAGCGGAAATCCTCCGTGGGCGAGCATCCCCGGAAAGTACGGCCCGAAGAGGGCGTAAATGATGGCCACGATAGCCACGATGGGGAGAGGCCACCCCATGGCCCGCCGTCCCGCCTCGATCACGAGAAGCACCATCATGATGCCGAGATAGATATCTGACGCGGTGGGGATGCCCTCCCGCATGGCGATTTCCTGCCAGTTGAAAATGATGTTCAGGCATCCCCCGGCGAGCATCGCGGCGAAAACCCAGTCCCAGGGGTCGATTCTGTCCCTCGGCCGGGATTTCGACACGGGATAGATGAGAAAAATGAGGCTTCCCATGAACATCCAGTGAATGCTTCTCTGGTACATGGCTGCGAGCAGTCCGAATGCGGCGGTGTAGAGGTGGAAGATGGACGCCGAGAGGGCGATGGCCGCAATGAGCCAGTATTGCCACCCGGAAAGATTTCTTCTTCCCGAGTCCACCACTTCCTTGGAACGGTCAATTTCGCTGGTCATCTATGAACCTCCCGGTAAAAGAATGGAATTTCCTGGAAAAGGAACCGGGCAGAGGAAAGCTGCCCGGTTCGCCCTGGGGGGAACTTATTTCATATCGATTCCCTTCTCCCTGAAGTACTTCTTCGCCCCGGGAGCGAAATCGGTGATCCCGACGCTGGCCTCTTCGGGGACGAAGTGAGAGGCCTGCTGGGTGACGTTCATGAACTTGTCCTTGTTTTCGATGATTGTCTTGACGAGATCGTAGGAGAGCTTCTCGTCCATGGTGTTCTTCACCACGAGGTAGTTGCTGTCGGCGATGGTGCGAACGTCTTCCTTCACGCTCTCATAGGTTCCCGCCTTGATAGTGTAGGGGAGAAGGAAGGGGTTGTCCTTGATGACCTTCTGGACCAGTTCCTCCGAGAGGGGAACCAGGACCACGTCCCGCTGGGCGGCAACTTCGAGCACCGCAGAGCCGGGGGCGGCGAAGTTCCAGAAGACGGCGTCCACGTTTCCGTCCTTCAGGGCCATGACCCCTTCGGGCTGGGTGAGCTGCTGTTTCGTGAAATCCTTTTCCGGGTCGATGCCTGCAGCCTTCAGGATGAGCATGGTGAGGATCTGGTCCCCTCCGCCGGGGGCCCCCACGGAGACCTTCTTGCCCTTGATGTCCTCGAGCTTCGTGATCCCTGCCCCCTTCACGGTGACGAGATGCTGGGGTGCGGGGTACATGTTCATGAGGATCTGGAGGGGAAGCTTTCCGTCGGGCTGGAATGCCTCGACGCCGTTGATCGCCTGGTAGAGGGCTGATCCCATGGACATGCCGATCTGTGCCCGGTCTGCGGCGACGAGACGGTTGTTCTCCCGGGACGCCGAGGTGGAGCGGGAAGTGGCCTTCACGTCGATGCCGGCGTTGGACAGTACTTCCGCCATGGCGCCGCCGAGGGGATAGTAGGTTCCTCCCACGCCGCCGCTGCCGATGGTGATGAAGGTGGCCGAGAAAGCTCCCGACGCCATAACGAGGAGCCCGATGAGCGCAAGTGCAAGAGTTCTTTTCTTCATGAACTTTATCCTCCCTTTCGTCTGTGAAAATGTTTTTTCCTTCCTACGCGTTCCCTTTGAGCGCTTCCGCGGCGGCCTTCAGCCCCTCCAGAAGACGCCTTTTCATTTCCTCCAGCTCATCCTTGGTGGATACAAGGGGAGGGGCGAAGAGGAACTGATCCCCCGCCACGCCGCCGATCTGGCCCGTGCCGGGATAGATCACGAGCCCCCTCTTCATGCATTCCTCCGTCACGAGGGCCGCAGCCTTCACCGGCGGGGAGAAGGGTTTCCGGGTCTCTTTGTCCGCCACTATCTCCATACCCCTCATCAGACCCATCCCCCTGACCTCCCCGATGATGGGGATGTCAAGAAATTCGGGGATCATGGCGTCAAACTGCCGCCCCCGCTCGGCTCCGTTTTCGATCGTCCTGTTTTTCTTCATGTACCGGATGGTTGCCACGACGGCAGCCGCAGTAACGGGGTTTCCGTTGTAGGTATGGCCGTGCTGGAAGGAGCCGCTGCCGTCCCGGATCGCCGACGCGATTTTTTCCGTCACGACCAGAGCGCCGACGGGGGAATATCCTCCCGAAAGGGCTTTCGCCGAACAGATCATGTCGGGGGTCACATTCCAGTGCTGGGTGCAGAAGGCCTTTCCCGTCCTTCCCATGCCCGTCATGATCTCGTCAGCCACGAGCAGCACGTCGTACTTCGAGCAGATCTCCCGGATAATGGGCCAGTACTCCTTCGGCGGTTGAAGGGCGCCGACGGTCGAACCAACGACGGGTTCCGCCACGAAGGCGGCCACCCGCTCGGGCCCGATGCGCAGTATTTCGTCCTCAAGGGCATGGGCGCATGCGACGCCGCATTCGGGATAGGTGAGGTTGAGGGGGCAGCGGTAGCAGTAATGGGAGCAGATCTTGGGGAACTCCCGGAAGATGGGGGCGAAGGTCCGCCGCCGGGCCATGCTTCCGGCAAGCCCCATGGTGCCAGTGGTGCTTCCGTGGTATGAGTTCCACCGGGCGATGATCTCCGTCTTTCCCGATCCCCTGCCGTCCCGCTCGACGAAATACTGAATCGCCATCTTCATGGCGGACTCTATGGCCTCGCTGCCGCCGCTCACGAACCACACGTAGTCGAGTCCCTCCTGGGTCAGGGAGCTCAGCTCTTTCGCCGCCTCCACAGAGACGGTGTTGTTCCACCGGGAGGGATGGGCGAACTCCATGGTGAGGAGCTGGGAGTGCATGGCGTCGGCGATTTCCTTCACGCCGTGCCCGATGCTCGAGAGCAGCGCTCCGCAGCACCCGTCGATATAGGCGTTCCCCTCCTCATCGTATATATAGACTCCCTCTCCGCGCACGGCGGTTCGGACCTTTCCTTTGAAACTTCGCGGTATCAGATGTCCCAGATCCACCGAAGAATCAGCTCCTTTCTCGTCAAATGAAAATCCTCAGGTGCACGCCGACTGACCGTTCCGCCCCTCCTTTCACCTTAAAAGGAAAAAAAGAATACGCCACCAACAGTACCCGGGCTTCAGGCCGGGTTTATAGAAAAGCCCCTGATGAATATCTCTATTTCGCAGCAATCCGGCCCCGGGGGGCCGTGTAGATTCCTTCCTCTTTCCAGTGGCGCTCGAGGCGCCCGAGTATCTCCGTCTTTTTCTCACCGAGACTTTCGGCCACTGAGAGGATGAGGCAGTTCAGCAGGCTCATGGGGGCCGCGAAAGAGTCGATGAAGGAGATGGGCTTGTAGGGTACGGACAGGACCAGATCGGCTCTGTCCGCCAGGGGGCTTGAGAGGTCGCTTGTGACCGCCGCCGTGGTCAGGCCGAGATCCTTAGCCTGGGACAGGACGTTCACCGTCCAGGTGGAATACCGGGGAAAGCTGATGCCTAGGACCAGGGCGTTTTCGGGAGCGTTGGAGAGCATTTCGAAGGGCATGTGGAGGCTGACGGTTTTCACGTTCGGAAGAATCCAGGAAAGATAAAAGGACAGGTAGTAGACGAGGGCATAGGAGCTTCGGTATCCTGCGAGGTAGACGGCTCCGGCATCCCTGAGGGCCTTGCCGAGGGCCCTCAGCTCCTCCGAGGGAGGATTCGTCCGGGCGGAGGTCAGGGCGTCGAGATCTTTCTGAAGTGCCCGCTCGAAGAGATCTTCTCCGGCCGCTCCCTCATAGTCCTTTGCCCGCTCGAGAGTGGAAAGATGATTCATGAGCTGGCTTGCAAGAGCCCCCCGAAGCTCCTGGTACCCCGGAAAGCCGAGAAGCTTCGAAAGACGGAGCACTGTGGTCTCGCTCACGCCCACCCGCTCGCCGAGCTGGGAGGCAGTGAGGAAGGCTGCCTCCCTGGGGGAGTCGAGGATGAATTTTGCCGCGAGAGCCTGTCTTGCGGTCATCTCTTTCCGGTGAAGCGCTATGATGTCTTTCAGAGCAATTCCTCCTTCAGAAGGCAAAACACCATTTAATTATTTATTTTGAAGGTTAACCTTCAAAAAGAATACCCTCTCATATTCAGAAAGTCAAATGGAAAATTGGGAAAAAAATAGTTCATTTTCCTCCCGGGGTCTCGGCTTCGGGAAGGTTGCAAAAAGAGGCGGTGTGGGAGATAATAAACAAACGCAGTCATAGTCTCAAAAACGGAACGCTTGCCAGGGCCCCGGACCAGTCCGTGGCCTTGTGTATTATTATTCCGGCTTCTACCGGAAGGGGGGAATGACCATGAGCAGAGCCTTTGTCAAGGAGAGCGAGGATCAGCAGAGCTATCTCGAATGGCAGAAACTTCTGCACGACCGGGAAGAGCTGCTGAGAATACTCGAGAAGAAGAAACGGTACCTTCAGGAAGATCCCGCTGCGCAAAGCATACCCGTGGAAAAGCGCAGTGAGATGATCTCCAAGTTCGACGAGGAGGCCGCAGAGGTCCGCCGTCTGCTGGATGAAATGCTGGCGGAGACCGGGAAGCCCTAGGGCCTTCCGCTGTCGGGAATTGACTGGCTGTTTCCTCCGGACGGGGCTCTTTCCCGTCCTTTTTCATTTTATGGGAAAATGGCGGATGTAGAGAAAAATCAAATTATGATACTCTGTTGCTGAGAAATGGAGGTGGTGCCGTCATGGACAGAAGAGAGTTTTTGAGAAGGACGGCGGCTCTTGGCCTTGGAGGGGCGGCCCTGCTTCTTCCGGGAAATGTCCTGAGATCCTTCGGAGCCCGCCAGGGGTTGCCGGGGCTCGCCGCAGTGAGGGGGGGAGAGCCGGGTGAGATGTTCGACCGAGGGGTGGCCGCCCTCGGCGGAATGGAGCGGTTCGTGAAAAAAGGGCAGACGGTGGTGATCAAGCCCAACATGTCCTGGGACGTCCCCCCGGAGAGAGGGGGAAACACCAACCCCTTTCTGGTGGAGAGGATCGTCCGCCGGTGCCTTGAAGCGGGAGCGTCCAGGGTCTACGCCTTCGACCACACCTGCGACAGCTGGCGCAGGTGCTACAAGAGCAGCGGTGTGGAGGAAGCGGTAAAGAATGGAGGAGGGGTGGTCGCTCCGGCGGATGCCCCGGGGTACTATCAGAAGGTTTCCCTCCCCGGGGGAAGGGCCCTGAAGGAGACCTCCGTTCACGAACTGCTCATGGAGTGCGACGTTTTCATCAACGTTCCCGTGCTGAAGCACCACGGGGGAGCCGGTATCACCATGGGCATGAAGAACCTCATGGGGACGGTGTGGGACCGGGGGGAATTTCACTCGAAGGGTCTGCACCAGTGCATCGCCGACGTCTCTCTCTTCCGCAGGCCGTCCCTGACCGTCATCGATGCCTACCGTATGATGACCCGCAACGGCCCCCGGGGGACGTCGGAGCGGGACATAACCGTGCTGAAGGCCCAGATTCTCTCCACGGATATCGTCGCCGCAGACGCGGCGGCAGCGAAAATCTTCGGCACCGACCCGAAGAATGTCTCGTACATACGGAGCGCTGCGGAGATGGGGGTGGGGACCATGGATCTTGAGTCCCTGGGGGTCGAGCGGATTGCCCTCTGAGAAGAGTTCGTCCCGCAGGAGAGGGTGGGCGGGGAAGATCCGCCTTTTTCTTGCCTTTGCCGTGGCGCTCTTGTTTCTCGTCTATTTCCTCTTCCGGGCGGGGGAGACGGCGTCACCCCATCTGCCCATGCTCCAGGCCGTGCCTTCCGTCCTCCGCTGGTGGGGGGGTGCTGCCGTCCTCGCCCTGAGTGCCCTGCTCGCCGGAAGGGCTTACTGTTCCTTCCTCTGCCCGCTGGGGACCTTCCAGGAGGCGGTGTGGCGGGCGGGGAAGCGGCGACTGACCGGGTATGCTCCCGGTTCCCGGTTCCGGTACTGGATACTGGCTCTCGTGCTTGTTGCAGGAGCCGCCGGGGCGATGTTCCTTCCGGCCGCCCTCGACCCCTATGCCATCTTCGGAAGGGGCGTCACCCAGCTCCTCCGGCCGGCCCTTTCAGGGGGGATCGACAGGCTCGCCGGCGTTCTCGAGAGCAGGGGAATCTACGGGGTCATCTCCAGGGCAGGGCAGATACCCTTTGTTCCTTTGCTTTTCTGGAGCACTGCGGTCTTTTTTCTTCTTCTTGCCCTCTGGTCCTTCCGGAAGGGACGCCCTTTCTGTGATGCGGTATGCCCCGTCGGGACCTTCCTCGGCCTTTTTTCACGGTCGTCCCTTCTGTCCGTGAGGTTCTCCGGCGACAGATGCACCGGCTGCGGGAAGTGCGGGACCGTCTGCCCCCAGGAATGCATCTCGGTCAGTGAACGGAGGGTTGATGCCGATCGATGCGTTCTCTGCCTGCGGTGCGTGGACGCCTGCCCCGGAGGAGCTCTTGCCCTTTCCTTCGGCGGTTCAGAGGAAGGACTGTCCCGCCGGGGGATGCTCCGGTCTGCGGCCGGCGGCGCTGCGGTCCTGGGCCTGGCCCTTTGGAGCTCGAAAAAGGTGAACACCGTGCCCGCGGCGGCCTCGCCGTCGGATGAGAAACTCCCCATCTCTCCTCCGGGGTCGAAGAGCCGGGGCAGCTTCACGAAAAAGTGTGTGGCCTGCACCGCCTGCGTGGCAGCCTGCCCGGCGGGGATTCTGCGGCCGTCCCTCGGGGAGTGGGGCCTCAAAGGACTCTTTCAGCCGGTCATCGACTACCGGCAGGGATACTGCCAGCATGAATGCACTGCCTGCGGCAAAGCCTGTCCCACGGGAGCCATCGAGCCCCTCGAACCTGAGGAGAAAAAGCGGATTTCCATAGGAAAGGCCCGCTTCCTGCGGCGCAACTGCATCGTGCACAAGTTCGGCACGGCCTGCGGGGCCTGTTCGGAGCACTGTCCAACTCAGGCGATGCGCATGGTTCCCTACCGGGGAAGCCTGACCATTCCCGAACTTGACCCTTCGATCTGCCTCGGCTGCGGCGCCTGCGAACATGCCTGCCCGGCGCAGCCGAAGGCGGTCACCGTTTCCGGCCTGGCGGTGCACGGAAAGATCAGGCCGCTTTCAGGCTTCGAAGAGGGGCCCACAGAGGCGCCCCTGGAGAAGTTTCCTTTTTAGTCCGTTCCTTAAAAAGAGGGGGAGATGATGGCATGAACCTCGGAATGGGAGAAATTCTGCTGCTGATTGTCCTGGCGCTGGTGCTCTTCGGCGCGAAACGTCTGCCCGAAGTCGGGCGTGCCGTGGGAAGCGCCGTGAAGGAATTCAAGCGGGGGCTCGAGACCGGCGCACCTCCGGAGGAAAAGGAGCAGGAAGAGGATGGGAAAGCCGGACCTGAAAAATAGCGGCAGCTATATAGATCACCTGGAGGTTCTCCGGGGAAAGATCATCTCGGTCCTGGTTTTCTTCTGCCTCTCCGCAGTGCTGCTCTTTTTTTTTGCCGAGGCCACGGCGGGGTTTCTGCTCGCCCCCCTGCAGGGTCTCGGCGTCTCCCTGTACTACTTTCGGCCTTACGAAAAGCTCCTTACGTACATGAGGCTTGCCTTTTGGGGAGGCATGGTTCTCACGGTTCCGCTGGCTTTCGTCCAAAGCTGGCTCTTTCTTCGGCCGGCCCTCCGGCGGAAGGAGGCGAAGTATCTCCTGATCGGCGGAGGGATCATCCCGGTGCTCTTTGCCTCCGGGGCGGCCTTCGCCTACCGTATAATCGCCCCTCTGGCCCTCCGGTTCTTCCTGGCCTTCGGCGAGGGGGACAACATTCAGCCCCTCTGGGGGTTCGGGGAATATGCCTCCTTCCTCTTCTCCCTCCTCCTTGCCGCCGGGGCTCTATTTCAGGCCCCCCTGCTTCTTCTCTTCCTTATATGTACCGGAATCGTCTCAGTGCATACGGTTTCCCGCTGCCGCCCGTGGATCATCCTTTTCATAGCCCTTGCTGCCGCCCTGCTGACCCCTCCGGACGTGGTATCCCAGATTCTGCTGGGAGTGCCCCTCTATCTCCTTTTCGAGCTGACCCTCGCTGCGGCGCGGCTCATCACTCGCCGTCGGGGTGGTACCGGAGAATGAGGGCCACGGAGAAGATGATAACCCCTCCTGCCATGAGCATGGGAAGGGTGATCTGCTCGTTCCCGAGAAACCATCCCAGGATGATGGCCACCACGGGATTGACGAAGGTGTGGGTGGCGACCCGGGAGGCCCTGTCGACCTTCAGCAGCCAGATGAAGGCGGTGAACCCCATGAGGGAGCCGAAAATCACCAGGTAGCCCAGGGAGAGGGCCGATTTCAATGAAATCGTCTGAAGGGATATCCGCCCCGTCTCTCCGGCGGCAAAGGAAAGAATCAGAAGAAGCAGACCTCCCGCGGTCATCTGCATGGCGGCGGAGAGGAGATTCGACCGGGCGATGGGGGCCTTCCTGGAGTAGAGGGCCCCTAGGCTCCAGTTCATGTTCGCGAAGAGGATCACCACCATGCCGAAAGTGTACCCCGCCTTGAGGGAGAGGGTGTACCCTGACTGGTCAAGGACGAGAAACAATGTGCCACCGAACCCCAGGATCAGGCCGATGACCTCGGGAAGTGAGGGGCGGCGGGAGTGAAAGAGGAGCCAGTCGAAGAGAACGATCCACAGGGGCTCCACGGTGATGATGAGTGCGGCCATGGAGGAGGGGACCGTCTGCTGGGCCCATACCACGCCGCCGTAGCCGCCCAGGAGCATGATCCCTCCCACCTTGAAGGCCTCCTTGTATCCGGCGAGGGTCGGCCGCTCCTTCTCCCGGAAAAAGCACCACAGAAGAAGAATGGAGCCGGCGACCAGAAAGCGGAGGGAGCCGCTGAAGAAGGGCGGAATGGTCTCCACGGTGAAGCCGATGGCCAGATAGGTGGACCCCCAGATGATATAGAGGGCCGCATAGGCCAGGAAATAGGCTGTTCGGGGCGGACGGGTCGGTTCCATGGCAATACCTCCGGGATGTATTAAATCAAGTCACCAATTATAGCAAAATATCGAATATATGCTCTTCCCGGGAAAATTTTTATTTTGCTTCCCCTTCGGAAAAAAACCGCCTTCCTTTGCGGAGATAAAATCGTCCCCCCGGCTCATGCCGGGGGGACGAAGGGAGAAGCAAAAATACTGTATTGGCCCGGAGAATTCCGGTCAGTGCCGGGCAGCCCCCGCGGGCCTTCCGAGGTCGATGCCTGTGCTGCGGCTTTCGAGAAAAATCCTGCCGTCATTCTCCCCCGGCAAAAGAGGAGGCCCCGGTATCTCCGCCCGCTTTACCCTCTCCGCGTCGAGGTACGCCGCGAGGAGGGCCCGAAGGGTCTTCGTCTCCACAGGTTTTGTGAGAAATTCGTTCATTCCCAGGGCGAAGCTGGCGTCCCGAGTCTCCGGCTGGGCGTCGGCGGTCAGCGCTACCACTGGGGTCAGAGCGCCATTGGATTTTTCGAACTCCCGGATCTCCCGGGTAGCCTCGTAGCCGTCCTTGAGGGGCATCTGAAGATCCATGAGAACGAGATGGGGATGTTCCTGCTTGAAAAGCTCCACCGCCTCCTCCCCGTTTTCCGCCTCGAGGACGACGGCATCGGGAATGACCGCGGTGATCATGTTTCTGACCAGCCAGCGGTTGAGGGTCGTATCCTCCGCCAGCAGAATCTTCGGGGCAGGGATGGCCCTGATCGGAGGAAGGGCGGTCCGGACGGGAAGGGGTTTTTCAGGAAGGGGATTTTCCCGGTAGTACTCCGTCTCGAGGGTGAAGTAGAACCGGCTTCCCTCGGAGAGAACGCTTTCGATCTCCAGAGAGCTTCCCATCTTCTTCAGGAGGCCGCTCGTAATGGCCAGTCCCAACCCTACCCCGCCGAACTTCCGGGTGTTCGAGCTGTCGCTCTGCCAGAAGGCGGAGGCGAGCTTTTCCAGGTTCTCCTCCGGGATTCCCGGGCCCGTATCCTGAACCGAGAAGGTGAAGGCTCCCTTTTTCTCGTCGAGGGGGATGAAGTCGACGGTCAATCCGACCGATCCGGCCTCGGTGAACTTGACTGCATTGCCGAGAAGGTTGACGAGGATCTGTTTCAGCCGGAGGGGGTCCACAAGGGCGTACCTGGGGAGCTTCCGGGCAGCATGAAAGGAGAGCTGCAGCCCCTTTTTCTCCGCCCCCGGGGAGATGATCCTGACCGCCTCCTCCGCGAGGGCGGAAAGATCCACGGGAAGAGGAGCAGGCTCGAACTTTTCCGCCTCGATCTTCGAGATGTCGAGGACGTCGCTCACGATATCCATGAGGGATCGGGCCGAGGTGCGCACGTTTTCCGCGTAGGAGCGCTGAAGGTCGTCCAGAGGGGTGTCCGCTAGGAGGTCGACAAATCCGATGACCCCGTTCAGGGGGGTGCGGATCTCGTGGCTCATCTTCGCGAGAAATTCCGACTTCGCCCGGTTGGCCTCGGTCGCCGTCTTCCGCTGCTCCTCCGCCTCGAGAACGGCACTGCGCAATTTCTCCTCGGCGGCCCTTCTCCTCCTGATGTTATTGTAAAGGTAGAAGATTCCCGCGGTCTGGAGGGCAAGGGCAAGTGCCACCACTCCAAAGAGCCACCGGTTCCGGTTGTCCACCGCCCTGGCGTCGGCCAGCGCCTCCGTGATATCCGTATTGATGGAAAAAAGATACTCCCGTCCCTGGATCTCCACGGGATAGGATACGGCCTCCATATCCCGGATCGCTCCGTCCGCGAGACGGTGCCTGAAGATGAAGTGGTTTTTTTTGCGGAGACGGGCGTCCTGCATGGCCGAATGAATTTCCGCCGGAGGGCTTAAATTGAGATCGCCGACGTTTTTGCCCCGGAGGGTGGGATAGCCGTAGAAGTTCCTCGCGGCCTTGTTGCCGTCCAGGATGGTCCCCGTTGCGGGGTCGATGAGAAGCATGATGCTTCCGTGTTCCTCGAAGAGGTCGTAGCCGAAGACAGTGTCCTCGAGGAAGGCTTCCCAGTTCTCCTGCAGGCGCTTTCTGGTGCGGAAGACCACCTCGGAGCCGGGTGGAAGTTCCTTCTCGAGGATGCCGTAGCGCTCGAGGGCTTCGCCGTTGAAGACGTACCGGTTGGGGCTGTCCATGATTACGGGGATCTCGCCGGCCTTCTTTCCCGAGAGGATCTCGAGGGCGAGGCGGGCCGCCGCCTCGCCCTGGGAGCGGCCGTGGACGACCTTGCCCCCGACGATTCCCCGGGGGAGGAGGCTGTCCCAGAAGCCGAAGAGAGGGGCTTTCGAGGCTTTTTTGACGAAATCGACCCCCTCCTTCAGGGTAAAAATCTTTCCCTTCGGGGTCGCGAAGTAGTTGATGTAGAGAATTGCGGAATTCTCCGGCAGGTGCGCAAGACGGGAGGCGAGTTCCTCCGGTTCGAGCTCCTTGAAATAGTGAAACCGGATGCCCTTCAGCAGAAGATCGGCCCGTTCCTTCTCGATGGCTGAGTTCAGCCAGTCGGTGCGCCAGACTCCCATGACTGCGGCGATGGTCTTCGTTTTCGGAAAGAGGGTGAGGATCGATTGGAGAGTTTCACCCAGGGAGATCCCTTCGTTGATCCCGGTGAAGTTCTTCTGGCCCTGAAGGCGGGATGGGGTGAAATTATTGGCTCCGCAGAAGACCACGGGAGAAGAGCCGAACAGCTCGTCCCGGTAGCGGACCAGAAAATCAAGAGCGTCGTCGTCGCTGCAGAGGATTACGTCGAAGGAAATGCCCCTGTCGGTGTATCGTTCCCGGAAGAGCCGCCGGAGGATCTGGAGATTTTCATCACCCGGTGCCCGGAGGACATCGAGAAACTCCACGTAGAAGGAGAGGTTCGTTTTGCCGGAGGCCTCGAATTCGTTCATCATCCCCGAACGGACGGATTCGCTCCATTCATAGCCGGGGAAAAAGCTGTCGAGAATGAGGATGTTCCGATTTTTCTCCTCCCCGGCCGCAGGAAAGGGGAAGATGAGAAGAATAATGAAGAAGAGGACCAAAGCCCTTCTGCAGAAGTACGAAAAGGACCTCGGGAAAGACGGACGAAAAAAAAGGGGGCAAGAAAAAATTCCCGTCATCCGGAACACCTCGATAAAATATCCCTGACCTGCCGGGGTCTTGCGCGAAGATCCCCCAGGATCAGGCAGGGCAGGAGAATATGAAGTGACGGCGATATTCTACCTCAAAAAAGGAGGATCAGAATATCGGAAAATTTTTTTTTCATAATTTTCACCCGAATACGGATATTAAAACCGCAGAAATAATTTTTTTCACATAAACAGAAAAATTTTTATGGCTTTTACATTTTCCCCTCTGAAGCTCCCTTTTCTCCTGCGAATAAAACCCTAAGGCCAAGATTCACTTCCGAAGATATTTTCGTAAAATGTTCCCTCTGAAGAGAAAGCGATTTTTTTCTTCTCTGAAAAGGGGGCTCTGGTACAATATTGCCACGGCCTGTTTCAGGCCGAAACGAAAGGACGATGGTCTCAATGGCGCTTTCCTTTACCCCCCTCTCCATCGACAGGGCCGGCGAATACCGGCGGCTCTACGGTCTCTGTTCGAGAAGATCCTCCTACTATTCTTTCGGCAGTCTCTGGGCATGGCGGAATATTTTCGGCCTCTCCTGGGCCTTTGACGAGGGACTCTGCTGGCTCAAGGCGAGGGACGGCACACTCTGGGCTCCCGTGGGCCCCTGGAACGAAATTTCCTGGGCGGACGTTCTTCCCCGCCTTTTTCCGGACCCCGAGGCCTTTTATTACGTACCCGACGGTCTCGCCCATACATGGGAGGAGGCGCTCGGCGAACGGATGGAGGCGATCAGCGTCCGCTCCCAGTGGGAATATATTTACTCGGTGAAGGACCTCATAGCCCTCCGGGGAAACCGCTTCTCCAGGAAGCGAAGCCACTTCCGGCAGTTCGTGAAGCACTACCCCTTCACCTACCGCTCCCTCGGTCCCGATGACGGAGAAGCGATCCTGGAGAGCCAGCGGCTGTGGCTTCAGGAGAGGGAACCATCAAAAGCCCTTCTCAGGGAGAACGAGGCAATCGGCGAAATGGTCCGGGAGTGGAACAACATCCCCTCTCTTCTGGGAGGCCTGATCGAAGTGGACGGAATCCCCGTGGCCTACACCGTCGCCGAGGGCATTTCCGACCAGGTCCTCGTGATCCATTTCGAAAAGGCCCTCACCGCCTTCAACGGAGGCTACCAGGCGATCCACCGTCTCTTTCTGCAGAAAACCGCCTCCTCCTACCTTCTCGTCAACCGGGAGGAGGACCTGGGGGACCGGGGGATGAGGGTGGCCAAAATGTCCTATCATCCCGTGGATTTCCTGAGGAAGTACGTCCTTTCATGGAATCCCTCCTAGCACGGCACCGGCAAAAAAAAACCGGCCCCGCCTTCACCCTCGCCGAAGTGCTGGTCGTTCTCGGCCTTTTCGGTCTCATCGCCTCCCTTGCCTTCGCGCCGTCCGTGGCGCTTGTGCGCCGCCTCCAGGATGTGCGGAGGGAGAGAAGCCGAGAACAGGTTACGGACTACGTGCTCCGCCGTCTTCCCGGAGAGATGCGCCTTTCCCCCGGGGTCTATCCGGGAGGCCCCGCAGTGGTGCTTCTTCACAAGGATCTTCTCGGAGGGGATGCCGACGACAGGCTCGCCTTCTGGAGCGACGGCGGTAAAAATGCCGGAGTGCGGGCGTGGCGCATTGTCAGGCCCGGAGCGGGCAGAGTGGTAAGAGAAGGGCTGTACCGCTGGGTTCTCCCTCTCTCCGCCCCGGCAGCCGTGGACTGGGAGGACCTGGACCCCGAAAAGGGGCAGCTTCTTTTTCCCGGAGCTGCGTCTTTCCGCATAGGGCTTCTCCCCTTCGGTGCGAAGGAATGGGTAGACGAATATTCCGGACCCCGGCCGAGGGGCCTCCGGATCAGGGTGAAGACGGGAAAGGAGGAATACTTCCGTGAAGACTGGCTTCCTCCCGAGTAGAGTGTGCAGGGGCCGCAGAAAGGGGATAGTGCTCCTGTCGGTTCTGCTGGTCTCCCTCTTTCTTCTCTCCGCTTCCACCGGATTCGCCCTCTTCGTCCGAAGCTCCATGAGGCGGTACGACCGGGAAAGGCGCCTTTTCACGGCAAGAATGGTCTGCGAGGCTCTTCTTCCCGCGGCCGGGCAGATCATCCTCCTGTACCCCGGAGGAGCCCATTCCCCCCTCGACGAGGATTTCGCCCCCCGTACGGTCTCTTTTCCCGACGCGGGGGTGCTGGTGAACTTCTCGATTCTTCCGCTTGACGACGGAATCCCTTTGAACAAGCTCTTTCTTCCCGACGGACGGACGGTGCGGACCGAACTGGAAGGGTCGTGGAAAAGACTCTGGACGGAGATAGGAGCGGAGAATCTGGAAAAATCCGTCCTCGACTTTCTCGATTCCGACCGGGAGCCCCGGCTGGGGGGAGAGGAGAGGCCCGACTTTCCGAACCGCTCCCTGCTTTCCCCTGAAGAGCTGCTTTCCCTTCCGGGTATGAAGGAAGAGATTCTCACGGGAGGGGAAGATAGAAAGGGGCTCCTCTCCCTCGCTACCCTCTGGAGCGGAGGAAAGATCAACGTCAACTCCGCCCCTCCCGCAGTCCTGGCCCTTCTCGACGGTCTGGACGATCGGGCGGCGGCAGCTGTGGCAGAAGGGCGGACCCGCAGAGCCTTCGCCTCCATGGACGATCTCACCGCCCTCGCCGATTTTCCCGCCGCGGCGGTTCCGGGGCTCGTCAACCTCCTTTCCTTCACCAGCACTTTTTTTAAAGTTTCTCTGGAAGTGGTTTTTGCGGATGGCGAAAGAGTCCCCGTGGGAGTTATACTTGACTGCAGTTCTCCGATTCCCGCAACTGTCCGATGGGAGGAACAGCCCGATGGCTAGCCCGCAGGTGACATCCGTCTTTCTGAAAAGCTCCGGGGCATGGAACAGCCTTTCCGGAGAGGCTGCTGCCGTCCCTTCGAAGGGGGCTCTCCTTCTCGTCCCCTTCCGCACCCTGTCGGTCCATCCCTTCTCCTTCGCCTTCCGCTCCCTCAGGGACGTGCGGGACGCCCTCGCCATCCGCTTCCGCCCTCTCCTGTCGGGAGAAGCGCCCGTGGAAGTTCTCCCCATGATCCTCGGAAAAAAAGACGGCGGAGTTTCCGGCGTCGCCTGGTGCCTCAGCGGTGAGGAGATTCCCGATTCCGCCCCCGGTCTTCCCCTTGAAAAGAACATCCTCTGGCCTCTTCCCCTTGCCCTGGCCTCTGCCGTGAACGGCGACGGAATCGCGGTCTACTCCGCCCCGGGCATCATGGCTTCGGCCCTTTTCCGCCGGGGAATTCCCCTCTTCTGCCGCTGCCGCGTGCCCCTGGACGGAGTGGATGAAACCGAAGCCGAGAAGCGGTGGTGCCTGGACCTCGCCGCATCCCTCGGCGAAGAGATGACCGAAGATGACGTCTGGGTCGGCGAGGGGGACGAAAAGCTCCGCTCGGTCGCCCATGCCACCGTCTCCCGCTATCCAGCCTTCCTCTCCGTCAATTTCTCCCGTCCTGCCCTGGCGGCATCCCGTGCCAGGGAGCGGACTGCGGGAATGTACCGCCGGCTGGCCGCATGGGCGGCTGTGGCGGGTCTTTTTTTCTGCCTGATCCAGTGGACCATGGCCTCCAGGATCCGTTCGTCCATCGAGTCTTTTTCCCGGCAGGGAGAGGTCCTGTACCGGGAGGTCTTCGGATCGGACGAGCGGGTGATAGACCCTCTCTCCCAGGCCCGGGGAAAGATCGCCCTTCTGTCGGGAGCAGGAGAGAAGGACAATTCCCTTCCCCTCCTTCTCTCCCGTCTCGGCAGGGCCTGGACCGAAGAAGGAGAGCGCCGGAAGGATTTTCCCGTCCTCGAGCAGCTGCGCTTTTCCGGAGAGGGGCTTGACGTGACGGGGACGGCGGAGCGCATGGAGGCGATATCGGCCCTCCGGACCGCGGCGGGCGAAGGGGGCTTTCGCCCGTCCATAGGGGACATCCAGCAGATCCCCGGCGGGGGGCTCCGCTTCACCCTCTCCCTCAGGAGGAGCGAACCATGAAGATCCCTTCGTTTTTTGAGGGAAAGGGATCATTTCAGAATTTTTCGGGGCTCAGGGACCGTACCGCCCTTCTGCTTCTGCTGCTGGCCCTTCTCGCCTGGGCGGCGGCCTTTTCCCTCTGGCGGGACGGCGATGCCCTCAGGGCTCGCCGCTCCCTCGCCGCAGGCAGGTTCAACGATCTGCTGGCCGTCCTGAGGGAGTACCGGTCCCTTGCCGGCGAGCCGAAAAAGGGCGGAGAAGGAACCCGGGAAGTTCTTCCGGCGGACCAGGATCTGCTGACGGCAGTCTCCACGGTGGTGAGCTCCCTCGGCCTCCGGTCGAGCATGGTCAGCCTCAGCACCGCCTCGGGAAGAGGAGGGGAGGAGGGAGCATCCATCTCCCTTGAAGGGATCACCACGGAAAACCTCGCAACTTTCCTTCAGGAGATCGAGCGGCGGGGCCTTGCGGTCTTCTCCGCCGAGATCCGGGCCGTCAGGGGCACTCCTTCGTCGGGAAGCACTCCTCTCCGCACCCTGAGCGCATCGCTGCTCCTCGGGAGGGCATGATGGGGCGGGCCGGAAAGTTCCTTCTCATCTTTTTAGCTGCCCTGATTGGCTTCACCGTCTCTCTCTACGTCTTTTTCCCCTGGGACGCAGCGGTCCGGACGCTTTGGAGGGATGCCGCCCGAAAGGCCGCCGGGGAAGGGTTCGTCCTCGATTCCTCCGGCATCGAGACGAGGCGCTTTCCCCTGGCCTTCGCCTTCCTGAACCTCGGCGTTTCTTCTCCCCTCCTCTCCGGCGAGGCCGGCAGGGCCGAGTTTTCCCCCTCCCTGCTCTCTTCCGTCCGGAGCCTGGGCCCCGCCGGGCGCCTCCGCCTCGAGAGGGTGAGCATCGCCCTTCCGCTCCCCGGACAGCCGCCCCTCTTCCTCTCCTCCTTCGAAGCCCTGCTCACCGCCCGGGGGAAGATGCTCGAGGGGGAGATCCTGAAATCGGAGGGAGACCTCGTGGTATCGGGGCGGATCGTCCTGTCCTCAGAAAAGGGAGGAGTCGAAGAGGCCGATCTGCTCTTCAGGGGTGAACGCAGCGCTCTTCTCGAATCCTTCGCGCCCCTTCTCGGCCTGAGGAGAGAACCCTCCGGGGGATGGCGTCTCAAGAAAGGAGGGACCGGGCAATGAAAAGCCCTGCCCTGTTCGGAAAAGGGAAAGGAAGCTTCTCTTCCGCCGCCGCAGCCCTTGTGCTCACCCTTTTTCTGTCGGCCCTGGGCGGATACTGGGCAGCGGGCATGGCGGAGGAATCCCTGATCGCCCGGGAGGCTGCATCCGCCCGGGATGTCCTCACGGGACCGCTGCGTGGAAGAGCCCTTCCCGGAGCTGAGGACCGTGGCCCCTCCCTGAAGGATTTCGTCGCCGGAGATCCCTTTCGGACCGGAGGGACTCCTTCTGCGGCGAAGGCCGAAGAGCCTTCGTCCAGGGAACTGACGGCGGGGGAACTGTACGAACTTGAGGGAATCCGCCTCGCGGGGATCCTGCCCGGCAACGCCATATGGGTGGAGGAGGGAGGAAAGCAGCGGGTGATCCTCCAGGGACAGACGCTCAAGGGGTATGAGCTTCTCTCCGTGGAGGAGGACCGGGTGATCCTCTCCCGGGGGCCCGCCACGGTCACCGTCTCCCTCCGCTACGCCGGGCGAAACGTGGCTGCCCCTCCGCCCCTTCCTCCAGCCCAGCCCCGCCCCGCCCCGGCCGTACCGGGGGTCACCGCCGCGGCCCCGGGACACAAGGGGTCCATTCCCCGGGAGACGGTGAACAAACTGCTCCTCGATCCCCTCGACGAGATGAAGAAGTTTCGCCTCCGCCCCAAGTTCGACGGGGACAAGGCCCTGGGCGTGGAGGTGCAGTGGATGGAAAAGACCAGTTTTCTCAATGCCCTGGGGGTGGAGAAGGGGGACGTGATCCAGACGGTGAACGGTCTCGAGATTCGCAACATGGGGGACGTGGTCAACGTGATCAACTCCCTCATGGGGGGCTCGGCCTTCGACGTGAAGGTCCTCAGGCAGGGGCAGGCCTTGGACCTGAACTACAACATCAAATGAAAGAGATGTCCCTGAGGCTCCGGGGATTCACCCTCGTGGAGGTCATGGTGGCGGTGGCGGTGCTCGGCCTCGTGGCGGCGGGAAGCCTCCGCCTCTCGGTCCTGTCCCTGCGGGGGCTCGCCGATGTCCGGCAGGGAAGGGAAAATCTGGCCCTCTCCCGCTCCTACTGGATAGCGGCAGATTCGGGGTCCCTCGGCAGCCGCGGCAGGGGGAAAGATGCCTCCTGGGAGACGGAAACCTTCGATTTTCCGGGGCAGAGAGGATTGCCCCCCGGATATCGCTGCAAAAAGGTTATACTGTTGCCTGCGGAACCCTCCGGTGGGAGAATACCGGGTAAACAGAACTCCATCGTCCTCTATGTACCCGAACTGAAACTTGTGAAGGGGAGAAAAGAATGACCCGGACAGTACGGCTTTTTTTCGCGCTTTTCCTGATTATCCTTCTTGCCGGAGGAGTTGCGGCGGCTCCCCAGCCTCCCGCCGAGACTCTTGCATCGGAAGACGAATCGGCCCTCATCGAATCGGCCCGGCGGATGCGCTCGTCGGGGAATGTACAGTTCAACTTTCAGGACGTGGACATGGTGAAGTTCATCCGCTTCATGGCGGAGCTTCTGAACGAGAACCTCGTCCTCACTCCGGGCGTGAAGGGGAGCATCTCCGTCATCTCCCCCAAGCCCTTCCCCATGAAGGAGGCACGGCAGGTCTTCATCTCCGTCCTCGAGATGAACGGCTATACCCTGCAGAAGGCCTCGGGGTTCAGCAAGATCGTTCCCCTTCAGTCGGGCAGCTCCGCCGAGTCGGATGTCCGGTCGGGCCGGGTGGGCCCCGGCGAGGGGGAGCAGACCGTCTCCCAGGTGATCCCCCTGAACTACGTGACCGCCGACTTCATCGCCACGGCGGTGGCCCAGACCTCCGGCCGGACGGTCTCGGTCCTTCCCGTGGGGAGGGGCAACGACCTTCTGCTCACGGGCCGGGCCACGGACGTGAACCGGGCGGTCGACCTCATCCTCGCCCTCGACCGGGCGGACAAGGTCTTCAAGTCGAAGACGGTGAAGATCGCCAAGGCCTCCCCCGAACTGGTGGGAGCACATATCGCCAATCTCGCCAAGGTGCCGGGGAGCCCCGTCTTCGGCCTCGTGGTTCTTCCCGACGCGGCGGGGCAGCAGATCGTCCTCGCCGGCGAGGAACGGGAGATCAGCCGGGCCCTCAGGATCATCGCCGATCTCGATGTTGTCCCCAAGTCCGGGGAGTTCCACATCTACACCCTCCAGAACGCCGATGCCGCCGTGGTGGCGGAGCAGCTCTCGAAGATCCTCTCCGCCCAGGCGGCTCAGGCCGTCACCAAGGAGGGCAAGATCCCCACCACCGTGGTGCCCGACATCCCGTCGAACAGCCTCATCTTCGCCGCCCCCTCCGACCAGTACCAGGCGCTGCTGCAGATCATCACCCAGATCGACACACTTCCCCGGCAGGTGCTGCTGCGGGGGCTCATCGCCGAGGTGAACCTCACGAAGCTCGACAACGCCGGCATCGACTGGGCAACCTGGGGAGGAGGGATCGCGGGGGATGCCGTCATGGCCGGCCAGCTCAACATGGGAGCTTCGGGCATCCCCGGAACGATCCTCGACTGGTTCCAGAATTTGTCGAAGAACGAGACCCAGTACCGCACGGGAACTGATTCCAACGGCAATCCCACCTACGGCCTGAAGACCGAGTACAAGGGGCTCGGACTCGTCTACGCCTACATGGACCTCCTGAAGAAGTTCGACGCCCTGAACGTCCTCTCCATGCCCCGGCTCATGTGCACGAACAATCTCCCCAGCGAGCTTCAGGTGGGGCAGGTCATCCCCCAGCTCAAATCGAAGCTCTCGGACATTTCGAACCCGAGCGCCGTCCAGAGCAGCTACGACTACAAGGACACGGGACTCATTCTCAACGTCACCCCCTCCATCCGAAGCGGCAACATGGTGGCCCTCGACGTGGAGCAGATCGTGGAGGACGTTCTCACCGCCATGACCGCCGACACCCCCGTCACGGGAAAGCGGAAGATCAAGACGAACGTCATCGTGAGCTCGGGCAACACGGTCATCCTCGGAGGGCTAATCAAGGAAGTGGAGAAGAGCATGAGAAGCAGGGTCCCGGGCCTCTCCTACATCCCCCTCATCGGGGGGCTCTTCACCCGGTCGGTGAAGCAGCGGGAGAAGGTGGAGCTCATGATCTTCCTTACCCCCTACATTCTCGACACCCCCGGAGAGGCTGAACAGATCACCCGGGAGGTCGTCTCGGGAGACCACGGCATGAGCGCGCCGGAACAGTCCCTGTGGAAGCGCCTCGAGAAGGAATACCGGGAATCGGTGAAAAAGCAGAAATGACGGAGGAAAGAGCCATGGCGGGCAGAAAACTCCCCGATCCCGAGGAGATCGCCCCCCTCATCCGGGGGAACGTCAGCCTTGACGCCCTGAAGGGGGCGGGGATACTTCCCCTTCGGGAGGAAGGGGACCATCTCGTGGTGGCCCTGACCTCCCCCGACCGTTTCCCCTCGGCCCAGGTCCTGGCGGCATCCTTCGGAAAAGAGGCCGTCGGAGAGCTTCACCGGCGGGAGGATATGGATCTTCTCCTCAACCGGCTCTACGACCTCCGGGGAGGGATCGGGGACGAGACGGTCACCGCCATGATCGGCATCGACGACGGGGATGACCTCTTCCGGGAGGACGTTCAGAGCGATTCCGTGGACGTCCCGGTCATCAAGCTGGTGAACGGCCTTCTCCGGGAGGCCCTTAAAATACGGGCCACGGACATCCACGTGGAACCCTGCGAATCGGAGGTCCTCGTCCGCTTCCGGGTGGACGGGGTGCTCCACGACCGCCTGCGCCTTCCCCGGAACCTCCAGGCTCCGCTGACGAGCCGGATCAAGGTCATGGCCAGGATGGACATCGCCGAGCGCTTCTCCCCCCAGGACGGCCGCATCGGCATCACGGTGGGGAAGAGGGCCGTGGACATCCGGGTCAGCTCCATCCCCGTACAGCACGGCGAGCGCCTGGCCCTCCGGCTTCTCGACAAGGGATCGGGGCTCCTCTCCCTGGAGGAACTCGGCATGGACGCCCCTTCCCGGGAGACCATGGACCGGCTCATCCGGAACCCCCACGGCCTTCTTCTTTTCACGGGCCCCACGGGGTCCGGAAAGACCACCACCCTCTACGCCATCCTCCAGGCCCTCGCCCGTCCCTCGGTGAACATCATCACCGTTGAGGACCCCATCGAGTACGACCTCGGAGGGGTGGGGCAGATCCAGGTGAACGAAAAGGCCGGGGTGACCTTTCCCTCCGCCCTCAGGTCCATCCTGCGGCAGGACCCGGACATCATCATGATCGGCGAAATGCGGGACTACGAGACGGCCCACATCGGCGTTCAGGCCTCCCTCACGGGGCATCTCGTCCTCTCCACCCTCCACACGAACGACGCCATCTCCGCCGTGGTCCGTCTCATGGACATGGGCGTGGAACCCTACCTCGCCGCCGGCTCTCTCCTCGGCGCAGTGGCCCAGCGGCTCGTCCGCACGGTCTGCCCCCGGTGCGCCGAGGAACATGCGCCGCCCCCCCTCTTCCGCAGGGAAGGCCTTTCCTCCGTCGTCCGGGGCAAAGGATGCGACCACTGCATGGGGACGGGATTCCGGGGGCGCGTGGGGCTCTACGAACAGTTTCTCCTGGACGACGACATCCGGGAGGCCGTGGGACAGAACCTTCCCCCCTCGAAAATACGGGCGGCGGCCAGGACGAAGGGGTTCCGCACCCTCTGGGAGCTTGGAGTGGATGCCCTGAGGGAGAAGAAAACCTCTCCTGAGGAGCTGCTCCGGGTCGTATCCCCCGAAGAATTCGCCTCCCCGGGGGAAGAGGCCTGATCCATGCCCTCCTATCGCTATTCCGCCTACGACGGGGCAGGAAAAATCCGAAAGGGGATCCTCGACGCTCCCTCGTCGGTCCGGGCGGGAGAGCTGCTCTCGGAGAAGGGCCTCGTAGCCGTGGACATCCGGGAGGGAGCATCGGACAAGGGGCACAGGGGGAGACCCTTCGGGCTGTCCTACCACGCCCTCTTCTGCCGGGGACTCGCCTCCTATCTCAGGAGGGGGGTTCCCCTCGCCGAAGCCCTGAAGTTTCTGAGCCGCCATTCATCGGAAAAAAAGGTGGCGGCGGCCTGCCTCGCCCTCAACGAGGGGGTGCTCGGAGGAAAGCGTCTCTCAGCAGTCATGGCCGAGACGGGGCATTTCCGCAGCGACCTTCTGCGGATCGTCGAGTCGGGGGAGAAGACCTCCGCCCTCCCGGGAGTGCTCGAGCAGGCGGCCCAGCTCTACACCCTGCAGGACCGCCAGCGAAGAAAAATCCGCTCCGCCCTCACCTACCCTCTGGCCATGACATTCATCGGCATTGCGGTGGTCTCCTTTCTGCTCGTCTACGTGGTCCCCTCCCTCGCCGACCTCTTCACTGACATGGGGCAGAAGCTCCCCCTTCCCACCCGTATTCTGCTGGGGACCGCCGGTTTTCTCCGCGCCCGGTGGTGGCTTCTCCTCGCCGGAGGAACCCTCCTCTTCTTTTTCCTGAGAAAAATAAAAAAGGGCCGGCCCCTTCCCTTCTTCCGGCGCATTCGGGAAAATCTTTCCCTCTCCCTCGTTCTCTCCCATCTCGGAACCCTCCTCTCGGCGGGAATTCCCCTCGTGTCGGCCCTCGGGATGGCCGCCTCCATGGATTCCCGCCCCGAACGGTGGACGGAGACCGCCCGCCTCGTGAAGGAGGGGTTCCGCTTCGACCGGGCCCTGGAAAAGGAGGGGAGCTTCGCCGAGGAGATCATCTATATTCTTCGGATCGGCGAGATGGGGGGGGATCTCCCCGGAGCCATCCGCCAGGTGGCAGAGATGAGCTGGGAGGAGGCCCGGGAGGGGATGGAGCGCATTTCGACCCTGGCAGAGCCGGTCCTGGTCCTTTTTCTCGGCGTGGCCGTGGGGTTCGTGGTCATCGCCATTCTGCTGCCCATCTTCGACCTTTCCAGCCTTGCGGGCTGATCATAATTCCCTTTGAAAGGATTGATTTTCTTGAGGAAACCCATGAAAAAAAGAAGAGGCTTTACCCTGGTTGAAGTGCTGGTGGTGGTTGTTATCCTCGGGCTTCTCGCCGCCCTCGTGGTTCCCCGGGTCGTGGGACGGGGGGAGGAAGCCAAGCGGACCGCCGCCTCGGTGCAGATTCGGGAGATCGAGCAGGCCCTGGAGATGTACCGCCTCGACAACAGCCTCTACCCGACCACCGCCCAGGGAATAGAGGCCCTGGTGACGAAACCCGCCGTCCCTCCCGAGCCCAGGAAGTACCGGGAGGGGGGATACCTCCGGAAACTCCCTGCGGATCCCTGGGGAATGCCCTATGTCTACCGGGCCCCGGGTGATCACGGAGAGTTCGACCTCTTCTCGCGGGGAGCCGACGGAGAAGAGGGGGGAGAGGGGCCGGCCGCGGACATCACGAACTGGGAGTAGGCTTGTTCTTTCCCGAACAATACCGTACAATAATTCGGAGATAATCTATTCCAATTATTCTGCCCATTTTTCGGCCCCTTCCTGAAATCAAAGGCTGAAAAGCTGACCCTTAAAGCCGTCCCCCTATCGGAGGCGGCTTTTGTGCAAAGAGGAAAAAAGAGAGAGAAGACTCCATGGTGGGTTTTTCATGGGAGGGCGAAGGATCAAAAACGCCCTGAAAGGGGACGGAAGGAGGAATACGAGGGATGATTCAGAAGGTTTTTACCGTGAACGGCATTGAACGGAATCTCATCGTGGACGAGGGGGCCATGCTCTCCACCGTGCTTCGGGAGCAGCTCGGCCTCACGGGAACCAAGGTGGGGTGCGGCCAGGGGCATTGCGGCTCCTGCAGCGTTCTTCTCGACGGCAAGGTGGTCCGCTCCTGCGTGACGAAGATGTCCCGCCTCCCCGATGGAGCGAAGGTGACCACCATCGAGGGCCTGGGAACTCCCGACTGCCTCCATCCCCTCCAGAAGGCCTGGATCAAGCACGGTGCGGCCCAGTGCGGCTTCTGCAGCCCCGGCTTCATCGTATCGGCCAAGGGACTTCTCGATACCAACCCCGATCCCACCCGGGAAGAAGTGCGTGACTGGTTCCAGGAACACCGGAATGCCTGCCGGTGCACGGGGTACATCCCCCTGGTGGACGCTGTCATGGACGCTGCGAAGGTCCTGCGGGGGGAGATGAAGGAGGAGGAACTGGAATTCCAGCTTCCCAGTGACGGCCGGATCTGGGGATCGAAATACCCCCGGCCCACGGCGGCCGCCAAGGTCACGGGAACCCTCGACTACGGCGCCGACCTCATCCTGAAGCTTCCGAACACCTCCCTGTGCGGGGCCCTCGTCCAGGCGGAGGTCTCCCATGCCCTCATCAAGGGGGTGGATACCTCCGAGGCGGAGAAGATGCCGGGAGTCTTCAAGGTAGTCACGGCGAAGGACATCAGGGGGAGAAACCGGATCACGGGGCTCATCACCTTCCCCACGAACAAGGGGGACGGATGGGACCGCCCCATCCTCTGCGACGAAAAGGTCTTCCAGTACGGCGACGCCATCGCCATCGTCTGCGCCGACACGGTGGAGAACGCCCGGGCCGCCGCCAAAAAAGTGAAGGTTGACCTCGAGGTCCTTCCCGCCTACATGAACGCCCCGGCGGCCATGGCGGAGGATGCCATCGAGATCCACCCCGGAACGCCCAATATTTACTTCACACAGAGGATCGAAAAGGGGGAGGATACGGCCCCCGTCTTCGCCCGGTCCGACGTGGTGACAGTGGAGGACGATTTCTACGTGGGCCGGCAGCCCCATATGCCCATTGAGCCGGACGTGGGGTTCGCCTACCTGGACCACGAAGGCCGCCTCGTCATCCATTCGAAATCCATCGGTGTGCACCTTCATCTGGCCATGATCGCTCCGGGGCTGGGAGTGGAGCCGGAGAAGCTCGTCCTGGTCACCAACCCCGCGGGGGGCACCTTCGGCTACAAGTTCAGCCCCACCATGGAGGCCCTCGTGGGGGCAGCGACCCTCGCCACCGGGAGGCCCGTCTCCCTGAACTACACCTACAGGCAGCAGCAGCAGTACACGGGGAAGCGCTCCCCCTTCTTTGTGAACATGAAGTTCGCAGCAGACAAACAGGGAAAGCTCCTCGCCATGGAGACGGACTACTCGGTGGACCACGGTCCCTACTCCGAGTTCGGCGACCTGCTCACCCTCCGGGGCGCCCAGTTCATGGGGGCGGGGTACTCCATTCCGAGCATCAGGGGAGAAGGGCGGACGGTCTGCACGAACCACGTCTGGGGCTCGGCCTTCCGGGCCTACGGCTCCCCCCAGTCCCTCTTCTCGTCGGAAGTCCTCATGGACGAGCTTGCCGAGAAGCTGGGCATGGACCCCCTTGAGATCAGGCTGAAGAACTGCTATCGCCCCGGGGACACCACCCCCACGGGGCAGGTGCCCGATTCCTTCTCCCTGCCGAAGATGCTCGAGGCCCTTCGTCCCCGCTACGAGAAGGCGAAGACCCGGGCTGCGGAAGAGTCCACCGGAAAGCATAAAAAGGGAGTGGGCATTTCCATAGGCGTCTACGGATGCGGCCTCGACGGCCCGGACGGCTCCGAAGCGGCCCTCGACATGAACCCCGACGGAACCATCACCGTCCGCACCGCCTGGGAGGACCACGGCCAGGGGGCCGACATCGGGGCCATCGGCACGGCCCACGAGTCCCTTCTTCCCCTCGGCATCTCCCCGGACAAACTCCGCTTCACCTGGCCGAACACGGCCAAATGCCCTAACTCCGGCCCCGCCGGCGGATCCCGCTCCCAGGTCATGACGGGCAACGCCATCCGGGTGGCCTGCGAAACCCTCCTCAGGGAGACGGCGAAGCCCGGAGGGGGATATATGACCTACGATGAGCTGAAGGCTGCGGGGAAGCCCACCACCTTCAGCGGCAAATGGTCCGCCTCCACCTGCATCAACTGCAACGAAAACGCCCAGGGCAGGCCCTTCGCCGTCTACATGTACGGCGTCTTCATGGCGGAGGTCACCGTGGACACGGAGACCGGGAAGACCGCGGTGGACCGGATGACCCTCATGTCCGACTGCGGCAGGATTAACAACAGGCTCGTGGTGGACGGGCAGAACTGGGGCGGCCTGGCCCAGGGGATCGGCCTCGCCCTGTCCGAGGACTTCGAGGACATAGAAAAGGACTCCACCATGCCGGGAGCCGGGTTCCCCTACATCAAGGACATCCCGGACGACATGGAGATCGTCTACTTCGAGGAGGCCAGGGAAGAAGGACCCCACGGCGCCGCCGGAATCGGCGAACTTCCCCTGACGAGCCCCCACGCGGCGGTCATCAACGGCATCTGCAACGCCTGCGGCGTGAGGATCACCCATCTTCCCGCCTACCCGGAGAAGGTTCTCGAGGGGCTGAAGAAGAAGTAAAGGAAAGGGTTCTGAGGGGGGACACCGGAAGCGGTGTTCCCCCTGTATTGACGGGAGGTGAGGGGATGGAGAAATCCCGGCTGCAGGAGTTCGAGCACCGATGCATTCAGGAGGAGCCCCCCTGGTGCACCGCCGCCTGTCCCCTCCATCTCGACGGCAGGACGCTGTGCCGGGCCGTGAGAGAGGGGAAATTCGACGAGGGCCGGAAAATCATCGAGAAGACCCTGCCTCTTCCGGGAATTCTCGGCCGGATCTGCGATGCCCCCTGCAAAATTCCCTGCAAGCGGAGAGAGGCGGGGGGAAGCATCGAACTCGGGGGGCTGGAAAGGGCCTGTCTCGACGAAGGGCCCCTCCGGCGGCGGCCGCACCTGATTCCGAAGAGCGGCTCCGCCGCGTCAGTCGCCGGGTGCGGCATAAGCTCCCTCTCGGCGGCCTCCGACGGGGCGAAGAAGGGGTATTCCGTCACCGTCTTCTGCCGCCCCGACCGGACGGCCCTGCTGACCTCCCTCTCTACTGCGGTCACTGAGGAGATCGCCCGGGAAGAGCTTGAATGGCTGGAAAAACAGGGGGTGCGGTTTCGCCCCCTCGCTGAGATGCCCTCCCTGCAGGAAAGGGAGGGCGAGTTTTCCGCCCTTTATATCGGGCTCGACGATCCCGAAGCTGCCCTCCTGCTTGGTGAGGAAAAGAGAAATTCCGATCCCGTGAGCCTCGAGACGGCCATCCCCGGGGTCTTCGCCGGAGGGGATACCCCCTCCTTTATCGGCCGGGCCGCAGACGGGCGGCGGGGCATGAAGTCCGTGGAGCGCTTTCTTCAGAGGGCCTCTCTCCGCTCTTCCCGGGAGAAAGAGGGCCCCTTCGAGACCCGCCTCTACACGAGCCTGAAGGGGGTCGCACCTCTTCCGTCCCTTGCCCTTCCCGCAGGTGGATATTCCCCTTCCGGGGCGCAGGAGGAAGCGGAGCGGTGTCTTCTCTGCGAGTGCAGAGAGTGCGTCAAGACCTGTCTGTACCTCGAGGAATACGGGGCCTATCCCAAGGCCTACGCCCGGGAGATCTACAACAACCTTTCGGTGGTCTCGGGAAGCCGGTCGGCGAACCGCATGATCAACTCGTGCAGCCTCTGCGGACGGTGCGAACGGATCTGCCCAAATGACTTTTCCATGAGGGAGCTCATCACGGAGGCGAGGACGGAGATGACGGCCGTGAACAAGATGCCCCCCTCCGCCCACGATTTCGCCCTGGAGGACATGGCCTTCAACACCTCTTCAAAAGCGGTCCTCGCAAGGCACGCTCCGGGGGCGGAGAAGAGCGCATGGGCCTTCTTTCCGGGGTGCCGCCTCGCCGGCTCCTCCCCGGGTCACGTTCTTTCCCTCTACGCTTTTCTCCGGGACAGTTTCGAGGGGGGAGTTGCCCTCTGGATGAACTGCTGCGGCGCCCCCGCCCGATGGGCGGCCCGGGGAGATCTCTTCGACGGCAATATCGCGGACCTGAGAGAGGAATGGACAGCCCTCGGAAAGCCCGGAATCATAGCCGCCTGCACGAGCTGTCTTCAGGCCCTTGCCGAAGGTGTGCCGGAGATGAAGGCCGTTTCCCTCTGGGAGGTTCTGGCCGGGCTCGACCTCCCCAATAATATTCGCCTCCCCGGAGAGGTAATGGCCCTGCACGATCCCTGCACGTCTGCGGAGATGCCCGGTGTTCAGCGGGGTGTGCGTGCCCTCGCCGGAAAGATTGGGGTACGGGCGGAGGAACTTCCCCTCTCGGGGCATCTCACCACCTGCTGCGGCTGGGGCGGGCTGCAGGAGTGCGCCAACCCCGCCCTGGCGAAAAAGATCGCCGCGGGCCGTGCCGGAGAGACCCCCCGTGACCTGCTCGTCTACTGCGCCATGTGCCGGGACGCCTTTGCCCGGATAGGGAAGCGGACGGTCCACCTGCTGGATTTTCTCTTTCCCCGGGGGGAGGAGGATCCGGCGGCGGCGCCCCACGTCAGTTTTTCCCTTCAGCGGGAGAACCGCGTTGAACTGGTCCGGGAACTGAAAAGGACTCTCTGGAAGGAGGAGGAAATGATGGCGGAACCATGGGAATCGGTCCGGCTCGTCTACCCGCCCGGAATGGAGGAAAAGCTCGAGGAGCGGCGAATTCTGGCCTCGGTGGTCAAGATGCTTATTCTTCGGGCCGAGGAGAGGGGCAGAAAGATACAAAAACCCGACGGAGCCTTCCTTGCCTCCCTGCGCCCGGGCTCGGTCACCTACTGGACGGAATATTCCCCCCTGGAGAACGGCGCCTTCGAGGTGAGAAACGCCTGGAGCCACCGCATGGCCGTATCCGGGGCAGGAAAGGGGGAGGAACCGTGAAGGAGCTCTCGGCGTCCTTCGGCAAATACCGGGAGTATCTCTGCACGAACTGCGGCTGCCCCCTCGAGCTTCGGAAGACGGAGATCACCTACCTCGGAAGCGTCTTCACCCTTGAACTTCCCTCATGTCCTTCCTGCGGCCTGACCCTCGTCCCCGAGGAGCTGGCCCTGGGGAAGATGCATGAAGTGGAACAGATACTGGAGGACAAATGACGGAATCCTGCGATCTCGACGAATTTCAGATGGAGCTTCTCTCCCTCGAGGGAAAAGGGTACCACTGCAGTCAGATCCTCTTCCTCCTCGCCCTCCGCCGGACGGGGCGGGAGAACCCCGACCTGATCCGGTCCATGGGAGGGGTTGCTCTCGGGCTCGGCCACAGCAACGGGACCTGCGGGGCCCTCCTGGGAGGAGCCTGCCTTCTGGGCCTCTACGGAGGAAAGGGCGCGGACGGCGAGAGGGAGCATCCCGCCTTCCGGATGATGGTCCGCCGGCTCACGGAGTGGTTCCGGGAGGAGATGGCCACACCGGGGGGAAGCATCCTCTGCGGCGATATTCTGGAAATCTCGGGGCGCAGCCGGTGCGGACTTATGGTGCGGTCCGTGTGGATAAAGGTTCTGAAGCTTCTCGAAGAGAACGGCATCGACCCCCTGGAGGGGAGGCCCCTCCCCGAGTGATCCCTCCGGCCCCTGCTGAAACAAGCTGCCCTCTGGACCGCATGGCCGCCCGGCGGGCTGGCCGGACCTTTCTGAAAAGGGAGGAACTGGATGACTACATCCTGGCTGGGCTCCGAGGGAAAATCGCCTCCGCCAGGCAAAATTCCCCCTTTTACAAAAAAAGGCTTCCTTCCCTTTCCGGAGAGTTCCCCCGAACCCCGGAGGAATACGCCTCCCTGCCCTTGACCTCCCCCGAGGACCTTTCCGCCGATCCCCTGTCTTTTCTCGCCGTGACCCGGGATGAAATCTCCCGGATCGTCACCCTTCCCACCTCGGGCAGCACAGGAAGGGCGAAGAGGCTCTTCTTCACGGAAGTGGATCTCGAACGGATCATGGAGATCTTCCGGGAGGGGATGACCCTCCTCGCCGCGCCGGGTGACAGGGTCCTCGTCCTCCTTCCCGGAGAGCGGCCCGGGAGCATCGGGGATCTTCTGCACCGGGGGCTGGCGAAGGGGGGGATGGAATGTGAATGGCTCTGGCCGCCGCCCGACGAAGAGATCATTCTGAAGCGCATGGCCGACGCGAGGACGGCATGCATCGTCTCTCTGCCCGCCCTTGCCCTCTCCCTGGCCCGCCATCCGGCCTCTTCTCAAGCTTGTGGTCTGAAAGGGGTCCTGCTGAGCGGCGATTTCGCCGCCGAGAGCCTCTGCGCCGGTATCGCCCGAAGCTGGAAGTGCAGGGTGCTCCGCCACTACGCCCTGACTGAGCTCGGATACGGCGGGGCCTTGGAATGCCCCGCAGGACAGGGGTTTCACGTCATGGAGGGGGACTTTTACTTCGAGATCGTGGACTCGGAGGGAAAACCCCTTCCTGAAGGAGTTTCCGGCGAAATCATCGTCACGCCCTTTACACTCGAGGGCACGTCCCTCTTCCGCTACCGGACGGGGGACCGGGGCCGTTTCCTCGAAGGACGCTGCCCCTGCGGCTCGGTCCTGCGGCGCATCGAGACCACCGGCCGCCTGAGGAACGCAATCGCCCTTCCCGACGGACCCCTTCCCCTCGCCCGGCTGGACGAAGCCCTCTTCACCCTCCCTTGGCTCGGCGACTATTCCGTCGCGGAGGATCGCGAGAGGCTGTTTTTTTCCCTCTACGCCCCGGGAAGAAAATTTGCAGGCCAGAAACCTGTACCGGAAGAGTTTTCAGACCTCGCCGGGATTTTGAAAACCCTGATTACTGAATTTCCCTCGCTGGCGGTCAAAAGAAATACATTTACATTCATTTCCCGAAGTGAACTCCGCCCTTCCTCCAGGAAACGGATGGTTTCTCTCGTTTAAAAATTTCAGCGTCGTTTGCTGATAATAATTTCAAAAAACTTATGGCCGGCCCTTCCCCCTTTGCTGTCGGAAAGGCGGCCCATGCTAAAATTAGAGTGTTCCCCGGAGCGCTGGCAGAAAGAAATCAGAAAGGAGAAAAATCATGAAAATCAGTCCCGTTGTCTGGTTTGAAATCTATGTGCAGGACATGAAGCAAGCGAAGGAATTTTATTCCTCGGTGCTTCAAATCGAATTCTCCGATATGGCGAGTGAAGGAAGGGAAATGTCGACTTTCCCCTTGAACGCGGGGGCGCTGGTTAAAATGGCCGGCGTGCCTTCTGGAGGAAACAGTACCCTGGTCTATTTCGGCTGCGATGATTGTGCAGTGGAAGCTGGCCGCGTCGTGGAGTCAGGCGGCCAAATTTTCAAAGAGAAAACCTCTATCGGAGAATACGGTTTCATCGCATTGGCCATTGATACAGAAGGCAATATGTTCGGGATGCATTCAATGAAATAAAAGGACAGGCTGATTCTTCTCCGCAGAGGGGCAGTTCATGCGGGACGGAAGATGTTCCGACGGGACTGCCGATCTGATTGTTCTCTCAGTCCCGGGATCTCCCTTTTCCCTCATCGCGGGAGAGAGCTTTCGAAGAATGCCTGTCTCTCCCGCGGATCGGGGAGGATCTTATTTCTTCTCCGGCCCTGAGACTCTTCAGTTGTCATCATAAGTTGTCATCATAAAGAGAGCTGCCCTTCATTTTTTCCTCTGCGCCCCCGGCGGGAAGAACTTTGCCCCGATCTTCACGCCGGAGGAGCTTACGGGGCTCTCTTGAGCCATGAACACCCTGTTTGATGAATTTTCCTCCCTGTCCGCAAAAAAAATCCTCTTTACATGTATCTTCCGAAGAAAACTTCTCAGATCCTCGAAAAAGTGCCTTATTTCCTCCTTATAGAGATTTTTATCTCTTTATCCTGGCTTTTCAAGGAGATATTTGCGCTCCTTGAAATCTGTGATAAAATTGCTCAACCCTGAATTTACATTCTCGATAATGTATCGCGTTATTTAAGTAGATTCAGAAAAAAACGAGTTCCCGGCGGGAGGGGAAAAAATGGGGAGCATGAGCCTTTTCACTTCGGTTCGGACTGATGATCGTGCGGTTATCGGAGCGGCCAGGGAATATTCCGTGGTAATGTCCCAGTCGAAGAAAAGCGGCGGTCTCGAGAATACCCTGAAGCCCATGGAGCTGGTCCTTGCTGCACTGGGAGGGTGCATCACCATGGTTGCGGTCACGAGGGCTGCGAACGAAGGGCTCGATATCAGAAACATCCGTCTGGAGATGGATGGAGAGTATTCTGCGGCGGAGGGTTTTCGGACCATTTCGCTGAAGGCGAGGGTGGAATCGACGGAATCCCGGGAACGACTGGAGGAATTCTTCTTGGCCGTGGAGCATGTCTGCCCTGTGAGCAACTCCCTCAAGGGAAAAATCGAACTGGAGGTGGTGATCGACTAAGGAAGCGGAGAGAGCGCAGCAGGAACCGAGGGTCTTTTAGAGATACGCAGAGAGAGAAATGCTGAAGCAGGAGGGATACTATGGGTTTCCTTGAGAATTTCGGACTCGCCAACGCAACTGACATCAACACCGGTATGCTTATGCTTATTCTGATCGCCTACGCCGTGGGAGACATAGTCTCCTACAAGACTAAGGCCATATTCTCCATGATTTTTGTCACGGGTTTCGTTTTCCTCATCGGCTTCTGGATCGGCTTCCCCAAGAACATATTCCAGGCCACGGGAGCTTTTGCCTACGCGGCGGTGAGCCTTCCCTTCATACTTGTCCACATGGGAACCCTGATGAAGCTGAAGGACATCAAGCAGGAGTGGAAGACGGTCATCATCGCTTTCACGGGCCTGATCGGTCTCTCCATAGGGCTGTACTTCATCGCAGGCCCCATGCTCGGCAAAGACATGGCCCTGACGGCAGCCGGCCCCATCTCCGGCGGAATTGTCGCCACCATCATCGTCTCAGAGGCGGCGAAAAAAGTCGGCCTTGAACACCTCGCCGTCTTCGCCACCCTCCTCCTCGTGCTGCAGAACTTCATCGGCCTTCCCATTGCCTCCCTCTGCCTGAAGTCCGAGACAAAACGGCTCCTTGGCAAATTCCGGGCCGGAGAAATCGAGCATGTGAACGGCAAGGCAGAAAAGAGCGATCCCGAAGTTCCGACCTTCAAGGTCTTCCCCGCTCTTCCGAAGCCCCTTCGCACCCCCTTCGTCCTTCTGGCCAAAACGGCAATCGTTGGGTGGCTCTCCCTTTTCCTGGCCCAGCATTTCAACGCCATGGTCCTCGGTGCGGGGCTTCCCTATCTTCAGATCCACAAGTTTGTCATGTGCCTCATCGTCGGCATCGTCGCCTACGAGATTGGCTTTCTCGAGCACAAGGTCCTCGACAAGGGGAACGCCATGGGGTACGCCATGTTCTTCTGCCTGATCTTCGTCTTCGTGAGCCTTCCTCAGGCCACCCCCGAACTTGTCCGCTCACTCGTCTTTCCGCTGGTCCTCTGCTTCGCCGTCGCCCTCGTGGGAATCGTCATCTCCACCTTCTTCACGTCGAAGCTTCTCGGGGTCACCTGGGCCATGGCAACGGCCATCGCCGTGACGTGCCTCTTCGGTTTCCCCGCGACCTTCCTCCTTACCGACGAGGTGACGAATGCGGGCTGCAAGACCCCCGAAGAGAAGGAGTACTGCATGAGCCATCTTCTGCCGAAAATGCTCGTAGGCGGATTCACCACGGTCACCATCGGCTCCGTGGTCCTCGCCGGCTACCTGGGACAGATCATCGAAACACTGGCGAAATAGTTCCAACCTCGAAGTACGAACCGCCCTCCGGCCATCTGGCCGAAGGGCGGTTTTTTCTTGAAAAATTACGGATTCAGCATTCGGTATACTTTTTCCTTCAGTTCGTCCCAGGATGGGATCCCCCGGAAGAGAAGGGCACCGTTCAATATCCATGTGGGTTCGGCCCGTATGGAGAACCGAACCAGGTCGAGAAACCAGAAAAAACATCGGGGATCGTAGATGTTGACCTCCAGGGCCTCTCCATAGGCTTCCTTCAGTTTGACGAGCAGGGGTCCCGCCGCCTCCCGGGCGGCCCTTTGCGGAAAGGAGGCCATCTCCTCTCTGCCGTAGGGAAAGCCGCTTCAGCATACCGATGAAATCGGTTTTTCCATGTACAGTTTCATCTGAGCTGCCATGAGATATCCCACCTCCCTCTTATTTTTCGCCGTCGTCCGCCGTTATGTCCGCATATTCAGCGGACCGGTAGGGCCGATAGTCCTTTCCCCGGACGAAGATCGCCTCCGGCGGGCAGAAGGCCATGCACCTCTGGCAGGAAACGCAGTGGTCGAGAAAGACCGGCCAGGTCTCCATTCGGATGTTTTTCACCGGGCACAGCCTTGCGCACTTGCCGCACTGAATGCACTTGTCCCGGTCCACGGCGAGGGGCAGCCTCCCCGCCATGAACTTCCACGGGGCCTTTCTTTCTGCCAGCCAGAAGGCAAAAGAGGAGAGAGGGGTGCCTCTCTTCCATTCCGCCCTGTCTTCCAGCAGTTCCCGGGCGAAATCGGAGGCAGCGGCTTTCATTTTTTCGATGATTTCCCGGTCTTTTCCCCTGTCGGATCCTTTCCGGGCGTAGTTGGAGGGCATGAGAAATTCCCCTGTCCCGATGGGAAGGTATCCTTTTTTTTCGAGGAGGCGCTTCAGAGGAGCCCGGAATCCCCCGGCCGAGGCCCCCGCCATTGTGGAGACCAGAAAGGCGCTTCGGCCTCCGCCTTCGGGGAGGTCCTGGAGGATTTTCCATACGAAGGGGTAGGTGGAAAAGATGGCTATGGTGGAGGCGATTCCGAGGGCGCAGCCTTCTTCGAGAGGACGGAGTCCCTTTTCGAGGCGAAGGAGACGGACCGATTTCCCCCCCGCCCTGAGTGCGCCGGCCACCTCCCGGGCCGCCAGGAGCGTGTTGCCTGTTCCGCTGAAGACGTAGAGGTCAACGGATGATTCTTTCATTTCCTTTCCCTCCTTTGCCGGAATTCTTCTGAAAGCTTATTGTACCAGCAGTCCGGCAGGGGAGGAACCCTTGCCGGGAGCGGAATCAGTATTCCTTCTGTGGGGACGGGGAAGAGGATAGTGTAAAATAATTTAAGAGAAACACAAGGAGGTGGAGACCATGATGAAGATGAAAAAGGCCATGCTTTTTGCAGGAACTCTATTTTTCGCCGCCCGTGCTTTCGCGGCGGACATTCCGCCCATGGACAGGGATATTCCCAGGGAACTGAAAACCGCGACCTTCGCCCTTGGGTGATTCTGGGGTCCCGATGCCCGGTTCGGGCTTCTTGACGGCGTCATCCGCACCCGTGTGGGGTACGCCGGCGGTTCGGTCGAAAATCCCACCTATCGAAGCATAGGAGACGCTACCGAGACTCTCCAGGTGGATTATGACCCGGCAAAGATCAGTTATTCCGATCTGCTCGACGTCTTCTGGAACAGCCACAATCCCTCGGCCCGGTCGTGGTCGACCCAGTACCGGTCAGTGATCTTCTACTCCGACGAGGAGCAGCGGAGGACGGCGGAGCAATCTGCAGCAAAGCTGGAAAAAGAGATCGGCAGAAAGCTTTCAACGGCCATCGAGCCCCTCAAAAAGTTCACTTTGGCCGAGGACTATCACCAGAAATATTACCTTCGCCAGGAAGGGCGTCTTATGGCAGAATTCTCAGCTCTTTACCCCGACCAGGCGGATTTTCGCGAGTCCCCGGCAGCGGCGAAAGCCAACGGGTTCGTCTCCGGGATGGGGTCTGAGAAAGAACTGAAGGAATTGATGCCCCGGCTCGGTCTGTCCGAAGAGGGAGAAAAAACCCTTCTTCGCAGGGTTCGATAAAAAAATTTTTCTCCCGAAAGGAGAACCGGTAGAGTCATGAAAATAGTTTTTGCGGGCCTCGGCGGCGTCGGAGGATACTACGGTGCCGTCGTAGCCCGGTCATTGGAAGGCAGCGCAGAGGACAGGGCGGTTTTTCTCGCCCGGGGAGAGCACCTGAAGGCGATCCGCGAGCGGGGGTTGAAGGTGATCACCCCGGAGGGCGGGTTTACTGCCCGTCCCGCCCTGGCCACGGACGATCCGTCCGAGCCGGGGGTCGCCGATGTTCTTGTGGTGGCAGTCAAGGGGTACGACCTGGAATCCGCAGGGAAGGAGTTCGCTCCCCTTGTGGATGAGCATACGGCTGTCCTCCCCCTTTTGAACGGGGTAAACAGCCCCGAGATTCTCGGAGCCTCTCTCCCCCCATGCAGGATGCTGAACGGGTGCGTCTACATCTCCTCTTCCATAGAGGCTCCCGGAGTCATCCGTCAGACAGGGGGCAGCCGGAAGCTCTTCTTCGGCCCGCCCGCCGGAAAAGCGGAGGAATTCTGTTTTCTCGAGAAGTTTCTACGGAAATGCTCGGTAGATGCCTCCCTTCTCGAGAATATCGACGAAGCGGTATGGACGAAATTCATCTTTCTTTCTCCCTTCGCCGGAGCAACCTCCCTTTTCAGGAGAAATTTCGGAGAGGTCCTGAGCGGAGAGGACAGCGCTCCCGTTCTGCGGGGGATGATGGAGGAGATCGAAACGATCGCACTAATGAAGGGGATACGGCTGCCGAAGGATATCGTCGGCCTTTCCCTTGAAAAAGGACGGTCCTTTCCCCCGGAGACGAAGTCGTCCATGCAGCTCGACTGCGAACGGGGAAAGAGGACTGAAGTGGATTCGCTTCTCGGCTTCGTAGTACGGGAAGGGGAACGGCTGGGTGCGGATGTGCCTCTGACCCGGGGCGTTCATGACGCCCTGCTGCTGAGGGCCACTCAGCCCTGCGGGGTGCAGGAAGCGCAGCGGCCGTAGGCCAGCAGCTGCTTCCCTTCCACGGTAAACCCGTCCGGAAGGATTACCGTGGGGATAGGCTGATCCTCGAGACAGACCATTTTGCCGCAGCCCAGGCAGAGGAAATGGGCATGATTGCCGGGGCAGCGGTTCTCGTCGGCCTGGCGGGCACAGTAGCGCCAGGCTCCGTCGCTTCCGAGAATCTTGTGGACGAGTCCCTTCCTCTCGAAAAGATCAAGGTTGCGGTAGAGAGACACTTTGTCCGCCTCCGTCTTTCGGCGGAGGCGGACGAAGGCTTCTTTCCATGACAGGGGCATTCCCGCCTCAAGGAGAACTTCGAGGATCGCCCTCCGCAAGGGGGTCGGGCGAATTTCTCTTGAGGCAAGAGGGGACCCCGCCCCGGTCATCTCGCTGCGAGGGCGCAGACGGGGTAGTTGCAGTCCCTGCATTTTCTGCAGAGGCTCCCGACGCCCCACCGGCGGGTCTCCGCCGCCGAGGGAATGAGGCCGGCGAAGAGGCGGTTGAGCAGAATGTCCATGCTCGTCCACTCGTCGTAGACCACGCATGCCGGGGCGCCGACGATCTTCGTCTCTCCGCTGATGGCGAGCATCAGGTGAGCCCCCGGAACAACGGGAACGCCCTTGAAGACGATGCTGTCGGCCGCTATCGCGATGCCTCCCGCAGTGCGGTCGTCGGGATCAACGCTCATTCCTCCCGTGGTGATGACGAGTTCGGCCCCGTCGTCGATGAAGGACCCTATGGCCTCGGCGATTTTCTCCGGTTCGTCCCCCACGATGAGCTGTCCCATGAGGGTGGTTCCGTATGAGGCAAGCTTCCGGGCGAGTTTCGGAGCGAAGCTGTCTCTGATGCGCCCATCCGCCAGTTCGCGCCCGACGGTGACCAGGGCGGTCTTCAGGGGAGCGAAGGGAAATATGGTAAGGGGAAGGGCCGCCTCTTCTCCGCGGCGGATTTGCTCTTCCTTTATTATAAGAGGGATAATGCGCATTGCCGCCACGGTCTCGCCCTTTTTCACCGGCACCTTGTTCGGTACTGTGGATACGATCCAGTCCGGATCGCTGTTTATGGTGTGAATCGACTCTTCGTCGTAGACGAGAAGTCCGTTCCAGAGGGCTTTAAGGGAGACTTTTCCCTCTTCCGGAGCACTCTTTTCCGTCCCCTCTCCGGCGAGACGTTCCGCGAGGCGGCTTGCAGCGTAGTCCTCGTGGACGTCCCCTTCTTCGAGCTGAAGAAGGGAAAGATTTTCCTTGCCCATGGACTTCAGAACCGGAATATCTTCGGCTTTCACGAGATCTCCTTTTTTGAACCGCGCTCCCTTGAACCCTTTCTTAGGATCGATCTGGGTGATATCATGGGAAAAGGCCATCCCTACGGCATTCTCTACACTCACTTGACTGATTATTGCCATTGATTTCAGCACCCTCGTTTCGGTTGAAATGTTTTACAACCCCATCGCGCACGAATTATAGCACGGACAAATTTGTATGGAGTATACACAGGGTCCCCCCCCTTGTCCTTAATATGTGATTATGTTATCATGCACTTAATTTTGTCTTTATGCACAATTGGAGCGAACCGGCAGTAAAATTGCAAAGGAGGGGAATCATGGCTTTCAGTGTGGAGGAAATTCAAAACAAGACCAGGCAAATCGTCGATCCCTGGCGGAACAAATCGGGGGGGCTCATTCCCATTCTGCAGCAGGTGCAGAGTGAGATAGGCTATCTTCCCTTAACGGCCCTGGAGACGATCTCCCGGGAGCTGAAAATACCCCCGTCGGAGATCTACGGCGTAGCGACTTTTTATGCCCAGTTCCATCTGAAGCCCAGGGGGCGGCATATCATCCGGGTATGCAGGGGAACGGCGTGCCATGTTCGGGGAAGCCTCAAGATCCTCAACAGCGTGAAGGAAATCACCGGGGCAAGCGAAAACGAGACCACGGAGGATCTCCGGTTTACCGTCGAACCCGTGGCCTGTCTCGGAGCCTGCGGCCTGGCTCCCGTGATGGTGGTGGATACCCAGACCTTCGGGAGGCTCACCCCCGATATGGTCAAGGGAATCCTCGACAAGTTCGAGTAGAAGCGGAGGAAGAAATTTATGACGCAAGGAAAGATCAAAAGCCTCGACGATCTGAGGAAGATCCGGGAAAATTCGAAGGATCTCTCGTCGGCCCGTTCGGGGGGAGAGACATCGGTGATAGTGGGGATGGGAACCTGCGGAATCGCCGCCGGGGCCCGGGAAGTGCTGAACGAAGTCATGGCCGAACTGGCCCGGAGGGGAATCGACAACGTCTCCGTGCAGACCACCGGCTGCATCGGCATGTGCCAGAAAGAGCCGCTTCTCGACGTGATACGGAACGGCCAGAGAGTGACCTACGGTCTCGTGAAGCCTGAGGATGTTCCCCTCATCATTTCCGAACACGTGGTGAACGGCCGGGTGGTTGAAAAACTCGCCATCGGCCGTGCCGACTAGGAAAAGGAGGAGAATCCATGCCAATGTACCGTTCTCACGTACTGATCTGCGGAGGCACGGGATGCGTCTCGAACGGAGCGACGGAAGTCACTGAGGCGATGCGGAAGGAACTCGACCGGCGGAATCTCACCGGCGAAGTCCTCGTGGTGCCCACGGGCTGCCACGGCATGTGCGAGATGGGGCCCATCATGGTCGTCTATCCGGAGGGGACCTTCTACAGCCGGGTGACCCCTGAGGATGTTCCCGAAATAGTGGAGGAGCATATCTACAAGGGGCGCCCAGTGCAGCGGCTCATGTATTCCGGCGGAGAACAGATGCCCGCGGTTCCCCATTACAAGGACATCCCCTTCTACGGAAAGCAGCACCGCATCGCTCTGAAGAACTGCGGATACATCAACCCCGACAATATTGAGGAGTATATCGCCCGGGGGGGCTACGAGGCCCTTGCCAAGGCCATAACCTCCATGACTACCGCACAGGTGATCGACGAGATGAAGATCTCCGGCCTCCGGGGGCGCGGGGGCGGCGGATTCCCCACGGGGCTCAAGTGGAGCTTCTGCGCCGCATCGAAGGGCGACAAGAAATACGTCATCTGCAACGCCGACGAGGGCGACCCCGGCGCCTTCATGGACCGGTCCCTTCTCGAGGGCGACCCCCATGCGATTCTCGAGGGGATGCTTCTCGGGGCCTATGCCATGGGTGCCGACGAAGGGTACATCTACTGCCGGGCGGAGTATCCCCTGGCGATTCAGCGGCTCAAGACGGCCATCGAGCAGGCGGAGAACTACGGTCTTCTCGGCGAGAACATCATGGACACAGACTTCTCCTTCTCACTTCACGTGAAGGAGGGGGCCGGAGCCTTCGTCTGCGGCGAGGAGACGGCCCTCATGGCCTCCATCGAGGGTCAGCGGGGGATGCCCCGCCCCCGTCCTCCCTTCCCTGCGAACTCGGGGCTGTGGGGGTACCCCACGAACATCAACAATGTGGAGACCTGGGCGAACGTTCCCCAGATCATCTCCAACGGCGGCGGATGGTATGCCGCCCTGGGGACGGAGAAATCCAAGGGGACGAAGGTCTTCGCCCTCACCGGAAAGGTGAAGCATACGGGTCTTGTTGAAGTTCCCATGGGGATCACCCTGCGGGAGATCATCTTCGATATCGGCGGCGGAATTCTGAACGACCGGAAATTCAAGGCCGTTCAGATCGGCGGGCCCAGCGGCGGCTGCCTCACGGAGGAGCATCTCGATACCCCCGTGAGCTACGAGACCCTGACTGCCCTCGGGGCCATCATGGGGTCGGGCGGTCTCGTGGTCATGGACGAGGACAACTGCATGGTGGACGTGGCGAAGTTCTTCCTCGAGTTTACCCAGAAGGAATCCTGCGGCAAATGCAGCCCCTGCAGGGAGGGAACGAAGCACATGCTCCTTCTCCTCAACAAGATCTGCGAGGGGAACGGAACCATGGAGGATCTCGATACCCTCGAAAGCCTGGCCAACATGGTGAAGGACATGTCCCTCTGCGGCCTCGGCCAGACTGCTCCGAACCCGGTGCTTACAACTCTCCGCTACTTCAGGGACGAGTATCTGGCCCATATTCGGGACAAAAAGTGCCCCGCCGGCGCCTGCACCGCCCTGCTCGAGTACAGCATTCTCCAGGACGCATGCAAGAAGTGCGGACTCTGCGCCCGCAACTGCCCAGTCCACTGCATCCCCGGAGACCGGGCTTCCGGGTACGTAATCGACACCGACCGGTGCATCCGCTGCGGCACATGCTTCGAAAAGTGCCCCTTCGGCGCCATCGAAAAAAAGTAATTCCTGAGGAGGAAGACTATGAGTGAAATCACCCTCGTCATCGACGGAATAGAATGCAGGGGGGAAAAGGGAGATACCATCCTCGAGGTCGCGCGGAAGAGCGATATTTACATTCCCACTCTCTGCTGGATGGAAGGGCTCACCCCCATCGGGTCCTGCCGTATGTGCGTGGTGGAGGTGGAGGGAAATCCGAAGCTCCTCACGGCCTGCACTACCCCCGCAGTTCATGATATGCGGGTCTCCACGAAGACGGAAAAACTGAAAAAATACAGGCTGCAGATTCTCGAGCTGCTTTTCGCGGGGCGCAACCATTTCTGCATGTTCTGCTCCCAGTCAGGGGACTGCGAACTTCAGCGCCTCGCCATCGAGCACGGCATGGACAACGTACGGTATCCTTTCCTGTACGAGTCCTTCCACAACGACGCCTCCGATCCCCACATCCAGATAGACCATAACCGGTGCATCCTCTGCCTCCGGTGCATCCGGGTCTGCGCTGAAAAAGTGGGGGCCCATACTCTCGATCTCGAAAAGCGGGGGTGGGGAACCAATATCATCGCCGACCTCGGAAAAGAGCTCGGCGACAGCGATACCTGCATCTCCTGCGGCGCCTGCGCCCAGGTGTGTCCCACAGGGACCATCACCCTCCGGGACTTCGTCTACCGGGGCAGACGGAACGACTGCGACGATATCGTGGAGAGCATCTGCCCTCTCTGCTCCATCGGCTGCCGTATCAAGGCATGGGTCCGCACGGGAAGCGTCGTGCGGGTCGAGGGGCTCTCCGGAACCAGCGCGGACGGCGGACAGCTCTGCCACATGGGGCGCTGGGATCTTCCGAAATCAACCGAAAGGGACCGGGTTGCCGTTCCCATGATCCGTACCGGCTCCACCTTCCGGGAGGCAACCTGGGATGAAGCCCTCGATCTCGCCGCATCCAAACTGAAGGGCGCAGTCGGGTCAGGCAAGGCCGGGGCCCTTCTCTCCGAGCTCTCCACCGATGAAGAGCTCACCGTCATGTCATCCTTCTTCCGGGATACCATGAAGATGGACAAGGTGGACGGCTACTACGGAAATATGCTCCGGGGATTCGTGGACGGATTCAGGCCCTTCGCCGACCAGGGCATCCGTCCCTTCACGGCGGCCCACAACATCGCCTCGAGCGACGCCATCCTGCTACTCGAGGCCAACCCCCAGGAGGAAGCCCCCGTCGCGGCGAGCTACATCCGGGTCTCCACTATACTGGAGCGGGCGAAGCTTCTCAATGTCTCCACAGAAAAGAACCCCTTCGAGGGGATCACCGACGTGGATATACGCACGACCGAAAAGGAGATGGGGGAGCTTCTCCGCACCCTGAGAAAGGGCGTGGAAGGGCAGGATGTCCCCGAAAAGCTGAAAGAAGCTGCGGAGCTTCTGAGAAATGCGAAGAAGCCCGTCGTCGTCATAGGCTCTTCCCTCGCCTCTTCTCCGGCCCTCGTCACCGAGGCCGTGAACCTGGCCGTCGCCTCCGGGGCCTTTTTCGAGGACGGCCTCGGCGTGGTTCCCATGCTTCGGGCAAGCAACAGCCTCGGCGCCCTGAACACCGTCACAGGCACGGAAGACTGGCTTACCGACAGCGATCTCGATTTTCTCTACGTGCTCTCCACCGGAATGGTGGAGGAGGACAAGCGGGCCCTCGAGGCCATGTCCCGCGCACGGTTCGTCGTGGTGCACACGCCCTTCATGTCCCACCCTCTGGTGAACATGGCGGACGTTCTGCTTCCCGCCCCCGCCTGGTTCGAGAGAAGCGGCCACTACTGCACTCTCGAGGGGGAGCGGCGGAGAATGAACATGATCGTCCCCCCCAAGGGCAACCTCAAGGGACTTTCGGTCATCATGAAGGAACTCGCATCGAAGCTGGGGCGCGAGCTTGTCTCCGCCTCCGCGGCCCCCTGCGAGAACGTCTATGCGTCCTCGGCGGAACCCGCCGCGGCGCGAACTGTCTCCATGAAGGAGGAGGGATGATCATGGCAAAGGCGAAACTGGCATCAGTCTGGCTTGAAGCATGTGCCGGATGCCACATGTCCTTCCTCGACATCGACGAGCGCATCGTCGGGCTTCTCGAGAAGGTGGAGCTGACCTCAACCCCCATCACTGACATCAAGGTTATTCCGGAAGTCGACGTGGGGGTCATTGAAGGAGCCCTCGGCAATGAAGAGGAGTTGCATATTGCAAAGGAGCTCCGGGAAAAATGCAAGATCCTCATTGCCTGGGGCGACTGCGCCGTTTTCGGCGGCATAAACTGCATGCGGAACTTCATGCCGGCGGAAGAGGTACTGAAAGAAGGATTCGTGAATACTGTCAGCACCGTGAACCCCGAGGGCATCATTCCCCGGGTCGATGTGCCCGCCCTGCTCCCCCAGGCAATCCCCGTGGACAGGGCCGTGAAGGTGGATGTGTACGTTCCCGGCTGTCCGCCCGACGCGGACACTATTTATTACGTCTTCAGCGAGATATTGGAGGGACGGATTCCCACCGTTCCCACCGATGTCATGCGCTATGATTAGCGGAGGAATGAGAGTATGGAAAACACAAAAACAGCAGTTCAGGGAAAAAAGGGAAAGACGATAGTAGTCAACCCCGTGAGCAGAATCGAGGGACATGGCAAAATCACCGTGAACCTCACAGAGGACGGGATGGTTGACTCGGCGCGCTTTCACGTCACCCAGTACCGGGGGTTCGAGGTCTTCGTGAGGGGACGGGATTTTCGCGAGATGCCCGTCATCACCCCGAGGATCTGCGGAATCTGCCCGGTAAGCCATCACCTCGCTTCGGCGAAGGCCTGCGACGCCATTCTCGGCGTCACCCTCACCCCGTCAGCGGCGAAGCTCCGGGAGGTCATGCACATGGGACAGATCATCCAGTCCCATGCCCTCTCCTTCTTCCACCTGTCGAGCCCGGATCTTCTCTTCGGCTTTGACGCCGACCCGGCGATCCGCAACGTAGCCGGGCTGGCCCAGCAGTTCCCAGATCTCGCCGTGGCGGGGATAACCATGCGCAAGTTCGGCCAGGAGATTATCAAGACCCTCGGCGGAAAGAAAATTCACCCCTGGCACAGCATTCCCGGAGGAGTGAACCGGAGCCTCTTCCCCCAGGAGCGGGACGCCATGCTTGCCGCCCTGCCCGGCCATAAGGAAAATCTCCGGAAGGCCCTCGACCTCGTCAAGAAGTACCTGGCCGAGAACGCCGAGCTTGCGAAGACCTTCGCCACACTGGAGACCTCCTACATGGGCCTCGTGAAGGACGGCAACCTCGAGATGTACGACGGAAGAATCCGCCTGCGCAGCCCCCGGGGGCGCATCACCGACGAATTCGACGATACCGACTATGTTGCCCATATCGGCGAGCACGTGGAGGACTGGAGCTATCTGAAGTTCCCCTTCTACCGCTCCCTCGGATTCCCTCACGGCTCCTACCGGGTCGGCCCCCTCGGCAGGCTTAACGCCTGCGACGACATAGCCACCCCCGAGGCATCCGCCGAGCTTGCCGCCTTCAGAAAGACAACGGCGGACGGCATGGTCCACTATACCCTCTACTATCACTACGCCCGGCTCATAGAGATTCTCTACGGCATGGAGCGGCTCGAGGAGCTGCTGAACGATCCCGATGTCCTCGGAAGCGACCTCCGGGTCACCGGAGACGTGACGAACCGGGAGGGGATCGGTGTCGTTGAGGCCCCGCGGGGCACTCTCATCCACCACTACCAGGTGGACGAAAAAGGAGCCATCGAAAAGGTCAACCTCATCGTGGCCACGGGGCACAACAACTACGCCATGAACAAGGGCGTGGAAATGGTGGCCAAAGAATACATCACCGGACCGGACGTGAAGGAAGGGGCACTGAACCGGATGGAGCACGTCATCCGCTGCTATGACCCCTGCCTTTCCTGCTCGACCCACGCGGTGGGCAAGATGCCCCTCATGGTCGAAATTCTGGACAGCCGGGGAGAACTGCTGAGGATGGTCACGAAGGAGTGAAAATACTCGTCTGCGGATACGGAAACCCTTTCCGCACCGACGACGGAGTAGGCCATATACTGGCCGAAGATCTTGCAGGAGTGCTCGGGGAGAGGGGAGAGCAAACGGAACTCTCCCTCGAGCACCAGCTCCTTCCCGAGCTGGCTGAGGATTTCAGCCGATACGATCTGCTGATATTCTGCGATGCCCGGGTACCGTCGAATGACGGAGGCGACGTGGAAGGTACAGAATCGAGGAGATCGCCCCGGATCCCCGTCTGGAGGGTCTGAACATCCACTCGTTAGGGCCGGGATGGCTTCTCTCCCTCGCCCGGAACCTCGGGAGGGGAGTGCCGCCCTCTGTCCTCATCAGCGTGGAGGGGGAATCCTTCGATTTCGGCGACGAAATCACCCCCGAGTGCCGCGAACGGATGGAAAGGGCAGAAACGGCCTTTCTGAAGTGGTTCGGAGAGAAATATTCAGAATCGAAGAACTGAAAAATCCGTAATAAAGACAGGGAGCCTTCCGAAGTACGGAGGCTCCCTGTCTTTTTGGATAAAACCGCTGACGCCATGAATCCTGTGTGCCCTTCCGAAGCGCCGGGGCCCGCTGTTTTTTTATGCACTATTCAACCCTCAGGCCAGGGGTTTTCCTGCCGTGACCGTGGCACTCGCCAGGGCTCCCTTCAGCTTCTTCCGGTCCGCTTCCGCCAGGTCCGGAAACATCATCTCGAGAAGAGCATCATGGGCGAAATAAATTTTCTTCGGCCTGATCTCTATGGAGACGAACCCCGCTTCGGCGAGAAAAGTCCGGTATTCCTCCGCTGAGAGGGCTCCCGAGATGCACCCGCACCATCCCGAGAGAAACTCCGAGAGGCCGGGCGGCACCGGTTCGAGAAAGACCGTATCGGAGACGGAAAGCCGTCCCTCCGGACGGAGAACCCGCCATGCTTCTCTCAAAACTTTTCCCTTGTCAGGGGAGAGGTTTATCACGCAGTTGGAAATTACCACGTCCACAGACTCGCTTTCAAGGGGCAGATCCTCGAGGTACCCCTTTACGAGAAGGACATTCTCCCTTCCCTTCAAATTCTCCTTCGCCGCGTCGAGCATCTCGCCGGTCATGTCGACGCCGATCAGCCTTCCCCCGGGACCGACCGCTTCTGAGGCCAGAATAAGATCGAGCCCCGCGCCGCAGCCGAGGTCAAGTACGGTCTCCCCCGGCTTCAGCCCGGCGTCTTCCAGAGGGTTGCCGCATCCGAAGGACTGTTCCGCCAGACCAGCCGAAATCCCTTCAAGATAAGAATGGGAATAATTGGCCTCCGCGGGAAGAAAGGTCCTTTCGCATCCGCCTCCGCAGCATCCGCCCCCCTCTTGTATTGCCCTTGCGTATCGCTGCCTCACTTCATCCCTTAGATCATTCATGCCCTTATCCCTCTTTTTTTCGTCTCCCTCTCGCCGGGAGATGGGGAATTTTTTATCCTATGGAATAGATCGATTACAAATGCGTATTTATAGTTATATCGTAAAGGAAAGTCCGGAGAAAATTGATGCCTGATCAGGTTATGAGTGATGGAGACAGGGAAAAATTCCGTTTCCAATAAGATAAGGAGGGAATATAGATGAACAAGTATATCCATTTTCTCGTCATGATCGCCACCGCAACGGTGGTGATGTTCGGACTCATGTACCTGAACACCTGCTCCATGGACCATCTGTTTTTCAGCGAGACACGGGCTTACATGGCCGTCGTCATGGGGGCCGTCATGGCGGTGCTCATTCTGGCCTTCATGATGAACATGTACACCGACGGCCGCAAGAATACGGCGATCCTGGCAGTAAGCGTCCTGCTCTTCGCAGTGGCCCTCTGGCTCGTCCGCAGCCAGGCACCCGCGGAGGACGTCTCCTGGATGAGAGCCATGATCCCCCACCATTCCATCGCCATCCTCACGAGCGAAAGGGCCCGCATCACCGACCCCCGGGCCCGTAAACTCGCCGACGACATCATCGAGACCGAGCGGTGGGAGATCGATGAGATGAAGAATCTCATCGCAGACCTGACCAAATAAGCACCTTCCCTTCGACAGGGAAATGCTTTTCATAGAAAGGGGTTTTCTTCGTACGAAGAAAACCCCTTTCACCCTTGCGCAAGACCCTGTTGACCGACGGATTTCTATGATCCCCTCTTAAAGGTCCTTCTTTTAACGGAATCAAGTCTATCCTCGAAACCACTTCACGAGCCATGAAATTCCCGCGACGACCGCCGCGACCAGGGCAATGAGAAGTCAGGGAGGGCAGACGAACCCCCGAAGAGCCCGGGGCTTTTTTTCCATGGAAACCACCTCCTGAAAGAGTATAGCAGAAAGGGGTGTTTTTTGGATGATATTCTCATTTGATATACTATGTCTGGACCGTGAACAGGACCCCCTGACCTGCTCAAAGCTGTGAATTCAGGAAGAAAAGTATGGCTTGCATCTCTGCCGGATAAGTGGTAAAATCTTCACATTAAGGGGGGAGCGGGATGCAATTGTCCGAGCAGGAACGAAAGGCGGCCATACTGAAGGGTATTGCCCATCCTGTCAGGCTCTCCATCGTGGAAGCCCTGTCCCGGGGGGAACTGTGCGTATGCGACATAGCGTCCAGATTTTCCTTCGACCGGACAACGATCAGCAAACATCTTTCGCTGATGAAATCTCTGGGAATTCTCGAAGACCGGAAAGAGGGTCTCAAGGTCTTCTATTCCCTTCGGCTGGGCTGTCTCGGCGCCGTGATCTCCTGCCTGGAGGGAGCGGTGCTGTCGGAAGGCCCCAAACGGGAGGCGGTACCGGGAAACTGCGCCTGTTCCCGGCCTCGGCTTCGATAACATAAGGAGGACGAATGAAAATTCAGATACTGGGCACGGGCTGCCCGAAGTGCAAGAAACTGGCCGAGGTGGCCGAAGAGGCAGCGAAAGAAATTGGAATGCAGTACACTGTCGAAAAGGTGGAAAATATCTCCGATATCATGGAGTTCGGTATATTTTCGACCCCCGGCCTTGCGGTCAACGGGAAACTTGTCTGCTCCGGAAGCGTCCCGACTGTCGAAAGAGTGAAGGACCTGCTTCAGCGGGCAAAATAGAAAAAGTCAATCACCCCCGCCCTGTCGGGGGTTCTTCTCTTCCCTTTAATGTGAAGTAATTGCCACATAAAATTTATCCGGGAGATGAAAAGTATGAAAGAACGAACGAAATTTACCCTGATTGTCCTCTTTTTCCTCACCTTCTATTTCCTTCCGGAGGGAAACGAGCGGATTTTGGCCGGCCTCGCCGAATCGGCGGCCATGATGAGCGATTACGCCCGGCAGCATGTGCTGCTCTGCCTGGTGCCCGCCTTCTTCATCGCCGGGGCGATCTGCGTCTTCGTTTCCCAGCAGGCGGTGATGAAATACCTTGGGGCGGGAGCGAAGAAGTGGATTGCCTATTCGGTGGCCTCAGTGTCGGGGTCGGTGCTCGCCGTCTGTTCCTGTACAGTCCTTCCCCTCTTCGCCGGGATCTATAAGCGGGGGGCGGGGCTCGGGCCGGCGTCGGCGTTTCTCTATTCCGGGCCTGCCATCAACGTCCTCGCCATCATCCTCACGGCCCGGGTGCTCGGCCTCGAGATGGGAATCGCCCGGGCTGTGGGGGCTGTTCTTTTCAGCGTTGTCATAGGACTCCTCATGGCGGTCATCTTCGGAAAAGAAGAGAAGGCCCGGCAGGAGGGGTTCGCAATGAACTGCGAGGAGGAACCGTCCCGTCCCCTGTGGAAGACTGTCATTCAGATGGCGGGGATGGTCGTCTTTCTCGTCTTCGCCAACTGGGCCGCTCCCAAAACCTCCAATGCCTTCTGGGAGGGGGTCTACAATCTGAAATGGATCCTTTCAGGGGCTGCCCTCGCAGCGACCGTGCTGACCTCCTGGCTCTGGTTTACCCGGGACGAACGGAGCGAGTGGTTCAGCTCCACCTGGGGGTATGCCCTCCAGGTCATGCCTCTGCTCTTCGCCGGAGTGCTCGTCGCCGGATTTCTTCTCGGCCGTCCCGGACACGAAGCCCTTATCCCCGGCCGGTACGTGGCCATGCTCGTGGGCGGGAACTCAGCGGGAGCGAACTTTTTCGCCTCCATCTCCGGGGCGTTCATGTACTTCGCGACCCTGACGGAAGTGCCCATTCTCCAGGGTCTTCTGGGCGCAGGGATGGGAAAGGGTCCCGCCCTCGCGCTGCTGCTGGCCGGGCCGGCTTTGTCCCTGCCGAGCATGCTCGTGATCAACACCATTCTTGGAACGAGAAAGACCGCCGTCTACGTGGCGCTGGTGGTCCTTCTCTCCACGATGGCCGGAATGCTTTTCGGCATGGTGGCCTCCTGAAAAAAAGCAGGGTATACTTATAGGCCGAACCGCGGGAAAAGAAACGGTTTTCCTTTGCAGGCTTGCGGAGTGCTGCCGGGCTCGGCCCGGGGCAGCACTCCGCAGTCACTTTTTGCATTTTTATTGAAGAGAAGGGAGGAGTGACGTCATCATGATCTGGGTTCTCTACGGCACGGCGCTCCTCCTGCTGACCGCATCGGCACTGTCCGACCGGCAGAAGACGAAAAAAGCCCTGAAGAAGGGGTGGAACAGCTTCGTGAACATCCTTCCCCCCTTTTTCGCAGTCCTTCTTCTCGTCTCCTTTTCCGTGGCCTTTCTGCCCGAGCGGTTCATCGCCGCGGCCCTCGGACGGGAAAGCGGTTTTTTCGGCCAGATACTGGCGTCCGTCCTCGGATCGGTCACCCTTATCCCCGGGTTCATAGCCTTTCCCATGGCGAAGCTTCTCCTGGAGAACGGCGCGGGCATCGCCCAGATGGCCGTCTTCATCTCCACCCTGATGATGGTTGGGGTGGCCACGGCTCCCCTGGAAGCCCAATATTTCGGATGGAAGGTCACTCTGCTCCGGAACGGCATGGCCTATTTCTATTCCTTCGTCGTGGGGTACGTGGTCTGGCTGGCGGTGACGCCGTGAACGGATTCAGAAAATGGCGTCTGCCCCTCGCCGCCCTGATTCTCACTCTTCCTCTCGCCATGTACGACCCTCTCCGGGGACGGACCGCGGCCATCCTTCTGGGGGAAAATGTTCTCATGGTCCTCGGAATTCTTCCTCCCGTCTTTCTCCTTCTGGGGCTATTCGACGTATGGATCTCCCGGGAGCGGGTGGCCCCCCTTCTCGGCGAAGGATCCGGCCTTCGGGGCATCGTCCTTTCCCTCCTGCTCGGGGCGAGTTCAGCCGGTCCCCTCTACATTGCCTTTCCCATCGCGGAAGTGATGATCCGCAAGGGGACGAGCCTGCGGAATATCTTCATCTTCATCGGAGCGTGGTCCACCATGCGGCTTCCAATGGTTCTCTTCGAGATATCGAACCTCGGCTTTTCCTTCGGGCTCTCCCGCTACGGGGCGTCCATCACGGGGGTTGTCCTTATGGCCTTTGCCCTGAATTCCATGCTGCGGCCTTCTGAACGGCAGAAACTGCTCGATCGCTACCGGGAAGAATAGACAGCAAATTCGTCTCCTTCAGTAATTTCCCCTTGTGTTCAAACGGCACTCCTGGAGTACAATATCCCTGCATTTCTTTCGTCTTTTTCGTGAGAAGAAAAGAGGTACTCCATGGGAATTCTGAAAAAACTCAACGTCCTGATCTGGATCGTCCTGCTTGCAGGAGCCCTCGGCTTTCTCGGCTACCGGCTTCTGGCCCCATCGGGAGCCCAGCAGCGCACCCCTCCGCCTGCTGCGGGTATTACGGTGACGGCCTACGAGGTGCAGCCCCGTACCTGGGAGATATGGCGGAGCTTCTACGGAACCGTCCGGTCGGCCCAGGTGCAGAAGGTGACCGCCCAGACCCGGGAGGTTATCGAGGAGGTTGCCGTCTCCGTGGGCGACCGGGTGAAGAAGGGGTCGGTGCTCATCTCCCTGGCGGGGCAGAATCAGGCCGCCCTTCTGAGCGCCCGGCAGGCCGCCTATGAGGACGCCAAAAGCCGCTATGAAAGCCTGCAGAAGGTCTTCAAGGCAGGGGGGACGTCGAAGCAGGAGCTTGATCGGGCCAACGTCTTGGTGCAGGACGAGGCGGCGAAGCTCCGGGATGCCCGTACCACGTCCTCCCGTACCCAGATCCGCTCGGCCCTCGACGGCGTGGTTGTGCGCCGCTCCGCCGAGAAAGGGGAATTCGCCGAGCCGGGAAGAGAACTTCTCGCAGTGGCGGACTTCGAGAGGCGGGAAGTCTCCATGCTCGTCTCTCCCACCATTCGGGGCCTCATCCTTCCCGGAATGGATGTTCTCGTCACGGCCCCCTGGGGAGGGGAGACCACGGGAAAAATCAACCGGATGGACCCTGAGGCAGATCCGGCCACGGGATTTTTTCGCTTCATCGTCCGGCTTCCCGCCGAATGCACTCTCATTCCCGGTGACTACGTCCGGATGGACGTCCAGATGGTCCGCAGGGAGAACGCCCTCGCCATCCCCTACGAGTCGATTCTTCGGGAAGACGGGAAGCCCTATGTCTTTCTCGTCTCCGGCTCCCAGGCAGCGCGGCGAGAGATAGTCCCGGGGGAGGGGAGCGGCGGCTTCGTGGAGGTCCTCTCCGGTCTCACCCCCGGCGACAAGGTGGTCAAGAGCGGCGCAGGAAGCCTTTACGATGGTGCGAAGATCACCGTCTCCAACGGACTTCTTTCAAAACCCGGGGTGAATTCCTCAGGGAAAGAGATCCCTGCGAGCGCCGACAGGGGAGGAAAATAACAGGCCATGGGCCTCATCAGCATCTCCATCCGCCGGCCCGTCCTGACGCTCGTCATCGTCATCCTAGCCGTCCTCCTCGGACTGGCGGGAATCAAGGGGATGGGGATCTCCCTTCTTCCAAAAATAGAAGTCCCTTTCGTCTCGGTGGTGACCCGGTACACGGGCGCCGGCCCGGTGGATATGGAGACCCTCGTCTCCAAGCCCCTGGAGGACGCCATAAGCCAGGTGCAGGGGGCGAGGCGGATCGAAAGCACCTCCCTCGAAGGGCTTTCCTATGTCTTTGTCGAATTCGACCCCGACATCAACCTCGCCGATGCCGCTCTCGACGTGGCCAACCGCGTCCGGACCGTATCGCTTCCCGAGGACGCCGAGGATCCCGTGGTGCGCAAGTTCGACATCAACGCCCGGTCCTTCATGTCCGTGGTCTTCACCTCCACCCTTCCTCCTCAGCGGGCCCGGGATATTCTCGAGGACCGGGTGCAGCGCCAGCTCTCCCAGGTGGTGGATGTGGCAGACGTCTCCCTCGACGGAGGGCTCACCCGGGAGATCCACGTGGAGCTCGACCCCGTGGCCCTGGGCAGCCTCGGGCTGAACATCCGCCAGGTGACGAATATCCTCTCGAGCGGAAACTACAGCTCCCCCTCAGGGCGGATAACCCTCGGAGACCAGGAGTCCATCCTCCGGGTCGTGGGGGAGTCGGCCACCGTCGCCGAGCTCGAAAACGTGCAGATATCTCTTCCCAACGGAGTATCCGTCCGTCTCGCCGACATCGGGACCGTTACGGATGACACGGCGGAGGTTCGCCGCCTCGCCCGGTACCAGGGGCAGGACTCCTTCATCCTCTCCCTCACGGCTGTTCCGGACGGCAACGTCGTGAAGGCGAGCAGGGCGGCCCGAGAGATGCTCGACCGGATCGTGCCCACCCTTCCGCCGGGATTCTCCATGGCCATCCCCTTCGACGACGGAGAGTTCATCGCCAGCTCCATATGGAACGTATTCCGGGACATGATCACCGGAACGGCCCTCACGGCCCTGATCCTCTTTCTTTTCCTCAGAAGACTTTCCGTCACGCTCCTGGTGGCCATCGTCATGCCTACGGCGATTGTGGCCACCTTCATGCCCATGGTGCTGGCAAAGTACACCCTCAACATCATGACCACCCTCGGGCTCGCCATCTCCACAGGAATCCTGGTGAACAACTCCATCCTCGTCATCGAGAACATCATCCGCTACAAGGAGATGGGATACCACCCCATCGAGGCGGCGGAACGGGGAACCAAGGAGATCGCCATCGCCGTCCTCTCCACCACGGCAACGAACCTCGGGGTCTTCATTCCTGTGGCCCTGGCGGGGGGGAGAATAGGGCAGCTCTTCAACCCCTTCGCCATGACGGTGGTCTTTTCGACCATCTTTTCCCTCTGGGTCGCCCTCACATTCACTCCCATGCTCGCCGCACGGATCGGCAGCTCCGCGGGTCCCTCCCGGGGAAGCCGTCTGCTCACCGGGTGGTGGCAGTGGCTCTACGAGGGGTTCGAGGATCTTCATCATGTTCTGGTCAAAACCGCCGTAGGACACCCGTGGCTCGCTCTCCTTCTTTTCAGCGGACTTTTCACCGGGTCTCTGCTGATCACAAACCGCATCGGCTTCCAGTTTTTCCCCTCCTCCGACGAAGGGCAGGTCTCCATTGCCATGGAAACCTCGGCATCGGCCTCCCTGGCCATGACGGACCGGCTGGTGCGGCAGGTGGAAAGCCACGTTCTCTCCCTTCCCCATGTCAAGGGAGTGGACGCCGTGATCGGCGGCGGAGGGTCCCGGTCGGGACTCAACCGGGCCACCATGCGGATTTATCTCGATGACGCCCCCGACCGGCCGTCGAGCTTCGCCTTCGCCGCTCCCCTCCGTCCCCTTCTCGCATCCCTTCCCGACCTCAAAGCAAGCGTCACTGCCGGAGGAGGCAGGGGAGGAGTGAGGGGAAAGACCATCCAGGTGGTCGTCCGGGGGGATGAGACGGAGGTACTGAACGACCTTGCCATGAAGGTCATGACGGTACTCCGGAGCGTCGACGGGGTCGTGGACGTGGACCTCGACTGGCGCACGGGCCGGCCGGAAATTCAGCTGATCCCTGACCGGCTGCGTATGGGAAGGCTCAATTTCAGCACGGAGAGCCTTTCGGACATCCTGAGAGGGTACGTAACAGGGCTGAAGGCGGGAGTCTTCCGTGAAAAGGGAAAGGAATACGATATCCTCGTGAAGCTCCGCTCCGAAGAGGTCTCGAGCCCCTTCCAGCTTCCGGACCTCCCCTTTTCCACTTCCGCGGGGTTCGTCTCCCTGAGAGACCTCGCAAAGATCGAGGACACCATGGGCCCCACGCAGATTCTGCGGAAGGACCGGCAGCGCTCCATCACCGTGGACGGCAACGTCTCGGGGACCACCGTGGGGGAGGCCTACCGGGAGATCAAACCCCGCATCGACGAAATTCCCCTGCCGCCTGGGTACCGCATCACCTACGCCGGTGAGATCCAGTCCATTCAGGACAACTTCGGCCCGCTCAACTTCGCTCTCGGCCTGGCGGTGCTCCTTACATTCCTGCTGATCGCGGCCATCCTCGAATCCTTCCTCTTCGCCTTCGTGATCATGCTCACCGTCCCCCTCTCCGTCATCGGCGTGGTCCCGGCGCTCATCCTCACGAAGACCCCCCTGTCCATCTATGGTCTCATGGGGGTTATCATGCTCGTGGGGCTAGTGGTGAACAACGCCATCGTCATCATCGACTACGCGGAGATCGTCCGGAAGGAGGGAAAGGACCCCGCCGCGGCCATCATCGAAGCGTGCAAGGTGCGCCTGCGCCCGATCATCATGGCGGACGTCACCTCCATCATCGCCATGATCCCCCTCGCCATAGGAGCGGGGGACGGCGGGTCCTTCCGCTCTCCCATGGCCATCGTGGCCATCGGCGGTCTCGTGGCGGGAGGAGTGCTGGCCCTTCTCGCCATTCCGCCGGTCTACGAGCTGGTCTGGAAGGCAAAAGGGCGCTTCGGCTTCACGAACTGAGTGTATTTTTTCTACTATTGAATTATTTTATAGCTGTGAATCGGTTGGGAGTTTTTCAATGCATAAGGTAAATTCGCTCCAATAGGAGCGAAGAGAATATCGCCTTTAAGACGGCCGTGTATTTTTGAGAGCGCGCCGTGCTTTCCGATTGATTTGTCTGATTTTCGAAACTACATGGAGAATTTTTTATAGCCTTTCGGTAGGGTGAAGAGGGAACCGTTCAGGCTTTTCGAGGATATGTTTTTATAAGTTATTGTGGCGCTGTCCTTTGGGTTCACGGTATGGATCTTCAGTGGGTAGTTCAGGTCCCGGGAAAGCCAGATGGTGGATTCGCCGAGTTCCGGATCGGTGTAGTCTATGAAGTAGACATCGCAGAGATGCCCGTCGATGGTCTCGGTCCCCTTTTTGGTGAATTTTCCTTCTTTAGAGAGTTTTGCCTCGATGTTCTCCTTTTCGTCGAGCACGACTTGGGTGTTGGCCATCTCCATGTACATCTTCTGTCCCGGCAGCAGAATATACATGACGCCCCCTCCCGCAGGGATGATCGTGGTCTGCACTCCCACGGGGGTCTTCAGCTCCTGGCGCAGGGCCGAACCCTTCACGAAGACCTTTCCCGTGATGTCGGCGCCGGCAGTTTTGGAGGAGATGGCCATGTCTGCAGAAAACTCGGCCGCCCATGAAAGCCCGGATAGAAGCCAGAAAAGAAACAGTACGCACAAAATCCCCTTTTTCGCCCGCAAAATCATCCTTATCCTCTCCTTTTTCATTTTTATTACCAGGTCTCGCGGATGTGTCACTATGGAGATGCCCTGTCAGAGGCACCCATATTCTTCTATTTTCTCACGAAAGGGTCTAATTTTCCCGTGATTTCCCCTTGAAGAAAAAATAGGGAGGGGTCTTTCGGAGTCCTCAGGCTGATGCGAAAGAGAAAGAGTATAATGTTTTCAGCATTACGGTGCGAGGGTTCTCCCGGCCTTCAGCAGAAAAAACAGCCGGGAAAATTATTTCTGGGAGGATTCGATATGATTATCGTCAGCGCGAAATTTACGGCAAAACCGGGGATGAAGGAGAAAATCGCGGAGGTCTCACGGAAGGCGGTGGAACTTACCCGCAAAGAGAAGGGAAACATCAGCTATACCCTTCTCAGCAGCACGGAAGACGATACGTTCATGTATTTCGAAGAGTGGGACAGCCTCGAATCCCTGAAGGCCCACCTGAAGACTGAGCATATCGCCTCCGCACGGGAGGCCCGGAAGGACATGATCACCGGACCTGTCACCGTGAGGGTCTTCGAGGCGAAGGAAGTATCCCTGCAGGGATAAGCCACTGAAACTTCTCCGGCGAGGGTTCGGAAATCAGAAGTCCTCGCCGGGGCCGTCTCTTCTTCCCCCAGACTCTTCCAGCAGCCCGAGGTTCTGCCGCTCCGCTCCGAGCTTCAGAGATATGGCAAGGCACCGCTTCTTGAGGGCCGGAATGAGGGCGGCTGTCATCTTTTCCGAGAACCGTGCTGTGGGACCGGAGAGAGTCATGCAGGCCACGGATTTCATGGACCCGTCAAAAATCGGCACCGCAACCGAGGAGACTCCCTGCTCTCTTTCGGCGACGCTGGTGCCGTATCCTTGTTCCCGAAGTGCCCTGTTTTTTTCATGGACCGTCTCGCTGGAGAGAATGGTATTTTCGGTGAGAGGCTCGACTTCTCCCAGTATCCTTTTCACATCTTCTTCATCCATAAAAGCCAGAAAACATCGGCCCGAGGCGCCGGCCCACAGAGGAAAACGGTCTCCCAGCTTTGCAGACCGCTTGAGGTTCAGAGAACTTTCAACCTGCTCATAGCAGATTCTGTAATCCCCCTCCCGGATATAGAGATTCACCGTCTCGTTGAAAAGCTTACGCAGTTCTTCCATGAAAGGAAGAGCTATCGTTCGAAGAACTCCCGTCTTCTTCGCGATAGAGCCAAGGAGATAGCACTTGAAACCCGGCTGGTAGGCCCTGGATTGTCTGTCCCGTTCCAGAAACCCCTCCTCCTCCAGGGCCCTGGCCAGCCGCGCGGCAGTGGGAAGAGGCAGTTCCAGCTCTCTGGAGATCTCTGTGAGAGTCATCCGGCTTCTCGTCCACGAAAAGCAGGAGAGCACCTTCAGTCCTTTTTTGAGCGCCGAGGTGCCGTCCTTCTTTTTCCCCTTCTGTTCTTGCATAGTTTTTCCTCCAGAGACAGGATGTTTTTTGTATTGACAAATTTTATTCACCGTGTAAGATGAATATACCATAATATGAAACTTACTTCCATATATTGGAAGCTGATTTTTTCTCTAAGTAATAAGAAGAGGAGAAATGTTTTTTATGCTCCAACGACCTTTACGACGATTCAGCTTCCATAGTTTTTTCGGACAGAATCGGCCAAAATAGGCTTATCACAGCTGCAGGAGGGATTTCATTGTGACTGTTGCCCTTGGGTTCTTGGGTTTCGGAGAAGTCGGCTATTTTATGTCAAAGGGGCTGAAAGGTGCCGGCTTCGGCAAAATTGTCGCCTTCGACCGGGCGTTGCTTCAGGACGGCCCCGTGGCATCGGCCATCCGCTCCCGGGCAAAGGAGGCAGATGTAGAGCTCTGTTCATCCATTCAGGAAATGCTCGGCAGGGCTGAAATTCTCATCGCGGCGGTGCCCGCGAAATTCGCCCCTTCTGCGGCGGAAGAAGTTCTTCAGTTCTCGCCGAAGCTTCGTTTCTATGCCGATGTCACCACGGCAAAGCCAGCCGAGAAGGAAAGAATGGAGAAGGTCTTCGCGGAAAAAGGCATATCCTATATAGACTGCGCCATGCTCGGTCCCCTTCCCAACTATGGCCATACCGTCCCCATTCTTGCCTCCGGTGCAGGAGCTGCAGAATTCGCGGAACTCATGAACCCTTTTGGAATGAAGATCGACCTCGCCGAGGGGCAGGCCGGAGCGGCGTCATCCATAAAACTCGTCCGAAGCGTCTTCATGAAGGGCCTCGAGGCTCTGCTCGTCGAGTCCTTTCTTTTCGCCAGAAAGAGCGGCGCGGAGGAAGTCGTTCTGAAATCCATCGCGGAGACGCTGAAGGTTCCCTTTGAACATACAGCCGGGAGGATGATCGCCGCCGACCTGGTTCATTCTGAGCGGCGGGCCTTCGAAGTGGGCGAATCCATCGAACTGATGCGGGATATGGGAATCGAACCCATCATGGCCGAGGCCATCGTGAAGCGCCTCAAGAAGTCGGCGGCTCTCGGAACGCGGGAGGAGCTCGGCGGAGTTCCTCCGAAGTCCCTTCATGAAGTTTACGGGATCTGGGAACGAAAAAGTCATTGCTGAACGATCATATTTCCAGTGAAGAGAGGTTTTGAAATGTCTGCAGGTTTTCGGGTATTTCTCAAGAGGCATCTTCCATCGAGAGAACTTGTTGAGCGTTTTCGCGCCATTCCGGCGGCCAACATCGCCGACTGCATGGGTCGGCAGAATGCCATGTTCCCTGCAATCCGTCTGATGACCAAACCGGGGGAGGGAAATATGGCGGGAGTGGCCCTTACGGTGAAAACCCGGTGCGGCGACAATCTCATGATCCACCAGGCCCTGGATATGGCGGGAGAAGGGGACATCCTCGTCATTGCCAACGAGCAGGGAAGAGAACGATCTCTGCTGGGAGAGATCATGTACCGACAGGGAGAACGAAAGAAGCTCGCCGGCATCGTCCTGGATGGTCCTATCAGAGACTCTCTTGAAATCTACGGAGGGAGTGTCCCCCTCTACGCCTCCGGTTCCACGCCGGGGGGACCCTACAAGGAGGGGCCCGGAGAAGTGAACGTACCCGTATCATGCGGAGGGGTTTCTGTCTATCCCGGGGATATCGTCGTGGGTGATCCGGACGGCGTTATCGTCATCCCTCGGCTCGATGCGGAGGATATCCTCGAACTCTCTCTGGCCTTTCAGCAGAATGACAGGCGGAAACTTCAGGCCGCCATCGACGGCACGGCGGACAGAAGCTGGGTATTGAAGCAGCTCGAGGGAAAGGGCTGTGAGATCATTGATGGTCCTTATCGGTAATTTCTGAAGGCGAAACGGCCGATTCACCTGCATTTTTTCCTTAAATGTTGCTTTCCATAAGAAAGAAGGAGGTGCCTTGGTTGAATGTCACAATGAAATATGCAGAAACATTTTTCCTTTTCCTCTGGGGAGGGATCTCTGTTCTGTTTCTTGTAAAGGCAGCGGGTTTTACTGAGATAGCCAGAGCGGTTCCGAACATCGCCATCGTCTTTCTTCTTGGCTGCATAGTTTTCCGCCTGGGGCAGCTCTGGCTGAAAGGTTCTGCAAAAGAGGCGGTATTGAAAATCCATAGAAGAACTCTTCCCTTCATCCTCATACTATCCGGCTATACAGCAGGTATTTTCCTCGTCGGTCTGATGATTTCAAGTGCAATTTTTGTTCCCCTCTGTATGATCTGGATGGGGCACAGAAAGCTCAAGCTCATACTTCTCATATCTTTCAGCTACCTTCTGCTTGTCTATCTGGTTTTTGTCGTCGGCTTCCGAATGCCGCTGCCGGACAGCCTCATCGGGTTTTAGGGAGGAATTGCAGAACATGATTTTTGAGGGATTCCTTGCGGCAATGACCTTCATCAACATTATGTACGCCCTTTTCGGAACCGCTTTGGGGATAGTCATGGGCGCCATTCCGGGAATAGGTTCGTCCATGACCATGGCTCTCCTTCTTCCTTTTACATTCTGGATGACCCCGGAGGGTGCGCTGATTCTTCTCGGATCCGTTTACTGTGGTGCTACCTTCGGCGGTTCCATATCCGCCATCCTGTTGAATACTCCCGGGACGCCCGCTTCGACGGCTACATCCTTTGACGGTTATCCCATGGCTCAGCAGGGAAAAGGGATGGCGGCGATAGGAATAGCCGCGATGTCCTCTTTTGTAGGAGGAATTGCCGGTCTCCTCCTTCTGTTTTTTCTTTCTCCTCCTCTTGCTGAAATTTCTTTGAAATTCGGCCCGGCCGAACTCTTTCTTCTGATTCTCTTTACGTTCATTATCATCTCCGTGACCGTTCTCAAAGGTTCGATAATGAAAGGGCTTATCGCTCTCGGTATCGGGCTCGTTCTTTCCGGAATAGGCTACGATCCGGTTTCAGGGGTCATTCGCTTCACCTTTGGGCTGCCTTACCTGGAAGATGGGATTCAGCTCGTACCGGCTATTATCGGTCTTTTCGCCATTTCTGAAGTATTTGCTTTTGTGGAGAGCGGGGGAACGATATCAAACTCACTCGAGGCAAAGGGCGGTCTGTCGGAAGGGTTTCGACTTACCTTCAGATATCCCGGTACACTCATTCGTTCCACCCTCATCGGGTCCGTCATCGGAGCTTTGCCTGGAATAGGGGTAAGTGCAGCGAATCTTATCGCTTATTTTGCAGCAAAAGGAAGATCAAAAAATCCCGATCTGTTCGGTAAGGGTTCTCCTGAAGGGGTTATAGCCCCCGAGGCGTCGAATAATGCCGTAACCTGTACCTCTCTTATTCCAACCCTCACCATGGGTATTCCGGGAAGTTCTTCCGCAGCACTTCTCATGGGGGCATTGATGATTCATGGTCTCATTCCGGGATCAGCTTTATTTTCTACCTACGGAAAGGTTACCTATACTTTCTTTTTCGGACTGGGCCTTTCGAACATTTTCATTCTCCTGGTGACGCTCCTGACGGTTCGGTATCTTGTGAAAATTACCGTAGTTGACGTAGGGTTCCTTATCCCCGTAATCGTAAGTCTCTGCTTCATCGGTTCCTACGCAATGCGCAACAATATAGGAGATGCAGTCGTCACAATGGTCTTCGGCCTTCTCGCTTTCGCTATGCGAAAGCTGAAGTACCCACTCATCTGTCTGCTTCTTCCCATAATCCTCGGGACCATGATGGAACGGGGCTATCACCAGTCGATGATGATTTCCGGAGGATCCTATTCCATCTTCTGGATGAGCACGATTTCCAAAATCATATTGGGCATTATCGTTGTATCTCTTCTCTATCCCATTACAGGTTCCATACGCAGATATCTGAAAAAAAAACATGAAGAAAATCTGCCTTCGACCAGGAACTGAACACAAGCGAATCCGATTTTGTTTAGGAATAAATATCTGAAGGAGGAGACAACATGAAGAAATCCACAAAATTGCGTTCCATGCTGAATGAACGTGCAGCCTTGGTTTGTCCGGGAGCTCACGATGCGATTTCCGCGAAAATGATCGAGGATTATGGTTTTAAGGCTCTTCAGGTGAGCGGTTTCGGTTTATCGGCAAGCTATCTGGGGCTGCCCGACATGGCGTTTCTTTCCTTCGCCGACGTTCTCCATTTCACGAAAAACATCATCGATTCAGTGAGTATTCCGGTAATTGTCGATGCAGATACGGGATTCGGAAATGCAATCTCCGCAATGTACGTTACCGAGCAGTTTATCAATGCCGGCGCTGCGGGAATGAATATCGAAGACCAGGCCTTTCCGAAACGCTGCGGGCATATGGAAGGAAAGCAGCTTGTCTCAAAAGAGGAAATGGTCTTGAAAGTCAGAGCCTGCAAAGATGTTCGGGACAGACTCGATCCGGATTTCATCATCAATGCTCGTACGGATGCGGTAGCCGTCGAGGGTTTTGAGAGCGCGGTGGACAGGGCGAATGCCTATGCTGATGCCGGAGCCGATCTCATTTTCTTCGAGGCCCCAAGGTCTGAAGAACAGATTCACGAAGCGGTAAAACGTATCAAAGCCCCTGTCAGCATCAATATCTTCGATGCGGTTGTGGGAGGGAAAACGCCGGTCATTCCCATTGAAAAGCTGAAAGAACTGGGTGTTGCGAGAGTCAGCATACCGGTCGGACCCCTCTTCGCCGCCATGAAAGGTATGGCGAACTATTTCGAGGCGATCAAAAATGACCAGATCGCGGTGGGGCGAAAGGATCTCGTCTGTGATTTTTCGGAATTCAGAAAACTCGTAGGATATGACGATTATCGGGACCTCGAAAAAAAATACCTGCCGACCTTCATCGAGAATAATATGTAATGGTACGGCAAATTTCGAACGAAAGGCAGACCTTTCAATGTCAGGACAGACAATAGCCGAAAAAATTCTTGACAGCCATTCTATCAGACATGGAAAGGCTGCCGAAGCGGGGGATATTCTCTTCTGCCGGGTCGACTTTCTGATGAGCCATGATTCGACCGGGCCGATGGCGATAAGGGCTTTCGAAAATATGGGCGGAAAAAAGGTTTTCGATCCAGAGAAAGTTCTTTTCATTATCGACCATGCGACACCGGCTCCCTATGAAAGAATCGCGAATCTCCAGAAAATGATGCGGGATTTCGCAAAAGAACAGGGAATGAGATTTATTGAAGGAGGGGAAGGAGTCTGTCACCAGGTCGTCGTAGAAAAAGGATACGTACAGGCAGGTGATCTGGTCCTGGGAACTGACTCTCATACCTGCACCTACGGAGCACTCGGGGCTTTTGCTACCGGAGTGGGATCCACTGACATGGCAGCGGCCATGTATACGGGGAAATCATGGTTCAAGGTCCCGGAAACCATTCGGATCACGCTGAAGGGAAAATTGAAGGGGAATTGTTCAGCAAAAGACGTCATTCTCAAGACAATAGGAACTATCAGGGCAGACGGCGCAAATTACAGAAGCCTTGAATTCTATGGAGAATGGATCGATCAATCAACTCTCGCAGACCGACTCACTCTCGCAAATATGGTCGTGGAAATGGGAGCCAAATGCGGCTATATATGCCATCCGGAAATCGGGATTGCGGCTGACAGCGGAGCTCACTATGTACAGGACGTGGAAATTGATCTAGATTCCCTTGTCCCGATGGCTGCAAGACCTCATGCGGTAGATGATGTATGTCCGGTTGGAGATGTCGAGGGGATACCAATACACCAGGCCTTTCTCGGAAGCTGTACGAACGGCAGAATCGAAGATCTGCGGACGGCTGCAGGCATATTGAAGGGGAAGAAAATAGCTGAGGGAGTGAGGCTGATAGTCACTCCCGCTTCCAGACAGACCATGCTTCAGGCGATGAACGAAGGAGTGCTGCAGATTCTGATGGAGGCCGGGGCTGCTGTTTTTACCCCGGGATGCGGGGTTTGCGTAGGTACCCACGGCGGTGTCCCTGCAGACGGAGAAGTCGTTCTTTCTTCTTCGAACCGGAATTTCAAAGGCAGAATGGGAAACAACAAAGCGCTCATCTATCTGGCATCTCCCGCTACGATCGCAGCATCCGTTCTCAGTGGCCGCATTACGAATCCCGAAGACCTGGAGGAATGGCAATGAATCTGCGGGGAAAGGCGGTAAAATACGGGGACAACATCAGCACGGACCTCATCATTGCAGGCAAATACACAAAAACATTGAATCTCCTGGATCTCGCGGAACATGCGATGGAAGATCTCGATCCCGATTTCGGCAAGAAGATTGAAGGAGGCGGGGTTTTGGTCGCCGGATCCTATTTCGGCTGCGGTTCATCAAGGGAGCAGGCGCCTGTGGCTCTCAAGGAAGCGGGAGTATTGTTTATCGTAGCGAAAACCTTTTCCCGCATTTTCTACAGAAACGCAATAAATATAGGATTGCCTCTTGTTGAATGCGATACAGACTGCATCGACGAAGGGGATATCCTCGCCTATGAGATCGGTTCAGAGATTTTGAAAAATGTCACGAAAGAAATGGAGATCCGGATTGTTCCTCTTCCGGACATAATGATAGAAATTCTGAAGGAGGGGGGGGTAGTTCCGTTTATCAAAAATCACGGCGGGTTTTAGTCGAGAGAGACTTTTCTCTTATCGGTCCGTTTCTTCCTTAAGATCGGACTGCACTGTCCTTGAAACACAGAGGAAACTCAAGAGGAGGTATATTCAATGACCAGTCGTTTAAGAACAGGCGCCTTCACGATTCTTTTGCTCCTTTGTTTTGCCCTTCCTTCACTCGCCGCTTTTCCTGACGGTAAACCGGTTCGGATCGTCAATCCCTTTGCGGCAGGCGGGGCCGGAGATGTCGAGCTCCGGATGCTTGCTCCTCAACTGGAAAAAATCCTCGGTGTTCCGGTTGTCATCGAAAATATGACGGGAGCGGGAGGGAGAATTGCCTACGACAAAATGTACAAGGAAAAGGCGGATGGCTATACACTGTTTTACAATAATCAGCCTGCCCTTCAGCTTGGAGAATTTCTCTATGACGGCAGATACAAAGGAAACGAGTTCACCTACCTTGTGAACGTAGTGAAAGATCCCCGTTATCTGCTTGTGCTCAAGGATGCACCCTATTCCTCTTTCCAGGACCTTGTTGAAGCCTCGAAAAAAACAGATATTTCCTGCGCGGTCTCAGGACTGGGAAGCAGCGGCCACCTCGGGAGCGTTCAGCTGGTTCTTGCAGGTCTGAAGCACAGGATCGTTCCTTTTGAAGGGACAGCTCCTTCAAAAGCGGCTTTCCTCGGTGGGCATGTCACATTCTGGATCGCCGGATACAGTGAGCTGAAATCTCTGCTCGCCGATGACAAGATCAAAGTTCTGGCAACTCTTAACGATAAGAGAATCGCTCCCTATGATTACCCCACACTTACGGAAATGGGATATCCTGAAGTTTCCATTTTCAATATGAGAGGAATATGCGCTCCTCCGAACCTTCCTGAGGATGTCAGCAATACCCTGATCGAGAGCATAAATAAAGCGCTGAATACCGAGGCAGTGACAAAATGGGCGGCTGAAACCGACCGTCCTATGTTCATCGTCTCCGGTCCTGACTACTACAAACAGCACGAAGCAACGACAAAGATGGTAGAGGAAGCTCTTCCCATGATGAAAGAAAGCATCGGGAAAAAGTAGATTCTTAAAATGGTCTCATGAAAAATCTGAAAGGAGAATCGAGATGAAACGAAACTGGATTGCGCTCCTGATCGGAATCTGTATTATCGCGGCGGTCCCCGCCTTTGCGGCGGATGTGTTCGTCCGGATCGGCACGAGCAGCGTGGGAGGCGGTTTTTACCTTATCGGCAACACCATCGCCCAGCTCGGCACCGAGAAGATGAAGGAGATCAATTTTACTGCGGTGACCGGCGGCTCCATCAAGAACTGCATGAACCTCGGCACGAAGGACGTCGAACTCGGAATGGTCCAGTCCTCGACGGTGAACGACGCGTGGAACGGGACAGGTTCCTTCAAGGAGCCCATCAAGACCCTGCGGTATGTCACCGCCATCTACCCCATGCCCGCCCATATCCTTGTGAACCTCGACGCCGGAATCAAGACCATCGGCGACTTCAAGGGTAAAAAAGTCGATTTCGGTTCAGTGGGGCAGGGAATCGAAGTGAACACCCGGGAACTCATGTCCGTCTACGGTCTGAAGGACGAAGATGTTACGATCGAACGGTTCGGCCGCTCCGAAGTGGCAGAAGCCCTCAAGGTCGGCGACACCCAGGCCCATATCTGGACGACGAACGCTCCCAATGCCCAGGTGACCGATATGGTCCGGTCGGGCAAGGTGGGGCTTATCGGCATCAGCCCTGAAAATATTCAGGAAATCACCAAGAAGTTTCCCCATTACGCGGCTGCCGTCATCCCGGCAGGGACCTACGAAGGATATGACAAGGACATTCCCGTGGTGGCAGCGGTAGGCTCCCTGCTGACCTATGAGGATATGCCCGACGAAGTCATCTACAAGATCACGAAGATGCTCTACGAAAACAAGGAATTCCTTCGGGAGCGCCTGAATTACTTCAACGACTTCAAGCTTGAGAACGCCCTTGCGGGCATGGCCGTTCCCCTTCATCCCGGGGCGCGGAAGTACTACGTCGAAGCAGGGCTTTTGAAGGATTAGAATATCCCGGAGACAGGAAGAAGGCGGACCAGCCGCCTTCTTCCGTCCCGTCGGAACAGGGAGGGTAATCATGGAAACCCCGCTTAAAACAACTCAGGAGATAAAACCTTCCAGCGGCAAGAAGCGCTCCTTCACCGGGAATCTTAAGCTTCTGATCACCGTACTCACGGTTGGGCTGGCTGTTTTTCAGCTTTATACGGCTTTTTTCGGCCTCTTCCCGGCCATGCAGCAGAGAAGTCTCCACATCGCCTTTGTCCTCCCCCTCATCTTTCTGCTCTATCCCGGAGGCAAAACGTCTCCGAGAGGAAGACCGTCCGTCCTCGACTGGATTTTCGCGGCGGCGGCGGCAGTATGCACCATCTACATTTTCGTCATGTACGAGGACCTGGCTGAAAGAGCGGGAATGTTCGAGCAGTATGAACTCTATCTCGGCGCGGCCATGATCTTTCTCGTCTTCGAAGCCGCCCGCCGTGTGCTCGGCTATCCTCTTCCCATCTTCTGCTCCCTCTTCATCCTCTTCGCCTATTTCGGACGATCCATGCCCGGGCCGCTGCAGCATTTCGGCCTCTCCGTTCCACGCATCATCGAGGAACTCTATCTCACCACGGACGGCCTGTTCGGCCTCGTGACCGGGGTATCGGCCACCTATATCTATCTCTTCATCCTCTTCGGGGCTTTTCTCAGCTCGACGGGAACCTCCCAGTTCTTCAACGATCTCGCCATGGCCCTGACAGGACATCTCAAGGGCGGCCCTGCCAAGATAGCCGTGGTCTCCAGCGCCCTTATGGGAACCATCAGCGGCAGCACTTCGGCGAACGTGGCTACGACAGGGGCATTCACCATTCCTCTGATGAAGAAAATAGGCTACAAGCCACACTTCGCCGGGGCGGTGGAAGCCGCCGCCTCCACAGGGGGACAGATCATGCCTCCCGTCATGGGTGCGGCCGCCTTCATCATCGCCGATTCCCTCGGGATTTCCTATCTGAAGGTCCTCAGTGCAGCCGTGGTACCGGCTCTTTTGTATTTCTGGGGGATCTGGTGTTCCCTGAGCCTGGAGGCGGCCAAGCTCGGACTGGAAGGCCTCCCGCGAAACATGCTTCCCAAAGTGAAGGATGTTTTGTTCAAAAGCGGATATAAGGCGATTCCTCTCGCGGTGATCATCTATTTCCTCGTTCAGGGGTACAACCCGCTGTACGCGGGATGCTGGGGGATCATCTTCGCCACCCTTCTGAGCTTCGTGAGAAAAGAGGACCGTCTCGATTTCAAATCCCTGGTCTCCACTCTGGAGGAAGGATCGAAAAGCGCCCTTTCCGTGGCGGTCGCCTGCGTCATCGTCGGGGTCGTCATCGGCATGATGGGAGCTACCGGAATCGCCCTCAAGGTGGGTGACGTCATCCTCAGTTTCACTAAGGGCAACCTCCTCATGACCCTCATCGCCACCATGGGTCTTTCCATGGTGCTCGGAATGGGGATGCCCACCACGGCGAGCTATGTCATGGCCAGCGCCGTGGCGGCTCCGGCGCTCATCCTCCTCGGATGCAGGCCCCTGGATGTCCATTTCTTCGTCTTCTTCTACGCCGTCCTTTCTTCGGTGACTCCTCCCGTCTGTGTAGGAGCCTACACTGCCGCCGGAATTGCGGGGTCCGACCCCAACAGGACGGCCTTCACATCCATCAAGCTGGCGCTCTCGGGATTCATAATCCCCTTCGTCTTCGTCTATGCCCCTGAAATTATGCTGACGAACGTGGAAAGCTGGCCGACGACCATTTTTGCCATCCTGACGGCTATCGTGGGAGTCTACGGCCTTTCCATCGCTACGGAGGGATTCATCGTGCGCCCCGTACCCTTCTGGGGCCGGCTTCTGGCCTTCGCGGGCGCCCTCATGCTCATTGTCCCGGGACTCTATGGCGACGTCGGAGGTTTCGCACTTCTGTCCTTCGTGGTCTTCTTTAATGTCAAAGTTCAAAAAAGGAGCCCCTCATCCGTTGCGTGAACAGGAGGAAAACTATGATCCGGAAAGGCCTGGGGCAGGCGGGGTCTCTTGAATCCTGCGACGCGCTGGTTATGGTTGAGCTTTCTGCCCCGGGAAATGGTCTTCTTCTCGAGATGGACAGTCCTTCCCTCCTCGCCTACGGAGAGGATATGAAAAAGGCGGTGAACGAAACGATCGCTTCCCTCGGGATCGGGGACGCCTCCGTGAAGGTGCAGGATCGCGGAGCGCTGGACTGCACCCTTCGGGCAAGGGTGGAGACTGCGGCCCGGAGAGCCCTTGCCGGACTGAAGGAAGATGGGATTTGAGATGAAGGACTTCCGGCTTCGGCGGACATCTCTCTATATTCCGGGAAATAACCCGGGCATGCTGGTCAATGCCGCAGTCTTCGGAGCCGATTCCGTGATTTTCGATCTCGAGGATGCCATTACTCTGGCGGAGAAGGATGCGGCCCGGATTCTCGTCCGGAACGCCCTTCAGTCTCTGCGGTATCCCGGCGTGGAAATAACTGTCCGGGTGAACTCACTCTCGACGCCCTTTGGAAAGGCGGATTTCGAAGAGATCGTCCCTCTGTCTCCCTCCGCCCTTCGTCTGCCCAAGTGCGAAACAGCCGACGATCTCCGGGAAGCCGACAGGCTGATCACCGAGCTGGAAAGGCGGAGCGGAATTCCTGCCGGAACGGTGAAGATCATCCCCATCATCGAAACGGCCATGGGCGGATCCAACCTCATGGAAATAGCCCGGGGCAGCGACAGAATTGTTGCCCTCAACTACGGCGCCGAGGACTACACGGCAGACCTCGGCGCCGTGAGAACCCGGGAGGGACGGGAGCTTGACGATATCCGCGCCCGTACCGTAATGGCAGCCAGGATTGCCGGGGTGCAGGCCCTGGACAGCGTCTTCACCGACGTAAATGACTCCGAAGGACTTTTCGCCGAGGTGGTAAGGATCCGGGGGCTTGGATTCGACGGTAAGTCTGTCATTCACCCTCGGCAGATATCCGTAGTCCATCGGGCCTTTACCCCTTCCGATAGAGAGATTTCCTTTGCGCAGCGGGTATTGAAGGCAATGGAGGAAGCGGCACTGAAGAATTCCGGCGTACTCTCCCTGGACGGACGGATGGTGGATGCACCGGTGGTGGCGAAGGCGAGAAAGATTCTCGCCCTGGCAGAAGCCGCCAGCGGTGGAAAAAAAGAAGGGACACGCCATGAAGCATAAAACCCCGGGGAGAAATTTTCCTGAAAAAATCGAAGGGTATGGAGCAGTCCGCCCCTACGGTCTCAGCCCCTTACAGAAACCTGAAGTGAAAGGGAAGATGCTTCCGGGAAACTTCCGTAAAGTACTCTCTTCCCTCGAAGAGGCCTTCCGCAGATCGGAAATCCGGGACGGAATGACAGTCTCCTTTCACCACCACCTGAGGGACGGGGATCTCGTGGTGAATATGGCCCTGAACGTCCTTGCCGGCATGGGGATCAAAGATCTCGTCCTGGCCCCGTCAGCCCTCTTTCCGGTTCATGAGGATATCCTCCGTCACGTCCGCAGCGGCACGGTCCGATCCATTCAGGGGAGCGTCAACGGCCCTGTGGGCAGGGCGGCATCGGACGGGCTCTTTGACGTTCCCATAATCCTCCGCTCTCACGGCGGCCGGGTCCGGGCAATGGAGACGGGGGAACTCTCCGTTGACGTGGCGATCCTGGCCGCACCGGCGGCCGACTCTGTGGGAAATGTCAACGGCATCCATGGACCCTCCGCCTGCGGCTCCCTGGGGTATGCCTTTGCCGATGCCCGGTACGCGAAACACGTTATCGCCGTCACGGACAATCTCGTCCCCTATCCGGCCCTTCCCTTCTCTCTGCCCCAGACTGAGGTGGACTGGGTGGTCTCCGTCGACCGTATCGGCGTTCCGGAGAAAATTGTCTCCGGAACCTTGCGTATCACCCGGGATCCCCTTCGCCTTGTCATCGCCGAACAGGTGGCCCGGGTCATCGAGGAGAGCGGGCTGTTCGAGGATGGATTTTCCATGCAGGCCGGAGCGGGAGGAATCTCCCTTGCCGCCTCCGCCTTCGTCAGGGAGAGGATGAAGGCCCGGGGCATCACAGGAAGCTTTCTCTCGGGGGGGATCACCGGCCAGAGCGTGGAAATGCTGGAGGAAGGGCTGTTCACTTCTCTGCTGGACGTGCAGTCCTTCGACCTAGAAGCAGCGGCCTCTCTTGCCCGAAACCCCCGACACGCCGAGATGGGGGCGTCCTTCTACGCGAGCACCGCCTCCAAGGGGTGCGTGGTGGATATGCTCGACGTGGCCGTCCTCGGGGCGACCCAGGTGGACACGTCCTTCAACGTCAACGTGAATACCGAATCGGACGGAGTGCTTCTTCACGGCATCGGCGGCCACATGGACACGGCTGCGGGCTCGAAGATGGCCGTCATCGTGACCCCCCTCCTCCGGGGAAGAATGCCCATGGTGGTGGACCATGTCCACACCGTCACGACGCCGGGGGATACGGTGGACGTGGTGGTCACCGAACGGGGTGTGGCAGTGAACCCGAAGAGAAAAGACCTGCTCGAAAATCTGCGGGGAAAGGGAATCCCCCTTCTCGATATCGTCGATCTGAAGAGAATGGCCGAGGAGATGAGCGGAATCCCCGCCCCTGTCCCCTTCGGAGAGCGGATCATCGGGGTGGTGGAGTACCGGGACGGAACCGTGATCGACGTGATCCGCCAGAGACTCTGATCCCGGAGGAAAACCGGTTCCGGCGCATGAGAGAAAAAGATGAAGGGGGAAACCCGGCATTTCTGGGATATCCCCTTCATCTTTCGGTTTTTCTTCGCTTCAGCCCTTAGAACCGGACGTACTTTTCCTTCGCCACGCCGCAGACGGGGCACTTGTCCGGGGCCTCGTCGGCGATGGTGTGGCCGCATACCGGGCAGATGTGGACGGACTCGAACTCGAGGTCTTTCCCTTCGAGTGCGCTCGCCCGGGCCCGGCGGTAGAACTCGGCGTGCTGCTTCTCGGCCTGGAGGGCGAAGTTGAAGGAGCGCATGGCATCTTTTTCCCCCTGGAACTTTGCGGCCTCGTAATAGACAGGGTACATCTGGTCGATTTCATGTTCCTCGCCGGCGATGGCTCCCACGAGATTCTCGGCGGTGGTCTTCATGCCGAAGACCCCTCCTGCAGTCAGGGCGCAGTCCGTCACGTCTCCGTTCAAAACGACGAAATGGTTGGTGGCGTGCACCTGCTCGGCGAAGGCAACTGCCCGGAAGAGTCTTGCTATTTTCGGAAAGCCCTCTTTATCGGCTTTGTCGGCCCAGCCGAGATAGCGCATGTGGGCCATGCTCTCTCCGCCGTAGGCGGAACGAAGAAACTCTGTTGTCATTGCGTTTTTGACGGCCATGGTTTTTCCTCCCCGGATAAAAAATCAATAAATTTCCTCTGGAAAAGCATACCACAACATTGAAGATGACGGAAAGAAGAAGAAATGCTATAGTTTTAAGAGAAGTATGAAGATCTTTGAACGAATAGACTTTCCATTGAGGTTTCTGAATGAGAATGTACCGGATCGGAACGGTCTCCCTCGGGTTTGGCCTTCTTTTTGCATGGATGCAGTCGCTTTTTCTCGACACTGGTCTCTTTACCTCTCCGGCCGGAAGAGTCTATGGAAAAACGGACTTCATCGTCCTTTTTCTTGCCGTTCATGCCCTTACCTACCTCCTCCGCGGCTGGGAGTTCTCCGAAAAAGCATCACTTCCATCCGGCCGGCCCCTTTTTCTTGCGGCAGCAGGGATGACCCTCTCCCTGCCCGTCCTTCTGTTCCTGGCATCTTTTTTTTCGTCAGATATTTTCCCCTCTGCTGCCGCTGCCGGGGTGCTTCTTTCAGCCTCCGGATCCGCTCTTCTCATCGGACAGTGGAGTGAGCTCCTCAGCACGTTTCTTTGCGAGGACGTGGCACTGGTTTTCGGCCTTTCACCTCTCGCTGCGGCCTTTCTGATCTTTCTGTCATCCATGCTGAACGCTTTTCTCCTGCTTTTCCTGGCACCGCTCCTCTCGGCCGGTCTCTTCCTTTCCATCGACAGGACCGGCAAGAGAAAGGGAGACGGCGGACTTCCCCCTCCGCAGGAGGATGCCCCTGACCTTCCCTTCTGGAGAATCGGTCTCTTTCTCTTTTGTTTTTACGGAGCCAACGGATTTCTCATGAGCGTGTTTCCCGAGATTTTTCCTTCTCCCTTTCCCCGGGCGGACCAGTTTGCGGACTGGGTCAGGATGTTCTCCTGCCTCGGGGTGGCGGCCGTTTTCCGGTACTATCCCCGGGCGTCCCTTTCAAATTTCTATCGGGGGGCCTTTCCTTTCATCGTCCTTTCTCTCTTTCTCTTTTCCTTTTCCCCCTTCCGGTATGTCTCAAGGCTTCTGCTCGAGGGAGGGCTCGCTTTTCTCGACCTCTATGCCTGGCTTCTCCTTTTCCGCTTCGCCTCTCTGGCCGGGAAAAGACGAAGCGCCGTAATTCATCGGGGGCTTTTCATCATCGTCGTCGCCGGGGCCGGATCTCATCTGCATCTTCTCGTCACGGGAAGAAGGGCTTTTTTGTCCGGAGAAGAGGCGCTCATCACGCTGATGTTTTTTGCCCTCCTTCTCCTGCTGCTTCTGCTCGCCCTCTGGGACGGCCACGAAATACCCCTTCTATGGAACGGAGTCTCTGCGGGACGGACAGGGGAAGAGGCGGAGGCCGCTCCTGCGGATGAGCCCCCTTCGAGCGAAAAGGATGAAAAAGAAGGGGAGATGGCCCGACGCATCCGCCTGATGGCCTACCGCCTCACCAGGCAGGAGACGGAAATTTCCCTTCTGCTTCTTCAGGGAAAAAATGACGGCATTATCTGTTCCGAACTTTTCATTTCCCGAAATACACTCAAATTTCATCTGCGCAACATCTACCGCAAAACGGGAATTGCCAACCGCACAGAGCTGAAAAAGAAAATTTCGTAAGTTCCCTTCCGCAATATCCCCTGTCAGAGCTTTGAAGCGAAGGGTGGGAAATATCACCCCTGTTCAGGGGTGGGAAATCCCACCCTTTTTGTTCTGGTCGGGTGAGGACGAAAGGCCCCTGAGGGTTTAGTCTGATTACGGATGACCAGAGACTGAATTCTGCAGGAGATGATTTTCATGACCGTAAACCGGCGAAACCTTTCCTTCCTCTGTTTTCTTCTCTTCCTTCTTGTTATTTCTCCGCTTTGCTTCCCCCCGGCAAGGGGCGAATGCGCCGACCTGGCGCCGAAGAATGATCTGACAAGGGCGGAGTTCTTCCTGAAAAAGTTTGAGGATCGGCTGATCCGTTTCCGGGGGCAGGCCTTTCGGCTTGGGTATGAAGACCAGGAAGCCCTCAACAGGATCAAGGCCCTGAAGGAAAAGTACCCCGAGGACCCCGCCGTGGAGGAACTCTTTCAGCGGGGCAAGCTTGCACTCATGAAGAGCAAGGGGGACTTCATGGAGATCACACCCGGCATGCTCGCCTACCGGGAGAACGAGCAGAAGCTGAAAAAACTCTTCGGAGACATCGCCGACAGGGAATGGAAGGATTTTACCGGGCAGATCCTTGCGGGGCCGACATCTCTGCCGAAGGCCTTCCCGGCCCCCGACAGAGGAGCCGTTTCCATCGAGGACCTCAGGGACCATTATGTCATCCTCGAAGATTTCGAATATCCCGCCAATCAGTTCATCGATCTCGGAAGAGAATTCGTCTCGGTTGGAACGGGAGCGAAAGGGTACTACTTCGTCGAGATATCGAACCGGAACTGGCTCGGCCCCTACGAGGCGGTGAAGCGGTATCGACGGCTCGTCAACCGCGACTTCCCCGAGGAGGGGAAATGGACCCTTCTCGGAAAAATCATAGGAGTTGAGATGGTCATTCCCCAGGCGGAAAAGATAAAGACCGTCGCTCCCCAGTGGGGATGGGTGGTCAGCCCTGTGGCGATCTATATTCCGGGAATCACCTTCGCCTTCTACGATGCCTCCCTGGAGGAAGGGGGCGTTTTTGCCGGGGAGAATCGAATGGAGGATATCAAAAGCCCCCTGTATACGGTCAGGTCAATCCCTGCGGATGTGGAACCGGAACGGCTGGTGGAGATTTTCGCCGCTTCCGTTAAAGAGAAAAACTTCGATCTTTTCCTCGACTGCATTGACCCCGACCGCAGAAAAACCCGGACGGGGATGTCTCTGATCCGCTATCACTGGGATCTTCATCTCGAACGGTTCGCCACGTTCTACGTCCACGTCACCACCGACAAGGCCGAGGTCGAGGTGCTGAAGGGTTTTGATTCGGGGACGGGCGTGGAGGATTTCTTCCTGGACGAAGAGCAGAAGGAGAAGATCAGGGAAATATCGGACGTCCTGGTGGAACAGGCCACAGTGACCAGCCGTGCCTGGAATGAGAAGGGCAGGCAGTACGGTTCTCCCAAACCCCACTATCTTCTCCGGAAAAACAAGGAGCGATGGTATATCAGCAACTTTGAACAGCCTTTCTAGAAAAGGGGGATATCCTGTGAGATTAACTCCATTCAAAAAGTCCCTTCTCGCCGTCTCGTTTTTCTTTGTTCTTTCCGGTGCATCTCCAGGTGCAGCTTTTTTCCCTTCAGGGAAAGCTGCGCCAGCTCAAGATTACAAGAAATTGGCTGCAGAAGCCGAATCCCGTATCCCCCTTGCAGAGGAGCGGATCCTTGCCGGAATCGCGGGAGTAGAAGGGCTGATCAGATCCAAGAAAGTCAGAAAATCCGATATGACAGGCGCCTGGACTGAATTGAGGGATCAGACTTTTTCCGCTCCCGTCATAGCCGAACTCGAAGATATCCTGAGGCAGCTGCGGACAGCCCTCGCCAAGGCTGCGGAAGGGAAAGCCGATGTGGCAGCCTATGAGGGGCTGATGCAGGAGGGAAGTGATCTCACGGGTTTCGCCCGGGAGATCATCACCGTCGAAGAGGTTCTGGACCGGGTCATCAAGATCAATATTCAGATAGAGTCTCTCAAGCTGGACATCGACAATGCCCCTCTCCGAATGAAGGTCTACACCGAAGAAATGAAGAGGATAAACGATGCTCTCGAGGAGATCATGCGGAATGCGGCCAGGGGCCAAAAAAATCCTCCGCAGGGAGAAGCGGCCCTCGGGGCTTTCAAGAACTCTCTTGAGAATTCGATCAAAGAAGTTACCGTCATGAAACATAAAATCCAGAGCGCTTCATCCAGCCTGGTGAGTACGACCAAATATCTCGGCGACCGGCGACAGCTCAGAGGCAGCTTTTCAGACGGCCGGAGAATGCAGGTTCTCTCTGAATACTGGGCAGACTCCGGAAAGCTCTATCCTGCTCTGAGAAAGGAAATAACCGACGCCGTCGTGCGCTGGACTCCTCTTTATAAGGAGAAATGGCAAAACTACCTCGATGTCCGGAAGGCTTTTCTCGAGATTTTTGTACCTCTTCTCGAGGGAAATTTGTTTCAGGGAATCACCCTTTTCGAGGGGAAAAAATACGATGCTCTCGACTCGATCATCATCAATATAGAGATTCTGCTGCGAGCCGAACTTGCACGGGTGGCAGGGCAGGAAAAAGATCTGGAGGGGCGGAAACAGGCCCTGCAGCAGGATGAATCCCTGACGAGAAAGGAAGTTGCAGAGTTCATGCAGTTGGTGGCGCAGTACGGACCTGAAAAATGTTATTCCCTCCGTACCGCCCGGTATAGGGCAGGTGGAGGAAGCGCAAGGGCGGCGGAGCTGAAGCGGATTCTTGAAAGCTCTCTTTCCGGAAGCGACTCTTACAAAAAAGCGCAGGAGGAACTGACCAGACTTGAAAAATGGCAGCACCCGGAACAGATTGCCGCCGCCGCCGCATGGAAGACCTTTTTCGATCAGCTGAAGGATGCACAAAAACGCATGGATACCCTGGTAGCCGACCACACTTCGAGAAAAAAAGCCCTTGGACTCGACCCCGTATTGAAAAAATCGGCCCTTGCCACAGACAAATCTGCCTACACCTATGAGTTTAAGGATCCTATTGTTGTGACGGGTTCACCTCCAGGAAAATGAAAATTCTTACAACAGACTGGGTAAACAGAATTCGAAAAGCGGGAATGGCAAAAGAAAAGAACACAATCGAAAGGGAGGGGAAAGTATGAGCATTTTTCTTCGGGTGACGGATATCTTCAAGGCGAACGTGAACGATATGCTCGACCGTATGGAGGATCCGGAGAAAATGGTGAAGCAGATGATCATCGAAATGGAAGAGGCTCTGGTCAAGGCCACTTCCGCCCTGGCCAGGGCCATGGCCAACGAGAAGAACCTGCAGAAGCAGCAGGCAGTCGCGGCCGAACAGTCCCGGCAGTGGGAGGACAAGGCCGCTCTGGCCCTGAAGGCAGGAAACAGCGACCTCGCCAAACAAGCCCTCTCCAGAAAGGTCACCTATGACGGGCAGGTTCAGCAGTACCAAGGGATGGTGACCCAGGCATCCAACACTACATCCCAGCTGCGGATGCAGCTCGACACCCTCAAGGCAAAGCTGGACGAGGCGAGGATGAAGCAGTCGACACTCGTCGCCAGGGCGCAGACCGCGAAAACCCAGAAGGAGTTTTCCACCATTCTCGGAACCACCGTGGGCCAGGGGGCTTTCGCCAAGTTCGACAAGATGGAGAAGAAGATTGAAGGCATGGAAGCCGAAGCCCAGGCCTACTCCGAGCTCTCCGGGGAAGGACCGGCGGACGACCCCTTCAGGACCATGGAAAAGGACCAGCAGGTGGATGCCGAGATGGCGAAGCTGCTTGAAAAAATGAACATGGGAGGTGGAGCGAATGCATAAATTTCCGCTGCTCGAGGACGGAATAAACGGGGAGCTTCTGAAGAGCGCGGGGCATAAGACGGACGCCTGGCTGAAGGAACTTTTCGATGAAGGAGACCTGATGAAGGTGGACAACATCACATCCTTCATCTTCGGGAGCGCCACCATCCAGGTGATGGTGGTCCCCTGGCATTCCGAAGATGTTCTCGTCAAGATCTTTTCCTACCTCGCGGAGAACGTCGACCCCTGCAAGGTGGCCGGCGACTTTCTCCGGATGAATTCGGATCTTCCCCTGGGCCGCTTTTCCCTTATCTTTGACAATACCGTCATGTTCTCCTGTTCTCTGCCTGCCGCGAATCTCGACAGGAGTGAATTCGTCGGGGCTCTCCAGACGGTGGCTGCCTATGCGGACCAGTACGACGACATCCTCAGGGAGCAGTACGGATCCGACTCCTGTGTCCGGGCCAAGTAGGGGAAGAAAGCCATGAATATGACCGCTCTTGTAATAGGAGCGCTTATTGCGGCGCTGGGGGCCTACCTTGCCGTTGTGCAGAAAAAGAAGACGGAAAGCAAGGTGACGGAGCTCAAGTTCATGAAGGCCGTCTCTCTTCCGGAGCTCGCGGCAAACCTGGAAAATCTCAGCAGCGAAGGGCTTGCAGAAGGATACCGGGATATTGTGGAGACGAACGGGAAGGCAGACGCCGACGGAGAGGTGAGGGCCCCCTACAGCAGCCAGGTCTGCGCCTACTACGAGGCATCCGTAACCCGCGAGTACGAAAAGGAAGAGGTCACGAGGGACAAGGACGGAAACACGCAAAGACGCCGCGTCCGCGCCTCCGAGCAGGTCTCCTCCCAGAAGAGCCCGTCTCCTCTCTACTTGAAGGACGGAGAGATCCGGGTTGCCCTCGACCTTGACGGAGCGGATCTCCAGCTTAAGGACGGAACCGACCGGTTCGAGCCCTATGACGACAAGAAAACCTACTCGTTTTTCGGCGTCCGTTTTTCAGCCCCCTCGGGGGTACGGACCCTGGGCTTCCGGTACAAAGAGCGGATCATCCCCCTCGGCCATCCCCTCTACGTCGTGGGAGAGTTTCGTACCTCCGCCGGAGAGCTTCACATCGGAAGGCCTTCTGAAAAGGGAAAACCATTCATCATCTCGGTAAAAACCGAGGATGAAGTGACTGCAGGGGAGCAGGGCAAAGCGAAGATGTTTCTCTACCTCGGAATCGGTCTCATGGTCGTGGGAGTCGCCGTGGCGCTCCTTTGGAAATAAGGAAGGGAGGCAATTATTATGGGAGGAAGAAAGGAAATGGAAATTCTTTTTGCGGTGTTGGCGTGCCTTCTGCTCTTCGCGGCGTCGGCCTGGGCTGCTGAACCGAAATACACGGGGAGCTCCACCTTCGGTCCCAAGGTCACCGACGGCCTGACGGACGAATTTGTTGCCAAGATCCGGGTGGACCCCGACATTAAAAAAGGGAAGCCCCTCCGCCTCGGCAGCGGCATAAAGGACGAGGACCTCGCGAAACTCCCCCCCCTGGCGGATGTGCTCACAGGCATCGAGATCGAATCCGCCGACGGCGTGACGGATCTCTCCCCCCTTTCGTCTCTCTCCAATCTCACCTATCTGAAGCTGGAGCGTCTCAAGGGAGTGACGACCCTTGCCCCTCTCGGCGCTCTCGTCAACATGAAAAAGCTGCACCTCCGGCAGGTGGAGTACCCCGACCTCTCCTTCCTCAAGGGGATGAACGACCTCGAGGAGCTTGTGTTCTTCATGCAGCCGAAGACCATTGAGGACATTACCCCCCTGGAGGGAAAGGCGAAGCTGAAAAAGCTGAACTTCTACAACGCGCCCATCACCGACATCTCCGTGCTCGCCGGCCTAGAAGCCCTCGAGGACCTCGACCTCTACATGACGAAAGTCGAAGACCTCTCCCCCATCGCGGGACTGACGAAGATGAAGAAACTGAGCCTCTATTCGATCCCCGCGAAGGATATGACCCCCGTGGGAAATCTCACGGGACTGCAGGAAATCTGGATTTACGCCACGAAATTCGAGGATTATTCCCCCCTCGCGAAGCTCGTCAATCTTGAAAGTCTCCGGGGAGGACTCTCGAAGCTCGACACCCTGGAGTACGTCGAATCAATGCCCAAGCTGAAGGAGGTCAAAATGCTGCGGGAGGATATTCTCGACTTCACCCCCCTGGCAAAATGCCCCAATCTGACGGAGATCGTCCTCGAAAGCGTCAGCGGCACCATCGATCTCGCAGCCTTCAGCGGTCTGGAGAAGCTGACAGCCCTCGATGTGGAGGGTTCGAAGGTGAAAAACCCCGAGGGGATAGCCGGCCTTCAGCGGCTCCGGAGGCTCGATCTTCAGAAGACGGAGGGAATCGCCGACTTCTCCATGTTCAAGGATCTGCCAAGGCTGGAGTATATCTACGCGAAGGTCGACCAGTTCCCAAAGGAGCAGATCGAACCCTACGGAAAGAAGGCAATCATTCAGAAGTAGAGTGCCTTCCCCGAAGAAGGGGTGAAGGAGAGATGACAAGAAAAATTCCAGGGACCGAAGCGAGAGTTCTGACAGGGAAAGAATCCCTCCGGGAAGGGCCGTCGAGGGCTGAGATGAAGATCCGGCTCCGGCTGGAACCCTACTCCCTCACGAAAAAGGAAACGGAAGTCACCCTGCTGCTGCTCGAGGGACGGAAAAGGGATGAAATTCTCGCGAGATGTTCCATCGGCAACAACACGCTGAAATCCCATATTCGCCAGATTTATCGAAAGATGGGGGTGGCCGGCCGTACCGGCCTCTCGGAAAAACTCCTTGATTGCACCTTTTGAGCATGTGTTTTTTCTGTACGGGGAGAATGCAATGTTGTTGCAAGCGCCTGATTTCTGAAATAATGGAGAGAACCGGCATGACCGGAAAATCCTGCAAGCCGCATAAGGAGGAAATCCAATGAAAAAAAGATGCTTGGCCCTGTTTCTCTCACTGATGCTCGTCCTGATTCTCGTCCATCCGGGAAGAGGCAGCACCCTCGATGCCCTTTCCCCCTGGCCCGACAGCGCTCTCTACGGAGTGGTCCATCTCGACCGGCCGGACGGAGTGCTCCAGCGGATCGTCTCCTCCTACATCTACCGCTCCGCCGCCGCCTACGCCCCGGAGATGGGGATACTCGCCGGCTGGCTCGGAAACCTGCCCGTGACCGCCCTTTCCATTGCGGCAGGGCAGACGGAGAAGGGATATTCCCTTCAGGGGGCGGCGACCTTCGCGGAGGGCAAGAAGGAGCTTCTCGCCAAGCTGGCGCAGGGGAAGGGTGAAGAAGGAGACTTCGACGCTCTTGTTGACAGTCCACTGCCGGGGCAGCTGCTTCTCGTCCCCGATCAGGGAGCGAATTATGCCCTGATCAACGGCGGAATGGCCTTTGTGCTGCTCACCGTGGAGAAAGACATGGTCCTCTTCGGCTTTTCCCCCGAGGATCTCGCCGCAGCCCGGGAGGCTCTTCAGAACGAGCAGAAGCGCATGAAGATCGACCGGGCCCTGCCCCAGGGAAGTTTTCTCCGCTTCCACGACAACGGTATGGTGGCCTCCCAGCTCCAGGTTCAGTCGAAAGGCGCCCTGAAAGCCCCCGAGGGGACGCTGGCAGGAGAAATAGGCTTCGAAATGACCGACCGGGGATTCGACCTCTCCGTATTCACCAACTTTGCGAAGGTTTTTGCCGTCGCTGAGGGAGACGGAGCCCCCCATCCCATTCCAATCGAGGAGAGGCTTCTCCTGGGAGGGGGAAAACCGTGGTTTTCCGCCATCGGTCAGTCATTTCTCAAGAAAAGCCATTTCCAGGCGCTGAGGGATTCCGCTGCCGCCGGCGATGAGGACGCAGCTGAAGCAGTGAAGCTTCTCGATGCCGCGAAGCAGTTCGGCATCGACGACGACGCCATTCTTTCCATTCTGAAGACGGTGGGCATCGTTCTCGGAGGACAGACCCGGGCGTTCGGAAACACCCTGCCGGGAGGATATTTCTACCTCTCGGGCAAAAAAGAGGACGTAGCCCTTCTTCTCCCCCTTATGGAAATGGCTGCGAAAGAGAGCGGAATGCCCTTCGAACCCCTGGCTCTTCCCGGCTGGACGGCCCTTTATATTATCAAAGACCCCCTGGACCTCGTCATGGGAATCCGGGAGGGAATCCTCCTCATCGGTCTGCTGAACCCCGAGGGGCTCTCCGTTGCCCCCGAGCTGTCCGCCAGGATGAAAACCCTCTACGAAGAGAAGGACCTCTATGGTTTCTTCAACCTGGACCTGTCGGCTTTGCGGGCGGCTCTTATCCCTCTTCTGAACCCCGATGGTCCCATGGCCCCTCTTCTTATCCAGAACGACATGGCTGAAGGACTCCCCTGGATCCTCGAGGGGCTGAAGATGACCGCAGAGATCGATTCCCTGAATATCCAGGCTGCAACCGTGGACCGGGCGGATTTTGCAGTTCTGACGGCGTCTCCCGACCCGAAGGAGATAGAACAGATGGATGCCTTCGCGGCCCGCTGGAAAGAGCTCGCTCCGCCCGAACCCGAACCGGAAGAGCTCCTGAGCTCAGACGTCGTGTCCGAAGAGCCTGCTGTCAAAGAAGCAACCAAATCTCCGGCGAAACCGTAGAAAAGCTCTGGATAAAGCTATCCGTGGAAAAAGGGAGGCATTTCCGCTCCCTTTTTCCACGAACCAGTTAGTTGAGAAATCATGGCGCAAAGATCCCCCTGACGGCTCCGTCCGGAGGACGGTGCACGTGCTCCGGACCCGGCGGCGGACGAGTATGCTAAAGGGCCACGGTGTGAAAGGAGGAAGGGAAGGATGAATATGAAAGGGGAAATGACGGGCAGAACGGCCCTTCTGGCGGTGCTTCTCCTTTTCGCTCTTTCGGGGGCTCTTTCCGCTTCCGGCGGGGAGGAAAAATACGAATGGCCCCGGTCAGGTTTTTTGACGGGAACCTCGGTCAATCTTCGGGAGAAGCCCTCCACGGGGGGGGAAATCGGGGGAAGATTCGCCTCGGAGCACGAGGGCGAACTCCTGGTGACCGGAAAATTCGACGGAGGGGAGGAATTTCCCTGGTACCGGGTGATCTCGGTGAAATTCGGCGAGGGGTGGATTTACGGAAAATTTCTTTCCGTGTACGAGGCCGGCGACCCGGTGCAGCGCTATGCTCTGAAAATCCGTGCTGACTTCGGCATAAGCCCCGGACTTGCCGTAAAAAACTGGGGAGAGCCCGAGGCCCGTTCGGAGCGGAAAAAGACGATTCCTGATTTCAACAGGACAGTGACGATTCTCACCCTCATCTTCCATGGTCATGAAGCGGTCTACTGGGACGGAGTGCTCCAGTCAGTGGAAATTCCCGGCGGACCCATGGGATTCGGCGACATCCTCATGGGGATGGACCTTGCGGAGGCCACGGTACTGCTCGGCGAGCCCAGCCGGGAAGAAAAATACGGCAGGCTCTTCAGCTCCGAAAGGGAAGATATAGAGCTTGAATTCGACACTAATCCCGCCGGCAAAGGGTATGTGATCACGGGCCTGTCCTACCGGCGGGCCGTCTACGATTAAGGGAGGCTTCTGAGATGAGATGCTGCTTTTTTTTGCCCCTTCTCTGCGTTCTGTTTCTCTGCACCCCGGAAGCTCTCGGGGCGCCTCACCCTCTTGACGAGGAGATAAAGCACTGTATGGACGAGTCCCCGTCCACCCACGGGATGATGGAATGTACCGCAGAAGGGATGAAAAAGTGGGACCGGGAGCTGAACAGGGTCTACAAGGATCTGATGGCCGCTCTTCCGAAGGAGAGGCAGAAAGCCCTCCGCCGCGCCCAGAGGGCGTGGATCCCCTGGAGGGACAGTGAATTCATCCTCATCGGGGAAGTCTATTCCACGATTTACAATGTTCTCGACGGAGGGACCATGTGGCTAGTGAACGATTCCATCGCCCGCATGGAGGTCGTCCGGCGAAGAACCCTCGAACTGGATGAGCTTCTGAAGGCGGTGAAGAAGGGCGCTCCCTCTCTGCCCGCAGACCTTTCGGAAAGGGAAATTCAGGAATACAGGGACACGACTTTGAAGATGGAATATCTTTCCGGCCTTCTCGGAAAGAACCTGGGGGAGAAGGGGGAACCCGCCTCGGCGGAGGCCCTGTCAGCCTGGAAGGAATACCGGGATGAAAACATCTCCCTGTTCGCCATGGTATACGGCGGCGGAGGAAAGAAAGAGGTCACAGCTTATTTTGGCCTGCAGATGGACAAAGAATATATGTCGAACCTGGAGACGCTGCTGCAGGACATGCGCACCGGCGGAAAGAACATCAGCGAGATAGGCGGGAAAAAAGAGATTCCGCCGGCGGACAAAGCTCGGGAGGGCAGGGAGCCCTACAAGGGCGACAGGTCCCTCTATCTTCCCGACGAGGGAAAATGCGATTTCGCCGCCTATGTCATCGATCCCGATCCTAAGGGGACAAACGTCCGGGACGTTCCGGGGGGCACCGTGATCGCTGTCCTTCCCCATCGGCCCGAAAACCCCGATATCATCACCGTGAAGGTGACCGGCCACAAAAAGGGTTGGCTCTCGGTGATCCTCCATGACGGGAAAAAAGGGTGGATCTTCGGCAGAATGCTCGGGATGAGCATCCGCAACTATTCACCGGGTTCGGTTGCCGCCCTTCGCTGCCGCCCCGAAGAGGATGCTCCCTCTCAGGGGGACATCTTCCGGGATGACGAAGTCGCACTCCTGGGAGGAGAGGGGCAGTGGGCCCTCGTGGAATATGCAGTCCCCGGCGGAGCGGTGATTAAGGGATGGCTTAATCCGGTTAAACAGTGTGCCAAACCCTATTCCACCTGTCCATGAGAAAGTGGATCGCCCTGGGGTGCTTCCTCTCCGGAGGGGGGCTTCTGCTGTGGATGTTCTACCAGTATGCCGCCGTCGCCCTGGTGGCCGGCAATATTTTTCCCGGAATGAAAGCCGGCCTCTGGACCGGGGGGTGGCTGCCCGTTCTCTTCTCTCTTCCCGTCGGAGCCGCTCTTCTTCTGTTGACGGCGGGGCTGGTTCTGAGGAAGAGGGCCGGAAAGGAAAAAAGGAGGCAGGAAAACCGATGAAAAGATCCCTTATCTTCTTTGTATGCGCCGCAGTTCTTTTCTTTTTCTCCGATGGGGCGGCCATCGCACAATCTGCGGAGGTGAAGGCCATGATGAAGGATGCAAACACCATGTTTCGGAATGCCGATAAGGATTTCATGGCGGGAAAAATGGAGAGTGCCCGGGACTTTATATCCCAGGCGAAGGAGTTCATAACGAAGGCCAGGGAAGAGGCTCCGGAGGATTTTCAGGTGGCTTCCCTCGAAAAGCGGATAGACTCCCTCGCCGAAAAAATCGAAAAACGCCTCGCCGCCAAAGGCACTGCCTCCCCGGCAGCCTCCGCTCCTCCTTCGGGATCAGCTCCAGCCCGGCTACCGGCCACGGCAGGAAGGTATCTCATGGAGGCCGACAGGGCATTGAAGAAAGTGGACCTCCTGCTGGGGCCGGACCGGAATAAACAGGCTCCCGACAGGCTGGCCGCCAGGGTGAGGGAGGCTCTGGCCCCGGCGGAGGAGAATCTTGCCAAACTGCTATCGGAATATCCGGATTTCAAGGACCATCCCGACGTGGCACCGAAGGTCGAACGGATGGAAGCTGCACGGCAGGAACTGGAGACGATTGAGGGTGCCCGGGCCTCGTCCGCTGCGGCGTCTGGAGCAGCAGCAGCGGCACGGGATGCGGAAAGCGGAGAGTGGATGAAAAAGCTCCGGCCCTACGTGGCGTCAAAATCGAACATGGATGACGCCCCCTTCTTCGATGCCGAAAAGGAGCTGATCCCTTACGGCGGCTTCGACCTCGAGGCCAGGGAATTGGCCCGGCGGCACCGTCTTTTCGCTGAGGCCGCGGCCTCCGTGGAAGAGTACAGGGGAACGAAGAAGGAGGAACCCACGGAAATTCTCGCTGAAACCATCCGGGAGATAGGAGAGCGGGCCGCACAGTTCTCCGCCCAGCTCAAGTCTCTCGGCGAAAGCGCCCTCGGCGAGGGGAGGACGAAGATCGGCTTCGCCCGGGAAAGAGTGGACGAAAATATGGCCCGGGAGGCCAAGGGGGAGGACTTCAACGCCCTCAGCCGGGACGTCCTTCTGGGGATAGGGGAGAGTCTCGACAGCGCCGCGGTCTTCCTTCCCTCCGACCACCCCGGCCTTCTCGAAGCGAGGAGGAACGCGGAGGAACTCGCTGCCCTGGACGGAAAGCTCAGGGAAAAACTTGTGGAGAAGACCCGCATGATTCCCGACAGGTTCACAGGAAAAGAAGGGGAGGAAATCCGCGCGGCAGCCCGTTCCGCCCTTGAGAAGGACGCCCCCGGGGCCGTATTGCTCAGGATGACGGTCATATCCCCTGAATGGAAGGAAGAGTGGAAATACCAGGAGGGGGCCGACAGGATCTATCACCTCGTCTCCGCCAGGAACGTGACCGTTCAGGCCGCCCTGAAGGGCGAAAAGGGCGTGGATCTTCTCACTCTCTTTGTCTACAGCAGACGGAACCCCGACTGGTCCCTCCAGCCCATGGAGGGATACGTGGTCTACCGGGATAAAATGCTCGAGGAGAACGTGGAGAAGGAGTAAATCAGCCTTCCCTGCGGCGCTCCGCCGCGCAGGCGGAGGGGCAGAGCAGCCGAAAGAGCAGGTTGATTCCGCCGATGGCGGTGAATACGATCAGGATGAGCACCACGGAGAAGGCCGCCGCCTCTGCGAAGAGCAGTTCGGTCATGGCCTGGAGGATGCGGACGGTCACGAGGCTCCAGTCCACCGACACGAGAAAGATGACCGCGCTGATGGCCGTGAGAGAGACGGTGAAGAGGTAGCGCATTCCCGTCTTGACCGCAGGAAGAATGAGGGGGAGAGTGACCCTTCGGACCGTGGTCAGCCGGGATGCCCCCAGGCCGAGGGAGGCCTCCTCGAGGGCGGGGTCGATCTGCCGCAGGGCGGCCAGGATGGCCCGGATCCCCGCCGCGTCGTACCGGAAGGCGCAGAGGGCCACCAGAATCGTCATGGTGCCCGTGAGGACGAGCGGCCCGGAGTTGAAGGCCACGAGATAGGCGATGCCGAGGACCGTCCCTGGAAGAACGTAGTTCAGCAGGGAGACGAACTCCAGCGCCCCGCCCCTTTTTCCCTTTCTCTCCGAAGCCAGGAGGGCGACGGAGAGGGCCAGGAGGGTACCGAAAAATGTCGCGGTCAGGGCGATGAGAAGGGAGTCGGCGATGGAGTTCAGCCCCGTGGTGAAGACGAACCGGTAGTTGTCGAGGGTGAAGCTGTTGTCCACACCCCAGACCTTAACAAAGGAGCTGAGCAGGATCGTCCCGTAGAGAAGAAAGATGAAGAGGGTCACCAGGGATATGACCCCGAGGACAGCCCATTTCACCTTCCCGGACGGAGGAACCCTCCGGGAGGGCGGGGCTTCTCGTCCCGTGACCGTCACGTAGCTTCGCCCTCCCGTCCGGTACCGCTGGACGAGAAAGACCCCCAGGGCCGGCAGAAGAAGGACGAAGGCCATGGCCGCCCCGCCCCGGAGATCATACATCCCGGTGATCTGAAGGTAGACCTCCGTGGGCAGGACGGGGAAGGACTTTCCCCCCATGACGAGGGGCGTGGCGAAATCCGCGAGGGATTCGGCGAAGAGAAGAAGAAAGGAAGCAGCCAGCCCCGGAACGCAGAGGGGAAGGGTCACCGTGCGGAAGACCCTCCCTTCCGAAGAGCCCAGGCTCCGGGCGGCATCCTCGAGGGAAGGGTCCAGGGCTCCGAGGATCCCCCTGAGGGTCAGGAAGGCCAGGGGGAAATAGGTGAGGGTCTCGGCCAGAAGGGTGCCGGGAAAGCCGTAGATGGAGAAATCGGAGATGTGGAGCAGCTCGGGCAGGATGCCTCCCGGACCGAGGACGAGGGTCAGGGCGATGCTGCCCGTAAAGGGGGGAGAGACGAAGGCGAGCACCGTGACGGAGGAGAAGAAGGTCCGCCCTCCCCGGGGGAGGGGAATTCGGGTGACCCCCCAGGCGAAGAGAAAGCCGAGGGCTGTTCCCAGGGTTCCCACTGACAGTGCGAGGATGAGGCTGTTCACCAGGGCCCTTCGGGCATAGCTCTCCGTGAAGGGCCGGAGCAGGTTGCCGATAGCCGGGCCGCCCTCGCCGGAGAAGACGAGGAGAAGAAGACGGAACAAAGGATAGAGGACGAAGAGGCCGAGAAGCAGCCAGATCGTCCCCTCGAAGATCCGCCCTCCCCAAAAAACCCGGGGATTGTGTTTTAGCGGAGGATTTCTTTCACCCATCGTTCCACGAGGCGCTTCCTGTTTTCGCCGGACCATTCGATATCCAGGTCGAGAAGACGGACGTCCTTCATGTCGAGGGCAGGGTTCGCCGTGGAGACTTCAGGATGGGTCGGGATGAGGTTGATTTTCTTCTCCTCGTAGATCCTCTGCATCCCGGGGCCTGCGGCCCAGTTGAGAAACTTCTTTGCCGCATCGGGGTTTTTCGCTCCGCGGATCAGCCCCATGGCCTCCACGCCGTAGACGACCCCTTCCTTGGGATAGCTTATGACCACGTCGTACCCCTTCTGCTGAATCTCCAGGGCATCCACTATAAAGAAGATTCCCCCGGCGGCCTGACCCCGGGCTATGGGAAGGGCTCCTCCGGCGCCGCTCTCGGTGTACTGCTGGACGTTCTTATCCAGTTTTTTCTGGTAGGCGAAGGCCTCATCCTCTCCCATGGCGAGAACGAGGCTGAAGAGCCGGGAGACCGCGGTGCCCGAGGTCCGGGCGTCGGCCATGAGCAGGCCTTTTTTGAAGGCCGGGTTCAGGAGGTCGGCCCAGGAATCGGGGGCCTTCAGCCCGTGCTCCTTCAAAAAAGAAGCGTTGAAGAGAAAACAGATCGGGTCCATTGCCACTCCGGTCCAGTACCCTTCTTTATCCCGGTATCTTTCGGGAATGGCCTCCGCGCCTTTGGGAACGTAGGGTTCGAAGACCCCCTCCTTCTTTCCGGCGACAAAGGCATCGGCGATGCCGCCGAAGAAGACGTCCACCTGGGGGTTGTCCTTCTCGGCGATGATCCTGGCCAGGACCTCACCGGAGGAGAAGCGGAGATACTTCACCGGAATTCCGGTCTCCCGGGTGAAAGCGGAAAAAACCTCCGAGGCGTACCTCTCCGACCAGATGGTGTAGGCTCTCAGCACCTCTTCTCCCCGGGCGGAGAGGGGAAAGAGGAGCACAGCGGCGATCAGGGGCAGAAACAGTCCGGCTATGCGGCGGGATATTCGAAACATGACAGCGACCTCCTTCATGATAATTTGCATCCTGTCTGCCATGGTACTCTTGACGGGCGGTGAGGTCCATATCCAGTTGGAGGAAGAAAAGGGGCCATTCTGGACCATCATGGAAAAAAAAATTCTATCGGCAAAAATATATCCTTTTCGAAAGTTATGCTATCCTGTTATTATATGTGATAAAGAATGCCTAATGTCATACTTATTGGCCTGAAGACAAGGTTTTGCAGCTTTGGTTGGTCGGGTATTCTAGGGACAGGAAGATTGTCTCCTCTTTTGATGACTCTTCTGCGATTCGACCCTTGATCCGGAAAGGAGTTACAGAATTATGAGGAAAGTTTGTTTCCTGGCTGCAGCTTCCGCCCTCTTTTTTGCTTCTTCCGCCGAAGCGGCCCAGCCCTTCGAGATTGATTCTTTTTCCACCGCTGAGGGAGAGGTGAAGGTCACCTTTCTCGGCCACGGGACACTCATGTTCTTCCATAAGGGAAGGGTAATCCATATCGATCCCTACAGCGCCGTGGCCGATTATGCCCATCTGCCGAAGGCGGATGTCGTCCTGATAACCCATGAACACCGCGACCATCTCGACCGCTCGGCTCTCGACCTGATTGTTACCCCCGATACGGACATCATTCTCAACGAGGTGAGCGAACAAATGCTCGGACAGGGAGAGGCGATGAAAAACGGCGAAGCCGTCGAGATCTTCGACATCAGGATCGAGGCTGTTCCCGCCTACAATATCCTTCACGAGCGGGAGAAGGGCAAACCTTTCCATCCGAAGGGTGAGCACAACGGCTACATTCTCACCTTCGGGGACACCCGCTTCTACGTGGCGGGGGATACGGAAAATACCCCCGAGATGAAGGCCCTGAAGGACATCGACGTGGCCTTTCTTCCCATGAACCTGCCCTATACCATGACCCCGGAGATGGTGGCCGACGCCGCCCTTGCCTTCCGTCCGAAAGTGCTCTACCCCTACCACTACGGAGAGACCGATCCTTCGGAACTGCAGAACCTTCTGAAGGACAGCGGCATCGAAGTACGGATTCGAAGAATGAAGTAGCCGTACACAAAAGGATATCCACGCCGGGGGCTGAGTGCCTCCGGCGTTTTTTGTTCTGTTTTCTCCCGGGATTTTATCCCTTGCCCGGGGACAAGTTCTTCGCCGGAAGCCACATCCATATCACTACCCCTGCCGCGGCGATGCAGAGGATGGCGAAGAGCCGAAAGGCAGTCAGTGTTCCGAAGAGGGAGGATCCGAACCCCATGTAGAGGGGAAGAAGGAACCAGCTCAGGTCCATGGAAAAATGCACCAGGGCCGAGGCCTTGGCCCGAAGATGAGGGGAGGCGAGGTCGGCGGTGAGGGCTAGGTGAGCCGGATAGCCGAAGCCCATGCCGAGACCGTAAAAGAAGCCCCAGGCCACCAGGGAGACCGGGCTTTCCGCCATGGAGACGCCGAGAAGACACAGGGCCATGAGCAGAAAAGACGGCCCGGCAAAGGCGGTGCGGCTGTACCTGTTGAAGAAATTGCGGCCGGCGATGCGGATAAGAAGAGCCCCTCCTCCGAGGGAGAAGATAAACCACGAGGGGACGAGATTTCGTTCGAGAAAGACGTTCCCCACGAAGACGATGGAGGAGTCGCAGAGGCCGAAGAAGAAGCAGGAGAAAAGGATTTTGGCCGCCGGAGTATCCCGGAAGAGATCGCCGTAGCTTCCCCATTTCATGGGGGATCCGTCGGAAGAGGGGAAGTCCGCCCCGGCAGGATGAAGCCTGAGGGCGAGAAGGAGAGAGAGGGCAGCTGCTCCGATGGGAAGAAGATAATAGAACCTTCCCAGATCGTTCCGGACGAGGTAGTCGGTGAGGGGGACTACTGTGAACATGGGGATGAGGCTTCCCACGGAGACGAGGACGAAGGCCAGCCCCCGTTTCGATTCCGAGACCGAAAGGGCCTGGTAGGTGGTGAGGGCGACCATGAAAATGCTGTACCCCACGCCCATGACGATCCGAAGCCCTACGAACCAGGGGAGGGGACCCTCCCATAGCTGAAGGGCAATGGCGCAGGCGAGGCAGAGAAGGGCGGAACAGATCATGCTTCGGCGCACTCCCGCCCGTTCTGTGATCCACCCCCCGAGGGGGCGGACAGCGGTGGTGGCGGCATAGAAGGCCCCCACGAGAATACCCGCCGATGCGGCCGTATACCCCCGGGCCGCCAGATGGGGAGCCAGGAAGAAGAAGGCGTTTGAATAGGAGTAAATGGCGATATTGATGACGATCAGAGAAAGGATATGCCTGTCCATGGATCTCCTTCCGGACTGCCCGGGATTCTTCCTTCTCAGTCTGCCGCCGCTGCGGCAGGGGCGCTCATGACCCGCCCCTTTCCTCCGGTCTTTGCGGCATAGAGAGCCCGGTCTGCCAGGAGAAATGCCTCTTTCGGTTCAGTTCCTCCGTCGATATGGACCATCCCGATGGAGACGGAAAGAGGTGGAGTACAAAGACGGGCTTGCCGGCAGAGGTTTTCGGCGATGACCCGCCCGTTTTTGTCCGGGCATTCCGGAAGAAGGACGGCAAATTCGTCCCCTCCGATCCGTGCGGCGGTATCACCCTTGCGGATCACCCGTTCCATGCAGTCGGCAAGGCTTTTCAGCGCCCGGTCCCCTTCGGGATGCCCCTGGGTGTCGTTGATTGTTTTGAAGTCGTCGAGGTCGAGCAGAAAGAGGGTCACGTCCTTTCCCGCGCCCAGGAGATCAGCGAGTACTTCGTCGAAAAGCCGGCGGTTGAAGAGCCCCGTGAGGGGGTCCCGCAGGGCCAGGTCCCGGGCCTTCCTCTGGGAGAGGAAGAGAGAGGCGATTTCCAGGGATTTTTTTCGCTGGAGAAGGGAGAAAAAAAGCATGGACGAGAGAATGAAGAAATAGCAGATGGCGAGGTTGATCATCCCGTTCCGGAGTTCGCCGGCGAGGAGAAAAGAACCTCCGAAGGCGAAGGCGTTGATCCCCATATAGGTGAAAAAAACGTCCCTCGGCCGGAATTCCATGTAGATTCCCGATCCAAGGAGGGTCACAATATGGCGAAGGAGCAGAATTTCGAGATTCGCCTCGAGAAAGGAGGCTCCCAGGGGGAGGAGGTTCAGAAAGAGGAGAAGGGGCGGAAGAAACCCCCGGATCGCGGAGAGGGAAAGAGTCTCCATTCGCCATCGGAAATAAAGAAAGAGAAAGGCGAAAAAAAAGTCGAGGATTGCCAGAAGCACAAACCCCATAAAGACATCCGCCGCGCCGGAGACGAAAAACCAGCCAGCGGTGATGATCGAGAGAATTCGAAGGGCCGGAAGCTCCTTTTCGGGAGAACGGGAGAGGAGGGGAAAGCGGGACATTGAGTCCTCCTTGCTGTTGTTTTTTTCAAGCAATGATTATACCCCGCAGGGATGCAGAAAAACAACAGCCCCTTCCGGCCGAAGCCGAAAGGGGCATTGTCGATCAAAAGCCTTCCGCCGGAAATTACTGGGAGATGGCTTCCACCGGGCACACGGGAACACAGCTGCCGCACTCGATGCACGTTCCCTGGTCAACTTCGGCTTTGCCGTCGACCATGGAGATGGCCTCCACGGGACAGGTCCCTACGCACGTTTCGCAGCCAATGCATGTCTCTTTGTCCACTACTGCCTTTGCCATATGACATTCCTCCTCGAAAAAAGTTCGAACAGACTTCAACGGTCCGGATTATACCCTACTTTCCCCTTGGGAACAACCGAGAGGGTCCCACAGCAGACCCGGAGAGTACTCCGGCTTCGGGTCCCGGGCCATGAGTTTTTCCAGCTCCTCCCTGGGGGAGGTCCCTTCATAGAGAAGCCGGCAGACCCCCTCGGAAATGGGAAGATCGACTTCCAGCTTCCTTGCCGCATCCACCACGGCCCGCACCGTGAAGGCCCCCTCCGCCACCTCGCCGATCTCCTTTTTCGCTTCCTCGAGGGTAAGCCCCCGGCCGAGGGCCTCTCCGAGGCGGAAATTCCGGGACTGGCTGCTGTAGCAGGTAAGGACGAGGTCTCCCATCCCCGCAAGCCCCGCGAGGGTAAGGGGATGGGCGCCGAGAAGCTTTCCGAACCGCATGATCTCGGCCAGGCCGCGGCTGACGAGGGCGGCCCTGGCGTTGTCGCCCAGAGACAGGGCGGAGGCCATTCCCGAGGCGATGGCCATGACGTTTTTCACGGCCCCTCCCACCTCCGTACCCGGCACGTCCGAGGCGGTATAGATGCGAAGCCTGGAGGTGTTCAGCCGGGACTGCCAGAAGAGGGCTGATCCCCGGTTATTTGAGGCCACGGTGACCGCCGTGGGAAGGCCTTCGGCCACCTCCCTGGCGAAGCTCGGCCCCGAGAGGACGGAATACCGCCCTTCCGGAAGCAGTTCACCCACGATCTCGCTGATCCGCTTCCCCGTGGAGATTTCGATCCCCTTGGCAACGTTGCATATTTCCGTCCGGGAATTGCAGCAGGGGGAGAGGCGGGGGAGGAAGCTCCGAATGGACTGGGTGGGAAGGGCAAATATCCAATAGTGGGAGAAGAGGGCTCCTTCCTCCGGGTCGTCCGTGGCGGTCACACTCCCGGGAAGAAGGACGGAGGAGAGATAGTCCGGGTTGCGGGCAGAGGCATTGATTGCCCGTGCCTGTTCCGCCCGCCGGCACCAGAGCAGAACGGAACTTCCGTTTCTTGCCGCCGAAACCGCCAGCGCGGTTCCCCAGCTTCCGGCTCCGAAAATGGTCACGTCCGCCATGGGTGATTCCTCCTTTTCAATTTTTGGATTCCGCAGTGTCTGCAGGGGAAGCCGCTCCTTCGGGGGTAAAGAAAAGAAGAAGGCTGCCCCCCGCCATGAGCACAGGTCCCAGAAGGATCGCCGGAACGAGAGATCCGGTCATGTCCCTGAGCATGCCCGAGATGACCGGGGCGACCACGGCTGAGAACATGATCGTTCCGTTGAAGAAGCCCACGGCGGCCCCCATGGAGCCGGGGTGTCTGCGGCTGACGATGTCTCCCACCCATGAGACGGCGATGGGAGAGAAGGCCGTGTTGCTGAAAAGCCCGAAGAAGAGGAGCACGGCGATGATCTGCGCCGGAGTTTCGGCCCGGGTGAAGAGAAAAAGGGCGGCTGCGCTGACGGGAAGCACCGAGAGGGCGATCTTCTTTCTGCCCAGTCTGTCGGAGAGGCGTCCCCAGAGGACCCCTCCGGGCAGTGCCGTCAGGGCGATCAGGCCAGTGTAAAGTCCTGATTTGGAAAGGGAGAAGCTGCGCTCCGCCTGAAGGAATGTGGGACCCCAGGTGGCGGCGACCCAGAACCCGTAGAGGGAGGTGAAGGTGGCGAGATTGATCTTCCAGAGATCCCGGTCGCGGAAAAGCCTTTTGTAGATTTCCCATGAGGGGGAAGCGGCGCTTCGCACGTCGGGAAGCTTTTTCAGGAAGAAGAAAATCATGAGGACCGTGGGAACCGTGAGAAGAAGAAAAGGCGCCCGGTAGCTTCCGAAAAACTCGTAGACAGGCCCGCTCATGGCCATGCCGCCGAGGATGCCGAATGCCATCCCCATGCCGATCAGCCCCGAGCTTATCCCTCGTTTTTCCGGGGGGACCGTGGCGAGCATGGTGGCGAAGGAGCATGGATAGTAGGCCCCGGCCCCGAGTCCGTGAAGGGCCGAGAAAAGGAGCAGAAGCGGGAAGGATGTTCCGAAAAGACCCAGGCCGAAAATACCCAGGCCTGATATCGAAAACATGACGAGCAGCACCCGTCTCGTCCCCCACCGGTCCGCCGCGAATCCGCTGGGGATCTGCAGAAGAACGTAAAAAAGAAAGTATGCGCTTGTGATGGCCCCCGCCTGGGCGGAACTGATGTTCAGCGTTCGGGCGATAACCGAGAGAAGAGGGTACAGGGATGTGCGGTCGGCGTAGAGCACGGCCCAGCCGAGCATAAGGGCGGCGATCACGGGACATTCCTCCATAAAACAGTATTCGCCTATTGTATCCTGTTTCGGAAAAAATTGAAGGCGTCGGGAATTGCCACCGGCAGGATTAAAAGTTACAATGATCTGGAAAATATACCTGTCTGCGCAGGATGGGAGGTTTCAAGAGTGCCTGCTGAGGATTTTGCCCTTCGGCTCAAGGAAATACAGGATAAGGTCAGCGAGTCCCTTCAGTTCAGCATCGACAGTATTTCAGCCCTGCGCGAAGATGAACGGCAGCGCCTCGCTGAAGTCCGTTCCCGCCGGGAGGCACTGCAGAGGGAGATAGAAGACGTTATCGCCTCCGTCGACAGGGCGGAGAGAGAATACAGAAATTCCCGCCTCGAACTTCTCGCCGCCAGCCGCAGGGGCAACGAACAGGTCGAAAAAGAAGCCTATGAAAAAGCCATGGGCCTCATGAAAGCCAGGGGGGCCTGGGAAGAGCGGGAGAAGTTCCTCGCCGGCCAGCGGGAAGATCTTGCCCGGGAGGAGCGCCGGAGCGAAAAGCTGATCGCCCGAAGCGAGGAGATGGGCAACCGGTTCCGGGTGGCACTCAACATGCTCCGGTTCGACCTCTCGGACGATTTGGCGATAAATCTTTCCCCCGAGCAGGAGGATATTTCCGCAGGCCTCCGGCTTGCCGAACGGGAAAGCATTTCCTTTGCGCGGGAGCTTCACGACGGCCCTATTCAGAACTTTTCCGCCACGGGCCTCATGATGGATCTTGCCAGTGAATATCTTTCGAGGAACGATTTCGAAAAGGCCCGGGAGGAGCTCGCCCGAAGCAGAGAAAACCTCGCCGGCGCGTTATCCGACTTCCGCTCATTTCTTTTTCAGCTCAACCCGTCGGGATTGAAAGAAGGTCTGGACGTCGCCCTGAGCAGGCTCGCTTCCCAGTCTGGCAGCTTCAAAGGCACCGAGATCCGGTATGCCGTCGAGGGGCGGTCGGACACCCTTTCCCTTCCCCTTCGGACCGCCGTGTTCAAAATCATTCAGCAGGCCGTCATGAACGCCGTAAAGAGCGGCCGCGCCCGGAAAGTGCGCATCGCCGTGAGCATCGGAACCGATTTCCTGAGGGCGAAGGTGGCGGACGACGGAGTCGGGTTCGATGTGGAAAAAGAACGCAAAGAGGCCCCTGCCCGGGGTTCCTGGGGGCTGATGAACATGGAGGCCAGGGCGCAGATGATCGGGGGGGAGCTTTCCATCGTCAGCGAGCCCGAAAAGGGCACCGTCGTCTCCCTCACGATTCCCTTCAATGGAAGAAGAAAATAGAAGAAGGCCTCTCCCAACCGCGGAGAGGCCTTCTGAATTTATCGGTTTAGGCCGGGATCCTTTTCGCGGCCTTCCGCCGCTCCCCGTCGTCGAGGATAAGTTTCCGGAGACGGATGGATTTCGGCGTGATCTCCACAAGTTCGTCCTCGGCGATCCACTCGAGGGCTTTTTCCAGGTTCATCTTCCGGGGCACGTCCAGCTTGGTGGTAAATTCCTTCGTGGAGGCACGGTAGTTTGTGGCCTGTTTCTTTTTTGTGGGATTGCAGGGCATATCCCCGGGGCGGGAATTTTCGCCCACGATCATCCCCGCGTATATCGGGTCCATGGGGGAGATGAAGAGGGTTCCCCGCTCCTGCAGGTTCTCGAGCTGGTATCCTGTGGCCTCTCCGGAATCGAGGCTCACGAGGGCGCCCCGGTTGCGGGGGATGATCTCCCCTGCCCAGGGGGCGTATCCGCAGAACCGGGAGGACATGATTCCGAGCCCCCGGGTATCGGTGAGAAATTCGCCCCTGTAGCCGATCAGCCCTCTCGTGGGCACGGTGAAGAAAATGCGCATCAGGCCGGTTCGAAGATTCTGTATCTCCCTGACCCGGGCCTTGCGCCGGGAGAGTTTTTCAAAAACGACCCCCTGGTACTCCTCGGGGATGTCCACCACCAGATCCTCGATGGGCTCGTGAAGCCGCTCTCCCCTGATCTCGGTGATGACCTCCGGCTTGGAGACGCACAGTTCCATCCCCTCCCGGCGCATCTCCTCTATGAGGATGGCGAGCTGAAGCTCACCCCGGCCGGACACCTTCACGCCGTCGGGACGGCCGAGGTCCTCCATGCGGAGGGAGACGTTTACGTGGAGTTCCCGGGTCAGGCGGTCCTTCAGCTGCCGCAGAGTGATGGCCTGCCCTTCTTTTCCGGAGAAAGGGCCGTTGTTCACGAGAAAGAACATGGAGACGGTGGGTTCTTCTATATCGAGAGGAGGCAGGGGGAATCCCTCCAGTTCGGGAGAGGAGAAGGTGTCGCCGATGCCGATCTCCTTCGGTCCTGAGATCCAGACGATATCCCCTGCTGCGGCCTCTTCAACCTCGAGGCGCTCGAGGCCATGGGTCACATAGATATGGATGGCTTTCGTTACCTCGGTCCCGGTGATGACGAAGTTTTCGTTTTCTCTGTCATGGGGGTCCTCCCACCGGGTGGCGGTTCGGAGAAAATCTTCCCCCTTGCGCAGGGTTCCGGCAAGGATTTTGCCGCACCCCATCTGGCCGGTGTATTCATTCCAGGCAAGGGTGCTGACCTGCATCTGGAAAGGAGATTCCTCATCGGCAGAGGGAGGGTCTACGTGGTTGATGATGGCTTCGAAGAGGGCATCCATCCCCCGGGATTCTCCGCCGTCGATCTCCTCGAGTTCGTTCACGGCCCATCCGGCCAGCCCCGAACCGTAGAGAACGGGAAATTCGGCCTGCTCGTCCGTGGCGCCAAGCTCGAAGAAGAGATCGAAGGTTGCGTTGAGGGCCATGAGGGGATCGGCTTCTTTCCTGTCCACCTTGTTTATGTAGACTATGGGCTTCAGTCCCATCTTCAGGGCGTGGGAGAGGACATACCGGGTCTGGGGCATGGGGCCTTCTCCGGCGTCCACGAGAAGCAGCACGGAGTCGACGGTGGAGAGAATGCGCTCCACCTCGCCGGAAAAGTCCGCGTGTCCGGGGGTATCGATGATATTGATTCGGTAGCCCTTCCATTCCACGGTGCAGTGCTTGGCGCGGATGGTGATTCCCTTTTCCCGCTCAAGCTCGTTGTTGTCCATGAACCGCTCTTCGATCTGGGCGTGTTCCCGAAACGCCTGGGCGGCCCGGAAAATAGAATCGATAAGGGTTGTCTTGCCGTGGTCAATGTGGGCTATAATTGCGATATTGCGGATTGATTCGGATCTTTTCATTAACAGTTGAGCCTCCGGTGCAGCATAAAATGTGGAATTTTTCTCTGCAAGCAAACTATAATACTCCGTGGGGATTTGAAACACAAGGGCAATTTGCCCGATGCAGCGGAATACTGGGGAACCGGAACGGAAGGAGCGAAGACAAGGAGGGAGCTTTTCATGGAAGAACACAAATCTATTTCCTCTTCCGCTCAGGACGCCCCGGCCGGCGGGGACGAAGAAAGATCGGGCGGCAGCATACGGATAGGCACCTGTTCATGGTCGGACAGAAGCCTCACTTCCAGCGGCTGGTATCCCCGGAGCGCCCGGTCTCCGGCAGCCCGGCTCTCCTATTACGCCCGCCAGTTCGACACCGTGGAAGCCGACAGCACCTTCTACGCCATGCCCGACCAGGGGACGGTCTACCGCTGGGCGGCCCGCACTCCTCCCGGTTTTCTCTTCAACGTGAAGGCCTGGGGCCTTTTCACCTGGCATTCTGTCCGTTATGAAACCCTTCCAGCGGATATCCGCTCCGAGGTGCACCGCCCCGAATCGGGAAGGCTCGATTTCTCCGCCCTTTCCCCCGCCCTCCGTCCCCTGCTCTGGAAACGGTTTACAGCAGCCCTCGCTCCTCTCCGGCAGATGGACCGCATGGGGTATCTTCTCTTTCAGCTTCCTCCGAAGGCCGCCTTCTCATCGGTCATGATGCGCTACCTCGAAAGGGTGGCCGAGGTCACGCCGCCCTTCCGGACCGCCGTCGAAGTGCGCAACAGCTCCTGGCTGCAGCCGGAGAACCGCGGGTCTTTTCTCTCCCTGCTGAAGCAGGCAAACATGGCCTATGTGGCGGTGGACGAACCGGATCTTACCTGGACCGTGGGAAGGGATGCACCTGTCACGGCAACCTGGGGGGCCGTGATCAGGCTCCACGGAAGAAACAGGGACGCCTGGACGAAAAAAAACGTCTCCGTGGCGGAAAAATTCCGGTATTTTTACTCCGACCCGGAACTGCTTTCCTGGCAGGGCGCAATTCGGGAAGGAGCGGAGCGGGCGGGAAGGGTCTATGTCCTTTTCAACAACTGCTACCGGGATTACGCAGTAAAAAATGCCCGAAGAATGAAATGCCTTCTCGGCCTCGAGTGCGGCCCGGGGGAAGGAGTCCAGCAGGAGCTTCTCTTTGAGAATCCCGAAGATAGGGCAGATATCACAGAATATCAAAGCAATTCGGAGAACTCTCTGGATAATCTCGGATAAATCCCCCTGGCGGGCTTTCCTTTCCCTTGCGGCTGCCGGGGCCGCAGGGTATAATGTAGCCACGGGTTATCCGGACGGGCTACAAAAAGAATCAAAAGAACCAATCAGTCAGGAAAAACCGAACGTTGACCATAGATCCAAAGACAGTCAGAAGAACCATTTCATGGCAACGGAAGAGTACAAAGAACAGAAAAAAATGCACGGTACAAAGAAACTCAAGGAGTTGGTTGTTTGACCCAATGTCAGCACAACCGTCCGGAATAACCCGAAAAAAACGGGAGGGGATTTTTCCCCTCCTTTTTTTGTATATGGATTTTTTCCCCGGGAATGTGTATATTATCAGATTAGTAGAGAAAGACCGTAGGTATACGGGAAGGAGAGGATAGTTCATGCGTTTGCTCGCTCTTTTATGTCTCACGGCTTCATTGCTCTGCCTCGCTCCGGTTGAAGGTACCGCCGCCGCTCCCGCAGGAGGGAACATTCGGGGAGTTGTCCTGACTATGGATGGAAGAGGGTACGTGGGGCTGCCTCTGAACATCTGGGACGGCCGGGTCGTCAGAAGGGCCGTTACGGACATAAACGGCAATTTCGTCGTGAGCGGCATGGTCCCGGGCTCTGTCTTCGCTGTCCGCTGGAAGGGAAAAAGAGCTGCTGACCTGCGGATTGACGGACTCCGCTTTCCCAAGGACGGCGACCTCTTCCTCTCCCTCGAGCTCGCTTCCACCGGCGAGGGCAAAACCTATACCGTGCGTATTCCATCCAACCCCTCAACGGGCTACGGCTGGACGATCCTCTCCTCCGGACGCCCGACAGGCGCCCGACTCAGCAGAAATTCCATGGAGGCTCCCACCGCTGCAGCGGCAGGGACGACCGGCCGCGGGGGATGGGAACTGTGGACCTTCGAAGGAGAACGGAAGGGGATCGCCAATGTCATCATGGGGTACCAGCGTCCCTGGGAAAAGGGCAAATCTCCCGCTGCCTATCATGTGCTCTCCCTGATGGTACGGTAAGTTATTCCCTGGTTGCTTTTGATCGCAGCAGAAGGGGGCGTTTCCGACGGAAACGCCCCCTTCTGCTGCGATCAAAAAATTCTGTTCCGGGGCCGGATCGGTTTTCTACCAGCCGCCCCCTCCTCCGCCGCCTCCTCCTCCTCCTGATGAGCCGCCCCCGCCGCTGCCGCTCGAGGAGCCGGGGGATGCGGAGGCCGAGGAGATCGAGGCCGCCATGGAGGATGTCATGGCAGCCACGGCGCTTCCCGTGTAGAAGGCCGCCATGGAGCTGCCGGAGTACCAGCCGGGGGAGTATTCCTTCTGCCGCAGCACATCCTCGAAACGGTTCGCCCAGGTCTCCGCCGTGTCGAGGGCGAAGGCGTAGGGGAGCAGCCTTTCGAAGACCTCGGGGGTCTCCTCCGGCGGGTTGAACATCTCGAGCCGGTGCCGCTCTGCCGTATTCATGTAAAGAGCGAGCCCCTCCGCCTCGAGAAGGACTTCGTTTCCCCGGACGGTGCGGACGGTCATAAGACTGCGGAAGAGGATCACGAGCCCCGCAATCATAAAGGGCGGGACGAGCATGGAGAACTTTGCCTCCGTGAGTCCGAAAAGAAAAATCCCTGCGACGCCTGCCGAGATGAAGACAGGGATGAGGAGCCCCAGAAGTTTACGGAAAAACCGCCCTCTTTCCCGAAGAGTCCGCCACACAGCGAAGAAAATTCCCCCCGTCGCCAGCAGGCCGACTGTTGCCCCCGCGGAGAGAACGGCTATTTCCACCTGCCCTCCCCAAGCCAGCAGAAGCCATGCTGCAGCAGGGATCAGGAAGCCCACAAGCCAGGGAAAGGTGTTTTTCGAGAAGAGGGGTCTCGCTTCCTTCTTGTAGGATGCTTGAAGCTGTGACCGGGCAGCCTGAAGGATTGCGTGGTTGCCCTGCTGCAGAAGCAGTTCGTCCCGGGACTCTGCAAAGAGGTTGGAGATAAGAAGAGCCTCTTCCTTCGAGGCCGACTTTTCACGAAGGCGGTTCCGTTCGAGACGGAGGGAGTACCGTTTTCCCGCCAGCTTCGAGGCAAGGGACATCATCCCCTTGACCAGTCCCGACTCTCCGATCTGCCCGAGCCGCTGCATGGCCTCCTCGAGGCTCATCTCTTCTATGGTGATGAACCCCTTCACTGCGAGGTTGAGAATCTCGGCGGTGAAGCAGGTGTTGTCCATCGCCATCCGCCGTACGTAGCGGAGAAAGCCGGGGCTGTGTCCCTCCAAAGGGGCGAAGAGAGGGATGACGGAGCGCTTCGGTGGATCCTTGCCCCAGCGAAGCCAGATGGCGATGTAGTAGGCGAGAAGGAGCAGGGGAGCCCCCCAGAAAAAGAGGTGTCCGTAGCGGGAGAAAAAAGCGTAGCGCAGCGGGGGCTTCGGAGGGGTGACAATTCCCTTCGGCCAGGTGTAGGCCACGGTGAAGCCTTCACCCGGGGCGAGAGGAGCCGTAGTCTTCGCCGTTCTGTCGGGAAGAACCCGGGCATCACGCCCTTTCGCCCCCTGAACTCCCGTGTAGACGTCCACTGAATTGAAAGGGGTCCCCTTTGGAAGGGAAAGGGAGAAGACAGCATTTTCGATGGGGAAGATCCAGCCGTTTCCCGTGACGTTCCAGTAGAGTTCGTCGTGATCCTCGAAGAAGCCGATCTGCCCCGTCGTTGAGTAATAAATGGAATAGGTGTGCACTCCCGGGGGAACTGTGGACTTCGGATCTCCGATTTTCACCCGGACGCCGTTGGAGAGGGATTCGGTGGAAAAGGGGACTTTTTCGCCGTCGAGCAGGGTTTCTTTTACCGAGAACCCCACCGTGACGCCTTTCCCCGACGGGGCGGTGTATATCGTGGGGAAGTCACGGTAGATCCCCCTGCGTATCTCGTTGCCTTCCGCCCGGACGGTGATGTCCTCCCGCACGAGAAGGGTGGAGTCCTCCTTCACCTCCGCAGTGGAGGCGAAGTTCAGAATGACCTCCGCTCCACTGGCGGGGGCCGCGAAGAGGGCAAAAACCAGGAAAAGAGGCGCGAAAAATTTTCCGAAAGATCTCATGGGCTGCAGTCTCCGTCACGAGGGCGTCAAAAGGCTACTTTCGGCGCTGCCCGCTCTTCCTCCACAGCCTCGAAGTAGTCAGCTTTTTCGTAGCCGAATTTCTGGGCGATCAGCACCGCCGGGAAGGTGGCGATGGCGATGTTGTAATCCCGGGCCGCGCCGTTGTAGTACCGTCTCGACATCTGGATGTCGTTTTCCAGGGAGCCGAGCTGCTCCTGTAGCTGAAGGAAGTTCGTGCTCGCCTGGAGGGTGGGGTAGTTCTCCGCCACGGCGAAGAGGGATTTGAGAGCCCCGGTCAGCATATTCTCCGACTCCGCCCGTTCGGCCACCGTCTGGGACCGGCTCACCGCCGCCCGGGCCTCCGTGACCCGCAGAAAGACCTCCTTCTCGTGGGCGGCATACCCCTTCACCGCCTCGATAAGATTCGGCACGAGGTCGAAACGCCGCTTGAGCTGGACGTCGATGCCGCTCCAGGCCTCGTTTTTCAGGTTGTACATCCGGATGAGCCTGTTGTAGATGGAGATGGCCCAGAAGACAACGAGGGCTATGAGCGCAAGAAGCACGAACAGTGTCACCATGAATATCCCTCCCGAGATGATGGAATGAATTCCTTCGTTTATTTTACACTAAGAGCTGGTAAAAGTGCCCTCCCGAAAGGGAGGGCACTGCGCAGTCATGAGGTTCAGCGAAAATTCAGTAGGTCGGAGCGTTGTAGATGAGATATCCGGCGGCGACAAGCAGAAGAAGGCCGCTGATCCTGCCCAGCCAGAGGGACCAGCTTCCTTTCCCCCCCGAGGGGAAGAGGCGGGAGAAGGCCTCGGTGGCGCTTCCGGCTGCAACGATGACGGTGCTCTGTCCCGCTCCGTAGGCGGCAACCAGGAGAAGAGCCCGGCCCAGGTTCGACGCGGCGGTGGATATGGCGAGAAAGATCACCGGAGCCGAGTAGGCGAAGCTGCACGGGCCGAGGGCGAAGCCCGAAAGAATTCCCAGGACGAGGGCACCCTTGAGGCCCGTATATTTTGTCGTCGGGCCGGATCCTCCCCGAAACCAGGGAAGGCTGATGATCCCCATCAGATGAAGGCCGAAGACCGCGAAGGCCGCGGCCACGATGTAGTTCGTGTACCGGTCGATCCCTCCGAGGAAAACCCCTGCGGAGGTGAGCAGGCCGCCGAGGAAGGCGAGATTCACGAAGACCCCGAGGGAGAAGACGAGGGAAATCCGAAAGGCCGTCCAGAGGTCGGGGGCATCCGAATTTCCCACGTAGCCGACGACAAGAGGGATGGTGGCGATGCTGCAGGGGCTGAGGATCATCCCCAGAATACCCCAGGCGTAGACGGCGGCAAAGGCCGCCGCACCGTTTCCGTGAAAGACGCCGTAGAGAAAATCGTAGAGGCCGCCCATGAGGCGACCTTACTTCTCGACTCCGGGCAGTTCGCACCCGAGACTGACCCAGTGCTTCTCCAGGGCATCGAGGGGCATATAGCCGACCCGCTTGTCGAGCATTTTCCCCTCCTTGTCGAGGAAGACGAGGGTGGGGACATACCTGACCTGGTAGAGCCGGGACATATCCGGGTTCTCCCGGGCGTTCAGAACCTTGACTTCGATGACGTCGCCGTGTTTTTCACTGAATTCGTCCAAAACTTTGGACATCTCTGTGCAGGCGGGTCAGCCGGGGGACATGAGTTCGAGGAGGGTATATTTTCCTTCCCCCTCGGCTGCGTTCCCCGGAAAGGGAAGGAGCAGGAGGGCCGCAAGGGCCGTTAATATGAGAAAGAGCCTTGAAATCATCATTTTATTTTCCTCCCTGGAATGGAATGGACATTCTTTTTCTGATATATATTGTATCCTGCCCCCGGGAAGAGGGCAACAAAGAGTTTGCCTTTTGTCCTTTTTTCCCGTTTTTTCGGTAGAATTGCTGAGAGGAGGTGCGGAATGACAAATCATCATCTGCTGCCGGAGGAATTTTCGCAAAAAAAGCTCGCGGGGCTTCGGAGAAAGCTCCATGAGTGTCCGGAACTGGATTTCGACCTGGAGAAAACCGGGGCGATAGTGGCAGAAACCCTTACCTCCCTCGGAATTTCCTGGAAATTCGCGGCAAAAAGCGGCATCGCTGCGGTCATCGAGGGGGGAAAGCCGGGCAGGACTGTCCTTCTCCGGGCGGATATGGACGCCCTTCCCCTGGCGGAGGAGGCGGACGTTCCGTGGAAGTCCCGGAAGGCGGGCATCATGCACGCCTGCGGCCACGACGTCCACACGGCCTGCCTGCTCGGCGCCGCAGAGGGGCTCGCAAAAAGGAAAGAGGAGATTCCGGGCAGGGTCCTTCTGGTCTTTCAGCCGGCGGAGGAGACCTCCGGAGGGGCTCTCCCCATGATAGAGGACGGGCTCTTCGGCGAGGGCACACCAGACGGGGCCTTCGCCCTTCACTGCGAACCCTCCCTGCCCGCAGGATCGGTGGGTGTGGCTTCGGGGGTCTTCCGGGCGGCCTCGGACATGTTCGACGGCTCGATCCGGGGAAAGGGAACCCACGGGGCGGAGCCGCACCGGGGGCATGACGTCATCGCCCTCGCCTGTCAGGTCATCGGCGCCCTTCACGAACTGGTGGGGAGGACGGTCTCTCCTACGAAGGGGGCGGTGCTATCCATCGGCATCCTGAGAGCCGGGCAGGCCCGGAATATTCTTCCCGAGCGGGCGGACTTTTCCGGCATCCTCCGGACCCTTGACGGAGACGTTCGGGAAAGCCTGAGGGCGAAGATCCGCAGAACGGTGATGAATATCCCCGACATCCTCGGAGCCGCGGGAGAGGTCGCCTTCACCGAAGGATATCCTCTTCTCAGAAATGACGAAGGGATGACTGAAATGGTCCGGCTTGCCGCGAGGGATCTTCTCGGCGGGGACAGAACCGTCGAACTTACGGAACCCGGGATGGCAGTGGATGACTTCGCATTCTTCCTTCAGCACATGCCCGGCTGCTATTTTTTGCTTGGAACCGGCACGGAGGGGAAGGACAATGCCCCTCTCCACAACCCCTGCTTCGATCCGGACGAAGGCTGCCTCCCCGCCGGTGCTGCGGTGATGGCGGGAGCCGCCCTCAGATTCCTCGAAGAGCCCTACCAGAAGTAATCGAAGAGCTGCCCCATGGGGAACCCCGAGAGGCAGGAGCGGCCGAAGCGGGAATAGAGATTCCGCTTTCCCTCCACGAGGGCCTCGGGTGCAAGGCCGAGGCGGATGGAGAGGGCGGCCTCCATGTAGGCGGCGAGCTTGTCGCATGCCTCGATGATCCGTCCGTCCAGGGGGTTGAAGGCGTCGCAATTCTGCTCCTGTGATATGTCCCCGCCCAGGACCTCCGGCCCTGATGTACCCGGAGAGTGAATTTTATTGAAAAACTCTTCCTCCGTGAAATACCGGACCTCTTCCCGCCAGGAAGCAGGAAGAAGGGGAAGGATGCGTTCCTCCATGGCCTCCCTTTCATATTCCTTGATGAGGTCGTCAAGCCCTTTCACGGAATTTTTCACCGGAGAGATGATGTCCCGGGTCAGCACTTCGGGAAGATCGTGGAGCAGACCGCCGAAGAAGTTGTTGTACCGTCGCTTCGGACATGCGCCGATCTCCATGGAGATGAAATAGGACATTACCGCCACGAAGAGAAGGTGTCCCAGGACCGAGGTCTGGGGAATGCGCGGGGTCTGGGCCCACCGCTTCTGAAAACCGAGCTGTCCCACGAGGGAGAGGAACCCCCACAGTCCCTTGTCTCCGTCGGGAAGCTCCCGGGCGGCGAGCATCTCGTCCACTGACCTCAGATCCCGGTGCTCGTTCACCTGCCGGGAGATCTCGTCCCGGGTGCGCTCGATGCCGAACATGGACTTCGTGCTGCTCCAGTGGTAGACAAAGTCGAACTCCCATTTGGTGGCGAGATAATGGGCGGCCCGGAGGCACTTCCGCTCGAGGGTGAAGCCCTCTTCCTCGGTAATATACTGCCTGAAGCGTTCCGCAAAGGCGGGGGAGAGGGCCTCGAGGTCGAAGGCCAGCTTGTCCGCCACCCAGGAGTTCAGCTTCCGCCGCTGGACTTTATCCTCCATGAGCTTGTGAAAGACCGGGGGTTTGATGTCCGTGAGGACGACCCGGTGGAGAAATTCGAAAATCCCCCCCTCGATGAGGGCCGTCCAGTTCACCCTGACCCCGGTGCCGTCCGATTCATACCGGGCGATGACCCATGCCATGATCATCTTGTGGGCCTGTTTTCCCAGCTCGCTGAAGGTGGCGGGGTGGGGATGATCGTTCCAGCGCTCCATGCTGGCGGCGGAGAAGACCAGTTCGATAAGGCTGCGGGTGATCACGAAAGATTTCCTCCCTTTTCCTTTGCCCATGAAGGGCCGGTTTTTTGCTCTTTCCTGCGTCTTTGCCCCGTATGAAGAAATAATTTCCGATTATAGCCGCAGACTGCCCCTGATACCATTTTTACTCCTGCGGAAAGGGGAAGAGAATGTCGATTCCGCACCCCTTTCCGGGGTGAGACTCCAGGGTCATGGCTCCGTTCAGCAGGCGGACCCGTTCGTTCATGTTGGCGAGCCCCCGGTGGCCCGTTGTCCGAAGGGCTTCGTACTCTCTTTCCGAAAGGGAGCGCGCCTCGAATCCAAGGCCGTCATCCTCCAGGGTGAATCGGACGGAATCCCCTTCCTTCCGGAGGCTCACCCGGAGAGAGCGGGCATGGCCATGACGCACGGAGTTCGAGACGGCCTCCTGGAAAATACGTATCAGGGCGAGGGAATACTCTTCGGGAAGGGAATCGAGGCTTTCATCCGCTCCCGCATGGATGGCGACGCCGTAGGCCTGGGCAAGGCGGCCGGCATTCTCGTCCAGGGAGCTGACGAACCCCAGTCGGACCCACGAGGGGGAAAGTTCGTCGCAGTAGTCCCGGATCTCCCGGGCGGCGATCTGGACAACCTCCTCGGCGGTGTCGAGATGGCCTCTGAGATCCGGGCCGGCATCGTAAGGCAGAATCTCCCTGGCCATCTGGATGCGCTTTATGGCTGCCACGGAAGACTGGAGGGGGCCGTCGTGGAGTTCCCGGGCCAAATGTCTGCGGGTCTCCTCCTCGGCCCGCACGATATCGGTCACGTACCGTTTCTTCAGTTCGTCCTTGGCGAAGGCCTCCTCCGCCAGGCTGCCGATCACACCGGACAGGGCTTCAAGTTCCGAGAGGGGACCGGTGTAAAGCTTCACCGAAGGGTCCTTACCCCACCGGATGCTCCTCAGTTTCTCCGCTATTCCCCGGAGGGGCACGACGAGATACCGCCATAAAAGAAGCATGCCGAGAAAGACTGCTGCGGAGGTTGCCATGGTCGTCAGAATCCAGAAGCGCCAGATTTTCATCAGCGGGGCCAGGAGGGCTGTCCTGGAGACGGCGGCGAGAATGAAATTTCCGTCCTCGAGCTCCCGCAGTACAACGTGGTAGTCGTTACCTTCTTCATCCCGCACTTTTACGGGTTCGTCTGAAAAAAGAACGTCCCTGCGGAGGGGAAGGATTTTTTCGGCTCCCGGGGATCCCCCCAGGACTCTGCCGTCCGGTGCGATCAGGAGGATCCCTCCCGACTCTCCCTTGTTCAGCCCGGGATCCATGGAGAACATGCGAAACCGCATGGGCCTTGGGGCCCGCTGTCTCATGGACGGGGCTCTTCTCAGAAAGGAGGCGCTGTTCGAAAAAGAGTCGGCGAGATCGAGGACGTAGGAACGCATCATGGAGTCCATGGCTTCCTCCTGTGCCCGGTAGGTATGGAGGGACAGGAGGAAGCCTGCTGCGGTGAGGAGGGTGACGAGGATCATCAGGAAAAGAAGAAGGTTCTTTTTCATGGGCCGGTCCTTTCTTCGCCGAGGAGCTGAAGTTCTTCCAGCAGGACAATCCCCTTCTTCAGGGCGAGCAGAATCGCCTCGGTCTTGTTTCTCGCCGAGAGTTTGCAGTAGATGGATGTGAGATGGGCGGCCACGGTACGCTCCGTGATGGAGAGAAGAGCGGCGACTTCCGAGGCAGGCAGTCCCTGGCCCGCGAGAACGAGCACTTCCCTCTCCCTTGGTGAAAGCTCCTCGGCAGGTTTCTCGTCCCGCAGGAGGGAGACGGAGGGGTCGAGGTAGAAGATGCCCCGGGCCGTGTCGAAAACAGCCTGTCGAAGCTCTTCCAGGGGGGCGGACTTCAGTATGAAGCCCTTTGCCCCGGCCCGTACGGAGGCCATGACGTACTGCTGGGCGCTGTAGGCGGTGAGCATCAGCACGTTTGTCTTCAGCCCCTGCTTTGTGATTCGCGCGGCAAGATCGATGCCGTTTCCTCCGGGCATTTCTATGTCCAGCAAAGCCAGGTCGGGGTGCAGCTCGTTCAGAGCCTGCCACGCAGCCTCACCGTCCTCGGCCAGGGCAACCAGTTCCATCCCTTCCTCCTTTTCAATCCAGGCGGCAAGGCCGGACCGTGTGAGAGGGTGATCATCGGCGAGCAGAATCCGTATCATGGCGGCACCTCCCTGCCCGAAGGCATCTCTTGTTGTCCTGCCGATCCGCAGGCATGCAGCGGATGACAAAATTGTAGCACGGCCTTCCGCAACATGCGGCTTCAGCATACCAGCACTGCCCTGCCCGAAGAATTGTCAATTCTTACAATCGGCGAACTGGTAGTTCGGACCATGCGCCCCAGGATGGTCGACGGTATCCTTTATCCATACCAAATTTGAAAGGCGGGGTTCAGGAATGAAAAAATTCAGCGGAAAAAAATTGATACTCGTATTGGCGGTAGTGCTTATAACTGCGGGCGGCGCCTTCGCCTACGGCGAACGGGACGGTAAGTTCACGGGAGCGCAGGGAATGAACCAGCAAGGGCAGCAAATGCCTTGCCAGTTGCAGGCAGGCCCGCAGCAGATGCCGAACCAGCAAGGACAGCAAATGACCGGGCAGCTGCAGACAGGCCCGCAGCAGATGTCTGACCAGCGGCATGTGTATGGACAGAGGAGAGACGGACAGAGGAGAGACGGGCAGAGGATGGGGCGGAGAGGATGCTCCACCATGGAGGGGCATCGCTTCGGCGGAGGAAGAATGGGAATGTGGGCTTCCGTTGAAATTCCTCAGGAGATCCGGGACAAGCAGGCGGAAATGGGAAAACTGTCCATAGATATGAGAAACGAAATGGGAAAGAATCCCATTGACCGCTCCAAGATAGAGGATCTGTATAAGAAGCGGGTGGAGCTGAGGAACGAGCTTTCCGGCTGGCGGATGACGCAGCGCCTCGACATGATGGAAAAGCTGCAGCAGAAGTAGACGGGTATTTTGTAAAGAACTTGTAAAGAGTCGGGAGGGAGTTCAGCGATCGCTGAGCTCCCTCCCGACGTTTCGATCCGCAGGCAGGGGCAGAATAAAATTGCTCTCTCCCGGTAAGGTCTTACGGCCCATCCCGGCGGGGAGCATAGGTTCATCCTGTACAAGGGAGAGTCTGTATACAATATCCTTTCTTGACGGGGTATGCCACCAGGATTCATAATAATCCGGCAATCAAAAAAATCGAAGGAGATGAAAGAATGAAGAAAAGAACTGGTCTTATGTCCCTGATCTTTGCCGTGCTTCTGGTTGGGCTTTTCGCCCTTCCCGCTCTGGCGAAGGACACCCTCGTGGTCGCCAACATCTACGATGCCCGCACCCTCGATCCAATCGTTCAGAACGAGGTAGCCACTTCCGGAATGTGCCTTCACGTTTATGATACCCTCGTAGCCCTCGACTCCGAGAACAACCTCGTTCCGAAGCTCGCCGAAAAATGGGAGCAGATCGACGATACCACCTATAAGTTCTATCTCCGCAAAGGCGTCAAATTCCATAACGGCGAACCCTTCACCGCCAAGGACGTGAAGTATACGGTGGAGCGGGCCCAGACTCCCGTCGGAAGCGCCATCCGTCAGTATTCCGAAGTGGTGGACAAGGTCGAAGTTCTTGATGATTATACCGTTCTCTTCAAGCTCAAGTTCCCCTTCACTCCTTTCCTCATGTCCATGACCCATACCTGGGGAAGCATCGTCAACCAGAAGGCTATTGAGGCTGCCGGCGAATCCTACGGCATGAACCCCGTCGGCACTGGGCCCTTCAAGTTCAAGAGCTGGAACAAGGGGGACCGTATCGTCCTCGAGCGGTTCGACGACTATTGGGGACCGAAACCCGCCTACAAGGAGCTCGTCATGAGAGCTGTCGCCGAGAGCATCAACAGGACCATCGAGCTCGAAAGCGGCGCCGTGGACATCGCCTACCGGATCCCCGTGACTGACATCAGCCGCGTTGAGGAGAATCCGAACCTGAAGCTGTACCGCATTATCGAAAACTCGACCACCTATATGGGCTTCAACTGTGCCAAGGCCCCCTGGGACAACGTGAAGGTCCGCCAGGCCGTCCGCCTCGCCCTCGACAACGTAGGCATGCAGAAAGCGGTCTTCCGCGGCACCGGCAGGGCTCCCAATGCTCCTGTGGCACCTAATGTAAAGTATTCGGACAAAGATATTCCCTACATCAAGCGCAATGTCGAAGAGGCCAAGAAGCTCCTCGCCGAAGCGGGAGTGAAGCTCCCCCTGAAGGCCGAGATCTGGACCAACGACTACAAGCCCCGCCGCGACCTTGCCACCATCATCCAGGCACAGCTCAAGGATGTAGGCATCGAACTCGATCACAAGGTCCTCGAGTGGGGAGCATATCTCGACGGTCTGCAGAAGAAGACCCACGACCTCTACATTCTCGGATGGGTCGCCTCCGTTCCCGACGCTGAGTTCGCTCTCTCCGGCGTGCTCAAGTCCACCGGCGGATCGAACTACTGCTTCTTCAAAGACGAGCAGGTCGATGCCCTTCTCGACCAGGGCAAGGGAATGCCTGACGGCCCCGAACGGGCAGCGGTCTACAAGAAGGCGCAGGAACGGATCCACGAGCTAGCCCCCTGGGTCTACATGTACAACGAAGAGACCTTCCACGGAGCTCAGAAGAACATCAAGGGATTTGTTCCAAGCACCAGAGGCTACCAGGATCTGTCCACAGTCACTTTCGAATAAGCAAAGGCCTGCTGCGCACAGAAAATTTTCAGTCTTTCCGGCCCGCACTGCAGTTTTTTTAAGGCCGGAAGTATGAAAGGGGTAATGTTGCAGGAGCATAGGAAATATTTCTGTGCTCCTGCATTATTTTCCTACGGAAGGATGGAACACCCCATGTACAAATATATCATCCGAAGGATTCTCTTCCTGATACCGGTCCTCCTGGGAGTTTCCTTCATCGTTTTCTCCCTCCTCTACATCACTCCCGGAGATCCTGCACGGATGGTTCTGGGAGATCAGGCGACCGAGGAGGCCGTGCAGGAGTTCCGGAACAAGGAGGGGCTGAACGATCCTTTCCTCATGCAGTACGGCCGGTATGTCCTGAACGCCCTCAAGGGCGATATCGGCAGATCCTATATGACGAGGCGCCCCGTTTCGGACGAGATCCTCTCCGCATTTCCCTATACCATAAAGCTTGCGGCCTTATCAATGGTCATCGCCATTCTCCTCGGCATTCCCTTCGGAATCATATCGGCCATAAAGCAATATTCACTCTTCGATTCCGTCACCATGATCGCCGCGATGATAGGTCTTTCCATGCCGGTCTTCTGGCTCGGCATCCTGCTGATCCTCTTCTTCTCCGTCTACCTGCGCTGGCTTCCATCTTCGGGCTTCAGCACCTTCGCCGCAATGGTCCTTCCCGCCATTACCCTGGCCGCCCAGTCCGTAGCAATCGTAACGAGGATGACCCGCTCGAGCATGCTCGAGGTGGTGCGGCAGGACTATATCCGGACAGCCCGGGCGAAGGGACAGAAGGAGTCCGTGGTCATCTGGAGGCACGCTCTCGGCAATGCCCTCATACCCGTGGTGACCGTGGTGGGACTCCAGTTCGGCCATCTTCTCGGAGGGGCAGTGCTCACCGAATCCATCTTCTCGATCCCCGGAGTGGGACGGCTGATGGTGGAGGCCATCAAGATGAGAGACTACCCCCTCGTCCAGGGGGGAGTGCTCTATATCGCCATCGCCTTCAGTCTTGTGAATCTTCTCGTCGACCTGATCTATGCCTGGATTGATCCCCGGATCAAGGCCCAGTACCGATAGAACCGACGCCCCTTGAGTCAGGAGGAAAAACAATGAATGCTGAAACGGAAAAAAACATCGGGCGAAGCCAGAACGGCCTCGGAGAGATCTTCAGCCGCCTCCGCCGTTCTCCACTGGCCATGATCGGTCTGACCGTGGTGACTATCCTGGTGATCATAGCGGTTTTTGCCGGGTTCATCGCCCCCTACGGCTACGCCGAACAGGATCTCATGGCGGCCTTCGAGGCCCCGTCAAAGGCCCATATCTTCGGAACGGACGAATTCGGCCGGGACATCTTCAGCCGCATCGTCTACGGCTCACGGATCTCCCTTCAGGTGGGCTTCATCGCCGTGGGGATCGCCGTCTTAGCCGGGGGGTTTCTCGGCGCCATCGCAGGGTACTATGGCGGTCGGGCGGACAATCTCATCATGAGGACCATGGACATTCTGCTCTCCATCCCATCCATCCTCCTCGCCATCGCCATCGCTGCCTCTCTCGGGCCGGGGCTCTTCAACCTCATGATCGCCGTGGGAATATCGGCAACGCCGAACTACGCACGGATCGTCCGGGGGTCGGTGCTCTCCATCCGCAACCAGGAGTTCGTCGAAGCGGCGAAGGCCGTGGGCTCCTCGGATTTCCGGATCATCGTCAAACACATCATCCCGAACTGCCTCGCTCCCATCATCGTGCAGGCGACCCTGGGGGTGGCCATTGCCATTCTGACCGCCGCAGGACTTTCCTTCATCGGGCTGGGAATTCAGCCCCCCATCCCCGAGTGGGGGTCCATGCTCTCCGGCGGTCGGGAATACATTCGTGACTATGCCTACATGACCATCTTTCCCGGCCTTTCGATCATGATCACGATTCTCGCGCTCAACTTCCTCGGGGACGGCCTTCGGGATGCCCTCGACCCGAAGCTGAAACGATAATCTGGTGGAGACGATCATTATGGATGACAAAAAACTGCTTCTCGACATACAAAATCTCTCGATTCACTACCTGGCGGAGAGCGGCACGGTCCACGCGGTGGAGAACCTGAACCTCTCCCTCGGCTACGGCGAAAACCTCGGGTTTGTGGGGGAGACTGGCGCGGGCAAGACCACTACGGCCCTTGGCATCATGCGCCTCGTTCCCGACCCCCCCGGAAAGATTGTGGCCGGCAAAATCCTCTTCGAAGGAGAGGACCTCCTCAAAAAGACCGAGGACGAGATGCGCTCCATACGGGGAGGGAAGATCGCCATGATCTTCCAGGATCCCATGACCTCCCTCAACCCCGTGATCACCGTGGACAAGCAGATCGCCGAGATGGTCAGCCTTCACAATGACGTGACGGATCAGGAGGCTCTGGATCGGGCGGTGGAGATGCTCGAGCTCGTGGGAATAAAAGCGGAGCGGGCGCGGGACTATCCGCACCAGTTCAGCGGAGGGATGAAGCAGCGGGTGGTCATCGCCATCGCCCTGGCCTGCAACCCCACCCTTCTTCTGGCGGATGAACCCACGACCGCCCTCGACGTGACGATCCAGGCCCAGGTCCTGGAACTGATGCACGAGCTCCGGCGCAAGATCAATACATCCCTCGTGATGATCACCCACGACCTGGGAATCGTCGCCGAGATGTGCGACAAGGTGGCCATCATGTACGCCGGCAAGGTGGTTGAGTACGCCCCCACGGAGGCCCTCTTTAATCATCCGTCCCACCCCTACACGGAGGGGCTCTTCAACTCCATTCCCGACCTCGAGACCGACGAGGAGGACCTGAAGGTCATCCCCGGCCTCATGCCCGATCCCACAGATCTTCCCTCGGGGTGCGCCTTCCACCCCCGGTGTCTCTACGCAATCGAGTCCTGCTCCCGGGAAGTGCCCCCCATGGTGGAGATCGAACCCGGTCATTTCGTGGCATGCCCGGTCCGGGCAAAGCCTTACCTTGACATGGCTGAATGATGGAGGAGAAACCCATGACCCATACGGAAAACCCCATGGTCGAGGTGAACAACCTCAAAAAATACTTCAAGACGAAGCGGGGAATGCTCCACGCAGTTGACGACGTCTCCTTCACCATAAAGAAAGGGGAGACCCTCGGCCTCGTGGGGGAATCGGGGTGCGGCAAGTCCACCCTCGGACGGGTGATGATACGCCTTCTCGAGCCCACCGGCGGTGAAGTCAAGTTCTACGGGGAGGACATTCTGAAATATTCTCTCGGGAAAATGAAGTCCATGAGAAGAAAGCTGCAGATCGTCTTCCAGGACCCCTATTCGAGCCTCAACCCCCGCCTCTCCGTCTCAGACCTGATAGCAGAGCCCCTTCTCGTGAACAGGGTCTACAGCAGCACGGAGGAGCGGCTGAAGAAAATCCGGGAGCTCATGGATACTGTCGGCCTGGCCCGGCGCCTCGTGAACGCCTACCCCCACGAGCTTGACGGAGGACGTCGGCAGAGGATCGGCATCGCCCGCTCCCTGGCCCTCTCCCCGGAGTTCATCGTCCTCGACGAGCCCGTTTCGGCCCTGGACGTCTGCATCCAGGCCCAGATACTCAACCTGCTGAACAATCTGCAGAAGGAGTTCGGCTACACCTACGTCTTCATCTCCCACAACCTCAGCGTGGTGAAGCACGTCTCCGACAGGATCGCCGTGATGTACCTCGGCAAGATCGTGGAACTTTCCGATTACAAGATCCTCTTTCAGGATCCCCTGCACCCCTACACGAAGGCTCTTCTGTCGGCCATTCCCGTGGCGAAATATGGCCATAAGAGGGACCGGATCATTCTTGAAGGAGACGTGCCCAGTCCCATCGAGCCCCCAGAGGGGTGCCGCTTCCGGGGACGCTGCCCCTTCCGTCAGCCTCTGTGCGGAGAAGAGACTCCTCCCCTCCGGGAGATCGAACCGGGACGGTTCGTAGCCTGCCATTTTGCCCGGCATCTTATGCCGGCGACAGTGTAAAAAAGCGAAGGAAGGCTGAAAATTGACCATCGATCGTACCTATATGCTTGAACTTCTGAAGGAACTTATCGCCATCCCCTCCGTGGCGGGGGATTGCCGGGAAATACTGGTCCGGGTGGAGAACGAATTCCATTCCCTGGGGCTGGATGTGAAAAAAAACCCGAAAAGGGGCGGTCCTCGCATCCCTGGAGGGAAAAGACGATGACGAACACAGGATGGTCTCCTCCCACGTGGATACCCTCGGGGCCATCGTCCGGGAGATAAAGCCGAACGGCCGCCTTCGCCTGCTGCAGATCGGCGGGTTCGCCTGGACCTCTTTCGAGACGGAAAACCTCTTCGTCCGTACCGCCGAAGGGCGGGAGATCCGGGGTTCCCTTCTGCCGGAGCGTTGCTCCATCCACGCTTTTTCCGAGTCCGTGAGGGAAACCCTCAGAACTGACGAGAACGTGGAGGTACGCCTCGATGAGGCGGTCTGCACCGCTGATGATGTCCGTGCCCTGGGGATCGAGGTAGGGGACTTCGTCTTCTTCGACCCCCGCTTCGAGATCACCCCGTCGGGCTTTCTCAAAGGCCGATTTCTCGACGACAAGGCCTGCGTGGCCTTTATGTTCGCCGGACTGAAAGCACTCGTGGATGAGGGGACACTGCCGGCGAAGACCACGTGGTTCTATGTCACCAACTTCGAGGAGCACGGCCACGGAATCTCTCACCTGCCTGAAAAAGTCGGGGAACATCTTGCCCTCGACGTGGGGATCGTTGCCCCTCCGGCCAACTCAAGGGAGGACGCCATCACCATCGTCGCCCGGGACAGCCGGACCCCCTACGATTTCGAGTTCCGCAAATTCCTGGCGGACCTCGCCCGGGAGAAGGGGCTTCCCTGCCGGGTGGATACCCATTTCCGCTACGGTTCGGACGCGAGCCTGGCGGCCATCGCCGGCTTCGACGCCAATTTCGGCTGCTTCGGCCCGGAGTGGACGCCTCCCATTCGTACGAACGCACAACCATCAGAGCCGTGGAGGCCTGCGCGGAGCTTCTCGCCGCCTACCTCACGGCCGAGCGATAGGAGGAATCACAATGTCTTCAGTTCTCGACCGTTTTATCAAGTATATTCAGATTCCGAGCCAGGCTCTCCCCGGAACGGGGAAGGTCCCGAGCACTCCGGGGCAGATGACCCTCGCCCGGGAACTCGGGGAGGAGCTCAAACAGCTCGGCCTTGCCTCCGTGGAGGTGGACGAGCACGCCTATGTGATAGCTCGTCTCCCAGCGAACACCGGGAAAAAAATCCCCGCGATCGCCTTCCTGGCCCATACCGATACGGCCATGGAGGTCACGGACGACACGGTTCGTCCCCGCCTCGTGGAGAACTACGACGGCGGCGATATCGTGCTGAACGAAAAAGACCGGGTCATCCTCTCCCCTTCGGTCTTCCCCGACCTTCTGAAGTACCAGGGAGAGACCCTTGTTGTCACCGACGGAACGACCCTTCTCGGAGCCGACGACAAAGCGGGGATCGCCGAGATCATGGCCGCCCTCGAGTATATGGTTGCCCACCCTGAATTCCTCCACGGCGACGTCCTCGTGGCCTTCGCTCCCGACGAGGAGATCGGCCACGGCGCCAGCCTGCTCGACCTCGAAAAATTCGGCGCCGATTTCGCCTACACCATCGACGGCGGAGAGGTGGGGGAGATCAGCTACGAGACCTTCAACGCCGCCAAGGCGAAGATCGTCATTCACGGACGGAGCGTCCACCCGGGCAAGTCCAAGGACAAGATGGTCAATTCCATCCTGCTGGGAATGGAACTGGCCGGAATGTTCCCCCCGAAAGAAACTCCCGCCCATACGGAGGAGTACGAGGGGTTCTTCCACATCCTCGGATTCTCCGGCAACGTGGAGACCACGGAGATGAACTACATCATCCGGGATCATTCCGCCGAAAAGTTCGCCGAACGCAAAAAAGCCATGGAGTCGGCCGTGGAGTCCATCAACGAAAAGTACGGAGCGGGAACGGCGGAGCTCGAGATGAGCGACCAGTACTACAACATGCTCGACAAGATCAAGCCCCGGATGCATATCGTCGAGACCGCCCTCGAGGCCATGAGGCAGCTCGGCATAGAACCGAAGATCATCCCCGTTCGGGGAGGAACCGACGGTTCCCAGCTCTCCTACAGGGGGCTGCTGACCCCGAATATCTTCACCGGCGGGCACAACGCCCACGGCAAGCACGAGTTCATCTCCGTCCAGTCCATGGAGAAGGCTGTGGAGGTCATTCTGAAGATCACGGAGATCTACGCCGGGAAATAGGCCGGACCGATTTAGAAAAAAACACGGGGGAGAGCCGATTACCGGCTCTCCCTCAGTGTGCTGCTGGGAGAACTCTATTTCGACTGCCGCACCACCATGGCGGCGAAGTATCCTGCCCCGAGGCCGTTGTCGATGTTCATCACCGAGACCCCCGAGGCGCAGGAGTTGAGCATGGTCAGCAGGGGGGCGATCCCCCCCAGGTTGGCTCCGTACCCGGTGCTCGTGGGCACGGCGACCACGGGGCAGGCGACGAGTCCCCCCACCACGCTGGGGAGGGCCCCCTCCATCCCTGCGACTGCGACGATGGCCCGAGAGCTTTGCAGGATCTCCACGTGGGCAAGCAGGCGGTGGAGCCCCGAGACCCCCACGTCGTAGAGGCGCACCACTTCACACCCCATGTATTCCGCCGTCACCGCAGCCTCCTCGGCCACGGGCACGTCGCTGCTGCCGGCGGTGATCACCGTGAGACCGGGAATGGGGTGGTCGGGCAGTTTTCCCCTGGATATGATCCTGGCCTTCTCGTGATAGACGGCGTCGGAAAGATGCCGGCGGACCAGCTCATAATGGCCCGCCGTGGCCCGGGAGAAGAGGACGGTCTCCGGATTGCTCGCGAGGGAAGAGGCGATGGTCTCCATCTGGGCGTCGCTTTTTCCCGGACAGTAGACGATCTCGGCGAATCCCTTCCGGAGGGAGCGGTGGGTGTCGAATTTGACCTCCCCCATGTCCCTGAAGGGCATGGCCTTCACCGCCCGCACCATTTCCTCCTCGGAGAGGGTACCCTCCTTCACCTGGCGCAGGAGGGTGAGAAGAAGCTGTTCGTTCATCGGGAAAAATCCTTTCATGCAGAGGTTCCCCGGAAAGCAGGGCCTTCCTTTCCGTACACCGGGCAGGAAGCCTGCCTGGCAGTGCGGAAAGAGGTTTAGGGAAGGATCTGCTCCATAGAGGTGAAGATATGGTAGCATATATTTTCAGGTCCCTGATTCTTTTTTTCTGTCGGATCAGGGGTTTCCGGAGCGGTTTTTCCGGGAAAGGCGGTGGATTTCATGGCGGCGATACAGGTAATTTCCTTCACCCCGGGCCCCGGCTCGGAGGATCTCCTCGCGTGGCGGTACAGGGACCCGGCGAATCCCGAGAAGAGCGACGAGCTGGGGACGTGGTCGCAGCTCGTGGTGGGGGAGTCCCAGGAGGCGATTCTGTTCCGGAACGGGCAGGCATTGGATCTCTTCGGCCCGGGACGGTACACCCTCTCCACGGCGAATGTTCCCCTCCTCTCAAGGGTGGTGAATCTCCCCTTCGGAGGGGAGTCTCCCTTCAAGGCGGAGGTCTGGTTCGTCAACAAGGTCCACGTCCTCGACGTGAAGTGGGGGACCGCCGTCCCGCTGCAGCTCCAGGATCCGAAATACGGTCTTCTGCTTCCCGTGCGGTCCTACGGCCAGTTCGGAGTGCGGGTTGAGGACTCGAGAAAATTTCTGATAAAGCTCGTGGGCGCCCTTCCCCGTTTCGACCGGGAAGCCCTTGTCCGCTATTTTCGGGGACTTCTGCTCACCCGGGCGGCGGATCTCATCTCCAGCTACCTGGTGCACAAGAAGATCTCCGTGGTGGAGGTTAACGCCTTCCTCGACGAGATCTCCGATGAAATGCTTGCCCGGGTACGTCCGCTGCTGGGGCAGTACGGCATCGAGGTGGTCAACTTTTTCGTGAACTCCATCAACATTCCCGAGGAGGACCCGGCGGTGGCGGAACTCAAGAAGACCCTCACCGAGCGGGCAAGGATGGAGGTGCTGGGGTACAGCTACCAGCAGATGCGTTCCTTCGACGCCCTCGAAAAGGCCGCCTCCAACGAGGGGGGCGGAAGCCTGATCAACGCCGGCCTCGGGCTCGGCGTCGGCGTGGGCATGGGAGGTCCCTTCGGCAAAATGGCCGGGGAGATGGGGCAGAACCTCACCTCAGGTGATTCCTCAAAAGAGAGGACCGTCCCCTGCGGAAAATGCGGAGCTTCCTCCCCGGAGGATGCTGCCTTCTGCTCCCGTTGCGGCGCACCCCTTCCGGGGAAGAGGATCTGCCCCAAGTGCGGGGCTTCTCTCCGGGAGGGGACGAAGTTCTGTTCCGAATGCGGACAATCTCTGGTTCTTTCCTGTCCGGCCTGCGGGAAGTCCGTCCCGGACGGGGCGAAATACTGCCCCGAATGCGGCAGGGCCCTTGAAGAAAAGAAATAGGCAGGAGAGAAAGGAAGGAAGTATTTCTTATGAATAAAATTTTCACGAAAAACTTCATCGTTCTGGTGGTTGCGGCCGTCGTCCTCGCCGGTCTCAGCGCGGTCATGCTGCTTCTGACCTCGCCGGAGGCTCGGGCCGGCAATTTCTGGATATCCTTCTGGATGATCCTTCTCGCCGCGGCGCTGATCTTCGCGTCCGTTTTTTTTGCATCTGCTGGCAGCAGGAAGGGGAAAACCGCCGCTGCCCCCCCTTCTTCTGTCCGTATCCACCACTGCGGTCCTCTACGGTTTCTTCGTCCTCGCCGCAGTGGGCATTTTCCATTATTGGCTTGATATTTCCGAGAAGGCCTACCTCGCCGTCCATATCGGTGGATTTCTCCTTCTCGTGGGCGGCGGCGGAGCCCTTTCCCTTCTCTCCCTTTCGTCCGGAGAGGCCGACATGGGTGCTTCTCTCAAGCGGAGCCGCCTCTTCGTTCTCACCACCCGGATAGCATCCCTGGCGGAGGAACTGAGGCTCTCCCCCTACCGGAGTCTGCTGGATGAGATTCTGCCCCGCCTGAGAGAACTCAATGAGGACCTCCGGTACAGCGATCCGATTCTCTCGGACGAAATGGAGGAGGGAAACCTCGTCGCCGCGGTGGGCGCTGTGGAGGAAAAGGGGCGCCGCTTCATGGCCGCCGCTACCGACGGGGATCGTCGAAAAGTCGCCGAGGAGTTCGCCCTCTCGGTGGAGCGGGCATTCTCCGTCCTCGAACTTCGAAACCAGGCTGTGAGGCAGTCGAAGCAGTAAATCATGAAAAGCCGTATGACAAATCAAGGGGGGAGACCTATGGAGCGACTTGAAAAGACCATCTTCGAAAAACTTAAGAACCGTGGGAAGGAAGAATGTCTCTGGTGGGAGGGCTCGTGGCTGACCTGTTCTGACCTCGCCGAGCTCGCCAACCGATGCAGTGCGGTTCTGAAGGAGGGCAATTTCGGCAGGGGACAGAGGCTCGCGGTGATGCTTCCTAATTCTCCTCTGGTGCTCGCTCTCTCCCTCGCCGCATGGAGCCTCGGAGGGGCCATAGCGCCCCTGAACGCCAAGTCGGGATTGCCGTCCCTTCTCGGCACCCTGGATCTCATCGAACCCTGCGCCGCCGTTCTCGCCCCGGGCCTCGACGAACTGAAGGGAGCCCTCCTCGGAAAGGGAGTTCCCACCGTCACCCCCTCTTCCCTTACCGCTCCTCTTCCTCCCCTGACAGTACGGGAGACTTCCCGGGAGTCTGAGGATCTGGCCGTGATCTTCGCCACCTCGGGCACCACGGGCCTTCCCAAGGCAGTTCCCCTCACCCACGGCAACCTGCTCGACAACGCCTACGGCATGTTCGAGGCCCTCACCCTCCTGAAGGAAGGGGATGTCTTTCTCAACGTGCTCCCCAACTTTCACTCCTTCGGATACACCGTCGCGGGGATCATGCCCCTGGTGAAGAATATCCGCCAGACAATCCTCGCCTCCTTTCTGCCCCCCGCAGAGGCCATGAAATCCATCGCCCTCTCGAAGGTCAACGTCATCCTCGCCGTTCCCGCCATGCTCCATTTCATGATCACCGCAGTGGAGCGGGGAGCACCGAAGCCTGGGGCTCTCACCATGGTCGTGACGGGAGGGGACCGTCTCAATATCCAGCTTGACGGCAAGACGAAGGATGTGCTCGGAACCGGGATCATCGAGGGATACGGGCTCACGGAATGCTCTCCCGTGGTGGCGGTGAACCGAAATTACGAGGAGCGGCGTCTCGGCACGGTGGGGCCCATCCTCGAAAGCTATGAATGGAAACTGCGCAGCGAGGGGAAGAAGGAGGACGTTACTTCGTCGGGAGAAGGGGTGCTCTGGGTGAAGGGGCCTTCAGTGACCTCGGGGTACTTCCGGGATCCCGTCATGACCGCCGAACGGTTTGAAGACGGATGGTTCAACACGGGGGATTTCGTCCGGTTGGAGGAGGGGTGCATCCGCATCCTCGACCGGGTGACGGACATCATCATCGTGGGGGGATTCAATGTGTACCCCCAGGAGGTGGAGGCCATTCTCAACCTCCATCCCGCCGTCTCGTCCGCCGTGGTGGTGGGGATGCCCCATCCCGTGAACGGAGAGGTTCCGAAGGCTTTCATCATCCTCAAGGATGGCATGGAGGCCGGAGCCCGGGAGATCATCGACTTCTGCAAAAAACACCTGGCTCACTTCAAGGTCCCGAGGAGCATCGAGTTCCGCAAGGAGTTCCCCGTCTCGAGTACGGGGAAGGTGCTCCGCAGGCTGCTCAGGGAGAAAAAAGAGGAGAAAAGCCCAGCCTCTCACCCCGGCCTCCGTCATGGAGTATAAACTTTTGACTCTAAAGGGAAAAGAGCTATACAAGAAGCGCAGCATCACTATAGAACGGTTTTTGCCCATATCGGGGAAGAGCTGAGATTCGGTCGGTTCATGCGCAGAGGATTAGAATCGTGTTGCTGTGAATGAAAGATGGTGTGCATGACCTATAATCTTCTCAAGCTGTGGCGGTATGGGATTGACAAGGTTCATGAAAAGATATGTGCAAACAGGACACTTGTTCCAGCAGGAAAAGGCGAAACTTCAGCTTTTGCCGTGGAGGTAATTTTTTAAGGCAAATCCTGTTGCTTATCTACACGAGATACTCAAGGGTCAGTCAGAAAAACCGTGTCATTTCGGTGGATAACTTATACAAATTACCGGTTAGGCAACAGGCTCAGGACAACTCTTTATTTCTCAAGCAGCCTGCGAGAGCATGATGATCAATAGGTTGATAGCTCAGCAGTTCTACGAGAGAGAAAGAAGTGCGTGTGTTTTCAGTGTCTATTTAATTAATGGGGGCACAGCATTATCTTATAAGGAGGCATGTTATGGAAACGAAAACTTTAAGAATCCTACTGATTGATAACGATAAGGATAGTTCGACAGCTGCCACAGCTGCAATTTCGAAAGCAATTCCAGGAACCGTAATATTTTCTGCTCAAAGTGGAACGAAGGGTATTGAGCTGGCAAAAACCATTGATCCTGATGTTATCCTTATTGACATCTCGATGGTTAAAGATAATGCTTTGGAAATAAGCCGTCTCATAAAGAAAGACATAGCATTACAACTGACACCGATACTGTTTATCATTGATTCAGAAACGGATCAGAAAATAAGAGCCAAAGCCATTGAAGAAGGTGCAGAGGCTTTTTTATTCAAGCCAATTGACGATAGTATCTTAATAACACAATTAAAGTCTATGTCGAAAATAAAAGAGAGAAATATTCTGATTGAAACTCAAAAGACTGCGCTTGAATCCCTGGTTGAACTACGAACAAAGGAACTGAGACAAGAGATTGCAAAATATACCAACAGTCAAAAAGAACTGCAGGATAGTAATGAGAAATTCAAAACATACATCGAAACATCACCAATCGGTATATTCGTTGCCGATCGTTTTGGAAGATATATTCTAGTTAACAAAAAAGCTTGTCAGATGACAGGATATTCCGAAAAAGAATTATTAAATATGCACATAAGTGACTATTTAATGCCGGATGAATTATCAAGAGGCCTTGCAGCATTTAACAAAATAATAGAAAAAGGACTTGCCGAAGGGGAGTTTAGAGTCAGGGAAAAGGACGGACAGGTGAATTGGATAAACCTTATCGGCGCAAAAATCAATGATAATAGTCTTATCGCATTTTGTATTGATATAACGGAAAGAAAAGAACAAGAATTTAGAATTCGCTATCTGCTTTCCCACGATTTAGTAACTAGCCTTAATAATCGTCTATTTTTTGAAGAGGAAATCAGCCGGCTGGATACAGAACAATATCTTCCGTTATCATACATCATTGCTGACACGAACGGATTAAAATTAATTAATGACACCATGGGGCATGCGGCGGGAGACAAAATTCTGGTTGAAGCTGCAAAGGTGTTAAAAAGAAACACTAGAAAAAATGATATTCTGGCACGAATCGGAGGCGATGAATTTGCCATTTTATTGCCCCAAACCGGCAATAGTGAAGCACAGGCAATTATGGAACGCATACGCTCTGAATGCCAAGGAACAATTGTCGATATAGACCATCAAAAACTGCAATTGAGCCTGGCCTTGGGATATGCTACCAAAACGGCAGCTACTGAGTCGTTTTCCCATATTTCAAAAACTGCAGAAGACTATATGTACAGGCGAAAGCTACTGGAACGTGAAAGTTTTCATAGTGCATTTTTGAATTCTTTGAAAAAATCGTTGTTTGAGAGAAGCCAAGAAACTGAAGAGCATGCAGAAAGACTTGTTAGCCTAACAAGAATGCTTGGCAAAGCTATGGGATTAAAAGAATCCCAGCTTAACGAACTCGAGCTTTTTTCTATGATGCACGATATCGGGAAAATAAGTATTGATAATAATATTCTAATGAAGGCTGGCAAACTTACCGAGGACGAATGGTTGGAGATGAAAAAACATCCGGGCATTGGATACAGAATCGCGATGACTTCGTCCGATTTAAGATCCATAGCGGAATATATTTTATGCCATCATGAACGATGGGATGGCAAAGGATACCCTCAAGGTCTACTAGAAGAAAGCACCCCATTATTCTCTCGAATGCTTGCCGTCGCTGATGCATATGATGCTATGACATCTGACCGGCCATACAGAAAAATGATGTCAAAAGAAACTGCTGCTGCCGAAATTGCCAAGAACTCCGGTACCCAATTTGATCCAGGGATCGTTAAACTATTTTTAGAAGTAATGTTAGTCTCTGATAATGAGTTGCCAGGGCAATAACGGTTTTATAACCCTCGCCTGTTCTTATTGGTTGAAGTGCACCCCCAAAGTTGGACATAAATCCGGCTTTGGGGGTGTTTTACTATGACGAAATATAGTGCCGAAAAGATCAAAAGGCGTGGAAGCCCACCACGTCGGAGCGCATCTTCATGTACCGCTTCTTGGTGACGTCCATGTGCCCCTTTTCCATCTCCTTGATTCTGCCGAACATGGCGGCGGCTTCGCCGGTGCTCTCCTTTTCGAGACGATCGTAGAATTCCATGGCCCGCATCTCGGAAAGGTAGGCGGCGGAGGCGATGCGGAGCAGAGAGGTCACATCCCCGAAGTCCTTCGTCTGGACGTGAAGCTCGGGGGAGACCACCATGTCCGGATCGATGGGGCAGCGTTCGCCGTAGAGTTTTTCGTAATACTCCTGAAGGCTTTCTTCGTGCTCGCTCTCCCAGTCGGAGAGCTCCTGAAGCTCCTTCTTCAGGAAGTCCTCTTCGACGTTGTCGGCCCACAGACTATAAAAATTCTTGGCCTCGACCTCGGCGTGAACCCCGTAGCAGAGCGCTTTCCTCATGTCAAAGGTTGGAGCAGCCATTGCAATCCCTCCTCAGGATGTAGTCTTTCGTCAATTATACTCCACTCGGCGGGAAAACCCTCCAGGAGAGCAGGTATTCTTCAAATTATTTTTCATCTTGTCGTTTTTCCTTCCCCTTTCATGGCGAGAAATTGGTAGAATCGTCTGGAAGAATGTCTTTCATCAGAACAGCATCGGCCCTTTTTCTGCTCCCCATCCGGAGCGTTCTGTGGGGAGTTCACTCTCAATTTTTCTTCGGAGGTGTCCGTCATGAAAAACCGTCCGGTTTCCAGCCTCGTTCTTTTCCTTCTCCTTCTCTTTTGTTTCACCTCCCTGGTACCTCTTCTTCCGGCCTCGGGAGCTTCCACGGAGGAGGAAGAGGCTTGGCTGAAGATCAACCCCATAGGAAAGCCCCCCACCCTGAAGAAAACCCGGTACGATTCCCTTGCAGAACGCCTCGGGGACGTGGGGTCAGGGCGCCTCGACCCCCTCGCCTTCTACAATTCTCTCGGAGCGGACGGGATGAGCCTGCCGGATCTCGCGGCCTTCAAGGGGGACTACATCAATTCAAAGGCCTCGGAACTGGCGAAGCAGACGGGCAAACCTCCCCTGTCCTGTATGACCGATGCCCTGGCTGAATGGAACGCTGCCTTCGGCAGAGCGGAACGGACCGTTCTCGATGTGCGGCGCCGAAACGTGCAGACCGCCTTCGACCGGGCCGTCGCCCGCTACGCCGAAGCCCATCCGGATTTTCCCTATCTCATCAAAATGGACGTGGGGAGTTGGGCATCGGGAAATTACCGGGACCTCCGCTTTGAAGGGGACATCGATTTTTCCGTCATCGCCTCCATGGTCGAAAATGCTGTGGAGCTGCGGAACCTCTACAATCAGGAGATAAGAAAAATCTTCGGCATGGATATGGCGGATCTCGAGGCCCACGCCACCGCCCAGAGAAAGGCCACCAGCGACGTGTACATCACCCAGGCCTCAGCGGATTGGGCAGAGATGGACGCCCTCAAACGGGGGCTTCTGCAGGAGATCTCCATCGAAAACGGCCAGGTGAAATATATCCCCGTCACCGATCCCCTGACCCGGTCCTTTATTTTCGCGAATTTAAAAAACAATCTTCAGATGAAGGCCGGAGGAGAAGACCAGCTTGCCCGGCTCATGGACGAGCCCCTTGACAGAGTTCGGGATGGACTGGAGCCGTCCATGAGCCTTGAGCTTCTGCGCCATCTGAACACCGATGCCCTTCGTTCAACCCTCTCCTACCATGAAAAACTCATCAAGATCGCCAAGTTCGTTGAACGGAGCAGCGCCCTTCAGTCCGGCCCCCCTGCCGATCCGGCCCTCGCCTCCTGGGCGAAGGCCGTCACGGAGCTTGCGGGCAACAAGGGGCTCCCCCCTGCCGAGCGCCTGAAACGGATTCTGCGGGGCAGCTCGGCCTTCCTGGGCAATCCCGGGGACATGCCGGCCCTCGAACGGGCGGTCCGGGCAGCAGGAGAGCGGGCCGAGGTGCTTCTCCGGGAGAACGTCTCCCGGGGACTCGACCGCAGGATGAAGACCATCGATGATACCGAGTCCCCCGAGAAGAAAAAAGGAGAGCAGGAAAAACTCCTGGGTGAACTCGAGGAGATCCACAAGGCCTACGGCGAGAAGGGGGTGGACTTCCCCCCGAAGGCCGCCGAAACCATGGAAACACTGGCGGCGGCCCTGAAGAGGGAGACGCTCCGCATTCCGCCGGCGGAGATGGAGCGGATGAGGGAGTTCCTCGAGAAAACGGCGGAAAATCCGAAATCCTTCGAAATGGCCCTCTCCATGGTATGGAAAAAGGCCTCGTCATACTATGAAACCGCCGACGCCGCCCTGGATTCCTTCAACAATGTCGTTGACTATCTTGATAACAACACGGTGGCCCATCTCCGCGCGCTGAACACGGAACTGCGGTTCGGAAGCACCGAGGGGAAATTCCGCCTGACGATCCCCCTTCCCATCGGAAAGATCAACGACCGGCTCAACGCAACGGTCCTTGGCAAAATAGGAAATTCCCTTCCCTTCAAGGGCTTCAATCTCGGCACGGAAGCCCTGGGATACTGGGATGCCGTTGCCGGAGGAAAAGACTGGAACGAGAGTTTTTCGAACCTCGGAACCCAGATCTTTCGTTCGAGGGTTCCAGGAGGGGACATCGTGGAGGCCGTGGTCATGGAGAATTACACCCGGGCGGCCATCGGTGTGGTCTATATTCTCTTCCCCACGGCGGCAATTCCCGAGGCCCTCTATGGCATGAGTGTGGCGGCGGCGGAATGGTCCGTGGGGCAGTGGCAGCAGTGGCTCTACAGCGAGATGGTTGACGCCCTCTACGAAGGAACTGAATTCGAGCGGGAGGGGGACCGGTGGCGGGTCACGTCCATAACCTATGCCAATCCGGGCCGCAAACCCGTTCCGGTGACCCGGGAGGAGATCTTCACCCTTCCCGAAAAGGCCCCGGCCATATCGAACATCCTCCTTCCCCAGGTGAGCAAAGCCCCTTCCGTCACCATGTACCATGAACTGCTCCTAAACACCGCCATCTCCGACGGACAGGCGGACATCCCCGTGTGGCCGCGGCGATACAAAAATCTGAGCCTCTACGGCGAAAAACTCTGGAAGAACTACGAAGGGGAAGTAAAAAAAGTGACCCGGCAGTACTTCGCCGAGGTGCTGAAAGAACTGGAGAAAAGGAAGGAATTTCTCTCCGGGGCGGGGATGGAAAAACTCCGGGAGATAGAAAAGGAACTGGGGTGCGGCAAACCCATCCTCGAGCTTACGGGGGATGCCGCCCGGGACCGTCCCGCCATGGAGGAAGTTCTCGAAAACTGGAATCGCTGGAAAGAGGCCCATGAGGAGCTCATGGCCCTTCGGGAAAAATGGAAGGCCTTCTTCATCCTCGTGCGGAAACCCTCCTGCTCGGCCCCTTCGATTGAGATAAACCGGGAGGAGGACGAAAGGGAACTCGCGGCCGTCCGGCAGGCCCTGGCCGAGGCTCGGCGGGGAGTGGAGGAGATTGTGGGTCGGGAGAAAGCGGACTATAAGACCGTGCAGCCCGCGGCCCGGGCCCGGATAGGGGCCGTGATCTACCCCTCGGGAAGCCCTCAGCGAAGGGAAATGATCGACGAATACAGGGAGTATCTCGACTCCCTCCGGGGGAAACAGTCCCCCCTTCTTCTCCGCATCGTCGGTCCCGAGACGGTGGAAGCGGGAAGGACCGCGGAGTTCACCGCCCTCCTCGACCGGGAGGTCCGGTCTGTGCGGTACGACTGGGGGTTCGCCTCGGGCGGGGATGCAGAGGTCCTCGAGGGAGGAAAGACTGCCAGGATCACCTGGAGCCCTGCTGAACCGGGAGTAAAAAAGCTCGAGGTCCATGCTCTGGCGGACATTCCCGGAACCGACTGGGTGCGGGCGGTCCACACCGTCACGGTGCTCACCCCGGAGGAGGCACCGAAGGCGCAGCTGCGCCTTACCGCCCCCGTCAAGGTTCTGAACGCGGGAGAAAGGGTTCCTCTGACCGCCGAGACCGTCCGGCTCGGCCTGGGCGGAGCCGGATTCAGCCGCTATTTCTGGTTCGTGAACGGGCGGCCGGTCTCCGCCTCAGCAGAGAACGTCTTCGTCTTCGACGGGGTCGGGTACGAGGGAGAGATCGTCACCCTGAAGGTGGAGGGAAGGTCGGAGAACAGCATTGCATCCGATTCCTCCCTGCGCCTCGCGGTGGAGCCGTCCCGGGGAAATGAGAAGGATCTGAAGGTGCTCATCGCCCCCGATGTGTCGGAGATCGCCGCCGGAAGCTCACTGCGTCTCCGGGGGATCGTCCTCCCGCGCTCGGGGGAGGGAAAGCTGGAATACCAGTGGTCGGTGAACGGAGAGCCAGTCGGCGACAAAAACGACAAAAACACTCTTCTTTTCGACAGCACCGGAAGAAAAGAGGGGTCTGTCGAAATCTCCCTCTACGCCCGCCAGGTCACGGAAGGGGACTTCATCCTCTACGAGGGACAGGCGGTCAGGAAAATCGCTCTCGTCAAAGATGCCCCCATCTCCCTTGCGCTCGCTCCCTACCCCCGGAAGACGGATGATGCCACGGACATCAAAATCTGCGTCTCCGACCCCAGGGATGAGGTGACCTATTCGTGGTATGAATGGAATGTGGGGGGGAAGCGGTGGAGCGTCAATACCACGGCGGTCGGCCGCTGCATGACCAAGTCCCCCCGGGGGCTTTCCGGACAGGATCTCCGCTTCCGGGTCGTGGCGGAGGACGGAAAGGGACGGTCCGCGACCCTCGATACGGACTTCATCGCCGTCACCGACCCGCAGTGGGAGCCCGCCGGCGAGGAAGAGGAGCAGAAAGAGCCGGAAAAGAAGCAAGAAGAAAAGCCCGTTCCCGAACCGGAGGAGAAGAAATCCCCGGCGGAAAAAGAAGGCGCTGAGCCCCCCGTCGAAACAGCCGAGACGAAGGGGGACGTCCGCCTGGTGGCCCCTGCCCGGGTGATGGAGGGAGACATTCTCACGGTTCGGGCGGAAATTCCGCCCACTATGGCAGAAAAGGCTGCACCTTCCTACCGGTGGGGGCAGGATGGGGCAGCTCCAATCCGCCCCTACGCCCTATTGAACGAAGATGCCGGGGACGACAGGACCTCCGCCCCGGAGGGGCAGATCCAGTTTCTTCCCAATATAAATTTCCGGGGGAAGACCGGCTCTATAGGGATTTTTCTCTACGAGAAACTCAAGGGCAATCAGAAGGGACTCCCCATGAATTCCCTTGCCGAAGGGTTCGCTTCTCTTGAGGTGCAGCCCATGGGGTGCTCCTTCTCGGCGGACTCCTCCTGGGCCGGCGGACCGAACGAGAACGGTTTCACGCTGCTGCGGAGCATAAAGAAAGACGACCCCATGAAATGGAAAGGGGAATTTCTGCTGGAGATCGGCACCTGGCCCCAGCGGACCATGGAGGCCCTCGAAAAAGAGGTCGAGCAGAACGAACCCTACGGTACGAAAGAAGCCGTCTCCATCGATGACTACAAGGGGTACATGATGGTCCGCACACTCCTCAGCAGAAAATTCGTCAGCAATCAGGAGGCCTTCGTCGGCAGCTTCAGCGGTTCAGCAGTTCTGAAGGGAAGGGTCTTGAAGGGCGAAGTTTCCATCTGGTTTTCAGCGTCTCTCAATTGCACCAGTCCCTCCGACTCTCAGCGGGAGGAAGTTCAGAAAGAGGTGGACAAAGCCCTCTCCGCGCTCCGGGCAATTCTTGCGAGCATATCCGTGGTCCCAGACCCCAAACGGACGACTTTTGAATCGGAGAAAGCCGGAGAAAAAAAAGAAGAAGGAGTTGTCTCGCTGAAGAGGATCTCCCCGGCCTCGGGGCCTGTCCCAGTGGGAGCGCCTCTCGATCTCCAGGCCTCCCTCGGGGAGGGGGAGAAGGAGAAGGACGTCCTCTTCCGCTTCGAACCGAGCACGGAGGTCACTTTTTCCCCAGCTGAAAGCGGAGAGGGCAGGACCCGGGCGGTCTTCTCCGAACCCGGAAAGGTGGGAATCTGGGTATCGGCCCTTCGGGAGAAGGGAGAGACCCTGGGCGAGTCCGACCGGATGGAGATCGAGGTCGTCGGCCCGGAACTCACATTTTCCGTCACACCGAAGGACGGCCGCGTCGGGCAGGAGATCGAGGCGAAGGCCCTCACAAAACCGTCTCTGCCTGAAGGAGCCTTCGTCGTGTGGAACCTGAAGGGAAAATCCCGCAGGCAGGGGGCCCTCGCCGCTGATACCACCAGATTCTCCTTTCTGGCCGAGGAGATGGGCACCTACACTGCCGAGGCCGAGGTGCGCAGCCCCAAAGGAGAAACCCTGGCCAAGGGTACCGTCCCCCTGGAGATAAAGGGATACGATGTGGCCGTGACCATCCTCGGCCCCGCAGGGCCCCGCCCCCAGGAATGGGCGGAGGGGAAAGGCCTTCAGACCATAGAAAAGGGCACCTTCCTCCGGGACGAGCACGTGAAGGGGAAGGCGGAAATCAAGGAGAAGGATGCTCCGAAGGACCTCCGTTGGAAGTGGATTCCCGGAGAGGGTACCTCCCTCGTTTCCACGGGCATAGGCTCGGAGGCGACCCTCTACGGCAATGCGGCGGGTACGGCATCGGTCAAAGTGGAGATCCGGAACGCCGAAGGACTGCTCCTCGGTACCGGGTCCGCCTCCTTTCCGGTGGCTGAGCTGCCTCCAGGGCTGGCTTCCCAACCCCTGAAGGTGAGCATAACCCCGGAGAAGGCCGACATTGCAGTGAACGGTTCGGTCATCTTCACGGCCCTCCCGGAGGGTGGAAAACCCCCCTATCGCTATGAATGGAGCGGAGAGGCAAAAGGATCTGCTGAAATGATCACCCTCGTTGCGGACTCTCCGGGGAAAAAGATCCTCACAGTGACGGTGACGGATGCATTAAAGAAGATAGAGCGGGCAACCCTTTCGGTAGATGTGAAGCCCTTTTCTCTGACCATTACAGGTCTCCCCGGAAGAGCGTCCCTCGGCGAGTCCCTCTCCTGCCGGGTGGATTACCCCCTCTCCCCTCCGGGATCGGGGGTAAATCGAAATCCCGTTCCCCAGATCCGTCTCGCCGGGGATCCGGTCATCCTCTGGAACCCTTCCAGCGGGACGGGACCGGGATTTTCGGGCAGGGCCGTTCAGCCCGGAGAGGCTTCTGTATGGGCGGAGGCCCGAAACAGAAAGGGAGAGATCCTCGGGACGTCGGAGAAGATCACCGTCTCCGTAGCCGTGCCCAATCTTTCCCTGACCCTTCCCGAGACGGTGCAGCCTGGGAAATTCTTCCGGGCGTCCGTGGATCTGCCGAAGGAGACGGGGGGGAAGAACCTTCTCACCTTCCAATGGAAAGACTCCCTGCGAACGGATATGCGCTGGGGCAGCGAGGAGGGATGGGAGAACCTGGGGCCTGTCTACGGCCTCGATCCCGTCTCGGTCTACGTCCTCGTGGAGGGAAAGCAGGGAACCTTCCGGACGGAACTCGAGGGGACTGTCCGGGTGGAGCCCCTGAAGGCGGACATACAGGTCGGAAAGGTCTCGGGAGTTGAAAAAATAGTTCATCCCGACGGCAGAGTCGACTACCCGGCAGAAGGGGAATGGATGGAGGGGCAGACCCTCGCTCTGAAAGCCGTCCCCGTGGTCAGAAACGATGGTGCTGCCTGGGAATGGGCTCTGGACGGAGGAGGAAGCCTGGAATCCGGAATCACGCCAGATGCCCATGTGACTCTTCCGGCCCCCGGAAAGGTCTCCGTTACGGCCGTAATGAAGCTCGGAGGAAAAGAGGCGGGACGGGGTATCCTCGAACTGCCCGTCCCTCATTCGGCGAAGAAAGGGGAGGCCGCCAGGGAGTTCCTGACCGCCCAAAATGCCGAAAAGAGCCGGTCCTTTGAATCGGCGGTGGGCTCTATGGAAAAAGCCTCGGCACTCGACCCGGAAAATCCGGCCATTGCCCGGGAGCTTGCCCGGATGAAGGGAGAGCTCGACCGTGCCCGGGCCGATTCGAAACGGGAAAAGGCCCTGGAGCTCTGGAAGGCAGCCGGGGAACTGCAGAAGGAGAAAAAGTACGAGGAATCAATCGGAAAATACCACGAGGGGCTTGAGCTCTTCCGGGAGCCCTCGGTGGAAGAACACGTGAAAAAGCTCGAGGCCTTCCTTGCCTCTCTCCGGAAAAAGGAGGCGGAGGAGGCCGCAGGGAGGGAGCGGGCGGAAGCTCTCTGGAAGCAGGCCGCTGCCCTTCAGGTGGCGAAAGAGTACCAGGGGGCCATCGAAAAATACAGGGCGGGACTTGCTCTTTCCTCCGATGCCAAAGTGGAGGACCATGTCCGGAAGCTCGAGGAGTTCCTCGCCCGGCAGCAGCGGCAGGAGGCCCTTGAGCGGGCAGAAAAGGAAAGGATCGAACGGGAGCGCAAGGCTGCCCTTGAGCGTGCGGCCAGGGAGAAGGCCGAGGCGGCCCGCAAGGCGGAGCTTGACCGTGCTGCCCGGGAAAAAGCGGTCAGGGAGAAAGCGATCCTGGAGAAGAAGGAAGCCGATCGGGCGGCGGCGGAAAAAGAGAAGGCCCAAAAAGATGCCGAGTCCGCCGGGAAAAAGTCCGACCCTGCCTGGGGCGGCTGGAAAGAGTTCACGGTAGCCGGAATTGCCTTTGAGATCCCGAGTACCGGGTTTGAGAGCGTGAAAAAGAGTACGGGCACGGAAAACGGAAAATATCCCTACCTTAATTTCGATTTTTACGTGAAGGGGAAGAGAGTGGCCGTCATCCGGGTGGGAACTCTCCGCCCCGGATTGAAGGACGGGGATATAAAATCCTTCTACACGGGCAAAAGCAGCAACCGAATTTTCGATACCCTCACGGGAGAGGGCTCGGCGACAGTGGGAGGCAGAAGGGCCTACTTCCTCGAGGGGACGGCTCCAGGGATCACCCGGAAATTCTCCTTCGTCTCCGACGGAGGGGAAGGCGGCCTGGGGGCCTATCTCCATGTCCTGGCCGGGCAGGGGAGCGGGTGGACGAAGTACAGGCCCCTCTTCGACCAGGTCGCCTCAAAAATGCGCTTCGGTTCCGGATCAAAGGGCGGTGAATCTCTGAAGAAGCCCGCTGAACCCGAGAAGTCGGCTCCGTCGGGGTGGAAGACCGTCTCCATCGGCAGCGTGAAGTTTTCCGTCCCGTCATCGTGGAAATCCGAGACGATGCAGGAGCACGATGTGGACCGACTCAACCTGTTCTTTGAAGGAAGCGTCGACAGCCCCTCTCTCGGCGTCTCCGGCGGAGTCCTCAAAGATTATGCCAAGGCGAAAAAAGACATGAAGGGGGCCAGACAGATCACCCTGAACGGCATCAAGATCTTCCGCAGCGACGAGGGCCCGGCCATCTCTCTTCTCTTCCCCCCCGTAAACGGCGGCAGGGCAGTGGGAATCATCCTGTTCCGCGGCAAAGGAGGAAAAAAGGAGACCCTCGACAAGGTTCTGAACAGCATCAGCTTGAAGTAAAAATGCGGGGTCAGATCCCGAACGAGGACGCCTCCAGGGAGGACTGAATATTATTAGGAAAATAGCAGGTATTTTGCTCTTTTTATTCTTTCTGCATCCTCTGGTACGAAGCGGGGAGAGTTCAACGGATATTCTCCCGTCCATGACCCTGGAGGAGAAGGTCGGACAGATTATGATGGTCTTTTTCGAAGGGAGCGCTCTTTCCGAAAACCTCCGGAAGTTCGTTGCCGAGCTGAAGGTCGGGGGAGTGATTCTCTACTCGAGCAGAGGCAACATCGAATCCGTCCGGCAGGTGGCCGAACTCAACGGGACCATACAGCAGACTGCCCTTGCCGCCGCTTCCCTGCCCCTTTTCATTGCAGTCGACCAGGAAGGGGGGCTCGTAAACCGCATCAGCGAAGGCGTGACGCTTTTTCCGGGAAACATGGCCCTGGGAGCGACAGGGGACCCGTCACTGGCGCGCCGTGTCGCATCCGTCATGGGAGAGGAGCTGGCGAGCCTCGGCATCAACGTGGACTTTGCTCCCTCGGTGGATGTGAACAACAATCCGCTGAACCCGATCATCGGAGTGCGATCCTTCGGCTCCGATCCGCAGACAGTTGCCCGTTTGGGAGCTGCCATGATTTCCTCCTTTGTGGAAAGGGGTGTTCTTCCGGCGGCAAAGCACTTCCCGGGGCACGGAGATACGGCGGTGGATTCTCACACCGGCCTTCCTCTCATCCCCGTCTCCAGAGATCGTCTTGAAAGGGTTGAATTTCCTCCTTTTCGGGCGGCCATCCATGCCGGCGTCCCCATGGTCATGACGGCCCACGTCCTGATTCCATCCCTCGACGAAAGAAATCCCGCCACCCTCTCGCCGTCCATCCTCGGAATGCTTCGTTCCGAGATGGGGTTCAGAGGGCTCATCATCACCGATTCCATGGGCATGGCAGCATTGAAGAAAGAGAGAACCATGGAGGCGGCGGCGATAGAGGCATTCAATGCCGGAGCCGATATCCTGCTCTTCGGGGCGGACAAGGGGCACGAGGAGACGGAGCACTTCGGAATGTACTCCGCCCTTCTGGATGCCTGCCGCACGGGAAAAATATCCATGGCCCGCCTTGACGAAGCAGTCGGAAGAATTCTGGGGGCAAAAAGTACCCTCGGGCTTTTCAGGAAAGACCGGCGGCCGAAATTTGTCCCCCGTCTTTCACCGGAAGGAAGCGCAGTCGCCCGGGAGGCTGCCCTGCGAAGCATAACCGTCGCCCGGAACAGAGAAGAAACCCTTGAGACTGTACGGGATGGAAAAAAACGTCCGCTGCTTTGGCCAAAGGAACGCATCGCTTCCGGAGAGGCCTTTGCGGTTCTCCTTCCATGGATTCACCTCATCGGGGTTCCCGAAAATCCGAACGGAAGGGATATTTCCGAAGTGCTTCGTCTCGTGACCGACGCGGACAGAGTGCTGATTGCGGAGTACGACAGCAGGAGAAACCCGGAATGGCTCGATCTCGTACGGCAGGCAGGGGAGAACCGGACCCTCCTCCTCTCTTTGCGGACGCCCTACGCCCTCCTGTCTCTCCCTTCCGTGGCAGGGTCAGTTATTTCTTACAGCGACAATATCCCCTCTCTACAGGCTCTGGCCGACGTTCTGAATGGAAACGCCCCCGCAGAGGGAAAACTGCCGGTGGAACTGCCTGGTTTTTAAACCGAAAACCTGGGTCAGGTCTTGCAAAATAGCATCTTTCATTCAAGCATATTCAAGGATTAACCGGTGTCAGACCTACACCTTTGATAAAGCTGGAAAAACATCGCTTTTTGTCAAATGTGTAGGTCTGATCCCTCAGTCTTAGGTCGGCCCCAAGTGGATTGTGACCCTAAACCAGGATTGACACAGAGTATTTTTTTAATATACTTTAATTTCAGAAGTATTTGTGTGTTCCCGGGGAATTTTCGCAGACTTCCTGTTTCCGGAAGTTAAAAGAAAAGAAACGGGGGTGGTCCTGATGCTGAGGTCGAAAATTCACGTGTGCGGAGTTTTCTTTTGCCTGGGGCTCCTTATTGTCTTGTCTGTTTTCACCGTGCCCTCGGAGGCGGCCGTGCTGCGCGTAACCCAAAGCGGGGCAGGGGCGAAGGACGGTTCGTCCTGGGGCAACGCCATGGGGGAAAGCGAATTTGTCGCGGAACTCAAGAAACCCCCGGCGGCGGGAACGGAGTTCTGGATCGCAGCTGGAACCTATCACCCCACCGATAACCTGCTCAAACGGGACGAAACTTTCGTTCTTAAGAACGGAGTGGCACTCTACGGAGGTTTTGCGGGAACGGAGACCTTGCGAAGTGAGCGGAACTGGGTTGCCAACAAGACATATCTTTCGGGGGATATTCAGAATGACGGATTATTTTCCAACAACTGCTACCACGTGGTGTTCTCGGAAATCGGAACTGACAACACTGCGGTGCTCGACGGTTTCATTGTCGCGTATGGATATGCCGGCGGCGACCCATACCCGATCAATGACGAAGGAGGAGGGGTGATCAATTACGGCAGCCCCCTGGTGGCGAACTGTACGTTTTCAGGCAACCGGGCGCGCCTGGGAGGAGGAATGTTCAACCAGGGCAGCGGCTCCATTATTACCGGATGTACCTTTCAGCAAAACGGAGCGGAGGACGGGGGAGGCGTGTACAATTTTTCCGGCAGCCCGTCTTTCAACGAGTGCACTTTTCTGGGCAACCAGGCTGAATTCACCGGCGGAGGAATGAAAAACAGCAAGAGCGCACCCCTTGTTTCCGCCTGCACTTTTTCCGAGAACCTGGGCTTTTCCAGCGGAGGGGGAATGAGCAATGAGGAGTCCAGTCCGGCCGTGGTGAACTGCACCTTCTCTAAAAATTTCAGTCCAAACGTCGGCGGAGGCATGGATAATTCCGACAGCGATCCTTCGGTAATAAACTGCACCTTTTTCAAGAACAGCGCGGATCTGGTCGGGGCAGATCTCGGCAACCGCGGATCGAGTAAGCCTGAGATTAAGAACGGCATATTCTGGGGATCTTCCCTCGGGACCATCTTTGATCATCCCACGGCAACACCGATAGTGGAATACTGCGTAGTCGAGGGAGGGTATGACGATGGAACGTCGATTATCACCGGAGATCCGAACCTTGCGGATCTTGCTGACAATGGGGGAACCACCCAGACCTGCGCCATTCTCGCTGGGAGTTCCGCCATTGACTCCGGAACCGGTTCCGGTGCCCCTGCCGTCGACCAGCGGGGAGTGCAACGTCCTCAAGGCAGCGGCGTTGACATCGGGGCCTATGAATCCTCTTTTTCCAAACCTCCCGCCCCTGCGCCTTCCTCGGGTGGCGGGTGCTCCGCCGGAATGGGCTTCAATCCTCCCGCCCTTCTGCTCCTTCTGCCCCTTCTTCTGCTGAAGCGCCGCTAGCATCCAAGGCGGGATTTCGCAGGATGAGCCTTGCAAATCCCGTCTTCCAGTGTCCATCATCTTGAAACCGGAGGCAGGCTTATGAGAAATACAAAATTTACAGAGATCAGAAACAAATACCCGGTATTGGAGAAATACACCTACCTCGACACGGCGACAACGGGGCTCATATCGGAGGACAGCTTCAACAGCATGTCGGCCTTTCTGGAGAACAGGTACAGGGAGGGAATGGATATCCCTGATTACCAGAGCAACTGGAAGTTCGCCGATGATGCCAGACAACTCGCTGCCGAGGCCATAAACGCGCAGGAAGACGAAATTTTCTACGCCGATAACTGCTCGGCCATTCTGAATGTTTTCTCGACGGGCATACAGCCTGCTGAAGGTTCCAATGTAGTTACCACGGACCTGGCATTTCCGTCCACCCCTTATACGTGGATGAACCAGGCCGGCAGGGGGATAGAGACGAGAATTGCGAAGTCGGCAAACGGAGAGGTGACTTACGAAACTCTTACGGCCCTGGCGGATGAAAAAACTGCTGCCCTCTCCCTCTGTGCGGTTGAAAATACAAGCGGCTTCAGACATGACCTTGCCAGAATCGGCGCGTTCTGCAAAAAAAACGGCATTTATCTCGCTGTGGACGCCACCCAGTGCATCGGAGCACTCGAGATCGATGTTCAGGCCATGAACATCGACTTCCTGGCGGTTTCCAGCTACAAGTGGCTGAACAACGTCTTCGGCATCGGATTCGGTTATGTCGGCAGAAATTTAATGAGGAAGATCAAGCAGCAATATGCGGGGTGGGTGGGGAACAAAAACAGGTTCGATCACTCCCGGATTGATTTCGACCTCTCCGACTCTGCCAAAAGATACGAGATGGGCGGGCTGAACTGGGTGGGAATACGGGGGATGGCGGAATCGCTGAAAACCTACCTGGCCCTCGGCAAAAAAGATGCGGAAAAATATATTCTTGAACTGACAGGGTATCTTTATTCAAAAGCGGAAGAATCCGGCCATATCGGAGTGGTGGGTCCTTTCCCGGAGGCGAACCGCTCGGGAATAAGCTACCTGACATACCCGAAGGAATGGAAGCTGGACGACGGAATATTGAGAAAAAACGGGATCCGCGCCCATGTCGCCTCCCATAACACAATCAGGGTCTCGGTCCATTTTTACAACAACAGCAGGGATGTGGATGAACTATTCAAATTCCTGGATAACTACAGAGGCTGAAATCTAGACAAAACAGGGATCTTGCATTGCAGCATTAATCAGCAGTTTCACTAATGCTGCAATGCAAGCCTCCGTTTCATCAGGGAAACAGGATTCCGAGAAGCTGCCAGACTATCTCGTCGGGATCATAGGCAGGGCGCTTCCATTTGTCAGAATTTATCCCCAACCATTTGAAATCGACGGTCGCTATAAAATCGCCCATGACGGCACCGTAAGACCAGCATCCTTCATATGCCCCGGCTCTCTTTGATATCCGCAAGGCCCCTTTTTGAAGGATCGAAATACCTCTTGCCTTCAACTCCGCGGCAGGTGTCCCTTCCTCAAGCCAAAGCTGGGTCTTCGCATCCCTGAGAGTGCTCGCGGGATTGCTTCCCCTTTTCGAATCGGCGATAAGGTAGCTCAGGGCGACAGTTGCGGTGTATCGAAGCTGGCCTGTCCCCTCCCTGAGCACGTTTTTATAGTCATAGTAATAGGGCGCGAAGTATTTGCTTTCCGAATAGTTGACAAATCCCCCAAGCCCCAGAAAAGTATTTTTCCCTGTTTCAGGAAGGCTTCCGCCCTCTCTGAGGCTTATCCGCAAATCCTTCCTGTCCGGGGTAAGGAATAACAGGCTGTATTCCGCAGTGTATTTTTCCTCCGTATTATAGACGCCGTTCTTCTCTTTCTCTTTCCTTTCCCTCTTTCCCTCCGGGATATTGGGAAAACCGAGCATTTTCGCCAATACCGCGCTCGGGTCGGGGGGAATGGCCAGTCCGGAAATCTTCCCCAGCATTTTTGTGGAGCCGTCGGTTTCCGGCGCCGTTATTTCAACAGAAAATGCCTTTCTTGAGAGCTCCGCACCGCCTTTACTCTGCAGCATGCGCGCAGAACCTGAAAAAGTCCCTTCCCTGCCGTAGGCATGTGTTTGTTCCCGGCCTTCACCGCCAGTCCCATCGCCGAAGTCCCACAGGAAAACCGCCCCTTCCGGCACGTCACCTGAGTCGACGCGGAAGGTGAGTTTTTGGGCCACCACGCCTTTCGAGGGGGCACTGACGGCGAGAAGAACCGGGGGAGCCTTCGAGAGCTCCGCAAGCAGCTGTTCAAGAGCCCTGTCCGTCTTTTCGAGGGAGCTTCTTGTGCGCTCAAGAGAGGGAAGAAGGGTGCTGTATATGCCCCTGGCCCTTTGCGCCGTTTTTCGAAGGGCTCCTTCGTCGCCTCTCGCCTGGGGAAGGCGCCCGAGATCCGACAGGACATTCTCCTTCATGCGCTCAAGCGCCCCGAGTTCCGCCGCAAATCCGTCAGGGAGACTTCGGACCGGCGGAGCAACGCCCTCTTCGTCGCTCTTGATGACCATCCATCCTGGAATTTCCCTCTTTCCGTAGAAATAGAGGTATCCCCGGGCGAGGGCCCCCTTGATTCTGTCGTACTCGGAGACGGCAGTTTTCCACCCGTCCCGGTTTTTCTTCATCACCGGTATGGAGCCTTCCGCCATGTCCGCGAGGGCGGAGACCGCCTCTTTTTTCGATCCGAGAGAGGCGAGAATATCTGCTGTCCCTTCAAGATCAGCGATGCTGCCGATTTCCTCCAGGTTCACAGTGAGCTTTTGAAAGCTCTCAAGGTTGCCCCGGTGCTCTCCTCTCAGAAATTCCATGTCTTTGGGCCCGTCCGCCGGCATTTCTCCCCGGGCAAGAGCTTTGCGGACTTCTTCTATCTTTTTGAAAACCATTTCGCTGTTCTCCATCACGTTCAGAAATGCCGGAGCGTAGGTTTTTTCCGCTTTGTCCAGCCCTTTTTCTGCTAACCGTGGGTCGGGCGCCTCACCAGCCGCCGCTATAAGGCTTCGCAGCTCGTCCAGGGATCTGCTTCTCTGGATGTCGAGGGTTTGGACCCACCGGGTGTTCTGCTCCAGAACTTCCCTTTGGGTTGACGCCATGGCGGAGAATCTTTTCAATTCCCGGACGAGTTCTTTGGCCGAGGCAAGAGATTTGGCGTCCTGGACTTCCCGGGCCATTCCCTGTTCCTGCAGCGTCGCTGCGGTCTCCTCAAGGACGTTGAGAGTCTCCAGCGCCTCACCGGCAAGGGAGAGAATCGTCTCGGCCCCTTCCACTATGACGCCGCCCGTCCATTGTCCCGTCGCCTTGGCGAATTCGTAGCTTCCTGTGACCGCTCCATAGGCTGTACCCTTCGCGGAGGCTTCTGCGGCTATCTTCATTTTCACGGCCAGACTGTCCGGGTTTTCTCCCCGCTTCCTGTAATATTCCCTGAGATAGTCGACCTGTTCCTTCGTGTAGGTGGCGGTACGGCTCGTAACCGCCTCCGCCGTTCCCCGCAGCGTCAGGTCATAGGCCAGGTTCAGGGCGACTTTGCCGTAGTCCGGATTGCCGGATGTTTTCCTGTTTTCTTCCATCAGGGCGTTGTAGCCGGTCACGAGGGCAGATATCGTGCCGAGGCCCTTCAGAACCTTCCCTCCGGCAGTTGTAGGCGTTTTGCTGACCGGCTGTTTTTTCATTTCCGCAGCTATCTCTCCGGCGAATTCTTTTCCATGCCTGTTTTGCAGCTGAGAGAGAGCCTCGCCCTGCCGGGAGGGCGGAAGCATCTTCAGGGCATCCGCAGCTGCGGCTTTCAGGGCGCCCCGTCGTTCCGCGCCCGCCGAGGACGCTGCAAGGTCTCCGAGGGTTTCTGCATAGTTTCGTACCGCTTTCTCCGTGAGATGACCGCTGAGGGCGTCAACCGCGGCTTCTCCCCGCCTGTTGATTTTCTCCTGCCCCCGCGCCCTGGCGGCTTCTAGGAGGGGAGAGGTGGCTTGGTCACCCCCCGCGAGTCCTGAAGAATTTCGGATATTCTTTTCCAGCCGGTTGATCCTGTCGATGTATTTTGCCTCGTGGGATTCCGCTTTCCGGATCTCCGCCGCCAGGGCGTCTCTCTCCTGCGGATTTTCGGACGCCCGGTATCCTTCCATAAGGGCTGCCTTGTCTTTCTTCATCTTCGCAATCTTGCTTTTCATCTCTTCGGCGTAGGCCTGGCCTTCAGCCAGGCTGACGGCATCTCCTCCGTCCAGTTTTCCCTGGGCTTCGGCAGCAAGGGGCGAAGCGTACATGTTCCCTCCGTCCCCGTTCAGGTACGAAGCGGCCTTCGCGAATTCCTTCGGGTTTTTCATCTGGGCCGGAGACGGCATGATGTCCGTCTCTGTCCTGGATGCCCAGTTGGTCTCCTTGTCGACGGCCAGCCCGCTCTTCCCCAGGTAATTCTCTACCCTTTTGTTGTAGGCCTTCCGCGCCTTCTCCACGTCTGCCGCAGTAAGGTCTTTTCCCCTGAGCTGGACGTCTGTGTCCGTTCCGGGACGATAGGTCTTTTCCCCTTCTCCTCCAGCCGCCGAGAACCCGGCATCCTCTGCGGCCATGGCCGCAAGCTCACGGTTCTTCCCGTCAAACGCCTTCTGCAGTTTCTGGTATGCCGCGCCGCTCAGCTTCCCCTCCATGGCGAGATGGTTCATCCTCCGGTTCTCCATGAAGAGCAGCGCCTCATCGGCAGCGCTTCCCTTGCCGGATGCGACAAGCTCCGCGGCCTTCAGCAGGGCTTTGTCGTCGGCTCCCGAACAGCGGAAGGGACAGAAAAGAAGGCAGCCCATCAGAAAAACAGCGTAGAATGATTTTTTGGTGCAGAGGAATTTTCTTCCTGTCATCTTCTTCATCTCCTCTCCAGCTCTTTCTTCAGCAGAAGAGCGTCTCGGGCCGCCGGGAAAAAAGAAGGCAGAGAATCTATCACGGTCTCCAGAATTTCATCCGCCGTTTTTCTGCACTCCGTCTGCACAGCAGGTTCCCGGGCCGCGGCGGCTTTTTCAGCGTAGAGGGACGCCAGGGCGAGAAGGGTGTCTTCCCGCTCATCCTCCCTGTCGGCGAGTATCCGTTCGAGGTAGTCGATCCCTCTGTCCCAGTCGCCGGAGACTCCGGAGAAAAACACTATCTGGGACACGGCCCCAGTCGGCGAGACCAGGGGGTTCCACGTCCGGCGGAGGGCCGTGGCGAAAGCTTTCTCGTAGAGAAAGAGACGGGCATAGCAGTCGGCAAGACCGGCAAGGACCGCATCCGAGGGGGAAGCCTCGGCGAGGCCTTCGTAGATCGCTCGTGCCAGCGCAAGGGAGGCTGCATCGTTCATGGCTGCACAGGCGGAGGCAAATTCCAGCGCAGCGGCGAAATTTTCAGGATCATCCCTGAAGAGAGCCTCTTTTTCTGCGACTGTTTTTTTCCGGTTCTCCCGGGCCTGCTTCTCTGCAGCAGCGTCCTTCTGCGTCCAGAAAAGGCCTTCTGTATATGGTTGAGGAGAGGGCTTCTTTTCGACCTTTTTTCCGGGCACAGGTCGGTCCTGAGATTCAGGACGGACGGAAAACAGGATCTCCGCCAGAGGCGTCTTGTTTCCGCCGGCGTATATCACCACGGCGTAGTTTCCCTCGGGCCAGGGTTTCTCGATCTCCACCGTCGAGGAAAAAGTTATCAGGCCTGCCTGAATAGGGCTTTTCACTGTTTTTTCAGCGAACTTTTCCCTTATGGAAGCGGACTCGAGATAATACCAGACAAAGCTGATCTTCGTCCGGTCCGTCACGTTGCTGCATTCAGCTATCGCGGCCAGCATCTTTGTGGAAGGGGCATAGCTCGAGACCCGGGCCTTCGGACTGCCGTCCTTGTTTATGCCCGACGACATATAGGCCTCTTTCAGGGCAAAGACACCGTCGGCGCAAGCTCCCGGAAGAACGGCCAGGGCAGTGACCAGGAACAATACGCAAAGAAGAAGTATTTTTTTCAACCAGAACCCTCCTTTATCAATGGAAAAGAATGCTGGACCACCTCACCCTATGCCCAGGGCTGGCAGAGCGGCACAGGAAGCCTTGACAAAGAAAGGCTTCTTAAATTCTCAAGATTTTATCACCTTTCCCTGTGTGAAGGGAGAAGTAATTTCCTCTTCACAGGATGGAGAAATGTATTTTATGAAGCTGAGCCAGTTTTTGAAGGGATGTTCAAAATCCATTTTCACATACGCTGCATTGCAGGACCCCGGTTTACTGTTGAAAAGGAGTATAATGGGCTGACCTTGGACAACCATCGGGGGAATTCTTAAAATTAGAAAAGGAAGATGGGAATGAACGAGTCACGAAGACTTCTCGTCGAAAAAATATACAACGCCCTGAAGGACGGATCCATTGTCCGGGACGGGAAGCTGCCTACGGAACGGGAGCTGGCACTTCTGATGGGGACGAGCCGTACGTCCATGCGAGAGGCGCTCATCGTCCTCGAGACCCTGGGCATCATCGAGGTTCGGGGCAAGCAGGGGCTTTTCGAGAAAAAGGCCGACGTGGCGGGGCTGAACTCGAGCCTTGAGCTTTACGCCAGCTGGCCCGCGGACGTGATCCCCCAGGTTTTCACCGTCCGGATCATGCTGGAAAGTCCGGCCGCCGGACTGGCTGCCCGAAACCGTACGGAGGGAGATCTGGCGAGGCTGGACGAATGCCTTCTGCACTTCGACAGAATTTATCTCGAGAACTCCCAGGAGAGCGGGCGGGAGGGAGCCCGATGGAACGACATTTTTCACCGCACCGTTGTCTCCGCATCCCACAACGACATTCTCATCCGGATGCATGAAGGGCTTTCGGGCATTATCGAGCGGGCGATGAAGGCACTGAACCGGAACCGTCTGACCACGCCGCGGGAAAAATGGCCTGAGCGGATTACGGGAGAGCACGCAGTCATCGTCTCGGCGATCCGCCGCAGGGACGATGAGGCGGCCAGGGAAGGGATGAGGAAACACCTGGAGATCTCAGCGGCTAATCTTCAGAAGCTCTTTAAGGATCGGGAGTCGGCCCTCCTCGGACTCGCGTCTTCCCGGACGGAGGAGTCATAACTCGGGGCAGTCCTCCGGACCGGCGGATTGCGAAAACGGGAACGCTCCTGGGATATGCGATAGAGAGTGGAGATGTGTTTCTTGCTCCGGACCGATACCGTACAGTTGAATTTTTCACGGTCCTGGTACGGTTTTTCTTTATCGAAGGGATGAGCGTCCATGCATTTTCTGAGCGTGCTGCTTCCATCGCCGGAACATTTTCGAATGTTGGCCTATTGGATCCTTTTTTCCCTCTCCTTTCTGGAGTCCACCGCTTTCATCGGGCTGGCGATTCCCGGTCTTCTTCTGTTTCCCTTCGTGGGATTTCTGGCGGCCACAGGATTTCTCGATCCTGGAGGCGCCTTCTGGTTTTGTTTTTTCGGGGCTTCCGCAGGATCCTGTCTGAGCTATTTTCTGGGAAGACAGACGGGTTTTCTTGCAGCCCGTTTCAGATCCCTGCATCTGTTTCTCGAGTCAGGTAAAAAACTTCTGGAAAAGAACGGGCTCCGGGCGATATGCTTCGTAAGATTGAAATCAAACGGGGGAACACTTCCTTTTTTGGCCGGTTCCGGTCATTTTCCCCTCCGATTTTTTCTTCTCTTTGCCTTTGTCTGCACTGCCTTCGGAATAGGAATTCATCTCCTTGCGGGCTATATCATCGGGCTTGCGTGGTTTTCCCTGGGGCTCTGGTCGACCCGCCTGTTCTTTTTTGTTTTCTCCGCCGCCTCGCTTCTGGGGGTTTTCTTTCTCGCAAGGACCCTGATCGTCCGAGGAGCCTGGCCGGGGGTGCTCCTCCTTTCGTCCCTCATCCGGCTGCTCGGAACGAAAACCGCAGAGAAGCCTGCCGCGAAAACCTTTCTGGACCGCCATCGTCGCACGGGCCGTCTTATCAGCGGCCGGTTTGACCCCGACCGCTTCGAAGGACTTCCCCTGACCCTTCTGGGGCTGGCCCTGCTCTTTTCCATAATGCTTGTCGGGGGGCTCGCGGAGGATCTTCTTGCCAGGGACCCGATCATAGCCTTCGACAAAAGGCTTGCGGCCCTTTTGCTCGTATTCAGAACGCCCTCCCTTCTCTCCTTCTTTGTCAGCATGACGCTCCTCGGAAACTGGCAGAGCATCCTGGGCGGCGTGGTCCTGTTTTCCCTGTATCTCTTCATGGAACGAAAAAAAGATTTTCTTCTCCCCTTCCTGATCGCCATGGGAGGGTGCAGCTTTTTCACTACGGCCGGAAAATGGCTTTTTCACAGGCAGAGACCCTTCGATATGACGAAACTTCTGGAATTCTCTTTCCCGAGCGGACACTCGGCATACACGGCCTGTTTTTACGGTTTTCTGGCCTATTATCTTGTCCGCAGGGCAAAACGCCGGGATCAGCAGGTCGATCTGGTCTTTCTGTGGTTTTTTTTGGCGGGTCTGGTCGCCTTCAGCCGCCTCTACCTCGGGGTTCACTATCTGAGCGACGTCCTCGCAGGATGGGCGCTCGGCCTCTCGTGGCTTCTCATCGGCATCAGTCTCGCCGAACGGAGGAGAGCGAAGAGGGTGTCCTCCGGGCCCTCCCTGCGGCCGCCGGTTGCCGGAGGAAAGAGACGCCCTTGGGGACCGGCCCTTCTGGGCTTCTGGATAGGGATCGTCCTTTTCGTGGCTGCAACCTATACTCCCCCCTATTTCAAAAAAACGGATTCTCCTGCTGTGCAGTCCCTCGAATTGACGGCTCCGCTCGATCCCTTCGAGACTGGGGCCCTGCCGAAATTCACCGAGTCGATCGCGGGGACGGTCCAGGAGCCTCTCAGTTTCATGATCATGGCCCGGGACGACCGCCATTTGATACAGGCTTTCGAAAAGGCTGGGTGGGTACAGGCAGATCCGGTGTCTGCCGGTTCCCTCGGAAATGCTTTCAGAGCGGCGATTCTCAACCAGGGATATACTCACGCACCTGTGACCCCGTCCTTCTGGAAGGGAGCACCCCTGGATTTCGCCTTTGAAAAGGAGACCGCGGAACATTCGGTCAGACAGAGACATCACGCGAGGGTCTGGAAGACCGGCTGCCTAACGGGGGACGGGAGCGTCCAATATGTGGGAACAGCCAGCTTTGACGAGGGAATCAACTGGCTGTACCTGAATCACAGGATCGCCCCGGCTATCGACCGGGAGCGGCAGATTCTGACGGATGATTTTGTGAACGCGGGGATCGTGTCCCGGAAGAGCGAGGTCCCCTTCGTCGGGCCCGCGAAGGGTTCGAACTTCGCAGGAGACAGTTTCTTCACAGACGGCAGGATGGTCATTCTTTTTCTTTCCTGCGAAAAATGATATAATATGAGCCACATGGGTTGACCTTGGTCAACCGTGACCTCGGAAATGTCTTATCTCACCTCAGGCAGAGAGGAAGATTCCATGGCACAGTACGAAACCTTTTCATTCAACACTCAGGAGGATCTGCGCCGGAAAGCGGAGGAACTCGGCGTCGACATTGGCCTTTCAGACGACCTCTCCATACTGAATACCCCTGTCTCCGTGGGGCGCAAAGAGGCCGCAAATCGGTTTTCCACCCTTCCCATGGAGGGACGGGACAGTCTTCCCGACGGTTCCCCCGGCGAGCTCACCTTTCGAAGATACCGCCGTTACGGGGCCGGGGGGTGGGGGGTCATCCAGTTCGAGGCCTGTGCGGTCTGGCCTGGAGGGCGGAGCAGCGACCGGCAGCTCTGCCTGACTGAATCCACGGAAAAAGGTCTGGCTTCCCTGCTCGAAGAGGCAAGGGGGGCTGGCCGTAAGGCCCTCGGCGGCAAGGAGCCCCTCTGTATCCTTCAGCTTCAGGACGCGGGGCGCTACCGCCATGCCTCTGGAACAACCCCGGGGCTTACCGTTCCCTATCCTCTTCTCGACAGAAGGGCGGGCGTTCCGGAAGAAACGCTTCCCCTTACGGACGGAGAGATCGAGGCCGTACAGGATCGCATGGCCGAAGCGGCCCTTCGGGCAGAAAGGATAGGCTTCGACGGCATCGACATCAAGAGCTGCCATCGGTATCTTTCATCCGATCTTCTGTCGGCCCATCTGCGGCCGGGAAAATTCGGAGGGGATTTCTCGGGCAGGACCCGCTTTCTCACGGAACTCGTGGAAAGAATCAGAGAGGGAGCGAGTGACCCTGCCTTCCTGGTCACGGCCCGGCTGAACCTCTTCGACGGCTTCCCCTGGCCCTACGGCTGGGGGTGCGACCGGTCCGACCCGCCCCGGCCCGACATGACGGAGCCCCTCAGGCTGATCGGCCTTCTGAAGGAGAAGGGGCTCGATATGCTCACCACATCCGCTGGAACCCCATACTGCAATCCCTGGCTCGTCCGCCCCTTCGACAGGGTCATCCCCGGCAATATCCCGGCACCGGAGCACCCTCTGGAAGGAGTGGCCCGTCTCTTCGCCCTGACCGCCGAGGTCCAGGGGGCGTACCGCGACCTGCCTGTGACGGGGTCCGGATACACATGGCTCCGCCAGTTCGGGGTGAACGCCGCTGCGGCCAATCTGCAGCGCCAGAGGGCAACCCTCGCCGGCTTCGGCAGGACCTGCTTCGCCTACCCCGATCTTCCGAAGGATGTGCGGGGTAGCGGAAAGGCCGATCCGAAAAGGGTCTGCGTATCATGCAGCCTCTGCAGCGAAGTGATGTCCCAGGGAGGATCCACAGGATGCTATGCGAAAGACCGGGAGGTCTACGGGCCGATGCTGAAGGCCCATCGAGCCTCCCGAATTCATAACGAGGAGGAAAAGAAGAATGGGTAGAACAGGAAGAAAGTGGCTCTACGCAGCGCTTGCACTGACCCTTGCGGTGATGATGGCCGCACCGGGGATCGCCGGAGCGAAGGAAATCGTCATCGGCAACATGCAGGACATCAGCGGTCCCACCTCCGTATGGGGGAACGCGGTGACCAGGGGTGCGGAGATCGCCGTTGAGAAGATCAACGCGGCAGGGGGAATCGACGGGGATATGCTCAAGCTCGTCACCGTGGATACAAAGGCGAACGTCCAGGAGGCCATAAAGGGGTACAACAGCCTCGTCAGCTCCGGCGCGGTCGCCGTGGTCGGCCCTCCGGTCAGCAATATCGGCCTCGCCCTCGGTCCCATCGCCGACAAGGCCGGAGTTCCCGTGGTGGGCAGCTTCATCGATCCCCGGGTCACCGTGGGAGAGGACGGAAAGCCCCATCCCTCCATGTTCCTCATGCAGCCTTCGAGTGTCCAGTATTCCGAGATCATGGCCAGCTATACGGTGGAGAAGCTGGGTCTCAAAAAAGTCGGCATTCTCTATGACCAGTCCAACGCCTTTGCCGTCTCCCTTCTGAAGCCCTACGTGGAGTACGTGAAGGCCGCCGGCGGAGAGATCGTCTCCGAGCAGGTCTACGCCAAGGGGGACAAGGACTTCAAGACCCAGCTGAACAAGATCAAGGAGTCGGGCGCCCAGTGCCTCTACTTCCCCAACTACATCCAGGACGCCGTCCTCGCCATGAAGCAGCGCAGACAGATCGGCCTCGACATTCCCGTCATCGGCGGCCTCGATTTCGCCCCTCCCTTCGCTTCCCTCGTGGGCGATGACGAAGCGGCGGACGACATCTACCTGGCCAACAACTTCTCCGAGAAGGAGCCCCAGCTTCAGGAAGTGTGGGGAATCTACAAGAAGAAATACAACGAAGACCCGGTCAACAAGGCCTTCCTCGGATACGACAAGGTCATTCTCATCCGGGAGGCCATGAAGCTCGGCGGCGGAAAGACCCCCGACAAGATCATGGCGGGCCTGTCCCAGGTGAAGGACCTCAAGGGGACCACGGGCACCCTCACCATCTCTCCCGAGACCCATCAGCCCATCGGCCTCTCCATGGTGATGTACAAGATCGAGAAGGGAAAATACGTGGAACTGGGCCGCTACGTGCCCGAGAAGCATAAGAAATAATCTGCAGCCGAAAGCGGGAGGGCCGGAAGCGATCGGCCTTCCCGCCTTCCCGGGATTTCGTTCATGTTCTTCGAAGGCCCGTGAAGGCGTTTTTACCGAAAAGGAGCTGATCGCCCCATGATCCAGAACCTGGTAAACGGCATCGCCCTCGGCTCGGTCTACGCCCTGATCGCCGTGGGGTTCGCCCTCATCTTCAATGTCCTTAAATTCTCCAACTTCTCCCAGGGAGGGCTCATGACGGTGACCGCCTACGCCGGCTATGCGGGTTCCCGCCTTCTCTCCCCCTACCTGAGCTCCCTCTCCCTCTTCGCCGCAACCCTTGCCCTTGCGGCCCTCACCGGGGCACTTCTTGCCGCCCTGATAGAAAGAATGGCCTTCCGTCGCCTCCGGAACACGAAAAGCGAGCCGGTCTACTACTTCATCTCCTCCATCACCATGGGAATCCTTCTCGAAAACCTCATCACCATATATGCGAGCAGCAATTTTTATTCTTATCCGACCTTTTTCTCCCTTTATTCCGTGGAGTATTTCGGAATCAACGTGGCGGTCACGGACATGCTCATGTTCTTTCTGTCCATCTTCTCCCTCTCCGCCCTGCTCTTTATCCTCTACCGGACGAAGATCGGCCTGGGCATCCGGGCCGCATGCTTCGACGTGAACACCGTGCAGCTCATGGGGATGAACCCCGATTTTCTCGTCACCATGGCCCTCATGATCTCCGGCGCCCTCGGAGGAGTGAGCGGCGTCTTTCTCGGGCTGAACTACACCCTCTACCCCCAGCTTGGCCAGATGGTGGTGAAGGGGTTCGTGGCCTCCGTCCTCGGAGGCCTCGGGAGCATCTTCGGGGCCGTGGCCGGCGCTCTCCTCCTCGGGGTCCTCGAGGTCTTCTTCATCTCCCTCGTGGGAGCCGGATGGGCCCCCGTCTTCATCTTCATCGTGATGCTCGTCTTTCTTCTCGTACGTCCCCGGGGGATCGCCGGGGTCATCGTGCAGGAAAAGGCCTAGGGGAAGGCTCATGGATTATTTCGTCTCCACTGCCATCTTCACGGGAATCACCCTCATAGGCGTCCTGGGAGTCTATCTCATCACCGGCCTAACGGGACTCTTCTCCCTGGGACAGGCGGCCTTCATGGCCATCGGGGGGTACGTCTCCGCCGTGCTCATCAAAAACTACTCCCTTCCCGTTATTCCCTCGGTGGTCCTCGCCATAGCCGCAGCCGTGGCGGCCGGCCTTCTCGTGGGCTTTCCCACGGTCCGCCTCAGACGGGACTATATTTCCCTCGTGACCCTCGGCTTCGGCGAGGCCATCGTCGCCCTTCTGAACAATACGGCCAACATCACCGGCGGGGCCATGGGCATCTCGGGGATCCCCCAGCTCACCACCCTTCCGGTGGTGGCCGGAAGCGTCGTCGTCTGCCTGACCCTCGTGATCCTCTACAAGAACTCGAAATACGGGAGGCAGTGCCTGGCCCTCCGGTCCGACGAGCTGGCGGCGAAATCCATGGGGATCAACGTCTACCGGGTCAAGCTGATCACCTTTCTCTTCGCGAGCGCCCTCACGGGGTACGCCGGAGTTCTCTACGGCTTCTACACCACCTACCTCGAACCCGCGGCTTTCAACTGGATCATATCGGCGGAGTGGACCATCATCGTCTTTGTCGGCGGGGTGAACAGCCTGACGGGCACCGTGGTCGCCACACTTCTCCTCACGGGTCTGCCGGAATTTCTCCGATTCGCCGCGGAATGGCGGGTGGCCATCTATTCCGTCATCGTCCTTCTCGTGGTGAACTACCGCACTGCCGGCCTTCTCGGGGACCGGGAACTGACCCTGAGGGGAATCGTCCGCTTCCTCGGGGGAAAGAGCGGGGTGGGATCATGAGCTGTCTCGAGGTAAAAAATCTCACGAAATCCTTCGGGGGCGTCCGGGCAGTGGACGACGTCTCCTTTTACGTCGACAAGGGAGAGACGGTCGGGATCATCGGTCCCAACGGCGCGGGAAAGACCACGGTCTTCAACCTCGTGACCGGCGTCTACCCCCTCGACCGGGGACAGATACTCCTCGACGGAGCGGACCTCACCGGGAAGGAGCAGTTCGAGATCACCCGAAAGGGGATCGGACGGACCTTTCAGAACATCCGTCTCTTCCGCGGCCTGTCCGTGGTGGAGAACGTCATGACCGCCGCCGACCCCTACTCGGCCTACGGCCTCTTTTCCCTCTTCACCTTCAGCCGGGCCTTCCGGAACAGGGACCGGCAAGTCCGGGAGATGAGCCGGGAGTATCTGGCCCTCGTGGGCCTCGAGAAGTATGAAAACGAGAGGCCGTCGAATCTCCCCTACGGACTTCAGCGGAAGCTCGAGATAGCCCGGGCTCTGGCGGCGGACCCGAAGGTCCTCCTCCTGGACGAACCGGCAGCCGGGCTCAATCCCAGCGAGGTGCAGGAGTTCATCACCCTCGTGAGCGAGCTGCGCACCCGTTTCGGCTTCTCGGTGCTCGTCATCGAGCACCGCATGGAGGTCATCATGACCCTGTCCTCCAGGATCTACGTCCTCAACTTCGGAAGCCTCCTGGCCGCCGGCACCCCCGAGGAGATCCGGAACAACCATGATGTGACGGAAGCCTATATCGGCAGGGAGGAAACAGCATGCTCCGCATAGAGGACCTCCACGTCTCCTATGGGCACGTCACCGCCCTTCTGGGGGTCTCCCTCGTGGTGCGGCGGGGGAGCATCGTCAGCATCATCGGCTCGAACGGAGCGGGGAAGAGTACTCTTCTGAACACCATATCGGGGCTCGTCCGTCCCGAGTCCGGGAGGATATTCTACACCGGAGAGGGAAAAAGCCTCGACGAGGCGAAGCTTCTTCCGGCGGAACCTTACAGGGTGGTGAAGATGGGAATCGTCCAGGTTCCCGAGGGGCGGCAGGTCTTTCCCGGGCTGACCGTGGAGGAGAATCTCATGGCCGGAGCCTACACCCTCTCCGACGGAGACCGGGTGAAGGAAAATCTCGCCCGGATGTTCGAAATGTACCCCATTCTCAAAGACCGGAGGAGACAGCAGGCGGGGACCCTTTCTGGAGGAGAGCAGCAGATGCTTGCCATCTGCCGTGGGCTCATGTCCGACCCCAAGGTCCTGCTGCTCGACGAACCCTCCCTCGGCCTCGCGCCGATCATCGTCAAGGGGGTCTTCGCCACGATCCGGCGGATCCGGGAAGAAGGAATCACCGTCGTGCTCGTGGAGCAGAACGCGAACCAGGCCCTTGCCCTGGCCGATTATGCCTATGTCCTCGAGAACGGCCGGGTCGTCCTCGAGGGGGCGGGGCAGGACCTTCTCTGCGACCCCGGGGTGAAGAAGGCCTATCTCGGAGAGTCGGCCTAGGAGCCCCTTCCGTTCTTTCCTTTGAGGAGAGCAGAAAGGAGATTCTTTATGGCACGGAAAGTCTCGATTCAGCCCCTGTTTTTTGCCTCTTCCGTCTACTACCCCGACCGAAATGTCCTCGGGAAAGACGTGGAGGTTCTGAAAAAGCTCCTCGAAGAGATCGACCTGGAGACAAAAATCCTGCTTCCGCCCAGGCTCTTGGAGGACGACGCCTCCCTGGAGGAGGCCAAAGCCTGCCTGGGACTGTCAATCCCCCTGCTCGTTCCCATGTCGGGGGGGATTCAGAAGAAGATGATCGCCGCTGTCGGGGCGGCTGCCGAGAGTCTTCTCTGGACCTGGTTTCCCCGGGACGATCTTTTTTCGGGAGAAGCCGCGGAGGTCGTCGGACGGATCGTCTCCCGAAACGCTCTTCCCGCTGTCGCGGATGTATGGGCAGCCCTGAGGAACCGGCGGCACAGGGTACAGAAAGTCTATTCCGGAAAGTCATTGCGGGCCGCAGTTCTGGATCTCGAGCGGATTCATTTCGTCCGCTCCTCCAGGATTCTTCTCGTGGGATATACACAGGAATGGGTGGTCTCCGCCAGCGTGGACACGAGGGAGATGGAGCGGCGCCTCGGCATTTCCTCGGTGCATATCGGCCTCGAGGAGCTCTTCGCCGAATATGACTCCTGCACCTCGAGAGAAGAAGAAGCGGCGGCAATGGCCGAGGAATATGCCGGGTGCGCCAGAGAACGGATCGAGCCCTCTTCCGGTCAGCTTCAGAATGCCCTGCGGCTCTATCTAGCCCTGAAGAACCTCCTGCTGAAATACGGCTGCAATGCCCTGGCCATCTCCTGCTTTTCCCTCGCGAAAACCCTCGGGGTCACCGCCTGCACAGCCCTCTCCCTGATAAACGACGAGCCCGGGACCATTGCCGCCTGCGAGGGAGATCTCGACGCGGCCGTCTCCATGATCGTAGGAAAAGCCGTGACCGGCCTTCCAGTCTTCATGGGAAACCCGGTCTACAGCCTGAAGAACACCCTCGACATCGTCCACTGCACCGCACCCCGGAGGCTTCTTTCCACGGCGATCCAGCCCTATGAACTTCGGTCCCATCATGAGACGGGGCTCTCCGTCTCCCAGCGGGTGGAGGTGAGCGGTCCCGCCGACGCCACCATCTTCCGCATCGGGGACGAATTCCGCAGGGCGGTGCTCTTCGAGGCCCCTCTCCTGGACAACCCCCGGCTCGACACCTGCCGCACCCAGTTCCGGTTCGGCCTGAAGGACTGGGAGAGGATCTTTGATCAGATGCTTGGCTGCCATCACATGGTGATCTTCGGCCGCCACAGGGACGCTCTCCTTCCCTTCCTGAGGGATAGGCTGGAACTGGAGGTCGCGGAACTGTAAGAACATTTTTCCTTTGAAGAAGAGGAAAAGGCGGTTATAATAGTATCGACTGCCGGAATATCCGGAATTTATGCCGAAGGCTGTGATGGAATGAAAGTGCGGGATTTTCTTCTCGAAAGGTACTTCGCGAAATACGAGTTCACGGTGAGCCACATGCTCAGCCCGTCGGACTGCGAAACCCTGAAAATGGAGGATCTGCTCTCGGGAAGCGATCCTGAGGTTATGGACCTCTGGAAGAATCTGAAGCTCTCCTACACCGAGGCGCGGGGCCACCCCCTTCTGCTGAAGGAGATCGCCCTGAAAACCGGGGTAGCTGCGGAGGAAGTCCTCGAGGTGAACCCCGAAGAGGGAATTTTCCTGGCCATGAACGCTCTTCTCGACAAACACGATCACGCCATTATCCTCAGCCCGTGCTACCAGTCCCTCTATGAAATTCCCAAGTCCCTCGGGTGCGAGGTGACCCGGTGGTATCTGAAGAAGGAAAACGGCTCCTGGCGGCTTGACGTGCCCTTTCTCGAGGGGGCGGTGCGGGAGAACACCCGCCTGATCGTCCTCAACTTTCCCCACAACCCCACGGGCTTTCTTCCCTCCCTCGACGAGCTCATGGCAGTCCTTGATTTCTCGGCGAAAAAAGGAATTTTCGTCTTCTCGGACGAAATGTACCGGGGGCTCGAGTATGACCCCGCAAAAAAGCTTCCCTCCGTTCCCGAGCTTTATAAAAAAAGCGCCGCCCTCGGCGGATTGTCGAAGACCTATGGTCTTCCCGGTCTCAGGACCGGGTGGATAACCTCGAAAGATTCATGGCTTCTCGACCGTATCGCCGCCCTTAAGGACTATACGACCATCTGCTCCTCCGCGCCGTCTGAAATTCTCGCCATCGCGGCCCTCCGCAGGGGGGACGAGCTCGCCGAAAGATGCAGGGGTATAGTGGTCGAAAATCTCGACAGTGCCCGAAAATTTTTTCTCGACCGCAGCGCCCGTTTCGAATGGTTCGAACCCCAGGGGGGATCAACGGCCTTTCCCCGCCTGCTGGGTAGCCAAGGCGTGAAGGATTTCTGCGAAGAAGCGGTGGAGAAGCGAAGCCTGATGATCCTGCCTGATTTAGTCTTCGACGTGGACTGGAACCATTTTCGCGTCGGCATGGGAAGGAAAGATTTCCCCGAAGCCCTGGCAGTGCTCGGTAATTTTCTCGACAGATGAAAAAAATTTTCACGCTCGGGCCGCCGGATTTTTACCGGCGGCTTTTTCTTTGTGTTCTCATTTTCACGAGAGAAAAAAAGGTGCTATAGTTCCTGGTGGAAATTGAAAGAAGAAAGACACTCTTCTTTCTCCGGGGAAAAATTTCCGCCGGACATATTTCATCTGCGGGGTGAAGGACATGTTCAGTTCAGGTAAGATCGGCACAAGGCTTGCAGCGGGATTCGGCCTTCTTCTTCTCATTTTCGCGGCCGCGGGGTGGTTCGCCTGGAGGAATCTGAATATTGTCAGGGAGGAAGTTTCATTCCTCGAAGAGAGGTATGTCCCGGGAATCAGGCTCTCTGCCGAGGTGGAAAAGGTCACCCAGGATCTTATGCTCAACGTGCGAAGCTACGTTCTTGGAAACAGTTTTTCGGACCTCGACGCGGCCCAGGCCAATTTCACCTATATTGACGGCCTCCTTGATAACGGAAGGGAACATGGAGCGAAATACCCGGGCCTTGAACGTCTGCGGGAGGGTATGGAGAAAGCCCGGGCTCAGGTTACCGTCTATTCCGCCCATCTCGGGGATTCCCAGAAGCTTCTTGCAGCCATGGCCATGCAGCAGCGGAAAGCCGCGGAAGCCGGCGAGTCGCTTCGCAAAATGACTTCAGAGCTCTATTTCGAAGAACTGGATGCCCTTGCTGACAACGCCGACGGATATATCCCCGCCGATGAACGGAAGAGGCGCTTCGAACAAATCGAAGGACTCTATGATCTTCAGACGGCAGTGCACAGAACGGAACAGACGACCCTGAGGGCGATTGCCGACCGAAAAATCAACAGGGTGGAAGAGGCCCTTGGAACACTCGGAGACATAAGGGCGGCCCTGGAAAAAACCGGGAAGGACCTTGAAGGAACAGCAGGTATGAAGCGGATCGACAGGGCTCTCGAGGATACGGCCGCCTACGAAAAGGCCCTGGCGGACCTCAGAACGGCCTGGAAGGCCCTCGATGAAAAGGGGAAGGAACGTACTGCAGCCGGTGAGGCAGCCCTCGCCGCTGCGGAGGAAGTAAGGAATTTCAGCCTCGAAAGAACTCATGAGGCCGCAAAGGCCGTTACAGAACAGGCTGACAGAACATCGACGTTCCTTCTTCTTTCGGTCCTCGCTTCTCTTGCGGCGGGAATCGCCATCGCCGCCGCCCTCACCCGCACGATAACCCGTCCCCTCGGACGAGCTGTGCAGCTTGCGGGAAGAGCCGGGCTAGGAGAACTCACCCTGTCGAGGAAGGATTTCGATTACCTTGGAAAGGATGAAATCGGGCTGCTCGACGACGCCCTTGCCGCCATGATTGCCAACCAGGCAGAATCGGTCCGGGCGGTGGCCGCAGTCTCCGATGAGATAGCCAGAAGAGCGGAGACCCTCGCCGCCCTCTCCGAGGAGACGAACGCCTCCGTGGAGGAGATCAGAAGTTCCCTTGAACAGGTGACCTCCATCTCTGAAGGCAATGCCGCCGCCCTCGAGGAGGCCAGCGCGGGGGTGGAGGAAGTGGCGGCTGGGGCCCAGGCAGCGGCGAAGGAGTCGGCTGAAGGGGTTGCCGCTGCAGCCAGAACGGCTGAATCCGCCCGGATTGCCGGAAGGGGAATGGACGCCGTCGCCAGGGATATTCATTCCGTGGAGGAGAAGGCCAGGGAGAGCATGAGGAAAATCCGGACCCTCTCCGAATCGGTTGAGAAGATATCGGGATTCGTCACGGTAATCACGTCCATTGCCGACCAGACGAACCTCCTCGCCCTGAACGCGGCGATCGAGGCGGCCCGGGCAGGGGACGCCGGGCGGGGCTTTGCCGTTGTGGCCGAGGAAGTGCGAAAGCTTGCGGAGAACTCCAGGAAAGCCGCGAAAGAGGTTTCGCAGCTCATTACCGCCCTGGAGGGGGAGGCTCAGGATTCCCTTGCCGTAACCGAGGAGTCGGAAAAAATCATGGAGGCCACCGTCAGGGGAACGGGAGAAGCTCGGCAGCAGCTTGCGGGAGTTCTGCAGGAGATGGAGAAAATCGCCGGCGCCATGACGGTCATCTCCGGCCATTCCCAGGCCCAGGCCGCATCGAGCGAGGAGATGGCCCGGGCGGTCGACCGTATCTCGAGCGCCACTTCGGATGTGGTGCAGCGTACCGACGCCATCCGGAACGCCTCGGGCGAAACCGCCGCCGCATCGGAGGGAGTGGCCCTGGAGGCTGCTGCCATGGCGGAAGAGGCCGAAAAGATGAAAAATGCCCTTGCGAAATTTACCCTCTCCTCCGGGGAGGAATCAACGGAGGAAATAATTTCTGCTCTCCCCTCAGGAGAGGAAAAACAGAGTTTCTAGAGAGGGGTTCCCTGTCTACCGCAGAACGGTATCCATCCGCTGGGCGAAGAAGTTGGAGAGGGGCGTAACCTGGCTCAGCTCCACGAGGGTGTCGATAGTGTGCTTCAGATGAGCCCGGGAGGCATCCCGGGCTTTTTCCACATCCTGCTCTTCGATGGCCGCCACCAGATCGCGGTGCTGCTCGAGGATCTTTTCCGTCCGGGAAGGCTCCCGGGAATCGAGGACCTGCATCCGCATGGCAGAGATGCCCTTCTCGGACATCTCGAGAAGGCTCTCGTAGAGGCGGGCCAGAAGGGTATTTCCCGTGGCCTTGAAGATGGTGGCGTGAAGGACTGTATTCCAGTATGCGCCCAGGGCAGCCTCGTCGGGATCTTTCATGGCGTGAATTTTTTCGAGGGTTGCGATGCATTCGTTCATTTTTTCAAGATCCCGTCCCCGCCGCCGCAGGGCCGCAAGGGCAGCCGCTCCTGGGTCGAGAAGCTGGCGGATCTCCATGACCTGGGAAAGAAGCTCGAGGGGCCATACCTGGGCCTGACCGAGGGTCCGGCGCATCTCCTCGGGGTTCCCCTCGGCGAGAAAGATCCCCTGCCGGTCCCGGATATCCAGCAGGCCGAGGGCCTCCAGGGCGATCAGGGCCTCCCGGAGCAGGGGGCGGGTCGTGTTCAGCAGCCTGGCAAGCTCTCTTTCCGGCGGAAGTTTTCCCTTTGATACCACGTTGCCCCGGGAGATGAGATCCGTCAGTCTTTCAATCAGTTTTTTCCTGGCTTCATTCATTGAAAATCCCCTGTCTTTCCCGTTGGATTCCTCTCCATTTCGTTAAAAAAAGAACTTGATAAATCCGACTTTTCCCGCTTGTATCTTTCCGCGGGGCTATGATAATATAAAACCCATTTAATTGGAATACCTTGGTCTACCAGATTTTCATTTTCTCTTTTTTCTTTTCGAAAGCGGGGGCTGTTCTTGAAGCAGAAGTACGATGTTCTCATTATAGGAGGGGGAGTCGTGGGGTGCGCCATAGCCCGGGAGCTCTCCCGGTTTCGGGTGAAAGCAGCCCTGGTGGAAAAGGAGATGGATGTGGGGCTCGGAACGAGCTGCCGCAACAGCGGCGTGCTCCACGCCGGCTTCAATTACCTTCCGGGAACGCTCCGGGCCGTCCTCGACGTGAAGGGAAACGCCATGATGGATGACCTCTGCAGGGACCTCAAGGTCAAGATCAAGAGGATCGGCAAGCTGACCGTGGCCCTCGACGAAGAGGACGAGGACACCCTCCGCCGCCTTCTCGAACAGGGACAGGCCAACGGAGTCCCGGGGCTCGAGCTCCTGGGCCCTGAAGAGATGCAGGCGATCCAGCCGGGCGTCGAAGGCACCATGGCCCTCTATTCCCCCACGAGTTCCATCATCTCCCCCTACGGTCTCACCATTGGACTGGCGGAAAATGCCCTGGCCAACGGCGTGAATTTCCATCTCGGCGCCAGGGTGACCTCCATGACCCCTCTTGCGGGACAGGGGTGGGAGGTCCGGACCTCCTCGGGGGAGACCTTCGCGGCTTCAGTGATCGTCAACTCGGCAGGGCTTTTCGCCGCGGAGATCTGCCGCATGGCAGGAATTTCGGAGTACGCCATCTACCCCTGCCGGGGGGAATATTACGTCCTCGACAAGCGCCTGGACGGCACCCTCAAGGCGCTCATCTACCCCGCGCCGAAGAAAAACGCGCCCGGTCTTGGCATCCACCTCACCCCCACGGTGGACGGCAATATCATCATCGGCCCCAGCGCGGAGTATCTGCCGGACCCGGAGGACCACGGCTGCACCGCCGATGTGATGAAAGAGCTGCGCCGGGAGGGGAAGGAACTGCTTCCTGAAATCCGCATGACCGACTTCATCCGTAATTTTGCCGGAATTCGGCCGAAGCAGACATCCCCCGCAGAGGGGGGAAACCGCGACTTCGTGGTGGAGGACAGGACCGACCTGAAGGGGTTCATCAACCTGCTGGGAATCGAAAGCCCCGGCCTGACCTGTGCGCCCGCCATCGCGGAAATGGTCCGGGAGATGGTGGAGAAGCATATCCCCCTCGTCCGGGACCCCTCCTTCAACCCAGTCCGCCCCGGCAGTCCCCTCTTTTTCTCCGAACTCTCCGCGGAAGAAAGGGCGGACCGGATCGCCGAAAATCCGAATTACGGAGAGATCATCTGCCGGTGCGAAAAAATCACGAAACAGGAGATCCTCGACGCGATAAACAATCCTCTTGGCGCCCGAACCCTCGTAAGCATAAAATACCGGGCGCGGGCCTCCATGGGACGGTGCCAGGGAGGCTTCTGCGTCCCCCGGATCACCCGGATTCTCCGGGACGAGTTCGGCTGGGAGCCTGAAGACTTTTTGAAGCGGGGAAGCTCCTCGCCCCTCTTCGCAGGCAATGTCCGCCCGAAAAAAGGAGGAGTCCCTGCATGAGTTCTCCGGGGAGTTCAATCCCGAAAATCAAAAAGGACGTGGTTGTCATCGGGGGAGGCCCTGCCGGGCTCGCCGCCGCCATTGCCGCCCGGGAGGCGGGATGCGCGGGCGTGCTCCTCATCGAGCGGGACCGCATACTCGGCGGCATCCTCAACCAGTGCATCCACGACGGATTCGGCTTGTCCACCTTCCGGGAGGCCCTGTCGGGCCCCGAGTACGCCGCCCGGTACATAGACCGGTTCCGGGAGCTTAATATCGAATCCATGGAGGAGACCATCGTCCTCTCCCTGGGAGCCGACCGGACCCTCGAGGTGAGCACCCGGGGTTCGCTGCAGCGCATCGAGGCGGGGGCGGTGGTTCTCGCCATGGGGTGCAGAGAGCGGACGAGAGGGGCTATCTCCATCCCCGGAAACCGCCCCTCCGGGGTCTACACCGCCGGGGCGGCCCAGAACTTCATGAACCTCGAAAACATCATGGTGGGGCGGAAGGTCTGCATCCTCGGCTCGGGGGACATCGGCCTCATCATGGCCCGGAGGATGACCCTCGAGGGAGCCCATGTGGAAGCGGTATTCGAAATTCTTCCCTATTCCAGCGGACTTCCCCGGAATATCCAGCAATGCCTGAACGACTACGATATCCCCCTCTTTTTGAATACCACCGTGACGGAGATCATCGGGAAGGGGCGTCTCGAGGGAATACGGGTCGCCTCCGTAGGGGAGGACCGCGCCCCCATACCCGATACTGAACGCCTGGTCCCCTGCGATACCCTGCTTCTCTCAGTGGGGCTCATTCCGGAGAACGAACTCTCCAGGGACGCAGGAGTCGCCATGGATCCCGTCACCGGAGGAGCCCTCGTGGATGATTCCTTCATGACGAGCCTCCCCGGCATCTTCGCCTGCGGCAACGTGCTGCACGTCCACGACCTCGTGGACTGGGTCTCCCTGGAGGCCGCCGAGGCGGGGCGATGCGCCGCTCTGCATGTCCGGAAGGGTATGTCTTCATCATCTCCCTCCGTTCCCGTCCGAGCCGGCAGGGGAGTCCGCTATACCCTTCCCCAGACGGTCTCGGGAGAACGGGATTTCGCCCTCTCCCTGCGGGTCGCCGCTCCCTGGCGGGACCGCTCAGTGGTGGTCAGGTCGGAAGGGCGGGAGATCCTGAGGAAAAAGGAGATGCGCCTTCACCCGGCGGAGATGATCCGGCTGGATATGAAAAAAGAGGACCTGGCAGGCTGCTCCTCTCTGGAGGTGGAAGTGGAATGAGTACCCGGGAGCTTACCTGCGTCGTCTGCCCCAACGGATGCAGCATTGTGGTGAACGTGGACAACGACGAGAACCCGGTGGTGACGAAGGTTCAGGGAAACATCTGTCCCAGGGGAGAGGCCTGGGCCCGTCAGGAAGTGGAAAACCCCATGCGGACCATAGCCTCAAGTGTCCCCGTACAGGGAGGGGATTTTCCCCTCGCCAGCGTCAGGACAAATCGGCCGATCCCCCTGGCCGAAATCCGGGAGGTGATGCAGGAAATCCGGGAGGTCTCGCTCGAAGCGCCCGTGGAGATCGGCCAGGTGGTGCTCTCCCGCCCCGCGGGGTGCGACACGGAGGTTATCGCTACGAGAAGGGTACGGTCAATTCGATAAGAAGTTCAAAACGAAAGGGAGGGAATGAATGTGAAGAAGATTTTCATCGCAGTCCTTGTAGTTCTCGTGCTTGTTCTGGCGGCTGGCCCGATGACCGGAACAGCCGATGCGAAGACGTACCGCATCAACATCGCCACGGCCACGACCGGAGGCGCCTATTACCCGATAGGCAACGCCATGGCCTCCATCTGGGGCAAAAATATCGAGGGCGTCCGGGCCTCCGCACAGTCGACCGCGGGAACCCCCCAGAACGTGGAGCTCATGCGGGACGGAGAGGTGCAGATCGCCATCGGCCAGAACGGAATCTGCTATTATGCCTACTACGGCAAGGGAACCTATGAGGGAAAATCCCCCTACACCGATATGCGGGGCATGTTCGTCCTCTATCCCAACGTGATGCACTGGATCGTCCGGAAGGGCTCAGGTATCACATCCGTCGCAGACTTCAAGGGGAAAAAGTTCGTTCCCGGCCAGGTTGCCAGCGCCACGGAGATCAACAGCCGCGAGATGATGGAGGCCTACGGCCTCAACTACATGAAGGACCAGGGCGAAGTGAACGTCACGGCTGACTTCGTGGGGTACAACGAGGCAGTGGATCTTCTGAAGAACAACCAGACAGAGGGAACCCACATTGCCGGGGGCGTTCCCACGGCGGCCATCATCGACGTGCTTTCTTCGGGCACGGCGGAACTTATTTCCATCGAACCGGACAAGATCAAGGAGATTGTGGCGAAGTATCCCTGGTATTTCCCCTTCACCATCAAGGCCGGAAGCTACCCCAACCAGGAGAAGGATATCGAGACCCTCGCCCTCGCCAACATCCTCTTCACCGACGCAAAAATTGACGAGGAACTCATCTACAATCTCACGAAGGCAACCTACGAATTTCACGACGATCTCGTGACAGCCCACAAGGCGACGGCCTATACCGTCCTCGACAATGCCCTGAAGGGCATGACCATTCCCCTTCATCCCGGCGCTGTCAGGTATCTGAAGGAAAAGGGAGTTTCCGTACCCGATACCCTTATCGCAAAATAGAACAGAACATCGTCCGGCAGTTCGGGGGGAGGAGAGGAATTCTCTTCCCCCACTTGTCCATACGGAGGTTTGACCAGTGACACGAGAGAATACCCCTGTTCAGAACGTCGATCCCGAAACCGCTGCGCAGCAGTCGGCTGAAAAGGTCCTCGAGAAGGTGGACGCGGAATCCCGTTTCCGCAAACTGACGGGAAAATGGGGACGGCTCATCACCATGATCGCCGTGGCCATGTCCCTCTTCCATCTCTACACCTCGGGGTTCGGCACCCTCATGGCCATGAAGCAGCGGAGCGTCCATCTCGCCTTTCTGCTGCTCCTCACCTTTCTGCTCTATCCGGGAAGCCGGAGAGCCCCGCTGAAAAGGCCCTCCCTCCCGGACTCCCTCTGGCTTCTTTTTGCCCTTTCGTCGAGCCTCTATATTTTCTTCACCTTCGACGCCTTCAGCATGAGGGGGACGGCCATCGCCATGGATTACATCATGGGGACGATCCTCGTCGTCTGCGTGCTCGAGGCTACACGGCGCACCGTGGGCAAGGAGCTGATGATCCTCTCCCTGATCTTCCTCGCCTATGGCTACTGGGGGGAGTATATCCCGGGAGTTCTGGGGCATACGGGGTTCAGCTTCAAGCGGATCATCTACCAGCTTTTTCTCTCTTCTGAAGGCATATTCGGCATCTCCCTCGGCGTTTCCGCCACCTATATCTTTCTCTTCATCCTCTTCGGGGCTTTTCTCACCGAGACGGGAATGGGCCGTTTCATCAAGGATCTGGCCATGTCCCTGGCAGGGCGGACCATCGGCGGGGAGGCCAAGGTCTCCATCGTGGCCAGCGGCCTCATGGGGATGATCAACGGCAGCGCTGTGGGGAACGTGGCGGCTACGGGGACCTTCACCATTCCCCTCATGACCGGCGCCGGGTTCAAGCCCGTCTTCGCCTCCGCAGTGGTCGCAGTGGCGGGCACGGGGGGAATGATCATGCCTCCCGTCATGGGCGCGGCATCCTTCATCATGGCGGAGTTCCTGGGAGTGCACTATGCCGTGATCATGCTCGCTGCGGCGATCCCGGCAGTTCTCTACTACGTCGCCGAGTATTCGGTCATCCACATCGAGGCGGTCAAAATGGGGATGAAGCCCATCCCCCGGGAAAACATCATCTCCATAGTGAAGGTGATGAGGGAACGGGGGCATCTCATGGTCCCCATCATCGTCATCGTCTACCTGCTCCTTATAGGGCGTACCCCCCTCTACGCCGCCTTCTACGGAATCATCTCCTCCGTGGCCGTGAGCTTTCTCACGAAGGAGACCCGCCTGACCTGGACAAGCTTCATTCGGGCCATGGAGTCGGGAGCCCGACAGAGCGTGGGTGTGGGCATAGCCTGCGCTGTGGTGGGCAACATCATCGGCATCACCAATCTCACGGGCCTCGGGCTGGTCCTCGGGGACAACATCGTCTCCCTTGCGGGGGGAAGCATCATCCTCACCAGCTTCCTCACCATGGTCGTCTGCATCATCCTGGGCATGGGCCTGCCGACCACAGCCTGCTATATCGTGACGGCCACTATCGCTGCCCCCGCCCTCATAAAAATCGGGGTTAACCCCCTTGCGGCACACATGTTCGCCTATTACTTCGCCTGCCTGTCGAACCTGACCCCGCCCGTGGCAATAGCTTCCTACGGCGCAGCAGGACTGTCGGGACAGAGTCCATCGGCGGTGGGCTGGACGGGCTTCAGGATCTCTCTCGCAGGATTCCTCATCCCCTTCACCTTCATCTTTAATCCCGACCTTCTTCTCGTAGGGAACGACTGGTTTTCCATAGGGATTTCCACCCTGACGAGCCTTATAGGGGTCATTGCCCTTGCGTCGTCGCTGCAGAACTATCTCTACGTTCCCATGAACATTCTTCAGAGAGTGACCATGTTCGTCGGAGCTGTGCTGCTAATCTTCCCCGGAGTGGCCACCGATGCCGCGGGGGTCACCCTTGCCGCAGGAGTATTCTTCTGGCAGAAGGCCCAGAGCCGGAGGAAGAATCCGCTCTCTCCGGCGGAAAGAAAAGGAGGATGAACCCTTCATGAAGACCGTGCTGAAGTGGGGGAAGGAAGAGATAACCCTCAGCCTTCCGGACAAAAACGTGCTGGGTGTTCTTGAACCGACAGGAGGAACCCCCGTCGGCGATCTCGGGGAGGCAACGGCGGATCTGCTGAAAAATCCCACCGCCGGCCCCTCCCTGGAGGAACTGGTGAAGGAGCTTGCACCCCGCTCCGCGGCCGTCATCGTCAATGACATGACCCGGTCCACGCCGAGCGCCCTGATGCTGCCGGCCGTCCTGGAAGAACTCGACCGCCTCGGCGTTCCGGCTGAGGGAGTGACCATCGTCGTCGCCACGGGTACCCACAGGCCCATGACGGACGAGGAGACCTCAGCGATAGTGGGACCTGCCGTCTTCGCCCGGTACAGGGTGGAAAACCACGACTGCGACGCCCCCGACCTGGCGGACCTGGGCACTCTCTCCGCGGGAAACCGCTTCCGCGTCAACAGGACCGTGGCGGAAGCGGACCTCCGCATCGCCATCGGAGAGGTGCTGCTACATTACTATGCGGGCTTTGCCGGGGGCAGGAAAAGCATCTTCCCGGGCGTGGCGGGAAGAGAGACCATCATGGACAATCACCGTAAAATGACCGCTCCCGGCGTGGAAATCGGCGTGGTGGACGGCAATGTCCTCAGCGAAGAGCTGTCGGAGGCAGTGGAAAAGTTCTGTCCTCTTCATTTTATCCTGAACTGCGTCTCCGACAGCTCGAAGCATATCATCCGCATCGTGGGAGGAGACTGGAAGGCGGCCTGGAGGGAGGGGATCGCCACCTTCCGGAAATACAACTTCGCCCCCATCTCGAAGAAGGCGGACGTGGTCTTTCTCTCGGCAGGGGGTTTTCCGAAGGACATCAACATGTACCAGGCCCACAAGGCCCTTTACATGGCCTCTCGGGCGGTCCGCCCCGGCGGAACCCTCGTCTTCTTCGCCGAACTGGCGGAGGGGTACGGCCACAAGGTCTTCGAGGAGTGGGCAAAAAAGGGGTTCACCCCCGAAGGGGCCGTCGCGGCCTTCGAGGAGGATTTCCGCTTCGGCGCCCACAAGCTCTTCTACCTCGCGAAGCTCGCCCTGGAATGCACGATTCTGCTGTACTCCCGATCCGGTGAAGAGGAGAGCAGGTCCATGTTCTGCGAAAAACTGGAGGATCCGGAGGACATTCTTCCCTATCTGACAGACAAATACGGCCTCGATTTTACGGCCTACATTATCCCTCAGGGAGGAATAGTTCTGCCGGTGGAAGAATAAAAAGGGGGCAAAATTGCCCCCTTTTTTCTTGCCATGGGGTACAATAAGGTCGAATTGCCGAAACGGAAGAGAGGCCGCTCCTTCCGCCTTTCTTGTCCGGCATATCCTCTTACCGGAGGGAGACGACCATCGTGCGTCCCGTTCATATAGTGTACGTCACCGCAGGAAACGGCCATCGAATGGCAGCCAAAGCCCTTCAGGAGTCCTTTGACAGGCAGCATGTTCCCAATGTCATCATGGATCTGCTCGACTTCTCGAGCGATCTCTTCAAGTGGTCCTACAGCGACGTTTACGCCTTCGTCAGCGAACACTCCCATCTCGCCTGCCGCATAGTGTACGATCTCACGAACAGGGATCGGGAGGAGAGCGTGGTCCTTCGCCTCTACGAGAAGATTTCCACCGAAAACGTGAAGAAGTTCATGCGGTATATCTCCGAAAACAACCCGGGAAAATGCATCTGCACCCATTTTTTCCCCCTGAGCGTCCTCTGCCGCATGAAGGCGGAAGGTCTGTACAAGGGAAAAATCTACACGGTGATCACCGATTTCGGCCTTCATAAAATGTGGGTCAACGATTGCGTAGACCGTTATTTCATCCCAAGCGAGACTGTGCGCCGGGGGCTGATCGTGTCGGGGGTTCCGGAGGAGAAAATCATCATGTCGGGCATCCCCGTTTTGCCGAAGTTTGCCCGCCTCTCGGGAAAAAGAAGAAATTTCACCGAAGAGCCTCTCTCTCTCCTCTTCGTCACCAGCAGCATTCCGAATGCCCTTGCCCTCGACATTCTCGCCGGGATCTCCCGGACGGGACTTCCTTTGGAGGTCACCGTCGTCACGGGAAGGAATACGGACCTGCCGGCCGACCTCGAAAAACTGTCCCTCGCCCCGAACATCACCCTGAAGATTCTCGGCTTTGTGGACAATCTCGACGAACTCATGGAGCAGGCGTCCATCCTTATCACGAAGCCCGGAGGGCTGACCGTCAGCGAGGCCCTCTGCGCCGCCGTTCCCATGATCCTCGTCAACCCCATTCCGAAGCAGGAGACGAACAACACGGCCTATCTCCACGAAAAGGGGGCTGGAATTCTCGCCCGGACCGCCTCGGACGTGGAGGAGCTTCTTCTGGCCTTCTCCCGAGACCCGGCTCTTCTTTCCTCCATGGAGGAAGCCGCCCGCTCCATTGCCTTTCCCCATGCGGCGTCCACGGTGGTTTCCTCGATCCTCCAGAGGGATGATCCCGAAGAGCCCCTTCTCTCCTCCAGGGCTGATTCCGTACTGGAAAAAATTTACGACCCGGACCCGGAGATAGTATGACGAAGTCTTTGATCTTTCACTGCAGACGATAGAAGACATGGGGGGTAACGGCTTGTACAGGCTGAAACAGGTCCCAGTGAGGGATATCCATCTGTATCGGGGCAGAATAGCTGATGATATTCTCTCGGGAGACGGAGTCCTTCTTCTTCCGAAGGGAAGCTCCTTTCCGGCGATTCTGAAGGCCATGCCGGAAATACAGAGTATTCTGCTGAAATGGAATATCGACCAAGTGCCCCTCCAGATCGACTATGAAATATCGGAGGGGGAATTTGAAGCGATCGTACGGACCGTCGAGCCGAAAACTGCCCTTCTCGATCCGACCCTTGCAGGAAGGGCCATTTCCCAGGTGCAGGAGGTCTATCAGCGCATTGCCGAGAACAACCCCTCCCGGGAGGGGATAGATATCCTTTCGAGGGGGGCGAAGACCCTCGCGGAGGAAGTGGTCCGTTCTCCCCAGATTCTTCTGTGTCTGGGGCGGGTCAAGGATGCGGATGAATATACCTACATCCATTCCCTCAACGTGGCGCTTCTTTCGGGGTATCTCGCCAACATCCTTCACCCCGGGGACAGGGAGCTCGTGGAGATCATGACCTTCGGCGGACTCCTTCACGACCTCGGGAAGGCCAGGGTTTCGCAGGAGGTGCTCAACAAGCCCGGAAAGCTCACTGCCGACGAATTCGAAATGATGAAGAGCCACAGCATACAGGGGATGATCCTCGCCGTCGCTTCAGGTGTTGAGGACAAGCGCATCCTCTCGATCATCCGAAATCACCACGAGCGATGGTCCGGGGAAGGTTATCCTGACGGTCTCAGGGAAAACCGCATCAGTTTTCATGCCCGCATCGCCGCGGTGGCCGATGTTTTCGACGCTCTCACAGCGAAGCGGGTGTACAAGGACCCCATGCGGAGCAGGGAGGCCGTCACCATGATAATCGAGTCGTCGGGGAAGAGCTTCGATTCGGCCATAGTACGGGCTCTGCTTGTCTCGGTGGGGCTGTACCCTCCGGGGACAGTGGTGGAGATCTCTGACGGAAGCGTCGGGGTGGTGACGGGGGCGCGGAGCAGCGATATCTACCTCCCCCAGATCACTCTCACGGCCGATCCGGAGGGGAAAATTTTTCAGGAGCACAGGCTCATTGACCTTGCCCTGCAGGAGGGACTCTTTATCCGGCGGGCCCTTGATGATGTGGGCAAGGGGGTACGGTACGAACTGGTAAAGGTATGATCCGTTCAGGTAAGCAGGGACTGCTCGATCTCCCTGATTTTCTCCTCGAAGCCGTAGATGGTGGGGTCGATATCGTCCACCGTCCGGTTCAGCTCGTTCATCGACCGGAAAGCATACCCCGAAGGAAGCCGGTTGGCATATCGCTTGACCTTCAGCAGCGCCTGGAGATAGTTCCGCTCGAAGGGGAGGATCACCTGGGCTGCCATGAGGGCGCTCGGCGGGTTCTCCGAAAAGAAGAGGAAGGCCATCTCGAGGTTCTCCTCGATCTCCATCTCCTCGTACCACAGGGCGGCAAGGAATTTCCGAAACCGTTTTTTTTCGTGCCCTCCCACCATTCTCCGAAGGGCCCTGTCGATGCGGCTCAGCCCGGAGCGCAGAATGGTTTCCGTAAGCCAGGGGTCCCCCTGGGGCCAGGAAAAATTCGAGATGTATTCACTCTCGGCCTCGAGGAGAACCTCCTTTCTCAGAAGACGTCCCCAGGAGGGGCGCAGGGAGACCGCCGCGGGTTCCGGGTCGGCGGCGACAAGTTCCGCGAAGATCTCGCCGGTATCGAACCCCCGTCGTTCGAAGGGGGAGTTTTTCAGCCACGTCACGTAGCCGGGATCGAAGAGTCCCTTCCGTCCCGCCCGACCCGCCATCTGAGAGAGCTCGTTCTTTGAGATCGGCCGGTCGGAATGGTAGTGGACGAGCTGGGCGAAGATGACCGACTCCGCCGGGAGGTTCACCCCCAGGGCGAGGGCGTTGGTCCCGCAGACCACGTCGAGAATCCGCTCCCGAAAGGCCGATTCGACAAGAAGCTTTTCCTTGGGAAGCATCCCTCCGTGATAGATCCCCACGCCGTTGAAGAGGGGCTGCTGAACCTTCGGAACCTGGAGAATTGCCGCCAGTTCGAGGAGGCGGTCCCGCTGGGTCCCGGAAATCTTCCGGCGGAATTTCGATGCGAGAAAGGCAAGCTCCATGGCTCCCTTCTGAGAGAAGAGAAATACGAGGGCATCCTTCAGGTTCTCTATCCGCGCGGGTTTCCGGGGGGTGAAGATCAGCTCGGTCTCCCGTTTAGTGTTTTCATAGAGGCAGAACTCCCGGCCGGTTACCCTTTCGAGGTATTCCTCCACGGAACCGGCGCCGCCGAGGGTGGCGGACATGATGAGCATGTCGGTGGAGGCGGCTGTGGTCCTGATGCCGTCGATGTAAGCCCTGGCGCGGTCCGGATCGTCGAAGATATAGTGAAATTCGTCGACGATCAGCTTCTGCCCAGCGACCCTGGCGTACTTGAGGGAGTAAATCTCCTGGGTGCAGCAGATGATGGGAGCCCCTTCGTTCTTTTTGAAGTCCCCCGTCTCGATGCCCACGTCAAGGCCGAGCCTGCGGAGGTCCATGTAGCGTTCGTTGCTCAGGGCTTTAATGGGCGCAGTGAAGATAATTCGGCTGCAGTCGGGAGTGCAGACCTCTCCGCGGACGTCGAGGATTCCTGCCCAGAGATAGGCAACCAGGGTTTTACCCGATCCGGTGGGGGCCGAGAGGACGGCGTTTCCCCCCTGAATGGCCTGAAATGCCTTCAGCTGCCAGGAATAGAATGAATAGGGTTCCAAGAGCGTCCCTCCTCTGCACTGATGAAGAGAAAAATGGGATTCTCCGACATAGTACCATAAACGGAAGGGGAAAAGCGTGATACTATAGTGAAGAGGGAGGTGTTGGTCCTGGCGGAATATACCATCATCGCAGGTGAGAAAGAACCCCGGGCCGGGGATATTCTCGTGTACTCCCTTCCGCCCAGGGAGCCCTTTTTCTCCCGCAAAAAAGAAGAAGCTTTCTGGAAACGGGTCGGCGAGGAAGCCGCCGTGGCGGCAGCGGAGGCGGACTTTCCCTTCGAGGCGGTGACAAACTTCCTGAAAAAAGGAAGAAACAGCCCCGAAAAAGGTGTTTTTCTCTACGGAACCACCCTGAAAGAGACGGATACTGCACAGTCGAGTTCCTGAAGGCTTCTGCTTTTTCAAAAGGAAAAGGAGGCGGTCCTGATGGAAGACGAAAAGATCCAGTTCGAGGAGGCCCGGCTGCTTGCCGAGGAAATTTCCCGGAAAAACGGGGATTATGTGCCCTCCGAAGAGGATGAGATCCTTACCCTGGATGAAGAGGAACAGCTTATCAGGGGAGAATAAGAATATCGCTTCCTCGTTTTCCTGATCTGGTCACGGGGGCGGGAAAAGTTCGCCGGGGATGCCCCGGGACAGGTGAAGAAAAAGAAGAGCGGGGGGCGGTTTTGTGACGTGGAGCAGCGCATTTCAGATTCTTGGCGGTGTGGGGCTTTTCCTCTTCGGCATCAAGCTCATGAGCGAGGCCCTGCAGTATCTGGCCGGAGACAGGATGCGCACTCTCATCGGGTCCCTGACGAAGACTCCGATACGGGGAGTCTTTGTCGGTGCACTTGTGGCAATGCTCATTCAGAGCAGCAGCGGCACGACGGTCATGACGGTGAGCTTTGTCCATGCCGGGCTCATGACCCTGAAGCAGGCAGTCGGGGTCATCATGGGGGCGAATATCGGAACGACGGTCACAGCCCAGATCGTGGCCTTCAAGGTCAAGGATTTTTCTTTGCCCGTCATCGGTATCGGGGTACTTCTCGTTCTTTTCGGCCGGAGCAAGCGCCAGAAGTACGTGGGAAACGGCATGGTGGGCTTCGGACTTCTCTTCCTGGGTATGCAGACCATGGAGAACTCCATGGTCTTTCTGCGGGACAGAAAGGACCTTTTTCTCGCCTTCAGCTCGAATCCTCTCCTGGGACTCCTCGTGGGCACGGTTGTGACCATGATAGTCCAGGCGAGCTCCGCCACCATCGGCCTCACCATGGCCATGGCGGCCCAGGGGCTGCTCTCCCTCGATGCGGCAATCCCTATCCTTCTGGGGGATAACATCGGCACCACCATAACGGCGGTGCTCGCCTCCCTCGGCTCGAACCGGTCGGCCAAGCAGGCCGCTACGGCCCACGTTCTCTTCAACGTCATCGGGGCGACCATTTTCCTCCTGGGCCTTCCCCTCTTCCGGCAGATCATCCTCTCCACCTCGGGGGACATAAGCCGGCAGATAGCCAACGCCCATACCATCTTCAACGTGAGCAACACCCTTCTCTTTCTTCCCTTTGCCTCCGTCTTCGTCTGGCTCGTCCGACGCATCGTCCCGGACGGGGCTGAAACCGTTCTGTCGGGGCCCATCTATCTGGATATGAAACTGGTCGGCGCTTCTCCCGCAGCAGCGGTGGATGCGGTGAAGAAGGAGATCCTCCACATGGGGGCAATGGCCAGGTCAATGCTGCGCGATGTGCGGATGGCCTTCGTGGAAAATGACCCGAAGATGATCGAATCGGTCACTTCCACGGAAAGGGGAGTCAACGATATCAACCGGGCCATCTCCGCCTACGCGTCGGAGGTCTGGCAGAAGGGGCTTTCGGGGGAACTCTCCACAGTCCTCGGCTCCTACGTGAACGGAGTCGGCGACATCGAGCGGATAGGTGACCATTCGACGAACCTCATCGAACTCTACGAATACAAAATCGACCACGGCGTAGTCTTTTCAGAACTTGCCATGGAGGAATTCAATGGCATGTTCGACCTGGTGGAGCGGGCGGTGAGGCTTTCTTTCGAGTCCCTGGACGAAGAAGACCCGGAGAAGGCAATGGAAGTGGACATCCTCGAAGACGAGGTGGACAGAAGGGAACAGGAGCTGCGGAAAAATCACATCGCCCGGCTCAACCAGGGGGGCTGCACCCCCCAGGGAGGAGTCATTTTCATCGACATCCTCAGCAACCTGGAAAGGGTGTGCGACCACGCCCACAATCTTTCCTTCATCACCCTGGACATAGCGAAGCTCCACAGCAAAAAATAGCCCCTTCTCACCTTCCGCCCTGCCGCTGATCCGGGAACTCCTTCTCGGGAAGGTGCTTCCAGTATTTTTTTGGAAGAAACTGCCTCTGGAGGCGGGGATTGAGACGTGTGGAGACCGCGGTGGAATCGAAATAGCGTCTCCAGAGATCCCGGAAAAATTTTTCCCCGGGGGTAATGGAAATTTCGTCCGGAAGGAAAAAATTGGTTGTCCGCCACTCTTTTTGTGCGTAGAAGGCGGCCTTCCCGCGGCGCAGGTCATGAATGACCCAGCGCTCCCCGCCGAGCCGGCGGGCGAAGTGCCCGGCCACGAGGGGGAGCAGGTCAGCCTCAGGTTCGAAGGGGGCGTAGAGCACTCCTCCCAGGTCGGAGAAACGAAGGATTCCGAGAAAACGATGCCGTTCCCGAAGGACCTTCCGCCGTGCCTCCATCACCCGCCAGACCCTCTCGTCAGCCAGGAGGGTCTCGATTTTTTCCCCTGCTGTCCATCCGAGGGCGTAATAGGAAAAGAGGGCCATCTCTCTTCCCCTGTCGGCCCCGAGGAAAGCGTAATAGCCGGCATCGAAGGCCCGGGAGGAGAGGCGCTTTTTCAGGGCCTGCCGGACGCCTTCCGCCCGCAGCGGGTCGGTAGTGACAACCCGGGAAGAAAAAAGACCCGGTGCGTCGTTCTGCCGGGCAGATGAAATCCCCTCGGGCGAGACTCCTTCCCCGGCGCATTCGAAGAGAAGGCAGAGAAATCCGTCGAAGGTTCCGTCGTATATCCAGAGGCTCATGGTCAGAAGTCGAAGAACATCTGCTCCGTACCCCCGCGCCCCCTTCTTCCGGCCGCGAGAAGAGAGGCGAGGGCATCGGCGTCTTTGGGCGGGGGGAATCCTCCCCGGCAGGTCGTGAAATGCTGCGCCCTTTTCACGACGACTCCCAGGCGCCGGAGATCATCCCCGTCGAGGAGATGGCCCCGCCGGGCCGTCATGATCCTTCCGGCCGACACTGCCCCGATGCCGGGCACGCGCAGAAGGTTCCTCAGGTCGGCCCGGTTCACATCCACAGGGAAGAAGTCAGGATGCCGAAGGGCCCAGGCCGTTTTCGGGTCGAGCTGCTCGTCCAGGCTCGGCTGTTCGGGGGAGAGAATTTCCTCCGCCGTAAAGCCGTAGAAGCGCAGCAGCCAGTCAGCCTGGTAGATCCGGTGCTCCCGCAGAAGGGGAGGAGCGGTGGTCGGCGCCGGAAGGAGAGGATTGGCAGATACGGGGATATAGGCGGAATAATAGACTCTCTTCAGGCCGTATCGGCGGTACATCCCCTGGGCAAGCTGAAGGATTGTGAGGTCCGATTCCGGAGACGCCCCCACCATGAGCTGGGTGCTCTGCCCTGCAGGGACGAAGGGGGGGATGGATTTTCTCCGAAGAGACCGGGTCTCCTTTCGCTCCTTCACGGTATCGCTGATGAAGCCCATGGGGCCGAGAATCGCCTTTTTCGATTTCTGGGGGGCAAGGGCCCTGAGACTGGGTTCGGAGGGAAGTTCGATATTCACGCTCATACGGTCGACGAGCAGTCCGAGGGCATGGACCAGGGAGCTCGATGCCCCGGGAATTGCCTTGGCATGGATGTAGCCGCCGAAGCGATGCTCCTTCCGAAGGAGGCGGGCAGTGGCGAGCAGGGCCGCCATGGTCTCATCGGGAGAACCAATCACGGCGGAGCTGAGAAAGAGCCCCTCGATGTAGTTTCGCCGGTAGAAGTTCATGGTGAGATCCGCAAGCTCCACGGGGGTGAAGGAGGCCCGGGGGATATCGCTGCTTCGCCGGTTGACGCAGTAGGCGCAGTCGAAGATGCAGTCATTCGAGTAGAGCACCTTCAGAAGGGAGATGCACCGCCCGTCGGCGGACCAGCTGTGGCAGATTCCGCCGAGGGATGCGTTTCCAACGGCTCCCCTTCGCCCCCGGCTTCCGCTGGATGAGCAGGAGACGTCGTATTTTGCCCCCTCCGCGAGAACTGCAAGTTTTGCCAAAGGGTCCATGAGAGCGCTCCTTTAAAAAGATAACCTTGTGTAATCATTCTATATGAAAAGCAAGAATTCAGCAAGTCGGTTTCAGAAAAAGAAAATTTTATATCCTGTTTCAGCGAAACACGAATTGGCTCCTCTTCTTTCATGTGAATAATATCAACAAAACCCATATTAAATGGACATATTTATTGACCATTACTATCGCAGAGTTATACTTCTATCCAGTTTAGGGAAAAATGCAGTTCCTCTTGTCTCTCTATGAAATGAACAATCCTTCACTGCCTGCAATCAAATCTTAAGGAGGACGTCCAGATGAAGATATTGGAAGAGATCAAGAAAGAACACGACGAAGTGCGGGACCTGATGCTTCAGCTCGAGAACGACGAGTAAAAGGCCGAAGAAATCTTCAGCGAGATGGCAGTCACTATCCTCGCCCACCACGAAGCGGAAGAGGAAGTGGTCTTCGAAAAAATCCCCGACGAGAAAGAAGCCCAGGATCTCAAGATGGAGCTCATCTCGGAGCATTATTCCCTCCCCAGGGCGATCCAGGCCGTCCTCGATAACGATTCCGATGACGATTACTGGATGCCCCGGTACAAGGTGATGAAGGAGATTTTCTGGCATCATATCCAGGAGGAGGAAGGCGAGCTCTTCGAGAAGCTGCGGGACGCCCTGTCCGAGGTCCAGCTCGAGAAGCTTTACAAACCCTTCGAGTCCACAGAAGAGGAGAAAAAAGAGGAGATGAAGCAAAAAGTCGACTCCAAAATGGTCCTGAAGCCGGAGAAGGACCTCCCTAATGCGGACTTTGACCTTATGGACGAGGAACCGAAGAAGAAGGGTAAACCGAAGAAAAAAATGAATTCTCGAGGCTTGTGCCTCCTGAACGGAATAAAATTCTCTACGAAAGGGAGATGACCTGAAATGGACGACAAGATGAACAAAAAGCACCACGAGGATACGGAAAAAACGCACCATGAGAGCGTGAAGAAAGATACGACCGACAAGAAGATGCCCGGCAAGGGAGTCGAGCACGACCAGAAAAAGACCGGAAAGGAAGAATGCTGCGACTGCGGCACCTCCTCGAAGGACAAGATGAAAGACAAGGAGCACCATACGAAGAAGTAAAAGCCAAAAAGAAATGTTTCTGCAGGGCCGCTTTCTTCGTAAGGCGGCCCTTTTGTCATGCCGAAACACAAATGCTCAGAAATAAAAAAGATACAATGAACAAAAAAATCACCAGGCTTTTTTTTGATATAATGGTGTAGGATATAATTCTTGAGAACCAGGAGGAGATGGGCTTTGAAGACGAATACGTCCTTGACCTTCCTCCCGGAGCGCAAGGGCCTCAATGGCTCCCTCTACTGGTATATCCTGTTCGTTTTCCTCATGCTTGCAGCAGCCCTTGTCCTGATGGCCCGGTTCGACCTCCGGGCCGTCAAAAAACAGGAGGACTTTCTGAACGAGCAGCAGCTTCTGTCCACATCCCTGGCGCGCCTCGCATGGGAGGACCGGTTTCAGGGCGTCCGGAGTCAGACGAGCTTTCTCCTCGACCAGGTGCTCCACAAAGTCGTTTCCGGAGACATGACCTCCATCCAGGCGAAGGCTATACTCTCTCCCTTCGTATACAACAACCCTGACCTGCTCGGGTATTGTTTTATCGGCGCAAAAAAAGATTCCCTTCCGGTTCTGATCTCGGCCTACCGCTCCACGCCCTCCGGAAACGCGGCCAGGGAATTCGCAGAGGATTTCCGCGGCGTCTGCGACTTTCCCGAGAGAGTCACGGATTTCACGGAAAACGATCCTGTCTTTTCTTTGTCGGGCAGAATACGGATAACCTCTGAAAGACAGATGTTGATCCTCGTGGACCCTCTTCTGCGAGGGGGATCTGTTTCCGGATATCTTCTGACTGTCATGGACCTTTCTCCCTTTCTCGTACGCTACGTCGTTCCCATGGCAAAGGGTGCGGACGGCACCTCCATGGTCATCCACGAGGACGGAACCATCATCCAGCACAGAAATCCCGGGCTTCTCGGAAAAAACCTCAATGACCCCTCATGGGAATTTCCCCCGGGGCTGAAAGAAGTCTGGTCCCATATCCGGGAGGAGACATCTGGCAAGGGAGAATTTCTGCTTGCCTGGGAAGGGGGCCAAAAGCCGGAGAGAAAGTTTCTGGCATGGAACTCTCTTCGAATGGGGCCCAAAAGACTGGTCATCGCGCTTACCTCTTCCGAGGTGGAGATCAAAGCGGCGATGACTGATCTCCGCTATCAGAGAGATATTCTGGGAATTCTTCTCGTCCTTCTGCTTCTTCTCGTCACCCTCCTCTTTCTGAGAAGGCGGGGAGAACTTGAGGCGCGCAGAAACGAGGCGGAGTTCCGGTCCATATTCAACAGCGCCTCTTCAGCCATCGCGGTCCTCGACGACCGGGGGCGGTTTCTCGCGGGGAACTCCCGCTGGGAGGAGATTACCGGACGCCCCCTCGGCGAGCTTCGGGGGATTTCCCTTCTTGATCTCGGCTTGCCTCCCTCGAAGGAGGAAAAGGAACTTATCCAACGGGCCCTTGAACAGGGGGCCGAGTTTCAGCGGGCCGAACTTGGCTTTTCCGGAAAGAACGGCTCTTCCAGCTGGGCCGACGTCACCCTGAACCGCCTTCAGCGGGACGGAAATTCTCCTGAGCGGGGGTATATCGCCGTGGTGACGGACATCTCGGGATTGAAAAACGCTGAAGACCAGCTGAAAAAGAACACCCTCCTCCTCCAGCGGCAGAAGATGGAGCTGCAGAAGCGGACCTCGGACCAGGAGATCCTCCTCGCCCTTTTCGCGCAATTTTCCAGGGCAAAGACCCTGGAAGATCTCTTCGTCGTTCTTTCCCGCTGTCTTCCTTCCATTCTCTCCTACCGCAATCTCATTGTGTGCCTCCGTTCTCTCGCCGACCCCGAGGTTTTTGACACCCGCGATCTTCTCGGGGAGATTGAAAAGTCCGGCCAGAAAGACTTTCCCCGGCACAAGAGGGGAATCGTCGGCCACGTGCTCTCGTCAGGCAAGCCCTACATCTCCGGAGATCTTTCGGCCGATCCTCACTATGTTTCCCATTCCGCCGAGGCCATGTCCATGGTCTTCGTCCCGGTGTCATACCGGGGGACCATCTGGGGAGCCCTTGCCATCGACAGCGGCAGGAAGGATGCCTACGGGCCCAGGGAGAGAGATACCCTCGACCTCATAGGTTCTTATATTGCCCTTCACCAGGAAGAAGTGACGGCCAAGGCGGAGCTGAACAAAAAAGTGCGGCAGCTCGAATTCCTTCACGAGGTCATCTCCAGGGTGGCAAAGGAGCGGACAAACGAGGATCTTTTCAGCAAGATCGTTGATATTCTCGTCTCCGAACTCGAGTTTCCCCGAACGGGCTTTTTCGTGCCAGACCCCCGGAGGCCGGGAGAACTGAAAGTGCTCGCCCATGCTTCCCGAACCCCCTCCGATGAGGAGAGCATTCTCTGCTGCAGAAAAGAAGCCCGGGAAGCCTATCTTTCCGGAGAGAAAACCGAAAGAAAGGAGAATGAACGAAGGACTGCATTGGCTATACCCATTATCTTCGACGATGAGGTCTTCGGAATACTGACTGCCTGCAGTGAAAAAGGCTTTTCGGATACGGAGGGAAAACTTCTCGAGATCACCGCGGAACACATGACCACCTTCTGGGCGCTGAACAATCTCCTCGCCTCCCGGCGGAGAGAGGCCCTCATCGATCCCCTGACGGAGGTATGGAACCGGCGGTATATAATGCAGCGCCTCGGGGAGGAGCGGGAGCGAATTCTCCGAAGCGGAGGAAGAGGCACGGTGATCCTCGTGGATCTCGGAGACTTCAAGAAGATTAATGACACCTACGGACACGGAACGGGGGATGATGTCCTTCGGCGGACCTCCGCAGCCATCAGCGAGAATCTGCGAAGCTGCGATATGATAGGACGGTACGGCGGCGACGAGTTTCTCGTCTACCTCCCGGATGTCTCCGTCGGCCAGGCCAGGGAGGCCATGAAGCGCCTCGAACACATCGTCGGAGGTCTCAAAATTCCGCCCCTCTCGGAGGCGGTAATTCTTGACTACGGAATCGCCGCGAGCCCCGAGGACGGCAATGACCTTCTGGATGTCGTAGCTGTCGCCGACAGCCGGATGTATGAATACAAAATGAACAGAAAGGGGAGACGAAGCCGATGATTTCTCTGCTGCATCACGCGAGCTTTACCGTGGAAAATCTTGACCGGTCCGCGGCGTTTTACCGGGACTTTCTCGGCTTGAAACTCGAAGGAGTGTGGGAGCGGGAGGCCGAATACGCCGAGGCTGTCACGGGAGTACCGGGCGCCAGGCTTCGCCTGGCCTATTTCACCCTTGAAAACGCCTCCTTCGAGCTGGTGGAGTATCTCGAAGGAAAGGGGAAGAAAATCGACACTTCCCCCAACAACATCGGAAGCGCCCACGTCTGTTTCATCACCCCGGATTTCGAAGAAATCCTCGGGCGTATCGGCGAGTGGGGAGGGAAAATCGCGGGGAAAATCTGCTCGGTTCCCGCGGGGGCAAACCGGGGAAAAAGGGTCGTCTATGTGAAAGATCCGGACGGCAATACCCTGGAGATCCTGGAAGAGGAAGTCCAGGGCGAAAAATAGCTCCTGAAGGAAGGATATCCTCCCTTCACGAACCTTCCCGATCCTCTTTCAGAAACCTGATCAGGGTTTTTTTACGGTTCTCGAGCAGCTTCGTCCGCCTTTCGGGGGACCAGTCATAGAGGCCCCTTCCCGACTTGGCCCCAAGGTCTCCCCTGCCGACTGTTTCTCGGAGAAGCGGAGAGGGAAGGATCTCTCTCGAAAGATCGGGGTACAGATACTCCATGATGGAAAGAAAGACATCGAGTCCCCCGAGATCGGCTGTCTCGAAGGGTCCCGTATCGGCGAGACGCCGCCCTAGGCTCGATTTCATGGCGCCGTCCACCTCTTCCATTGTGGCGATGCCTGAATCGACGATGAAGAAGGCTTCCCGAAGCAGGGCGTACTGAAGGCGATTGACGATAAAGCCGTGAGCTTCCCTCGCCAGGACTGCGGGCTTCTTTCCCGATGCTTCGAGAAAGACTTTCACCTGGACTGTCGTTTCGGGGGCTGTTTTTTCTCCGGCGCACAGCTCCACCAGGGGGATAAGGTGGGCCGGATTCCAGAAATGGGTCACGAGAAACCGCTCCGGGTGGTTGAGGTGGAGGGCGAGAGCCGAGGGCAGCAGCCCCGAAGTATTGCTTGCCAGGATGGCTTCGGGCGAGCAGTATTTTTCGGCCTCCGAAAGAATTTTTCTTTTGAGCTCGAGATTTTCCGACAATGATTCTATAATGAGTGAGGCCGGCTTGACCGCTTCGGAAAGGGTGACGGTCCCCGAAATCCTTGCGCTGCAATCCCAAGCGTTTTCCTTCAAAAGACCGTTTTCCCCGAGTTCCAGAAGGGCTTTTTCGGCGCCTTTCCGTCCCCGCGCAAGGCTTTCTTCCGTCCGGCCCCAGAAGATCACGGAGTGTCCCGCGGCGGCGAGGGTTGCAGCGGTGGTGGAGGCCATCAGCCCCGTGCCGAGAGAACAGATTGCAGCAGGTGTTTCCAGCATGAAAAACAGCTCCTTTTCTCTGTCGTTTGAATTGCAGAAATATGCTGAGCCGCATCTTTTCAGAAACCATGGCAGCATTGTAGCAGAAGAGGATAGAGTTGAAAAAGCGAAGGGAGGAGAAGAATACGCTTGGACAGTATTATGTCTATACCGGTACGGGGGGATTCATTCTGCTTCTTCTTGCATTGGGAACGGGGTTCTTCGGAAGGGGCCTGCGGAAAAATTTTCCGGGGCTGAACGTGATGGCGCTTCACAGGACCTCGGCCCTTCTGGGCCTGTTTCTGGCATTGCTTCACGTCCTTGGCGTCTACGGATTTTGACAGGATTCTGCCGAGGATGTCTCTTCTCGAACGATAGGTAGAACTGCTGAAAAACCGGTGGTGTTCTTTGCTGATGAAAGTCCCTCCAAAAGGAGTAATCTCAATATAGCAAATTACTCGGGAGGTGAGCTCGTGAAGAAGAGAGTATTGAGTTTTTTCCTAGTGGCTGTAGTAGTGGCTGTGTTGGTCGTTGCTGCGTCGGCTTTTGCATTTGCCGGGTATCGGGATGGGCGAAGAAACTTCTGCCCTATGTTTGGCAATAGGGCGGAGTTTCAGCAGGAATCCGGGATGTACGGGCAGGAAATGATGAGGAGAGGCGAAAGGGAAGGTGCCAGGAGCCTGAGAGGCAGCTGGAAACGTGGCAATGAGAATATCCCTGAGGAGATCCGGACGAAGATGACCGAAATGATAAAGATCCGCCACGAAATGGCCCTCGCGTACCTCGAAGATACGGTGGATAAAGAGAAGGTCCGCTCTCTTTTCGAGAAGCAGCTGACCCTGAGAAATGATATTTCCCGGTGGCATTTTGAGCAGCGTCTGAACGCCCCCCGGCCTGAAAAGAATTAGTATCATTTTTCTTTCGAAACGCGCTCCCTTCGGAGTGCGTTTTTTTATGAACGAACTTTTCTTCATGAAGAAGAAGGAGTATAATGCCGCCAATTCTTTTATCTTCTGTCTGGAGGTTTTCTGAATGAATCCTATGTTCGCACGGCGCATGTTCCGCTTCCAGGAGTCAGATCTGACCCCCATCCTTCGGTTGGCTGCAAATACAGGAATTATCTCCTTTGCCGGAGGGCTTCCGGCCCCCGAGCTCTTCCCCGTGGAGGAGCTGAAGAAAATATCCTCCAGAGTGCTGGCTGAACAGGGGAAGCGGGCCCTCCAGTATTCCTCGTCGGAGGGTCACCTGCCCCTCCGGGAGAAAATTGCCGCACGGTCGAACAAAAATTTCAGGACAAGTCTGACGGCCTCCAATGTGGCCGTCACTACCGGTTCCCAGCAGTCCCTCGACATCCTCGGAAAGATGTTCCTCGACGAGGGTGACTGCGTTCTCTGCGAGAGCCCCACCTATCTCGCCGCCCTTTCAGCCTTCAATGCCTGCCTCCCCGAATACCGGGAGGTGGAAACGGACGACGAGGGAATGGTGAGCGCCGATCTCCAAAAGGCTTTGTCCTCGGAGAAGCGGGCGAAGATCGTCTATGTCATCCCCGATTTTCAGAATCCCACCGGAAAAACCTGGTCCCTTCAGCGCAGAAAGGACTTTATGGAGATCGTCTCGAAATATGACGTGCTGGTCATCGAGGACAATCCCTACGGAGAGCTCCGTTTCGAGGGGGAGATCCTTCCGTCCCTGAAATCTCTGGATGCGAAGGGGCAGGTCGTGATGCTCGGAACCTTCTCGAAGATTTTCTGCCCCGGCCTCCGGATCGGATGGATCTGCGGCGGAGAGGATCTGCTCGCCTCCTTCGGCAACCTCAAGCAGGCGGCCGATCTTCACACCTCGACCCTCAGCCAGTACGAGATCGACGCATATCTCTCTGAATACGATATCGAAGAGCACATCAAAAAACTCATCGCCCTTTACCGGAAGCGGAGAGATGTCATGCTCCGTTCCATGGAGAAGGACTTCCCGGAGGAAGTGACTTTCACCCGCCCGGCAGGAGGGCTCTTCACGTGGGTCACCCTGCCGGAAAAAGTGAATGCCCGGGATCTCTTTCTGAAGGCTCTTGATAAAAAGGTTGCCTTTGTGCCGGGAGGTGCATTCTTCCCCAACGGGGGCCATGAAAACACCCTCCGGTTGAATTACTCCAATATGCCCCCCGATCTTATCGAAGAGGGGATTGCCAGTCTGGGAGAGGCCCTTCGGGAGTTTCTCTAGAATCGCTGAACGGGGAGCCTTCACTTCGGGGCTCCTCTTTTTTTGTCCTGAAAGGAGATTCTTGAGAAAAGAAATTTCTTCGCTTTCACACTGCGCGTTGTACAAAATTCATTGTATAATATATTTAAGTTCTCTTTAAGTCTCTCGTTCAGGAGGTTGTTCCCATGACAGGTGGAATTGTTCCTTTCTTCCCTCCCTTCGGGGGGGTATCCGATGAGGAGTATTGCAGAAAAGGCCATACTCAGCGGGGAGGGCGCTGTCTATGATCGTTAAGGTAGTTCGGAACGCCCGGATCTTTACTCCCGGGGGGAATACTCCCTCTTTCGGAGCGAACTCTGGAGCGGTCCGCTTTCTCCCCAGCGGAGCAATGCTCATAAAAGACGGCCTCCTCGAGGCCGTGGGCCCGGAGGATGAAATTTTTTCGTCTCCCCTGACCGCCGCTGCGGACGAGGAGATCGATTGCGGCGGCCGCTGCGTCATCCCAGGCTTTGTCGACCCTCATACCCATATGTGTTTCGCCGCCCGGAGAGAGGGAGAATTCTCCCTTCGGCTTGCCGGAACATCCTATCTCGACATTCTTAAAAGCGGAGGGGGAATTCTCTCGTCGGTGGATGCTGTCCGGGCCTCGACTGACGATGAGCTTTTCGCATCGACGGTCTCTCTCGCCCTCTCGGCTCTATCCCTCGGCACAACAACGGTGGAGATCAAAAGCGGCTACGGTCTCGACACCGAAACGGAGCTGCGGATGCTCTCCGTCATCCGCCGGGTCGGCAGGGAGACTCCCCTTGACGTGGTCCCCACCTTCATGGGAGCCCACGCCATTCCCGGGGAATACGCCGGAAGAGGGGACGAGTTTACGGACCTGCTGGTGGAAGAGATGCTGGGGGCTGCGAAAGAGCAGGGGATTGCCCGGTTCTGCGACGTCTTCTGCGAGACCGGGGTCTTTTCCCTTGAGCAGACGCGGCGCATTCTCACGAAGGCCAAGGATCTCGGCTTCGGCCTCAAGGTCCATGCCGACGAGGTGCACGATACGGGCGGGGCCTTCCTGGCGGCCGAAATGGGCGCCATCTCCGCCGAACATCTTCTCGCAGCGGGAGATCAGGGGATCGCCGCCCTTGCCGCCTCGGGCACGGTGGCCGTTCTTCTGCCTGCCACGGCCTGGAGCCTCCGCAAGCCCTTCGCCCGGGCCCGCTTCATGATTGACCACGGCGTTCCCGTAGCCCTCTCCACGGACTGCAACCCGGGGTCATCCTTCACCGAATCCATGCCCTACGTCTTCGGACTGGCCGTGCTCGGAATGGGGCTCTCCGTGGAGGAGGCCCTCACGGCGGCCACGAAGAACAGTGCCTGCGCCATCGGAATGGGAGATCGCTGCGGCACTCTGGAGAAGGGAAAGCAGGCGGACTTCCTCGTTCTCGACGGAGAGACCCCCGCCATTCTTGCCTATCACGGAGGTATTTCACCGGTGGAGGAAGTCTACAAGAAAGGGGAGCTCGTGGCGTGAAGACAGAAAAGGGCAGTCCCGTACTTTCCCTCGACGGGAAGTCTCTGACTCTGGAGGATGTGGGGAATGTTGCCCGTAAGGGGTATAAGGTCGTCCTTTCCGATGAGGCCTGCCGCAGGGTGGAGGAAGCCTCCGCGGCGGTAAAGGCCTGGGAGAATACCGATGATGCGGTCTACGGAATCACCACGGGGTTCGGTGATCTCGCCAACGTGAAGATTTCCCGGAAGGACCGCAGGCTTCTTCAGGAGAACCTTCTGAAAAGCCATGCCTGCGGTGTGGGCGACCCCTTCCCCGAGGACGTGATCCGGGCCATGATGCTCCTTCGGATCAATAGCCTCATCCGGGGGTTTTCCGGCATCAGCCTCGCCGTGCTGAACCAGTTCCTGGCCTTTCTCAACCTGGGCATCCATCCTCTCGTTCCCTGTCAGGGCTCCCTCGGAGCGAGCGGCGATCTCTGTCCCCTCTCCCACCTGGCACTGCCTCTGCTCGGCCTCGGCAAGGTGCGCTGCCGCGGGCGGACAATGACGGCGGCGAAAGCCCTCTCCACGGCAGGGCTCTCACCGGTGCAGCTCGGCGCCAAGGAAGGCCTCGCCCTGAACAACGGCACTGCTTCCATGAGCGCCGTGGGAGTCCTCGCCCTTCTCGACGCAGAATCCCTCGCCAAGGCGGCGGACATCTCGGCGGGCATCGCCATCGAGGCCCTCCACGGTGTTCCCTTCCCCTTCGACGAGCGGACGCATGCTCTTCGTCCCCACACCGGCCAGGGGCTTGTTGCCCGGAACATACGGCGGCTCATTGAAGGAAGCGAGATCATTGAGAGATACAAGGGGGGAAAGGTTCAGGACGCCTATTCCCTCCGGTGCGTCCCCCAGGTCCACGGGGCCACGCGTGATGCCCTGGCCTATGTGCGGAAGACCCTGGAGGTGGAGATCAACTCCGTCACGGACAACCCCCTCATCTTCGCTTCGGAAGGGGTGGCCATAAGCGGCGGCAACTTCCACGGACAGCCTCTTGCCCTCGCCATGGACTTCTTCGGCATTGCCGTCTCCGAGCTGGCGAACATTTCCGAGCGCCGGCAGGCCAGGCTGGTGGATTCGAGCCTCTCGGGGCTACCTCCCTTTCTCATCGAGAACAGCGGCCTGAACAGCGGCTTCATGATCGCCCAGTACACCGCGGCCTCCCTGGTGTCGGAGAACAAGGTACTGGCCCACCCCGCCTCGGTGGACTCCATCCCCACATCGGCAAACCAGGAAGACCATGTCTCCATGGGAGCCTGGGCCGCCCGGAAGGGAAGGGCCATCCTCGACAACGTACGAAAGGTTCTCGCCATCGAACTGCTCACCGCCTCCCAGGGGCTCGACTTCAGCCGGCTGCTCAGACCCGGAGAGGGGACGGTGGCCGCCCATGACTGCGTCCGGACAGTGGTCCCCTATATTCGCCACGACGAGTACCTCGCCCCCTTCATCGAGAGGGTGGAGGCTCTTCTGGTCCGGGGAGCCCTGGTGGAGTGCGTGGAGGAGGCCATAGGTCCCCTGGACTGATCTGAAATAACAGTCCCGGTTTTTTGGAAAAAAGGGACCTTCCGGAAAAACGGAAGGTCCCTTTCATCTTTCTATTGAACTTGCCGTTCATAAGGGAAAACGAATCAGTAGGCCTCCGTAAGAAAGCTTTTCAGTTCCTGGAAAGCCACGTCCAGGCGAATCCTGCCAGTATGGCGGCTCCGGCCGTGAGGGCGTCATCGTCCACGTCGAAGCGGGGGTGATGGTGGGGATAGTCCGTCCCTTTCTCCCGGTTTCCCGTTCCCAGGAAGAGGAAAGTTCCCGGGACCGTCTGTTCGAAGTAGCTGTAGTCCTCGGAGGCCATGTCGAGTTCTCCCTGCTTCACGTTTTCCGCTCCGAGGATTTTCTCGCAGACTTCCTTCCCCGCCATGGTCACTTCGTGGTCGTTGATGGTGGGGGGGATGAACCGCCTGTAGTCGAGGGTATATCCGCATCTCCCCATGGCGCATGCTCCGGCGATGACCCGGCGCATAGCCTCCTCCACATGGTCCTGCACGGCGGGGTTGAAGGACCGCACCGTGCCGTTGATCTCCACGGTCTCGGGGATGATGTTGAAGGCCTTGTTCCCCGCCCGTACTGCCCCGGTGCTCAGCACCACCGTCTCTTTCGCGCTGACTTCCCGCCCGACGATGCCCTGGAGGTTGAGAATGATATTCGCCGCCGTTATAGTGGGGTCGATCGAAAGTTCGGGGTTTGCGCCGTGCCCTCCCTTCCCCTTGATCACGAGCTCCCAGCCGTCGGCCGCCGCCATGAAGGGACCTGAACGGTAGAGGATTGTCCCTGAAGGGGAAGTAGACCTGCAGTGAAGCCCTCCGACGGCGTCCACGCCCTTGAGGGCCCCTTCCTCCACCATGGCCTTAGCGCCGGACTTCAGGCCGCTCTCCTCGGCGGGCTGAAAGAGAAAGCGCACCGTCCCGGGAATTTCATCCCGGACTTCCGCAAGGGCCTTCGCCGCCCCGAGAAGCATGGCCGTATGGGAATCGTGCCCGCAGGCGTGCATGGCGGAAGGGTTCTGGGATTTATAGGGGACGTCGTTTTCCTCGGACAGGGGAAGGGCGTCCATGTCCGCCCGCAGGGCGACCGTTTTGCCCGGTTTCCCCCCCTTGAGATCGGCCACGAGACCGCACTCTGTTCCTCCGAAGCCGGTTTTCACGATGGTGCACCCCAGGTCCTTCAGGACCTCCGCCACTTTTTTCGTGGTCTCCACTTCCTCCCACGCCACTTCCGGGTGCATGTGGAAGTGATGGCGCAGATCCGTAATCTCTGCCTCCGAAGACTTTACGATTCTCTTGAGTTTCTCGAGCATGGAAGTCACCCCGTTTTTTCAAATTTGGGAATACCGGTATTGTTGTGCAGCATTGTGTGTAAACAGTCTTCAGCGGGGAAAGGAGGAGCTTTTTACCCTCTCTCCCGGCTGAAAAACAGGGGGAGCCTTTCTCTGTCCGAAGTGTTTAAAGAAAGAGGGCGGACCAAGTCGGCCCGCCCTCTTCGGAAGAGAATTTTTCAGTTCCTGGAAAGCCACTCCCAGGCGAACCCGGCCAGCATGGCCGATCCTGCGGCGAGGGCGTCGTCGTCCACGTTGAACTTCGGATGGTGATGAGGGTTGTCCGTCCTCTTTTCCGCATTTCCCGTTCCGAGGAAGAAATAGGTGCCCGGAACCTTCTGCTCGAAGTAGCTGTAGTCCTCGGAACCCATGATGAGGGGTGTCTCCTTGACGTTTTCAGCTCCGAGGATTTTCTCGCAGACTTCCTTGGCCACCATGGTAACGTCGTGGTCGTTGATTGTGGGCGGAATGAAGCGTTTGTAGTCAAGGGTGTATTCGCATCGCCCCATGGCGCAGGCTCCGGCGATGACCCGGCGCATGGCCTCCTCCACATGGTCCTGCACGGCGGGGTTGAAGGACCGCACCGTCCCGTTGATGTCGACGGTTTCGGGAATGATGTTGAAAACCTTATTCCCTGCCTTGACTGTGCCGGTGCTGATGACCACTGTCTCCTTGGCGCTGATCTCTCTTCCCACGATGGCCTGGAGATTCAGGACGATATTCGCCGCCGTGATGGTGGGGTCGATGGACAGCTCCGGAGTGGAGCCGTGGCCGCCCTTTCCTGTGAGGGTCAGGTACCAGCCGTCGGCCGCCGCCATGATGGGGCCCGAGCGGTAGAGCACCGTGCCGGTGGGAGCTGCGGACCAGCAGTGAAGCCCTCCGACGGCGTCCACGCCCTCGAGGGCCCCTTCCTCCACCATGGCCTTAGCGCCGGACTTCAGGCCGCTCTCCTCGGCGGGCTGAAAGAGAAAGCGCACCGTCCCGGGAATTTCATCCCGGACTTCCGCAAGGGCCTTCGCCGCCCCGAGAAGCATGGCCGTATGGGAATCGTGCCCGCAGGCGTGCATGGCGGAAGGGTTCTGGGATTTATAGGGGACGTCGTTTTCCTCGGACAGGGGAAGGGCGTCCATGTCCGCCCGCAGGGCGACCGTTTTGCCCGGTTTCCCCCCCTTGAGATCGGCCACGAGACCGCACTCTGTTCCTCCGAAGCCGGTTTTCACGATGGTGCACCCCAGGTCCTTCAGGACCTCCGCCACTTTTTTCGTGGTCTCCACTTCCTCCCACGCCACTTCCGGGTGCATGTGGAAGTGATGGCGCAGATCCGTAATCTCTGCCTCCGAAGACTTTACGATTCTCTTGAGTTTCTCGAGCATGGAAGTCACCCCGTTTCTGAAATTTGGAAAAATGTGCCGCTTGGCAAAGTACATTATCATCCGCCATGCAGGAAATCAAGGGCAAAAAATATTCAGCTCACTTTTCTTTCCTTGTGGAGTAGAAAAGAAGTTGCTAAAAACCCCTCTTCTTGGGAAAATGAAACGAAGATTCTTTCGAACAAAGGAGGACATTCCGTGAAAATAAGCGCCCGCAACCAGATCAGGGGAAAAGTCACCGCCATAAAAGAAGGAGCCGTGGAGGCTCAGGTCACCATGGAAATCTGCGGAGGCCAGTCCATGGTCTCCGTCATCACCATGGACTCCGTCAGCCGCCTCGGCATAACGGTCGGCTCGGAGGTCATTGCTGTGGTGAAGGCCGACAGCGTCATGCTGGCTGTCGAATAGCCGAAATCTGTATGCCCGTTCAGCGTCGAAGAGCGGCGGACGGAATGTCCGCCGCTCTTCCATGAAGGTTTCAGCCGGGAGGTTCTATTCATGAAAATAGCGGTACTGATCAAACAGGTTCCCGATACGGACGATGTCCGCATGGATGCCGAGAAGGGAACCATGGTCCGGGAGGGAAAGGGGGCTATCGTCAACCCTCTTGATCTCAACGCCCTGCAGGCGGCCCTTGATCTGAAGGAGATTTTGCCTGAAGGGGGGGAAGTGACGGTCATTACCATGGGACCACCGAGAGCCCATGAAGCCCTCCGGGAGTGCCTTGCCATGGGGGCAGACCGGGGAATTCTCCTCACGGACCGCCTCTTTGCGGGGAGCGATACCTGGGCCACCGGAAAAGTCCTCGCTGCGGCCATAGAGAAAGAAGGTCCCTTCGACATCATCCTCGCGGGTGAGAAGGCGACGGACGGTGAGACGGGGCAGGTTGGTCCCGAAGTTGCCGCCCTCCTCGGCATCCCCTTCAGCACCTACGTAAGCGGCCTGAACCTCACCGAAGGGGGAGTGGAGGTCCGGCGGACGGTTGAGGGGGGAGTTCAGAGGCAGCGCCTGCCCTTTCCCTGCCTGATAACTATCCTGCACGCCCTGAACGATCCCTCCATGCCCACCTTGAGGGGGAAGAAACGGGCCCGGAGGGCGGATATTCCCTCCCTCGGCGCGGCGGACCTCGCCCTCTCCCCGGGGGAGACTGGGCTCGAGGGGTCCGCTACCCGGGTGGTGAAGATCGGGTATCCCACCCTTTCCAGAAAGACTGAAATGTACGGAGAGGGTCACCTCGACCAGGGGATCGAACGCCTTGTCGCCATTCTCCGGGAGAAGGCGGTGCTCTAGGATGATGGAAGAAAAAAAGAAAAAAGAACAATTCTTCGTGGTGGGAGAGGTCCGCCGGGGCCGCCTTTCCCCTCTCTGCAGGGAGCTCGCCGGAAAGGCCCGGCAGCTGGCGGACTCGGTGGAAGGAGAGGTCACGGTGATCCTCCTGTCGGACAGGCTCACCGAGGACCCCAATACCCTTTTTACCTCGGGGGCCGATCGGGTGATGGTGGTGGAACACCCCTCCCTCGCCCTCTACAACCAGGAGATCGAGACCAATGTCCTCGCCTTTATTCTAAAGAATGAGAATCCCGCCGTCGTCCTCGCCGGAGCCACCACCTCGGGGCGGACGACCCTTCCCGCCCTCGCAGCCCGCCTCGAGACGGGGCTTACGGCCGACTGCACCGGCCTCGAGATGGAAAAGGAGACGGGGCAGCTTCTTCAGACCCGCCCCGCCATCGGCGGAAACGTCATGGCCACCATACGGACTCCCTCCCGCCGTCCCCAGATGGCCACGGTCCGTCCCCGTACTTTTCCCATTCCTCCGGCCTCAGAACGGCCCGGAGAGGTTCTCTTTCCCGAGATCCCGCCGTCCCTTTTCGAGAGCAGCATCCAAAATCTCGGCTTCGAGGAGGGGGACGAGGGGGGAGCGAATATCCAGGACATGGATGTGGTTGTCTCGGGAGGGAAGGGGCTCAAAAGGCCCGGCAGCTTCGAGATGCTCAGGGAACTGGCCGGTCTTCTCGGCGGAGGAGTGGGGGCCAGCCGTCCCGTGGTGGACGCCAAATGGATCGACTACCCCCACCAGGTGGGCCTCTCCGGCAAGGTGGTCGCGCCGAAGATCTACATCGCCGCCGGGATCTCCGGATCGGTGCAGCACATGGCGGGAATGCAGACGGCGGAATTCGTGGCGGCCATCAACCGGGACCCCGAGGCTCCCATCTTCCGGGTGGCCGACCTGGGGCTGTGCGGGGATCTCTTTGAGATCCTCCCCCGCCTGATCGAGAGAATTCGAGAGGAGAAGAGGAACCCATGAACAGCACAGTCTATTCCCCCATTACCGAAGAGGTGGTGAAGGATCTGCAGGCTCTTCTCGGCCCCTCGGCGGTGACGGTGGACCCGGAGAAAAGAAGGGCATACTCCCGGGACGAGGTCCCTTCCTTCGCCTTCGACCGGGAATATATCGCCGAGGCCGTGGTCTTCCCCCGCACGACGGAGGAGATCTCGGCCCTGCTGAAGTACGCGAACGACCATCTTCTTCCCGTCACCCCCCGGGGAGCGGGAACGGGTCTGTCGGGAGGGGCCGTTCCCTTCGCCGGGGGCATTGTCCTCTCCTTCGAGAAGATGGGGCGCATTCTCGAACTGGACAAACAGAACCTCACCATCACGGTGGAGCCCGGGGTCGTGACCGCCGAGATCACCAAGGCCGCCGCCCGGGAGGGACTGCTCTACGCGGGAGACCCATGCAGCGGCGATGCCTCCTACATCGGAGGGAACGTGGCGGAGAACGCGGGGGGAAACAAGGTGGTGAAGTACGGAACCACGGGAAACTCCGTCCTCGCCCTCGAGGCGGTCCTCGCCGACGGCACGGTGATGCAGTTCGGCGGCAAGCGGCGCAAGGATGCCACGGGGTACGACTTTGCCCATCTCATCGTGGGGTCGGAGGGCACTCTCGCAGTGGTGACGAAGATCACTCTGAAGCTCCTTCCCCTTTCGGAAAGAGTTGTGGACCTTTTGATCCCCTTTCCTGACGTGGCCTCTGCGATCGACTTCGCCCCCCGCATTCAGAGCGAGGGAAAGGTAGTTCCCTCGTCCCTGGAGTTTCTCGACCGCAAGTCAATCCGCCTCGCGGAGCGTTTCCTGAACACGACGCTGCCCTGCGACGAGGCGGGAGCCCATCTCATCGTCCAGCTCGAGGGAAACGATCCCGAGGTGCTTGCCGACGAGATGGAGCGGATCGGTGATCTCTGTTTTGCCCACGGCGCCCTCGAGGTCTTCGTGGCGGACAACCGCACGACCCGGGACAAGCTCTGGAAGGCCAGGAAGTGCCTCGCCGAGGCCATCATGGCCTTCTATCCGAAGTACAGCCTCGAGGACCTCGTGGTCCCCACGAGCGAAATCCCGAAGCTCCTTGAGGAGACGACCCGCCTCTGCCGGAAGTACGGCGTGGAGGAGGCCAACTTCGGCCACGTGGGGGACGGCAATATGCATGTGAACCTCCTTTTTCCGGAGGAGCGCCCCGACTGGCACGAGGTTCTGGAGGAGCTTCTGGGGGAACTCTACGACTTCACGGCGAAGATCGGAGGGACCCTCAGCGGTGAACACGGCATCGGGCTGAAGCGACAGAAGTACATGTGCCGGGTGATGGACGGAGCGCAGATGGAGCTGATCCGCCGGGTGAAGGGGGCCTTCGACCCGAAGAACATTCTGAACCCCGGCAAGATCATTTACTGCCCCGACCGGGAGAATCCTCCCGAATAAGAGAGGCCACCTCCTCGAGGGAGAAGCGGTGAATCCGGTCGGTCCCCTCGAGGAGGCTTTCGGCCAGGTCCCGCTTGAAGGCGTGGAGATCGAAGATCTTCTCCTCGATGGTGTCCTTCGCAACGATCCGGTAGACCGTCACTGGACGTTCCTGGCCGATGCGGTGCACCCGGTCCGAGGCCTGGTCCTCCACGGCGGGGTTCCACCAGGGGTCCATGTGGATGACGTAATCGGCGGCGGTGAGGTTCAGCCCCGTTCCTCCAGCCCGCAGACTGATGAGAAAGCAGCTCTTGTCCCCTCCCTGGAAGGAGGCCACCTGCCGTTTGCGTTCCTCCGAGGGGGTCGAACCGTCGAGATAGGCGTAGGAGATTCCCTTCCCGTCGAGATATGCCCGGAGAATGGAGAGATGATCCACGAACTGGCTGAAAACGAGGCTCCGGTGGCCGTTCTCCAGCAGGTCGTTCAGGATCTCGCCGAAGGCCTTGAGCTTTGCCGATGGAAAATCCTTCTCCGGAAAAAGGAGGGAGGGGCTGCAGCAGACCCTCCGCAGCTTCATGAGCTCCGCGAGGATGACGAACCGCTGGTCCTCCCCGCTCTGACCCGATGAAATCCGGGACAGGGCGCTTCTCCGCACGGCCTCGTAGAGCCCCCTCTCCTCCGGGTCCATCTCCACCCGGAGGGTGATCTCCGTCTTCGGAGGCAGCTCCCTCAGGACCTGATCCTTCGTCCGGCGGAGCAGAAAGGGGCGGAGGATCTTCTTCAGGCGCGACCGGGCGTCCTTGTCGTCGTTCTTCACGATGGGTGCGGCGAAACGGCGGTTGAAGCTCTCTTTGGACCCCAGCAATCCCGGATTGAGAAAACGAAAGAGGTTCCACAGCTCCCCGGGATGGTTTTCCATGGGGGTTCCCGTGGCGATGATCCGGAAATCCCCCTGCAGGTTCATGGCGGCGGCGGATCGCTTCGTGCCGCTGTTTTTGATGGCCTGGGCCTCATCGAGGACCACCGTATGCCATGAGATCTTCTGCAGGGGTCCCTCTTTTCTCTGAAGCATTCCGTAGCTCGCCACCACCACGTCGAAGGCCCCCAGTCCGTCGAGGATCTCCTCCCGGCTGCCCGTGCGGTATTCCCTCATGTTCAGCGTGGGGGCGAACCGTGCGGCTTCGAGAAGCCAGTTGGGGCACACCGACGTGGGGGCGGCCACAAGGGCCGGCCCGTCGGGGGCACGCAAAAGCAGCAGGGCGAGGATCTGGATCGTCTTGCCGAGCCCCATGTCGTCGGCGAGGCATGCCCCGGCCTTCATATGGGCAAGGCGGGCCAGCCACTCGAACCCCTCTTTCTGATACTCCCGGAGCTCCCCCCGGAAGGTGGAGGGAAGAAGAGGAGCGATGGTCCGGGCCTCCTCCACGAGGGCACGCTGCTTTTCCCAGTCGCCGTCCCCCAAGAAGGTCCCCGCTGCTGTCTCGAATTTTTCAAGGAGGAGGGCCGACAGGGGGGAGAAGCGCAGCTCCTCGCCCTTCCAATCTCCCAGGGCCCGCAGATCCTCCAGCCTTTTTCTCAGTTCCTCGGTGACGGCGAGGAATTCTCCTTCCCCCATGGACAGGAATCGTCCCGTCCCCGAGGCGAGGAGTTCGCTCGCCTCCCTGAGGGAGAGGATCGTTTTCTCATCCAGGGAGATCTCTCCGGAGAGGGCAAACCAGTCCCGCCCCGAATGCACCGATGCCCGGACCCCGTCCATTCCAGCGGATGAGCGGACCCTCACGGCGCCGCCCTTCGGCCATTCGAGCACCACGGAATCCCCGAGGGCCGAGAGCTCGAGAAGAAGTTCAAGGGCTGCCTCGGGGTTGTCGAGGAGCCAGTGATATTCCCCCTGCTGCTCTCCCTCGGCCATAGAGGGACAGAGGACAGGAATCTCCGACGCCCTGAGCCGCTCCAGACCGAGTTCACGGAGGGTGCACACCCGTCTGCCGTCCACTAGGGCGAAGAGGGTTGCTCCTCCCTTTCCCGGGCGGCAGGGAGGCGTTCCCGGTCCGAGAGGCCGGACTGCAAGGGAGACGGAAAATCCCTCTCCCGAAGGGGCGATCTGGACGGAGATCCTGCTGTCAGGCTCTGTCTGGGCCGAGTCGGGCCCATCGGCCTCCTGCTCGGACGTGACGGGAAGAAGCCCCGCCAGGGAGTGGACCGAATTGAAGAGAACTTCCCGCCCCTCCTCGGGCACATAGAGCCCTTCCTCCCCCAGAAGAGGCCGGAGGGAGAGATGCTTCGCCTCGAAGGAGACCGCCCGAAGGCGGTTCGGCCCGTCTTCGGTGACGACGAGGCTTGAGAATGGGCCCTCGGAGGGGAAGGGGACGAGTTTGACCCGGTACCCCTTCCGTTCTTTTTCTATCTCGAGACGAGGCTCCTCGAGGGCTATCTCCACCGGCCATTCCTCCCCTCGCCTGAAAAGAAAGGGGTGGCCGGCGAGGGCCCTGATGAGCTTGGCCTGATTGAATTCGTACCACCGCTTGTAGTACCAGCCGTCGTACCCTCCCGCTTCCTCCACCGCTCCGGCCGCGGCCACGTCCTGCTTCGTCAGCCAGTCCTCCCGGACCAGCTCCTTCCGAAGGCGCTTGAGGGCCACGGCCCGTCCGCGGCTCCACTTTCCCGACGCCTGAAGCACCTGTTCGAGGGGAGAGCAATCCACCGACCGGATAAGCCCGTCCTCGTTTTCACTCCAGTCGCACTCCCAGATGAGCCGCCGCTTTTTATCGGAGGGTTTCGTCTCCCTGCCGAGTTCCGCGAGGGCAGAGAGGGCGTGCATCCACTCCTCCTTCCGGGGAAGAAGAGAGGCGAGAGACCGCCGCCGGGGCACTGGGCGGGAGGGGGTGACCTTCAGGAGATCCGCGAGTTCGGCAGCGAGAAGGGGCAGCCCCCCGTTCTCCTCGAGAGACTTCAGGGTTTTCAGAAGGCATGGCCGGTACTCCCCGAGCCGGTCGGCATCGGTCCAGTAGACCGCGAGGGCGACGAACACGGCGTACCATTTCGGCCAGGAGGGGTTTTCGCAAAGGTCGGGGGTATAGATGGCAAACAGGCGGTCGCTTCCCCTTCCGGCGCAGAAGTCCGCCACGAGGCGGAAAATGGTGTAGACCGGAGCGAGGCGGCTTTTCTCGATCCCGGCGCCGATCAGCGCCGAGGCCTTTTTATGCTGCTCCCGGGAGAGGAGCAGAAGGGGATAAAAAAGGCCCGAAAAAGTGCTGAAGGCGGTCTTCCGGGAGCCTTCTTCCTTCCGAAGACGCTTCATGCCTTCCTCGTAGAGTTCCAGGGCCCGGTTTTCCTCTTCTCCCTCGAGCCACGCGAGAAGTGCCCGGAGCCCGAGAAAACGGGCTTCTGAACGACCGGATGCGAGAGAAGCTGCGGCGGAGAAGTCTCCTCCGAGGAGGAGCCTCTCCGCCAGAAGAAAGGGATCCGTTTCTTCCCCTTCTCCGGATGAATTTCGGAAATGATCCTTTGCCATGGGAAATTCAGAAGGGACGGTACAGGGGGGCGATGGCGAAGGCGGCGAGGAGGGCTTCCTTCATGCTCACGGGGTTCGCCTTTCCCTGCCAGGCAATGTCGAAGGCCGTTCCGTGGTCCACGGAGGTGCGGATGAAGGGGAGACCGAAGGTGACGCTCACCGTCCGGTAAAAATCGTAGGTCTTGGAGGCGATGTGCCCCTGGTCGTGGTAGAGGGAGACCACCACGTCGTACTTCCCCTGGAGGGCGAAATAGAAGACGCTGTCCGCCGGAACGGGACCGACTGCGTTGATCCCCTTCTTTCTGGCCATCTCCACAGCGGGAATGAGAAAACGGGCCTCCTCGTCGCCGAAGAGACCACCGTCTGAGGCGTGGGGGTTCAGAGCGGCCAGGGCGATGGTCCCCGAGGGAAGACCGATGGACTCCAGGCATTTGGCAGCCACTTCGATGGAGGCGAGGACCTCCGATGCGTCGAGGGTCTCGATTGCCTGCTTCAAAGAGAGATGACGGCTGTGAAAGAGAATTCTGAGCTTGTCCACGAGGAACATGGTGTAGCTCCGGGCGGCACCGGACATCTCGGCGAGCATCTCAGTATGGCCGATCCAGGGTGCCCGGGCGGCCCTGAGGGCCTCCTTGTTGATGGGGGTCGTGGCGATGCCGAGGGCCTTCCCTGCGCCGCACAGCTCCACGGCCTTGCGGATATAGGCGACGGAGGCTTCTCCGGCAAGGGCCGAGACCTTCCCCACGGGGAGGGCGTCAAGATCGGGGATCATCTTCAGGTCGAGTATCGGCAGGTCGTCAGGCGATCCGGAAACGGGGGAATTTTCCTCCGTTTCGTGAAATTTCATCTTCAGCCCGAGCCGCTCCCGAACTGCTTCGAGGACAGATCGGTCGCCGATGAGCATGGGAATACCTTTTTCCCAGACGTCAGGGTCGCCCATGCTTTGAAGGGCTATTTCAGGGCCAACCCCCGCGGGATCGCCCATGGTCACTGCAATGACTGTTTCCTTCATGTCTCTTCCCTTCCCTTTCTGAGCCACAGGACGGATCGGTAGATGCCGTCCTCTTCGCCGATAAGTCCGCCCTTGGTGACCACTTTTTTCCCTGCGCTCTTTCCGTCGAGAATCCGCCCCCCCATGACGAGGGGCTGGATTTCGATCTCGGGAAGAAGGAGCGTTGCGCCCGAATCTTCGAAAAACATGGCGGCGGTGTCTCCTCCTGAAAGAAGTATACCCTGGATATGATCTCCGAACATTTCGAGGGCGGTTCTTCCGAGAAGGGCGAGAGTTCGTGCGGTAGCTTCCTCCCTCCCCCTGACCTTCCGCTGTTCCGGCCTGATAAGAAAGAATTCCGTTTCTTCCCCGGAGAAGGAGGCGGCAAAGTCCCGGAAACGGCACAGGGCTTCTCCGGCCTCTTCATCGGGAGAAAGGAGAAATTCCGCCCGGTTTACTTTCCCGTCGAGGAAGGCGAGCTGTCCGGCCGTCTTTTCCGAGGTGCTCCCGATTACGGCAAGAACGAATCCTCTGCGCCGGCGGAGCAGACGGCGGGAGACAAAGGCCGCAGTGAAAGGCCCCGGGTCCACGGAGATGATCTCTTTTTCGACTGAGGCGGCGGCTGAGGCGATGGCCTCGATATCCTGCTCCGTCAGAGCATCGGCCGTTATGATCCGGACTCCTCTTTCGGCCATCTTTTTCAGTTCGTCGACAATCTTTCTTTCTCCCGATCGTACGGTCTCCAGGGTCAGAACATCCTGGGGAAAAGAACCTTCGAAATACTTCGATACGCGGCTTGTCGCAATCGGCCAGAGGGGATCCCGGGCAACTTCCGTCCTTTCGAGAAGCTCTCCTTCCAGAAGCTGATATCCGCCGACGGTTGTTCGTCCCGAGGAGGGGAAGGCGGGGACGACCACGGCCATGGACTGAGGCCTGGCTTTGAGCATTTCTGAGGTCTCGAGGAGGAGATGTCCCCGCAGGGTCGTGTCGATCCGTTTTGCAAGGGAGACTCCTGGCGGAAGGGCAGAGAGAAGGCGGAGGAAAATTTCCTCCGCTTCCCGGGGAGAGCGCCTTCTCGTGTCGCAGTTTATGACAAGGGCCTCTCCCTCTTCGGGAGCGGGGATATTACCGGGAAGCCGGATCAGCTGCCGGACGGGGACACCCCGGTCCTTCAGCATTATGGATTTAACCGACGAGCCGGTAAGATCGTCGCAGAGGACGGCGAAGGAGGTCACGGCCTATTTCACCAGCTTCAGAATGCCCAGAGAGAGGACCGGAAAGTTGCTGATGAGCATTATGGCCACGATCTCCGCGGCGAGGAAACCCAGGATCTTCCGGGTGATCTGTTCGAGGCGGACATTTTCGTCCTTCACCAGCGACATGGCGACGAAGAGGTTGACCGCCATGGGCGGGGTAATCATTCCCACGGAGGTGTTCACCACCATGATGATCCCCAGCATGAGGGGATCCATGCCGATGGCGGCGGTGATGGGCAGAAGAAGGGGTGCCATGAGCAGAATGATGGCCTGGGTCTCGAGAAAAACCCCGAGGAAGAGCAGGATAAGGTTGATCATGGTGACGAGAATGAAGGGCGTGGAGGAGACGGAGACGATCCATGCGGCGATCTTCGACGAAACCTGGCTCACCGTGATGAGCCACGACATGGACTGAGACGTGGCGATGACGAAGAAGACCACTGACGTGCTGATTCCCGCCTTGATGATGACTGTCTTCATGGTCTGCAGGTCCAGCTCCCGGAAGATGAATACGCTCACGAGAAAGCTGTAGACCACCGCCACGGCTCCCGCCTCTGTCGGCGTGAAGACCCCTCCGTAAATTCCTCCGAGGATTATGACCGGCATGATGATGGCGAGGAGTGACTCCCGCAGGGCGGTGAAGAACTCCGAACCCGTCCGGGGGGCTTCCTTCGGAATATTCATCTGAATGGACTGCAGGACCACCACGAAGCTGAGGACGAGGGCGATGATCAGCCCGGGGATGAACCCCGCGAGGAAGAGGTCCCCTATGGAGACTCCAGCTACCACGCCGAAGGTGATCATGGGGATGGAGGGGGGGATCACCACTCCGAGGGTGCCCCCCGCGGCGGCGATGGCTGCAGCGAAGGCAGGAGGATACCCCTTCTTGATCATGGAGGGGACCATGATTCCCCCGATGGCCGCCACGGTGGCGGGGTTGGAGCCGCTGATGGCGCCGAAGAAGGCGCTCGCGAGGACCGTGATGAGCCCGAGCCCTCCCCGGAAGCCCCCCACCATGACCGAGGCGAGGCGGACGAGGCGGCGGGAGATGCCGCCGTGCTCCATGAGCCCTCCGGCCAGCATGAAGAAGGGGATGGCCATGAAGGGAAAGGAGTCGGCGGAGGTGAACATCCTCTGGGCCACCACCACCGGGTTCAGGGGAAGGCTGCTCAGGGTGATCCCGGCGATGGAGGCCAGCCCGATGCTTACTGCCACGGGTATATTCAGGAAGATGAGAATGATGAGAAGGGAAAACATGATGGTCGCCATGCTATTTCACCTCCGAGGGGGAAGAAGCTTCGGCCCGGAGAGCCGCGATGGTATCTTTATATCCCTGAAAGGCCCGGAGGCCGACGAGGAACATCCCGAGGGGGACGGCGGAGTAGGGGATCCACATGGGGATGAAGAGGGCCGGGGTGGTCTGTCCCATGGAAATCTGGTGGGCGATGAGCTGGCGGTAATAATACATGATCATGAAGGCGAAGCCGACGATGACGGCGACCCGGAAGGTTTCGAGGAAAATCCGGATCCGGAGATTTTTGATAAGGCCCGTGAAAAAATCGACCCCCACATGGGCTCCCTTTTTCATGGCGAGGCCGGCGCCGATGTAGGCCATGAAGACCATGATGTACCGGGCCACTTCTTCCCCCCAGAACATGGGAAAGAGGTTGAAATACCGGGCCAGGGTGGCGGTGAAGACAACGACCACCATAAGGGGAAAGAGAATCAGAAGCACGTATTCCTCGAAGTGATTCAAAAAGTTGCGCATAAAGACCCTCCGGAAATGTTCTTGAAAAAAGGAATCCGGAATGACCGAGCCATTCCGGATTCCACGGCGTATGGACTTACTTCTGGGCGTCGATGAGCTTCTGAATGGCCTCTTTGCCCACCTTTTCCTCGAACTCCTTGTAGACGGGCTGAACAGCCTCGAAGAACTTCGCCTTGTCGGGCTGGGTCACTTCCATCCCCTGGGCCTTGAGGCTTTCCACGAGGGTCTTCTCGTTCTCCATGCTGTAATTCCGCTCCCACGTCCGGGCCTTCATCTCGGCCTCCGTGAAGATCTTCCGCTGCTCATCGGTCAGCTTTTTCTCCCAGAAATCCTTGTTGATAAGGAGAATTGCGGGGGCGTAGAAATGTCCCGTGAGGGAGAGGTACTTCTGAACCTCCGCGAATTTCGACGTGGAGATGATGATGAGGGGGTTCTCCTGCCCGTCCACCGTTCCCTGCTGAAGGGCGGTGAAAAGCTCTCCGAAGGGCATGGGCACCGGGTAGGCTCCGAGGGTCTTGAAAGTTCCCACGTGGATGGGGTTCTCCATGAGGCGGATCTTCAGCCCCTTGAGGTCGTCTGGTACGGCGACGGGCTTCTTCGAGTTCGTGAGCATCCGGAAGCCGTTCTCCCAGATGCCGAGGCCCACCATTCCCTTGGAGAGGACCGAGTCGAGGATCTTTTTCCCCTCGGGGCCGTCCATATAGGCGTAGGCTTTCTGGCGGTCCTGGATGATGAAGGGGAGGTCGAAGACGAGAAATGCGTTCGTGAAGTTCGCGAGGGGAGCGGAGGAGATGAGGGTCATCTCGAGGGTTCCCATGGAGACTCCCTCGATGGCGTCCCGCTCGGAACCGAGCTGGGCGGAGTGGAATATCTGAAGCTCGATCTGCCCCTTCGTGGCTTCGCTGAGAAGCTGCCCCAGGTGCTCGAGACCTTTGTTGTAGTGTGAATCGGGAGCGATAGTATGGGCGACCCGGACCACTATTTTATCGGCGGCAAAGGCGCTTCCGGCGGCAAAAACGAGCAGGCAGAGAACGAAAAGGGAAAGCCATTTCTTCATGAGTATTCCTCCTTAAAATGGGCTGATCCTGGTGGGATTTTTCCTGCAGATCTGACAAGCGGAAAAGCCAAAAGACCCGTGATTCTGAATTTTTTTTCCGGCGCTCAACTCCTTTCTCTTCATCCGATTTAAAGAAGGATCGGGAAGTTTTATAAGCACAAGACTTTAAAAAAATCATACTCCAAAAGGGGAAGAGATGCCAGTGGAAATTTTCACATAATACAGCATAAGGAATCTCTTGATGAAGCAGCGTCATTATGAAACCGTGCTTATTCATCTCTGGAACAGATGGGGTAAAGGCATAGAAGGCCGGAAATCTTAAAAAAGCATCGTGCATCGGACAATTTCTCGATTTAATGCTCTGTAATGATGCGACAGAGGAAAAACTCCACAAAACTCCACCGTGCGCGCAACCGGGTAAGGGTGGATCGTCAATGGAAGGTTCTGCGGAGCTCTCTTTAGGTATAGAATTTTGATACGATGCAGATGCAGGAGAATAATTTCTTTCCCATGAAGGAGGTTTTGAAATGACCAGCGAAGCACGGACTATTCTAAGAGTTGTCACAGGAAAGGATGCTGTGGACGGTGCCGGCGTCAGACTTGTGAGGGTTGTAGGCAATCGGGACACGAAGGAGTTCGATCCCTTCCTCCTTCTGGATGCCTTTGATTCCACCGACCCGGAGGATTACATCAAGGGCTTTCCGTGGCACCCTCACCGAGGCATCGAGACGATCACCTATCTTATCGAGGGTGATATTGAGCACGGCGACAGCCTTGGAAACAAAGGCAGCATTCTTGATGGAGAATGCCAGTGGATGACTGCAGGTTCAGGGATCATTCATCAGGAAATGCCCATGGCCTGCGGCAGAATGCTGGGGGTTCAGCTATGGCTCAACATGCCCGCACAGAAGAAGATGGCAGCCCCGCAATATCACGGAATCGTCCGGACCGATATCCCGGTGATCGATGAGGGAAACAGGAGTATACACATCCTGGCCGGAAAGTATAAAGGGTTTTCGGGGGCAATGGAGGGGGAGTATGTAAAAGCCCTGTTCCTGGATGTCGAAGTCGATCCGGGAGGGATTTGGACTCTGCCCACGGAGAGAGAGGAGACCCTCTTCGTCTATATCCTGCAGGGAGAGGGAACTTTTGACCCTTCAGGAAAAATTTTTTCCGCGAAGCGCGCCCTTCTGTTCAATAAAGGAAATCAATTGCAGGTTAAGGGGGCAGGCAAGGGACTGCGATTTCTTGTGATGTCCGCAAAGCCTCTTCTGGAACCGGTTGCCTGGGGCGGCCCCATTGTCATGAATACAAAAGAAGAGCTGGAACTCGCTTTCCGGGAGATCGATGAAGGAACATTCATCAAGAGCTGATTTTTTCCCTTTCTCAAAGATTCCGAATGAGATGAGCCCGTCAGAGGATTTTCAGATAATCTTCAATCGTAACAAAAGAATATCCCTCCCGCTTCAAGGCGGAGAGGATTTTCGGCAGAAGAACGAGGGTGTCCGGTACTCCGTCATGGAGCAGGACAATCCCGCCGCGGGAGAGACGACGCATCAGCTTCGCTTCCACGGATCTCTTTCCTGTTCCGGCATAATCTCCGGGATTATTGGTCCATAAAACCGTCGTGTAGCCGAGCTGCCCGGCTATTTTCGCTACTTCGGGGCTGTAATTTCCTCCGGGGGGGCGAAAAAAACGCGGCTTTTTTCCGGTGATATCCTCGAGAATCATGCTGCAGGCTTCAAGTTCGATGCCGATATATTTCTCGGGAATCCTGAGCAGGTTGACATGGTGGTAGGTATGGTTTGCGACCAGGTGTCCGGCCCGGCTTTCTTTCAGCACCAGGTCAGGATGGGCCTCTGCCATCATACCCACAAGAAAGAAGGTCGCTTTGGCGTTGTATTCTCTCAGGATAGACAGAAGCTGCGGGGTTGTGCCGGGGTGGGGCCCGTCGTCGAAGGTCAGGGCGATCCATTTGCGGGAGGGGGCACCATGCTTCAGAATTCCTGAAGAAAAATATTGCCTCAGGCCTCGTTCCGCCCGGAGCTCCGGGTTGCGGATCTCCCGAAATAATTTGTCTTTAGCGGCAATCCACCAGGGGTCTTTTTCCGCTTCCGTGTAGGCTCCGGATATGGCCAGGGCCAGGCGGGTGGGATCGGGAGAAGGAGAAAAAGTTTTTTCAGGTGCCGATCCCCAGCAATCTCCGGAAAAGGTCCGAAGCAAGAGCAATCCGCAGAGAAAGACACCCGCTATGCCGGAACAACTTCTTCTGACCATCCTCATCATGCCCTCTTCTGAAGTCCGGAATATGCCAACCGATGATACGGGATAAAAAAGAGCCTGCTTCGAAGAAGATGGCCTTTCGTATCCTCCTAAATTCTCCGTGACAGAGAATTTGTCATAACAAGCCTGCTCAGAAATCTGAAATATTTTTTGGCTTCCCTTTGTTTTCGACGAGATCATCCGTAGGTTTATGAACATAGTCGAGACACACAACAGAGACCCAAGGAGCAGTGCCGGTCCGGTTTTTTCCCATTGCCAGGGTGAGGACATGCTCCTCTCCGAGAGACCACCGGGTAAGAGCTTCTGAACCGCTCCCTTTTTCCTCCATCGGCAGACCGTAGCGGTTGATCAGTCCTTGCTTGAAGTCTTCATACTGGCTTGTCGCTTCGCAGTCAATTTTGTTTGAGATGATGACCCGGACCCAGTACATCTGATCCTGATGGAGAAAGATCGCAGCGGTCGCTGAATTGCCGTTGAAGGTCGTTGTATAATCACATTGGACGGCACCCTTTCTGGTGCCCTTTCCTATGCTTTTTGTTTCAGGGCGTTGGCTCATAATGCTTGCGACGGTCTTTTGCGAGGCTCCCCATGGTATGCCGAGCACATTATCCGTCTTCAGTTTAACAACTGGTTTATCGTCTTTCCACAGCCCCTCATGGAGAATTTTCCCTTCCTTGTCCTTCAGAATACCCTCTCCGCTGCGTACACCCTTCAGCCAGTCTCCTTCATAGCGATTGCCGTTTGACCAGGTATAGACTCCTTTTCCGGAAGTTTCTCCATTGAGCCACTCTCCGTCATAGGAGCTTCCATCAGCCCTTTTATAGATTCCCTTTCCGTTCCATAGCCCCTTAACCCAGGAACCTTCGTAGGAATCGCCGTTTGCCCATCGGAGGCTCGCCTCACCGTTCAGCAGTCCGGCACTCATTTCCCCCCTGCCTTCTCCGACAGGGTCCGTACCATTCTGCCCGTGGAGGATAAAGGTAAACGTGCCTTTCCCCTGGGCCTTTCCGTTGACAATCGGGCCGTTCCATGTGGCGGAAGTCAGTATGGAGCCGGTGGTAGAGACATAGCCGATTTTGCACCCGGTTTTGACGTCCGTTACCCAGGTTTCCGCTCCCGAAGCCCGATTGGTTGTGGAAAGCAGAAAAATCCATAAAAATATCATTAATCCCTGCAGCCCGTGCCTTTGCATCGAGGCGCCTCCTTCGTTTACTCTCTTAAGAGAGTCCGGGCAATTATAGCACCGGAAGGTGGTCCTGTTTATGTCCCGCCTCTGGACCGGACGCTCAAGATGAAGTACACTTTTTCAGTGCAGGTCCTGCCTGTCTGCAAGGCCTGCGGCAGTCAAAACCCTGGTTTTTCCCGGGTACATCAGAAAAACGTGCGCTCATTAAACCGTGATAATATTAAAGGTTGCTGAATATGAACCGACGAAAGCGAATAAGGATTTTACGGGGAGGATTGCAGAAGTGAAGAAAATACCGACAGATTTGACCGGATATATCAGCCTCGAACCCTGGTGGCGGACGGAAGTACCCACGCGGATCGTTCCCTCAGCAGACGGAGTGGAGGATCTTCTTGAAATGCTCGGGGAAGAGGCGGAAAATCCCTTTTTCGTCCTGGACAGCATACTCGAGGAACAGGCCGCCTTTGCTTCTCTCTTTGAACAGAAGAGAAAATTCCTGTTCAACGCCTCCGAGTCCGAGCCCCGGACCGGCGACGTGGACAGGCTCGTCGCCCTGTTGAAATCTCTGGACGATGTTCCCGACATCCTTGTCGGTGTGGGCGGCGGAGGGACCATGGACCTGACCAAGGCAACGGGAATCTGCCTCGCCAATCCGAAACCTGCCCAGGAATACCAGGGGTATGGCCTCGACATGAAAAAAGGGGCCGATGTCTGGGTGCTGCCGACCCTGAACGGCACCGGGGCGGAGATCACCCCAATCGCGGTCCTCCGGGGGCCCGAGAAGAAGCTTGGGATAAACAATCCCTACACCGAGCCCGTCGTGGCTGTCATCGATCCCCAGCTCTCGGCGGGGGCGAAGAAGTTCAACCGCTTCTTCACCATGATGGACTGCTACTTCCACCATTACGAAATCATGCAGAGCAAAACCAGTCAGAGGGAAGCGGTCCAGGATGCCGAAGACGGCCTGCGCCTGGCAAGAGAAGTGCTTAAGAAGGATCTTGGCGACCATCGCATCGAGGACGCCATCAAGTCGGCCATGGCCTCCGTGCTGGGCGGAAGCAGCACCATCGGGGGCAGAGTCGGAGCGGCCCACGCCATATCCTACGGCCTCAGCAACTCCGGCCCGAAGCTTCCCCACAGCGTCGCCGTCACCCTCTCCATGCTCGCCCTCGAGGATCTCTACCCCGACGGCTTCGCAGACACGGTGCAGTTTCTTCGGGTCAACCATATGGCCGAGCCGAAGGCCAGGGAGTACGGCATCGGCGAAGGGGAAGTCGAAAAGATGACCAGGGTCGCCCTCGGGATGGAGAAGCTCTGGCAGAGCTGCTTCGGCGAGGAATGGAAAGAGCGGGCGACTCAGGAGTACATCAGGAATATTTATGAAAAAATTGTCGGAGTAAAATAAGCAGACATTTAGATTCAGGGGAACTGTAACCATGAAGTGACAAGGAGGAATTTCAGTGGCAGGAGCAGAGATTTTCGACAGGGCTGAAATACAGGCAATTACGGATGTCATCGAACGAAAGATGATTCACCGCTACGGTTCCCACGGCGAACGGAAGGGGATCTACCGCACCGAGGAGTTCGAGCTCAAGGCTGCGGAGCTTGCAGGCTCCAGGCGGGCTCTTGCCGTGACGAACGGCACGGCGGCTTTGATCGTCGCCCTCAAGGGCATCGGAATACAGCCGGGAGACGAGGTCATCACCACTCCCTTTTCCTTCATCGCCACGGTGGAGGCTATCGTCGCCTGCAATGCCGTCCCGGTGCTGGCAGAGATCGACTCCACCCTGGGGCTTGATCCCGCCTCGGCTGAGAAGCTCATCACGGAAAAGACCAGGGCCATCATGCCCGTTCACATGTTCGGCGAGGCGGCGGATATGGACGCTTTCCTGGCTCTCGGAAAAAAACACGGCATCCCGATCATCGAGGACGCCTGCGAAGTCGTAGGAGGGACCTACAAGGGACGCTTCCTCGGCAGCATGGGAACCTGCGGCACCTGGAGCTTCGACCCCAACAAGACCCTGACCGTCGGCGAGGGCGGAATCATCCTCACGAACAGCGAAGAGATCTATTACGCCATGGACTGTTATCACGACCACGGACACATCCACAGCAAGGAGCACGACCGTGGTGCGGAGGGAAAGTGCGGCCTCGGGGTCAACTACCGCCTGAACGAAGTTCAGGGGGCCCTCGGACTCGTGGCTCTCGACAAAATGCCCTACGCCCTCGGAAAACTCCGGGCAGCGAAGAAACGGATTCTCGAGGCTGTCGCCGACACGGGAATAACACCCCGCCCGACCCACGACCCGGAAGGGGGAACGGCCTCCCACGTCATCTTCATGCTGCCCACGGCTGAAGCGGCCCGGAAATTCAAGGCTGCCGCAGCGAAAGCGGGAGCGGGGTGCGGAATCATCTCCGACAACACATGGCATTACGCGAAGCACTGGGATGCTTTGGAAGCCCTGGGGGAAAAGGACTTCTTCGGAACGAAAACCCCCTCCTACGCGCCGCCGACCATGGCGAAGAGCGACGCAGTTCTGAGCCGGGCGGTCATGTTCGGCCTCAACGTCACCATGGAAGATGCGGCAGTGGAAAAAATCATCTCCGCGGTAAAGGCGGGAGCGAAGGCGGCCCTGTAGAACCGCCAGCCCGCTTGAACGGGTAGGTAAAACAGCCTGCAGGACCTCTACACATCCATCCTTTTCAGAGGATGGGGACCACCTCAGAGATTTGCTCAATAGAAGAAGAGCCCGGAAGCCTGCGTTTACAACAGGTATTTCCGGGCTCTTCTTGCAAATTGAATTCCCCGGTTCTGTCGCCGGGCCGTCAGTTTTCTTCCGTTTCGGCGAGAAATGCCTCCAGAGCTGCCGCGTCCTCGGGAGTGTCGATCTCGATAGTGTCCCGCTCCACTTGAACGCAGGCGATGGAATGCCCCCGCTCGAGAACCCGCAGCATCTCGAGGCTCTCGGTCTTTTCAAGGGGTGTCTGCTCCCAGGAGAAGAATTCGAGAAGAAAATCCCGGCGCCAGCCGTAGGGGCCGATATGCTTGTACCAGACTCCCCCGGGATTCCGGGGATAGGGGATAGGGGAGCGGCTGAAGTAGAGCCCCCTGCCGTTCTTGTCGAAGACCATCTTCACGATATTCGGCGAGGAGATCTCCTCCTCTTTTTCAATCCGTTTCGCCAGGAGGGCCAGCTTCACCGATTGATCGCCGAGGGCGTCTACCAGTGGATCGATCATGTCAGGTCCCACAAGAGGGTCGTCCACCTGCACGTTCACGACGATCTCAGATGGAATCCGTTCCGCGACCCAGGCCACCCGGTCGCCGCCGCTGGGGAGTTCCGGCGGAGTAAGCATGCACTCTCCTCCTGCCTGCCGAACGACCTCGGCAATCCGCTCGTCGTCCGCCGCCACGATCACCCGGTCCACGGAGGAGCACCGCTCCGTCTGGCGGAGCACCCGGACCACGAGGGGAATACCTGCGATGGGAAGAAGTGCCTTGCCGGGCAGTCTCGTGCTGGCATATCGGGCGGGAATTACTGCGAGAGTCTTCATGGTTTTTCCTCCCTTGGATTCAAAGTAAATTTCGGTATTCTTTATTTTCAGCACAGCTGAAGCAGTCTCTTTTCTAACCGTCATTTCAAGACTTTTTACACTCCCGGTTTCTCCCGAAGAGCCTCTTTGAGCAGGTCGGAATCATTCAGCTTGAGATGATCCATTTCCGTTTTCATCCACAGTGGAGAGCAGTGCCGTAAAATGGCCGGCTACAGATATGGTTTTTCCTTTTGCTATTTCTCCTCTTGAGTACGGTCCATTTGTTTCAGACCGGATTTACTGAGAATGTTCGACGCAGTTTTCGGGAAAGGAAGGAGAGACATGAGCTTCCGGGCGACCTCGGTGTTGTCGTACTCCCCGGCAAAGAGTTCCGCGCCCTTTCCCCTTGCGAAGACGGGGACCGAAGCCCCCGTATGGCCGAAGGTTGCCCAGCCGATTCCGGTCTTCCGGCCGAGGATGCGGGTTGCCGTGGTGGAAAGGGGCTCGTAGGGGCCGTAGCGGTGCAGGTACTCTCTGTCCTTCTTCCGCTGCTCTTTCGGCTGCATGCTCTGGACGAAGGCTGCCCGCAGCTCGTTCAGTTCGCCTGCCGAGAGGGCGAGGAAAGGTGCTCCCCCCTCGCCGGATGAGGCATGGAGGCCGAAGGATTCTGCGATACGGGGCAGCATCCTCTCGAAGGTCCTCTGTGACTCCTTACGAAAATCTGCAATCTTTCCGTCAAAGGCCTCGGAGGACTCCCTCTGGGCGGAGAGGACTGCGAAAATATCGCCAGGCGCCTTTTCTCCGTCGAAGGTCATGCCGCCGGTCTCATGATCGGCAAGGATGACTATCAGCGTCTCCCTCGGGCGGTGTTCGGCGAAGGCAAGGGCCTCCTTAACCGCGGAGTTGAAGGCCGCCAGATCGTGAATGACGGCTGCGGGATCGTTCCGGTGACAGGCCCAGTCGATCTTTCCCCCCTCAACCATCATAAAGAAACCCTTCGGGTTGTCGAGCAATGCTATTCCCTGCTTGGTATATTCCGCCAGGGAAGGGTTTCCCCCCGGACGGTCCATTTCGTAGGGCAGTGCCCCCGCCGCTCCTGATGCGAGGACCTTTGTCCCGCGCACCGCCGTAGTCAATTCTCCGGCGGTACGTATCACTCGGTACCCCTTCTCCCCGGCGATGTCGTACAGGTCCATGCGGTCTCCCCTGCGTCCTTTCTTCCTGGTGATGCCCCCTCCGGCGAAATAGTCGAAGCCGCTGCGGATGAGCTGTTCGCCGATTTCGTAATAATCGGTCCGGGAGGGACTGTATGCGTAGAAGGCGGCCGGTGTGGCGTCGTTCAGGAAGGAAGACGTGACGATGCCGACTTTCATCCCTCCCTCACGGGCCGTCATGGCGACGGGTGTATACCGTTCTGTCAGGGAAGAGTTCATGTTGAGAACGCCATTCTTCGTTTTGAACCCGGAAGCAAGGGCGGTCCCCGCCGCTGCCGAATCGGTCACTGCGGCGTTCGCCGAGGCCGTAGTAATCCTGCCCTGGACGGGAAAGGCATTGAAGGCAAGTTTTCCTTCCCCTGCGGCGAGGGAGTACAGCTCCGCGGCTCTGACCTGGGCCTCACCCATACCGTCGCCGATGAAGAGGAAGATGTACTTCGCGGTTTCCCTGCTTTCGGCTCTCAGGGCCACGGAGGCCAGGATCAGCAGAGCGCAGAACACCTGCAGTATGTTCTTTTTCAGAAATCGCCCTATATTCAGCATGGTGATTAGATTCCTTTCCCTCCAAATAGCGAACAACGCCATTATACCGAAACCCGCCTGTTTCAAGGGCAAAGGAATCTGTCCGCAGAAACCGCTTCCGAAAAGACACTGAAAAGCAACTTTCTATCCACCTCTTCAATTTTTACGGATTGATATGTGCCCCACCGGAAAAGCTGATGGAACAAAGTCCGACGTGTTTACCGACAGAAAAAAAAGGCAGTAGAAAAAGACAAAGGACTCTTTACAATAACCTTTAATGTATTCTATTATTCTTTGCAGAAAAAGTTTTTTTGGTTTCCAGCCCCGCATTTTTTTCATACTTGCGGGAACATTCCAAGGAGGGGTTCATATGGGCAAAGGAAAGGGAAGCAGATCTTTGGTCTTAGCAATGTGCGTTATCCTCTTCAGTCTCATTTTTCTCTCTTTTGCAGAAGGTGCAGATGTAAAACGTGTTACTGTGAACGGGAAGGGGACCAGGGACGGTAATTCATGGGAAAATGCCTACAGTCTCCAAGACTTTCGGGCTAAACATGCCATAATGCCAGTGGGGACAGAATTCTGGCTTGCCTCCGGCGTCTATGCTCCCGCTCTCGAGGGGGACAGAGACGTCTCCTTCTACCTGGTCTCCGGCACTTCCATCTACGGAGGCTTCAAGGGGGATGAGACTTCCAGGAGCCAGCGGGACCCTCAGGCAAATACCACCGTCCTGACGGGAGATATCGACGGAAATGATACCACGGACGAGGGGATAACCACGACCATCAACGGGAACAACAGCTACACGGTGGTCCTGACCCAAGATACGGATGCCACGGCGATTCTGGACGGGGTTGTCATCACCGGCGGAGATGCCTCCGGTTCGGGACCCCTTACTCGGGAAAACGGCGGCGGATTGATATGCGTCAACAGCACCGCGACGGTCAGGAACTGTTCCTTCTCGGTCAACAGGGCTGTAAAGAACGGGGGGGCGGCAGGAATCCAGACAGGGTCGCCCATCTTCGAAAACTGCACCTTCAGCGGGAATTCATCCGGAGAAGCGGGCGGAGCTCTTGGCGTCAGTGAAGCATCGCCAGCTTTCACGAACTGCACTTTTTCGGGGAATTCATCCGGAGAAGAGGGCGGAGCTGTTGTCGTCGAGACCGCATCACCAGCCTTCACGAACTGCACTTTTTCGGCAAATACCTCCGGCGAGAGCGGCGGTGGAATGTACAACTACGATAGCAGCTCCCCCACGGTCACCGGATGCACCTTCTCCGGCAATGCCGCCGGGAAAAACGGAGGCGGCATGGCCAACGTGACCGGATGCCATCCTGTGGTGACGAATTGCACCTTCTCCGGCAATATTGCCCATACAGCCCGGGGGGGCGGAATGTCCAACAGTGATGGAGGACTTGGTCTTCCGAGCAACCCGGTGTTGATGAACTGCACCTTTACCGGAAACAGTGCCCCGGGGACGAATGAGGGGGACGGAATGTACAATTTCGACACCAGCAGCCCCACAGTCACCAACAGTATTTTCTGGGGAAATGGCGGAAGTGAAATAGAAAATGAAACTACGGCAGCCCCGGTGGTTTCCTACTGTGTGGTCAAGGGGGGCTTCACTGCGGGCACAGACATCTACACCGGCGACCCGAAGCTCGGGTCCCTGGCCGACAACGGCGGGATGACCCTGACCCATGCCATAGCCGCCGGCAGTTCGGCCATCGACAATGGAACCTCCGCCGGTGCCCCGTCCACGGACCAGCGGGAGGTATCACGGCCCCAGGGGAACGGCTATGACATAGGGGCATACGAGTTGATCGTCCCGTCATCGGGAAGCGGAGGGGGATGTGCGATCGGGGCAGTTTCTCTCCCCGGAGTGCTTCTGCTGATAATTCCGTTTTTGTTTCTTGCCCGTAAATAGCGGAAAAAAATAAACCTTTACGAAGGATGAATGCACCCCGAAACCGAAGCATGGTTTCGGGGCGCATTCTTTTTGAAGAATAAGAGCGGGGAAACGGGAGATAACTGGCCTGATGGGCCATTTATAAGACATGAAAAGAAAACGACACTGTAAAAACAGGAATCAAAGATTGATAACGATCTGACGATCAAATACCAATGAGAACGGAAATCGGAAACGGTGTGATCGCCATGGCAGGATTCAGGTGTAAAAGTCGTGTCGGGTGGATGTTCCTGATCTATACGAACCTGCGGATTCAGTCTGCACGAGGGAGCTTGACTATAATTCTCTCCCTGACTATATTAGAGGAAATCACAGAGTGGTTATTTTCTTTTTTCAATCAAATTGCCCCGGTTGCTGTCACAGGAGTGCTCAAAATTGTGCATAAGGAGCTCTTGATATGGCCGAAGTGAAAGATAGCTTGTTTTCGTCGGGCGGAACTGGCAACAGTGTTGGTACCGACGATGAGATCCTATCCCGCCGGGCCGAAGGTGGAGTAAAACTCGACCATTCACGAAGAACTCTTTGGAAATGGAAAAAAACAAGAACAATTGCCACGTACAGTCTGATGGTGCGGCGAACCGCAATGAGAAGGGTTCGGACGTATGAAAATTATCGACAACATTAATTCTTTGCTGGGCGACGATTTGAAGGTTTCCCTACATCCCGGGGCCAAACTGAAGATAGCGGCTTCGTGCTTTTCTATTTATGCCTACGAGGCGCTGAAATCCGAACTCGCAAAGATAGAATCGCTGGAATTTATCTTCACAGCACCGACTTTCGTCCCAAACGAAGTCACCGACAAGCTTAAAAAAGAGCGTAGAGAATTTTTTATCCCCAAGGCCAACCGCGAACGCAGCTTATACGGAACGGAATTTGAGATTCATCTTCGTAATAAACTCACTCAGCGAGCAATTGCCCGCGAATGCGCCGAATGGATGCGCCGGAAAGCGATATTTCGCTCCAACAAAACCAAATCCTCTATGCAGCAGTTTGCCTGTGTCCAAGGGCCGAAAGAGGAAACGGCTGACCTTCCCCGGGTTTGACGGACACAGAAAAGGGCCTGACAATGAGATCGATCTCACTGGAGGTGCCTTTTATGGGAGAAGGGAAAAAACTGAGAAAGTATGACCCTGAATTCAAGCAGGAAGTATTGCGGCTTGCAGCTGAAGGGGGATCCATAAGTCAAGTGGCCCAAGACCTGGGCATAACAGTTGACCTGATTTATGCCTGGAGGAAGAGAGAAAAGCGACAGATCGGAGCAGTGGCCTTTGCAGCTTCGGGAGGGAAGACGCTCACCCGGGAAGAGGAGATCAAGGCGCTGCGCGAAGAGCTTGCAACCACGAAGCGAGAACGTGACATCTTAAAAAAAGCATTGGCCATCTTCTCCAAAGAACCTCAGAATCACTGAAATACGAGTGTTTGCGGGATATCGGGGGAGCTGCCCCCGTTGAGGAGATGTGCCTGGTACTGAAAATATCCCGGAGCGCTTTCTATGCGTGGAAGAATGGATCTCCCGAGAGAGGGAGAAAAGGCAGGGAGCGAAGCGACCTCGTGAAGGCGATCGGGCGAATTCACGAGGAGAGCCGGAAAACCTACGGGAGCCCGAGGATCTTTCGAGCGTTGCAGGAAGAATGTAAAAAGTGCGGCAAAGACCGTCTGGAACGGATTATGAGGGAAGAAGGCATTCGTGGGAGAAAGCGGCGCAAATGGACTTTGACCACAGATTCAAAGCATGGCAACCCCGTATTGCCGAATAGATTGAATCGCAATTTTGCAGTCTTTGAGCCTAACCGGAAATGGGTTTCTGACATCACCTGCTGTGCCACGGAAGAAGGGTGGCTTTACGCAGCGGCAGTAATGGATCTCTCCTCCAGAAGCATCGTGGGATGGTCGGCAAGTGAACGGATCGATACGGCATTGGTGTCGAAGGCGCTATCGCGGGCGATGGAGAAGAGAAACCCGCCCCCTGGATTGATCCTTCATTCAGACCGGGGCCGGCAGTATACGAACCCTGAAGCGCACCCTCAAAGTTGGACATAAATCCGACTTTGAGGGTGCGCTTCAGAAGGAGAGAGGACTTTTTTTGCTTAAACAAGTTTGTCTAGGTTATTTGTGCTGCAGATTACAAATCCTCAGCTTAATAAAGTCCCATCAATTTGGGAAGAAACGTAGAAATTACGGGATAATAAGATATAAACGCCAGCGCTATGATTGCAGCAGCCAACTGAGGAAGTACGGGTTTAGTCAATTCTTCTATCGAACAGCCGCTTATATTGGCGCCGACGAAAAGGTTTACGGCTACCGGGGGAGTAATCTGGCCTATGGCCATATTCACGGTTACCATCACGCCGAACCAGACGGGGTCCCATCCAAAATGAGCAACGACTGGAACCAGTATAGGTATAAATACATACATGATCGCAATTGCTTCCAGAAGCATCCCGGCAATAAAGAGCATGACATTGATCATCAGCAGAACTCCGAGTTCGCTAGACGTTACATTGAGCAGGAAAGAAGCGATTTTGGGGATAAAACCCATGGTATTGCCAACAAGAGAATATTGTCCTGCACAGGCCACTACGAGCATGACAACTGCAGATGAAAGAAGCGTATTTTCAAGAATTTGGAAGATAACCCGGAAATTTAGTGTCCGATAAATGAATACTCCTACAAAAAAACCGTAAAAGACGGCCACGGCTGCGGCCTCTGTAGGAGTGAAAACTCCGCCGTAAATGCCGCCAAGTATAATGACAGGGGTGAAAAGCCCCCATATGGCTCTTTTAAAGGCTATAAAAAGAGCGCCCGGCTGTCGGGGCATTCCCCGGTAGCCTTGTTTTCGGCACATGAGCCAGACTGCAAAACCAAGGAAAAGAGCCACAAGCATGCCGGGTAGAATGCCTGCCGCAAAGAGTGAACCCACAGAAGTCCCCATCAAATCACTATATACTATAAAAATAATGCTCGGGGGAATAATGATTGCAAGGCCGGAAGAAACAGATACGACAGATGTCGCAAATGCCTTGTCATATCCGGCCTTCACCATCCCGGGGATAAGGACAAGTCCAAGTGCTGCAACAGTGGCAGGTCCCGAACCGCTCACGGCGCCCCAGAAAGTAGCAACAGCGACCGTTGCAATGGCCATGCCTCCTGTAACATTACCAACACACTCTTTGATGAGATCGATAATGCGCTCCGCTATTCCGGCTTTTTCCATTATTACTCCGGCAAGAATAAAAAGTGGAATAGCAAGAAGAGGAAACTTGTATATTCCTCCGTAAAAAGTATAAGAAAACATCTGCACGCCTAAATCCCATTTCCAAAGCAGGAAATACGCGGCACATCCTAATGCAACTGCTATCGGCACACGGATAAGCAACGGAATGATAAAAAGGAGAATAGCCCAAAATCCGGGGTTTTGAAAGATGTCCATTTTACTCTCCTCTCATTCTCAGTAAAGGTCTTCTTGAAAAGTTTTCCATGAAGATTGTATTATCCTTATAATTATCAAACAGGAAAAAACTGGAACTGCTATGGTATACAGCCATGTAGGAGTCTGAAGGGCTTCGGTTACAGAGGTCATTTCATATTCATCCATCGTTTGAAAATAACCCCAGTACGCAAGCAAAGTGAAAAAAGCCAGAGACATGGAGGTTGAGATCCAGTAAAAAATTTTTTTTATCGATTTTGAACAGCGGTCGTAAAGGAATGTCATTGCAAGAAATGCCTGTTTTTTGTAACTGATTGAAACACCAAGAAGAGTGATCCATACAAAGAAATTCAGCACAATTTCTTCAGTAAATGCAAAAGAATAGTTTGAGCCATATCTGACAACGACATTTAAAAAAGCTATGATCGCCATAATTGCCAAAATAACCGCACCGAGGATTTCTTCCAGCCTTCCGAATATTTTCCTGATCATAAAAGAGAGGCTCCCTTCCAAGGGGAAATTGGAAGGCCTCGGAATCATAACTTATCCCAGTTGAATTAATCGACCATTCAACTGGAAAACCGAGGCCTTCAGTTTAAAAAGTTTTCTCTATTTTACTTTTGCCATATCGGCTTCAGCAGCTTCGTACAACTCATTTCCAATTTTTGATTTCCAGGCATCGCGAACAGGCTTCGTCGCTTCGACAAAAGCTTTCGTTTCATCCTCGGTAAGCCGTACAACTTCAGCTCCGCTTTCTTTGATTGCTCCATAGTAATCTGTAAGCTGGGGAACCTTATTAATACTCTTGAGGTATTGAAGAGCTTCTCCGTCGTCGAGGCCGACTCGTGCCATTGCAATTTCAAATTTGCTCGCAAGATCGGCACATTCCTGTATCAGTTTTTGATCTTCTGCAGAGAAAGACTCCCATATTCCCGGATTTACCGTGAACATAAGAGCATCGCAAGTATAGTGCCAGTCTGTGAGGAATTTATGAAATTCCTGGATTTTGAAATTGTAGAGGTAGTTGAAGGGGTTTTCCTGGCCATCGATAACCCCTTGCTGTACCGCCGACATGACATCATTCCAGTTCATATTGATGGGGTTTGCCCCAAGAGCTCTGAATGTGTCCATGACAAGCGGGCTGCCGACGACCCGTATCTTCATTCCTTCAAGATCCGAAGGCTTCCGAATCAGTTTCTTATTTGTTGTGATAACCCTGTATCCGTTTTCTCCCCAAGCGAGGAATTTGACTCCCTTGCTGTTAATCAAATCAATGATCATCTTTCCAGCTACGCCATTTTTCACGGCGTCAATTTCTTTATAGGAATTCATAAAGAAAGGAAGGGCAAACAGATTCAGCTGTTCTACCTGCGGCGACCAGTTAAAAACTCCCTGAAGAGCAAAATCGATCGCTCCGTTGCGAATGAGAAGCATTGAGGCTGTTTGTTTCCCAGCCGTCAATTGCGAACTGAAATATGGACGTATGTTTATCCTGCCTTCAGACTTTTCCTTTACAAGGTCGCAAAAATACTGTGCTCCCTGTCCCCATGCAGTCTTATCATTCGGTACAAGGTCCAGTTTGTACTCTTCCTTGTATGCGGCGATTCCGACACCAGAAAAAAGAGTGCAGATGAAAAGACTCAGAACAAGCAAGAATGTAAATTTTCTCATGTGAGATCAATCCTTCCGTAAAAAATAAGTCGAATTTCGCTCAGACAGCATAAACCCCGTCATCGATTGCGCTCTGCTCTGAAGGCCAAAACAATCACTCGCAAAAATCACCTCCTTGGTACGTTCAGATTATTTGCTATCAGCTTTTTGATGAGTTGTATTCATTTTTGTGGAATATATTGAGTTTATTTGCTGGATGTGATTCTCCATTGCCTGCTCCGCAGCATCCGGATCGTGACTTTTGAGTGCTTCGAAAATTGCGGAATGGGCGGCTAATGCTCTTTCAGGCTGATTTTCAAAGTTAAGTGTCATCAGGCGCTGCTCAAGAAGCCATCTGCCCATAGCATCATAAATGCCGTCTAAAAGAGGGTTCTTCAGAACCAGCACAATTTGTTTATGAAAAAGAACGTCTAACTCGGCAAATTTTTCTGTGTTGTCAAGGCACTTCTTTTTTTGCTCCAGCAGTTCGCTTAAAATCTTTAGATGTTCCTCGGTAACAAGAAAAGCCGCACGCCGAGCGACAGCTGTTTCGAAAATACTTCTCGCCTCCTGAAAAAAGAAGTTTCCCTTGGGATCCTGAAGCTGCAGCTTTACGACGCTGCCCATACCCTCCAACAGAGGCAGTACCGATGGTTCCTTGACTTTTGCTCGAACCCCGGGGCGAATTTCAATAACTCCCATGTCGCTGAGCTTCATCAATGACTCGCGGACTGCAGGGCGGCCAACTTGAAATTCAGCCATCAAGTCTCTTTCCGACGGCAGCTCTTCGCCTACCTTATACACGCCCTTTCTGATGTCTTCCATCAGATAGTTCACGACATCCTGATGTAACCTGCGGCGCTTTACCTCGCGTTTTTTTGTTGTATCCATGTTTCCTCCGCAAAAATAACAGCACTTATTTGATCCCATGGCTGTTCGGGAAAGAAAATATGTCTAAAAGGTTCTTGAGCACGATACCTCCAGTGAGTGTTTTGCCAGAGACTTTAGGATACATATTTAATGTCGTCAGAACTCTGAATAATCGCCAGACCGAATAGCTTTTGACGAAGCGCGTTTTCCCCTTTAATGAAATCAGCAGCATTAAAACTGACAATCAACTGGCTGAGCTAAATACATATAGAGGTATGTCCGGAAAACAAGCGCAAAATATATCATATAAAAGAGTGCTTATTCTTTTTTCTAAAAAAAGCTTCTAGACAAGATTGAATTGACATGGTAAGGCCAGTAACATATTATACCACCGTGTCCATTTGTCAACGGGCATGATAATCATTCCTATATCAGAGGTGTTTAAAAATGGAGTTTAAATTAAACCCGTTTATAGAAGAGGCTCGCCGTGAACTCGTTAGGATATGTTCGCTCCTGTTTCAGAGAGGGCTGGCTCACGGTAGTGCGGGCAATATCAGCATAAAATCAGGAAATCACTATATTGCTACCCCATCCGGCTCTTCTTTTGGAGATTTGAGCGAAGACGATGTTTCGATACTTGATAACTGCGGAAATCTTCTATCAGGTAAAAAAGCCACTAAAGAGATGCCGTTCCATATGGCTTGGTATGAAGTAAACCCTCAGCACAATGCCGTTGTCCATCTCCACTCGACATTTGCCACTGCAGTCTCATGCCTCGAAAACACCGACCCTGACAATGTCCTTCCACCCCTGACTCCTTATCAGGTTATGAAAATAGGGCGTCTTCCCCTTATTCCTTATGAAAAACCAGGTGATCAAAAAATAGCCCAGCATATCAGGGAATCAGCAACAGGGTTGAAAGCTGTTCTTCTTTCAAACCACGGACCTGTTTGCGGAGCAGCCAATATCAATTCAGCAGTTGATGTTTTGGAAGAGCTGGAAAGTACATGCAGGCTTTTCCTCCTGCTTGACGGAAAAAAAATCCGATACCTCTCAAAAGACGATGTGGCCAGACTGACAGAAGGAGCAAAATAAGATGGGTATTTTGCTGGGATGCATTGCCGATGACTTCACAGGAGCGACTGATCTCTGCGAAATCCTTACGAGTAATGGAATGCGGACAATACAGATGCTTGGATTACCAGAAGAGAAGTTTCTTCAAGATCTTCCGACAAATATTGATGCAGTGGTTGTATCCCTCAAGATACGGACTGCTCCTGTAAATGAGGCAGTAAAATCATCTCTTGCGGTACTGGATTTTTTACGCAAGGCAGGCTGCAGGCAATATTTCTGGAAATACTGTTCTACATTTGACTCAACCTCCCAAGGGAATATAGGCCCTGTGGCCGATGCGCTTCAGGATGCCTTGGGAGTGAGGGCGTCCATAGTCTGCCCCGCTTTCCCTGAAAACGGGAGAACTGTCTATCAGGGACATCTTTTCGTGTATAACACACTTCTCCAAAACACCCATATGCGCTATCATCCCTTGACGCCAATGCTTGAATCGGACCTCCTCAAGCTCCTTCGAAGCCAAACCCAGCGCCTCTGCTGCCTTTTGCCTTTTCAGGATTTAAATTCAGGCCTGGACGGGGCAAAAAAGGCCTGGACAGACCTTGAGAAAAAAGGCTGCGTTCATATTGTGGCCGATGCAATTACTTCACAGGACCTTCATGTTTTAGGAGAGCTTTGCGCAAACCATAAACTGGTAACGGGAGGAAGCGGCATCGCCAGAGGTCTTCCTGCCAATTTCCGGAAGCAGGGGCTCCTCCCGGCAAACAACGAAAACTCTTTATTTGAAGGTGAAGGAGTAGGAATCGTTCTTGCGGGCAGCTGTTCAGCAATAACTCTCGGGCAGATACATACCTTTTTGTCCCGTTATCCGGGGTTTATGCTCGATCCCCAGAAACTATCAGATGATGGAGAACATCTGAAGGAGGCTGTCAGTTATGCGAAAAAATGCATCGAAAATGAAGTGCCCTGTCTCATCTATTCCAGTGCGGATCCCGAAAGAGTAGGAGAAATTCAAAAAGAGCTTGGAAGAGAAAACGCCGGAGCTCTTGTAGAAAAGACCTTTGCATCAATCGCGTTAGAAATGGCGCAGCATGGAGTTCGTCGATTCATAATTGCAGGGGGAGAGACCTCCGGAGCAGTTATGTCAGCTTTGAATATACGGGCCATAAAAATCGGAAAAAGCATTGCCCCGGGAGTACCATGGGTTGCTACCCTGTGCGATGACCCCCTCTTTTTTGCATTGAAATCAGGGAACTTTGGTTCTCCTGAATTCTTTCTTAAAGCGTTGGGAATACAATAAAGTATGACAGTTAACTTTTGTTGTTTCATATAACAGCCAATACTACAAAAAATATTTAAAACATCTAAATTTCTACGTCCATTTGACCATAGTGTTTCTTTTCTTGGCATCAATCCTAAATTCTCCTTTCAATATGCCTTCTCATGCAATCGCTTGCAGAAAATAAAATGATATGGTATCCTTCCCTCAATCGAAAGAAAGGGGGAAAAGAAATGACATTGCTTCGACCGGTTTTTCTTCTGCCTTTTTCCCCTGTTGCGAGGATAGCCAGTATTTCGGAAGAGCCTTTCTCCCCGAAGGAGAGAGGCTCTTTTTTTGCTGAAGGGAGATGAAGGAATGGCAGGGAAGTCTGAAGTGAAATGGACCGAGAAGGCTGAAGTGCTGTCGGAGAGGGATATGGAACGGATCCTCCGGAGGATCGCCGTGGAGATCGTGGAGCGGAACAAGGGGCTCGAGAAGGTACTTCTCATGGGCATCCAGCGCCGGGGGGTGTATCTCGCGGCCCGGCTGCGGGAGATTTTGAAAGAGGTGGAGAACGTGAAGGTGCCCCGGGGGGAACTGGATATCACCCTCTACCGGGACGACATCTCCACTCTGGCCGACCAGCCGGTGGTGCACAGCACTTCCGTGCCGGAGGACATCACGGGAAAAAGGGTGATCCTGGTGGACGACGTCCTCTTTACGGGACGGACGATCCGGGCCGCCCTCGACGCCCTGACCGACCTGGGGCGCCCCGAGAGGGTTCAGCTCGCGGTGCTGGTGGACCGGGGGCACAGGGAGCTTCCCATCGCCGCGGACTACGTGGGAAAGGTGATCCCCACCTCGAGGATGGAAAACGTGGAGGTTCGGATGAAAGAGCTTGACGGCGAGGACCGGGCGGTCATCTGCGAACGGACGGGAGGAGAAGAGCATGGAGTGGAGGCATAAGAATCTGATCAGCCTGGAGGGGTGGACGAGAGAGGAGCTTCTTTTCTTTCTCGAGCAGGCCGATTACATGGACGAGCTGATGAACCGTCCCATAAAGAAAGTTCCTGCCCTGAGGGGTAAGATGGTGGTGAATTTCTTCTACGAGAACTCGACCCGGACGAGGGTATCCTTTGAACTTGCCGAGAAGATGCTCTCCGCCGACGTGGTGAACTGGTCCGCCTCGGGGTCGAGCACGAGCAAAGGGGAGACACTTCGGGACACCGCCTGGACCCTCGAGGCCATGGGGGCCGACGCCGTGGTGGTGCGCCACTCGGCGGTGGGCGTCCCAGACTACCTGTCGAAGAAGCTGAAGCGGGCTGCGGTCTTCAACGCCGGGGACGGCACGAACGGCCATCCCACCCAGGCCCTTCTCGACCTCCATTCCGCCCGGAAAAAACTGGGAAATCTCGAAGGGGCCCGCATGGCCATGATCGGCGACGTGTCCCACAGCCGGGTCGCCCGGTCGGATATCCAGGCCTTTCACAAGATGGGCGTGAAAATCTGTCTTTCCGGTCCGGCGACGCTTATGCCGGAGGACCTCGGTCCTCTCGGTGTGGAGTATGAACCAGACGCCCGGGATGCCGTGAAGGGGGCGAACATCCTCTACTTCCTCCGGATCCAGAGAGAGCGGATGGACGACGGTCTCATCCCATCTATAGACGAATATCACCGCCGGTGGGGCGGAACTGAAGAGCTTCTCTCCCTCGCTGAACCGGGGGTCCTCGTCATGCACCCCGGCCCCATGAACAGGGGAGTGGAGATCGCCTCTCCCATAGCCGACGGCCCTGAAAGCGTCATCCTGAGCCAGGTCCGAAGCGGCGTGGCGGTGCGGATGGCCCTGCTCTATCTTTGCCTTGGAGGTGTACGCCAGTGATTCTGCTGAAAAATGCCCGGATTTTCGACGGGAAAACTTTCGAAAAAGAGCCTGGAGATCTTCTCATACAGGACGGTCTCATCGAACAGATGGGCCCGGAGCTTGAATCGGAGGGCGCAGAGATCTTCGATCTTGCCGGAAAGATCGTCTGCCCCGGGTTCATCGACCTCCACGTCCATTTCCGCGATCCCGGCTACGAATGGCGGGAGGACACGGAGAGCGGCGCGAAGGCGGCGGCCGCCGGCGGCTACACCACCGTGGTGACCATGCCCAACACGGACCCGGTGGTGGACACCTCCGTTACGGTTGAATATCTCCTCGCCCGGGGCAAAAAGGCCCTCGCGGCCAGAGTTCTTCCTGCCGGGTGCGTCAGCAGCGGCCGAAAGGGAAAACAACTTGCCGAACTCGGCCTGATGGCTTCCTCCGGGGCGGTTTTTTTCACTGACGACGGCGGCCCCGTGTCGAACGCACGACTGATGAAGACGGCTCTCCTCTATACGAAGGACCTCGACGTCCGGATCATGGAACACCCCGAAGAGCCCTCTCTGACCGAGAACGCCCAGGTGAACGAAGGGGTCGTCTCCTCAGTGAGCGGTCTGAAGGGGTGGCCGGCCTCGGCGGAGCTCATCGACATCCAGCGGGGGATCGCCCTCTGCCGGGAGACGGACAGCCCGCTGCACTTCACCCATGTGAGCACGGAACTCGCCATGGATGCGATCCGCAGCGCGAAAAAGGAAGGCCTTCCTGTGACCTGTGACGTGACCCCCCACCATCTCTGCCTCGATGAAACGTCCATCCTCGTGAGCCGGTTTTCCTCCACCTACAAGGTCAATCCGCCGCTCCGCACCCGGAAGGACGTGAAGGCCCTCTGGACCGCCCTGGCGGACGGAACCGTGGATGCCATCGTCACGGACCACGCCCCCTACCACATGGACGAGAAGGACCTTCCCTTCCAGGAGGCCCCGAGCGGAATCGCCTCCCTCGAGTGCTCCGTGGCGGTACTCCTCGATACCTGGCTCAAGATGGGGGAGCCCCTGCCCCTCGAGAACCTTCTCGCCCTGCTGACGTCCCGCCCTGCAGCCCTTCTACCGAGGCGGTGGCGAACTCTCGGAACTCTCCGGGAGGGGGCGGTGGCGGACATCACCGTCCTCGACCTCGACCGGGCGAAGGCCGTGGATGTGCGGGAGTGGAAGAGCAAGTCCCGCCTCACTCCCTGGAACGGAGAGATTCTCCAGGGGTGGCCGGTGATGACCCTGGCGGAAGGACGGGTCGTTCTGAATACTCTCGGAGAGGGAGAATGACCTGCGGCGGAAGCGCCCCCCGGGATTATTCCGCCCGAATCGAGAGCAACCGGATCCTTGGAGAGAAAACCGGCCTGCTGACGGTTCTGTGCCCTGCCGTCGCAGGCTCCGCCGAGCCGGGACAGTTTGTTCTGGTTCGCCCCGGAACCGGGGACGACCCTTTTCTGGGCCGCCCCCTCGCCGTGGCCTCCGTATCTGGCGGGACTTTTACCATGGTCTACCGGGTTGTGGGAAAGGGGACTGCCCTGCTGGCAAAGCGCAGGGCAGGAGATGATCTGACTGTCCGGGGTCCCATTGGGCATGGGTTTTTCTCCTCCCGGGAAGAGTTGCCCCTTCCCCAAAAGGTTATTCTCGCGGGAGGGGCAGTGGGAGCGGCGCCCCTCCTCTTTGCCCTGCAGCGTCTCGGAGCCGGCCGGGTCGAGCGGGCCGTCATGGGCGTCGCCGGGAGCGGCTGGGAGGATTTCGCCCGCTGGCTGAAGGGAGTCTTTCCGGACGTGGAACTTTTCTCCGACGACGGAAAGATCGGGAAAAAGGGGACGGTCCTCTCGGGCCTCCCCGAAGAGCTTTCAGGCGATACGGAGATCTGGGCCTGCGGCCCCGAGGGGATGCTCCGGGCCCTCGCCGCAAAGTACCCGGCGGACGGAGGAAGAATCCGGGTCGCCCTCGAGGCACGGATGGCCTGCGGCATGGGCGGGTGTCTCGGATGCGTGATCCCCGTCCGGTCGGGGCAGAAGCGGGTCTGCGTGGACGGACCAGTCTTCGCCGCAGAGGAGGTGCTGTGGAATGAATTCCCGTCCCGCTGATCTGTCCGTCTCCGTGGGGGAGCTCGAGCTGAAAAGCCCCGTGGTCATCGCCTCGGGAGTCTGGCCCTATGAATCCGAGCTGTGGAGGGAGGAACGCCTCGAAGGGGTAGGGGCCCTCTGCACGAAGGCCGTGAGCCTCGAAGCACGGCGGGGAAACGAGGGAATGCGGGTCTGCGAGACCCCCTGCGGCATGCTGAACAGCATCGGCCTGCAGAATGGAGGCGTCCGGCATTTTCTGAAGGAATACCTGCCCCTCGTAAAGAGTTCGAACCGTCCCTTCCTTGTAAATCTCGTCATGGAGTCGGAGAGGGACGTCAGGGCCAACATAGTCCACCTTCGGCAGAGTCCTTCCCCGATTCCGGCTATCGAACTGAACATCTCCTGTCCCAACGTGGACGGCGACGGCATGGCCTGGGGGATGACCCCCGAGGGCACCGCCCGGGCAACGGCAATCGCGAGGGAGGAATGGACGGGTCCCCTGTGGGTCAAACTCACCCCCCAGGCTCCGGACATCGCCGCCGTGGCCAGGGCTGCGGAGCAGGCGGGAGCGGATGCCGTGGTCTGCGGAAATACCTGGCTCGGGATGGCCATGGACATCAGGAAGAAACGCCCGGTTTTTCAGCGGGTCGTCGCGGGACTCTCAGGCCCGGCGGTCTTCCCTCTCGCCCTGCGCACCGTCTGGCAGGCGGCGGGAGCCGTCGCCATCCCCGTCGTGGGGTGCGGCGGAATCGCCGGATGGGAGGACGGAGCGGCCATGATCCTCGCTGGGGCCTCTGCCCTCGAGGTAGGAAGCTCCCTCTTCACCGACTTCGACCTGCCCCGAAAGATCACGGAGGGTATGTCGGCCTGGCTCGCCGATGAAAATATGCCCGCCCTCGCCGATCTCGTCGGGAGGGGACGAAGATGAACCGGAAGGAGGACAGGCAATTGACAGAAGGAAAAGATCATCTCATTCTCGCCCTCGACGTGGAAGAAGTGCAGGAGGCCAGAGAACTGCTTGCGTCCCTCCGGGGAGAGCTGAAATACGTGAAAATAGGCCACCAGCTCTACGCCCGGGGCGGTATGCCCTTTCTGAGGGAGATCATGGCCCAGGAATACTCCCTCTTTCTCGACATCAAGGTCCACGACATCCCGAACACGGTGTTCATGGCCGTGGACGCCCTCGCCTCCGAAGGTCTCTGGGCTCTGACCCTCCACGCGGGGGGCGGGCGGAAGATGCTCGAGGAGGCCCGCCGGGCGAAGGAAAAGTCCGGCGGAGGAACGAACCTTTTGGGTGTGACCGTCCTTACGAGTTTCGACGAGGCCTCCTGGGAGGAAGCCGCCCCGGGGTGCGTTCTTTCCGAGGCGCTGAAGGCCAGGGCCGGACTCTGCCGGGAGACGGGGATGGACGGGATCGTCTGCTCTCCCCTCGACCTGCCCGTCGTCCTGTCGGCGGGAAAAGGCCTATTCACCGTGGTGCCGGGGGTTCGTCCCGCCGCTGCGCAGGACGATCAGGCCAGAGTGGCCACGCCCGGGAAGACCATACGGTCGGGGGCGGATTTCATCGTGGTGGGGCGTCCCATCGTTCAGGCTGCCGACAGAAAGTCGGCATTGAAGTCCATAGGAAAAGAGATCGAGGAGGGGCTGAAATGGAAGAATCGGTAATGCTCGCCAAACTTCAGCAGATGATGAAGGAGAGCGATGCCCATCTCGAAGGGCATTTTCTTCTCACCTCGGGAAAGCACAGCAGCGATTATATGCAGTGCGCCCTGCTGCTCCGTTTTCCCGAATACGCCGCCTTCGCGGGAAAGGCCCTGGCGGAAAAGGCCGCTCCCTATCGTCCCGACATCATCTCGGCGCCTGCCCTCGGCGGGATGATCATCGGCCACGAAGTCGCCCGGGAACTGAACCTCCCCTTCCTCTTCTGCGAGCGCCAGGACGGGGCCATGGCGCTGCGTCGTTTTCCTTTTCCGGGAGGAAAACGGGTTTTCGTCGTGGAGGATGTGGTCACCACCGGAGTTTCTTCCGGCGAAGTCGGCAGGCTCTTCTCCTCGGGCGGAGCGGAGTGGGTCGGCACCGGGGCCATCATCGACAGGAGCGGAGGAAAATCCTCCCTTCCCCATGTTCCCGAATCCCTCTGGAAGGTGAACTTTCCCCTCTGGAGTCCGGAGGAGTGCCCCCTATGCGCCGCCGGCAGACCCCTGGTCAAGCCCGGAAGCCGAACGGCGAAGAGCTGACCGCGGTACGTCCCTTCGGCGGCAGCACGAGATGACTTTTTCAATACTGCGGAGCGAGGACGCCCTGAGGGATTTTTCCCCTCCGCCTCTTCGGTGATACAATGGCCGGAGGGGGCGAGAAGAATGCAGAGACGGCAGCGGCGTTTATTGATGATCCTTGCTTTCTCGGCCCTTGCCGGAGTTGCCCTTTTCTTTTTGACCAGGGGGCAAAATCCACCAGTCGAGACGGATCCTCTCCGCATGCGGGCCGAGAGTGCTGCCTCCCTCGGTGAGGAATTGGCTTCTCTGGCCCGGAGCCAGCTCGAAAGCCTGTCTTCTTCCGACCGCCCTGTGGTGGAGCGGCAGATTGCGCGTCTCGAAGATTCGGCAGCTTCAGTACGGGACCTCCTGAGGAAGAGAGAGAGGGGGGACGTCCTTCTTCCCGCTCTGAGTGTTCTCGAGGGGATTCTGGACGAAATACTCGTTCCGGCGAAGACCGAAGTTCCTAAGGAAGGGAGTGCGGTTCCGTGATGGAGAGAGAAGAAACAGCCCGGCTGGCCCGGCAGGTCAGCGTCCTGCTCAAGGACTACATGGCCGTCCAGGAGGATCTTTTTCGGCCGACCCTTCGCAAGATCGTGCGCCTGCCCTTTTTCTACGCCCCGGTGGACTACCGCTCAAACTGTCTCAAACTCGAAGCAATCCTTCAGGAACTCGGCTCCGTCAAAAGCGCCATAAGAAAGGGAAATCCCGAGGGCACACTGCCCGAGGGGAAATTTCTCGCCCTGCTTCGGGGGTACGTCTCCCTCATGTCCACAGCCGCCGAAAAACTTCGGGAAATCTGCGAACGGCTCGAGCAGCGAAGCGGCGGAGCGGCCTATTCGCGGCAGGAGTACAAGACAGATATGACCGAACTTCGGCAGATTCAGAAGAAGCATCTTGACGCAGGAGTCGCCCTCAATACCCTCCTGAAAGAGCTCGGTCACCCTCAAGCGGAATAAAAAGCAAGCCCTAGATTCGGGAAAAAATCCCTTTTCTCATCGAATCTGAAGCTTTTTTCTTTTCTTCAAGGGGCTCCTTGACAGGAGGTTTCTCTTTCAGGTATCCTGTTAAAAGGTGCCTGTATTTTACTTGCATACAAGAAGGGGTGCCTGACAGAAAAGGAGCGTAGGAAATGCGGGAAAAGAAAAAAGACCGGGCCTACGAAGAGATCCGCAAACTCATCCTGACCCGGGCGACGTCGGAAGGAGTAATTCTCTCCGAGAACTCCTTGGCTGCAGAACTGAACATGAGCCGGACGCCCATAAGGGAGGCCCTGCAGCGTCTTCAGATGGAGGGTTTTCTCGAGATTCATCCCAACCGGGGGGTGACCATTCCCGAGGTTTCCGTAGTGGAGGTAAACGAGACCTTCGCGCTCCGGATGGCCATCGAGGAATTCGTCATAAAGGAGATTATTCCCATCATGACGGAGGAGCATTTCCTTCAGGTGGACGAAATCCTGCGGCTTCAGAGGGAATCCATGGAACGGAAGGATGTTCTCGAATATCTGAGGCACGACAAGGATTTTCACGATTTTTACCTGCGCATTTATTCCAATGCACTGATTTTCTCCACCATCAAGAGAGTCCGGGACCGTTTTTTTTCCATGGGCTCCGCCGTCCTCCGGGGACCGGGAAGCGTCGAGCGGTCCTTCGGGCAGCACAGCGATATCGCCCGGGCTGTCCGAAGAAGGGACCCCGAAGAAGCTGCGGCGGCGATGCACCGCCACATGGTCACCGGACGAGGAAATGTTCTTTCCCTCTCGGGCACACTGGAAAATGTCCTGTAAAATGAAATTTTTCCGTTGAGGAAAGGGGGGTGCTTTTTCCCGCTCTCCGGAGTTTTCGGGAGCGGCAGAGAACCGGTATGCTTTTTTCGACTCTACAAGACCAGAATTTGACGAGGTGATCTGCATGTGCGCAATGCCGGAAAGGAAAGAGGCTGTACTTCCTCTGACCGGGTACGACAAGGAAAAGCTGAAATTTTTCTACGAGACCATGGTGAAGATCCGCAACTTCGAGCTCACCGTGGAGAAGTATTTCTTCGAGGGTGAAATCCCCGGATTCGTCCATCTCTACGTGGGCGAAGAGGCCACTGCCGCGGGCGTCATGGCGAACCTCAGAAAGACCGACTACATCCAGAGCACCCACAGGGGGCACGGCCACACCATCGCCAAGGGAGCGGACCTCAAGCACATGATGGCCGAGCTCTTCGGAAAGAGCACCGGGTGCTGCAAGGGGAAGGGCGGCTCAATGCACATCGCCGACTTCAGCGTCGGCATGCTCGGGGCCAACGGCATCGTCGGAGGGGGATTCACCATGGCCACGGGAGCGGCCCTCGCCCAGAAGATGCAGAAGACCGACGGGGTCTCCGTGGCCTTCTTCGGAGACGGGGCCTCCAACCGTGGCACCTTCCACGAGGCGGCGAACATGGCAGCGGTATGGAAACTCCCGGTGATATTTCTCTGCGAAAACAACCAGTGGGCGTCGACGACCCCCTACCTCACCACGACCTCCGTGGCGGACATAGCCGACCGTGCCCAGGGGTACGGAATGCCCGGGGTCATCGTGGACGGCAACGACGTCTTCGCGGTCTACGAGGCGGCGAAGGAACTCATCGAGCGGGCCAGAAGGGGAGAAGGACCGGCTATTCTCGAATGCAAAACCTACCGGATCAAGGGACACTTCGTCGGGGACCCTGAAATGTACCGCACGAAAAAGGAAGTCCAGCAGGTCCTGGAAGAGACGGACCCCATTCCCCGGTTCGAGAAGAAAGTCCTCGATGCGGGAGTGATGACCCGGGAAGAACTGGACGAAATCACAACGAAGGTCAACAAAGAACTCAGCGAGGCCCTGGAGTATGCCCGCACCTCTCCCGTCCCGGAAGAGTCGGCTCTCTATGAAGGCCTCTACGTATAAGGGGATGGACAGCATGAGCATGAAGACAATCACATTCTCCCAGGCGACCCTTGAGGCCATGCAGGAAGAGATGAAGCGGGACGAAAGAGTCTTCGTCATGGGAGAGGACATCGTCCGCCAGGGAGGCATCTTCGGCCAGTTCAAGGGGCTGCCGGCGGAATTCGGCGCCGAGCGGGTCATGGACACCCCCATCACGGAGACGGCCATCGTGGGCGCCTGTGTGGGCGCGGCCCTTGCGGGAATGCGCCCCGTGGCGGACATGCACTTCGCCGACTTCGTCGGAGTCTGCTTCGACGAAATCTACAACCAGATGGCCAAGATCTACTACATGTTCGGGGGCCAGAAGCCCGTCTCCATGGTCCTGCGGGCCCCCGACGGCCTCGTCAACCAGGCTGCGGCGCAGCACTCCCAGTCTGTGGAGGCCTTCTTCCTCCACATCCCGGGCCTCAAGGTCGTCATTCCCTCCAACCCGGCGGACGCCAAGGGACTTCTCAAATCGGCCATCCGGGACGACAACCCCGTCATCTACTTCGAGCACAAGCAGCTCTTCTCCATGAAGGGAGAGGTTCCGGAAGGGGAGCATCTCGTCCCCATCGGAAAGGCGAAAGTGGTCAAGGAAGGAAAGGACGTCACCCTCGTCTCCTGGTCCATGACCATGAACCTGGCGGTCAAGGCGGCCCAGACCCTGGAGAAAGAGGGTATCAGCGTCGAGCTTATTGACCTTCGGACCATCTCTCCCTGGACAAGGAGACCATCCTCAATTCGGTGGCGAAGACGAGCCGTCTTGCCATCGCCCATGAGGCGGTGAAGCAGGGCGGAGTGGGAGCTGAAATCTCGGCGATAGTGGCGGAAGAGGGGCTCGACCTCCTCGACGCGCCCATCGTCCGGGTGGGAGCGCCCTTCACCCCGGTGCCCTTCGCCCGTCCCCTGGAGCAGGCCTACCGGATCACCCCGGAGAAAATCGCCGCCGGCATCCGGGGAATGATGTAGGGAACCTGTTTCTGCCGGTTCCGACCGTTCCGACGGGAGGTGGTGGAAAAACTCTGATCCCCGGCCCGGAAAAGAAGCAGACCTAAAGAAAAAAAGCTGTTGAAATCCAAATTCAGGAGGTAGAAAGAGAATGAAGAAAATAGTTGCATTGTTCCTTGCCGCAGCCCTTCTATGCGCCCTGGCAGTTCCCTCCCTCGCAGCCTACAAGGACGAGTACAAGCTCGACATCGTCCCCAGCCTGACCACGGCATGGGGAATGGGCGCCACCTATTTTGCCGACCTCGTGAAGGAGAGAAGCGGCGGGAAGATCAACATCAAGGTCTACCCGGGATCCCAGCTCACCACGGGAAAGCAGACCAACGCCTTCCTTCTCGTGCGGAACGGGACCATCGACTTCGCCGTTCAGTCCTCCATCAACTATTCACCCCAGCTCGTCGAGCTGAACCTCTTCGCACTTCCCTTCTTCATCGCCAACCAGCCCCATCCCTACAAGGCCCTTGACGCGATCAAGAACGGCAAGGCCGGACAGATGATCATCAAGGCCATCGAGGACAAGGGCGTGAAGTTCCTCGCCTTCGGCGAGAACGGATTCCGGGAGCTGACGAACTCCAAGAAGGCCATCAGAACCCCTGCGGATCTCGAAGGAATGAAGATCCGCGTGGTGGGAAGCCCTCTTTTCCTCGATACCTTCAGGGCTCTCGGCGCCAACCCCGTGAACATGAACTGGAGCGACACCATGGCCGCCATTCAGCAGGGCGTGGTGGACGGACAGGAGAACCCCATCAGCACCTTCTACCCCGTGAAGATGCACGATTATCACAAGTACGTCACCGATTGGCATTACGTGGTTGATCCCACCCTCTACGTCGTCAACCCTGACGTGTGGAAATCCTTCTCGACAGAGGACCAGAAGATGATCCAGGCTGCCGCCGAGGAAGCGGGAAAGTACATGATCGCCCTCGCCCGCATCAGCCTCGACGATGGATCTGCATTGGCCTATCTTCAGAAAATCAACAAGGTTCCCGAGATCACCGACTGGCACAAGACTCTCAAGGATGTGGGGATGGAAGTGACCACCCTCACGCCCGAGGAGACAAAGGCCTTCGCCGACAAGACCGCTCCCGTTATGGAAGCCTGGAAAGCCAAGGTCGGCGAGGATCTCGTAAAGGCCGCCCAAGAAGATATGGCCTCCGTGGCGAAGTAAAATACGAATAATTCGTAGCAACCTTCGGGGGGAGAAGGACCTTCTCCCCCCGCGCCTTTCCGCAGAAGAAGGGGTTGTCCATTCATGACGAAAAAAATTCTGGACCATTTCGAGGAAATTCTCGGATCGATCATTCTTCTGGTGATGGCCGTCATTACCTTCGCCAACGTCATCACCCGCTATTTCATCTTTCACGCCCTCTCCTTCACCGAGGAGGTCACCATCAACATGTTCGTCTGGCTCGTCATGCTCGGCACGGCCATCGCCTTCAAACAGAACTCCCACCTCAGCATGACCTTCATCTACGACCGATTCCCTCCGAAATGGAGAAAGGGCTTTTTCTTCTTCTCGACAGGTTTGTCTCTCCTTTTCTTCGGTCTTCTGGCCTACCTCGGGTATCTGGAAGTCCGGGATGAAATCGACCTCGGAGTGACCACTGAATCCCTGGCCATTCCGGTGTACTACTATACAATCGCTTTGCCCGTGTTTTCTGTCCTGATATGTTTCCGCATCGCCCAGTCGGCCCTGGAGACCATCCGGGCCGGAAAGTTCTAGGAGGGACGAGAGATGGAGTCTTTGCTTCACGAACCGGCATTCTGGACGATCGTCCTTTTCATCCTTCCTCTTCTTATCCGGGTGCCCATAGCAGTCGCCCTCGGTTCGGCAGCCCTTTTCGTCGTGTGGAACTGGAATATGGGGTACCAAATGCTCTCCTACAGCTTCTTCGCCGGAATCGCCAAGTTTCCCCTGCTGGCGATCCCCTTCTTCATCCTCGCAGGAGTCATCATGGAAAAAGCCGGCATCGCCGAACGGATCATCACCCTCATCAAGGAACTCGTGGGGGATATGACCGGCGGCCTCGCCGTCGCGACGGTTATCGTGGCGGCCTTCTGGGGAGCCGTCAGCGGCTCGGGGCCGGCGACCGTGGCGGCCCTCGGCCTCATCCTCATCCCGGGAATGGCGGAAGCCGGATATGACAAGGCCTTCGCCGCAGCGGTGGTCTCGGTGGCTTCGGGACTTGCCATCATCATTCCTCCGAGCATCTCCTTCATCGTCTACGGAGACATCATGCAGCAGTCCGTGGGGACGCTCTTCGCCGCGGGAGTCATTCCCGGCATCGTTGTGGCCTGTTTTCTCTGCGTTGCGGTCTATCTCGTCAGCAGAAAGCGGGGCTACAAGGGCTCACCCCGGGGGAGCGCCTCCGTCGTGCTCCGGGCCGTCCGGGATGCCTTCTGGGGACTCTTCACCCCCGTCATCATCCTCGGAGGAATATATGGTGGAATATTCACTCCCACCGAAGCCGCGGCCGTGGCGGTCTTCTACGGCCTCTTCGTGGGGATTTTCGTCTACAACACTCTGACGCTCAGGATACTCTTCGACATCCTCAAGGAGACCGTCGCCGGAACCTCCGTGGTCATGATCGTGGTGACCTGCGCCGGGCTCTACTCATGGCTCGGGGCCACGGTGGGGCTCATCGACAAGGTCGCTGCGGTCCTTCTGGGCATATCCGAAAATCCGACGGTCATTCTTCTCATGATCAACATCATTCTGCTCTTCGCCGGAATGCTTCTCGACGCCATCTCCATCGCCTACGTCTTTCTGCCCATACTGGCGCCGATCATCGTCATCTTCGGATGGGATCCCATTTGGTTCGGCGTCATGATGACCATCAACATGGCCATTGGACAGGTGACCCCTCCGGTTGCCGTCAACCTCTTCGTCGGCGCGCGGATCAGCGGGCTCACCATGGAGCAGATCAGCCGGCCTGCAATTCCGCTCATTATCGCCTCGGTGATCGCCCTTGTGGTCATCACGGCTTTTCCAGGAATCACGCTCTTCCTTCCCCGTCTTTTAGGAATGATGTAGTGGAAGGGCTCTGACCGATAGGAAAAGGTTTTCAATCGATTTCAATCGCAATGTTCCTTACTAAGGAGGGTGTACGATGGCTGTAGCGGTGAATATGCCAAAACTCGGCCTCACCATGAATTCGGGAGTGGTCTCCCAGTGGAGCAAAAAAGAAGGGGAATCCGTCAAAAAGGGCGAGATTCTCATGGTTGTCGCAACGGATAAGCTCACCTTCGAGGTGGAATCCCCCGAGGAGGGAGTGCTTCTCAAGATCGTCGTGCCGGGCGGAAAGGACGTACCCGTGGGCGAGACCCTCGCCTGGCTCGGCCAGGAGGGGGAGCAGATTGAGTCCGCCGCTGCCGATGCCGCGGCACCTTCGGAAGAAAAGCAGGAGAAGAAAGACCTTCCGCCCTCTGAAAAAGGGAGGCCGGAGGAAAAACGGCCTGCCGCAGGTCTTCGGGCCACGCCTCTCGCCCGGAAGACCGCCCGGGACGCCCGGGTCGACTTAACCCTTGTGGAAGGGTCGGGCCCTGCGGGCAGGATTGTCCGCAAAGACGTGGATGCCTGGGTGGCGAAAAAGGGACCGGGAGTCAAAGCCAGCCCCGCGGCAGCGAAGATGGCCTCGGACCTCGGAGTCGACCTTGCCTCCCTCGGCACGGCAGGGAGGATCATGAAGGAAGACGTCCTTAGGGCGGCCTCGGGAACTGCGGCCGCTCCGGGAGAGGACATCCGCATCCCCCTCACCCCCATGCGGCGGGTCATCGCCCAGCGCATGAGCCTCAGCAACACCACCATTCCCACGGCCAGCTTCCAGATGGAAGTTGACTGCACAGCCCTCGTCTCCTTCCGCAGCAGGGTAAAAGCAGAAGGGACGAAGCGGGGAGTCAAGATCACCTACAACCACATCCTCATGAAGATCTGCGCCGCCGCCCTGAAGGAAGTCCCCATGGGGAACGCCTCTCTCGACGGAGAGGAGATCGTTCTGCACGGAAATGTCAACATCGGCATGGCCGTGGCGGTGGAGGGGGGCCTTCTCGTCCCCAACGTCAAGGGAGTGCAGAACAAGAGCCTTCTCCAGATCGCCTCCGAGACGGAGCGTCTCGTGGAACAGGCCAGAACGGGCAGGCTCGCTCTGGAGGACATGCAGGGGGGCACCTTCACCATCACGAACCTCGGCATGTTTGGAATGCACAGCTTCGTCCCCATAGTGAACCCACCCGAGGCGTGCATCCTCGGCGTCAACGCGATCGTGGACAGACCGGTCGTCGCGGACGGCACAGTGGTCGTCCGGCCCATGACCATCCTCTCCCTTGTTGCGGACCACAGGATCGTGGACGGAGCTGAGGCCGCCCGGCTTCTCGCCGGAATACGGGAGCTCGTTGAAAATCCCTGGCTCCTCCTGCTCTAGGGGAAAGGGGAACATTATGAGCTCGAACGGAAAGAAAAAAATAGTCATTCTGGGCGCAGGTCCCGGAGGGTACATCGCGGCCATCCGGGCCGCCCAGCTTGGTGCGGAGGTCACCATCGTCGAAAAGAAGGCCCTCGGGGGGGTCTGCCTCAACGTGGGGTGCATCCCCACCAAAGTTCTGCTCCATACGGCGGAGGCCTATACCCAGGCGAAAGAAGGGGCGGCCATCGGCCTGAAGGCCGACAATGTCTCCCTGGACTGGCCCGTCCTCATGAACAGAAAAGATCTCGTGGTCAAGACCCTCGTGGACGGAGTCGGAACCCTCCTCCGTTCCAACGGAGTCTCCATCCTGCAGGGGGAGGCGTCCTTTCTCTCTCCAAAGGAGATTTCGGTCACCGGAAAAGACGGAGCCGTGTCCAAACTCACTGCCGACGCCTTCATCGTCGCCACGGGATCCGAGCCGGTGGTCCCCCCCGTTCCCGGTTTCGACCTCGAGGGCGTCATGACGAGCACCGAAGCCCTCTCCCTGGAAGGCCTGCCCAAGTCGATTGTCCTCGTGGGAGGAGGGGTCATCGGCATGGAATTCGCCTCCCTCTTCGCCTCCTTCGGCGCGAAGGTCACCGTCGTGGAGATGCTTCCCGAAATCCTTCCCCTCCTGGACGGCGAGATCACCGCCATTTTAAAGGGCGTTCTGACCCGCAGGGGAGTGGTCTTCCACACCTCTTCCAAGGTCACGGGAGTGGAGAAAAAGAACGGCCTCCTCTCAGTCTCCGTGGAGACCCCCAAAGGCCCCATCGCCGTCGGCTGCGAAAAGGTCCTCGTCTCCGTGGGGCGGCGCCCCGTGACGAAGGGGCTCGGCCTCGAAAACATCGGAGTCGCCATGGACCGATCCAGGATCAAGACGGACAAATTCATGGAGACGTCGGTAAAGGGAATCTACGCCATCGGGGACTGCACCTCCCCCGTCATGCTCGCCCACGTGGCCTCCCGGGAGGGAGAAGTGGCCGCGGAAAACATCATGGCCCATCCGGTGGAGATGGACTACAAGACCGTCCCGAGCGCTGTCTACACGGCTCCGGAGATCGCCTCCGTCGGCCTCACGGAAAAGGAGGCGAAAGAGAAGGGGCATACCGTCAAGATCGGGAAATTCCCCCTTCTCGCCAATGCAAAAAGCCTCATCATGAACGAGGCTGACGGCATGGTGAAGTACGTGGTGGACGGAAAATACGACGAAATCCTCGGAGTGCACATCATCGGCCCCCGGGCGACGGACCTTATCGTCGAGGGGGCTCTCGCCCTCCGGCTCGAGGCCACGGTGGACGAACTCCTGACCACCATCCACGCCCATCCCACCGTGGGAGAGGCCCTCTTTGAAGGCGCCCTGGCCGTGAACGGCCACCCCTTCTCCATGCCGAAAAAATAGCCCCTCCCTCATGCAAAGGATCACAAAGCAAGGCCCCGGAATGCCATTCATGGATTCCGGGGCCTTGCTTTGTGGAAGACAGCAGGTTCATGAGAGAAGAAAGGCGATAAATTCCTCTTTTTCGGCGCCGCGGAAATAGTTCGTGAGGGGAAATTCTGCAAGCCTTCCGGCGATATCTTCCTCCCGGTAGGGACATCCGGCGAGAAGGAGTTCGACCTCCTCCCGGTTTTCCTGGCCGAAGAAGTCGCCGAAGAAGCGGGCCTGTTTGATCACGCCGTTTTTGACGTCGAGGAGAGCCTCCACCTTTCCCCAGGCAAATCGGCGGACTTTTCGCTCCGAGAAGTCCGGCGAGGCTCCCCAGTTCCATTCCCATGTGGCGTATTTTTCCTCTCGCAGAGCGGCTATCCCCTCTTTCTGCCCTTCTGTGAGGGAAATCTGCTCAAGCCCCGACAGGGAATTGCGGAGATAGTCCATGAATTCCCCCAGGGAGAGGGGGACGGGCAGGCAGGGCAGAATGTTCGTCACCCGGCTCCGGACGGATTTGAACCCCTTGGAGGAAAATTTTTCCTCGTCCACCTGAAGGGCCAGGGCGAGAACGGAGAGATCGGAGTCGAAGAGGAGTGTGCCGTGGTGGAGAAGGCGGCGGCGGTCCATATGCTGGGCGCTTCCGGAGAATTTTTTCCCGTCTATGGCCAGGTCGTTGCGGCTGTTGAACTCTGCCTTCACTCCGAGGGCTGCCAGGGCATCGACCACCGGTTTGGCGTGCCGGGCGAAGTCGAAGGGGTTGCCCTCGTCGTTGGGGACGATGAAGGTATAGTTGATGTTGCCGAGGTCATGGTAGACAGCGCCTCCTCCCGAGATCCGCCGCACCACGGCGATGCCGCGCTCTTCCACGAAGGGTCGGTTGACCTCCTGGGCGGTATTCTGAAACCTTCCGACAATAATGGACGGCCTGTTCTGCCAGAGCAGAAAATAGCCGGGATGTTCCTGTCCGATGGTCCTGTAGAGATATTCCTCCATGGCGAGGTTGAACGCGGGGTCTGTGGACTGTCCTTCGATGTAATACATTCTCTTCTCCCATTCTCCTGGCCCCCTTGCAAAGGGGCGCGTTTCGGTCCATTATACAAAATATCCTGTATTCGGAGGTGGGTTCTCAATGCTCGATTCTCTCGAAATACTCACTCTTGTGGAGGACTCCGTGCAGATGCACGGTTCCCTGCTCGGAGAACACGGCCTGTCCTTTCTGCTGACCGCAAAAAGCGAAGGGCAGATCATCAGGGGGCTTCTCGACGTGGGACAGACCCCGGAAGTCCTCTCCCACAACATGAAGTCCCTGGGAATATCCCCCGCTTCCATCGATTTTCTCGTCCTTTCCCACTGCCATTATGACCATACGGGCGGCGTCGCCCGATTCGTGAAATCCACCGGGAAGAAGAATTTTCCCGTCATCGCCCATCCCTGTCTTTTCCGTACCCATTTCACGGTGGACCCCGTTCCCGTCTCGAAAGGTGTTCAGGCCGAAGACGGCCGGAAGGAGATCGAGGCGGCCGGCGGTCAGCTTTTCCTTTCGTCCGCCCCCTTCCCTCTTGCCCCCGGACTGACGACCTCGGGAGAAATCCCCAGGGAGACGGATTTTGAAGGGCCGGGGAAACGGTTTTTCACCCTGTCTGAAGGCCAGGTCTGTCAGGATGTGCTGGCGGACGACATGGCCGTCTTCGCCCTTGTAAGGGGAAAGGGGATCGTGGTGGCCGCCGGATGCAGCCATTCGGGGATCGTCAATATCCTGAAGCGGGCCCGCGCCCTCTACCCCGGCGAGCCTGTGGCGGGGGTCGCCGGAGGGCTGCACCTCATCAACGGCACTGAGGAAAAGATGGAGAAGACCCTTGAAGGAATGAAGGAGTTCGAACCCGAATGGATCGCTGCGGGACATTGCACGGGGTTCCCCATGCAGTTAAAGCTCGCTTCAGCCTTCGGCAAGGCCTTTACCCCTCTCGCCGTGGGAAAAAAATTCCTTGTGGGGGATCAGGACTGAGTATCAAGGGTTTGACCTTACTGACCTGTTTCAGCAAAAAAAAGAGATCCTCCTGAAAATCAGGGAATCTCCCTTTCGTCCCATAGGAGAAGGGGCGTTTTTCGCCTCTCAGGAAGCCCGGCGGCCTCTGCGAGCCGGGAGGAGTAGAGCAGCCGCTCCGTGACGAAGCCATCCTCCCGGGGCGGATCCATCTCGTAGATCTCCCTCCGGGGAGGCGTCATGGGAGCGGCGGATGTCCGGAAAGCAGGTTTCTCCGGAAGGGAACGGAGCACCCGGACCAAGAGGCCGTAGAGCTCGAAGCAGTCGCTCAGGCCGTAGTGGTGCAGGGGAGTTCCCATTGCCTTCTCGATTTCCGCAAGGTGCGCAGGAGCTTCAAGACGCTCCCTGGCGGCTTGTACAGCTTCCGCTAGTCTGGGCCACTTGAACTCCCCGAAGGATCGGCTGCCGGGAGGCAGGCGGCAGAAATCAGTGAGGCCTCTCATGGAACACCACCAGCGCTTTTCTCTCGCAAGAGGGCGGGGCAGAAAAGAGAGGTCGAAGGAAAGGTTGTGCACCGCGATCCCCTGAAGATTCCAGTTGTTCCAGAAGGCCGCGAGGCTGGATATGTCCTCGAGAAAATGGAGGGGGTAGGGCTCTTCTCCCCGGAAACGGCCGATGCGTCCGGTAGTGAGGCCGTGTACCCTCTCGGTGCGGGGAGAGGGACGTTCTTCGGGGAAGTAGAAGCGGTTGAAGATGTCCACGATGCGCCCCTCCCCCGTGAAGATTATTGACGAGGCGGAGACGGCGGAGGCTCCCCGAAATCCGTTGGTCTCGAGGTCGAAGACGGCATAGAGTTCCTTTGGCATGGGCGGTCCTCCCAAAGATTTCTTTCTGCTTCAATTATGACAGAAATTCTCCTGCTTCAGAGGGCTTTTCTACCGATTGGAAAGAGAAAGGAGAGGCAGATGAAGGGAGCATCTTTTTCTGATCTTCGAAGGGAAGTGAGCGTCTGCACAAGATGCGGACTGTGGGAAACCCGGACCCTGACGGTCTTCGGCGAAGGGCCTGTCCCTTGTCCCCTTGTGGTTGTGGGAGAGGCTCCGGGAGCGCAGGAAAATGAATCGGGAAAGCCCTTCGTGGGACGGTCGGGACAATTTCTCACATCTCTGATGGAAGAGGCCGGCCTCCCGAGGGAGAAGGTCTTTATTACGAACATGGTGAAATGCCGTCCCCCCGAAAACCGCCTTCCGGCGAAGGGAGAGCTTGCCTCCTGCCGGCCCTGGCTCAGGGCCCAGACGGAGACCCTCCGGCCCCTGCTCGTCCTTGCCGTCGGGAACGTACCTACCCGGACCTTCCTTGAAACGAAGGAGGGAATCACCACCCTGAGGGGAAGGTTTTTTCCCTGCTCATGGGAGGGAATGAATTTCACCCTGCGCCCGGTTTTTTCACCCGAGCTATCTTCTGAGAAACCGTAAAACCGGGGAGGGGACTCCAATCAACCTCACCCTGGAGGATTTCGGGGAGGCCCTTGCGTTTGTAAAGAAGGCTATCCCCGGATTCTGACCTCTCCGACCCACGGCCGGACCGCTTCACGGAAGGCGATAAGGAACTCCTCCTTCAGAGGAGAGAGGGCGGCGAAGCCGGGGGAGAGGGTATTGCCGGGACGGTAGCTCTGAAGGACGAAGAGGGGGGCGCCCTCTATCATCTGGCCGATCAGGGGGGCGTCCTCGGTCGAATGAATTCCCGGCACGAGAGTGGTACGGAATTCAAAGGGGATATCCCCGTCGAGCAGAAGGCCTATGCTCTCCCGAACCAGGTCCGTATTGCCCTTCCATCCGGAAGCCAGGGGGTATTTGATCCACGGCGCTTTCACATCCATGGCGACATAGTCGAGAAGCTTCGCCGAAAGAAGATTCCTCAGGACGTCAGGCCGGGCGCCGTTCGTGTCGAGCTTTGCCTTGAGGCCGCGGGAGCGGATGGCCTCGAGCAGGCGTGGGAGCTCCTCCTGGAGGGTGGGTTCACCTCCGGTGACGCAGACGCCGTCGAGAAAGGCCCTTCGTTTATGAAGGTCTGTGAGGATGGCTTCCAGGGAGAGGGACGGATGCTCTTCTCCGGGGAGGACGAGATCTGGATTATGGCAGAAGGGACAGCGGAACTGGCAACCCGTAAGAAAGAGAACCCCTGCCGTATGGGCCGGGTAGTCGAGAAAGCTCGTCGATATATAGCCGCCGATGGAGAGAGTCATGAAATACCCTCCTTTTTCCCCATAGTAGCACGAAAAAACATGCTCGCCATTGTGCACGGAAAAGAAAAAATACATTATAATATAAGAGAATACGCGTGGGCTGGAAGGCGGAGGGTAGGGCAGCGGGGCCGAGCGTCAGCGTCCTCTGCCGCTGACACATACAGGAAAGAGAGAGAAAGCCCATGGCCGGTTTCCGAAGAGGTTTCTTCGCCCCCTCGCCGACAATTCACATACAGAACCCGATCTTTTCCGAACCGTCCACTTCAGCCGGCTCCCGCTTCCATGGCCGGAAGCAGTCAACCCTGCTGCTTATTCTTGCCTGTGCCGCCGCAATCTTTCTTCTCTTTTCTCCCCGCCCCGGCCTGACCTCCTCCGAGGCGCTCGTGCTGGCAAAAACCTCCCGCAGCCTTTCGGCGGAGATGTCCAACCAGGAGTTTATCACTGCCTGGAAGGATGCCGCCCACGGACGGGGGGGACCGAAATGGGAGGTGGAACCATTTCCCGGATCCGGGTACATCGTCTCCTGCCTCTACAAAGACCGGAAGGGAGACCTGAAGGGATGGTTTTTCGAGGTCTTTTCCCGGGAGCGGATTGTCCGCCGTATTACCCGCTCCCTCGGGGATTCTTATTCCCGAAGGATCGACGATATTTTCTTCAGGTACTCCCTGGATATGACCGAGGACGAGATGGTGACCTCCTGGGTGCAGGAGGCGAAAATCTCCTCGGGAAAACAGACGGTTCTTGAGAAAATTGCCGGAGAACTCCGGAAGACGGGAGTTCGCAAGGAGTACGGATGGATCACGGAGCCCCTCGGAGGAGGAAAATGGCTTGTGGGGTATTCCTATGAGTCTCCGGGAGATCCCGAGGGGAAGAAAAAGGAGTGGGTTTTCCAAGTGGATACGACCCGGAAGGACTTTTTTTCCTCCTTTTCCGCCCGGCTTTCCGAGGGGAATGAAAAAGACGATCTTATCCGCCTTGTCCGGGAGACCGGAGGTGTTCATCTTTTCTCCGCCTCCGCCCCTTCGGAGGAACACAGGCTGCCCCTCGAAAGTTTCCTCGGCGCCATCCTCGAGAGGTACGGAGATAAAGCCGAGACGGCAAAAAAGCGTTTCGGCCCTCCCCGGACGCAGCGGCGAAAGAACATGACCTCCATCCACGATGAGAGCTATAAATACACCATTACGACCCTCACGTGGCAGGGGCTTGCCCTTTCTTTTTTCCAGGCTCCTGACAAGGAAAACCTCGTCTCCGTGACGGTCCTCGACGGAGCCTATCCCTTCGGACCCGAGCCGGGGGTAAGGGTGGGGATGCCTTTTTCTGCCGTGGTGAACATCCTCGGCGAGCCGGAAAGCAAAGAGGGCTCTTCGGCCGTTTATTCCGACGATGCGGGATTTTATGATATCGTCTTCGAGCTCGGAAGAGACAGAACTATAGTAGGGATGAAGCTCCTGGTTTATATGGACTGAGAACAACAAATTCGGGGAGGTTCCCATGGCATTGCTCCTGCGGCTCTTCTATCTCATCATTCGTCTGCTCCCGACCCTCATCGCCCTCTATGTGCTCTGGAGCTTTTTCAGCCGTATCCTCCGACCGGGAGCGGGGCGGTACGAACGCGGCTCCACTCCGCCGCCGGGAGGAAGAGGGAGGCCGGGCTCTTCCGAGCCTCCCCGGGGGCCGAAAGACCCCTATGCCGTGCTCGGATGCTCTCCCTCCTCGTCGGACGAGGAGGTCAAGAGATGCTACCGGGAGATGCTCGGACGCTACCATCCCGACAAGTTCATCGGGCAGAAGCTCGACCCCGACTTCATCAGGCTGGCGGAACGGAAGTTTCAGGAGATCCAGGAAGCCTATGAAACCCTCCGGAGGCGGAGGGGATTCTAGAAGAATTGTTGCCTTTTTATATTTTTTTCTTTTTTCTCAGGTCATCTTTTTCCTTTTGACCGATAGGCCATAATCTCCGTGGTAGAATAGTTTTGCCGGAGACGACCGGCGTTTCATAACGTTCCCGCCTGCGGGAGAAAAGAGGAGAGTACCATGGCGACCCTGGAGCTCTATTCCGACGCGGAAAGTTTCTCTCGAATCAAGTCTCAGGCACGGACCACCATCGAAAGCGCCTTCTACGGAAACAATGTCCTCCCCGTGCAGGATCTCAAGGAGGCCTACCAGCTCGCCCGGCAAAGCCCCGGAACGGTGGAGCTGACGGGTATGCCCGTCTACCGGCCTGAGGGACAGGGTCTTCCTGCCCGGAGCAATGTTCTTCTCATCAACGACGGCGCCGTGGTGGGCCGCTGTGCCGCGGCAAGAAAAATTTTCGGCGAGCCGGGGGTGGATATGGCGGAATTTGCCCCCATTCTTCGGGAGGCGGTCTACGGAAGCCGATATCGAACGTGCTATTCCGCGGAGGCCTACATCGGCCTCGAGCAGGACTTCATGGTCAAGGCCCATCTGCTCGTCCCCCGGAATCACGAAAACCTCGTCTACAACTGGATGCTGAACTTTCAGTATCTCAATAAAACCTACCGCGACATGTACAGGGATTCCAGAGTTCTGCCCGACGGCGACATCTTCATGTACGCCGACCCCGACTGGACCTCTCCCCAGTTTCCCCTGGGGCTCGCCTTCTTCGACCCCCTCCACAACTGCGCGGCGGTCCTCGGAATGCGTTACTTCGGCGAGCTCAAGAAAGGCACTCTCACCCTCGCCTGGGGGACGGCCGTCCGAAACGGATTTGCCTCCTGCCACGGGGGGCTGAAGCGGTACAACCTGAAAAACGGCCGCTCCTTCGTGGCGGCGGTCTTCGGCCTCTCCGGGTCGGGAAAATCCACCCTCACCCATGCCCGCCACGGCGAAAAGTACGACATCACCGTCCTTCACGACGACGCCTTCATCATCAACGGCAGGGAGAAATACGCCATCGCCCTCGAACCCTCCTATTTCGACAAGGTCCAGGATTATCCCATGGGGTGCGAGGACAACAAGTTCATCATCTCCCTTCAGAACTGCGGGGTCACCCGGGGAGAGGACGGCCTTCTCTATCCTGTGACCGAGGATCTGCGCAACGGCAACGGAAGGGCCATCAAGTCGAAGCTCTGGTCACCTGTGCGGGTCGACCGGATCGACGAACCCATCGACGCCATTTTCTGGCTCATGAAGGACCAGACCATTCCTCCCGTTGTCCGTCTGAAGGGTTCGGACCTGGCCGCCGTTTTCGGCGCGACCCTGGCCACGAAGCGGACGACCGCCGAGCGCCTCGCCCCGGGGGTTGACCCCAACGCCCTTGTCATCGAGAGCTACGCCAACCCCTTCCGCACCTATCCTCTCGGCCTCGACTACGAACGTTTCCGGGCCCTCTTCGACGACGGGGTGGACTGCTACATTCTGAATACGGGGGATTTCATGGGGAAGAAGGTCACCCCGGCGGATACCCTCGGCATCCTCGAGCGCATCGTGGAAGGCCAGGCGTCCTTCGTTCCCTTCGGCCCCTTCAGCGACATGGAGACCATGGAGCTGCCCCGTTTCCCCATAAACTTTTCCGACGAAGTCTACCGGAAGGAGATGGGCTCCCGCCTTCAGGACCGCCTCTCCTTCGTGGCATCGCGAAACACGGATAAAGGCGGGATCGACCGGCTGCCCCCGGAAGCGGAAAAAGCCCTTCAGAAGGCCCTCGAGGAAATGGGGCGAAAGGGCGGAAAATAGCCGCCCCTTCTTCTTGTATCCCGAGGGAAAGAAAAAATGCTGAGGATCATCTCCTGGAGGACACCGCAGGAGATGATCTTTTTTTGAACGGGCAGGATCTTTCTATGGGATATAATCATTTCCCGTAGAAAGAGTCTTTGGAGGAAAAATATAAATGGAAAAACAGAAAAACCAGTCCCAGGCCATGGGGACGGATTCCATACCCCGCCTGATGATCCGATTCTCCCTTCCGGCCATCGTGGGGATGCTGGCGAACGCCCTTTACAATATCGTCGACAGGATCTTCGTCGGCCAGACCGTCGGCCCCACCGGAATCGGTGCGATCAGCGTGGCCTTTCCCTTCATGCTGCTGGCAATTTCCTACGGCCTGCTCATCGGCGTGGGAGGAGGCTCCCTGATCTCCATCTCCCTCGGAGAAAAAAGGCGGGCCCGGGCGGAGAAGATCATGGGCAACGCCCTTGTCTATCTGACCGGAGGAGGCATTCTGCTGAGCCTGGGGGGCGCCCTGTATTCCCGGGAGATTCTCGACCTCTCCGGTGCCAGCGCCACCATGATGCCCCTTGCGAAGGCGTACATGGACATAGCCGCCTGGGGGATATTTTTTTCCCTCGTGGCTTTCGGGTTCAACTTTTTCATCCGCGCGGAGGGCAGTCCCCGATATGCCATGTACACCCTCGTTCTCGGGGCTTTCGCGAACATCCTTCTCGACTGGCTGTTCATTCTCGGCATGGATATGGGAATTCGGGGGGCCGCCGTCGCCACGGTGATTTCCCAAAGTCCTCTCGGCTCTGTGGGCAGGGGCCTACTACGCCCGCAAAAAGGGAATTCTGCGGATCCGTCTGAAAAATCTGCGTCCCGACGGCGTCATCACGAGGCGGATTCTTGCCGTCGGGCTGGCCCCATGTCTCACCGAGGTGAGCTCTCACCTTCGTCCTGGCCCTCTTCAACCGCATCCCTCCGCACCTATGGAGGAGATCTCGCCATTTCAGCCATGGGTATTTTCTTCAGCCTCGACAGCCTTCTCTTTCTTCCGGTCCTCGGCCTCGCCGGGGGAGTGCAGCCCATCATCGGCTACAACTACGGAGCGAAGGACTACGGGCGGGTCATCTCCTCCGTCAAAACGGCCCTCGCCATGGCGGCCCTATTCTTCGCCGGAAGCTTTCTTCTCATCATGGCCGCGCCCGAGCCGCTGATTCCGAATCTTCAACGCCGACGACCCGGCCGCTTCTCGCCCTCACCGTCCGGGGGCTGCGGATAGGCTACAGCGGAGTCATCTTCGCGGCGGTGAGCATCATCGCCTCCCATACCTTCCAGGCAATCGGCAAGGCGAAGACGGGCATTTTTCTCACCCTTTCCCGCCATTTTTTCTTCATATTCATTCCTCTCTACTTCCTTCCTCCCCATTTCGGCACGGACGGGGTCTGGATGGCCATTCCTCTCTCCGACCTCGGCGGAGGGATCATGGCAGCCTGGTTTCTGAAGAGGGAATTCCGCCTTCTGCGGCAGCAAAGACAGCTTCAGAATATCTGTCCTCCCGGAAAGGGGAGTGAATCTTTACCCCTTTCCTGATATTCTTCTTTCACAGGCTTCGTTTTTCAATCCGTTTTTTCGAGGAGGCGATTGACCCATGCCCCAGTCAGGAAAATTAAAATATGACCGATTCGCAGTGGGAGACCGGGGGAAAAGCCTCTTTCTCCTTCTTTTCGGCGCCCTGCTCATCCTCTTCGGCCTCACCCAGAGCTCCCTGCCGGAAATTTACCATGGTCTCCTACGAATCATCATCGAGCCCGACTATCTCATCACCGACTATGTGGAGGTGGGAGGGATGGGGGCCTCTTTTGTGAACAGCGGCCTGCTCACCCTCATCTTCACGGCCATACTCCTCCGCATGAAGGTCCACCTGAGGGGAATATCCTTCGCAGCAGTCTTCATCATCGCAGGTTTTGCCTTTTTCGGAAAGAATATTTTCAACGTCTGGTTCCCCTTCGCCGGAGTCTGGCTCTTCTCATGGTACCGAAAGGAGCCCTTCCTCCAGTTCGTCTACATCGCCTTTTTCGGCACGGCCCTCGCCCCTCTGGTGAGCCAGATCATGTTCGGCTTCACCTTTCCTCCGGCCATGAGAATTCCCTTCGGGGCCTTCATCGGCATCACCGCAGGATTCATTCTTCCTCCCCTGGCCTCGGCCTTCATGGCCGTTCACCGGGGTTTCAACCTCTACAACATGGGGTTCGCCGCAGGCATGGTGGGGACCATCATGGTCTCCCTCTTCCGGTCCCACGGGTTCGTCGATCTGAGCCGGGTGATCTGGACAAGGGGGAACAACGGGCTCCTCGCGCCTCCCTGCATTCTCCTCTTCTGCGGTTTCGTCGCGGCGGGGTGGTGGCTCAACGGCCGGTCCTTCGAGGGGTACAGGGCGGTATTGAACCACCCGGGACGCCTCGTGGCAGACTTCGTGGACATCATGGACTTTCCTCCAACCCTCATCAACATGGGTCTAAACGGACTTATCGCCGTCGCCTACATTCTCCTCATCGGAGGAGATCTGAACGGACCCACCCTCGGAGGTGTTCTCACCGTGTCAGGGTTCAGCGCCCTCGGCAAGACTCCGAAGAACATCACCCCCATTTTTCTCGGGGTGATGCTGGGGAGCCTCACGAAGACCTGGGGGATCGCCGATCCTCCCATCCAGCTTGCGGCCCTCTTCGGCACGACCCTCGCTCCCATCGGCGGGGTTTTCGGCTGGCAGTACGGAGTGCTCGCCGGCTATCTCCATTCCTCCGTGGTGCTCAACGTGGGGGTTCTCCACGGAGGATTCAACCTCTACAACAACGGTTTTGCCGGCGGCATCGTAGCAGCCCTGCTCGTGCCGCTCATCGAAATTTTCAGAGAGGGGAGAAAAAAATGAGGGATGAACGACTCATCGTTTCCCGTCTTGTCACTGAAATGATGAATTTCTTTTTTTCCATGGGGGCAAAAAACATCTCCGCCCAGGTGGATAAACTCGACGACCGCTACCGGGTGACCCTCGCATCGGACTATGCCGGAAGCCCCACGGGGAAGATACGGGAGATGACCCGACTGCTCCGCATGCCACGGGCGCCGGAAATGGAGGAATACTCCTGGTCCCTCTCGGGGGACGTCAGCAGCGGGCAGGAAATCTATCTCGTGGGCATTCTCACCGATACCGTGTCGGTGGAGCATGATGAAGAGGGCAGGAAGGTCAAAATTGTCCTGACGAGAAAGTTCGATTGAAGAAAGGACAAAGGGAGGAGAAATCATGGCTCGAATGAAGCTTACCCAGGATATTCTCGAGGCGGCGGTGCTCGGCGCCTCCGTTCTGGGAGGAGGTGACGCCGATTCCCTTGAGGCGGCCCTCCATCTCGGAGGACTTGCCCTGAAGATCGGTTCTCCCGTCCTCGTGGACGCAGAGGACCTGGACCCGGAGGGAACGGTTGTCACATGCTCGTCCGTCACCTGTCCCCGCATAGAGGACCCTTTCGTCTCCGCCCGGTCCTATATCCGCAGCCTCGAACTTCTTCTGGAAAACGGCGTGGAGCGCCCGGCCGCGCTCATCTCCAACGAATGCAGCGAGGCCGGGGGTGGTCCATGGATGGCTCGAAGGGGCCATCCTCGGAATTCCCGTGGCCGACGCTCCCTGCAACGGAAGGGCCCATCCCACCTCCGAGATGGGATCCATGGGCCTTCATCTCGTGGACGGGTATGTCTCCGCGGCTTCCTTCGCCGGAGGAAACCCTGAGCGAAAAAAGTACATGGAGGGATTTCTCCGGGGGTCCGTGGAAACCGTATCCGCCATGATACGACACTCCGCCTGCATGGCCGGAGGCGTATTGGCCGTGGCCCGCAACCCGGTGAAAGTCTCTTTTCTTCAGGAGAACGGAGCGCCGGGGGCGGTGAAACAGGCCATCCGGCTCGGACAGGCAATGAAAGCCGCCGCTCCGGAAGGGCCTGATGCCGTTGCTGACGCTGTGGCGGAAATGCTCTCCGGTTCGGTGGTCTTCAGAGGACGGGTGGAGGGAGTCGACCGCTTCACCGCCGGCGGGATGACCTCGGGGAAGGCCGTCTTCGGACCTTGGGAGCTGACATTCTGGAAGGATTACATGACTCTTGACGAAGGGGAGCGGCGGGCGGCGACTTTCCCCGATCTCATCACTGTATTCGACCGTACCACGGGCAGGGTTGTATCCTGTGATGACATCGCCCCCGGCATGAACGCCGCCGTCCTCGCGGTGCCGAGAAGCCACATCCTGCTCGGCTGCGGAATGCGCAGCCCGGCGCTCTTCGAGCCTGCCGAAAAGATCGTGGGGAAAAGCATCCTCCAGTACCTCGAGCTGTAATCCCCGCAGCCTTCCCTTTTTATATTTGACATTTAATATTCTGCGTGTTACTCTCAATTCTCGAGAGTATTCTTCCCCGGGTTGTGCCCGGGCATAAAAATTGGAGGTGTATGAATGGGATTCGAGAGCCGAGTGCTTACCGGCGTCCATTTCATGCAGGGAAATTATGCAGCAGTGGAAGGTGCATTGGCGGCGGGGTGCGATTTTTTTGCCGGCTACCCCATAACCCCTGCGAACGAGGTCTCCGAGGGGATGGCCCGGCGTCTGCCGGCCGTCGGCGGGGTCTTCTTCCAGGGAGAGGACGAGCTGTGCTCCATCTACGCGGCGGGAGCGGCGTCCCTTGCGGGTGCCAAGGCCATGACGGCCACGGCCAGCGCGGGGTTTGACTACATGATGGAGGGGATCGAATACGCCGTGGCGATCGAGGCTCCCCTGGTCATCGCGGACGTCATGCGGTGCAGGGGCGAGAACTTCGCCACCCAGGCGGACATCATGCAGGTGCGGTGGGGGGCTGCGGGAGATCACGAGATGATTGTCCTCGCCCCGTCGACGGTCCAGGAGACCTTCGACTTCACTCTCCGGGCCTTCAACCTGGCGGAGGAATACCGCACGCCCGTCATCGTCATCTCCGAGATGTCCCTCGCGCTCATGCGGGAGCGTCTCGAGATCCCCGAGGCCTCGGCCCTCACGGTGGTGAACAGGAAGCGGACGGAAAAGTCTCCTTCTGACTATCGTCCCTTCCAGGCGGGGAGCGAGTGGGGCGTGCCCGACTTCGCCGAGCTTGGAACGGGGTACCGGGTCATCAACTCCATCAACCCCCACGACGAGCGGGGAGACATCGAATGGGAGCCCAGGGCCTTCGAACGGCTCTACAAGAGGATCACCGGAAAGGTTCGGGAGAACCGGAAGAAAATCTCCAGCACAGTGCGGTTCGACCTCGACGATGCGGAAGTGGGTCTGGTGGCCTACGGAAGCGAGGTCCGTCCCGCTCTTGACGCCGTCAAGCTGGCCCGGGAGAAGGGGATCAAGGCCGGACTTCTTAAAATCGACGTTCCGTGGCCCTTCCCCGAGGAAGCGATTCAGGACCTGGGGGCGAATGTCTCCGCGGTGGTCACCGTGGAGATGAACATCGGCCGGTACGCCGGAGAAGTGGAGCGGGCGGTCTGCGGAAAGGCCCGCACGGCCCGGGCTACGAAGAACCTCGGAACGCCCCATACGCCCGAGGAGATCCTTCAGGTCATCGAGGAGGTGCGGCGATGAGCGCCCTTGGAATGGAAAAGAACGGAAATCCCCTGCTCAAATACATGCGCCAGGAGAAGCTTCCCCATTTCTTCTGCCCCGGCTGCGGCTGCGGCCAGGTGGTCAACGCTTTTCTGAGGGCAGCTGAACAGCTGAAACTCGACCTTCACTCCATGGTAGGGATCGGCGGAGTCGGCTGCACGGCCCGCATTCCCGTCTACATCGATATGGACTGCCTTCACGGAGTGCACGGACGGACCCTCCCCTGGGCCACGGGTATCAAGCTCGTCAAGCCCGATACGAAGGTAGTCGTCTTCGCCGGAGACGGCGACGCCCTCTCCATAGGAGGGAACCACTTCATCCACGCCGCGAGGCGGAACCTCGACGTCACCTTCATTGTGGTCAACAACTTCAACTTCGCCATGACGGGCGGGCAGGTCGCCCCCATGACACCCGGCGGCTCCGTCACCATGACCACCCCCTACGGAAGCAGCGAGCCCCCCTTCGACATGTGCGCCCTGGCCGTCACTGCGGGAGCGACCTACGTCAGCCGGACCCTCACGTCCAACCCCGCCCAGATGACGAGCTTTCTCAAAACGGCTCTCGGCCACAAAGGCTTCTCCGTGGTGGAGATTCTCTCCCAGTGCCCCACCCACTTCGGACGGTACGCCCTGGGCAGCGGAAGCCCGAAAAACCTCGTGGAATGGATCAAGAACCGCACAGTTCCTCTCACTGCGGCAGACAAGCTCCCCCCCGAGGAGACGGCGGGAAAATACCTCCTCGGCGAGTTCGTCAACATTGAACGGCCCGTCTTCCGTGGCAGCACCCTCTACACCTCCGACGATGTCTGTGAAACCTGTGAAACCTGCGGCGAAAAGCAGGAGGCCCGGTCATGAAACAGACGAGCATCCGCTTCTGCGGCTTCGGCGGCCAGGGGATCATTCTCTCGTCGGTCATTCTCGGCGAGGCGGCGGTGACCAGGGAAGGAATATACGCGGCCCAGTCCCAGTCCTACGGATCCGAGGCCCGGGGAGGCCAGTGCCAGTCGGAGGTCGTTCTCTCCAAAGAGCCCATCGGCACCCCGGTCCATGAAAAGAACGACATCCTCGTCTCCATGTTCCAGGGTGCCTACGACGCGCACAAGGACGAACTCAAAGAGGGGGGCAGCCTCTTCGTGGACAGCTCCCTGGTCCCCGAGGTGGGAGAGCTGGCCCCTTCCATAACGGTGTGGAAAGTGCCGGCTACCGAGACGGCGATCCGCCTGGGCAGCAAAATGTCGGCCAACATGGTCATGCTCGGCTTCCTTCAGGAGAAGAGCCGGGTCATCTCGAAGGAAAGCCTCGTGGCGACCATCAAGGAATCGGTGAAGGAAAAATACGCCGCCATGAACATCGCGGCCCTTGAAGAGGGAATCCGGCTGGCCAAAGAGGAAATCAAGGGATGAAGCTCTACGAATTTCAGGGAAAGGCCCTCTTCCGTGAGGCGGGAATTCCTGTCCCGAAGGGCGCCCTTGTAACCGCTTCCTCCCGGGAAGGCCTCTTTGCCCCCAGCGCCGTCAAGGCCCAGGTCCTCTCCGGAGGAAGGGGCAAGGCCGGAGGAGTGCTTCTTGCCTCCACCCCGGAAGAGGCCGAAAAGGCCGCCGACTCCATCCTCTCCCTCGAACTCAAGGGGGAGAAGGTCTCCGCGCTCCTCGTGGAGGAGAAGATGGACATCCGGAGGGAATACTACCTCGCCGTCACCTTCGACGGGGAGGCGAGAACCCCTCTCTTCATGGTCAGCCCCGCAGGGGGAATGGACATCGAGGCCGTGGCCGAAAAAGAGCCAGAGAGAATCCTGAAAGTCCCCGTGGATCCCCTCTGGGGGGTGACGGACTACAAGATCCGTGCCATGGCCGACTTCCTCGGATACGAAGACAAAAAAGAATTTGCCTCCTTCGTCCGCAAAATCTGGACTCTCTTCCGGGAAAAGGACGCCACCCTTGTGGAGATCAACCCCCTCGTCGTCACGGACAGGGGGCTTGTGGCCCTCGACTCCAAAATCGATCTCGACGACGACGCTCTCCCCCGGCAGAAGGGCCTCTTCGCGGCCCTCGGAGAAGAGCAGCGGAAGATCACCGGAAAAGAAGGAGAAAAAGAGGCCGGAACCATAACCTACGTCCCCCTCGAGGGAAACGTGGGTCTCATCTCCGACGGAGCCGGAACGGGGATGCTCACCCTCGACCTTATCCGGGACATGGGAGGCTCGGCGGCGGACTTCTGCGAGATGGGCGGGCTCACCAGCCCCGAGGTCATGTACTCCGCCCTCGGGCAGGTCCTTGAGGACAGGAAAGTGAAAAGCCTCCTCGTGGTTCTCATCGGAGGCTTCAACCGCATGGACGAGATGGCCGAGGGAATTATCCGCTACTTCTCCGATCATAAGAGCGGACTTCCCGTCGTGGTGCGCCTCTGCGGCACCATGGAGGAAGAGGGAAGCCGCATGATGGCCGAAGCGGGCTATTCCGTCTATGACGATCTTCGAACCGCCGTCGCCGACGCGGTGCGGTTCGCCGCGGAAGGAGAATGACATGGCTATACTCGTGAATGAAAACACCCGGGTGATCGTCCAGGGAATCACGGGAAAATCCGGCATCCTCCAGACGAAATCCCTTCTCGACTACGGCACCGCCGTAGTGGCGGGAGTGACCCCCGGAAAGCGGGGAACTTTCGTTGAGGGCGTCCCCGTCTTCGACTCTGTGGGCCAGGCCATGGAACAGAGCGCTCCCAACGCGGCAATCAGCTTCGTCCCCCCCATGTTCGCCAAAGACGCGGCCATGGAGGCCATGGAGGCGGGGATTGAACTCCTCGTCCTCACCATGGAGGGAATCCCCAAGCATGACGTCCTCGACATCCTCGCCTACGCGGAAGGACGGAATATCCGGGTCATCGGCCCCGGAACGGCCGGGGTCATCTCCCCGGGCAAGTGCAAGCTTGGAGCCCACCCCTCCCGGATGTTCATCCCGGGGAAAGTGGGAGTTGTCTCCAAGAGCGGGGCCCTCTCCTACGAAGTGGGAAAAACCCTCACCGACGCAGGAATAGGGCAGTCCACAGTGGTGGCCCTCGGCGGAGGCCCCATCTGGGGGATGAACCAGATGGATGCGGTGGAACTCTTCAACGAGGACCCGGGAACGGAGATCATCGTCCTTCTCGGGGAGATCGGCGGAGGCACGGAGATCTCCGCTGCGGAGTACATCGCAGAAGCCGTGAAGAAGCCTGTAGTCTCCCTCATCGTGGGGCGGTCCGCCCCCGAGGGAAAATCTCTCGGCCATGCCGGTGCGATCATCCGTGGAAACAAGGGGACTGCGGCGTCGAAAATGGAAGCCCTGGAAAAAGCGGGAGTGCATCTTGCCCTTTCGCCCGCCCAGGTGGTGGACATAATCCGGAAGCTGGGGTGAGACAATGGCCATTCATGTGAACAAAAGACTCTGCAAGGGGTGCGGACTGTGCATCACCGTCTGCCCGAAGAACGTCTACGAGCTTTCGGGGGAGACGAACCAGAAGGGGTTTTCCGTGATCTCCCCGGTGCGGGAGGAAGACTGCATCAAGTGCAAAAAGTGCGAGATCAACTGCCCCGACATGGCGCTGTGGATAGAGAAGTAAAATAAAACAAGACGAAGGGCGGAGGGGAGTGGTTCCCTTCCGCCCCTTTCATGTTCTGATCAAAAAATTCACAAGGCTCTGAGGCCTGAGGAGGAAAAAAAATGGTACGCATTGTGGAACTTTCGGATATTCAAAAGGCTGCGGAACGGATTGCGGGAAAGGTTCGCCATACACCCCTTCTTCGTGGGGACAAGCTCGATTCCCTCGCGGGGGCGGAGGTCTATTTCAAGCCGGAAAATCTTCAGATTACCGGATCCTTCAAAGTCCGCGGGGCGACGAACAAGATCCTCTCCCTCTCGGAAGAGGACCGGGCCAAGGGGATTATCGCATCCTCTTCGGGAAATCACGCCCAGGGAGTGGCCTATGCGGCGAAGATGCTCGGAATCAAGGCGACCCTCGTCCTGCCCGAGAACGCTCCCCAGTCGAAAATCGAGGGGACGAAGGCCCTCGGCGCCGAGGTGGTCCTCTACGGGTTCGACTCCATCCAGCGCTATAAAAAGCTCTATGAAATCCAGGACGAGAAGGGGTACACCCTCGTCCATTCCTACAATGATCCCGAGCTTATCGCCGGACAGGGAACGGCAGGGCTCGAGATCATGCAGGATCTGCCCGATGTGGATACCGTGGTGGTACCCCTCGGCGGCGGCGGCCTTCTGGCCGGCATGGCTGTGGCCATCAAGGAAACCCGTCCCGGGACCCGGGTTATAGGCGTCGAACCTGCGGGCATCCAGCGGTACGCCGAGAGCCGAAAGGCCGGCCGTCCCGTGGAAGTCTCCATGGGGGCCACCCTCGCCGACGGCCTGATGATCACGAAGACCGGGGAGTTCAATTACCCCCTCATCGACAAATACGTGGACGAGATCGTCCCCGCCTCGGACGAGTTCATCAAAAAGGCCCTTCTCGAGATCATCTTCAAGGCCAAGGTGCTCGTGGAGCCCTCCGCGGCCATCGGCCTCGCGGCGCTCCTTGAGGGGACCTTCAAAGCGAAGCCCGGAGAGAAGATATGCTTCTTCCTCTCCGGCGGAAACATCGATCCCGACAAGCTCGCCTCCTTTCTTCCCTGCGAAAAGGAGTAAACTGAAATAAATTTCTACCTTGAAGGAGGCAGTCCCATGATCTTCGATCTTGTTGTCCGAAACGGAGACATCGTCACAGGGGAAGGCGTTTTCCGAGGAAATGTCGGCGTCAGTGAGGGCACCATTTCGGCTGTGACCTCGGGAGACTTGCTTCTGGAGGGGAGGGAGACCCTGGACGCCGAAGGCCTTCTTGTGCTGCCCGGGCTGATCGATGCCCATTCCCACGCAGGGCACGGCGACCCCCACCGGGAGAACTTCACCGACTACAGCCGCGCCTGCGCCGCCGGTGGAATCACCACCTTTATCGACATGCCCCTGTCGAATCCCTCCACCCTGACCGTGGAGGCCCTGGAGGAGAAAAAAGCCTCCTCCGGCAGAGGAAGCTTCGTGGACTACGCCCTCTACGGAGGGGTGGTCCCGGGGTATCTCGACCACATCGCCCCCATGGCGGAAGCGGGTGCAAGGGCTTTCAAGGCCTTCACCTGCCGATGCTCCAACTATCCCATGACCGACGACGGCACCCTGCTTGCGGGGATGAAGATCCTCGAAAAAGTCGGCGGCATTCTCTCCGTTCACGCCGAGAACGATACTCTCATACAGCATCTCGTGGACGATCTGCGGGCGGCGGGGGAGAACGGCCCCGAAGCCTACCTCCGGTCCCATCCTCCCTATTCCGAGATGGAGGCAATCCAGAGGGTGTATTTTCTCGCCTCCCTGGCTCCCAGATGCCGGACCCACATCGCCCACATGAGTATCCCCGAGGGAATGGATCTGCTCAAAAAACTGCGGGAGGAAGGGCAGGTCAATATCTCTGCGGAGACATGCCCCCAGTACCTCGGCATGTCCGAGGACGATCTTCTTGAGATCGGCGCTCTCGCGAAATGCGATCCCCCCGTCCGGTCGAGGGATTCCGTGGAGCGCCTCTGGCAGCATGTCCTGGACGGCACGGTCGACATCATCACGAGCGACCACTCTCCCCACCCCATGGCCAAGAAAACCGAAACCGAGGCCGATTTCTGGACCGTGGCGGAAGGGTGCACGGGAATTCAGACCATGCTCCCCGTGGTGGTCACGGAGGGTCGGAAACGGGGATTGACCTGGACACGCCTGGCCGTCCTTCTGGCGGAGCGTCCGGCGGAACTCTTCGGCCTGTCCGGCCGGAAGGGCAGGATCGCTGAGGGGCACGACGCCGACTTCGTCCTCTTCGATCCCGAAAAGGAGTGGGTTCTCAAGAACGAGGACCTTCAGCATTTCGTAAAACAGAGTCCCTACTCCGGCAGGACGTTCAAGGGCCATGTGGTTCAGACGTGGATCCGGGGCCGAAAGATCTTCGACGCGGAAAAAGAAGAAAAAATTGTCGGTGAAAAGGGATGGGGGAAGTATTGTCCTATGGAGAAGCCGGAATGAAGCTGCTGGTGATTAACCCAAATACGGACGAAACCTTCACCGAACTCATCGCAGGAGAAGCCCGCAAGGGAGTTTTTCCGGGCACGGAAATAGTATGTGAAAGCGCGCCGGGAGCGCCCAGGTTCATTGAAACCCACCGGGACGAGGTCTTGTGCGCTCCAGGCATGATGGCCCTGGCGGAAAAACACCGCCAGGTGGACGGAGTGGTGATCGCCTGCACCTGCGATCCCAATCTCGACGTGCTGCGGGAGATTCTCGACTGCCCGGTGGTGGGAGCTGGGGAAAGCTCCATGCTTCTGGCCCTGACCCTGGGAGCCCGCTTCTCGGTCCTCCAGACAACGGAGGGTTCGGTGCAGGCAAAACGGGAGCTCGTGGCGAAGTACGGGCTGAGTTCCCGGTGCGCCTCGGTGCGCCCCATCCTCGAAGGTGAGGGGGCGACCCTGGAGGGACGACTGATTGCCGCCGGGAAGAAGGCACGGGATCTTGACGGCGCAGAGGTAATCACCCTCGGATGCGCCGGACTCTCGGGCCTCGATTCCCGCCTCTCCGAAGCCCTGGGCATCCCTGTTGTGGACGGAGTTCTCGCAGGGGTAAAGCTGGCGGAGGCCCTCGCTTCAAGGGAATTTGCCACCAGCCGAAGAGGGAAATATCGGGGAGAGTGATTCTTCCTTAAAGGAGGCAATACAATGTTTGACCTTGTGATACGGGGCGCCCTGATCGTTGATGGCACCGGGGCCCAGCCCCGGCGGCAGGATCTTGGCGTAAAGGACGGAAAGATCGCCCGGATGGGATTGAACCTCGGAGAGGCAGAAAGAGTCATCTCCGCAGAAGGGTTCGTCCTTTGCCCCGGCTTCATCGACATGCACACCCACATGGACCTCGAGTTGCTGAGGGACAAAAAACCGGATGCGAAGATCCGCCAGGGGGTGACCACCGACCTTCTCGGCCAGGACGGCCTCGGCACCGCTCCGGCCTACGGAAAAAACAAAAAGCTGCTCATGGATATTCTTTCGGGGCTCAACGGCATTCTTCCGGAAGAGAAGTGGTCCTGGGGCTCCTTCAGAGAATACCTCGGGGCCCTTGAGAGCTGCGGTCTTCCGAACAACGCCGCCGTTCTGCTGAGCCAGGGGCCGGTGCGTATCGAGGCCATGGGGATGGACGAACGTCCCGCCTCGAAGGAGGAGCTTGACCACCAGTGCGCCATTGTCCGGGAGGCCATGGAGGAGGGGGCCTACGGCCTGTCCTCCGGCTTGATCTACCCTCCCTGCCCCTACGCCGACCAGGATGAACTGACAGAACTGAACAGGGAAGTGGCGAAGAAGGACGGCATCTTCGTGGTCCATCAGCGGGACGAAGGGTATCATCTTCGCCGCTCCTTCAGGGAAATCCGGGATATTTCGCGAAACTCGGGAGTCCGCCTCCACGTTTCCCACCTCCAGGCCTACGGCAAAGTCAACTGGCCCCTCATGGACGAGGTGCTCGAGATGGCCGATGCCTTCCTGGCCGAGGGAGGCCGGGTCACCTGGGACCGCTACCCCTATCTGGCAGGCTGCACCACACTCACGGCAGTCCTTCCCCCCTGGACCTTCGGGGAGGGGACGGAGGCCCTCATAGCCAATCTCATGGAGCCGGAGTTCCGCAAAAGAATCGCCGACGATTTCATGAAGGGCCTCGAAGTCTGGCACAACCGCCAGATCTCCGTGGGGTGGGAGAACATAATCGTCACCGCTGTCCACCTGGAGAAAAACAAGTGGATGGAGGGGCTCTCCTGTCAGGCGATTGCCGACCGGCAGAATAAAAACCCAATCGAAGCAGTATGCGATCTTCTCGCGGAGGAGAGGCTCGCTGTCACCATGATCAGCTTTTACGGCTCCGAGGAAGTCCTCAGAAAAGTCCTCAGCCACCCCCAGGCGACCCTCGGAAGCGACGGAATCTACGGAGGCCGCCCCCACCCCAGGCTTTACGGCACCTATCCCCGCTTTCTGCGAACCTATGTCCGAGAAGGAAAGGTCTTCTCCCTTCCGGAGGCAATCCAAAAGATTACCTCCTTTCCGGCGAAAATTCTGGGCATCCCCGACCGGGGAACCCTTGCCGAGGGGAACTGGGCGGACATGGTGCTCTTCGACCCGGAGACCATAACCGACCGGGCGACCTACGAGGAGCCCGAACTCTATCCTGAAGGCATCTCCCGGGTCTTCGTCAACGGAGTCGAGGTCGTGGACCCCGAAGGAACAACGGGCGCCCTGCCGGGAAAAGTGCTTCGCAAGGGAAAGTAAAATTTCCATGCCTTTCCCGATCCTGTATATTGTATTTTAATTTACGGAATCACTGAAATAAATTATGATTATATTGTACTCCGTGCTGTCACGAAGAAAAAATATTCGAAAGTAAAGATCCCGGAATTCGGGCCGGATAAAGACTTTTGGAGGTCACATTGCAGCTGGAGATTAACTGACGGTGCTTAGGGTTTCTTAAGTCCTGGTGCAGGATTGTTTGCGGAAAGGTACGCAGGCGCGTATTCTCTTCCCTACATGAATACTGCATACAGATTGTTATTCAGAAAAAATTGATATAGAATATATCCTGCAAGAGGTAAAAAACATAACGTCCCCCTTCAAAGAATGATAATACAACCCGGCATAAGTTAAAAATACCCGATTACTTCTCGCTCATGTGAGTTTCCTCCGCCTGTTTTATAGATGCTGTATTTTGCTGAAGTTTGATATTTGAAAGGAGATGCCTTTTTGAGAGAAAAATATTTTCAGGAAGACAAATGGAGCATCAGCCCCTATAACTTTGAAGAAACCGTTCTTGACCAGTTCATCCTCCCTCCCGCCGTAAAAATTCACGATGCCACCCTTCGGGACGGCGAACAGACCCCCGGGGTCGTCTTTCGCCGGGAGGACAAAGTGCGCATTGCCAGGCTGCTCGATGAAGTCGGTGTCGACCGCATCGAGGCTGGAATGCCCGCCGTATCCGAGGAGGATTTTCAGGCCATAAAGGAGATCACCTCTCTGGGGCTTCATGCGGAGGTATTTTCCTTCGCCAGGGCCCTCGAACTCGACATAGACAAGGCCGTTGAATGCGGATGCACCGGCGTGGTGATCGAGGTTCCCATAGGGTATCCGAAGCTGCAGTTTCAATTCGGCTGGACATGGGAGGATGTTCTCCGCAAGAGCGTGAAATGCATCAACTACGCCAAGGAGAAGGGGCTCTATGTGGTCTATTTTCCCTACGATACCACCCGGGCCCGGTACAGCGACCTGACGAATCTGCTTACGGGAATCAAAAGAGATTCTTCCCCCGATTCCGTTGGAATAGTGGATACCATGGGGTGCGCTCTTCCGGAGGGGATCAGGTACCTCGTCGGACTGGCGAAAGAGCTCACGGGTCTCCCCGTGGAGGTTCATACCCACAACGACTTCGGCATGGCTGTCGCCACGGAACTGGCGGGGGTAGCCGCCGGAGCCTCTGTGGTGCACAGCTGTGTGAACGGACTCGGAGAGCGGACGGGAAACGCGGCCCTCGAGGAACTGATCATGGGGCTGCACATTCTTCTGGGAATGGAGACGAAATACCGCTTCGATAAAATCCTTCCCCTCTGCAGGGCAGTGGAGGAGATCTCCGGTGTCCCCATCCCCCGGAACAAGCCTGTGACGGGGGACCGGAACTACACCAGGGAATCGGGAATCGGCATCGATCTCGTTCTGAAGAAGCCCCTGGCCATGTTCGCGGTAGCCCCCGAACTGACCGGCAGAAAAGGGGAGATTGTTCTCGGAAAGAAAAGCGGCCGGGCTTCGGTCGAATACAAGCTCTGTGAAATGGGAATAACGGGCCTTGAGGACCCTGAAGTGGTCGAAATCCTGTCGAGGGTCAAGGCGGCAGGCACGGAAAAAAGAGGCCTTCTTACGGATGAAGAATTTCGGATTATCCTTGATGATGTTCGGCAGCGCGAGAAAAACTCAGAGGAGGAAAAGGCACTATGAAGAAGAATGTCTCCGATGATTCATGCCTTGATATCGGGGCGCCGGAGGTAAACGACGGTGAGGAAGTCCTTCGAAAAGTGGACCGGGAATCGAACTACAGAAACAAGATGGAGGGGTTCTGGAAAAAGGCGGTAGTTTCTCTTTCCGTCGTCTTCATCGCATACCACCTGATAACCTCGAGGTTCGGCATGCCTCCGGCATTTCAGCACCGGGCCATCCACCTGGGGTTCATCCTCACTCTTGTCTGGATGTATTACCCTGCAGTTCGCAACAGCCCGAAAAACCGCCCGAGCACCCTTGATGTCGGGCTGGTTTTTCTCACGGTGGGGCTCACCGTCTTCACTTATTTCAACATCAATTCTCTCTCCCTCCGGGCGGGAATGGCGGTAACCCAGGACTACATTTTCGGAGGAATCTACCTGCTTCTCGTCCTCGAGGCCTGCCGCAGGGTCTCGGGACCGGGGCTTCTGGGGCTTGCCATCCTGTTTCTGCTCTACGCCTACTTCGGCGAATATTTCCCTGGAGTTCTTTCCCATCGGGGATACTCCCTCACGAGGCTGATCTACCAGATGTATCTCACCACCCAGGGGATTTTCGGCGAGCCCATCGGCATTGCGGCCACCTACCTGGTTCTTTTCATCGTCTTCTCGAACCTGCTGGGAAAAAGCGGCCTGAGTTCCCTCTTCAATGACCTTGCCATGTCCATAGGGGGAGGAATGGTGGGCGGTCCCGCCAAGGTGGCCGTCTTCGCCAGCGCCCTCGTGGGAATGATCAACGGAAGCTCCGCCACCAATGTGGCAACCTCCGGAGCCTTCACCATTCCGCTCATGAAGAAGGTGGGGTACAAGCCCTACTTCGCCGGTGCCGTGGAGGCGGCCGCCTCCACGGGAGGGCAGATCATGCCCCCGATAATGGGTACAGGAGCCTTCATCATGGCTGAGTTCCTGGGCATCTCTTATCTGACCATCGCCGCTGCGGCCCTGATTCCGGCGATTCTGTACTTCGCGGCGGTCTTCTTTCAGATCGACCTCCGTGCCCGGAAACTCGGGCTCAAGGGTGTCTGCCGGGAGGACATGCCCAGCGTGATGAAGGCCCTCAAATCCTACGGGCACATGATCATTCCCATCATCGTCCTCGTCTACCTTCTCTTCGAGGGATTCACCCCGATCTACGCCGCGTTCTACTGCTGCGTCTTCACCTGGCTTCTCTCTCTTCTGCGGAAGGAAACAAGGATGGGAGTCAAAGAGCTGGTCGATCTTTCGGTGACATCAGCCCGGGCCTGCATCAGCCTCAGCGTGGCCATGGCCAACGCGGGGTTTGTCGTCGGGGTTCTGTCCATGACGGGGATCGGGATCATCCTGGCGGACAACATCGTGGCCCTCTCCCATGGGAGCCTTCTCATAACCTTGTTCCTGAGCCTGGTGGTCTCCATCATCCTCGGAATGGGACTGCCCACGAGCGCCTGCTACATCATCGCGGCGTCCATCGTTGTTCCGATTCTGCGGGAGATGGGAGTGGTCGGCCTTCCCGCCCACATGTTCGTCTTCTACTACGCCTGCCTTTCCACGGTTACACCTCCCGTGGCCCTGTCGGCCTACGTGGGAGCGGGAATGGCCGGGGCGGATACCAACGAAGTGGGATGGGCGGCCTTCCGCCTCTCCCTCGCAGGGTTCATCGTTCCCTTTTTCTTCATCTACTCTCCGGAAATCCTCCTGATTTCCGACAGCTCCATGCAGATCGCCATCGCCGCAGTTACGGGAGTCCTCGGAACTCTTCTGCTGGCCATTGCCCTCGAGGGTTTTCTCTTTATTTCCCTTCCCCTCTGGCTTCGAGCCGTTTTTCTTGGTTCAGCCCTGACGCTGATGATGCCGGGAATTGCAACCGACGCCATCGGGTTTGCCGTGGCAGGGGGAGCGGCTCTCCTGGCTCTTTCCATGAAGAAAAGAAGGGCCGGTACGGGGACGGTGACGTCCTGAAAAAAATCGGGGCATTTTTTTTGAATGCTCCATCCGTTCTGAGAAAGGACAGGAGGTGAGGCCAGGAAAAAAGAAGTCGAGGGCAGCTATGGACCGAAAAAATACATTTCAACAGGAGGGCAATCAAATGAAAAGAATCGGGAAAATGAAAGGCATCTCCTTGCTTCTGGCAGCAGCGCTGATCCTGTGTCTTTCCTTCGGCACCGTCCCCGCTATGGCGAAGACCATACACGTCACTGTGGGTACCGCCAGCGTGGGCGGAATGAATTATCCCCTCGGAATCGCCATGGCGACCCTGTGGAACAGCAACATAAAGGACGTCAAGGCAGTAGCCATCGCCACCGGCGGTTCGGTGAACAACATCGACATGCTTCGGACACAGGACATTGAAGTGGCCGTGTGCAGAGCGGTCGAAGCGAACCGGGCCTTCAACGGCATCGAGAAGTACAAGGAGAAAATGCCCTGGATCCGCGCTCTTACAGGCGGCGTCATGTTCGATGCCAAGCAGGTGGCAGCTCTTAAAAGCAGCGGCATCAAGACCATCGCCGACTTCAAGGGCAAAAGGATCGCCGTCGGTCCCCTCGGCGGCGGCGGAGAAGTTGACAGCCGTGAAATTCTGAAGGCCTATGGTCTCACCTTCGACGACATTACCCCCGAATATGTGGAAGCCGGACAGGCCGTGGACATGATGACCGACGGCCTCATTGACGGCGCCATCCTCGGACTCACTCCCGGCGCCTCCGCTGTGGCCGAGCTCATGGTCTCCGGCAAGGTCGTTCTGCTCCCCATCTCCGACGAAGCCTTCGCCAACCTGAAGAAGATCAATCAGTGGATTCAGAGAAGAACAATTCCCGCGAATCTCTACACCAACCAGGATTATGACGTCCTGACCGCGGGAGACCCTGCGGACCTCATCGTCTGCCGGGAGGATCTTCCCGAAGATCTGGCCTACCAGATGACCAAGACCCTCTACGAAAACGTCGACAATATCACTGCGGTTGCGGCAGCCCTTTCTCAGTTCGGCCCCAAACTGGTGGAGCCCGAGAAGGACATGATGATCCCCTATCACCCCGGCGCGGTGAAGTACTTCAAGGAAGCCGGATTGCTGAAGTAGAACCTTCTTCTCGAAACGTACAAAGAGAGCTCCGGAAGAATTCTTCCGGAGCTCTCTTTGTGTCAGAAAAAGGGTCTAGGCGCCTATGGTCCTGTATCCGGTCATCCCTTTCAAAAGGGAGAGGGCGCTCAGGCAGGCCTGGTAGGTCGTCTTGGGATTTGAAGGTACCGGAGTGTTTTCAAAAAGAACCGTCACTTTTCCAGCAGGGCCTTCCCAATAGATTTCATGGGTGTTGTATTCCACATGGGGATCGGCGAAGATCCTGATGATGGTCTTGTCGAACCCCAGGCCCGCAATGCTGAGAGCTGCCGCGATGTTGATGCTCTGGGGGTATTTTTTGACGCATTCCCTCGCGGGCCCCTCAAAGAGAAGGGCAGGTTCCGCCAGATTGTCGAGGTCAAGCTCCATCTCCTCGACCACGGGAATTCCCTTCCAGGTGGTGGCGTATTTTCTGGTGGTCATGGTGACCTTCTCCGCGCCTCCCAGTACCGCAGCCTGAAGAGCATCAAGAGCGCCGATTCCCCCCGACGGAATATGCAGCCTGCTTCCTCCCTTTTCTGCGGCGGAAAGCATTTCATCCATCAGGGCAGAGTCAACGAAGGCGCCGAGGCTCATGGGGAGAAAATCCACTCCCCGGGTGAGTATCGACGGGCCCATGGCCTCCATGGCCTCCTGGGTTGCCGCTTCCACGACGACGTCAGGCCGAAATTCAAGAAGCTTTTCGAGGTCGGTGACCCATGGAATGCCCAGCTCATCAAGATGGTTCCGCCCCCTTGATTCGGTGGAGCGGAGGTAAACCACCACGGGCTCGCACCCGGGAAGCTTGCCGTCGGCGAGAAAATCGACGACGAAACGGCCGATGGTGCCGCACCCGAGGAGGGCGACGCGAAGATTCTTCAACGGATTACCCTCCTCACTGTTTCTTTGCCGCAAGTTCAATGCCTTTTTCCCTGTAGAATTTTACAGCGCCGGGGTGGAAGGGAAGGGGAGGAAATCTTCGAGACGTTCTCCAGAGTGGATGTATCTCCCCACCGCATGAATTTCCCCTGAGGAAATCGGTGTTCTCGAAGACGGGTCTTGGTAATCTCGTAGACGTCCTGTTCAGGAAGATCACTTCTGCCGGCGAGGGTGATCCACACGGCGAAGGTGGGAACATCCTTCTCGAGGGATTTGTAGGCATCCCTGGGGATCTCCGCGGGGGACGAAATGACCGAACTTCGATGTGAATTTTTCGATCTCTTCGGGGGGTCAGCTCGATGAGCTTCACAGCGTGGCTCGTCTCGAGGTCAACGATCCATGGGGCGGGAGCCGCGGTATTAACGATGGCGGCGTCTACAGATCCGTCCCGGAAGGCGTTGGTCGTCTCGGCGAAGGAGAGGTACTGGGGGGGCGATGTCGCTCATGGACAGACCCATGGTCTCGAGGATGATCTGGTTCGTGGCGAGGAATGCCGCTGCCGGGGGAACCCGACGGAGACCTTCTTTCCCTTGAGGTCAGCGAATGTATTGATGGGTGAGTCCTTCAGGGTGACGATCTGGATCACGTTGGGGTACAGGGAGTAAGGGCTACCATATCCACGGGGGGACTGAAACTGCTTCTTTCCGGCAAGGGCGTTCTGCATGACGTCCACCTGCATGACCCCGAGTTCGATCCGTTTGGCTGTCGAGGAGCTTGGCGTTTTCCACTGAACCGGCATGTCACCTCCGCGACGGCATTCACGTCCAGCTTCTTGTTCAGCAGGTCCGCAATACCGCCGCCATAATGTAGAATGTCCCGGCCGTGCCCGCTCCCGCGATGGATACCTGCTTCATTTCAAGGGGGCGGCGGCTACTCCGGGGAAGGAGAGGGAGAGCGATAAGGGACAGCAGCAGAAAGGCTGCGATTCCGACGAATTTCCATGTTTTTCCCGTTTTTCCTGTCATAATATTTCCTCCTTTTTATCTGATCTGACAGTTCAAAGAGCAGAGCGCTTTTTTCCGGCTAAAGCCTCCTTTCATTATTCCTCCTTGTCCGTTTCTGCAGAAGAAAAACGGCAAGGATCGAGATCAATCCGGCAATATTGCTCATCTGCCCCGGCATAATCAGGGCAATTCCCGCGCCGGACAAAAGAGCCCGTTTCCATGGTGCTGCCGGACCGAAGAACCAGCCTGAGAGCCCTGCACCGAGAATTACGGAGCCAAGAAGTCCGCTGACTGCGGCGGAAATGATCGAGGCGGTCTCTCCGCGCCCCACGAGAGCAGGATGGAAGACGAACATGTAGGGCACGAGAAAGGCTGGAAGGGCCAGAAGAAGAGAATGTCTCGAGGTCTTCCAGAAATCCGCACCCGCGATGCAGGACGCCGCGTAGACGGCAAGTCCCACCGGAGGAGTGATCATGGACATGCAGCCGAAGTAAAAGACGAAGAGGTGGGCCGCCAGGGGGTCAACACCCATACGGACGATAGTCGGCGCTCCCAGAACCGCCAGAATGAGATAGGCAGGCGTGGTAGGCAGACCCATGCCGAGAAGAAGACTGGCCAGCATGATCATTACGAGCACGAGGAAAAAGGTTGCTCCCTCCCACAGCGAGGACGAGAGAGCAAAATTTCATGCCGAGGCCCGTGAGATTCATAATGGCCACGATAATGCCCGCGCAGGCTAGTGGATGCGATGACCACAAGGGAGATGGAGGCGCCGCTCTCGAAGGCCTTCGATGAGATTGCGCCAGCCCATCTTTTTCTTCAGGACCCCTACGGCCAGGGTGGCGAGAAGAGAGTAGACTGCCGCTTTCATGACCGAATACTGGGCGATGATCATGAAATAGATGAGGACGGCGAGAGGAAGAAAGTAAATGCCCGATTCTTTGAGAAGCAAAGTCATTTTCGGCAGGTTGTCCCCGAGTGCCCCCGAAAGATTCAGCACCTTCGCCCTGCAGTGCACCATGGTGAAGACGGTGCCGTAGAAGATGAGGGCAGGAATCAGCGCACCGAGGGCGACCTGGTAATAGGGAATGGCCAGGATTTCCGCCATGATGAACGCAGCGGCTCCCATGAGGGGAGGCATGATCTGCCCTCCCGTTGAGGCAACCGCCTCGACGGCGGCGGCGAATTCGGGCCGGTACCCGATGGAGCGCATGAGAGGAATGGTCACCGACCCCGTACCGGCCACATTGGCGACGGCGCTGCCCGAGACCGAACCGAAGAGACTGCTGGCTACCACGGCCGCTTTGGCCGGTCCCCCGGCGCTTTTTCCCACCGCCTTGACGGCAAAATCGATATAAAACTTGCCGGCCCCGGTTTTCTCGAGAAAAGCGCCGAAAAGAACGAAGATGAAGACATAGCTCGCCGATACGCCCAGAGGTATGCCGAAGATTCCCTCGGTGCTCAGTGATATCTGGTAGATTATCCGGGTAAGGTCGTACCCCCGGTGCCACAGGATGCCGGGAAGCCAGGGGCCGCTCACGGCGTAGAGCAGAAAGACCGCTGCGATTCCGGGAAGAATTGCCCCTACGGTGCGGCGGGCAAAGTCGAGAACGAGAAGAATGAGAAGAGACCCCGCGATCAGATCCGTGGTATTAGGCTCTCCAAACCGGAGGATCATATCCTGAAAATTGAGGAGAAAGTGGCCAAGGCAAAAAAGAGCGGCGCCAATGGAAAGGAGAGAATAGAGGGCGGATGTCTTTGATTGAGTGCAGCGGTACGCCGTAAGATAACATATAACCAGGCCGAAGGTGAGGTGAATGCTTCGCTGCCATAGGGCGGTGAGAACACCGAAAAACGCTGTGTAGATGTGAAAGATTCCCATCAATACTGCCAGAACGGTAATAAGAATTCCTGCGGTTTTCGAAACGGATGACTTCACTTCGCAGCCTCCCTGCTCTGTCTTTTCATGGTAAAAGGATTCAGCGGTCCTCTCGCTGCATCGAAGAACTGACACATTCAGAAAAGCCGATTTTCAGCGATTTTCACTTCTCTCTTGAAAGCTCTCCTTTTTCTCCTCAGGAAGGCCTTGAAGCGCCGTTATTTTTTTCTGGGCTTTTTCAATTGCCTCGATGTGCCGTTCCATCTGGAGAGCTGCTCCTTCGGGGTTTTTCGCCCTTATTTCCTCAAGAATTTTCTTGTGCCCTTCGAGTGCTTTTTTCCTACCCTGTGGAAAGGTGATAGTGGTGGAACGGCTTTCGAAAGGTGAGAATCCACCTGCTGAAGAAGGTTGAGAAGAACGGGGTTTCCCGAGGCCCTGGCAAGAGAATAGTGAAAGTCGAGATCCGCCTCGATGACCTTCTCGGACAGGGCGCTTTTTTCCTCCTGCTCCAATCCCCTCACCGCTGCGCTCATTCTGTCGATTCCCTCCTGGGAAGCCCTTTGGGCGGCAAGACGGGCAAGACTGCACTCGAGGATTTTGCGGGCTTCCATAAAAGAGGCCAGCCCCTGGGACGACGGGTCATTGACGTCGGGAAGGGGGGTATAGCGGTTCTTCAAAAATGTCCCCTTTCCCTGGATAATATCCACGACTCCCTCCTGGCGCAGAACGGAGAGAGCTTCTCGTACACAGGTGCGGCTGACCTTGAAGATGCCCATGAGTTTCTGTTCCGTGGGGATACGGTCTCCCGGCTGAAGCTGATCAGCTTCTATAAGTACCTTGATCTCATCGATGAGGAGTTCCGTCAGTTTTTTTGCTCTCAGCGGCGTCGCCATAGTTTTCCTTCTTTCGCAGCAGATAAAATTCATACTATCATACGATGAATTTCATTTCAATGATGCTTTGTAAAATATTTTTCCTTCTGCAAACCTTCGCTCCTGACGGGGAAGTCTTTCCGTCATGAGCCGGAAGGTCTGTGGTTGTGCTTCTTCCCTTTTCCGCGGAAGACGGGATACTCCCGTATCTTTGAAGGGGTTTTTCGATTATGATTGCTGCGGTTGCATCAAAAGAGGAGGAACACCTGTCATGTACGGAATTCTGATCATCATCTTTCTGGCGGTTCTGAGTTCGTTCTTTGCCTTTGCAGAGATCTCTCTCGCAGCCTCGAGACGACTGAAACTGAAGGGTATGGTGGAAAAGGGAGACGCCAGAGCATCCCAGATCATCGCCTTCCAGGAGCAGCCGGGGTTATACTTCACAACAGTCCAGATCGGACTCAACGCCATCGCCATCCTTGCGGGAATTGTGGGAGAGTCTCTCCTCTCCCCCCATTTTCTGGCCATTCTTCCCGAGTCGCTTCCTCTCTCCCTGCGGATGAAAATTTCATCGATTCTTCCCTTTTTAAGCGTGACGATTTTCTTCGTCCTCTTCGCCGACCTTATTCCCAAGCGAATCGCCATGGCCATGCCCGAGAAGGTCGCCCTGCGGCTGATAGAGAAGATGCGCCGGGTGATCCTTTTGATGGCCCCCCTTGCCTGGTCCTTCAATGCCCTGAGCGGGCTGATCTGCAAATGGCTCGGGGTGCCGGAGATGCGGAAGGAGGACATCACTCCGGACGATCTCTATGCCATGATGGAGGCGGGAACCATGGCGGGCCTGCTGAGGACCCAGGAGAAGATCCTCATCGACAACGTCTTCGAGCTGGACATCCGCACTGTCCCTTCCGCCATGACCACCAGGGACAACGTGGTCTTTTTCCGCATGGACGAAGGGGAGGAGAGCATCAGGGAGAAGATCGTCGCCTCCCCCCACTCTACCTACGTCATCTGCAGGGACGACATCGACCACGTGGTGGGGTACGTTGATTCGAAGGTCCTGCTCGAGCGGGTTCTCAAGGGGCACGATCTGCTGCTGAAAGACGGTCCTGCAATACGCCCTCCCCTGATCATCCCCGATACCCTGACCCTTGCGGAAGCCATGGACCAGTTCAAAGGAAAGGGTGAAACCCTGGCCGTAGTGATGAACGAATACGGCCTGCTCGTGGGGATCATGACCCTGCAGGACATCATGAGGATGCTCATGGGCAGCCTCATGGGGGAAGAGCAGCAGATCGTCCGCCGGGATGACGATTCATGGCTTGTGGACGGCGTAACGCCCATCGATGATGTCATGGAGGTCTTCTCCATCGACGAGTTCCCCGAGTCCACGAATTACGAGACGGTGGGCGGCTTTATGATCTACACCCTGCGCAGAATTCCCCACAGGACGGATTTCGTGATCCATGGAGGGTACAAGTTCGAGGTCATGGACATCGACAATTACAAGATCGACCAGGTTCTTGTGACCCGACTGCCCGTTCCGGGTGAGCCGGGAAAAGGAAAGGATCCGGGGGCGGCCGGTCCGGAAATCCCGGAGTCCAGGTAAATCCACGGGCCTCTGCAGGATAGTCGGGAGGGGCTCAAGGGGCTGAATCATAAAAATCCCGGGGAGAGATCTCCCCGGGATTTGCAATCTCCAGATATTGTCGAGTCGGGCATCAGGCCCTTGTGGTCTCTCTTTCCGCGGCTCCCTCCCGCTGAATTTTATCTGCCCGGGGTGCCCACTTTCTGGCGGCAGGAACGCACCGGGCAGTGAGGACATCCACGTCTTCCGGTGCGGTAAGCTCCGTTGAGGCCGCTCCCGAGGCATGGACCATGGCGGCCAGGCAGGCTGGATTGTCGAGGAGCGGGCATGGCCTGAGGTGATTGCAGTTGAAGGGCTGGTTTTTCCGGTACTGCTGAAAAAGGGGGGATTTCAGCGCCTCGAGGATGGTCTTCTCCCTTACATTGCTGTCGGCGTAGTGGATGAAGGCACAGGGCTCCATATCCCCGGCGGCGTTGATGTGCAGATATCGCCGGCCCCCTGCGATGCAGCCGTCCACATACTCTCCGTCGTTCCAGAAGTCGAGGGTGAAAAGGGGCTTCGTCCGGCGGAATTCCCGGAGCTGCCGGTACATGTATTCCCTCTGTTCCGCCGTGGCCATAAGCTCGGGCACAGCATCCTTTCCTACGGGGATATAGGTGAAGTACCAGGCGAATTTGCACCCTCTTTCGATCATGTCGTCAATGAAAGCTTCGCTTCCCATCACCTCGGTGTTTTTGCTGTGATAGCAGGCCGAGAATCCGAAGGGGAGGCTGTTCTCCTGAAGCAGCTTCATGGCTTTGATGACCGCCCGGTAGGTTCCCCTGCCCCGCCGCAGGTCCGTCTCCTCTTCAAACCCCTCGACGCTGAGAGCGGGGACGAAGTTCTTCACCCGCAGCATTTCCCGGGCGAAGGGTTCGTCGATCAGGGTCCCGTTGGTGAAGGCAATAAAGGCGCAGTCATCGTGTTTTTCGCACAGCCTGAGAATATCTTTTTTGCGCATGAGGGGTTCTCCCCCCGAGAAGAGGTACATGTGGGTGCCCATCTCTTTTCCCTGGCGGATGATATCGTCGAGGATTTCGAAGTCCAGGGAGAGCTTGTCTCCGTACTGGGCGGCCCAGCAGCCGATGCAGTGCAGATTGCAGGCGGAGGTAGGGTCGACAAGTATGGCCCAGGGGACGCTGCAGTCCTCCCTTTTCGACAGGGAGCGGCGCTCGAGGCTTCCGAGTATTCCGGCGTAGACGACGAAATTCTCGAAAAGTTTTTTGCGGACGGCGGGGTCGATGTCGGTATAGACGCTTTTCATGAGGAGGTTCCAGTTGTTGGAGGGGTCGCCGAGATATTCCCTGAGCGTGTCGTAGACGCTTCCGTACCAGTTCGTCCGGTCGAGCCTGTCGATCCAGTCGATGATTTTGGGGAGGTTTTCCTCCGGATCCGAATCGAGATATCCGAGGACCCTTTTCAGAGCGAATGCTCCAATTGCGTTTCGTATGCTCTTCATGGCCGTCGCCTCCTTGTGGAAAGCAATGTCGAGCAAAGGGAAAGTTAAATGGCTCTTTCCTCCAGGGAAAAACAAAGGGGTAATTATTCTCTCTACCCGTTCATACTATCATAATTGTAGGCTTATTTCCTGCTTTCAATAATTTATCCTGCCTGTTTCAGGGCAGTTTTCCCCCTTTCCCCTCCTCGTACTTCAATGCGGCCGCTCCGCCAAGGGAGAGACGCAGGCGGACTCCTTCCCGTCCGACGGAGAAGCCGTCAAGAGTGAGAGTGGACATTGAGCCGTCCAGAATCAGTTCGGGGGAGATGCGGCTGGCCGACAGGGATGATGCGAGAGAATCGAGAAGATTTTTCCGGAGCGGGGCCAGGGGGAAGACCAGTTGTTTGCCGATCTCCCGGGCGAGAAAGGGACGGGCTATCCACGAGGCCGCCTTGAGCAGTCCTTCCGTGGAGGATTCGTCAAAATCCACGTTCTCCACCCGAAGAACCTGATCCTCCCGGGAGAGGACCGGCTTTCCCGAGAGAAAAACCTGCCCGCTGACGTTCCCTCCCAGAGGAGACGCCCCCGCTATGTCGGCGGAAGCCACGAGCCGTCCTTCGCTTCCGAGGAAGGAGATATTCTTTACGGTGACCTCTCCGCCTCCCGGGATCGCGAGTGGGGGCAAGGGCTGGGAAGACATATATTCCTCCAGGGCTTTGTAGGACAGGGAGAGGTCGACGTTCAGAAGAACCCCCGGTTCCACGTCCGGCGGCAGGGCGAGGAGTGGAGGCAGGGGAGCGGGCTGCATGGGGAGAGGTTTTTCGCTTGTTGCCGTAAGGTATGCCCTGAGGGCCAGTGCGGCGGAAAAAACATTCTTCCTGGCCGTGAAGGCCGAAAGGGAGACCGATTCGGGCTTTACCACAAGCCACAGGTCGGGAGAGCTGAGAATCTGCACCGGGGTGTGGAGTTCCTGCCATCCTTTCAGGGCGCTGTCCCGAAGACGGACTGATGTGTTGATCTCCTCCTCGAGCTGAAGGAGCAGCTCGTCTGCCTTGTCCTCCAGAATCGACGTGAGGACTTTGGCGAGGCCTACGGATTGTCCCAGAATATCAATGGAGGGTTTTCTCTCCCACTCTATGGCAAGGGTTGCGCCCGGATGAATAACCCAGTTTTCGTCCACCTTCGGCGACAAGGTGAGGAGGAGTGTGCCGCTGCCGAGGACCTGCTTCCGGGTACTCGTGGGGATGCTCAGAATCTGACCCTTCCACGAGATCATGCTGTCGAACCGGAAGGGAAGAGAGAAATCTGCCCTGTCGTTCTCGAGGGTGACCTTCACCGGCCCGGTCTTCTCGACGAGGATGTCCGCTGCGGATTCTCCGTAGCTGTCGTCGAGCTTCTGTCCCTTCACGTCGTAGAGCGGGTTGGTCAGAGCTTCTTCTATCAGCCTGGCCGTTTCCTCGGCGGTGATGGAGACGGGAATGGACAGAAAGGATTCCGCCCCTTTATCAGAGGGAATTATCCGGGTCTCTTCGGGGGGGATGTCGACAGAAAGGACCATGTCCTCGCTTCCGCTGCACCGGGAAAGAAAGAGAAAAGCGGCTGAACCGACGAGAAACGCCAGAGCAGCGGCTGTCCTGAGAATTTTCATGAGAGGGCCTCCCTGTTGGAAAAGGAATAGTTTCGTTCTATTATACCTCTTGATTTGTAGGGAGTTTTTATCTCATTGACAAGCCTTTGGCCTGATGTACAATAATTTTTGAAGGAAGGAAGTTCCGGGGCACAGAGCCCGGTACTTCTGACGGCGAACCTTCAGCGCGGGCACACCGTACTGGAGGTTTTTTATATCCTCCCCTCGGCGGGGGAAAGGCGGATAAAACAATGGAGCAGCTTTTTGCGGGTTTTGCCCTGCTCACCTGGAAGCAGATAATTATGACCGGGGTAGGGCTGACGCTGATCTATCTTGCCATCGTGAAGGAGTATGAGCCCTCCCTGCTGCTTCCCATGGGTTTCGGAACACTCCTGGTGAATATCCCCCTCACGTCGGCCCTGACCCATATGGTGGGGGACCAGGTGCAGCATGGAGCTCTGAGCATCCTCTTCGAGGCGGGGATTGCAAACGAGATGTTCCCCCTCCTCATCTTCATCGCCATAGGGGCCATGATCGACTTCACGCCCCTCTTTCAGAACCCCGTGACCTTCATCTTCGGCATCACGGCCCAGGCGGGGATTTTCCTCACCATGGGCCTTGCGCTGCTCTTCGGCTTCGATCTGAAGGAGGCGGCCTCCATCGGCATCATCGGCGCTGCCGACGGGCCCACGTCCATCTATGTATCCTCGAAGTTCGCCCCCCATCTTCTGGGGCCCATCTCCGTGGCGGCCTATTCCTACATGGCCCTCGTCCCGGTGATCCAGCCTCCGGTGATCAGGCTGCTTACCACAGCGAAAGAGCGGAAAATTTCCATGCCCTATTCCGAGAAAAAAGTCTCCCGGACCACCCGCGTTCTCTTTCCCATCGGGATAACCCTTGCGGCCGGGATGTTCGCTCCTGCTTCGGCATCCCTCATCGGCTTTCTCATGTTCGGCAACCTGCTTCGGGAGAGCGGAGTGGTGGACCGCCTCGCCAAGGGAGCCCAGAACGAGCTGGCGAACATCGTCACCATTCTTCTGGGCCTCGCAATCTCAGCTACCATGACGGGGGACCGGTTCATTCAGCCCACGACCATGCTCATCCTGGCCATGGGGCTCGTGGCCTTCATCCTCGACACGGCGGTGGGGGTCCTCTCCGCCAAGGCCATCAACATCTTCCGAAAGCGAAAGCTCAACCCCATGATAGGCGCGGCGGGCATTTCCGCCTTCCCCATGTCCGCCCGGCTGGTGCAGCGCCTCGCCTCGGCGGAGGACAAGCACAACTTCATCCTCATGCACGCCGTGGGTGCCAACGTCTCGGGGCAGATCGGCTCGGTCCTGGCCGGCGGGCTGCTGCTGGCCTTCCTCGCCTGAAAAAAACCTAAAAATAGAGTTCGTATTCCTGGGGAGTGGGGGCCGAGTAGACGTACCGGGCCTCCTCTTCCTTTCTTTTTATCCACAGTTCGATAAGTTTGTCGGGAAATGCCGGTGCAAGATATTCCCTGTCCTTCCGAAGCCCCTCGAGAACCCCGTCAAGGGTGAGAGGGAAGACCTTTTCCTCTGATCCGTCTCCGGCTGCATACCCGGAGGCCACAGGGTCCGTCCCCCTGATAATGCCCTCTCCCCCGGCCAGCACCATGGCGGAGAGCATGTAGTGGATGTTCCCCGAGCCGTCTCCGGTCCTGTACTCGATCCGTACAGCGTCCTCCTTCAGATATCCTGGAATGCGGACTGCCGCCCGGCGCGACCCTTTGGCGAAGGTGGCGCCCACGGGCGCTTCGTAGCCGGGGACGAGGCGGCGGAAGCTGTTCGTGGATGGGTTCGTGAAGGCGAGGAGGCTTCCGGTGACGCTGTGATCGAGGAGGCCGGCGATATAGGCCAGTCCCTCTTTCGAGAGGCCGTGAAGTTCCGAACCGGGAAAAATCGTCCTTCCCTTTTTTTCGAGATACTGGTGGACATGCATTCCACTCCCTGGCATTTTGTAGAGGGGCTTCGGCATGAAGGTGACGAACAGTCCCATCTCCGCCGCGACCGAGCGGATGATCCACCGGGCGACGCAGACGCTGTCCGCGGCCTTGACGAGGTCCATGAAGTCCAGCTCGATCTCGAGCTGGGAAGCCCCGACCTCGTGATGATGGTACTTTACCGGGATTCCCGCGTCTCCCATGAGCTTCACGGTCCTGTTGCGGAAATCGAGATACCGATCTGCGGGAGTAAGGGCGTGATATCCCCCGAGGGGCTGGAAACGGGGCGCAGTGCCGAACTGGCCGCCGATCCCCTCTCCGGAAGCGATATTATAAGAGGCGAAGTTCAGCCCGGTGGAGTATTCCACCGAGTCGAAGACGTAATACTCGAGTTCCACGAGCATTCTGGCTGAATCGCCGAGCCCTTTTTCCCGGAGCCAGGAAGCGGTTTTCTTCGCTACTGAGCGGGGGTACTGGTCAAATGTCTTCCGCTCCGTGGAGACCACGTCGCAGAGGACGTGCAGGGTAGTGAAGCCGTCCCGCTCTTCGAGAAGGGCAGTGGACGAATCCGGTATCGCCACCATGTCCGACTGGTCCACCTTGGCGAATCCGTAGTTGGAGGCGTCAAAACCGATCCCGTCCTCGAGGACTTTTTCCGAGACATACCCCTTCGGCAGTGTGACGGACCGCATGCCTCCGGCGATATCGAACATGAGAAAATTAAGATAATCCGCCGTGAAGGCCCCGTCCATGATCCCCTGTGCTTTTGTCAGCTTCATCATGCTTCCCCCTCTGAAAATAATGACATAAAAAATTATATGTGAATAAATTTCGCGGTGCTTTGCCCCTTGAAGGGAAATCAATTGCAAAGATCCCCCTACTTTTATTTTATTATATGTCGAAAAAAGGGAGCTCTCAATCTTTGAGCAACAAAAGTGTCCATTCAATGGAAAGGGTTTTTCAGCGGCGGAAAAACTCGAGACCTCTCAGGATCAGTCCCTTCGAAAATGTTATGGCGTCCTCGGGGCAGACCTCCTGGCAGCAATAGCACCGGATGCATTTCTCATAGTCGATGAGAAGCCGGCCCTCCCGGGTCAGCTCCATGGCCCCGGCGGGGCAGATGGAGGCGCATTTGCCGCACCGGATGCATTTTTTCCGGTTCTGAACAGGACGGGAGGAGAGATGCTTCTTTCCGAATCCGTCGAGAAAGGCAGGGAGAAGGTGAAGGGCGTCGAGCCGCGGAATATCCACGTCAGGAAAAACAAATCCCTCCGGGAAGGAGGGGCTGCGCACCTCTTCCACCACCGGGAGCAGCCCTCTTTTCTCTGCCGCGCGGAAGAGCGGAAAGGATTCAAAAGGAACTCCCATAAGAGAGCAGATCGAGAGATCGAGGGCGAGGGGGTCCGGAGATGCGGCGAGCAGGCCGAAGGAACGGGGACGGCCGTTTCCCGGCCCCCGTCCCTCCATACCTTCGATTCCGTCAAGGATAGTGAGGGCCGGGGCGAGGCTGCGGGCGATATCGAGATGCAGGTCGGCGAAGACATCCCTGTCCAGGCCGGTTTTATAGTGCCATTCCGCCTTTCTCTGGCGGACCACCGTGCCGAAGAGATTTTTCACTCCGAGGGTTAGGGTCATCTGGGCATGGGTCTTCAGTTTCGGCAGGTTTATGATCGCGTCGGCCTCGAGAGCCTGTCGGGCGACCTCAACCCTTCTGAAGACAGATCCTTCTGCCATGGGGAGGGGAGTTGAGTCGGTCAGTTCCTCCAGGGGAATCGAGAGCTCTTTTGCCACCTCCGCCATTCCAGTCTTCAGCGCCACACCGGAAAATCCGTCCAGGCCGGGACTGTCTGCCATGAAGGGGCTTCCTCCCGCCTCCAGAACAAGAAGGGCCACGGCCCGGACTACCTCCGGATGGGTGGTGACGCATTTTTCCGGAGAGGAGGCCGACAGCAGATTCGGCTTGAGCAGCACCCTGTCCCCCGCAGAAAAGAACTTTCGAATACCGCCCAGGTTCCCGAGGAGCTCCCCGAGCGCCGCCCCCAATTTCTGCCGGTCATAGTCCGCTCTTTCTTTTATGGCTACCATAACCATCTCATGTTCCCCCCTTGACCTCTTTTGTATAATATACACGAACCACCGGGGAAGTTTTTTTCCGGATTTTGTGATTTTGGTAAGTCTGCCATCCTATTGCAAAGGGGATCGATGGAGAATGCCCTCCGTCAGTCAGCAGTTTTTTCTTCAGAAACGGGAACCCGGCCTGATCCGCCCTGTCCTGTGCACCATGCGGATGCTGCAGCAGGGTGATGCCTCCGAGGCTCTCGCTTTTCACCGGAGGATCACCGAGGAGATCGGCGACGCGGGATTTTTCGCCGAGGAAAATACCATCGAGGAAAGCATCAACGGCCAGGGGGCGGTGGCAGGGGTTTTCGCCGAGGGACGCCTCATCGCCCTGCGAGCGGTCTCCTACGTGGATGAATATGTAGATGACGCCATGGCGGACCTCGGGCTGGACCAGGCCGAGAAGAGACACCTGGCGGTCATGGATTTCTGCATCACCGATTCGGCCTTCCGGGGAAACAGCATCCAGTTTTTCACCTACCTCTTTATGGAGACCATTCTCTATCCCCATCGGTATCATCTGTACACCACCGTTTCGCCGAAGAATATCTTCAGCCTGACCAACGTGCTGAAATCGGGCTTTTCGGCGGTGGAATTCAAATATAAATACGGCGGGCATCCCCGCTTCGTCCTGTACAAGAACCTCAGGAAACCCCTGGTGGTGCAGACCAGGGGGCACAGGGAAATTCTTCTCCGCAGCTATGACTATCATCCCAGGGTACTCGGGGACGGATACGTGGGGTACAAGGTCAAGCACAAGTCCACCGGCATGGCAATGCTCTACGGGCGGCCCATGGTCGAAGAGGCGGGCGAAGACAGGCCGTGAAGGATCTTCTTGCCTCGGGAGGAAATGTTCTTCTGCAACTCGAAGAGGCGGGATACGAAGGAGTTTATGCCGGTGGAATGGTCCGGGACCTCCTCTGCGGCCGGGAGCCCCGGGACATGGACATCGCCTGCAGCGCGCCCGTTCATATCCTTCGATCCCTTTTTCCCGGGGGAAAAATTCTCGGACCCCGGGGGTGTGAAATTTTCCTTCTTCCCCTCGAGGAGGCCCATGTTCAGATATTTTCCTATGCCGGGTCTTCCCTTGAAAAAGACCTGGAACGGCGGGACCTGACGGTGAATGCCCTTGCCCTTCGGCGAAGGGGAGAGCTCGCAGGGTCAAAGGAGAGCGTTTCAGACGTCTTCGCCGGCCGTCTTCGCTTCAACGGCCGGGGAGAAGACCGCCTCGCCGAAGATCCTCTCAGGGCCCTTCGACTTCTTCGTTTTGCGGCCGCCCTGCCGGGTTTCCGGGCCGATGAGGACTCGGTAAGGCTCTGCCGGACCGTTCGAACCGATCTTCCGGATTGTCCCGGCGAACGCATCGGAAGGGAAGTGCGGCTCGGCCTCGGGGGAAAGGCCCCTCTCTTTCTCCGGAACCTTCAGAGGACCGGCCTCCTTGAAGCGGTCTTTCCGAACCTGGCCATATCCCGGGAAGATTTCCTCCGGCTTCTCGAGACCGAAAAAGTGCTGGAGGAATGGAACGCCCCTCTGCATCTCAGAGCAGCGGCGATCTTCTCTTTTCCAGAACAGGGAAACCCTCCTGACGAAGAAGGGGCCACCCTGGCGGAGCGTTCCCTTCAGACCTTCGGGTGGAGTACTTCCTTGATTGGCCGGACAGCTGATCTTGTACGCTTCAAAAACCTTCTTCAGCAGACGGTTTCTTCCGGCGCTCTTGCCGCCATCATGGCCGAAAAGGGGCCCTCATTTTCGGCCGACCTCATTCAATTTTCCATGGCCCTCTCTCTTCCGGAGGAGAGAAGACCGATGCTGAAGGAGAACGCCATGACTCTCCTTGCCATGGCGATGAGAAAATCCATGGAGGACGAAATTCTTCCCACCGGAGGAGAGATCCTCCGCCAATTTGCCATCCCTTCCGGGCGGATTGCAGGAGAGCTCAGAAAACGGGCTGAAAGGGAGAATCTTGAAAGAGGATTTTCAGATCGGGGGGCCGCCTTCGCCTTTCTCGAGAGAGAAACAGGAAAAACTGGAATAAGAGACAAAAAAGAATGAAAATTTTTCTATCCGCCCTGCGGTTTCTCGTGATACTATATTTCTGAATCTGCTCAGAATTGTGTCAGCGTAAGGGGGAAGTTATTCATGGCTCTTGTTCATGTGGATCACCTTAAGGCAGGGATGGTTCTCGAAAAGGATCTCCTGGCCTTTAACGGCCGCTTTCTGCTCCCCTCAGGGGCGTCCCTGACGGAAAAGCATATTCAGACGATGAAAATCTGGGGAGTCGCAGAAGTCGCAGTGATGGCTGACCAGAACGAGGATTTTTCCATTGAGGCTGCTCCTGAGATTTCCCCGGAGATCTTCGCCCGGGGCGAAGATCTCCTCGCCCCTCTCTTTCCGACGAAGCCGCAAGAATCTCCCATGAAAGAAATGTACGACGTCGGGCTCGACCGCATTGTGGCGGCTCTTCTTCGCAATGAGTCCCCTGACGTTCCGCGGTCTTTCCCCTCTGAGCGCCCCGGCGGGGAAAAGCCCGATACTGACCGTGTGCTTACCCCGGCAGACCTCGTCTCCCGGGAGGTGCGCCTTGCGTCCCTTCCCGATGTTTATTACCGTATAATGGAAGTGATCAATTCCGCCCGAAGCTCCGCTTCCCAGATCGCCGAGACGGTCAGCAAGGATTCGAGCCTTCTTACAAAACTCCTGAAGCTCGTGAACAGTGCCTTTTACGGATTTCCCTCAAAGGTAGAAACGGTTTCCCGGGCAGTGGCGATCATCGGAACGAAGGAGCTTTCCACCCTTGCCCTCGGAATCGCGGCAGTTCAGTATTTCACCGACATATCACCGGAATACCTGGATATGAAAGATTTCTGGCGGCATTCCATCGCCTGCGGCGTCTACGCCCGCCTCCTGGCTTCGGAAAAACTCGGGGTCTCGGAGGAGCGTCTCTTCGTGGCGGGCCTCCTTCACGATATCGGCAAGCTGGTACTTTTCCGACAGGTTCCCCGCCAGGCGCGGCGAGCCCTTGAATACGCCTGTTCGAACCGCGTTCTCCTTTCAGCGGCTGAAAGAGAAATCCTGGGATTCGACCATGCACAGCTGGGCGCCGCTCTTTTGAGGGAGTGGAAAATCCCCACCGCCCTGGAAAACTGCGTCCGTTTTCACCATGCCCCCCATGCATCCCAGTCGGTTCTTGAAGCCACGCTTCTCTCCGCTGCCAATTCCCTTGCGATAGCTGCCCTGCAGGGACGCAGCGGCACTCCCCTGGTGCCTGATATATCTCCATCCCTCTGGAAAGAAACGGGCGTGCCGTCAGCAGTATTTGCCACTGTCGTTCTCCAGGGAGAACGACAGATCGCGGATATCACTTCGACATTTCTCGGAGCGGGAAGGTGAAGGCCGTGAATTTGCCATCGAAAACGGAAGCTCTGGAGCGGCGGATAAAAATTCTCGAGGAACGAAACTCCTTGCTATGGAAGGAAAAAAATATAGGAATGGAAGCCCTAGAGGCGGCCACGCTCCTCTCTTCCTTCGACATCAGTCTGAACAAGCTGGATGACCCCGGGCTTCTTCTGGAACAAATTACAGGGCGCGTTCAGCAGGTGATGGCCTTCAAGGCCTGCGCGATTTATCTTGTGGATGATACCTCGAGCTTTTATCCCGCTTTCTGCTCTCCGACGGAATGTCTGTCCCAGATCGAGGAAAATATTGCGCAGAGGATAGAAGACCGGACCTTCACCTGGGCGATCAAACGAAAAAAACCCGTCGTCTCTTATTTTTCAGAACACCATACCGCCATGGTTCTTCACGTCATGACCACCATCTCCCGGACCAGGGGGATGTTCGTGGGGATACTCGACGAGGACTGGGAGGGAATCGCCGATTACGCCCTCGCTTCCCTTTCTGTCACTCTCCATGCCGCGGCGACTGCCCTCGAAAGCTTCGAACTCTATTCAAACCTCAGGAAGCTGAACCTGGACCTTTCAGTCCGAATGGAAGAGATCGAACAGTCCCGAAAAGAACTGGCCGTCTATCGCAGTTTTCTCGAGGACCAGGTTCAGATCCGGACCGAGGCCCTTCTCAAGTCAAACGAAGAAATGAAGATCGAGATGGCCGAGAGGATGCGGGCGGAGGAGGACTTCATATCAAGCGAAAAGATGCTGAAGCTCGCTCTTCTCGGTGTGGGCGACGGCCTCTGGATTTGGGATGTACCGTCCGGGACGGTGGATCTTTCTCCCCTCTCCCGGGAAATTCTCGGCTGCGATACAAAAGACGGGTCCACCGGAAGAGACCTCCTTTTATGCGGACGGAATTTTTTGCCCGAGTGGGAGGAGCGCATTCTCGAAGAAGACCGGCCCCGGTTGAAAGATGCCGTCCGCCAGTGTCTTGCAGGAGAGAGCACGGGCTACCGGCTTGAATACCGGATTCACGGCAAAGACGGCTCCGTTCGCTGGATACTCGACCGAAGCTGTGTCGTGGCAAGGGATGAAAGGGGAAAACCGACCCGCATCGCCGGAACCCATTCCGATGTGACGGAGCGAAAAGCCATGGAGGTCCATATCCACCATCAGGCCACCCATGATTTCCTTACCGGACTGCCAAACCGCTACCTTTTCACCGACCGGCTCAGCCATGCTCTTCTTATCGCCAGGCGCAGGAATACGGGAATTGCCCTTCTCTTCCTCGACATCGACGATTTCAAATCCGTAAACGACCGCTGGGGGCACGACGGCGGGGACGAAATCCTCAGGGATGCCGCCGCCAGAATGACCGCCACCGTCAGGGAAATGGATACGGTCTGCCGGTTCGGAGGGGACGAGTTCACCATCGTCCTCCCGGAGATGGACGACCGTGAGGAAGTGGAAAGCGTCGTGCAGAGGCTGCTGGAGACCTTCCGCGAACCCTTCATCCTCGGAGAACACAGCCTGCATATTCATATCTCCGTCGGCATCGCCATGTCGAATCTCTGTACCGCCGGCGCGGACGAACTGCTGAAGCAGGCGGACCTGGCCATGTACAGGGCCAAGGCCAAGGGCAAGGACACCTATGTCTTTGCTGAAGAACGGGAGTGCCGATGCCCGAAATGACGGCCCCTTCGGAAGAGGTGAGACCCATGGAAGATGCAATGCGGCAGGATGTTCTGAAAGCGGCCCTCGGGGCCATCGAGGCCGTTCTTCCCGAGAATGCGGTCCGCAAGGCCCTGAACAGCGAGGCCTTTTCGAAAAGAAGAGTTCTTGGGGGCAGGATTGTGCTTGCGGCCATAGGCAAGGCCGCCTGGAGGATGGCAAAGGCTTCCGTGGACGTTCTCGGACCATCGGTCGAGGGGGGAGTAGTCCTCACGAAATACGGCCATTCCCTCGGCACCATTTCAGGGCTTGAAATCATCGAAGCCGGACACCCTCTTCCGGACGAAAACACCCTTCTGGGTTCGGCGAAGATCCTCGAGATGATAAAGGGACTCTCCCCGGAGGACACGGTCCTTTTTCTCGTCTCGGGAGGGGGGTCAGCCCTCTTCGAAAAGCCCTCCCCCGGGGTGACCCTGGAAGATCTCGTATCGGCGACGAATCAGCTCCTCGCCTCGGGAGCGAACATCGTCGAGATCAACATGATCCGCAAACGCCTCTCGTCGGTGAAGGCAGGAAGGTTCGCCCTTGCTGCGGCTCCCGCCCACGTCTTTGCAGTGGTGCTTTCCGATGTGCTTGGAGACCGGCTTGACAGCATAGCCTCCGGCCCGGCCCACCCCGACGGTTCCACGGTCCGGGAGGCCCTTGCCATCGTCGATAAATATGGTCTTTCCCTTTCTCCCGCCGTGCTCGAAGCCCTTCGGCAGGAAACTCCCCGCACCGTTCCCAACGTTTCCACAGTCATCGCGGGCAGCGGAAAGGCCCTCTGCGAGGCAGCCATGGAAGAAATCTCCTCACGGGGATATTCTCCCCTTTTGATGACCACCACCCTCGACTGCGAGGCCCGGGAGGCGGGAGCCTTTCTCGCCGCCCTGGCCCGGGAGATCCATTCTTCGGGAAAGCCCGCGAAAGCCCCCTGCGCTCTTATCTTCGGAGGAGAGACGATAGTGCGCCTCAGAGGAATGGGAAAGGGCGGCAGAAACCAGGAGCTGGCCCTTGCCGCCGCCGCAGGAATAGCAGGACTGGAAAATACGGTCGTTCTCTCCGTCGGTTCCGACGGTACAGACGGTCCCACCGATGCCGCCGGAGGAATCGTTGACGGAACGACCCGCAGTGCCCTTGCGACCCTCGGCATGAACCTCGAAGCATACCTCGGCGACAACGACTCCTACAATGCCCTCGAAGCCTGCGGCAGTCTTCTGCGGACCGGACCCACAGGCACGAACGTCAACGATCTGACTCTCCTGCTCTGCCGGTGAACGACGAACGGGCCGGTGATTTCATCCCACTGCCGAACCGCCTCCGGAACTGATCAGCCTGTTTTTCCGGAACTTTCTTCAGCGGACAAAAAATATTTTACTGCCGGGAAAAAATCGGTAAAAAAAATACGAGATAAAAAATTTGACAATATGATTCGTTAAGGATAATCTGATGCTGTTTTTAACATTTCTGGTTGATCTTGGTCGAGCAGAGATTTTTGACTGAGATCGGTCAAGTCAACCGGAAGATCTTAGGTTTTGAGCATCTTGAACTTCAGCTTCCGGGAAACACAGGTCTCTGCGTTCTTCACGATGGTTTTAAGGGGTTCACCATATTCAAACAACCTGAAGGAGGAGATTTGCGAATGAGAAAATCACGGTGGATTTTGGGAGTACTGGCGCTTCTGGTGTGCGTAATGGGTGGGCAGGCGGCCTTCGCGGAGTATCCGACAAAACAGATCACCGTACTGCAGGGGTTCAAAGCCGGAGGAGGAAGCGACACTCTCGCCCAGCTTACCCAGCCCTTTCTTGAAAAGGCAATCGGACAGTCCTTCCTCAACCAGTACATTCCCGGCGCTACGGGAGCCATAGCCTGGACACAGCTCGCGAAAACGGCAAAGAAGGACGGCTACACCATAAGCATCACCAATACCCCCATGCTTCAGACAAACTACATCATGAATCCCGAGATCACCTACAACATCAGTGAACTCGAACCCATTGCGAACGTTGTGACAGACCCCGGCATCATTGTGGTTGCCAAGGACAGTCCCTACAAAACAGTGGCGGATTTTCTCAAGGCTGCAAAGGAAAACCCGGGCAAACTCACTGTCGGAAATTCCGGCGTGGGCGGAGACGACTTCTTCACGACCCTGATCTTTGAAAAAGCGAGCGGCCTGAAGTTCCAGATGATTCCCTTTGAAGGGGACGGTCCCTCCTGGCAGGCGGCCATGGGCGGCAAAATTGACGCCAGCTTCAACAACCTCGGAATTACCTATCCGCAGATCAAGGCGGGCAATCTTCGTGCTCTCGCGATTTTTACCGAAAAGAGATATGAGCTTATTCCCGATGTACCGACCATGAAGGAACTCGGATACAACGTCGTGTCCGGTTCCTCCCGGGGATACAGCGCTCCCAGGGGCATCCCGGCAGAGGCCAGAGACGCCCTCATCGCAGCCTTCAAAAAGATGGCCGAGATGCCTGAATTTGTGAAGGCCTGCAACGACCGCGCAAGCATCATCGACATGAAGTTCGGTGATGATTACGTCAAAATGCTGCAGCAGCAGGAAGCGGATTTCAAAGTCATCTGGGATGAAGTAAAAGAACAGTACCAGGGAAAGAAATAGCGTTCCAGGAAGTTTGCAAAGCGCCGCGGCAGAGTTGTTTCCGCGGCGCTTTTTTAGGTATTTGCTGCGGAATTATGTAAAAGACGCTGGAATCTCTTCGGTACCTGTGGTTGAAAACGCGGGTTCATGGAGGAAATGAAACAGGAGGTAACGATTTTGGGATATCTGTTGAAACACAGCCTTTTTGCAGTATTCACCGTTGGTCTTGGCCTTTATTTTTTTATAAAGGCATTTTCCATGCCAAGCACAGCAGCGCATTTCCCCACAATTATCGCTGGCCTCGTCTTTCTCCTTTCTGCCTCCATGGTGGTCGAGGCGCTGAGAAAAGTGCGGAGAGGCGGAGAAGCTCCGGGCACCACGGGAACCGAGGGAAAAATTCAGTTCACCCGTGTTGTTACCTATGTGGTTTTAATCGCTGCCTACATATTTCTCATACCCAGGATCGGTTATTTTGTTGTAACTCCAATTTTTATGATTCTTACCTACTCATATCTCCGAGCATTGGGAACATTCAAAGTGCTTCTTGTAAGCATCGGCTTTTCAATTTTTATTTATTTTCTCTTTGTCTGGTTCCTGAAGCTCCCCATACCCATGGGACTTCTTGAACCTTTTTTTTGAAAGCTAGGAAAGGAGTCAGACGTCATGGTTTTGGACAATATACTTCTCGGACTGACCTCTGTTTTGAGCGGCTACAATCTTTTAGCCGTGGCAGCAGGAACGGGACTGGGCCTTCTCGTGGGCGCCATGCCCGGCCTTTCCGCCACCATGGCCATTGCCATTCTTCTTCCTGTGACCTTTGTTCTCAAGCCTGAAACGGGCATCAGCATGCTCGCATCCATTTACATGGGAGCCATGTACGGCGGGTCCATCGCGGCTATTCTCGTACGCACTCCCGGCACTCCCGCCGCTGCGGCCACGATTCTCGACGGCTATCCCATGGCACAGCGGGGCGAGGCGGGGCGGGCCCTGGGAATTTCTCTTACGGCTTCCTTCGTGGGAGGACTCATCAGTTCCGTGTTTCTGCTGACCGTCGCTCCGGTTCTCGGAGGCATTGCAGTCATGTTCGGACCGGTCGAACTTTTTGCCGTGGCGGTGCTGGGCATGACGATCATCGGGTCTCTCTCCCAGGGGTCAGCCATCAAAGGATTACTCGCCGGTTCCCTGGGGCTTCTTTTCTCCACTGTAGGCATGGACTCCGTGACTGGAATTCCCCGGTTCACCCTCGGAAACATCAATCTCTTCTCAGGCATTCCTTTCACTGTGGCCCTTATCGGCCTCTTCTCCATTCCCCAGGCCATCCGCCTGATCGAGAGAGAAGAGACCCAGGCGGAGCGGATAAATTCAATCACCGACAGGATCCTCCTTCCCTGGAGAGAAATACGCCCCCTCATTCCGACCTTCATACGCTCGAGCCTCATCGGTGTCTTTACCGGCATAATTCCCGGAACGGGGGGCGATACAGCCTGCTGGTTCGCCTACAACGAGGCGAAGCGGGCATCCGACGACAAGGAATCTTTCGGCAAGGGCAGTCCCTACGGAATCGCGGCTCCAGAGGCCGCGAACAATGCCGTGGTCGGCGGTGCGCTTATTCCCACAATCTCTCTCGGGATTCCCGGAAGTTCCTCCACCGCCATTCTTCTCGGAGGCCTCATGATCCACGGCATCATGCCCGGTCCCACGCTCATGACGGAGTATGCTGGGGTCACCTACACTCTCTTGTGGGCAATATTCCTGTCGAACTTTTTCATGTTTGCCGAGGGGATCGCTTTCACAAAAGCGTGCATTTTTGTAACCCGGATAAGCAACAAGGTGCTCTCCGTTGCCATAGTCGTGCTGTGCGTCATTGGGTCCTTCGCCATCAACAATAATTTCTTCGAAGTCGGACTGATGTTTGGTTTCGGCATTCTGGGCTATTTCATGGATAAACTGAAGATCCCCGTGGCTCCCCTGGTGGTTGGACTCATTCTTGGGAGGATGCTGGACGTAAGCCTTCATCAGTCCCTCCTCATGAGCCAGGGATCATGGATGATTTTCCTGGAGAACCCCATCTCCGCCGTTCTCCTTTCCATAGCCCTTTTTTCGCTCATCCAGTCCACCCCCATGTATGGCCGATGGAGAGCATCCCGAAGAAAAAAATCAGGCAAGGCGAGCTGAGCGCCTGACTATCGAAAGAGAAGGGAGAATGTTTTTATGGAAAAAACAATGGCAGGACTTGTAACCCGCTCGAACGGCGACGTGGTCCTCGAGGAAGTGCCCGTTCCAAAGCTTGGACAGAACCCCTATGCACCCCATGACGTATTGCTCGAAGTGGAATACTGCGGCATCTGCGGAAGCGATATTCACAAGTGGGGGGCGAGCAAAGAGGAAAAGGCGGCCGTCCTCCATCCGGAACGGAATGTTGTCCAGGGACACGAGATCGTGGCGCGGGTAGTTGAAATAGGCCAGAAAGTGAGCCGCGTGAAGCCCGGAGACCGGGTGGTCTGCGAAATAGTCACTTTCTACTGCGGTCATTGCCCGGCATGCCTGGAAGGGCGGTTCAACATCTGCAATACGCTGAAGCCCATGGACGGCAGGGCCCATTATGTCACGGGTGGGGGCTTTGCAAAATACACGGTATGGCCTGAGTTTCAGCTTCATGTCCTCCCCGATCACGTGGATTCGCGGGCGTCGGTCCTTATGGAGCCCACGGCGGGATCGGTCCACAGCATCGTTTCCCGAATGGGCGTCAGGGCGGGGGAATCCGTGGCCATCCTCGGTCCCGGGGCCAGGGGTATTTTGCTCATGCAGGTCTGCAAGGCTATCGGGGCAGGTCCGATATTCATGAGCGGCCTTGACAGGGACGCGTCCTTCCGTCTTGAAATGGCAAAGAAAATGGGAGCGGACGTGGTGATCAACGTGGAGAAAGAAGACCTTCGGAAACGCATCGCAGACCTCACAGGGGGAATCGGCGTTGACGTGGTCCTTGAAAACACCGGATCGGTGGAGCCCATTGCGGAATCTCTCGATATAGTCCGGAAAGGCGGCAAGGTCCTCTGGGCCGGAGGGGGAATCCGGGGAGGCATCACGGCTCCGGTGGATACCCATAAGATTATCGTGAAGGAAATCGATGTGAAGGGCGAAATCTCCCAGATTCCCTACGACTGGAAAACGGCCATTCATCTTGTCGGGACGGGGGATGTCGTCCTCGACCCTCTGGTGACCCACGAATTTCCCCTGGAAAAGTGGGAGGAAGGTTTCAATATGGCCGCCACCAGCCACGACTGCCTTCGGGTAGCTTTGAAGCCCTAGAGAAGAGGAGGGAGAGGATAATCCATGTCGGCAATCGACGAACTTTTGGCTCCGATACCTGTGCCCCGGATGATGAAGGTACGGCAGATCTTTCCCCGTCAGAGGATTGAAAACCTCGAGGAAGAACTCTCACGAAAACTGAAGGAAAGCGGATACCTCGAGGGGATACGCAAGGGATGGAAAGTGGCAGTCACCGCCGGAAGCCGCGGCATAACAGATATGGCCCTGATGCTCAAAGTGCTTGTGAGAGAAATACGGGCAGCAGGAGGGGATCCCTTCATCTTCCCCGCCATGGGAAGCCACGGCGGTGCTACGGCGGAAGGTCAGGCCCATATGCTTCATACCATGGGTATCACGGAGGAATACCTGGTCGCCCCTATACGGGCGACCATGGAAACCGTGCAGATCGGAACCTCTTCAAACGGGCTTCCCGTATACCTGGATAAATTCGCCGACGAGGCCGACGCAATCGTCATCATCAACAGGATCAAGCCTCACGTTGCCTTCCGCGGTCCCTGTGAGAGCGGTCTCATGAAAATGACCACTATCGGCATGGGAAAGCAGAAGGGGGCAGACCATGCTCATATGCTCGGTTTCGGAAAAATGGCGGAGACCATTCCCGCCATTGCGCGGGTGACTCTTGCGAAGAAAAATATTCTCTGTGCTGTGGGTATTCTCGAGAACGCTTACCACGAGACGGCCCGTCTCGAAGTACTCCGGGCGGACGAGATAGAGGCCCGGGAACCGGAACTTCTTAAAGAGGCCTGGAAGCTCTATCCGAGAATCTTCTTCGATGAACTGGACGTGCTCATACTGGACGAAATCGGAAAAGACATCAGCGGGACAGGGTTTGACACGAACATCGTGGGACGGTTCCACACCCCCTATGCCTCGGGAGGACCCAACATCACGAGAGTGGCTGTACTCGATATTACAGACAAGTCCAACGGAAACGCCAACGGACTGGGTATTCTGGATCTCACGACCCGGAGGGCCTATGACAAATTCGACTTCGAACAGACCTATCCGAACGCCCTGACCTCCACGGTACCCACAAGCGTCAAGCTGCCCATGGTCCTCAAGAACGACCTCCAGGCAATACAGGCGGCAATCAAGATGAGCAACGTGGCGGACCGAACAGCCATCCGGATGGTACGGGTCAAAAATACCGTACATCTTGGAGAGATCGAAATTTCGGAAAATCTTGTGGAATATGCCGGGAAACATCCGAATCTCGAAGTCATGAGCGAACCGTACAAGCTTGTTTTCAACAGCGAGGGAAATCTTTTCTGACCCTAATTTCTCTGCACTGAAGTTGGACCAGGGGAACGCCTTTCTTAATCTGTACAGTTCCCTGCTTTAAAGATAGAGAATAAGAGCCTCTCCGTCTGTGCGGAGAGGCTCTTATTCTGCAGGGGCTTTATTCCTCTTCGTCGTCCCGGAAGAGCCAGAGCGCTCCTTCAGAAGCGCATCCCACCCCTTTGCGGTAGGCGGCAAGCACGCCGCCTACTTTCCGGTCCGGCCGCGTAAACAAAGTCCTCCTTTTTTTTAGTTCCTCCTCCGATACCTGGAGGTTCAGAGAATTCTTCTCGAGATCGATCTCGATGATGTCTCCGTCCTGAACCAGCGCAAGGGGGCCTCCGGCCCAGGCCTCCGGTGCAACATGCCCGACACAGGGCCCCCGGGTCGCCCCCGAAAACCGTCCATCCGTCACCATGGCCACGGAGGTATGCAGCCCCATGCCCACGAGCATGGCGGCGGGAATGGAAAGCTCCCTCATTCCCGGGCCTCCTTTGGGGCCCTCGTAGCGCACCACGAGGACGCAGCCCGGCTCCACTTTTTTATTGAGGAGGTATTCCCTGACTTCCTCCTCCGAATCGAAAACGACTGCAGGCCCTCTGTGATGATGCATTTTCGGGTCCACGCCGCTTTTCTTCACCACGGCGCCCCGGGGGGCGAGATTTCCCGACAGTATGGAAAAACAGCCCGCCGGATAAAGAGGGGCTGAGAGGGGGTGGATGACTTCGGGATCGACAGGCCCCCGGAAAGAATCGAGGGCATCCTTCAGGGTTCCTCCCATGGCTAGGAGAACTGATTCGTCAAGATACGGACGGATAGTGGCGAGCAGACCGAGGACTCCCCCTGCCCGGTGGTAATCGCTGATATTCTTATCGGAAGAGGGCTTGAACTTGGCGACGACAGGAACGGAGGACTGGATAGCATCGAAGCGTCCCAGATCGAGGGTAAGACCCAGTACTTTCGCCAGGGCGAGAAGGTGGAGGACGGCGTTGGTGGACCCCCCCGCTGCCGATACGTATTTTATGCCGTTGTTCAGGGCTTTCGGGCTCATGATGCGGGAAAAAGAGAGCCCTTCCCTCACGAGATCAACGGCCCGCTCGCCCACATCCCGGGCCTGGCGCACTTTTTCCGCATCGCAGAAAAGCATGGTGGCCGATCCGAAAGGGGCGGCTCCGGTTGCCTCGAGAAAGGTCCCCATGGTGTTTGCCGTTCCGAACATGGAGCACACCCCGCCTGAAGCACAGAAGCGGCCGGTCCATCGTTCAAAGGTCTCCTGGTCGATGGAATTGCTGTTTCGTTTTCCGATGGCCTCTTTCACATCGCAGGCGACGAATTCCCGTCCTCCCTCGGAATAGGGAATCATGGTTCCCGCAGTGATGAATATGGTGGGGAGGTTCAGCCGGGCCGCCGCCATGAGCATCCCGGGAATGATCTTGTCGCACGAGGCGAGCATCACCATTCCGTCAAAGCCGTGGGCCTCCACCATTGCCTCTATGGAGGCCGCGATGAGATCCCGCTGGGGGAGTATGTAGTGCATTCCGGCTCCCTGGGCTATTCCGTCGCAGGGAGCCGGAACGTTGAACTCGCCGGGAGTTCCCCCTCCGGCCCAGATTCCTTCCTTCACATTGCGCGCGAGGTCGAAAAGCGGCTTATGTCCCGGATTTACATCCGTCCACGAATTCACCACGGCGATAACGGGCTTGCGGAGATCCTTTTTCCGGTAGCCTGCGCCGTTCATGAGGCCTACATAGTACGCTTCAGTGATTTCATCCGGATTTCTTCGTCCCGTCATTCAGTAATCCCCTTTCACTTTGTTCTCGTGCCTAAACGCAGGTCCCGCAGCGCCAGAAGCTTGATTCGCAGTAGCCAAGAATTTCTGAACGGGTCTGCTTGCCGTTGGCTACGGCCTCTATTTCGCCGAAGATAACTTCACCCATTTCATGGATGGTCATATCCTCTTCGAGGACGGTTCCGGCGTTGATGTCCATGTTGTCCCGCATTTTTTCAAAGGTGGAAGGGTTGCCTGTCACCTTGATGACGGGCATGATGGGGTTTCCCACAGGTGTGCCGAGCCCGGTGGTAAAGACGCATATCTGGGCGCCTCCCGCCGCCATTCCTGTGACTGAATCGACATCGAACCCCGGGGTGTCCATCATCACGAGCCCCTTCTTCGTCGGAGCCGCACCGTAGGGGAGGACTTCCTGAAGAACTGACGTTCCTGCCTTGTGGACACACCCTAGTGACTTTTCCTCGAGAGTGGTGAGCCCCCCTGCGATATTTCCCGGAGAAGGATTGCCTCCTCTCAGGCTTGTGCCCATGTCCAGGGCTCTCTGCTCCATCTGCCGGCAGATGGAGCAGAGTTCGTCTCCCACCTCCGGGGTAGCAGATCGTCCTGCAAGAATATGCTCGGCACCGATGAGTTCCGTGGTTTCGCTCAGAATCACCGTTCCTCCTTCCGCGACGACCCGGTCGCAGGCCGAGCCGACCGACGGATTGGCGGCAATGCCTGAGGTCGGGTCTGATCCTCCGCACTCCACGGCAATGACCAGGTCGGACAGGAGACAGGTGGTTCTGACTTCCATGCTCGCCTTTCTGACCAGCTCCATGGCAAGCCGTACTCCCTCGTTCACTGCGTTCAGACTTCCCCCTGCTTCCTGAATGACAACGCATTCAACGGGTTTCCCTCCTTCGGCGATGGCTGTCGCCACCTCCCTCGGGCGGGCCGTTTCACAGCCAAGGCCTACAACCAGCACCCCGAAAACATTCGGATTCTTTCCAAGCCCCACGAGAGTGTCTATGGTCATGCGCGCATCTTTTCCGATCTGCCCGCAGCCGAGATGGTTCTGGAGGGCCACGGTTCCCTGAACCTGCAGGGAAATCATCCGGGCGGTCTCTGCAGCGCATACCACCGACGGGAGTATGAGCACCTTGTTCCGCACTCCCACCGAGCCGTCGGGCCTTCTGTAAGCCATGATTGTTTTCATGCCGTCTACCCCCTCAGTGACTTCACGTTATGTACGTGCACGTATTCGCCGGCCGAAATGTCCTCCAGCGCCTCGCCGATGCTTTCTCCATACTTGATGACCTTTTCTCCGGCGCGGATATCTCTCAGGGCAAATTTATGGTATTTAGGAATGTCATCCCGAAGACGCATCATTCCGGAACCCACGGCCACATTTTCCCCCTCGGCAAGCGGTTTCAGCGCCACGGCGACACTGTCCCTTTCGGATATTTTCAGAGCATTCTTCATTGCGTTGAATTCCTCCTCGATAATTCGATGGAAAATATTTTTCTGCGGCTGCAAAAGGAAACATTTCTGATCGGCCAAGCTCGACCAAAGACTTCATTTATCGTATCATACTGACATAACAGGAGCAAACCCTCTTTTTACGGGATGATCATGAATTCAGTTTGATATACTCAGGGTAGAAACAACCTTCGGAGGTTACAAAGAATGAACGATGGAAAACGAGAATTGATCAGGAAGATATACATCGCCCTGCAGGGGGGAGAGATAACAAAAAACGATAAACTGCTGCCCGAAAGGGATCTGTCAGAGTACTTTCAGGTCAAGCGGTCTTTTCTCCGGGAAGCTCTTATCGCCCTTGAAGCCCTTGGCGCGATCGACATCCGGGAACGCCAGGGAATGTTCGTTGGGGGGAGGGGAACTCAGAACGTTCTGGACAGTCTGAACCTCCTCAATGTATGGCCTCTCGATGCCATTGCCCAGGTATTTGAACTCCGAACCATGATAGAGGGCCCCACGGCTGCTGCTGCCGCTCTCCGGAGAAACGAGAGGAATATGGCAAGGATACAGGGGGCCCTCGATCAACTGGCAGCCCTTCGGGAACAGCATCATCCCGATATCGGTACCCTGGGCGTTCAGTACAATGCGGTCCTTCATACATCCATCGTGGAGGCTGCCCATAACCCGGTACTTCTAAGAGTATATGAAGGAACATCCAGGCTCTATACGGAGGGAATCGTCTCCGTCGGGGCTCAGGAAAGAGAAAAATTGCCTTACGAAAAATGGCCCGACCAGGTTTTCAGTGAACATCGGGGCATCGTGGAGGCCATCAGGGAAGGCGACCCGGACAAAGCCCAATCCCTGGCCGTGATGCACCTGGAGAACTCGAGGAACCGAATTCAGAGCGTCATTTCCGGCGGCAGGCAACCTAACGACCGCTCTCGGAACTGACCGGATAATTAAGCGGAGGAGAATCATGGCAAAACCGATCATCGGAATCACAGTGGGCGATCCTTCCGGCGTAGGGCCGGAGATCTCAGTGAAAACTCTGAAAAACCAGGAAGTGCTCAGTTCGTGCCTCCCTGTGCTTTACGGGGATGAATATGTCCTCCGCCGGGTACTTTCAATTGTCAGGAGCGATATGCCTCTTGCCGTGATCGAAGATCCCCGTGAGGCCCGGGAAGGAAGGATAAACCTTCTCTCTTCCGGCGTAGTGAACGAACCCTATGAATTTGCGAAGGTCCAGGGAAAATGCGGCCGGGCAGCTTTCGCTTACATCAGGCATGCCATCGAAGATGCCCTTGCGAAAAAAATAGACGCCGTGGTTACAGGCCCTATCAATAAGGAGGCCCTTCACGAGGGAGGCGTCAACTATTCTGGACATACCGAAATCTTTGCCGATCTCACCGGAACGAAAAACTATGCCATGCTCCTCACAGGAGGGGGAATCCGGGTGATTCACGTGTCCACCCATGTCTCTCTCCGCCAGGCATGCGACCGGACAAAAAAAGAGAGAATTCTCGCGGTCATCCGCCTTGCCGATGACGCGGTCAAGGGGCTCGGCGTTCCGGCCCCCCGAATCGCAGTGGCAGGGCTCAACCCTCACAGCGGCGAGAATGGTCTTTTCGGAGATGAAGAAATGAAAGAGATTTCGCCGGCCATTGAAGCGGCCCGCAGCGAGGGTATGGACGTCACGGGACCTGTTCCTCCCGACACGGTTTTCGTGAAGGCCCTGAAGGGAGATTCCGATATTGTAGTGGCCATGTACCATGACCAGGGACACATTCCTCTCAAGCTGACCGATTTCATGGGAGGGGTGAACATCACCGTGGGGCTTCCGATCATCCGGACCTCGGTGGATCACGGCACAGCCTACGGAAAAGCGGGCAGGGGGACTGCAGATGAAGCGAGCATGCTCGCTGCGGTTCGCACGGCTGTCCAATTCGTTAAAAACAAGCGGTGAATCAAAAGGAGATAATTTTATGCAAAGACAGTACGTTATTATCGCCGACGATCTCACCGGTTCCAGCGATTCGGGGATTCAGTTCTTCAAGGCGGGTTTTTCGGCCTCGGTAATTTTTGACCCCGGGTCTTTAGCCTCCATTCAAAAACCCGTCGCGGTACTGGACACGGAAACGAGAAACCTGCCGGAAGAACAATCCGTCGAGATCTTCGAAAATATGGCGAAGCATCTTTTCCCTTTCAGAGGGAAGCGGATATTTTATAAAAAAGTTGATTCAACACTCCGGGGAAATATCGCTGCGGAAGTGAAAGTCCTCCGGGAAAAGCTGCAGTTTCCCCTGACCCTCTTTGCACCGTCCTTTCCGGGGAACGGACGGACAGCCAGGGACGGCCTTCTGCTGGTGAAGGGCCTTCCTGTAGCCTCAACGGCAGCCGGTCAGGATTCGCGGAACCCCGTGAAGACGTCGTCTCTTGTCGAGACGCTCAGGGGTGAAACCTGCCTTCCTGTGCGTCATATCACCCTCGGGGAGATTCGCCAGTTCCGAATTCCTGAAATAATGCGGGCGGCGGGGAAAAAAGGAGTCTTCTCCTGTGATGCGGAGACGGAGGACGATCTGCGATTGATTGTGGAGGGCACGACAGAAGAGGTTCCTCCGGAGGATGTTCTCTGGGTGGGATCCGCAGGAATGGCCGGGGCGCTTGCCGTCTCGCCTCTTCCGGTTCTTCTGGTTGTGGGAAGCCTTAACCCCATGAGCGTCCTTCAGGCGCAGCACATTCTGGAGAAAAAAATCGTCTTCCCTGTGACCCTCGATGTGCCTTCTCTTCTGAGCAGCAGGGCAGAGGAAGAAAAAAGGGTGATAAAGGAAGCGAAAGATTTGCTCTTGAGAAGAAAAAATACACTGCTGATCTCTTCTCTCGAAAAAGTGCATCTTGGGGAAGACGCGAAAGGAAATGCAGGAGAAGCCATCTGCAGAAGTCTTGCTTCATCGGTCTCCGATATTATGAAGTCCCTCCCGGTGAGCGGGCTCTTTCTCACTGGCGGAGAGGTGGCGGTCTGGGTCGTTCGGGCACTTGGCGCGGGAGGGATTGAACTCGTAAAAGAAGTGGAGCCTGGCATTCCCCTGGTTCGCCTGCTGGATGGACCTCATGCCGGGCTTCCGATTGTGACAAAAGCCGGAGGATTCGGCGTAGAGGCAACCATGGCCGACTGCGTTGCCGAACTCTCGGAATGGTCGCTTGGCCATGAAAACCCTTTTCATGCCGAACATACCGGATATTGAACTTCAGCAGACTTTATGAACTTCCTCTCATGGCAATTCAGCCTTTTATGATAAAAAGACCTTCTGCAATCTGTTCACTCAGTCCTTGACAGCAGGTGAAAGATTGACTATTCTTGTGGTATACCATGACAGGATGTGGTATACCAGTGAAGAACAGCAACCTCGCCACAGGTATATATGAAAGACTCAAGAAGGGAATTCTCTCCCTTGAATTTCCTCCGGCGAGCACTTTACAGGAGAGAACCCTGGCAGAAGAGCTGGGGGTAAGCCGAACGCCCGTCCGGGAGGCCGTCCATCGCCTTGCCCAGGAAGGGTGGCTTCTCGTGAATTCGAGAAAGAGCATCCAGGTTCGCTCCGTCGCCGCCGCCGATATGCGGGAAGTTTTTCAGGCCCGCCGTCTGCTGGAACTCAACGCCCTCGATCTTCTCATCTCCTCCGGCCTCTCCGGGGAGTCCGGGCGCCGCATGGAGCACATGCTTTCTTCCATGAAGGAATCCAGGGGAACTCTTTATTCCTTCATCTCTGCAGATCAGTCCTTTCACTCCCTTCTTTTTCCCGCGGCGGGCAATTCCCGCCTCCGGGGATTCTGGAACTCCGTCAGCGAAGAGATGATATGGCTCGGCATGCTCGCAATGAACGAACAGCGATACGACGATGTTCTCGCCGAACACGGCAAAATAGTGGAGGCAGTCGCAAAGGGAAAAAAACGGGCTGCAAAAGAGGCCCTTCGCGGCCATCTCGACAGCACCGAAGAAATTCTTCTGCGCAAGTTCGATGCCTTGACATTCGGGTAGAAGGGAAGGGAATGCGAAATGCATATGAAAACGGTTGTACTGCACAAAAAGGGCGGAAGCGAAGGGGTATCTCTCGCCTGGGATGCCTGCGTCGCCGCCGGCTATACGGGAAGGAACCAGGAGGGTGTCCGGGCTCATGTGGAGGAGCTGCGAAAGATCGGAGTGCCCGCTCCCGAAAAAGTCCCCTCCATGTACTGGGTAGAACCCGAGAGGGTCTCTTCCTCCCGGCTTCTGTGGGTCGTGGGAGAGGGCACCTCAGGGGAGGGGGAAGTTTTTCTTGCCCGGAGCGAAGAGGGAAATTTGTATGTCACGGTGGCGAGCGATCATACGGACCGGGCCCTCGAAACTGTCTCTGTGGCGAAGGCGAAACAGATCTGTTCAAAGATCGTTGGGTCCGTTTTCTGGAAAGTGGATGAAGTCCGGGACCACTGGGATTCCCTCGAACTCCGGACGTGGGTGGACGGAAAACTCTACCAGGAGGGGACCCTCGGAAAAATGCTGCCTCCGGAAAAGCTCTTCGAGCTGGCCCGGGAGAATGCCCCCTGCTCAGGCTGCAGGCTCGCCCTCTTCAGCGGCACCCTTCCGGTCCTCGGAGAGGGACTTATCTACGGAAAAGCATACGTTCTTTCATTGAAAGATCCCCTGTTGGGCAGGGAGATCCGTCATGAATACGAAGTCCGGGTTCTTCCCGACAGAAATTAGGAGGTGTTCTTATGAAGATTCGCGCAGGAGTGCTCCAACTCGATATCGTCCTTGGAGACAAGAAGAAAAACTATGAAAACGTGGAACGGTGGATGAAGTCGGTTTCCCTTCCTGCCGACCTCCCCACGGCCATTGTGCTGCCGGAAATCTGGAATGTGGGATACGCCTTGTCCCGGGCGAAAGAACTCGCCGACCCGGAGGGCCGGGAGGCGGCGGCCTTCTTAGGCAACCTCGCACGAAAATACGGTGTCTGGTTCGTGGGCGGTTCTGTCCTTGTCTCCACGAAGGAGGGATATGCGAACCGGGCCCAGGTGATTAACCCCAAGGGCGAACTTGTCGCCTTCTACGACAAGGTTCACCTCATACGCCTTATGGAAGAGGAAAAATATTTTACCGGCGGAAAAAAGGAATGTCTCTTTGACCTGGAGGGAGTTCCCTCCGGCTGCGTGATCTGCTATGACATCCGGTTCTGCGAGTGGCTTCGCACCTACGCCCTTCGGGGAGTCGAAACCCTCTTCGTGAGCGCCGAATGGCCTGCCGTCCGGGCGGACCATTGGAAGACCCTTCTCCGGGCCCGGGCTATCGAGAACCAGATGTTCGTTGTGGCGTGCAACCGCTGCGGCACCTCGGGGGATACGCCCTTCGGCGGAGGCTCCCTCATCCTCGGGCCGAAGGGGGAAATCTTGTTCGAAGGAGGGGATGGCGAGGAAGCGGGATTTGTGACCCTTGACATGAAAGAGGTCTCGGATATTCGGAGTTTCCTGACGGTTTTCAATGACAGGGTCCCTGAAATCTATAAAATCTCGGACTAAAGGAATGGTGGGTGAAACCCGTTCAAACAAGTGAACCCCAAGTGTTCCCTGATGAATGGGGCATTCCGAAAAAATCTGATCCGCAAAAAGAGAACCGCTCGAGCAGGGATCCTCTCTTTTTGTAGTTAGGCTCTCCTTTCCTCCCGCTGCCCTTGTCTGCGGTTATAATTGGAAGGAATTATCCAGGAAGGGAAGATTTTCATGGCAAAAAAGAGATATCAGCATGAACTCGAGCTGCGCCAGCTGAGGCCGGATGATTACGATGAACTGAAAGCGATCATGGACCGTGTCTACCCCAAAATGGGGGGCGCCTGGACGAGAGAGCAGTTCAGCGCCATGCTCACCCGGTTTCCCGAGGGGCAGCTCTGCATCGAGGACAAGGGGAAGGTGGTGGCCGGCGCCTTTTCCCTCATCATCGACTATTCCCGCTTCGGCGACAGGCATACCTATAAGGACATCGTCGGCGACGGAAGGCTGAAGAACCACGATCCGGAAGGGGACTATCTCTACGGCATCGACATCTTCGTCTCCCCGGACTATCGGGAGAAGCGGCTCGGCCGGCGGCTCTACGATGCCAGAAAAGAACTTTGCGAGACTCTCAACCTCAAGGGCATTCTCATAGGCGGCCGGATTCCGGGGTACGAGGAATGGGCCGATAAAAAAACGCCCCAGCAGTACATCCGCATGGTGAACAACCGGGAGATCTCCGATCCCGTCCTGACATTCCAGATCAGCAACGACTTCCACCACCGGCGGATCGTGGAGAACTACTGGCCCGAGGATTACAGCTCAAAGGGGTACGGCGTCATCCTCGAGTGGAACAATATCTACTACGAAGACCGGAAGAAGCTCATCTCGAAGGTGAAGACCTATATGCGTCTCGGGGTGGTGCAGTGGCAGATGCGGACCTTCGACTCCTTCGATGATTTTCTGCAGCAGGTGGAGTTCTTTGTGGACACCCAGGCAGGGTACAATACGGACCTCGTCCTCTTTCCCGAGCTCTTCAACGCTCCGCTGCTTGCCCAGTTCGACCAGAAGGACCCGGCGGAGGCCATGCGCTCAATCGCCGGATACACGGCGGACCTTCGGAAAAATCTCGTGGAAATGGCGGTCTCCTACAACATAAACATTGTCTCGGGGAGCGTCCCCGAGCTGCGGAACAACCGCCTCTACAACGTCTCCTTCCTCTGCCGGAGGGACGGCACCTGGGACCAGCAGTACAAGCTGCATATCACCCCCGACGAATACCGGTACTGGGGGCTTCAGGGCGGCCACGATCTGCAGGTCTTCCAGACGGACGTGGGGAAGGTGGGCATCCTCATCTGCTACGACGTGGAATTTCCCGAGCTTTCCCGGTATCTTGCCATCAAGGGGATGGATCTTCTCCTCATCCCCTTCTGGACGGATACGAAGAACGCCTATCTCCGGGTCCGCCGCTGCGCCCAGGCAAGGGCTATCGAGAACGAGTGCTACGTGGCCATTGCGGGAAGCGTGGGCAACATCCCCAAGGTGGCGAGCATGGATATTCAGTATGCCCAGTCTGCAATCTTCACCCCGTCGGATTTTGCCTTCCCCCACGACGCTGTGGCGGCCGAGGCGACTCCCAATACGGAGATGGCCCTCATCGCCGATCTCGACATCGAGCTGCTGAAGGAACTGCGCCTCCAGGGAAGCGTGCGGAACCTCTCCAGTCGAAGGACGGACCTCTACTGGATCGACTGGCTGAAGGATAAGGAAGAGAGTAAATAGAAAAAGGGCGGGCCCGAAGGCCCGCCCTCCTGATTTTTTCTCCGAGACTATTCTTTTTCGCTTCCGAGGTATTTCGCAAAGAAGCGCTCCATGGCACGGTAGAAGTCGAAGCGGTTCTCTTCGTTATGGAATCCGTGCCCTTCGTTTTCCTTCACCATGTACTCCACATCCACGCCCCGCTTCCGCAGGGCCTCCACTATCTGGTCGGACTCTGCTTTTTTCACCCGGGGGTCGTTTGCCCCCTGGGCCACGAGAAGGGGAGCCTTTATATTGTCGGCGTGGAAGACCGGCGAGACGGATTTCAGAAGTTCCTTGTCCTTTTCCGGATGGCCGATCTGCTCGTAGAGCATCTGCCGGCCCAGCTCCCAATAGGGGGGGATGGTCTCGAGGAGGGTGAAGATATTCGACACCCCCACGTAGTCCACTCCGCAGGCGTAGAGGTCCGGGGTGAAGGCAAGCCCTGCAAGAACTGCGTATCCGCCGTAGGAGCCGCCGTAGATCCCCACTCGTTTCGTGTCGGCGATCTCCTTGTCGATGAGCCAGAGAACTCCGTCGGTTACGTCGTTCTGCATGGCCCGGCCCCATTCCTTGAAGCTCGCCTCCCAGAATTTTCTTCCGTAGCCGGTGGATCCCCGGAAGTTCATCTGAAGCACGGCGAGTCCCCGGTTGGCGAGAAACTGCACCTCGGGGTCGAAGCCCCATACATCCCGGGCCCATGGGCCGCCGTGGGGATTGATGACCACGGGAAGGTTTTTGCCCGCAGTTCCCTTCGGCAGAGTCAGGTAGCCGTGGATGGTCAGTCCGTCCCGGGCAGTATAGGATACGGGATTCATGGCCGCCATCTGCTCTTCCGGCAGCCAGGGAGCGATTTCTGCGAGCTTCCGGAAGTCTTTTGTCTCGCGGTTGAAGAAATAGTAGGCTCCCCTGGTGCGGTCGCTTCCGGCGTGGAGAAGAACCTTCGTCTCATCCTTGCTCATGGAGGTGACGACCACCTCGTACCCGCTCAGGCGGGATTCGAGCTCCTTCTGCAGCTCCTCCCGGTCGGAATCGAAGAAGTGGTAGTGGAACCGGTCGGTGGTGTACCCAGTTCCCGTGAGCACCTTTCGTTTCTTCGAGTAAAAGAGGGCCGAAACGTCCACTTCGGGGTGTTCGAAGAGCAGATCCTCCTGCTTCGCCGTCTGCGGGTCGAAGATATAGATGGCGGAGGTATCCCGTCCGAGGTTGGAGGCCACGTAGAGCTTTTGATTGTCGAAGGTGAAAAAGAGGGGAGAGAGGGATTCACGGAAGTCGGTGGTCAGGAGGGTCTTGAAGGGCTGGTCCTCCCTGTCGCGGTAAAGAAGAGACATGTTGACCCCGTCCGTCCGGACGGCCGCCCGGAGGCGCCCGTCGTGATCGGTGAGCCATCCCTCGATGTCTCCCGGGTTTTCCTCCACGAGGGTGAGACTGCCTGTATCGATATTCAGCCGGTAGACGTCGAAGATGCGGGGGTCCCGGCGGTTCATTCCGATGAGGAGTTCGTTCTCCTGTTCCTCCAGCTCGTCCACGATGGTGACCCGAACGTTTTCGAAGGGAGTGAGTTCCTTCTCCTCCGTTCCGTCCAGGTTCACCTTGTAGAGCCGGAAGTTCTCGTCCCCTCCCTTGTCCTGAAGAAAGACGATCCGGCTGTCCCCCGACCAGAAATAGGCGGGGATATCCCGGTCCCTGGCCGAGGTGACCCGAAGCTCCTCGTCGGAGCCGATTTTCTGAACGAAAATGTTCAGCCTTCGCTCCCAGGGTTTGAGAAAGGAGATGTACTGACCGTCGGGAGAGATGCGGAAACCCGTTTTCACCGGATTGCGGAAAAAGTCCTCGAGTGGGATGAGTTTCTCCGATGCGGCGCACGGGCGGGGGAGCAGGACGCAGGCGAGCAGCAGGGCCGAGGCGACAGAAAGAAGTTTCATGGCCTATTCCCCCATGACCTTGACGACGACCCGTTTTCTTCTCTGGCCGTCGAACTCGGCGTAGAAGCACTGCTCCCACGGACCGAGATCCAGCCGTCCCTCCGTCACGGGAAGGATAACCTGGTGGTGAAGGAGAATCCGCTTCAGATGGGCGTCTCCGTTGTCCTCCCCGGTGCGGTGGTGCCTGTACGAGGGATCTTCAGGAGCGAGACGCTCGAGCCACTCCATGATATCCTCGAAGAGCCCCTCCTCGTTGTCGTTCACCAGGATCCCGGCGGTGATATGGGATGCCGTGACGAGCATCATTCCGTCCCGGATGCCGCTTCGCTCCAGGATCGCCTGAAGAACGGCCGTGATGTGCACGAGTTCCTTGCGTTTCTTTGTCTCGAACCAGAGATATTCCGTAAAGGTTTTCATGGCATCGCCTCCTTATGGCGTAATCAACTTATTGCAGATATGGTAGCATAAACTCATTCCTGCGGCGCAATTTCAGGGCAAAGATCTGCTTTGAAAAAAGAGCGGCCGCGGCACTCAGAGGGGGTAAGATTCATGAAAGGTGTCGAAAGGCGCAGAGAAATTGCCCGCCTGCTCGAGGGAAGTGCCGAACCTCTGAAAGGGGCGGAGCTCGCTTCCCGCTTTGAGGTCAGCAGACAGGTGATCGTGCAGGATCTCGCCCTTCTCCGGGCTGAGGGGATGGCCGTGGTGGCGACCCCCCGGGGATATCTTACCCTGCAGACCGGCCCCGAGCCTTCCCTTATCAAAACAGTTGCCACACGGCATACCGATTACCCATCCATGGAGGAGGAACTTCTCATCTTCGTGGAGGAGGGGGCCAGGGTTCTCAACGTCATCGTCGAACATCCCCTCTACGGCGAGATCACGGGAAGCCTCATGCTCGCCACGAAACGGGATGTTCAGCACTTCATGGAAAATATCCGGGGAAGCGGCGGAGAACCCCTGTCCTCCCTCACCGGGGGCGTCCACCTTCACAAAGTGGAACTTCGGGACCACGCTTCATGGAAGCGGATTCTTTTCCGCCTGAAGGCGAAAAACTACTTGGCGGAGGAAGAATAAAAAGCTATACTTTACATGTGTAAATACATCTGTAAAGGCAGGCGATTTCCATGGCCGCTCCGGCCTCTTCCTCTTTCCGAAGCTATCTTATGAAAGTCTCAAACGGCATGGCTCTGGGGCTCTTCTCCTCCCTCATCATCGGGCTCATCCTGCGGCAGACCGGGGATCTGCTCTCCTTCCCCTCCCTCTCCCTTCTCGGCAGAACAGCCCAGCTTCTCATGGGGCCCGCCATCGGGGCGGGGGTGGCTTTCTCCCTCGGCGCGCCCCCTCTGGGAATTTTTTCATCCCTCATCGCCGGCGCTGCAGGGGCCGGGACCTTCGCCTTTTCCGCCACAGGCGTGACGGTGGCGATCGGAGAGCCCGTGGGTGCTTTCATAGCCTCCTGGGCGGGGGCGGAATTTTCAAGGCGAATTGCAGGCAGGACCGGAGTGGATATCGTTCTCGTTCCGGCCGGTACCATCCTTGCCGGAGGCGCAGCGGGAATATTCGCAGGTCCCGCAATTGCCCGGATGATGTACTGGATCGGCAGCGGAATCAACCTGGCCACCACCCTTCACCCCATCCCCATGGGAATAATCCTCTCCGTGGCCATGGGGATTATCCTGACCCTTCCCATCAGCAGCGCGGCCCTTTCGATCTCCCTTGGACTCTCCGGTCTTGCCGCCGGGGCCTCCACCGTGGGATGCTGCTGCCAGATGATCGGCTTCGCCGTGGCAAGCTACCGGGAAAACGGGCTGGGCGGTCTTCTCGCCCAGGGGCTTGGGACCTCCATGATCCAGATTCCCAATATCATTAAAAACCCGTGGATCTGGGTTCCTCCCACGGCCGCCGCAGCTCTTCTCGGGCCTCTTTCCACCGTGGTCTTTCATATGGAGAACAGCAGGGTCGGCGCAGGAATGGGGACGAGCGGCCTCGTCGGGCAGGTATCCACTCTTGCGGTCATGGGAGCGAAGGCCTGGCCGGGGATCATCATCCTTCACTTTCTTCTTCCCGCCGCGTTGACCCTTCTGGTTTCAGAATTATTGAGGAAGAGAGGACTCATTCGGAGGGGAGATATGAAGCTCGATAAATAAGCTGAAAAAAGAAGGCAGCCGACGCTCCCCTGAAATGAGCTTCTAGCCCAGGTGCAGCACCCGTCTCGCCACCTCGAAATAGACGAGAAGCCCGAGAATATCCACCACCGTGGTGATGAAGGGTCCCGACATGATGGCGGGGTCCAGTTTCAGTTTTTTGGCAATGAAAGGAAGGAGAACTCCTACGAGATTTCCTGCCGTCACGACTGCTACCACCGAAAGGGCGACGGTGATCGGGAGGCCCAGCCCTTCTCCCATGGACCAGGCCCGGAGAAAGGCGAGGCTCGCCAGGGCGCTTCCAAGCAGCAGTCCTGAGAAAAGTTCCTTGATGAGAATTGGTCCGAGATCCTTCGCCTTGATTTCCCCAATGGTGATACCCCGGATAATCAGGGTCGCAGCCTGGGTCCCCGTATTTCCCCCCGTTCCCGTGAGCATGGGAATAAAAAAGGCGAGGGTTACCGCTCCCTGCAGGGCAAAGGAGTATTGCTGAAGAATAAATGAAGAGAAAAGCTGCGTGGCGATGCAGACCAGGAGCCAGGTTAGCCTTTTTCCCGTAAGAGTGAAAAGACCTGCGTCGAGGTAGCTCTCCTCCACGGGGCGGATACCCGCCATGCGCTCAAAGTCCTCTGTGGCTTCATCCTGTATGACGTCGAGAATATCGTCGAAAGTCAGAATGCCCACGAGGCGGTTTTCCTTGTCCACCACCGGGATGGTCTGAAGGTCATACCGGGCCATGGTCCTGGCTGCTTCCTCCTGGTCGGTGTCCGTGACCACCGAGACGGGCTGTTCGTCCATGAGAGCGGTGACCGGGGTCTCCGGAGAGGCGAGAATGATGTCCTCGAGCTGAACAGTCCCCAACAGCTTTCTTTCGGGGCTCATGACGAAGGTGGTATAAATTGTTTCCTTCCTGGCCGCGATGGCCCGGATGCGGTCCAGTGCCTGAGAGGCTGACATGGATTCCTTCAGGTCGATGAACTCGGGGGTCATGATGCGCCCTGCAGAATCGGCCCGGTAGTTCAGAAGGGCGTTTGCGAGCTTCCGCTCTTCCGAGGAGAGCTGAGAGAGCAGTTTTTTTACAGTCTTCGCAGGCAGTTCGTCGAAGAGAGCGGTCCTGTCGTCATCGGACATCTCTTCAATGATGGCAGCAGCTTCCGTATCGGTGAAACTTCCGAGGAGCTCCTCCCGTTCCGCCCCTTCGAGAAATTCGAAGACCTCGATAGCGAGGTCTTTGGGAAGAAGACGGAAGAGGAAAACCCGCTCCCCCGGCGACTTTTCGGCAAGTACCTCGGCGATGTCCGCGGGTTCCATGGTGCTGAGCAGCTCCTTCAGGCTCTTGAACTGCTTCCGTTCAAAAAGTTTTTCCACGCTGTCGAACAATGTTTTGAGCATTTTTCACTGCTCCTTCCCTCACCGTCTGTTCGGCAAAAGGTTTTGAGTCTGTATCTGCTGAAAGGACCGGCACCTTAAAGTGCCGGTCCTTTTCTCAATCAACCTTGTTTTTACTTTTTTTCAGAGTACCGGAGAAAGCGGGGATCATCAGAAGAAAGGTGATTACCCACAGGAGAATGCACAGGGGGCGTTCGAAGAATATGAGAGGTGAACCCGACGACATGATGAGGGACTGTCCGAATCCCAGCTCGGCGATGGGGCCGAGAATGAGCCCGAGGACGAGGGCCCCCGTGGAAAACCCTCCCTTTTCGAGGAAGTAGCCTGCGATGCCGAAGCCGATCATCAGCCAGACGTCGAAGAGGTTGTTGTTCATGGCGTAGCTGCCGATCACGGAGAGGATGGCGATTCCCGGGATGAGCAGGGCGTTGGGGGTGGATGTGACCCGGGCGAAATAGGGGGCCAGGTAGATGCCGAGCACGAGGAAGATCACGTTGGCAAGAAAGAGGGAGAGGATGAACCCGTAGGTCAGCACTCCGTACTTCGAGAACAGTTCGGGCCCGGGGATGAGCCCCTGTATCATAAGTCCGCCCATGAGGGCTGCGGCAACGCTGTTCCCCGGAATACCAAGGGTCAGCAGGGGGATGAGAGAACCTCCAACGCAGCCGTTGTTGGCGCTTTCGGAGGCGGCGACCCCCTTCGGGTTCCCCTTGCCGAAAGTGTCGGAATCCTTCGAACTCTGCTTGGCGAAGTTGTAGGAGATGAAGGCCGCGATGGTGGCCCCCGCTCCCGGAAGCATTCCCACGATAGTCCCGATGACGCCGCCCTTGGCTATGGTGGGAGCCAGTCCCTTGGGCAGTTTGCTGCGTTTGATTGAGGAGATGGTCTCGCTGAGGTTCTCCACAATATGGGATTCTGAGGTGAGATCGAGGATCTGGCTCACCGAGAAGAGGCCGATGAGGGCCGGCATGAAGGGAATTCCGTCGAAGAGGTTCATCGAACCGAAGGTAAAGCGCATGAATCCCGACAGGGGGTCCATACCCACCGTGGCGATAACGAGGCCGAGGAAGCCGGACATCAGCCCCTTCACCATGCTTCCCTTCGTAAGGGTGACGATGCTCGAAAGGCCCATGATGGAGAGAACGAAATACTCGGGCGGGCCGAACCTGAGGGAGAACTTCGCCAGGGCCGGGGCCATGAGAAGAAGGGCGATGGTGGAGAGGATTCCTCCCCAGAAACTCGCCCAGGTGGCCACGGTGAGGGCGACCCCGCCCTTTCCCTGTCGGGTGAGAGGGTAGCCGTCGAAGGCGGTGGCCGCGGCCGCAGGCGTACCGGGGGTGGAGAGCAGGATGGACGAGATGGCTCCGCCGTACATGCCGCCGCTGTAGACTCCCCCCATGAGGGCGAGTCCGACGAGGGGGTCCATTCCGAAGGTCACGGGGATGAGCAGGGCCACGGCCATGGTGGCAGTCAGCCCGGGCATGGCGCCCACGATGATGCCGACCACTGTCCCCGCAGTGATGGAAAAGAGAACCGCAGGGTTCATAAGGGACATTACTGCGGGAAGAAAGAATTCAGACATGGCTTATTCCCCCCAGATTCCCATGGGGATGGGAACCGCAAGAAAATGAACGAACACGATATAGACGAAACCCAGGATTATGGCGATCCCCAGGAGGAGAAACAACGGACGCCGGAAGCCCAGGAGCCAGCCGAGGACGGCCATGAACAAACCGCTCGCCGGAAAAAATCCCAGCCAGGGGATCAGCAGTAAGTAGGTGCCGAGGGCGATGACGGTGAGGGTAAAATTGCGGACGGATCGCACCCACCGGACATCGGAATCGGGCGAGGGTATTTTCTGCACGAAAAGGATCAGGGACAGAACCGCCATCGTTCCCGCCAGAAAAAAGATGTACCGGGCCGCATCGGCGGCCCGGTCAGGAAAGCTGTACGCTCCCAGAAACAGGGCGATGGCGAGTCCCAATCCTCCCGCAGCGAAAAAGCGGTTCGCGGAAGATCGGGTCATGACAGAACCTGTTCCCTACCAGGGATCCTTTTCGTAGGCTTTGTTTGTCACGTCGAGAAGCTCCTGAAGGTATGCCTTGTACTCTTCGGGGTTCATGATGTTCATCTGAAGCTGATCTTTCGCCGCCGCCTGGAACTCGGGGTCGGCAATGACTTTCTCGAAGGTGTCGAGAAGCTTCTTGTAGGCCTCTTCCGGAATTCCCGCAGGGGCGGCAAAACCCCGGGACGAATCGGAGAACACCTTGTATCCCAGCTCCGTGAAAGTGGGAACGTCGGGAATATTGGGATGGCGCTTCTTCGTCATGATGGCAAGAATGCGCACTTCTCCTGCCTTCATGTTCGACTCCACCTGGGAGAGGTTCATGAAGCCCATGGAGACGTGCCCGCCCATGACGGTGGCTTTTGCGTTGGACGATCCGGTGGAGGGGATGCTCTTGACTGTCGTTCCAGCAGCCTCGTTGAACTGGGCCAGGGCGAAGGCATCATCGCCGCCAGGGCCTGACGTGGAGCCCGTCAGGGTTCCGGGAGCGGTCTTTTCGGCGTCGATAATGTCCTGAATCGACTTGAAGGGGCTGGAATCCGGCACCACGAGAACTCCCGGGTCCGTGACGAGGTTGTAGAGCATGGCGAAGTCGTCGAGGGTGTATTTCGCCCTCTTGGCGGACATGTGGGCCGTGAGGTGAGGCGTATACAGGGTTCCGAAGGTATACCCGTCGGTCTTGGCGCGGGCGAGGGCTTCAAACCCCCTCTGTCCTCCGGCGCCGTCGATGTTGTTGATGACCATGGGCTGACCGAAATATTTCTCCGCGAATTTTGCGAAGAGCCGGGCCATGGTATCAGTGCCGCCTCCCGCATTGGAGGCTACGATAATGGTCACCGGTTTAGAAGGGTAGTCGGCCGCGAAGGCGGCGGCTCCGGCGAGGAGGAAACAGAGCGCGAGAACTGCAAGAAGTGCTTTTTTCATGGTCTCTTCTCCTTTCAATATGGAAAAACGTTTATTGATTCAGGTGATCAGCATAAAACCGGAATAATTTTCGCACAATCATGATTTCTATATTTTCTCGGAATCTTTTTTCTTCTTTTCTTCCTCAAGAAGGGGCTTGAGGCGTTCACCCTTCACCATGAAATACACCCGCTCGGCCACGTTGGTGGCGTGGTCGCCGATGCGGGCAAGATGTCTCGCGACCCATATGAGCCCAGCGGCGCACTGGGCGGTTGCACGGTCTCCTGCGGGTTTGTTCGCGATGATCACGAGAAGCTCGTCAAAGATGTTTTCGTAGAGTACATCCAGTTCTTCGTCACGTCGGCACACCGCCTCCGCAAGGACGGTATCGTTCTCTTCGAAAGCCCGCAGCGAATCTGCCACCATCTCGGCCGCGATGACCCGCATGCGGGGAATATCCACGAGGGGCTTCAGCAGCGGATACTTGTTGAGCATTTTCGCCTTCTTGGCGATATTCACTCCCTGGTCGCCGATGCGCTCCAGGTCTGTAATTATCTTCAGCACTGCAAAGACAAAGCGGAGGTCCTCCCGTACGGGCTGCCGCATGGCGATGGACGACAGACATTCATCATCGATCGCCGCCTCGAGATCGTCGATATCGTCGTCGTCTCTGATGACCGCGTCCGCCAGCAAATCGTCCCTCTTCTCGAGGGCCTGGATCGCTTTTGAGAAGGCTTCGCTCGCCATGGCCCCCATTTTCCGGACCATTTCGAGAATTTTTGCCCGATCGGCAGAATAGAGCAGACTTTCCACCCGACCGTTCTTTTTTCCGAACATCGTCCATTCCTCCGTCACTCTCTGCTTTGCCGCTCTAACAAAAGACAGAACTCCGCCCTTCAGAAAACCAGGGGAAAGAGGAGTTCCCGTCTCGGCAGAAATCTATTTTTGCAGGGTAAGGTTTCACTGGTATGATTGTACAAGCTACGATATTCCCCGGAAAAAGTCAAGGTTTTATGCCGGTTTTTCAAGTCGTCGGGCGGTTTAGCCCATTTATTCCATTTCTTCTGCCTCTTTGGTAGAATAAAACAAAGAGATACCTGGTGTAAAATTATAACGGGACGAAGGAGAGAAAAATGAAAAAAACATATCTTCGATGCAGAATAGAAGGAGCAAATCACCTCGGAATTCTCGAGGGAGATGGAATCTATAAACTTACTGGAAGTCTCTTCCAGAATCCCGGAAAAGGAGAACTTTTGGGAACTCTTGACCGGGTGGAATCCTGGCTGCCTCCGACGGACCCCTCGAAGATTGTGGCCGTCGGGCTCAACTACAAGGACCATGCCAGAGAAGTGGGCCTCCCCATCCCGGAAGAACCCCTGATCTTTCTCAAGCCCCCCACCTCGGTGACGGGCCACGGAGAGCCTGTGGTCTATCCTTCCGTCATGACGAAACGGGTGGATTATGAGGCGGAGCTGGCCATCGTCATGGGGAAAAAATGCCGTTCCGTCTCTCCGGAGGATGCCCTGGAATACGTCCTCGGGTACACCTGCGCCAACGACGTCACTGCGAGGGACCTTCAGACGAAGGACGGCCAGTGGACCCGGTCAAAGTCCTTCGATACTTTCTGTCCCCTCGGTCCGGTGCTTTCGGCGGGCATCGACCCCTCCGACCTCGAAATCGAGATGATCGTCAACCGCAAAGTGGTGCAGCATTCCCGAACGAGCAATTTCATCTTCCCGGTAAACGTGCTGGTCAGCTACATATCCCATGTCATGACCCTCGAGCCGGGAGATGTCATCATCACCGGAACTCCCGCGGGCATCGGGCCCGTAGAACGGGGGGACGTCATGCAGGTGAAGATTGAGAATATAGGCCTGCTGGAAAATCCGCTGAAATAAACGAAAGGAGATGCCGCTTTTCCCTTCATGATTTCCATGTGGATTTTCCGTAATAAATAAATGCACCCCTCTGTTGAAGGTTTTTGTTTTCGCAGACATAACCTTGCCACTGTTATCCGAACAGTCCAGAGAGGTTTTTTATTTTTCAAGGTGCGGATTCAGGCCGATTTTTCAAGTCGCCGGGCAGTTTATCCCATTTATTTCATTTCTGTGCCTTCTTTGGTAGAATAAAATATAGGGATACTTGGTGTAAAATTATAACGGAACGAAGGAGAGGAAAATGAAAAAAACCTATCTTCGATGCAGAATACTGGGAGAAGAACATTACGGATACCTCGAAGGAAACCAAATCTACAAACTGACGGGAAACCTCTTTCAGAGTCCCGCCAAGGGAGAACTCATGGGGACTGTCGACCAAGTCGAATCCTGGCTTCCTCCGACAATCCCGTCGAAGGTAGTGGCAATAGGTTTGAATTTCCGCGATCATGCTCGGGAGGTGGGGCTCCCAATTCCCGAAGAACCCACCTTTTTTCTGAAACCTCCCAGCTCTGTGATTGCCCACGGTGAACCAGTCATCTATCCGCCGGTCATGACGAAGCGGGTGGATTACGAGGCGGAGCTTGCCGTCGTTATGGGGAAACAGTGCCGCTCTGTCTCTCCGGGAGAGGCAATGAAATACATCCTCGGGTACACCTGCGCCAATGACGTCACCGCAAGAGATATTCAGCCAAAGGAAGGACAGCTGACCCGGTCGAAATCCTTCGATACCTTCTGCCCCCTCGGTCCCTGGATCGTGGCAGGGATCGACCCCTCCGACCTCGAAATCCAGATGATCGTCAACGGCAAGGTTCTGCAGCATTCCCGAACGAGCAATTTCATCTTCCCGGTGAACGTGCTGGTCAGCTATATATCCCATGTCATGACCCTCGAGCCTGGAGATGTCATTATCACCGGAACTCCTCCGGGCATCGGGCCAGTGAACCGGGGAGACATTATGCAGGTGAAGATTGAGAATATAGGGCTGCTGGAAAATCCGGTGAAATAAAACGAAAGGAGAACCGTCATGCCCTACGATTCCATTCAAGAACTGCCGGACAGCGTTAAGGACAACGTGCCGAAGCACGCCCAGGAGATCTACAAGGCTGCCTACAACAGCGCCTGGGACGAATACGGCCACGACGAGGAACGAGCTCACAAAGTAGCATGGGCAGCGGTCAAAAACGACTACGAAAAGAACGAAAAAACCGGGAAATGGGAAAAGAAGGATTAGCTTTCCATCCCTTCTTTGACCCGGTTTTTGAACCGGTAAAACATTGAGACCCCGCCTTATCCGGCGGGGTCTGTTTTGTCGTTCAGTCTGTTGCGTGCCGAATTTTGCCTCGGTCAGGAAAATTCTGCTTCGCAGAAGATCTCTTTGCTGGTGAGGACAAAGAACAGCGGCAGAATCTCTCAGTTTTTAACCGGTACGTCCGAAAGAATATTATAGACCACCGCACTCAGCGCCTTGACGGCTTTGGGAAGGGCATCCCGGTCGTCAAAATCGAAGCGGCTGTTGTGGGCCACGGCGGCCGTATCCGTAAGGATTCGCAGCATGGACGCCTGGCCCCCCTGGTCCTGAACGCGCTTCATCATATAAGAGAAGTCCTCGCTGCCGGTGGACTCCCGGCGAAGCTGGGGATGAATCCGGACGGTCTTCAGGTTCTCCCTGCAGACTTTGCTGATCCGCTCCATAAGGGCAAGGTCACTTTCCATGAGGAAGGCCTCTCCCATCTTCTTCACTTCGTAAGTGCAGCCGTGCATCTCCGCCGAGGCTTTTATCATGCGCTGCGCCCACTGTTCCATGTAGATGTTGCCGGCGGTCGTCTTGCCCCGGACCTCCAGCTCCATCTTCGCAAATTCTGGAACTACGTTGCGCCCTGATCCTCCGTGGAGGGTCCCCACGTTGACCCGGGTATCGGATGCGCTGTTTCGCGGAATGGCAAGGAGGTTCTGAACCGCCGTCGCGGCAGAGGCGAGAGCATTGCGCCCTTCCTGGGGAACTCCTCCGGCGTGGGCCGATTTTCCGTAGAAGAAAGCGTCCATTTTCGACGTGGCGAGGGAGCCGCCGCACCCCGCGGTGGTGTCGGAAACCCTGTCCTCTTCCGTGGTTCTCCCGGTGACATGGCAGGCAAGGGCGTAATCCATTCCGTCGAGATGCCCCTTGTCCACGATGCACTTTGCCCCCCTGACCCCTTCCTCCGCCGGCTGGAAGATGATCTTGACCGTTCCGCGGAGATCGTCCTTCACCGACATAAGGACTTCGGCGACGCCGAGGCCGATGGCGGCATGGCCGTCGTGGCCGCAGGCATGCATCATGCCGGAATTGACCGAGTTGAACCCCTCCCTGAAAGGTCGATGTTCGGCCGTTTTGTCCTCATTGACCCCCAGGGCATCTATGTCGAAACGCAGTGCGACCGCCGGCCCCTCTCCGCAGAGAAGAATGCCCATCACTCCGGTAAAACCGCCCTTCACCCGCTCGAGAAACTCGAGGTCCGCTCCCTGCTCCTTCGCCCGGGCGTAATTCTTCTCCAGCTCATCTTCCCCGGGCAGGCCCATCCTCGACCCGGCAAGACACACATCCGGGCCTGCGAGAACCTCAAACCCCATCTCCGTAAGACGCCTGGCGATAAGCGAGGCCGTTCTCATCTCGAACCAGCCGCTCTCGGCGTACTTGTGAAAATCCCTCCGAAAGGTCACAAGTTTTTCGGTCAACCCCTCGGCAAGGGCTTCAATTTTTGAGTACATCGTCGAACCTCCATCTCAAAACGGCTTCGTTTATTAGACTCCCAGGCGCTCTCTCAAGCCTTCCTGAAGAATTCCGGAAAAATTGAGATTGGCCTCCATAGCGAGCTTGTTGAGGTAGGCCGGAACGGTGACGCTCTTGGTCACTGAGCGGTTGGCCTCTTCTTCCCTGACGATATCCATTCGGACAGTAATAAGAGAGACGGCCTGGCCAGGGCTCACTTGAACCTTATCAAAGGGAGTGGGTACGGGGATGGGATCGCCGTCCTGCTCTGAGTAATACAAAAAGCCTTCGAGTGCTTCTTTGGCCCGGGCGACCGCTTCTTCTTCAGTTTTTCCGAAGGTGGCGCAGCCTGGAAGGTCAGGGAATTCAACAGAAATGCTCGCCTCATCTCTGGTAAATATGGCTGGATATGTGCGAATATCCTTTTTCCCTCTATTGGCCATGGTCGTCCTCCTTAGAGTTCGTAATGTAAACTTGATTATAAATTTCTGCTACAGGGTTCAAAGTCCCGCCGCTTTGAAGATACTTCTTGTCGTGTTGGGAGCGATGTCTTTTTCCGGATGAGGAACTGTTATCTTTCCTCGTTTCGTTCTGTGTTTGAAATAGTGATGATCGCCTCTGATTCCAATAAGATACCAACCGTCCTGTTCCAGAATCTTGATGATTTCCCTGCTGCTGTAGCTCTTGATGTGAATCGCCTTCTTCCACAGAAAGGTGACAACACAATAATAACCATTGTTCGAACACGTGTCAATCGTCCTGGGTGCTTGATAGCCAAGCGGATTGAAACAACCTGAATTCCCGTCAAATTATACCTATGCAGGGGAGTTCACGCCGAAGCATTCGTAAAGATGCATCTGCTTTATGGTCACTTCACCAATGCAAGGGAGAAACGCCCGGAATTGCAAAAAGGCCATTGAAAGCACGGCCATATACTCATACCCTTTGGGTGTTATCCAGACACCCAAAGGGAGGGAATGGAGGATGCAGACAATAACCTAGATTTATGATATCAGAAAAGTTTATTTCGAGGAGGGATGCACCATCAGCGCCATCGTTGCCAAGTTTGGCATAGACCGGAAGAGTGACTATGGCAACGCCGCGGAAGCGGTCAACGAAATCAGGAGGTGGTTTATGTTCTATAATCATGAACCGCCCCACCAGAGCCTGGCTACAGAACGCCTTGGGACATTTATGTCAAAGAGCGAAAAGAACCTGACGGAGCAGAAAGAAAAGCATCTTGAAAATCGGGCCCATCCTTCATTGAATCTTGCTACTTCTGCTTGTTTCGTGTCCAAAGGATGCGGACCACTTCAAACTGAAGCCGTCAGGCACCACCTATTACTATTGGAAAATTCACTGATCGTGGCCTGTCTGTAGATCTACCATGATTAAATGTTATGAAGTAATGATATAATATATCAAAAGATAGTAATGCATGGTTTGCCAAGAACCGTTTGTTACCTCTAAAAGATTAACTGCAAAGAGGTAAAATGTTGTGTGTTCGTAAAGTCGATAATTGGTGTTCCAGTGGAGAGGACTTCATCAGAATCCTAATTGGACTGTTCAGGCAGTACAATCCCTTGACCTGGGAACCCAGTGGCCAAAGCGCAATGATTTTGATGCAGTAATTCACGTGCTGTAAAACTTATTGAAATCCAGGAGGATAAGAAAATGAATACCCAATCAGTTCAAGACCCTGTTGTAACGGATTCTGACAAATATAAGGTTGTATTCGAAAATGAACATATACGAGTACTTGATTATCAAGACAAACCCGGTCAAAAGACAAATGAGCATAGACATCCGGCATTTTTTCTCTATGCGCTCAGTCCTTTCAAGCGGAATATTCATTTGGAAGGCGGGAAAGTAATTGTGAGAGAGTTTAAAACAGGCGACACGATTTGGTCTGAAGAACAAGTTCATATAGGTGAGAATGTCGGAGAAACCGATACTCATGCTTTAATAGTGGAGCTAAATAAAATTGACTTAAACAAGTAAAAAGAGGTGGTTCCCGGCCATCGGACACGAAACAAACAATGGCAACAAAGATTAATGTATAAGAGCTCCGGCTTTTAGATTTATAAGCTATTCAAATTCTCCCTACAATCAGAAAGGGATAGCCTATTTAGGTATCTTTTTGATTTTAATAATCCAAATTTATTAAAACTGCTTTAAGTTCGGTATAGCTTCCCAGCATCCCCTCAAGGGATTGTTCCCGGCCTAAACCACTCTCTTTCATGCCGCCATAGGGTTGTCCTTGTACTTGTGCTCCGCCGCCGTTGATCACTATCCAACCTGCATTTATCTCGTGGGCAGTTTTAATCGCCTGAGCCACATCTTTTGACCAGATGAAGGCCGCTAATCCGTAGTCAGTATCATTCGCAAGATGGATAACTTCATTTTCATCTTCCCATGGAATACATACAAGAATGGGGCCAAAGACTTCGACCTTTGCCAGAATACTGTCGTTATTACGGGCAGTGAAGACAGTGGGCAGAAGGAAATATCCTTCTGAAAGAAGCCCTTCTTCAGGGGGAAGCCCGCCGCGTATAAGCCGTGTGTCCGGTTCAGCCATTGCCTGTTTAATGATCCTGATGATCTTGTTATACTGAACCGAACTTGAAATAGCCCCCATATCATTTGTTTCATCGCAGGCATGTCCAACCTTCAACTTTGAAACTTCCCGGTAAAGCCGGGAGACAAATTTATCGAAAATCGATTTGTGGACATATATTCTGGACCCTGAAGAACAGCTCTGCCCTTGCCGGGCAAGTCTTGCTCCCGGAATTATCCCTTTTACGGTTTTTTCGAAATCACAGTCAGGAAATACAATCTGCGGATTCTTTCCGCCCAGTTCCAATGTGCTGTTCAAAACCCTGTCAGCAGCATGATGGAGAGCTTTTATCCCCACCTCGGTTGATCCGGTGAGAGATATCTTGTTGATTAAGGGATGAGAAAGCAAGGCCTCGCCGCATTCATCTCCGGAGCCAGAAATTGCGTTGAGCAATCCAGGAGGGAGCATGCCTGCGGCGATCTTTGCAGTACGCATCGCAGCAAGGGGGGCATCTGAAGCAACCTTCAAAACCATCGTATTTCCCGTGAGCAACACAGGAGCCATCTTCGCAACAGCGAGTTGAACAGGGGCGTTCCAGGGAATAATGGCGGCAACAACTCCCACCGGTTCTCTTCGCGAGTAGAAAAACATGTTGTCAGGGCCGGGATATGTCGTTCCTTTTTTCTCTGTACCAAGCCTGCCGTAATACCGGAATCTTTCCACAGCGTTTTTTACTTCTCCCCTGGCCTGAGTCCCGATGGCATTTCCATTTTCGGATGCTATGGTAAAGGCAATATCTTGTGCTTGTTTTTCAACTTCAGAGCAGGTCTTTATGATCCTTGCTGTCCGGATCAGAGATTTTGGCTTTGAGCTTCTCAGAGGTATTCTCCCTGTTCATCGGATTATCCTACAAACGGTGTTGACACGTTTTTCTTTTTCATGTAGCATAATTTTCTGTTATAATTTTCATCACCAAAAAATGGGGAGAGGATTCTATATGAAAAAACTGAGAGTGTTCCTTGTACTGGTCGCACTCGCCGTGTCGGTCGGGACTGCGGCCTTTGCCGATGCGGACAAACCTCTGGCGGGGCGGAGCATCAGCATCTTCACCGCCGCGACGGGCAAGGATGAGACGTTTGCCGAATTCACGAAGGACACAGGCATCGCGGTGCATTACCTCGAAATATCGTCGGGCGAGGTGCTTTCACGGCTGCAGGCTTCCGGGGGAAAGAATCTGGCGGATGCGTGGTTCGGCGGCGGCGTGGACAGCTTCATCAAGGCGGGTGAGGAAGGCTTCCTGGAGTCCTACCGTTCTCCCGAAGCCGATCTTATCCCGGATGCGTACAAGTCCCCTGATGGGTACTGGACCGGACTTTCGCTCGTGGCCGTCGACTTGATCGTGAACACCGACGTGCTGAAGGAGAAGAAACTGCCGCTGCCCAAAACCTGGCTCGACCTCGGCAAACCGGAGTACAAGAACGAGCTGATGATGAGCAACCCGACCATCTCCGGTACGAACTACGCCGTCCTTTTCCATCTGATCCGGCTCTTCGGAGAGGAGGCGGGATGGGATCTTCTCCGGAAGATGGACGCGAACATCTCCTTCTACACAAAGCGCGGCGCGGCACCCCCTAACAAGGCCGCGATGGGCGAAGTGGCCATCGGGATAGACCCGTACGACGTCGGCGTGCAGCTCGTCGCTAAGGGGTATCCCGTCGTCTCCGTCTTCCCCGAAGAGGGCGTTCCGGGCGCCATCTCGCCAGTCGCCCTGATGAAGGGAGCCAAGGACATGGAGGCTGCAAAGGCTTTCGTCGACTGGTGCCTCTCGAAGCGCGGGCAGGAGGTGCAGATGGCATACACGGCGAAGGTGGGAACACGCCCCGACGCCGAGGTCCCCGAATATCTGCAGGGGCTGAAGAAGGCGAAGATTGTCGTGCCCGACCCTGTACTGATCGGCGAGATGCGCAAAGGCATTCTCGACAGGTGGCAGCAGGAATTTGGAAACAAAGCCGAACGGTAGAACGCACTCGAAGGGGGAGTTCCTCCCGGATGCCTCCTCGGTTTTGTACGCCCTCCTGGCGGGGGGCGTACTTGTTTTTATTCTCTGGCCGACGCTCGCCATTCTGAAGGAGAGCATCCTGGTCGAAGGCGCGTTCAGCCTGGAGCGCTACCGCGATCTGCTGACGGACAACCGGACGCTGCTGAAGAACAGTCTCTTCGTCGGATGGTGGACAACCGTCTTTGCGGTGCTGATCGGTCTGTGCTGCGCTCTCTATGTGACGCGCACCTCTTTCCGGGGGAAACGGGCGGTGCTGGGGGTCCTCCTGATGACGCTGATCTCCCCACCCTTCGTCTCGTCCCTCTCGTACATCATGCTCTTCGGGCGGAGAGGGCTCGTGACATGGCGGCTGCTGGGACTTCGCTGGAGCCCGTACGGAGCGCACGGGGTAGTTCTTATGGAGTCCGTAGGACTGGCCGCTGTCGCCGCGTTCCTGATAATGGCAGTGCTCAAGGGTATCGACAGAAGTCTCGAACAAGCCTCGTTCGACCTCGGCGCGGGGAGATGGGGGACGCTGCTCCGCGTCACGCTTCCGCTCGCCCGCCCCGGCATCATCACTGCGGCCCTGATCGTCTTCATCCGTTCACTCTCCGACTTCGGCACGCCCATGTTCATCGGCGGCAACTACAACGTCTTGGCGACGCAGGCGTACATGACCGCGATGGGCTCCTACGACCTTCCGAAGGCCGCCGCAATCTCCACGCTCCTCGTCATCCCGGCTTTTCTCGTCTTTCTTGTCTACCGAAAGCTGATGGCCGGGGCGCCGCTCTTCTCCTCCAAAGCGCTCGGCGCCGGCGAAGAGCGCTCGCTGCCAGGCGTTGTGCGACTGTTTATCTTCGTGGTCGTCTGGAGCTTTGTCCTCTTCGAGGCCATGAAATACGGCGCGATTTTCAGCGGAGCTTTCGTCAGGACGTGGGGTGTTGATTTTTCCTTCACTCTCCAACATTTGAACACTCTGCAGCTCACAAAACTCAGCAGTCTGCTCCGGAGCATCCGCTACGCCTTCGTTGCCGCCCTGACCGCAGGTGCGATGGGCGTCGTTCTGGCGAGATTCCTCTGGCGGCGCAATACCCTGTTCAGTCGGGTCATCGATTTCATCGCGGATCTCCCCTTTATTCTGCCGGGACCGTTCTTCGGCATCGCCTATCTCCTGGCGTTCAATTGGCTTCCCGAGGTCTTCTTGGGGACGGGGTTTCTCATTGTTGCCAACTGCGTCTACAGACAGCTTTCGCTCGGAATCAAAAGCGGTGTCTCCGTGCTGGGGCAGATCAACCCGGAGCTTGAGGACGCCGTCCGTGACCAGGGGGGAGGAAGTCTCGCCGTGCTGCGCGACGTCATCGGGCCACTGCTCGCGCCTGCTTTCCTGGTGAGCTTCATCAACACCTTCACGTTCACCATGACCACCATCGGCGGCATTATCTTCCTCATCACGCCGTACACAAAAGTGCTTACCGCCGAGATGTTCGAGGCGATCCAAAGTGGTGATATAGGCGCGAGTTCGGTGATGGCGTCTGTGATCATCCTGGTCGCCATGACGGTAAACGTGGCGTTTTCATGGCTCCTCCTGAAGAGGAGAAAAAAAGGATCGGAGGCGGAATATGTATCTTCGGTTGGAGCGGCTCGATAAACGGTTCGAAGGTACGGAGGCGGTACGGGGGCTCTCTCTGGAAGTCGAACGAGGGGAGATGCTCTCGCTTTTAGGCCCGAGCGGATGCGGCAAGACGACGACCCTGCGGATGGTCGGAGGCTTTCTACGACCCGACGGAGGGAGGATCGTCCTCGACGGAGAGGATGTTACCGCCCTTCCTCCTGAGCGGCGTCCTACGGCCACCGTCTTCCAGAGCTACGCCCTCTTTCCGCACATGACCGTGCTGCAGAACGTGACCTACGGTCTGAAGTTCCGGAAGATTTCCCGCGAAGAGGCGCTTTCGGCGGGGAGGGCGATGCTGGAGAAGGTCGGCCTTCCGGGGGCCGGAGTCAAGACGATCGATCAGCTCAGCGGCGGCGAGCAGCAGCGGGTGGCCCTTGCGCGGGCGTTGATCGTCCGGCCTAAGGTGCTGCTTCTCGACGAGCCGTTGAGCAACTTGGACGCGAAGCTCCGTGTTCGGATGCGCGGCGAAATCCGCCGTCTGCAAAAGGAATTCGGCATTACCGCGCTCTATGTCACGCACGATCAGGAAGAGGCGCTCGCGCTTTCTGACAGGGTGGCCGTGATGGAGGACGGATGCATCGTCCAGACCGGCGCTCCGCGCGAGGTTTACGGTGCTGCGGCGAACAGCTTCGTGGCTGATTTCATCGGCAGGAGCAACATTCTTGTCCTGGAGGACGGACGCCGGGTCGCCGTCCACCCGGAGGACATCCGACTGTCTTACGGAGGCGAGGGCATGGAAGGGGTCGTCTCTGACTGTCAGTTTAAGGGGGCGGTCGTTACCTGGTTCGTCAAAGCGGGGGGCCGCACCGTAGAGGCGGACGCTCCCGGAAGGTCAGGAGAGGTATGGAGAATAGGCGAGCGCGTCCGGATTTCCTTCGATATGGAAAACGCGACGATACTGAGGAAATAAAGCGTTTGTCCTTGGACAGCCGCTTATTTGAAGCGGCCGCGCAAACAATAAATCAATAGAGGTCTTTTCGGCAACAAACATCTTCACCAGCAAGCTGGCATGCGCTCTTTTACTTTTGTGCTGGCGGAGGGCAGAGGATTCGAACCCCTGGGAGCTTGCACCCCAATTGATTTCAAGTCAACCGCCATAGACCACTCGGCCAGCCCTCCAGCCGCTCAGCATTATACACATCTTTTTCTCCCTTGCCAACGGGGTTTGCCGGTTTCCTCTTTTTTCTCATGCCGGAGGACTTCTTGCCTGAGAAAGAGGAAATGATCGTCAGGCGGGCAGGAGTCCTCTTTTCCTCAGATACTCCTCCAGCAGCGATTTGGTCGCCAGCGCTTCTTCCGTATCGTCCAGCTCGACGGTCCACCAGCGGCACGACGATTCCAGCACGGTCTCCATGATGTGTTCGAGGGGTTTCATGTTCTCCAATGGGAAGTGACGCCCCTCCTCCTTGCCGTAGAAGTGCACCTCCAGCAGGCGCGGCAGGAAGGCGCGGGCAACTTCCTCCCCCTTAAGCTCGCCGGCCTTTACCTGCTCGGAGGAAACGACGTGTCCCAGGTCCATCGTGATGGCTGAATCGGCGAAGGAGGCCCATCGGATTATGTTTTCCGGATCGCTTGCCGGACCTGCGCGCAGATTCTCGAGGCTGACGGTGACGCCGAGTGTTCTGCCGTGGTCGACAAGACGCTTCAGGTTTCGCGCTACCGTATCGAAGTCCAGCGCTACACCCTTGGAGAGCCCGGCGTGCACCGTGAGTACCTCTCCGCCGACCTGCGACATGGCGTCGAGCGTGCGGCGGTGGGCGTCGAAGGCGGCGTGCGCGTATTCGGGGCGCATGTCGCCGAATTCGAGGCCGAAGTAGCGCGTGTGGTAGCGCACCGGCACGTCCCTGCGGCGGAATTCGGCCGTATGGATGGGCAGAAGCTCCAGCCGTTCAGGGTCGGGCGTGTATTCCAGAGCGAAGCCGTGCTCCAGGGCCCACGGATAGCGGCTCTCGAGGTCGGCGGATTCCGCGGAGAGAGCGAAGATGTGTTCGGGCGGAAATTTCATAATGTAGCCTCCTTTTGAGTTCGGACGGCTTCCGGGGATGTCCCTCTGAAAAGCCGGAGATCCGCCGGGGAGAAACAAAGCAATACGCTCTCTCCGGGTGAAGGGGAATGGGCGGCTGAAGTGCTTTCTTCGACGACGATCGGCCGCTCCAGCAGGGCGCGCACAAACTGCCGAAGCCGGGATCGCCTTTTACGTAGACGCTTCGGCCGATCGCTTCGGTAACGGAGCGCACTCAAGTTCAGATGGGAGCAGCGCCCCGGAAACTTCCCCAAAACGGACTCCCGCTCCACGCCCCATCGAATTTGGCAGTAGGAAAGCAGGCCGAGCGTCTTTGAGATGATGTGCGCTTCGGGGGATGCCGACGGAGAACTCTTCCTGAACGGTCTTCATCCCCCGCGTGAAGCCGCTCTTCTCAAGACGCCAGGGCACGAAGAGGCTGTTTTTCTCATGATGCAGCATAATTCCTTTCCAGAAATATGGCTCGCGAAGAGCGTACTCCGCCTTACGGTTAAAAAAAGGGGAATAATAAGTATTCTACATTAGAAAGATGTGATTCTCAAGAAGGGTATTTGTACCTGAATCCGCACCTTGAAAAATAGAGAAACCTCTCTGGACTGTTCGGAGAAGAGTGGTAAAAACGTTCTCCCTGTAAGGTATAATGCTGAAAGAGCATAGAGCCAACCAATTTTTTCAGTGAGGTGATAAAAATGAACAAGGAAGATGTTATACGACAATTTGTGTGCGCTCCGTCGAAGGTTGCCGTGGTGGGGGCTTCGCCGAAACCCGAGCGGCCGGTTTTCCGGGTGATGAATTATCTTGCAGGCGCGGGCTTTACCCTGTTCCCCGTTAACCCCGCCTATGCGGGCGAGAAAATTCACGGTTTAACGTGCCTCTCCTCCCTTTCAAAGCTCCCGGGGGAGGTGGATGTGGTCGCCCTCTTCCTCTCGGCGAAGATGCAGGCAGAGGTCGCCGAGGAGATCAGAAAACTCTCATTCAAACCCGTCGTCTGGTTTCAGCCGGGGGCTGAAAATGACGAGCTTGCGGCCCTGCTGAAAGCGGACGGATACACTGTGGTGGAGTCCGACTGCATGATGGCTGCACGCATGGACAAGTGCCGCTGAATCTTTTGAAGACAGCATTGCGCTGAAAACGGTATTTGTTATATAATTATCGAAAAGAAAGTACTTCCCGTGTGAAATCTACTCAGACGGAATAACACCAATCCGCCGAGGGTTTCGATCAGCTGCTCCTGGAGGTGTTCTGGTGTCGTCCGAAATTCCCTTTTATATGAGAGTCCGCTACGGCGACACCGACCAGATGGGAGTCGTCTATTACGCCAATTACCTCTACTGGTTCGAGATCGGCAGGACCGAGTTCTGCCGATCCCACGGAAAGAGCTATTCCCAGTGGGAGGCCGAGGGGGTTTTCCTTCCCGTGGTCGAGGCCCACTGCCGCTACAAACACCCTGCCCGATACGAAGATGAGATAGCAATCTATACGAAAGTCGGAGAGCTTAAGGCCGGCTCTCTGACCTTCGAATGCCGCATTGAAAGAAGAGCCGACGGCAGGCACCTCGCCGCCGGATGGACTCGTCACGCCTTCGTGGACAGGACGGGTAGGATTGTGCGTGGAGACAACCCCCTGCGTCGCTGGATCGAGTCGTTCGGGGAATGATGGAGGTGTTTCATACGGTGAGCACAAAAGCCATACTGCTTGGAAATGAGGCCATAGCCAGGGGAATCGTCGAGTCGGGATGCCTTGTGGCAGCGGCCTATCCCGGCACGCCCTCGTCGGAGATCCTGCCTGCGGTGGCGAAATTCGCCGACGAGCTGAAATCTCCCATGGCGGTGGAGTGGGGCGTGAACGAAAAAGTTGCCTTCGAGATGGCTCTGTCGGCCTCCTTCACGGGGGTAAGATCCTGCGCGGTGATGAAGCAGGTGGGGCTGAACGTGGCTGCGGACCCCTTCATGAGCGGCGCCCATTTCGACCTCAAGGGGGGAATGCTGCTCGTCGTGTCGGACGACCCGGGCCCCCACAGTTCCCAGACGGAGCAGGACAGCCGCTATTTTGCCATGTTCGCCAAGGTTCCCTGCTTCGACCCCGCCACGGGCGCCGAAGCGAAGGAGATGGTCTTCGACGCCTTCGACCTGTCCGAACGGTTCGGCATCATCACCATGCTTCGCCCGAGCGTCCGGGTGGACCACTGCCGGCAGTCCGTGGAACTTGGCGAAATCCGTACCGGGGGCGAAAGCGCAAAGTTCGTGAAGGAGCCTTCCCGGTGGGTCTGTCTTCCCGCCAGCGTGAAGATCAATCACCCGAGGCTGAACCGCAAGGTGGAGGATATCCGCGCCGCCTTCGAGACGGAGTTTTCGAAGTACAACTACGAAGTGCCGGCGAAAAAGGAAAGCGTCCTCGGCATCGTCGCCTCCGGCGTCTCCTTTTCCGTAGTGATGGACATTCTGAAAGGGTGGGGCCGGGAGGACGTGTCCGTGCTCAAGATCGGCACTCCCCATCCCCTTCCAGTGAAGATGGTCACAGAATTCATGGCGAGGCAGCCGAAGGTGCTCTTCCTCGAGGAGACCTACCCGGTAATGGAGCTTCAGCTTCCCGACCGCACGGGCATCCTCGGCCGATGGAACGGACTCGTTCCCGGCTCGGGAGAGCTGCTTCCAGAGGTGATCGCCTCCATCCTCGCCCCCCTTCTCGGAAGAGAGGAGGGGACCGGAGCGGAAGATGCCCTTCTGAAGCAGGTCCTCGAGGATCTGAAGGTGACCCCGAGAAAACCCATGCTCTGTCCCGGCTGTCCTCATCGGGCGAGCTTCTTCTCCATCCGCCAGGCCCTGCCGAACGCCGTGAACCCGTCGGATATCGGCTGCTATACCCTCGGCGTGAACCAGAAGGGGGTGGACGCGGTGGTGGATATGGGAGCTTCCGTCACCATGGGGTCGGGGTTCTACCTTGCCCACAAGGCGTCGGGAATAGAGCGCCCCGTGGTGAGCACCATCGGCGACTCCACCTTCTTCCACATGGGCCTTCCGGGCCTCGCGAGCGCCGTATACAACCGCCACTCCTTCGTTCTGGCCATTCTCGACAACAGCACCACGGCCATGACCGGAGGGCAGGCGAACCCCTCCGTGGGGACGAAGCTGCGGAAGGGTGACGAAGGCCGGAAGGTGGATATCGAGGGAGCCTGCCGGGGGTGCGGCGTCACCTTCGTAAAAACCCTCGAGGCCTACGATGTACAGAAGGGCAAAGAGATTGTCAGCGAAGCGTGGGAATACGCAAGAGAGCGTCAGGAGCCCGCCGTGGTGATCTTTCGGCACCCCTGCATGCTCCTCAGGCCCGAACAGTCATCCATCCCCGTACGGGTGAACCCCGAAAAGTGCATCGGGTGCAAATTCTGCATCAACTTCTTCAACTGCCCGGGCCTCGTCTTCGACGAAGAGACCAAAAAAGCGGTCATCGACGAGCGGTTCTGCGTCTCCTGCGGGGTCTGCGTCTCCGTGTGCCCCCATGGAGCCATCGAGGCGGTTTCGGAGGAGGGGAGATAGCCATGCAGTACGTCATCGTGGGAATAGGCGGCCAGGGCATTCTCTTTACGAGTAAGGTGCTGGGCAAGATAGCCCTCGACCGGGGAGCGGAGGTCATCGGCAGCGAGGTCCACGGCATGGCCCAGAGAGGCGGCTCCGTGGTGAGCCATTTCAAGATGGGGCCCTTTCAGAGCCCTCTCGTCAAGGCCGGCGAGGCGGACGTGCTCCTCGCCTTCGATCAGAACGAAGGCATCCGGAATCTCCATTTTCTGAGGGACGGAGGATCCCTCGTGGTGAATATCCACGACGAAAAGACCTTCAAGAACCCCAATCTCAGAGAATATCTGAAAAAGCGGAACATCAAAGTTCACTCGGTCAGGGGCTACGACCTTCTTCGGGAGCATATGGGAGGAAATTTCCTCTTTCTGAACGTGCTCCTGACGGGAGCCATGTGTGCCTCGGGCATCACCGACCTGGCCTTCGACGAAGTGGCCGTCGCGGTGAAGGATCTTTCCCCGGCGAAGTTCGAGGACGCCAACCGCAAGGTCCTTCAGCTGGGATACGAGGCGTAATACAAAAATAAAATGAACGGTGCAGTAAAAAGCGGAAGACCCCGGGGTCTTCCGCTTCGCCGAAGAAGGGGGCTGTCACTTGCAGAGCTTCTGACGGTGCTTCTTCTGTCGGCAGTGCTCTTCGGAGGGATAGCCCTCTCCTTTTCTTTTCTTGCCGGAAGCAGCCCCCACCCCCCAGGAGGTAAGAAGAGAAGGGCAGTTCGCCGCCCAGTGGCTTCAGAGGGTTTTCCATGAGGCCCTCCTGTCGGGAAGGTCCTTCGCTTTCCGCATCTCCCCCTCCGTGCCTCAAAGATACCTCCGGATTTACTGGAGCAATCCCTCCGAAGTGGAGGTATACGACGGAAAAGAGCAGGCATGGTTCGTGAACCACAGCCCTTCCATGGCCTTCTGCGTCTATTCTCCCCTGTGGAACACCATCTCCCCGGCCTTCACCGTGGAAGTCGGCTCGTCTTCGGAACGGCGGCAGCCTCTTCACTATATCGTCGTTTCACCCTACTGCCGGGTTTCCTATAGAGAAGATCCGCCCCGGGATTGAAAGTCAGGGCCTTTCGATGTATAAAAAGAACGGAGTGAGGTTCTCTCTTTTCTAAAGAACTCCTCGACCCGAAATGGAGGTTATTTTATGGCGGCTGTTCCGAAACCATGGTGGAGAGAGACCATCGAAACGGTCCTGTGGGCTCTCGTTCTCGCTCTGATACTCAGGACCTTTGTCGTACAGGCTTTCTGGATACCCAGCGGGTCCATGATACCGACCCTCGAGGTGGGGGACAGGGTACTGGTGGCGAAATTCTGGTATTCCTTTACCGAGCCGAAGCGGGGGCAGCTCTTCGTCTTCAAGTACCCCCGTCGATCCGAAGCGGGATTTCGTGAAACGGATCATCGGCCTGCCCGGGGAAACGCTCGAGATACAAAACGGAACGGTCTTCATCAACGGTCAGGCCCTCCGGGAGGAGTACGTGAAAAATCACGACACTTTCTCCCTCACGGGAGGACCGGTTTTTCCTGAGGTTCCGGTGAAAATCCCCGACAACATGTACTTCGCCATGGGGGATAACCGCCCCAACTCCCAGGACAGCCGGTTCTGGGGGTTCGTTCCGAAGCAGAATATCCGGGGGCCGGTCTTTTTTCCGCTATTGGCCCCTGAGCAGGATCGGACTGGTGAAGTAAGTGGGGCGGACCGTCTGGTTTCCCGGCCACATGGCCAAGGGAAAGCGCAAGCTTTCCGAGCTCGCCGGGAAGCTTGACGTGATCCTCGAGGTCCGGGACGCCCGGGCCCCCCTGCTGACATCATCCCCCCTGGCGGAAGAACTCTCCAGGATTTGTCCCGTAGCGGTTGTCCTGTCGAAAAAGGATCTCGCCGACGAAAAGGGAACTGCCCGATGGATTTCATGGTTCTCTTCCGCCGGGAAAAAGGCCTGGGCGATCAATATGCTGAAGCCGAAGATGGAACCCATCCGCCGGGATCTTCTTCCCCTGGGTCCCTCCCACAGAGAGGTGCGCCTTGCCGTCGTGGGCATTCCCAACGTGGGGAAATCCATGTTCCTGAACGCTCTCGTGGGGAAGTCAAACGCCCCTGTGGGGGGAATCCCCGGCATCACCCGGGGGGTTTCCTGGTACAAGGGGAAGGGCTTTCTCGCCGTGGATACTCCCGGCATTCTCGACCCTCACTCCGGGGAGGGGGTTCAGCGCCATCTCGCCTGGCTCGGGGGCAGCAAGTCTGAGGTCATCGGAGGGTACGAGGTGATCGCCCTGGATCTCATCGACGTCCTCAGACGTCGGGAACTGTGGAAGATGGTGGAGGGCAGATGGGGAGTGGCCGCCCCCGAGGATGCTTCGGGGGAGGAGATTCTGGAGAGCCTGGGCCGACGCCTGGGATGCCTCGTCACCGGCGGAGAAGTCGACCTCACCGGAGCGGCCCGCCGCTTCGTCGAGGCTTTCGTCTCGGGGCGGCTCGGCCCCGTAACCCTCGAGCTGCCGGGAGATGAGCCGTGGATCTGACCGGAGCCGAAAGAATCGCAGGGGTCGACGAAGCGGGCAGGGGGCCTCTCGCAGGTCCCGTCGTGGCCGCTGCGGCTATCCTCACTTCATTCCAGGCGGAAGAGCTCAATCGCCTCGGCCTCGACGATTCGAAAAAACTCACACCCCGGCAGCGGGAGCGGATATTCTGCCGGATGAACGACCTTGGGGTCTGCTGGCGGGCCCAGGCGGCTTCTGCCGCCAGGATCGACCGGATGAACATCCTCCGGGCCACCCTCTGGGCCATGGTGCGGTGCGTCGCCAGGCTTCCCCTTCCCTTCGATCTGCTCATCGTGGACGGAACCTTTCCCCTTCCCGGAATGGCATGCACCCAGCGGGCTCTTCCCCGGGCGGATTCTCTCGTTCCCTCCGTATCGGCGGCCTCGGTTGCCGCCAAGGTCCTCCGGGACCGTGTCATGGACCGGTACGGAGAGATGTTCCCTCTCTACGGATTTTCCCGCCACAAGGGATACCCCACTGCCGACCACCGCAGGGCCCTTTCCGAGCACGGTCCCTGCCCCCTGCACCGCACTTCCTTCCGGTGGAGCGCTCCGGATGACCTCTGACGGTATCGGAAGAGTTCCGGGACCGTCCGCCGCCCGGGGACTCCCGACGGCTCGGGGCAGCCGCGGATAGACGGCGCCCCCCTTCCTCAAAGGGGAAATGTTCCGGGGATCGCCGACGGCGCACGGGTCAGCGGATTCGTGGCCACTCTCCGGGAGGACGGTTCCTATCTGGTGCGGATCGCCGGGCAGAATCTTCTTGCCCGGGCGAACCTGCCCCTTCTCGCGGGGCAGCACTTCCAGGGGATATGGGATGCCTCGGGAGAGGTCCCTGTCCTCCGTCTTCTCGAAGGGGAGACGGCCCTTCTCGGATCCCTCTCCCCGGCGGACCGGGAGACAGCCTCCGCCCTGCTTTCCCGGGGGCTTCCCCTCGACAGGGGAGTCCTGGCCGCCCTGAAGAGCGCACTGTCTGCGGGGGGGAAAGACCTTTCCCCGGGCGTCCTCGCCGAACTGTGGGCCAGGGGACTTCCCCTGACCGCCGAAAACGCCGAAGTTCTCTCCTGGTATCTCGCCAGGGGAAAAAAGGAGATCTCTGAACTCTGGAAGAAGATACGGGAGGAGATCCGCACCCGGGCGCGGAAGGGAGAAAATCCGCTGGATGTGCTGCGGGAGCTTCTCTCGGGAAAAGACGAGAAGGGGATGTTCCTCCGGGGACAGGCCCTGCTCTCCCGCCCAAGCCGTGAAGGCCTGGACCCCTCTCTGCTCGCCTCAGCCTTTCTTCCCGCCGGAGGAGGGGAAGACCCCCTCCTGGCCCGGATATCTGCCCGGATCAGGACAAAAGGGGAGCGGACCTTCTGGTCTCTTTCCTTCGGCATGGAAGGGGAGGGTCTCGGACAGGTATGGGGAGAGGCGGAGAGCGACGGCCGTTCACTTTCGGTTGCGCTGAGGGCGGAGCGGGAGGAGACCTTTGAATCCCTCCGGACGAGGCAGGCAGAATTCCGCAGGGAGATGGGGAGCCTCTCTCTCGTTCTTCAGTCCCTTTCGATTTCGAGAGGAGAGCAGAGCAGGCCCCGGCAGCTCCGGGGGCTGGACATCATCGTATGAGCGGAAAAGGTAAAACTCCCTTCGCGGCCGCGGCCCTGCGCTATGATGAAAAAAAGCATGACGCGCCGGCCGTGACCGCCTCGGGAAGAGGGGTGACGGCCGAGCGGATCGTCCGCCTTGCCAGGGAATCGAACATCCCCGTGGTGGAGGACGCCGCCCTCGTCAGCGCCCTCCTCGTCCTCGAGCTGGGAGAGGAAATCCCCCTCGACCTCTATGAGGCGGTCGCGAAAATTCTTGCACTGCTCTACACCATCGACAAAGGAGAACCTTCATGATCGCAGAGCACCTTCTACTCGGAAAACGGGGGGAGGAGATCGCCGCCTCCCGGCTGAAAGAACTCGGCTGGACCATTCTCGACAGGAACGTCTTCTTCCGGGGAGGGGAGCTGGATATCGTGGCCCTTGACGGGGACGAACTTGTGGTCGCCGAGGTCCGCACCCGAAGCGAGGGGTGGATGCAGCGGGGTGAGGAGTCCGTCGGCCCCCGCAAGCTCCGCCGACTCGTGAAGGCAGGCCGGCAGTATGTGGAAAGACGGGGTTGGCAGGGGCCCTGGAGGATCGACATCCTCGCCGTCTCCGTGGGTCCGGGGGGTTCCGTTGCCGTGGAGCGCTTCGAGGATGTCACGGCGGGGGCATACTTCTCATGAACCCCATCTGGGGGATTACCCTCCGGGGAATCGAGGCGGTCCCCGTGGAGGTGGAGGTGGAGATCACTGGAGGATTGTTCGCCATCTCCATCGTAGGCCTTCCCGACGCCGCAGTTCGGGAATCGAAGGAGAGGGTCAGGGCGGCACTCCGCTCCCTCGGCCTTCCCGTCCGGGGAAGGGTGTCGGTGAACCTCGCCCCCGCCGATCTGCCGAAGGAGGGAGCCATTCTCGACCTTCCCATCGCCCTTGCCGTCGCCCGGGCCATGGGAAGCCTCCCCGATGTGCCACGGGCTCTCTACATGGGAGAGCTTGCCCTCGACGGACGGCTGCGGGGCGTCCGGGGCGCCGTGGGGGCCGCCCTCCTCGCCCGGGAGAGGGGATGTCCCCTCTACGTGCCGAAGGAGAACGCCGAGGAGGTCTCCCTTGTGGGAGGATGCACCGCCTTCGGGGCGGAAACCCTCGAGGACCTTCTTGCCTCCCTCCGGGGCGAAAAGGAGCTTCCTCTCATAGGGGGATATGTCCCCGAAGAAGAGGGGTTCATCCCCTGCACTCCCGATTTCTCCGATATCCGCGGACAGGCGGGGGCGAAGCGGGCACTCGAGATCGCCGCGGCGGGACACCACAACATCCTGCTCACCGGGTCTCCCGGAAGCGGCAAGACCCTTCTCGCCCGGGCCCTCAGAAGCATCCTGCCGCCCCTCTCTCCCGAGGAGTTTCTCGAGGCAGCCCTCGTCCGGAGCACCCTCGGCATACCCTTCGAGAGAGGCATGCACCCCCCCTTCCGGTCCGTTCATCACACGGCGAGCATCGTGGCCATCTGCGGCGGCGGTTCCACCCTCCGCCCCGGCGAGGTGAGCCTGGCCCACCGGGGAGTGCTCTTTCTCGACGAGTTTCCCGAATTTCGCCGGGATATCCTCGAAAGCCTGCGCCAGCCCCTCGAGGACGGCCATATCACCGTAAGCCGCGCCTCCGGATCGGCCACCTACCCCAGCCGGGTCCTTCTCGCGGTGGCGTGCAACCCCTGCCCATGCGGCTGGATCGGCGACCCCGTGGAACGGTGCATCTGTTCGCCTGCGGACCTGGAGCGGTACCGTCGGAAGATTTCCGGCCCCATCCTCGACCGCATCGACCTCCATGTGTCGGTCCCCCGCCTCCTGCCGGAGGAACTGGTCGCCGTGGAGGAGGGCGGAGGGGAGGGGAGCGAAGCCATCGCCGGCAGGGTGAAAGCCGCCCGGGAAATTCAGCGGAAACGCTGGGCGGAGAGCGGCTGCACCTGCAACGCAGAACTGCCCGAGCGAATGGTGAAAAAATCCCTCCTTCTCGATCCGAAGGTCCGTCCCTTCCTCGCCTCCATGGCCGGCCGTCTCCGTCTCTCGGGAAGAGGGATCAGCAGGGTGCTCAAGGTGGCCCGCACCATCGCCGACCTCGCAATGAGCGAAAAAGTGGAGGTCCCCCACGTGGCGGAAGCCCTGGCCTACCGGGACGGAGGGGCGGGACGATGAACCCCCTGCTGCGGTCCCTTCTCCTCCTGGCCGCCTCGGGAGCCTTCCCTCCGGCGATCTGGAGCCGATTCGAGGAGGAAGCCCTGCCTCCCGAAGCCTTCTTCCTGGAGGGAGAAGGGCTGTGGAATCGTCTCGGCTGCTCTCAGCAGGTCTGCACTTCCCTCCGCGGGCTCGAAGAAAGCGGCTGGCCCGAGAGAGAAGCGGAGCGGGCGGCGAAATCGGGCATCCGTCTCATTACCTTCCGGGACCGGGATTTTCCGGAGAGCCTCCGGGATATTCCCTCCGCCCCCCGCCTTCTCTATGTACGCGGCCCGGGTGACCTCTCTGGAAGCGCCGTCGCCGTGGTTGGAACCCGCAGATGCACGGCCTACGGCGACCGGGTAGCCCGGGAGATCGGCCGGGCCGCTGCCGAGGCGGGAGGAGCCGTGGTGAGCGGAGGAGCATCGGGCATCGACGGAGCCGCCCACGAGGGGTGCCTGTCCGCAGACGGGGTCACCCTTGCCGTCCTCGGGACGGGGGTGAACGTATCCTATCCGAGGAACCACGGGGATCTCTTCGAACGGGTCGTCGCCTCGGGAGGCGCCCTGGTGAGCGAGTACCCCCTCGATTCCCCTCCCCGGCAGTGGCGTTTTCCCGAAAGAAACAGGATCGTCGCCGCCCTGGCTGACCGGACCGTTGTGGTGGAAGCTCCTCTGAAGAGCGGGGCCATGATCACCGCCCGCCTCGCTCTCGAGATGGGACGGGAGGTCTGGGCGGTTCCCGGCCGGATCAACGAGTCTGCCTGCGAAGGGTCGAACCGGCTGCTCTACGACGGGGCTCTTGCCCTCGTCTCCATCCCCGATTTTGTTGCCCTTGCCTTTGAAAGCCAGCTTTCTCTCTTTCCCATGTTCGGGCAGGGGGGAGAAGAGAATAGACCCGGTTTGAATGAAAAAGAGCATAGAATTCTCGCCGTTTTGAAAAAATACGGAGAAAAAACGGTTGACAACCTCGCCGTTGAGGGTAAAATGTCTCCCGCTGACGTTTTTTCCTGCCTGGCTGCACTGAGCGCCGGGGGACTCATCTTTCCCTCAGGTCCGGGCAGATGGAGTGCCGCTCCGTAAAAATAAAACGTACCGGAAAGGACGATTCCTGGTGCCCAAAACGACGATAAATCCATCCGCCTGCCTCGGGAAAAAGGGAAATACCCTCTTTCGCAGGGTTCTTCACGACGTGGAACGCCGCTATCTCGCCCCTGATGCCCAGGGGAGAATTTACCGCTATATGATGACGGAAGAGGTGCCGAGGGAAATCATGGAACGGGCCATTCATGAGGCCGTATCCCTGGGGCAGCTCAAGAACTCGGCCGTGGATGCCCCTCTCCTCGACGCCCTTGTGGAGGCCCTTCTCGACGACCGTTCCTTTGAAATACCCGGTCTCTCCTCGGAGAACATCTACCCTTCCAGCTGCTGGATCTCCTGAGGCCTCCGCCATGGTGAAAAAAACGAAGGCTACGCCGGAGGATACCCCTCTTTCCCTTTCTGACAAAACCGTTCAGGAGCCGAAAAAGAAGAGCCCGAAGAAGGCCCTCTCCTCCGAAAAACCTGCGGCGAAGAAGAGCGGGAAGGCGAAGGATCGGAAGACCGCCCCGGCAGCCTCAAAGACACCCCGGACAAAGGGAAGGACCAAAAAGACCGCCGCTGCTCCCTCTTCGGGAAGCGGCGGAAGATCTCTCGTCATCGTGGAGTCCCCCACCAAGGCCAAAACCCTCACGAAAATTCTCGGCTCGGGCTATGTGGTCAAGTCGAGCGTTGGACATATCCGCGATCTGCCGAAGAGCCGCCTCGCCATCGATGTGGACCGGAACTTCGAGCCTGAATATATCCTCGTCAAGGGAAAGGCGAAGGTGAAGAACGAGCTTCTCGGTCTTGCCAGGGAAGCCCCCAGGGTCCTCCTGGCCTCCGACCCCGACAGGGAGGGGGAGGCCATTGCGTGGCATCTCTCCGAGCTGCTCGGGATCGACCCGAACTCTCCCTGCAGGGTGCGGTTCTACGAGATCACCGCAGACGCAGTGAGGGAAGCGGTCGTGTCTCCCGAGAGCGTGGACATGAACAAGGTGGAGGCCCAGCAGGCCAGGCGCATTCTCGACCGGCTCGTGGGGTACACCCTGAGCCCTCTTCTCTGGAAGAAGATCGGCCGCGGACTCTCCGCCGGAAGGGTGCAGTCCGTCGCCCTCGCCCTCATCTGTGACCGGGAGGAGGAAATCGAGAATTTCGTCCCCCGGGGGTACTGGATCGTCACCGTGACGGCGACGGCCGATGACGGCCGGAAGTACCTTCTCCGGGCGGACAGCTTCGAAGGAAAATCCCTCTGGAAGGAGGGGAAATCCCTCCTTATCGATTCTGAGGAATTCGTTGAGACCATCCTGGCCGAGCTGAAAAGTGCTCCGCTCACCGTGGCAGATTTCCGGACGAGAGAAAGCCTCCGGGCCGCCCCCGCTCCCTTCCGTACCAGCACCCTCCAGCAGGAGGCAGCCAGGAGGACGGGAATGTCCCCCCGGCGGACCATGAGGACGGCCCAGGAGCTTTTCGAAGGGGTCAATCTTCCCGGAAGGGGCCCCGTGGGTCTCATCACCTACATGCGCACCGACAGCCTCCGGATTGCCCCCGAGGCCGTGGAGAAGTGCAGGGCATATATCGCCGGGCACTTCGCACCCGAATATCTTCCCGCCAAAGAAAACTTCTACGCCGCGAAGGGAAGGTCCCAGGACGCCCACGAGGCGATCCGTCCGACGGATGTGGAGATCACCCCGGAGAGCCTCGAGGGGATCCTCTCCCCCGACCAGATGAAGCTCTACTCCCTGATCTGGCGGCGCTTTGCCGCGTCCCAGATGGCCCCGGCCCGGGTTGCGAACTCCACGCTGAAGGCCCTGGCAGGAAAGGCCGGATTCCGCCAGCTCGGCGAGACCCTTGTCTTTCCCGGATTCAGCGCTCTCTGGCCCCTCGATCTCAAGGGCGAATCCCTTGAACCCGCGGAAAAAGGCGAGGTCCTCTCCGTGGAGGACGTCAGCCGGGAGCAGAAATTCACCCGTCCCCCCGCCCGGTACTCCGAGGCCACCCTTATCAAGGTCCTCGAGGAACAGGGCGTCGGCCGCCCGTCCACCTATGCCTCAATCGTGGAGACCCTCTACGACCGCAGGTACGTTCTTCGGAACGAAGAGCGCAGAATTCAGCCCACCCCCCTTGGTCGGACCGTGGACGGGTTCCTGAAGAAGTATTTTCACGGGGAGAGTCTTTCCTCCATCGTCGACACCGGGTTTACCGCCCGGATGGAGGAAAACCTCGACGACGTGGAGGAGGGGAAGGCCACGCGTCTTGCCGTTCTCAGGGAATTCTGGGATGCCTTCACAGGAACCATGAAGGAAGCCGAGAAGGCCCCCGCCGAGCCCCCGGTCCCCCCCGAGCCAATCGGCGAAGACTGTCCTCTCTGCGGCAGTCCTCTTGTCCGGAAGATGGGACGCTTCGGCGAATTTGTCGGGTGCAGCGCCTATCCGGAATGCAAACACACCCAGCCGCTTCTCGTTAAGACCGGGGCGGTCTGCCCGAAGTGCGGCGAAGGGGACGTGGTGAAGCGGAAGAGCCGGAGGGGAAAGGTCTTCTATGGCTGTTCCCGCTACCCCGAGTGCGATTTTGTCTCCTGGAACCCCCCCTCGGGAAACGCCTGCCCCGAGTGCGGCTCCGCCATGATGTCCACGGGAAAAAAGGGCGGTGAAGAGTGCCCGAAGTGCGGCTATGCCGTCACCTCCGCTCCGGAAGAAAATGACTGACAGAAAAGTTTCCGTTGCGGGAGGGGGACTCGCCGGAAGCGAGGCCGCATGGCAGCTTGCGGAGCGGGGGATTGCCGTGACCCTCTTCGAGATGCGCCCCCTCCGCACCACTCCGGCCCACTGCACCGACAGGCTGGCTGAGATAGTGTGCAGCAATTCCTTCGGAGCGGACTCCCAGTCAAGCCCCGCGGGCATACTGAAAAGAGAGCTTCGGAGAATGGGCAGCCTCATTCTCAGGTGCGCCGGCGAGGCCTGCCTGCCCGCCGGAAAAGCCCTCGCCGTGGACCGGGATATCTTCTCCCGCCTCGTTACGGAGCGGCTTGAAAGCCACCCCCTGGTCACGATCCGGAGGGAGGAGTGCCTCTCCGTTCCTGAAGGTCCGGCGATCATTGCCACAGGGCCTCTCACCTCTCCTTCCCTTGCGGAGAAACTTGCCGAAATCGCCGGTGAAGGGTATCTCTCCTTCTTCGATGCCGTTGCGCCGGTGGTGACCCTGGAGTCCATCGACACGGGGAAGGCCTTCCGCAGCGGCCGGTGGGGACAGGAGGCCGACTACTATAACTGCCCCTTCACCCGGGAGGAATACGAGGTCTTCTGGAAGGCCCTCACCGGGGCAGAACGGGCTCTCCCCCACGATTTCGAGGATTCCCCCGCCTGGTTCGAGGGGTGCCTTCCCGTAGAGGTCATGGCCTCGAGGGGAATCGACACCCTCCGGTTCGGCCCTCTCCGTCCCGTGGGACTTCCCCTTCCCGGTACCGGAAAAGAGGCCTGGGCGGTGGTCCAGCTTCGCCAGGACAACCGGGAGGGAACACTCTACAACCTCGTGGGATTTCAGACGAGCCTCCGCTGGGGGGAACAGGAGCGGGTCTTCCGAATGATCCCCGGCCTGGATGAGGCCGAGTTCGCCCGATTCGGCGTCATGCACAGGAATATTTACGTGAATGCTCCGGCGGTGCTCGATCCGAACCTCCGGTTCCGCTCGGGAAGAGAAGATCTTTTCCTCGCCGGGCAGATCACCGGGGTGGAGGGGTACATGGAAAGCACGGCCATGGGCCTCGCGGCGGCCCTGAACATGGCGGCGCTGCTCGGGGGAACTCCCTTTCCGGAATGGCCCCGCCTCACCGCCATAGGATCTCTTCTGCACTATCTTTCCGACGCCCATGAGAAAGGTTTTCATCCCATGAACGTGAACCTCGGGATTTTCCCTCCCCTGGAGGAGAAGGTCCGGAACAAGGCTCTCCGCTGCGAAATGGTCTCCGAAAGGGCCCGTCTCGCCCTCGAAGAATTTCTCGGGGGGACGAAGCTGTGACCCTGAAAGGCGCATCAGGCCAAGAGGAGAGAGCCGGCTGATTATTTCGCAAAAGGAAGCAGGAAATTTTTTCGGAAAAAGGAGCGAAATCATTGATTCATTCTTTTGAAATATATTGAGAATCTAGAAAAAGATGATAAAATATCTTCATGCAGGAAATCCTATCGTCATTCGTCGATCTGTATCTTGATTACCTTCGATTTCAGAAGGGTGCCTCCGACCATACGGTAACGGGCTATGCGGCGGATCTTGCCCAGTTCACCGAGTACCTCCTGCTCTCGGGGGTCTCCGAACCGGGCGGAGTGGAGCCGAAGATGATACGCGCATGGCTCCGGGAGATGATGGGGTACGGCTATGCACCGTCCTCGGCGGCCAGGAAGCTCTCCTCGGTGCGGAGTCTTTTCGCCTTTCTTCGGGAGAAGGGCCTCGTGTCCAGAGATCCGGCAAAGGCGGTGGAGGGTCCCAAGCTTCCCGCCCGTCTTCCCCGGGCCCTGTCCCGGGAGGATGCCGAACGGCTCGTGGTCTTCGGCAGCGAGGGGGACAGCCGCCTTCGGGACAGGGCGGTCCTCGAAGTGCTCTACGGATGCGGACTCCGGATTGCGGAGCTGGTCTCCCTTCTCTGGAGGAATGTGGATATGGCCGAGAGGATGATCCGCGTTCTCGGCAAGGGAGAGAAGGAGCGGCTCGTTCCCTTCGGCCGGTGCGCTCTTTCGGCCCTCGGGGAATGGCGGGAGGCCATCCCTTCCGGAGAATGGGTTTTCCCTGGACAGGGGGAAGGGCCCGTCACCGTGAGGACGGTCCACAGAATCGTCCTCCGGGCCGCGAAGAAAACGGGGATCGGCAACGTGACGCCCCATGTGCTCAGGCACAGCTTCGCGACGCATCTTCTCGAGGGAGGGATCTCCCTCCGGGTGCTTCAGGAGCTCCTGGGACACGAAAGCCTGCTCACCACCCAGCACTATCTTGCCGTCAGCGGGGAACATCTGCGGCAGAGCTACATCTCGGCCCACCCCCGGGCGAAAGGAGAAACGGACAATGTTTAAGGGAACCACCATAGTCTGCATAAGAAAAGACAATGCGGTCGCCATGGCCGGAGACGGCCAGGTGACCCTGGGAAACCAGATCATAAAGGCCGGAGCGAAAAAAGTGCGGCGGCTCCATAAAGGATCTGTCCTTGCAGGGTTCGCCGGCAGCACCGCCGACGCCATGACACTTCTCGAGAGGTTCGAAAAGCGTCTCGAGGAAAACTCGGGAGATCTCATGCGCTCCGCCGTCTCCCTGGTGAAGGAGTGGAGGACCGACCGGGCCCTCCGGCGGCTTGAGGCCCTCATGCTCGTGGCCGACGCAAAGATCACCCTTCTTCTTTCGGGGTCGGGGGACATCCTCGAGCCCGAAAACAACGTGGCCTCCATAGGCTCCGGATCCGGCTTCGCCCAGGCGGCGGGGCGGGCCCTTCTCGAGGTGAGCGACTGGGCTCCCTCACGGATAGCCCGGCGGTCCATCGAAATCGCCTCGGAGATCTGCGTTTTCACGGATAATGTGGTGACTGTGGAGGCGATCGGCGAATGAACGTTTTGTCAGGGGAACGCTTCGATCTGACCCCCCGCCAGATCGTGGAATATCTCGACCGGTACATCGTGGGACAGGAAAAGGCGAAGAAGTCCGTCGCCATTGCGCTGAGAAACCGCATCCGCCGCAGGCGTCTTTCCCCGGAGATCGCCCGGGAGGTCGCCCCGAAGAATATCCTCATGGTCGGCCCGACGGGGGTGGGAAAGACGGAGATCGCCCGGCGCCTCGCCGACCTCGTGAAGGCCCCCTTCGTCAAGGTGGAGGCCACGAAATTCACCGAGGTGGGGTACGTGGGCCGGGACGTGGAATCCATAATCCGGGATCTCGTGGAGGCCTCTGTGGCCATGGTGAAGCGGCGGAATATCCAGGATGTCCAGACCCCTGCCGCGGAAAGGGCCGAGAGCCGCCTTGCGGACGCCCTTCTTCCCCGCCCTGAGAAAAAGCCCGCCATGCCCGATTTTATGAAATTCTTCGGCGGCGGGGCCGAAAAAGAACAGCCCTCCGAAGCGCCTTCCCCGGATGAGGACCGCCTGCGGGATTCAACCCGGCGGAAGCTTCAGACCCTTCTCTCAGAGGGGAAGCTGGATGACCGGGAAGTGGAGATCGACGTCACCGAAAGCCAGTCGGCGGGAATACCTCTCCTCGGCGGAGCCGGCATGGACTCCATGGGGATCAACATCGGCGACATGCTGGGCGGCCTGCTTCCGAAAAAGACGAAGCGGCGGCGGGTGACCGTCTCCGAGGCCCGGCGGATTCTCCGGGCTGAGGAGGCCGAGAAGCTCGTCGATATGGACGCGGTCATCCGGGAAGCCCTGGAAAAAGCCCAGGAGGAGGGGATCGTCTTCCTCGACGAGATCGACAAGGTCGTTGCCCGGGGAGGAAGCGGAGGCCCCGACGTGAGCCGCGAGGGAGTTCAGCGGGACCTTCTTCCCATCGTGGAAGGGTCTCCCGTGCAGACAAAGTACGGAACGGTGAACACGGACCATATTCTTTTCATCACCGCCGGCGCCTTCACGGCCGTCAAGCCTTCGGACCTCGTGCCCGAGCTTCAGGGGAGATTTCCCATCCGGGTGGAGCTTCAGCCCCTGACCCAGGACGACCTCGCCCGCATCCTCGTGGAGCCGGAAAACAGCCTGCTTCGCCAGTACCGGGCACTGCTCGAAACGGAAGGGGTGGAACTCGAATTTTCCGAGGAATCCATCCGGGAAATCGCCGTCCTCGCGGAGCGCATGAACAACGAAATGGAGAACATCGGCGCCCGGAGGCTGCATACCATGATCGAGCATCTTCTCGAGGAGATCAGTTTCGAAGCCCCCGAAAAGGGGCAGGGTCCCGTTCCCATCAGCGGCGATTTCGTGCGGGAACGGCTGAACCCCCTTATTTCCGACAGCGATATCAGAAGATATCTTCTGTAAGGCACCTATAAAAAACGCTGTCCGCTTCCGCGGGCGGCACATCATCAGGAGGGATTGGACATGGCAGCAAAGAAAGAAAAGCAGGGAAGGGAAATGGAAACGGAAACTCTTGAAAGCGGGCACCTTCTGGATGAAGATCCCGGACTGAAGGATCTTCTGGAAAAGACGCGGCAGGTGGGGCGGGCACTGCAGAGCCGCCGGGAGGGAACGAAACCCGACTACAACAAGCTGGCAAAGCTTCTGTGCGAATTTTCCACGGCCAACGTGTACCTGATCAACCGGGAGGGAAAGATCCTTGGATATTCCTGGATCTCCGAGTACCATTCCGAAGAGGTCTCCGACTTCCTGGAGCAGGGGTTCATGCCAGAGGTCTTCGTGGAGAAGATGAACCAGCACCGTGAGACCATGCTCAGCGAAACCGACGGCTATCTCTTCGACGACGAGATGCCCGATGCGCCTGAAAAGCACATGCTCTACATTCCCATCTACGGAGCGGCCGAACGCCTGGGCACTCTTCTTCTGGTCCGGTTCTTCCAGCCCTTCTCCATGCGGGACCTCGTCCTGGCCGAGTACCTGGCGACCCTCGTGGGGATCGAGATCCTTCACGAGCGGACGAAGAACATCGAGGAGCGGGCCAGGGAGCGCCTCGTGGTCCAGATGGCCATGCGGGCCCTTTCCTACTCCGAGGTCGAATCGGTGAAGCATATCATCACCGAACTCGGCTCCTTCGAGGGCGTGGTCATCGCCAGCAAGGTGGCAGACAGGGTCGGCGTCACGAGAAGCGTTATCGTCAATGCCCTCAGAAAGCTCGAGAGCGCCGGCATCATCGAGAGCCGCAGCCTCGGCATGAAGGGGACCTTCATCAAGGTTCTCAGCCCTCTCTTCGTCGAAGAACTGGGAGTGCTTCAGAAGGATTAGTCTCAAGTCGGGGGAGGAGGCCGCCGAAACACAGGGGAGAAGGGAAATTCCGGAGGTGAAGGTCATGATGGGAGATTTCAACTGGAACGTGATGGAGAAGAACCTCGAATGTCTCTCGAAGAGGCTTGAATCCACGGCGCGCAATATCGCCAACGGAACCTCTCCCGGCTACGCCCGCAGGAACGTCTCTTTCGAAGACCAGCTTCGGGACGTGGTCTCCTCTCCCCGGCGGCTTCCCCTTGCGGTCACCGACGAGGGGCATATCCCCTCCGGCCCGGTGACCGTGAACGCTGTCCAGCCTGAGGAAATCCGCGTTTTCGACGAAAAATTCCGCCTCGACGGAAACAATGTGGACCCGGAACGGGAGATGTCCGTGCTCTCCCAGACGCGGATGGCCTACACTGCCATGTCCCGTTTCGCCGCGAAGAAAACGTCCCTTTACCGCCTCGTCATCGGAGGACGATAGACCATGAAAATGTTCCGCTGCCTCGATATTTCTGGAAGCTCTCTCACGGCCCACCGGCTCTGGCTCGACGCCATCGCCTCGAACCTCGCCAACGCCAATACCACCAGGACCGCCGAAGGTGGTCCCTACAGGAGGAAAGTCCCTGTCTTCGCGGAGATGCTCGACGGCGCCTCGGGAAGGGAGAGCGGTACCGGAGGAGTCCGGGTGGCGGAGATCGCCGCCGACGACGCTCCTCCCCGCCTCGTCTACCAGCCCGATCATCCCGATGCGGATGAGGAAGGGTACGTGTCCTTTCCGAACGTCAACGTGGTCCGGGAGATGACGGACATGCTCGTTGCGAGCCGGGCCTACGAGGCGAACCTTGCAGTAGCCGATTCTGCCCGTTCCATGTGGAGCGGCGCCCTCGAAATCATGCGGGGATGACCTTTTCTCTCCATAAAAACCTTTACGTCAGCTCTTCTGGCGAAAATTGAGTCTCAAGACCCATCAGAAAAGCTACGGGAGGTGCATACAATGACCTCCCTTATTTTCTTTTCTCCATTTTCATTGTGATACACTAGGGAGCAAGAGGCAGAGCCTCTCCACATTACGAGGAGGATTACAGTGGACAGCCTGAAAATCGATCTCATGAAGCTCACTCCACCGACCTTTTTCCGGCGTTCGGATCCGGTGCCTTCCGTACACTCCTCTTCAGAAATTCCGGGAGTGTCCTTTGAGAGCCTTCTCAGAAATTCAATGAAGAAGGTCAACGATCTTCAGCTCGACTCGGACAGACTGGTCAACAGCCTCGCCACCGGAGACGTGGAAGATGTCTCCGCAGTGGTTCTTTCCGCCCAGCGGGCGGAGTTTGCCCTCCGGATGATCACTGAAGTCCGCAACAAACTGGTTGACGCATATCAGCAGCTCGGTCGTTTGCCCGTATAAGGGGGCTGCTCATGAACTGGTTTCGCCAGATGCTCTCCCGACTTTCCCTCTTCTGGTCCTCTCTGAAGCCGTGGCAGAAGGTATCCATAGCCGCGGCATCGGCCCTTGTGGCCGCCGCCCTCATCCTCGCGGTCTACTGGACGGGAAGACCCTCCTACGAGCCTCTTTTCACAGCCCTCGAGGTGGAGGACCAGTCGGCCATCGTCAATTACCTCAAGGAAAATAAAATCGACTACCGTCTCGACCCCGCGGCCAACGCAATTCTCGTTCCCCGCCCCATAGTCTATGAAACCCGTCTCAGTCTCGCCCAGGGAGGACTGCCCAAGGGCGGAAGCGTGGGGTACGAAATCTTCGACACGGCGAAGATGGGACTGAGCGAATTTCAGCAGAAGATCACCTATATCCGCGCACTGGAGGGAGAACTGGAGCGTACCATCCGCCAGATCGACGCCGTCGATTTCGCGAAGGTGAACATCGTCATCCCCGAACAGCGCCTTTTTCTCGAGCAGCAGCAGCCGTCCACGGCCTCCGTCCTTCTTCGACTCAAATCGGGAAAACAGCTCGGCCCCGACCAGGTGAAGGCGGTGGTGCACCTTGTCGCCCACGGTGTGCAGGGACTGCTCCCCGAGAACATTTCTGTGGTGGATACCTCCGGCAAGGTTCTCACGGATCTTCTCGACCAGGAGATGCTCCTCTACTCCCAGACGGGGGACGGCAGGAGCGTTTCATCCGTTCAGCGGGAACTGGAGCGGCAGCAGGAGCGGGAACTCGAAAACAAGGTGCGGGTCATGCTCGAGCGGGTCTTCGGTCCCGGCAAGGTCGTTGTCCGGATCAAGGTGGATCTCGATTTTGACCGCCGGTCGAGCACCTCCAAGGAATTCCTTCCCGGTGAATCGGGAAGGGGCGTTATGCGCAGCCAGCAGAATATGGAGGAATCCTATACAGGGACCGGAATTCCGCCCGGCGGGGCCCCCGGAACCACGACGAACATCCCCGGCTATGCCGTCGGCCAGAAGCAGGATACCGGCACGGACTACAACAAGTCGGAGACCACCAATAATTACGAGATCACCACGAAGGAGACCCAGCAGGTCATCACCCCGGGAACGATTCGCCGCCTTTCCGCCTCGGTCCTCGTGGACGGCGAACTCGAGCCCGACAGGCTCACCGAGCTGAGGGCCCTCGTGGCTCCCGCCCTCGGCGTCGACCAGGCCAGGGGCGACCAGCTCGTGATTCAATCCATGAAATTTTCCACAACCTATGCGGACAGCATCGCCGAGGAGATGAGGGCAAGGGAGCGCTCCCAGCTTCTCTTCCTCCTCGTGGCGGGAGCCGGCCTTCTCCTTCTCGCCGCCCTTGCGGGGGTGGTGTGGATGCGCCGCAGAAAGAACAGAAAACTCATTCCTGCCGATGACGATTCGGGGAAAAGAATCCCCAGCATCCAGGAACTTCTGTCCTCCCCCGAACTTCTCGAAGCCCAGGGAGAGCTGGCGGTACTGGAGGAGCAGCTCCGCGCCTATGCCCGGACCAAGCCTGAAGAGATAGGAAATCTCATTCAGGACTGGCTGGCCGACGAGATGTGAGAGGAGAAACGATATGGCGAAATCGGGTCTGAAGGGAATTCCCGGAAAAGAGAAGGTGGCAATTCTCCTCGTTGCTTTGGGCAACGAAATCGCCGCAGAAATCTATAAGCGCCTCGACGACGCCACCATCGAGATCGTTACCCTCGAGATCGCGAACCTGCGGAAGGTGACCCCCGAAGTTCGTCTTGAAGTCCTTAAGGACGCCCAGGAGATGCTCCTCGCCAGGGAGTACATGGCCCGGGGAGGCGTGGACTATGCCCGGGACATCCTCGAGCGGGCTCTCGGGACCGAGCGCGCCCAGAATCTTCTCACCCGCATCACGGCGAGCCTCCAGGTTCGTCCCTTCGACTTCATGCGCCACACGGACGCCCAGCAGATCCTGGGATTTATCCAGGGAGAGCACCCCCAGACGATCGCCCTCATCATGTCCTATCTCGAGCCCGAGCAGGCGGCATCCATCATCAGCGGACTGCCCGCACTGCTGCAGGCGGAGGTTGCAAAAAGAATCGCCCGCATGGACCGGATCACGCCGGAGGTTCTCAGGGAGGTGGAGAGAGTGCTCGAACGCAAGCTCAGCACCGTCATGGGACAGGATTTCACCCTCGCCGGAGGCATCGATGCCATCGTCGGCATCATCAACAACGCCGACCGCGCAACGGAGCGGAACATCATGGAAAATCTCGAGGAGAACGATCCCGAGCTTGCGGACGAGATCAAGCGGAGGCTCTTCGTCTTCGAGGACATCAGCAAGATGGACGACCGCTCTCTCCAGAGGGTGCTGAGGGAAGTGGAGATGAAGGAACTCTCCCTGGCCCTGAAGGGCGCCACGGAGGATCTGCGGGAAAAATTCTTCAAGAATATGTCAAAACGGGCTGCCGAAATGCTCCGGGAGGACATGGAATACATGGGGCCCGTCCGGGTGCGGGACGTGGAAGAAGCCCAGCAGAAAGTGGTCAACGTCGTCCGCGCGCTGGAAGACGCGGGGGAGATCGTCATATCCCGGGGCGGGGAGGAGGAGCTGGTTGTCTAATTTTCTTCGGCCGAATGTGCTGAGGGCGGTTCGGGTCCTTTCTGAAACTGTCAAGGTAGGCAGCTGTTTTTCCGAAGACGATTCGGAAAAGGCTGCCGGACAGTCTTCCTACAGGCCGGCTTCCTCCTGCGACCCCGTCGCACTGCTCAGGGAAGAGCTGGCGGCGGCGGAAAGCAGGCTTGAGAAGGCCGAGACGCAGATCACCCTTCTTGCCTCCCGCAACCGCATCCTTGCCGAGGAGTTCGGGGCGGAGCGGAAAAAGGCTGAGGAGGAAGAACGGCGGCGAAGAACCCTTCTTGAAGCCGAGGGGGAGGAATTGCGAAAGCGGTCGGCCGAAGAGGGGTTTTCCGAGGGGAAGCGGGCTGGATACTCCGAGGGACAGGAAAAAGCCAGGCGGGAGATGAAGCGCCATTACGAGGAAAAGGTCTCGTCTCTCGTGGCTCTTCTTGAAACGGTCCACTCCGCCCTTTCGGAGCGTCTCGAAGGGCTTGCTGCCCTTCATCTTCCCCGGCTTGTGAGGATGTGGGAACTTCTCCTCTCCCGGATGCTTCACCGGGAGGTCTCCCTTCGGGAGGATACGGCCATGCTCGTCCTCCGGGAAGTCCTCGAACGGCTGAGCGACCGGGAACGGATTCTCGTCTATCTCAATGCCGGCGACCTGGATGGGATATTGAGCCGAAAGGATTCCTTCGGCGACCTTCTGCGGGGCGTCAAGCACCTGGAATACCTCCCGGACGCCAACGTGGAAAAAGGAAGCTGCATCGTGGAGACGAACCTGGGCATTTACGACGCCAGGTGGCGTACCCAGCTCGAGCAGATCGGCAAGGATATCGACCATCTCTTTATCGAAGGCCGGAACGATGACGCCGAAACCGGCTGACGGAGAACTTCTCTCAATCCTCGAAAACCGCCTCGCCGCCACCCAGCTCGTGCGCATCAACGGAAGAATCGTTCAGGTCGTCGGGCTGGTGGCCGAGTCCCAGGGGCCGGACGTGCGCGTGGGAGACCTGTGCTCCATCCGCTACCGGAACAGCTCATCTGCCCTGTCCGCCGAGGTCGTGGGCTTCCGGGGCGATCGGGTGCTCCTCATGCCCCTCGGCGACCTGAAGGAAATCGGCCCGGGCTGCGACGTCCTCTCCATGGAACGCCCCCTGGGGGTACGGGTCGGCCCCGCCCTCCTGGGAAGAATTCTCGACGGTCTCGGCAACCCCCTGGATGACCGGGGACCTGTCGCCGCGTCAGATTTTTATCCTCTCCATGCCCAGCCCCCCCATCCCCTTCGCAGGAAAATGATCACATCCCCTCTTCCCGTAGGCGTGAAGGTCATGGACGGTCTGCTCACCCTCGGAACGGGCCAGCGGATAGGCATATTCGCCGGATCGGGAGTGGGGAAAAGCACTCTTCTCGCCATGATGGCCCGGTATACCGAGGCGGACGTGAATGTCATCGCCCTCGTGGGAGAGCGGGGCCGGGAGGTCCGGGAATTTATCGACCGGGATCTCGGTGAGGAGGGGCGGAAACGGTCCGTGGTCGTCATCGCCACCTCTGACCAGCCCCCCCTCATCCGTCTCAAGGCCGCCCTGACGGCCACGGCCATCGCAGAATATTTCCGGGACTGCGGAAAAAACGTCCTTCTCATGATGGACTCGGTCACCCGGGTCGCCCGGGCGCAGCGGGAGGTCGGCCTGGCCATCGGCGAGCCCCCCACGACCAGGGGGTATACCCCCTCCGTTTTCGAGATGCTTCCCCGCCTTCTCGAGCGGGCCGGAGCGGGGGAGCGGGGGAGCATCACCGGAGTCTACACGGTCCTCGTGGAAGGGGACGATATGAACGAACCGGTGGCCGATACCGTCCGGGGTGTGCTCGACGGCCATGTCATCCTGTCCAGGAAAATCGCCGCCAGGAACTTCTATCCCGCCGTGGACGTGCTCGAAAGCGTCAGCCGGGTCATGCCGTCCATCGTCTCGAAGGAACATCTCGACGCGGCCGGCACAATACGGGAGCTTCTCGCTGTCTACGGGGAATCGGAGGACCTCATCGGCATCGGTGCCTACAAGCCGGGGACCAGTCCAAGAGTGGACTGGGCCCTGGAACACCTCGGGGACGTGCGGGAATTTCTCCGTCAGCCCGTGGAGGAAAAGGTCTCCTTCGAGGCCATGGAAGAGCAGCTGATCGGACTCGTTCAGTAGGAAGCGGTCAAGGGAAAGCCATTCTGCGCCGATGAATATACCGGACACTTTCGGGGAGGACCAGATGGAAAAAAAAGTGCGGCGTTTCGAAAAAATACTCAGGACGCGGATCAAGGGGCGGGAAGAGCAGCAGCTTCTTCTCTCCTCGGAAAAAAAAGAAGAGGACCGGCTTGTTGACCTTCTGCGGGATCTCGAGACGAAAAAAGCGGAGGCCCTCCTCTCCTTCGGCCTCCAGGGGAAAAACCCTCTTACCGTCCAGGAGATGTGGTTCAGCCGCAAGGCCATCGACAGAATCGAATCCCGTATCTGCGACGAGGGGGACGTCCTGTGCTCCGTTCGGTCGACCATTGAGAAAACGGAGGCGCGCCTTGTGGAGAAGCACCGGGACGTGCAGATCATGGAGAAATATGTCTCGGACCTTGTGGACGAGTGGAAGGCGGCAGCTCTCAAGAGAGAGCAGGGCGAGCTGGATGATATCGCCGGAATCCGCCACGGTTCCCTTCAGAGGGGATCGGCATGAGGCCGAATTTCTCCGCCCTTTCCAGGGTCATGGGCCGTATGGAGGAGATCGAGCGGAGAGTTCGTCCCGCAGTGGAGACCACCCCGCCTGAGGGCAAAGACCGGTTCGTGGACGTGCTGGCCCGGGAGGAAACTCCCCGAAAGGGAAAGCCTGCAGAAAAAACACCCCCGTCTCTTCCCGGCCGCGCTGCTGAGGAAAAATCCGCAAAAAAGGACGGGGACTGGCGCAGCAGCATATCAGACATGGCCGGAAAATACGGTGTGGACGAAAATCTTGTCAGGGCGGTAATCCGCATGGAATCGGGGGGAAAGACGGACGCCCTTTCCTCCAAGGGTGCCATGGGGATCATGCAGCTCATGCCGGGCACGGCGAAGATGCTCGGAGTGGAGGACCCCTTCGATCCGTTACAAAATCTCGAGGGGGGGATTAAATACCTTTCCCAACTGTCCGATAAATATGACGGAGACCTGGAGAAGACCCTCGCAGCCTACAACGCGGGGCCGGGACGGGTGGACTCCTACGGGGGAATTCCTCCCTTCGCGGAGACCCAGCATTATGTGAAGACAATCCTTGCGCTGTACAGGAAAAAATCGGGGGGCGAAGATGATTGATGCCTGATGAACCCAGAGAGCCTTTAGATGACATCTCCCAGGAGAGTACCCCCCGGCCGAAAGGAAAAAAAGAAAAACGAAAGGGACGCAAGGGGGCTCTCCTTTTTCTATTCCTTCTTCTGGCCGCGGGCGCTGCAGTCGGCCTCCATTTCGGGGGCGTGTGGGACGGGCGGCCCCTTTTTTACAGCTCGGTGCCCCGCCTTCCGTGGATCGGGCCGTCCCTTGCGAAGAGCTTCGGAATCCCGGAGGAGTATACCCTCACTTCAGAGGAGCGGCGTCGTCTCGAACTCGAACGCTGGAGCGACAGGCTCAGCGAACGGGAAATGGAGCTCAACGCTCTCTCAGAAAGGCTCGAGGCCCTCTCCGCAGACGTTGGAAAGAGGAGGAGCGCTCTCGAAAACCGGGAACAGACTCTTCGGGCGAAAGAGGAGAAGCCGGCTGAAAATCCGGAGGAGGAAGATGCCTACCTGGCGATGCTCATGAAAACCTACCAGGAGATTTCCCCCCGCAAAGCCGCGCTGATTGTCGAACAGCTTCGGGAGGATCTCGCCGTCAGGCTTCTGGAGAAGATGTCAAGCGACGTGAGGGCTTCGATTCTCGGGCGCATGGAGGCCGCCGCTGCGGCCCGGCTAACGGAGCGGCTCGCGGCCCCGGGACGGCCATAACTACCTGTGGAGGTGCTGTGCCATGCTTTCCCCCCTTTTGAGCAATGTTCCTCCCCTTTTTGACGGACCTTCACCGGACGCAGCCGGAACATCCTCGGCGTCCGGGGAGACCTGTCGGTTTGCACAGCTTCTGACTTCATGCATGAAAAATCCGGAGGTTTGCGGTGAAACTGCAACAGCTCCTGACCTTTCAAAAGAAGGCTCTTCAGAGCCTTCTTATTCTTCTCCCTTTGCCCTCTTGCCCCTTCTTCAGGGGATTGTGAAGGTCCCGCTGAAAGCCGGGATGGAAGAGACAATACCGGCTTTCGCATCAGGCAAATCTCCGATGAAGGAGTCTTTGAAAGCGGGGATGAAAGAAACTGGGGAAGAAAATTCTTCTTCTTCCTTTGCCCTCCTGCCCCTTCTTCAGGGGGCGGTGAAGATCCCGCTGAAAGCCGGGACGAAAGAGGCAATCCCGGCTTTCGCATCAGCCAAATCTGCGGTGAAGGGGTCTTTGAAAGCGGGCATGAAAGAAACCGGGGAAGAAAATTCTCCCGAGGGGGCGCTTCGGTACCCGAACGGGCCTCTTTCCGGCTCTCTTCCTTTGCCGGGAGAGGCCTCGGGCTTCTCGATCCCTTCAGGGTCCTCTCCGGCATCGCTCACACCCGGAGAGAAAGAGGAATCCGCTTTGCTGCTTTCTTCGAAAGGGCTTCCTCCGGCGGAAGAAGAATCGGCCGAAGAGGACTGTATGACTTCAGGCTGTTCTCCCCTTGGGGACAGTCCCCGCCTCTCCGCAAAGGACAGTACGGGAGAAGAAGATCTTCTCCCGGTTCAGAAAACGAATGTCCATGCCGAGAATGCTGTCCTGGTTTCCGGTCCCTCTGCTGTGCCTGGACAGGAAGAAATTTCCGCCCCCGGGAAGACGCTCCCTGAAGCACGAGAGATTTCGCCGGGAAAGAGAGACCCGGCAGATGCCGTTCTTCTCGCTTCCCGCCGGAAAGAAGGGACTTCAGTCCCTCCCCCGGAGTATGCCCCAGAGGAGAAGGACGGAGAAGCGTCCTATTCCGCCGGGACCGGCGAAGGAAAGAACCCAGCTGCAAAGAATGCAGGAAATGGCGGTGAAAGCCTCTCATCTTCCTCCGGGGAAGATGAGAAGAATTTTTCTCAATCTGAAAAAGAATTTCCCGTCCTGAAGAATCCGGCCCAGGACAGCACCCGAAAAGCCCATGAACCTCTTCCCGCAGACAAGGAGGACCAGAAAGAGCCTCAGCCGATCCGTTCCCGGAACGGGGAGAGCTCCTTTTCCGGCGTCCTGCGGACCGCAGGCGCTGCCGAGGGCAAAGGAACGGTTCCTGTCTCCCGGGGAGCGGAAGTACCTCTTTCCGGCCGCAGCGGCGAGGCCCTCGGCGAAGGGATGACGAACGTGGTCCGCTTTCTGAAGAGGGACGGCCTGCACAGGGCCACCATCGTCGTTGAGCCCCCCGCCCTGGGCAGGGTGGAGATCGAGCTTTCCTCAACGGCCGGCGGAGTGGAGGCGTCCATCAAAGTCGGAAACGAGCAGCTGCGGCAGCTCGTGCAGGACCAGGTGACGGTCCTCCGCAACTCCCTTTCCCAGCAGGGAGTTCAGATGACTTCCTGCACGGTGGATATCGGAGACGGAGAAAACGGACGAGGGAGTGAAAAGCAAGCCGGGGAGGGAAAAAATGTATTTGTCCCCCGGACGGAAAGAGACGGAGGAGAAGAGAACCTCTCCTTCAGGGTGGATCTTGAACAGGGCCTGCTCTACTGGATGGCCTAGGGGGGATGAAGAATGGAAGTTCAAAGCACAGCGAACAGCATTTTTTCAACGGGTACATCGGGAGACGAGCTGCGGGCGGTCAACAGCGAACTCGGAAAGGACGCTTTTCTCAAGATCCTGATCGCCCAGCTGAGCAACCAGGACCCTCTCGATCCGCTGAAAGATCAGGATTTCATAGCCCAGATGGCCCAGTTCAGCACCCTTGAGCAGATGACCAACATGAACAAGAGCATCGACCAGATGAACGCCGTCTCCCGGGGAACGGCGGTAAGCTATATAGGCCGGACGGTGGAATACGAGAATGACGACGGATTGAAGGAATACGGCAAAGTTGCCTACCTGCGGTTTGAAACGGGCGGAACCATCCTCGTCACCGACGACGAGATCGACATCCCCCTGGAAAAGGTCCTGGCCGTAGCGTAGCCTAAGGTTGCCGTCCTTTTCCCCTGGTGAAAAGCTACAGAAAAGACTGCGGACCTCCGAGATATAAAAGACACAGCCGGCCCCCACGGAAGGCAGGGCGGAGAACGGACCGCAAGGGACTGCGCATCCTATGAACAGAAACGGGAGGAAAAACCATGCTTCGATCCCTGATGTCGGGCGTTACGGGCGTGAGAGCCCATCAGACCCTGCTTGACGTGGTAGGCAATAATATCGCGAACGTGAACACGGTGGGATTCAAAAAATCCACGGTGACCTTTCAGGATCTCATGTACCAGACGACCCGGGGAGCCTCTTCCCCGGCGGAGGGGCGGGGCGGAATCAACCCCATGCAGGTGGGGCTAGGGGTCAACGTGGCCGCCATAGATACAATCCATTCCCAGGGACAAACCCAGTTCACGGGCAACCGCACGGACATGGCCATCCAGGGGGACGGATACTACGTGGTGAGCGACGGGAACAACGAGATGTACACCAGGGCCGGAAATTTCCTTCTCGACGGGAACGGAAATCTGGCCCAGGCCGGGACGGGATACATGGTCAAGGGGTTTGAAATGACCATGGACCCCATCGACCCGACGAAATATACCGTCGGTTCGAGCCTCACGGATATCAATATCCCCGTGGGGCAAAAAATTCCCGCCAAGGGGACCGAGGTCGCCGGATACCGGTGCAACCTCGACAGCAGAGCCTCCGTCTATCTTCCCATGGGGATTACCGGAAACGACGCCTCCGTCTCCTTCGACATCGGCGGGGACACTTTCATTCTGAACGATATTTCCGGAGGAACCGTAGCCGGAGAATTCTGCACCCTTTCAGGAGGCGACTGGAGCATCCCCCTCGAGTTCGGAGGGATTGACGAGACCACGGGGATGCCGCAGCTGACCCTGTCGTCCACCGCGCCCTTTGCCGCCCCTGCGGGCATCACGGTGCTTCCCGCCGGCGTCGTCTTCGACTCCGCCACGGGGACCCTGACCATTTCGGGGACCTACCCCGACCCCGCCGACCCCCTCAACCCCCCCCTGCCCTTTTCCACGAAGATCGAAGCGGCCGGGTTCATGAACTACTCCATGGTCGCAGACTCCTCCGTTTCTCCCGCGAAATATTACCTCGCGGAGTTCGACGACGTGCAGACCGCAGGGCAGGAAGGGTACCGCACCCTCAGGCTCTGGAGCACCAACGGGGCAATCCCTCCCGTCGCGGAGGTGAACGAACTCGTCATCCCCGTGAAGGGCGACGGAACCTTCACCCTCTCTGCCGCCACCCCCGTCGGAACGAGCACCCTGAGTGCGAAGGCATCGGAAAATGGTCTCGGCATAGCCGTCATATCGGCTTCCGGAGAAGATCTCGCCACGATCAACCAGAAAATCGCCAGTGTCCACGCCACGAAGATGGACGTCTACGACACCCTTGGAAATGCCCATACTCTTGAAGTGAGCTGGGAAAAAACGGATAATAACCAGTGGCGCTGGAGGGCCTGGCTTCCGGAAGAATCGGGGATCACCCTGACCGACAACACGGGGCTCGTGAATTTCACGCCGGGGGGGCAGATAGAAAGCGGTTCCACCGGAGAAATCGGCGTCAATTTCGGTTCCCTCGGGGCGGAGGACGCGCGAATCACCCTCGATTTCACCGGAGAATCCTTCGGCAAGCCGGCTCTCGAGGGAGTGACCCAGTACGGCAGCGCCTTCACCACGAAGGGATATTTTCAGGACGGCTATGCCATGGGCGTTTTGAATGACTTCGCCGCAGGCAAGGACGGCACCATAACAGGTGTCTACAGCAACGGCAGAAATATCCCCCTCTACCGGGTCGCCCTCGCCCTGTTCTCAAACCCGAGCGGACTGGACAAAATCGGTGATACGGCTTTTCTCGCCAGCAACAATTCGGGGCTCGCCCAGATCGTTCCTCCTCTCGAGGGGGGAGCGGGGAGTATTGCCGGAGGAACCCTCGAAATGGCCAATGTCGATCTTTCGGAGGAGTTCGTGCGGCTCATCGTGGCCCAGCGGGGTTTTCAGGCAAGCGCCCGGGTCGTGACGACGAGCGATCAGGTCCTTGAAGAACTCATCAACATCAAGCGGTAGAGCAGAGACTTTCATGATAACCCTCCACAGGATCAACGGTGAGCCCTTTACAGTCAACGCCGACCTCATCGAAACCGTGGAATCCACTCCCGATACGGTCATCCGTCTCGTCAACGGCCACCGGTACGTTGTTTCCGAACCCATGGAGCAGATCGTGCAGCGGGTCGTGGAGTACAGGCAGAAAGTCCTCTTTTCTTTTTTCGCCGGCAGGGAACTGGGCCCGATGGGAGAAGACCAGGAGTGAACAGTTCTCAGGGCAGCTGAGGCCATTTTCGGGGAGGCGCGATTTACGTGGATCTTACAACAATCATAGGGCTTGCCATCTGCCTGATTCTCGTCATCGGCGGAGTCGTCGCCGGAGGGCAGGGGCTCGCGTTCATCGACTTTCAATCCATGCTCATCGTCCTCGGAGGAACGGGCGGAGCCCTTATCGTCGCCAATCCGCCGGAAAAACTGAAGGGTTTTTTCAAAATACTCAAGATGGCCTTTACGGGAGGGTCACCCGATCTCGTCTCCCTCGTGCAGACTGTGGTGAGCTTCGCCGAAAAGGCACGGCGGGAAGGGCTCCTCGCCCTGGAGTCGGATGCGTCGGAACTGGACAACGAATTTCTCCGCAAGTCCATACAGCTCGTGGTGGACGGAACTGATCCCGAGCTCGTGAAGGCTATTCTCGACACGGAAATAGGCATCCTGGAGACGAGGCATGCCTCGAACAAGTATTTCTTCGATACCATGGCTGAACTCGCCCCGGCCTTCGGCATGCTCGGCACGCTCATCGGCCTGATCACCATGCTCGGAAACCTCTCGAACCCGGACGCCCTCGGCCCCGGAATGGCGGTGGCCCTGGTGACCACTTTTTACGGTTCCCTGATCGCCAATGGATTCGCCCTGCCCATTGGAAAGAAACTGGCAGTGCGGTCGGCCCAGGAGGTCCTCTCCATGGAGCTTATGGTGGAGGGCGTCCTTGCCATCCAGGCAGGAGAGAACCCCCGGATCGTGGAGGAGAAGCTCAAGGTCTTTCTTCCCCCGCGCCAGAGAATGGCCTTTGAAGAAAAGACGAAGGGAGAGGGGGCGGCCTGATGCCCAGAAGAAAGAAAGAAGAATCCTCTCCCGGGGCGCCTCTGTGGCTCGTTACCTACGGAGACATGGTGACGCTGGTGCTCACCTTCTTCGTCCTGCTTTTTTCATTTTCTTCCATTGACGTCATGAAATTCGAGATGATGATCCTTTCCTTTCAAGGTGCCCTCGGGTTCATGCCCGGAGGGAAGGCCGTCCAGGAGGATCCGGCGGTATTCGGCGGCAGCCTGGCCCAGCAGGCGGGGGAATCCAGCCGGGTGAGCCCCGATGTCCGGCAGGTGGCGAAGAACCTCAGGAGCTACCTGCAGAGCGAGGGGCTCGACAAGCAGGTCGTCGTACGGATCGACCAGCGGGGAGTGACGGTCTCCCTGTCGGACCAGTTTCTCTTTTCCTCGGGCAGTGCAGATCTGAGACCCGAAGGGATGCGGGTTCTCTACAAAATCGCCGATTTCATCCGGGACGCTGTTCCCGCCGTGGCAGTGGAGGGCCATACGGATTCGACTCCCATCCGGGGAGGAAAATACCAGGACAATTGGGGGCTCTCCTCGGCGAGGGCCGCGTCCGTGGCCTCCTATCTCCAGTACAGGGCGAAGTTCGACCCCCGCAAAATTCAGGCAGTGGGGTACGGGCCGAACCAGCCCCTCGTGCCGAATGATACTCCGGAACACCGGGCGCTCAACCGCCGGGTTGATCTGGTCTTCCTGTCCCGTTATCCGAAACAGTGAAGAAGGGATGATGAAATGAAACGGCTTTTTACGGCTCTTATTATGGCTCTGGTGCTGTTCTTTCTGGGATTCGGAGGGGGACTGCTTGCGGGCAGGACCTTCTTGAGCTCCGAGGGAAGCTCTCCCTCTTCCAGGATCGCCGATCCGGGACCGGTCTTTTTCGTCGGGGATTTCATCTCGAACCTATCGGGCACGGGAAACCACGTGGTGAATTTCAAACTTTCCATCGAGGTGGAAGGGCCGAAATCCATGGAGATGGTCTCCTCTTCGGGATGGCTCGCCCGGATAAAAAACGAGGTCATTCTTCTCGCGAAGGACAGGGTCTTTGAGGACCTCACGAGCGCCGAGGGGATCATGGGGCTGGCGGAGGACATAAAAAGAACGCTGAATTCCATTCTGCCCCCGGTGAAGGAGAAGCCTCCGGTGGTGCGGGTGCTTTTCGAAGGCTTTGTTCTGCAGTAGCAAGATCTCATTCTGCAGAAAAGGAGGGAGCTGCGGATGACCCCCGAGATACTGTCCCAAAGCGAGATAGACTCGCTTCTTGAAGCCCTGTCGTCGGGAAATGTGGATATGGAGAAACTCAGCGCTCCGGACGAAAAGAAGATCAAGAACTACGATTTTCGCCGTCCTGACAAATTCAGCAAGGACCAGCTTCGGGCGATCCAGATGATTCACGAGGCCTTCGCCCGGCAGCTGACGACCACCATGTCCACTCTCGTCCGTTCACTCGTCTCGGCAGAGATCGCCTCGGTGGACCAGCTTGCCTACGATGAATTCATCCGCTCCCTCGTCCAGCCGACGGTGATCGGCGTTCTCGAAATGTACCCCTTCAGCGGAAATGCCCTCATCGAGATCAATCCCAACCTCGTCTTCGCCATCATCGACAGGATGCTCGGAGGAAAGGGACAGTTCACGGGAAAAATCAGAGAGCTTACCGACATAGAGAGGACAGTGATTGAGCGGGTTCTCATGAGGATGCTCGAACTCCTCGAGGAGAGCTGGAGCACTGTGGTGGATGTGCGCTTCCGCTACGAAAGCCTCGAGAGCAACCCGTTCTTTGTCCAGATCTGTCCAGGAACGGATATGGTCCTTCTCGTCATCCTGAAGCTGAAGGTGGGGGACGTGGAGGGGATGATCAGCATCTGCATTCCCTATTTTCTCATGGAGCCCATCATGGACAAGCTCAGCTCGCAGCAGTGGTTTGCATCCACCGGACGGAAGAACGATGAAAGCATGAGGAACTTCCTGGTGAAAAATCTCCAGGCTGTGGGAATTCCCCTTGCTCTCGAGCTGGGACACACGGTGCTCAGCGTGGCCGATGTGCTGCAGCTTCAGACGGGGGACGTGATCAAGCTGGATGAGACGGTGGGAAACCCCCTGGAGGTGCGGGTGGGCAGCAGGGTGAAATTCAGGGCCGTACCGGGTTCGGTCAACGGCAATTACGGGGCGGAGATATCGGAGGTCCTTGCCTCCGATGAAGAGGACGTTCCCGCATTGAAAGGAGGAGCGGAAAATGATTGACGAGCTTCTCAGCCAGGATGAAATAAATGCCCTCCTGAGCGGAGCGGATCTGGGCAACGGCGGCAAAAAGGGACCGGGGGACATGACCTCGGCGCAGATCAGCATTCTCGAGGATGTGGCGGAAGTTTTCTCCAATTCCGCCGCAAGCGTCTACGGAATGCTGTCCGGAAAAGAGGTGACGGCCGCTGTCTCGGGAATTACATCTTCATCCCAGAAGGAGTTCGCCTCCTCCGCAGGAGACCATGCCTTTGTATTTCGGCTGACGGCGGGAGGACTGGCGGACTCACCCATGGACCTCGTGGTGACCCGGAAAGGCGCCCTTGCCCTCGCCGACCTGATGATGGGCGGAGAGGGAAAGGACGTGCCCGAGGAGGCGGGAGAACTCTACCTGAACGCTGCCCAGGAGGGACTGAGCCAGGTGGCGGGTGCCGTCTTCACGAGGCTCAGCGGAATGCTCGGCGGTCTGCGGATTCTTCCCGAGAACATCTCCTCGGCTCTTGAAAAGGGAGAATGGCTTCCCTTCTCGACCCGGTCGGCGGAGGATCTGCTGTGGGCAGTCTCAGTGATTGTCACCATCGAAGGGCTCGGGGATTTTCCGCTCTCGGTGCTTCTCCCCCTCGACTCCGCAGGGAGCATCGCCGGAAAGATCCGGGATGCCATGGCAGGCGGGGGAGCGGAAGAGCCGTCACCAAGGGAACAGGGGAAAAAAGAAGTCCCCCGAGGCCGTCCTGCCCAGCGGGAGGCTCCTTCTTCCTCCGGCAGAGGGGAAGTTCAGTCCTTCGGAAATATCTATGACCAGGCATCCGTGGACGTGCGTCCTGCGGAGTTCGTCCCTCTCGTGTCGAAGGGGCAGAGCGGAGGGAACAGCAGGATCGATCTTGTTGCGGACATTCCCGTTCGGGTAACTGTCGAACTGGGAAGGACCAGGAAAAACATCTCAGATATTTTGAACATGACCCCCGGTTCCGTGATAGAATTGGACAAAATGGCCGGAGAACCCGTGGATGTTCTCGTCAACGGAAAGCTCATCGCGAAAGGGGAAGTGGTCGTGATCGACGAGAATTTCGGCGTCCGCGTCACGGAAATCCTTTCATCCTCCGGCCGGGTCCATTCTCTGTAGGGACATTCATCGCAGCAGCAATTTCCAGAAGAGGGATGTGGGGAATCATGGGGAGAAAAGTTCTTGTCGTGGACGATGCCGCCTTCATGCGGATGATGCTCAAGGATATCCTGGTAAAAAATGACTTCGAAGTGGCCGGAGAAGCCGAAAACGGCAAAATCGCGGTGGCCGCCTACCAGAAGGTCAAGCCGGACATCGTCACGATGGATATCACCATGCCCGAAATGAACGGCATCGAGGCGGTCAAGGCGATCAAGGCCGTGGACCCTTCGTCGAAGATCATAATGGTCAGCGCCATGGGGCAGCAGCCCATGGTCATCGAGGCAATCCAGGCCGGGGCAACGGACTTTATCGTCAAGCCCTTTCAGCCCGACCGGGTGGTGGAAGCCCTCAACAAGGCTCTCGGATAGAAGAGGACCGCCACGAAACTTTCGCTCTTTTCCGCAGCGGCGATCCTTGGTTTTGTCCTTCCCGCCGCAGCCTCCCAGGGGGACGTGCCTTCCCTTACGGGGTATATGCTGAGAATCGGTCTGAGCCTTGCCCTCCTGGCACTCGCGGGGTACGGGGCGGTGCTCTACACCCGCAGGAAAATGCCGGTCCGGGCGGGGGGAAGTCTGAAGATCCTGGCATCCTTGCCCCTGGGCAGGGATGTGCTTTTTTTGGTGCGGTGCGGTCCCGAGGTGCTTGCGATCGCCACGGGCAGCGCCGGTTCCAGGGTGATCGGCAGGTGGAAATATGAGGAATGGAGTCAATGGACCGATGAAGAACCCGGGAACAAATAGACTCGGGGCATTTCTTCTTTGTCTTTTTTTTGTTTTTTCCGGCCTTCCGGCCTGGGGGCAGGAAGGGGCCCCGACGATCCCCATCCCTGCCCTCTCCTTTGGGGTCAAAATGGCCGAATCCCCCTCGGATGTGGCCCTCACCCTCCAGATCCTCGCTCTTCTCACCGTCCTCAGCCTCGCCCCGGCCATCGTCCTCATGGTGACCTGCTTCACCCGGATTCTCGTAGTCCTCGGCTTCGTTCAGAGGGCCATCGGACTGCAGCAGACTCCCCCCAACCAGGTCATCGTGGGGCTGGCTCTCTTTCTCACCCTCTTCATCATGGGCCCGACCTGGGGGAAGGTCTATGACGACGCCCTCGGCCCCTATCTCGCGGGGACCATCTCCTCCGAGAAGGCATGGGAAGGCACCATCGGTCCCGTCCGGGAGTTTCTCTTCAAATTCACCCGCCAGGAGGAACTCTCCCTCATGGTCAGCATGGCGAAGATCGATCAGCCACGGAACGCCGCCGATGTGCCCACCCGGGTTCTTCTTCCCGCGTTCATGCTGAGCGAACTGAAGACTGCCTTCCAGATGGGGGTGGTCATCTTTATCCCCTTCATCGTGGTGGATATGATCGTGGCCAGCGTCCTCATGGCCATGGGCATGATCATGCTCCCGCCCATGATGATCTCCCTTCCCTTCAAAATTCTGCTCTTCGTCATGGCAGACGGGTGGGATCTCGTGGTGACGAGCCTGCTCAAGAGCTTCGCCTAAGGAGGACGGCCCATGTTCCCCATCGATATGTACGACGTGCTGAGCAGCGCCATATGGACAACCCTCATCACCTCCCTGCCGGTGCTCCTCGTGGCCATGCTCGTGGGGCTCGTCATCGGCATCCTGCAGACGGCCACGTCCATCCAGGAACAGACCCTCATCTTCATACCGAAGATCGTGGCGGTCATGTTCTCCCTCGTGATCTTCGGGCCGTGGATGTTCAGCCGCATCGGCGAGATGGCCCGCCTTATCTTCGGCCAGCTCCACAGGTTCGTTCAATGACGGCGGAGCAGACCGCCTTCGTCCCCCTTCTCATCTTCTACCTCCTTGTGGGTATACGCTTTATAGGGATGATGTTCTCCGCCCCCGTCTTCATGGCCTCGAGCATGCCCCTGCCTCTCCGGTTCTGGAGCGCTGCCTTCCTCACCCTTTCCGCGGTGGGCACGCTGAACGGGGATGTACCCCTTGTCCTCTTCGACAGCTGGACTGCCCTTGCCTTCCTGGCTCTCCGGGAGCTTCTCATCGGGGCCGCCATCGGTTTTTTCGCCGCCCTTCCTCTCTATGCCCTTCAGATCTCGGGGGAGCTTATCGGCATCTCCATGGGGCTCTCCATGGTCAGCCTTCTCGACCCTCTGAGCGAAGTGCAGATCTCCATCATCGGGCAGCTGCAGTTCCTGGTGGGGCTGTGGTTTTATTTCCGGTGGAACGGCCATATTCTCATGACCCAGGCGGTGGTGGAAAGCCTCAAGCTCGTCCCCCCGGGCCGTCTCGCCCTGTCCATTTCCCGGGATCTCGGCCTTGGAGGCTGGCTTCATTCGGCCTTTACATTGAGCCTGCGATTCGTCCTTCCTTTCTACGGCGCCATCCTTTTGGCGGACGTGGGGCTGGGGTTCCTCGCCCGAACCGTGCCCCAGATGAACATCTTCGTTCTGGGTCTTCCGCTGAAGATTGCCCTCGGATTCTTCGTCCTCATGGTCGTTCTTCCCGTCATGGTGGAGCTCATGGCCGAAAACATGGAGCCCTGGATCGAATACGGGCTGAAGGCGGCGACGGCATGGCGGTGACCTTCGACCTTCAGTTTTTCTCCCAGGAGAGGACCGAACCGGCCACTCCGAAGAAACGGAGAAAAGAACGGGAGGAGGGAAGGGTCGCCAAGAGCCAGGATCTCGGCGCCGCCGTGGTGATTCTTACGGGGCTCTTTGCCCTGATGGTCTTCGGGCGGTACATGTTCACCTTCGTACTGTCCTTCACCCGGGAGGTCATAGCCTTCATGGGAGAAAAAACCCTTCTGCAGGACGGGTGGTTTTCCCTTCTTCAGGCCGAAGCCGTACCGGCCTCAATGCTTCCATGGTTTCCCCTCGGGATCGCCGCATCTCTCGGGGCTCTGCTCGTCACCGTATCCCAGGTGGGCTTCACCCTCACGGCCAAGCCCCTCGCTCCGAAAATGGACCGCTTCAACCCCGTCTCGGGGCTCAAGAAGGTCCTCTCCCTGCGGTCCCTCGTGGAGATGGTGAAGGGACTCATGAAGGCGGCCCTTTTCGCCCTTGTCATCTATTTTTCCCTACGGAAAGATACCCCCGAGATGGTCCAGGCCATACGCCTTCCCCTCGAACATGCCATACCCATACTTTTGAAAAAGCTCATGAACCTCTCTTTCCGGCTGGCCTTTCTGCTTCTTGTGATCGCCGTCTTCGACTACGTCTACCAGAAGTGGGAATTCGAGCGGTCCATCAAAATGAGCAAGCAGGAACTGAAGGAAGAGTACAAGCAGATGGAGGGAGACCCCCAGATCCGCAGCAAGATCCGGCAGAAACAGCGGGAGATGGCCCGGAGCAGGATGATGTCCTCCGTACCGAAGGCCGACGTGGTTATCACGAACCCCACCCGTCTCGCCGTGGCCCTGGAATACGACCGGGAGATCATGGAGGCCCCGGTGGTCAGCGCCATGGGAAGCGGCCACCTGGCATCGAAAATCAGGGAGATCGCCGCGGAGCACGGCATACCGCTTGTGGAGAACAAGCCTCTTGCACGGGCGCTCTTTGAAACCCTCGAACCGGGGGACGCCGTCCCCGAAGAGCTCTACAAGGCCGTCGCCGAGGTCCTCGCCTTTGTCTACAAGATGAAGGAGCCTCCGAAAAAACGGCCCGTTCCTCCCGGGGGAAATGCCCCGGAAGAGGGAGAGGTTCGGCGCACCCCGGTTTTCATGTAGAATAGACCGGAACAAAAAAGGAAGGAGGGGACAGGATGGCTGAATCGACGACCCGCATGTCGCCGTTCAAAAAAATGCTTCACTACTCGGACATCGGCATGGCAGGTCTCGTGATCCTCATCGTGGTCATGATGATCATCCCTCTGCCCACGTGGCTGCTGGACATCCTCCTCTCCATGAACATCACCATAGGCGTCGTGGTGCTCCTTTCCACCTTCTATGCCCGCAGGGCCCTCGACCTCGCCGCCTTTCCCACCATGCTGCTCATCGTCACGCTCTTCCGCCTCGCCCTGAACGTCTCCACCACCCGGCTGATCCTTCTGAACGGAAACGCGGGACAGGTCGTCAGCGCATTCGGCAACTTCGTCGTGGGGGGAAACTATGTGGTAGGCGCAGTGGTCTTTCTCATCCTCGTCATCATCCAGTTTGTGGTTATCACGAAGGGAGCCGAGCGGGTGGCGGAGGTGGCGGCCCGGTTCACCCTCGACGCCATGCCGGGAAAACAGATGGCAATCGACGCGGATCTCAACGCCGGGCTCATCGACGAGGCCGGGGCGAAAGACCGGCGGCTCACCATACAGCGGGAGGCCGATTTCTACGGTTCCATGGACGGCGCCTCGAAGTTCGTGAAGGGCGACGCCATCGCCGGACTGATCATCACGGTCATCAACATCGTGGGAGGACTCGCCATCGGCGTTCTCCAGAGGGGGCTTCCCCTCGAGCGGGCCCTGGGGCTCTACAGCCTGCTCACCGTGGGAGACGGGCTCGTCTCCCAGATCCCCGCCCTTCTTTTCTCAACAGCCACCGGGGTCATCGTCACCCGGGCCGCAGGGCAGACGGATCTCGGGAGGGAGATCTTCTCCTCCCTCACCGCCTATCCGCGGCCGCTTTTCATCGGCTCCATTCTTCTCTTTTCCCTTGGGATCGTTCCGGGGCTCCCGACGATCCCCTTTCTGCTGCTCGCCTCTTTCCTGTGTCTCATGGGGTACTGGGTTTACCGGGAGGGGAAGATCCAGGAGGCCCTGGAAGAGTCCAAAAAAGAGCGGGGAAGATCCCCCGGAGGGGGCGAAGGGCAGAAAAACCCGTCCCCTCCGGCTTCTCCCGAGGACGTCATGCGCCTGCTCACAGTGGATCCCATGGAGGCGGAGATCGGCTATGCGGTCATCCCCCTCGTGGACCCGGCCCAGGGAGGGGATATGCTCGACAGGATAGGGACCATCAGAAAGCAGATGGCCATGGAGCTCGGTCTCATCGTCCCCCCCATCCGTATCCGCGACAACATCCAGATCAAGCCCACTGAATACATCCTCCGGGTACGGGGAGCCGAGGCGGGCAGGGGAGAACTTCTTCCGGATCATTACCTCGCCATGAACACCGGGTCCGCCGAGGAGGAGATGGTGGGCATCCCCACCACGGAGCCCGCCTTCGGCCTTCCGGCGGTGTGGATCGCCCCGGAGATGCGGGAAAAGGCCGAATCCCTCGGATATACCGTGGTGGACGCTCCTTCGGTCTTCGCCACCCACCTCTCCGAGGTGATCAAACGCTACGGTGCGGACCTTCTCACCCGCCAGGAAGTGCAGAAGCTCACCGACATGGTGAAGGAGGCCGCTCCTGCCGTGGTGGAGGAGCTTCTCTCGGCCCTTTCCCTGGGAGAAATTCAGAAAGTGCTTCAAAACCTCGTGAAAGAGCAGGTTCCCATCCGTGACCTCGTGAGCATCTTCGAAAGCCTCGCCGACAACGGGAAGGTCTCCCGGAGCGTGGACTTTCTCACGGAACGGGTCCGGGAATCCCTGACCCGGCTCCTCACCCTGAAAGTCCAGGATGAAGAGGGGATCGTCACCGTGGCGGCTCTTTCGCCGAACTGGGAGTCGAAGATAAAGGCCGCCATCGAAGGAGATCTCCTTCACGGATGGCAGTTTTCCCTCGATCCGAGGGAGGTGCAGCAGCTCCTGAGCGCAGTATCGAAGGCAGCCGAGGAAATGACCCTGCAGGGGCATCAGCCCGTTCTGCTCGTTCACCCCGATGTACGCCTCGTCGTCAGGAGGATTCTCGAGGGATCGTTGCCAAGCCTGATCGTTCTGTCCTATAATGAAATATCGCAGGGCGCACAGCTCAAATCCGTGGGGATGGTGGAATAGAATGTCCATGAAGATCAAGTCGCAGATCACCTTTCAGGCGAAAGATGAAGCTGAGGCGCTGCGGGTAGCCGGAGACCGCCTGGGAAGGGACGCGGTGCTTCTCTCTACCCAGGTGATCAAAGTCGGCGGCTTCCTCGGGTTTTTCCGCAGAACCGTTCTGAAGGTGACAGCCGCAATTCTTGAAGAGGAGCGGAAGCCGGAGACGGACACCGAGAAAAAAGAGCGTCTCGCGGCTTTTCAGAAGCTTCTCGACATCAAAAAGCTCATGGGATCGCCGGCGGAAGGTGTGAGCGAGGGGGAAAAAGACCTTCTCGACGGCCAGAAAACTCCGCCCCCCGCCCCGCCTCTTCCGAGCGGGGGAGTGTATACTCCCCTTCCCCAGAAGCCGGCGCCGGACAGGGAGAAAAAGATCCCCGAAGAACCAGCGGACATAACCGAAATTTCCCCCAGGGGAAAAGCCCTTGCGGCGGAAAAATCCACCCTCTCCTTCCACGGTGCGGGAAAGCTGCAGCAGGAGGTCGACGAGATATCCCAGCGCCTCGACAGAGTACTTAAGCGCCTCGAGACCGAACGATACGATCCCGCTCCCGCCCTTCCCCGGAACGAGGGGGGGGAACTCGTCTCCCGGCTTCTCTCCGCCGATGTGTGTGAAGAACATGCCCGCAGCCTCGTCAGTAAATTCAGGGAGAACCCCGAAAACAAGGATTTCGTCTCCTGGCTCGGCGGACGGATTTCCGTCGCGGCCAACAACTCCTGGGATGCCCTCGGGGGGGCGCGGGTCATGGTCGTCGGCCCCACGGGAGTGGGAAAGACCACGACCATAGCGAAACTCGCCGCAATACATGCCCTCTGGGAGAAAAAGAATATTCTCCTTCTCACCGCCGACACCTACCGGATCGCGGCCGTGGAGCAGCTGCGGACCTACGCGAAAATTCTCGGGGTCCCCATGGACGTGGTCTACGAGGCTGCCGAGATCCCCGATATCCTCGCGAAGCACGGAAAGCCGGATCTCGTCCTTCTCGATACGGCGGGCAGGTCCCAGAAGGACAGCCGGCGCCTCGAGGAGCTCCGGACGCTTTACGACGCCTTTTTGCCGGATACGGTGCATCTCGCCCTTCCGGCAAACATGAAATACCGGGATATGCTCGACGTGGTGGAGCGCATGGGAGTGGTGCCCCTCTCCCATGTTCTGTTCACGAAGCTCGACGAGACGACGACCTACGGTGCGCTGCTCAATATTCTGCTCGATTTTGCCCGTCCTGCCTCCTTCTTTACCACGGGACAGAATGTTCCCAACGACATCGAGGTCGCATCGGGAATCCGTCTTGCGGAGATGCTTCTGAAGAACGAGGGGAGAGAAGCCTGTGAATGACGCCGCAAATCCTCTCGCCGACCAGGCCGGGGAACTGCGCCGCATGGTGGACCTTCACCGCAGGCCCGCCAGGTCACTCTCCGGTCTTCGCTCTCTGGCGGTGCTGAGCGGCAAGGGGGGCGTGGGCAAAAGCAATATCTCCGTGAATCTCTCCCTGGCCATGGCCAGAAGGGGAAAGCGGGTGGTGCTCCTCGACGCCGATCTCGGAATGGCGAACGTGGATCTTCTCTGCGGCATCTCCCCCCGCTATACCCTCGCACACCTCGTGAAGGGTGAAAAAACGGTGGAGGAACTCCTTATGCCCATCACCGAATCTGTCCTCCTTCTCCCGGGAGGGCCGGGAGTCCAGGGACTCGCCGATCTCGACGAGCCCTCCCTTTCCCTGCTCATTGACCGCCTCTCCGTCCTCGACGGAATAGCCGATATCCTGATCATCGATACGGGGGCCGGAATTCACAAAAATACCCTCTCCTTCGCTGTCGCTGCAGACTCAACCCTGCTCGTCACCACTCCGGAGCCCACGGCCATCAGGGATGCCTACGGAGTCCTTAAATCCCTGGCTATCGCCACGAGAAGCAAAATCGACGTTACCCTCCTGGTCAACATGACCTCCTCGGAGGAGGAAGGGCGGGAGGTGGCCGACCGGGTACGGATGGCCGCCAGCCAGTTCCTCGAACTGACCGTGGCGTACGGCGGGGCCCTCCCCACGGACATGGCCGTACGCAGGGCCGTCCAGATGCGCTCTCCTTTTCTGCAGGCTTTTCCCCACTCGAGGGCATCCCGTGCCGTCGGCGCCATGGCGGATGCTCTTCTGGGGGTTGAGGAGAAAGAAAAAGCCCTTTCCGGCAGAGGCATCAAGTCCTTTTTCTTCCGTCTCGCCCGCGGGCTCGGGCTCGGGTAATCCTCCATGAAGCCTCTGGAGCCGGCAGCCTTTCTCTCCTTCCTGAATGCCCATATCGGAGCGAAAGCCCTGCTCTCCATCGATGCGGGACTCTACAAGGGCATCTATCCTTCCCGCATCGAGGACGTGAAAGATAATATGGCCGCCCTCGCCCATCCGCTGCTCAAGGGCGCCCTTTTGCCCGTGCTGCGGAATGTTCAGTTCAAGCTGAAAGTCGAAACGGAGGAGGGAATACTTCAGGCCGAGGCGGTGGTTGCCCGGGGGGTACCCCGGGGAGGCATTCCGCTCCTCTGGGTGAAGCCCGTCAGCGAGGCCCTTCGGGTCCAGAGACGATTCTTCGTGCGGGTTCCCTGCCTTCTCAAGACCGGTCTCTTCCGGCTCGAGGGGGAGCGGCTGCAGCCTGAGACCGAGATGTGGAAAGAGATAACCGCAACGGACATCAGCCTCGGAGGGATCGGCTTCACTCTCTTCCGGCCCCAGGATTCCCTCTGCCTTCAGAAGGATCGATATCTTGTCCATATTGCCCTTCAGGAAAAAAGGTTTTTTCTCACGGGAAAAATCGTGAAAAAGATTGAGGGGGTCGAATCGGCCCAGTTCGGGATTTCCTTCGATTCCATGCCGGGGTTCGTCGAGAAGATCCTCGGAAATTTTATCCGTCAGCAGGAGCTTGCCGGCCGGCTGAGTGCCCCGGAGGAGAGGGATCAATGAACGGACCGAAGATCCGGGTGCTCGTTGTGGACGATTCGTCCTTCATGAGAAAAGTTCTGGGGGACCTCCTCTCGGCCGATCCGAGGATAGAGCTGGCGGGAACGGCTCGGGACGGTGAAGACGCCCTGGTGAAGATCGAAAAGTTCTCACCCGACGTTGTGACCCTTGACGTGGAAATGCCCAGAAAAGACGGGCTCGCCACCCTCGATGAGATCATGAGGCGGTTCCCCCTGCCGGTCATCATGGTCAGCAGCCTTACTTCCGAGGGAGCCCAGACGACCCTTCGGGCCCTTTCCGCCGGGGCCGTGGACTTCGTGGCCAAGCCCTCGGGGCATAATTTCGCCGATACGGAGGCCCTGGGCCGCGAACTTTCCGATAAGGTCGCTGCGGCGAGCGGTGCCAGGATCTTCAAGCGATACCAGGAGACAGAGCAGGGAACTTCCGGAAGGGAAAAATCCTCCGTCTTTCCTCCCCTCCCTTCAGGAAAGACGGTTCGGCCCGAAATCGTCGCCATGGCAGCCTCCACTGGAGGGCCGAGAGCCCTTCAGAGCGTATTGTCGGAAATACCCGGAGATTTCCCCGTGCCCATAGTCATCGTACAGCACATGCCCAGGGACTTCACCCTTTCCTTCGCCCGGCGCCTCGATTCTCTCTGTGCTCTCGACGTGCAGGAAGGAAGGGAGGGAATGGAACTTCGTCCCGGGCTGGCGGTCGTCTCCCCGGGAGGGTATCATATGGTGGTGCGGCGGAAGAGCCCCTCTCTTCTCTGTTGCGGCCTTGACGACGGACCTCCCGTTCTTTCCGTCAAGCCTTCGGCGAACGTTCTTTTCCTGAGTGTCGCGGAGGCTACGAACGGAAGGGCGGTGGGGGTCATTCTCACGGGCATGGGGAGGGACGGCGCCGAAGGTGCCGCTGCCATGCACGCCAGGGGATCATGCATAATCGCCGAATCCCGGGGAACCTGCGTCGTCTACGGAATGCCGAAATCTGCGGCGGAGCTTGGAGTGGTGGATGAACTCCTTCCTCTCGGTTCAATTCCTGAAGCTGTTCTCCGAAGCGTTCGGGCATGAGGGTTATGGGAAATTACAAGGCTGGAGATGATCTGCCGTGACTGTCCTGGATATGAGCCAGTATCTCGGTCCCTTTCTCGACGAGGCCGGAGACAACCTGAAACACCTTGACGACCTGATCCTGGTCATCGAAAAAGATCCCGGAAACGGGGAGGCCATTGCGGAGATATTCCGCTCTGCCCATACCCTCAAGGGTATGTCCGCCACAATGGGGTTCCAGAAGATGGCGAACCTCACCCATGCCATGGAGGATATGCTCGATTCCGTCCGAAAAGGAAAATATACCCTCGCACCGAAGGACATCGATCTGCTCTTCCGCTCCCTGGATACCCTCCAGATCATGGTGGATTCCATCCGGGGAGGAGAAAACGATTCAGCGGTCGAAACGGAAGAGCTTGCGGCCTCCCTGAGAAGCGCATCAGCGGGACAGAAGGCCCCTCTTCCGGCCCCGGAGAGAAGGCTTTCCGAAAAGACGGGCGGATCTTCTCCCCTTTCGGAAGATGAGAAGAAATGGATCCGGGATGCGGCGGAAATGGGCCTCTCCGTTCACGAAGCGCGGGTCTGCCTCTCCCCCGACTGCCTGCTCAAAGCTGCCAGGGCCTTTATGGTGGTGAACCGCCTGGAGGAAATGGGGGAGATCATACGGACAGTTCCCCCGGTGGAGTCCATCGAAAACGAGGAATTTGCCCTTGACTTTACCCTCTGGATCGCCTCGTCGCGGCCGGGAAGGGAAATACACGATGCCGCCGCCCGGATCAGCGACGTGGCCTCCGTGGAGGTGAAGGAGCTCGGATCGGACTTTTCTTTCCCGTCGGAGGACCCCGGCCGGGAGGATAAATCCGGGCAGTCTTCTTCCGGCGAGAAAACGCCCGAAAAAAACAGGGAAACTCCCCCCGCGGGAGAACTCCATCCCGCGCCCCGTCAGGGCAGGGGCGAGAATTCGAAGAAACTGCACCAGACTGTCAGGGTGGACATCGGGCGGCTGGACAAGCTCATGAACCTCGTGGGTGAGCTCGTCATCGGCCGGGCCCGCATCGAGCGGCTCGTGCAGGAGACCCGCCTTCGGGAGTTCGACGAACCCCTTTCCCAGCTCGGGAGAATTTCAGGGGACATCCAGGAGCTTGTCACAAAGCTCCGCATGGTACCCGTGTCCTTCATCTTCGAGCGCTTTCCCCGTCTCGTGCGGGACCTTTCGCGGACCCTCGGAAAAGAGATCGAGCTTATCCTCGAAGGACAGGAGACGGAACTCGACCGGACCGTCATCGATGAGATCGGCGATCCCATGGTGCACATCATCCGCAACTGCATCGACCACGGCATCGAGATTCCCGAGGTTCGCCGGAGCGCAGGAAAAGATGAAAAGGGACGGATCCGGATCTCGGCCTACCAGGAGGGAAGCGGCGTCATCATCGAAGTGACGGATGACGGCAAGGGGATCGACGCCTCCAAGGTCCGGGCCAAGGCACTGGCAAACGGGGTGATAAGCGAAGAGGAATCCCTGACCATGTCCGATGACGACGTGGTGAACCTCATTTTTCTCCCCGGCTTCAGCATGGCAGAAAAAGTGACGGACGTGTCGGGCAGGGGAGTCGGCATGGATGCGGTGAAGTCGAAGGTCGAATCCCTCGGAGGACAGTTCGAGGTCTCCACGGAAGTGGGCCGGGGAACGAGCGTCTATCTGAGACTTCCCCTGACCCTCGCCATTGTCCTGGCCCTGCTGGTGAGGGTCGGAGGGGAGACCTACGCCCTTCCTCTGGAAAACGTGGAGGAGACAATTCTTGTCCGGAGAGAGAACGTCAGGACAGTGCATGGAACTCCCGCAGTTCTCGTCCGGGGAGATGTACTGACCCTCAGCGATCTCGGCGGCCTTCTCGGGGCGTCCCGGGAGGGGGGAACAGACCGGGCGGAATTCCCTGTCGTGGTCGTTCGGACGGGGCGTACGCGCATAGGATTTCTTGTGGACGAGCTCATCGGCCAGCAGGATATCGTGATCAAATCCCTGGGAAGATTTTTGTCGAAAATCAGGGGAATAGGCGGGGCGACCATTCTCGGCGACGGGAACGTGGCACTCATCCTCGATACGGCGGGCCTGTAAGGAAAATAGCCGAAGAGAGAACGGCGGTGGACGGACTATGGAGAGTTTCAGCCGTATGCAGCTCGATGCGCTGAGAGAAGTGGGGAATATCGGAGCGGGGAACGCTGCCACAGCCCTGTCCGTGCTGCTGAACTGCCCGGTGGAAATGGATGTTCCCAGGGCCGAAATGGTCTCCATATACAGCCTGGCGGAACATTACGGCGATCCGTCGAACCTGGTGTCTGCCGTCTTCGTGCGGTCGGAGGGGGATTTCCCCTGCAGCCTTATGTTACTTCAGAGCGAAGAGGACGGGCAGATTTTTGTGGATCTTCTTCTGCAGAGTCTTCTTGCAGATATCCCTCCATCAGAGATCTCCGCCGGGATGCGGGACAGCGCCCTTGCCGAGGGAGGGAACATCATTCTGAGCGCTTTTCTCAACGCCGTAAACAAGCTCACCTCCGGAGTCCACTCCATCTCCGTCCCTTCCCCCGTCCACGATATGCTCGGCTCGATCCTTCAGGCCATGGCCATCCTCTTCGGCCAGTTCGGCGACGAAGCTCTCTTCGTGGATACCTCCCTGAGGACGGGAAAATCATCCCGGAGCATCGCGGGGAAAATCGTGCTTCTTCCCGACCCCGGCTCTCTGGAAAGCCTCTTCAGAAAGCTGCGGGTACTTTAGAGCCATGGGAAAAGGCCATCACGTGGGAATGGCGGAACTCGTCGTTCTTTCGTCTCCGGAAACCCTCGTCACCCTCGGGCTTGGATCGTGCATCGGACTCGTGGTCTACGACACTGCCGCCAGGGTCGCCGGAATGGTGCATATCATGCTCCCCGACAGCGGAAGATCCCCCGCTGCCGCGGAAAAGCCGGGAAAATTCGCCGACACGGCCATACCCGCTCTCGTGGAGCAAGTCTGCAGAAAAGGGGCGCTCCGTTCCCGCCTGAAGGCGAAGATGGCAGGAGGATCCCAGATGTTCGCCCTTCCCGGGGCTCCTGCCGATTTTCTCGCGGTGGGGAGCAGGAATGCCAGGGAAACGACGGATATATTGAAACGCCTCGGAGTTCCCCTTGTGGCGTCTGATCTCGGGGGCAACAAGGGGCGAACGGTGGAATTTTCAACGGAAACATGGATGCTCACCGTCAAAATTCTCGGAAAGGGAACCTCCGAGATCTGACCAGGGCCTGAAAGGAGGGGATCCCATGGAACAGAAAGCGGACACGTCCCGGGAAACAGAGATCTTCGAAGGAGACTCCCCTTCCCCCTCCGGGCAGAAAGGGGCGGAAAACCCCTTGCCATTTTCGGCTGAGGGCATTTCAGACCAGGCGGCTGAGGAGCTCTGCGCCATGTTCGGCTGCGGCAGGGAATCCCTCGGAGTTCTCCTGAAATCCGTCGGGCCGGACCCATCGGGAATCCTTACCCTCGCCCGGTCTCTTTCACCGGCATATATGGCGGTCAAAATTCTTTTTGAACCGAGGAGAAGGGAAGGCCCCGGCGGGGCTGCCTGCCTCATCGTCCGGGGAAACTCGGGAGAAATCATCGAAGACACGTTTCTGGCGGGAAGCCGCTCCCTCCTCGAAGGTATTGACATCACCGCCGACTGGGAGGCCTTCCGCAGTACCCTCCGTTCCTCGGAAGGGAAGGGGGAGCGGGACCTGTATCTCGCCATGACGAAAATCATGAAAGCCGTCTTTCTTCCCACGGCGGTCAACAGGCTCTTTCACGAAGAAGAGGAAAAGGAATCCCTCAAGGCCCATCTCGAGAAGGAATTTCGTGAGGGTCTGCACAGGGAGTTCATTTTTTCCCTGGCCACCGAGACCTTCAACCGCGCCCGTCTCGAAGCTGGAGGGCTTGTGCAGGAGGATGCTCCGGTCCCTTCGGCCCAGCCGGAGCAGGCTTCTTCGCCCCAGGGGAAACCCGTTCCCCTGAATATTCCCTGCAAGCCCGTCCTTGATCCGGTCCGTGGCAGGGCAATCTCTGACCTGAAGGAGGGGGATCGGGTCTACGTACAGCTCGATTCCTCCGGCGGTATTTCGGCCCTTGTGGCGAAAATCTTTCAGCGCAGCGGCCAGGAGACGGTATTCCCGGTAATCTCTCTCGAGAGGCTCCCGAGCGGCCAGTCTCTTCTTCGGGTTGCCATCAGCTCAGGCGTCGTGGGAACTATAACGGGAGGAACAGATATCAGGCTCAAAGTCGCTTCTCCCGCACCGGCAATAAAAGGAGGGCTCTCTCCCCGGGCCCGGAAAAAGCTTGCGGCGGCCTTTATCTTTGCCGTTCTGGCATTTCTTGCCTTTTTCCTTCTGCGGAAAGGAGGGGTTTGAATGGTGCTGCAATCCTCCGACGCCGAGCTCTGGAAGCGGTATTTCGACGGCCCCGACGAGAAGACCCGGGAAAAGATCGTGAAAAGGTATCTTCCTCTCGTCAAATACGTGACCGCCCGAATGGCTGTCTCTCCCCCGTCGGGCCTCGATTACGACGATCTCCTCAGCTTCGGGGTCTTCGGCCTCCTCGACGCCATCGACCGCTTCGATCTCTCCCGGGGTTTTTCCTTTCAGACCTTTGCCGTTCCCCGCATCCGCGGAGCCATACTCGACGAACTCCGCAAATACGACTGGATCTCCCGCACGGGACGGGAGAAGCTTCAGCGACTGGGAAAAGCCATGGAGAAAGTGCTTCAGGAAAGGGGCGGACTGTCCGACGGAGCCCTCATGGATGCCCTCGATATGGACGAAAAAGAATACAGGGAGACCCTCGAGCTGTCGAGCCGGAGCTATATCGTCTCTCTCGACGAGGTCCTTTCCCTCGAGGACGGAGAAGTCAGCCGCGACGGGCTCATCCCCGACGAAGGGGAGGGCGCTTCCGACCTTCTCGAGGACCAGGAAGAAACGGCCCGGGTCGCCTCTGCCCTGGAAAGACTCCCCGAACGTGAGCGGCAGATCATCTCTCTCTATTATTACGAACGGCTCACTCTCAAGGAGATCGGCCGGGTACTCGGCGTGACCGAGTCGCGGGTTTCCCAGATTCACGGCAAGGCGCTGGCGGCTCTGCGGGGCATTCTCTCGTCCGGGAAAAATTCCCCGGAACTCTGAGCCTGACCCGTCGGTCTTCGGCGTTTCATGAAGAGAAGCGGAGAGGAGGGGCAAAATGGCGGAGGATGCATTCCGCATTGAAATCCGGGAGGACGGCATCTACCTCGAGGCTCTTGAGGGGGCCGATCATTCTCTCCCCTCTGTCGTCGGGTATCTTCAATCCTGCGGAATTGAAAATTACGACAGCGACCGCATAGCCTTCTTCTCGAAGAACCGACCGGAGGAGCCCTTCAAGGTGGCGGAACGGGACCCTGAAGAGGAAAAAGAGGCCCGCTGCACCTGCAGAATCAGTTCCGACGGGATGAAGGCCGAACTGTGGATCGATCCTCCCTTTCCTGCAAAACCCTGGCCCACGGTGGAGGAGGTCCTCTCCTTTCTCGCCGGCGAGGGCGTCGCGGAGGGAGTCGACCAGGGGGCAATCCGGTCTCTTCTCTCGTCGAAGAGAGGAAAAGAGTGGGTTCCGGTTGCCTCGGGCAGCGCCCCGATAGACGGTACGGATGCGGACGTGGAATACCGGGTCCAGTTCGGATCGGCCCGTCCGAAAGAAGCGGAAGGATCTGAAAAGGTCGATCTCAAGAATCTGAGCTCCGTAACCATTATCCTGAAAAATCAGCTTCTTGCCGAGAAGATCCCCGCAAAAGAGGGCATCGACGGAATCACCGTGAAGGGCGCGGTTCTGAGGGCGAAAAACGGGAAAGACCGGCCCCTTCCTTCCGGCGAGGGAACCTTCGTCTCCGAGGACGGCATGTCCCTTTCCGCCCTCATCGACGGCAATCTGGTCCTTCGGGGGGGCAAGCTCCATGTTCTTCCGGTATTCCAGGTGGACGGGGATGTGGACTACAGCGTGGGAAACATCCATTTCATCGGGGCCGTACTCGTCAACGGAGCCGTCAGGGAGGGCTTCGAGATCGTCTCCTCGGGAAACATAGAAATTCGGGGAGTCGTGGAAGGATCCCATCTTGAGAGCCGGGGCGACATCTCGGTCACCGGCGGCATCCGCGGCATGGGGAAGGGAATCATTCAGGCCGAAGGGTCCGTTGCGGCAGGTTTCGTCGATCAGGCAAAGGTCCGGAGCGGAAAGGACATCACCGTCACGAACGCGGTGCTGCACAGCGATATGGCCGCCAACGGCACGATCACCGTCCTCGGCGGGCAGAAATCCCAGATCGCCGGCGGGAAAATTCAGGCCGGGCTGGAGGTCCGCTGCCTCACCCTGGGAAGCGAGATGGGGACGAAGACCGAAGTGGTCGTGGGCGTTCTCTCCGAGATCAGCGAGAAAAAGAAGGAGAGCCTCGCCCTTCTGGCCGACAACCAGGCGAAACTGGAGAAAATCGATGCCAATATCGCCTTTCTCAAGAAGCTGGAGTCCATCGTACAGCTCGACGACAACAAAAGAGCCCTCCTCATCAGCCTGACGAAGGCAAAATACCAGCTTCAGAGCCAGTGCGCAGCGGCGAAGGATACCCTTGCGGCCCTGAACGAGCAGATGGAAAGCAGCAAGGCGAAGGGGAGCGTCCGGGTCAAGGGAAAATGCCACTCGGGAGTGACGGTCTCCATGAGAGGACTGACCTATATCGTTCGGGAAGAACAGCAGTTCTGCGCCTTTGTCTTCGATGAAGGAGAGATCAGGATAAAGCCCTTCGACTTCTGAGGGAAAGGTCGGTGACGTCATGGTCAGCCCCGTGAATTTGCAGCTGGCTCACTGGAACCTGGAGCATACGGCCCAGCAGAACAGGGATCCCTCCGCCGCCGCAGCCCAGGCGGGCAGGCAGGGAGAAGGGGTAGCTGCAGCCCTGCACCGGGATGCCTCCGTTCAGGCAGCGCAGGAAGCCGCAGAGGAAGAACGACTTGCCCGTAAAAAAGAGCGGGAGAGGCGGGAGGGAGAAAAAAGGAAAACCGGTCCCTCTGCCGAAGATCAGGAGCGGGAAGAGCCGGGAGAAAAGGAAAAGGGCAGGCTGGATTTTTATGCGTAAAAAGCCGTCCCAGCAGGGAGGAACCCAATGGCAACACCATCGAAGCATCTCGGCTACGTGATCATGGAGGCCTCCGACGGAACCTACCGCGGGGCCGTTCTTGTGACGGATTTCCGGGGAATACCGGCGGATTTCCGCTATACCGACCCGATAACTCCGTCGAGGGTAGAAAGGATCCTCTACGGCAGTTCCCTCGAAGCCTACCTGCGGGAAGAGCTCATCCTGGGCAGTCTTGCGGGGGCCGTGGAGATGAAACCCCTTCTGTGGATCGGAGAGGAGGAGGGGCTCGGGGAACCCCTGGCCCGGATCACAAAAACCCGGAGCGTTCTGCTGGCCCAGACGAACCGCCCCCCCTTCGACACGGCCGGAATGAGCGAAAAGCAGAACGAGCCGGGGTCCTATATTTTCCAGGCGGACCCGGTAAGCGCACCTCTTCGCATCTCCTTCCCCGGAGGAAAAATCCGGGAGGAAGATGTGAAAAGCACCGTGGCCCTTCTCGTGGAGGCTGCCGAAACCATGGATCTTCTCGAGCCCTTTTCCCGCATGGGGAAGGTCCTCTCCGCCCTTGCCGAGGAGAGCGGTGAGAACTGAAAAAATTCGCAGGCTCCTTGCCCGCATGTTTCTCTCGAGGATCTCCGTCCGGTCTCTTGCTCTGCCGGAAAGGCCCGTGGAAATTTTCGATCTCCGGAGAGACCCCGCAGTACGCAGCCTTCCTCTCCTCGCTCCTCCGGAGGTGCTGAGGGTCTATCCGAAGGAAAGAAAATACGGCGTGGCCGTCCGAAGCGGAAATAAGAAGCTCGCGAGCGTTTCCGTCCGAGGAGGCACGGGGATGCTGCTCCAGGAGAGAACCCCAGGGGTTCACGGACATCTTCTCGGCAGAAACCGGCTCGATCCCCCCCGGAGAATTCCTCCTCTCCCTGTCTTCCTCCGGCGGGACCTGAAAAGAATAGCCGGCCTGCCCCATGAGCGTATAAGCCGTCTCTCCCAGCTGAAGAACCGCCCGGCTGCCCTGGCTGCCCATGAGATCCCCCTGGCCCTGTATTATCCCGTTCTCGATGAAAATCTTGAAAAAAGTATTTTAAACAGGGAGAATGGAACCCTTCTTCTTTGGTATAATTCATCCAACAGGGTTTCTTCTTCCCGGGCTCTCCTCCTTCTTCGGCGGATAGGACGGGAAGGAGGGCTCGAATGGAGATGGATCTCCCCGGATTAATGCCCGGCTTCAGCCTGCGGAGGTGGTTTCTACCGGAAACTAACAGGAAGCAAGCAACACAGGCATTCGCTCTTTTTCTTGAACCGGAACCGACTATTTTGTGTGGAGGGTAGAAAACCGCATGGCAGATGAGAAAAAAACAGAGGCAGCCCCCCTTGCCCCGGGTGAAGTGGTCACCTGCGTTATAGAGCAGATCATGCCCTACGGGGCGTTTGTCCGCATAAAAAACGGACAGAGGGCGATGATCCATATCTCGGAACTGTCCCACAGCTTCGTGAAGAAGGTCGAGGATATTCTCGCCATGGGACAGGAAGTTCAGGCAAGGGTCATCAAAATCGATGAAAAGGGACGGATAGATCTGTCCCTGAAGAAAATGGAGACCTCCAGGCCGTCTTCGTCCTATCGAAGCGCGGGTGGTCCCCCCGAGGACACCCGGGATTCCTTCGAGAAGAAACTGTCCAATTACCTCAAGGCGAGCGAAGCCAAGATCGCCGACATCAACAGCAAGCTCAACAACTCCCGGGCGGCGAAAAAACGGGGCAAGGCTCCGAAGTGAGGAAATGAAGGTCAGGTTTGCCGGGGGGCGATTGCTGCCCCCTTCTTTTTTTGACCCCCTGACGGGCAGAGACCGCAAAATCATCGCCCGGCAGATGGAGGGGAGACGATTCGATCCTTCCCTCGCCCTCGGGGCGGCAAAGCGGTGCTCCTTCGGCATTCCGTCGGTTCTTCTCTGCAGCCCCCTGAAGGGAGGAAAGCCCTTTCCCACCTCCTTCTGGCTGACCTGTCCCCATCTCGTACGGCTGTGCGGCAGGGAAGAAGCGAAGGGGGGAGTGGGGCTCCTGGACCGCCTTCTCGAAGAGAAAACCGGCCCGTGGATTGCCTGGAACCTTCTTCACGCCCGATTTCGCATCTCCCTTCTTTCCCCTGCGGAAAGAGCCTTTCTCTGCAACCGCAGTCCCGCGCTCTGGAACGCCCTGCGCAGGGGAGGGGTGGGGGGGATAGACCTTCGCAGGGGAGGGGGGGCCAAGTGCCTCCATCTCCAGGCCGCCTCCTGGCTCGCCCTGGGATTTCATCCGGGAGAGGAGATGCTTGTCCGGCTGCTGACTCCCCCGGAGTGCTCTTCGCCCGGAGAATACGGATGCGTTCTCCCGGCAGGGGAGGACAAACTCAAAGAGAAGAGGGTATAGCCATGTGGAAAGGCCGTTTTCGTGAAAATACAGCCCGGGTCGTTCAGGACTTTACCCAGTCCCTGGACATCGACTGGTTCCTTGCCCCCTATGATATTCAGGGAAGCGTCGCCCACGCACGGATGCTCGTCTCGGCGGGTCTCCTTGCACCCGACGAGGGAGAGGCAATCGAAGAGGCCCTGGTCCGGATAGGAAAAGAAATCTCCTCGGGAGAGTTCACCCCCTCCGAAGAGCTCGAAGATGTCCATATGAATATAGAGCACCGCCTCATCGAACTGCTGGGAGGGGTCGGGGCGAAGCTCCATACGGGAAGAAGCCGCAACGACCAGGTCGCCGTGACCGTGCGGCTCTACCTGCGGGACAGGCTTCTTCACATAGCCGAAGACCTTGACGGTCTGCTCGCAGTCCTTCTCGGAAAGGCCGAAGAGCACCTCCGGGTCATCATACCGGGGTATACCCATCTTCAGCAGGCCCAGCCCATATCCCTCGGCCACTACTGGATGGCCCATTTCGAGGCCTTTTCCCGGGACCGCCGCAGGCTGCTCTTCGCTCTCGAATCTCTCGAGGACTGTCCCCTGGGAGCCGGGGCCCTCGCCGGGTCCACCCTGCCGCTCGACCGTTTTGCCACTGCTTCGGAACTCTCCTTCGCCCGCCCCTCCGACAACAGCCTTGACTCGGTGGCCCAGAGGGACTACATGGCGGATTACCACTCCTTCGCCTCCCTCTTCGCGGTGCACTGCAGCCGTCTCGCAGAGGACTTCGTGATCTACTCTTCAAGGGAGTTCGGCTGGCTTATCCTTCCGGACGCATTCTGCACGGGGTCGAGCATGATGCCCCAGAAGAAAAACCCCGATGTCCTCGAGCTGCTCCGGGGAAAGACAGGGCAGATCGTCGGACATTACTTCGATCTTCTCATGACCCTGAAGGGCCTTCCCATGACCTACGACCGGGACCTCCAGGAGGACAAGCGCGGGCTCCGTCGATCCCTGGCGACCCTCGAGGGGATGCTGAAAGTCCTCGCCCCCCTTCTCGTCTCCGTTAAGGCTGACGGACCCCGGGCTGAAGAGGGCATGGCGGACGGCTTCGCCCTCGCCACGGACGTGGCGGAATACCTCGTCCTCCGGGGCATTCCCTTCCGGGAGGCCCACGCAAAGGTCGGAGGAGTCGTCAAAGAATGTCTCGCCAGAAAAAAGGGCCTCTTCGACCTCACGCAAGAAGAATGGCGGGAGCTGCTTCCCGAAGGGGGAGAAGATCTGCTGCCCCTTCTTACCCTGCGCTCCTCCGTGGAACGGAGAATGACCTGGGGAGGCACCTCTTTCAGCCGGGTTCAGGAGCAGATCGACCGGGGAAAAACCCTGCTCGAAAGCTCCAGGGGAGAGCGGGATCAATGGAGGAATGCACAGAGAGGTCCCGGGGGAGGGAAATAACAATTTTCCTGGGATTATATTTTCAGCAGCCGGCATGCTCTTTCCCTGTGATCAGGCTCGCCGGACAAAAGGATGAGAAGGATTTTTTCAGGCAATCCTTCTCCCTTCCCTGTCATGTCCATCGTTGCCAGGCAGAGCATTTATTTATATGTTATAATAATGATTTACACCTTTTATAATGAAAGAAAAATCGCTGGAGGGATATATATGACATCTGGGCACTTTCAGAGAGCAAAAAAGATAGTTTCCCTTACGGCTGTATTTCTTGCTGTATTTCTTTTTATGTCCGGCACGGCTATTGCTGCTCCCAAGAAAAAAGATATGCCAAAGCAGAGCCAGCAGAGTGGTCCGGCAGGTCATGAGAAACAGCTTAAGCAGGAAGAAAAAGACAGCGTAGTGATCCGTGAAATAAGGTACTTTCAGGGAGGCAATCTGTTGGTGGTATTCGGGTACCCGGATGGGTACGGTTATCCTCCATATCCTGGATATCCCGGAAGACCGGGTAATCCAGGAAAACATTACGGCAATAACATACGCTGGGATAAAAACGAGAGCATTATCATAAGGGACATATTCGGCAGGACCTACGATACCAGAGTCGTGAAAGCGGAGAGGAATGTTTTGGAGCTTGTAATCGAAGGATTATTTGGCGGATCAAGGTACAGTATAAATATTGGAGGCGTATACCTTGACGATGATAAATACGGGGTAAGCGGTGAATTCTGGGCCAAAGATAAATGGAAGTACAGGAAGTAAGGGCTGCTCCAAAAAATACTGCTGGGAATTAATGGACTTAAGTTCAGTGGGAAATTATAGAAAAAAAATTCGCAGAAGAATCTGCGGCATGGATACGTCGCGTGAAGCAATGTTGTGACAATGGTTAAACGCTTCTTGGAGTAGCGGTTAATCTGCGCTGAGGTATGAATTATCCTGCGCGAGTTGTTTAGAAATCGATAGGAATTCGCTTGGAAAAATAAGATCGCGGACCAAAATGTCCGTCCAAATAGTTTCCGGTATTTCTAGCCTTTTTGAGTCTGTTTTAGTCAGATTTGGAAACAGGTCTCCTTTTTTTGAATCTCGATAATTGAATCGGTTTTCCAAATTCATATAGGCTGAATTTCAATTGGTCCGGCTCCTGAACAATGGGCGATTTCTCAAAGGATTCATCGAACCGACCCTATAAAACCATGCACTCCTTCAGTTTCTTCCTTTACTTCATGAAATGCACCTTCAGTGAAACCCGTCTCATTGTAATATCTTTTTCAGTGTCCTTTAATTCCCGGGAAGGCCGTGTTGCTGCTGATCTTTTCATCATCTTCGAAGAAGATGAATGGGAAAAGATCAAGGTTCTCTCATCATTAAGAGAACCATTTATTGGTATGGCAGGAGAAAACTCATGCCATACTTTATTAGTATACTTTGAGCTTCCCTCTGGCGATACTTGAATTCTGCGGCGAGTGATTCGGAGAAGACTCCTTCCCTCGCGATGAATTCGAAGAAGGGTTTCAGGTATTTCAGCCTCATATTGTGGGCCGAAGCTGCTATGTCTTCCTGCGATAGGAATTCCGCCAGGCATTTTCGGCACGATGGAGACCATGCCATAGGGAAGCGGTGTAAGAACAGGGTGAGATTTATTATCTCTATAGTCTGAAAGGGTGCGTCCTGCGGCTCCCTGTGCCCTTTCCCATGAGAGAAAACGGGATATTCCCTCTTCCCATGTCTGGGACAGATGACGGCGAATTTCAATAACTGCGCCTGTTTCCATGACGTCCCCTCCTTTAATGTTTGAGCAGCATTTTTCGGAGGTGGGAAATGCAGAGCATCGGACTTTGCGTTTTTTGAAGCATTCACACTGGAGCATGAGAGCAAGTCTTTCAGGCAATATTTGCTCCTTCCCTTGACGTCTCCTGATTTTTGTGTAAAATAATCACTTGCGCACGCTGGAATAGTCGAGCCGTTAGCTCAGATGGCAGAGCACCGGACTTTTAATCCGGGTGTCGTGGGTTCGACCCCCACACGGCTCACCAGTTATTGCGGTCCCATCGTCCAGTGGCCTAGGACACAGCCCTTTCAAGGCTGTGACACGGGTTCGAATCCCGTTGGGACCGCCAATTTTTTTATTGCCGCGCCGGTGTAGCTCAGTTGGCAGAGCAGCGCACTCGTAATGCGCAGGTCTCCAGTTCAAGTCTGGACACCGGCTCCATGGTAATTCCAAAAGTCCGGAACGCGGTTTTTCCGTGTTCCGGACTTTTTCATGATTCGAAAGCGCAGGCAGAGGCGCTTTATCGGGAGGAAGATGGGCCATGTCCAGAAAACGCATTCTTTTCGTCCGCCATGGAAAAACCGACTGGAACGGTCAGTTTCGGTTCCAGGGAAAAAGCGACATCCCACTGAACGAGGAGGGACGCCGGCAGGCAGAGAGACTGGCACTTCGCCTCCTCGGCGGAGCGGATTTCAGAATTTTTTCGAGCCCTCTGGCTCGGGCTGCGGAGACTGCCGAAATTATCGCCGCCCCGAGGCAGAATTGCGGCATCCAGCTTCGGGAGGGCCTCTCGGAAATGTGCTTCGGAAACTGGGAGAGCCGCACCCTTCGTGAAATTGAAGCGGAGAATCCGGAGGAGTTCCGGCGGTGGCGGGATGACCCCTTCACTTCCGTGCCTCCGGGGGGAGAGCTGTTTTCAGCAGTTCTGCCGAGGGTGACTGCCGTGCTGGACGAAGTCCGTTCACTGGAGGAAAGCCGGGTCGTAGTGGTGAGCCATGGCGGCATCATCCGGGCCGCCCTTGTGGCCCTTCTCGACATCCCCCCTTCGGCCGCCTGGCGCATGAAGATCTCGAACGCGTCTCTGACCGGGGTCGATCTCGGCAGAGGCGGGCCTTCCCTCTCTTTTCTCAACGATGAACTCCACACATTTCTTTCCGAAGAGGAAATCGGAAAAATTTGCTTTCCGGCTTAGACAACTATTCCTCTTGCTGGTAGAATTGTCGAAGTTTCCGAAAGGGAGTGGCCTGCCGTGAAAGAGGAGGAAAGGGCATTCCCGGAAGAGGAAGAAAGCCCCCCTTCCGGTGAAGAAATCGAACGTCCCGTCGAAATGCGGGGAGAATCGCCCGTCCGGTCAGCCGACCGGTGTGAAAGAACCTTCTTCTCCTCGGGGCAGGAGGAAGAACTCTGGAGAAGAGTCTCCGAAGAGAAGGACGACGGGGCCCGTGATGCCCTGATCATTGCCTACCGCCCCCTCGTTTTCTGGCTTGCCCGGAAGTTTCATGTCCATCCCTCCTCCTATCAGGATCTTATCCAGGAAGGGATGATCGCTCTCATTCGGGCAGTGGATAATTTCGAGCCGGAGCGGCACCTGAAGTTCACGACCTACGGTTTCTACCGCATCAAAGGGCAGATGCTCAATTTCCTTCAGCGGTCGGAACAGAAGGCCCCCATTCCGATGGAGGATGAATCGCTTCCGTGCCGGGATTCCTTTACTTCAGACGGTTTCGAGACCCTGCTCACCGTCTCTGAAGAGATGAAGCGTCTGCCTGCCCGGGAGGGAGAGATTGTTCAGGCCCTGCTCGTGGAGGGGAAAAACGCGAAGGACGTCGCCAGGGAAAGGGGCATCGATATCAGCCACGTCTACCGGCTCAAGCGGAACGGGATCGCACGGCTCAGAAAATGGCTGGGTGTGGGGGCCGATGCCACTAATGGGGGCTGAACGGGGATAAGGGTAATGCAGAATATAACCCTGTTCTTTCCTGGAGGACCTTTCAATGGAGAAAAAAATTGCCCGAATTTCCCGCTGGCTTGACCGGTGTGCCCGGGCGTGTTCGGCCCGTTCGTGGAAGAACGCCCTTCTCGATATGGAATGCGCGAAGGCGGAGCTTGAAGAAGCGAGATCAGAACTGTGGATCCGGGCGGAGCGGGATGGAGAGGCGGTCCCTTCTGCCGGCAGGGCTGTCAGGGCAGTATGCGTTTCCTGCCTGAGCCTGCTGCTTCTTCTCAGCGTTGCTGCGCCCATAGCCCTTCAGCCGGCCTCCATTCAGGTTGCTGCGGAGCAGCCGGTCCTCGAATGGGTGACCTCCGACGAGAAGGCCCTTCTGTCCGCCCTGAGAAAGAACCTGAGCGAGGCGAATCTCGCAGCCCTCTCCGGGGCAGACCCTTCGGTTTCCCCGGCGGAGCAGGGAGGAATCCCGTCTCAGTCAGGCGGTGCGGCGGGGAGAGAAAAAAGCGCCGAAGCAGATAAAAAGAGCCTTCCTTTCGGGAGGCAGCGTACTGAAGGGACGGGGGAAATGGATTCCATTCTCGCCCTCGTGCAGATCGGGCAGAACGCCCTTCGGGGAAGCGAATCTCCCATACGGTTCGACAAGTGAGAAAACCATTTCGGATTTTCCGGAAGGAGAGAGCGTGTGTGAAAGAAATGTACAAAAAAGCCGGTTGGGGCGCCATCGCCATTCTTTTCTGCCTGATGCTTGTTTCCCCGTCCATGGCCGCCGAACCGCTGGTGTCGGCTGTGAACGTAGAGGGAAATGAGCATGTGGTGGCAGATCATATTCTGTCGGTGATCCGGACGAAGGTCGGGGAACCTCTGAACAGGGAACAGCTTCAGAACGATGTGGAGGCCATTTACAATCTCGGCTTCTTCTCCTTCGTGGACATCAATCTTTCCAGTGTCGCCCAAGGCGCGGCGGTCACCTTCATGGTGACTGAAAACCCGGTTGTGCAGTCCATCACTTTTTCGGGAAACAACATCTATACGGATGAAGAATTGCTGAAGGTCGTCTTCACAGTGCCGGGAAACGTCTTCAACCGGGTCTTCTTCAGGCATGACCTCGACCGTATTCAGGAAAAGTACCAGAAGGACGGCTATGTGATGGTCAAGATAGCCGACGTCCAGGTGGCCGAAGGAAAGGTCGAGGTGAAGATCATTGAGCCCCGGGTGGGGAATATCATCATCCAGGGAAACAAGCGGACGAAGACCTACGTCATCGAACGGGAGATCAAGCTGAAGAAGGGCGACCCCTTCAACGCCACCATCCTCCGGCATTCCATCAACAAGCTCCAGAGCAAGGGTTTCTTCGAGGACGTGAACGTGGGCTTCGAACCCTCCGAGAACCCCGAGGAGACGGATATCATCCTCACTGTCTCCGAGCAGAAGACCGGCAAAGTCGGCCTCTCGGTGAGCCACGGAACAGAAAGCGGCTGGTCGGGAGGACTTACCTATACGGACACGAACTGGAAGGGGCTGGGACGGATCGGCGAGGTGGGCTTCGAGACGGGGGACAACGAGCAGTACTGGATCTCCTACACCGAGCCCTACATGGACTCGAAGTACTACGCATGGAAGGTCGGCTTCTCCAAACGGAAGTGGGAGGATCGCTTCTACTACCGGAAGGGCGTCAAGCTGCTCCGGTACGACGACGACGTGAAGAACATCTACATCGGAGCGGGAAGGAAGTTCGGCCGGGACGAGAAGTACAGCTGGTTCCTGACCCTCGACTGGAAGGACGTGGACGCCTTCAACTTCCGCGAACAGGCCTACCCCGGCGTGGAGGACGAGCTGACGAAGGGAAAGATCTTCGCTCTAGTAGGCTCGGTGAGCCGGAACAACACGGACCCCTACCTGAGCTATTCGAAGGGGGACATCATCGACCTCAACGTGGAGCACGCCCTGGAGGCATTGGGCGGGGAGTACAGCTACACGAAATACTGGCTGCAGGGCCGCTGGTACCTTCCTCTGAAGGGACTTGGGGACTTCTTCGACAGCCGCCTCGGCGACGAGGACAACCCGGCGATTTTTGCCGCCCGTCTGCGGGTGGGCTTCTCATCAGGCGAAGTTCCCACGGCGAGCCTCTACTCTCTCGGCGGTTCGAGCACCCTTCGGGGGTACGACGGCGGAGAATACGAGGGGACGGAGATGCTCCTCGCGAACTTCGAACTCCGGGTTCCCATCGAAAAGGCTTTCGGTCTTGTGCTCTTCTACGACGCTGGAAACGCCTGGAAAAGCCCCTTCGACACGAACGGCGGTTCCTTCAGCCTGTCCGACCTGCATGACGCCTGGGGCATCGGAGTCCGGGTGAAGACCCCCCTGGGGAATTTCCGCCTCGACCACGCCACCGGCGAAAGGGAATCCCGCACACACTTCGGTTTTGGAGAGATGTTCTAGAGGAGGAGGGGCGTGGACGGAATTCCTCTTCCGGAAGGCAGGACAAAAAGAACCTTCATAGGGGCTGCGGCGGGCATACTCCTCGCCGCGGCCCTGCTTTTTCCCTTTCCCGCCCGGGCGGGAGTGAAGGTGGAGGGGGTTCCCTCCTGGCTGAGGGAACGGATGGAGCGGAGCGCGGAAACCGTCTGGTCGGAGATAGTCTCGGGGGGGAACGAAGCTGCCGGACAGAAAGCCCTCTCCCTTCTTTCCCTGGTCTCCGAGAGGGTTTTCACAGGTTATGCCGTGGTTGAAACGGTCCGGGACGGCGGAGATGTCATCCTCCGTCTCCGGCCCGGAGAAAAAATTCCATGGGTTGTGGAGATCGCTCCTCCCCAGCTTTCCCCTCCTGTCGGTTCCTGGTTTCTAGAGGATGCCGCAGGGCTTGAAAAGAAAATCGGGGAGCTTCTTCTTCTCCTTCCCCTCGATGCCCTCGCCTGGGCCGACCTTCCTCTCCGGGACGCAATCGCCTCGGTCGCAGCGGCACAGGTTCCGGGCTGGACCCCGGGACTTCTCGTGAGACTGCAGGACGGCAGGCGTATTCTTCAGGTTTCTTTCGTCCCGAAGCCGCCCCTGGTCCTCACGGTGGTACCGAAAGTCTACTCCTCCTCCCTTCCGGTGATGCTCCGGTCGGATCTGCGGGAGAATATGCTCCTGACCCTTGCCCCCGTTGTGGGACTTCCCATTGAATGGGCCGCGGCAAACAGGAAGAGGATCGAAGCCCTGGCCGAGGAGAAATTGCTTGACTCCAACACCGTGGGGAATGCCCGGGCCGGGGTGGAGGTAAATTTTCAGCCTGCGGAGATCGCCCCCGCGAACGCGACGGTGGAAAGCCCGCGGTATACTATCCGCGCCTGGGTTGCGGCCTATGCAGGGTCCGACACGAAGTACCCCGAGGTGGGGCTACATCTGGGAAGGAAATTTCTTCCCTTTTCGGGGCTGACCATGGAGCTCTACGGCGAGTGGATACTGTCGGCCAACGATTTTTCCCTCGAAAGCCGCTGGGGTGTGCGATGGAGCCCCTGGAAGCATATTATGGCGGGAGTCGAGCAGGCCTATCCGGGGAGCGTCACATGGTACCGCTTCTGGTTCGAGGGAGGCGTGAACGCTCCCTACGCCTGGTGGCGGATCAGCGAAGAAGGAGATCATTCCGCAGGGATCGGATACCGGGTGAACGGAAGAATTTCCCTTGAACTGCACTATGACGGCCGGGATGAGGAAAAAATAAGCCTCAAGGCGATCAGTGATCTGTAGGCCTTCCGGCATGGAGGAAGCAAAGTGAAGGAAAAAACGGTTACATTGGAGAAAATTGCCTCGGCTGCCGGGGGGAAGGCCATAGGCCCGGCAGAGAGCGTTGTGGAGGGCATCTCCTCCCCGGAAGATATCCGTCCGGGGAGAATCTGTGCCCTGTGGACGAAGGGAGAGATGCCCAGGGTCCCGGAAGGGGCCTTTATTCTGGCCTCTCCGGCCTTTTTTGATTCTTTTCCCGGAAGCCGCGGAGTGGCCGTGGAAGATCCGAGGAGCTCTTTTCCGACGCTGCTCTCCCTTTTCGAATCGAAGGAGAAAAAGGCGGGAATACACCCGAGCGCCGTCGTCGACCCCGATGCCGAGATCTCTCCCCAGGCGTGGATAGGCCCTCTTTCCGTCGTGGAGGATGGGGCGGTGGTGGAGGAGGGGGTTCAGCTCCGGGGAAGGGTTTTCATCGGCAGGAAGTGCCGGGTGGGAGCCCATTCGGTGATTGAGCCGGGAGCTGTCCTCCTTGAATCGGTGAGGACGGGCAGAAACTGCCTCATCCATGGAGGTGCGGTCCTGGGCTGCGACGGCTTCGGAATTCTTCCCGGAGAGGATGGAATGCCTCCCCGGAAGATACCTCAGCTCGGGGGCGTACTTCTCGGCGACGGCGTGGAGATCGGCGCCTGCTCGACCGTGGATCGGGGGACCCTTGACGACACCGTCGTCGGCTCTTTCACGAAGGTGGACGATCATGTCCATATCGCCCACAACGTCAGGATCGGACGGGGGTGCATCGTGGTGGCCATGACGGGCATTGCGGGGAGCGCCGTTTTGGAGGACAATGTCACCATGGCGGCCAGAAGCGGCGCGGCCGACCACGTACGCATCGGACGAGGAGCGACCGTTGCGGCCTGCGGCGGAGCCACGAAGGATGTTCTCCCGGGACGGGTTGTCTCGGGCTTCCCCGCCAGAGATCACGGATCGAATTTCCGGATTCAGGCGGCACTCCGCCGTCTTCCGGAACTGCTGAACCGGGTGAAGCGCCTGGAGGGAAAGAGAGACGGCCTCTCAGAGAAAGAAGGTTTCCCGGATAAACGGCCTCCTGAACAAGGGGACGGAAGATGAGGACATTTCGCCGGCTTCTCCGGCCCGTGACCTTCTCCGGAAGGGGACTCCACACGGGGGAAGAAGCTTCCGTGACCCTTTTTCCCCGGGATGGGGGAGGACCGGTTATCGGTGCGGAAGGAAAGATATGTCCCATTTTCTCCTGTTCCTTTTCCGGCCTGGGCCGGGGAACAGATCTTCTCCTTCCGGACGGGAAAAGGATCAAAACGACGGAACATCTTTTCGCCGCCCTCTCCGGGCTCGGTATTTCTTCCGTTCGCATGGAGATAAGCGGCCCCGAGATCCCCGCCCTTGACGGGTGCAGCCGCGCCTTTGCAATGCAGCTTCAGGAGGCTTCGGAATCCCTCGGAGAGGAGAATCATCCGGATCAGTTCGCTCTTGCCTATCCGCTGATGGTCGAGGATGAAACAAAGAACTCCCTTCTCGCCGCTTTTCCCTCCCGGGACCTTCGGATTACCTGCGTGCTGCAGTACCCCGAGAAACCCATCGGTACGGAGATGGCGGAATTTTCTGCTGAAAAGGACGACTTTCTGCGGGATATCGCCCCAGCCAGGACTTTCGCCCTGAAGTCCGAGCTTGAAACCCTTCGCGGCCGGGGGCTTGCCCGGGGCGGGAATCCCGACAACGCCCTTCTCGTGGATGACGAAAACGTTCAGGCCTCTGGGGGGCTGCGTTTCCCCGACGAGTTTGTCCGGCACAAAATCCTCGACCTTCTCGGAGACCTCTACCTGGTGGGTATTCCCCTCAGGGCGCGCATCGTGGCCATAAGGTCCGGACACGGACTGCACTGCCGGTTAGCCGAACGGCTGAAATCCCTTTTCGGACAGAACAATTTTGTATATGCAAAGGAGACGCGCCATGCTTGACATTCAGAAAATCATGAAGGTATTGCCCCACCGCTATCCCTTTCTTCTCGTCGACCGGGTGCTCGAACTCAGCGAAACCCATGCCGTGGGGGTGAAGAACGTGACGATCAACGAGCCCTTCTTTCAGGGGCACTTTCCCTCCGAACCCGTCATGCCCGGGGTTCTCGTACTTGAGGCCATGGGGCAGGTGGCGGCCATGATGCTTTCAGCCAGGCCGGGAAGCGAAAAGCTCATCACGTTCCTCACCGGGGTCGAAAAGGCGAAATTCAGACGGCCGGTGAAACCCGGGGATCAGCTGATCACCACCGCCGAGATGATCCGCATCCGGGGGAGAATGGGGAAGGTCCGCACCGTCGGGAGAGTGGACGGCGCCGTGGCCGCCGAGGCGGAATTCAGCTTCGTCGCCGCCGAGACCCTCGCCGACTCTTCCGAAGGAAGAATGGACGAATAAGAGCATGGCCTTTATCCATCCCACTGCTCTCGTCTCATCCGAAGCCGAACTTGAGGAAGACGTCTTTATCGGTCCCTACTGCGTTGTCGCCGGCCGGGTCAAAATCGGCCGGGGAAGTCGCCTCCATTCCTTCGTGACCCTTCTCGATTTCGTCGAGATCGGCACGGAGTGTTCTCTCCACCAGCACGCCGTTATCGGAGGAGAGCCCCAGGATCACGCCTTCAAAGGGGAGGAATCATGGGTCCGGGTGGGCAGCAGCGTGATCATCCGGGAGAACGTGACAGTCCACCGTTCCACGGGAGAGGGCACCAGCACGGTCGTGGGAGACGGTTCCTTCCTCATGGAAGGGGTTCACATCGGCCACAACGTCACCGTGGGCAAAAATGTCACCCTTGCCAACAAATCCGGCCTCGCGGGCTTTTCCTCCGTGGGGGACGCTGCGGTCCTCGGAGGAATGGCGGGAATCCACCAGTTCGTCCGGGTGGGAAAGCTCTGCATGATCGGCGGGCTTTCCAAAATAGTGAAGGACATCCCCCCCTTTCTCCTCGCCGACGGCCATCCCGCCCGCATCTACGGCCTCAATACGGTAGGCATGCGCCGGGCCGGTTTCGACGGAGAAAGACGGGCGGAAGTGCGGAAGGTCTATAAAGAGCTTTTCCGCAGCGGGCTTCCCTTCCGCCAGGCTGCCGAGAGGCTTTCCGAGTTCCGGGCCGGGGAGAACGGGCCTGTCCGGGACATCCTCGATTTCTGCTCCCGGTCCCGCCGGGGAATCTCCCTCTGGACCCGCCAGGGAGGTGGAGAGCGGACAGAAAACGGGAATGATCATTAGGCTGTTCGCGCTGGACGTGGACGGAACTCTCACGGACGGCGGAGTCTATCTGGACGGCAGCGGCAGCGAATACAAGCGTTTCGACGTTCGCGACGGCATGGGATTTGCCCTTCTGCGGAGGGCGGGAGTGGAAATCGCCTGGATCAGCGGACGTTTCTCTGCCGCCACTGCACGGCGGGCTTCGGAGCTGCAGGTCTTCCGCCTCTTCAACGGAGTGGAGGAGAAGCTTCCGGCTCTTCAGGCCCTGACGGAAGAACTGGGCATTTCTCTCGAAGAAACGGCCTACATGGGGGATGACGTGAACGACCTGGCCTGCCTGCGTTCCGCAGGTCTCGCCCTGGCCCCCTCCGATGCCGTCGAAGAGGTCCGAAGCGCAGCGGACATGGTAACTCCATCAAGAGCGGGCCATGGCGCCGTCCGGGACGCGGCAGAGTTCATACTGGCTCACAACCGGAGGGCAGCGCCATGACCGCCCATGCAAAAAAGTTCGGCCTTCTCGACCGCTACGTTCTGAAGGAGCTTTCCGGCTCCTTTCTCTTCGGCGTGACGGCTTTCACCATGGTCTTCGTCGCCGGAGATCTCCTCTTCCAGGCGGCAAATCTCATGATCGAGAAGGGGATCTCCCTCGGCGTCGTCATGAGGCTCTTCATTTACCGTTTGCCGGAGGTCGTCTCCCTGACCCTTCCCATGGCGAGCCTCCTTTCGTCTCTGCTGACCTTCAGCCGCCTGTCGACCAACAGCGAACTGGTGGCATTGAAAGCGGCAGGCATTCCTTTTCACCGCATCCTCCGCCCCGTCTTTCTCGCCTCCATAATCGTCGGCCTGGGCGCTCTTCTGAGCTCCGAGACCATCGTCCCCTTTTCCAACCGGGCTGCGGAAAACCTCATGAAATATGAAATCCTGAAGGAGAAGCCCTCCATGCTCAAGGAGAAGGTTTTTCTCCGGGAGGAAAGCGGCGGAGTTCTTCACAGGGTGATCTACCTGAGCGAGCTGAAGGCCCGGGAGGGAGCCATGAAGGACGTTATCATCCAGGAGTTCGAGAACGGACGGCTCAGCCGCATCTCCCTCGCCGAGGACGGTCTCTGGAAGGACGGAGAATGGTGGCTGCAGAACGGCCAGGTCTTCGAGGTGACCGCAGGAGGAAAGGTGAACCCACTCTTTCGCTTCGAACGGCAGAAGCTGCTGCTGAACCTCACCCCCGGGCAGGTGGAGAAGGCCTCCCGCCAGCCTGCGGAGATGAGTTCCGCCGAGCTCCTCGCCCAGATCGCACTCCTCCGCAGGGAGGGGGCGAACCTCACTCCCCTGCAGGTCATGTTCCATCTGAGGCTTGCCCTCCCCTGGGCCAGCGTCGTCCTGGCAATACTCGGAGCCAGTCTCGGAGTCCGCTCGAGCCGGGCGGGTCCGGGAATCGGCTTCGGCCTCAGCGTGCTCATCGTCTTCGCCTACTATGTCACCATGTCCTTCAGCCGTGCTCTCGGCGAGGCGGGGTATCTTCTTCCCATCCTCGCGGCCTGGCTTCCCAATATCGTATTTTTGCTGGTCGGCGGCTTTTTCGCCCGGCGGGCGAACGGGTAAGGAGGCTTTCGGCAGTGGAAAAAACATCCTTTTCGGGTCTTCTTGCCCTTATCGCCGGCGGCGGCGTGCTGCCCGAGGCGGTCATCCGCGGCGCCCGCTCAAAGGGGATTCCGGTAGTCGTCTATACCCCCGGAACGACGGGGGGGAGAGAGGAACTGCCATCCCTTGAACGGGTAAATCTCCTGTACCTTCCAGGAGCGGACGGAAAGCTGAACCTCGGCGCCCTTATCCAGGATATGAAAAGCCGACAGATCGCCGCCGTCACCCTCGCCGGGCGGGTGCATAAAAAAAACATCTACGGGCCTCTCGGCGGGGCGGCCCTTGCGGCCGTCCTCGCCTCGGGAAGCAACGACGACCACGCTCTCCTCGGCAGGATCGTCGCCGCCTTCGAGGCTTCCGGCTTCCCAGTGGTCTCCTGCACTGATTTTCTCTCCGACATCCTTGCCCCGGAAGGTCATATTGCGGGGCCTGCCCTCTCAGAGGGAGACCGGGAAGACGTGCTCTGCGGCAGGGATGTACTTTCGGTAACCCTGCCCCTTTCCTTCGGCCAGGCCGTGGCCGTGTCGGGAAGAGCCGTGGTCGCAGTGGAGGCCATGGAAGGGACGGACGAGATGATCCGCCGGTGCGGCTCTCTTCTCGGAGGCGCCGGAGGTGCCGTGGTCAAGATGATGCGTCCCGATCAGGACGTCCGCTTCGATCTTCCCGCCGTGGGACCGGACACCCTGGCCGTCATGGGAGAAAACGGGCTGACGGCCCTTGCCGTCGAAGCGGAGCGGACCATCATCCTGGACAAAAAAAAGTTCACCGCCCTCGCAGAGGAGCTTTCCATCGCGGTGGAGGGGCTGCGTCCCCGATGATCTACTTCAGCTGCGGGGAGATCTCGGGGGACGGATACGCCTCCGGGCTCCTCGCTGCCCTGCGTTCCCTCGGCTACGACGGAGAAGTCTGCGGCATGATCGGTCCGAGGACCGCCGGGGCGGGGGGCGTCCTTCTCCGGGACCCCGGAGCTCTTTCCATCATGGGGGTCAGCGGTGCCCTGGCGGCCCTTCCCCGGCTGCTCCGGCTGAAAAGGGAGATGACGGAGGAGATCATGGACCGGAACCCCGGGGCCCTCATAGTCTTCGACAGTCCCGACTTTCATCTTCCCCTCGTCTCGGGCCTCCGGAAAAAAGGGTGGAGGGGCGTGATCGTCTATGCCGTCCCCCCCACGGTGTGGGCCTGGCGGTCGGGGAGATGCGCACTTCTCGCCCGGAACGCGGATCTCTGTCTTCCTCTCTTCCGCTTTGAACATGAATTTCTCACGGAGAGAGGAGTGCCTTCCCTCTGGAGAGGACACCCCCTCGTGGACGAGTTTCTTTCCCTTCCGGTGGGAGGGCGATATTCTCCGGGACAGATAGCCCTGCTTCCCGGAAGCAGAGGATCGGAAATTGCCCGATTGCTGCCTCCTCTTATGGAGTGCGCGAACCTCCTTCAGGAGAGGGGGTATCGTCCCGTCTTCTCCATCGCTCCGGGACTGCCCGGCGATCTTGCCGAAAGGATGAAGGAGACCCTCCGGGGATGGGAATATGACGAAAGGGGGGGGAGAGTGCTTATGCTGGAAAGCGAGGCCGCTGCGGGAGCGAGCGGAACGGCCGCCGTGGAGGCCATGATGGCCGGCCGTTTCATGGCCGTTCTCTACAAGGTGGACTTTGTTTCCTCCCTCGCCTGGCGCGCTCTTGTCCGCACTCCCTGGGTCTCCCTGCCCAACATGCTGATGGGGGAGGAGATCTACCCCGAACTGCTGCAGAAAAGGGCGACGGGAGAGGGGGTGTTCCGGGCTCTTCTGGCCTACCTGGAGGACAGGGATCTCCGGGCTGATCTCGACAGGAAGATCGCCTCGGCGAAGGATGCCATGGGGCCTCCCGGGGCTCTCCGCTTCTGGGCCCGTTCTCTTCTCGAACTTCTTCCCGGTGCCGGGGAGGGAAGGGCATGAGAAAACTGACCCTCCTCACCAACGGCCCCGGAGAACTCTGGGGGTGGGTGCGCCCCCTTCTCAGGGAGCTTGAAAAGCGGGGGATTTCGGCCACCATCGCCCTTCTTCCCTGCCAGTTCGCCTGCGGGGAGGAAGAGCGGATCGCCGAAGAACTCGGCGCAAAGCGAGTGCTTCCTCCCCCCTCCTCCCTCGGGGACCTCGGAAGGCTCGCCGCCGAAGCCCGGAATACAGACTGCATCGTTCAGCTCGGGGGGGATCTGCTCTGGGGCAGAATCATGGCCCGCTTCGGAGGCGTTCCCCTTCTGTGCTATGCCTACGGGAAAAAAAGAGGAATGGGCCGCTGCGCGGGGGTCTACACGGCTTTTCCAGCCATGGCGGAGGGCATTCCGGGGGCCGTTGCGGTGGGGGATCTCGTCGCCGACGACCTCGAACTCCAGACGAAGATCCATGATGTCCCGGCAGGAAAGGGGCCCGTCGTGGCCTTTCTGCCCGGAAGCAGGGAGAACATCCGGATTTTCGCCCTCCCTTTCCTGAGACGGATGAAGGATGCCCTTGCGAAAGAGTTCCCCGCCATGGATCCCCGGGTCGTCCTGTCTCCCTTCACCCGAAGCGACGAGGAGCATCTCTGGAAAGATGCCGGGTTTTCTCCGGTCCCGGGGGGAGAAGAGGGAGCCTTCGGGGGTGTGGATTTCGCCGTAACCCAGCCGGGGACGAATACTCTGGAGCTTCTTCACCGGGGAATTCCTTTTTTGACACTCGTTCCCTTCTCTGCGCTGAAAAGCATCCCCTTGTCCGGCCTTGCCGGCCTGGCGGTTTCTCTTCCCCTGGTGGGTTCTCTCCTTCGGAACAGGGTCCTCCGGGCAAAGGGGCGCAGAGCCGGCTTCCTCGCGTGGCCGAACCGGCTGGCGGGCCGGGAGCTTGTGGACGAGATGATCGGCGAGTTCACCCCGGAGGAGGCCGCGTCGAGGGCGGCGGGACGTCTCCGGGATAACTTCTGGCTCGCCTCGGCCGGAAAAGCCCTGGCCGATCTCTCCCTCTTCGCTCCCCGGGGGGCCGCCCGAAGGCTCAGCGACGAAATCGAAAGGATGTCCGTTCCGAGATGAGTAAAAAAGAAAAAACGTGCGCCCGGTCCGTCTATCTCCGCCTCCTTGACAGCGCCCGCCCCTACCGCAGGAAGTTCTTCACGGCACTGGCCTTCATGCTTCTTGCATCGGCCTGTACCGTTGTACCTCCGTGGCTTCTGAAGAACGTGGTGGACGAGGTGCTCATCGAAAAAGACCTCGCCATGCTCAACACCCTTCCCCTCCTTCTCGTCGCCCTCTTCGCCGTGAAGGGGCTCGCCTCCTACGGGCACCAGTACTATATGAACTGGGTGGGGCAGAACGTGGTCATGGATCTTCGCCTGCGCCTCTACGACCATCTCCAGCGCATGTCCCTCCGCTACCTCTACGGAAAGCGCCTCGGCGAACTCATGTCCAGGATCACCAATGACGTGACGATTCTTCAGAACCTCGTCACCTCCGTGGTGGTGAACCTTATCGTTCAGTCGGTCACATTCCTCGGCATGGTCTCCTTTATTCTCTACATCAACTGGAAGCTCACCCTCATCACCTTCGCCATTCTTCCCCTCACCTTCCTGATCCTCGACCGGGCGGCGAAACGGCTCCGCATCGTGGGGCACGCCATACAGAAAGAGCTGGCGGCCCTCTCCGCAGTGGTCCAGGAGGCCTTCGGGGCCGTCCGCATCGTCCGTTCCTTCGCCACGGAGGATCTCGAACTGGGCCGCTTCCGCAGGACGAATCTCGACAATTTTTTGGCCGTGATGAAGGGCGTCCAGGTGCAGGCCGCCCTGACGGGGATCATCGAAGTGGTCCTCATCGCCGCCCTTTCGGCAATCCTCTGGCTCGGCGGCCGGGAAGTGGTGGGCGGAAAGCTCACGCCGGGCGAACTCATCGCCTTTCTGGGATACCTGGGCTTTCTCGTACAGCCCATCAGGGTCTTCACGTCCGTTGTGAGCTCCATGCAGCTTGGCCTGGCGGCTGCCGACAGGATCTTCAGCCTTCTGGACATACCGGAGGAGATCACCTCCCCCCCCGATCCCCGACCCCTGGGGGTGCTCGAGGGGAGGGTTACCTTCAAAAACGTCTCCTTCTCCTACGTTGCGGGTACCCGGGTTCTCTCGAACATAACCCTCGACGTTCTTCCAGGAGAACGGATCGCCCTGGTGGGCCCCACGGGTTCGGGCAAATCCACTCTCGTGGACCTGATTCCAAGGTTCTACGACCCCGACGAGGGGGCGGTTCTGGTGGACGGAAGGGATGTGCGCTCGGCGGACCTTCGGGAGCTGCGGAAGCAGATCGGCATCGTCCCCCAGGAATCCCTTCTGCTCAAGGGGTCGATCGCCTTCAATATTTCCTACGGACTGCCGGACCTCTCTTTGGAAGAGATCGAGGCGGCGGCGAAGATCGCCGGAATTCACTCCTTCATTTCGGAGCTGACCGAAGGCTATTTCACGGAAGTGGGGGAGCGGGGGGTGACCCTCAGCGGAGGACAGCGGCAGCGGATCGCCATCGCCCGGGCGGTGGTGCGGAACCCCAGGATTCTCATTCTCGACGAGGCCACCTCCTCCCTGGATCTCGAGGTGGAACGGCAGGTCCAGGAGGCCATGAACGCCGCCATGAAGGGGCGGACATCCTTCCTGATCGCCCACCGCCTCTCCACCATACGGAATGCGGACAGAATCATCGTCATCGAAAAGGGGAAAATCGCCGAGCAGGGAAGCCACGAAGAGCTTCTCGCCCACGGCGGCCTCTACCGCAGGCTCTACGATCTTCAGTTTTTTCGGGATGAACCGGCCGGAAAGGGGAAGGGAGGCGAGCTGTGAGCCTTCTGAAGAGCTACCTGGCCTTCGCCCGGGGAGAGCGTCTCTTTTCCCCCTGGGCGGCCACCTACCCCCTCGGACTCGTGGCGCGGAGCGTCATCGCCCTGCGGAACTTCGCCTTCGATCACGGACTCGTGCGGATTTCCGAGCCTTCCCTGCCGGTGATAAGCGTGGGAAACATCACCCTCGGTGGCACGAACAAGACTCCCTTCGTGGAGATGCTCTGCAGGATGCTCCTCGAAGCGGGAATTTCCGTGGGCATCGTCAGCCGGGGGTACGGCGGCAAGACAATCGACCCCGTGGTGGTCTCCTTCGGCCAGGGAGAAGGAGCGGAGGAAGAGGAGATGGCCAGGCTGCGGCAGCTCGTAGGGGACGAACCTCTCCTTCTGGCCACGCGGCTTCAGAATGTCCCCGTGGCGGTCTCCAAGGACCGTCTCCGGGACGTGGACGCTCTCGCGGGACGGCATGTGGAGCTTGTCGTGGCCGACGATGCCTTCCAGCATCGCCGCATGGGGCGGGACGCTGACATCGCCCTGGTGGATGCATGCGCGCCCTTCGGCAACGGGTGGACCCTTCCCGCGGGAATACTGCGAGAACCCCCCTCCGTCCTCGCCCGGGCATCCCTCGTAGTGATCACCAAGGCCGACCAGGTATCACCGGAAAGCCTCGGCAGGCTGGCCGAAGAGATCGGCCGCATCGTTCCGGCGGAGAACATCTTCTTCTCCCGGCTCTCCCTTCTCTCCTGGAGGCGCTGGAACGGTACGTGGAAAGGGTTCGAGAAGGAGGGGCCTTCCTCAGCGCTGGCCTTCTCGGCCATCGGAAGCCCCGAGAGCTTTCGCTGCTCCCTCGCTCACCAGGGGGTAAGTATCTGCAGGGAGCATCGCTTCAAGGACCACCACCGCTACCGGATAGAGGACATGGACCTTCTCGAAGCCTCCCTGGAGGAATGCGGAGGGGAGGCCATGACCTGCACCGAGAAGGACATATATAATCTCCCCCCCGGATGGCGTCCCTCCCGGGACATCTTCGTCCCCCTGGTCTCCACGGTCCTCGATGATGAAGACCGGTTCAAAAGAGCCCTCGCCGGAGTTCTCCGTCCGAAAATCGTCGTGGCCTCCAACGGCTACGGCGAGGACGCCATCGGTGCCCTTCTGGCCCGCAAGCTCGCAGCCCGCTTTCCCGCAGCGGACGTCGCCGCCTTTCCAATTGTCGGGAGAGGGCAGCACTACACCAAGGAAGGGATTCGGGTCGACTCCATCCCGGAGGATTCCCCCAGCGGAGGGGTAAGCAAGTACCGTCTCTCTGACCTCTGGAAGGACCTCCGCTCCGGCCTTCTTCGCTCCATAGCCGGGCAGATGGCGGCATGGAAGAAGCTGAGAAGGGGCCTTCGCACCCCCCTGTGCGTTGGGGACGTCTACCTTCTTCTTCACGCCCTGTGGGGGCAGGGGAGAATGCCCATCCTCGTGGCCACGGCCAAGACGGTCTACCTGAGCGGCCACTGGCGTCTGGAACGGTTTCTGCTGAAATACCGGAGCCGCATGACCTGGACCCGGGACCGGGAGACGGCGGGAGAGCTTCTCCGTTCCGGCGCAAGGGCCCGCTACAGCGGAAACCCAATAATGGACCTGACCTGTGATAATACTATAGAAGAAACGGAGTGGGGAGCGGAAGGGATGCCCCATGTGCTCCTCCTCCCGGGCAGCAGAAGAAGGGCCTATGATGATGTGAAGCTGCTCCTTGACGCTGCGGAGCTGCTTTCCGCGTCACTGCCCTGTTCGTATCTCATGGTGGTGGCCCCCACCCTCGACATGGGAGAACTCCTCGCAGCCTGCGAAGGGTGGGCCTTCTTCCGGGAGGAAGAGGAAATCCGGAAGGGAGAGATTTCAGTTCCCCTCTACTTCGGTCCCCTCCCCTCCGTGACCCGAAGCGCCCATCTACTTCTGGGCCTTGGGGGGACGGCAAACCAGGTATGCGCCGGAATGGGGGTCCCGGTGGTCTCCATCGAGGAAAAGGGCAAGTTCGTGCAGAAAAAACTGCTTGGCGGATCGGAGCTTCTCGTCCCGCCCACGGCCCGAAATCTGGCTGAAGGCGCTCTCGGCATCCTCACGGACGGCCCCCTCCGGCGCTCCATGGCCAGGGAGGGGCAGGAGCGGTTGGGTGGCCCCGGAGCTCTCGACAGCGTGGTGGAGTATGCCGCCTCCGAGATGGGGTGGGATCTCCGGTGCCGCGTGCATGAGCGCCTCAGGGAGGCATGGAGTTCATCCTGAGGGAAGCTGCCTTTCCGGACGCTGCCGTCAGATTCGAAAAAAATTCAGGAGATGATGACCTGTGATCGTAAAAAAACAGAAGGATGCATTTCCCCCGGTAACCCTCGCCGATTCCTCGCCGGAAAAACGGTGGAACTTCACCATCGGAGACGGAGATTTTGTCCTCTTCGCCGGCCCCTGCTCCCTCGAAACACCGGAACTGGGGCTCGAAATCGCCGAGACGGTCCGGGATATCTGCGCTTCCTTCGGCATATCCTATGTCTTCAAGGCCTCCTTCGACAAGGCAAACCGCACGGCCCTCTCCTCCTTCCGGGGGCCCGGCCTTGAGCGGGGGCTCGAACAGCTGTCGGAAATAGGGCGCAGGGCCGGAGTTCCCGTCATGACGGATATCCACGAATCATGGCAGGCGGAGCCGGCGGCCCGCTACACTGACATCCTCCAGATCCCCGCCTTTCTCTGCCGCCAGACCGACCTCCTTCTCGCCGCGGCGGCGACGGGGAAGCCCCTTCACGTCAAGAAGGCCCAGTTTCTGAGCCCTCTCGACATGAAGCACGTGGTGGAAAAGTGCCGGGGCGGAGGAGCGTCCTCCGTTCTTCTCTGCGAGCGGGGGACCTTCATGGGGTATGGCCAGCTGGTGGTGGACATGCGGTCCCTCTCCCTCATGCGCTCCCTCGGGTGCCCCGTGGTCTTCGACGCCACCCACAGCGTCCAGATGCCAGGTATGGCGGGCGGAGCCAGCGGGGGAGACCACCGCTTCGTCCTGCCACTCGCCCGGGCCGCGGTGGCCGCAGGGATCGACGCCCTCTTTCTCGAGACCCATCCCTGCCCCGAAAAGGCGAAGAGCGACGGTCCGAACCTCGTCCCCCTGAAAAAACTTTCCTTTTTGCTTGAACAGCTCCTCGAGCTCCACGAGGTGGTCTCAGGAAGGCTCGGAATGCCCTCCCTCGACTGGGCTTCGGAAGGGGAAAACTGATATGTTCAGCCTCCCCTGGGAGCGGAAAGGCAGAAGCATGGCCGACGAAGACCTTCTCGAGCGGGGAAGGAACATCCTCCGCTCCGAGGCCTCGGAGATCGGACGGGCGGCAGACCGGGCGGGAATGGAGCTCGTGAGGGCCGCAAGAATCATCCAGTCGTGCAGAGGACGCCTCGTGGTCGTGGGGATGGGAAAATCCGGGATCATCGGCAGGAAGATCGCCGCCACCCTTGCCTCCCTGGGGACACCTTCCTTCTTTCTTCACGCCGCAGAGGGATCCCACGGCGACCTCGGCATGGTCTGCCGGAATGACGCCGCCCTGATTCTGAGCAACAGCGGCACCACCGCCGAGGTGGTCTCCATTCTTCCCCATTTCAAGCGCCTCGGGGCCCCGATCATCGCCATCACCGGGGGGCTCTCCTCTCCCCTGGCCCTGAACGCCGACGTGGTCCTCGATTCCTCCGTCCTCTCCGAGGCGGGGATCTGCACCGCCGCACCCGGCCAAGAAAGGGGAGAGACTGAAGCTGACGCCCTCAACCTCGCTCCCCTGTGCAGCACCACCCTCCAGCTCGCCCTGGGCGACGCCCTGGCGGGAATGGTCACCGAGCTTCGGGGGCTGTGTCCCGAGGATTTCGCCCTCTTCCATCCTGGCGGAGCCCTGGGCCGCAGGCTGCTCACAAGGGTGCAGGACGTAATGGGTTCGGGGGAGAAGCTTCCCCTGGTGGGACTCTCGGTTCCGGTGAGCGACGCCCTCTTCGAGATGACGAGCAAGGGGTACGGCGCCACCATCATCGTGGACGGCAGCGGCGACCTCGCCGGAGTCTTCACCGACGGCGACCTTCGACGCCTTCTCGCGAGACGGGGGGTCGAATGCCTTTCCCTCTCAGTGGGGGAAGTCATGAACTCCTCCCCCCTCGTCATCGAGCCCCACAAGCTCGCCGCCGAGGCGGTGCGGGTCATGGAGCAGCGGGAGATCTCCGCAATCATCGTCGTGGAGGAGCGCCGTCCCGTGGGCATGGTGCACCTTCACGAACTGCTCAAGGCCGGCATCGCCTGACGATGAGCTCTCCCCTCTATTCCCTCGCCGTTTCCGCCGCCTACCTGGCAGCCTTTCCCTGGCTCGCGAGGCGCTACGCCGAAGGGCTGGAGGAACGGAGAGGGTTCTACGGGGCGGAGAAGAAAAAAAATTTACCGGAACACCCCCTTTGGGTCCATGCCGTCTCGGTGGGAGAGGTGCAGACCGCCACGCCCCTTCTGTCGGCTCTCGCTGAACGGGGGCATCCTCCCGAGGACGTCCTCCTCTCCACCACCACGCCCACGGGTCGCGAGATGGCCGCCCGGCTGGCGCAAGGGCTCTACGGCGAACACATCTACTACCCCTGGGACATCCCCTGGATTGTTCAAAGAGCCCTCGATGCCCTTCGCCCCAAAGCCTGCTTAATCCTCGAGACGGAGGTCTGGCCCAACCTTCTCTTTGCCCTGGCGCGAAGGAAAATACCGGCGATTCTGGCGAACGCCCGTTTTTCCGACAGGACCGCGGCGAACATCCACAGATTCCCCTCCTTCTGGAGAGAAGTCTACGACCAGTTTTCCCTTGTGCTGGTGCGGTCGGAACCGGACAGGGAGGTTATGCTTCGCCTGGGCATAGGGGAAAAAAAGATTTTTGTTGTCGGCGACTGCAAGGCGGACGCCCTCCTTCTGCGCCGGGAAAGGGCCGGTCTCACCTGGGCCCGGGAGGTGGCCGGAGAAAGGAGACCTCTCTTCCTTGCGGGCAGCACCCATGCCGGAGAGGATGAAATTGTGCTGGACGCTTTTCAGCGAGTCCGCTCCTCCTGTTCTTCCTCCCGGCTGATCCTTGTTCCCCGGCATCCGGAACGGGCGGAAGAAGTCAGAAAACTCGCCGCGGCCTTCGGCCGAACTGCCCTTCTCTCGGAGGAACAAAAGGAGTGGGACATTCTCGTGGTGGACAGAATAGGAGTGCTCTTCGACCTTTACGGGGTCAGCGACAGCGCCTTTATCGGCGGCAGCCTCGTGGACCGGGGAGGGCAGAACATCATGGAACCCGCAGCCTTCGGCATTCCCCTCTGCCATGGCCCCTACATGCGGGACTTTCCGGAGTCGGCTGCAGAGCTGGGCCGTCGGGGGGTCTCATTCGAGGTGGAGGGAGCGGAAGGGATGGCCGGTTTCTGGCGGGCAAGCCTGTCCCCTGAGCTGAAGCAGCGAGCCGCAGAGGGAGCGGCCGGATTTTTCGGAAATGCCGGCGGAGCGGCGGAGGCGTCCCTTAATGCCATGGCCCCTCTCATCCCCGGGCTGGGTTCACCAAAAAACCCTCCCGAAAGGGGAGCCGGAAAAGAAAAATGAGCGGAGACAAAGAGATGAAAGTCCCCCCCTCTCTTCTCATCATTCTCAGCGACGGCATCCGGGGACATCTCTCCCAGAGCCGCGGGGTGGCGGGGTGGATCTCCCGGTTCACCGGTGCCGACATAATGCAGATGGAAGTCCCCCGTCTTTCAGGCTGGAGAAGGGTCTTCTTCCTGAAATGGAAAGCCCGGTTTCTTTTCTCCATGACTTCGGACGAGGCTGCCCTCTGGCTCGAGCGGACAGGAGCCTCGAAGCTCCTTTCCGAAGGCAGATCTGCCCTCGCTGAACGGCCTGCTGCAGGAGGGAAACCCCTCTTTCTCTCCGCCGGAAGCGGCGCCGCTCCCTTCACCCTTGCCCTGGCCCGTGCCCTTGGCGGCATGTCATGCACCCTGATGACCCCCTCGGCTCTCGGGACTGACCCCTTTGATTTCGCCGTTGTCCCGGAACACGATGCCCCCGCCGAAGCACCCAATGTCTTTGTAACCCTCGGAGCACCCAACGGGATCTTTCCTGACGAACTCGAACGGAAGGGATGGGAGCTCGCCCAGAAATACCCCCCCGGACCGGGTGAAAAAGAAAGGTGGAGCATCCTGATCGGCGGAGACGACGCAAACTACAGCATTTCTCCCCGATGGATACGCAGCTGTATCCCCCTCCTCCTGAAGGCTGCGAAAAAGAGGAGAGCGGATCTCTACATCACCACCTCGAGGCGCACCTCTTCCTCAGCGGAGGAGGCCCTGAAAGAGGCGACAGAGGGAAATCCCTCCGTCAGAATGCTTCTTCTCGCCTCAAGGGATCCCTTCAACCCTGTGCCCGGGATGCTCGGGCTCTCCCAGCGGGTCTTTGTCACGGAGGACTCGATCTCCATGATCTCGGAGTCGGTCACAGCGGGAAAAGAGGTCTTTCTCCTGCGGACGGAGACACCGAAGGCCCTTCGCCTCCGGCTGCAGAAGCTCACCGAAAACCTGGTGGAACGGAGACTTTTTCCGCCCCGCTTTCTCTGGGGAAAACCCCGGTTCGACCTTTTCTTCGCCGCTCTCTTCGACCGGGGCTTTCTCAAAGAGGTGAACTGTGCTAATGTAACGGACTGTATCGGAAAGATAACCCTTTCGCAGAACGGGAGCTCTTCTTTGAACGAGGCGCGCCGTGCGGCGGAGTGGATCGTGGAGAAATGGGCGAAGCCGGATAGAGCCCGAAGATGAAAGGGCGGAAAAAGCGATAGCATGAATGACCTGTCCCTCTACATGATCACGAAAAATGAGGAGTCCCGCCTCCCCGCGACCCTTGAAGCCGCCCGGAAGATTGCGGCAGAGATCGTCGTGGTCGATTCGCTCAGCACAGACGGGACGGCCGAAATCGCACGATCTTTCGGAGCGAAGGTTTTTTTCCGGGAATGGGACAATTATTCGGCCCAGAAGGCCTTTGCGGAGAGCAAATGCACCGGTTCCTGGCTTCTGAACCTCGATGCTGACGAAGAGCTCTCCCCCGGACTGATCGAAGAAATTCCTCCCGCATTGCTGTCCGGCCGGTATGATGCCTTCCGCATCAAGATCGCCGATGTCCTTCCGGGCCATCCCCGTCCCCACCCGTGGGTTAAAAAAAATATCGTCCTTCGCCTCTACCGCAGAGGATTTGCTGCCATGGGGGAGACCTGGTCGTGGGACCGGGTCCGCCTGCTGAGGAATGATGCCCGCATCGGGACGCTTCGATCGGATATCTGGCACCATTCCTTTCAGAGTATTTCAAAAACAGTCGCAAAATATAATGCCTATACCGATGCTCTTCTCGAGGGAACTCTTGCCCGGGGAAAAAATTACTCCCCCTGGCGGATCCCCTTTGCCATGACGGGAAATTTTCTTCGCTATTTTCTTCTTCACCGTCAATTCCTCTACGGCTTCTGGGGGTATATCAATTCGGTCAATGGTGCATGGCTTCGTTTTCTGAAGTTCGCAAAATACTATGAAGAGGCTCAAAAGACCTCCGAAAAATCCGCTCCGCACCCTTCTTCCGGAGGCGGTTCAGATGTTTGACGAGGTCAGGGCGGCATGAAAATCATTCAGATTCTTCCCGCCCTGGAGGAGGGGGGAGTGGAACGGCATGTTCTCTGGCTGAGCGAAGAACTGGCCTCCCGGGGGCATGCTCTCTGTGTCGTCTCCTCAGGAGGGAGGCTGGTGAACGCCCTTCCCGGAGGGGTTGTGCACCGGACTCTTCCGGTAGAGGCAAAAAATCCTGCCACAGCTCTCCGGAGCGCCCTCAAGATTGCCTCCCTGATAAAAAGAGAGGGATGGAACCTTCTTCACGCCCATTCCAGGGTCCCCGCCTGGATTGCCCTGGCCGCATCATCCCTGGCGAAATGCCCCTATGTGGTGAGCGCCCACGGAATATTCGGCAACCGGAAAAAGATCGTCTACCTTCCTTATCGAAAGGCCTCCAGGGTCCTGTGCGTGAGCAGGACAGTGAAAGAGGATATGGGGGAATGTTTCGGCGAAAATTCCGAGGTCGTCCGCAACGGCCTGCCTGCCCCGGGCAAAATGTGGGGCGGACCGGCAAAAGAGACGGAGAAACGGTTTCTCTTCATCGGAAGGCTGACCCCTCTCAAGGGGCTGCAGGACGTCCTCGAAATTCTTCCCCTGCTGAAGGGAGAGTGGAGGCTCGATGTCGTGGGGGACGGGCCTCTTTTTCCGACGCTCAGCAGAAGAGGTATGGAGCTGAATTTGTCCGGGAGGCTTTTCTTTCACGGATTCCGAAACGACACTGACGAATGGCTCTCCCGATGCTCGTGCCTCCTTTTTCCCTCCTACAGCGAGGGAATGCCCCTGACCCTTGCCCGGGCAGTCCAGATGGGAGTTCCCCTCTTTGCTTCGAACATTCCCTCAGTGGCGGAGATGGCTGATACCCGTGACGGGCTGCTTCCCCCGGGGAATAAAGAGGCGTGGAGAAAAGCCCTTCAGGGTTTTCTTGACGGCAAACCCTTTTACTCATCCTTTTCCGCCCGGAACATCCCGTCTCTCGGGGAGATGGGCGACGCTGTCGAAAAAATATATGAAGAAATTCTCCTTTCAAAAGACCGGGGAAACGAAAGGTCATGAAAAGCGGGGAGAAAAAGCTTTCCGGCAGCCGGCCGCACTCTCTTCAGGACGCGGGGAAAATTGTGCCCCAGGTCTCGGTGGTCATTCCCGTTTTCAATCAGGAGAAGTTTTTAGGCAAAACTCTCGGTGCCGTCTTTTCCCAGCGGGAAATATCCATGGAAGTGATCCTCGTGGACGACTGCTCCACCGACCGTTCGATCGCCATAGCCGAGGAGATGTCCGAGGTCTCGCCGGCAGATATGAAAATTCTCCGCCACGAAAGAAACAAAGGAGTATCGGAAGCGCGGAATACCGGACTCGGAAATGCCCGTGGAGAGAGCGTTTTTTTCCTGGACGGAGACGATCTTATCAGGGGAAATTGTCTTCTTCGTCTCTGGACGCTCCTCCGGCAGGAAGGGTGCGACATTTCTTTCTGCGCTTTCGAGGTCGCGGATGAAGAGGGCCGGGGCCGAAGGACATACGCTTCTCCTATGAAGGGCTCTGCGGATGCAAAAAAGGTGCTGCTCTCCTATTTGAGGGGGAAGCGATGGCTCAACGCGTCGAACGTCCTCTACGACCGGTCTTTTCTCCTTCGCCATTCTCTCGGGTTTCCCCGAGGATGCCTTTTCGCGGAGGACCGGGAGTTCATCGTCCGGGCGCTCTGCCTCGCGGATAAGGCGGTTTCGTGTGCGGAACCCCTGATCGTTTACCTTCAGCATTCCTCCCAGTCCACCCGGAGGCGTGCGCGCCGGGGAGGAAAATACGCCCACGGAGCCGCTGTCTACCTGAGGCTTCTTTCCTGGCTGAAAAAATCCAAAATGCTGCCGGAGGCGGTCAAAATCATCGAAGCATGGGAACTGCCCAATATGTACCTGAAAATCGCCTCTTCTTTAGCGGAAGGGGGAGAAATTGACCTCTTCGATCGGTTCCGCCGATCGCCCCGGGTGAACGGAATCCTCGGCAACACCTGGCGGAGCATCCTGTACAAGCCGGAAACTTTCTTCAAATTCCTTGGGCTGAAATTTTTTCCAAAAATATTTTTTCGCCATTATTTTGAAAGATCATCCCGGGAGGATGGATAGACGGCCATGAAAACACCTTTTTCCGACCTTTCATTGAAATCCCTCTCCCTGACGGAGTTTGGCTTTCTCTGGTCACTTCTCTTCGCCGCTTGGGGCCCCGTGCCCCGGTATTTCGGATGGCTCCTGGCCCTTCTCGGCCTTGCCCTCGAGTTCAAACGGGGAAAGTCCTTTCGGGGAACTCTTGACCCCATGGTCGCCAGGATACTGCTCTCGCTTCTGGCTGCGGGTTTGCCCGCGACCTTTTTCCTGAAGCCTGATATTCATTCCTTTCTGAAAGGATATTCCCTTCTTCTCGAATTTGCCTTCTCCCTCTGGCTTGCTGCCAGGGTATACGATGATGAAGCGAGAAAACGCTTCTGGGTCGTGCTGATCTTTTCCGCTTTCATTGCGGTACTTCAGTCCTTCTACGCTTTCTATTTCGATCGGAATTTTGCCGGCCTTTTCAGCAACATCAATACCCTTGGCTTCTATGCGATAATTCTCCTTCCTCTTTCCGCTTCCCGGGCTTTCGAGGCGGATTCCCTCCTCATGCTGGCTCTTTCCGTGGCGCTTCTCTTTATAGCGGGGATGAGCTCGAGCACCTCGGCGTGGATTACGGGAGCCTTCAGCCTCGGTCTTCTCGCTCTCCTCGGGGGCAGAAAATACTGGGTCAAACTCTTGCTGCTTCTCTTTTGTTTTCTGATCTTCTTCGGCGGAGTGTGGAAGATCCTCGAGAGAAAAAATCCCGAGCTTCTCGCCTCATTTTCTCAAGCCATCGAGCGGGAGTACCACCAGATGCTTTCCTTCCGGGATTCAGAAGCTTTCACGACCTACCGCTCCCTTATATGGAAAGGGGCCGCGAACCTTGTTGCAGAGCGTCCTCTTCTCGGCTGGGGGTGGGGGTCCTTCAACGAGGAGTTCGCCGCGGAAAATTCCTCCTGGTGGGATCCGAAAAAAGCCCAGCTTCAGGCAATTCATGTCGGCGATGCCCATAACATGTACCTCAATCTCTCCGTCTACGGCGGCATTGCCGCCATGGCGGCGATGGTGTGGCTTTTTATCTTCTCCGGTTTTCGGGGTCTCGCCCTCGCAAGAAGGGAGGTGAAGCAGAGGTGGTTCTGGATAGCCCTTTCGGTGACCATATTTTCCCTTCTGCTCTATGGAATGGTGGGGGACGTCTTTTCGATCCGGTATAAATTCGCCTGCATCTTCTGGTACTATATGGGCTTCTGCTGCCGGCCCATGGACAAAAAAAAGGACAGAACTGATGCTCCGGCCGGTTACAATAATGGGGAAAGACTGAAATCCTAGGTAGTTTTACGTAAGATAGGCCTTGAGACCTATTTCATTAGTCCGGACAGTCGACTACAATGCATCAGGAACTGGGATATTGCCGTACTTTGACAATATGACCTTGGACTACATAGCTTCTGTTCTTCCGTGACGAAATCCCGAAGGCGCGAAAGGAGGTGCAAACCCCCGGCCAACAAGGACGAGCGGAGGATGAAGGCGGAAAAATACTTTTTTCGATGCCGTGGGAATGGGAAAAGGAAACGAGGAAACTTCGTCCCGTACCCCCAGCGGAGAGATCAGGAAAATCCGCGATATATATCACACACAAACCAAGGGGGTTTATTACACAATGAAAAAGATTCTTGCGCTTGTTGCAGTAATCGCACTTGTGGCTTTCGCAGCTCCTGCGTTCGCCGCCGCCAATCCCTTCATGGATGTTCCCATGAATCACTGGGCCTATGACGCGATCGGCCAGCTTGCCGCCCGCGGAGTTCTCTCCGGCTATCCCGACGGCACCTACAAGGGCAACCAGCCCATGACCCGCTACGAAGTTGCTTCCGCAGTGGCCCGCGCCCTCGCCGTGGTCGACATGACCAAGGCCAGCAAACAGGACGTGGAAATGCTGAAGAAGCTTGTTGTCGAATTCAAGGACGAACTTGACGCCCTCGGCGTGAAGGTCGACAAGCTCGACAGCCGGGTTGCCGTTCTCGAAGAGGGAGTGGGCGGCTGGAAGATCAGCGGCTCCTTCCGGATGGACTGGAAATGGGCAGACCTTGATGCCGGCGTGTACACCGTCGACGGCGACCAGGATCTGACCATGCGTCAGCCGAGCAACTATCTGCAGCTCGTGAAGCGGATCGACGAGAATGTTTCCTACCGCGCCCGGCTTCGCCGGACTGATGCCCGCGGACTCGAGTGGGCAGAGAATTTCATCACCGTGAAGATGCCCTGGGACTTCACCGTGAAGTTCGGCCGCTCGAATTCCATCGTATGGGAAGAAGGCCTCTACAACGAAGCCTACGGCGACGACGCGTGGTTCCTTGACGACCGGATCGAAGGCATGGTCTTCGACAAGACCTTCGGAATGGGCAAGTTCAGCGCTCTTTGGGGACACTACGACGGAGCCGGTGCCGGCGCCGAATCCACATGGTACGGCGCGCGGGTGCGCTTCAACCTCAACGAGCAGTTCAGCGTGGGCCTTGCGGGACTCGTGAAGAATTATGACCTTGTTCCGACCACGACGAACCTTTCGAAGCAGCAGACCTACTGGGCAGACTTCGCAGTGAACTTCACGCCCGACATCGCCTTCAAGGGCATGTATGCCATGAACAAGTACGACTGGGCAGTGGCCAGTCCTCTTGACGATTCCCCCACAGCCTACAAGGCCATTCTCGATGTGAAGCAGAACGCCCTGAAGTTCACCAGCCTGTGGTTTGAATATGCGAAGCTCGACGCGACCTTTGCGACCCAGATCAACGGCCTTTCCTACGCCGAACAGGCTCCCAACGCTCTCAAGCCTGCGCTGTTCATCGACAATCCTCTTCGGAACGACGAGATGAAGTACTGGTTCGTCTATGCCGAGCAGAAGTGGTCCGACACCTGGGCGACCTTCCAGCGCTACCTGGACGTGAACTACGACACTCTTCCCATCGACCACACGAACTGGCTCTTCGGCGTACGCTACATGTACACCCCCGCCCTTCAGTTCGAGCTTCTGTACGACAAGCTCGACCTCGACGGCGGCTTCGAAGACAACATGATCCGGTTCCGCACCTCCATCTCCTTCTAATCGGAGAGAATGGACTCAGAAAGGACGGGCCTTCGGGCCCGTCCTTTTTTTTTCGGAAAAAAAAGGTATAATTCCCTGAAGCGATTCATGAAGGGAAAGATTGAAAAATAAGTAATTTTACTGAACTTGAGACCTGGGACCTATTTTCGCCGATCGCGGCTTCGACTACAATGCATCAGGAACTGGGATATTGCCGTACTTTGACAATATGATCTTGGACTACATAGCTTCTGTTCTTCCGTGACGAAATCCCGAAGGCGCGAAAGGAGGTGCAAACCCCCGGCCAACAAGGACGAGCGGAGGATGAAGGCGGAAAAATACTTTTTTCGATGCCGTGGGAATGGGAAAAGGAAACGAGGAAACTTCGTCCCGTACCCCCAGCGGAGAGATCAGGAAAATCCGCGATATATATCACACACAAACCAAGGGGGTTTATTACACAATGAAAAAGATTCTTGCGCTTGTTGCAGTAATCGCACTTGTGGCTTTCGCAGCTCCTGCGTTCGCCGCCGCCAATCCCTTCATGGATGTTCCCATGAATCACTGGGCCTATGACGCGATCGGCCAGCTTGCCGCCCGCGGAGTTCTCTCCGGCTATCCCGACGGCACCTACAAGGGCAACCAGCCCATGACCCGCTACGAAGTTGCTTCCGCAGTGGCCCGCGCCCTCGCCGTGGTCGACATGACCAAGGCCAGCAAACAGGACGTGGAAATGCTGAAGAAGCTTGTTGTCGAATTCAAGGACGAACTTGACGCCCTCGGCGTGAAGGTCGACAAGCTCGACAGCCGGGTTGCCGTTCTCGAAGAGGGAGTGGGCGGCTGGAAGATCAGCGGCTCCTTCCGGATGGACTGGAAATGGGCAGACCTCGATACAACCGGAACCTACACGACTGACGGCGACCAGGATCTGACCATGCGTCAGCCGAGCAACTATCTGCAGCTCGTGAAGCGGATCGACGAGAATGTTTCCTACCGCGCCCGGCTTCGCCGGACTGATGCCCGCGGACTCGAGTGGGCAGAGAATTTCATCACCGTGAAGATGCCCTGGGACTTCACCGTGAAGTTCGGCCGCTCGAATTCCATCGTATGGGAAGAAGGCCTCTACAACGAAGCCTACGGCGACGACGCGTGGTTCCTTGACGACCGGATCGAAGGCATGGTCTTCGACAAGACCTTCGGAATGGGCAAGTTCAGCGCTCTTTGGGGACACTACGACGGAGCCGGTGCCGGCGCCGAATCCACATGGTACGGCGCGCGGGTGCGCTTCAACCTCAACGAGCAGTTCAGCGTGGGCCTTGCGGGACTCGTGAAGAATTATGACCTTGTTCCGACCACGACGAATCTTTCGAAGCAGCAGACCTACTGGGCAGACTTCGCAGTGAACTTCACGCCCGACATCGCCTTCAAGGGCATGTATGCCATGAACAAGTACGACTGGGCAGTGGCCAGTCCTCTTGACGATTCCCCCACAGCCTACAAGGCCATTCTCGATGTGAAGCAGAACGCCCTGAAGTTCACCAGCCTGTGGTTTGAATATGCGAAGCTCGACGCGACCTTTGCGACCCAGATCAACGGCCTTTCCTACGCCGAACAGAACGGGGGGCTCCCGAACAATGCCCCCGCAGTTCTCATCAACAACCCTCTTCGGAACGACGAGATGAAGTACTGGTTTGTCTATGCCGAGCAGAAGTGGTCCGACACCTGGGCGACCTTCCAGCGCTACCTGGACGTGAACTACGACACTCTTCCCATCGACCACACGAACTGGCTCTTCGGCGTACGCTACATGTACACCCCCGCCCTTCAGTTCGAGCTTCTGTACGACAAGATCGACGTCGACAACGGCTACGAAGACAGCATGATACGTTTCCGCACCTCCATCTCCTTCTAATCGGAGAGAATGGACTCAGAAAGGACGGGCCTTCGGGCCCGTCCTTTTTTTTTCCGGGAAAAAACGGTATAATTCCCCTGAAGCGAATCACGAAGGGATGGATGACAGAAAAATGATATTGAGAAAAAGAATATCCTCGCTGCTCAGCGGGATGATGCTTTTCGCGATCCTGGGAAGCTTCTTCTCCGCCGGAGCAGCTCAAGGAGCGGACTATGAGAAGACCCTCGCGAAATGGACCAGGGAAGAATCCTATCGGGAGCAGGGAGCGATAGGGCCCCTTGAGGTCAAGGTGACCTACTATTCCGCCGAATATGTCCAGGCGCTTATCGAAAGCGAAGCGGAGAAGAACCTCTGGACCAACGACGAAAAGGAAAATTATGCCTATCAGCTTCTCAAATCGCTGAACATGGGCGAAACGATTCCAATCCACGTGGAGTTCAAGAACTTCGGACCGTCTATGCACATGGCTCCCTTTGACGAACAGGTTGACCTCTGGATCGGAAAGAAAAAAGTGAAGCCTGTGGACTACGATAAGAGATTCAATTTCAAGCTCCAGGGGGAACGGGACGGAATGATTTTCTTTCCCCGCTACGACGAAAAGGGCAAACCTCTTCTCACGAAAGTTTCCTCTGTGAAGCTGAGCTTCAACAGCGGCATCCACATGTACCTGAAAGGGGCTTCCATCGATTTCATCTGGGATGTGAAGAACGATAATCCCGAGGCTCTCTATGCCGGAAAGGCCGCCGACCGTCTCGAGCTCGACCGTCTCATCAAGCGCCTCGAAAAGCTCAACGGCGAAAAGAGCGACCTCGAGAAGCAGCTGAGCGAACTGGACACGGAGCTTTCATCAATCAACAAACGGGTGGAGGAGCTTCAGAAGAAGTAATTTCCTTGCGGAACTGACTCTCTTCGGTACGGAAAAAAAAGAGAAACAAGGGCGGAAAAGACGGCACTTGCCGGGCTTTCCGCCCTTTTTTCGTCTCTTGTGGTAGGATATTTATGTCTTTATTCAGGCAGGAGCGGGGGGAGGAATTTAACATGTTGAAGCGCATCGCGGTGCTGACAAGCGGAGGAGACTCGCCGGGGATGAATGCGGCCATTCGGGCAGTAGTACGGACGGCTATTTTTCACGGCATCGAGGCCATAGGGGTGATGCGGGGATTCGAGGGGCTCATGGACGGAGATTTCCAGACCATGGACCGGGCCTCCGTTGGGGGGATCATCCATCGGGGAGGGACGATTCTCCGTACCGCCCGAAGCGAACGGTTCAAGACGGAGGCGGGGCAGCGGGCCGCTCTCGTGCAGCTCGAGAACCGCAGGGTCGATTCCCTCGTGATCATCGGCGGGGACGGTTCCTTCCGGGGAGCCGAGGCCATCGGGAAACTGGGCTTTTCAACCATCGGAATTCCCGGCACCATCGACAACGACGTGGCCGGCACGGACGTCACCATCGGCTACGACACGGCGGTGAACACTGCCCTTACGGCTGTACAGAAGCTGCGGGACACGGCCAGCAGCCACGACCGGCTCTTCATCGTGGAGGTCATGGGGCGGGAAGCGGGTTTTCTCGCCCTCGAGGTGGCCGTCTCGGGGGGTGCGGAGTACGTGGTGGTTCCGGAGATCCCCCTCGATATCGCGAAGATGTGCGAACATCTTCATTATTCCAGAAAAAAAGGAAAGACCCACTCCCTCATCATCCTGGCCGAGGGGGTCATGTCCGCCCTGGAGCTCCGCAGCCGCCTGCAGGACACGGGCGGGTACGACGCAAGGGTGACAGTGTTGGGTTATATTCAGCGGGGAGGCAGTCCCTCCTCCTTCGACACCATTCTTGCCTCACGGATGGGCTCCTTCGCCGTGGAGTCCCTCCTCGGGGGGAAGACGGGGATGATGGTCGGGTCAGTGTGCGGCAATATGGTCCTCTGCCCCCTCTCTGAGGCCTGGAAGTCCCCCAAGCCCCTCAATCCCGAGATGCTCGCCCTGGTGGACAAACTGAGCGTATGACATGGAGGCTGGACCGTACTCTTCGATAAAGGCACTGACAGCATCGAACCGCTCCGGCAGAAAGGTTTCCTCCCTCCTGGAACCGTGCCACCTTGCCGAGGCCCGGAGGCTTCTTGATGCTGCGTCGCAGGTTGCAGTGGTCACCGGGTTTTACGTTCCCGCATGCGCCGCCCCCGAGACGGACGGTCCTGCTGGGGCTGTGATGATCGCCCGGGCTCTCGAGCGGTCCGGAAGAGAGGCGACCCTCTTCACCGATCCCCTCTGCTTCGATGCCCTTCGATCAGCCTCCCTGTCGGCGGGCGGTCCCGCCGTGAAGCAGGCCGGGTCGGGACGAGAGATTCTCGATGGGGGACCTGACCTCGTGATCTTTCTCGAGAGGCTGGGACGGGCGGAAGACGGAAAATATTACAATATGCGGGGGGAAGACGTCTCATCCACGACTCCTCCTCTTGACGAAGCGGCCTTTTTGGCTCGCGGGAAAGAAATTTCCGTCGTCGCGGTGGGTGACGGCGGAAACGAGGTTGGAATGGGAAATTTCCGTTCCTCTCTTTCGAAGCTTCTGCCGGAGTACGCCAGCTGCCTTTCCGTGACGGAGGCGGATGTGACCTTGCCTGTGGATGTTTCGGACTGGGGGGGATTTGCCCTCGCGGCCCTTCTTTCTTTTTCCTGCGGCCGATGGCTTGGCCCGGAAGAGGATGAAATCGAGGGGCTCCTTCGCGCCCTCGCGGAAAAGGGTGCGGTGGATGGAGTCACCAGGCGGCACGCTCTCTCGGTGGATGGCTTCCCCCTGGAGGAGCACCGCCGGATTGTCCGGTCGCTGAAGGAAGCGGTTATTTCTTCCGTACTTCAGAGCTGAAAAGAGCGTTTGCGATAGTCGTTCGTGTGGTGAGGGCAAGAGCAGCGCCCATGCCGCATTGAACGAAATCGGTGACCATTTCGACCGGAGCGGCTGCCCATCCGTAGAGAATCCCTGCCGCGACGGAATACCCTGTGATCATGACAGCCATGCCGCAGGTAATGCCAAGGAGAGGAGATCTTTTTCCCGCGGCTCCGGTGATGTATCCTTCAGCTCCCTTGATCACCAGCGTAAAGGGGGCCCAGAGAGGGTAGCCCAGCAGGAGATCTGCCAGTGAAGCGCCGATGCCTCCGGCGGCTGCCCCCCAGGCGGGTCCGAACAGAAGAGCAGAGAGATAGATGATCCCCTCTCCGAAATTAAAGTACAGCCGAAAGCCCGGAACGGGAATGCTGAGCATGGTGGAAGCTATGACTGCAGCGACGAGAAGTCCTTTCAGCGCAACTCCGTATGAATGCGATCCGTTCATGGTGTTGCCTTCGTTTTCATCAGAATACCCCTTCCGAGGAGAGCGGCGGAATCGAAAAAATAACCCCTTCCGGGTACACAGCATACCCGAGCTTCATCCGCAGTCCTAACGCAGAGATTTTTATCTTGCCTCACCAGATTATTCGTGATAGAGTGTTTTGGAAAGAGCCAGCACAGAGGGATTTCATCACGATACTGGACCGATAGGCAAGGTATCTTCAGCAGCGGGCAAAAACATTTCATCGACGAATTTTTTTCTGCACTTGTTTTTTTTCCGGGGCGGTGGGTATAATGGCCAGGAACGGAAGAGTTTTTCTTCTTCTTATGTTTTCTGTTATCGGTTCGCTGCTTATTTTCTCATTCTGGGCGGTGCGGTCGAACAAGGCCGCGGGGTCCTTCGAGATCAACAGGGTGCTTCTCTGCGACGAAGTGGATGAACAGATGCACCCTCTCAGAACGGGGACTGTCTTTGAGTACGGTGCGCGGCAGCTCTGCCTGTGGTTCGACTATTCCCGTTCCGCCGGCGGCGACGGAGTCCAGGTACGCTGGTATTTTCGAAATCGGGCGATTCATTCAGAATTTATCCGGCTGTCCGCCGGAGACGGAGCCCGGACATTCTGCCTTCTTCTCGAGGATGGCTCCCCTCTTCCAAAAGGTTCGTATTCCGTGCAGATTTCTCTGTACGATCGTATTTTTTCTGATGTATCCTTTGCAATTTCCGAGTAGAACCGCCCGCATTTTCAAGCTGTATTCGCCGCCCAGAGGGCGGAAAAAACGCTGAACCCGTGCGTTTTCGGTCCATTTCAGGAAGGGGATGTCTTTTTTCGTGTTTTCCACTCCGCAGTATTTCCGTTTCATTACCTTGAGTCCTCCGGCCGCGGGGATTTTCTCCGCTTCGAGATAACCGTGACCATGCCGGAAAATATCCTCGAAAAAGAAGATTTCTCTGAGCAGACGCCGGCAGCTTCCGAACAGGAGCCGCAGGCTCCCTTTTCAGAGGCCGATGGGGCAGCGGAGGAGAGCGAGGGAGTTCAAAAACCCGCTCCCCGACCCCGCCATACTTTCGGCCACCTGGCGAACCAGCTGAACCCCGAGCTCCGGAGAATTGCGAAGGACCTTTCCGTGAGCGGGTTCTCCTCCCTTCGGAAGGACGATCTCATCGTCGCCATCCTCCGGGCCCAGGCCGAAGAGCTGAATTACCGCTTCGGCGGAGGCACTCTCGAAATCCTTCCCGAGGGGTACGGTTTTCTCCGTCCCAAAGGGCTTCTTCCAAGCGATCACGATGTCTACGTCTCCGCCTCCCAGATACGCCGGTTCGGTCTGCGGAACGGGGATGTCATCTGGGGGCTCGTTCGGCCCCCACGGGATTCGGAGCACTACGAGGCCCTCCTGAGAGTCGAGATGGTGAACTTTTCCGACCCCGAGGCAGCCAGGCGCAGGCCTCATTTCAGCGCCATCACTCCGATTTTCCCCGACGAAATGCTGATCCTCGAGACGGACCCGAAAGAGATCTCCACCCGGCTCGTCGACCTCTTTGCCCCAATCGGCAAGGGGCAGCGGGCCCTACTCGTCTCCCCTCCCAAGGCCGGAAAAACAACCCTGCTGAAAAAAATAGCCAATGCAGTAACGGTCAACTATCCCGACATCATCCTGATGGTGCTGCTCATCGACGAGCGCCCCGAGGAAGTGACGGACATGGCCCGTTCGGTGGACGGCGAAATCATTGCCTCCACCTTCGACCGTCCCGCAGATGAGCATCTGCGGGTGGCGAACCTCGCCCTCGAGAAGGCCAAGCGCCTCGTGGAGGTGGGGAAGGACGTGGTCCTTCTTCTCGACTCCATCACCAGGCTCGCCCGGGCATCGAACCTCGTGGTTCCTCCTTCGGGGCGGACCCTTTCTGGGGGAATGGACCCGGCGGCCCTCTATTTTCCCAAGCGGTTTTTCGGAGCAGCCCGGAATATAGAAGAGGGGGGCAGCCTTACCATCATAGGAACTGCCCTCGTGGACACGGGCAGCAGAATGGATGAGGTCATCTACGAAGAATTCAAGGGAACGGGAAACATGGAGCTTCATCTTTCGCGAAAGCTTTCCGAACAGCGCATCTTCCCCGCCATGGACATCACCAAATCGGGAACAAGGCGGGAAGAGCTTCTTTTGAGCGAAGACGATCTGAGCCGCGTCTGGCTTCTCCGGAGGCGCATAATGAATGTGGATGAATCGGGGGCACTGAACCTGATCATCGACAAATTGAAACAGTCGCCGAGCAACAAGGATTTTCTGCTCACCATCAAGAAATCGTGAGGTGGGATGGAGCGGACGGCGCGGCTGTGAAGGGGCGGGGAATGTAAGAAATGAGAAAATGGGGATCTTCTTCAACCTGCGGGGCGCAGACTGAAAAAAATACGGAAGGAACCGGAGAGAACCGTCTTCGGGGCAAAAAAGATTCCGGCCGAAGCAAGAGAAAGGACACAACGGGTTTCCTGGCGGTACTTCTGCTGATGCTGGTTTCGTCCGTTCTGCTTGCCGTCGGAGCCACGAACCGAAACGCCGGAGTTGCCTGGGGCAGCCTGCCCGACGCAGGCGGACCGGAGGAGTTTGTGCTTCCCTCTTCGGGATTTATAGTAGTGGATATGTCCAGCGTCTATCTCACCGACGACGGAGACGAGGTGGACCTGACCGCTCTCCTGCCCCGAAAAGACGCGCGGACTTCAGACAAGCGCAGTGGATCCGATATTCTGACCTCTCTCCCGGAAAGAGAAACTGAAATCCAGCCGGATCCGCCGGTCCTTTCCCTTCCAGAGGAAGACCCCCGGTGGAAATTTCCCGACCGCGTGGTGCTGAGTGCCGGTTCTGACGGCATTGCGGGCACATCCTTCTCCAATGTGGGAACATCCCGCCTGTCCGGTTTCCGCCTTTCTCTTCCCGATCATCTCCCTGTTGACGGCGACTCCCTCGGAAATTCCGCAAGTTATTTCGCCGGCTCGGGCAGTTCGCGGCTGAGCGGATTTCGCATTGCTCTTCCGAGAATGCTCCCCGTGAAAGGGGGATCTCTCGAATTTTCAGCCCCCCTTGCGGCATCTGCTGGACAGTCCCGCCTTGGAACATTCAAGACTCCTGAGGCCGATGCCGAAGCGGCCCCGGGAGGGAAGGATGAAAATCCTCCCTCCGGACAGGCGGAAAAGATGGCGGCCGATTACGATTCCGTGGTTCTGAGCGTGGCGGAGGACGGGAAGGCCCTCCCCGTCGAGGAGGACCCGGAAAATTCCAACGAGGAGAAGGAAGTTGTCCTCACCGAGGTGAAGCCCCTCTGGAAGGAATACGTTGTGAAGGCCGGGGAGACCATGTCGGACATCGCCGCGGCCAACGGCGTCTCCGTGGATGATATCGTCAAGGCCAACGAACTGAAGAATCCCAATCGCCTGGCGGAAAAACAGCTTCTTCTTCTTCCGAATAATTCCGATGCCGTGGACGGAACTCTTGAAGAAGTTCTGATGAGAAAAGCCAGGGTAGCGGCGGCCCAGGAAAAGGTGAGCCCCGTGAAGGTGACTGCCTACATAGTCGCCGCCGGGGACAGCCTCTGGTCCGTGGCCAGCTCGCAGAACCTTGAGATCGATACCCTTTTCGGCTGCAACGATCTGAAGAACCCCGACATGCTCCGCCCGGGAGCCACCCTCCGCATCCCCGACCAGGACGGCATTTTCTACAAGGTCGGCAAGGGAGATACCCTCGAGAAGATAGCCAAAAGCTACGGCATTCCCGCGGACAGAATCCGCAGGGGCAATGCTCCCGGCACCGTGGACACCTTGACGGCAGGAGCGGAGATATTCCTTCCCGGGGCCCGCCCCGAGGCATCGGACAGTTCCTCCGATTCGAAATCGTCCTCGGGATCGACGAAAAAAGGCTCCGCCAGCCCGGCGAAGAGCTACACCCGCAGCTACCGCTGGCCCGTGGTGGGAAAGATCAACAGTCCCTTCGGCTGGCGCCGCCATCCGGTGACCCGGAGAAGAGATTTCCACACGGGAGTGGACATCAAGTCTCCCAGGGGAAGGGCCATCAAGGCGGCCAAAAACGGCCGCGTGGAGTATTCGGGATGGATGGGCGGATACGGCAGGGTCGTCGTTATCCGGCACGGAGACGGTTACTCGACCCTATACGCCCACTGCAATTCGATTTCGGTGCGGAAGGGTCAGCCCGTTACCCAGGGGCAGACCATCGCCTCCGTCGGAACGAGCGGCAGGACCACGGGCCCCCATCTCCACTTCGAGATCCGAAAGGGACAGAGTCCTGTAAATCCGCTGAGGCTGTTAAGATAGGCAATAATATCCATGACGGCCCTTGAAAAATCCGCTATTCTGGACCGGGGAATTCCCTGGTCCATGTTTTTTTGATTTCCTGGCCGTACTTTATTTTCTTCTGGAGGGCATAGAAAATGGCGAAGTATGTTTTTGTCACCGGCGGGGTTGTTTCATCCCTGGGTAAAGGCATTACCGCCGCATCCCTGGGCGTCCTGCTGAAAAAACGGGGATTCCGGGTGTCCATCATAAAGCTGGACCCCTATCTCAATGTGGATGCGGGTACGATGAACCCCTTCCAGCATGGAGAGGTCTTTGTGACCGACGACGGTGCGGAGACGGACCTGGACCTCGGCCACTATGAACGGTTCATCGACGAATCCCTGAGCTCCGACAACAATGTGACCACCGGAAAGATCTATTCCTCGGTCATCTGCAAGGAGCGCCGCGGAGACTATCTCGGCGGAACGGTCCAGGTGATCCCCCACATCACGAACGAGATCCAGGAGAGAATCCTCAGGGCAGGGGAAAGCCGGGACGTGGTCATCGCGGAGATCGGCGGAACGGTCGGGGATATCGAGGGACTCCCCTTTCTCGAGGCCATCCGGCAGATGGCGGCACGGGTGGGGAGGGAGAACGTGGTCTACTGCCACGTGACCCTCGTCCCCTGGCTGGAGGCTGCCCGGGAGCTCAAGACGAAACCCACCCAGCACAGCGTTCAGGAGCTGCGCCGTATAGGCATCCTTCCCCAGATCCTTGTCTGCCGCTCCCACTACAGGATCGAGGACGGCATGCGGGACAAGATGGCCCTTTTCTGCAACGTCTCCCCCGATGCCGTGATAGAAGCCCTCGACGAGCCAACCATCTACAAGGTTCCCCTGAGTCTTTTCGAGCAGAAATTTGACTCTCTCGTCCTGAAGGCTCTCTCCCTTGAGTCCCCCCGGGAACCGGACCTCTCGGACTGGCAGAGGGTCGTCGACCGCTTCTGCGCCCCTTCGGGAGAAGTGGAAATCGCCATGGTGGGAAAATACATCAATCACAAGGACGCCTATCTCAGCGTCACGGAGGCACTCTATCACGCCGGGATCTCCCACGACGCAAGAGTGAAGATACGGTCCGTGGAGGCCGAGGATATCGAAGAGAAGGGGGCTGAAGCCATTCTCTCCGGAGTGTATGGTATTCTCGTCCCGGGTGGATTCGGTTCCCGGGGGATCGAGGGGAAAATTGCCGCCGCCCGATACGCGCGGGAGAAAAAAATTCCCTACTTCGGCCTGTGCCTCGGAATGCAGGTTGCAGTGGTGGAGTTCGCCCGCCACGTCTGCGGACTTCCCGGAGCAAACAGCTCGGAAATCGATCCCGGATGCACCAGCCCTGTGATACACTTAATGGAGGAACAGGCCCATATTTCCGACAAGGGGGGGACCATGCGCCTCGGAGCATACCCCTGCGCCCTTGTTCCCGGTACGAAGGCCGCCGCGGCCTACGGAGAAGAAGTGGTATGCGAGCGCCATCGCCACCGGTACGAACTGAATAACGACTATCTTAAGCGCCTGGAGGAAAAGGGGCTGATCATCGCGGGGGTCTACCGGGAGAAGAACCTGGTGGAAATCGTGGAGCTTCCAGATCACCCCTGGTTCATGGGAGTGCAGTTCCACCCCGAATTTCGGTCCCGGCCGGTGAAGCCTCACCCGCTTTTCAGCGGTTTTGTCGGAGCGGCAGTGAAAATGAAGGAAACGAACGCGAGGAGGGAAAACGGATGAAAAAGGTAATTTTCGCAGTTCTGATCGGAGCGCTTCTTTTTGCCATTCAAGGGCTGCCCGCCTCAGCGGCGGACGAATCATCCATCTACATCATGGGGAAGGTCGAACGCCTTCTCTACGGTACGGAGCGGACGGGAGGGCTCATTGAGCGCCTGGGCAATGTCGAGAAGGAGATGTTCGGCCGGGAGCTTCCGGGGAGCATCGCCGAACGGCAGAATGCCCTTCTGAACTTCATCGAAAAGGGGACCCCCGAACAGCCCTCGGTCCTTTTCAAGCTCGCCATCGCCGAGTGGGCCGTGGGGCAGAAAACCGATACCCTCACTCCCGCTGTGAAAAGGGTGGAATCCCTTGAAGTGCAGCTCGAGGGGACGCCCCAGGTGGATCGTCCCGTGGCCATGCGTCTCGAGCGGGTTCTCAATCTCCTCCTCTCTGACACGATAACCATGCAGGACGTGGAAGTTCCCGCGGGGACGGTCATCAAGGGGACCCTTTCGAGAACCCTGTCGCCGAAGACCGCGAAGGTGGGAGACCCGGTGGACATGGTGCTTGGTTCCGATCTCGTTATAGAAACCAGCCTGGTGGCTCCGAAGGGAAGCCGCATCCTTGCCGGCGTCACGGAGGTGACGAAGCCCCGGAGCTTCGGCAGGCCCGCTGAGGTAAAAATCGCCGTAGAGAAGCTCTTTCCCCTCGGACCGGAGGAGATCTCCCTGACGGTGGGAGACAAGGCGAAAGAGGCGAGCAAGGCCGAATCCGCCCAAATGGCTGCTGCCGGGACGAGCTTCCTCGGGGCGATTCTTCTCGGCCCCGTGGGCCTCGCCGGAGGATTCCTCGTCCGGGGCGATCTGAAGGAGCTTCCCGAGGGGACAGTGATTTTCTCCGAGACTGCGGAGATGACCCGGGTTTCCGCCTACCCGGTTCCGGCAGGTCTTCAGGGAATGCTGAAGCAGGAAACGCCCCCGGCGGGTGTTCCTGTGAACGAGCCGGCCCCGGCTCAGGAAGAAAAAATCGAAAAATAGGGAGGTCTCTCTCATGAAACTGCTCAAAAGTATGAAAAAGAAGGTCGCTGTCCTGGTTTTATGCCTTTCCATCGTGGCGGGAGGGACCGCCTGGGCCATAGACCTCGGGAATATTCTCGGCGATCTCGTCGGTGTGGTAGGCGGAGGTTTTCTCGTCTCTACGGTCGCCAAGCCGCTGAACGACTTCATCAACACGATCACCCTCAACAAGGGTGCGAAGGTGGAGGGGCACACGAAAGTCGTCCCCATCGTCTCCATCGGTTCGGGAACCCGGATCGGCGCGGCCCAGGTCGCGGGGCCGAAGGGATCATCCATTGAAAGCACGAAGGCCGTGGCCCAGATCGAAGCGACTTTCATGAACCGCCTGCGGGTGGAAATACTCGTCCCCATAGACTCGGAAAACCCGATCCAGCGTTTTCGAAGGGTCCAGGGCGTAGGGGTCTCGGCGGTCATTGACTTCAAATTGTAGCGCCCGGAGAGTGTGCCGGAAGGAAAACCCGTGCAGAGGATGAAAAAACTGCTGGGAAGTCTGTTCTTATGTCTTTTGTTCCCTCTCGCTTCCTGGGGGCAGGATCCAGTCACCGATGCTACGGCGATCCTCGAGCGGTGGACGTCATTTCATTGGGGCCGGGACTGCCTTGTCTGGATTGTCCACTACCCGGAGGAGCTCGTTGACCCCTGGGTGGGCGCCGAGGCTGCCCGAAGCGGCATGACGGAGGCTGAAAAAGAGGAGTATCGGGAAGACTTCGAAAAGGAACTGCGGATAGGGGATACCGAGGCCTTTCTTGTGACAGTCTACGCCTTCGGTCCCCGTCCCCTTTCCCTCGCTCCCTTTTCAGGGGCGCTCTCCCTGCAGAAGGCCGACGGAAGGAGGATCTCTCCCCTGAGCTATGAGAAGAAGTTCGATGCCCCTCTTTCAGGGATCGTTCAGGGGCTGGTCTTCTTTCCGAAGCAGGGGGACGGAGATTTTTCTCTCGTGATGAAGGGGCTGGGCGTTCAGACGGAGCAGCTCTTTGCCTTTGGTTCCCCCGGGGAGATAATTCCCGAAGAGAAAGCCGTACCGGAGCCCGAAAGGGAGGTCGTGGTGGTTGAACTGCCTCCGGCTCCGAAAAAAGAGCCTCCGAAGCCGAAAAAAGTTCCCACCGTTAAAGCTTCGCCGCCGCCGTCCACACCGGAGCCTCCCCTTGTGGCATCTCCCCCGGAACTTGCGGACCTGAAGCCTGAGCCCGTGACCGATCCCAAACCCCCGGCAGAGATCCCCGCTGAAAAGGAAAAGGACAAAAAAGGGGTTCTTTTCATCAGCAAGGAGAAAACGGTGGAGAAATTTGTCGGCTTCTGGATTGAAGGAAACTACGGGGGGATGTATGATCTGCTCTCCTCCTCCAGCCGGACGTCCCTGACGGAAAAGCGCTTTGAAGGGGAGGTCGCGGCAACAAAGCTTCGCTGGTCCCTGAAGGACGGCTACAAGGTACAGTGGCTCGAGAACGGAAAGGTGCGCATCGTAACGGCTCAGAAAATGCTTCTCTTCCGCACCCTGAGAAGCAAGGTGCTTCTGCTTGAAAAAGAGGACAAACTATGGAAAGTGACATGGTAGAATCGTGCATGAAGGTTCGGCAGTGAAGGGTTTTTTCCGCTGGAGAAAAATATTGCTGCTGCTGATCGCCGCTGCGGGGATTTCCTTCTTTGCCTATGGAGCCGTGCAGGATCTTGCTCTCGACCTGAAGCAGGGAAAAATCCCCGCGGGCATCCCGGATTCCGTCCTTGAGAACATCGATCTGGACCGGGAGATCAACGGCGATCTGTGGAAGGCCAATATCGGGAAGGTCGAACGGGGGAAGAACTGGGCGACCCTCTACACTATTGTCGTGGACGTAAAGAGGGCGAACGGACAGCTGTGGACCCTCCGCTCTCCTGAAGGCCGGTATCTCGAGAAGGATCAGACGGCGGAGATCTCCCGTCCCACGGGTACCATGGCAGGCGGCGGGTTGGACCTGCGCTACGCTGCACCCCTGGCCCGGTGGAACCAGGAGACGGGGAAAATACTCTTTCCCGAGGGGTTCGAGGCCTCGGGGGACCTGGGCAGGTTTCAGGCCAAGTACATGGAGCTGCTTCCGGACGGAATCATGGAGGCGGATAAAGGAGCGAGCATTCAATGGTACGATCAGGAAGAGCACGACCCCGAACTCTGATAATCCTTCTTTTCCTTTTTCTCGCTCTTCCCCGGGGAGTCTTCGCCGAGCCGAAGGACGTGGTTCTCGACGCCGATAAAGTCGTCTTCGACTCGGAAACGGGAATGGCCGAGGCGGAGGGCGACTCCAGGCTTAGCCACGAGAACATCCGGATTTTTTCCCATCGTATGGAACTCGATACGGAGGAGCAGATTGCCTATGCCTCGTCGAAGCCGGGAGAAGAGATCACGATTCTCTACGGAGCGAACCGGTTCACGGGAGAAACCCTCGAGTACGACATGAAATCCCGGGAAGGAATTCTCACGAACGCCCGGGGCGACCTTCCCGCCGGGACGGCGGGAGGCAAGGTCTTTCTGAAGGGAAAGAATCTTGAGGTGGCACCCATGGACACCGCCCTCGAGAAAAAGTGGCTGAAAAAAAGACAGACCCGGAAGGTGAAGGATGAAAACCCTGAGGTAGCCCGGTGGACCGACGTCTCCCTCACTACCTGCCCTTCCGACCGCCCCCATTACCGTCTCCAGACGAAAAGGCTCATCGTCATCCCCGGGGTGAGGGTCATCGCGAAGAATCCCCGGGTCTACATCGCCGAGAAATTTCTCTTCTCCTACCCCTTCGACTACGTGGTTCCTCTCCACAAGGAGCGGGATGCCCTTCTGGGGATCTTTATTCCCAGCGTGGTCCACGATTCGGACAAGGGAATAGGCTATGCCCTCACGGGTCCCCTGGCCTGGGATACGGGGCACCTTTCCATGGCCTTCCGCTATTGGAGCGATATCGGCCTCGAGGCGCGGGCCGGGCTTGTCCAGAAGGTGGGCAGAAATACGGCCGTCTTCGCCAACATGGACTACAGCTACGAAAAGCTCGACGAATTCGACGGGGTGAAAACCCACAGGCCGTCCTGGGGGGTTGCGTCATCCTTCGGAGGATGGAGCGCCACTCTCCTGTGGTCCCAGAGGGAGAATCTCGAGGTATTCAAGGATTTCGGCGAGACCTACCGGAACGTGCTCCACCGGGAGCCGGAGCTGACCCTTTCCGGGCCGTGGTGGACAGTGAAAGGCATTCCCGATCTCTCCTGGCATGTAAGCGCCGTGTGGGGACAGTATGAGACGTCAAGAGAAGTCGCCGGTACGGTGAATGAATCCGGACGTTTCGTGGGGAATATCCAGGCCCAGTATATAGTCCGGACAGGATCGATCCGTCCCTTCTGGCGGGGGCAGTTCCGGACATTTTCGTACACGGAAAAGGGTTCCTCCGGGCAGGATTACCAGGAGATAGCAAGCACATGGCTAGGCTTCCGCACCCGGTTCGGTTCGGTGGACTTCGCAGGTGCGTGGTTTCTTCAGAACGTCGCCGGGCAGTCGCCCATGAGCTGGGACAGGGCAGGGGACAGGGAAGTGCTCTACTCGGAGATCGGATTTCCCCTCGGTGAAAATCTCTACTTTTCGGCTCTGCCGGCCTATGACCTGAAGGCGTCCCGGCTCGGCGAGATCGGATACCGTCTCGTTCTTGACCACGACTGCAGCCGGTGGGAGCTTCTCTTCCGGGACGACCAGGTAGGGGAGGACGACTGGGTCTCCCTTCGCTTCATGGTGAAGGCCTTTCCCAAAACTCCCCTTGTCTTCGGCGACAAGGCACTGACGAACCCCTTCCCGGGGCAGGGAAAATTCAGGGATACAAAAACAGAAGGAATTCCCTCCATGTATCCGGCGGATCCCGATGCGTGGGGAAAAGACGGTCTGACTTCAAGAAACGATCCGACCCGTTCTGAAGAGACAGACATGATCCCTGCCTCTCCGGATCCGGCATCGGGGGATATTTCAGGCGAGGACGGCGATCTTTACAATCCGTAAGTGCCGGACGCCTCTTGGTACCTTGACATGCACTTCCTCGCCGACCTTTTTGTTGAGCAGGGCCTGCCCGACAGGGCTTGATGAGGAGATCTTGTTCTCCTTCGGATCGGATTCTTCCGAGCCGACGATAGTGTAGGAAAAGTTTTTCGAGTTGATGATGTCCTGGATTGTGACCGTGGTGCCGAGGGTGACCTTGCTGGTGTCAATGGAGGAGGAATCGAGGATTTTTGCCTTGCTGAGCTGGAATTCAAGCCATGAGATGCGCGTCTCCAGTTTCGCCTGTTCTTCCTTGGCTGCCGCATACTCGGCGTTTTCGCTCAGGTCTCCGAAGGACCGCGCCTCCTCGAGCTGGCGGGAAATTTCCGCCCGTCCGGTGCTGCGAAGTTCGATGAGTTCCGCCATGAGCTTTTCAAATCCGGTCTGGGTCATGGTGGAGGGGCTTTCGCTCGTGTGATTGCTCAAACTTTCTACCTCCCGAAATGTCCTCTTTACGAGGGAAGTGGTGCAAAGCGATTGATATGGAATTCTAACAAAGAATGTCCCTTTCGGCAATACGGAGGTTTTTTTCGTTTCCGCCGGGGACTCCGGAAAGGTAAGGTGCTGTATGGCTCATGATTCAAGAAGCCGGAAGAAAATGCCGGCTCAGAAAAAAAGAGAAAAAGAGAGCAGGCTGAGATATATTCCCCTCGGAGGGCTCGGGGAGATCGGAAAGAATATGTATGCCCTTGAATACGGGGACTCAATTCTCATAGTGGACTGCGGCCTCATGTTCCCCGACGACGAGATGCTCGGCATCGATTTTGTCATCCCGGACATCTCCTATCTCGAGGAGAACAGGGAAAAGATCGTCGGCATAGTGGTGACCCATGGCCACGAGGATCATATTGGAGGGCTTCCCTTCGCCCTGCCGAAAATACCGGCCCCCCTCTACGGAACGAAACTCACCCTGGGCATGGTGAACAACAAGCTGACGGAATGGGCTCCCACCCTTGTTCCTGACTATCGGGAAATCAGGGCCGGAGACCGGGTGGAGATGGGACCCTTTTCGGTCCGCTTTATCGCCGTCTGCCACTCCATCCCCGACGGAGTCGGGCTCGCTATCGAGACGCCCGTGGGAACGGTGGTCCACACGGGGGACTTCAAGCTGGATCCCACCCCCATAGACGGCAGGCTCACCGATTACGCCGCCTTCGCCGAGGAGGGGCGCAAGGGTGTGCTCCTTCTTCTCTCCGACTCGACGAACGTTGAGCGGAGCGGCTATACGGAGTCGGAACTCGTCCTTTCGGGAACCCTTGACAGGATCTTCCGGCAATACCGGACCAAGCGTATGGTCATAGCCTCCTTCGCGAGCAATCTTCACCGGGTGCAGCAGGTGATCGACGCCGCCGGGCGGTTCAACCGCAGGATTGCCTTCGTGGGACGAAGCATGATCAAAAACGTGGAGCTTGCCCGGGAGCTCGGCTACCTTCACGTGGACGACAAAAACATTGTCCCCATCGAAGATATAGGCAAGGTACAGCCCGGATCCCTCGTGGTCATGACCACGGGAAGCCAGGGAGAGCCTTTTTCCGGTCTCGTCCTGATGAGCCGGGGAGAGCACCGTCTCATCACCCTCGGCGAAAAGGACGTGGTAGCCCTCTTCGCAACTCCCATTCCGGGAAACGAGAAGCTTGTGAGCGGCACCATCAACAGGCTTTTCGCCTGCGGCTGCGAGGTGGTCTACGAAAAGGACCGGGACATTCACGTCTCGGGACACGCCGCCAGGGACGAGCTTCGCCTCATGCTGAACATGGTGCAGCCAAAATATTTCGTCCCCGTCCACGGGGAGTACCGCCATCTCGTCCGCCATGCCCAGCTCGCCCGGGAAATGGGAGTAGCCTCGAAAAACGCCTTCGTCCTCGTCAACGGTGACGTCCTGACCCTGGACCAGAATAAGGCCGCGACGAAGGACCGCGTTCAGGCAGGGGGAATCATGGTGGACGGTCTTGCCCTGGGAGAGCTTCAGGGGAGCATCCTGAAGGAGCGGAAGGAGCTTGCTGAGGACGGGGCCCTGGTGGTCTCCCTCATTCTTTCCCCCGCCGGCGATCTTCTCGCCCCGCCGAAATTCGAAAGCCGCGGGTTCATCCACCTCGAGGACGCGGCGAAACTGCGGGAAGAGCTTACCCGGGCCATCGAGAAGATCGTCGAATCCATGGGGGCAAAGGCCGCCTCGGACCAGCCCCTGCTCGAGACGAAAATCAGTGGGCGGATGAGGGATTCCCTTCGCCGGTACGGAAGAAGCAAGCCTGCAATTCTTCCCCTCATCACCGTGGTGGACGAATCGACCTCCGGCGGAGGAACAGCCGGCCAGGCAGGACAGGGGCGCAAGAGGAGAAGCTGATGGAGTATCTTCCCGCTCTCTTCCTCGGGGCAGTCCAGGGGGTCACCGAGTTTCTGCCCGTCAGCAGCTCGGGACACCTGGCCCTCTTCCAGCATCTTTTTTCCATGGACGAGACCGCCCTCTCCTATGACCTTTTTCTTCACTTCGCCACTATGGCGGCCACGGTACTCTTCTTCCGAAGAGACATCGCCGCTTTTTTCCTTCAGTGGAGCTCGGGATTTCTGTCCCGGCGGGGGCGCACAACCGAGGGATGGACCCTGGGATGGGCCGTTGCGGCCGGAACCGCCGCGACCGCCCTTGTCGGCCTTCCCCTGAAGCCCCTTGTTCAGCGGGCCATGACCCTTCCCGCTGCTGTCGGTGCGGGCCTGCTCGTCACGGCAGCCGTGCTGTGGCATGGGGCGGGCATCGCCTCCCGGGAGGAAAAACGGCCCCGGGACGAAGAACGGCCTCTGACCTTCGGAAAAGGCATCCTTGTCGGCCTTGTCCAGGGAGTGGCGGTTCTGCCCGGCATTTCCCGTTCCGGCTCGACAATCGTCGCCGGTATGAAGGGAGGAATGGCGCCCCTGGATGCATTTCGCTTCTCCTTTCTCCTCTCCCTGCCGGCTATTTTCGGCGCCACCCTCCTTGAAGTGCGGGAGCTGATGAAAATGGATTCCTGGAGGGCAACCCTTCCTCCGGGATGGATGCTCGGCGTTTTGGCCGCTTTCTTCACCGGCCTGGCCGCCCTTGCCTTTCTGCGCCGCATGGTCTCCCGGGGAAGATGGAAGCCCTTCGCCCTCTACTGCGCCCTTCTCGGGGTGCTTTCCATCGCCCTGTCCCTGGCGGGGAGAGGGCTGTGAGCTTTCCGGGAGAACTTGTCCTCGCCTCGGGCAGCCCGAGGCGGCGGCAGCTTCTCGCCTCTCTCGGCTGGCCCTTCCGGGTGGAGGCCCCCTCGGTGGATGAGACCTTCCTGAAGGGGGAAAGTCCTGAGGAAGGATGTCTTCGCCTCTCCGGGGTCAAGGCCGCTGCCGTCCGCGAATTTCAGCCCGGCTCGTGGATCCTTGCCGCCGATACGGTGGTCCTTCTCGACGGAGAGGTGCTGGGCAAACCCGGGACCAGGGAAGAATCCCTGTCCATGATTCTTCGCCTTGCCGGGCGCACCCATGAAGTCCTCACGGGGGTGACCCTTCTCTCTCCCTCCGGAAAACGGCAGGAAACTGAGAAGACCGAGGTGACCTTCCGTCCCCTCACTCCTCTGGAAGCGGCCCGCTATGCCGCCACAGGGGAGGGGGATGACAAGGCCGGTGCCTACGGGATCCAGGGGTTCGGCTCCCTTCTCGTCTCGTCGATCAGGGGAGACTATTTCAACGTAGTGGGGCTTCCGCTGTGCAGGGTCGGACAGATGTTCGAATCCCTGGGGTGTCCCCTTTCAGAACAATGGAGGCGTCAGGCATGAAAATCGAAAAACAATCTCCCTTTTCCGCGAGAAGCGTGAACCTGGGAGTGGCCGTGGTCCTTCTCCTTTTTCTTCTCTCGGGGATCGCCCTTCTTCCCCGGCTGAGGGCGGAGCGGCAGAACCGCACCGCCGCCATCGTTCTGGATTACCGGGACGTGGTCTCCCTCGCCGGAAGGGAAGGAAAATCTCCCGACGATCTCTGGCCCCTCCTGGCCGGGAGGGGAGCCGGAGGAATGATGGTATCGGAGCTCACGGGGGATGACCTGACCGGAGGCGCTCTCCCCCTCTATTACGGTCCCGTCTCGGGTCTTCCGGAGGGGGCCCGCAGGAATGCCCCGGCCGGCTCCTCCGGCCCTGTCCTTTTCTTCCCCTCGAATTTCTCCCGGGGAAAAGAACTGCTCTCTTTCCTGGCGGTCCGGTTTCCCGGAGCAAAGATCTCCGAGACCGAAGGCGGAACGATCGCCCTCCTTCCGGGTTCACTGAAGGACCTCCAGTTCACCGGAATCCTTCCCGACCTCGGCGGACTTCTTCTTGCCAAGAAGCAGGACATTCCCGTGTTCTACCGGGTCGCCCCCGCCCTTCCGGGGGATACCCGCCCTGCGGTGGAGACCCTCTCCCGCATTCTCGGGGAGTTCCCTTCCGTGCGGGTTGTCGCTCCTTCGGGTGAGGTGGCCCTGGGATATCCTGATCTGCGTCCCCTGTCCAATGCCGTCACCGGGAAGGGCCGGTCCGTCGCCGTGGTGGAGTTTTCCCGGCAGATCGGCGCCGCGCAGCTCAACTGGAACGCCTACCCCTCCCTGCTGCCCCTCCACAGCGTAACCCACGAAGAGCTTTTGAGCCGGAACATCTCCCGGTCAGCCCTGAAAGAGCGGCTGCTTCGGGCTGTAAAGGAGCGGTCCGTCCGGCTGCTGATCTTCCGCCCCTCCGCCCTCGAAGCGTCTGAGAACCCTCTCGGCGCCTTCGTTTCCGAGGTGGACGATCTTGCGGCCACACTGTCGGCCCACGGAATCGCCCTTGCCTGGCCCTCTCCCCTCGCTCCCTGGAAGACGGGGATCTTCGGTGCCCTGGCCCTCTCCCTCGCCTTTGTCTATTCTCTTCTGCGCTATCTGCAGCGCTTCTTTGTTCCGAAGGGGGATAAAGAATCCAGATCTTCGGCTCTTCCGGCAAAAGGGCTGGCTCTCCTTCTTCTTCTTTCCGCGGCCCTTGCGGCCGGTGTCTGGCTGGTGCCCTTCGCCGCCAGAATCGTCGGCGCACTGGCGGCAGTTTTCGTGGTGGCGGAGGCATCCTTTCTCGCCCTCGACGGATGGCGCCGCCCCTGGACGGGCCTTGCGGGAAGCTTTCTCTTTGCCCTGGCAGGCGGGCTCGCCATCGCGGCCTTCTTCAGCGAGCCGACCTACATGCTTCGTCTGCGGAGCTTCTCGGGGGTCAAGGCGACCCTCTTTCTTCCCCCCCTTCTCGTCCTTCTCGCGGACCTGAAAAACCGGGAGCATCCCGAATCCATCGGTGAAATATTCCGCCGTCCTCCCCTGTGGGGAGAACTTTTTCTGCTCGGCATGCTCCTTGCCGTCGCAGGGCTTGTCCTCTTCAGAAGCGATAACGTCCAGTTCGTCCCTGCCTTCGAAGTGCGGCTGCGGGACTTTCTCGAACGGGTTCTCGTGGCCAGGCCAAGGAGCAAGGAGCTCTTCCTCGGCTATCCTTCGCTCCTCCTGTGGTACTACGTACGGAAGGCGGATCTCTGGCCCCGCTGGAGGGAGGTCTTCAGGATGGGCACCGTCCTGGGATTTTCCTCCGCGGTGAACAGCTTCTGCCATTTTCATACTCCCCTGTATTTCATCCTCTTCCGCCAGTTCAACGGCCTCTGGACAGGTGTTCTCGTGGGAATGGGAGCAATTCTCCTTCTTCGCTTCGTCCTTCTTCCCCTGTGGAGCAGATTCGGGAGGATGGTGACGGAGTGACCCGCCCCTACCGGGTGACCCTCTGCGGCTACTACGGCTTCGGCAATCTCGGAGACGAACTCCTTGCGGCCTCTCTCGTCGAGGCCTGCGAATGTCAGGGGATTTCCCGGAGGGAGATCGCCCTTCTTTCGGCTGCGCCGGAGAAGTCGGGGAGCTCTCTTTCGGTGACGGCGGTTCCCCGCTGGAATTCCGGGGCGGTCTTTTCCCTGCTGAGGAAGAGCGACACCCTTCTGCTGGGCGGAGGAGGCCTCTTCCAGGACGCCACGAGCGTCCGGTCCTGCGCCTGGTACTGGGGGGTGGTGCGCCTCGCCCTCCTCGCCGGCGCCCGTCCCTGGGCGGTGGGGCAGTCGGTAGGTCCCTTTTCCACCCGGAGAGGGGAGTGGTTCGCAAAAAATGCCCTCCGGTCCTGTGCCGCCGTGGGGGTCAGGGACATCCGGTCGAGAGACCTGCTCGCCGGATGGAACAAGGATTCCCTCCTCACCCCCGACCCGGCCTTTTCCCTTCCTCTTCCGGAAAAAAGGGCAAAGGATGCCCTTTCCGGGCCTCTGCTCGTGAATATCCGTCCCTGGCGGGGAGAACTTCCCGACAGGACCGCCGCAGAAGCATCCCGCCTGGCGGAGAGTGCGGGTGTTTCACTCCTGGGAGTGGCCCTCGCGGAGGAGGACCGTCAGCTTATGGAATCCCAGGCGGAGCGGGGAATTCTCTGTGCCTCGGAGATCCTTCTTCTTACAGAAGACAACTGGAGGGAAGAGGAGGTCCGGATCCTCGCCGCAGCAGGAAGTGCGGTCTCCATGCGCTATCATTTCGCCCTGCTGGCCCTTCGGGCCGGTCTTCCCCTGACTCTGGCCGCTTACGATCCCAAGGTGGAGAGCCTCGCCCGGGACTGGTCTCTCCCCTCCTGGAGCGGCGAAGGGGACCTTCCGTCCCCGGCTTTTCCGGAGAAGGGGCGCTCTGCCCGGGAAAGAACGGAATTTCTGCGGGAATTCAGCTCTCTGCTGGAATCCGTTCTTCCCGCAGTTCAAAATAAGGAGATGGTCCTGCCGTGACGCCGAACCTTTCAGTTTCCGCCGAAACCGCCGCCGAAGTCCGCAGAGACGTGATCCGCATGATCGGCATGGCCCGTTCGGGCCGCGTGGCCTCGGCCCTTTCAATCGTAGAGATCCTCGTGTGGCTCTACGGAGAAGTCCTCTCCGTCCGGCCCGAAGAACCGGCCTGGGAAGACAGGGACCGCTTCGTTCTCAGCAAGGGGCACGGCTGCCCGGCCCTTTACGCTGTCCTCGCCCGGTGCGGATTTTTTCCCCGGGACGAACTGTGGAGCTATCGCCGTCTCGGGGCCATGCTTCAGGGGCACCCGGAACTTCGGCGCACCCCGGGAGTCGACGCTCCGGCAGGCTCCCTCGGGATGGGCCTCGGCCTGGCGAACGGCATGGTTCTCTCCCTGAAGGGCAGAAAGAGCGAAAGCCGGGTCTGCTGCCTCGCAGGAGACGGCGAGCTTCAGGAAGGGGCGTTCTGGGAGGCCGCCCTCGCATCCTCCGCGTACGGCCTCGAAAAGCTGCTTCTCATTATCGACCGCAACGGAAGGCAGATGGAGGGGGGCACCGAGGATATCATGCCCCTCGAGCCCCTGAAGGAGAAATTCCTCTCCTTCGGCTGGGCCGTGGAAGAATGCGGCGGCCACGACTTCGGCTCCCTCGGGGAGGGTCTGGCCCGCCTGAATTCCTCTGCCGGGCGGCCCCGCTGCCTTCTGGCCGGAACCCGTCTCGGAAAGGGAATTTCCTTTCTCGAAAATGACCCCTCCGGCGGCAGAATGGTCCTCGACCGGGGGACGGTTGACAGGGCGCTGCTGGAACTGGGAAAAGAGGAGGATCTGCTGTGAAGACCAATTCGAGAAGTACCAGGGATGCCTACGGCCAGGCCCTCCTCGACCTCGCCGGATCGGGACTGAACGTCCTTGCCGTGGACGGCGACGTGGGATCTGCCACCCGGGCGGCCCGTTTCGCCGCTGAATATCCGGGCTGCTGCTTCAACGTGGGGATGGCGGAGCAGAATATGATCCTTACGGCTGCGGGGATGGCCCTGGAGGGTGAGAACGTCTATGTTTCCTCCTACGGCTCCTTTCTCGTGGGAAGAGGTTACGAGCAGATCCGCTCCGCCGTGGCGATTCCCGGCCTTCCGGTGAAGATTGTGGGAAGCTGCTGCGGAGTGACAGTGGGGGAGGACGGGGCGGCCCACCAGATGCTTGAGGATCTCGCCCTCATGAGGGTGCTGCCGAATATGACGGTGCTGGCTCCCGCAGACTATACTTCCGCCCTCGCCCTCCTCAGGGGCGCCGCAGACTCCCGGGGGCCCGTCTATATCCGTCTCGGGAGGGCTCCGGCCCCCGACATCTACGAAGAAGGGGATCGGGATTTCACCCCCGGAGGCGGGCGGATTCTGCGGGAGGGATCGGGCGTTACCCTCTGCTGTTGTGGTATCATGGTCTCCGAAGCGCTTTCAGCGGCCGCCGTCCTCACCAGCCAGAACATCAGCGCCGAGGTCATCGACTGCTACAGCGTGTCCCCTATTCCATCCCAGATGATCCTCGACTCCTTTCACAGGACGGGGTGCTGCGTCACCGCGGAAGAGCATTTTTCCCGGGGCGGCCTGGGAGAAGCTGTGGCGGCCCTGGCGGGGGACTGTTATCCCATTCCGGTGAAGCAGGTCGCTGTTTTCGACAAGTTCGGACAGAGCGGCTCGCCGGCCGAGCTTCAGGAATATTACGGCCTGACGGCTTCCCAGATCGTGAGCGCCGCCATGCAGTCGTGGGTCATGCGCAGGAGGTAGTTTATGGATATTCGGCTTTCAGGAGTCACCAAGATGTTCGAACCGGACATCATCGCCCTCGAGGACCTGTATCTCTCCGTAGACAAGGGAGAGTTCATCTACCTCGTGGGAACTACCGGCTCCGGAAAAACAACCCTGCTGCGCCTCATATCCCGGGAATATCTTCCGACCCGGGGACAGATTACCGTAGGGGACAAAAACCTGAGGAAGATCAGCGGAAGGGAGATCCCCTTCTACCGGAGGGACGTGGGGGTCGTCTTTCAGGATTATCGCCTTCTCCCCAACCGTTCGGTTTTCGAAAATATCGCCTTTGTCCTCGAGGCAATGGGCATCCCTCCCAGGATAGTGCAGAACCGGGCCAATGAGGTCATCGACCAGGTGGGGCTGTGGAGGCGCCGCTTTCTCAATCCCCCCCAGCTTTCCGGAGGAGAGCAGCAGCGGGTCGCCATCGCCCGGGCCATGGCGAATTCACCGTCGATCTTTCTTGCCGACGAACCCACCGGCAACCTCGACATGAGGACATCTGAGGAGATCATGCGTCTTCTTCTGTCGATCAACGCGGCCGGAACCACCGTCATCGTGGCCACCCACGATCGGTTCCTTGTGGATGCCTACCGCCAGCGGGTCGTGGAGCTTCACAACGGCAGAATGAAGCGGGACGAACTCCGGGGGAGGTATTACATCGATGGCGAGCTTTAGATATGCCCTCCGGGACACCTTCCGGCTTCTCTTCCGCCATTGGGGGCTGAGCATTCTTACCCTTCTCACTGCCGCGTCGGTGCTCTATATCCTCGGGTTTACGGCTCTCTTCGCTTTGAATGTCCGCCACATGGTCTCACAGATCGAGGGCGGACTCGTGGTGCAGGTCTATCTCAAGAAGGGGGCCCTGCCGGACGAGCTGCTCGCGAAAGTGAAGACGATCCCGGTGGTTACCTCCCTTAAGACCATCTCCCCCGACGAGGCGCTCGAACGCCTCCGGGCGAAACTGGGCAACCAGGCCAGGGCGGTCACCCTTCTCGGGGAAAACCCCCTGCCCTGGAGCGTGGAGATTTCGGTCACCAAGGCTGAATTCATCACCCCCCTCGTGCGGGATCTCATGCTTTTCCCCTCCGTGGAGGAAGTGCTCTATTCGGGAAAGCTCGTGGAGCGGCTCACCGCCATCTCCAGGACCGCATCGGGGGTCTCGGGGGCTATCCTGGTCCTCACCCTCGTCATCAGCGCTCTCGTCATCTTCAATACCATCCGCATCGCCATCTACTCGAAGAAAGAGGAAATCGAGGTCATGCTGCTTATCGGCGCCACGAAAACCTATATTTCCCTTCCCTTCGTCTTCCAGGGACTGATCCTCGGAGCGGGAGGGGCGCTGCTGGCCGTGGCGGGACTGTGGGCTACCTACGCCTCCGCCGTTGCCGCCATACGCTCATCCCTCGTTTTTCTTGATATAATCGTGAACCGGCAGGTGCTCATCCAGTTCTTTCTCCTTCTTCTTGCCTTCGGGGCGACCCTGGGATGGATCTGCAGCTGGCTTGCAGTTCACCGGTTTACCTCCCGGGCCATGCGCCCGCGGTAAAAGAGATCATGAACAGGAGGGGACAGCTGTGAGAGGAAAAGTTCGGGCAGCAATTGCGGCCGCCGGCATTTTGACGATGGTCTTTCTTGCGGGGGCTCCCCTTTTCGCAGCCCCCGGGATCGACAGCCGCATCGCCGCCGAAGAAGCGAGGATGCGCCGTCTTGAACAGCAGATCGCCGAGCACGAGAAGCGGGTGAAGCTGATGGGAGAGAAGGAAAAAGGAGTGCTGACCCAGATAAATACCCTTGACCAGAAAAAAAAGGTCACGGAGCAGCGAATCCGCGTTCTCGAACTGAAGCATGAAAAGGTGACGGTCACAATCGAGTCTCTCCGCGCCGACATGAAGTCCGCCGAGACGGACCTTTCCCGGATGAAGTCCGTCCTCGAGGACCGCCTTGTGGATATATACAAGTACGGAGGCGTGGCGGAATTCAACCTCCTTCTTTCCGCCTCCACGGCCCACGAAGCCATGGAGACGGCCTTTCTGCTGAACCGGATCTCCCTCCAGGATCAGGCCATGATCGATTCCATGCTCGAGAAAAAGGACCGTCTTTCCAGGGCTGCCGCAGCCATGGAGCAGCAGCGGAAGGAACTTGCGGCGAACACCACGAACCTTTCAAAAGCACGCTCGACATACAAGTCGGAGATCAACAAAAGCAACGACTTTCTCGGAAAGGTAAGGAAGGAGAAGACCCTTCACGAACAGGCCGTGAAAGAGCTGCAGGAATCCCAGAAGGAAATACAGCGGACGGTCATGGCCCTCATGAAGCGCAAACGGGATGAAGAGCAGAAAGACAGCAGCCGCTCGACCCGCTACACCTACCTTCCCTCGGGAGGGCAGCTTTCATGGCCGGTCCAGGGGCAGATTTCCAGTTCCTTCGGAATGCGGGTACATCCGACCTTCCGGACGAAAATAATGCACACGGGCATCGATATCCGGGCTCCCAGGGGAACCCCGGTCCGGGCCGCCGGTCCCGGCGAGGTGCTCTATGCAGGATGGCTTCGGGGGTACGGCCAGATCGTCATCATCGACCATGGAAACAACCTCTCCTCGGTATATGCCCATCTGTCGAGCATCTCCGCCGGAGAGGGAAGCGCCGTGAAAAAGGGACAGACCATAGGCTCCGTGGGCAGCACCGGAACCGCCACGGGTGCTCATCTCCACTTTGAAGTTCGGGTAAACGGCGATGCCCGGGACCCCATGAAATATCTCAGACGATAGAAAGGAAGGCAAGATCATGGCTATAGAAAAAATACCCCTTCGGAAAAGAGTTCGGGACTGGGCGGCGGGCATCGTCATCGGCGCAGCCCTGGCAGGATTTCTGTTTTCTGCGGGAGCTGCCGATCTCACGGACCTCGAACGCATCACCCCTTTCGCACCCCAGTCCCTGTGGCTGCTCAAGCAGGCCCGGGCGATAATCGAAACCTACCAGGTGGATTCGGAGAGCAAGCCTGTGGAGGACGACAAGCTGCTCTATGGCGCCATTCGGGGAATGGTGGAGGCCTGGGGCGACCCCTATACCCGTTTCGTTGACCCCCAGCAGCTGAAGGAAGAAGAGATTGAAATGGAAGGTGAATACGGCGGGCTCGGCATCTATATAGGCCAGCGTGACGGACAGACCCTTGTGATCAGTCCCATCGAGGATACCCCCGCCGACAAGATGGGGCTGAAGCCCAAAGACCAGATCGTGAAGATCGGCGACGAGATCATCCTGGGGTGGGACTCCCAGCAGGTGGTCAAAAAGCTCCGGGGGAAACCGGGGACATCCGTGACTATCTGGGTCCGCCGGGATGGAGAGGAAGAGCTGCTCAAGTTCGAACTCACCCGGGAGAACATCAAGCTCGAGTCGGTCCGTTCGGAGATGATGGACAAAACCCTGGGATATATCCGGATCAGCCAGTTCAAGCAGAAAACGGCAGTCGATGTGCGAAACGCCGTGGTCTCCCTCACGAAGGAAGGAGCGAAGGGGTTCATCCTGGACCTCCGGAACAACGGCGGCGGCCTGCTGAACAGCGCCGTGGAGATCAGCGACATGTTTTTGAACGGCGGCCTTGTGGTGGGTATGAAGGGGAGGATGGACCGGGCGAACGACGAGATCTTCGCGAACCCCGGCACCCTTACGAGCCTTCCCATGGTAGTGCTCATCAACGAGGGCAGCGCCTCGGCCTCGGAGATCGTCGCGGGCGCCCTCAGTGACCGGGGACGGGCCGTTACTGTGGGCAAGAAAAGCTTCGGCAAGGGGTCGGTCCAGACGCTCTTCAACCTTACCGACGGATCCGGCCTCTACGTCACCATCGCCCGGTACCATACCCCTTCGGGCAAGGTGATCGACCATGTGGGCCTCGAGCCCGACGTCCAGGTTGACGGAGAAGCCACAAAGGAGAAAGACAAGGACGCCCAGCTTCAGCGGGCGAAGGAGGAACTGAAAAAAATCCTCTCAGGCAATGGGATGCCGGAGAAAAAATTGCCCAGGGCTTCCTGAGGAGGCCGGAAGAAACGTCCTTGATAATGAAAAAAAGAAGAGGTTTTTCCCGGGGCGCTCTTATAATGGGGATATGCCTGCTGCTGGGTGGTTTTTTTCTTGCCCCCTCCCGGGAAGAACCGGTACGGGATTCTGCTCTCCGGGAATATGATCCTCTCTCCGATGACAGGGCCGAGGAAAGCCCTTCTTCAGGGAAGCCGGAAGAAAAGCCGGCGGAACGGGAGCCCCTTCCCGAAGGGCCGTGGATATCTATAGTGATCGACGATTTCGGCTTTTCGAAGGCCATGGCCGAGGAGTACGCGGCCGTTGACCTGCCCCTCACGTGGGCCATCATCCCCTTTCAGCCCCAGTCGGAAAGGGCCGCTCAGATTGCCTCGGAGGCGGACATCCCCTTTATCGTCCATATGCCCATGGCGGCGGAAGGGGACAAGACCTGGACGGAGAAGAGCGGAGTCATCGATAAGGGCATGACTCCCGAGACGGTGACCCTGCTGCTTCGCAAGGCCATGGCATCTCTTCCCCGGGCCCTCGGAATGAACAACCACCGGGGATCCCGGGCTACGGGAGATCAGCCCACGATGGAAATGGTCATGAACGAACTGGGAGGGACGCATCTTTTTTTCCTTGACAGCCGCACTTCTTCGTCTTCGGTGGCCTATGGAACGGCACGGAAAAAAGGAATGTCCACGGCGTACGCTTCCGTCTTTCTCGATAACGAAACTTCCGAGGAATCCATGGAAAAACAGTTTTCCCGGGGGCTTGCCATTGCCGGCGAAAGAGGATGGGTCGTCATGATCGGGCACACCCGCCCGGATACGCTGAATTTTATCCGCAGGAAAAGCGTCCGCCGGCAGGAAAAGGGGACATTCGTCACTCTGCCGGTCCTGATGGAGCTGCTCAAGGAACAGGAACACCCCTCTCCCGCACCGTAAAGTGCGGAAAACAGGCGAGGGCAGATTGAAGGGGCGCATTTCTCTTGCGCCGCGATGAGGGAGGCAACTTTTTTGAAAGGTCGGATTGAGGCTATTATCGGCGCCCAGTGGGGCGACGAGGGAAAAGGTCGGGTAGTGGACGCCCTGGGGTCCCGGGTGGATATTTTCGCCCGCTATCAGGGGGGCGCCAATGCAGGACACACGGTGATCGTTGACGGGACGAAATACGTTTTTCACCTTCTTCCCTCTGGAATGCTCTATCCATGCAAAACCTGCATCATCGGCAACGGCGTCGTCATCGACCCGGAACAGCTTCTGAACGAACTCCGGGAGCTCCAGGAACAGGGAAAAGACCGGGCCCGCCTCGTCATCAGCGGTGCTGCCCACGTGGTCATGCCCTACCACAAGCTTCTCGACCGGGCCCAGGAAAGCCTCCGGGGAAAGGGCCGGAAAATCGGCACCACCGGACGGGGCATCGGGCCTGCCTACGTGGATAAATACAGCCGCTGCGGCATCAGAATCGAAGACCTTCTCGACGGTGAGATCCTGCGGGAAAAACTCGAGTACAATCTCGAGGAGAAAAATCTGCAGCTCACGAAAATTTACGGAGGGAAACCCCTTTCCTTCGATGAAGTCTACGAAAAGGCCCTTGAATGGGGAAAAGCCCTCGCCCCCTATGCGGGAGACGCTTCCCTCGTCATTGACGAGGCTCTCACGGAAGGCAAAAGTGTGCTTTTCGAGGGAGCCCAGGGAACTCTGCTGGATATCGACCACGGGACGTACCCCTACGTCACCAGCTCCTCCCCCGTCGCCGCCGGAGGCTGCGTGGGACTGGGAGTGGGGCCGGGGGCGGTCGACCGTGTAATAGGAGTGGTAAAAGCCTACTGCACACGGGTGGGTGAAGGTCCCTTCCCGACGGAGGACACCGGTTCCACGGGCGAACGCCTGCGGGAAAACGGAGGGGAATACGGCGCCACTACGGGAAGACCCCGGCGCTGCGGCTGGCTCGATATGGTTGCCCTCCGGTACGCGGTCCGGGTGAACGGAATGGGCTCCATAGCCCTTACGAAGCTCGACGTCCTCACCGGGTTTGACCGCATAGCAGTCAGCACTGCCTACATGATCGACGGAAAAAGACATGACCATTTTCCAAGCGGAATTTCCCTCCAGCAAAAGGCAGAACCCCAGTATCTTTATATGGAGGGGTGGAAGCAGGACCTGACGGGCTGCCGGGAATTTTCAGAACTTCCCGCCCAGGCAAGGGCCTACGTTGAATATATCGAAAAAGAGGCCGGAGTCCCGGTAAATCTCATAGGAGTAGGCCCCGGCAGGGAACAGACCATCCTTCGAAACTTCTGAGGAGGTTTTTTCCACATTTTTATTGTCGATCTCCGATTTTGCTCCTCCGCCGATGCCGAACAGATTGCCCTGGTGGAGGAGCAGTCTTCTCTTTCTCCCTGGCCCAGGCCGATCATCGAAAGGGATCTTTCGGGTGACGGCCCCTATCTCTACGTGGGTGCATGGGGCAAGTCGAAGCTTCTCGGCTTCGCCGTCCTTACCCGAAAAGAGAAAAAGGCGGCCCTGGCCAATATCGCGGTCCTTCCCCTCTACCGCAGGCGGGGAATCGCCGCACAGCTCCTGCTCGGCGTATCCGAGACGGCTTTGTCCCTGGAGTTTACCCGGATGGTTCTCTCGGTTCGGGTAAGCAACGAAGGAGCGATGCATTTCTACAAGAAGGCGGGGTTCTGCCTCATCGGCAGGGAGCGCGGCTACTACAGCGACGGAGAGGACGCCCTGGAACTCGAGGCCCTTCTTCCCCTTTCCTTTCGGAAAAATAGCCCAGACGGCTGATCCCCGGAGAAAGGGGGGAGAACTCCGGCTTCAATAAAGAAGTATCGAAAAATGAGACGAAATCTGAGAGGAGAGAGCTGATCATGATCATTCCGAAAAAAGCGGTCTACTTTTTCTGCACAGGCTCAACGGACCATGTGGCGGGGGCCGTACTTCATGAGTTGTGCAGGCTTTTTCCCCTGGAGGAGGGCGGCCTTTCAGTTGACGGCAATCCCGTCCTCGAACACCGGGACAGGGAAGGAAACTCCTTTTCCTTCGTCCGGACCGCCAGGGTGGTCAGCCACGACTACACAACCTATCTTCCTCTCATGACGGACAATTTTTCCGGCTTCGACCTCGCCGGGATCATCACCTGGCACGAGGGGCACAACGCTCCGGACGGAATTCTCACAGCCCACACCACCGGAGACGTGGACTCGGGCTCCTTCGGCCCCGCCGACCCTCGCCTCATGCGAAATCTTCTGCTCGCCATGGAGAAATTCCGCCTGGAGGAGGACCTGGCGGAATTTCGGGTTCTCACCGAGGCCACCCACTGGTCAGGCATGGTCTATGAAGGCGGAACGGCGGGCATGATCCCGGGATATTCCGTCTCCCTCCTCGATATCGAAATCGGCAGCAGCCCTCCCTTCTGGGGAAATGAAGCGGCAGCGAGAGTGCTCGCCCGGTCTCTCCTCTCGGTGTTCTCGGACGACGGAAGAAGCGTGAAAAACATTCTGTGCGCCGGTGGAGTGCATTTCGAACCCTCCTTTTCCCAGGCGGTTTTCACCTCCTGGGGCAACTGTGCCTTCGGTATCTCCCATATTCTCGCCAACCAGTGGCTGGTCACAGGCAATTACGGAGACGATTCGGCCCCGGAAAAGCTTGATCGGTGCGTGAAGTCCATCCGGGGGGGGATCAGCGGCATCGCCTTTCACGACAATCTCAAGGGGCTGTACAAGGACAGTCTGAGAGCCCTGGGGGCGAAATACGGAGTTCCCGTCTTCAAGCACCAGGCGCTGCGCAAGCCCGGGAATATTCCCTGGACTGAAGACAGGCCGGGGGACTCCGAAAACTGACATGAAGGAGGCGGACCATCTCAGAGACCATATCCAGCCTCGTGTTTCTTTATTCCAGCCGTAATTGAAAAGAAATTCCTGAAAAACGCTTTTCAGCCGTGCCACGAATTGGAAGAGGAGATGGATATTCATGAGGTGGTTTACAAGGTTCACGCTCTGGATAATTCTTGTCTTTATAGGATCCGCCGACTTTGCAGCGGCATGCTCGGTCTCTTTTCTCGAGACGGGAGGAAAGGCCATTGTGGCCCGCAATATGGACTGGCCCGAGCCCGAGGGCATAGTGGTCAAAAATTGCCGCACCATGGAAAAAACAGCCCTTCTGCCTCCCTCCGGGGCCGTACCCTACGAATGGACATCCCGCTGGGGGAGCGTCACCTTCGATATGTATACCGATATTCCCGGCGTGGGGAAGCTCAACGCCCCGGGATGCGGCCTCAACGAGGCGGGTTTCTATGCGGCGGCACTCTTCGTAAGCCATCCCGAATACCCCGGCCCGGGAGGGAAACCCGCCCTTCGGTGCGTCGAGGTTGTGCGGGTGCTCCTCGATACATGTGCCACGGTGCCCGAAGCCCTCGACCGGCTGGAGGAGTTCGGGGTCACAGAACTGGTCGTCGGAGGCGTCGAATTCAGGCTCCACTGGTTTCTTGCAGACAGGGACGGAAACGCAGCCATCGTGGAATTTCCCCCCGAAAAGCACGGCGTAATGGCCGTGCACTTTCCGCCCCTCTATAAGACCATGACCAACGATTACTACGAACCGAGCTATGCCGCGCTCTCCCAATATGTCACTTTCGGCGGGGACGAACCCATCCCGGGAGACGACGCGAAACGCACGTCCGATGTTCGCTTCGTCAGGAACACCTTTTTTTCCCGCCGGATTATCGAATCCGGCAATGTCACCCAGGACGACGGATTCGACCTCATGGGGAAAGTCGCCCAGACCGAGGGAAACGAGGGGTCCCAATCCTGTACCGTCTGGACCATAGTCTATGACCTCAAAAAGCTGAATCTTGCCTGGACCGCCGTCCGCAACAGCGCCAGAAGAACCGTCGACCTTCGCCTGCTGGATTTTGAGGCTTCTCCTGAGATGTACTCCATGGACATCCAGTCCTCCGGAGAGGGAGATGTTACCAGGGCTTTCGGCGAGAAAAACGGCGGGAATGGCGGCTGCGAAGCAGCCGACTGCTCGCCGGCCACCGTCCTTCTGCTGCTGCCCCTTCTGATTCTGTTCTTTCGGCATCAGAAAATATTCCGTTGATCCTGTTCTCTGATAAGAGGAATTCTCTACGAGCTTTTACAAAAAGAGCCGAAACTGTATAATTCTGAATATGGCGGAAGGGAGGCCGGAATTTCAATCCCGCCCGGAAACAGAGGAGGGTATAGGCGACAGGGCAGCGGCAGATCCTATATGAAAAACGACAAAGGAGGCAGCGTCCGATGAAAAAGACTATGATTTTTTCTCTTTGCATCCTGCTGTTTTGCTCCACAATGGCTTTGGCGGCCGAATTTATCCAGACCGCCGAGTTTGATGTTCCTGAAGCGAATCAGGGCATCGGTGTGGACGAAAACTACTTTTATGCCGTCGACAACAGGACCATTGCCAAGTACGATAAAAAGACCGGAAAACTTGTGGAAAAGTGGGAGGGAGCAAAGGACGGGCCTATCATTCATCTCGACAGCGCAGTCGTTCTTGACGGCAAAATATACTGTGCTCACTCGAACTGGGATGAATGGCCCATGGCCAGTTCAATCGAAATCTGGGACGCGAAGACGCTGAAGCATATCGGAAACCACAGTTTCGGCATTCACTGGGGGTCGGCCACATGGATCGACCTGCACGATGGATTCTGGTGGGTAGTTTTCGCAAACTATGACCGGCCTTTGGGTCCGAATGGCTCGCCCTATGGATATAAGGCCGCGACGACCCTGGTCAAGTTCGATGAACGATGGCAGTGGCTGGAAGCATGGACCCTGCCGAAGAAAATCCTCGAAAGACTCGAGGAAATGAGCAATTCGGGCGGTTCATGGGGGCCTGACGGCTACCTTTATCTTTCAGGCCATGATCCCGCGGAAGTATACAAGTGCCAGCTTCCCAAGGCCGGCTCGGTACTCGAACTCCTGGAGATTATCCCGCTGAATATAAGGGGACAGGGAATCGCCTGGGACAAAAGCGATCCAGGGGTGATCTACGGAATAATCCGGGCGACAAAAACGGAAAAAGAGGCGGGCAAAACCCATAAAGTCATCGTTTCAAAGCTTCAGAAATAGAGGCCGGGAAATCAGGTCTTGAAAAGCGGTTTAAGAAAAAGAATCGGCGCAATTTTTTTCCTTCCGCTTTTCAAGACCTTTTGCCCCATGGATGTGCCCTGCGGCTCTGACAGAAAGAAGCACCCTAAGTTTCCGAAATTTATGAATCCACAAAAAGGAGATCGCCGTTTTGGCGCGAATGGGTCTGATTTTTGAAAGACAGTGGATTCATTACCTGATTCTTGGCATTCTCGTTATGGTCCTGGCATTCTTCAGCCGGTTCGAGGGAGTGCGGGCGGGCAGCCTGTGGGGAATCGGCACCCCCTCCTGGCTGTGGACCGCTGCGGGAGTTGCCGTCCTGCACCAGGTCTATGTATGGTTCTGCTGGCGGACTGAGCTCCATGCCCGTCTGCTTACCCGCCTTCTCGGGAAAAGGGCATTTCAGGTCTACGCCTTCGGCTTTGCGCTGATCGGCGTCGTGAGAACGGTTGCGGTCCTTCTCCTTGCCGTATCGAACCGGGACACAATGCCGGGGAGTCTTTTCGTGCTCAGAACCCTTGCCCTTATCCTCCTTCTCCCTTCTCTTTACCTTTTTTATTCAGTGGCACGATATTTCACTTTCCGCCGGGCTCTCGGCATCGACCACTTCGAGAAATCCAGCCGGTTTGCTCCCTTTGTCCGGGAAGGAATTTTCCGTTTCACTCCCAATGGAATGTACATCTACGGGTTTCTCCTTCTCTGGGCGATCTCTTTGTGGTACGCTTCTCTTGCAGCCCTTGGCGCGGCGCTTTTCAATCATATCTATATCTTCGTTCATTACTATTCCACCGAATTGCCTGATATGAAGCGCATCTACGGAAAGACGCCCTGAAGGTCACCGGAGAGGAATTTCGCTGAAGGCAGCAAATTTATGTTTTCCAAGGAGGAGCCATGGCCAGACTGCCTGAAGAAGTGCGTAAAGCGTGGAACAAAAGAGAAGGTCCTGTCGTATTGACGACCGTAGATGAAAAGGGATTGCCGAACGCGATCTACGCCACCTGCGTCAGCATGTTCGATGAGGAAACCCTGGTCGTGGCAGACAACTACTTCGATAAAACCCGGGTGAACCTCCGGGCGGGAAGCAAAGGCTCTCTTCTTTTCATAACAGATGAACGGAAATCCTACCAGGTGAAGGGAAGGATGGAGTATCATACAGAGGGAGACGTTTTTCAGGATATGAAAAAATGGAACCCGGAAAAGCATCCCGGCCATGCTGCCGCTGCCCTTACCGTCGAAGAGGTCTACTCGGGAGGGAAAAAACTTCTTTAATTTTTTGGGGTCAGGCCTGCATATTTGAAAAATAGCGAATTCTTTTTTCTTTTTGTCAAATGTGCAGGCCTGATCCAGGTGACTTAAGGTGCTGTTTTCACAAATGCTGCATTGCAAGACCTGACCCCGGTTGAAGGAGGAATGCTTTTTGCCCGCTGTTACCTTTGCCGTAGCAAATCAGAAGGGGGGCGTCGGAAAAACCACCCTCCTCACCAATATTGCCGGAGTCCTCGCTTATAAAAAGCACAGGGTTCTCGTTGTGGATGCCGACCCCCAGTGCAACGCAACCCTGTTTTTCGCCGACCCGGACGAAATCCTTCCCCCTTCGAGGACCATCGCGGCAATTTACGGGGAGAAGACTGAGAACGGCGCCGAAATCGTTCTTCCGACCCGCTTCCCCACGCTCAATATCGTTCCGGGGGGATTTACACTTGCGGGGAATGTTGCCGACATCGCTCAGAGATTCGACGCAGGAAGAAGACTGCAGGGGTTTTTACGGGATAAAAAAGATTTGTACGACTTCATTTTTATCGACTGTCCTCCCGACATAGGCATTTATACGCTGAACGCCTTTGTGGCATCCGATTACGTCATCGTCCCCATCCAGCCGGAGCGGCTGGCCCTTGAGGGGTTCAGCCAGCTGTCGGACAAAATCGAGATGATTCAGTCCTTCGGCGAACAGCTCAAACTCTTCGGAGTCATAACGACAATGCTCGACGAGCGGACATCTTCCCAGCGGGACTGGTACTCCCAGATCACCTCGACCTTCGAGGAGATCCACCTCGGGATCTTTCACCGTGCAACTCTCATCGCCGAGGCCACCGACGCGGGGAAACTGGTCGTGGATGTGGACCGGAAGGGGAGGCCCTACCAGGAACTCGTGCGAATCTGCGGGGAAATATGCCGTCGTCTCGACAAAAAACTCGAGCGGGGGGGACGAACAAAATGACCTCGACGAATTCTCGGCTCAAAGATGAAGCCGCCGCGGCCCGGGCGGCAATAATGGAGCAGATGCGCAGCGGCTACGGCCGTATGCTCGGAGTGGAAAGCAAAGAGGAAAGGGAAGAATCCGAAAGTCTCGTTCAGTCCGGAGAGGAAAATGCCGGAAGTATTTCGGGCCGTGCGGAGCCGAAGGAGTTTTCTTCCAAAGAAACCTTCTTTCCCGGCGAGTCCTTTACGGCCCAGAGAGAAGACCCCCGCTTCCAGTCGGCCCTGAGATGGGTGGAAAGCCTGAGAGCGGAGATGGAAGGGGAAGAGGTGCCTGCATCTCACCTCATGCGTCTGATCTCGGAGGCCCTGACGGTGATCGAATCGTTTATCATGCCCGATGAACAAATTTTGACCGAGGAGGCCGACGCCCTCTTTCTGGAGGCTTCGGAGATCCTCGCTTCTCTCGATGGTTCCGCTGATTCGAGAAGGAAAGTGGAGCGGGCGCTTCAGATTCTCACCGCTTCCATCGAACGGGCCGAGGCGGCCGGCAAAGCTGTTCCCAGGTCCTTCCAGCTTCGCTCCCGGGCCTACGAAATGCTCGCGGAGATGGATAAAAACAGTTCCGCCCTTCAATAGAGCAGGGCTGCAGGACAATTCGTCGGATACGAACTGCAGTGTGCGGTGCGGACAGAGCCTTTCTTCGGAGAGGCTCTTTTGCATGGGCAGCGTTCCTCCGGAGGCGAATTCCGGGAAAAAATGACCAATGCACTCTGCGGCTTTCAGATTCACACTTCAAGCCCATGAAAGGAGAAAGAATAAAAATTACAGATATTTCCCGGCGGTCAGCCTGGTAAAGGTTTCGGGAGACCAGACAGACATGGTGAAAACGGCATTTCTATTCGATCTTTAAAACCTTTTGTTTATTAACTCTCTAAAATCTATTTGACTTCAGTGTTTTTGGCACATATCATAAAATTCGGGAAGATCCTGTTCCCTGCAAAAAGCAGGAGGTCAAGAGCTCGAAATGAGTTGTTGTTTTATCCCTCAAATCATGGAATCGCTGGAGGAGGTGCCGAAATGAAGGAAAAGAATGATGGGAAAAGCGGATTATCCATAACGGTGGACGTTCCGGTGGAACTGGAAAGAGCGCAGGTCATCTTCAATCTCGATCATTCGGCCTTTTCCGGAGACATGCCCCTGGGGATCCGCCATATGCGCGCCCTGGCCGGGCGATTTCGGGACGAGAAGATCAGGCAGAGTATTGTCGGGCTGTTTAACGCAGACGCTGCCTACATGGTGCTGAATGACGAGGCGTACAATGATTTCCGCAAAATATCCACGGGAAACCCCTATAAAAAGCTTATCGGCGAGCTTCTGGATATGGGTATTCAGCTTGAGTAGTGCATCGCCTCCATGAAGAGCCACGGTTGGACCAATGACGATCTTCTTCCCGGCGTCAAGGTGAACGGAGGTGCTCTTGCCCGTCTGATAGGACTGGTAAGGGAAGGATACGTCCAGATTCAGCCCTGAATCGGTCCGCTTCGCTGAAGAAAGGGAGTGATTTCATGGAGGAAAATCAGGAGAGGGATCAACTCGCCTCGGAACGGACCCTTCTGGCCGCTCAGCGGACATTCTCCGCCTGGATCAGGACCGGGCTGGCCGGTGTGGGCGGAGGGCTTGCCGTGGCCCGGGTGCTTATCTTCAAAAGCTCTGAACATCAGCAAGCAGCCTATCTGATCGGAAATTTGCTTGTGATCTGGGGGGCGGGAATCTTTCTGTATGCCTTCTTCGATTATGGAGCACCTGCAGACGGCTGACCCGAAAATTTTCCTCGAAAAATTCAATCGTCTCCTACATGCTCATGACGGCGGTCCTGCTCGTTGTCGCCGGGCTTGTATTCTGGATCATGCCCCGGTAAAAAAGGAGGAAAGAACCATGGCTGAGACCCGAAGCCTTACAATCGTCCAGTTGAACGACATCCACGCATATTTCGATCTGTACCAGGTACTGCCGTTCCCGGCAGAAACATCCGGAACATGCCGTTGATGACATGAGAAAATATCTCGGCAGCCACAAGCCTGTGAGGGCTGATCTCCGGGGAACATTCATTCCCGTCTAGCTCTGAAATGGCCGCAGGAGCCGATAAGCTGAAATCCGTCCTCTTTTGCCCTTTGGGAAGTGAAGGGAGCACGGGGAATGAAGATGATGGGGCCGGAGCGGAGGAGGAGATTAAGCATTGAAAGCCAGGTTTTTTAAATATTTGAACATGATCCGCTACAGTTTCTGGTTCGTACCCATTCTGATGGCGCTCGGAGCCGTAGGGCTCTCCTATGGGGCGGTGGCCATCGAAGGACCCCTCACTGACTGGCTGAACACTGCCCTGGGCTGGAAGTTCAACGGCGGCGCGGAAGGAGCCGCCGCAGTGCTTGGAAACATCGGCGGTTCAATGATTACCATTGCAGGCGTCGTTTTTTCCATGACGCTGGTCGCCCTCTCCCTCACGGTATCCAATCTCGGCCCCAGGCTGCTCCGCAACTTCATGCGGGACAGATCAACCCAGGTCGTGCTGGGAACCTTCGTGGCCACCTTCCTTTACTGCCTCCTCGTCCTCCGGACCATCCGCCGTCAGGAGGAGATCCTCTTCATTCCCCACGTTGCCGTCTCCCTGGGGGTTTTCTTCGCAGTTATAAGCGTGGGTGTGCTTATCTATTTCATCCACCATGTGACCAGGTCCATCCAGGCCAACGAGATAGTGGCTCAGCTCACCCGGGAGCTCATCGAGAGGATAGGCCGCCTCTTTCCGGAGCCTATAGGTGAGGGAGCGCCTCAGGTTCTTCCTGAAAATCCCGACCCCCTTTTTCTTGAAACTTTCGAAAGTCAGTCCCGTCCTGTAGACGCCAAAGATGACGGCTATCTTCAGTTTGTGGACGAAGACATCCTGCTTTCCCTCGCCGGGGAGAAAGATCTTGTCCTGCGCCTCGAGCGCCGCACGGGTCAGTATGTAGTCTTTGGCCAGCCTATTGTGCGGGTCTGGCCGGGAGAAAAGCTTGACGAAGGACTTGCGGACCGGATCAGTTTCGCCTTCACCCTGGGTATTCAGCGCACGCCGAGCCACGACCTCGAATTCGTGGTGGATCAGCTTGTGGAGATCGCCGTGCGGGCCCTTTCTCCCGGTGTGAACGACCCCTTCACGGCAATCGTCTGCATTGACCGGCTGGGATCGGCTCTGTGCCGTTTCGCCCAGCGCAAGAGGCCTTCGCCCTTTCTTCATGATGACGGATACGCCCTGAGGGTCATAGCCCGGGGCATAACTTTCAGCTCCTTCGCCGATGCAGCCTTCAACCAGATCCGCCAATACGGCCGCACCAGCGCTGCGGTAGCCATCCGCCTGCTCGAGACCTTTGCCGTCATCGCCTTCTTTGCGTCTCTGCCGGAAGACCTCGCCGTCCTTCAGCGCCACGGCGACATGGTCATCCGGGGTGCGCGGGAAGGTTTGCCTGAGCGGGAAGACCGCCAGGCTGCGGAAGAGCGGTACGAAATCCTCAGCAGGCTCATCGATGAGAAGAGCGGCTAGAAGCGGGTAGATAAGAAAAAGGGAGAGAGCCGAACGGCTCTCTCCCCTTGAAGAATATTCAATGGTTTTTCTTCAGATCTTCGGAACACACAAATCCGGCGTGCCCTGGGGCGAAACGCGCACATCCGGCTCGTTCAGCGACACGTGTTCGATGACCCATTCTGCCCATTTGACCTTCTTCTCCATGAGGCGCATATGCTCCTCGTCCGAGTTGAAAGGGTTGTAATATCCGGAGGTCGGCGCCGGTTCGAACTTGAAGTAGCAGGGAGCGTAGATCTTGGCGACCTCAGGAGCGTCGTACATGCGGTTCGATCCGCCGTAGGAGTCGAAGGTCCAGACGTAAAAGTCGATGGGGATGTCCGTCACCGTCCGGATGGCCGCCATCTGGGGCAGCGTGAGGTCCGCCACGGGGTTGAAGGAGCTCGCGCCGAGCTGCTGGGCGAGAAGGGCTCCGGCGGGGGAGGAAACGCCCGCCCAGACCGACAGCTTGATGACGATGTCCTTCGGGAAATTCCCCTGCTCCTGCATTTTTCCTACAAGGGCCAGCACGCCCCGGTCCACGAGCATGAATCCCCGGAAACCGATCTCGTACATGCGGAGCATGTCCGTGATCACCTTGCGGATTTCGTCGGAACCCCTGTGGTTCAGCCCTCCGCAGCGCTGTCCGTCCGCCGTGACGAACTGCCGTCCGATGTCCCAGGCGTTCCTCGGCCCGGGGATGGCGATGACCTCCATCTTTTCCTCGGCGGCCATCTGGGCGAAGTCCTTCAGCTCGGCGTCGTCGTAGAGGGTCCCTCCCTGGCAGAAAGAGACCAGGCGATGAACGGGGACATTTCTCTTTCTCCGCTCCCGGATCAGCGCTTCGAGGACTTTCGGTCCTTCGACCCCCGACATTTCGATGCGATAGTGGCACCCGTCGGGAAAGCTCTTCCCGCTCGCAGGGCGGTCGTACAGATCCCGTCCGGGAATACCCGCCTGTTCCATCATCTTTGATACTGCATCCATTGACACTGCCATGTTCATTCCTCCCGTTTTTTCCGCACCGGTTTTCTTTTCTTCCCGGAGGCGGTTATTGTGCTGTTTCTCTTTCTCTATATCCCAGTTCTTCGCTGATGCTGCCGGCAGTCTCGAGAAGGGCCGGAAGGATCTTCCTCTCGGCCTCCTCCATATCGGGATGCCTGAAGGTCGGAAAAGAAACGCTGATTCCCGCCGCCGCCTTTCCCGAAGCCTGAAAGACCGGCGCAGCGAAGCACGAAAGACCCCTGTGGGATTCCTGCCTGTCCCTGGCGAACCCCTCCGACCGTATTGTTTCAAGTTCCTTTCTGAGACTCTCCGGCGTTTTCAGCGTATGTTCCGTAAACGGAGGAAAGGACTCGTCGGAGAAAATTTTGCCGACCACCTCCCAGGGCATGGAGGCGAGAATCGCCTTTCCGAGGGCCGAACAGTAGGCGGGCATCCTCTGACCCACGGGGAGATTCACCTGGATCAGTTCATCGCACTGGATCCGTTCGACGTACACGATCTCCCTGCCGTCGAGAAAGCCCAGATTCACCGCTTCCCCGACCTGGTCGGACAGCGCCTGAAGCAATGGGTGCGCCCGTTCCCGAATGTGCTGCATATCGGGGTCCGCCCCTCCGAGAAGAGAGAACTTCGGCGTATTCGAGTACTTGTGGTTCGTTCCGTTCTGCCGGACATACCCCATATCCCGGAGCGTCGCAAGAATTCGGTAGGCCGTGCTCTTGTCGATGCCGAGCCGGGTCTCTATCTCCGTGACCCCCAGTTCTCCCGCCTCCGCCAGCAGCTCGGCGATCTGGAAGGCCCGGATGATCGACTGCAGAAGCTGTCTCGGGTTTTCCCCGCGGTTCACGACGCGGGAACCCGGTTTTCCGGCCAGGTCGCCACGGCCTTTTTCAGGATCGCTCCGGCGCGCATCAGCACATCCCGTTCGAGGGCATAGCACAGGCGAATCTCGTCAGTTCCGAGCCCCGGCGTCCCGTAGAAGCCCGAAAGAGGTGCAACGAGGATCGTCTCCCCGTCGATGGCACACTCCCTGACGGCCCAGATGGCGAAATCGGTCGTGTCCCCGACCGGAAGGCGCGCCGAGAGGTAGAAGGCTCCCTCAGGCTTTCGGAAGGTTACGCCCGGAATGGAGCTAAGGGCGTCGCAGAGGATGTCCCGGCGGGCAGCATATTCCTTCCGGACGTCCCGAAGGAAGGACTCGGGGGTGGAATAGAGCGCCGCAGCACCGATCTGTTCGAGGATCGCAGTGCACCCCCTGGCCTGGGCATACTTCATCGCGCTTGCCATGAGTTCGCGGTTTCTGCTGATCAGGAAGCCGATGCGGGCGCCGCAGGCACTGTAGCGTTTCGAGACGGAATCGATGATCACGACCCGATCCGCAGCATCTTCGAAGGACGCGAAACTCTCATAGGGAACATCGTCATAGACGAAATCCCGGTAGACCTCGTCGGCGATGATGAAGAGATTCCGCTCCCGGGCGATGTCGACGATGCACCGAAGCTCCTCCCCGGTATAGACTGTTCCCGTCGGATTTCCGGGGTGGGAGAGGAGGATCGCCTTCGTACGCTCCGTGACCCGCTTCTCCAGAGCCTCCCGGCGCTCCGCAGGGTTGCCCGGGAGATGGTACCCCTCTTCGGCCCGGGTCGTCACCGGAACGATCCTGACAAGGGCGGAAGCACAGATTGACGCATAATTCGCATAGAACGGCTCAGGAACTATAATTTCATCTCCTGGATCGCAGAGGAGCATAATGGCGAACTGAAGGGCTTCGCTGCCTCCTGCCGTGACGAGGACGTCTCTCGGTTCAAGGGGAACTCCGAGGTCTGCGCGGTAGTGGCTGACGACCGCGTCGATGAGTTCGGGGCGGCCATGGGATGAGCCGTAGGCGAGAACAGGCTCATCGAAGGACGCCACCCCGTCGAAGAAGGTCCGGGGCGTGGGGACGTCCGGCTGGCCGATATTGAGAAAGAGCACCTTTTTCCCGCTCTTTACCGCCGCCTCCGCATGGGGAACAAGTCCCCGGATCGGCGACGTCGGCATTGCAATCGTACGTTTCGATAAAACAGACTTTCCCGGTGAAAATTTATCCATCCATGCCACTTCTCCCTTCACTTCTGTTCACGAATCCCAGCAGTCCCACCTTCAGGCAGATGCTCCTGAACGACTCTTCGGCAGGAAAAAAACAAATGCCGGGGCGACGAGGGCCCCGAGGCCGAGGCTGACAAAGGCAAATCCCCATCCGGACCCGCCTGCGGCGTCGACCAATCGTCCGAACACCACGGGTGATATGGCCGTACACAAAAACCCCGCAGCCGACTGCATGGCGAGGGCCGTACCCCGCATTCGCGGCGCGGCGAGATCCGCCAGGCCGGCTTTGTACACGGCTGAATCCGCCACGGACCAGAAGCCGATCCACGCCGCAAGGAAGAGCACCGGCAGGAGAGAGCCACCGCGCAGGAAACCGAAGAAGAATTCAGCGATGGCACTCGCGGTTCCCGCGATCAGGATGGCCCGGCGGCGCCCCGCCCGGTCGGAAAGTTTTCCCACGGCGAGCACGGCTATGCTCCCGAAGAGAATAACGCCGGCGGCAGTTATTCCTGCGAAGGCCGACGCTCCTTCAGAGCTCCACCCCCTGGCAACCGCGCATGCAGCGAGAAACGGCCCGATCCATCCCCAGAAGGCATAAAGTTCCCACATGTGGCCGCAATAGCCGACGGTCAACAGGAGAGGGGCCTTCAGACCGCCCGGAAACATCGCACTGAGACTGAAAGCTCCGCCCGTGCTTCCGATGCCGTGCCCGTCCGTCGCGGAAACCGGCTTGTCCTTCACGCAGAAGAAAAGAAGGGCAACGGCCGCGAACACCGGAAGGGAGATGGCGATGATGCCCCACCGCCACGAGAAGAGAGAGGCGAGGGGAGCTGCGATGCCGTATCCCCCGGCGTAGGAGGCTGTCAGGGCGGCAGTGTAGGCGCCGAGGGCCATTCCCCGCTTGTGAGGCGGAAACCAGGATGCGAGAAGGGCCATTCCGGGAGCGTAGATGGCCCCCGCCGAGAGGCCCGTGAGCAGGCGAAAGGTGAGGATGCTCCAGAATCCCCGGGAGAAGAGGGCGAAAAGAAGGGAAAAGACTCCCGTTGCGAGGGTCGCGCCCACCAGAACGGGCTTGTTCCCAATTTTGTCGGCAAGAATGCCGCTTGCGATGACGGTCACAACATATCCCAGCTGAAAAACGGCGAGGATGATGCCCATATCCGAGGAATTCAGCCCGAATTCCTTCAGCATCAGGGAGGATACGGCCGAAAATCCGTACCAGGGCATATATCCGAGAAACATTGAGATGACCATGATCAGGAGAAGGCGATTTTCCGATTTCATTCACGAGCCCCATTTTGACTGTCAAAATAGCGTTTCTATATGAACAACACCAGAGTATCATTTCACTGCGGGGCGTGTCAAGAAGAAGGTGGTTTTCGTACTCCCTCAAGACTGTCTGGCAATGACTTGAGAGATTGGCGCCTGCCTCGCCGCCCCCAGCGCCTCTTCAGTAAGTTTCCGTCGAGGGAGACGTCGAGATGTTCTCCTGGGAGCGGACGATTCCTCCCTTCGATAGCTCATTTGTTCATTTCACTGCATGAACCTGCGGATTCAGGGTAAAAATCTGAGAGTGGCGGGTATATGGGTTATTGGCAATACTTAATAAATTGGAGTATTATGAATTTTAGTCCAACCTGGGAAAGGAGGGTTGCGTGATCTGAGGTCGAGTGTTTTTTCAAACCTATTTCTGGAAAAGGAGAGGATTGGTGAAATGAAAAAAATTACCCGGATTCTCGCTGTTTCTTTTCTTCTCGTGTTTTTCGCCTCAGCTGCCTTCGCAGCCTACCCTGAGAGAAGCGTGTCAGTAGTGTGTCCCTGGGGGGCTGGAGGAGGCACAGACCGCCTGACGCGCTTTATAGCCATACAGCTCGAACAGGAACTCGGAAAACCGTTTCCAGTCGTAAACAAGACCGGCGGAAACGGCGCCGTCGGCCATTCTGCGGGCGCATTCTCGAAACCCGACGGTTATACGATCACCATGGTAACACTTGAGCTGGCTACGATGCACTGGATGGGCCTGACGCAGCTGACCTACGCAGATTTCGACTATGTAATCCAGCTTAACCAGGACTCGGCAGGCGTCATGGTGAAGAAAGACGCACCCTGGAAGACTGTGGGAGAACTTCTCGCCTCTATCAAGGCAAACCCCGGAAAATACAAATTCTCCGGAACTGCCGCAGGAGGCGTCTGGGATCTTGCCCGTATAGGCATGCTCGACAAGGCCGGTGTCCCTGTAAACACCGTCGACTGGATTCCTACGACCGGCGCAGCCCCATCGATAATCGAACTTCTCGGAGGGCACGTTGACGTGATCACCTGCAGCCTGCCGGAAGCTGGCGGACAGCTTGCATCGGGTGATATCCGGGCTCTCGCTGTCATGGCTGATCAGAGGGATGCTGCCTTCCCGGAAGTTATGACCCTCAAGGAAAACGGCATCGACTGGTCTGCCGGTACATGGAGAGGATTTGCAGTTCCGAAGGGAACACCTCCCGAGATTATCCAGACCCTGTACGAGGCAATAAAGAAAATTGCTGACTCTTCCGAATACAAGGAATTCATGAGCAAGAACGGATTCGGAATCATGATCCGTGGACCAAAGGAATTCGCCGATTTTGCAAAACAGCAGGACACTGACCTCAAAACAGTAATGGAGCTGGGCGGCTATTTGAAGAAATAGCGGCATTAACCAGCTGCAGATGCGCCCTGCCGGACTATTCCGGCAGGGCGCCGTGCAAAGGGAGGTCTCCCATGAAGAAAAAGCTCGTCATTCTTTTTGGCATCGCCCTCATCGTGCTCTCAATCGCAGTAATAATGGAGAGCCTCACGTTTCCGGGGGCAGTTTCTGCAGGGAAAAAAACGCCCGGCCCGTCTTTTTTCCCCATTCTCCTCTCCGTGGTACTCATCCTTGCGGGAATATACCAAATATCGGCCGGGCTGAAAATGCCCCGGTGGGGGACCAGCTTTCAATGGAGTTGGGGAGCTTCCAACGGCGTGATTATCATTTTCCTTTTGTTTCTTTACGTTTCGGTTATGGAGCACCTGGGATATGCGCTCTCAACGCTTGCTTTCAGCATACTCCTCATGATGCGCCTGAAAGTGCGGTTTTTCAGGGCAGTGGCCGTTTCCGGCCTGGTCGTATTCTTCATCGTCTCTATTTTCGGGCAGGTCTTTCACATCCAGCTTCCGGTAGGGTCCCTGGGCCTGCCGTGGTAGGAGGGGGAAATTATGTTTGACGTTATCCTTTCCGTTTTCCGTCCGGGGATACTTTTTCCGTGGCTTATCTCCATGGCCTTCGGCGTTCTGGTAGGAGGTACTCCCGGCCTGACCGCCACAATGGGTGTCGCCCTCATAATCCCCGTCACCTATTACATGGAGCCGCTGGCAGGCATGGCGATGATCCTGGGAGTCTCCTTTACCTCTATTTTTACCGGTGACATCCCGGCGACCCTGCTCAGGATACCGGGCACACCAGCTTCCGGCGCGGCAACCCTTGACGGCTACGAACTGACGAAGCAGGGCAGGGGTATGGAGGCACTGACCATTGACCTGCTCTGTTCCGCCATAGGCGGCTTCATAGGCATCCTGCTCCTCATGCTCGTCGCTCCCCCTCTTGCAAAATTCGCGTTGAGATTCACGCACTTCCAGTACTTCTGGCTTGGAATTTTCGGCCTCAGCACGAGCGCCGTTCTCAGCGCCGAGAAACCGGTGAACGGAATCATTTCAGTCGCCCTTGGCCTGCTGGTGGCAACCATCGGTATGGATATAACCACCGGACTGCCCAGGTTTACCGGCGGCAACATGGAACTTCTCGAGGGAGTAGGCTTCATTCCGGCAATGATCGGTTTGTTCGGACTCTCGGAAGTATTGAAGAACGTCGCAGACCCGAAGCTCCTGAAGCAGAGCAGCATCCCCGAGTTCGGCAAAATTTCCCTTTTGAACGGACTGAAAATTGTGTTGAAAAACAAAGTCACGGTGCTCAAGGCATCCATTATCGGGACCTGCGTGGGAGCACTGCCGGGAGCCGGGGCAGACATTGCGGCGTGGGTGGCCTACGGGATGGAGAAGAAGATGTCAAGAACTCCCGAGGAGTTCGGCAAGGGTTCAATAAAGGGCGTGATCGCTCCAACGAGCGCAAATAACGCCGCTCTGGGCGGAACATGGATACCGGCGCTGGTCTTCGGGGTACCGGGGGACTCTATAACAGCCATCGTCCTCGGCGCCATGCTCATGTACGGCCTTCGTCCGGGGCCTCTCATCTTTCAGGAAAACCCGGAGCTCGTGCACGGAATTTTCGCTGTGGGGCTCATTTCACAATTTCTGCTCATACTTGTGGGCATGGCGGGCATACGAGTTTTCGGGGTCATTCTGAGGCTTCCGAGAAATATAGTCATGGTCATAGTCCTCGTTTTCTCGGTAATCGGTTCCTATGCGATACGGAACAGCTTCTTTGACGTCTACATCATGACCCTTTTCGGCGTCATCGGCTACTTCTTCGAATTTGTAGACATCCCCCTTCCGCCGATGATACTCGGCATCATCCTGGGACCCATGATCGAGAACAACCTGCGTGTAGGGCTCATCAAAACTCACGGAGGACTGGGAGAATTCATCTTCGACCCTATCTGCATGGCACTTATCCTGCTGATAACCTTTGTTTTCTTCGGGGGACCCATCCTGAAACTCATAAGAGGAAAAAAGGGACCAAAATGACCGGGGGAAAACAAAGGGGCGGGTTTTGCTTCGATGCCCCAAGGGTATATGTAAGGCAGTATTTTCGAACTGAGGGTAAGATTCGGAAGCGATATAAGCAGGATTACGAGAAAGGGAGTTCGCATTGAAATTTCGAGACCATTTCAAGGAAATGATGAAAAATCCGCAGTTTGCTGCCGAGTACAAAGCACTGGAACCCGAATATGAAATTATAGAGCAACTGATACGGGCACGAGCAGAGAAGAATTTTACCCAGAAAGAACTGGCAGAAATCACCGGCATCCCCCAGGGACACATCAGCAGAATAGAGAACGGAAATTACAACCCATCCCTGGTGTATCTGAAACGTCTTGCCGCAGGACTTGGCAAGGAATTGCACGTTGAATTCAGGTGATTTTTTTCGAATCGGAGCAACAAATTTGATGGAACAGACTGCATAAGCAGATGTAGTTGCGTTTGTTTTCGCCTACAGCACATAATAGCTACGATTATCCACACCTCTTCTCCTATTTTGTAGTTTTATTTTGTCACGCGTACAGTTTTATAAAAAAGAGTTTCCCTGTCATTTTTATCCACTCTTTGCAACGGTTTTTCTCCGTATCAAAGTCCTCTTTAAGTTGAGTTCTATAAATCACGATCTGAATATTCCCACTGGGACAAATACTCTTTTTGTCTGTCCTGCTGTGGATACTTCTGCTATGATTAAGGTCATAAAATTTATGATTGATGTGTATTTTTTACATAAAGTTTGTTTGGGAGTTGCTGTAAAGAAAATGTCCTTTTGTGAAGAAAGAGTTGAAAATCTTTCTTCACTCTTCTTTTCGTCAGTTGCAAGGAATTTTCCGATGAAGTAAGGGCGGAGATTGAAAATATTTCGGAAAAAGAGCATGTAATCACCCCCCTCAGAATCTGGAAGATATTCGGTGAGATCAGGCAGGAAGAGAAAGAACAGCGTCGATAGTACCATCTGAAAATCCATACCCTCCTTCGTATGGAAATAATGTTTTCGCAGGAGGTCTTGAGTGCCGGATTCTACAATTTCCTGGTACAACAAGAATGCGAAAGGACTCTCAGTTCAATACGATGAAGCCGAGGTAGCTCCTCTCCATAGCCTTTTGCGCCGATGGATTCCACTCGGAGGAAAAGTCCTCGACATTGGCTGTGGTTCAGGCCGCGACGCTTTCTTTCTCGCATCCCTCGGCTGTTTAGTAGTGGCGGTCGACGGCAGCGATTCAATGCTGGATATTGCACAGAAGAAACTCTCCAAAGAAAAAACGGAAAATATCCTTTTTCAACCTGCCCTTTTTCCCCTTCCGGAAGCTCACCCGCTTTTTGCAAAAAAATTCGATGCCATAACAGCCATTGCCGTCCTGATGCATATCCCTGACGATGAAATCTTTGCTTTTGCTTGCCAGGTAAAGACCCTCCTGGTGGAAAAAGGCATATTCCTGTGTTCGTTCTCCTCTGGTGAAGGGCATTCGAAGGATGACAGACTCTACGAACACAGGGAACCCGGTGAGATCCAGCTCCTTTTTGAACGTATAGGCTTTCGCCTCCTTTTCAGAGAAGAAACTAAAGACGGAATGGGACGGGATATTGTCTGGTCGAACCTGGTTTTTTCATCGGAAGGAAAAGCTTCAGCCCGACCTGTTTCTCAAATAGAATCCATAGTAAATCGCGACAGGAAATCTGCCACCTACAAATTTGCTCTTCTGCGGGCACTCTGTGAGATTGCCCAAAAATCCCCTCATATTGCTAGATGGCATTCTGGCGACCTTGTCAGCATCCCGATTGGTCGCATTGTAGAAAAATGGCTATATTACTATTGGCCTCTCATAGATTCTGAAGTAATGATTCCTCAGCTCAGGGGGCAGGAACTGCGGAAACCAATCATCTTTCGGGCCCCCCTCGGCGATCTTATCCGCTCATTTGCTCATGGCGGAGGGCTGAGTGCTTTTCATGAAGCATTCCGCTCGGGCAAACTTTTATCTGAACAAACGATGCTTCTTCGCAAAACGATAAATTCTATTGCAAAGGCAATTATTGACGGACCTGTCAAATACGCCGGTGGGTCTCTTGATGGAGATGATTCATTTTTTACCTTCAACGGGAGAAGAAGCCTTCTCACCTCTCACTCTTCTTCCGATCCCGCAGAATCTCTGGGGAGGATTTCTCTAAAGGGAGATGTGTGGCGGGAATTTTGTATTCTTGGCCACTGGATAGGAGAAGGGATAATTCTCAGATGGGCTGAACTGGTTCATAATTTGTCATTAAAAACAGTTCCTGTTTCCCTTGTGATTGATCGCCTGCTTGTACGTCCGGAGAGCGATCGGGATGTATCTGCGGTCAGAACATACTATAAGACATTGCCTTCCCTTGAATGTGTCTGGAGCGGAAAAGCCCTTTCAACATCCCGTTTTGATGTGGACCATGTGATTCCTTTCTGTCTCTGGCACAACAACGATCTTTGGAATCTCCTTCCGGCAGACCGGAGGATAAATGCCGACAAGAAAGATAAGATAATCACAGTAAAAACTCTGAGAGCAAGCCAGGAGCGCATAATCCATTACTGGCACCTTGTAAGACAAATGTTTCCCGAAAGATTTATTTCTGAACTGGGAAACTCGCTCCTCAGAGAACGATCGGATCGGTCTTGCTGGGAGAAAAATGCCTTTTCCTCCCTCGTAGAAACAGCGGAGACAGTGGCGATTCAGAGGGGAGCGGAACGATGGCAACCGAATTGATAGGAATTGATAAATTTAACATTAAACTCTCCCGCCCAAGATGAGTTTTTCGGAAAATACAAAGGCTGCCAAGATCTTTGAGATATCATTGGTTTGCTTGCGTAACAAAATCTCAAGTTCACAAGAGAGGCAAACAAAGTGGTAAACGCTTCAAGTTTGTTTGCTCAAATAGTTTTAAAAATTTTCCCTGCCGTGAACTTTGGCAATCTACTTGTTGCAGCAAGCGCTATGCGCCCCTGAAGGATTTCCGCTTTAGAAATCAACTTGTATATATGCGTTTCATTTCTGCTATCTGGCAAGCGCGAAGCTGCCCGGCGCATTTTTACAGTTTGGTATTCTGATTAACTAAAGAAAGAAGAAAATACGTGGTTTTTCTGTGTCAACTTAATGGGAGATTGTATACCTTTTAAAGGGGAGGGGTATATTTTGGACAAAGAATTTAAAAAAATTATGAGTAAAGCCGAGGAACTAAAACAAACATCGCATTCCCTTGCCAAGCAATTACACGAAAGCGTAAAGAAACTTGAACAAAACGGTCAGCCACTTAGTCTTGATCTTCTCGACAATGCGCAGCACTTTCAAAAGAACTTTGAGGCTTTAAAAGAAGAGGTAGCTTCTTTCGAGGAGCACATTGCTTTTTCCCCTCGCGTATCAGCACTCAAGATTTTTTCTCTCAAAGCGATGTCCGTTTCTTTGAAGGAAATCTACGAACAAGGGCTTCCCCAATACAATTCGTCGCGGAAAAAAAAGAAAATAACAGACACCATTAGCCTGCTTCGGAGCATACGACATAGAAAAGTCGATAATAGAGCCTCGATGGAAGTCTTTCAAAATGAACTCGACCGAGTGGGGAAACTGATCGACAGCGTAGACTTGAAAAACCCTAACGAAGAACTTATTCTTCTCGAGCGGGGAGAGCACATCCTAAATTGTTTAGAAAATTTCCTTCTGAATCAAACAAACCTCTCTGACGCTGAATGGGAATCTCTTTATGAAAAAACGAAAAATGTTTTCGGAATTTCCTTTACGCGCGACCTGGTTAGTGGAGACATCTATGCCGAAACTCCACCCGAACCCATCGCCGTCATAGAAAAAGAGTTCGAAAATCTCGACGAGGATGATGGTGAGGAAGAAGAACTTGAGCCCGAAACAGATTTGGTAGATCTCTTGGTAGGGCAGATTGACGAAGAGAAACCGCTCTCCTCCGAAGATACGGAAAGGCAAGCAGAAGGATCTTTTGAGGACGCACAGGAAGACTCCCTATCGGAAGACGACCCCTTCCTTACTGAAGAGGTCGAAGAAAAGACTAATGAAAGCGTTATGGCCGATTCTCCCGAGGGAGACCTCATCACCAATGATGTTTCGCTCAAACATGGGGAGCCCGGTTCGGAGAAACTACTTTTTCAGGAGGAAAATACAGACGGCCTAGAAGGTAGTGGGGAAGAGGCACACGTCGGTCCTCACGAAGAGAGAGAACTTATGGAAGAGTGCGACTTGCCAGTGGTTTCCCAGAAAAGCGATCAGCCTGCGCAAATTGCGCCATCCTTCTACGAGAGTTCTCCTCATAGTTCTGCTCCTGCAATACTCGACTCACTCTTCGACGCAGATACACCTGACGAGGCCGCTTTTTCACGTCTTTCGATTAATTTACTTCTCGATGATCGCGGAAGCCTGGCATACAACGTTCAAAAACTGTTGGAGGATATTATCGGGCGTCCAAGTACTTATCTTCCATCTGCCCTGCTGCGCGATCTCCTTCTCGCGCAAAACGCTCTCTCGTCCGCGGGAGAGCTTGCCCAGAGACTTAAGATGGATTTCATGGAAATTGATTTCAAAAAATTCGTTTCTCTCGATGACGAATGGCTTGATACTCTTCACCTTTTAGTGGCTTCGTCCACCCTTCGCCCAACACTTATTGTGCCTTCGACTGGTGCAGGCGCCGTCCTAAATTCCATTCGCTTTTCTTCGATCTCCGTAAAGAGTTTTTTGGCAATTCTTCGAGCTGCATTGGAATTTGGTAATTATTCGCGTCCTCTGGAACCAAATTGGCTTAAAGGACGCTCAGCCTGGGAGCAAAGAGTAAAAGATGTGGTCAACGGAGCGAATCTATGGCACGAAAAAGCATCAGCTTCTTCGATGAACTTTCGTCCGGCGACTGCAGTGTGGAGGTTACTCATGACTTCCAAAACTGAGGAAGAGGGAATCCGAAGCATTGAAAATATGATTGCGCCGATACGTTCCAATGACGTTGCTAAGCTTGGGGAGACAAGAGAACTATTGGAATTTTTCTCCAACCAGATAAACTGTGAGCAGACGATAGATTTAGCGTTAAAAAACGTGTTAAGAAAACAGCGCAGCAGCAAGATCAAAACAATTGAAGCGGGAGCACGCGTCAAACTCCTCAGGAACATTCGAGAAGCGTGTGAAATCGCCGACAACTGGGTCTCTCTTCAGGAAACGGCTAAATCTCTGGATGCGAGTTTTCTTAAAAAACATGCCGAGGATTTCAAGAAGACATTCGAGAAGCACTTCGATGAAGCCCGCAATGAGTTAATTGAGCTCAAAAGAAAGCATGAGGGATCCTCCCTGGAAGCAGGATTTCACTGTGCTATCGCGGTTCTTGATGATATCGCAAATATGTTCGACCCGTCGAAACCACTTCCCACTATGGAACCACAACTTGAGACACTATTGAACTTCGGGCTTCTCAAGACAGGGCTCATTCTGGACGAGAACATGAATATCGTGGATGGTGACCCGATAAGGACTCTGAAAAAAATTCGTAAATTTCTCTCATCTGAGGAGCCCTCGTGGCCCGAGGTTATTTCTGACAAAATTGAGAAAAAAGACCTGACGGGACTGCGAAATATCTCGAATTATCTTCGGAAAAACGAACCTCAGGTAGTGGACATCGATCGACTTGATCGTGAACTTCAGGAAAAAGAGCGCGAATGGAAGGAGAATTCCCTCTTTTCCATCGAGAGAACGCAAAGCGAGATCGAGGACGCACTGAACTCCGGAATACTTAAAGAGGCAGAGCGGGGTGCAATGCTGGGAAAAACCGAGGAACTGAAGATAGCACTCGAAACGGTAAAAGAAAAACCCTTCGATTTTGGACAGGCTGCTTCCACGTTGGACAAGATCGGAGAGGAACTTGCATTGAAAAAAAAGCAGGCTGCAGAAGAATGTAGAGCACACATGGAGAAAGAAGGGATAGGGGAATCACACCCCTTCTTCGACCGAATCATAGAACTGCTCACAAAAAATGACTTTATTACGGCGGAAAGCTATGTTCAGATGTCGTCTGAGGGTAAGGATCTGCCTCAAAGTACGCGCAATGTCTTTTCTGAATTTTTTCCAAAAAAGGCACAAGAAATAGAAGATTATCTTATCGATTCCGTCAAAGGCAATCGTCCACCCTTTAAAAACACACTGCTTGAGCTTATAAAGAAACAATCTAAAGTCTGCGGAGTGGACATGAAGTATGTTCCGGGAAAACATGCTCAACAGGCATCAGATATGATGAAAGCTTGGTGGGATTCAGGAAGAAATAAAAAAATTACAGAGGAACAGGCACGTACAATTCTCAGGGGAATAGGTTTCAATGTTCAAAAGGTGAATGTCTATGTCGAACACGAAAGATGGTGGATCAATCTCGAAGCCGAAACCCTTGCAGACAGAAATCTATGTCCTGTTGCCTGCTATGGATCCTCTGCAAGAGGGCGTTACCGTATCCTCTGTGATTGGAGCAGGCCTTCCGAGGAAAAAATTCTGAGTAGTGTGCCTTCTCCCGGCATGCTCGAAGCTCCTGTTCTGGTGTTTCACTTCGGGTGTTTCACCTATGCTCGGCGGTGCGCTTTGGCATCTCGCTCCTTAGAAGAGAAAAAAACGTTTCTTCTTATTGACGACACTCTGATGATTTTCCTTTGTGGTGAGAGAAACGAAAGACTCAATCCGATGTTCCGATGCACACTTCCCTTCACTTATATACAGCCCTTCGTAACTACCGCGAGTTTTTTACCCCCGGAAATGTTCTACGGCCGCCAGGAGGAACTGGAAGAGATCATCTCACCTGTTGGAGCATGTCTTGTCTACGGAGGACGCCAACTTGGAAAGACAGTTCTTCTTAGAGATGCGGAGCGCCGATTCGACAACGGCAAAAACAAGATAGCCATATGGATAGACTTGGAGGGGGAGGGTGTTGGAAGCCGCCTTTCCGTTGAGTTTATTTGGGAAGTGCTTGCGAGAAAATTCAAGGAGAGAGGAATATTCCCCTCCGAATTCCATATTTCCCAGATCACGGCGGAAAGGTTTTCTGAAATGACTAAAACATGGTTAAACAAGGATTCCCAAAGAAGTATTCTTCTTCTTCTCGACGAAGCGGATGCCTTTTTCGAGCGGGACTTTTGCAACGAGGATGATCGAAATTTCCACAACGGGCATGTGCGTGAGTTCATGGCTACCCGAACGATCAAGGTGTTGATGGACGAGACAGAACGTCGTTTTAAAGTTGTTTTCGCAGGTCTTCACAACGTGGGCAGGAACACGAGGAAATCGAACAACCCTATCGCTCATCTTGGACGCCCTGTATGCGTTGGTCCCCTAATCGAGCGACAGGAGCATCTTCAGGCACGCGCGCTTGTGCGGGAACCCTTTCAAGTGGCTGGCTACGAGATATCTGAGGATCTGATCACCCGCATTCTCTCGCAGACGAATTACTATCCGAGCCTGATACAGATTTACTGCCATAACCTGCTGATGGACCTGACATCCCGCCAGCAGAAAAAAAACAATAAGCGTTTTTCCTCGTTTGCAGTGCCTCCATATGAAATCGTAAAGAAAAACCTGGACGATGCTTATACAGATAGAGATCTCAGAAACACAATCAGGGGAAAATTCCTTCTGACGCTGCAACTGGACGAAAGATACCGGATAATAGCATACGCTCTTGCATTTAACGTACTTCTCCAGGATGATTCCGGCCTTGTGGATGGATTCCCAGAGCAGATAATATTCGATTTGGCCAAAGACGCGTGGCCGGAAGGTTTTGTGGGATTCTCCACGCAAGAAGAGTTCCGGGTCATTCTCGACGAGATGGTCGGATTGGGGGTTCTATCTCAGCTCGAAGGAGGGCGCTACACGTTCAGAGGACGCAACGTGCCCCTTCTTCTCGGGACGGAGGAGGAGATTATGCAAATTCTTTCCAGCCCAAGGGAAACTCTTCCCGAGTATAACCCGGCTACCTACTGCCCTCCCGTTCGAGGTACTGATATGCGTTCGCCGCTCACAGTTCTTCAGGAGGAAGTGCTTTTAAAAAGAAGCAACGGCATCGTGGTTGTCGCTGGATGCAATGGCTCTGGGTTGAATAATCTGCGGCCATTTCTTGAACAGCGACTTGAAACTGAGTTTTTCCATCCAATGGAAAGTCTTGAACTCGTGAAAGCGAAAAGTGATTACCGGGCGCTCGTATCTAAAGACATATCCAAGGGGCTGCACATCGTTTTTTTTGATTCGGAGACGACCCCATGGACACGAAAATGGCTTCAAAGTTTCAAGGCTGAACTTGAGAAGTCGAAGCCAAACAGTGGAAAAGTCTTCCGGATTCTTTTTTCGGCGAACCCTTCAACGCTCTGGGGGGCTATGTCGGAAGAAGGAGAACGTATTATTGAGGAATGCGATGATATTCTTGCCTTGACGAAATGGCACGAGAGAACTCTGAAAAACTGGCTTCAGGAAAGAGAACATGTCCCGCCAGCGGCTCTTGAAAAAAAGAGTGTGGAGAGCATCTTGGAAATCACGGGTGGATGGCTGACAATGCTTCGCCTCGTCGGAAAAGGTGCATCTGTTAACAACGGGAAAGTGGAGGACTTTCTGCGCGATGTCCGCACAAACGCAGACTCTCCAGATTTCGTGAAAGCGTCATTGAGAGAAGATTTTCAGCTTCTTGAAAACAACGAACGACAGGTCGTTTTGAAATCCATCAAAGATTTAGAGCCTCTCACCCACGAGGATTTGAACCATTTGTTTAAGGACGATCTGCCATCTCCTCAGACTATTAGTAAAACAATTCGTTGGGCCGATACTTTGCAGTTCATTCGCGACGATGAAGAGGGCCGTCTGCTTATTGATCCTGTAGTAGGACGATTCCTCGAAATTGCGGGAAAACAAGACGGGGAAGAGGTCTGAGAATGCGCAACATGGATTTCTGGGCTCTACCCGGTCCCGAGAGCTTTTGCGGCCGAATTCTTGCAACATTTCTCGAAGGAAAGAGTGCGATTCTCTTTCTGCCGGAGCATATGCCTGACGGCCTGAAAAGATTCGTCAAGAATGCCGTTATGGAAGAAGCGGCGGACAAATCTTTTGACGAACTGTCTCAGGACGATTTCGAACCGGGACTTTCGGCCTTAGCGTCTCTTTTTCGCCTCTTCGAAGTCGAGCCGAAAGAAGATTCGAACTATAACGTTCTTTCTTGCGAAACACTCTCGAAAAGCGATTCGTTCAAGAACAGGATACTCTGGATCGAAGAGACGGACGATTTGGATCTTCAAGGATGGCTTACATTTCTCCAGAAATACGAGAGGGCGAGTAGAAACAGCGCGGTTAATGACCGTACTCTTTTCTGTTTATGCCTCTACGGACGCTCTCCGGAATCTGTTGGAATAAAAGAAGATGTTTGCCTCAAATTTCTGCAATGGAAGAAATACGTTGATTTTTTCGATATGCTCCTCTACGCGCACTGGAATTTTTCAAACCCCAAAAAAAATGGAGAACTATTCAGGAAGATAGCTGTAAACGTGGCAGGATGCCTCGCGTTATGGGATCCTGAGGTGATTGAACGCCTAGCGGAGGTTTCTTTTCAGTCTGTCCTCTCTCCTTATGGTATTCTCGAGGAAATTGGCCGAGAAAGAGGCTGGGACGATAAATGCCTTGAACCATGCTGGGAAAACGGCACAGAAGAAATACAAAACGGACGAAAGATCGTACATTCTTCTTTTCTTGCTCTACACGGTAGTCTCAGAGAACTAAACTCCAGAATATGGAAGGGACAGAACATATTTCTGCTGCCCTTGATTGAGGAGCAACGACTCAAAATCATCGAAAGCCTCAAGGGGAGACTGCAGCTTCCCTTCCCTTCCTGTTACGATTATCTTATCGAAGAAGCGGAGGACCTTGAAATAGGACATGTCTGGTTTCAGATCGAAAGGGGGGATGTCCGAGTAACAGACGCGAAAAAACAGCATGTAAGCAGGTTGCGTCGCCTGAGAAATGTGCTTGCGCATCATCAGGTTGTTAACCTGTCGGACTTAGAGTTCTTGGTCGGTTGCAGTTGATTCTTCCAAAGTATTGGCGATGCTCCAACCGAATGGATTCTTGTTCAGGAGAATCCATCTTTTGATCGTTCCGCTCCAGACTTTTTACATAGAAAAGATCGTCATCAAAAAACTTAGAAACATACCGGCTGGACAGCGTGTTAAATCCTTCCAAACTTCAGTTAACGCAGCCGCAAAGAGGTGCTTGTGTGCTTAAATCAAACGCTGATGTTTACAGTTTTAGTAAGAATCCTACAATTCCAGGCAGAATAAAAATATCAAGCATTGCATAGGAATAGAAACGGATAGAGATCTTGAAAGTTATTGAGGATTAAGTAAGGAGAAATCTCCTGCTTTCACCCCCAAATAGGGGTTGTCTTCGGCAAACGTAAGAGGAAAATTTGGTGATGCCCAAGCTGTAGAATTTTTTTCTAACCTGTACTTCAGAATGGAGGGTAACAAAAATCAATGGAAATGCTCCCTTCGGAATTTCTTGAGTTCGCCTCTGATTATGTTGAAGTATGGGAAAATCTAACAGCAGAAACGCTATATGACCATGAATATGGTGAAGGCTTAGTCACTGCAGTCAGAATAAATCACCAATTTATCAACGCAAGTTTCTTGCACACGAACCAAGCACCTAGGGTAGTAAAAAAAATGTACAAAATCCCTGAGGATTTTTCAACTGATATTTTTAAAATCACCATTGAAAGACCGGAGTCTCTTCGGTTGTTTTCTTTCTTTCAAAAAAAAGGGAAAGAAACATCTGAAGCCGAAAATCACGCGCTCCGCGAACAGATCAAGTGTTTTTGCAGCGAGAGAGGGATAGATAACTTAATCCATTTCACCAGGCTTGAAAATATGGAAAAAATTTTAAACAAAGGACTTCTATCGAGGAAGGACCTCGAATTATGGAACAAAGAAAGCCTTCCTATATTTAACGACGAGAAACGCCTTGATGGGTGGAAGAACGCAATTTGTCTTTCCATCTCTTTTCCAAATTACAAGATGTTTTACAAATACAGAGATAAGAAACCTGAAAAATGGGCAGTAATACTCTTAAAACCGGATATTCTCTGGGAACTGGATTGTGCTTTCTTCAATGATAACGCCGCGCGAACGGAAGAAAAACTTAAACCATTACCTGAAAGAAAAAAATTGTGCTGTTTGAGGTCAATGTTCGAGGATCATCCAAAAGTTCAAAGAGCTTGTCTTGGGATTCCGAACTCCTTCACTACCAGCCCGCAGGCAGAAGTCCTTGTCTTTGATGTAATTTCTGCAAGCTATATTTCTGAGATTCATATAGAAAAAGATGATCATTTCAAAGAGTTGACATATCAAAATGAGGAAAGTTTCAAAAGTAAATTCACTCACAAGTGCGACGGGCAGTTTTTTTGCCCAAGAATGGACTGGAGATATTGGCAGAAAAATTCCCAGGAAAAAGAGTTAGAGACTCCCCTTGATTTATCAGATGGATTAGATTTGAGCCTTAATAAAAAGGATTTTGATGGTGATATACCATTTTAACTAGGTGATAGGCATGGCTATCAGACCTGTTTTCAAACCATTAACAGATTATCCGTATGTTCAGGTTATCCCTGTAGAATTCAAATGGTATCCTGGATTTGCAAGATTACAGGTCCAGAAATCTTTGCTTGCATTTCACTCTGCAGCAAAGCAGTTGGAGATTTCTTCAATCCTTGAAATATCATCAAAGTCAACTGACCCTCTTGGTGTTTCCCTAAGCGCTTTTAATATCAAGATTACACCGCAGAATGCCCCAACTATGACCGTGGAATGCGCTTTCCAGGGAAGCAAAGTTTTTAAACGGGGAGGTCCTTTCCATGACTTGTACAATGGATCAAGCATGGAGGCGAAAAAGGATTCACGCCTGCGCAATTCTGGAGACCTGGTGGCTTTCAATTATCTTGGCGAAAGTTTTCCAATCACACCTGTAACGGCTTTCTACGACTGGCTATATATAAACGCATTATCCCAAAACCCGAGGTTGTCCAATGAGCTTTTTCGTTTTCAGGGGTTTTCTGATATCGCCTTCAATCCAAAAAAATCACTTAACTGCCAGGCCTACTCTGCTGCACTTTTTACTTCATTAAAAATGTTGGGGGAAATCGATAAAGTTTTGAGGGATAAAAAAATTTTTTTAAATCTGCTTTCTGGCAGATCTACAAAAAAAGTTCAACACAACGGAAGTCAACTTAAGCTGAAATTTTAAATAAAAAGAATAAAGAGTGATTGTGTCATGAAATTGCATATAAATTATAGGTAATTTTATAAAAACGTTTTATTTCAAATTAGTGCCTGCAAAAAAGAGGGGGTCTCCGCTACACTAACGCACAGATAGTGTCTACTATAATAAGAAGATATTAGAAGCAAAAATAGTAACAAAAAAATGAATTGAGAGAATATATTTATAAAATAAAGGAAGCATAAGATGTTTAAATAACGGGATATTTTTACATTCAAATATCCGTTCTTCAGTAGCTGTTACGAGAGATTGAACTGTCAAGTCTCAAAAGTGCTGTAAATTAGTTTTCGGTTAAACAGTTAAACTACGTGTAGTTCCGGTACGTTCTTCTGTGAACCTTGATACTCGTCATATTGGCCTTTTTCCAGAAATGGAATGGCCTCATGGTATTCCTGCATATCCAGGTAAACCCTTCCTGAGCTCCATTCTTCATCTCTCTCGATAAGGAGCGAACCGATAAGACGCATAACCGATCCGTCATCTGGAAAGATGCGCACTACTTTCTCCCTGCGCCGGATCTCCTCGTTCAGTCTTTCCAGCATATTCGTCGTCCGGAAGCGTTTCCAGTATTTCTTCGGAAGAACGTAAACAGCCAGGATGTCCTCCTTGCCTTCTTCCAGCATATTCGTAACTTCAGGAATGTCTATTTCGTACTTGTCCATAGTCTCTTCAATGAAGGCGAAGGCATCTTCCCGGTTCGAGGCGTTGAAAATTCTCTCAAGGTCTTCAGCCACTTCCTTCATTCTCGCCGATGGGACGTGAGCCATGATGTTCCTCCTGAAATGAGCCTGACAGCGCTGCCAGCTTCCGGAGGGAAATGCCTTGTCGGAGGCCGCCACGAGCCCCTCATGCTTGTCAGAGAGGACGAAGCGGACTCCCTGAAGCCCCCGCTCCCTGAGGCGCGAGAAAAACTCTCCCCAGGCAGCCTCGCTTTCCTTCGCCGCGACAGAAAGGCCGAGTATATGCCGGTACCCTTTTTCGTCCACTCCCACCGCCGTAAGCAATGCTTTTTTGATGACCTGGTGCCCCGATCTCACCCGGACATACAGAGCGTCAGCCAGAAGAACGGGGCAGGGAGTATCCGAAAGATTCCTTCCGTTCCAGGCCGCCAGGTCATGGTCAAGGTCCCTGCACAGCCGGCTGACCATGCTTTTTGAGACATTCTCTCCCCATAAAGGCTCCATGATACGGCTCACCTTGCGGGTGCTGACGCCGTTTATGTACATCTCCATAAGACCCAGGACCAGAGACCTTTCCATCTTCGGCAACATCCTCAATGATTCAGTGTCGATCTCACCGGACCGAAGCTGAGGAATTCGTACTTGAATCCTCCCGAGGCGGGTGGTGATCCACCTGCTGCGGTATCCGTTTCTATACCCCTTACGCTCTTCGGTTCTTTCATATCTGCCTGCTCCAAGAAGCTCCTGCGCTTTTTCCTCGAGAGCGGCGTTGAGCACTTTGCCGATAAGTTTTTCGAACCCCGAGATATCTCCGTTCATAAGAGATTGGACAAAAGGGTTATCCAGAGTTATCTTTACTTCAGCCATCGGTGTTTCACTCCTTCGGTTTGGTTTTGTAGGTGACTTAACTTTAACCGAAAACCGATGGCTTTTTCTTACCATCCCACTTTAATCAAGTGAAATTTACAGCATTATAGGGACACAATCGAAGCAAGTCCGGTTTTTCGTATAGTGTTCAGATTAATTCAGAAGCTGAAAAAGACTCCGTGGACGCAGAAGAACCACCAGGAAGTTTGTCGATTGATTTGCCCTGACCGGCCAATAAATGAATGAAGACTCCATAAGGAAAAATTTAGGAGCAATTCGGACGACCAACACTCCTAAAATTTCGGGAATTAAGATATACTTCCTGTTGTGAGAATCGAGAGTCCGTTCAGTTCAAAAGAATGCCCGGATGCACATCGGGATTCTTCCGAAATCATTCCAGGAGAGTCAAATGACTGCTGATGTTGTTTTGCCATTTTCCAGCACCAGTGGGGAAAGTTCTATGACCAAGCGCGCGATATCCTTGCAGTCTATCTACTATTTGTGAGGGATTACGCCGCCAAGAAACCGATGTTATGTATTCGAAGCTAATAAGGTTTTTCAGACTTCGTATCCCGGAAGGTTCCGCGCCGCCTGAGCTCGAAAAGAATCAAAAAATGCGGGGGATTGAAAATGACCGAGAATCAAATCGAACACCTTCTGATAGAAAAACTGACTGACCTTAAATACACCTACCGCCCTGACATACGCGACCGCGCGAATCTGGAAGTGAACTTCCGCGGGCACTTCGAGGAATTGAATCGAGTGCATCTCACGGATAACGAATTCAGCAGACTGCTTGAGGACATCGTCACCCCGGATGTCTTCGCCGCGGCCCGCCGTTTGCGGGTGCGCAACACATTCGAGCGAGACGACGGCACGCCGCTCCATTACACGCTGGTCAACATCAAAGACTGGTGCAAGAATAACTTCGAGGTCGTCAACCAGTTGCGCATCAGCACCGACTACAGCCATCACCGCTACGACGTAATCCTCTTGATCAACGGCGTCCCCGTGGTGCAGATCGAACTGAAGACGCTGGGAATCACCCCGCGCCGGGCGATGCAGCAGATCGTGGAGTACAAGAACGACCACGGCAACGGCTACGGAAAAACTCTGCTCTGCTTCATGCAGCTCTTCATCGTCAGCAACCGCAGCGATACATGGTACTTCGCCAACAACAACAATCGCCACTTCAGCTTCGACGCCGACGAGCGCTTTTTGCCGCTCTACCAGTACGCGGACCGGAGCAACAAGAAGATCACCTACCTGGACAGCTTCGCCGATGCCTTTCTGGCCAAATGCACCCTTGGCGAGATGATCAGCCGCTACATGGTGCTCGTGGCGTGCGAACAGAAGCTCCTTATGATGCGCCCCTACCAGATATACGCCGTGAAGGCGATAGTGGAGTGTATTCACCAGAACTGCGGCAACGGTTACATCTGGCACACCACCGGCAGCGGAAAGACGCTTACCTCCTTCAAAGCGTCGACCCTCCTCAAGGACAACCCCGACATCGACAAATGCCTTTTCGTGGTCGACCGGAAGGACCTCGACAGGCAGACCCGCGAAGAGTTCAACAAATTTCAGGAAGGTTGCGTCGAAGAAAACACCAACACGGAAACCCTGGTGCGGCGCCTGCTCTCCGAGGACTACGCCGACAAGGTCATCGTCACCACCATCCAGAAGCTCGGCCTCGCGCTCGACGGCAACAACAGCAGGCGCAACTACGCCGAGCGGCTGGAGCCCTTGCGGAATCAGCGCATCGTCTTCATCTTCGACGAGTGCCACCGGTCGCAGTTCGGAGAGAATCACAAGGCCATCAAGGATTTCTTTCCCAACGCCCAGTTGTTCGGATTCACCGGTACGCCCATCTTCGAAGAGAACGCCTCCCATCAGCAGATCGAGGGGCAGCAGGCCAGCTACCGAACCACGGCGGACATTTTCCGGCAGCAACTGCACGCCTACACCATCACGCACGCCATCGAAGACCGGAACGTCCTGCGCTTCCATGTGGACTACTTCAAACCAGAAGGGAAGATTCCGCCCAAGACCGGCGAGCCCCTCGAAAAGAAAGCGATAGTCGAAGCGATTCTCGCCAAGCACGACGCCGCCACCAACGGGCGCAAGTTCAACGCCCTGTTGGCCACATCGTCAATCAACGACGCCATAGAGTATCACGAACTCTTCAAATCGGTGCAGGGCCGAAAAGCGGCGGAGGACGAGAACTTCCGGCAGCTGAACGTCGCCTGCGTCTTCTCGCCCCCAGCCGAGGGAAACAAGGACGTGCAGCAGATACAGGAAGACCTGCCGCAGGAAAAGGCCGACAACGAACAGGAGCCGGAAAAGAAGAAAGAGGCCCTCAAGAGCATCATCGCCGACTACAACGCGCGGTACGGCACGAATCACGGAGTGGGTGAATTCGACCTGTACTATCAGGATGTGCAGACGCGCATCAAAGACCAGCAGTACCCGAACAGCGATCTTCCGCACAGCCAAAAGATCGACATCGTCATCGTGGTGGACATGCTGCTCACCGGCTTCGACTCCAAGTTTTTGAACACCCTGTACGTGGACAAGAAGCTCAAACATCACGGGCTGATTCAGGCCTTCTCCCGAACCAACCGCGTGCTCAACGATACCAAGCCCTACGGCAACATCCTCGACTTCCGCAGTCAGCAGGACGCCGTGGACACCGCCATCGCCCTCTTTTCCGGCGAGGCGACCAAGCCCGCCAAGGAAATATGGCTTGTCGAGAAAGCGCCGGTGGTCATCGAAAAGCTGGAAAACGCCGTGCAGGATTTGGGGGAGTTCATGCACTCGCAGGGGCTGGAGAATAAACCCGAAGAGGTCCCCAACCTCAAAGGCGACGAGGCGCGCGCAAAGTTCATCACCATGTTCAAAGAGGTGCAGCGCCTCAAAACACAGCTTGACCAGTACACCGACCTGACGGAAGAGCACAAGGAGAAGATCGAGCAGGTGCTCCCCAAGGAGGAGTTGCAGGCCTTCAAGGGCGTCTATCTGGAAACCGCGCTGTGCTTCAAGAAGAAACCGGGAGGCGCGGCGCCGGAGGGTGGAGATGCGGTCGATCAGCTTGATTTTGAATTCGTCCTTTTCGCCTCGGCGGTGATCGACTACGACTACATCATGGCGCTCATCGCGAAGTATTCGCAGCAGGAACCCGGCAAGCAGAAGATGAACCGCGAGCAGCTCGTCGGGCTGATCCAGGCGGACGCCAAGTTCATGGACGAGCGCGCCGACATCGCGGAGTACATCGAAACGCTGGAAGTGGGCAAGGGGCTGGACGAGAAGGCCGTCCGCGACGGATACGAACGCTTCAAGGAGCGAAAGAACGCCCGGGAGCTTGCCGACGTCGCCGAAAAGCACGGCATCGAGCCCGCCACCCTGAAGACCTTCGTGGACACCGTGCTGCGCCGCATGGTCTTCGACGGCGATCTGCTCCGCGAGCTGCTCGCCCCGCAGGAGCTGGGCTGGAAGGCGCGCATGCAGAAGGAGCTGGCATTGATGGAAGACATGATTCCGCTGTTCAAGAAACTCGCCCAGGGGCGGGAGATATCGGGGTTGAGCGCGTATGAGCAGTAACATGGATGAAGCGGATATGACGCCGAAGGCAACGCGCGCATTGGTTCCCGCACTGCGCTTTCCGGAGTTCCGGGATGCGGGGGAGTGGGAGGAGAAGACTCTTTCCGAAGGATGTCGTGTTACCCAAGGTGGAACACCTGATACAACAGCCACCGACTTATGGGGTGGATCCATTCAATGGCTGACCCCTGCAGAAATGGAGAAAGGCGATAGTAAGTACATTGCAAAAACCGTTCGGTCAATTACAGAAAAGGGCTTGTCAAACTGTTCCTCGGAATTACTGCCCGTGAACTCGGTGATAATTTCGACGCGAGCGCCTATAGGACATCTCGCAATCAATAAAGAGCCGATGGCCATAAATCAAGGATGCCGGGGGTTAATTCCAGAGATCAGCTTTGATGCGCATTTTGTTTACTATTATCTTGCGAAATCAAAGACGCAATTAAATGATTTGGGTTCGGGGAACACATTCAAAGAGATATCTGGAAAAACATTGAAGGAATTTCTGATTGCTTTTCCTATGTTTGCAGAACAACAAAAAATCGCCGACTGCCTCTCCTCCGTCGACGAGCTGATAACCTTGGAGGCCCGGAAGATCGACGCGCTCAAGGCCCATAAAAAAGGACTGATGCAGCAGCTTTTCCCCGCCGAAGGCGAAACCCTCCCCAAGTTGCGATTTCCCGAATTTCGGGATACGGGGGAGTGGGAGATACTTCCATTAGAGACAATGTGCTCCTTAATTACTAAAGGGACAACCCCTACAACATTGGGATTTCAATATGTTGATCACGGGATCAACTTTATCAAGATTGAATCCATCGATCCAAATAAATCAATAGATTGTAAAAAGATTGCATATATTACAGATGAGTGCAATAAGGCTTTGAAAAGGTCTCAACTAGAAGCAAATGATATTCTTTTTTCCATCGCAGGTGCGCTGGGTGTTGTTACTATAGTTCCAAGTTCTCTGTTGCCAGCGAACACAAATCAAGCGCTTGCAATTATTCGAGTTAAACCTGAGTATTCACTTCATTACCTGATGAATTTTCTCAATTCGCATTTGATTAAGTTGGAGATTTCTAAGATAAAGGCTGGTGCAGCTCAGCCCAATATCTCTCTTAGTCAGTTGGGTAATTTCAAAATCTTGATGCCCGGGCTTTTTGAGCAACAAAAAATCGCCGACTGTCTCTCCTCCCTCGACGACCTGATCACCTTGGAGTCTCAAAAAATCGATGCGCTCAAGGCCCATAAAAAAGGGCTGCTACAGAAGCTTTTCCCGTCTCTTGACGAGGTGTGATGATGACAACTTCATTTGCTAACCTGGATGAGTTGGCCGCGCATCTCCGCGGCCAACTGGAAAGAAAAAAATTTATCCTGATCTTCGCTTACAACGGCACGGGAAAAACGCGCCTATCCATGGCCTTTAAGGATAAAGGCAAGAACGACGATTCACGAGACACTCTCTACTTTAATGCCTTTACTGAAGACCTTTTTTTCTGGAATAACGATTTGGACGGTGACAGTGACCGCAGATTGATGCTGAACTCGGATTCCCGCTTTTTTCAAGGCATATGGGAGTTGGAGATGGATAATCGCATTCGCACCCTGCTTCGCCGCTATGCGGATTTTGATTTCCGCATCGATACCGAAGAGTGGGCGGTTCGTTTCTCGCGTGAAGTCGACGGCCATACCGTAGACAATATCAAGGTGTCTCGCGGGGAAGAAAACATTTTCATTTGGTGCTTCTTCCTTGCCATTCTCGAATTAGCACTGGACCCCGATATCGAAACTTACCGATGGGTGAAATACATCTACATCGACGATCCGATTTCGTCGCTCGACGAACAGAACGCGATTGTTGTAGCAAATCACCTCGTACATCTTTTCAGAGAGACTCAGAGCACCGTCAGAACAGTGATCTCAACGCATAACACATTATTTTTCAATGTTCTGTTCAACGAGCTAAGTTATTTTAAGAATAAAAGGGTGTCGCATTATGTTCTTGGCCAGAATCGACGCTCCGGCGGGTACCTTTTAACCGAGCAAACAACCGATACCCCACCTTTTCATCACATCGCAGCTTTGATGGAGTTGTATGAGGTGTCGCGGAACGAGAAAATCTATACCTACCACTTCAACATGCTGCGGACGATTCTGGAGAAAGCTGCCAGCTTTCACGGCTACGGCCACTTCTCAAGTTGCATTAAAAAAGATAAGGACGATGCCGACGGAATCTTGCACCAGCGTTTTGTGGACATTCTGAGTCACGGAAAATATTCGTTATATGCACCCGCCGAGATGGGAGAAGAAACCAAGGAGTATTTCCGCACGATACTTAATGACTTTTTAATACGTTACTCCTTTAATCCGGAAATATTTCATTCAGAGCGAGAGGAAGAAAGAACACGATGACCGAACACGACAAGAGAAAACTCGGCGCCATCCTCTGGACTATCGCCGATCAACTGCGCGGCGCAATGAACGCGGACGACTTCCGCGACTACATGCTCTCCTTCCTCTTCCTGCGCTACCTGTCGGACAATTACGAGGCTGCGGCGCAAAATGAGTTGGGGCAGGACTATCCGGTACCGCACCCCGGCGACCGCCGCCCACCTTTAGCTGTCTGGTACGCTCAAAATCCCGGGGATACCGTCGAGTTCGAAAAACAGATGCGCCGCAAGACGCACTATGTGATCAAGCCTGAATACCTCTGGAGCAGCATCGCCGAGATGGCGCGCACCCAGAACGGCGAGTTGCTGCATACTCTCGAAAAGGGCTTCAACTACATCGAAAACGAATCCTTCGCCAGCACCTTCGCCGGACTGTTCTCCGAGATCAATCTGAATTCGGAGAAACTGGGCAAGACCTACGAAGCGAATAACGCCAAGCTCTGCAACATCATCAGGGCGCTCGCCGAGGGGCTGGCTCAGTTTTCCACCGCCAGCGACACCCTGGGCGACGCCTACGAGTACCTGATAGGCCAGTTCGCCGCCGGTTCGGGAAAGAAGGCGGGCGAGTTCTACACGCCGCAGCAGATATCAAGCATCCTCTCCGGCATCGTCACGCTGGACAGCCAGGAACCGGCCACCGGAAGACGGAAGACCCTTGAAAGCGTGTTCGACTTCGCCTGCGGTTCGGGCTCTCTTTTGCTCAACGTGCGCCGCCGCATGGGGGCGAACGGCATCGGCAAGATTTACGGGCAGGAGAAGAACATCACCACGTACAACCTGGCGCGCATGAATATGCTGCTGCACGGGGTGAAGGATTCGGAGTTCCATATCTACCACGGCGACACCCTCACGAACGACTGGGACTGGCTGCGAGAGATGAACCCGGCGAAGATGCCGAAGTTCGACGCGGTGGTGGCCAATCCGCCGTTCAGCTACAGATGGGATCCGACGGAGGCGATGGGCGACGACGTGCGCTTCAAGAGCTACGGCCTCGCGCCCAAGTCCGCCGCCGACTTCGCCTTCCTGCTGCACGGCTTCCACTATCTGAAGCCGGAGGGCGTCATGGCGATCATCCTGCCGCACGGCGTGCTGTTCCGGGGCGGCGCGGAAGAGCGCATCCGCACGAAGCTGCTCAAGGACGGCAACATCGACACGATCATCGGCCTGCCCGCCAACCTCTTCTTCTCGACGGGTATTCCGGTCTGCATCCTCGTGCTGAAGAAGTGCAAGAAGCCGGACGACGTGCTCTTCATCAACGCCGCCGAGCACTTTGAGAAGGGGAAGCGCCAGAATGTCCTGAAGGAGGATCATATCGACAAGATCATTGACACCTACCAGAACCGCAGAGAAGAGGATCGCTACGCTCGCCGCGTGCCGATGAAGGAGATCGAGGAGAACGGCTACAACCTGAATATCACGCGCTACATCAGCACGCAGCAGGCGGAGGAGTCGATCGATCTGCAAGCCGTCAACGCCGAACTGGTCGAGCTGACGCAAAGCATCGAAGCGGCGCGGGAGAAGCACAACGCATTTCTCAAAGAGCTGGGCTTGCCCCTCTTGTAACGGTCGGGGCTTTCTCGCGAGGGGGGCGATTTTTTGGTGGAAGTAGGAAAGAGAATAGAGAAGCAAAATGCTCCACGGCCCCAAATTACCAAACAATGCTCTTTACCATCGCCAATTCTTGAAATTAAAGACGTGGATATAAACGAGCATTGTAGGGGGACACGATGGAATGTCGGAACTCTTGACGACCTAGCCCAAATTATCGTGATCATCGCTATGGGGCAAGCTATGCATGCAGCTCGAATCATATCAGAACTACGTCTGGATGCTAAACCGCTGATCAACCAGGAATTTCTTAGAGCCGACGCAAAACAAGCGCTATCAATCAAAGGAACCACGGAAAAAGAACGAAAAGCGGCCCGTTATCACAGAGATGGGTTGATTTTTGAGATTATTTCATGGATCGCAGCCAAGATGAGCAATAAAAAAGCGTTGCTTCTAGACCCTCATGTCAAATCTACAACACAAGGGCTTGATGGTCTTATGATCGAGCTTGATAAAGATCAAACCGGGATTATCCGAGCTACCATTTTTGAAGACAAGTGCTCTGAGGATCCTCGAAGAATGTTCCGCGATGAAATAATACCCGCGTTCCTCAAGTACCACAGAGGGGAGAGGGCGAGTGAACTCTTGGCTGCTGCAGCACCATTGCTTGAAACATTAAATCTGTGCGAGGAGAAAATTTCTGACGCAGCGAAGCGTATTCTCGAAAAGGCGTATCGCGCCTATCAAGGGTGCTTGGCCACAACTCTGGATGACGACTGCGAGGAGCGTCGCATTAGTATTTTTGAAGGTTTCGAAAGACTGGATGGGATTGCCGCAAACCAGCGTATCGGTGGGGTTTTTGTGACGGGTGATGATCTCAGAGTATGGTTCGATGAAGTCGCTATGCGTGCCATCGCCTACATTGATCGCCTTGGAAGCGGAGAAGTCTGATGTTTGATCCAGTAACAGCAGAATTTCTCAGGAGCGCACCAGCGCTGCAGGGACTTGATCCAGCGGAATTGCCGCAGATCTTGACCAAGCACTATGCCGAACTCGTTGCGCGCCGCCTTCGACGAGATCATGGTGAATCAATGGAGAATGAAGAAAATGAAGCTTGGCCGCTGTCACGGATCGCAGATACATATGAACTTATTGCCTCATTAATCGAGGATTGTAGTAAAAAACGTGCGGCCGCATTTGTCGCAGGAACGGCGCAGCAAATACTGGCTCAGGAAGCTGTTTCAGTGGAAGAAGGCGAAGCCGTGCCCATTTTCGACAGAGATCGTGTTGATCCGACAATAGCTGCTGCACTTCTCTTTCTCGCGGCGGAACAGTATGCGGACGCCATTGAAGCAGCGCAGAGAATTCATAGTGTAAGAGGGCAACAGGATTTTGTTTCTACGCTGCTGGCCCTAAACATTCGTGATCTAGCGGCGGGCAAATTGAGTAGAATACTTAAGCGCGCGAAAAAACGCCCAGAGCATTTCAGAACGCAGGGCGGATTGGAGGCACGCAGCACAACAGCACTCTTTGAAACGCTACTCGTAGGTGTAGAGCTGTTTGCTGCAGATGTATTGAGAGAGGCGGTTCCAAAAAAGGCAGCGGGGCGCTTTGACTCTGCGCGAACAGTCTTCTCCACTGTTCTTCAACTTTCCAGTCACAAGCAAAAAACAGAGGATCCCATATTGGAAACTCTGCTCACGACATACCCAGGCCCGCGTCATCTCGCAGCACTCCTTCTTGCGGTTGTTGATGGAACGGAAGAAGCCCCGCTCACCAAGATCGATCCACCTCCTTATGTCGACGAAAACTTTTGGAATTCGTGGCTCCGCCATAGGGCTGAGACAGCACCCTTTACATGGCATAACCATCGAGAGGCCGTTGCGAAACAGTTTCATCATAACGGCAACTCAGCTGTGATGGTTTTACCCACCGGAGCGGGCAAAACGACGGTATCTTGCCTTAAAATAGCGAGCGTCCTGGGTAGCGGCAAGAACGTTGTCTTTATCGCCCCAACTCACGCACTCGTTGAGCAGCTAACCGTAGACCTCCAAGAAATATTTCCCGAGGGACTCTTTGGCTCTCTCGTATCAAGCGACTTCGACAGGTTGTTTGCAGTAGGAACGACGCTGAAAAGAATCGAGGTGATGACGCCAGAGCATTGCCTTGCCCTTCTGTCCTACGCCCCTGGAGCTTTCGACGCGGTTGGACTTATGGTTTTCGACGAGTGCCACTTGCTTAGCCCGGTATCCGGTCTGCGCCGCGCTCTCGACGGTATGTTCTGTGTCCTTGCTTTCAATAGTATAGCCCCGGATGCAGACTTCCTTTTCCTTTCCGCGATGGTCAGGAATGGCAGAGAATTTGCTGACTGGATCGGTTCTATCACAGAGCGGGATTGTATTTTTGTCGACCCGCTTTGGAAGCCGAGCCGGCAGGCACGCGGAATTGTCTTCTATGAATGTAGAACACTCGCAAGAATCAGATTGGAAGCAATAAGTAAGCAGCAAAGCGAAAACGGTATACGGGGAAAAGAGGCAAAGTGTTTGAGAAAGGCCGCAAGAGATTTGCTAAAGGCCGAACCCTTCGCGATGTTTGGTCTGCATCACAACTGGCTCCATGAGAAATCAGTTGATGGTAGCGTTGCGAAACTCTCAGAGAGCCCAGTCCAGCTAGGTGGAAAATTGAACCGTCAAAAGAATTGCGTTGTGCTGAAACCGAACGTCAACGCAGTTGCTGCTCATATTGCCGCCGCATCGGCCCGAAATGGACTGAAGACGGTTGTTTTTGTTAATGTAAAGAACCATGCGGTTTCGACTGCTCGCCAAATTTCGGCAACCATGGGTATTGAAGTTGAGGAAACGCCGGAAGAGCATGTGCTTTGGCAGGCGCTTGATGTGGAGTTGGGAGGGCGCATGCACTCTCTTCTAGATGGACCGTCAGTTGCTGTGCCGCATAATGCAGATATGCTGAGACTCGAACGTGATTTGGCAGAGCGCATGTTCCGTAGACAGAACGGTGCGCAGGTGATCGTTGCCACGCCGACGCTTGCCCAAGGCCTGAACCTACCGGCGCATTTGGCAATATTGGCAAGCGACATGCGTTCAGAAGGAGGGAACCGGGAGCCGCTAAAGGCGCATGAAATACTCAATGCGGCAGCGAGAGCCGGGCGTGCCGGTTTTCTCGCTAATGGAGTAGTCCTCTTGATCCCTGAAGAGGTATTGTCTTTCTCTGATGATGCGAAATCACTGAGTGATAATACAGAAAAATTACAAGCAGTTCTGCCTGAAGACGACCGCTGTCTTGTGATGACAGACCCCTTACAGTTAATCCTTGATCGGATCAGCGATGGTTTTCAGGATCCGGATGTTGAATACACCCTTAATCGGTTTTCGACGGTCATTACACCAGAGGGAACAGATACTGAAGCTGCAACACAATTCGCGGTGAATAAAACATTCGCAGCTTATCTTGCGGTGCAGCGAAATACCTCGGAGCAATTCGAGGAGCAGATAGAGTGTCTCAAAAATTTACTTGCGGAAAGAAACACGGTTACAGAGGATCCGATTCTTCTAACGCTCGCTGCACAAAGCGGAGCATCGCTCATTGTTTTGAATGCTCTCCGAACTCGGCTATTGGCTGATCTCAATACGTTGCCAGTTTCGATATCCGGTTGGGTTTCTTGGATTTTCGAATGGCTTGCTGAGGACTATGTGGCTAGTTCCGCTCTGCTGCACCGAGAATGGCCAACGATTCTCGGCGCAGTGGGACGGAAAGCGGAAGAATCGCCTACGGTCAATATTGTGGGCGATGTTATGCGTGATCTTCGTAAAGGGGTATTAGCATGGCTGTCCGGTCAGCCGATTCGTGAAGTTGAGATCGCGCTGGGTGGTAATCCAGATAAAATCAAAGGATTGACCTGTCCACGTGCGAGAAAACTGGTTTCCCGTGTAGTCCCTATGGGACTGACTTTTATATGTGGACTCGTTGCCCGAACGACAGAAGAAATAGTGAAGGGCGCTGAAAGTACAGGTATTCCACGTACGGTTCTGGAATGTCTCCCTGCTGCTGTTCGGCGCGGCTTCGATAGTCCCTTAAAAGTGGCATTCAACGAAATCTGTACAGGGGGATTAAGTCGAGTCCAAGTGCATCAAAAATTCAATGAAGTATTCGGAGCAGAGCCAGAACTTGAGTTTTTTTCTGATTACAGAACTCTCGTTTCGTACCTTCGACAACAACTATCATGATGAGTATGAATTTCTTTCGTTCAAACACACTGCTTTGCGGTGTCCCCCGAGAAATAGACAGTCAAAACACACGAATATCTTCCCGTTTCGTAACGATCCTTCGGATTCCTTCCGTTTCCTATCCGGCCTTTCCCAAACGCCAGTATTCCTCAGGCGTAAGATACCCGTTCGAGGCATGGAGCCGGCACCGATTGTAAAATATCTCCACATATTCGAACACCGCCGCCCGGGCTTCTTCCCGCGTCCGGAACCGCTGACCCTCAAGCCATTCATATTTCAGCTTGCCCCAAAACGCCTCCATCGGGGCGTTGTCCCAGCAGTTCCCCTTTCTCGACATTCTGCACACCAATCCATACTTCTCGATCCTTTTCCGGTATTCATGGGAACAGTACTGGCTGCCACGGTCTGAATGGATCAGCGCCCCCTTCGGCCTCCCGGAACGCATGTATGCCTCATCCAGCGCCTTCAGGACCAGCTCTTTGGTCATCCTTTCGCCCATGGACAGGCCGACGACTTTCTGACCGTACAGGTCAAGTACCGCGGCGGCATACAGCCATCCCTCGTCCGTCCGGATATACGTTATGTCCGATACCATCTTTTCCCCAGGCTTCGCTGCCGTGAATTGACGGTTCAGCAGGTTCTCCGCCACCGGCAGGTTGTGCTTCGAGTTCGTCGTCGCCTTGTATTTCACAGAGAGCCGGGACCGAAGCCCTCCGGCCTTCATCAGCCGTTCCACTCTCTTGTGGTTTACTTTCCAGCCCTCCTGTTCCAGGGCTTTCTTCATCTTCCGGCTTCCATAGACTCCCCTGTGCTTCCCATGGAGTTTCTTCACCAGCGCCAGCAGTTCTTCATTCTTTTTCTTCCGTGAACTCTCCGGGCGTTTTTCCCATGCGTAATATCCGCTCCTGGAAACCTCAAGCAGTTTACACAGCTTCGCCACCCGGTATCTGCAGCGGTTGGTGCGGATAAACTCGAACCTCTTTATTTCTGGTTCTTTGCGAAGTACACCGCCGCTTTTTTTAGGATTTCTACCTCTTCACGAAGATTCCGGTTTTCCCGCTCCAGCTTTCTCAGCCGGTCATCTTCAGGCGACAGTTTGCCGCTGCCGGGGAATGGCCCTTCGGGATGCTCACGGATGCGCTTCATCCATCCGTGAAGGGTGTTCGGGTTGATCCCGAGCTCTTCTCCGCTACCTTCGATACCGGCTCCCCTGTCCTCTGTACCCGCTTTACCGCTTCAAGCTTGAAATCCGGCGTGTAATATTTGTCCATCTTCTGCAGCCCCTCTCTGATCTCCAGTATATCGTCTCTTTATACTGTCCATCAAATCGGGGGCAGGGCAATATTCCGCCGCCTCAAGACTCGTGAGGAGCCGCTTTTTGAAACCTGTTTGCTCTGCCTGGTCCATGTGTGTACCCCCAAAAATTAGGATGTACACTTTAATATTCCCGTTTTCTTCGTCAATAACCGCGACAAAAAAACAAGCAAAACGAAGTAAAAAGTCGAAAAAGAAAGGACATGAATTATAATCAAGAATATCCTGAAGTTATAGGAAGTAAGGAGAAAGAAGCGGAAGAAAGGACCTAAATTGATGGAGTCTGGAGAGTCCGTTCAAAGAAAAAGGACTCCGACGAAACCGCCGGAGTCCTTGCTATTACTTGGTGGGCGATACTGGGTTCGAACCAGTGACCTCTTCCGTGTGAAGGAAGCGCTACTACCGCTGAGCTAATCGCCCGAAAGCAAAAAGTATTATAGCCTGCCTTCCGTGCCTTTGCAACCCGAAATTTTTTTCCTCGGAGGAAGGATGGTTCTTGTTCTCAGGCCTCTTCTTTTTTCAGGAATGCCAGGAAGTTGAGGTTCTGCTCGGGATCTCCGATTATTCCCAGGTAGTCCTCGTCCTGAAGGATAAAATCTCCCGCGGGGTTGGATATGAGTTTTCCCTCTCTGCCCACGGCGACGACGGATACGCCGTGTTTTTGCCGCAGGACGGTCTGGGCCAGGGATTTTCCCGTGAGGGGGTTTCCTTTTTTAAGAAAGGCCCATTCCATATCCATCAGGCAGGCTGCGTCCCGCAGGTTGTTTGCGGCCTCGTATTCCGGAATGGATTCGATGAGCGGGGCATAGAGGGCGCGCCGATGGGCATTGAGTTCGTTCTGCACTGAAGTGGCGGGAAATCCGAGGAAGAGCAGCACCTGCCGGGCCATTTCGAGACCTGCCTCCACATCGGGATTGACAATCCCCTGTACCGCCGAATCTTCAGCCGGGCCGGCGAGAGAGTCTCCCACCGAGATGGCGAGGATTTTCATGCTTTTGTTCTTTCTGCGGAGGGCTTTGATGATTTCATGAGATTGTGTCCGGTCTCTTACGGTGATCACGGCGAGACGGGCAGAGACGGTTTCTACCCCTTCGAGAATCACATCCTGGGAGGGATCGCCGAGGATGAGGGGGAGCCCTTCTTCCTGTCCTTCGAGAAAAGCGGAGTGATTGGGTTCGACGATGACGAAAGGGAGGCGGAGATTTTTAAAAATTGCCGCGGTCTGGCGGAGTATTGGGCCGCCGGTGAGAATTACGTGGTCGTGCAATTCCTTTCCGGCGATATTGACTGTTTGAATTTCTGTCGTTGCAATCACCTTTTTCCACAGTGTGTAGACGGGAGCGGTGAGGCCCGAGATCAGGGGCCCGAGAAGCATGGAGAGAATGACGGTATTGAGGAAGAGGGAGTACATCTCCCTCGTCAGGGCGCCGGAGAACAATCCCGCCTGAAGGACGATGAAGGCGATTTCCGAGATGGGGATCATTCCGAAGAAGACCGCCAGGGGAATGACCTTTCCGTATCCGAAGAGCCTGACGACACCGGCCAGAATCGCACCCTTTCCGAGGCAGGCGGCGGCCACGAGGCCGAAGGTGACGGCGATGGTGGAGGCCAGGAATACGGGGTCGAGAAGCATCCCTATGGTTACGAAGAAGAGAAGGCCGAAGAGATCCCGCACGGGGATGAGATCGCTGAGGGCCTGCCGGCCGTAGTCCGATTCGCTGAGCACGAGGCCGGCGAGAAACGCGCCGAAGGCGAAGGAGAGCCCGATAGAATAGGAGAGGTAGCCTATTCCGAGGCCGATGCCCGTCACGGCGAGAAGAAAGAGTTCCCGGGATTCCCATCGAGCCACCCATTTCAGCAGAGCGGGGATGAAGCGTGCCCCAAGGTAGAACATGATCCCCACGAAGAGCAGAACTTTCAGGACGGGAAGCGCCATTCCCGCTGCGGAAAATCCCGATGAATCGAGATTGATTAGAAGAACCATGAAGGGGATGACGAGAATGTCCTGGACGATGGAAATGCTCAGCATGACGAGGCTGGAAAGGGTTCCCATCTGGCCCCGGGACGAAAGGGTCTTCATGATGATCGCCGTGCTGGAGGAGACGACGGCGCAGGCGAACCACAGGGAGGATATGATCGGCCAGTTCAGAAAATAGCCAATCAGTATGCACAGGGAAGCGGTAAGGAGTATTTGAAGGGACGCTCCGCCGACGGCTGCCGCCCGGATGGGCAGAATGCTCTTGATGGAGAACTCCAGCCCGAGAGAAAAGAGAAGAAGGGCCACGCCGATCTCCGCGAGGCTTTCAATCTGTCCGATGTTGCTTAGGGTTATTCCACCCGTGTAGGGCCCGAGGGCAATGCCCGCGAGAATATACCCTAGGATGAGAGGCTGGTTGAATTTTTTCGCGGTGATCCCGCCGAAAAGCCCTGCAATGACCACTATAATGATGTCCCGGGCAATTTCCATGGTCCTTCCCCTTTCACAAGATTTCTCCATTCTTGCATCGAGGGGTGGAAACTGCAAATTTTCAAAGAAATCTTCAGCCTGTCCGTAAGTATTTCCTTTAAGATGTCGAGCAGGACTTGGAGCAGAGAAAAAATTCACCAGGCTGCGGATCTTCCCCGCGGATTCTCTTTTCATTTGATGCCATTGGAGTATAATCATCCGTGGCAGGTGATGGCAATTTGGTGGATATTTCAGATTTGGAGAAAGTTTCGGATCTCTGGGAGTACTGGGGCTTTTCTTCCTGGAACAGGGACGGTCTGAAGGGCGTGTACCGTCGGGTAACCTTCGTCAAAAGCGCTCTTCTTGGAGAGGTCTGCAGGTATTATGCGGACGATTACATCCTCTGGATCCACGGCGGAAGGGAAGATCGGAAGAGAATTCTGAAGATCTGCCGCCCTCAGCCGGATCTCATGACTCAGCGGTATCTTTTTGTGGATGCACAGGAATCGAAGGAAAAAGGGGTGGTCAAGTCCTTTTTTCTCGGTTTTCGTGGATTTGTTGAAGTCCATTCCTTCACTCCCGGCGGGCGTTTCGACAAGCGCGTCAAGGATCTCGCTCCTCTCGTGGAGAAGGCCCTGGAACTGCTGAGGAAGCGGAGTAATGAACCTGGAGGTGATGTCCAAAGAACAAACTAAGCTCCGTTTCACAGATTTTATTTTCTATTTCAACCGGAGGTGAACGAAGTGCTTGCTATGATGTTTATCGGTTCCATTGTCTTGTTTGCCATTTGTTATAAGATCTACGGTACCTATATGGCGGGAGTCTATGTTCTCAACGATAATACCCCAACCCCTGCCGAAGCCCTGTTCGACGGCATCGACTACTGCCCCGCCCACCCTGCCGTTCTGCTGGGGCACCATTTCGCGTCCATCGCGGGCGCCGGCCCCATCGTCGGCCCCATCACCGCAGCGGCCATGTTCGGATGGCTTCCCGCCTACCTGTGGTGCCTGATCGGCTCCGCCTTCCTCGGCGGTCCCCATGACATGGGCGCCCTCGTTGCCTCCATGCGCCACGACGGCAAGTCCGTCGGCGAAGTGGTGGACAAGTGGATTGGCCGTAAGGGGAAGGTGCTCTTCCTCTGCTTCACCATCCTCGCTCTCGTTCTGGTCGTGGCGGTCTTCCTTCAGCTCGCCGCCAACACCTTTGCGGCCGACCCGGCAGTTGCCTTTTCGGGGACCCTGTATATCGGCCTGGCGGTTGTCTTCGGCGTGCTGATCTACAAGTACAGAACGCCCCTGTGGCTCATGACCGTGATCATGGTTCCCATCGTCATCGGCGCCTGCTGGTACGGCAACTATTCCCCCTGGGTCGCCACGGTCTTCAAGCAGTCCATGGAAACATGGCGCTGGCTCCTCGCAATTTACATCGTACTGGCGTCCGTCCTTCCCGTGTGGCTTCTTCTTCAGCCCCGGGACTATCTTGCCTCCTACTTCCTGTACTTCGCAGTGATCATCGGCGCCATCGGCATGCTCATGGGACGGGGCGAGACCTTCAACATCGTCCTTCCCGCCTTCAAGGGTTTTGTCGCCGGAGCGAACAACGATCAGTACATCTGGCCCATGCTCTTCGTCATCGTGGCCTGCGGCGCCATCTCCGGCTTCCACTCACTGGTGGGCAGCGGAACCACGTCGAAGCAGCTCCGCAAGGAGACTGACTCGGTCCTCGTCGGCTACGGCTCCATGCTCCTCGAGGGCGTCGTGGCGGTCATCGCCATCGGCACCATCATGATCAGCGGAACCATCGCCAAGGGCGGCCCCGTCATGACCTACGCCGAAGGGTTCGGCAAGTTCGCCGCCATCGTGGGGATCGACCCGAAGGTAGGCGTCTCCCTGGGCGCCCTGGCCATCAACTCCTTCATCCTCACCTCCCTCGATACGGCCACCAGGCTCACCCGCTACCAGATCCAGGAGCTTACCAACATGAAGGTGGACAAGTACACCGCCACCCTCATCGCCGTAGCCGCCGCCCTCGCCCTTCTGCTGGTGAAGACCCACGGCCCCGACGGAAAGCTCATTCCCGCATGGCTGGCCATCTGGCCGGTTTTCGGCGCGTCCAACCAGCTCGTGGCGGCATTGGCCTTCCTCGCCATCGGCGTGTGGATCGCCCGGGCCCTGAAGAAGTCCAATACCTTCGTCATGGTGCCCATGTGGTTCATGCTCGTCACCACCGTGGCGGCCCTGCTGCTCATGATCAAGGAGCAGCTCGTCTCTGCCGCCCCGAACTATATCCTTGTGGTCTCTTCGGCGATCCTGCTGATTCTGGCCATTATGATGGTTATGGAGGCCTTCAAGGCGCTGAAAAAGGCGGACCTGAAAAAGGTCTGATCCTTCAGCGGGCAGAAACAGAAAAAAGCGGAAGGCCCTTTGCAAAGGGCCTTCCGCTTTTTTTTGTCGATCCGGCAAGGAAAGGCTAGTTGGCGCTCTTCCCCACGCTGAAGGATTTTGAACTCCAGGATTTACCCCGTTTCCTGTTCGCGGCGTCGAGCACCTCCACAAAACGGCTTCCGCATCGCGGACACCTCATGAGAGACTCCTTCTCGTCGAGTTCGAACTCGCTCTTGCATGACAGGCAGCGAAATTTCCCCATGGAACACTCACCTCCAAAATGATAGAGCACCTGCATTTACAGGAATTTTGTTTTCCCTACACCCGTATTATACACCACTTTATTTGCCTTATGGAAGAAAAACGTCCGTGAACAGAAGAAGAAACAAAAGAAAGGGAAGGATGTATAATAGAAACATTACTATAACTGGAGGGAGGATGAAAATGCTCTTTTCATCTCTGGAAGGCAGAAGGGAGATTTCCTGCGTATTTTGCGGTGCGGCGGGCCTTGGCATTCAGACCGTGGAAGATCTTCTTGCCCGGGTCATAGTGAACGAAGGGCTCTACGTTTTCGGAAGCCGGGAGTATATGTCCCGGGTCCGGGGAGGAAGCAACTCCACCGAAATACGCATTTCCTCTTCACCGGTGGATGCCCTTGTGGATCGCATGGACATTCTCTTTGCCCTGAGCGCCGGGGTGCGGCAGAACATCCGGGAGAGGGTAACCCCCGAAACAGTCATTCTCGGCGACAAGGACGAACTCAAGGAAGAAGCGGAAGACCTCGGGGGAACCTTCGTCAATATCCCTCTGCAGGACATCGCAAAGGATGTGGGCGGGAAAATATACTCAAATTCCGTTGCAGCCGGCTTTCTCTTCGGCATTCTGGGTCTTGGCCTCGACGGAGCCAGGGAGTTTTTCGAGAAGCGTTTCGCCGACAAAAAACCTGATGTGGTCGAAAAAAATATGAAGGCAGCCCGGATGGGATTCGAGCAGGGAGAAGCACTGGTAAAGAGGAAAGGCCTGCTCGAGAATTATGCCCGTTCGAAGAAGAATGAATCCATGATTCTCAGCGGAACGGAGGCCGTGGGCCTGGGAGCGCTGGCTGTGGGGTGCACCTTCGCCGCCGCCTATCCCATGTCTCCTGCCACGGGAGTGCTGACCTTCCTGGCGGCCCATGCCGAACGGTGCGGCACCGTGGTTGAGCAGGTGGAGGACGAACTGGCCGCCATAAACATGGCCATTGGCGCCGCCTATGCAGGGGGGAGACCCATGGTGACCACCTCCGGCGGAGGTTTTGCCCTTATGACCGAAGGGGTCAGCCTGGCGGGAGTGGTCGAGTCTCCCGTGGTTATACACCTTGCCCAGCGCCCCGGCCCCGCCACTGGGATGGCCACCAGGACGGAACAGGGGGATCTTCTGCATGCCCTCTATTCAAGCCACGGCGAGTTCCCCCGGGCGGTCTATGCCCCCGGTACACTCGAAAGCGCCTTCAAAATTACCCAAAAGGCCTTCTCCACAGCCTGGACTTTTCATACTCCCGTGATCATCCTCACGGATCAGTATTTCGTGAACTCCTTCCATAATCTCAGCCCTGAGACCTTCGAATTTCTTCCGGAGCTTCCCGAGATCGAAAAGACCGGTAAGGACTACCGCCGCTACGAGGATACCCCCGACGGCGTTTCTCCCTACGGAATCCCCGGTTGGGGAGAGGGGATCGTCGGCGGCGACAGCCACGAGCACGATGAAGAGGGTCACGTCTTCGAAGATTTCCATCTCCGGATCCGCATGCAGGACAAGCGGATGCGCAAGCTGGAGAGAATGAAGAAGGAAGCCCTGCCTCCAAGCCTCATCGGTCCTGAGAATTATGAAACCCTGGTGATCTGCTGGGGGTCGACCCTTCCCATCGTGAGGGAAGCCCTGAAGCGGTTGAATAGAACGGATACGGCCCTGCTGGCCTACGAGCAGGTCTGGCCCCTTCACTCTTCTACGGAGGACTGGCTGCGAAAAGCCTCCCGCACGGTGGTGGTGGAGGGAAACAGCACGGCCCAGTTCGCCCGGCTTCTGCGGAGCGAGACGGGGATCGCCGTCTCGGGAAGCATTCTGAAATACAGCGGGCTTCAGTTCTCCGTGGAAGAGGTTGAAGAGAGGCTGACCGAATTTCTCTCAGGAAAGGGAGGGAGCAGATAATGGAAGCCAACCGTTTCGATCTTCCCGGTGCCGATGTTGCCTGGTGCCCCGGCTGCGGTGATTTTAAAATACTCGACTCGCTGAAGAAGGCCCTTGCCGAGCTTGGTCTTTCTCCCCTGGACGTGGTGGTAGTCTCCGGGATCGGCCAGGCGGCGAAGACGCCCCACTTTATGACTTCCCACTTTTTCAACGGGCTCCATGGTCGTTCCCTGTCGAATGCCACAGCGATCAAGGCGGCGAATCCATCCCTCACTGTGATCGCCGTGGGAGGGGACGGAGACATGTACGGCGAGGGGGGAAACCACTTCACCCACACCATCCGGCGAAATCCCGACATAACGAACCTTGTGTACAACAATATGGTCTACGGACTGACCAAGGGGCAGGCATCCCCCACGAGCCAGATCGGCTTCAAAACCCCTATCCAGGTGGACGGGGTCAGCTCGCGGCCCTTCAACCCCGTGGCATCGGCCCTCATGGCCGGCGCCACCTTCGTGGCCCGGGCCTTCGCCGGAGACGGCGAACAGACGAAGGAGCTGATCAAGCGGGCAATTCAGCACAAGGGATATGCCCTCGTGGATATTTTCCAGCCCTGCGTCTCCTTCAACTTCATCAACACCTACAAGTGGTTTTCGGACAACACCTACCGGCTCGAGAATCACGACGAGGGGGATTTCGAGAAGGCCCTCTCCCTCGTCATGGCGGACGCGCCCTTCCCCCTCGGTGTCCTCTACTGCGAAGAAGGGCGCCCCACCTTCACGGAAACGCTCGCGGCCTACCGGGAGAAGGATGAACCCCTCTTCCGAAGAAAGGCCTCTCGGAATGCTGTCCGGAAGATTATGGAAGGCATGTGCTCCTAGAGAAAAAGGAGGGAAAGAAATGAAAGAGGGAGACCGGATACCTGATTTTTCTCTGAAGGACGGATCGGGGCGGGTTTACACCCCCGAAGATTTTAAAGGATCCTGGCTGGCGCTCTTTTTCTACATCAAAGACAACACGTCGGGGTGAACAAAGGAAGTCAAGGACTTCGCGGACCGTGCGTCCGTATTCGAAGGACTGGACTGCGCCGTTGCGGGGGTCAGCCCCGACTCCGTGGAGAGCCATCGGAAATTTGCCGAAAAACTTTCCCTGACATATCCCCTGCTCAGCGACCCCGATCATTCCCTGATCGAAAAGAGCGGTTTCTGGACGAAAAAGACCCGGGACGGAAAGGAGTCCATGGGAGTGGAGCGTTCAACTCTTCTCGTGGACCCGGAGGGGGTCGTCAGACGGGTTTTCCGCAATGTCACCGTGGAGGGACATGCGGAAAAAGTGCTTGAAGCCCTCCGGGAGCTGCAGAAAAAGCACTGACGGAAACAGCATTGACGGAAACAGGAAGGGGCGGGTGCGGCAGAGGGAGCCTTGCCGCACCCGCCCCTCTTTTTTTATTTTTTCGTGCCCCGGGGTCTCAGGGAGACAATCTTCAGTAGCTCTGCCATTTCTTTCGGATCTATATCCTTTGCCATCTCGGCCACGGTCTGCCCCGAGCGGGGAGATTTCCAGTCGGAGGCTATGTCGGCCAGGGGTCTGAGAACGAAGGGCCGTTCCGGCAGGCTGAGATGGGGAATGGAGAGGTCTGAAGTGTCCAGGAGAAGATCGTCGTAGAGCAGAATATCGAGATCGATCGCCCGGGGTCCCCAGCGCAGTCCCTCCTTCCTTCCGAGCTGCTTCTCAGTATCCTTCAGAATACGAAGAAGATCCTGTGGTGAGAATTCAGTTTCCACGATGACACAGGCGTTGAGAAAAAGAGGCTGGTCGGTCATTCCCCAGGGAGGCGTCTCATAGACTTCGCTTGCGGCAAGGATGGTTATATCTTGGCGCTGAAGGGAGCGGACGGCCGATCGGAGCATTCCGAGGCGGTCTCCCAGATTGCTTCCCAGACCGAGGGCCGCCCGGATCATTCGTCCGCCTCTGAAATCGCTTCGATCATGGCGAGGACCCGGCGGTTCTCTTCCATGTCGTGGACCCTCAGAAGGGAGACCCCCGCCCGGGCGCACCAGGCGGTCACGGCGAGGGTCCCTTCGAGGCGGTCTTCCGCTCCTTCCGCCCCGGTCGCCCGGCCGGTGAACCCCTTGCGGGAATGCCCCGCGAGGACGGGCCGGCCGAAGATCCGGAACGCCTCGATATGCCGGAGGATTTTCAGGTTGTCCTCGTACCCCTTGCCGAAGCCGAGCCCCGGGTCGATGATGATCCGCTCCCGCTCAATTCCCCCCGCTTCCGCTGCGCTCAGCCGTTCTTCGAAATAGGCGAGGATATCCTCCACGGTGTTTGTATATACCGGGTTCTTCTGCATGTCCTTCGGTCTTCCCTGAATATGGGAGAGCACAAGGAGCGAGCCCGTCTCGGCGACAGTCCTGATCAGGCCGGGATCGAAGGCGAGCCCCGAGATGTCGTTGATGATGTCGGCCCCCGCCTCGATGGCCTTTCGGGCGACGGAGGCCTTCCATGTGTCGGCGGAGAGAACGGCTTCGGGGAAAGCCCCGCGGACCGCCCGGAGGGCGGGGATGAGCCTGGCGGCCTCTTCCTCCTCCGAAATCGGGGATGACCCCGGCCGGGTGGACTCCGCCCCGAGGTCGAGCACCGCCGCTCCCGATTCGAGGCAGGACCGGGCTCTTTTCAGCAGCTCCTTTTCTGATGCGGGGTCGATCCTGCTCCCCTCGTAAAAGGAGTCGGGCGTAAGGTTGAGAATGCCCATCATTCGGGTTTTTTCACCCAGGACAAGGCTTCGCCCGCCTCCGAGAGGAAATGTCCAGGAGGTGCGGGCGAGACCGTCCAGGGCACAGGACAGGGCCTCCCGGATCTCCTTCAGCCCCCAGCAGGACATGGCGTCGAGCTTTTTTCGAAGGGAGCGGAGCTGCCCCGGCGTTCCGAGAAGAAGCACCGGGCTTGTCTTCGCCTCGCAGGCGATGACCCCCCGGTTGACGATGGCGTCTCCTCCCCGGGCGAGAAGTTCCTGTTTTAGAAATGCCGCCGCCCTGTAGTCCGCCTCGGGAAGCATGAGGGGCAGAGTATGGCGCTTCGGCTCGAAATAAGCCAGGGAGCGGCTGTCCGCCCCGATCTGCTTGGCGAGGAAAGCGAGATCCTTCGGATTTTTCAAAGACAGGGGATAAAAGATCACAGGGGTGCCACCTTCCTTTCTGCGGAGCGGGAAGACTTCTTTCGGGGGATATGTGCCCTTTCCTGAGAGGCTCTGCTGCGGGGGTTCATATCCATTCCGTGGTGAAGCCCGAGAGATGACTCGTCCTGTTGAGGGCATAGAGGGAGTATCCGTGGAGATCGTCGAAATGGAGAATCGAGAAGGCGGCCGTATCCGTATGGGTTTTCCAGAACCAGGGAGAGGGGATGGAAAGGCACCCGGCGAAAAGGGGTTTGACCACCGTCCTGTGAGTTACTATCAGGACCGTCTCCCCCCGGTGGCGCCTCACGAGCTTGTTCAGACTTTCCATTGACCGGAAGAGAACCTGCTGCAGGGTCTCGCCTCCCTCGATCTCGAGCTGTTCGGGGTCTTTCAGCCACAGACTCCACTCAGTGGGAAATTCCCGGGCGATCTCCGTCTTGGGCCGGCCTTCCCAGGGACCGAGGGAGATATTGTTGAACCCTTCCTCGAGGATCACGGGAAGGGAACATCTCCGTCCGCAGGCTTCGGCGGTCTCCGCCGCCCGAAGGAGGGGGCTGCTGTAGAGGGCCGACGGATGAAGCGTAGCCACGGCCCCGGCGAGTTCCTCCGCCTGCCGCATTCCTCTTTCGTTGAGGGGAAAATCCATCCGTCCCCGAAAAAGCCCGTCGGTATTGCCTCTGCATTCTCCGTGGCGGGCAAGAAGAATGGTGGTTCTTTCTTCGAGATTCATGAGACTCCTCCTCCAGGGTTTCCTTCAAAAAAATTCCGTGAAGGGAAATAAATCAGTCTGACCAGTCTTGACAATAATACCACGGATTGTTACTCTACCTGTCGTAAGGAACGTGTTGGCACTCGCATAAGAGGAGTGCTAACGTCCTTGAAGGGGGGAGTTCCATGCTGACAGAGCGGCAGCTTGAAATAGTGCTCTCCGTGGTCTACGAATACATCCAGACGGGAGAACCCGCCGGGTCGAGAACTATTTCCAAGAAATATCTTCGAGGCAGCAGCGCCGCAACGATTCGGAACGAAATGGCCGATCTCGAGGAGATGGGGTATTTCTATCAGCCCCACACATCTGCCGGCCGGCTTCCCACGTCGAAGGCCTACCGGCTGTATGTGGATTCCATCATGCAGCGGCGGAGAACGGCCCCCGCCGAAACGGAGCAGTGGGCGAAGAATATACGGGAGCGGAAGGCCGGAGTTGAATCCATCCTCTCCTACGTATCCGATCTTCTGGGAAAGGCGACAAACTGCGTGGGCGTGGCGGCCCTTTCCGCCCTTGACGAAGTTGAGATCCAGAGGCTCAATTTCGTCCGTCTCGGCGGGAGCACCGTCCTGCTCCTGGTGGTCCTCGACGGAGGCCTTGTCCACCATACGAATATTCAGCTGCCCTGCGAGCTGTCCCAGGATATCCTCGACGATATAGCCCGGAAGATCTCCACCGTGGCCTGCGGACATCCCTGGAGCCAGGTGAGGGGCGCCCTTGTGGCCTATGTTCTCCAGGGGCTCGAAAATGTGTGGGACATCTGCCGGGAAGCGGTGGTTCAGATCGATCTTCTGCTGAGCCACAAAAGTTCGCGCCTTTTCGTCGGAGGAGCCCAGCATATACTGAACCTTCCCGATTTTCAGGATATAAGCAAGATCCAGGCCGTCCTGTCCCTTCTCGAACAGGAGCATTCCCTGTCTGACATGGTGGAGCGGTACAGCATCAGCCAGGGCGTTTCAGTGACCATCGGAGATGAAAACTCTGAGGAGGAGATGAAGGATTGTTCCCTCGTCCTCGTTCCCTCGGCGGGGTACGGCCGGCGGGCGGTCCTCGGCCTCATCGGCCCCCTGCGGATGGATTACGAAAAGTCGATCGCCATACTCGAGTCCATCGCCGAGAACCTGAACGATTCCCTCGTTCAGTAAAATTCCGAAAGGAGAGTGTCCCAATGACCAGAAAACATCACGATGCTTCCTCCGGAAGAAATGACCCGGAGCGGAACATCCCCCGGGAAAATCTGTCCGACGAGATTCAGCCCGAAGGAATGCCTGCGGAAGATAACTTCGTTCCCGAGGAGGATTCTTCTCCGACCCGGCAGGAGCTTCTCGATTCCCTTGCGGATCTCGGGGAGGAAAAAAAGGAACTCGCAAACGCTCTCGCCCTGGCCCGGGCGGATTTCTTCAACTACCGGAAAAGGGTGGAGCGGGACCGTCAGCGCGAGCGGATCATGGCCGGCGAGGAGAAAACCCTCGATTTTCTTCCGGTCCTCGACAATCTCGACCGGGCCCTTGCCGTCCCCCCCGATGCCGACGGGAAAAGCATTCTTCAGGGGGTTCAGATGGTGCGCCGGCAGTTTCTTTCGGTGATCCAGGCCCAGGGGGTGGACCCGGTCCCCACGGCGGGCGTCCCCTTTTCACCGGATATCCACGAGGCCGTCGCCACGGTCCTCACCGACGATCCGTCCATGGACGGCATTGTCGTCGAGGAGGTCCTGCCGGGCTACCGCACGCAGGAGAGAGTTCTTCGTCCAGCGAAGGTAAAAGTCGCATCTTTCAGGGGAAAACAGCCCTGATTTTTTTGCGTCCAATCCATTACGAGGTGAGAATATGTCAAGAGTAGTAGGTATCGATCTGGGAACAACGAACAGCTGCATCGCCGTCCAGGAGGGGGATGTCACAACCATCATCCCCAACGCCGAGGGGAGCAGGACAACCCCCTCTGTCGTCGCCTTTACCCGGGAGGGAGAACGTCTTGTCGGTCAGCTCGCGAAGCGTCAGTCCATCGTCAACGGCGACCGTACCATCCTCTCCATCAAGCGGGACATGGGGTCGAACCGCAAAATAGAGATCGACGGGAAAAAATATACTCCCCAGGAAATATCCTCCATGATCCTTCAGAAACTGAAGCGGGATGCCGAGGATTACCTTGGAGAGCCGGTGACCCAGGCGGTCATCACCGTCCCCGCCTATTTCACCGATGCCCAGCGGCAGGCCACGAAGGACGCCGGCGCCATTGCCGGCCTCGAGGTGCTGAGGATCATCAACGAGCCCACGGCGGCATCCCTGGCCTACGGAGAAAACAAGGAGGGAGAGCATAAAATCCTCGTCTTCGATCTCGGAGGAGGGACCTTCGACGTCTCCATCCTCGACGTGGGGGAGGGGGTCTTCGAAGTGCTCGCCACCGCCGGGGACAATCGCCTCGGCGGGGACGACTGGGATATGCGCATCGTGGACTGGATCATCACGGAATTCAAAAAGACCGAGGGAATCGATCTGAAAAACGACCGCATGGCCCTCCAGCGCCTCCGGGAAGCGGCGGAGAAAGCCAAGGTGGAGCTTTCCGCCATGCCGGAGACGACCATCTCCCTTCCCTTCATCACCGCCAACGCCTCCGGGCCGAAGCATCTCGAAATGAGCCTCTCCCGGGCCCGGTTCGAAGAGATGACGAACGATTTGCTCGAGCGGACCGTGAAGCCCGCCCGGCAGGCCCTTGCCGACTCCGGCCTCCGGGCTGAGGAGATCGACAAAGTGCTGCTCGTGGGCGGTTCCACAAGGATGCCCATCGTTCAGAAAAAAATAAAGGAAATTCTCGGGAAGGACCCCACGAAGGGGATCAACCCCGACGAATGCGTCGCAGCCGGCGCCGCCATCCAGGGATCCATCCTCGGAGGGGACCACAAGAACATCGTCCTCGTGGACGTGACACCCCTGTCCCTCGGCCTCGAAACTCTGGGCGGGGTCTTCACGAAGATCATCGAGAAGAATACCGCGATCCCCGTCTCCCGGAGCCAGGTCTTCACCACTGCGGCAAACGGTCAGACCCAGGTGGAGATTTCCGTCCTTCAGGGGGAGCGTGCCATGGCCGCAGACAACGTGAAGCTCGGGAAATTCATCCTCGACGGCATCCCTTCCGCTCCCAGGGGAGTCCCCCAGATCGAGGTGACCTTCAACATGGACGTGAACGGCATTCTCAACGTGGTGGCCAAGGACAAGGGCACCGGGAAGGCCCAGAACATCTCCATCCATTCATCCAACCTGTCGAAGGAGGACATCGAACGGATGAAGACGAACGCCGAGTCCTTCGAGGAAGAGGACAAAAAGAAGCGGGAGGCCGCCGAGACGAAGAACGAGGCGGACAGCGTCGCCTACGGGGCCGAGCGCCTGCTGGCGGAAAACGGCGACAAGATGACCGACGAGGAGAAGGCGGGAATAACGGCCGCCCTCGAAGGGCTTCGCAGCCGCATCTCTGGGGAGGATTCCGGAGAAATCCGCAGTGCCCGGGAAGCCCTCGAGAAGAAGATCCAGGCTTTTTCCACCCGGCTCTATTCCCAGGCCGGCGGGCAGCAGGAGAACCCCACCGGCCCTGCCGGCAGCGGAGGGACTTCCGGAGAGACTGTGGACGCCGAATTCACCGACTCCGACCGGGCATAGGAGGAACGAAGGGTGTACGGCCGGAGAGAGACCGAAGACCTGTATCAGATACTCGAGGTGCCCAGGGACGCTTCCGCGCCTGAGATAAAAAAAGCCTACCGGCGGCTGGTGAGAAAGTATCACCCCGACGCGAACCCGGGAAACCGGGAGGCCGAGGAGCATTTCAAGAAAGTCAACCAGGCCTACGAGGTGCTGAGCGACTCGTCGAAAAGGGCCCAGTACGACCAGTTCGGAACCGTGGGAGATGCCGGGGGGGGAAGTCCTTTCGAGGGCTTCAGCGGCATGGGGGATATCTTCGGAGATATTTTCGACAGCGTCTTCGGCGGCGGGATGGGGGGCCGGCGGCGGGCAAATCCCAACGCCCCCCGCAGGGGCAATGACCTGGAGATGGAAGCCCGGGTCACCCTGCTCGAGGCAGCCACGGGAATAACCCGGGAGTTCCAGATTCCCCGGTGGGAACCCTGCGAGACCTGCGGCGGCTCCGGCGCCCGGGAGGGAACGTCCCCGGAGGTCTGCGACCAGTGCGGCGGGCGCGGCCAGGTGGAGACCCAGCAGCGGACTCCCTTCGGCCAGTTCGTCTCCGTCAACCCCTGCCCGAAGTGCGGGGGAGCCGGCAGGGTCGTGAAGGAAAAATGCCCCGACTGCAGCGGCGAGGGAAGGACCAGGAAGAGACGGACCGTGGAGGTCAAAATTCCCGCCGGGGTGGATACAGGAACGCGCCTGCGCATCTCGGGAGAAGGGGAGCCGGGAATCAACGGCGGATCTCCCGGGGATCTCTTCCTCGCAGTCTCCGTGGCGGACCATCCCGACTTCGAACGGGACGGAGGGGATCTTCATACCCGCCTGGCCCTCTCCTTCCCCCAGGCGGCGCTGGGATGCACCGTCCCAGTTCCGACCCTGGAGGGAGAGAAGGAGTCCCTGACCATCCCGGCCGGTACCCAGCCGGGAAAGGTCTTCACCCTTCGGGGCAGGGGGATCACCCGTCTCCGGGGGCCAAGGGGAAAGGGAGATCTTTTTGTCCACGTTCTGGTGGATGTTCCGTCTAAACTCACCGACAGGCAGCGGGCGCTCCTGGAGGAACTTGCCCGGGAGATGAACGTGGAGGTCGAAAATTCCGGCGGCTTCGGCAAGTTCTTCCGCAATCTCTTCGATTCCTGACGGAACCGTCTTTTTCTGTCCTGCAGGTACGCCGGGTTTCGGAGGGGCAATAAGCCTTCTCCGAAGCCCGGAGATCCGCTGTGCAATTCCCCTGTAAAAACATCTCTCCATCTGGTACACTCTTCCTGTCTGTTGAAGGGAGGCTGGGAAATGCCTCCCTCAGTTTCTATTCCCGGAGGGATCCCCAATGACGAATTCAGCGGAAAGCTTCTGGTGGTACGTCACCCTGGAAGGCGGGGCGGGAAGCGAAGATGTGCTCGCCTCCCTTGCGGATATGTCCGGGAGCATCGGTTCGGAGGAAAGCGGTACTGAACCGCCAGTTCGGCTGCGGGCCTATTACCGCAGCTCCCAGGATCTCGGCTACTGGCTCGAGCGTCTCGGCGAGGCTCTCGCCCCCTGGCCCGAGGTCAAAATTGCCGACATGGGAAAGATCGAAAACAAGGCATGGCATACCGACTGGAAAGAGGCCTTTCCCCCCCTGCCGGTGGGGGAGGGTCTTGTGGTTCTCGCCCCGTGGCACCGGGGCTCCGAGCCGGAAGGACGGCTGCCCCTGTACATATACCCCGGTTCGGCCTTCGGCACGGGATATCACGAAAGCACCCAGATCGTCCTCGCCCTTCTCGAGCGGATGAACCTCGCCGGTCTCGAGGGCGCGGACATCGGAACGGGATCGGGGATTCTCGCCATATGCGCCGTCAAACTGGGAGCCTGCCGCGTCCTGGCCCGGGATCTCGACCCGGCGGTTCTGACCGAGGTGCGCTTCAACCTCGGTCTCAACGCCATCGACCCGGAACAGGTCGTCCCGGTAGAGGGGAACCTTCTCGAAGGCATGGAGGGCAGGGTGGATTTCCTCACGGCAAACATCATCATCGAACCTCTTCTCGAAATGCTCCCCTCCGTCCCGGGCGCACTGAAGGCAGGAGGCCGGGCCATTTTCTCCGGGCTTCTTCTCAAGGAGCGGAACCGTTTTAACGAGGCTCTCGGAGCCTGCGGCCTCGTACCCGTGGACGAACTCTCCCTGAACGAATGGTGGGGAACGGTCGTTGAATTCCGACCTGAGCGGTCTGAAGGATAAAAAAATCTGGATCTGCACCCTCGGGTGCAGATCCAACCAGTACGAAGCGGAAGCCCTGGCCTCCGCTCTGACAGATGCGGGGGCGCTTCTCGCCGATGCTCCGGGCTGCCATGCGGCCATTCTCGTGAGCTGCACCGTGACTTCCATGGCGGACAAAAAGTGCCGGCAGGCCCTGAGGAAGGCCCGGAGAATGTCCCCCGGAGCCCTTCTCGCAGCATGCGGTTGCTGGGCGCAGCGCATCTCCGAAGAAGAAGCCCGGTCCCTCGGAATTTCACTGCTCGTGGGAAACCGCCGCAAGAGCGAACTGCCCGCCATGCTTTCCGCTGCCCTGGCTGAAAACAACCGTTCTCTGCAGGTCCTCCGGGAGGATGTGAGCACCTCCACGCGGTGGGATGCCCTCTTTCTGTCGAAACCACTTCTCCACACCCGGGCCTTCGTCAAAATTCAGGACGGATGCAGCCATTTCTGCAGCTACTGCGCCATTCCGGCCTCCCGGGGGCATCCCGTGAGCCGGGATCCCGACGACACCCTCAGGGAGATACGCAGCATTGCCGCCTCCGGGTGTTCCGAAGTGGTCCTTACGGGGATCCATATAGGTCTCTACGGGAGGTACGCTCCTCTCTCCCTCGCCGGGCTGCTCCGGAAAATCTCCGCCGTGGAAGGAATCCGCCGCATCCGCTTCGGGTCCGTCGAGCCCTTCGCCCTTGACGACGAGCTGCTCGAAGCTCTCGGTACGACCCCCCAATTCTGCCCCCATCTTCACCTTCCCCTGCAGAGCGGAAGCCGGAAGGTTCTCGGCCTGATGAGCCGCGGGTACACCCCGGAAGAATACCTTGCCCTGGTGGGCAGGGTCCGCTCCGCCCTGGGGAAGGATATTCACATCAGCACGGATCTCCTCGTGGGATTTCCCGGAGAGGACGAGGCCGACTTCGGCGATTCCCTGTCCCTCGCGAGGGAGTGCTCCTTCGGAAAAATTCATGTCTTCCCCTTTTCCCCCCGGGAGGGGACGGCCGCCTTTTCTCTGCCTTTTCCCGTTCCGTGGGATGTCCTTACCGACCGGACCCACAGGGCACTGGCTCTCGGAGAGGAGCTTTTCGGGCGCTACCACGAGAGGTGGATCGGAAGAGAGGTCTCCGTCCTCGTGGAACGGTCGATGGGAAATTGCCTTTCCGGGCTCTCCCCCGAGTATCTCCGGGTGTCCTGCCGGGGCAGCGCCCTTCCCGGAGAGGAGATTCGGGTGAAAATCTCCCGGACAGGGACGGATTGTCTGAAAGGAAGGCTCTCTTCGTGACCGCCACCCTCGGAATCGACCTGGGAACCCGGTACGCCCAGACAGCAGTCTGTCTCGACGATAAAGGGGTCGTTCCCGTTCCGAACCGGTGGGGAAGCTTCCGTACCCCTTCGGTGGTGGGCTGGTCGAAGGGGGAGTGGCTGGTCGGAGAGGAGGCCGCCCGGGAGGAGATGCACAACCCCCGGTCCACATGGTGGGACATCAAGCGGAAGGTCGCCTCCTCCTGGAGAGCCCGCTGCGGCTCCCGCTCCCTTCCTGCGGAAGAACTTCTCGTTCCCCTGCTCACCCTCCTCCGGGAGGACGGAGAGATTTTTCTCGGTACCCTTCTCTCCAGGTGCGTCCTGACCGTCCCCTCGTCCTTCTCTTTCGCCGCCCGCGCGTGCCTGAGCGAAGCCGCCCGCAGAGGGGGGTTCGCCTCGGTCCGGATCGTGAACGAGCCGGTGGCTGCCGCCCTTGCCTTCGGATTCCCGGGAAGATTTCTTCTCATCGACTGGGGAGCGGGGACGGTGGACATGGCAGTGGTGGAACGGGAGGGAGGGGTATGGCAGGTCCTCGAGAGCGACGGCCTGGCCTTTCCCGGAGGAATGGATCTCGATGGTGTCATGGCGGAGCTTCTCCTCGGGAAAATCGGCCCGGCCCGGCCCGGAGAGGATACTCTTGAGAGAAGAATCCTTCTCAGAGAGGCGGAAGATGTAAAAATCTCCCTCTCCGGCTGTAATTCCTTCGAATGGCACCCCCCCGCAGGATTGAAGGGGAATCCCGTGACCGTCACGAGGCCGGAATTCGAGGCCCTCATAGCGCCTCTTCTCGCGGACGTGATCTCCCGCTCCCGCGCCCTCTGGAAGGAATGGCATCCCGCCGGACTTCTTCTCGTCGGCGGGAGCAGCCGCATCCCCCTCCTCAGGAGACGGATAGAAGAGCGGGTGGCCCGGCCCTCTCATCTCAACGTCTCACCCGATGAGGCCGTGGCCGCGGGGGCGGCCCTCTGGGGCTCTGAGGCGAAGGGCTGCCGCCTTCTCCTCGACGTCCTCTCATCAAACCTCGGGATCTACTCCGCCGACGGTAAACAGGTCATCCTTCTCGAAAAGGGAAGCTGCATCCCCGCCCGGGCGGAGAGGAAATTTATTGCCGTCGGACGGGGCGCCTTTCCCCTCAGGATTTTCCAGGGGGAAGGACCGGGGGCGAAAATCCTTTCCCGGGTGAGTGTGCCGGAGGGACGCAGAGGAGAAGAGATCACCCTCTCCTTTTCCGTCGATTCTTCAGGGCTTCTCTCGGTGCTTCTGAATCGCCCCTCCTGGGCGGTCTCCCTCCCCCTTCTTCAGGCAGACGGGGCGGAAGAAGCTGCACGGACGGGTGGGAAGGAGGAAATATCCCTTCTCGAAAGTCGTTTTGCCCGGGTATCCCCCTCCCTTTCCTCCGCCATGGAGGAGCGGGGGTCCTCTCTCTTCCGGATCGCAAGGCTTCTCCGTCGGGGAGAGCGATACCCCGAAGCCCTCATGGAACTCGACCGGATGCTGAGCGAAATGGAAAGGATCGTGGGGTGAGATGGGGCTTCCTCTCAGTCTTGCGGAGTGCTTCGATATTCTGGGTGTGAAGCCCGGGGACAACCCGGGAGAGATCCGGTCAGCCTTTCGCAGGCTCGCACTCACATGCCATCCTGATGTGGCCGGCTCGAAGCACGCCGACCGCTTTGAGCGGATCGCAGGGGCCTATGCGCTCCTTCGAAAGGCGAGCCCCGAAGAGATCGAGGAACTGCTGAGAAAACCCGCCGAAAAAGCAAGGGGAACGCACCGGCCGTCTTTCTGGCGAAAAAAAAGGGACAAAAAAAGTCCTCCCCCCGCTGAAAAGCCTGCAGAATCCCTTCGGATTCGGGAACTTCTCCTCGAGAAGGTCCTCGTAGAGGCGGAGATCGCCGTGACCAGGCTTTTCAGCACACCGTCCCCGGGCGGAGGAGACGGGGATCTTTCAGCCCTGAGGCTCCGGCTTCTCGGCTCCCTTCCCGGAGTGCGGCTTCTCGCCCTTGCCTCCCTCGGAAAAAAAGCCGCCGAAAAAGATGTTTTCGCCATCCTCGCCGAAATGGCCCGACGGTGGCCCTCCGACGACGAGACTGTGGAGGCCCTTTTTCTTCAAAACCTCAGGGAGGAGCAGAAATATGTCCTTGCGGACATCCTCTGCTCAAACGCGGCGCTGCTTTCCGATAAAACGGCCCTGGAGCTTCTCCGCCGCATCCGGAGACTGCCGGAGAAGGACGATCTCCTTCGGAAAATGTTCTTTCATCCCGCTTCGTCCGTCCTCTCCCGGGCCCTCGGAGCCTGGAGCTTCCCATCTCTTCCCGACGAGCTCACCCTTCTCAGGCTGCTGAAGAGGGAGGAAGAAGAGATCCTCGTGCCCCTCCTCCGTCTCCTCCGTCTTCGGGGAGCGCCCCCCTGGTCGAGGGGGAGGATCAAAGCTCTTTTCTCCGGACATTCAGCGGCGGCTGTTCGAGTTTGGGCCGAGTCTATTGTGCGGGCTGAAAATCTGGTATAAAATACTCAAAGCTGTGAGGTGGGATTTTTGGACGGAAAGTGTCTTTTTTGCGGAATAGCTTCAGGGGAGGTCCCCGCGGAGATCGTTTACGAAGATGACGCAGCGGTCGTCTTCAAGGATTCGGCTCCGCAGGCTCCGGTGCATCTTCTGATCATCCCCCGGGAGCACATCGAATCCGCCGCTTCTGTCCAGAACCCCGAAGTGTGGTCGAAAGTCATGAATTGCGCCGTGGAGACGGCCTCCCGCATGGGTCTCAACGACAAGGGGTACCGTCTCGTAACAAACTGCGGAGCGCAAGGCGGGCAGACGATTCCCCACCTTCATATTCACCTGTTGGCGGGACGAAGTTTCCGCTGGCCACCGGGGTAGATGCCTGTGGCAAAGAAAGGGGGGAATGGTGATGACGACTGTCGTTCGAAGAGATAACGAATCCCTCGATGACGCTCTCAGGCGGTTCAAGCGCGAAGTGTCCAAGGTTGGGACCCTTCGTGAAGTCAGGAAGAGGGAGCATTACGAGAAGCCCAGTGAGGCGAAGAAGACAAAGCGGGCTGAAGCCGCAAGGAAAAGACGGACAAAGTCCAGGGGGTAATTTTCGGTGAAAGACCTCGAAAAACGCATCTCTGACGACCTGATGACGGCCATGAAGCAGCGCAGGGAGATGGAACTTTCCTCCCTGCGGATGCTGAAGGCCGAGCTTCAGCGGGCCGCAAGCGAAAAGGGCCATTCGGGGGACCTCTCAGAGGACGAAATCATCTCCCGGATCCAGAAGCTCGTAAAGCAGCGCAGGGAGGCGTCCGAACAGTACGCCGCCGTGGGCGCAGCTCCCCGGGCCGAAGAAGAACTGAAAGAAGCCCTTTTTCTCGAGACTTATCTTCCCGAACAGCTCGGCGACGATGAACTCGGGCACATCATCGAGGAAGCCGCCGCAGAGGCGAAGGCAGCGGGTCCGAAGGATGCGGGCAAGGTCATGGGCAGAGTCATGGCCTCCGTCAAAGGCCGGGCCGAGGGAAACCGCGTGAAGTCAAAAGTCCAGCGTTATCTTCAATCCCTCGGAGAGTAAGGTCCCATCACTTTTTATATCGTCTGTGCAGCCGGGGAAACCCGGCTTTTTTTTGTTCTTTTTTTCTCCTTTATTTATTATTTTGAGTATTTGCAAGCCGGAAGACGCAGGGAAGATGAGATTTTTTACCTCTGGCAAAACCCCAGATATTGCGTTATGATACGTCCCGTTATACTACATGTAGGAGGTTAGCCATGAAGTGTCCTGCCTGCGGAGCCATGGAGACGCGAGTTATAGAGACCCGTACCGCCGACGAGGGAAGGGTGGTCCGGCGGCGCCGGGAGTGTCCCGAGTGCCAGGTCCGCTTCACCACTTATGAAAAAACCGAGGAGAAGCGTCCCCTCCGGGTCATAAAAAAGGACGGCAGCAGGGAGGCCTTCGCCCGGGAGAAGATGATCCGGGGGATCAGCCGCTCCTGTGAAAAGCTGCCCGTCTCCCTCGAACAGATCGAGGACCTCGCCTCGAAGATCGAGGATGACCTCAAGGCAGAGGGGTTCGGGGAAGTCTCCGGTGCCGAGATCGGCCAGAGGATCATGGAGGGACTGAAAAAAATCAATCAGGTGGCCTATGTCCGCTTTGCATCGGTCTACCGTGAATTTACCGATCTTGAGAGCTTTCAGCACGAAATTGCCCGCCTCATCGGTGAAAAGGAGGTTTTCCGAAAGGATGAACACTGAAAAAGAAATTCTTCTGTCAAAAGATTCTCCGTCCCGCCAGATGGTTATGTTCGCCCCCCGGGGCGAGTCTACCGATCTTGCCCTCATGGTGGATGCACTCGCCCACGAGGAGACCCACCCCTGGAATGCCGAGCGGATCCGCGATGCCCTCGTGAAGGAGGCGGGAGTCGAACCCGGCCTCGCAGGAGAACTGGCCGCCGAGGTAGAGTCGGATCTTCTGCGGTGGGGGAGAGACCGGGTTACAACGGGTGTCGTCCGGGACCTGGTGAACGTCAAGCTTTTTCAGCGGGGCCTCGATGCCAAGCTGAAGGACCACAGCCGGATAGGCATTCCTCTCCACGATCTCGAGACCATGATGCTCAACCCCAACAAGGAGAACAGCAACACCACCCATAACCCCGAGTCCATCAATCTCTCCATCGCCGAGATGGCCCTGAAGCAGTATGCCCTGACGAAGGTCTTCTCGAAGGAGACCGCCGATGCCCATCTTTCCGGGGACATCCACCTCCACGACCTCGGCATGGTCAACCGTCCCTACTGCTCCGGCCAGAGCATGGCCTACGTGGCGAAATACGGCCTCAATCTTCCCTCCATCACGAGCATCTCGGCACCGGCACGGCACCCAGACGTTCTCCTCGCCCATCTTCTCAAGATGACATCAGTCCTTCAGAACAACTTCGCCGGGGCCATCGGCTGGGATGCCATCAACACCTTTTTTGCCCCCTACCTTGCCGGGCTCTCCGAAGAACGGATCCGCCAGCTCGCCCAGATGCTCATCTTCGAGTTCAACCAGCTCGCCGGCGGCAGGGGAGGGCAGGTCGCCTTCACGGACATCAATCTCTACTACGAGGTGCCGAAACATTTCCGAAATGTTCGTGCCATCGGTCCGGGAGGGGTGGAGACGGGAAAAACCTACGGCGAATATGCAGCCGAGTCGAAGGCCTTTCTCAAGGCGCTCTTCGGGGTCTACCTCGAGGGAGACAGCCGGGGGCAGCCTTTCTTCTTTCCGAAGCCCCTGCTCCACATCACGGAGGATTTCTTCCGGGAGGAGGGGTGGGAGGAGATGCTCGCCCTCGCCTGCGAACTGTCCGCCGAGAAGGGGAATACCTATTTCGTCTTCGACCGGGGGGACGTGGTGAAGCTGTCCGAATGCTGCCGGCTGAGTTTCGAGCTCGACGAGGGGGACCTCCTCGACGCCGCCACCCCCTGGAAGCTGCGCTTCTGCGCCCTTCAGAACGTTACCCTCAACCTTCCCCGCTATGCCTACCGCTCCGGAGGCGACCGGGAGATCCTCTTCGACCAGGTGGACCGCTTCATGGAGATCGCCGCCCAGGCCCACCTACGGAAGAAACAATTCATCTCGGACATCCTCGCCCTCGGAAAAAAGGGCCCCCTCTCGGTGCTCTGCATGGACCATGACGGCGAAGCCTATCTCCGCCTTTCCAGGGCCAAGTATCTCATCGGCATCCTCGGGGTGAATGAAATGGTGCAGGTCATGACGGGTTCCCAGCTCCACGAATCGGAGGAAGCCCGGAATCTCGCCCTGGCCGTCGTACAGTACATGAACCTCAAATGCCAGGCCCTGTCTGAAGAGCACGGACTTTCCATCGTCCTCGAACAGACCCCCGCCGAGAGCACGACCTACCGCTTCGCCAGGCTCGACCTGAAGGAATGGCCCCAGGCCCGGGCGGTGGTGAAGGGCAATGCCGGCACGGGAGAGGTCTATTACACCAACAGCAGCCACTACCCTTATTCAGTGCCCATGGACCCCGCCGTGAAGGTGCTCGAGGAGGGGCGGTTCCATCCCCTGATCTCCGCCGGTGCGATCACCCATGTCTGGATGGGGGAGCACCGTCCGGACGGGCAGGCCCTGGCCTCCTTCGTCCGGAAGATATTCCTTTCCTCCGAAAACGCCCAGGTGGCCTTCAGCCCTGAATTCACCCTCTGCAACCTCTGCGGAAGGGTGAGCCGGGGGCTGCTCGGAGAGTGTCCCGCCTGCGGATCGGCGGATGTGGACGGCATCACCCGCATTACGGGGTATTTCACCCGGACCTCGAGCTGGAACGGCGGGAAACGGGCGGAACTTCGGGACAGGCATCGGGTCTCCCCGGGCTGAGAAGCTCCCGGATGCATGATATATCTGCATCCGCTCCTGTCGCTGCTCTTTCTGTTTCGGTCTTTTATGTGTATAATTTCACTGGAATGATTATATCTTGTAGGAGGAGGGAAATTTCCATGAAACTGCGGTACGCTCTGCTCACGGCTCTGCTCATATTTGTTCTTGCGGGAACGGCATTGGCCGCCGATACGATCAAAATCGGCGTGTATCTTCCCCTGACCGGGAGGACTGCCTTCGGAGGGCAGCTCGAGCTTGAAGGGGTCCAGATGGCCTACAAGGAAATGCCTGAGATCCTCGGGAAAAAAGTCGAACTCATCGTCGTGGACAACAAAACCGACAAGGTCGAAGCGGCCAACGCCGTCAAGCGCCTTGTGGAGCGGGATAAAGTCGTGGCGATCATCGGCACCTACGGCTCGTCTCTCGCCATGGCAGGCGGTGAAGTGGCCGAAGCCGCAAAAGTCCCCATGATGGGCACTTCCTGCACCAACCCCCTCGTCACCCAGGGAAAGAAATACGTCTTCCGGGCCTGCTTCATCGATCCCTACCAGGGAGCTGGAGCCGCCACCTACGCCGTCAAGACCCTCGGCATGAAAAAGGCCGCTCTTCTCATCGACGTCTCCAACGACTACTGCGTCGGCCTCGGCAGCTTCTTCAAGCAGTCCTACAAGAAACTCGGCGGCGAGATCGTCTCCGAGCTGAAGTACAACTCGGGGGACCAGGACTTTACGGCCCAGCTCACCGAGATCATCAGCAAGAAGCCTGATCTTCTCTACATCCCCGCCGACTTCGCCGAAGGGGCCATTATCATGAAGCAGGCCAGGGAACTGGGGGCTGAATTCCAGATCATGGGCGGCGACGCCATGGACAACCCCGAGATCGTCAAGATCGGCGGAGATGCAGTCGAAGGATTCATCCACACGACCTTCCCCTATGACCCCTCCATGAAGGAGATGAGCCCCATCGCCTCCACCTTCACGGAGAACTGGAAGAAGCTTCACCCCGAGAAGGACCCCAACGTCAACGCGGCCCTCGGGTATGATTCCTACATGCTCATCGCCAACGCCATCAAGACCGCCGGATCGGCCGAGCCCGAGGCAATTCGCACTGCCCTCGAGAAGACGGCAGGATTCCCGGGCGTCACAGGCAACAAGACGATCAACGCGACCCATGACGCCGAGAGCCCCGTGGGAATCGTCCAGATCAAAGACGGCAAGAAGGTATTCATCGGAACCGTCGAACCCGAGATGTAAGGGAGAACCGCCTCGGCAGCAAAGCCGTATATTCCGGAGGGCGGAGGTCATGCCTCAGCCCTCCATTTTCTTGAAGTGAGGGGGAACCTCTTTTGACCGGAAGCATGTTCATACAGCATCTTTTCAATGCCATCACCCTCGGATCGCTCTACGGCCTCATAGCCATCGGATACACTATGGTCTACGGTATTCTTCGCCTCATCAACTTCGCCCACGGCGAAATTTTCATGCTCGGCGCCTATTTCGTCTTCTTCGCCATCACCCTTCTGAAGCTCCCCTGGGGAGTTGCCGCCGTTCTTGCGGTCGCCCTTTCATCCCTCTGCGGCGTCCTTGTGGACAGAATAGCCTACAAGCCTCTCCGCAATGCCCCGCGCATCTCCGCCCTCATCAGCGCCATAGGAGTCTCCTTTTTCATTCAGAACCTGAGCCTCGTGGTCTTCTCCGGCCTTCCCCGGCCCGTCATGCGTCCCGACTGGCTCGTGAAGGTCATAATCGTAGGCAAGGTCCGCATCCTTCCCCTGGCCATCGTCGTTCCCGTTGTGACCGTCGCCCTCGTTCTCGGGCTGCTGTGGATCGTCTACAGGACGAAGCCCGGGCTCGCCATGAGGGCCATATCCAAGGATATCGAGACGACCCGGCTCATGGGGGTGTCGGTGAACAAGATCATCGCCTTCACCTTCGGCATCGGCTCCGCCCTCGCGGCGGCATCGGGGATCATGTGGGCTCTCCGGTACCCCCAGATCCATCCCTTCATGGGTCTTTTCCCGGGACTCAAGGCCTTCATCGCCGCAGTCTTCGGAGGCATCGGCTCAATCCAGGGGGCGGTCATCGGAGGGATGTTCCTGGGAATCGTCGAGATCATGGCCGTGGCCTTTTTCCCCACCCTCTCGGGGTACCGCGATGCCTTCGCCTTCGTCCTGCTCATCGTCATCCTTCTCATGAAGCCGACCGGTCTCATGGGAGAGAAGCTGGAGGACAAGATATGAACGTACGGACACGGAATCTCATCCTCAACACCATCGCCGTGGCCGCGGGGGCGGCCTTCATCTGGTGGGCCCAGGACAATCTCGACGGATACAAGATCCAGGTGCTCAACCTCGTGGCTGTAAACGCCATTCTGGCCCTCAGCCTTAACCTCATCTACGGCTTCACGGGGATGTTCTCCCTCGGCCACGCAGGGTTCATGGCCATAGGAGCCTACGTCTGCTCTCTTCTCATTCTCTCCCCGGCCCAGAAGACCACCATGTGGATCCTCGAACCTCTCATCTGGCCTCTTTCGGTCATCCAGGCCCCCTTCTTCGTCGCCGTGATCCTTTCGGGGCTCGCAGCAGCCCTCATCGGCCTTCTGATCGCCATTCCGGTCCTCCGTCTCGGCGGGGACTATCTCGGCATCGCCACCCTGGGGTTCGCGGAGATCATCCGGGTGGTCCTAACCAACCTCAGCTTCATCACCAACGGCGCCCTCGGAATCAAGGGAATACCGAACGAAGCCAACCTCTGGTGGAATTACGGCTGGCTTCTCCTCACCCTTTTCTTCATGGTCCGCCTGCTCAGCAGCAATTTCGGCAATGTCTTCAAGGCAATCCGGGACGATGAAATCGCCGCGAAAAACATGGGGATCAACACCTTCTTCTACCGGGTGGTCTCCTTCTCCATCGGCGCCTTTTTCGCGGGCATCGGCGGAGCCCTCATGGGAAGCCTCATCACCACCATCGACCCCAAGATGTTCGTCTTCACCCTGACCTTCAACGTCCTGATGATCACCGTGGCAGGGGGTCTCGGCTCCCTGACCGGAAGCCTCATCGGCAGCGTGGTCATCACGGTCCTTCTCGAATGGCTCAGGATAGTGGAAAATCCGCTTATTCTGGGCTCCTTTGAAATCCCGGGCATCCCGGGCATGAGGATGGTCATATTCTCCCTTGCCCTGATCCTGATCATCCTCTACCGCAGCGAGGGGATCATGGGCATGAAGGAGATCACCTGGGACAAGATCTTCGCACTTTTCGGACGGGGAGGCGCACGCCATGACAACTCCTGAGCCCATCCTCCGCACGGAAAATCTCACCATGCAGTTCGGCGGCCTCACCGCAGTGAACGATCTTTCTCTCGCGGTGCCTGAACACGCCATCGTCGGACTCATCGGCCCGAACGGCGCGGGAAAGACCACCGTCTTCAACATGATCACGGGGTTCTACACCCCAACGAAGGGGCGGATTCTCTTCAACGGCCGGGACATCACGGGGCTCGTCCCCCACAAGGTGAGCCGGGAGGGCATTTCCCGAACCTTCCAGAACATCCGGCTTTTCTCAAACGAAACTGTCCTCGAGAACGTCATGATAGGATGCCACGTCCGGCGGAAAGCGAAATGGTGGATGGCCCCCCTCGGCCTTCCTTCCTTCGAGCGGGAGGAGACGGAGATTCGGGAGAAATCCCTGGCCCTCCTCGACGCCCTCGGCCTCGCGTCCCTCGCGCACGAGACCTCGAGTTCCCTCCCCTACGGAGCGCAGCGCCGCCTCGAGATCGCCCGTGCCCTCGCGACGGATCCCCGGTTTCTCCTCCTCGACGAACCCGCGGCGGGCATGAATCCTCAGGAAACCCGGGAGCTCATGACCTTCATCAAGAATATCCGGGATCAGTTCGACATCACAATCCTGCTTATCGAGCACGATATGAAGGTGGTCATGGGCGTCTGCGAATACATCTGGGTGCTCGACTACGGAGTGAAGATCGCCGAGGGAGATCCCGACGCCATCCAGTCGGATAAAAAGGTGATCGTGGCGTACCTGGGAGAGGAGTACGTGAAATATGCTGAAAATTGAGGATCTCCATGTCTACTATGGTGCGATCCACGCCGTGAAGGGAATATCCCTTTCGATTCCCAGGGGAAGCATCGTCACCCTCATAGGGGCCAACGGAGCCGGAAAGAGCAGCACGATCCGGGCGGTGGCCGGCCTGGTGAAGAACGTGAAGGGGCGCATTTTCTACACCCCTCCCGACGGGAAGCCCGTGGACCTCGTGGGAAAGGCTCCCGAGGAGATGGTGAAATACGGCATCGCCATGAGCCCCGAGGGGCGGCGGATCCTGCCCCACCTCACCGTGGAGGAGAACCTCCAGCTCGGGGCCTACATACGAAACGACAAGGACGGCATCGAGAGGGACCGGGATCACGTCTACGATCTCTTTCCCCGTCTGAAGGAGCGGTCATGGCAGAAGGGGGGCACCCTGTCGGGGGGAGAGCAGCAGATGCTCGCCGTGGGAAGGGCCCTCATGAGCCGCCCCCACCTCGTGATGCTCGACGAACCCTCCCTGGGACTTGCCCCGCTGCTCGTGAAGGAGGTCTTCGACATCATCGCCGAGATCAATTCCCAGGGGAAGACGGTTCTCCTGGTGGAGCAGAATGCCTTCGCGGCGCTGAAGATCGCCTCCTACGCCTATATCCTCGAGGTGGGCAGCATTGTCCTCGAGGGGAAGGGGCAGGATCTTCTGAGCGACAGCCGGGTAAAGGAAGCCTACCTGGGCGGCTGAAGCTCCCGAAAGGGCAACCGGTATGCAGCCGGTTGCCCTTTTCTCCCTCATATACTAGACTGGTAGACTGGAGTCGAAACTTCACGCCGGAGGAGGAGCACCTCTTTGAGGAAAATCACCTGGAATATTCCAAATATGCTGAGCCTCCTTCGGGTCTTTCTGGCCCCTCTTGTCCTCATTTTTCTCACCTTCAAGTTCACCTATCCCGTCTACAGGGTAAAAGAACTGGATATTCAGGTGACCTTCGGAGACATCCTCGCCGGAGCCGTCTTCATACTGGCGGCCCTGACCGACACGGCGGACGGCTACATCGCGAGAAAAAAAGGGATGGTCACCAACCTGGGCAAATTCATCGACCCTGTGGCGGACAAAATTCTCGTCATGGCCGCCCTCATTTCCCTCGTGGAGCTTCAGCGCGTTCCGGCGTGGATCGCCGTGGTGATCCTCTCCAGAGACCTCATCGTAACCGGAGTGCGCATGGTGGCGGCCGCCGAGGGAGTGGTGATCGCCGCCTCGGCGGGAGGCAAGCTGAAAACGGTCTTCCAGATCGTGGCGATTTCTTTTCTGATCTTCAATCTTCCCTTCGGCCTGCAGATCATGTGGATCGCCATGGGGCTCACGGTCTGGTCCGGCATGGACTATCTCATCAAGGGAAAGAAGCTCTTCACCGACTGATCACCCTCTTTTCCGCCGAAATACTTTGACCGGAAACGGTTCCGGAGCATATAATGTGCCGGTGCAGCACGCCCTGAACTTCATCGGTTCATGGCTGATCTTCTTTTTGAGGTGACGGAATGCTCGATAAAATAAAAAAAGCCCTCGGCCTGGACCCGAACGAAAGGGCTCTGAAAAGATATGGGATAACAGTAGAACAGATAAACGCCCTCGAACCGGAGCTTGCCTCCCTCGGGGACGAGGATCTGCGAACCCGGGGACGGGAGCTCTCGGAACGGGTCAGGGGGGGAGAATCCCCCGACGATCTTCTCCCCGAGACCTTCGCCCTTGTCCGGGAGGTCTCCCGGCGGACCATCGGCCTGCGTCATTTCGACGTTCAGCTCATGGGGGGAATCGCCCTTCACGAAGGCAAGATCACGGAGATGAAGACGGGAGAGGGAAAAACCCTCGTCGCCACCCTCGCGGTGGTCCTCAACGCCCTCGCGGGCAAGGGAGTTCACGTGGTCACGGTGAACGATTATCTCGCCCGCCGGGACGCTGAATGGATGAGCCCCATCTATGCCTTCCTCAGCCTCACCGTGGGAGTCATCTATGCCTCCATGGACCAGGAGGAGCGGGACCTCTCCTACCGGGCGGACATCACCTATGGAACGAACAGCGAATTCGGCTTCGACTATCTCCGGGACAACATGGCCGTCTCTGTGGACCACCTCGTTCAGCGGGGCCATCACTACTGCATCGTCGACGAGGTCGATTCCATCCTCGTGGACGAGGCGAGAACCCCCCTCATCATCTCCGGTCCCTCCGACGACAACGTGGAGATGTACAATACCTCCGACCGGATCGCCCGGCAGCTCCGGGAGGGAAGAGACTACGAGAAGGACGAAAAGGAACGGAACGTCGCCATGACTGAGGAGGGGATCGCCCGGTGCGAAGAGCTTCTCAAGATGCCCGACCTTTTCTCCGATGCCGCCCACTCCGACCTGGCCCACCGGATCGTCCAGGCCCTGAAGGCCCATGTCCTTTTTCAAAGGGACGTGCACTACATGGTGAAGGACGGCGAGATCGTCATAGTTGACGAATTCACCGGGCGGCTCATGACGGGCCGGCGCTACTCCGACGGACTTCACCAGGCCATCGAGGCCAAGGAGCGGGTGAAGGTGGGGCGGGAGAGCCAGACCCTCGCCACCATCACTCTGCAGAATTATTTCCGGATGTACGCCAAGCTGGCCGGCATGACGGGAACGGCCGTCACCGAATCGGAGGAGTTCAAGGAGATCTACGGCCTCCAGGTGGTGGTGATCCCCACCAATATGGACATGATCCGGCTGGACCACCCGGACGCCATCTACCGGACAGTGGGGGAGAAGTTCTCCGCCGTGGCGGATGAAATCGGGGAGTCCCACCAGGCGGGAACACCCGTCCTCGTGGGGACCACGTCAATAGAAAACTCCGAGCGGCTCAGCAGGCTGCTGAAGGCCCGGAAAATCCCCCACCAGGTTCTCAACGCCAAGCATCACGAAAGGGAGGCCCAGATCGTGGCCCAGGCGGGGCACCTCGGGGCGGTGACCGTAGCCACCAACATGGCCGGACGGGGTACCGACATCATTCTCGGGGGGAATCCCGAGTTTCTCGCCCGGGAGGCCCTCAGAAAAGAATCTTCCGAGGAAGACAGGGGAGGAGAAAAATTCTCCGCCCTTCTCGAAGCCTACCGGAAGCAGTGCCTCGAGGAACGGGAGAAGGTCAGGGCCCTCGGCGGGCTGAAGATCATCGGCACTGAACGGCACGAGGCCCGGCGGATCGACAACCAGCTCCGGGGACGGTCGGGACGGCAGGGAGATCCGGGAGCGAGCCGGTTCTATCTCTCCCTGGAGGACGATCTGCTCAGGCTCTTCGGCTCCGAACGGATCCAGGGGCTCATGGAAAAGCTCGGCATGGAGGAAGGGGAATCCATCGAGCACCCCCTCCTCACGAAGGCCATCGCCTCCGCCCAGAAAAAGGTCGAGGAGATGCACTTCGACATCCGGAAACAGCTTCTCGCCTACGACAACGTCATGAACCGCCAGCGGGAGGCCGTGTATGCCGAGCGTCAGCAGATACTCCGGGACGAGGGGATAGCGGACCATGCCTGGGAGATCATCGACGGAGTGGTGGACGACATCCTCGAGAAGTATTATCCCGAGGAAGGGGAGGCGGACGAGGCTAGGGCGCAGGCCCGGCTGAAATCCATCTTCGGCCCGGGACTGGAAGGGCACCTCGCGGGAGTGGATTCCTTCCGGGAGATGGAAGAGCGCCGGGAAGAACTCAAAAAGGATATCAAAGACCGTTTTCTCTCCCGTCTCGAGGACCTCGGGGAAGAAGCCAGGCCGCTTCTTCGGTTTCTTATTCTCCATACCCTCGACAGCGGGTGGAAGGATCACCTTCTCGCCATGGACGAGCTTCGAAGGGGGATTGGCCTTCGGGCCATAGGCCAGAAGGACCCCCTGCTCGAATACCAGTTCGAGTCCTATAATCTCTTCCAGGAGATGATGGAGCGGGTCCGCGAGTCCGTGGCCGAGCTTGCCTTCCGGGTGCGGATCGTCTCGGAACGGCGGGAGGACCGGCCCGGGGCGCGGAGGGAAAGCCGGGAGTTTCTCCTTCCCTTCGGCCCGGAGGCCGGGCAGTCCGGCCCCCCCGACAGGGAAAGTCCTTCACAGCCGGTGAAGCGGGGGCCCAAGATCGGCAGGAATGATCCCTGCCCCTGCGGAAGCGGAAAAAAGTACAAGCACTGCTGCGGCTCCGGCCGATGAGGAAAAAAATGCGCAGCGCAGCCGAGAAAGGAGTTCCTTCCATGGCAAAGGCCACAAAAAGTCTGCTCCGAGGGATGATTCTTTGCGCACTTCTGCTTCTTCCCCTGTTCTCAGGCAGAGGAACGGGAGCGGAGGGGGCTCCGCTGAAAGAGCCTCTCCCCGACATCCCGAGGCTTATCCAGGAGAGCCCGGGTTTTTCAGACCATCCGGACAGCGATGGGATCGTCTGGCTCCGCAGGGTGAACTATACCCTCGAAGCCGACGGTTCCATGACGAGGACCTCCACCAGGGTCATCCTCGCCCGGAGGGGCATCTCCGAGAAATGGACCCGCTGGGTCCTTCCCGCCGCGGAGGGCGTTTCAGCGGAAGTCCTCTCCGCGGCTCTCTATGACCCGGGTACGGGACGTCTCCTTGCCCCCGTGATCCCACTCAGGACGGAGAAAGAGGGGATACCGGTCGTGGAGATCCTCTTCCCCGACATCCAGGACGAGTTCATCATCCTGCTCTCCGTGAAAGAGGTCTTTCCCCGCAGGTTCGCCGTGGAGGACCTCCTGTGGCTGAACGAGGAACTTCCCCAGTGGGAGCAGTCCGTCTCTGTGGACGTCTCCTCGGGCAGCGGCCTTGCCGTCGCCTCCTCGGGAGCGGGAGATCCGAAGATGGAAAAGGCCGGCCCCGTGGACCGGTATACCTGGCAGGTAATGAACAGTCCCGCCTGGTCCGGCAGAACCCTGAAAAGCGGCGCCCGCTCCTATCTTTCCTTCAGCACCCATAGGGGTCCTGCCCCTCTGGCCCTTGCCCTCGAGCCCCTGGAAAAAAGATTTCTGCCTGCCCCCCCTCCCGGAGCACAGGCCCTTCTCGACTCGGGAAACAGGCTCAAGGCGGGATACGCCCTCATGGAATGGCTGCGGAAGGCCCCTTCCTTTTCGTCCCCCTTCCCTCCGTCCTTTGTGCGGACGGACATCCCTGCCGAAGGTCCCTGGACGGAATGGGAGAAAGTCCTTCTCCTGAACCACTGGATCCGCAGCATCGGCTGGGAGAGCAGACTCTCCTGGGTGGCCGCCCATCCCATCGACGAGAAAAGCCCCGTCTCCCTTGCCTCCATAATCCGTCCAGTGGTGGAGCTGAGCTATCCGGGGGTTTCCCCGTTCTACTACGATTTCGGAGTCCTTTCCCTCCCCGGGGAAACTCCCCCCTCCCTGTGGGGCCAATATATCTACACCCGGTCGGAAACCGGCCTCGAAGGACATAATGCATCGGGAAGCACAGCCGCGGAACACCGTCTTTCAATTGAATGGGTCCTGGACCTCGACAGGGAAGGCAAAACGTCGGGAAAGGTGGCCGTCTTCGTCCGGAACGGCTGGGTGGCCTTTTTCTTTCCCCGCTCGACCCCGGACGAAGTTTCCATTGCGCGCATGGCCCGGGAACTCTTTCCCGACAGGCGGTTCGCCGAGGGAAGCGCCGAGGTGAAGGCCATTAAGTACGGCTGGCAGATCACCCTTCCCGCAGAGGAAAAACAATCTATAATCAGCGGCGGCGCAATGCTCGTTCCTTTTCCGGGGGCAACGCCCTCCTGGATCGCCGAACTTGGCCGTCCTTCCGGCCCCTACAGGATGAGATTCCCCTTTGTCGCGGAGCAGCAGTTTGTCCTCCGGCTGCCTCCGAAGACCGACGTGGTCATGCTCCCCGACGGGGTGAAGAGGGAGCTTGAAAAAGTCCGGTACGAGGAGTCCGTCTATTACAACAAACGACGAAGCACCATCACCGCGGAATCGAAGATCGTCCTTTCCGCCGACGAGATCACCGAGGGGATCGGCAGGGCCCTTGCCGAGGGGGCGCAGCGCTGGATGGCCTATTCATCAAGGACCCTTCCCCTTCGGGTCCAGTAGCCGGGGAAGAAATCTGGAGGTGCACCATGGGGAACGCAGCAGAAAAACTTCGGCGAAAGGTCGAAGGGGTACTTCGGGAGATCGCGGCGGAGAAGGGGATTTCTCCGTCAGACCTGCCTGAAGCGGTATTCGAAAAACCCAGAAGGGACGGGCAGGGGGATCTTTCCACAAACTGCGCCATGCAGATGTGCCGCAGTTTCGGAGAAAAGCCCCTTTCCCTGGCAAAAATGATAGTGGAACGGCTCTCCTCCGACCCGCTGCTCGAAAAGGCGGAGACCGCCGGTCCCGGATTCATCAATTTCTTCTTCTCCCCCCTCTGGATGGGGGCCGTGCTGAAGGACGTCCTCTCTGCGGAAGCCTACGGCTCTTCGAACCTCGGAGCAGGGAAAAAAGTGCAGGTGGAGTTCGTCAGCGCCAACCCCACCGGCCCGCTTCACGTGGGGCACGGAAGGGGCGCCGCAGTGGGGGACATCATCGCCAATATTCTCTCCTTCACCGGATGGAAGGTGGAGCGGGAGTACTACATCAACGACGCCGGTCTCCAGATGGAGATCCTCGGCCGCTCCACCCGGGCCCGCTATTTCGAACTGGCCGGACGGGCCGAAGAAGTTCCTTTCCCCGAGGACGGGTACAAGGGGGACTATATTTACGACATAGCCCGGAAGATCCTCGATTCCGAGGGAGAGCGGTTTCTCGGCCTTTCCCTCGGGGAGAGCCTGCCATTCTTCAGGACTTTTGCGGCTGCGGACATCCTCGAATCCATCAAAAGAGATTTAAATGATTTCGGCGTGAAGTTCGACGTCTGGTTCTCGGAGAAGAGCCTCTACGAGCGGGACCTCGTCCCTGCCGCCATGGAGCTCCTCAAAGAACGGGACTTCGCCTTCGAGAACGAAGGAGCCCTCTGGTTCAAAGCGACGGATTTCACCGACGAAAAGGACAGGGTGCTCATCCGCAGCAACGGCGTTCCCACCTACTTCGCCTCGGATATCACCTACCACAAGGAAAAGTTCGACAGGGGATTCGACCGGGTCATCGACATCTGGGGGGCTGACCATCACGGCTACGTCCCCCGGATGAAGGCGGGAGTCGAGGCCCTGGGAAGAAATTCCGAGGACCTCCAGGTGCTCCTTATCCAGTTCGTCAACCTCCTTCGGGACGGGACCCAGGTGGCCATGTCGACCCGGTCGGGGCAGTTCGTCACCCTCCGGGACGTGATGAACGAGGTCGGGGTGGACGCCACACGCTATTTCTTCGTCATGCGCCGCAGCGACTCCCATCTCGACTTCGACCTCGAACTCGCCAAGGCGGCTTCCACGGAGAACCCCGTCTACTACGTCCAGTACGCCCATGCCAGGATCTGCAGCGTCCTGAGAGAGGCCGGGTCCCGGGGAATCGCCATGCCCGCCCCGGAGGAGGTCCGCCCGGAGATCTACGGCAGCGAAGAGGAGCGAAAACTCATATCCCGCCTCGCGGCCTTTCCGGACGAGATGGAAAAGGCCTCGGCGGAGCTTGCTCCTCACATGCTGGTGAACTACGTCTCCGACCTTGCAGGTGAATTTCATTCCTTCTACAACGCGAAAAGAGTGCTCGGAGAGGAGGAACCGGTTCTCAAGGCAAGGCTGCTCCTCGTGCAGGCCGCCGGAAAGGTGCTTTCCACAGCCCTTTCCCTTTTGGGTGTCGCCGCTCCTGAAAGGATGTAATTTTCTGTGCTCCGCCTTCGGTGGATTCTCCTGGCTGCGGCTCTGAGCCTTTTTGCCGCCATCATGGGCACGGCTTATTTTCTCGAGCTTCAGAAAATAAGCCGTCTGACTGCGGCCGTGGACGAACGGATGGCCAGACTGGTCTCCATGAGCAGAACCGTCCAGGAGCTTCAGGAGAAGGTTGTTTTCTACGGCACTCCCGAGGGAGTCGCCCATCTGGCCCGGGAGCAGTACAACCTCGCCTTTCCGGGAGAGCGGGTTTACAAGATCGAAGTGAAGAAGGAGAAGAATTCCTTGCCCGGAGAGAAGCGATAGGGTATAATTCCGGAGCAAGTTTTTCCCTGCCTCTTCGGAGAGAAGAGGCCAAAAGTCCAGAGGGAGGAGGTGAAGTACAGTGCGGCCCTATGAAATGATGGTGCTTTTAAGCGCCGAGCTCGAGGATCCCAAAGAGGAACTCGCTAAGGTGGAAGAGGTCGTGCGCAGTCTTGGAGGTGAAGTGGCCAAGACTGATGTATGGGGAAAGAGGCGTCTTGCCTACCCCATCGACAAAAAAACGGAAGGGATATACGCGGTCTGCAATTTCTCGCTCGACCCCGACCAGCTTGTGGAAATGAACCGGGTGCTTGGTCTGCGTCCCAATATCTATCGTCAGATGACAATCCGTCTTGACGAAAAATAAGGAGGCGGCGTAATGGCGCGAGGATTCAACAAAGTCATTCTGATGGGCAACCTTGCCCGTGATCCGGAAATCCGCTACTCCGTGGACAAAAGGGCCATGGCCCGCTTTGCCGTCGCGGTCAACAACACCTGGAAGGACAAAAACGGCGAACTCCAGGAGAGCGTAGACTTCATTCCTGTTGTGGTCTGGGGTCCTTCCGCCGAAAACTGCGAACGGTATCTCAAAAAGGGCAGTCCCGTCCTCGTAGAGGGGCGCATCCAGGTCCGGAGCTACGAGGCGAAGGACGGATCGGGAAAACGCTACGCCACCGACGTGGTGGCTTCCGGCGTCACCTTCCTCGGCTCGAAGAGGCAGGAGGAATCTTCCGGTTCCTTCGGCGACGACGGGTTCGGAGACAGCATCCGCAAGGACAAGCGCTTCGGCGCATCCGACGAGGACTTCCCCATGGATATTTCCGAGATTCAGAACGAAGAGGAAGCGGATATTCCCTTTTAGAAGGGAACCGCTGAAGGAGGTAGAGATCGTACAATGGCCATGAATGAAGGTCGCGGCGAACGAAGCGAAGGCAGAGGAGCGGGCGGCCCCGGAGGACGGGGCGGCCGCCGGGGAGGCAAACGGCGTCCCAAGGTATGTTTCTTCTGCGTGGACAAAATAGAGCACGTGGAGTACAAGGATGTGGAAAAGCTCAGAAAATACGTGAGCGAACGGGGAAAGATCATGCCCCGCCGGGTGACGGGAAACTGCGCGAAACATCAGCGCCAGCTTACGGAGGCCATCAAAAGAGCCAGGTACATGGCCCTCCTTCCCTTCTCCGTAGAGTAACACCCCAGGAACAGCCGGGTACATTCCGTCGGAGGAGGAGCACAGCGCTTCTCCTCCTTTTTTTTCGTGTGCCCGTCCCGCTGCCGCTGAAGCGCCCGGGGCGGGAAAAAGGAGGTTCGGTCATTGTCTCCCACTCGAAGCCTCGTCGAGTCCGCCCTTCTCTCTGGACTGGCGGTGGTTCTTTTTCTCGCTGCCCAGTTTCTGCCTGTGGTGGGCGTGGGGTTTTCCCTGCTTGCTCCGGCTCCTCTCGTAATCCTGGGACTTCGCCACGATCTTAAAAAAGCGGCCCTCGGTCTGGCCATCTCCACCCTTCTTGCCGTGGTCTTTCTCGGTCCTCTCTCCGCCCTTTTCTTTCTCCTCGGTTTCGGAGTTCTCGGGGTAGGACTGGGCTTTCTGGCGAAGAGGTGCGAAACGGGCGTGGAGGTGCTGCTCTACGGCATTCTTCTCTCCCTCGGAAGCAAGCTCGTCCTCATGGTGATCGCAGGACGGGTTACGGGGATCAATCCCTTCCAGCTTGACGGGGCTGAAATGCAGGGGATGATCGACAGGATTTTTACCTTCTACGAGTCGTCGGGGATGTCGAAGGATTATCTCAACACGGTGCGGGAGCAGTTCACCCGCTCCATAGCCGTTCTGCCCCTCATCTTTCCGACGATCCTCACTGTCGCCGCAGCCCTCGACTGCTATCTCAGCTACGCAGTCAGCGCCTGGGTGCTCCGACGGATAGGAGGTCCGTATCTTCCGCCCCTTCCCCCCTTTTCCCGCTGGCGCTTTCCGAAGAGCGTCTTCGGCGCGCTGCTCGCCGCAGTGCTTCTCACCCTGGCCGGCGGCCGGGGAACGGAGTGGAATCTCGCCCTCCGGGCAGGGACGAACCTGCGCCTTCTCGTGAATTTTCTTTTCCTGCTTCAGGGTCTGTCGGTGCTCTGGTATTTTCTCGGCAGTCTGGCTTCCCGGAAGGGGGGCCGTATTCTGCGGACAATTGCTATAATAGTTGCGGTTTTGGTGCCGCTCTTTTCCACTCTTCTCGTTCTGGCGGGAATAGGGGACATGTGGCTCGATTTTCGCAGCCGCTACAGGAGGAATGAATCGTGAAAGTCATATTGAAACAGGATGTCAGCAAGCTCGGAACGGCAGGAGACCTGGTCGAAACTTCCGACGGATACGCGCGGAACTACCTGTTCCCCCGAAGCCTCGCCGAGGAGGCGACCCCTGAACGGGTGAAGGAATGGAAAGCCCGGGAGGCCTCGAAAAAGAACAAGGAACTCAGGCTGAAAAACGATGCCGCCGGGACGGCCAAAAAACTGTCCGGCAAGACGGTGCGGGTTCGGTTGAGCGCGGGAGAAAAGGGAAAGCTTTTCGGCAGCGTCACCGCGGCGAACGTGGCGGAGAATATTGCCTCCCAGCTCGGCATCGCCGTGGACAAGCGGGATATCCGTCTTGCGGAAACGGTGAAGCAGACCGGCTCCTATCCTTTCTTCATACGTCTTCATCCAGGAATTGAAGCGGAGATGACCCTCGTCGTCGAGGGGGAATGATGGCCTCCCTCTCGTCCTGGGACCGTACTCCTCCCGTCTCCTTCGAGGCGGAACGGGCCGCCCTGGGTTCATGTCTCATGGACAGGGAGGCCCTCAATATCGTCATGGAAATTCTCCAGCCGGAGGATTTCTACGATCTGAACCACCGGACCGCCTTTGAGGTCATCTACGATATGGCCCAGAGGGACAAGCCCGTGGACCCCCTCACCTTTCTCGAAGAGCTTTCCCGATCCGGAAAGGCGGACCGCCTCGGCGGACAGCCCTTCCTCGCCTCCCTGATAGACAGCGTTCCGACAACGGCCAACGTGGAATATCACGCCGGAATCGTCCGGGACAAGGCCATCCACCGCAGGCTGATCACCGCGGGGAACACCATCGTCAAGCTCGGGTATTCCGAGGAGCTGGAAGTGGACGAGGTCCTCGAAGAGGCAGAACGGGCAGTATTCGAGATCGCCCAGAAAAGGAACTCCACCAATTTCCGCCATGTGGGGGAGATCCTTGGAAAGACCTTTCTCCAGATAGAAGAGCAGTACAACCGTCCCGACCAGGACGTGACGGGATTTCAGTCGGGCTTTTACGAGCTCGACAGGATCACCGGAGGATTTCAGCCCGGAAGCCTTAACATAGTGGCCGCCCGGCCCTCCATGGGAAAGACGGCCCTCGCCATCAACGTGGCCCAGTTCGGCGGGCAGGGAGAGCGCCGCCCGGTGCTCATCTTCAGCCTCGAAATGGGAGCGGAGCAGCTCGTTCAGAGGATGCTCGGGGCGGAAGCCAAAATCAATATCCACGACCTGCGGAACGGATCCTTTCCGAAGGCGTCCTGGGAGGCCCTCGCCGAGGGAGCGGGCCGCCTTGCCGAGGCCCCGATCTACATCGACGACAGCTCCATGCTCTCCACCCTCGAGCTCCGCGCCCGGTGCAGGCGGTTCAAATCCCGCCACAAGGACCTCGGCCTGGTTGTGGTGGATTATCTTCAGCTCATGAATTCTTCCCGCAAAATAGAGAACAAGCAGCAGGAGGTGGCGGAGATCTCCCGGGCCCTGAAAGGGGTCGCCAGGGAACTCGAGGTGCCGGTCATCGCCCTCTCCCAGCTTTCGAGGGCGGTGGAGCAGCGCACGGAGAAGAAGCCCCAGCTCTCCGACCTTCGGGACAGCGGCGCCATAGAACAGGATGCCGACACGGTCATTCTTCTCTACCGGCCCGGATATTACGAACCGGGGGCCCCCGGAGAGACGGAGGACAACCGGGCCTTCCTCAATATCGCCAAGCACCGGAACGGCCCCACGGGGGAGATAACCCTCGTCTTCCTGAGGGAGTTTACGCGGTTCGTCAACGCAGACCGCTCCTACTGAGATGCTCTGGCCGCCGAGGGCATTGTAGAGCGGGGTGCGGGGGCGTAGAATGGCCTGAGATTCTTTGTTCAAAAAAGAAATGTCTGACGAAACGGGAGAGTGCCATGGCTGGAGTTCTGGATTTCCTGAGAAACGAACGGAGAACGGAAAAAGTCGATCTTCCTGCCCTGCCTGAAGAGGCAACGGAGAGGCTCGTCCATATCCCTCTAGAACTGATCCGCCCGAATCCGGCCCAGCCCAGGCTTTACTTCGACGAAGAGGAACTGAGGGAACTGGCCGTCTCCATCGCTGCGGTGGGGATTATTCAGCCCGTAGTTGTCCTTCCGGTGGAATCCGGGTACGAACTGGTGGTGGGGGAGCGCAGGCTGCGGGCGGCAAAACTGGCCGGAATGAAGACCATTCCCGCCATCGTCACCGAATCGGCTCCGGCCGAGCAGCAGATGATGGCCCTCATGGAGAATATCCACAGAAGCAGCCTTTCTCCCCTGGAAGAGGCGGCGAGTTTCCGGGATATTCTCGAACGGTCGGGGTGGAACCAGTCTGTCCTCGCTGAGAAGCTCGGCCGGTCCCAGCCTTCCATCGCCAACAAGCTCAGGCTGCTGAAGCTTGACGAGTCGGTTCAGCGTCTTGTTCTCGAAGGAAAGCTCAGCGAGCGGCAGGCAAGGGCCCTTCTTCCCCTTCCTCCCGAAGAGCAGGCGAACCTCGCCCGGTCTGCCGTGGAGGAAAACCTGGCGGTGAAGGACCTGGAACGGCTCGTTCGGGAGGGAATACCCGCTTCCGCCAGGGGTCCGAAGAGAAAGAAAAAAGCCTCTCCCCTTTCCTTCACAGGGCCGGACGGGCCTACGGGGGAGATACTGCGGGACGTGGCCGCCATAGTGGAACGAAACCGGAAAAAAGGAATTCCCGTGGTGTGGAAGGTGAAGGAGCTGGCCCAGCGTCAGCTTGTGGTCGAACTGGTCGTGGACTTGAAGGGCCAGATCGACGAACCCGGCCGGAAAGAATGAGGATGACCATGAATTCTCCTTCCTCCCCCGCTTACCCGGGAGGGACCCTTCCCGGTGCTTTTCCCCTTCTGCCGAAGAGGGCCGCCCTCCTTCTTTTCCTTCTCGCCTTTGTCCTCCCCAACCTGGTCTTCTCGGGACCATGGTTTTACTCCACCCTTCACCTGATGAAATGGGCCCTGGTCTTCTTCCCCATCGCAGTTGCCGGCATGGCCGCAGGATACGTGATCCTGAGAAGGGGAACCACGGCGACGGGCTTCCGTCTCGACGGCTTCGCCATAGTCTGGCTTTTTCTTCTCCTCTACGTGACCATGCAGCCCTTCTGGTCCGGTCTCCGCTCCCCCGGAACGTTTTTTTCCGAATGGTTCTTCTTTTCCGCCCTCTGGCTGATCTATGTCCTTGCCGCTTCGATGGAAAAGGGAGATTTCCTTGCCCCCCTTCTCTGGGGATCCCTCGCCAACTGCGTCATCAGCGTCCTCTTTGCCGAGCTGCAGGTTCGGGAACTGAACGGCCCCTTTTTCTTCATTCTGCCTACCCCCGGATACTACATCGCCAATACGGGACAGCAGAACATGTTCTCCCTCTGGCTCGCCATGGGGGGACTGAACGGGACGGCCCTTCTGCTCCGGGGGGAAAGAAGAAACCTGAAAGGTCTCCTTCTGATGTTCCTTCTCGCAGCGGATTTTTGGGGTCTCATCTCAACCACGAGCCGCTCGGGCATTCTCGCCTTCGCCGCAGGATTTGCCGTCCTCTCCGCAATGACCCTCCGGAACCGGGCCGGACGGTGGGGCCGGCGCCTTCTTGCGGCGGCGCTGCTCTTTGCCGCGGTCTTCGGAATGAATATCTATCTGAACGAAGGACGATGGAGCATTCTTCTCTACAAAATGGACGATATCGTGAAGAAGCCCCTGTCCATCGCCAATCGGGACAGCATCTGGGCCACCTCCTGGACGATGTTCAAGGAAAGGCCTCTCCGGGGAGTCGGCCTGGGGCAGTACAAGTGGCACTACCTGGACGCCCAGCGGGATATGCTGAAGCGCTGGCCTCACATGAAATGGCAGTATACCCACTGGGCCCACAACGAATTTCTCCAGTGGTTCGCCGAGTCGGGGCTCGTCGGAGGCATCCTCTTCCTTTTTCTCTGGCTGTGGTGGGGAATATCCGCCTTCCGGGCGTTTCTGAAAAAGAAAGATCTCTCTCAGGAGGCCCTGTGGGGAAGCGCCATGATCTCTCTTTTTCTCTTCAACGCCCTGTGGACCCGTCCCTTTCACCGCATCGAGAATGTCCTGTGGCTTTCTCTGGCCTTTGCCCTGACGAACCGGGAGGTCCTCGTGCCGCTCTTCCCTTCGCCGCCTCCGGGGGAATTCGAGAAAGGAGGACGCCTTCTCGCGGGGGTCATCTTTATCGTCTCCCTCCTCGGGGTGATCTACCTCGGCAGCGGAATATGGGGCGACCGGCAGCTTCGCCTTGCAGGCGACCCCGAACTGCCCGGGGAAGAGAGTCTGCTCTTCATAGAGAAGGCCTCCCGAAGTCCCATGGTCAGAGAACTGGCTGAAAAGCAGCGGGCCTACGGACTGATCGCCCTGGGGCAGGAGCGCAAAAACCCGGGGATGGTCTCAGAGGGACTCAACGAACTCATGATTTTTTTCCGGAAGCAGCCCCACGTCAAGGAACTCGGGTATTTGACGGGGTGGAGCAAAAGGCTCGAGAACGAGCCCCTGTACCGGGAATTTCTCTCCTACGGAACGGCCCTCTCAGGGGAGCGGAAAGAATGAAAAAATGCCCTTTCCGCTGCGGAAAGGGCATTTTTCTGCAGCCGCTCCTTTTCTGCTCTCAGGAGATCGTGAGCAGCTTCGTGTATTTCGGGTAGGGCCAGATGTCCGAGGCCACAATCGTCTCGGCAGTGTCGCAGATCTGTCTCGTGGATGCATAGAGGGGCAGCCCCTCCTCCGTGATGGCGGATGCCATCTCCTCCATCTCCATGCAGTGAAGTTTTTCATGGAATCGGTCGAGCTTCTCCGAGGCCGTCAGGAGAGAGGTTTTCAGCTGGGCGAGGTGGAGGATATGGGCCGTCCAGGAGAGCGCTTCCCGCCGCACATCTTCAGGAAGAGCCGAAAAGGAGGAAGTTTCGAGGACGATCTGACGGGAGAGGGCGGGAAGAATGCCCTCCAGAATCATGGAGCGAAGAACTCCCAGTTCGATCTCCACCGTCTTGATGTACTGTTCCATCCGGATTTCGTAATAGGCGATCACTTCCCGGTCGGTCATGATATGCAGCCTCGCGAGGAGTTCCCGGTTTTCGGGAAGGAGGAAGAGGGCGAGGGCTTCCGGGGTGGTGTTCGCGATGGTCAGCCCCCGGGACCGGGCCTCTTTCTGCCACTGAGGGCTGTAGGCGTTCCCCTCGAATCTGAAATTGCGGCTCTCCGCCGAGGCGAATTTGATCGCCTCTAGGGCCGCCTCCTGGATGTCCGCCCCCGCCGTGATTTTTTCCTCCATGAGGTCTCCGAGGGTCTCCAGTCCCGATGCCCAGGCAGCGAGGATCATGGTCAGCGGTCCCGCGATGGACTGGGGCGCCCCCGGGGCCCGGAATTCGAACTTGTTTCCCGTGAAGGCGAGGGGAGACGTGCGGTTGCGGTCGGAATTGTCCGCCACGATGGAGGGAAGCTTGTTCATTCCGAGGTCGAGCAGCGCCTGGGCAGGAAGCTCCCCGGCCAGTCCCTTTTCCACTCCCTCGAGGATATTCGTCAGTGTTGTTCCGAGGAAGGCGCTCATTATCGCCGGAGGGGCCTCGTTGCCGCCGAGGCGGTGCATATTCCCCGGTGAGGCGATGGAGGCCCTCAGGAGGCCGGAGTATTTTGAAACCCCGAGAAGCAGGGCGCTCAGGAAGGTGAGAAACTGGATGTTCTTCCGCTGGTTTGTGGACGGCCGGAGAAGATTTCGTCCCTCGCTGTCCATCAGGGAAAAGTTGATGTGCTTTCCGCTTCCGTTCAGCCCCGCGAAGGGTTTTTCATGGAGCAGAAGACAGAAGTCGTGGCGCTTGGCCATCTTGCGCATGACGTCCATGATCTGCTGGTTTTGGTCGCAGGCAAGGTTGGCGTCGGCAAACTGGGGGGCGAACTCGAACTGGCAGGGGGCGACTTCGTTATGGCGCGTGGTGATGACCACGCCAAGCCGGTAGAGATCACGCTCCACGTCCTCCATGAAGGAAAGGACCCGTGAAGGGATAGACCCGAAGTAATGGTCTTCCATCTGCTGCCCCTTCGGAGGAGGGGAGCCGAGGATGGTCCGACCGCAGTACCGGATGTCCGGGCGGTCTTTCGCCACGGAGTTGTCCACGAGGAAATACTCCTGCTCGGCCCCGGTGGTCACATGGGCCCATTTGATTCCGCGGTTTCCGAAAAGCTTGATCAGCCGGAGAGCCCGTGTCTCCACGGCATCCACCGCCTTCAGCAGCGGCGTCTTCAGATCGAGGGGCGTTCCGTCGTAGGAGATGAAGACAGAAGGAATGCAGAGGGTCCCCCCCTTTTTGCTCATCATGATGAATGCCGGGCTCGAGGGGTCCCAGGCGCTGTACCCCCGGGCCTCGAAGGTGGATCGGATTCCACCGGAGGGAAGGGACGAGGCGTCGGGCTCGCTCTGGATCAGTTCCTTGCCCTTGAACGATTCTATGGCCATGCCGTTTTCATCCCTGAAGATGAAGGACATGTGCTTCTCGGCGGTGAGTTCGGTGCGGGGATGAAACCAGTGGGTCCAGTGAGTCGCCCCTTTGGAAAGGGCCCACTCCTTCATGGCTGCGGCCACCATGTCAGCCATGGCCGAATCCAGTTTCTGGCCCCCCTCCACCGACGCCATAAGAGCGTCGAAAATGTGCTGGGGCAGACGCTCTTTCATGGCCCTCCTGTCGAAAACATACATTCCGAAAATATCCCTGGCCTTGCCGAACTCCATTATGTTTCCCCCTTTCATAAAGACCTGACAAAAAAACCGAATGACACTTTATATCACGCCTTTTTCTCTATGTCAATAAAAACGCATAAAACGTGCTTAAAAAATTATTTTAAGCTTTTAAAGGAGAAGTTTGGCCATGGTAAACATTCAAACGTAATTATTTTTTGCCTCTCAATTTTCGGATTAAAATTTTCGGCAGAAAGAGGCAGGGTTTCTCAAGCCTGTTTATAGTGTAAAATCTAAGTGGCACGAATGATCGCCGAAGAAACAAATACAAAGAAGATGAAGGGGGAGGACGATCCATGCTGCTGCGGAAGGAATTCAGCTTCGATGCCGCCCATAACCTGGTGGAGTACCACGGAAAATGCGAACGGCTTCACGGCCATACCTATAAAATCGCCGTCACCCTGAAAGGAACTCCCGACCGGGAGGGGATGGTCCTCGATTTCTGCGAGCTTTCCTCCCTGGTGAAGGAGAAAGTCGTTGAAAGGCTTGACCACAGCTATCTCAACGATCTCATTCCCCAGCCGACGGCGGAAAATATCGCCCTGTGGATCTGGAGCCAGATCGAAGAGCCCGTGAGCCTGCCGAACTGTGCATTGTACTCGGTGGACGTCTGGGAGACCGCCACGAGCAGCGTCCGGATTCTGAAGGAGGATGTTCCCCGTGCGTGACGTCCAGAGCGAGCGGGACAGCCGCAGGATTTCCATCGACCGGGTGGGGGTGAGCAGCGTCTCATACCCCATCGTGGTGCTTGACCAGAAGCAGAACATCCAGCATACCGTCGCCCGGGTCACCATGTCCGTATCCCTTCCCCACGAGTACCGGGGAACCCACATGAGCCGCTTCATCGAGGTCCTCGACGAATTTCAGGGTCGGGTGACCTTCTCGAGCCTAGAGGCCATCACCGAGGACCTCAGAAAGGTTCTTGACGCCGAATGCGCTGAATTGGATTTCTCCTTTCCCTATTTTCTTCTCCGGAAGGCCCCCGTCACGGGCATGGCCAGCTACACCCGCTACGATGTGACCTTCAGGGCCACCAAGGGAGATGCCTTCGATCTCGTCACCACGGTGGATGTCCCTGTACAGACCCTGTGCCCCTGTTCCAGGGAGATCTCGGAGAAGGGAGCCCACAACCAGAGGGCCTCCGTGGAAATTTCCGTCCGGATGAAGGGGTTCGTGTGGATTGAAGAGCTGGTGGAGATAGCGGAGAAAAGCGCCTCCGCGCCGGTGTATACTTTACTGAAGCGGGAGGACGAGAAGTTCGTCACCGAACAGGCCTACAATAACCCCCGGTTCGTGGAGGACGTGCTCCGGGAGGTGGCCCTTGCCCTGGAGGAGGAAGATCGGATCACCTGGTACCGCATCCGGGTCATCAGCAACGAAAGCATTCACAATCACGACGCCTTCGCCTCCGTCGAGAGGGGAAAGACCCCCGGGGCGGAGGAGCGGGACAGATGCATCGGGGGAGGAAGAAGGAAATGAAAGTCGTCTTCTGGGGGCGGGAGTTTCTTCGCCTGAAAGATCTTATCGGCGGGGCTTTTTCCGGCCATGATTTTTTCATAGCCGACCCGGAAACGGACGGAGAGGCTCTCCGCTCCGCCGAGATGCTCGTCGTCCGTCCCATGAGAGTAGGGGACGAATTTCTCTATCGGGCTCCCTCCCTGCGGCTTGTGCAGCAGTGGGGGGCCGGGGCGGAGGGAATCGACCTGGAAGCCTGCTCGAGACGGGGAATTTTTGCCTGCAACGTTCCTTCCCTCGGCACGGGAAACGCCGAAGGGGTTGCCGAGGTCGCTTTTCTCCATATGCTTCTCCTGGCGAAGCGATTTTTCCGCGCCCGGGAAAAGCTGCTCGAGGGGAAGGTCTATACTCCTCCGGGGATCGCCCTATGGAAAAAGAAAGCCTGCGTTCTGGGGCTCGGGAACGTGGGGCGTTCCATCACGTCGAGGATGAAGGCCTTCGGCATGTCGGTCGCGGGGGTGAACAGAACTCCACCTAGGGACGGCGGGGCGGCCTGGGGAGTCGACACCTTTTTTCCCCTGGGCGAGATGGCCCGGGCGGTCCGTGGGGCCCGCTTTGTCGTCTGCGCCCTTGCCCTGACGCCCGAGACCGAAAAGATCGTCGATGAGACAGTTTTTTCTGCCATGGAGAAGGACGCTTTTTTCATCAACGTGGCCCGGGGGCCCGTGGTCGACCGCACCGCCCTGGAACGGGCCCTCGACGGAGAAGAGATCGCCGGCGCGGGGCTCGATGTCCTCTGGGAGGAACCCCACTCGGTGGACGATCCTTTTCTCACCCACCCCCGGGTGGTGGTAACGCCCCACATCGGAGGGGTAAACGATGCCTCCCTCGAGGGCGTTCTTCAATTTATTCTCGATAACGCTGAACGCCTGGCTGCGGAAATAGCTCCTCTGTCCTGCCTCAACTGCGAGGAGATGGAGCGGAGGACTTCTTGAAGGAAAAAATTTTCTGGCTGCTGAAACGTTTTTTTTATTTCACCCTTATACTGGCAGTGGCTGCAGGAACCGTGAAGGTGTATTTTCTTTGGTGGGAGCGGCAGATGCTTCTCAACCCGGAGGTGGTCTCGGCGGTCCCCTATACCCATACGGAGAGGATCCCCGTCCGGGGCATTCTCATCTGGCGGGAGACGCCTGTGATTTCGAAGTGGAGCGGAAGGGTCACCTACCCCTCCCTCGAACCCCGCCGGGTGCGGAAGGGAGAGATCGTGGCGGTGGTTGAAGGTCCCCAGGGAAAAATGGCCCTCCGGGCCGAGGGAGTGGGATATTTTCTTCCGGCCCTGGACGGAGCCGAGGAAAAATGGTCCTACGCCGATTTCTGGAGTGACCTGGCTCCTCTTCCCAGGGCCCCCCTGCTGGAGTTTTTTCCCCAGGGCGGGCCGGTGGAAAAGGGGGGGGCGGTGGGAAAACTCATCCCCCAGCCCCAGGAGCTTCGGTGCATTCTCTATGCGGACGCCGCTCCGTCCCATGAGCGGGACATCCGCAGAGGATTCGTCCGGCTCAAAAGGAAAGACCTTGGCTGGCCCCAGAAGGTGGATGTGAGGGTATTCCGTTTTCATGGCCGGACGGTGAAGCTCTATGTCACCCTGCCCTTTTTTCCCGTGGAAGCTGCCCTGTCCAGGGAACTCGATCTTCTGCTCGAATCGGAGGAGAAGACGGGGCTCTCGGTTCCGGAGACGGCGGTGCTCCATCGGGAGGGGAAGCAGGGGGTCCTCCAGGTGGAGGGCAACGTGGTCCGTTTTCAGGAGATCGAAGGAATGCCGGTAGAGCAGGGGCGCTTTTTCGTCACCTCCGGATTGACGCCGGGCAACCTGGTGGTCCGATCCGCACAGAACGCCCGGGAAGGGAAAATACGACTATGGTGAAGAGTATCGAAAGCAGCCTGGCCCATCTCAAAGAGGAAATACGAACTGCGGCACAGAGAAGCGGGCGCTGTGAAAAAGATGTCCTTCTCGTGGGGGTGACCAAAACCCGCCCCGTGGAGGATATCATCGAAGCGGTCCGCTGCGGAATCACCGCGGTGGGAGAGAACCGTGTTCAGGAGCTGCTCGAAAAGAAAAGCTCCTGGCCGGAGGACATGACCGTCCAATGGCGGCTGATCGGCCATCTTCAGAAGAACAAGGTGAGAAAGGTCTTCGCCGAAGTGTCCTCCGTCGACTCCGTTGACTCTCTCGACCTCGCCGGGCGGCTCTCCGCCGAGGGGGAACGGCAGGAGAGAACCCTTCCGGTTCTCGTGGAGGTCAATACATCGGGAGAGCCCTCGAAAAAGGGGATTTCACCGGAAGACGCACTGCCGCTCCTCGAAGATATCCTCGGGAAATGTCCTTTTCTTGCCGTGGAGGGGCTTATGACCATCGGTCCGCTGACCGGCGGCGAAAAAGAAGTGCGGCGGGCTTTCGTCCTCCTGAGGGAACTGGCTGAAAAAGCCCGAAGAAAGCTTCTTCTTCCCCTGCCCGAGCTTTCCATGGGGATGAGCGGAGATTTTCAGTGGGCGATAGAAGAAGGAAGCACCATGGTCCGCATCGGTTCGGCCCTCTTCGGAAGAAGAGAAACTTGAGCGGAGGTGAAATGAGTGCTTGAAAGGCTGATGGCCCTTCTCGGGCTCGTGGACAGGAACGGGGAAGGCTTCGAAGAAGAGGACGGAGAAAGGATAAACGGGCTGGAAGAGAGGGAGGAGAGGGTCCTTCGCTCCCCTGCGAAGCAGGCCGATCTTATTCTGCTTCGGGGCTCAGCAGGGGTTGATCGGAAGGAGGAACTCGCGGAGGAACTCCGGAAGGGGCGGATGGTCCTTCTCGATCTGCGGGGCATGGAAAGGGAGACCGGCCAGAGCCTCCTCGATTTTCTCTGCGGTGTGGCCTCGGCCAACCGCGGAACGGTCGTGCGGGTCGCGGGAGGGGTCTTCCTGGCCGCCCCGAGAAAAACCATGATAGAGGAATGGGAGGAACCAGCCAGTGTCTGAATTTCTGAGCGCCCGGGACCTGGAGACGAAGGTCTTCGGCCGGGCTATGCGGGGATACTCCCCGGACGAGGTGGATGAGTTTCTCGACCGGGTGGCCGAGGATATACAGCAGTACTCTCTGCGGTGCGCCGATCTCGAACGGCAGATCGAAAGGCTCCGGGAGCAGATCCGGGAATACGACAATCTGAAGGAGACCCTTCAGGGGACGCTTCTCATGGCCCAGAAATCGGCAGAGGCGAAGGAGGATGCCGCCAGCCGGCAGGCGGACGCCATCCTGTCGGAGGCCCGGCTCGCGGCGAAGCAGATCCTGTCCGAGGCCGCGTCCGCCCGGGACGGAGAGCGCCGCGAAATTCAGCGCCTCCGGCAGATCAGGCAGGAGACCAGGGCAGAGTTCCGCTCCATGCTCTCCCGATTTGCAGCCCTCGTGGACGGCGAGGAAGATCGGGCCGCCGGAGAGGAAGATCCGGGGAGGTGACCGCTCCGGTACGGCGTCTCTCCGATCCCGTACGGTATGTAAAGGGCGTCGGTCCCGCCCGGGAAGTTCTCCTCGGAAGGCTCGGGATCGCCACAGTGAACGATCTTCTCCACTTTTTCCCCCGGAGATACGAGGACAGACGGGAATTGACCCCCCTCTCCTCCCTCGCAGGCGGTTCGGTCTCGTCCGTGGTGGCGAGGGTCGTGGCTCTCGAACGAAAAAAAAGTCCCAAAAAGGGGCTTTCCATAACGACCGTCCTTCTCTCCGACGGGCAGGGGATGGGGAGGGCCGTCTGGTTCAACCGCCAGGGGCTCGAATCTCATTTTCTCCCGGGCGTTCGGGTCGCCCTCTACGGCCGGGTTGATATGCATAACGGGACGGTTCAGCTCACCAACCCCGATTTCGAGATCCTGGACGAGGAGACGGAGGACGAAAAAGCCTTCTCCATCGTTCCGGTCTACCCCGGCACCGCAGGACTGTCCAACAAGGCCTTCCGGAGAATCATCAGAACAACCCTGGAGGAGTACCTTCCCCTCCTTCCCGATTTTCTTCCTTCCGAAATGAAGAAACGGCTCTCCCTCGCCCCCCTGGCTCCCGCCGTGGCGGAGATGCATTTCCCTTCGTCCCGGGAGCGATGGAAGTCAGCGAGAAAACGCCTTGCCTTCGACGAATTTTTTCTTCTGCAGACAGGCCTCGCCCTTCGGAAGGCCAGGGCATCCCGGGGAGCCGGGCAGGCACCGTCTCTCCGTCCGGGCGTCCTTGTTCAGGGATATCTCTCCCTCCATCTTCCCTTCACCCTCACGGACGACCAGAAAAGGGTAACGGACGAAATCTTTGCCGACATGGCCCGCTCAGTTCCCATGAACCGCCTTCTTCAGGGGGACGTCGGGTCAGGAAAGACGGTGGTGGCCCTTCTGGCTCTTCTTGCCGCCCTTGACGGCGGATGCCAGGGAGCCTTGCTCGCCCCCACGGAAGTTCTTGCCTCCCAGCACTTTCAGCGTCTCGCCCCCGTTTTTTCCGCCCTGGGCGTGTCCTGCGCCCTCCTCACCGGATCCCTCTCCCGGAGGGAGAAAAAGGAGATTCACGAAGCCCTCGGATCGGGAGCTCTCCGAATAGCCATCGGAACCCATGCCCTTTTCTCCGAGGGAGTGAACTTCGCCTCCCTTGGACTGGCAATAGTGGACGAGCAGCACCGCTTCGGCGTGCTTCAGAAGCAGTCCTTCCGCTCAAAGGGGGAGCTCCCCCATGTCCTTGTCCTGACGGCCACCCCGATTCCCAGGACCCTTACCCTCACCGTCTACGGAGATCTCTCCGTATCAGTCCTCCGGCAGAGCCCTCCGGGGCGTAAAAAAATCACCACCCGCCTGATCTCTCCCCGGAAGCTTCCCGAGCTTCTCTCCTTTCTCCAGGGCCGGATGGAAAAGGGAGAGCGGGTCTTCTGGATTTGCCCCCTCATCGAGGAGAGCGAGACCCTCGATCTTGCCGCCGCCACGGTGCGCGCCGGAGAACTGGAGGCCCGCTTTTCGGCCCTGGGAACCGGACTGCTTCACGGAAGGCTCTCCGGTGAGGAAAAAGGGCGTGTCATGAAGGATTTTCAATCGGGAAAAATCTCCCTCCTCGTCTCCACCACCGTGGTTGAGGTGGGGGTCGATATTCCCGGGGCCACGGTCATGGTGGTGGAGGACCCCGTCCGCTTCGGCCTCTCCCAGCTCCACCAGCTCAGGGGAAGGGTGGGGCGGAATGACCTGGAGGGGTACTGTTTTCTTCTCGGCGCTCTATCCTCCGGGGAAAGCCGGGAACGCCTGGAGGTCTTCTGTTCCACCGAAAACGGGTTCACCCTCGCGGAGACCGATCTGAAGCTCCGGGGTCCCGGAGAGGTCTGCGGAGTACGCCAGTCGGGGATCACCGATTTCCGGGTGGCGGATCTCATCAAGGACCGGGCCCTTCTTGACATGGCCAGGGCGGAAGCCTTTGCCCTTGTGGACGGCGATCCCGAACTCGATTCCGAACCGCTTCTGAAAGAGAGGCTCTTCTTTGTCCTCGGGAGGTCGCTGAACCTTGTGGAAACCGCCTGATTTTTTTTCTTCTTTACCGGAGGAATCCGGAGACGATGCCCTTGAAGGATATATTCTCGCCCTCCTCTCCCGGGGTGCGTGGACGAAAAAGCAGGTACTTGAGAAACTGGCCTCCCGGGGAGCTGGGAAAGACAGGGCAGAAGGGCTCGTCCGAAAGTATGCGGACGCAGGATATCTCGATGACCGGTCCTACGCCCTCCTTTTCGCGGAGACCCACGGGGACTGGGGATGCCGCAGGCTGCGGGATGAACTGCGGCGGCGAGGGGTGAAGGACTCCCTCATAGCCTCAGCCCTCGAAACAGTGGACGAGGAAGCCCGGGCGCTGCACCTTGCGGCAGCATGGCACAGACAGGGAATGGAAGGAAGAAAAATGGAGGGTCGGCTGCTCCGGAGAGGCTTTTCTCCCTCCCTGTGCAGAAAGGTTGCCCGGGGGACTTGTGACGGAGAGTTCTGAACGGTAAAATAGATCGGACATGGAAAAGAGTGCGGTCCATGTTTTTTCGTTTTAAGCACCTTGAAAATAAAATTGAGGAGTGATCACGGTACTATGAATTTCATGACAGCAATCATTGCAATCGTTGTGGGGATCGCTGCCGGAATGGGAGCTGGATTTTTCATCTCCAAAACCCTGGCCGCGAAAAAAATTGAAAACGCGTCGTCCCAGGCACAGAACATCATCAGGGAAGCAGAACAGGCCGCCGAACAGGCAAAGCGGGAAAAACTCACTGAGGCAAAGGAAGAAAGCTTCAGGCTCAGGCAGGAGATCGAAAGGGAAGGCAAGGAGCGCAGAGCGGAGATTCAGCGGGCAGAGCGGCGGCTCGAACAGAAAGAGGAGAACCTCGACAAAAAACTCGACCGGGTTTCTCACCGCGAGGATGAACTCAAGGAAAAGCAGGAAGACCTCGAAGCCCGGCTTCTCGAAGCCCAGGAATGTACCCTGAAGCAGACTGAAAAGCTTGAAGAGATCGCCCGCCTGACCCGGGAGGAAGCCCGGGAGATTCTCCTCCGGCAGACCGAGGAGGATGCCCAGCACGTTCTGGGGCTGCGCCTCAAGGAACTCGAAGAAAAGGCGAAGCGCGAGGCCGACCGGAAAGCCCGGGAGATCATCGTCACCGCTGTGCAGCGGTGCGCCGTGGAGCACACCTCGGAAGCGTCGGTGAGCGTCGTCCATCTTCCCTCCGATGAAATGAAGGGGCGGATCATCGGCAGAGAAGGCAGGAACATCCGGACCTTCGAGACCATCGCAGGGGTCGATCTCATCGTGGACGATACCCCCGAGGCGGTAACCATAAGCAGTTTCGACCCGGTACGCCGGGAGATCGCCCGACTCTCCCTCGAGCGGCTCGTCACCGACGGAAGAATCCACCCCGCCAGAATAGAGGAACTCATCGAAAAGGCCACGAAAGATGTCGAGGAAAAGATCATGGAGGCGGGAGAACAGGCCATTCTCGAGACTGGCATCAAGAATATGCACACTGAGCTTATCCGGACCATCGGGCAGCTGCGGTACCGTTTCAGCTACGGCCAGAACGCCCTGCAGCACAGCCTCGAGGTCTCCTTCATCTCCGGCATGATCGCCGCAGAGCTCGGGCTTGACGAAGAACTCGCCCGCCGGGCCGGTCTGCTCCATGACCTCGGCAAGGCGGTGGACCACCAGATCGAAGGGCCCCACGCCCTCATCGGGGCCGATCTCGCAAGGCGCTACAACGAGTCACCCGATGTGGTGAGCGCCATTGCCTCCCATCACGAAGATCAGGAGGCGAAGACGGTCTACGACGTTATCGTCGCGGCAGCGGACGCGGTCAGCGCAGCCCGGCCCGGAGCCAGGAGGGAAAGCCTCGACGCCTACGTCAAACGTCTCGAGAAGCTCGAAGAGCTGGCGAAGGGGTTCAGCGGCGTAAGCAAGGCCTATGCCATACAGGCCGGGCGGGAAGTTCGGGTGATCATCTCTCCGAACATCTCCGACGAGGGAATGGTCCATAAAATTGCCTACGACATCGCCCGGAAGATCGAAGAGGAGATGAAGTACCCGGGCCAGATCAAGGTCACCGTGACCCGGGAGACCAGGGCCACGGAATACGCGAAATAAGAAGCCCGGCATTGCCATGAAAATACTCTTTATCGGCGATATCATGGGAAGTCCGGGAAGAAAGACGGCCGCGGCCGTCCTTCCGGTTCTTCAGAGCCGGATGGGCCCCTTCGACTTCATCCTGGCAAACTGCGAAAATGCAGCCGCAGGGAGGGGCATCACCGAAAAGACAGCGGATGAGCTTTTCAGCCTCGGGATTGACGGCATGACCTCGGGAAATCACATATGGGATAAAAACGAGGGCGTCGCGGTGCTCGGGGAGGACGAGAGGATCCTCCGGCCGGCGAATTACCCCCCCGGCTGTCCGGGCCAGGGGTGGACCATACTTTCAAAGGGCAATCTCCGTCTCGGAGTGATGAACCTCCAGGGCAGGGTGTTCATGCCGCCTCTGGACTGCCCCTTCCGAAAGGCGGACGAGATACTGGCCGCCGCAGGGGATGTACCTTTTTTCGTGGATTTCCACGCAGAGGCCTCTTCGGAGAAAAAAGCCCTCGGCCATTACCTCGACGGCAGGGCAGGGGCGGTCATAGGAACCCATACCCACGTTCAGACCGCCGACGAGGAGGTCCTTCCCGGGGGAACCGCCTACATCACCGATGCGGGGATGACCGGCGGGCACAGGAGTTCCATAGGAATGAAGTTCGACGGCGTGCTGCCGAAATTTCTTACGGGCATGCCCTCGAAATTCGAAGTGTCGGGAGACGGGCTCGCCCTGAACGGAATCCTTGTTACCCTGGACAACGAAACCGGTCGGGCGACGGGAATTACCCGGATCTTCGAAAGATTTTCCCACTAGAAAAAAATGGAGGCCCTGAGGGCCTCCATTTTTTTCAGCATATCCTCGGGAGAAGTTCCCCCCAGGGCATATCCACCAGCCGTTCCCCTCCAATGGAGGTCCTCATGGAGACCATCCCCTTCGGTTCCCCCGCTCCCGCCTGTCCGATGACCGCCGCTTCCCTGCCGATGGGATTTCCCCTCAGCAGGGCAAGGGCCTCGTGGGCATCCTTCCGGTCGACGGCCAGGGCGAGGGTTCCCTCGCAGGCCATGTAGAGAGGGTCGAACCCCAGGATGTCGCAGAGGGACTGAACCTCAAGAGGAATGGGGATGGCCTCCTCCTCCAGGGCAATGTGGAGGCCCGTCCCTTCCGCCCATTCGCACAGCACCGTTCCGAGGCCGCCCCTGGTGCAGTCCCTCATGCAGCGCAGTCCGCCGAGGGCGAGAAGAGGGCGAATGGCGGGCCAGAGGGGAGCGCAGTCGCTTTCCAGATTTTTCACCTCGAGGGAAAAACGGGCTGCTGCGATGGCCGCCCCGTGGCGACCGACGGGGCCTGAGACGATGAGGACGTCTCCTTCCCGAAGATTGGCCATTCCAAGGGGAAAGGGGGAATGGACCTTCCCGAAGGCACACCCGGAGAAAAGAACGCCCTCCACCCCGCCCGTCGGAACAACCTTGGTGTCCCCCGCGGCCAGGGTCATTCCGATGGAGGCACAGGTGGCCGCAGCGCTTTCCATGTAGTCTTTCAGTTCATTGAGGGGGAACCCCTCTTCGATAACCAGGGAGAGACCGAGGTGATCGGGGCTCGCTCCCCGTACGGCCAGGTCGTTGGCGCATCCGCACACTGCCAGGTGGCCGATATCCCCGCCGGGAAACTTCCGGGGCAGAACGGTGAAGCCGTCTACCGTCATGGCGTACCCTCCGGGAAGAAGGGCGGCATCCTCGAGCTCCGGCCCGATGCCCCGCTCTGCGAAGCCCTCCACCAGGTACTTCACCAGCTCCGCGCTCTGCCGCCCGCCGCTTCCTTGGCCGAGAGTGGCTGTCGTCGTCTTCATTTACGAATCTCCTTTGTAAAAGCGAAAATATGCGCCGCACGTCCCTTCGCTTGAGACCATACAGGGGCCCACGGGAGAGATGGGGGTGCAGGCGGTGCGGAAGAGGGGGCATTCGGGCGGGGTTATCTTTCCCGTGAGGACATCGCCGCACCGGCAGCCGGGAAGGGATTCTCCCGGGCGGATGGCGAGGGAAAACCGTTTTTCCGCGTCGAAGGATTCATACCTCTCTCTCAGGGCATAGCCGGACCCCGGAATGACCCCGATGCCCCTCCACGGGGCGTCCCGGGGAACGAAGACTTCGTCAAGCAGCCTGCGTGCCTTCTCGTTGCCCTCCGGTCGCACAGCTCTTCCGTAGACTGAGGCGAGGGAACTCTCCCCCCGGCTGTCCTGCCTGAGAATCTCTGCGAGTCCAAGAAGTATCTGCTCGGGCTCGAACCCCGCGATGACCGAAGGGAGGCCGCAGTCCCGGGGCAGAAAACGGAAGGGTTCGTGCCCGAGGATGACGCAGACGTGCCCCGGAAGAAGAAATCCCGAAATTTTCAGATCGGGATCACCCGCAAGGACTGCAAGTACCGGGGGCGTCCTCTTGTGAAAGGACAGTACGGAAAGATTGGATATTCTCTTCTGCCCCGCCTCCTTCACAAGGGCGGCCGTCGCCGGTGAGGTGGTCTCGAACCCCACGGCGAGAAAAACCACCTCCCGCCCTGGATGTTTCTCCGCGATGGTCAGCACATCCATGGCATTGGTGATGATCGCTACATCGTACCCCTCGCTCCGCTTCGATGCGAGGGAGCCCCGGTCGCAGGGCACCTTGAGCATATCACCGTAGGTCGCAAGGAGCGCCCCTTTTTCGACCAGGGAGATGGCGCCGTCGATCTCCCCCTGGTCAGTGACGCAGACGGGACACCCCGGCCCCGATACGAGGCGCAGAGCGGGGGGAAGAAGGGAGCGGATTCCGGACCGGAAGATGGCCACCGTGTGGGTTCCGCAGACCTCCATGACCGACAGGGGGCGGGTGTTCAGCCGGCTCAGTCCCTCGACAAGAAGAGAAATGTCACTGCGCAAGGGGATCACCGGAGAGGCGGCGGATTTCGCTCCATAAATCCAGAAGCTCCTCGGAATCTTCGGGAGAGAGCTTTTCTATGGCGAAACCGGCATGAACGAGGACGGTATCCCCTGGAAGGGCGTTCTCGATGAGGTCGGTGCGAATTTCCGTCCTGACAGCCCCAGCGACGGCGATGGCCCGGGAGTCGTCAAGGACGGACTCGATAACGTGGGGAACGGCAAGGCACATGGTCATTCCTCCTTTCCGATCCATTGTACTCCATGTGAACTTTTTATGGAAAAAGGGAGGGAAATAAAATCCTTTTGTTTTCGGGGTTGGAAAGTTTTTTTTATGGTGTATAATATGGTCCGATTATTCTACCTTAAAGGAAGATATACAATTATACAAGGAGGTGAACAGCGGCAAGTGATCTTGGAAGTACAGGCTTTACGGGCCTGAGAAATCCATGACTTTAAGGAGGGATACAGGAAAAATGGCACAGAATTTAGAAAGAGAACATTGGGGAAGTAAAATGGGGTTTATCCTCGCGGCCGCGGGTTCCGCCGTGGGACTCGGAAACATCTGGCGGTTCCCCTATATCACGGGTCAGAACGGCGGAGCGGCTTTCGTCCTCGTCTATCTAGCGATAGTGTTCATTCTCGGTTTTTCCGTCATGCTTGCTGAGATGGCCATCGGCCGGAAGGCCCAGCTCAATGCAGTCGGCTCTTTCCAGAAGCTAAAAGGCGGAATGTGGCCCATCGTAGGATGGATGGGAGTTGCGGCAGGTTTCATGATTCTTTCTTTTTATGCAGTCATCGGCGGCTGGACCATCAAGTATTTTGGCTACTCCTTTACGGGCCTCATGGGCGAGGCAGCCGCAGGCAAGGCGGGAGACGTATTCGGCGCGTTTGTGACCAACACCACCCAGGTTATTCTTTTCCAGGCTCTTTTCATGATTATGACCACCTGGGTCGTCTATAAGGGCATCGGTGAGGGAATCGAGAAATACTGCAAGATCCTCATGCCCGCCCTGTTCGTCATTCTCCTGATTCTCATCGTCCGTTCCGTCACCCTCGAGGGCGCCGGGAAGGGGCTTGAGTTCTATCTCAAGCCCGACTTCTCCAAGATCACCGGCCCGACCATCGCCGCGGCCCTTGGACAGGCATTCTTCTCCCTCTCCCTCGGGATGGGGTGCATGATCACCTACGGCAGCTACGTGGACAAAAAGACCCAGCTTCCCGGGGCGGCCATCCAGGTCTGCATCATCGACACTGCAGTGGCTGTCCTCGCCGGCCTTGCAATCTTCCCCGCTGTCTTCGCCTTCGGCGTTGACGCGGGAGCAGGCCCCGGCCTCACCTTCGTCACCCTCCCCTCCGTCTTCGCGAAGATGCCCGGAGGCCCGATATGGAGCGCCCTTTTCTTCGCTCTTCTCTTCATCGCGGCCCTTACCTCCGCCATATCCCTTCTCGAAGTCGTGTCAGCCTATTTTATCGACAAGGGGTGGAGCAGACCCAAGGCGGCATGGAGCATGGGACTGCTCATCTTCCTTTTGGGCATTCCTTCCGCCATGTCCCTCGCCGGGGCTCCCAAAATCGCCGGGAAGGACTTCCTCGATGCTATGGACTTCATCGCGTCCAACGTCCTTCTGCCCCTCGGCGGAGTTTTCATCGCCCTCTTCGTAGGGTGGGTCTGGACCGCCGATGCCAGGAAAGAGGTTACCAATGACGGAACCCATTCCTTCGGCATGATGGAGATCTGGATCTGGATCTGCCGGGTCGTCGCCCCCCTGGCCATTCTCTACATATTCATCACGGGCTTGAAGTGGTAGCCTGACGAAACAGCAAAAAAACCGGGACCGAAAAGGTCCCGGTTTTTTTGCTGTTTCATGTTTTTTTCGTTGAATTTTTCACAAAAAACTTGACTCGTATTCGCCATTGTGCAAGAATAGAAACGATTTCCGGATGAAGACCGCAAGAGAGACTCTCCTTTTCCTTGGAGAGCGCCGAAGGGGCAAGGCCAGAAGTTCGGGCGGAAACTCTCAGGCGAAAGGATTGCGGTCGGACGGGGCTCTGAAAGGAACAGTTCCATCCCGCTGTCCTCTTTTCCCCGGGAGCTGTGCGACAGAGAGCGTCTTACCTATAGGCATAGGGAGGCAGCTGGATGTCCTGTCGCAGGCTTTTGATCACCAATAACCCCTTTCTTTCCGAAAACATTTCCTGCAGTCTCCCCATAGAGGGAACCACCCTGGACGTCCTCCGCGCCGCGAGAGATCATGTCCATGCCGGGTGGATTCTTCTTTCCTCTCCCCTCTACGGCAATCTCCGCCCTCACCAGCATCCCTACCGCTCTATTCTGGCGGAGCGGACTGACGATACTGCCTGCTCTGTGGACATTTCCTCTCTCGAACTGATCGAAAGCGCCCTTTTCATCTACACATCCCGCTCGTCCCGCATTCTCTCTGCGGAGGATATGTCCGAGGATGTCCGGCAGGATTTCGCATACCTGGATTCCGAACTGATGAAGGAAACGCTCGAGCGGTACCGGCTGTTTCCGCACCATGCGGTCTGAAGGCGGTACCCAGAATTTCCTTGAAAGGAGGTGAAATGAAATGGTTGAATTGACGAAAGAAAATTTCGATGCCGAGGTCAAAGAGGCGTCCGGACCTGTCCTCGTGGATTTCTGGGGACCGAAGTGCGGTCCCTGCATGTCCCTTCTTCCCAATGTCCACAAGATGGCGGAGGAATATGAAGGCAAGGTGAAGTTCTGCTCCGTGGACGTATCGGAGAACCGGAGAGTAGCTATTGCGAACAAGGTCATGGGGCTTCCGACCTTCCTGTTCTGGAAGGACGGAGCGGAAGTGGCCAGGATCAGCGGCGGAGATGTCACCCTGGATAAAATCAGGGAAAAGGTGGAAGCGCTTCTGTAGCAGCCTTTCGCGCCCATAAAGGGGGAACAGATAACCATGAAGCTCGAACTGCACAAGGTAAAGATAAGGAAGCTGGCCTGGGGAAAAGAGACCTCGGCCAAAGACGGTCTTCTCACGGTAAACAAGGAAGAACTGCTGAAGCTTCTCCGCAATGACGAACGGCTCGCAAGGGTCGACCTCGACCTCGCCTCCCCGGGGGAAAGTGTCCGAATTCTTCCTGTGAAGGACGTGGTGGAACCCCGCTGCAAGATGGAAGGCCCCGGCGGCATCTTCCCCGGGATGGTCTCCGACGTGGATACAGTCGGTGAGGGCAAAACCCTCGTTCTTTCCGGCGCGGCGGTGGTGACCACCGGCAAGATCGTCCGCTTTCAGGAAGGGATTATCGACATGAAAGGGCCGGGGGCGGAGTATACTCCCTTTTCCCAAACCTGCAATGTCGTGGTCGTCCTGGAGAACACCGAAGGCCTAGACAAGCACGATTACGAAGCGGCCTGCAGAATGGCCGGCCTCAAGACGGCGGCCTATCTCGCCAAGAAGTGTCTCGGCGCGGCCGTCGATTCCGTTGAGACCTACGATACTCCGAGCCTGAAGGACGCCATGGCGGCCCACAAGGGCCTTCCGAAGGTGGCCTATCTTTACATGCTCCAGTCCCAGGGACTTCTTCACGACACATATCTCTACGGTGTTGACGTGAAGAAAATTCTGCCAACCTTTCTCAACCCCACGGAGGTCATGGACGGCGCCATCGTGTCCGGCAACTGCGTGTCCGCCTGCGACAAGAACAATACATATTCCCATCAGAACAACCCTGTTATCCACCAGATGTTCAATCGCCACGGAAAGGATTTCAACTTCCTGGGCTGCATCGTGACCAACGAGAACGTCACCCTTGCCGACAAGAAGCGCTGCTCCTCCTACTCGATCAGCCTTGCGAAGACCCTCGGAGTGGACGGACTGCTCATCTCCGAAGAAGGTTTCGGCAACCCCGACGCGGACCTCATCATGAACTGCTGGAAAGCTGAACGGGCGGGAATCAAGACGACCCTTCTCACCGACGAGTACGCCGGGCAGGACGGAGCCAGCCAGTCCCTGGCCGACTCCACTCCCGAAGGGGATGCCTGCGTCACTGCCGGAAACGCCAACGAAGTTGTGGTTCTTCCTCCCATGGACAGGGTCATCGGCGTTCCCGGAGAGGCCAACGTTATTGCAGGCGGCTGGCAGGGGTCCCTTGCCGAGGACGGCACAATCACCGTGGAGCTCCAGGCGATCCTTGGATCCACGAGCGAACTTGGATTCACAAAACTCGGCTGCTATACCATATAGCGGTCCGGAACAGTACACGAGAGAAAGTTCTTCTCGAAGGAGGTGCGGGCAAGTGGGAAAACTGGCAGGGAAAAAACTGCTTCTTCTCGGTGAACGGGACGGTGTTCCCGGTCCTGCGATGGAAGCATGCCTGAAGGACAGCGGTGCCGACATCGTCTTTTCGGTGACCGAGTGCTTCGTCTGAACCGCCGCAGGAGCCATGGATCTGCAGAATCAGCAGCGCATCAAGGATGCCGCTGAGAAATACGGCCCTGAAAACGTGGTCGTAATACTGGGTTCCTCCGATGCTGAGGGGGCGGAAATTTACGCCGAGACGGTGAGCAACGGAGATCCCACCTATGCAGGACCATTGGCAGGAGTCCAGTCTGGACTCGCCGTATATCATGTTTTTGAAAAGGACATCCGCGACGAATGTGATGCGGCCGCCTGGGAAGACCAGATCGGCATGATGGAAATGGTGCTCGATCCGGAGAAGCTGGCAGAAGCCGTGGAGGGTATTCGCGGGCAGTATGGCAGGTACGCCCTATAAATGGGGAGGGAAAAATTGTGACCTATAGAATCATTCATTACATCAACCAGTTTTATGCGGGAATCGGCGGGGAGGAAAAGGCCGATATCACACCCGAGATCCGGGAAGGGGTTGTCGGACCTGGGATGGCCCTTCAGGCGGCCCTTCGGGACGAGGCAAAAATTGTGGCCACGGTCATATGCGGCGACTCCTATTTTGCCTCGAACCTCGAGAAGGCATCGAATGAAATCATCGGGATGATGAAGAAATATTCTCCCGACGCCATCGTTGCCGGCCCCGCTTTCAACGCCGGACGGTACGGCACCGCCTCCGGCGGAATCTGCGAGGCCGTGAGCAAGCAGCTGGGAATCCCCGTGGTGTCCGCCATGTACCCGGAAAACCCCGGGGTCGACCTCTATAAAAAGAGCTGCTACATCGTTGAGACCACCGACAGCGCGGCGGGCATGCGCAAAGCCATCCCCGCCATGGCGGCCCTGGTCCTCAAGCTGCTGAAGGGCGAGCCGGTGGGTTCTCCCGCCGAGGAAGGATACATCGAACGGGGGATCAGGAAGAACAAGTTCTATGAAAAGCTCGCCGCCGAGCGGGCCGTGGACATGTTCACCGCCAAGCTCCAGGGAAAGCCCTTCACGACGGAGTATCCCATGCCCGTCTTCGACAGGGTGCCACCTAATCCTGCCGTGAAGGATATGAAAAACGCCGTCATCGGCCTGGTGACCTCCGGCGGCATCTGCCCGAAGGGAAACCCCGATCACATCGAGGCCTCCAGCGCCAGCAAGTTCGGCGAATACGACATTACCGGCATAAAGGACCTTACCTGCACCGAGTACTGCACCGCCCACGGAGGCTACGATGCCACCTATGCCGACCAGGACCCTGACCGGGTGCTTCCCGTGGACGTGCTTCGGGACATGGAAAAAGAAGGGGTCTTCAAGAAGCTCCACAACAAGTTCTACGCCACAGTGGGCAATGGAACCTCCGTGGCGAGCTCCAAGCGGTTCGGAGCCGAGATCGCAAAACGGATGATTGCCGACGGCGTCACAGCGGTCATTCTCACCTCGACCTGAGGAACCTGCACTCGTTGCGGCGCAACGATGGTCAAGGAAATCGAGCGGGCAGGCCTTCCTGTGGTTCACGTGTGCACCATAGTTCCCATCTCCCTGACGGTGGGAGCCAACCGGATCGTTCCGGCGATCGCCATTCCTCACCCCCTCGGAGATCCCACCCGGACTCCCGAAGAAGAGAAGGAAATCCGCCGCCACCTGGTGGAAAAGGCATTAAAGGCGCTCCAGACGGAAGTCAAGGAGCAGACCGTATTCACCGACTGATTTTCATATTGGAGGCCCGGTTTTCTACGGGCCTCCTTTTCGAAAGATTACTGCACAAGGAGGTTGGAAGAGCATGGCCAACGTTGGAATCAGGGGGTACTCCTACTGCCTGAATCACGCGCCCGAACTCGGATATCATTACGGAAACACCCCCTACGTCGAGAGAGAGACCAAAGGAGAGACGGAATTCATCAGGGAACTGCCCTCTCGCCGGCAGAGCTGGGAAGAGGCGAAGGACTACGCTCCGAACCAGACATATATCGGAGGCATCACCATCGGAAAACTCACGGAGACCCCCCAGCCCTGGTACGATCATCGGCTGACGGAGAGCTCCCGGTACGGCGATTACGGTGAAATCATGCCCGAGGATGAATTTCTCGGGCTTATGGATATATGCGACGTTTTCGACATCATCTGGCTTGAAAAGGACTTCGCCGCCTCGGTGCGGCCGAAGCTCGAGGCGAGCCCGGTTCTGAACGAAAAAATCCTCGCCCGGCTCGAGGGGGGACATCCCCTGGACGAGATCGAGGCGGAGGTGCGGGACAAAAGAGCGCTGCCCCTCTTCTTCGGCGGCAGGGTCGCGGGATGCGCCCGGAACGGCCACGAGCTGGACGACTGCCTTTTCGCCTATGTCCTGCTTGAAAACATCGCCTGCAAGACCGGAGGCATCCTCGCCCTTCTGCATCTTCTCAAAAACACCGGCATGGCTCCCGAAGAGGTGGATTTTGTTATTGAATGCTCCGAGGAGGCCGCAGGGGACATGAACCAGCGTGGCGGCGGAAACTTCGCCAAGGCCGTGGCGGAGATCGCCGGGTGCGTGAACGCCAGCGGATGCGACGTCCGGGGGTTCTGCGCCGGACCCGTGAACGCCATGATCGCCGCGGGAGCCCAGGTGGCCTCGGGAGCGAGAAAAAACTGTGTCGTCCTCGCCGGAGGGGCCATCCCCAAGCTCTACATGAACAGCCGGGACCACGTCAAGAAGAAGATGCCCGCCCTCGAGGACTGCCTCGGCAACTTCGCCGTCCTCCTCGTCCCCGATGAGGGGAATTACCCCGTCATGCGCCTCGATGTCCTCGGAAAGCATACCGTGGGCGCAGGCTCCTCTCCCCAGGCAGTCACCACCGCCCTGATCCTCGACCCCCTTGAAAGGGCGGGGCTCTCCTTCCTCGACGTGGACAAGTACGCCGCGGAGCTTCACATCAACGAGATCACCCTTCCCGCCGGCGCGGGTGATGTCCCCCTTGCCAACATCAAGATGACGGCGGCCCTCGCGGTGACGAAGAAGGCCATCGAAAAATCGGACATGATGGCCTTCGTGAAGGAGAGGGGGCTTCCCGGATTCGCCCATACCCAGGGGCATATCCCCTCAGGAGTTCCCTACATCGGCCATGCCTGCGACGCCCTGAAGGAAGGGACGATGAAGCGGGCCATGATCATCGGAAAGGGAAGCCTCTTCCTCGCCCGGCTCACGAACCTCGCAGACGGGGCGTCCTTCCTTCTCGAACCCCCCACGGGCAAAAAACCGGCAGCGTCCGCGGTTTCGAAGGACGACATCAAGGCGCTTCTTCTCGAGGTCCTCGCAGATCTGTCGGGAAAACTCTCCTGAAGGGGGCGGGGAATATGAACGACCTTCGCCATCTTGTGGGAGAAGCCCTTCAGGAACTCGTAGCGGAAGCCCGCACCGGCGGTCCCCGCATCTCCGTGGGGCTCATGGCCCGGGGGAGCGAGCTCGGAGCGGAGGAGCTCGCCAGGGGCGCCAGGCTCGCCGGAGAAAGATCGGATCGGCTCGAGCCTGTGCTCATCGGCCCCAGGATTTCGGGGTTCGAGGATCTCTCCTGGATCGAGACGGAGGACGGCGATGATGCCGTCGCAGAAGGAATGGAGTGCGCCCTTTCGGAGGGCAGAATCGCCGGAGCCGTCGCCCTTCACTACCCCTTCCCCCTCGGCGTCTCCACCATGGGACGGGTGCTGACCCCGGCAAAAGGAAAGCCCATGATCCTTGCCTCGTCCACCGGGACCTCCGCCGTCTCGCGGGTGGAGGCCATGATCCGGAACGCTCTTTACGGAACGGCGACGGCAAAGGCCCTTGGGATTGCAAACCCCGCGGTGGGCATTCTCAACGTGGACGGAGCCCAGCTCGTCTTCAAGGCGCTGAAGCAGCTGAAGGAGAAGGGATATGCCCTCTCCTTCGGAGAGAGCGTGCGGAAGGACGGAGGAGCGGTCCTTCGGGGAAACGACATCCTCGCCGGCGCCGTCGATGTATGCGTTACCGATACCCTGACGGGCAATGTCCTGATGAAGATGTTCTCGTCCTTCACCACCGGGGGTTCCTACGAATCCCTGGGCTGGGGGTACGGCCCTTCGGTGGGGGAGGGATGGAAGAAAATCATCTCCATCATCTCCCGGGCCTCGGGGGCCCCGGTCATCGCCGCAGCCCTCGAGTACACGGCGAGGGTGATCGCCGGAAAACTTCCGGAAAAAGTCGCCGCCGAAATTGCCTCAGCGAAACAGGCGGGGCTCGAGGGGATCCTGTCCGGTCTTCAGCCCGGGATTCCCGCAGCCGAAGCTGTGGCCGTTCCGCCCGCCGAACCCACCGACGAGGAAATCCACGGCATCGACGTCCTCTCCATCGAGGACGGGGTAAAGGCTCTCTGGAAAGAGGGTATTTACGCCGAATCTTCCATGGGGTGCACCGGGCCCGTTATAAAGCTTCCTGCCCGCCATATGGAAAGGGCGGAGGAGGTCCTGAGGGAAAAAAGGTATATTTAAGAGAAAAAGGAAGGCCCTTTCAGCCTTCCTTTTTTTAGTGGTATAATCTTGTGAATTAGAGCACTTCAACCTTATGACCGCTTCAGGGGGTGAGGCACGGGATTGCCGAAGAAAGTTCCTGATCTGCTGCGTGGTGTTCACCATTTTCAATCATGAGGATTTGTTGCCTTTTTTAAGGAAATAGGCCAATCGAATGATCTGAGAGGGGGAATCGGAAGTATGAACGCACTTATGGAGATGAACGGTTTTATCAATGGTATCGTGTGGGGGCCATGGATGCTTACGCTCCTCGTGGGCACAGGCGTCTACCTCACGGTTATTCTCGGAGTTCCTCAGCTTCGCTATTTCGGTCTTATGTTCAAGGAAGTCTTCGGCAACCTGGGCAAGAAAAAAGAGGGTGAAGGCACCATTTCCTCCTTTGCGGCTCTTTCCACGGCCCTTGCCTCCACCGTGGGCACGGGCAACATCGCCGGCGTGGCCACGGCCCTGCACCTCGGCGGCCCTGGCGCCCTCTTCTGGATGCTTGTCTCAGCCGTCTTCGGCATGACGACGAAGATGGCTGAAGTTACCCTGGCAGTCCGCTTCCGGGAAAAGGACTCCCTGGGCAACTGGCGGGGCGGCACCATGTACATCCTCGAAAAGGGCGCCAATCAGAAATGGCTTGCCTGGCTCTTCGCCTTCTTCGGATTCTTCGCGTCCTTCGGCATCGGCTGCGCAGTTCAGGCCAACTCCACCGCCGAGGGCTTCAAGCTCGGCTTCGGAATTCCCACCGTCTGGACCGGCGTGATCGTGGCCGTTCTCACCGCCCTCGTGATCATCGGCGGACTGAAGCGGATCTCCGACGTCACCACCTACCTCGTTCCCTTCATGGCCATCTTCTACATAGTCGGCGCGGTCATCGTCATCGCAATGCATCTCGACCAGGTCCCGGCCGCCTTCGGAAACGCGGTGAAATACGCCATCAGTGATCCCATGGCAATGCCGGGCGCCATCGCCGGATGGGCTGTGAAGGTAGCCATCACCAAGGGCATCGCCCGGGGCGTCTTCTCCAACGAAGCGGGCCTCGGCTCGGCCCCCATGGTCCACGCGACGGCAATCGTCGACCATCCCGTTCGCCAGGGCATGTACGGACTCTTCGAGGTCTTCACGGACACCATCGTCATCTGCACCCTGACTGCCCTCGCAATTCTCACCAGCGGCGTGCTCACCGCGAGCCCCGAGCTCTCCGGCGCCCAGCTCTCTCTTTCCGCCTTCCAGATAGTCCTCGGAAACACCGGCACCATGATCCTCTCCGTCGGACTCGCCCTCTTCGCCTTCTCCACGATCCTCGGCTGGTACTGGTACAGCGAGACCTGCGGAGTCTACATCTTCGGCAACAAGGTCATTCCCGTCCTGAAGATGCTCTGGATCGCCTTCATCGTTCTCGGAGCCGCAGGGGGCGTTCTCCTCGGCAACGCAGGCCAGTTCCTCACCCACCTCTGGGACCTCTCCGATACCCTGAACGGACTCATGGCCGCTCCGAACCTGGTGGCCCTTCTCATCCTCTCCGGCGAGATGCGCCGCCTGGTGAAGGACTTCGACGAGAAGCGCCGTACGGGAAAACTCACGATTTAAGAGCAGCGGCAGTTTGCTTCACGGGTGAAAATCAGGGAAGGGGCGGAGATTCCGCCCCTTCTTCGTGAATCAGGAAGGGAGATATCTCATTATGCACCGTGCCACCCGAATGGAAGTCAGCCTCAAGAATATCGTCTCGAATTTTCAGGCCATCCGAAAATTCATCGGCCCGAATCCCGAAATTTTTGCCGTGGTGAAGGCGGATGCCTACGGCCACGGGGCCGTTCCGGTAGCCTCCGCCCTTCTCGAGGGAGGATGCCGGCGCTTCGCTGTGGCGATTCCCGACGAAGCCTTCGAGCTTCGGGCCGGAGGAATCACAGCCCCCGTCCTCGTCCTCGGCCCCTCTCCCGAGCGCTCCGCCCGGGAGTATGTACTGCAGGGCATAACCCCGACAGTCACCGATCTCGCCTTCGCCCGGGCGCTGAGCGCCGAGGCGGTGAGGGCCGGGAAAAGGGCGAAGGTGCATGTGAAGGTGGATACGGGGATGGGGCGAATCGGTTTTCTCCCCCGGGACATTCCCGCCGTCCTCGACGAACTCTCCCTTCTGCCCGGCATCGCCATGGAGGGGATGTTCACCCATTTCGCCGTGGCCGACGAGGCGAGGCTCGAATATACGGCCCATCAGTTCGACGGGCTGACCCGATCCCTCGAGGCAGCCGAAAAGAAGGGGATTTCCATCCCTCTCCGCCACGCCTGCAACAGCGCGGGGATCCTCGCCTGCCCCGACAAGTATCTCGACGGTGTCCGCCCCGGGATCATACTATACGGCATGTGGCCCTCTCAGGAGTGCCCGAGGCCCATCCGGCTGGATCCCACCTTCGAGGTGAAGACCGAAATCGCCTTCGTGAAGGACCTGCCCGCCGGAAGCGGCGTAGGCTACGGCCTCCGCTACATGACCCGGGGAACCGAGCGCATCGCCGTTCTCCCTGTGGGATATGCAGACGGCTACTCCCGGGCTCTTTCAATGAAGCTTGACGTCCTCATCGGAGGAAAAAGAGTCCCCCACAGCGGCAATATCTGTATGGACCAGACCATGGTGAACGTCACGGGGATGGATGTGAAAACAGGGGACGAGGTGGTTCTCCTGGGACGGCAGGGGGATGAAGTCATCACCCCCGAGGAGGTCGGCGCCCTTCGGAATACCCTGAATTACGAAGTTCCCATCATGTTTCTGAAGCGGGTTCCCCGGGTCTATATATCCTGAGAGGATTTCCGCCCCCTTTTTTGCAAAAGCCCCGGGTCCCGTCCTGGGAGCAGACAGGGCTTTGTCTTCTCTTTTCCCGTTCCGAAGGTATAATTGAAGGCAGTGTATTTCAAAAGGAGGGCTTTTCTTGAACCGTTCGCTTCCCGAAATGACTGATTTTCCCGTGGAATCCCTTACGGATTCCATGGTGCGGCAGCTCGAAAACGCGGCCGCCGAATGCCGGAGAAACGTTCTGACCATGGTCACCGCAGCGGACAGCGGACACCCTGCGGGATCCTTTTCGAGCATGGAGATGTATCTCACCGTCTACGGCGTCGCCGACCTCACCCCGGGGAACTGTTCCGAGATCGACAGGGACTACGTCGCCATAAGCCACGGCCATACCTCCCCCGGGGCCTATGCCTCCCTTGCCGCCTGGGGATTTTTCGATCCATGGGACGCGGTCGCCCACTTCCGCCAGTGCGGGTCTCCCTTCCAGGGGCACGTGGAACGGGCTGTGCCCGGAATTGACTGGGGAAGCGGAAATCTCGGCCAGGGGCTCTCCGCCGGAGTGGGATTCGCCCTCGCCCAGAGAGCCCGGAAGAACGGAAAGCGGACCTACGTCCTCATGGGGGACGGAGGACAGACCAAGGGGCAGAGCGCCGAGGCCCGCAGGATCGCCGCAAAGGAGAGATTGTCGAACCTCACCGTCCTCGTGGATTGGAACAACATCCAGATCTCGGGAACCCTCGATTCCGTCATGCCGGCGAACATACCGGCTCTCTGGAAGGCCGACGGGTGGAAGGTTCTCGAATGCGACGGCCACTCCTTCCGGGATCTCTACGGTGTTCTCTGTGGAGCAGTGAAGGATGATGTCCCCACGGTGATCCTCTGCCGCACAGTCATGGGCAAGGGCGTTTCATTCATGGAAAACACCTCTGAATATCACGGCAAGGCCCCCGGCAAAGAACTGTACATCCAGGCCATGAAGGAACTCGGCGGAGATCCTGCCATGCTGGAAAAAGCTCTGGAGCTACGAAAATCCCCCGCCCCGTCAGGACGGGAAATCAGGCCCTCTTCGGGCGGCCTGTCCACAGGGACTCCACGAACCTACAGCAACAGCGATAAAAAGACGGACAACCGCTCCGCCTTTGGCACCGCCCTGGCAGACGTTGGGAGCGGGAACTGCGGACGGACGGGAGTCGCGCCCCTCCTCGTCTTCGACTGCGATCTGGCCTCCTCCGTGAAGACCGGCGATTTCGCCAAGAAATGTCCCGGCTGGTTCATCCAGGCGGGAATTCAGGAGCACGCCACGGCCACGGTCGCGGGTGCGGCCTCCACTGCGGGAGTGGTGTCCCTCTGGGCCGATTTCGGCGTTTTCGGCCTGTCGGAGGTCTACAACCAGCAGCGTCTCAACGACATCAACTCCGCAAACCTCAAGACGGTCCTCACCCACGTGGGGCTCGATGTGGGGGAGGACGGAATGACCCACCAGGCCATCGACTACGTCGGCCTGCTTCGGAATACCTTCGGGTGGCGCCTCGTGGTCCCCGCCGATCCCAACGAGACCGACCGGGCAACCCGGTGGGCCCTCGGTGAAAGCGGGTGCATCTGCATCGCCATGGGCCGGAGCAAGCTCGACGTTCTCGAGGACCGGGAAGGGAAACCCCTCTTCGGCGGAGGGACTCCCTTCCGGTACGGCAGGGCGACCCTCGTGAGAGAGGGAAAGGACGGAGCGGTTTTTGCCCTCGGCGCGATGACCGGAAGGGCCCTCGAAGCCCTGGAAATCCTTGGGAAGAAGGGGATATCCCCGGCCCTCTATTCCGTCTCCAGCCCCCTTCATCCCGACGATGACGCCCTTCGGGCCGCAGCCGGAAGGGGACGGATCCTCACCTGCGAAGACCACGCCGCCGCAAGCGGAATGGGGTCCATCCTCGCGGCCCGGATGACGGAGCTCGGGCTGTCGGTTCCCTTCCGCATCCTTGGAGTGACAAGGTTCGGTGAATCGGGTTGTTCCGGCGACGTCATCGCCTCCATGGGGCTCGACGGAGCCTCTCTCGCCGAGGCTTTCCTGGAGCTTCCGGAGAAGTAGGCCGCTGTGGCGGGCGAAAAAAAACTGCTCCTCCACGTATGCTGCGCCCCCGACGCCACTGTCCCGCTGGAGGAGCTGGCTCGGGATGGATTTGACGTGACGGCCTACTGGTGGGGGAAAAACATCTGGCCGGAGGAGGAGGAGCGGCGGCGCTTCGAGGCCGTGACAACCCTTCTTCGTCTGCGGAAGATTCCTCTCATTCGGGAGAACGCCGGAGGCGTCTGCTGGAGCGAAAAGGCCCGTCCTCTGGCCGGGGAACCGGAGGGGGGGAGACGATGTGAACTCTGTTTCCGGCTGCAGCTCGAAGCGGCTGCGGAAGCTGCATCCTCCCACGGAGTTTCCTTTCTGTGCACCACTCTGACCATCAGTCCCCACAAGAATGTCGCCCTGATCAACGCTCTTGGGACGGAGGCGGCCGAGAGGCACCGCCTCACCTGGCTGCCCCGGATATTCCGCAAACAAGGGGGCTTTGTCCGTTCTGCAGCGATCTCGAAGGAACTCGGACTCTACCGCCAGACCTGGTGCGGCTGCGAATACAGCGTGAAGAGGTGACCGGAATGAAAGAATTTTTCGAAGGGAAGCTCCCGCCCGGAGTGCTCGAGGGAAGTGTCTTCCGCTGCTGCGGAACTCGTCGTCCGGAGGTGATCATCGGCCCAGGAATAGGGGAGGACGCCGCCCTCATCCGGTGGCCTGAAGGGCAGTATGTGGCGGTGGCCTCGGACCCGATCGTGGGAGCAACTGCCGGGGCGGGACGGTTTCTCGTCCATATCAACGCCAACGACATCGCCTGCAAAGGAGGAGAACCGTCTTTTTTTATCGCAACCCTTCTCGTCCCGTCTTCCCAAGGCATCGCCGGCGTCGAGACCATCATGGAGGAGATCCACGAAGCATGTCTCTCCCTTGGGGCGGCCGTGGTCGGAGGGCACACGGAACTGACTTCGAAGTACGCCCAGCCTGTTCTCGTAGGGACGATGATGGGGCCGACTTCCTATATCCACAGGGCGACGGACATCCGCCCCGGAGATCTTCTGCTCTTCACGAAGCACGCCGGCCTCGAGGGGATGGCGATTCTCGCCTCCGACAGGGCGGACCTGCTGCTGCCGGTGCTCGGCGCTTACGGCGTCGCGGAGGCGAAAGGATGGCTCGACCGTATTTCCGTTCTTCCCGAGGCCCGATGCCTCCGGGATCTCGCCCGATTTCTCCACGACCCGACAGAGGGGGGAGTCATCGGAGCTCTCACGGAGATCATGCGTCTCAGCGGACTCTCGGCGGAACTCGAGTTCGGGAAAATCCCTCTCTCCCCCCTGACGGTCAGGGCCTCCCGGTCCCTCAAGTTCGACCCCCTTCATCTCATCTCCTCGGGGATGCTTCTGGCGGTCATTCCTCCCGAAAGGGAAGAGGAGGCACTGAAGCGACTTCGGAAGCAGGGGATCCATGGGGTCATAGCGGGCAGGATGACGGAAGGAGCCGGAAATTGTCCCGAGGACATCACCGAGGAATTGTGGGGGTTGCTTTCCCGCCCCGGAAAGGAAAAACCATGACTTTCCCTCATATCGAAGCCAGGCTTGCCCGCCTCCGGGAAAGGATGAACCGGGAGAACACAGACGTCTTCTTCCTCATGGTGACGGAACTCTACAACAGTGAATCCCTGGCCTGGCTCACCGGATTCCGGGGAAGCAGCGGCGCGGCGGTGGTCTCCCGGGACGGAGCGTGGCTTGTGACCGACGGCAGGTATCTTCTCCAGGCCAAAAGAGAATCACCCTTCGAACTCGTCAGCCAGGACGGAGCCTCCCTCCCCGAAAAAACGGGCGATCTGCTCCGGTCCCGGAACTGGTTCACCGGAGGTTACGAGGGAGACAGGCTTTCCGTCAACCTCTTCTCCGCGGTCAAACCGGCCCTTCCGGAATGGAGGGACTGTTCAACCCTTCTTCCGTCCCTCCGGAGAAAAAAAGATGGTCTCGAGGCGGAGTTCATCCGCCGGGCAGGGACCATTGCATTCGAAGCCTACGAGGAGGTTCTCGGGTCCGTCCGGGAGGGAATGACGGAGAAGGAGTTCAACGCCCTCCTCGAATACACCCTCCGCAAAAAGGGTGCCGAAGGAGGGTGGAAGAGGAGCGGGTTTATCGTCGCATCGGGGGAGCGGAGCGCCTTCCCGCACGGTTCCCCCACAGATCGTCCCTTCCGCGGGGGGGACATGGTCACAGTGGATTTCGGCGCCACTGTGGAGGGGTATATGTCCGATCTGACCCGGAACTTCTCCTTCGGCCCTCTCTCGGAGAGAGGAGCGGAGATCGAAGGTCTTCTCCTGGAGGCCCATCATCGTGCAGCCCGGGCTCTCCGGCCCGGTGCATCAGGGGTTGAGGTCGATGGCGTCGCCAGGAAAATCATCGTTGACGGCGGATGGGGAAAGCATTTCTCCCACGGCCTCGGACACGGCCTGGGCCTTGAAGTCCACGAGGCTCCGAGGCTTTCCCCCCTGTCCGTGGACATCCTCGCCGAGGGTGACGTGGTGACCGTCGAACCCGGGATCTATCTCGAGGGCTGGGGAGGTATGCGCATTGAGGACGACTACCTGGTCACCGGAAGCGGAGCGGTCTGTCTCTCGGGAGGAAAGGGACAGAAGACGGTAATTCTCTGAAGGTCTTACCGAAAAAAGTTTGAGTTGCCTTTTTCGAAGCGGCGGATATAATGTTTGTTAGAAACAAGGCTGACCACCTCAGAAGGGGGAAATCTCATGAAGAAGTACGTATGCACAGTGTGCGGTTATGTCTATGATCCCGCCGAGGGCGATCCTGACTCTGGCGTGGCTCCCGGAACGGCCTTCGAGGATATCCCTGACGACTGGGTTTGCCCCGTCTGCGCCGTGGGCAAGGATATGTTCGAACCCGAGGAATAGAGGGCGGACAGATCTCAAAAAGAGAAGGAGCGAAGGACTTTGCCGTCCGCCGCTCCTTCTCTTTTATGCATGCATTCCGAAGGGTCCTTATTTCTCGCCGCTGATTTTCTCCAGAAGTTCCAGGGCGGCTGAAAGCATCTCATCCCGGGTCAGGGAGGGGCTCTCCAGAGTCAGGGAGCCTTCCTTCTCCAGGGGTACAGCCAGGGCTGTGCCGAGAGAGGGGATTTCCTCGAGAACAGCCCTCCTTCCCCCGAGGGAGAGGATCTCGTAGGTCGAGCCGAAGCCGAGAGGACGGTCATCCTTCTTTCCCCTTATATCCCCGGGGGTAAAGGATCCCGGTCCGGAACCGGTCAGCAGGGTCACCTTCAGGAAGCTTCCGTTCTCCCTCCGGTAGGTGCGCAGAGTCCATTGTCCTACCGGACCGGCGGTGGAATTCAGCGGGTAGACCGTCTCCTTTTCCGCCTGAAAACCGGCGAGCTCCGGAAGGAGCGCCCCGGAAGCGGCAGAGCTGAGGATCAGAAGAAGAAGGGGCAGCAGAACAAAATGGCGGGATCGCATGAATCTTTATCCTCCCCGATGAATTTTTCTCTATTCTACACCATCTTTCCCCTTCGTCCCGCGAAGCTTGTCTCACCTTCCAAAGGAAGGGTATAATATTTATTTGACTGAGAAAGGCTTTGTTCTTTTCTCGCCGGGAGGTTTTCACGTGTATCGATTTGCCCTGAAAGTCTATGGATGCCAGATGAACGTCTATGACGGAGACAAGATGAAAACCGCCCTCCTCGCCCGGGGATGGACCGAAGCGGCGGAGGACGAGGCGGATGTGGTCATACTGAACGGGTGCAGCATCCGCGACAAGGCGGAGCAGAAGGTCTGGAGCGATCTCGGCCGCTTCGCTCCCCGGTGGGGGAAAGAGGGAAGACCCTTTGCGGCCGTGACGGGATGCATCGCCCAGAACGTGGGGGCCGCCATGGCCTCCCGCTTCCCCTGGGTGCGCTTCGTCTCCGGGCCCCGGCACATCGGTTCCGTCCCCGAGGGCCTCGACCTTCTCATGAGCTGCCCGGGGAAAACCTTCTTCCATCTCGACGATGACCCGAGGGCCTTTCATGATATCCGGGAGGTTCCCCTCACAAGGGGGAATCCCTGGAAAGCCTACGTGACCATTGCCCACGGATGCGACAATTTCTGCTCATACTGCATCGTTCCCTACGTGAGAGGGCGGTTTGTCTCCCGCCCCTCCGGGGATATTCTCGACGAAATCCGTGCCTTCGTGAAGGACGGAGTCCGGGAGATCACCCTCCTCGGGCAGAATGTGAACAGCTATGGAAAAGACCTGCCCACCCCGGTTCCGTTCTCGTCCCTCCTTCGGGAGTGCGCCGAAAAGACCGGAGTCGGGCGGCTGCGCTTCGTCACCTCCCATCCCCAGGACTTCACTCCCGACATTGCTGAGATCATGAAGGAGCGGCAGGACGTGATCTGCCCGTCGGTCAATCTTCCCATTCAGTCGGGAAGCGACCGGATGCTCGCCCTGATGAACAGGAAGTACACTCTGGAGCAGTACCGTTCGGCCGTGCAGCTTTTAAGAAAGAACATTCCCGGACTCGGGCTGACCACGGACCTGATCGTCGGCCACCCCGGCGAGACGGAGGAGGACTTCAGCCGGTCCGTGGAAATGCTGAAGGAATTCCGCTTCGACCTCGTTCACACCGCCGCCTATTCCCCCCGCAGGGGAACGGCTGCCGCCGAGCGGAAAGACCAGATTCCCGGGGAGATCAAAATGGAGCGGCTGAACTTCGTCAACCGTCTCCAGTCGGCCATCGCGGCCGAAATCAACCAGGCCCTCGCCGGCAGCGTCTTCCCCGTGCTGCTTGATGACCGGGCCCCCCGGGGGAATGGGCTTCTCCAGGGGAGAACCCCCGCCGACAAGGTGGTTCTCGTGCAAGGGGCTGACGACCTTCTCGGGCGGACCGCCTCGGTAGAAATAATCCGGGGGGACAACTGGTGTCTCTCGGGAAAAATACTTTCCATGCTGGACTGAGGGGGAGCGGAAAGAATGGGATTCAAAAATTTCAGGGAGGATGGAACACTGAGGGGCTTCCTTTTCTTCGGGGCCGGAGTGCTCTGTCTTCTTCTCGCCGGTCTGGTCGTCTATTTTTCCTCCGGGCGTTTTGTCGACCGGCCGTCGGGGAGTTCCGCAGGTCCCGCTCTCTCCCTCTCCGCCCCTGCTGAATCAGTGGGGGAGGGCGGCGAGAAGATTTCCTCCGGCACGGAAAAGAAAAACCCCTGGGTACTCTACATCACCGGGGAGGTACAGTCCCCCGGGGTCTACACCCTTTCTCCCGACATCCGCATTGTCGATCTGGTCAACGCCGCCGGAGGCCTGACCTCAAAGGCCGATCCGGTGAGGATCAATCTCGCGGCTCCCCTTTCCGACGGCATGCATATCCATGTCTCCGCCGCCGGCGTGAACGATCCCGAGGTCCCTTCAGTTTCACCACCCGAATCTCCGTTTCCGTCCCCGTCCCTCTCCGCTCCGGCCGAAGGGGCTTCGCCTGAGCGGCCCGTCAATATCAACAGCGCCACCCTCGAGGAGCTGGAGAGGCTGCCCGGAGTGGGCCCCGCGACGGCCCGGGCTATCCTGGAATATCGGAGAGCCAGGGGTTCCTTCTCCTCGGTGGAGGATCTGCTGGGGGTGAAAGGGATAGGGCCGAAGAAGCTCGAGGGGATGAGGCGGGCAGTCACTCTTCGATGACCCCCCTCTCTCCCCCCTCCCGGGAGGGAATCGCCCGGGCCCCCCTTCTTTTTCTCCTTGCCGGCCTTTCCGCCTCCCTCGCCGCTGCGGGAAAAGGCCTTCCTTCCCTTTCTGCCGCAGTCCTGGCGCCCCTTGTCTCCACGGGTTTTCTTCTCATCTTCACAGCGTCCTTTCCTCGCCGGTTCGTTCCCTATGCCGGGGGGATCGCCCTCCTGGCCTTTCTCCTTGCCCTTCTCACCGTCCCCCCTTTTCTCTTCCCCTCCGTCCCTTCGGAAGACCGGATTATCTCGGAAGGTCGGGTGATTCTGGAGCGTCCCTGGGGCTCCCGCCGGGCCCTCCTCGTTGACGGGGAGGCAGGCCGCTTTCTGATGAAAGTTCCCCTCTTCTCCCGCGTTCGGGAAGGAGACCTGCTGAGCTTCAGGGGCAGGGCGGCTCCCCTGAGAAGGCGCGAAGACTCCTCTTTCCGGGAGGATCTTTACTGGCGTGCCCGGGGAGCGCAGGGAGAACTCATCCCCGAGGACTTTTCCTCCCGCCCCGGAGGAGGATGGAGCATGGGCCGGTGGAGAACTGCCCTGCGCACCCGCATGCTCCTCACCCTCCCGCCTTTTCTCCGGGGATATCTTCTGGCGGCGGTCCTCGGAGTACGGGACCCATCCCTTGCGGACGAGCACCGGCGATGGGGAAGCTCCCATCTTCTGGCCGTCTCCGGCTTCCACGTGGGGATCGCAGCCCTGGGAGCGTGGAAACTTCTCTCAGCAGGCCCCGTCTCCGCGGTTCTTCCCTTTCTGCCGAGGGCCCTCGGGACGAGCCTGTTCCTCTGGATCTACGTTTTCCTCGCCGGGGCGGCGCCGAGCGCTCTCAGGGCGGCTCTCATGATACAGGCCGTTTTCCTCGGAAAAATTTTCGGCAGGCGGGGCAATCCCGTCAATTCCGTCTCCGCTGCGGCTCTTCTCCTTCTTCTCTGGAGGCCCGAGTGGTTCTTGGATGTGGGATGGCGGCTCTCCGTGACGGCCGCCCTCACCCTTGCAGCGGTAAACGCCCGCCCCTCCCGGAAGTCGGTGCTTCTGTCGAGCCCCCTCGTCTGGCTTGCCGCCTATCCTCAAAGCTCGGCGGTCTTCGGCGCGGTTCCCCTCGCGGGGGTTCTGGTGAATTTCGCCGCGCTGCCGGTCTTCGCCGTTCTCTACCCCATGGCCCTTTTCCTCGCTCTTCCTGCCCTTCTCGGGCTCCCCGCGGGGAATCTTTTCGCTTCTTCGGCCGAAGGGCTCTTCCTTCTGTGGGAAAAGGCCGCCGACGGGGCGGCCCTCCTCGTGCCCTGGAGCATTCCCTGGTCGCCGCTCCCGGTGCTTCTCGGAGGAGGGGTTTTTCTCTTCGTGCTCGCCGGGGCCCTTTTCCCCATGAGAGCACGAACCGCTGCCGGAGCCGCCGCGGCACTCCTTGCGGCCGTGCTGATCCTCTCATGATCTTCCTTTTTTTGCCTGAGAAAAATTGTATAATACCCGGTGGAGAAAATCTTCACGGAGGAGGAATCTGCAATGCTTCTTGTGCTTGACGCGGGCAACACGACCACGGTGATCGGAATATACGACGGAAATAAAATCCTGAAATCCTGGAGGCTCATGTCGGAGCGCCATACCTCCGACGAACTCGGAATCTATCTCCTCAACCTTCTGATCATCTCGGGCATAGATCCGAAAAAAATCGACGGGGCAATCTATTCAAGCGTCGTTCCATCCCTGGACAGCGCACTTGAAGAGGGGCTCCGCAGCTATCTCTCCGTGACGCCCCTGCGGGTCACTTCCTCCCTCGATCTCGGAATCCCCATAGCCTATTCTCCCCGCCACGAGGTCGGGGCGGACCGTCTCGTCAACGCCGTGGCGGGAAAGGCTGCCTTCGGGGCTCCTCTCATCGTTGTTGACCTCGGTACGGCCATCACCCTCGATATAGTGGACCGCCAGGGAGCCTACATCGGAGGCACCATCTCTCCGGGGCTTGTCACCGGAATGGAGGCCCTCTTCGGCCGCACCGCCAAGCTGCCCCAGGTCTCCCTGGAACCCCCGAAAAGCGTCATAGGGAACAACACCATCGGGTCGATCCAGGCGGGCATTCTCTTCGGAAACGCCGGACTGGTGGACAGCCTCGTACGACGCGTCTGGGGGGAACTCGGCGAAAAGACCCCGGTGATCGCCACGGGAGGCCATGCCGCCATTCTCGCCTCCCTTTCGGAGACCATCACCTCCGTTGAACCCTGGCTCACCCTCGACGGCCTCCGGATCATCTTCGAGAGGAATCGTCCTTCGTGAAAGCCCTTCCGCCCCTTCCGGGGGGAGAAAAGGCGGAAAAACCGATCTCCCTGGGGGGAGTCACGGTTTCAAACCCCCTTTTCCTCGCCCCCCTGGCCGGTGTGACCATTCCATCCGTCAGGCTTTTTTTCTCCCGCCTCGGAGCGGGAGCCGTTCATACGGAGATGGTGAGCAGCGCAGGGCTGCTGCGGAGCAACCGGAAGACCGCCTCGATGCTCGCGGTTCTTCCCGGTGAAGCGCCCCTGATTCTCCAGCTCTTCGCCGGAGACGGGCCGACGCTCCTTGCCGGGGCAGAGCGGGCCCTGGAGGAGGGGAATTTCGCCGCCCTCGGGATCAACATGGCCTGCCCCATGCCCAAGGTGCTGAAAAAAGGGGCGGGCTCGCGGCTTCTCGAACGGCCGGAGGTCGCCTTCGGCATGGTGCGCTCCCTGGCCTCCCTTGGCCTGCCTGTCTGGCCGAAAATACGAAAATGCCCCCCGTCATTTCCCCTCTCCACCGAAGATTTCTGCGAGGGGCTTCTGAAGGCCGGCGCCTCCCTTGTGGCCCTTCACGGAAGGACTCCGGCCGCCCGATATGCAGGAGAGGCCGACCGGACCATCACGGGGACCTGTGCGGCCCTTTTCCCGGGAAAAATATGCGCTTCGGGAGATGTCTATACCCCGGGGGAGGCAGCGGGGTATCTCGAGGCGGGGTGCGCTGCCGTGATGCTGGCCCGGGGGGCTCTGGCGGACCCCTTTCTTTTCGCCCGGACGCTGGCATTTCTAGGGCATGACGTGCATAATAGCTACAGAAATCCATCCCCGGATTTTCAGATGTCTCTTCTGTTGTCCCTGGGCGACTCGATCTTCGCGGAAGAGGGAGCGGGAAAGGCCCTCCTCTTTATGAAGCGTTTTCTCGCCGGCATGTTCAAGGGAGAGCAGGGGATAGGAGCCCTGAGGAGGGCTGCCGGCCATCTGCACTCGTGGCCTGAGGTCCGGGAATTGCTCATGGAATGGAACCGGTATTTTGAAAGGAGAGAGTGACACAGTGGACAACCAGAAGAAAAAGGGCGGAAATCCCGCCCCCGAGCAGTCTGCCCTTCCCGCCGAGGACGAGATCGTCCGGCAGCGCAAGGACAAGCTCGAAAGGCTCCGCACCGAGGAGGGGTACGACCCATACCTTGTGGAGAAGTGGAATCGCAGGCATTCCCTCTCCTGGGTGAAAAAGAACTTCTCCCATCTCGCCGAGGATGAGCTGGACGATTCCGTTACGGTCACCACGGCGGGAAGGATCATGACTCTCAGGAAACACGGCAAGGCCACCTTTGCCAACCTGGCAGACGAGACGGACACCCTGCAGCTCTATTTTCAGTTCAACGCCATGGGGGAGGAAAAATACACCTTCGTGAAGAAATGGGTGGACTCGGGAGACTGGGTCGGCATCGTGGGCCACCCTTTCCGGACACAGCGGGGGGAACTCACCATTTCGGTGACCGACTGCGTGCTGCTGTGCAAGGCCCTGCGGCCGCTGCCGGAGAAATGGCACGGCCTCAAGGATACGGAGGTTCGCTACCGCCAGCGGTACACGGACCTCATCGCGAACCCCGATGTCCGGGATACCTTCCGGAAGCGGTCGAAGATCATCTCCTCCATACGCAAAACCCTCGAGGACCACGGAACCCTCGAGGTGGAGACCCCCATCCTCTCCGTCCTCGCCGGAGGAGCGAACGCCCGCCCCTTCAATACCTTCCACAACGCCCTGGGAATGGGGATGTTCCTCCGGATCGCCACGGAACTTTACCTGAAGCGCCTCGTCGTTGGGATGTTCGGCCGGGTGTACGAGATGGGAAAGAACTTCCGCAACGAAGGACTCGACACCATGCACAATCCCGAGTTCACCGCCATGGAGGTCTACTGGGCCTATTCCGACTACAGGGATATGATGGACCTCACCGAGGAGATCATCCGGAACGCCGCCAGGGCTGTGCGGCCGGAGAATGAACCCCTCATGGTGCGTTATCAGGACGTGGATCTCGATTTCGAGAAGCCCTTCCGGCGGGCGACCATGCTCGACCTCGTCACCGAGTACACCGGTACGGATTTCCGCTCCGTTGCCGACGACGAAGAGGCCAGGCGCATCGGAAGAGAGCGGGGGATCGATCTGAAGGGGACGGAGAGCCGCTTCGCTGTTCTCAACCTCATGTTCGAGACCTTTGTCGAGGAAAAACTCATCCAGCCGACCTTCGTCCTCGGCCACCCCACTGAGATCTCTCCCCTCGCCAAGCGGGATCCCGAAAATCCCGACTACACCCGGAGGTTCGAGCTGTTCATCTGCGGCAAGGAGGTCGCCAACGCTTTCAGCGAACTCAACGATCCCCTCGACCAGAGAGAGCGCTTCGAGGACCAGCTCCGGAAAAAGGAGGGGGGCGACGACGAGGCCCATGATTTCGACGAGGACTTCATCAACGCCATCGAGATGGGCCTTCCTCCCACGGGAGGGCTCGGAATCGGCGTCGACCGGCTCGTCATGTTTCTCACCGATTCCCGGTCGATCAGAGATGTCATCCTCTTTCCGACCATGAAGCCTCTCCCCTCGAGAACGAGGGATGAGGAGGAAAATAAGCAGGAGGGATGAACCCAATGTCAGGGGAACAGTTCGCCTCCTCTCCGGCCGTTCCGGAAGCAGCGAGGCTTCGGGCGAAACAGCTGCAGAAGGATCTCGCCCGCCACAGCTACCTGTACTATGTGCTCGATGCCCCGGAGATCCCTGACGAAGAATATGATGCCGCCTTTGCGGAACTCAGGAGCCTCGAAGAACGCTACCCCTCCCTCCGGCGGCCGGATTCTCCCACTGTAAGGGTGGGGGGAAAAGCCTCCGGTCCCTTCGAACGGGTTGTCCTGGAGGAGCCCATGCTCAGCCTGGACAACGCCCTCTCCATGGAGGATCTCGACGGGTTTCTCAACCGGATGGCTCCTTTCGATGAAGCGGGGTATGTCTGCGAGCTGAAAATCGACGGTCTGGCCGTCTCCCTTCTCTATGAAGAGGGGGTCTTCGTCCGGGGAACCACCCGGGGGGACGGCCGGGTGGGAGAGGACGTCACGGTCAACCTCCGGACGATCCGCTCCCTTCCCCTTGCTCTCTCCGGCCCGGTCCCCTCGAGGGTCCTGGTCCGGGGAGAGGTCTTCCTCGACCGGGCCAGGTTCGCCGCCATGAACCTCGAACGGGAGGACCTCGGGGAGCCCCTCTTCGCCAACCCCCGGAACGCCGCCGCAGGCGCCCTGCGCCAGCTCGACCCCGTCGTAACGGCGGAACGCCGGCTGTCCGTATACCTCTATTCCCTCGTGAACCCCTTGGAGGCAGGCCTTTCCACCCAGAATGACCTGCTCCGCTGGCTTGACCGTGCCGGTTTGCCCGTCCAGAAGGCCTGGGGCTTCTTTCCTTCTGCCCGGGGCGTGAGGGACTTCATTCTGAAATGGAAGGAAGAGCGCTTCTCCCTCCCCTACGCCACGGACGGCGTGGTGGTGAAGCTCAACGACCTCGCCCTCTGGGAGCGTCTCGGCTCCACGTCCCACGCTCCCCGGTGGGCCATCGCCTTCAAATATCCCCCCGAGGAGAAAATCACGAAGCTCACTGATATCTTCGTCTCCGTAGGGCGTACGGGCGCTCTGACTCCCGTTGCCGTTCTCGAACCGGTAACCCTGTCGGGGACGGTGGTGCGCCGGGCGAGCCTTCACAATGAGGACGAGCTGAAGAGGAAGGGCGTCCTTATCGGCGACAACGTTCGGGTCCGAAAGGCGGGGGAGATCATCCCCGAGATCCTCGGGCCCGTCCCCGAGATGCGGACGGGGGGGGAGAGAGAGTTCTCCATGCCCGCCCTCTGCCCTGCCTGCGGAACCCCCGTGGTTCGTCTCGAAGGGGAGGCGGCCCTGCGGTGCCCGAACAGGAATTCCTGCCCGGCCCAGGTGCGGGAGGGGATCGCCCATTTCGCATCCCGGGGCGGCATGGACATCAAGGGCCTCGGCGACAAGCTCATCGCAAGGCTTGTGGAGAAGGGGCTTTTGCGCTCCGTGGCCGACATCTACTCCCTGACGGAGGAAAACCTCGAGTCCCTCGAACGGATGGGAGAAAAATCGGCGGCAAACCTCGTGAAGGCAATCGAGGCATCCAAAAAGCGCCCTTTTTCTCGGCTGCTTTCGGCCCTCGGAATCCGCTTCCTGGGGAGCAGGGGGGCGGAACTCCTGGCCGGGTCTTTCCGGGACATGGACGAACTCTCGGAAGCATCCGCGGAGGCAATCTCGGAAGTGGAGGGGATCGGCCCCGTCATCGCCGATTCCGTCCGGTCCTTTTTCGAGGCCCCTGAAAATATCCGCCTTCTGAAAACCATGGCGGACGCAGGGGTGAAGGGAGCCCTTCCCGGGGAGGGCGAAGAGAGAGAAGGAAAAAAGGGCCCCCTTCCGCTGAAGGGGCTCCGCATCGTCTTCACGGGAGAACTGGATTCTTTCACGAGGAGCGGGGCCGAGTCGGCGGCAAAGGAACTGGGCGCCCTTCCCTCATCGGGCGTCAGCGGCAAAACGGCTTTCCTTGTCGCCGGAAGAGATCCTGGAAGCAAGCTGGCAAAAGCCGCCGCCCTCGGCGTGAAAATTCTGACCGAAGAAGAATTTCTTCAGTTGATCGGAAGAGAAAAGGGCGCGTAATCTGAACAGGGAGGAACAGGCATGAATGTCACTGAAAAGGACGTAATGGCCGTGGCGGACCTCGCCAGGCTTTCCGTGGAGAAGGGCGAGGCGGAGGAATTCGCGGCCCACTTCCAGGCCATCCTGGGCTATTTCAACGCCCTTTCCGCGGCCGAAGAGGAGGGGCGGCTTTCTCTGAAGGATGTGGAACCTCTCGTCTTCACCGACAGGGATATCCCCCCCCTGAGGGAGGACGAGGTCATTTCCTCCGCAGTGGGAAGAAAAGTGCTCGCAGCCGCGCCGGATTCCCGGGAAGGGTTCTTCGTCGTTCCCCGCATCCTCGAGGAGCCGGGAGAATGACCTTCTATATCCTGTCGGCCGGAGAGATCTCCCGGGGAGTCCGCAGAGGAGAATTTTCCGCCCTCGAGGTCTTTCGCTCCTGCATGGAGCGGATTGCCTCCCTCGAGCCCTCCCTGGAGGCCCTTCTTGCGGTCACTGCGGAAACGGGAGAGGTCCAGGCCCGAAGAGTGGACGAGCGGCGCGGCCGGGGAGAGGAAACCGGACTTCTGGCGGGAGTGCCGGTGATCCTCAAGGACAACATGTGCCTCTCGGGAGTTCCCGCCACCTGCGGCAGCAGAATGCTCGAGAATTGGACAGCCCCCTACGACGCCTCCGTGGCGGAGTTTCTCGCCTCCGAGGGGGCCGTCTTCGCGGGAAAATCCAACATGGACGAGTTCGCCATGGGAAGCTCCACGGAGTTTTCCGCTTTCCATCCCACCGCAAACCCCTGGGATCCCGAAAGGGTTCCGGGAGGAAGCTCGGGAGGGAGTGCCGTCTCCGTGGCGGCGGGATACGTTCCCCTCGCCCTCGGCAGCGATACGGGGGGGTCCATCCGCCAGCCCGCCTCCTTCTGCGGAATCTACGGGCTGAAGCCGACCTACGGACTCGTGAGCCGATGGGGACTGGTGGCCTTCGCCTCGTCCCTCGACCAGATCGGCCCGTTTGCCCGGACCGCGGAGGACCTCGCCCTCGCCCTCTCGGTCATCGCCCGGCCCGATCCCCGGGACGGCACATCAAACCGCAGAAAACGCCCCGACTACTGCGCCGCCCTTCCCTCCGCCTCCCTTCGGGGAAAGAAGATAGCCGTCGTCCGGGAGCTTTCTTCCATGAAGGAACAGCTCCATCCTTCCGTTTCACAGGTCCTCGAAAAGACACTCGCCCTCTGCAGGGAGGAAGGGGCCGAGATCGTGGAGATCTCCCTCCCGGTCTCCCTCGAGTTCGGCCTTCCCTGCTACTACATTCTTGCCCCGGCGGAGGCCAGCTCCAACCTGGCCCGGTTCGACGGAGTGCGGTACGGCCTGTCCTCCTCCGAGGACAACCTCCTCGACCTCTATCTCAAGACCAGGGGTGCCGGGTTCGGCAAGGAGGTGAAGCGGCGCATCCTGACGGGGACTTATGTCCTCAGCTCGGGGTACTACGACGCCTACTACCTGACGGCCCAGAAGGTCCGCCGCCTGCTGACTGAGGAATTTGACGCCGCCTTCCGGGGATGCGATCTCATCGCTCTCCCCACCGCGCCCACTCCGCCCTTCCGCAGGGGAGAGCTCCTGGACGATCCCCTCTCCATGTATCTCGCCGACGTCTTCACCCTCCCCGTGAACCTTGCGGGCCTTCCCGCCCTTTCTCTGAACGGAGGGTTCACGTCGGACGAAAAGCCTCTGCCCGTAGGAGTCCAGTTTATCGCCCCCCGGTGGGGGGAGTGGGAACTGCTCAATGCGGCGGCAGTCCTCGAAGGCCGTATCGGCAGGGCCCCTCTCGCTCCCCTGGGCACTCCTGAAGGAAGGAAGCCTTCATGAAGACCCTCTGGCGGCCGGTCATCGGTCTCGAGATCCACGTGCAGCTTGCCACGGAGTCGAAAATTTTCTGCTCCTGCGCGACGGACTATATCGGAGCGGAGCCCAACACGAACGTCTGTCCAGTCTGTCTCGGCCTACCCGGCGCCCTTCCCGTTCTGAACAAAAAAGTCGTGGAACTGGGGATTCGGGCTGCTCTGGCCCTCTCCTGCACCGTGCGGAACAGCACGGTCTTTCATCGGAAGAACTATTTTTATCCCGATCTTCCCAAGGCCTACCAGATCAGCCAGTACGACCTTCCTCTCGCCGAGGGGGGGGAACTCTTCCTTTCCTCCGGCGGCGCCCTGAAGCGTATCAGGATCACCCGCCTCCATCTCGAGGAGGATGCCGGAAAACTGGTTCATTCCGCCTCCGACGGCCGACTCGAGGGTTCGGACCACTCCTTCGTGGACTACAACCGGGGAGGGGTTCCCCTGGCTGAGATTGTCTCGGAGCCAGACCTGTCCACACCGGCCGAGGCACGGGAGTATATCTCCAGGATCCGCCGGCTCGTGCGGCACCTCGGCGTATCCGACGGCGACATGGAGCGGGGTTCCCTCCGGGTGGACGCGAACATCTCCATGAAAAAAATTTCCTCTGATACCGGAGAGACCCTCCTCTGGGGCGAACGGGCGGAGATAAAGAACATGAACTCCCTGAAGGCCGTGGAACGGGCCCTCGACTACGAGATCCGCCGGCAGACAGAGCTTCTCGGGGCGGGAGAAGTACTGCCTCGGCAGACCCGCCACTGGAACGACGCCGAAGGAGTCACCACAGCGATGCGGAGCAAGGAGGGGGCCCAGGACTACCGCTACTTCCCCGATCCCGATATCCCGCCCATTTCCATCTCCCCGGCGATGACGGAATCCATCCGGAGCGCTCTGCCCGAGCTGCCCTGGGTCCGGGAGGAGCGGTTCCGGAAAGAATATGACCTTTCTCGGGGAGACATCGAAGTTTTGACCGAAAGCCTTCCCCTCGCGGAGTATTTCGAGGAGTGCGTCCGGTGCGGAGCGTCCCCCGCCCGTGCGTCGAACTGGATCCGCACCGAAGTGCTTCGGGGAATGAAGGAGAAGGGGATGACCCCTGAGATATGGCCCATCTCACCGAAGAACCTGGCAGATCTTCTTTCGCAGGTCGAGAGGGGGGATCTCTCCACCACCGTCGCCCGGGAGGTCTTCAACTCCATGCTCGAAGGCTACACCCTGGCCGAAGGCCTGAAAACGGCCGGCGCGGCCCCGGGAGGGCTTTCGGTCTCCGCTCTCGGGGACTTGATCCGGTCCGTTCTCTCCGCCCAGCCGGAGGTGACGGAGTTCATTCTTTCCGGACGGGACGAAAAGGGAAAAAAGGAAAAATTTCTTGCCGGCCTGGTCATGAGGGAAGCCCGGGGACAGGCGGATCCGAAGGAAGTCGCCCGCGTTCTTTCCGCCTTTCTGCGGGAGGAATGAAACAGGTTGCTGAGCGGAGCACTTTGTTGACGAAAGGGGCTGTTATGCGTAAGATATTCAAGTTGCTTTGTCGGAAAAGTGCAGGCAGCGGAAGAAAGAGACGCCGGAGGAGGTAGTTGGAAATGGGAACCCGTCAGCCCGAGAACACACGCAGTTTCGCAATTGCGGCCCATGGTGGGGCAGGAAAAACATCCCTCGTGGAGGCCATGCTTTTCGATAACGGAACCACGACCAGGCTGGGACGAGTCGAAGACGGAAATACCGTCAGCGATTTCAGCCCGGAGGAGCAGAAACGGCAAATCTCAATCAATACGTCCCTTATGACCATGGAGCGGCAGGGAAAAACGATCTTCGCCCTTGACACCCCCGGCTTCGCCGATTTCGTAGGAGAAATGCGCTCCGCGGTACGCATCTCCGATGCCCTTCTCCTCGTGGTCAGCGGCGTCAGCAGCATAGAGGTCCAGACCGACAAGGTCTGGGAGACCGGCACGGAGTTCGGCCTTCCCACCGCTTTTTACGTCTCTAAGCTCGATCGTGAGAACTCTGATTTTTCGAGGGTACTCGAGGATATCCGCTCTTCATACAGCGACAAGGCCATCCCTGTTTTTCTTCCCGTGGGAAGCGAGGCATCCTTCAAGGGGGTGGCTGATGTCCTCAAAAAGAAGGCCTTCATTTATAAAACGGACGGATCTGGGGCCTTCACCGAGGAAGACGTTCCCGGGGATATGGCAGATGCCGTTGATTCGGCCCGGGAAACCCTCGTGGAGGCCATCGTCGAGGCCGACGACGACCTCATGATGCGATACCTCGACGGAGAGTCAATCTCCGACGAGGAACTGCTCCCCGTCCTGCGGAAGGCCATCGCCGGAAGAATGGTCCTTCCGGTCTTCCCCGGCTCGTCCACCCTCAACGTGGGAGTTCACCAGCTTCTGGATTTCATTCTTGACTTCTTTCCCTCGCCCCTCGACTCCCGGAGCCGGCCGGCGAAAAAGGGCACGGAGGACGTGGAAATCGCCCCGGATCCGAAGGGGCAGTTCTCCGCCATCTGCTTCAAGGTTATGGTCGACCCCTACGTGGGAAAACTCTCCTTCATCCGGGTCAATTCGGGAAGCCTCACTTCCGAAAACACCATCTACAACGTAAACAAGGGAGAGGAGGAGCGCATCAGCTCCTTCAAGTTCATGACCGGCAAGGACGGACGGGATGTCAAAGAAATTCAGGTCGGGGACATCCTCGCCATACCGAAGCTCCACAGCACCCAGATGGGGGACAGCCTCTCCGTGAAAGGCTCCACGGTCATTTTTCCGCCGATCGAATTCCCCCGGCCTGTCTACAGCGTAGCCATCACTGCCCGGAGCAGAGCCGACGAGGACAAGCTCGGGAACGCCATTCACAAGACCCTCGAGGAAGACCCGAGCCTCACCTACGAGAAAAATGGCGAGACGGGAGACAGCGTCCTCTCCGGCATGGGGGACATGCATATCGACATCGTCCTTTCGAAGATCAAGGAGCGGTATGGTGTTGAACTTGACACGGCGACCCCCCAGGTCCCCTACAGGGAGACCATACGGAAGACCGCCGAAGCCCAGGGCAAGCACAAGAAGCAGACCGGCGGCCACGGACAGTACGGTGACGTACATGTCCGCTATACCCCCCTCGAAAGAGGAGAAGGATTCGTCTTCGAGGACAAGATCGTCGGCGGAGCCATCCCCAAGGGATTCATCCCCGCTGTAGAAAAGGGTCTGCGGGAAGCCCTCGTCAAGGGCCCCCTCGCGAGCTTCCCTGTCGTGGATTTCAAGGCAACGGCTTTCTACGGCTCTTACCATGATGTGGACAGCTCTGAAATGGCCTTCAAGCTTGCCGCCCGTCTTTCCTTCAAGAAGGGAATTCTCGAGGCCAGCCCGGTGCTTCTCGAACCCATAATGAACGTGGAGGTCACCGTGCCCGAGGACTATCTCGGCGACGTCATGGGAGACTTCAACAGCCGCAGGGGAAGAATTCTCGGCATCGACAGCAAGGGACACCAGCAGGTGGTCAAGGCCCAGGTTCCCCTTGCGGAGATGTTCCGGTACGCCATCATCCTCAGGTCCATGACGTCCGGCCGTGGAACCTTCACCATGGAATACGACCACTACGAAGAGGTCCCCGGGGATATGGCGAAAAAAGTCATCAGCGCTCACAAGCAGGAGGACGAAGAAGAGTAGCCTCCTAGACAGGCAAAAATCACCGGAGAGCCCCGCACATGCTGCGGGGCTCTTCCTTCAGGGAGGGATGCACTGTGAAGGAGCGGGACATCATCGTCATCGGCGCGGGGGGGGCCGGGCTTACGGCGGCCATTGCCGCAAGAGAAAAGGGAGCGGAAGTGCTTCTCCTGAGCAAGACGGGAGCCGGAGACGCGAACTGTACCGCTCTCTCCGGAGGGGGGTTTTCCCTGGCGGCGGGAAAGGTGACTCCCGAGGAGCACTTCCGAAGGGTGCGGGAGATCGGCAGGTTCGTCAACGAAGAGCACCTCGTCAGGATCCTCGCCGATCTGGGGGAGGAATCCCTTCTGCGGCTCAAATCCATGGGCATCACCATCAGGATAAACTCCGCCGGTTATGCATCGGTTCGGGAATCGGCCTCCACGGAAATGGCGGGAGGGGCGGGTTTCACCCGCGAACTGGCCGAAAAGGCCCGGGAAGCTGGCGTCACGCTTCTCGAGAACTCTGCGGCCACCCGGCTTCTCCTCGAAGACGGAGGAGTCGGAGGCGTCGAATGGATTGATTGGAAGACGGGAAAGGGATACCGGAAAAAAGCTTCGTCCGTGATTCTCGCTTCCGGAGGAGGCGGAAGGATCTACCCCCGGACGGACAACCCTGCCCGTATGACCGGAGACGGCTACTTTCTTGCTCTGGAGGCCGGGCTCGACCTTGTGGATATGGAATACGTGCAGTTTTACCCTCTCGGATGGGACCAGGAGGGGTATCCCCTCTGGATGGTCGGGCTCGACCTCATCGATTTTATCCCTCTTACGGATGAAAACGGACGGGAATATGTCCTGGAGGCTCTCCGCTCCTGGGGAATCGAAAATGGCCGCAAAGCGAATTTCTTCGGCCGTGACAAAACGGCCATTCTCGTCGCCCGGCATAAACAGCAGGGCGGAAAGACTTTGCTCCACCTTGAAAATCTCCGGGAGGAGGACCTTCACGATCCTTACGTCATGATGTCCCTTATGTTTGACCTTCCTCCGGAAAAAAGGACAAAGCCCGTGGAGGTCAGTCCGATACAGCATTACTTCTCGGGAGGTATCCCCATCGACGGAGAAGGCCGCACCGCCCTTCCCGGTCTATACGCCTGCGGAGAGGTAACGGGGGGAGTGGACGGTGCAAGCCGGATGGGAGGAAACGCCCTGACGAACATCGTGACCTTCGGACTTCGGGCTGGTGCGGCCGCCGCCGAAGAGCCTTTCTCGGGAAGGGCAGGCTCCGGGACAGTCTCATTTGCTCCGGTCCTGCCATCCGTCTTCCGGGAAAAAGGGGAAGATCCTTCGGAGGTCCGCCGGACTCTCGGCGCTGCCGTCGCCCGTGGAATCGGCCCCTGCCGCAGCGGAGAGGGGATAGCCCGGTGCCTCAGGGAGATCTCCGAAGCGGAGGAGAGAGGCCGCGCCCTGAGGGTGAAGACCCCCATGGACCTGCTCCATGCTCTCGAGATGAAGGGACTTTTCGCCACGGCGAAATCCGTCGCCGAAGCGGCTCTTCTTCGGGAGGAAAGCCGGGGAGTGCAGTTCCGGGAGGATTTCCCCGGAGAGCGCCCCGAGTGGCAGCGGCAGATCCTGTGCCGCAAGACCGGAGAGACGATTACCGCCAGCACGGGTAAGAAACTCTAGGGTTCTCCATGAAGAGAGGCCGATTCCCCTTCGGGACCGGCCTCTTCGGTTTCCCTCTCTTCCGCTTTTTTTGCCTCCGGAGCTAGAATTTATCCTGGGGCGCCCACATCTCAAGGAACTCCAGACCCTTGCCCTTCCAGATCATCATTGCTGCGGGCTTGTTCAGGGGGTTGTGAGTCGCCTTGTCCACGCTAAGGGTGAAGTGGACGAGCTTCAGATCCTTCGTGTTCTCCATGGCTTCCTTTATTGCAGGTCCTTCCGCCTTGCCCGCCCGTTTAATGGCGTCGGCTATCCAGGTGATGAGGTCGTAGGCGTAAGTCACGTTGGAGGGTTCGTCCGCTTTTCTCCCGTACTCCTTTTCGAACCTGTCCATGAGATTGTTGATCTCCGGGGTGTTGAGGTTCATGCTGTACACCCAGTAGCTCCCCTCCATGGCGTCTCCTGCGATTTCGTACATGCTCGGGCTGAAGCCGTCTCCGCCGATGAATACGGGTTTCCAGTCAAGCTCCGCCGCCTGTTTCATGACGAGCCCCATTTCCTTGTAGAGGATTGGAAGAGCGACAGCCTGGGCACCGGTGGCCTTCATCTCGGTGAGCTGGGCACGGAAATCCACGTCGCCCCCCCGGAAGGACCAGACTCCCTTCAAATCTCCCCCGAGCTCCTTGAAGCGGGCCACGAAGAATTCCTTCAGCCCTTCGGAGTAGTCGCTGCCGATGTCGGTGATCACTGCGGCCGATTTGATCCCCAGCTTGTTGACGAGGTAATCGGCCATTACCTTTCCCTGGTAGGGGTCGGTATAGCACATCCGGAACATGTAGGGGCGCACCATGTTGGTCTTCGGATCAACCGTTACGGCGGGGTTCGTGGTCGCGGTCCCGATCTGGGGAACTTTTCCGTCATTGACCACCGACGCCGTGGCGAGATTCAGTCCGCTGTAGTTCGTCCCTCCTATGGCCACGACCTTGTCTTCGTGAACGAGGCGCCGCGCCGCCTGGATCGCGTCCTCCTGCCGGCCCCGAACGTCATAGTAGACGAGCTCGAGGGGACGGCCGAGGACGCCTCCCGAGGCGTTGATTTCCTTCACTGCAAGGAGGGCCCCGTCCCGTTCGTGCTGTCCCCAGGTGGAACCGTCGCCGGTAAGAGTGGCGAGGTAGCCTATTTTGATCGGTTCGCCCGACGGTGCCGCCCACACTGTCCCCGCAGCGGAAATCAAAAGAGCGATTCCAAGTACAAATGCAACTGACAGAGTCCGCTTTTTCATTTTTTTTCCTCCTTCATTTTTCTTATAAAAAAATTTCGATTAGTGTAAAGTGAAATGACCTGAATGTCAATAGTTTAAGAGTAAATAAAATAAAATTCACAGGGAAGATTTTCCCTGTGAATTTTATGAGGCGTGCAAATGAAGCTTGTGTGATCGATTATTCTTTAGCCACCGGGTTTGACGGTATGCGTCCGCTCCAGGCTAAGGAGACGGCGGAGAGGAATTCAGTGAGATTCCGGCCCGTCTTTTCCCGCAGGGGCCCTCGGTTCAGCCGCAGTTCTCTCCCTTCGAGATTCGTCACCGTGCCTTCTTTTTCAATCCACGGAAGTAGGGGAAGAAGGACCGAAGCACCCCCCGAAAGTGGAGAGGGTTCCGGGGCAAGTACGGCATATTTTCTGCCAAGGAGATCTTCCTTCGAGAAACCCGCTTCCTCCGGAGTTGCCCCGAGGAAGAGAAGGGATCTGCCTTTTTCCTCCGCGGCAGTGCGGCGGAGTCCTTCTATGGAGGAGATCCGGGGGAAGACCGAGAGAATGGCGGCCGTTCCGGCACCCCGGTAGAGCAGGAGATAATTCCCTCCCGCAAGTGCCTCAGCGGCGTCGAAAGCTCCGGGCAGAGGGGCGTCCGGGCCGATGAGAGCCAGGGGGATTTTCGACCCAGCGAGGAGCTCCGCCCCCCGGTGTACTTCCGCAGCATCCAGGCCCGTACCTTCGAGGAGAGATCCGAGGCCCAGAGGTTCCTTCGATTTTACGGCGCGGATCGCCTGTGTCAGGGCGTCCAGAGCCTGCTCCTTCGTGCCTTCGGCAGGGGTCAGGATCACGCTGTTCCCCCGGGCCATCATGCCTGGAGCCTTCCCGAGGTAGACTATGGCTGAATGGCGGTGCCGTGCGGCTTTTCGAAGCCATGAGGTGAGCACGGGCTGTTCCTCGTCGGTGCGGGTCCACAGCAGAAGGAAGGCGTCCGCCTCGCTGAAGGTGCCGTAGGTGGATTTTTTGATCCCCTTCCGTCTCAGGGTTTCCTCATGGAAGGGGACGAATTCCGACCCCTCGAGGGAGGCGACGGGGGCTTCGGCGTCGTAGAGTTCGCGGAACTCCGCTATTGCCCGGGCTTCTTCCCCGGTGAGGGATGAGGAGAGGACGAAGGCCGTTCTTCCCTCCTCCATGAACTGAGAAAGGGCTTCCAGGGCCTCCGCTTCGGAGACTGGCTCGCCGGACAGGGCAGGCTGGAAATTCCCGCTGTTCTCCACATCTCTGTAGCCGTATCTTCCCTTTGAGCAGCAATAGCCGAAGGCGGGGGAAAGGGGGTCATCGAGGTCAGTGGTGATCCGTACGATCCGGGACCGCTTCCGGTCCAGGTTGAGATCGAGCTCGCACCCCACGGAGCAGAGCTGGCAGGTGGTCTTCCGGATCTCGGGGACCTCCAGGTGAGGCCAGCGGGGAGCTTTCTTTTCGATAAGGGCTCCCACAGGGCAGACCTGGGTGCAGAGCCCGCAGAAGGTGCAGTCGGAGTGCTCGAGGTCGTTGAAGAACTCGGCGGTGACCACCGATTCGAACCCGCGCTCGGCGAAGTCGATGGCCCGGAATCCGGCGATTTCGTCGCAGGCCCGGACGCATTTTGCGCAGAGGACGCATTTGTCCATATTCCGGACGTAATACTCATTCACGTCCTCGTATTTGTCGAGATGGGCCCCCTCGAAATGTTCTGGCTGCACCTCGTGGGTCGTGGCGAATTTGCGGAGGCGGCATTCGAAGACGTCCCGGCAGCCGCATTCCATGCAGCGGGAGGCGTCTCTCAGGGTCTGTTCCTCCGTCAGCCCCGTGTTGTACTCGATGAAGGGCGCCTCAAGACGAGTCTTTCCGCTGACGTGCTGCACATACTGCCGCTCCGTTTTCTCCACATCGGCAAAATCTTCAGGGCCGAGGTCTTTCCGGACGATGTCGTAGAAGAAGGGTTTTTTAGGCCGGCCATGGGTCAGATAGTGGTCCATGGAGTCCGCCGCCCAGTGGCCGTTGCCGATGGCCTCGATGGCGATCTTCGGCCCCGTCTGCTGGTCGCCGCACACGAGAACGCCGGGTAGGGGCGTCTCGTAGTCGGGACCCACCTTCATTCTCCGGCCGTCGGAAAGCTCCTTCGGAAGGCCCGTAAAATCTATTGCCTGGCCGACCGCGGCTATGACCGTATCCACCTCGAGAGTGAAGGTCTCTCCCGTGGGGACGGGGCTTCTGCGCCCGGAAGCGTCCGGTTCGCCCAGAGTCATGCGCTCGCAGACGAGTCTTTCGGCTCTGCCGTTCCCTTCCACGGCCTTGGGGGCCGACAGAAAAAGGAACTTGACCCCTTCTTCCATGGCCTCTTCAATTTCGAGGTCATCTGCGGGCATCTCCTCCCGGGAACGGCGGTAGAGAAGGGTAACATCCTGCGCGCCGAGGCGCCGGGCAGACCGGCATGCGTCCATGGCGGTATTTCCTCCTCCCACCACGGCGACCCGGTTTCCGATGTCCACCGACGGTTTCGTCTTTACATCATAGAGGAAGTCGATGCCGCCGAGCACTCCCGGAAGGTCCTCCCCGGATATGCGCATGGGTGAGGATTTCCAGCACCCCATGGCGAGGATGACTCCGTCAAAGTCCCTGCGGAGCTCGTTGAGGGTCATATCCTTTCCGAGAGTCATGCCTGTGCGGACCTCTGTCCCATGGGCGAGAAGCCAGTCGATCTCGGCCTGCAGCACCTCCTGGGGGAGTCGGTAGTCGGGGATCCCGTAGCGCATCATGCCGCCGAGGAGGTGCTCCTTATCGAAGATCACAGGGCTGTACCCCTTCAGGCTGAGGTAATATGCGGCGGAGAGGCCCGCCGGGCCTCCGCCGACGATTGCCACGGATTTTCCGTTTCGCTCGGTCTCGGGGATGAACCCCATGGAGCCTGTTCTGATCCCCCAGTCGCCGACGAAACGCTTGATCTCCTTGATGGAAACGGCTGTATCGTCCACGAAGTTGCGCCGGCATTTTCCCTCGCAGGGTGCCGGGCAGACCCGGCCGATGCAGGCGGGGAGTGTGACGTGATGATGGAGCACGTCGAGGGATTCGCCGTATTTTCCCTGGGCGGCCAGGTTGATGTAGGCCTCCACGTTTCCCGTCGCCGGACAGGTGAGGGTGCAGGGAGGGCGGCAGTCCCCCACGTGGTCGGTGAGGAGGAGTTCCAGGGCGGTCCTGCGGGCGCTGACGGCCCGGTCCGAATCCGTCCTGATGACCATCCCCGGTGCGATGGCGTTGGCGCATGCCCGAAGGAGGGTCTTCGCCCCCTCGACCTCGACGAGGCAGACGGAGCAGCCTCCGTGAAGGCTGAGATGGGGGTCGTAGCAGAGAGTCGGGATCTCGACGCCGCACTCTGCGCAGAGGTCGAGAATCTTCTGCCCCGAATATCCATAGACGGTTTTTCCGTTCAAAGTCACCTTAATGTTTTTTATCATGGCAGATTGCAATCCTCCCGGTGAGCGTTATTGCACTGAAACCGCATCAACGGGGCAGACCTTTTTGCACAGGCCGCACCGGATGCATCGGTCGTCGTTGATGTAGTGGGGTTTTTTCACTTCGCCGTCGATACAGGAGACTGGGCAGTTCCGGGCGCACCGGGTGCATCCGATGCACACAGCAGGGTCGATGACGTAGTGTATGAGGCTCGTGCAGACTCCGGCAGGACATTTTTTGTCCCGTATGTGGGCCTCGTACTCCTCCCGGAAGTACTTGAGCGTGGTGAGCACAGGGTTGGGGGCCGTCTGGCCGAGGCCGCAAAGGGAGCCTTCCTTGACCTGGGCAGCCAGGTCCAGAAGGGTGTCGAGGTCCTCCATTTCCCCCTTGCCGGAGGTGATCTTCTCGAGGATCTCGAGCATCCGCTTCGTGCCGATGCGGCAGAAGGGGCATTTGCCGCAGGATTCCTTCTGTACGAAGGCGAGGAAAAACTTCGCCACGTCCACGATGCAGGTGGTCTCGTCCATGACCACCATCCCGCCGGAGCCGACGATGGCCCCCGTGGCGTTGATGGATTCGTAGTCCACGGGCGTGTCAAGGAGCGACTCGGGAAGGCAGCCGCCCGAAGGGCCTCCGAGCTGGACGGCCTTGAATTTTTTGTTGTCTGCGATTCCTCCGGCCACGTTAAAGATGACTTCCCGGAGGGACATTCCCATGGGGACCTCTGCGAGACCGCCCTTCTTGATCTTTCCGGCCAGGGCGAAGACCTTCGTTCCCCTGCTCTTGCCTATGCCGTACTGCGCGAATGCAGCCGCACCGTTCAGAAGAATCCAGGGGATATTGGCGATAGTCTCCACGTTGTTGATGTTCGTGGGCTTGCCGAATACACCGCTGTTCGCCGGAAAGGGCGGCCGCGGCCGGGGCATTCCCCGGCGTCCCTCGATGGAGGCGATCATAGCCGTCTCTTCGCCGCAGACGAAGGCTCCGGCCCCTTCCTTGATATGAATATCGAAGGAAAAGTCGGACCCGAAGATGTTTTTTCCGAGATATCCCCGTTCCCTGGCCTGGCCGAGGGCTACGGTGAGGTTTCTTATGGCCATGGGGTATTCCGCCCGGCAGTAGATGATGCCCTCGTCGGAACCTATGGAGTAGCCGCCGATGGCCATTCCTTCTATGATGCTGTGAGGGTCGCTCTCGAGAACGGACCGGTCCATGAAGGCCCCCGGATCTCCTTCATCGGCGTTGCAGACGAAATACTTCTTGTCCCCTTTGGCTGCCCGGGCGAACTTCCACTTCAGGCCGGTGGGGAACCCTGCCCCTCCCCGCCCCCTAAGACCGCTGGCGAGGATCTCATCGATGACTGCCTCCGGAGTGGTGTTCAGGGCCTTCTTCAGGGCTTCGTAGCCGTCCCTTTCGATGTACTCGTCGATTTTCTGCGGATCGATGATGCCGCTGTTGCGGAGCACGATCCTGACCTGGCTGTCCATCCGCCCGTTTTCGCAGGCTTTGCCGGATGGATCGAGAATGACCGCCTTCTGAACTATTTTCCCCTCGTTGACGTGGGATGCGACGATCTCCTCAGCGAGGGCCGTATCCACTTTGCCGTAGGCAATGGATTTTCCGTCCCGCTCCACCTCGACGATGGGCTCCATGTAGCACAGGCCGATGCAGCCTACTTTTTTGAGTTCGACATCCTCTCTTCCCCGGAGGGCTTTTTCGAGGGTTTCATAGATGGGCACAGCTCCCGCGGCGACTCCGCAGCTTGCAAGTCCCACCTTGACGACAGTTTTGGACACCTGCGACACCTCCATGGGCTTATGAATTCTCTGACGCGCGGATGGTTTCAAGGACCTCTACGGCTTTTTCCGGCGTGAGCCTTCCGTGGACTTCCCCGTCCACCATCATGACGGGAGCCAGGCTGCAGCAGCCGAGACATGCCACGAACTGCAGCGTGAACATCCTGTCCTCAGTGGTCCCTCCTTCGGACACCGAGAGAGTTCTCTGAAGCTGCTCGCCGATCCGTGCGGACCCCTGCACGTGGCAGGCGGTTCCGCGGCAAAGGCGTATGATGTGCTTCCCCTGGGGCTGCAGCCTGAACATGGCGTAAAAAGTGGCGACGCCGTACATTTCCGCCGGCGGAATATCCAGTTCCCTGGAGAGGTACTCTACGCCGTCCGGGGCGATGAATCCCATGATCTCCTGAAGTTCGGCCAGAAGAGGAATGGTAATTCCCTTTTTCCCCCTGTAGCGTTCGGCGAGCGGAAAAAGCCGCTCTTCCAAGGAAGGGCCGGCTGTAGTCGTAGCGGATAGAGTCATTCTCTTTCCTCCCTGAATGTATTCTCCGAAATTGTATCTAAGAACCATGATATTATACTCCAAACCACGGAATAACTCTTCGTCGTCGGAATTCGGTATATAATAAACGGGAAAGGAAAGACCGGGGGGCTGCCCCCGCAGCATATTTCTCTCAGTGGAGGTGTCTTCCATGATAAAAGTGTTTACGACGAAAACTTGCCCATGGTGTACCAAGGTAAAGGAATATCTCAAGGAGAAAGAAATAGAGTTCGAGAATATCGATGTTGCCGAGAACCGGGAAGCGGCCATGGAGATGGTGCGAAAGAGCGGCCAGATGGGAGTTCCCGTGACCCAGATCGGCGATAAGTACATCGTGGGGTTTAACCCCGAGGCAATCGAAGAGGAGCTGACGAAGCAGAGCAACTCATGAGAAGCGGAAGGAGGAAAGATTGTGCCTGAAAAGAGAAACTCCGCTTCAGATCTTTTTACAATGTCCTTCGGCATGGCAGTCACAGGTCCCTCTGCTGCGGGCAAGAGGGGCGAGGTACAATGGAAGGACGTGGAACCCTTCGAGGAAATCCTCCGGTCGGGCAGCTCAAGGCTTGCTGAGGGTGCCTCCAGGGGCGAGGAAGGTCTCGGATGGAAAACCCTGCCCGGAAGGAATATAGAGCCCGTGGAGGAGACCGCCCGATGGCTTTCGGAATTCGATTCCCTCGTCCAGATCGGGATCGGAGGCTCCGCCCTGGGAAACCAGATGCTCCACGGAGCCCTTCTTCCCCCCTACTGGAACGAACTTCCCCGGGCAAAAAGGAATGCTCCCCGCTTCTTCCTCTCCGACAACGTGGACCCGCGGGACAACCACGGAATATGGAACCTCCTCGAACCCGAAAAATCCGTTTTTGTGGTCATCAGCAAATCGGGGAGCACGGCCGAGACCATGGCCAATTTTCTTTTCTTCTGGGACCGGCTGAAGGTCGAGCTGGGCCCAAAAAGAGCCGCTGAGAGGGTCGTGGTCATTACCGACGAGAAGCAGGGAGTTCTCCGCCCCTTTGCGGATGAAATCGGATGCCGAAGCTTGGTGCTTCCCTCCGACGTGGGAGGACGGTTTTCCGTGCTCTCCGCCGTTGGGCTTCTTTCCGCTTCCGCCCTCGGCATTTCAGCGAAAGAACTTCTGAAGGGAGCCGGGGAGATGGAGGAAAAACTCTCAGCCCGAAAGACCCTTCAGACCAACCCCGCGTGGCTTCTCGCGGCCCTTTCCGTGGTCCATTACCGGAAAGGGAGGAACATGACCGTCATGATGCCCTACGAGGACGGTCTGGAGCGATTCAGCGAATGGTATGCCCAGCTCTGGGGGGAAAGCCTCGGAAAGAACGGATCCGGCTCCACGCCCGTCAAGGCTCTCGGGGCCATCGACCAGCACTCCCAGATTCAGCTCTATACGGACGGCCCCGACGACAAGCTCTTCACGGTCATCACCACCTCCGACGGAGAAGAGGACATCATCATCCCCGAGACGGAGGAGAAGAGCCTCATGAGCCTCTCCTATCTTTTCGGCCAGTCCATGAACTCCCTGCGCCGGTACGAGGCTCTTTCCACCATCGCCGCGCTGGCGAAGACGGGAAAACCGGTGATCAGCCTGAAGCTGCCGGGAATTGACGCCCGGAGGCTTGGAGGCCTGATCCAGTTCTATGAAAATGTCACCGCCCTCACGGGGTACATTCTCGACGTCAACCCCTTCGACCAGCCGGGGGTTGAGCAGGGCAAGAACTATACCTACGGGCTTATGGGAAGGCCCGACTACAGCTCCCAGGCTCTTGAGGTGACGGAGCTCGCCGAGGAGCTTTCCCTTCAGCAGATAACCCTCTGAACTTTTCGAAAAACAAAAACTGAAAAGGTCCGCCGGAGACTGACCGGCGGACCTTTTGCACAGGAAAAATTACCCGATCTCAGAAAGAGAAGGGGGAGACGGGTTCGTCAATCCGGTCTGCCGTGACAATGCCGAGGTTCCGGTCTCCGTCCGTGTACACGGAAAAGGATCCTCCGTAGAGGCGGACAGCCGGATGGGGGCCCGTGGCGTAGGGCGCGGAGTTCAGCAGTTCCTCATCGAAAATGTTGTTCTTCCCCCCCTCGTAGACGGGCATGTACAGAATTCCGTCGATCTCCAGGTCAGTGAAGAAATGAGTTCCGAAGGAGAGCTCCGGCATATACCCCTCTTTGGGGAAACCGATTTCCACGATGCAGCAGCACCGGGTGATCTCGTCATACTGCACGGGAACCCCCAGGAGTGGGTTGCTGGAGCCCACCCTTCCCGGGGCGGCGAGGATATACCGCTGTCCCCGGAGGGCTTCGTTCACCATGCCTATGGCCCTCGCCACATCGTGAAAGCGGGTCTCCTGGGCGTAGATGTGATGGTCGATGTAGACGAGCCAGGGGATATTCTCCCGAACTCCGTGGGTAACCATACGGTCCGCCTTGAGGATGACGGTGCGGTTCGAAAGATCAGGGATCTCCACCCCCTGAACCTGTTCGCTGATCCACAGGGGGCGCGCCTGGACAATCTCCACGAGATCCTCTCCCGGATGGTAGGCGAACTCCACGTCGGCGGGAACGCCCATCTCCCGGTCGAGAAGTGAGAGGAGCTTTTTCATCCTGTCGAAGAAATGGTTCGACCGGCAGGCGAATTCCTCGAAGGTGAAGCAGACTTTTTCTCCCTTCTGGATCGTTGTCCCCCTCCGGGACACGGGGGTGAAATACCCTCCCTGGTCGTCGGGGCTGTAGACCTGGGCATAGTCGGGAAAACAGCTGTGATAGGGAAAGATGTCCTCCCAGATCTGCTTCACGTCTACTGTGACCAGCTCCTTCTGTTCCCTGTCGATCACCTGGAAATGCTCTTGGGAATGGCGCATTATGTTGAAGGGGTTCTGCCCCTCCGGGCGGAGACAGGGAAGGGTGAGGGCGAAGGTGCGGGCATACCCCCTTTTCGTGCTCGTGGTTCCCATGCCGAATACGAGGCGGATGATGCCGTCCTCGGATTTTATTCTCGTGGTCCACCGCCGGTAGTACCGGGAGAAGCCCACTCCCGCCATGGTGGGGTAGTAGTACCGGCCTCTCCATTTTCCCGCCACCCTCATGAGGATGATTCCCATACGGTCGTCGCCGAGGCCGTGCTTCTGCCGGTAGGCGAGGGCCATGGGGAAAAAGGTGCGGGCGTAAATTTTCTTGATGTCCTGTTCCACCTTTGCGCACCGCTCTTCGAGGGAAAGCTCTCCGTCGTTGAACTCGAAGGTGGAGAGATATTTCCCGGCGAAGGAGTATTTGAGAGAGTCCTCGAGGACGCTGCTGCTGCGGACGACGATGGGGTCGGTCACTTCTTCGAGAAATTCCCGGACGGCCCGGGAGACCCTTTCGGGAAGATCGGCTTTCACAAAGGCCGCCTCAAGATCCTCGCATGGACCTGCCGTGAGTTTTTCGAGGTCGGGAATCTGCGAGAGAACTTCGTCGAATGAATCCGTGGCGATGAAAAGGGACCGGGGAAAAATAACCCTCTTGAGGGTTTCTTCTCCGCTGTCCCAGATGCGGGCCATGGCGAAGAGAAGAGAGCGCCCCTTGCCTCCGATGCTTCCCTTACCCACTATCAGGGGCGAGAACCGCGGATCGTCAAGCGGATCCCAGCGAAAATATTCGTCCACTCTTTTCGGGTCTCTTTCTTCTCTCCCCGATTTTTCCGGGGGAGAAACTTTTTCGGAGGGGAAACTCTCTACAGGATATCTGTCGACTTTTCCCATATCATCTCTCCTTGTTCTGACTTACTGCCGGAAATCCGGGAGGAAACGCTTCCCGTCCACCGGTTTCTTTCGTCGAGACATTCAAGGGCATGAACTATATTGTACTTGATTCCGGGATTTCCGGCACACAAGGAATGGATGAAATCCGCTGTTCTCTTTCTTTCGGTCGTGCCTGAAAAAGGGCAGGGATTATCCCTGACAGGCAGGAAGAGACGGGTCGCTTCCTTCGCCACGGACCGCTCCTCCGACAGAACGAGGGGACGGATGACCGTTATGCCCGTACGGCTCTGCCAGACTTTCGGCTGGAAGGACTTGAACTGCCCGGTTTGAAAAAGATTCATCAGGACAGTCTCAACCGCATCGTCAAGGGTATGGCCGAGGGCGAGGAGATTGCATCCCCTTTCTTTGGCCTCGTCGTTCAATATGCCCCTCCTCAGATTCGCGCAGAGGCTGCAGGGGGACCGTTCACTTCTCTCGTCGATAATGGAAAGAATCGGGTAGGGCCTGACGGAGAAGGGAATTTCCAGGGAATCGCAGAATTCCCGGAGGAAAGCGGCATCCTCCGATCCTCCGGTGATATCCACGAAAGATGCGGCCAGGGAGAAGGGAAAGGGACTTCTCCGCTGAAAACCCGCCAGGGCTACGGAAAGGACAAGGCTGTCCTTTCCTCCCGAAAGACCGATCAAAATTCTGTCATGGGGCTGAATCAGAGAGAAACGGCGCAGCGCGGCAGCTGTTTTTTTGCGGAGCGCCAGGGAAAGGCGGGGAATTTCACCGTGGGACACAAAGAGTTCCTCCTCGAAAAAGAGCCTGTTTTCTGATACAATAGTACTTAAGACCTATACGGGGGTTTTTGGTTCATTTATTTTACCAGTAACGACTTCCTGCGGGTAGGGCGAAAGCCCCGGGAATTACTGAAATTTCCGGCTGAATATCGGTGTTAGAAAAAGCCGTTTGAACGGAGGTGGAGAGATGGAACAGACAAGGGTGCTCATTGCTGATGACCACAAGCTTTTTCGTGACGGTGTAAAGAAGCTGCTCGAACTTGAAACGGACATTCTCGTGGTGGGGGAGGCCGGCGACGGTGAAGAAGCCCTTTCCCTCATGGAAGAAAGAGTTCCCGATATTCTCCTCTTTGACATTAATATGCCGAAAATGGACGGAATTCAGCTTGTCCGGGAGCTCAACAATCTTCCCTACAAAATGCGCTATGTGGCGATCAGCGCCTACGACGACGAAGACTGCCTTTCTGCCCTCTCCGCTGCCGGAGTGCTCGGGTTCGTCCTCAAGGCCTCGGGAAAGGTGGAGCTTCTCTCCGCCATCCGGTCCGCAGCACGAGGGCAGCCCTACGTCGACCCCAGGGTCGCGGGGAAGCTTCTCACCTCCTTTTCCCGGCGGAAAGAGGAGAACGACCAGCTCTACGAACTCACCCCCCGGGAGAAGGAAATTCTCTACTGGCTCTCCCAGGGACTGAGCAATATCGAGGTGGCTGAGCAGATGGTCCTCTCAGAGAAGACCGTGAAAAACCATGTGAGCCATGTGCTGAAAAAACTCGACCTCCGGGACCGGACCCAGGCGGCGATCCTCGCATGGCGCATCGGATTCGCCCAGCTCTCTCCCAGCACCCTCTCCCATATTCTCGAGTACGCGAATAATTAAAAGAAGGGGCCGCCGATTTCATCGGCGGCCCCTTCTCCCAGAAGATCTCAACTCATGACGAGGTCCCGGAAAGCTGGGACACCACCGAGGCGAGCCACGTTGACTGCTGCTGCAGGGCGGCGAGCCTGACCTCCGCCTGGGCGAAGGAATCGTAGAGTCCCCGGGCCCGGATGTCGAGCCGTCGTTCGAAATCGGTGATGCGTTTGTCTATGGCGGTGATCTCCGACTGCCAGGTTGTGATCTGGCTTGCCACCCGGCCCTTCGGGGTGGTGGTTGTGCCTACCTCCACCTGGGTGGCATCCACCATGTTTCCGATCGTGCTGTCCATTTGCTCCATGATCGTGTTCATGATCCCCGCCATTCCGTCCGGGTCTTTTCGCAGGGCCTCCATGAATTTGTCCGTATCGAACTCGAGTTTGCCGCTCTTTCCGTAGTCGGTCTGTTCCGTGGACAGGCCGATCTGGGAGAGAAGAGTGAAGGGGGTTCCCAGTCCCAGGGTGTCGAGAACGGTGTCTCCGGCCGCAAGGGAGAACTTCCTGTTCGGAGAAGAAGTGATCACGAGCTGGTTGTCCACCACCTTGGCGCTTGCCATGGGGATAGGGTACACTCTGCCCTGGGCATCGTGGGTCATCTCGTAGGATGAATTGATCTTTGAAGCGATGCTGCTCAGGGTATCTGACGGAGAGACATCGATCCGGGCTGTCCGTACCCCCACGGTGAGATCGAAGGATGTGGCCGAGGTCAGTCCCTCTCCAGCCAGGGTTCCAAGGACGGGATTTCCCGTCTTCGATGAATATTTTGCCGCAATAGAGTTGGTCATGAGCTGGCGAAGCTGGGATTTCGACTGCCATAGCATGGAGTTGCCGTGCAGCAGGCCGAATTTTTTGTAGAAATCCTCGTTTGTATACTGGTCGTCCTGGGTGGAAGAGGACGACTGGGTGGATTCGCTGAGGCGGATATTGATCCAGTCGAGCGTGTCGTTGTAGGCGTCGACAAAATTTTGTATAGAGGTAACGGCCGTTTCGGCGTCCTGGGTGATGTTCATGATCACGGAGCCCGCTCCGTGGATTGTGAGCTTCACCCCTTCGAGAAGGTCGTCGATCTGATTCGAGGATCGTGTCAGAGTCAGACCGTCCACCTTCACGACGGCATCCCGGGCTTCAAGATGAAATTCGGGGTCCGCAAGGGTGGAGTCGTCGAGCTTCAGAAGTTCAAGGACCTCCGTGTCCCCGTCAATGCTGAAGGCGTTCGAATTGACGGTGTAGGAAACGGAATAGTCCGTTCCGGCTGCCGGTGCGCTCCCTGTCTCCAGCCAGACGATTTCATCCGTCCCGGAGACGGCCTCGAAGTCCGTCCCCTCGATATAGTCCACTCCTCCTGCGGAGATGCTGACCGTGCCGGAAGAGGGTACTCCCCTGGCGAGGGTGAAGCCGAGTTTGTCCGACGTACCTGTTCCGCGGGTGACAGTGGTCGTATCTGTGGTGGTTCCGAGCCCCGAGGCAGTGCTCTTGATCACCAGGCGGTTGTCGATCACAGAGGCAGTTATCCCGAGGCTTTCTCCCCAGGCCTTTCCCGTGGCGGGGTTGATGGTGACGTCTTTTGCGGCGTTGATCTTCTGGGCGATGGCCGAGAGGGAGTCGGTCGTCTTGACCTCGATGACTCCCCGGCGTCCGCCGACGTTGATTGAAAAGGTCCCGCCCGCGGTCAGGCCGGCGTTCCCAATGGTCGTCTTGATCTGAGCTCCGAAACGTGCCTCGGTCAGGGCCTTCTGAATCACTTCGATCTCGTGCTGACTGATCGCGGCATCGGCGTCGACTACGGCGCTGACGATTCCCGCTGCGTCCCCTCCTGAAAGGGACGAGAATTCCGCAAGCTTTGCCCGAAAGGTGGATTCGAGCTTAAGTGAGGTAAGGGATGTGCGCAGCGTCTTCAAAGAGCCCGAAAATTCGTTGAATAGCCCGATTTTCAGCTCGAGGGTGTCCCGCTCTGCTATCCAGACTTCCTCCGGCTTGCGGGCATTTTCAAGCAGCTTGTCCGCCATGGCTCCCCAGTCGATGGAGGACGAGATGCCTGGAATTGAAAAGGTTGATTCGTACTCGGCCATAGGATCAGCTCCCTGAGAAAGAGTGGAATGCTTCTATTTCTTATCGGAGGAGCCGTTCCGATCCTTTATATGAAAGAAAAAATCATGGTACAATAATTGTCCGAAAAGCCTTTCCGTCCCATGATAGAATGGGGCAGCCACGCCCAATAATGAAAGACAGGGAGGCGGAAACGTGAAAGTCCTCGTAGATGGAAAAGAAATGGTTTTTTTGGCAGAGGGGTCAGGGAAAGAGGAAATCCTTGCTTCCGTGAAAGAGAATGCCGGAACGCAGGGAAGAGTGGTCCGCATCATCTCGGTGGACGGCACCGAATTCGACGAGGAATCCTTTTCCGCTCTTTCCGGAGGCAGTGAGGTCAGTTTCACCACCGGGCCCGTGCGGGAACTTGTGAATGAATCCCTCTGCGAAGCACAGACCTATCTAGCCAATCTCTCAGCCGGGTTCGAACGGATCGCCGATACGCTGGAGGGAGACAAAGCCGCTGAAGGCCTCGACCTGCTCGCCAGGGCCGCCGAGGGAATCGGATGGCTTCTTCAGGTTCTTCACAACAGCCAGGTGCTGCTCGCCCTCGAGGATGGCGAGATAGGAGACGGAGGGCTGGCCGGACTCAAAGAGAGCCTTCTTCAGAATCTCGAAGAAGTTTCCGTCTCCGTGGAAGAAAAAAAGCTTCTCGAACTGGCCTATCGTATCCGCAGCGGACTGCTTCCGGATGTCCGCCGGCTGGAGGGGTACCTTCGATCCCTGCACGATACGAGCGGAAGACCTCTTCAATAAAAGAAAGGCCCTGTGCCCGGGAGGGGTACAATCTTTTCGTAATTCTACTCTGCCCTTTCTCCGGGGTCTTTTTGCCGAGTTCTTATCCGCTGCGGCCTGAAACTCTTCCGGAGAAAGAACCGGGCCGCGTTCAAGCCGTCCGATACGAAGCGCTTTCAGGACGGGGGAATTTCTTTTCAAACAAAGGGCCTGTCTCTTCTCTCTCCGGATTTCCGAGACCCACGGTTTTTTGCCGTGGCTTCCATGAGGGACAACTGTTTTTCCGATTGAAGAAAGAGGAGGTTATTTCGTCCATTGACCCTTCGTAAAGGTCTGCTGATCTTTGTACTTCTTTCCTTTGGAGTCAGCGCGGTCGTTCTCGCGACGAGCGTGGACCAGGGGACATGGGTTACCATACTCTCTGCCGATAAAAGGCTGCTGATGTTGGCTCTTGCCTTCGTACTGGCCGCGTGGACCTGCGACGCCGCCCGTTTCTGCGCCCTTTCCCGGGCAGCGGGCGAGCACATCGGATTCCGCCTCGGCATGGTGCTGACGTGGCTTCATTACTTCGGCTGTGCGGTAACCCCCATGCAGAGCGGCGGAGGCCCTTTCCAGGTCTACGTCCTGTACAAAAAGAATGTCCCCATCGGCAAAGGAATAGCCATTACCCTCACCCGCACGCTGCTGACCATTCTCATCCTCGGAATCATCGTCCCCGTTGCTGTTGTCATCGAACCTGAGCTTCTCAGGGGCAGGCTCTTCCTGAAGGGTGTGTTCTCCTACGTGCTGCTTTTTATCCTTATCTCCTGGGTGCTCGTAGTGCTCAGCATCACCCGGCCGGCCCTCATAAAAAAATGGGGGGCAATCCTGACCCTCTGGCTGAAGCGTTTCGGCGTCGTTCGGCCCGAAATCGTCCTCCAGGTCGTGAAGCGGATCAATCTCGAGGTGGACAACTACAACCTCAACTTTCAGATGTTCTTTTCCTGCGGCCTCAAGAATTTCATTGCCGCCGTGCTGCTCTCCGTTCTTCATCTTCTTTTCATATTTTCGGTACTCCCCTGTCTCATAGCCTCCGTGGGCCTTCCCTTTCACTATCTCCAGGCCCTCCTCGCCCAGGCCGTTTTCATGTTCCTTCTCTACTTCGTTCCCACCCCGGGCGCGAGCGGCGTCGCCGAGGGCGGAGGAGCCGCGCTCTTCGGCCTTCTCGTCCCGTGGAACATGGCGGGGGTCATGGCCATCGCATGGCGCTTCTTCACCGAGTACCTCGCCATCGGCATGGGGGTCTTCGTTGCAGTGAAGCTGCTCGGGTGGGGTGTCACCAACGAGATCTACGCCCATGAGAAGGACGAACCCGTGCCCTTGTCCCCCGAGGAGATGACCTGCAAAACAGGTGAAAAACCGGGTGAGGAGCACCATGACTGATTTTCGGGCGGCGGTTTTCAAACTCAGGGGAGGGCTCTGGACAGCCCTCTTTCTTGCGGTTCTCTTTCTGGCCGGCCCGGTGGACTCCTGGGCCCTTCTTACCGGTCTTTTTTTCGTCGCCCTCGGCCAGGGCATCCGCTTCTGGGCCGCGGGAAGCATACTCCGGTACCGGGGCGAGCAGGTCGGGGCGCAGCAGCTTGTCACCTGGGGGCCCTACGGCCTCGTCCGCAATCCGCTCTACATCGGCAACGGACTCATCGGCGCCGGCTGGGGCATGATGGCCGGATGGAGCGCTTTTATGCTTTTCCTTCTCGCCTTTCTATTTCTTTATGGGGTTGTCATTGTCCCCTGGGAGGAGGCTTTTCTCCGGCAGCGTTTCGGCGCGGAATACGAGGGGTATGTTTCCAGGACCGGCCGGTTTTTTCCCAAAAAATGGACTCTTGAAGGACTTGACGGCCCCTTCGATATGGCAGTCCTCTGGAGAAGTGAACGCCATTCCGTCTTCGTCACCCTGGCTGGAACGGCCCTCCTCCTTATGAAAACATGGAAAATTTACCCGTGGTGAAGGGGATCTTCTCCTCCTAAAAAACGGAATCGCCTTTTATTCTTGCCAAAAATATTTCAAGGGGGGATCATAATGAAATTCAGCGGACTGCTTCTTGCCGCTGCGATGGGTGTCGCTCTCTGCCTGTCCGGCTGCCCGTCGTTCAGGGATGGTTCGCCTGACGGGATTGCCGCTGTGCCGCCATTGTATGCCTCCGGCTCTTATGCTGCGGCTTCGGCAGACGCCGCCGGGGACACCTCCATCGAGGCCCCGGCGCCCCCGGCAGTGTCCGAAAAGTCGACTGCCTACGCCCAGAGCATAGGCGGAACCGACCACAAGGGGGAAACTCTCTTCTTCATCATCGGCGCCAGCCTCCGAACCGAGGCCGGGGCACAGAAGGCCATCGACCGGGCGATTCCTCTCTTCGGCGACATGCAGTCCTACTTCATAGTTCAGCGCAGCGACAGCTTCGACGGCATGAAGGCCGGCTGGTGGATCGTGGCCGAAGCCTATCGGAAGCTCCCTTCGCCGGAAAATGTGGAGTTCGCGCGCCGGGCGTTCCCCGACGCCTATGTCAAGCGCGCTGTCGTAAAGGTTTCGGCGCCCATCCCCGTGTACGAGGATCTCGTCGGCGGTCAGCAGCGCTGATGTCCGGAAAGTTGCACTTCCGATAAAATTAAAGAGAGGCCCTTTAGGGCCTCTCATTGCTATGCTCGCTCTTCGATGACCCCGAAAAGACGGCTCCACGTCTCGTCGTACACCTGGCGGGCAGGGAGGGGATGCCGGGCCAGGCCGTCGGCGATGGCCTGCTGAGCTACCGCCTCGGCGACCCGGGGGGTCACTTCGTCGGAGAAGAGATCGGGAATGATGCATTTGGAGGAGAGGCGTCGGCGGTCCACGGCGCCGGCGATGGCTTTCGCCGCCTCCATGAGAATATTCTCGTTCAGCCCCGTTGCCCGGACATCGAGCAGCCCCCGGGCTATGCCGGGATAGGCGTGAAGATTCGGCATGGCGTTGAAGGAGCCTGCCAGTCCCTCGGCGAAGACAGCTGCTCCCGCCGCCAGGGCTTCTTCTGCGGTGATCTCCGGTTCCGGCATGGAGAGGGCCAGGACTATCGCCTTCTCTCTCATGGAGCGGATGTGCCCGCCGTAAATTTTCCCCCTCGACGAGAGGCCGATGTAAATATCGGCCTCTTTCATGGCGTCCGAGATGTCCCCCGTCCGTCCCCGGGAATTGATTTGTGCGGCCAGCTCCTTCTGAACGAAGTTCATGCATCCGTTTCCCTCTCCGATGATTCCGCATCGGTTCAGGGCCGTGATGCGCCTTGCACCGGCGTGGAGAAGAAGCCTCGCCACGGCGACCCCGGCGGACCCTGTTCCCATGATGACGATGGAGACCTCTTCGAGGGTTTTTTCCACCACCTTCAGGGCGTTCAGTATGGCCGCCATGACCACTACTGCGGACCCGTGCTGGTCGTCGCAGAAGACGGGGATATCCAGTTCGGTTTGAAGCCGCTCCACCACGGCGAAGGAGTTCGGGCTCGAGACATCCTCGATATTGATGGCGCCGAAGGTGGGGGCCAGCAGCTTCGCCGTCGCCACTATCTCCTCCGGGCCGCTTGAATCGATGCAGATGGGGATGGCGTTCACATCCCCGAAGTTCTTGAAGAGAAGACACTTTCCCTCCATTACGGGGAGGGCCGCTTCGGGTCCTATATTTCCCATGCCCAATACGGCCGTTCCGTCGCTGATCACGGCGAGGCGGTTTCCCTTTCCCGTATAGTCGTAGAGCGCATTTCGGTCTTTCGCGATTTCTTCGGCAGCGTAGACGCCCCCCTGAACATAGGCCAGGGCAAGATCCTCTTCGTTTCGTATATTGACGGTGGGGTAGATTCGTATCTTGCCGCGGGCCCTCCGGTGGAGCAGGAGTGCTTTTTCCCGGTCGATCACGCCTGTTTCAGCCTCCTTTTGAAGTCAAAAAGTGCGTTGCGGACTTTCTTTCGGTCTATTCCTTGAAAAGGGGAAGAAGGGTCTTGAATTCGGCCGTTCCCGATCGGCCCATGAGCTGGTAGATCACCGTCTCCGTTGGTACCACGAGGGCGCCCGCTGCGGAAGCGGCTTTCAGGGCGAGACGCGCGTTTTCCGGCGCGCGGCTTCCGCAGGCGTCGGCGGCCAGCACCACCTTGCGCCCCCGGGCGAGAAGATCGAGAAGGGTTGTGAGGATGCAGATATGGGTCTCGATTCCGAAGAGGACAATCTGTTTTTGGCTTGCAGGTTCGAAGAAGTCGCTGAACCCTTCCTCGTCGCAGCAGGAAAAATGATTCTTTTCGAACCGCCTTGCACCCCGGGGGAGGGAGGAAAGGATTTCGCCGTCCGTCGGCCCGAGTCCCTTCGGATACTGTTCGGTATAGGAAAAGGGGATTTGGAGCGTTTCAGAGGCCAGGGCGAGCCTGAGAATGTTGCGGCGGATATCTTCATGCCCGGAGATTGCAGGGAGAAGCCGCTCCTGAACGTCCACCATGAGCATCTGGGTCGATGATCGGAAAAGCCGGAAAGGATCCATGGTGCCACACCTCCGCAAAAAGGACTTTTCATTATTGTACCCCATGCTGAACTTCCGTGTCCCTCCGTTTCCCTGCGAAAGGAGAAAAATTTTCCGCCCAGAAACCTCCCGGTATCTTTTCTGTTGTGGCCCGGGGAGCGATGTGCTATGCTTCAAACACAACGGGAACCATGGAGGTTTGAATGACACAGAATAACAGATACGAAGAGAATGAAAACTGGACGGTGGGGGAGATTCTTTCAGCCATGGCAGGTTCGGACTATCCAAAATACATACTGAAAATCGTCGCTCAGCTTCAGCAGTGGATGGAGGAAGCCATTGCCGCCGATACATCCGACCACGGGGGCGACCCTCTGACCGCCCTCTTCGAAAACGTCCTCGAGATGGACGGAGAACGGCTTTTCAGCCAGCTTGAATGGGTCGATGACTATGCCGATCTCATCCCCAACCTGAAGCGTCCCTCTGGGCATGAAGACGTGGTGGTGGTCAATGCCGGTCCCTCCGACTTCGAGGACAGCCTCCGCATCGCCATCGACTACGCCTCTCTTTTCAACCGGGAGCTCTGCCGGAGGATCTGGGTCATCAGCGACAGCTTCATCATTGGCGACATCTACCGCTACCTTGCCCATATCCGCGCGCTCGGCCAGCAGGGGATCGTCTTCCGGTTCCTTCTCGTCACTCCCTGGGGATGGTCTGAAATTCCCCTGGCAGGAGAAGGGGCTTCGGCGAACCGCATCTCCTGGAAGAACAACCGTGCGGGCGGAAACTCCTCCGGGGATGACGAACGAAAACGGGATGACCGTTTGACGAGGTAGCCTTCCGGGTGTTACAATTCTCGCCGTTGCCGGTTTTTTCATGCTCGGCGACTTTTGCTGTCGGGGCGTAGCGCAGTCTGGTAAGCGCGCCTGGTTCGGGACCAGGAGGTCGGAGGTTCAAATCCTCTCGCCCCGACCAGACTTGAAGATCGGAAAGAGGTTTCGGCTTCCATGGCCGGGACCTCTTTTTGCCACCCCGCTTTTCCTCTCCAGTCTGGTTGACTAATACTGACCAAACTGGTATAATTTCATCTGGAGAAAACTATGGCCGACAGAACAGTAGCCCAGAACAGAAAAGCCCGGCACGACTATTTCGTCCTTGAAACCTTCGAGTGCGGCATAGTCCTTACCGGTACTGAGATCAAATCCGTCAGGGACGGCCAGGTCAATCTCAAAGAGGGGTATGCCCTCATCCGGAACGGAGAACTGTGGCTTGTGGGAGTGCATATTTCCCCTTATGAAAAGGGAAGCTACTACAACCACGAACCTCTGCGGGACCGGAAGCTTCTCATGAAAAAGAACGAAATCCTGCGCCTGTTCAGCAAGGTGCGCGAAAAAGGGCTTACTCTCGTCCCGCTGACTATGTATATTAAAGACGGAAAACGGGCAAAGGTTGAGTTGGGCCTGGTCAAAGGCAAAATGCTGCATGACAAACGGGATTCTCTGGCGGAGAGGGACGCGAAGCGGGATATGGAGCGAACCCTGCGGCAGAGGAACAGAGAATGAAAAATATCACGGCTTCATTTATGGGGGCGATTGGTCTCGACGGCATGCTGGAGGGTCTGAAGGAGCGAGCCGAGGTCGTCCGAACCTCGTTAAACGCGGACACAAAGATAAACGTCAACAACAATAATTACGCACTGGCTGCTTAGCGCAGTCACGTCTTATGCGGCAGTAGCCGCCGCTTTCGTATAAGGCGACACAAAATGGCGGATGCTTTTCGGGGAGTGTCTCCGGTCCCGGAAAAAAGATAAGGGGGCTTGGGTGCGAAGATCCTGTTTCCGGGAGCTTCAAACCGACACTAAATCGGAAACTACGCTCGTAGCGCTTTCACGGCCGGCCCTTGTCGGACGGGGGTTCGATACCCCCCGCCTCCACCAATTGAATATCCGCCGTTGTTCGGGAGAGTACGAAAACCCTTGCAACGGCGGATTTTTTTGTATTTAACTGTCCACCTCCATCCGTATAAAATCGTGTGGAGCCGAGGATTTTTTGCCCTAAAATGGTCTACAGCTCCTCCCTCGGAAAATCATGTGGGCCAGGAGGTGGGATGAATGCTGTCAGATACAGTGATCCGGCGTTTAGCTGCACGGGAAAAGCGTTACGAGATGCACGACGATGCAGGATTGTCTCTTGAGGTCATGCCGACGGGGGAGAAGTACTGGCGGATCAGAATTTCATTGAACGGTATGCGGGTAAGAAGAACCCTCGGGAAGTATCCTACTGTGAGCCTCGCTTCGGCGCGGCGCTGCCGGGATGAGATCCGTTTGAAGGTGGCCATGGGGGAGAACCCCTTTGTAACGATTTCTGGTCGGCCTTTCGAGTCGGTGGCCAGAGAATGGCTCGAAGTCAAGGTTTTTGGTTTCGTCAATGCAAATCTTACCACCAGGGACAGCCGAATTTTGACCACCCCGGTTACTCTTCCGCAGCTGCCGTTTTGAGTAGTATTTGGCTTCTTTTTCTTCCCTCCTTCAGAGTTTCCTTCAGCCTCTAGCTCTCCCATCTGCACTCGATGATGTATGCTTTGTGGGTCAGTCGGTCGAGCAGTGCCGCCGTCATGTTTGCCTCTCCGAAGACCTCCGTCCAGCTGCCGAAACCCAGGTTTGTCGTCGCGATGACCGATTCCCGCTCGTGCCGTTCCGCGAAGACCTGGAAGAGAAGCTCTCCTCCTTCCTTCGAAAAGGGGACATACCCCAGTTCGTCCACTATCAGCAGGTCGTACCGGGTGTATTTCCCCAGGGTCCGGGCAAGAGTTTTGTCCCCCCGGCTTTCCAGGAGTTCGTTGACGAGATTGCAGGCTGTGGTGAACCGAACCCGCATGTTCATCCGGCAGGCTTCTATGCCCAGGGCGGTGGCAAGATGGGTTTTCCCGCACCCGCTTTTGCCCAGGAAGAGAATGTTCCGGTGCCGGGAGAACAGCATAATGATACAAGATTTCTCGCTGTTCAAGCTCAAAGAGAGATTAAATCAGAGATTCCCTGACTCATCCAACATGATCAAACTCATTACGTACACAGTGATGCCAAACAAGATTTTGTCGATATTCACATACTCGTTTGCACCGTGTGCGTTTGCTCCCGCATTCATGCCAAATGAATAACCATTTTTAAATAAGCATGCATAAGTACTTCCAGAGAGCGTGTATTTTTTCCTTGGCGGATAGCTGAAATACTCCGCCAGCTCATTATAAGTTTGATCCAACAGGTTAGCCCAATGTGCGTTGGGATCGGAATATCCGGGTGCTCTCGAATAGAGCATTGTCGCATCAAAACCGCTGTTACGGCTGGTTTCTCTAATTATTTCAAAGAGCGACTCAGCATTTTCGGATAGGGGGAAGCGAATATCTATGCTAATCGCAGGCCGACCACCCTCAAGACGCAACATTGTCGCAGCAAGATGGAGTTTCCCGGTCAGCTCGTCCTCACATGCGATGCCAAGGGGTACTCCCGTTACATCCGTACATATTTCATAAATGAGTTTCAGCTTTTGAACCAGGTCACCGGAAAACAGTGCAGCTTCCAGCACGTCTTTAAGTAATATCACAAAAGCGCTGCCCGTGCTTTCGCCGGAGGTAGAGTGTCCTCCCGTACCTGACGCAGTTAATGTGACTAACCCCTCACAGAACGTGTACGCTGTGTTATGTAGTCGTTCAAGGGCGGTTTCATTGACGCAGCTTCTTTCGACAGTAAGTTCAAGCTTGTCCGGAAACGCATTTATCGCGCTTCCGCCGCACAGACCTGTTATGCCCTCAATCGGATGCCGCATGCGTAATAAAACCCATAATAGACCCTTTTCAGCGTACCCCACACTATAAGCGGCATCAGGGACGAGCGACAACGCCGGCTCATCATTCCCGGCAAGCCAATGCTTCACATCTTCCATACCGTTTTCTTCATTTGTTCCTATAAAGACGGCTGCATTGAGCCCCAACTCAATATCCAATGCCTTGATGCAAAGCAGCGCGTAAAGCGCACCGACCAGTTGAGCCTTGTTGTCAGTCGCGCCTCTGCCGTATAATTTACCCTCGCTGTATATTGGCTCAAACGGCGGTTTTTCCCAGCCGTTCCCGGCGGGAACGACATCCGCATGTACCCATATTCCTATATCCGCTTTACCTGGGCGGAGCGAAGCCCGACCTAAAACGTTTTCATACATTTCGGTATAAAGTCCCATGTCTTTGGCGAGAGAGAGAGCTTTTTCCAGGGCTTCGAAGCACGGTTTTCCAAACGGGAAATCAGCTGTCGGCTCCTGCTGAATGCTCGGTATGGCGATGAGCCCGGATATACCCTTGATAAGCGCATCCTTTTGTGATGAGACATATCCACTTATCCTGTTGAGCAATTCAAAGTTCAATGTTGATCTCAACAAATCGGGTTAAATTATGAGCGAAGCACTGCAAAACAAAACTTCCCGAACAGGCTATCGATAAAGCGGTCAGAATCTTCTCTTCCCAATCCATCTATCAAAATATCTTCGGTACATACAGCACTGCACGCCTTTGAAGCAGAGGTATCACGATATACGATGATATCTCCGTATTGCAGTGCGCTTCTGCTTATTTTACGTATGCGCACATGCCTGTCTTCATTGATATTCGGAGTGATAACACCAAACCCGCCAAACAAGCCGGGAACCATGTTCGTACCGTTAGGTCTCCCGTCTTTAAGTTGATAGACTTCACCCTGCTCGTTAACCAGCGTTGTAAAAATATCGCTAAACGCCTGTTCCGCGTCGATTGCACGGGTTGCAGATTTAACACGCTTCCCGCCGTAAAGGACTCGGGGCGCGTAAGCCAAAACGCCGTTCACCGTAAGCTGCGGCGGATTTATATATCTCCCGCTTCGAGGACGTTCTTCTGTACGCATAGTATAAGTCACGCACGCTTGACTGTCCGGTTTCAGATGAAGCACCTGTTTTTCCCCATCGCAAAGCACTTCGGCGACATGAGGATGATTACCTGTGTTCTTTATACTAAGCCTGTACGTTATGATCTCCCCGATATACGCAGTCCGTCCCTCCGGGTGAGAGCAGGCTGTTTCTACGCGCAGACCCTGCAAACCTTCCAGCCTTCGCAGGGTCTGATCACTCAGGGAGGAAACTTCATCCAAAGGGCGCAGTATGCAAAACGCGGTGTTGCAGGGATTAAAGAGGTAATTATGCGCCCGGACTTTGTCGTCAAAATCCGTGAAGAGCATTTCCGCCTCAACATATTTTATCCCGCCGCAGGGATAGACGTTATCGTGACACGCATCATAATCGTAGCTGCAGGGAGCGCCGACGGAGCAATGGTATACCATGCCGTTTCCCGCATACATAAGCGTATGCCCATTTTCTTTATAAACAAACACGATAAGGTCCCCGGGCTTTAGACATTGCCTGAAATCCGCAAGCACCGCTGCTTTTTGCTCCGCCGTCTCGCTCCCGGTGGGCGCGTAATAAAATGGCCGGATATCTGTAAGCTTCATCATATCGGATGTCAGATCCGCCTTGAGTCTGTATCCGAAGGCCTGGTAGTAAAGCGCGAACACAAACGACGAGCAGTCCAGGAAGAGTGTATGCTGGGCTGTGGCCTCTTCCGGCGTCGCGAACATATCGCGGCGCGGCGTTACCCGCCAGATGCGATCCATGCTCAATTGGTCATACTGAATACACGCCCCCCTGTCAAAGAAGGCTTTTGCCACAGTTGTAAGTGCATCAATCCTGGCACTATCACTGATTACATTCATACTTGTATCTCCTTATGTTGATCGTTGCCAGCTTGAAAGCTGCATTACGTGAAATTTTTTTAATCACCTTTTATTTTTCTCGCAGAGAGCCTCGGTGCTCCCTGCAGGTACAACGATAAGGAGAGATTAAACTGTTTATATCTTAACAAAATTATTGCTCTTGGTTGTGGTGGCGGCAGGGGCATAGTCGAGTTTTCGCTCTGCAATGCCGAGTATCTCCTCAGGCCGTATCCAGGGCTTGCCCTGAATGGCGCTTGACTCCTCGTGGGTGAGATAGCTCTTATAGCAGGTGAGGCTTCTTCTCCAGAATCCGTCGCGCACGCAGGTCTCTTCAATGCCTTCGTTCAGTATGCTCTGTATGAAGGGAAGCATTTCCGCGGCATATGATACGCTCGTAGAATTTGCTACAGCACTCGGTATGTTGCTTACACAATAATGCACCACACCGTTTACCACATAGCGCGGATTATCGTGATGAGTTTCATGGCTCGACTCGATCGCGCCGGGGTCATCGTTGGAAATATCAACCAACACGCTGCCCGGTTCCATCAGCTTGAGCATTTCTTTATCAATCAGAAAGTCTTTCCTGTGTTTAGGCCACTTGACCGCGTTTATAACCATATCCGTCTGCGGCAGCACGGAAGCAATAGTTTCCTTGTTGCTGAACATGGTATTTATATGCCCCTGATACTTATCTGCTATGGTGCGGAGTATCCCGACGTTGATATCCATGAGGGTTATGTTTCCGCCCAGCGCGTAGAGTACGCTCAGTGCGCCTTGACCAACGATGCCACCGCCGAGTATGAGTACATTCATTCTTGGCGCACCGACAAAGCCGCCTACGAACTTACCTTTACCGCCGTTGATGGTCAGCATGGATTCAAGACCGAACAGTGCGCCCTGCTTGCCTGCTGCCTCACAGTTCGGGGAACCATAACGATGGCAGTCCTCAGCGGTAAAAGCGATGCAGCCAGATGTAAGAAGCGCGTCTAACTCCTCAGGATGAGCAGCGGGGTGTATGCAGCCCAGAATGATCTGATCCTTTCTGATAAGGGGCCACTCGCTCTTTTCAAATTCCTTTACCTTGGCTACCATTTCGCAGCGCTCGTATATTTCCTTTGCACTTTCAACGATCTTTGCGCCCGCCTCAGCATATTTTTCATCTGGAAAACCGCTGAGTTTGCCGCAGTTGTGCTGGGCGAGGACTTGATGCCCGTCCGCTACCAGGCTACGCACTTCCATAGGCGTACAGATCACTCTGTTTTCGCCTTCCTTGATGTCCTTGAGTATGCCGAAAATCATAATTTACCCCCTATATATTTTCAATGAATGCTGTTTACATATTTTTTCATGACATCATGCGTGCAAAAGGCGTGCATCATAGCTTGATATTTAACATGGAACCGGATCACGCTGCCCACATGCAAAGCCCCTTTGTATTCTTCAACATCTATGACTGTATGATCGCTGCTTCCCCCGAGCACGGTAATCCCCTTCTCGCAGGGTATCAGCGCGTTTGAGTCCCCAATATCTTGTGCACCTATGGCCACGATTGCCCGTAGGCGCTCCCCCTTGTCTTCATATTCTACAGTATGGCCTGACCAATCTACACTGGATTTGCCCCAGGGAGCTGACGGTTTACGCTCCAGCTCGACAACCTGGGACTCGAGTAAAAATGTATCATTATTCATTCCGGGTATTCTGAAACGTCTGTTCAGCCACATCGTGATTGGGTTAAGCAGGCATCCGCCGATGCGCAAGTGATTGATGCGCTCAGGCACCTCGCCATTTTTAAGAGCAACCAAGGATATGGAACTGCCGCCAGATACTACCTCCAGCCCTCTACCTATCGCTTGTTCAACCTTTATGGCGGCCTCCTGAAGAACGGACAGGTTCTCTCGCGATGGCAGAATCGAGCCGAAGCAGCATAACGCCGTTCCAATGCCGTACAGGTGGAGGTTCGCGAACTCTCTTTCGCACCGCACGGCCATTTCCGTGAGTTTGTCAGAAGAGACCACACCTTCGCGCAAATCGCCCACATCAAGCATCAGAATCACGCCGTGCTGTTTTTTTTGCCTGCCCGCTTCTTCGTTCAGAGCAGTCAGCGTCGCGCACTGGGAGTTGAGGCTAACATCCGCCCACCTGACAGCCTCCTCAATTTCCGAGAGCTGAGGAATACGGAGAAGAAGGGTTTTGATATCCGGCATCGCTTGCTTCATCCTGCGAAGCTGCGAAGGCCTTGCCGCAGCCATTTGGTCTATTCCTGCAGCCGCGCAGGCTTCTGCTATATGTGGGTCTCCGTCTACTCCCTTGAGGACGGCGGCTATCCCTATGCCGGCGTTTGCGCAGTATCTACTGATTAGTGCGGCATTGCACTTGATCGCTTGAAGATCAACATGAACGACAGGATAACGTTCAGTTCCCATCGCACTCATCATATTTTCGGCAAGCGAGGAAGTGCGCATTGCCTATATCCACCAATTCAGGTTTCACAGTGCATACGTTACAGGCATAGCGGCAGCGTGTACGGAACCGACATCCTGACGGCGGGTTAATTGGGCTTGGAATATTTCCCTCCAGTAAAATACGCTCGCGCTTCGCTCTGCCGATTACAGGTATTGCGGAAAGCAGCGCCTGCGTATATGGATGCATCGGATGCTCGAATATCTCCTCGGTTGTGCCTATCTCTACCAGCTGCCCGAGGTACATGATTGCAACCCTGTCGCATATGTGCTCGACCACGGAAAGATCATGACTGATAAATATATAGCTAAGATTCCGCATATGCTGAAAATCTTCAAGCAGGTTCAAGACCTGAGCGCGCACCGAGACATCCAGCGCGGAAACCGGCTCATCGCACAACAGGAGCTTAGGATTCGTGGCGAGCGCTCTTGCAATCGCAATACGCTGGCGCTGCCCTCCCGAAAACTCATGGGGATATCTGTTGGCGTAAGAAGGGTCAAGCCCTACGAGGGATATAAGCTCAGCTACCCGATTTTTCCTTTCTTCCTTATCTAAGGCGGTCCCTGTTATGATAAATGGCTCGGCAATTATATTGCCTATCTTCATCTTAGGGTGGAGGGAGCTGTAAGGATCCTGGAACACGATCTGCATGTTGCGCTTTATCGCCCGAAGTTCGCGTTTATTGAGCTTTAAGATATTCTCTCCGTCGAATTCGATGGTCCCCCTGGTGGGTTCGATTAGCCTCAACAGCGTCCGGGCCAGTGTACTCTTGCCGCAGCCCGACTCACCGACAATGCCGAGGGTTTCTCCCTCGTAGAGGTCGAAACTCACATCGTCCACAGCCTGTACGTAGCGTTGTTTTTCAAATATCCATTTCTTGATCGGGAACCATTTAGTAATGTGTTGTACCCTTAAGAGTATTTTATTACTTTCCAATATCGCACCCTCCCGAATCAGAATATCGGAAGCAGCGTACGCTACGGTTTCCGCCGTCAAACATTGTGGTTTCGGGTTTTTTAAGCCGACAGAGCTCATACGCATACTCACACCGCGGAGCAAATACACATCCGGACGGGAATTGCCCGGCGGGTGGAACCATTCCGGGGATGATATGCAGCTTTCCTTTTCTGTGCCCGAGCTTCGGAAGGGATGCAAACAATCCCTGCGTATAAGGGTGAAGTGGCTCGCGGAACAGCGCATCTGCCGGTGCTTTTTCCATAACCTCGCCACAGTAGAGCACGACGACATGGTCACACATCTCGCTGATCACGCTAAGGTCGTGTGTGATGAAGGCGATCGCGGTTCCCATATCATCCTTGAGTTTTCGCATGAGATCCAGTATCTGCGCCTGGATCGTAACATCCAAAGCCGTTGTTGGCTCATCCGCAATCAAGAGTTGTGGCTGGCAAGCGAGCGCCATTGCGATCATCACTCTCTGGCGCATTCCTCCCGAAAGTTGATAGGGAAATTCCTTCGCACGTTTTTCGGGCAGAGCGATATTTACCTTGTGTAGAATCTCAAAAACATGAGCACGAGCATCCGCGGCTGAAAGACCCTGGTGCTTCCGGAACACCTCCTCAATCTGGTTGCCGATCGTGTACACTGGATTGAGCGACGTCATGGGCTCCTGGAAGATCATCGAAATCTGTTTCCCGCGGATTTCACGGACAGCCTTCATGTCGAGCTTGAGAAGATCTTTGCCCTGGAATAGGATCTCTCCGCTTATCCGGGCTGGCGGGGTGTTTAGAAGGCGCATGATCGAAAGTGCCGTCATGCTTTTCCCACAACCAGATTCACCTACAATCCCAAGTGTCTCTCCGGCATGGATATCGAAGCTTATCCCGTTGAGTATCTTAAGGGTATAGGAATAATTCGTATCGAACTCAATGTTCAGATCCTTTACGCTTAGAATTGTTTGAGTTATTTCCCTGTCACCCCTTTACCGGAGCTTCGGGTCCAGTACATCGCGCAAGCCGTCGCCCAATATGCTTATGCTCAGAACCGTGAGGATAATCGCGATGCCGGGATAGATCGCCATGAACGGGTATGCGATGACATAAGTGCGTGCAGAACTGAGTACCCCACCCCAGGTAGCGATTGTCGGAGAGATACCGATGCCAAGAAAGCTGAGCGAGGCTTCGGTCAAAATGGCGCTTGCCATGCTTGAAGTAAATCTGATAATGAGAGGTGAGGTGCACAGGGGCAGGATATACTTGAATAGAATTCTAAAATCTGAAGCGCCCATCGCTTTTGCGCTTTCGACATGTTCGCTCTCCTTGATTGATAGCACCTGGCTACGGACTATTCGTGCAACACCTGGCGTTGCGACTACGGCGATTGCTGCTATCACCTTGTTTACGCCCGATCCCAGCACTGCGGCGAGAGTCATGGCAAGCATCATGGCCGGGAACGCGCTAATGCCTTCGAGCACCCTCATTACAATATGGTCTACATTCTTATAATAACCCATCAGAAGGCCTAGTATAATTCCCAGAACGGCCGATAGTCCAGCAACGCCAACGCCCACAGCCAGTGAAACCCTCGTACCGTAAATAACGCGGGAGTAAATATCACGGCCAAATTCGTCGGTTCCCATCGGATGCGCCTCGCTCGGATGCTGTTTGGCCTCATATGGATTGATTTTGATGGGATCATACGGTGCGAGGAAAGGGGCAAGCAAAGCAATTAAAATCAAGGCTGTCAGTACTGCACCGCCAAAAATTATTCTGCCATAACGGCGGATAAATACACTCGGTCTCATTCTGTCTTTCATGGTATTCTCAATTCAGTTCGATCCGCGGATCGAGCATTTTATACACGACATCAAGAACTATATTAATGCCGACATATATGATTGCAACTATCAGAATAACCGCTTGAACTTGCGTATAATCCCTCCTGAGAATCGAATCATAGGCGAGTTTGCCCATTCCGTTGATATTGAAAACTGTTTCGCACACCGTTGCTCCGCCAAGCAGGGAGGCAACATTTATACCTATATGCGTTACCACCGGGGCAAGCGCATTTTTCAATGCGTGCTTATAAAGGACATAGTTTTCGGAAAGCCCTTTTGCCCTTGCGGTACGAACATAGTCGTTGTTAAGTACATCCAGCATCATAGAGCGGGTATATCGCGCAATAGACGCCACGCTCTGAAATCCCAAAGCGAGAGAAGCCAAGGTGACATAGCGCAGAGAATTCCACAAATTACCATCCGCAATCGTTTTATAATTCATGGATGGAAGCCAGCCGAGTTTGGCGCCCACATAGTAAGAGAGCATGATGCTCGTCCAAAACACAGGGACCGAAAGGCCCAGCACAGAAGCAGACATTAGCGTATAGTCTAAAATAGAGTTCCGCTTCACAGCCCCGATGATACCTACCGGCACTCCGATAATAATCGAAATCAGCACGCTGTAGATCATAATCAACAGTGTGGGCTCAAATCTCATTTTGATATTTTTAAATACAGGCAGACGGTTATAAAATGAATTCCCCCAGTTGCCTGTGACTATATCCTTGATATAGCGCACATATTGCACAACAAAAGGATCATTTACCCCCATTGTTTCCCTCAGATGCTCTACGGCGCGCATATCAGCGTCTTTACCAAGTATCATCAACGCTGGATCCCCAGGCAATACGCGCATAAGAAAAAATACGAGTGTCACAACAACAAATAAGACAGGAAGCGCGAGGATGATGCGCTTTAAGATAAATTTAAGCACTTGCTTGCTCCTCAAAAATCAATGAGGGTCTAACGCCATGCGTATAAAATTCAATATGGATGAGGGGGAGAATTATTCTCCCCCTCATCCATACGTAGGCTATATTACTTGTTGTCATTAAAATAAGAGTTCCACCAGTATGCATTGACACCCTGTTTGTCGGAAACGGTATGTGCGCTGTAGAAACAGGGCGTACCAAACTCAAGAGAAATGATGTAGGGAACCTCATCCGCTACGGCCTGACAGAATTCCTCGAACGCCGCAATGCTTTCTGCACTACCGGACTCCGTCGAGGCTAATTTACGGAGAGCGGCGGTGCGTGCTTCGCTTTCCCACCAGCCAGTCACATTGCCGGAAACATATCTATTGCTGAGCATGGGGTTGAATATCGGTTTCGGATTCTCACGGGCGCAGATATCGAAATCAGCATTAGGATTTATATACTCCTGCTCATAAGTAGCAACTTCATGTACCTGCAGATCGACCTTTACCCCAATTGCCTGCAGCATCTGAGAGGCGGGAAGCGACAACTTGTAATAAGAATCGCTTTCTGCGCATATCCAGGTGACAGTTTCGCCGTTGTAACCGGAGGCCGCAAGATATGCCTTGGCTTTCTCAAGATCGTAATTGTTGTTGTCGTGGGGGAGGATGTTGTTGTGATACGCGCTTGAGATCGGAACAATGCAGGAATCAACCCTGTAAAATTCAGGGGGACGTCCGAAGCAGGCGCGTAAAGCGAACATATCCATGCAGGCAAGGACTGCACGGCGGAAATTTACATTCTGGACAATGCTGTCAGCGTTATTCTTGGAAAGGTTGAACATGACCGTAGGTGACCAGCCGTTAAAGTTGATATCCATCCAAGAACCTGCGTCGAGAAGTGTTTGATGCATGTCGCTGACAACTCCGGTCGTATAATCATATTCACCGGCCATCATGCCAGTCGTCCTGGCCATAGCATCTGGTGCCACTGTCATATAAAGTGAGTCGAAATAAGCTTTTTTGGGACCCGCGGGTCCTGTTCCACCGCTCTCATAAGGTACATAATCATCAAAGCGTACGAGCTCAAGGCTTACATCACGCACCCAGGTACCCAGTTTATACGGCCCCGTGCCGATTAGGTCAGCGTCCTCGGTGATGATGCCTTTGCTTCCCATTTTGTCTACGATTTTCTTGGGCATTATCTTGCAGCTGCTCTTCATGTCTCCTATAGTCATCAGTGCAAGGGGAGCCCGTGTCTTGAGTTTATATACGATGGTCATATCGTCTGGGATTTCGGTGCTTTCAATATTTGCGCCGAAATTAATCCGCATCATCTCGGACCATATGAGGGAACGCTCGATGGACGCAGCCACGTCATTGGCATTCACAGTGTCGCCGTTGTGGAATTTCACATTCGGTCGGACTTTGAACGTAATCGTCAGACCGTCCTCAGACTGCTCATACTCGCAGACGCAGGGCCAGATTTTGCCTCCCGCATCAAGCTGCACCGGACCCTCAAAAATGTGATAGCCGGGAGTATAGTTCTGGTTGGTGTAGAACTGGACCGGATCAAGAGAGTTTGTCGGCCCATTGAAGTTCAACTTCATCATCCCGCCGTATTTCGCTTCTTCCGCCGTTTTATCTGATGCGCGCACTTTGCTTGCCATATCCTCGCCCGTCAGCACAGTTTTCTGCGCGTAAACTGCGGCAGGGAGAGACATTATTGCAAGTACCAATAAAATGAAAAGGTATCGCTTCATAAAATTTCCTCCTTATTGTATTGTGATTTTTCACAATGTTACACCTGATAAAACGCACTGTCTACATAACGGTGACGTGATTACTTTTAAAAAAATCCTCCTTTTCCTGGAAACGAATCTTTATTAGGGTTAATACAACCATTTTTATTGACCTTAACTTGATGCATATTTTTTAATAGTTTCTCGTGAAGAATATGAATTACTTCTCTCGTCTCAACATCCAACTAACCTGTGGAGGCTGAAGCATATAGTTAGTGCCAGGTACTCCATGGTTTTAAAAAGTTCATTCCAGTATCAGAAGTGGTAATTTTAGAGCGCCTAACAGACGAGGTTGGCCGAGTCCTGAGCCGGCAGAGATCCATCAAAAAAATGTCTCTTTTCCTGGAAGAATAGTTTGCTTATTTTCTTGACTTTGGCGCTGACCTTGCTAAATGCGGTCTCATTTTACCTCAAAATTCTCCAAACTTGAAATGACTATTTCAGAGGTGTTGACTGCTGCATCTTCTTCTCTACGAATGTACGAAAGATATTCTCGGTTAGCACGTAAGAGCGTGTTGATCTTTTCCCGCACATTTCTTTATGCCTAGATTTCACAGCCTTTCGGAAGGAGAATAAAGGGGCTATTTTTCTTCCCTCGGACCCTTTCAGTGGAGTCTTTTTTGGGTTATGTTCATGAGCAAACAGTATCTCAATACTCTTGTATGCCCGGCTCCCATTTTCTCTAAGCTATTTCAAGCAGCCATCTGCGTTCCATCTGGAGCTTGAATTTTTCGCAGAAAACAACCTACCCCTTACACTGGCTGTTGCCTTTTTAAGTCAAAATATCTGGAAGTGAGCGACTAGATTGTCAAAGTTCACGGCAGTGAAAATCTCAGAAACGATTTGACCAAACAGACTTGAAACGTTTACCATATGGTTTGTCCTTTCTGGCTTTGAAATTTTGTTGCGTAGGCGAACCAATGACATCTCAAAGACCTCGGGGGCTTTTTAATTTTCCTAAAAATTTATCTTGGACAAGGGTTTCCTCTAATTGTGAGTGATCCCAAAGCCGAACTATCGAACCACCCTGATACGCTTATGTCAAAAAACCGTGCACGAGTATTTCTTTCGACTCTTTCTTACTCCGGGAGGTGCGGCGAACATGACTTCTTTCAGGATTTCCCCGTTCAAAAGAAACACCCCCGGCCTCTTTTCCCCGGCAAGACTCCGTGCGTTTGCCTATTTTGCCGCCTTCTTCGCAGTTTTTCTGGCGGAACTGGCTTTCCCTTTTTCTGCCCCGGGAGCTCCCGTCCGGTCCGTCGATGCTGAATGGCCGCCCATACTGGTCGTCGCCGGAGATTCCGGGGACGGCCTTTTCGTCATTACCTCCGAAAAGGGAGGCCTTTACTCCTCTGAGAACGGGGGGAAAAGCTGGAGGCATCTTGGCGGAAAAATTCCTCCCTACTATCTTTTTTCACTGAATGTTTCTCCGGATGGACGGCTGTTTCTCTCCACCTTCGATGAGCTGCTGGTCTCGACCGACGGAGGCGAAACGTGGAAATCCATGCAAGGCGGCGGCTCAATCATGTTCTTCACGGCTACACCCCAGGGGACGTATCTCGGAGTGCACTGGGACAAGGGACTCCTGTGGGCATCGGGAGATGACCTGAAGTTTGAAAAAGCCCTGGGCGAAAAGGGGGAATTTCCGATCACGGATATCCTCAAACCGGGTACTGAGAGGATATGGGCCGCCTCTTTCGGAGGAGGAGTTCTTTTCTCCGACGACGGCGGAAGAACGTGGAGTTCCGACGGGGAAGGGCCTGCAAACTCCTTCGTTCTCTCCCTGGCATGGAATCCGGTCACCAAAACCCTCTTTGCGGGCACTCTTGAAGGCGGCGTATTCCGCAGGGAGAGTGGAGGCCGATGGAGTGCCTCTTCCGAAGGACTTCCTCCCCATGTTTCGGTGCAGGCTCTCACCGTGGCAGAAAGGGGTGTCCTGTGGGCCGGAACCCCCGGAAGCGGCCTGTTTGTTTCCCCTGACGACGGAAGATACTGGTACCCGGTTGTTCCCGGAGAGGCGGGAAGGATGTCCGTCTCTTCCCTCCTGCCCTTCCGCGGGGGCGTTCTGGCAGGGACTTCGGACTGGGGACTTTTCTTCGCTGAAAACGAAAATTATCCCTTGAAGCCGATTCTTCCGTCTGACCCGGTGGTGGGGCTCGACGAGACGGGAACAGGCGATGTTCTTGCCCTTACCCGCTCGGGAAAACTGTACCTCTCGCCGGATGGAGGGGTGTCCTGGCGAAGCGCGGGAAGTACCGGAGGCAGGATGCCTGCGGCTTCCCTCCTTTCAGCGTCAGAAGGACGGATTTTTGCCGGCGTGAAGGGAGGAATCCTGCGCTCGGAGGACGGAGGAAGGATCTGGTCTGAACTGTCATTCCCTTCGGAGGAGGCTCCCTTCGCGATGCTCGCGGCCGCTGGCGGCAGCCTGCTCGCGGCAACAGGAAGCGGAGGACTGTTCCGCTCTCCTGACGGTTTCTCCTGGCAGCAGGTGGAGGGACTCGAGGGGGAGTACATCTACTCTCTGGATTCCTCCGATGGAGTCAATATAGCTGTGGGTACGGACAGGGGGTTCTCCGTATCAGGAGACGGAGGGCTGAGCTGGAAAAATACGTATATAAACTATGGAATCAAGTCCCTGGCCTTCACTGGTCCGGAAATGATCTGGGGATGTTCGAGAAACGGCTTCTGGGGCTATTCTGTCAGGAACGGTGAAGTGCAGGTGGCGAACATTTCCGGATATCAATGGTCCGCTCTGAGCTATCTAACCGATGTTTTTCCCGGAGTGGGGGGCGGCCTGTTCGCCCACTTGGGGGGATCCCTTGTGCGTCTCGTCCCAGGAGAGGAGAAGAACACTTTTTCCATGGAGCAGGCAGTTTTTTCCAACGCGGAGGTGCTGTCTTCCCTCGCACATTCCCGCGGAGGGATCCTTTTGGGAACCAGGAGGGGGTTTTTCCGATCAGCCGACGGAACCTCATGGCTGGAGATAGAGCTTCCATGAACCGGACCGGTCGGAAATCGGGGTGGAATTCATGAGAGAATTGTATCGAAGGCTTGGAGTCCTCGCGCTGCTTTTCATCGCCCTCGTTTTTTATTTTACAGTGAGGGGAAGTTTTGTCCGCCTCTACAGGGTGGACATGGGGAAGGAGTACCGGTCCGCCTACAGCCCTTCACAGGGTATTTTCGGGGCCCAGGCGGCTGCCGGAAAGTTTATCCGTTCGGTTACTCCCTTCAGGTCTATTGCAGAATTTATCGATTCAAAAACTGAAAACCGGCTGAGCGAGGTGGAGGGGGGGCAGTGGCCGGATATTTTTGCCGGCATCGCGTCGCCTTCAGACCAATCCCCGATTGCATGGAGAGAGGCAGGCAAAAAGTACGGACAGAACTTTTACTACCACGGAAAAGAGGAGCCCTTTTCCGCCATGGTCAGAGAAATGACTGAAAAGGATGAGAGCTTCCGGTACCTGAAGTCTTTCTCTCCTTCAGGGCCGCAGTTCCTTGGAATGGCTATCGAAGGGCCGGGCACTGCCATCGGCGGCGGAGTCCCATCGGCAGTCGCACGTCCCTTCCGCTCCATGACTGCCTGGCCCCTTCTGCTCGCGGCTGCGCTCTATCTGTTTCTTCCCCGGAAGAAGCATCCCGACGGGGCGATCGTGTATCCCAGGTGGTCAGCGGTCATTCTTCCCGATATTATGGCCTTCATAATGGCGGGACTGTTTCTGGGCATGCCCTTTGTCCTCTCGGTTCATATTTTCGACCGGGCTGACATACTTGACTTCTCCTACGGAAGCGCATGGTTCACCCTCGTCTTCTGGCTGATCGGCCTGATTTTCGCCTCCATCCTCTACTGGTCGGCGAAATACGCTTCCTTTGCTCTGCAGATTCTGCCGGAATCGCTGATCCTGCAGACTCTTGGAGAGGAGCAGCGCGTCGCCTTCGCGGATATTTCGTCTGCGGAATTCGTCGACTACAGGGCTCCCGGGTGGCTGCGGACCATCATGTTTATCGCAGGCCTTGCGAACTGGCGGATGATGGGGCAGGCGCTGATTCTTTCCAGCCGCACGGACTGGGGCGTGGAATTCCGGCTCGGGAGCGGCAGGGCGGTAAAATTCCTGTGTTCGAACATTCCGGGGGCAGAGAAAATCTTTGAAGCACTTCGCCTTCATAAAATTCCTCTTTCTGCCGAACTGGAGCGAATGACCGTCGGTAAAGACGGCCGTGACACGGAAGAAAAGAGATAAGCCCGTCAGGGCCAGGGGGGTGAATCGATCATGAACTTATCGTGCTGTCATTTTTCCGGTACGTTTTTAAGAAAAACGGGGTTTATTCTTCTCCTGCTGTCGATGTTATTGCACGGCCCTGCGGAGGGCGCGCAGGGGAAGGATGCTCCGCGCAGGCCTTCCGATTCAGTGCTTCGAAGCCGTATCGCTGTTCTGGAAGAGGCGCTCTTTTTCCGCAGCGAAGGGCTCCGGATGGAGGCGGAAAAGAATATTCCCGGCGCCATGGAGGCCTTCGCGAAAAGCCAGGCCCTCTATCCGGACAAGGGGCTCGAGGACAGGATGAGTTCCTGGCGCCCTGATCTTCAGCCGCTGAGAGACCGGATCGCGTATCTTGAAGGGCTTCTTGCGGCGCAGAAGCCCGGAGGACAGGCAACAGTCTCCGTGTCACCCGGGATGCCGGTCATTCCGGGCGATATGCCGGAAGGCACGGATAACGCCGACTGGAAAACCTATCCTGACCTCCCGGCCGAGAAAAAGGCCATCGAAGAATCCTTGAGCCGCTTCAGGAATGCGCTGAAGGCCGGAGACGTCGGCTCGGCGAGCGGATGCGTGGACGAAAGCTGCCGGGAGACCTACGCCGCGCTCTTTGAGCGGAAGCCCGAGGCCATGCCCTCCTTCGCCGCTCTGCTCGAAAAAGCGGACATGAGTTTTCTGAGCGCGCCTGAGAACGCGGATCCCGGCACCACCAGCACCCTCAGGACCTCCGAGTACGCCGTGGATGTGGGCGGCTTTACTTTCTATGTGCGGTGGGTCAAGAGGGACGGCAAATGGGTGCTCTTCGATTTTTAATCTTGGGGAAAGGAGGGACGGATCAATGACTTTTATCGAACGGATTCGAAAGAACGGCATTCTTGCGCTGACCGCTTTATCGCTCTTTGCCGCCGCCCCTGCGGAGGCCTGGAGCCAGCATCCCCACCGACAGATCAATCTGGAGGCCGTGAAGCTGTTTCTCAGTCAGGCCGATGGCAAGGAGAAGTACCGCCTGGGCCCCTTCTCGGAGAAAGGACTTTCCGAGCCTCTGAGGGGCGCTGCGGTGACCAGTTCCTCCCTGCTCGCCTCGGGTTTTGTCTCGGCCGAAGCGAGCCTTTCCGCCCAGTCGTGGATCATCAGCGGAGGGGACTGGGCCGACGAGCCTCACCTGTACTCCTCGGTCAGACATTTCTACGATCCTCTCAGCTGGTCCGGGGTGCCCTACCTGACTGACCAGAGCGAAGGACACGGGCTCTACGACAGCCCCGCCACCGATGCCAGGACATGGGGCCTCACCCATGCCGACAACCCTTTCTGCTTTTTCGCGGCCCTTTCGGCCTACAAGCTCGCCCTCGAGGTCAGAGATGATTTCCCCCTTCCCCCGGCCCTGAGTTCCGTCCATTTCAAGACGTCCCTGAGCCTTGTCCCCGGTGACCATGATGACTTTCGCAGTCTCCAGCTCTCAAGGGCATACCGGGCCCTCGGGGAGTCCATGCACATGCTCGGGGACATGACCCAGCCCGCCCATGTTCGGAACGACTCCCACCCCGCCGATGAACCCATCGAGGCTGCCACCTTCAGCGACCATGTCCGGAAAGCGGCAGCGGCTCCCTTCGTCGATTCCAGAGTTCGCCCCTACCTGGCCAGCGCCGGAGGCACACTGCAGGACCCGGCCGAACTTTTTCGCCAGGTGGCCGCTTTCGTCAATATGACGTTCTATTCCCTGGACACCATATACGACGAAGAATCGAAGGTTCTGCCGAATAACCGCCAGAAGGGATATCCCTCCCCCCAGCTGAAGGATCTGGAGGTGGAAAAAAAGAAGATACCGGGATTTGTCATGGAGCGGGAAGTCCGCAGGTTTTACGGCGTTTTCGACGGGAAACGGGCGCCTATGATCCAGGACCGTCTCAGTTTTCACTGGTTCGATCCGGAACAGTCCTTCGTATCTGATTTCGAAGGCGTCAAGGAAAAGGCCGGAAGGGCAGCGGCAGTCGCCCTGAGAAGGCTTGGTCCATTCCAGGTCCCTCATGCCTTCGCCGCCGGACAGGGAGAGATCCTGCTGCCGGTGGCCATTCATGCCTGCGCCGACCTCATGGATCTTTTCTACCCCACCCTCGAGCTGAAGGCGGAATTCGAAGAAACGGAGTCCGAGACGGAGGGGGCCGATCCCCGGGCCGCGCCCCTTCGGATCATCGAAGTGAAGGCTTCAATGAAGCACCACAGTGAAAAGGACCCGGCGTGGAAAGCCAACGGACTGACCATACAGTACTCCGGTCCGGCCCAACTCGTCGTGAGGGAGAAGGGAAAAACTGTGTACTCCAGAAAAATCCTGTTCGTCAAAGGTGTCCCGAAACAGATCGAGAACAGGGAGGGGAAGACGGAAGAGGCTCCTCTCAGGCTTTTTGCTGCAGGAACGGCGGAACCCCTCAGCGAGGAGGAAAGTTTTTACGAGATCAAACCCGGCCAGGAGGCCTTTCTGAGGATCGAGGCGGGAAGCCGGATCTTCGAAAGCGAGGCATGGAAGGAGGAGGAGAAGGCTGAAGTTTCGATCCTTCCTCCCCGGATTCTGGTCCTGGAGCTGCTCGACGATGCTTCGGAAGCGGAGCAGGAATTTGAGGCAGCACCGAAGCCGAAGAAAACTCACTTGTTCGAATGGGATTTCGGCGATGGAACCCCTGTTGAGGAGGACCGGAAAGGGCCCGGAGAGAACTCCGTCCAGCTTCACCGATATACCGGCCTGAAGCCTGGAGACTCCTTTAAACCTGTCGTTCGGCTTGTGGACGACAAGGGCAGAATACTCGCGGCGGATTCCATCTCCATAACGGTCCTGAAGGGGGAAAAGCGGCATTTCTTCGAGAACCGGACCTTCTGGATGACGGGCTCCCCCCTGGGCAATGACCAGACGGTGGATCTTCCCACCGTTCCTCTCGTCCTTTCCCCTTCGATTTCCGGTATTTCCGGAGAGATTCCTCCGGACAGCCCCGAGGGGAAACGCCTGGACCAGCTGACTGAAGGCGTCGCAAAGGCGGGGGAATCAATGAAGGAGCAGATGGCAAAGGAAATGGCGAAAATGGGCATCAGCCTGAGCGACGCCCAGATGGCCGAGGGGCTGAAACAGGCCCTCGCGATGGCGGGGCTTGACGGCTCTGCCGGCCCGGTCCAGAGGCGCCCCGTTCTGGGGAGCGGCTACCAGGAGGCTGGCCGCCCCGTTTCTCTCTCCCTCTCCGTATCCCTCGGAAACATCCCGCCCATAAGCCTCTCCATGAGGAACGAACAGGGTAAGACTGAAGGGGTGGAAGGACGGATAGCGGTTCGGCAGTGGTTCTTCACCACTGGTACCCTCTCAAGCCCCTATATTCCGGGGAGCGGAGGATCTGCGTCCGTTTCGTGGACGCCGGAGAAAGAGAAGTCTCCTGAGTCCTTCGCGCTGGATCTTGTGATGTTCTACACCCTGGAGTTTTTCAAAAGAAGCGGCGAACCCTGGAGTAGTGATGGCTCTCCCCTCCGGTACGACAACATGTCCGTATCGTTCCCAGTAGGGATCTACTTCTGCCCCGTGAAGTAATGTCCGGAACTCAGGCATCTGATCAGAGAAGGAGGAAGCAATCATGAACAGTTATCTTTCTAAAGCAATTTGCCGCTCTTTCCGGGAGAGGGGAGATAAAACCGTTCCCTTCGCCCGGTATCTCCTCATGTCCCTCGTTCTTCTCCTGGTTCTTGTATCGGTGTACCCTGCTTCAGGCGCCGAAGAGCAAGCGGCTGCCATCCCGGCTCCGGAAGACGTCCCTCCGGGTATGGCCCTGCGGTGGATGAACTACTTCTACATGACTGTCCCGTCCGACTGGAAGCCCATGATGGACAGAGACGGCGTGGGCTGCTTTACGGGAGCACACCCGGAGGCTATGAATGACCCGTCTTCGGCCGCCCTCCCGGCGATCGCCCTCGGGGTCACCCGCCAGAAGGCTCCGAAAGGAGGCGACTACAGGGCCTTTTTCGCCGACATGGAAAAAATGGCTGCCAGGGACAACACGAAGAACTTCTCCTCAAAAGAAGAAGAGGCCAGCATCGGCGGACGGCCGGCGATGTTCTACTCCTTTTCCGGCGAAGTGGATGCCAAGGGAACGGTCAGGAAAATGGAAGCAAACCTTGTTGTAGTCAAAGAACCCGACCATGAAGGGATGTTTACCCTCGTTATGGTCGCGGGTTCTTCCGCATCGGTGGACAGGTACAGGGATGTCATCAGAACGATCCTCGCATCGGCGAAGGAGGGGCCTGCCCCTCTCGAGATGGCCGCGTCATTCCCCTTCGGCGCTAGCGAGAAGAGTTTTCGGCACTCTGAGGGGCCCTTTGCTGCAGCCGATGGAACCGTGGCACTCCTTGACCGCTTCGGCAAGAGGATCCGCCTTTTCGACCCGGCGGGGGTTCTCGTGGATGAGTGGGGAACGCAGGGAAAGGGAGAGGACGGCACCTTTGCCTGGCCTAATGTCATAGCATTTGCCCCCGATGGATCCCTCTACGTAGCCGACGAGGGATACTCTGTGGATGCCAACATCCAGCGGTTTTCCCGGAAAGGGGAGTTTCTGGGCAAAATAAAGGCAGACAAGAAATCCATCGGGGAAAAGGGGATTTACAAACCTCAATTCCTCGGCGTGACGGAGACGGGAAAAATCGTCACCCTGGGAAGCACCGAGATAAGCAAGGGAAACCCAAGGGTGCTCGTATTCTCACCGGAGGGAAAATTGCTGACCTCCTGGGATCTGGAGTCGGTCAATCAGGTTGCGCTCCTTCCCGGAGAAAAAATTGTTCTGTCCAGAACCCAGGCGGAAAATGACCGCGCCGATAAGTTCGCGGTGTACGACCTCGAGGGCAGTCTCCTGAAGGAATGGCCCTTCTGGGGGACGGATCTTCCGCCCACTCCCGGGGATGAAAAGATTTACTTTCGACCGGATCACCTTGCGGCGGACAGTGAAGGAAGGGTATACGCCTATGACGATTCCGAAGATGGAATCTGGATCTACGATCCGGACGGCAAATTTCTACAGGTTGTTCCCGCGCGGAGGACCTTCGGCATCGTCGAAGGGATGGCGGTGCTGCCCAACGGAGATGTCATCGTCAAGGACCGGCCCAGTGGATACGGTCCCGGCGAGCCTTCAATATCCAGGATGAAAAATGCCTTCCCGGCAAAAACCCTTCCTCCCGCCGAAACGGCTGTCCCGGGTGGAATGGCTGTTGAGACGCCCCCCGAAAAGGCGCCTGAAGCCGAAGTCGTGCTGCCGGATACAGTCCCGCAGGAATCCGGGGCCCCTTCGGTGGAGGCTGAGAAGAAGGAGGGGCTGGAAGAGGAACTGGCACGGCTGAAAAAAGCCCTTTCGCTGCGGGAGGAGGCCGCTTCCCTGGAGGACGGCGGGGATCTTGCAGGAGCTGCTGCAAAATACAGGGAAAGCCTCATGTTTCATGATGATCCCGCGGCAAAGCGATACGCCGAGGGATTGGAGCTGCGTGCCGCTCTGCCTCCGCTTTCGGTAAAGGGGAAAGAGGAAGATCCCGGGGAAGAGACTGAACCGGAGCCTTCCCCCTCAAATAAACTTCCAGACCTTGATCTCAGACGGCAGGCCGAGGCCCTTTGGAAGGAGGCGGGGGAGCTGCAGAAGGCGAAAAAGTACGAAGAAGCCATTGCACTCTACCGCAAGGGACTCGGGCTGACGCCTGATGACGCCGTAGGGTCCCACGTCGCAAAGCTCGAGGTCTTTCTTCCGAAGGCAAAGGCGAAGGCTGAATCTCTCTGGCGGCAGGCAGGCGAACTGCAGAAGGCGAAAAAGTACGTTGAAGCGCTGCGCAAATATCGGGAAGGCCTCGATGTCTACCATAACAGCGGAGTGGAGGAGCACATACGAAAACTGGATGCCCTTATGAAAAAACAGAACAAGCAGCTCTAGCCTCAGCGATCTGGTATTGCTGCATTTCGGAGACCTCCGCAGCTGTTCAGAAGGCCGCGGAGGTCTTTTTTTTATTTTTTTTAGGGGAGGTGCTGCTGAAAAAAAAACAGATGCAGCATTAATATCGAAGGCCATTGATCGGACAATAAAAGAAAGAAATTCGCCTCCGGGATTGATTCTTTATTCAAACCGGGGCGGCAGTATACGAGCCATGACTATCAGCAGATAATCGGGGCAAATGGGATCACAGGCCCCATGAACGGAAAAGAAAATTGCCGGGACAATGCGCCGATGGAAAGCTTCTTCGGGACGTTAAAAACGGAGTGTGTCTGCGCCAGGGAAAAACACAGTACAAGGGATGAGGCGAAGTCGGATATCTTCAGGTATATCGGGATATTTTACAACCGAAAGCATCTTCACTCCGGGATCGGTTGTAAAACGCCGGAAAGCTGTTAAAAGGAAAGATTGCAGCCGTGATTTTGTGTCCTGCTTTTCCGGGAAAGCTCATCATGCCATTTCTGGAGAAGGACGGGCATGATGAGTGTCAAGGTTCGTCAAAGAGTGCAGCAAAACAAAACCTGTTTAATAATTTAACCAAAAACTAATTTGGAGCAGTTTTTGAACTTGGCAATATATTCCGAAAAATCTTTTGGACGAGAGTGATATGGTATATAATAAATCAAAGAATTTGGGAGATAAAAATTCATGTCTGAAAGGAGAATTCGAATATGAAAAGTAAAAAGTATATGCTGGGATTTTTAGTATGTGTTTTTGCTCTTGCTGTTTGCTCAGGCAGTGCCTTTGCCGTCACGTTTATGAGCATGGGGACAGGTTCTACAGGAGGGACCTTCTATCCGGTGGGTGTTATCCTTTCAAATGTATTTAACGAAGAGCTTCAGTCCGAGGGGTATAAGTTCAGCGCACAGGCTTCTGGTGGTTCTACTGAGAACCTTGAGATGCTGCGCAACAAGGAGATGCAGTTTGCAGTAAGCGGGAGCGTCCCGGCAGCTGACGCCTACCAGGGTGTAAAACAGTACGAGGGCAAAGAGATAAAGAATATACGTTTTGTTACTGCTCTGTGGCCCGAAGCAGTTCAGCTCATGTACAGAGTTGATTCCGGCATTAAGACTCTGGCCGATTTCAAGGGCAAGAGAGTTTCTGTGGGACCTGCTGCTGGTGGAGGTGTTTTCTATCTTCCCATCATACTCAAGACATACAACGGCATGACCTTTGATGATTTCGACCCCCAGCACCTGGGGTACGATGATTCGGTTCAGGCTCTCCAGAACGGTCTCATCGACGCATGCTATCTTGCTTCAGGTTTGCCGACTTCTGCTGTTTCCCAACTTTACGCAGGACAGGTAAAAGTGGGGATGATTGAGTTCACCGATGAGGAAATGAAGCGCATGATGGATTCAGCACCTTTCTTTACACCCTTTGCGATACCCGAGGGAACCTATCCAAAGCAGGAGAAGCCTCTGCACACCCTTGTCATGAAATCTGCACTTATCTGTGATGAGGGCATTGAAGAGGATGTTATTTATAAAATGCTTGATGCCCTTTATCTAAAACATATTGAAGAAGTGCGCGGACAGCATGGTGCCCTGAAATTTGTCACCCTTGATGAAGCTGTCAAAGGTCTTACAGGAGCACCCCTGCATCCCGGGGCTGTGAAATTTTACAGAGAACAGGGTATTGCTGTCCCGGATTCCCTTGTTCCTCCTGAAATGAAATAAATCTGTTTTTCCTGATACCATCAAAAGGCAGGTGCGACATGGCATGCACCTGCCTTTTGCATAAGAGGAGAGATGTTAAGTTTGGATAATTCCCCTGAAAAAATGAGACAAATATCATTCCGTAATTTTTTTATTTTCTTTACAGTCGCGGTGTCCTTGATACATGTTTACTACAACAGTTTCGGTCTCATAGAAGTTGTTCCTAAAAGCATGATCCATGTTTCCTTAATGATGGGCATAGTTTTTCTGACTAAAAGGCGAAGCTCCGTATCGAAGTCGGAGTCACCCTCCATCTTGGACTGGATTTTCTTCGCCCTCTCAATTGGGGTAGGTATATACTTGCTTGTTTCTTATGACCGGTGGGTTCATAACCTTTTGAGACCCAACACAACCGATATCATTTACGGAATTACCTTTATCCTTCTGGTTATTGAAGCGGCAAGAAGGACTGTGGGCTGGATTCTAACGTCTATTGGCTTAACGTTCCTTGTTTATACTTATGTTGGTCCATGGATACCGGGAGTTTTTGCCCATGCAGGTTTTTCACTCAGCAGAATTCTGGTGCGGATGACCATGACTTCTGAAGGTATTCTTGGAGTAGCGATAATGGTATCGGCGTCATATATATTCATGTTTATTCTTTTTGCAAGTTTTTTAAAAGCTACCAAAGCTTCGGATTTTTTTAACGATCTTGCTTCGGCAATGACCGGAGGAACAAGGGGAGGCCCAGCAAAAGCTGCTATTTTTGCAAGTGCCCTGACCGGAACAATCTCAGGGAGTTCTCAGGCGAATGTCGCCACTACGGGTTCCTTTACGATCCCCCTCATGATACATACCGGCTACAAACCCTATTTCGCGGCTGCGGTGGAGGCAATAGCGTCCACCGGAGGCGTACTCATGCCTCCAATCATGGGTGCTGCAGCGTTTATTATGAGTTCCTACCTGGGGGTCTCCTATAACAAGATCATGCTCGCAGGAATAACCCCGGCGCTTCTTTATTACTGGACTCTTTTTCACATGGTCGACCTCGCAGCCGTAAGATGGAAACTGGCAGGTGTGCCTAAAGATCAGTTGCCGAATCTCAGGGAAGTTATCAAGACGAGGGGACATCTTCTTGTGCCTCTTTTTCTGATAATTGCTTTTCTGGTCATTGGCTACAGTCCTCTTTTCGCTGCCTTCGTGGGGATTATAAGCGTCATAGTTGTTTCTTTTTTCAGAAAGGAAACGAGGCTGACAATTCCTAAAATTATTTTTGCTCTTTCAGAGGGAGCTGTAAACGGCGCAACCATAGCCATAATATGTGCTGTAATAGGTTTTGTTATTGCTTCAGTCGGAATGACCGGTATCGGACAGACCATAGGGAACAGCATCGTAAAGTGGTCAGGCGACCAGGTTTGGCTAACAGGAATACTATGTATGATAACTGCAATAGTTCTCGGCATGGGCCTTCCCGGCCCGGCATGTTACATAATCACGGCAACAGTTGCAGCTCCAGCTCTGGTAAAAATAGGCATTCCTCAGCTAGGCGCCCATTTTTTTGCTTTTTATTTTGGAACCATGTCTTCGGTTATCCCTCCGGTTGCACTGACATCCTTTACCGCTGCAGCTATTGCAGGATGTAATCCAACAAAGGTTGCTTTTACAGGACTTTTCATTGGCTCAGCCGGTTTCATCATACCCTTCATGTGGCTCTATAATCCCATAATTTTAGCTGAATCTTTCCGGTGGGGCAGGTATATCTGGGTTGTCTCCACCGCCATGGTGGGGCTTTACTCTCTTGCCCACGCCATAATGGGATACGGTTTTGCAAAACTGTTCTTTTATGAGAGGATGATTTTCGGTATAGCCGCATTGCTGCTTGTTTTCCCTCACCCAGTGACACGGTCTATAGGCTTAGTCGTATTCGCTTTTGGCTTTACAGCCCATTTCATCAGAGTCAGGAAAGCAAAGAAAAAATTGGCAGAAGAAGACCGGAAAAACTAGAAAGAAGTAAATATGTCGTTTGAAAATAATGGGAGCCTTCTTTTAAGGCCCCCATTATTTTTTATTTCTGAACCTCAAAAATTCCTTCTTTCATGACATATCGAATCTTTGAGAGATCCTGAAGAATCGATATATCGTCCAGGGGGTTGCCATCCACAATAATCAAATCTGCAGCCTTGCCTTCCTCCAGCGTGCCGATCTCTTTTTCAAGGCCAAGACATTCCGCAGCGTATGAGGTGCCAGCCATTATGGCCTGAATGGGAGAAAGTCCCGCTTCCACCATGGCATAAAACTCAAAAGCGTTTGTCCCATGGTCAGCCAGAGGCATCCCCGCATCCGATCCCATGGCATATTTTACTCCGCCATCAACTGCCTTTTTAAAGCTCAAAAGACGTTTTTCTCTGCTCGCAAGAGCTTTCTGCTGAACGTAATCAGGAAGACCGGAAGAGTCTCCTTTTTCTTCTATTCGCTTGCCATAAGAGAAGGTGGGAATAAGAAAGGTCCCCTTATTGACCATCAATTCAATGTCTTCATCATCAAGGGTCGTCCCGTGTTCCAGCGTATCGCAGCCCGCGGCCAGGGCTATCTTTACTCCCTTTGATCCGTGTGCGTGGCATGAGACTGGAATTCCCTGGTTGTGGGCTTCTTCCACTGCTGCAGTGGCTTCTGCCAAATTGAGGGCGTATGCATCGGGAGAGGAACTCTTTCTGAAAGTTCTTCCGCTTGTGAGAATTTTAATAATATTTACTCCCAGTGCCAGAAGGGTCCTGACAGCTTTTCTCACCTCATCCGGGGAGTCCATGGTGAACCTTTCTAAAAAATTGACCTGGGGTGGGTAGAGAGGATAGTCAGCTCCGGTCGGAAGAATCCTGAACCCGCTGACCTGCATTCTTGGACCCCTTAAGAATCCCTGGTTTATTCCGTCCCTGACGGCAAGGTCTATCAGGTTATCTGCGCCAAGATCCCTTATTGTTGTAAATCCCGCTTTTAGAGTAATCTCTGCGTTTTTATAGGATTTAAGCGTCTTGAATGGCACCGTTTCTTTTATCCCGGAAAGCTCCGTATCACCCTTTGTCATTGCAATGTGGGTATGGGTATCAATAAGTCCCGGCAGGATTGTCAATCCTGATACGTCTATTACTTTGCCATTTGACGAACCATTGCTGACTTTATCTCCAGAATATATCTTTTTGATTCTGCCTCCATAAATCTCAAGAGAGCATATCCGGGGTTCTGAACCCATACCGTCAATAATTTTTGCACCTTGAAAAATTATAGGCCTGTTTTCGTTTGTATTCACAACGTATCTGTCCCCTTCCATAAATGATATTTTGCGGGTTTTTTGATCGGCCTGCCTTAAATGATTAAATTCCCTGCATCAAGGGCTATTTTCATAGAAGCAGCCAGCCCGGTTCTTATGCATTTCTGGTCAGCCTTGAATAAAGGGCTGTGAAGGGGGTAAGCACTGTCTTCCTTAGTCCCCTGAGCTGAACAACCCAGAAGCATGAAAAAAGCGGGAATTTCTTTAGCGTAAAAACTGAAATCCTCTGCAACCATTGAAGATTTAGTCAATTCTACGCCCTTGACTCCTATCTTTGAAGAAAAATTTAGTTCCTTTAGGACAAACTCGAAGAGTTGCCGGTTGTTCTCGAGAACAGGAAAACCATCCGAATAGTCCAGATCTCCATTACCACCAAACATTTTTGCAGTGCCTTCAACAATATTTTTTATCTGTGTCTTGAGTTTTTGTCTGACCCTGGGCGACGTGTTTCGCACAGTGCCGTGAAGCTCTGCCTTTTCAGCTAAAATGTTGTGTCTGATTCCCCCTTCCATGTGCCCTATAGTGACAACAGCCTCATCAAAGGGGCTTATCATGCGGGAGATCGTGGCCTGCAGGGCAACTATCAAATATCCGGCTATAACGATTGCATCTGTCCCTGCCTCCGGCTTCGCGGCGTGGGCGCTTTTTCCCGTAATCGTTATCTTTATCCTGTCGGAAGCCGCAAAAAGAGGGCCGGCCTTAAGGCCAATTTTACCGGTCTCAAGTTCCGGCCAAACGTGAAGGCCGAAAATTGCCGAACAATTCTTTAAAGCACCCTCGTCGATCATTCTTTTTGCTCCGCCTTCAGGGTTGTTTTCCTCAGCAGGCTGAAATATGAAGCGAACATTTACCTTGAGCCTGTCTGAGATAGAGGAGAGAGCCTTCGCCGCCCCCGCAAGGATAGCAGTATGGAAATCATGCCCGCAGGCATGCATGGCATTTTTCACCATCGATTTGTACGTCAGGTCAGTTTTTTCGTCAATTGACAGAGCATCCATGTCACCTCGGAAAGCTATGGTAGGAAGACCTTCTCCAACTTTCAGGTCACAGATGAGGCCAGTAGATGTATTGCATTCTTTTATCTCAAGCTTTGTATCCGCAAGAAAAACTTTTATTTTTTCCCTTGTCTTGTGCTCATCGTTCGAAAGTTCCGGCTCCCTGTGAATGCTCTCCTGCAAGGAGCAAACGTCGGGATATATAGTTTCAATTCCTTTCTTTATAAGAGCCTCTGTCTCTTCCATAAAAAAAGTCCCCTTTTTTCGAGTTTTACTGGTTTGACAACAAAATATCAACATAAAACTTAGGCAGTGGCCCAATACTAAGGTTGCAAGCATATTTAGTCAAATACATAAAAAGGCTTCTCTCGTGCACTTTGAGAAGATTGTGTTCAACATGCTGGAAAGGGTGAACGAGGAAATCCGGCGCAGGGGAAAAGTTGTGCGCATTGTTCCGGATGATGGCTCAGTTCTGCGTTTTATTGGTTCTCTCCTTATTGAGTGAGATGAAAAATGGAGCTCGGGAAGGGTTTACCTGGACATGAAGGAATACCATGAAGCCAGGCCATTTCTGGAGAAGTTCCGGCATGAAGAGTTTTGTGGGGGAATTTGATGTGATCTGCTTGGAATTGGCAGTCAACAACATGAGATTCGAGGCAGTTGTATCGGCCTGAAGGAGATTCCTGAAGCCGGGGGGAAAGCTCGCAGTCTCCGAAATTGCCTGGCTTACCGCGGCGCAGCCTTTGGAGGTTCAGTCCCTTTGGGAGAAGGAATACCCGGAGATCGATGCGGCCTTGTAAAAGATCGGAATCATCGAGAGGTATGGCTACAGCCCAGAGGCTTACTTTGTCCTGCCGACCCATTGCTGGAGGGAGAATTACTATCGGCCCATGCATAGCCGTTTCGACGAATTTCTCGAGATGCATTTCCACAAAGAAGGGGCAAAGGCCATCGTCGTGGCTGTTCCCGGAAGCCTCAATTTCAATTTGATTCCCTGTATAGGACTGAACCGGCATCCGAAATCCGGATGCGAAAGCTGTTGCGGTTAGACGACAGAGAACCTATATTATTGCAGACCCGTCAGCCTCGTCCGGTGCAGGGAAAGGGAGAAAGTAGCTTCTCTTCGAATATCCGCTGAAGTTCGGGATGCTTTCACCCGCAATAATTGACAGCAGACTTGAGTCGTGCGTTCTTCTGCCCATGGGAATGCTCCTCTCCTCTTGGGTTGATGGTTTCAGCGGATTTGCTCAGGAAGAGTATCAGCCTGTACAATAGCGCTGTAAATATTCTTTATTCCCCTTATAGAAGGGGGTACGATTCTCTTATATGTTGCTGGTAAAGTGGGATTTATCCCTGGAAAAAATAACTTTCAACAACGACATCCGGGGCGATGGATATGCTTTCCATCCGGGACAGGATGGATATGCAGAGTTCATTACGAGTTTCCCCGCTGATTCAAATATTGTATATTCTTTCGACCGGGCAGTTTCCTGAAGGGACACTGCTCGAACTGCCGCAATTTAAGGCGTAAGGGTTAAAAAAAATAGCCAGAACAATTTGAGGGGGGGATTGAGATGAAATTCAGCGGGCTGTTCCTCATCGCGGTGACGGGGATTTCCCTCACCCTGTCCGGCTATCCGTCAGCCAGCGGTTCTCCGACATCGGCAGACGTTCTGCAGGAAGTCTCATCTCCTGACGTCCCGCTCGGAACCGGAGCGGTCCTGACAGTGTCCAGGAGGTCGGCTGATTATGCTCAAAGCATTGGAGGGACCGACCACGAGGGGGAAACCCTGTACTTCATTATCGGAGCGAGTGTCCGAACCGAAGCTGCGGCACAAAAGGGTCTCGACCGGGCAATTCCGCTCTTCGGCGATATGCAGTCATACTTCATCGTTCAGCGCAGCGACAGCTTCCGCGGCATGAAATCAGGCTGGTGGCTTGTGGTCGAGGCGTACCATAAGTTCCCCTCGCAGGAAAATGTGGATTTCGCACGGCGGGCGTTCCCTGACGCCTATGTCAAGAGAGCGACCGTGGCCGTGTCGGCTCCCATACCGGTGTATGAGGACCTGGTTGACGGTCAGTAGCAGAAAAGCAGAGGGCTTGCATTGTGCAGGATGATTTAAATCACTTCTTTCTCTTTTCATGCAGGAAAGGCCTTTTATCGCTGGATTATGTGCTTCCTGTGACTTTGCAATGGGAACAGGGCTATTTATGGGCCGTTTCAAATAGAAGGAAGCAATTCAGTAATTAGGCTCCAGACGTCTGCGGAAACAAAATGGGCGAAAGGCTGAGAGATGAAAACAGAACGGGTTATTGAATTGCTGGCCAGCGACGTTGATATTCTGGTTGCCTTTGACTGGCCGCCCTCTTCTTTCCGGTATTTCGGCGCGCAGTTCTCTCTTGAAGATCTCTTCGGCTGTCCTCTAGATTTGGTTGCTGAAAAAGCATAGCGGCCGGGGCTGCCCCCGTTCATCGAAGAGGAATTGGCAGATGTCTGATCCCAGCCGAAGTGAATGGCTTCTGCCGGTTTTCAGGAACGCTGCTCAGCCATGAAGCTTGGCAGCGTCGGGATGGTCGACCGCGTTTCGGCGGTCGAGGCGATCAATCGGCTGAACGAAGAGGATCTGCTCTTCCTCAACCGACTGATTGTGGAAAGACTCAATCTCCTGACTCAGGCCCGCAGCACCACTTTGACGGCCGGTTTTAACCGGGGTGACCGGGGTTGTTTTCAAGCTCCAGGCATGCTGCAATCGGCAGGAGAACAGGCGAATCAATAAGACCTGGAATTAATATCTTTTGATGAGGAGTGGGAACAATGCTCGTTCACTGGACAGAACTTACGAAGAACCAGTTTGACGCTTTGAAGGAGAGCGCAGTGGTGGCGGTCAATTTTTCTTCCACCGAACAGCATTCGAATCATCTGCCCGTTGGGACGGACGGCTTTATAGGGGAGGCGGTCCTGACGGAGGCGGCCCGGAGGGCCAGGGGGCCTGTCGTCTTGATGCCTTCGGTGCGGTACGGCTATTCTCCTCACCACAAGTTCGCCCCCGGTTTCGTGACGCTCCGGCAGAGGGTGCTTACCGACCTTTGCAAAGACCTGTGCGGGTGCGCGGCGGCCAACGGTTTCCGGAAGATGGCTATCATGAACTCCCACGGAGGAAACATGGCCGCCCTTCACTCGGCGGTGAACGAAGTGGGCGAAGAATACGAGGGAAAACTTGATCTTACCCTCTTTACCTACTGGGACCTGATAAAGGATGCAGTTGCCAGGGTGAGGACGTCCGCGATCGGCGGAACCTCCCACGCGGGGGAGTTCGAGACCTCCCTGATGATGCACCTGAGACCGGATCTTGTGTTTTCCGGACTGATCGAAGAGTGTCCGCCGGCGCCCTCCGACCCCTACAACGAGACGGACCTGGCAGGAAAGAAAAAGTATGTTTCCTTCTACAGCTTCAACAGGTTCAATACCTCGGGTCACGTGGGACAGCCCCACCTGGCGACCCCTGAGAAGGGAAAGATCTTTTTCGAAGAGGCTGCCCGGGCTGCAGCGGAATTTCTCGATTTTATTGGCGGAAAATAGGCTGCTCAAAACCTGAAGGGATCTTCCCCGGCTCCATCTTTTTTAAGGATGTGACATTTTCGTGGATTTTTCGCCTTTTTTATGGACAGGAATCTTTTTTGTCGGAATCGTTGCGGGATTCTTCAACACCATAGGCGGAGGAGGATCTCTCCTCGTCCTCCCTTTTCTTTCATTCCTGGGGATGGACGTTGCCCTTGTAAACGGGACGAATCGGATAGCGATCGTGCTTCAGAGTGCCGCGGGAGCGGAGACCTACCGGAGAAAAGACGTTCTTTCCCTGCAGACAGCCCTTCCTCTTGCGGGAATAACAACTCTCGGGTCAATCCTGGGGACCTTCCTGGCCATTAATATCAACCGGCAGCATTTGAATATATCCGTGGCGGTTCTTATATCTCTCATGGCAGTGCTTCTCGTCTTCAAGCCGGAAATGTGGGAAAAACAGCATGAGACCCGTTTGTCTAAAGGGGCGGTTTTCGTCACTTTCTTCGCCATCGGCATCTATGGAGGGTTTATCCAGGCCGGGGTCGGATTTCTCCTGACCTGGGGCCTTGCCCTCGCTGCGGGAACCGACCTTGTCAGGGGAAACGCCATAAAAATGGTGATAGTGGGAATCTATAACGTCGTGAGCCTGGCTATTTTCTACAAAAACGGCCTCGTGGACATCCCCGTAGGGCTTATTCTTGCAGCCGGAAGCATGATAGGCGCGATCCTCGGAGCGAAGTTTGCCGTCGCCAAAGGCAACCGGGTGATCCGCTGGATACTGGCCGTAGTGGTCATTTCAAGCGCCGCAAAAATGATCTTTGACGTCTGGAACTGAATTCCTGACCGGCACTGGAATGAGGAAACAACAGAAGAGTCTTCTCCCTGCAAGGATATGATTCAGGCAATATCAGCTGCAGAGGGGGAAGGATCATCTTTACGGACGAAATCGCCAGGGGAATTGCAACTGGAGAGGCTCTCTCCCGCCGTTTCCGCAACGCTGCAGGGAGAATGAATCAAAGAATTGCCGCCGTCGCGGATCGGTTGATGATCAGCGTGTGCGGTCTGCCAATAGTCATCAAACCAGATGGAGAAGAGGTAGCTGAAAATGGATGAGACTGCGGGTGGAAAGGTCTTTCCCTGCCCCCGATGCGGCCGGCGATTCCTCTGCAGGGGGAACGACGTCAAGCACTGCCAATGTGCGTCAGCAGATCTTTTACCTGAAGACCGGGCCTATATCGCTGCCCGCTTTGCGGGATGCCTGTGCGTAGACTGTCTTCGGGAACTTGCCCGGCAAAGAAGAGACGAAAGAGGGGAGAGCTGCGAATGATTCTTCGATAGAGCGCTTTTCCTGAAATAACACCCTGGCCGTCCGGGGGTGAACGTCCGTTTGCCGTCACAGGGAACGAAGAAGATATCTTTGGGAATTCTTCTGAAAAATGTGGAGTTCTGAGGTCGTGGGAGGTGGAGCAAATCTTTCAATTCAAAGTCAAGCCTTCTGTATACGAATTCACCACAATAGATGAATTCGCTGCGCATTTTCCGCTTTCAGATGAGGACACGGTCTTTACCGAGAAGTTTTTCCATGAAAAGTACCTGAAGGGAAAGTTCAGGTGCAATTTTATCTTTCAGGATGAATACGGTCTTGGTGAGCCGAGTGATTTCGTCATTGACAGGATTTTTCAAGATATCAGGGGTCAGAAGATCAAGAGATTCGTTGGTATAGGAGGCGGTTCGGTTTTAGACATAACAAAACTGCTCTGCATAAAAGATGCTGCATCGGTCGAAGAGATCTTTAACGAAAAAATTCCGCTTGTGAGGGATAAGGGACTTGTCCTGATTCCTACCACCTGCGGTACGGGTTGTGAGATGACCTGTGTCTCTGTCGTCGACATGACAAAAAAACAGACGAAAATGGGGAAAAGGATAGAGGCAAATTTTGCTGATTCTGCTGTTTTAATAACTGAAATGCTGAATGAAATTCCCCCCCAAATTTTTCTCTATAGTTCAATCGATGCGCTCATTCATGCAATGGAGATTTTCGTAGCTCCCACCGGCAATCCTTTCAACGATATTTTCTGCAAGTCGGCAATCGGCATCATTCTGGGACGGTACGGCGAGCTGGTCAAAGATGGAATCGACAAGCGGTTCAAATATATGGATGAATTTCTCAGGGCCAGCACTTTTGCCGGCATAGCTCTTTCCAATACCGCATGCGGCGCTGTTCATGCCCTCGCGATGCATTTTGGCAGCGCATATCACGTTCCTCATGGGGAATCCAATGCCAGATTTCTGACGGCTGTCTTCAGCAAATATGCCGCCCTTTGTCCGGGAGGCAAGCTTCAGGAACTGGCAGAACTGATCAATGACGTTCTGGGGGTCAAAACTGACGTAAAAGGGGCGTTCGATGCTCTTGAAAAACTCGTTGATGATCTTCTTCCCCGGAAAAAGCTGAGAGACTATGGAGTAAAAGAAGCGGATGTGCCGGGTCATGTCGACAAAGTTATGGAAACGCAGCAGAGACTGCTGAGGAATAATTTTGTATGCTTATCCAGAGAGGATTTGATCGATATTTACCGCAAAGCCTATTAACGGACAATCAGGGGAAAGGGATGAACGGATAAAGGGGAAATCGGGATCGATGGCCGCGAGTCAGGTTCCAGGACTGACCGGGAAACGATTGGAAAGGAGCTTCCAATCCCTGTATCTTCAATAGATTGCGGGTTTCTATTTCAGGATAATGCCAGAAAGTAAAATAAAGGAAATCTTGTTTTAGTTTCTTCGAAGGATTCCCGTTCCCAGAAGAAGGGCGATTCCGAACAGAAATTGACCCGTCAGGGTTTGAATGATGTTCATTCGTATTTTGTGAAGATAGCGCTTGCCCGCCGCGATGCCGACCCACGCAGCGGGAACCCCGGCGGAGAACAGCAGCCACTGGTCGGGATCGAGAGGATTCTCTCCGATTTCCCGGACAGAAAAACAACTCCATAGACTGCAAGGCGAACCACATCTGCCAGGAATCCCAGGATGGCATTGGTCTCAACGAAAGCTTCCGTCGAGATGTTGCCCTTTGCTATGAAAGCCGAATGAATCGCTCCCTGATGCACTGTGACCCCCCCCGAAGAATCCCGAGAGGATGCCGCCGAGAATGAGATATTTCTTGTTCCGCAGTGAGGGCAGAAGTTTGGAGAGGGCGAATGCAAAAATAAGAACGGCTATGGCAAGCTTGACGGTAGTGACGGATGCAGTTCTCGATCCGAGAGTATACCTGATGATCTCTTCGGAATGAGAAACATAGCCGAGAGCCATGGCGCCGGCGAATGCTGCCGCTGCTGCGGGAAGCCCGAATCGGAGAATGAGGTTTTTTTGCATGCTTGCCGACAATCCCGATTTTGAAGGTATTATTCGCCGCATGGAGAATGGCAGTCGCAGCGACGGGGGGTTCAAGGAGAAAAAGGAGGGAAAAGACCGGAAGAAGAAGGGTTCCAAGTCCGAATCCTGTGTAGAGTGTAAGAGCTGAGGCGATGAGCGAGGCGACAAAAACGGCAATTTTGCGTTCACATTCACGCCCCTTCTTTGTTCTGCGTCCATGACCCCGAAATGGTTTTGCTGTCCGAGCACCCCAGCTCTCTTCCTACAGCGGGCGAAAAGAGAGCGGCTCCATAAATCCGGATTGACCGGTGAGCTTCAGAAAAAACTTTTTATCTCCCCGAACTGTCATCCTTTCTTTTCTGCCGCAGTCTTCTCTGATTTCTGACCGGTAAACAGAAAAAGCCCTATCGTGGCCGCCGCAGCCGCCAGAGAGACGGTGCGGTCGTTGTACAGTGCCAGAAGTCCGAGAATTCCGAAGGCAAATCGATAGAGGAAGGAGAGCCTTCCCTTGGCATACCCTGCCATGGAAAACCCGAGGGCCGTAAGGGCGGTGGCTCCGCTGATGATGGACGTGAGGTTGCCGAGCAGGGAGCTTTTGAGCAGAAGGCCCGTGTCGTAGCAGAAGGCGAAAGGGACGATGAAGGCCAGAATTCCCAGCCTGCAGGCGGCGAATCCCGTCCTGTTGGGGTTTGCCCCCGCGATGGAGGCGGCTGCGTAGGCGGCCAGGGCTACCGGTGGAGTGATGTTGGAGATGATGGCGTAGTAAAACACGAAGAGGTGGGCCGCAAGGGGCATGATGCCGATTTTCGCGAGGGCGGGCACACCGAGGGCGGCCCCGAGGATGTAAGCGCTCGTGGTGGGAAGTCCCATACCGAGAATCAGGGAGACGATGGCGATGAGAATGAGGGCTATGAAGGGAATTCCTCTCGAGAGGGTGATCACAGCACCGACGAACTTGAATCCGACTCCTGAAAGGGCGACGGAGCCTATGACCAGCCCTGCAGATGCACAGGCAGTGGCTATGAGGGGAATATTCTCCGATCCGTCATGAATCGCCTGGAGTATCTCTCTGGGTCCCATCCGGTTGGCGGGGCTGAGGAGGGAGACCGCCCATGCGAGGGTAATGCCGGCGATGGCGCCGTACATGGGGGTATAGCCGGCGAGAAGCATGTAGACGAGAAGGACGATGGGGGACATCATGTAGAGCTTTTTCATGACCGACCGGATTGAGGGAAGTTCATCGGCGGGAAGCCCCTGCAGGCCGTCCCTCAGGGCGGTAAGATGGACCATGAGGAGGACTGTCCCATAGTACATGAAGGCGGGAAGAATGGCCGCGATCATGATGGTATTGAACTGAACGCCCAGAAGAGCTGCCATGACGAAGGCCCCTGCCCCCATGACCGGAGGCATGATCTGTCCGCCCGTACTGGCCACGGCCTCAACGGCCCCGGCGAAAAAGGGCTTGTACCCTATGCGCTTCATGAGGGGGATGGTGAAGGAGCCCGTACCGTAGACATTCGCCACGGCGGAACCGGAAATGGAGCCGAAGAGGGCGGAACTGAGGACGGCGATCTTGGCCGGGCCTCCCGGAGCCTTTCCCGTGAAAGCCTGGGCAAACTCCATGAAGTACTCGCCCACGCCGCTCTTTTCAAGAAAGCCGCCGAAGATGAGAAAGATCATGACGAAGGTTGCCGAAACACCGAGGGACGAGGAGAATATTCCTTCGTCCGTAAGGTACATCCCCTCGATGAGCCGGGAAAATTCCGTCGGAACCCCCCGCAGGATTTCGGGAAAAAACGGGGCGTCGGCAAAGTAGGTGTAGGCCGTAAAGCTGACGGCCACGATGACGATGGGAAGCCCCACGATGCGCCTTGTCGCCTCGAGGAGCAGCACGATCAGCAGCGTTCCGAGGACGAGCTGGGCCGTTGTGAGGTCGTCCACGCCCTGCATGCGCATCATGATCTCGTCGTAGTACAGAATGATGTACAGTCCCGGAAGGGTGGATAAAAATGCAAAAAGCCAGTCGTACCATGGCACAGATGTCTCAAGGGGCTGATCTTTTTTATGAGGGAAGAAAGAATAGAGAATAAAGCACATGGGAAGAACCCATGTAAGGTGGATTGCCCTCTGGAGGAACGCCTCGAAAGTGCCGAAGACTGCCGTGTATAAATGAAAAAGGCCCATGGCGAGAACATAGAGATAAAAACTCTTTTTTACGATGCCGTCCAGTTTCCTCATACAGTAGACTCCCTTCCGCGGGGTGCAGCTTTTCTATTTTCTGTGCAGGGCGGACACTGTCGCCAATAAGGGAAGGCGGGCTGGTGCGGCCCGCCTTCCGGGTTCGTTCAGAGAAAAGGCTATTTCTTCGCCGCAGCCTCTTTCCAGTACTTCACTGCGCCGGGATGGCTCTTGATCGGCGCTGCCGGGACCGCTGTCTCGGGGCTGAGCTCCTTCACGTCCACAACTGCCTTGGAGAGGGCATCCTGGTTCTCGTACATGATTTTGCAGAGGTCATAGACAAGCTGCTCGTCGAGATCGTTCTGCACGACGATGCAGGTATAGTCGCCGACTGCCCGCACGACGGGGTCTTTTTCCGTCACGGATTTGTAGATTCCGGGGTCGACCGTGAAGGTGACCGTACCGTAGGCCTCACTTATCTTGTCGAGAGTGGACTGCTCCATGCCAAGGAGGACGATGTCGGTCTGGCTCTCGATCTGCATGACGATGGAAGCGACCTTGCCCACCGAGAAGGCGAAGACGTCGAGATGGTTGTCCGCCAGAAGGTCGGCGCCGCCGGAATAGGAGGCGTATTCCACAGATCCGCCCCATTCCTTCAGGGCATTGCGGTAGTCCTCGATGCCGAAGCCGGCCTTGAAGGTCCCGTTGACGATGAATTCAGATCCCGTTCCGGTCTTCAGCGTGGCGAACCGGGTGGGAATCTTTTTGGCGACAAGGTCGTCCATGGATTTGATGCCGTTCTTCTCGACGAAATCCTTGCGGGCGATGAAGTAGGTGTACTGGGTGTAGAGGTTGGCCATGATGGAAACGTTGTTTGCAGGCTCTTTGAAGGGGGCGTCGCTTGCCTTCTGGGCCACCGCCACCATGGAGGTATTTGAGAAGCCGAGTTCTCCCTTCCCTTTATCCGTGTTGATGATGTTTGCCACGGCGCCGCCTGTGATGCTCGTCGTGGGAATGAGCTTTGTGGTCCACAGGTCGGCCAGGGCGCCGCCAAGGGCGAACCAGTTTCCCCCCGGAGGGCCCGCCATGAAGCGGAGCTGGTCTGGCCGGGCGGCGAAAGCGGAGCCGCTCAGAGCAAGAACGAGCACAAGGACTGCAGCGAGAAGTACGTGCTTTTTCATTTCTTCACACTCCTGTTGTGGTATTTGGTTTTTGAAACTTCTGCATAAGGATGATAAGGGCTGGAGAAAAAAGTGTCAATGAATCTGCCCGGAAATTTCCCGGACTTTTCGCAATATTATTATTTCCCCACAGGAAGAGGCAACCGCGCCATCTGCTTGAAAATAATTTCTATGGAAGGAAATAATCCTGTCCTGTTCAGGATTTAAATAGAAAATTCATTATTCTATTGACATCAGTCTGATGATAAGAGAAGATGCTTACAATTTAACAGGGGAAATGATGTGCTCATGCCAAATCCCTTTGGAAACAGGAAATGATACAGAATTACTTTTCTGCATATCGCTTTTCGGAGAACCTATTATTGGAGGAGGCCATGGAATGGAAAACAGCAGAGACACGGAAAGAAATTACAGTTTCAAGGATATCATAATCGACCCCCGGTTTCGAGTATGTGAATTCGAGATGAAACTCACCTTTGCCGTATGGTTTGCCTACATGTTCATAAGCGTCGGTCTCTCCTATTACTTCGGAAGAGGGGATGTGGCTGATTATACCTATCTCTGGGGAGTTCCCTTCTGGGTTGTTGTAGGAGCCTGGCTGCCGACCGCCCTGTTTTTCGGAATAGTGGTCTATATAGCTCTCTTCGTGTTTAAAAACATGGATATTACGAATTGAATTTTTTCCCAGAGGCAAAACGGGGCTAAGAGGGAAAGATTGCCAGGCGCTTTATGGAAATGGGGGGAATCGCGTGGAACTCAGCATTTCTGGAAATGTTCGGATTGTGGTAATTGCGACGTTTTTTCTCTACACTGCGGTAATGCTGCTTATCGGGTACATGGCAAAGAAAAATATGGATAAGGTCGCGATCAACAAATACATCGACGAATTCTACACTGGCGGACGGGGAATGGGAGCGTTGATCGTCGCCATGATGATCGCGGCGGGGCTGTGCAGCGCGGGGACTTTCCTCGGCGGCCCGGGGCTCGGATATAAACTGGGGGCCACATGGGTTACCGTAGCGGCGGCTCAGAACTTCATGACGTTCATCGTTCTCGGCGAAGTCGGCAAAAAGGTCGGTATCGTTGCAAGGCGAATCGGCGCACAGTCCATCTTCGGATTGCTGCTGCACCGGTTCAACAGAAACAGGCTCATAGGCATTTTCGGTGTGGCGAGCATCGTCTGTTTCATGGGAAGTTACGTTGTTGCGCAGCTTGTGGGCGGGGCACGGCTTTTCGAGACCATGACGGGAATGTCCTATGAACTCGGACTCGTCCTCTTTTCGGGGGTAGTCCTGGCTGTCATCGCCATGGGAGGCATCAAGGGAGTCGCCCTTGCAATAGCCTTTCAGGGAATCGTCATGACTATCGCGGTCATCGCTCTCACATCCGGAGCTCTGATGCACGCCGCTCCTCTCGAGACAGCCCTTCGGGGCATCGCGAAGGCCGACCCGAAGCTCATGACTCCCTGGACGTGGCCCATAGCGTACCATATGTCCATGTGGCTGAATTTCGGTTTTGTCATCATCGGCATTCCCCACGCAACCATGGGAGCCCTGACCTACAAAGACACGAGGAGCATGCACAAAGCCATCGTGATCGGAGCCATTTTCGTCGTGCTCTGGACCATGACTTTGCCGTACCTCGGCCTTCTGACGAAAGCGATCATTCCGGACCTGAAGGTGGCGGACCACGCGATCCCGGCACTCGCCATGGCGGTGCTTCCTCCCTGGCTCGCCGGAATCACTCTTGCCGGAGTTGCCGGAGCGATCCAGTCCACCGTGGGGGCCATGATCATCGTCATCACATCCAGCCTCATCAAGGAGGCCTACCAGTCCTTCTTCAATCCGACGGCGTCCTCCGAACATCTCAAGAAGGTCAATCTCTGGGTTACCGTCATCGTATGCCTCGTGATCTTCGCCGCGTCCGTCAGGCCTCCCCACGCGCTGCAGTACCTCATCATCTTCTCCATAGGGGGAATGGCGTCCTCCTTTTTCTGGCCGATCCTTCTCGGGCTGTACTGGATGCGGTGCAACGAATACGGAGCGGCCGCAGGCATGATCGGCGGGCTTGCCGTATACATTATTGCCGCCGGAAAGTATCTTCCCATCACCTTCGGAATGCATGCCATATTCATATCCCTGGTCGCTTCGCTTGCGCTGACCGCAGGGGTCAGCATGGTAACCCCGAAGACGCCCCGAAGCATCATTCAGACGTGGTTCGGCGTCAGAAGGGCATGATGCATAGAACGGAAGGAGCCTCTGAAAATGTCGAAGCGATATGACCTCGTCATCAAGAACGCCCTTGTATATGACGGAAGCGGCGGCCCCTGGTTCAGGGCCGACATAGCGGCAAAGGACGGCAAGATCGTTGGAATAGGAAAGATCGATGCCGCCTATGGAAATACCTTCATCGATGCCTCTGATCTCGCTGTCGCTCCGGGATTTGTCGATCCCCACTGCCATTCGGACTCGAACTGTCTGACGGTCAGCGATGCCGACGGAAAGATCACCCAGGGAGTCACGACCGAGATCGGCGGCAACTGCGGCCTCTCTCTTTCTCCCGTCGACCCGGAACGGGTCGGCCTCCTGCGGGATTACCTCAAGCCCTTCATTCCGAAAGAAGCCATGCCGGACTTCAAGTGGGCTCACGCGGGAGAGATAATGGATTCCGTCGACAACAGCGGCTATCCCACGGACCTCGCTTTCCTGGCAGGGCAGGGAACAATCCGCATCGCAGTCATGGGCTTCGACGACAGGAAGCCGACGGAGTCAGAACTCGAGCGGATGAAAGATCTTCTTTCCAGGGAACTCGAGGATGGATGCGTCGGAATGTCGACAGGGCTTATCTACCCTCCGGGATGCTTCACAGCCCCAGCAGAACTGGTGGAACTCTGCAGGGTCACTGCAAAGTACGGCGGAGTCTACGCCACCCACATGCGGGGGGAGTCGGCGGAGCTTATCCAGTCCGTGGAAGAGGCTATCCGGGCCGCCGAAGAAAGCGGATGCAGACTCCAGATCTCCCATCACAAGGTCATCAATTCCTACGAAGGGTTTTCCGTAAAAACCCTTTCTATGATGGAAGACGCCCGACTCCGCGGCGTCGATGTGACCTGCGATGCCTACCCCTACACTGCCGGTTCTACCCTGATCAGCGTGGTGCTTCCCCAGTGGGCCAAGGAGGGGGGAGTGGAGAAAATGCTGGCCAGGCTCGAAAGCGCTGAGGATCGTGAGAGAATCAAGGCCGAGTTTCTCCGGGAGATACCGGGATGGGATAATTTCATCAAGGCCGCTTCCTACGACAAGATCCTCATCTGTTCATGCATGAACGACAAGACCATGGAGGGCAGGACGATTCAGGAGGTTGCCGACGAACGGGGAATTTCCCCGGCTGATGGTATTCTCGACATCATCCTTTCCGAAAGGGCCGAGGTCATGATCGTCATTGACTCTCAATCGGATTCGGACAACCGGAGAATCATCGCCTCCGAGCTCTCCATGATCGGATCGGACTCCCTGCCCTCATCGCTCACGGGAAAGCTGGCCACCGGCAGGCCGCACCCGCGATGCTTCGGAACTTACCCGCGTGTGCTCGGAAGATTCGTCCGGGAACTGGGGCTGCTTTCCCTGGAGAAGGCTGTGTGGAAGATGAGCGGCTTTCCGGCGCAGCGTTTCGGCCTTGCGGACCGGGGCATGATAAAGGCGGGACTGATCGCCGACTTCGTGATATTCGATCCTGCCACCGTCACCGGCTCGTCGGATTATCTGAATCCCCGCACTGCCCCGACGGGCATAGAATATGTCATCAAGAACGGAACCGTTGTCGTCGAAAAGGGACGTTTCCTCGGAAAGAAGCTGGGAAAAAGCCTTCGGAGGCTGGGCAGCCGGCCGCGGTAAACAAATCTTGAGTAGGGAAGGGGGAGCGGAGACGGGAGCAAATTGTTTCCCCTTTTCCTCCTCTTCAGATAAAAATGGCCTGGCGACTTCTTCTTAATATTCCCAAACTCCTGTTCTCCTTGTACGGGATATACTTCACAAAAAGCATTTTTTTCATGGTTTTTCTGTCCAAACAGGAATGAATCTGCCTTTACATTACCACTCCATCGAAGTAACATAAATCTGTGCAGTCACTGAAATCCTCTTCATTTCGAAAAAAAGAGGAGATGGGTTCCATGGAAAAGGCCGAAACATTCATCGCCGAATCTCCCTATGTCTCCCCCTGGATCAACCTCGCCTTCGAGGAGAACATGATGCCCCATGCCTCCGCCCGGGGCATCATTTTGTATCTCTGGCGCAACCAGCATACCGTGGTCATCGGCAGAAACCAGAACGCCTGGAAGGAATGCCGCACCGCCCTTCTCGAGCAAGAGGGAGGTTTCCTGGCCAGGAGGCTCTCGGGAGGCGGGGCTGTCTATCATGACCTCGGCAACCTCAACTTCACCTTTCTCACCTCCCACAGCCTCTACGATGTCTCCCGGCAGACGGAAGTGCTGGTCCGGGCCCTGCAGTTTCTCGGCATCTCCGCCGTCCGCACGGGAAGAAACGATATTTCCGTCGAGGACCGCAAGGTCTCGGGCAACGCCTATTATTCCGGCAGGGTCGGCAGGCTCCACCACGGCTCTATCCTCATCAACGGCGATATTGACCGGATGGGCAGATATCTTCAGCCTTCCGCGGCAAAACTCAGGGCGAAGGGGGTTGATTCGGTCCGGTCGAGGGTGGCCAATCTGCGGGAGTTCAGTGCTGCCATCACGGTGGACGGGGTAAAAAACGCCATCGCGGCCGCCTTTCTCGAGGAATACGGAGGAAGAGGAGAGCGTATTGACCTCTTCGCCATGCTCGACGACGGGGCTTTTCAGGTCCTGTTGCAAAAATTCAGCAGCCGCGAATGGATTTATGGCCGGTCCCCGGATTTCGACCTGGATATCGAACATCGGTTCGACTGGGGAAGCATGGAACTCGGCTTTTCCGTTCTTGAGGGGCGGGTCGCCCGCTGCCAGGTCTATTCCGACGCAATGAACGGAGAACTCATTTCCGAACTCGGTAGATGCCTTGAGGGATCGCCTTTCGAGGGAGCCGCCCTGGGAGAGGCTCTCAGAAAGCCCTTCAGGGAAGAAATTCCTCTGGAAGTGGAGGATACGGCTTCGTGGATCGAAAGGGAATGGGGCCGTCTGGTGTAGATGGAAAGGAAGGTGACGCAGTGAAGCGGACAATTTTTTACGATGATCACATTGAAGCGGGAGGAAAAATGGTGGACTTCGGCGGCTGGGAGCTGCCAGTCCAATATGGTTCCGGAATCATCGAGGAACACAGACGCGTGCGGAACGCCGCCGGGCTGTTCGACGTCTCCCATATGGGCGAAGTCAGCGTCGCGGGGCCGAAGGCAGAAGAATGGCTCGAAGGAATGATGACCAATACCGTCTCGGCCATGGAGGACGGCCAGGTCGTCTATACTTTTCTCTGCTATCCCAACGGCGGGGTGGTGGACGATCTTCTCGTCTACCGGAAGAACAGGGAGGATTATTTCCTCGTGGTCAACGCATCGAACACGGAGAAGGACGTGGAATGGCTTTCAGACCATGTCCGGGAGGGCGTTGAGGTGGAAGACCTGTCTTCCCGGCTGAGCGAGCTGGCCCTGCAGGGACCGAAAGCGGAGCATATCCTGAGTAAAGTTGCCTCTTTTGACCCCTCTGCCCTCGGATTTTTCCGCTTTGTCGAGAATGTGGATGTCGCGGGAGTGAAGGCGCTGGTCTCCCGCACAGGGTACACCGGGGAGGACGGCTTCGAGATCTATATTCCCTGGGATGAAGGACGGAAGGTGTGGAAGGCCCTCATGGAGGCCGGAAAGGAATTCGACCTTCTTCCCGCCGGTCTCGGAAGCCGGGACAGCCTCCGGTTCGAAGCGGGACTTCCCCTCTACGGCCATGAACTTGCGGCCTCAATCACACCCCTTGAGGCCGGGCTCGGTTATTTCGTCCATCTCGACAAGAAGTTTATAGGTTCGGTTCCCCTCGCCGCCATCAAGGAGCACGGCATTCCCCGGAAGATCATCGGCCTCGAGATGGTGGACAAGGGGATCCCCAGGGAACACTACGAGGTCCGGACGAAGGAGAGGACGGTAGGGAGGGTCACCAGCGGCGGCTTTTCCCCGAGCCTGGATAAAAGTCTCGCATCGGCCCTTGTGGATGCCTCCGCTGCGGACGAAGAGGAATTCTTCATCGTCATCCACGGAAAAGAGAAGCGGGCGAAGAAAATAAAGCGCCCATTCTATAAGAAAAACTACAAACGGTAGAACTGAAGGAGGAGACGGAAATGGCGAAAGTATTGAAGGATCTGAAATACACGGAAAATCACGAATGGGCGAAGGTCGAGGGAAAAACCATGAAGGTGGGGGTCACCGACTATGCCCAGCACGCCATGGGGGACATCGTCTACGTCGAGCTTCCAGAGAAGGGAGCAGATTTCAGGGCGGGGGCGGACCTCTGCGTCGTCGAGTCGGTGAAGGGGGCCAACGACGTCTACGCTCCCCTCAGCGGAAAGGTGACGGAGGTCAATTCCGAGCTCGAGGATTCTCCCGAGCTGATCAATTCCGACCCCTACGGGAGCTGGATCGCCGAGATGGAACTGTCCGACCCCTCCGAAGGGGACAAACTTCTTGACTGGGAGGCCTACGAAAAACTCTGCGAGAAACTCGAAGCGGAGGAGGGTGAATAGCCCATGCACAGATATCTGCCCCATACGCCATCCCAAAGGGAGGAAATGCTTCAGGCTGCTGGAGCGGCGGATGGAGACGCTCTTTTCGCCGACATCCCCGAGTCTCTCAGGCTGAAGCAGGATCTGAAGATCCCCGCCGCCCTCTCCGAACTCGAGCTGACCCGGGAAATGACGGCCATGGCCGAACGGAATGCGAGCGCAGACAAGTATGCGTGCTTTCTCGGCGCGGGAATTTACGATCATTTCATCCCCACGGCGGTGAACCACCTTGCCGGACGGTCGGAGTTCCTCACGAGCTACACCCCATACCAGCCTGAGGTGAGTCAGGGGACCCTCCAGACCATCTTCGAGTACCAGACCATGATCTGCGAGCTTACGGGAATGGACGTGTCCAACGCCTCCATGTACGACGGCGCAACGGCCATGGCGGAGGCGGCCTTCATGGCGGCTGCGGCCACCAAGCGGAAGGGAATAGTCGTGGCACGGACGGTCAATCCCCAGTACAGGCAGGTTCTCGAGACCTATGCTCCCTACCAGAAGCTCACTGTGGCGGAAGCCTCCTTCGGGAACGGGCTGACCGATCTGTCCGACGTGAAAAAGAAGCTCTCCTCCGACACGGCGGCCCTCATCGTTCAGAGTCCGAACTTCTTCGGATGCCTCGAGGATCTCAAGGCCCTCGGGGAAGCGGCAAAAAAAGCGGGAGCCCTCTTCGTAGTGGGCACGGACCTTCTGGCCCTCGCCCTGATCGAACCCCCTTCCGCCTTCGGAGCCGACGTGGTGGTGGGGGAAGGGCAGCCCATGGGAAACAGCATGAACTTCGGGGGTCCCGGATTCGGATTCTTCGCCGTGACGAAGCAGTACATGCGCAAGATCCCCGGAAGAGTGGTGGGCCAGACGGTGGACCGGAAGGGAAACCGGGCATGGGTGCTCACCCTTCAGGCCAGGGAGCAGCATATCCGAAGGGAAAAGGCCACCTCCAACATCTGTTCGAACCATAATCTGAATATCGTCATGGCCACCATCTACATGAGCCTGATGGGGAAGGAAGGCCTCCGTGAGGTCGCCGAAACCTGCTTGAAAAAGGCGGTTTATACGAAGAATCTCCTCCTCGAGGGAGGAAAGTTCCAGTCGGCCTCGGAAGCTCCCTTTTTCCGGGAGTTTCTTGTGAAATCCTCCGAAGACCCCGCTGCCATCAACGAAAGGCTCTTCGAGAAGGGGATCATCGGAGGGTACGACGTCTCCGGGGACTACCCCGAGCTGAAAAAGGGATGGCTCGTGGCCGTCACGGAAAAACGCACGGCGGAAGAAATCGCCGCCTTTGCCGAAGCAGCAGGGAGGGATGAAGGATGATCCGGCACGTTGACCCACTATTTGAAAAGAGCGTTCCGGGAAGAAAGGGCTATTCTCTGCCCCCCCTCGACATTCCTGAAGTAAACCTCGATTCCCTTCTTCCTCAGAAGTTTGCCCGGACGAAGAAGGCCGAGCTCCCCGAGGTGAGCGAAGTCGACGTGGTGCGCCATTTCACCCGGCTCTCCCAGCTCAACTTCGGCGTGGACGAGGGGCTCTACCCCCTCGGGTCCTGCACAATGAAGTACAATCCGAAGATCAATGAGGACATGGCCCGGCTTCCGGGCTTTTCCCGGATTCACCCCCTGCAGAATCCCGATTCGGTGCAGGGAGCCCTCGCCCTCATGCACGAACTTTCCGCCATGCTTGCGGAGATCACGGGGATGAGGGCCGTGACCCTCCAGCCCGCTGCGGGGGCCCACGGCGAACTGACGGGGATAATGATCATCAAAGCCTATCACGAATCCCGGGGGGATTCGAAGCGGACGAAGATGATCGTTCCGGATACCGCCCACGGCACGAACCCCGCCTCCTGCTCAGTGGCGGGATACGACATGGTGGAGGTGAAGTCGAACAGCAGGGGCAACGTGGACATCCAGGCCCTCAAAGAACACCTGTCCGATGAAATAGCCGGGATCATGCTCACCAACCCCAACACTCTCGGCCTCTTCGAGGAGGATATCCTCGAGACGGCGAACCTGGTCCACAAAGCGGGAGGGCTCCTGTACTACGACGGGGCCAACGCCAACGCAATTCTCGGAAAGGCCCGCCCCGGCGACATGGGGTTCGACGTAATCCATCTCAATCTCCACAAGTCCTTCAGCACTCCCCACGGCGGAGGCGGCCCCGGTGCAGGCCCCGTGGGCGTCTGCGAAAGACTCGCGGAATTTTTGCCCTTCCCCGTCATCGGAAAAAAAGGCGGCCGTTTCTTCTTCGACTATGACCGCCCGAAAACCATCGGCCGGGTCCGGTCCTTCTACGGCAATTTCGGCGTCCTTGTACGGGCTTACGCCTACATCCGCACCATGGGCCCCGACGGGCTCCGGGCAGTGGCGGAAGGGGCCGTTCTGAACGCCAATTATGTCCAGGCCGCCCTGAAAAAAGACTTCGCCCTCCCCTTCGACAGAATATGCAAACACGAATTTGTCCTGTCGGGAAAGAAGCAGAAGGCGGAATCGGGAGTGACTACCCTCGATATGGCCAAGCGGCTCATCGACTACGGTTTTCATCCGCCAACGATCTACTTCCCCCAGATCGTGGAGGAGGCCATCATGATAGAGCCTCCCGAGACGGAGAGCAGGGAAGAGCTTGACGCCTTCATCGCTGCCATGAAGGCCGTGGCCCGGGAGGCCCGGGAGAACCCTGAAATTTTCAAGGATGCTCCCTGCAGCACCATCGTCTCGAGGCTCGACGAAACCCTTGCGGCGAGGAAGCCCGTCCTCCGCTGGAGCCCGGAAGAAGAGTAGAGAAGAAGAGAAGTGAAGAAAGGGGGGCCCGGGTGAGGCTGTACCGGGTCCCTTTCTTTAGAAATTTCCGGCGGGAAAAGGAGGGATTTTTATGTACGATCTGATCGTTCTGGGCGGCGGCCCGGGGGGTACGAGAGCTGCCGAGCTCGGAGCAAAAGCGGGACTGAAAACCGTGCTGATCGAGATGGACCGCCTCGGCGGAACCTGCCTCAACCGGGGGTGCATCCCCACGAAGGCTTACTACGCCGCTCTCGTGGGAGGGCGGGTCTTTCCGGAAGATATGTGGAACTACCGGGAGGGGATTGTAAAAAAACTCGGCGAGGGAATTTCGACCCTGCTGAAGATGTCCGGGGCGGAGATCCTCCGGGGAAAGGGAAAAATCGCCTCCGCGGGAGAAACGAAAATAGTGGAGGTGGAGACACCCGACGGAACAAAAAGGATCGAGGGAAGATTTCTTCTCCTCGCTCCCGGCGCCCGTTCGCTTCCCCTGGAATTTGAAGGGGCAGACCTTCCGGGGGTTCTGACCGGGGACTGGGCCGTTACCGAACCGAACCTGTGGAAGTACCCCGAGACGGAGCGGGTGAAGAGCGTCGGCATCGTCGGAGCCGGGGTCATCGCCGTGGAGTTTGCCGTCCTCCTTCGCCGCATGGGCAAGGAAGTGACCATCCTGAAGCATTCCGACCAGCTTCTCCGGAGGGCGGACCGGGACATAAAGAAAAAACTTGTTCAGTCCTTCAAAAAAATGAAGATAACCCTCGTGGATTACTTCTCCCCCGAACGGGCGGCTGCCGAAGAGGATAAAATCAGGATAGAGGGTAAAACCCGGGAAGGGGAGTACTCGCTGCTCTGTGACCGGCTTCTTCTCGCCTCGAGCATGGTCCCGATTCTGGACGGGTATGGGCTAGAAAATACCTCAATCAACCACTCGCTAAAAGGGATCTCCGTGGATTCCCGTATGAAGACGAATCTACCGGGCGTCTACGCCCTCGGGGACGTCACCGGGGGGATGATGCTTGCTCACCTTGCGGAATACCAGGCCCTGAGCGCTGTGGAGCATATTCTGGGAAGAGAATATATAATTGAAAAGGATAATGTTCCCTGGTGCGTCTTCAGCGACCCCGAGATTGCGGCGGTGGGGCTGAGCGAAGATGAGGCGGAAAAGCGGGGGATTGCCGTGAGGATTGCCCGGGCCTATTTCCTGGGAAACGGAATGGCCCTCGCCATGAACAGCACAGACGGCTTTATAAAAGTCTTAGCCTCGAAAGAGGACGACACGCTTCTCGGTGTTCACATCATCGGGCCGGAGGCGGCGTCGCTGATCGGCGAGGCCGCCCTTGCGGTGGGACACAGGATGAAGGCCGCCGACGTGGCCCGGACGGTTCATCCCCATCCCACCCTGACGGAGTGTTTCAAGGAAGCCCTGTTCCGCCTTGAAGAATAGTATGCAGCAGCATGGCAGCGAAAAGGTTTGAGTTCACCCAATTGGAGGACAGTGACCGAATGATTCCTTTTACAAAAATGCACGGAAACGGCAATGATTTTATCCTTCTCGACAACCGCTCCGGGCGGTTTTCCACCTCCGAACTGTCTGCCCTTGCGCAGCGGGCCTGCCGCCGCCGCTCCTCCCTGGGAGCGGACGGAATACTGGTCGTGGAGAACTCTCCCGACGCCGACTTCGCCATGAGGCTTTTCAACGCGGACGGCAGCGAGGGGGAGATGTGCGGGAACGGAGCCCGGTGCATCGCCCGGTACGCCTTCGAGAAGGGCATCGCGGAGGCAAACCAATCCTTCTCAACCCTGGCGGGGGTAATGAAGGCGGTAGTGGAGCCACCCTTCGTCGACCTGGCCATGGGCGAGGTATCCCTGGAGGAAGGATGGTTCAACCGTTCTCTCTCCGTCGGCGGACGGACCTTTCCCGCCTCCTTTCTGTGGGTAGGAGTTCCCCATGCGGTTCTCTTTCCCTCCGAAGATCTGACCCGGGAAAATATGGTAGAAATCGGCCGAAGGCTCCGTTCCGACACGATTCTCTTTCCCGACGGGGCGAACGTCAGCTTCGTCACGGAAGGCCCGGAAGGCGCCATTCGTTCGGTGACCTACGAGCGGGGCGTGGAGGATCTCACCGATTCCTGCGGCACCGGGTCCGCCGCCTCGGCGGCCTCCTGGCTGCTCCGCGGAGAGATCCCGTCCTCCCCGGTCGCCCTGGATGTGATCAACCCCGGAGGAATCAACCGGGTCACCCTCGATTTCAACCCGGGAGGAGATTCTTTCCAGGCCTCACTCCGGGGACGCACGGTAATCGTGGCCGAAGGGAATCTCTTTGAAGACGATGAATGCTGAAATGTTATAATTAAAAGGTAAAAATAAATTCTGCCCTCTGACGGACCACAAAACACGGGGGGCCGAAAGGGAGGCCTCACCATGAAAAAAAATAAAATGCTCATAGCCGTCTTTGCGGTCATCGCTCTTGCGGGCGTTCTGCTCATCGGGGCCAGCATGGATTTCGGAGGTCCCCTGGTGGTGTCGAAAGCCCGGGAGGCCATCCGTGAAATGATGGGCGCCGAACTCACCGTGGGCGGAGTCCGGGGCAACCCCTTCAAGGGGTACACCCTTGAAGATGTGGCCATAGTGAAGGAAGATAAACCCCTCCTGGCCGCAGGGTACATGGGAGCGAAGGTCAAGATCTCGTCTCTGCTTTCAGGTTCCCCGAAGCTCGACCTTCTCTCCCTGGGAGACGTGAACCTTGACGCCGACAGGCTTGCGGCCCAGGTCGCCGCCATGGACTTTTCCGGCGGAGGCGGGGATATGCCTGTGGAAAAAGTCATGCTTGAAAACAGCACCATCTCCTCTCGGTGGGCGGCGGCAAAGGTTAACACCCTGGCGCTGTCCTTCAGCGGAAAGTCGATCGCTTCCGATGTGGATATGACCGTCAATGCCGTTCCAGTGAAGGGGAAGGTGTCCGGCTCGGTGGACGGCCCCGCTGTGAGGATAACAGCTCTCGATCTGAAAGTGGGAGAGGGGAGCCTTTCCGCTTCAGGAAATGTGGCCCCCGAACTCGATGTGGCCGGTGAGGCCAAAGGGCTCGATCTGAAAGAGCTCATAGCCTTCTGGCCCGTTGTTCCTCCCGAAGGTTTCGACGGAAAGGTGTCGGCGTCCTTCACCGGAAAGGGTCAATGGAACGCCCCCGTCCTTGCGGGGACCGTGGACTACCAGGGGAAATCACTTCTCGGCTACCCCGTGGAGTCTGTGAAGGGGAAATGGGCCTTCGCGGAAAAGAAGCTCGCCGTGACGGACCTCGACGCCCGGGTGCTCTCCATGCCCCTCAAGGGGAGGATGACCCTGGCCATGGGGCAAGATGCCCCCGGTGTGGACCTTGTCCTTTCAGGCACGAAGATCGATATCGGGAAGCTCAACAAGCTCTATCCCCAGCTGGCTGACATCACCGGAGAAGTGGACAAGTTCACCATCAATTTGGCGGGAACTTCAGCGAAACTCGACGGAGTGGTCGAGTTCAGCGCCCCCGTGATCAGTGCCTACGGATACACGGTCAGCGATACTGCAGCCCAGGTGAAGATCTCCCCCGAAGAGGCGAAGGTGAGCGGCAAATCCAGCTTCGAAGGCGCTCCGGTCACCGTGCAGGGAACAGTGAACGACTATATGACTGCTCCGAAGCTGAACCTGACTGCAAACATCCGTTCTTTTAATCTCGCCTCAGCGGCGAAGCTCTTCCCCAAGATGAAAGAGCTCGCTCCCGGAGGAAAGGCCAACGGAGATTTCGTTATCAAGGGGACAGCCGCTTCCCCCCAGATCTCAGGGAAAATCTGGAGCGACAAGCTCTCGGTGAAAACGGAAGTTCTGGTAAATCCCGTTGCGGTCTTCGCTCTCAAAGGGGAGCAGGTCGCCATTGAACGGGCCTCGGCTCTGGTGAGAGGAACTCCTCTCTCCGCCACGGGAACTTTCGGACCCGATCAAAAGCTGAACCTGACCGTCTCTGTTGAAAAGATTCAGCCCGGGACACTCTCCGCCTTCGTCCCGGGCATAGGGGATTATGACCTCAAGGGAACGGTGAGCGGACAGGGGAAAATAACCGGAACGACCGCCTCTCCGAAGATCGACCTCAGCCTCACCTCCCCGAGCCTCGGCGTCATGGGTATTGCCACCCTGAAGGACGTGAAGGCCGATACAACCCTGGCAGGAGATCCGGCCGCCCTGGGTAAAGCTGACCTCGATCTTGTTCTCTCCGCCGGGTCGGCCACAGTTATGGATATTGCCCTGTCGAACCTGGCGGGGAAGATCAAAAAGACCGGATCCACCCTGAACATTACCTCCCTCACCGCCTCGAGCGGCAAGGGGTCTCTCTCGGGAGGCGGAACGATCGCCCTCCCCGCAGGGCAGAACCAGGGGGCAATTGATCTGAACATTGATGTCAAGGGTGCGGATCTCGCCGCCCTTTCCGCGGCAGCCGGGTCAGGCATGCCCCTGGGCGGTGCCGTTGACGGAACCGTTTCAGTGAAGGGACCCCTCGCCAATCCTTCGGTCAGCCTTCAGGCAACCTCTCCCCGGGTTTCCGCCGCAGGAATGGCGGGCACGGATGTTGCCCTCTCACTGACCGGCAGCGCGGAAAAAATGACCATAGACAGTTTCTCGGCCCGGTTCGGCGGAGGGTCTCTCTCGGGCACCGGGACGGCCGATCTGAAGGGCTCTCCTTCGGTCACCGTCGACATGGCGGCGAAGGATCTGGACCTTAAGGCCCTGACATCGGGAATGGCCAATGCGGCCGCCCTGGGGATCACCGGAAGGGTGAACGGATCCTTCAAAGGCCGGTTTGCCGGAACATCCGGCAAGGGAGAAGGGGTTCTCACTTCACCGGAGATCACCGCCATGGGGCTGAAGATGACAAATATCAACGCTCCTCTTGTACTGGACGGAACGGCCCTGGCAACCAGGGGCGCCACCGGGACCTTCTACGGCGGCACGATCCGCTCGAACGAAACCCTGAACATGGACACCATGAAGTTCACCGAAAACCTGACCTTCAACGGGGTGGACGTCAACTCGCTTCTCCAGGCCTATACCGGAGGCCTCGACGGCTCCGTGACCGGCACCGCCCGGGGAGAAGCCTCCCTTTCGGGAAGCCTGTCGCCGAATCTGACCTATACGGGTAAGGGAAAGGCGACCATCGGCTCGGGAGCGGTCTCCGGCTTCCGGGGCCTTCAGGTTGCAACTGCTCTCTACGGATCATCGGGAGTGCGGTATGAACGGGTGGTCATCCCCTTTACTCTCAGTACCGGAAAAATCATCCTGGAAAAGGGGACGGAGGCCACGGCACCGGCGAATGACCGGCTCTACAACTATCTTACCGCCCAGGGGCCCGTAGGCCCGAAGGGGGCCCTCGATCTCCAGGCGGCGGGCAAGGTCAACCTCCAGATTCTCAACGCCTTTGCCGGAGGGGCCATAGGAGGGCTCACCGCCGGCTCCCTCGAGGATGCCCTCAAGGGGATTCTCGGAGGGGCTCAGCAGGGCCTTGAAACAGCCGATTTCAGAGATATTTCCTTCCGGATCGGGGGCACCATGGATGACCCGAAAATGTCGAATCTCAAGGTCGCCCCGGGAGCGGCGGGGTCCCAGACGACTCCGACGGTACCCGCTCCGGTGCAGCCTCCCAAGTCCATAGAGCAGAAAATCCTTGAACAGATCGTAAAGCCGAGTCAGCCTGCTCCGTCACCGGCTCCTGCCCCTTCTCCTGCTCCCGTTTCTCCCTCCGACTTCACGCCGGCCCCCGTGCCTCCGCCGGACACATCTCCCGTAAATCCCCCCCAGCAGGAGGTGCAGCCAAAAAAACCGGAGGACCTTCTCAAGGAAAAGCTGCTCGATGCGATTTTCAAATAAATAAAAACGATTTCTGCGGAGGAGTTTCTGAAACTCCTCCGTTTTTCATCTGTGCCTGTTGAGAAAAATGAGGAAAACCTCTCCGTATTGGATGACTAAGCAATAAAAATTATGAACTAAAAGGAGCAAAACTCCACCTTTCCTTCCTTAAATGTTATAGTAAGGCTGGATTTCAGAAATGGAGGAATGAAGATGAAGCCATTTAAAATAATCGGAGTTATTCTGATCCTTGCCGGACTTTTCGGCCTGATCTCAGGGGGCTTCAGTTTTACCGAGCAAACCCATGACGCCAAGGTGGGCCCCGTTGAAATATCCGTGAAGGAGAAGAACCGCGTTGCAGTGCCTGTCTGGGCTAGTGCGGGGGCCATCCTTGCCGGGGGAGCCATGCTTCTTGCGGGCGGCCGGTCCCGATAAAGGAAACAGTCCAGAAGAAAAAAGAGAATTTTTTCAACATATCTTTCTTGGAGATAGAAGGTGAGAGATCATGATCAGCTTCCTTATCCTGATAATCGTCGGGGGAATCGCTGGCTGGCTGGCCGGAGTCGTGCTGAGGGGAAGCGGGTTCGGTCTCGTCGGGAATATTTTCATCGGCGTCGTGGGGGCCCTTCTTGCGGGCTTTCTGCTCAAGATGCTCGCCATTGTCGCCATCGGATTGATAGGAACCGTTCTTGCAGCCGCCGGGGGAGCCTTTGTTCTGCTCTTCCTTGTGCGGCTGTTCGGAAAAAAAGCATAATCTTGATGAAAAGGAGAGATCCCTATGAATATAAAAAATACCTATGCCAGGGGAACCTACAGGGAAAAAGTTCAGGCTGAACTCGAGATGGCCAAGTCGAAGCTCGAACACCTCAGGGAGAAAGCGAATATGGCGTCAGCCGAGGCCGCCCTCCTGTACCGCAGGCAGATCGACGAGCTCGAGATGCGCGTCGCTGAGACGAAAGCCCGTCTCCGGGAGATGGACGATGCTGACGAAAGCGGCTGGGAAAACTTCAAGGACGGAGTGGAGCGTGCCTGGAACTCAATGAAAGAATCCATGAAGGATATGGTGGACAGCGTCACCGATGACGATGACGAACATTCTGCCTATGACCGTCCCGCCGATGCGTATGATGCCACGGGCAGGCCGGTGATCCCGGGAACTCCTTACGATCCCGCCAACCCAAGAAAATACTGATACCAAAAAAATACAGACAAAAGAGGGAGCGCTTCACTTTTTCAGCGCTCCCTCTTTTGTCTGTGGGGAAGGGGAAAAATTTCAACTGAAGCTTGACCAGTCGAAATTTCCCTTCGGGCTGTCGATGGATTTGCGGAGCTGCATTTTCGGCATACCGATCACCACGATCCCGCTGCCCGGATCGATGGTAAACCGTTCCCTGTCCCTCTCGGGATCGAAGCCGATCTCCGTGTTCGAGGGAATGACGCTGTGGCTGTCAACGATTACCCGGCGAAGGCGGCAATTTTCTCCCACGACGACGCCGTCGCCGATGAGGGATTCCTCGATGGAGGACCCGGCCATGATGAGGCAGTTCCGGGAGAGGACCGACTGGACCACCGAGGCGCCGAGGACGCGGCTTCCCTCAGCGGCAAGGGTGCTTTGAACGTTGCATGAGAAGCCTTTCATGGGACAGACATAGGCCGGGGGGTCGGCGTAGGAGACGGTCCGAATGGGCCACTGGGGGTTGTAGAAGGTCATCTCCGACTCGTATCGGAGAAGGTCCATATGGGCCTGCCAGTAGGTCTTGATAGTTCCCACATCCCGCCAGTAGGGCTTGTCCTCTCTCCAGCAGCCCGACTGCTCCTTGCCGGGAAGGATGTTGGTGGAGAAGTCATAGGCGAAGATCCTGGCCTTCCCCACGAGACGGGGAATGATGTCCCTGCCGAAATCGTGGCTCGTGGGAAGGCGGGCGTCCTCTATGAGGGATTCTTCGAGGATCTCCCGTTCGAAGATATAGTTTCCCATGGACACGTAGCTGAACCCCGGTTTTCCTGGAATTTCGGGGGGATTCTCGGGTTTTTCGACGAAGTCAACGATCCGTCCCGTTTCATCCACATGGATGACCCCGAAGGCGGTTGCCTCGGAAGAGGGTACTACATTGGCGGCGACGGTGATGTCCGCCCCCTTGTTCATGTGATATTCCTGCATCTGGGCCACGTCCATCTTGTATACGTGGTCGGCGGCGAAGATGCACACCCGGTCGGCGTCGTAGAGGGTGACAAGGTGGAGGTTCTGGTAGACCGCGTCCGCCGTTCCCTGAAACCAGTGCTCCCCTCTCCACATCTGGGCGGGGACAAGAGTGACGAAGAAATCCCTTCCCCGAAGGGCTCCGCCGAACTGCCATCCCCGTTCGATATGTTCGTTCAGGGACTGGCTTTTGAACTGGACGAGCACATAGACGGAAAAAATGCCGCTGTTGACGAGGTTGGACAGGGCAAAGTCCACGATCCGGTATTTCGCGGCGAAATGAACTGCGGGCTTTGCCCGGTACTTCGTGAGAGGCATGAGTCTTTCTCCCTTGCCTCCGGCGAGGATGATGCCAAGGGTGCGACCGTATTTGCCCACCTGCATGGTGCATTCCTCCTTTGCGGTCCCTTATTTGCAGAAAAAAGCGCGCTTACCCCGCCTGTTCAGTTTCCTTCCCTGAAGAGTGACGCGTAGAGCTCTCTGTAGACAGGGGCGGAGGCATTCCATGAAAAATCCTGACCCATCCCTTTTATTTGAAGGTCCCTGTACCGGACCTTCTGATCCGTGAAGAGTGCGGCCGCTTCGTCCATGGCCGAAAGAAGAGACTCAGGGGTATAGTCGGTGAAAAGGATGCCGTTCCCGTCTTCCCGGGAAAGGGGGATGACCGTGTCGGCGAGGCCTCCGGTGGCGCGGACCACGGGGACCGTTCCGTACCGGAGGGAGATGAGCTGGGAAAGGCCGCAGGGCTCGAACCGGGAGGGCATGAGAAAGAAGTCGCCGCCCGCGTACGCCAGATGGGCAAGGGGTTCGTCGTATCCGATGAAGGTGCTGACATTCCGGGGCCATCGCCGGGCCGCATCGGCCACTCCCTTTTCATATTCAGCTTCTCCGGTGCCGAGAAGGAAGATCCGCCAGTTCCGCTTCGCCATTTCCTCCAGGACAGGCAGAAGAAGGGAGAACCCCTTCTGTTCGGCCATCCGGCCTACGGAGACGAAAAGGGGACGATTCTCCTCCTCCCAGCCGGCCCGGGAGAAAAGCTCTTTTCTGCAGAGGGCTTTTCCCGTCATATTCTCCCGGGAATACCGGGCAGGGAGCAGCGGGTCCGAGGAAGGGTTCCAGTATTTCACGTCGAGGCCGTTCAGAATTCCCGTCAATTTCGTACCGAGGTCCGACAGAACCCCTCCGAGCCCTTCCCCCCCTTCCCGGGTCTGAATTTCCCTGGCGTAGGAAGGGCTGACGGTGGTGACGGCATCGGAAGCCACAAGGGCTCCCTTGAGAAGATTGCCCGTGCCGAAGAACTCCATGGAATCGATTCTTCCGGCATCATCGGCAAGTCCCCATTCCCAGAGGGAATTCAGGGGCAGCAGGCCCTGGTGGGCCAGGTTATGAATCGTAAAGACCGTTTTGCAGCCTTTCGCCAGGTACCGGTAATGGTGGTGCCAGGCAAGCGCTGCGGAAAGAGGGGCCGTCCCCCAGTCGTGAGCGTGGAAAATATCGGGGGTCCACCGGGAGGCTTCCTGCAGGCCGAGTGCCGCAAGGGAGAGGAAGAGAAAAGGAAGGACCGTGTCCGGAGTCAGGTCCCGGGGATAGATCGTTCCTGTTCCGAAGAGGGCGGGAAGATCGAGAAAATAAACGGGGACCCCTTCAGAGCAGGATTTCCACACCGTTCCTCTGATGATTTTCCATCGGAAGACCATCTCGGCCTTTCGGGGCAGCCGGGTCAGAGGATACCCCCTGTCCCGTATGAAATCGAGCACCCCTTCCCAGGCGGGAGTGAGCACCCGGCAGTCCACTCCATGATTTCTGAGAGCCGGAGGAAGAGAACCGGCCACGTCAGCAAGTCCGCCGACCTTGCTGAAAGGGGCCATTTCGGGGCTTACATGGAGCACTCGCAGCGGCTGCGGGACTTTTTGCCCGTCCATCGGAGATCACATCCCTCGAAAAGAAACGCTGTAGGCCTTTTCGCAGTATTCCCGGACCACCCTGTGGGTGTTGAAGAAGCTTCCGTTCAGGGCAATGGTGCGCTGCATCATCCAGATCCACCTGTCCCTGTCATTATAATACGTTGGAATGATTTTGTGTTCGAGTTTGTCATAAAGGTCGATAGCGTCGAGGGACTCATCGTAGTTCATCATGTCCTGCTCGCTCGGCTCGGGGCCGATGGACCATCCGGTCACGTCCTCGATCCAACCTTCGATCCACCAGCCGTCGAGGACGGAGAAGTTCATCACGCCGTTGATGGCGCATTTCATCCCGCTGGTCCCCGAGGCCTCCCGGGGCCGGATAGGAGTATTGAGCCAGAGGTCCACCCCCTGGGTGATGAGAGCTCCTTTGTCCATGTCGTAATTTTCGAGAAAAACCATGGGGATCATGGTGCCGATCTTTTCGAAGGAGGCAAGAAGTCTCTGAAGGACGGCCTTGCCGCCGTCGTCCCTTGGATGGGCCTTCCCGGCGAAGACAAGCTGAATCTTTCCTCCGCCGACCTCCGCCAGCCTTTTGAGATTTGAGAGGAGAAGGTCCGCCCGCTTGTATTGAGCCGCCCGCCGCGCGAAGCCTATGGTGAGCACATCCGGTTCGAGCTGTTTGCCCGTCTGTTCCATGATGCCGGCGAGGAGTCTCATTTTGGACGCCTGGTGGGCGGTCCAGATCTCTTCCGGAGGTATCTTCACTGCCTGAACGAGCCGTCCCGGGTCGTTCTCCCACCCCGGAACGTGGTTATTGAAAAGGCGCCTCATTCCGGAGCTGACCCATGTTCCGGGATGAATTCCATTGGTGACCCAATCGATGTCGGGCATATCGAACATCTTCCGGCTCACCTCGGCATGTTTTTTCGAGACGGCGTTGACGTACCGGCTGAACCGGATCCCGAGTTCCGTCATGGAGACGCCGTCTGAGTTCGGCAGCATCCGCTTCAGGTTCGACAGGGCCTCCTGGGAGACGACCTTTTCGAGAAGGTCGAACCGGAAGAAATCATGCCCGGCAGGGACGGGGGTATGGGTCGTGAAGATGACCTGGTCTTTGATCTTCTCGGGGTCATAGTATCCCTGCTCTCTCATGAGCTCGAGGGTGATGAAGCCGGCGTGCCCCTCGTTCATGTGGAAGATCTCGAGATTGTTGTAGCCGAGGTCCCGAAGCATCCGAAGCCCTCCCACGCCGAGGACCATCTCCTGGCAGAGACGATAGAGCTGGTCGCCGCCGTAGAGATACCACGAGAGTTTTCTGTCGTCAGGGTGGTTCACGTCAAAGTCGGTATCCAGGAAGTAGACCGGAAGGGGATATCCCGTGTTGCCCACGATTTCGTGCATCCAGACTCTGACGTGGACCTCCCGTCCCTGCAGGGTAAGGGAAACTTCGTTGGGAAGGAGGGTCAGCTCCTGCACGGGCTGCCAGGCTACAGGTTTTTCGACCTGCCATCCGTCGGCGTTGAAGGACTGCTGAAAGTAGCCCTTGCGGTAGAGAAGGGTGAGTCCGATGAGAGGCACCCCGAGGTCGGCAGCGCTTTTCAGGATGTCCCCCGCGAGGATTCCCAGTCCTCCCGAGTAGGTCGGAAGGGATTCCTTGATGCCGATCTCCATGGACATGTAGGCGACCGGACGAAAGGCCGGGTCTGTTTCCATGAGCTTTCGTATGGAGCTGCCGAGTTCCCTGCGATGGTTGAGTACTGACATGGTGGGCCTCAATCCTCTCTGAAATATCTCTGTATTGATCTTACCAAAGGCGCAGGGGGAGCGAAAGGGGGGATCAGTCCCTGCCGTAGATTCCTGCGAGGTGTTTCATCCGCTCAGACAGGGCAGGTGAGAAAAATCCTCTCCCGGCGCGCCACTCCCAATTGCCCGACGGAGTGGAGGGGCGGTTCATGCGGCTTTCCGCTCCAAGGGAAAGATAGTCCTGCAGAGGGATGACGGCCCGATCCGCCACGGAGGAGAGGACCAGGCGGATGAGAGCGTCCGGGACGTCACTTTCCTCCAGGTCTCTTCCCAGATAGTTTTTCAGATTTTCCCGTTCTTCCTCCTCCGCGTCGGAACGAAACCAGCCGAGGGCGGTGTTGTTGTCGTGGGTGCCCGTGTAGGCCACCAGTTCCCTCGAAAAGTTGTGGGGGATATGGGGATTGTCCTTCATGCCTCCGCCGAAGGCGAAGAGAATCACCGCCATCCCAGGAAGACCCAGGGCTGTCATGGCCTCTGTCACGTCCCGAGTGATGATGCCGAGGTTTTCAGCCACGAGGGATGCACCCGGGAGAGAATTCTGCAGGGAATTGAAGAAATTGCGGGAAGGGACCTCTCTCCATAGACCCTTTTCGGCGGTCTCTTCTCCTGCTGGTACCGCCCAGTAGGCGAGAAGCCCCCGGAAATGATCGATGCGCACGAGATCGAAGAGCCCGAGGGAATGTTTCAGCCGGTTCATCCACCAGGAAAAACCGTCCGCCTCAAGGGCGCTCCAGTTGTAGAGGGGGTTGCCCCAGAGCTGCCCCGTTTCGCTGAAGTAATCGGGCGGCACTCCCGCGACCTCCCGGGGCAGAAGATCTCCGTCAAGGGCGAAAAACTCCCTGTGAGACCAGACATCGGCGCTGTCATAGTTGACATAGATGGGAAGATCACCCATCAGCTCGATCCCGGACTGACGGCAGGCCTCCCGCAGGTCTTTCATCTGAAGAGAGAAGAAGTACTGGAGAAAGAGCCGGAACTCCGATGCTTCCTTCAATGCGACCCTTGCCTGGAGAAGGGAATCAACTTTACGGAATTTCAGTTCTTCCGGCCATTCATTCCATGGAATGCCCCCGAAACGTTCCTTGAGAGCGGAAAAAAGGACGTAATCGTTCAGCCAGAATTTCTGCTCTTCGAGAAAGAAAAAATATCCTTCATCCGGCGTGAAGCGGCCGAAGGCACGCTCAAGGAGCTTGCGCTTGTACTCCCAGGCGCGGCCGTATTCTGCCCTGGTCTCGGAAAAAAGGGGAGAAGGGGCGATTTCGTCCCGGTTCAGCAGCCCCCGGCTCACCAAATCCTCGAGACTGAGAAAGAGAGGGTTCCCCGCGAAGGCCGAAGGGGAGCTGTAGGGCGAATTCCCGAGAGCCGGGCTCGTCTCCTGGAGGGGAAGAACCTGCCAGAGTTTCTGCCCCGAAAGGGCGAGAAAGGCCGAAAAATCCCGGGCTGACGGTCCGATATCCCCGATGCCCCAGGGGCCGGGAAGGGAAGAGATATGAAGCAGAACACCGGATTTTCTCGGCAGAAAGGCCACCTCCTGGCTCGAAGAATGTCTTTCGCCTATTTTACACCAGGGGCGGGGGAAGTACTCTCCTGTCGCTCTTGGAGGGAGGAAGAGAGATTGGTATAATCCATGAAACGAAAGAAAGGGGTGTTCCTGCTGACGCGTTCCATCTGCATCCACGGACACTTTTATCAGCCTCCCAGGGAAAACCCCTGGCTCGAGGAAATTGAAATCCAGGAATCGGCCGCCCCATGGCACGACTGGAACGAACGGATCACCGCCGAGTGCTACGGACCGAACGGAGCGGCCCGCATTCTCGCTCCGGACGGGTGGATCCGAAGCATCGTGAACAATTATTCCCGGATCAGCCATAACTTCGGACCGACCCTTTTTTCCTGGCTTGAAAAAAAACATCCGCGGCTGTACGAAAATATTCTCGGCGCAGACAGGGAGGGTGCGGCCCGGTTTTCCGGGCACGGTCCTGCTATCGCCCAGGCCTACAACCATATAATTCTGCCGCTGGCGTCCCGGAGGGACAAGATAGCCCAGGTGGTGTGGGGCCTCGAGGATTTTCGAAGCCGATATGGCCGCGATCCCGAGGGGATGTGGCTTCCCGAGACTGCCGTGGACACGGAGACCCTCGAGATCCTTGCGGATTGCGGGCTTCGATTCACCATTCTCGCCCCACGCCAGGGAGCAGCCGTAAGAAGGGCGGGAGAAGAAAAATGGACCGATGTGAGGGGAGAGAGAATAGACCCGATGCGGCCCTACAGCTGCCCTCTTCCGTCGGGAAAATCCATCGCCCTTTTCTTTTACTGCGGTTCCCTGGCGCAGCAGGTCGCTTTCGGAGAAGCCCTGCGGAACGGCGGAGCCTTCGCCTCCATGCTCACGGGGGCCTTCCCGCCGTCCTCAGGGGAGGACACTCTCGTCTCCGTAGCCACGGACGGCGAAACTTTCGGGCATCACCACAAATACGGCGATATGGCCCTGGCGTACTGCATCGACGAAATTGAACGGAATCCGGATGTCCGGCTGACGGTCTACGGAGAGTATCTCGAAGAGCATCCGCCCCGGCAGGAAGTCTCCATTGCGGAAAATTCATCCTGGAGCTGCGTTCACGGCGTCGAGCGATGGCGGGAGAACTGCGGATGCTCCGCCCGGTCGCTTCCGGGATGGAACCAGCGATGGCGCAAGCCCCTCCGGGAGGCCCTCGATTCTCTTAGGGACAGCCTTTCCGCCCTCTTTCTCGAGAGAGGAAAGGCATTTTTCTCTGACCCCGACAGGACGCGGAACCGGTATGTCAGCGTCCTCCTCGGAAGAGAATCCCCCGGCGCATTCGCGGACAGGGAGGCCGGCCGGGAGCTCTCTCCCGCAGAGAAGTCCGAAGCTTTGACTCTGCTCGAGATGGAGCGTAACCTGCAGCTCATGTACACGAGCTGCGGCTTTTTCTTCGACGAAGTCTCGGGAATCGAAACCCTTCAGGTTCTGGCCTATGCCGAACGGGCTCTCGAACTCGGAAAAAAAATTTCACCCCTGCTCGGGGCTGAAAATTCATGGCGCGCCCTTCTCGGAAAAATTCCCAGCAACATCACGGAGCTGAGAGACGGCCTCCGCATCCGCGACATCTTCATAGAACCCCTTAAAACAGATCTTCTCAGGGTAGGGGCCAATTTTGCCGTATCCTCCCTGTTTGCCGAAAACGGGGGATTCGGAACGGATGGAGCGGGAGTTCCCTATTTTGCCTTCCATGTTGTAAAGAACACTCTGGAGCGGACCGAAGAGGAGCGAAAAAAATATATTCTCGGTTCTCTCCGCATACGCTCTGACCGAACCCTCGAGGAGAAAGATCTCTTTGCCGCAGCTCTCTACCGGGGCGGACGGAATGTCCTCTGCGGCGTCGCCCCCTCTCCGGGGGATGCCGACCTGGAGAAAAGAGAGCGGGTGCGCGTTGCCCTGGCTCTGCGGGACGAAGACGAGGAAACCCTTGTGGTCCGCTTCGGCCACTCACTCTATTCCCTGAGGCATCTCTTCAGGGACGAGCAGCGGCGGATCGTGAAGCTCATACTGGCGGAGGACCTGACCGCAATAACGAAAACCCTCAGAAAAGCGGTGCATGACTATTCGGGGATCCTCTCCTTTTTGGCATCCCTCTCCATGCCTGCTCCAAGGGCTTTTCGGGGGGCCGCGGAAGTGATCCTGAACGACGACCTGAAAAATGCACTGGAAGCTGAAATTCCGGATATTTCCTTCCTCCGCAGGGGGATGGAGGAGGCCCGCCGGTGGGGGATAGAACTGGATCTTCCCGCTCTGAGCCACGGGGCGGTTCTTCGCCTCGAATCCCTCCTCCAGATCCTCGAGAGGGCTCCAGAGCGCAGAGATATTTTCGAATATGCCATAGCCCTTCTCTCCCTTCTGAGAGAAAAGGGGTGGGATGTCAACCTGTGGGAAGCGGAGAACCGATTCAAGGCAATTCTTTCTCTGCCGGGAGGTTCTCCTGCCGCTCTGAAAGAACTCTACGAGTCCCTGGGAACGCTGCTGAGAATCCGCCCTTCCGTCACGGACTCCTTCTTCTCTCTTACCAGGAAGACAAAAGGATCGGAGGCGCCTGAATGAAATACTTTCCCCTGAAGGAAAAAACAGCTTTCCAGGCTCTTTTCGCCGTGGCGGGAACCCTGACCCTGTGGTCTTCGGCCTTCGCGGCCATACGGATTGCCCTCGAGGGGTACGGGCCGATTCACCTGGCAGCCCTTCGCTTTCTCATCGCGTCGTCTCTTCTGGCAGCGGCCGCCCTGGCGGGAAGATTTCCCCTTCCCGAGCGGAAGGACTGGCCGCTGATCCTCTTTCTCGGCTTCTCCGGGGTCGTCTTATATCATGTGCCCATCAATATCGGTGAGATGTCCGTTTCCGCGGGAGCCGCAAGCATGCTCGTCTCCACCGCCCCCGTCTTTACGGCTCTCATCGCCGTGGCGGCCCTGGGAGAGCATCTTCCGCTCCTCGGCTGGACGGGAACCTTCGTCAGCTTCGCCGGAGCCGCCTTCATCGCCTTCGGTGAGGGGGACTCCTTCACTTTTTCTCCGGGAGCCCTCTGGATTCTTCTCGCCGCCTTCAGCGAAAGCTTTTATTTCGTCTTTCAGAAAAAACTGGTGGGAAAGTACGGTCCTCTGAAGCTCACCACCTACGTCATCTGGGGAGGAACGGTATTCCTGCTTCCCTTCGCGAAGGGCCTTCTGTCCGCCATGGCGGCCGCTCCCCTGCCGTCAACCCTCGCCGCGGTCTACCTCGGAGCGGGGCCGGCCTGCGTGGCCTACATTCTCTGGTCCTTCGCCCTGTCCAAGTATCCCGCATCCCGCATGGCCTCAGCCCTGTATATTTCTCCTGTCCTGGCCATCTTCATCGCATGGATATGGATCGGCGAGATCCCGTCTGTGATCTCCCTCGCCGGAGGAGCGGTGGTCATCCTGGGAGTTCTTCTCGTGCAGAAATCCTTTTCGGGAGGGGAATGACCTTCTTTTTTTCCGAAAAAGGCCTATCATAGAGGGAGAATTCACGGAAGGGCCCGGCAGAGCCCGGACCCCTTCCCCATTCAAGGGAGGTTATAAAATGAGGGTTTTGAAATGTGCGGCAGCGGCGGCGCTCTTCGGGTTTCTCCTGTTTTCTTCCTCCATGGCCATGGCGGCCCGGGAAGTAAAGATGTCCTACAATGGCCCTGCGGATGCGGAAAACAACGCGGTCCATCTCTTCGCCTCCAATTTCAAAAAGTTCGTGGAAGAGGGAACGAAGGGTGAAGTGACCATAAAACTTTTTCCCGACAGCCAGCTCGGCAACGAGGAAGAGCGTATGGAGCTCCTCACGAAGCAGGGAATGAACCAGCCCATTATCAACGTGGCTTCCTTCGCCGGAGTGGCCCCGGTTTTTCCCGAGATCTACGCCACGGCGATTCCCTTCATGTTCGACAGCTACGAAGCGGCCCATTTCTTCTTCGACAAGAGCAATTTCTGGAAAAAATCGAAGGAAGAATTCCACGCCCGCACGGGCGCTTATCTCCTCGAGGCTGTGGAGGAGGGAGGATTTCTCGCCTTCAGCAACAACAAGCGGGAGATCAGAAAAGCCTCTGATTTTGAAGGTATGAAATTCCGCGGAATGGACGAGGGACAGGTTATTCTCTACAAATCCTTCGGCGCGAGCGGCACCCCCATCCCCTGGACGGAACTCTACATGGCCCTCAAGACGGGCGTGGTGGACGGGCAGATGAACCCCGCCATGTACATCAAGATGGGCAGCCTCCAGGAGGTGCAGAAATATCTCACCCTAGCCAATATACAATACTCCGACCAGTTCCTCGTGGTTAACGGAGACCTCCTCGATTCCCTCTCGCAGGAAAACAAGGCGGCGGTCATCGAGGCGGCTGGGAAGGCGAATGCCCTCAATCGCAAGGCCATGGCAGAACAGGATAAAAAGGACATCGATTTCCTCGTGAAAAAGGGAATGGTCGCCTATTCTCCCAACGAAGAGGAGATGGAGACCTTCCGGAAAGCCGCCCAGCCCGCCTACGTGGAATGGCTGAAATCCAAGGCCGGCGACGACTGGCTCACCCTGGCCCAGGACTGCGCCCGGAACGCGAACGCGAAGACGAAATAGCCGGAGAGATGGAGAAAATCCCCCTGCCCCGGAAAAAAGAAGCTCTGAGCCGGTGGACCAGCCGCCTTGAGATGTTCAGCGCCTGGAGCGCCTGCATTCTTCTCGTCGTCAACATAGGGGACATTCTCCTCGGCGTCTTCTGCAGGTACATACTGAAAAGCTCCATCATCTGGACCGAGGAGGTGGCGAGATTTTCCCTGGTCTGGATGGTGATGATGGGAGCTCTCGGCGCGGCCGTTCGGGGAGACCACATGGTCATCGACTTCGTGGTCCCCCGCTTGCCGCCCTTTCTTCAGCGGATCGTGGAATGGGGGAGGTTTCTTCTCGCGGGAGGAATCCTCTCCCTCATGATCTGGCTCGGCTTGACCAACGCCGTGCAGATATGGCACATGAAGACCCTTGCCCTAAATATTCCGAAGACCATTCCCCTTCTTTCCCTGCCCCTCGGGTTTGCCCTGCTTCTCGCGGGAATGATCCTGATGCATTTCAGCGGAAGGAGGAGCTAGCCGTGGGACTGCCCATGCTCTTCGCCTTTCTGTTTCTCATGATCCTCGGAGTGCCTCTCTACCTCTCCCTTCTGTCCACTTCCCTGCTGGGCATCGTGATGCTCGGGGATCTCTCCCTCCTCCGGGTAATGAGCCAGCAGTTCTTCGGAGGAATGGACATCTTCTCCCTCATGGCCATCCCCTTCTTCATCCTCTCCGGCATTCTCATGAACCGCACCGGGCTTACGGACCGGCTTCTCGACTTCAGCCGCCTTCTCGTAGGATCGGTCCGGGGAGGACTCGGGTACGTCAACGTCGTGGGGGGAATCATACTCGCCGGGGGTAAACGGCTCGGCGGCAGCGGATGCCTCCGCCCTCGGCTCAATCCTGATCCCTGCCATGATCAAGGACGGTTTTTCTCCGCCCTATGCCGCGGGGCTGACGGCGGGTAGCGCCCTCATAGGGCCTATCATCCCCCCGAGCATCTTCATGATCATCTACGCCACCATGACGAACACCTCCATCGGCGGGCTCTTCGCTGCGGGCATTCTTCCCGGGATCGTCCTGGGGGGAGCCTTCATGGCCATGAACTATGTCTACTCCCACCGGTACCAGGTTCCCGTCTCCGATTTTCGGGAGGTCAGGAAAAGAAAGAAGGAGATCCTCTCCCGTTCCATTGTGGCCCTCTGCGCACCCCTCATCATCGTCGGGGGAATCGTTACGGGAGTCGTGACGCCTACCGAATCCGGCGCCCTCGCCGTGGCATACTGCCTGGCCGCGGGGATTCTCTACACCAGGGTGCTTACCCCGAAGATACTGGCCGAATCCCTCTACGAGACGGTCCGCCTTTCCAGCTCAATTTTTCTGATCATGGGCGCAGCGACGGTTATCGGCTGGCTGCTCAAGTGGGAACAGGTCCCCCAGAAATTCGCCGTCTTCATCCTGCAGGCGGGGCTTATCGACAAACCCTGGCTGCTCATGATCGTGCTGAGCGCCGTCATTTTCCCCGTCGGGATGTTCATGGAGGAGGTGTCCACCCTGGCTCTTCTCACCCCGATTTTTGCCCCCATCGCTCTGAAGGCGGGGATCGACCCCTTTCACTTCGGCGTGGTGATGACCCTGAACGTCACCATCGCGCTGATCACTCCGCCCATGGGGGCGTGCAACTATATTGTCGCCGCCGTGGGCCGGGTCAAGCTTTCGGATGTCTTTCTCCACATCTGGCCCTTCATAGGAGTTGCAATGCTCGTCCTGCTGGCCATCATCTCATTTCCACCGCTGACCACACTGTTGCCTCGGCTGCTGAATCTGTGAAAAAGGAGAACACAATGGACTCACTGTACAAGGATATGCCGATACTCGAACCGCGCCCTTTCTCCTGGGAGGCCTCCCGCCTTGTGCCGATCGATGAATGCGGCGAGCCCCTCGTTCCCGCAAGCCTCGTCCCCGAGAAGATCCTCACGAGGCCGCAGTATTTCATTCATCGGATAGAAGGGGCAGCGGCGGAGTGCTTCGTCCGCAAAACCGTCCTGGCGCGGCTTCTTGAAGCGGCATCCCTTCTTCCTCCAGGCTGCCGTTTCGTCCTTCTGGATGCCTGGCGTCCCAAGCAGGTGCAGACTGCCCTGTTTCAGAAATTCAGGTTCGAGCTTCGGGAGAAGATGCCCCTTCTTGACGACCAGGAAATCACCGCCCTGGCGACCCAGTTCGTCTCCCCTCCCTCCATACACCCTGCCAGCCCGTCTCCGCATGTCACCGGAGGGGCGGTGGACCTTACCCTGGCAGGCGAGACGGGCCTATGTCTCCCCATGGGAACGGTTTTCGACGAGACAACCGAGCGGTCGGTCACGAACTATTTCGAAAGAAAACTCGCCTCGAAGGAAAGATTGGACGGAGACGAAATGGAATTTCTCCGCAACCGCAGGATTCTGTACGGAGTCATGACCCGTGCGGGCTTTACCAATTACCCCGAGGAATGGTGGCACTACGAATACGGAAACCAGAACTGGGCCCTGCTGAAAGGGGAGCGGGCGGCTGTCTATGGGGTCGCCCAGCCTGACTTCCGGTGGACTCACTCCATGTGATCCGAAAAGAGAGAGGGAGCGGGGAAAATTTTTCCCGCTCCCTCTCTCTTTTCGGTCAGTTTCAGCCGTTTGACGGCTCTTTTACATTACTCTTCAGAAAAACCTCTTACTTGGCCTCGCGGATGAGCTTTTTCAGCTCGGCGATGAGTGGCTTTATCTGGGCGCTGGTTGCCCACGTTGTTCAGAGCCGCTTCCGCGGAGGTGGGCTTTCCCCAGTAGACCTCGTTGGCGCTTTCGTCCACGTTGATGGCCGCGCCTTCGAGGGAGATCCCCGCGAAGAGTCCCTTCGTCATTGAATAGCTGTATATGGAGGCCTGGAGCTTGTAGTCCGTCCCCAGTTCTCCTCTCCGTCCCACCGGCCCTGCGGCTATCGCAAGATCGCCCCCG
>CAXXXO010000003.1:0-659695 GCA_963674625.2 Aminobacteriaceae bacterium | reverse complement strand
CTTCTCGACTCGATCGACATACAGTGCGTCTACGGCGCGGACCTGATGAGCGATGTCCTCGCCTTCGCCCTCCCCGGCACCCTGCTTCTGACGGGACTGACGAACATTCAGATCGTCCGTACCGCCCAGATGCTCGATCTTCCCGCGGTGGTCTTCGTCCGGGGAAAACGCCCCCAGGAAGCGGCGATACAGCTCGCTTCCCAGATCGGGATGCCCGTTCTGCTGTGCCCTCTAAGCATGTTCGAATGCTGCGGCATACTATTCCAAAAGGGACTTCAGGCCTGTACGATTCCCGCCCGAGGGGTGTAGAGCGTGGCCCAGGCGCCTTATGTCGAAGAGTACGCCATTCAGGCGGGTGATTTTACCGCCATCGGCGAGGCGGCGACCCGCTTCAAGGCGACGCTGAAAATGCTGGGCATTTCCTCCGAGGCGGTCCGGCGGACTGCGGTGGTTGCCTACGAGGGGCGAGATGAACGCCCTTATCCACGCCGGAGGAGGAATGGTGCGGATGACAGTCCATCGGGATCATCTCGTCATTCAGGTCTCCGATGCCGGTCCAGGCATACCGGACGTGTCCCTTGCCATGCAGGAGGGGGTATTCAACTGCGTCGGATGAAATCCGGGAAATGGGGTTCGGCGCCGGAATGGGTCTGCCCAACATCGACCGCAATTCCGATTCCATGACCATCGATACGGAGGTCGGCAGGGGCACGACCCTCCAGGCAGTCATTCGCTTTTCTCCCCGGGAGGCACCTGCGGAGGAAGCGTAAAAAAGGGAAAGGGGCATGACATCCATGGCAGGGGGAGTAAAAGTCAGGGAATCCAGGTGCCGGGGGTGTGCAAACTGCATCAAGTCCTGTCCCACCGAGGCCATCCGAGTGATCGACGGTCTGATGCGCATCATCCCGGACCTGTGCATCGACTGCGGAGAATGCATCCGCAGCTGCGAGAGCAAGGCCATCACGGTAAACGAGGACGAATGGGACCTCATAAAATCCCGGGAGGATACCGTTCTTATGGCGGATCCGACCTTCTACGTGCAGGTGGGAGCCTATTCCCGTCCCCGCCTCATGAAAGAGGCTCTTGAAAGCCAGGGGCTTTCCGACATTGCGGAATACGCCGCCATCGCCTTCGATCTCGCCGCCTATGCGGCGGCCAATCTCATCCGCGAGGGGGCCGAAAAACGCCCCTTCATATCCACCTATTGTCCTGCGGTGATCCGGCTCATTCAGATCAACTTTCCCGAACTCGTCGAAAGAATTCTCCCCGTGGAATCGCCCCTCGAAACTGCGGTGACCCTGTGGAGGAATGCCACGGGCAGCGAAAAAAACGTCACCCTGGTCTCTCCCTGCCCTGCCAAGGCAACTCTCGCAAGAAACCCCGTGGGGCGGGCCGAGAGTTCTCTCCGTTATGTCGTCAGCGTTCACAAGGTCATCCGCGACCTTCTGGCCCCACAACGTGAAGGTCACGGGAGAGGGAACGAAACCCATCAGCAGGCGGTGGCTTCTCTGGTCCATATCGGGTGGGGAATCCCGGCATATCTCTGCATTTCTCGACAAGGGCATGACCTCCGTAGCGGTCTCGGGGCTCCGGAACACCATGGACCTGCTGAAAGAGCTGGAGCTCGGCCGGCTGGACGGAATCGATTTCATCGAATGCCGGGCGTGCGATCTCGGGTGCATCGGCGGAACGGGAACCTACGAGTCCCGTTTTCTCTCCCATCTCCGCCTCGAGAATATCGAGACGGAATGGCTCCCTTCTCAGGAGGAGATGGAGGTCATCCGTGAGTGGTTCGGAAAGGACATCTGGAGGCTCGCCGCCCCCATTCCGGTGAAGGAGCGTCTCCCCCTTTCCCGGGACCTCGGCGAGGCCATGGCCAAGCTCCGGGAGATGGACGCCATTTACGCCGGGCTTCCCCACATCGACTGCGGCGCCTGCGGCCGGCCTTCGTGCAGGGCCCTGGCCGAGGACATCGTCCGCGGGCAGGGAGAGGAAACGGACTGCATTTTCAAGCTCCGGGAGCGCATATCCCTTCTGAGCGGGGAGATTCACGATCTGTCCTCCCGTCTGCCCCACACGATCCATCCCGCCGGGAAAAGGAGGCCGATCTCATGAAGATCTCGGAAATACTGAACCGGATGAAGACCGCCGTCTATTCTCCGGGGGACGGCGAAAAAATAATCGACGGCGTCATCCTGGGAGATCTCTTCAGCTTTGTCATGGCCGAGGCCAGGGAAGGATGGCTCTGGATCACGATCCAGGTTCACCTGAACGTGAGCGCCGTGGCGGTTCTGAAGGACGTTCCCTTCATTCTTCTTGCCTCCGACCGGAAGCCGGAAAAAGAGCTGATCGAGCGGTGCGCTGCCGAGGGGATCACCCTTGCCGGAACCTCTCTGACCTCCTATGAAGCCGCCGGAAAGCTCTACGAAATGGGGGTCGGCGGCAGGTCATGACCCTGACGCCCTTTCGGGTGGACTTGCATCTGCACACAGTCCTCTCTCCCTGCGGAGAACTCGAAATGGGCGCTCCCGAAATCGCCGCCGCCTGCCGGGAGCAGGGTATCGCCCTCTGTGCCGTGACGGACCACAACGCCGCCGACAACGTCCCTGCGGTCCAAGCCGCAGCTCAGGGAAATCCCGTGGTGATCCCCGGGATGGAAGTTCAGTCCGCGGAGGATATTCACCTCGTCGTTCTTTTTCCCGACTGGGAGACCGCCCGGAGCTACCAGGAGTGGCTGTGGCTTGAGATGCCATCCATTCCGAACGATCCGAAAATCTTCGGCGACCAGCTGATAATCGACGGGGAAAACCGGATTATCGGAGAGCAGGAAACCCTCCTCGTCCAGGGAACGGTGTACTGCGCGGACGACCTGGCCGCAGAGGCTCTGGAGCGGGGGTGCCTGGTCATTCCGGCCCATCTGAACCGGCCGTCCTTCTCCTACGAAGCCGTCCTCGGCCCGCTCCCCGATGATTTTCCCTGTTCGGCCCTTGAACTGTCTCCGGCGGTGACAAGGGAGGATTTTAAGATGTGGCGGAAGCGCTACCCCGGGCGGGTCTTTCTCCGCTCCTCCGACGCTCACCGTCTGCGGGAGATCTCGAAGGACCGGTGCACCGTGATGATGCTCGAAGGCCCTTCCTTTTCGGAGCTGGCTCTCGCGCTGAAGGGTCAGGAGGGACGGTCCGTCCTCTGCCCCTGGGAGGATCTCCCCTCCGATCTCGCCTCGAGTTCCTCGTAGACGTCACAGGGAGAGACTCCCGAGGCCATCAGGGCCACCTGAAGATGGTAGAGAAGGTCCGCAGCCTCGGTGATGGTCTCCCGCCGGTCGCCGGCAGCCACGGCAAGGGCGGTTTCGACCCCTTCCTCGCCGACTTTCTGGGCGATCCTCCGGGGGCCCAGGGAAAGCAGGCGGGCCGTGTAGCTTTCCTTCGGATCATCGAGACGCCGCTTCTGAAGAGCCCGCCAGAGAATGCCGGGAAAGGTGCCCTTCCCCCGGAAGAGGGGAGTGAGGAGGGTGAAGAAGCACGACCGCTCTCCCGTGTGGCAGGCGGGCCCCGCAGGTTCGACCTGTGCCAGCAGAGCGTCTCCGTCGCAGTCGAGGCGCAGCTCTTTCAGCCTCAGAACGTTGCCGCTTTCCTCTCCCTTTCTCCAGAGCTTCTTCCTCGAACGGCTCCAGAAGACCATCTCTCCGGTCTCCAGAGTTTTCTCCAGGGATTCCCTGCTGGCCCAGGCCATCATGAGAACCTCTCCCGAGAGAACATCCTGGACGATCACCGGCACAAGTCCCCGGTCGTCAAACCGTATATTTTCAAAGGTATATCCCAAAACGATCAGCTCCTTTTGCGAAGGGGAATTCCCCGCTCGGAAAGCCATTCCTTGAGGTCCCCGATGCGGATCTCCCCGTAGTGAAAGATCGATGCCGCCAGGGCTCCGTCGCTGCCGCCGCGGAAGGTCTCGAGGATGTCCTCCGCCGACCCCGCCCCTCCCGAGGCGATGAGCGGGACGGAAACGGCCGAGGCGGCGAGGGAGTTCAGCTCCGTATCGTACCCCTCCTTGACGCCGTCCCTGTCCATGGAGGTGAGAAGGATTTCGCCGCACCCCCGCCGGACTCCCTCCCTGATCCACTCGAGGACGTCAAGCCCGGTGGCGGTGCGGCCTCCGGAGGTATAGACCTCCCATGTTCCGTCGCCCCTCGACTTGGCATCCACGGCGAGGACCACCGCCTGCCGTCCCAGAAGCCGGGCGCAGTTTTCTATAAGGGAGGGGTTGTTCACTGCGGCGGTGTTCAGGGAGATCTTGTCGGCCCCGAGGGCGATCAGCCCCCTTGCCTCCTCCGCCGAGGAGATGCCCCCGCCCACGGTGAAGGGGATGAAAAGAGCGTCCGCCACTTTGAGAACCCAGTCCGTCCGGGTGCTTCGCCCCTCCGCGGAGGCGGAGATGTCGAGAAAGACCAGCTCGTCGGCCCCCTCGTTCATATAGAAGGCCGCCATTTCGGCCGGATCCCCGGCGTCTTTGAGATTTTGAAAGTTCACTCCCTTGACCACCCGACCGTTCCGGACGTCGAGACAGGGAATGATGCGCTTCGTCAGCATGGGCCGGCCTCCTCCAGGGCTTTTGACAGGGAGATGCCCCCCTCGTAGAGAGCTTTTCCGATGACGGCGCCCCACAGTCCGATTTTTTCAAGATTTTTCAGATCAGCGAGGGAGGAAATGCCTCCCGCGGCGATAAATTCAAGGGGAGGAAAAAGAGCGCGCAGCCGGCGATAGAGTTCCAGGTCGGGTCCCTGTCCCATGCCGTCCCGGGAGACGGCGGTGACGAGGAAGCGGGAATACCCCTGGGCCTCGAGGGTCCCGAGAATCTCTTCGGGTGGCCGGGATGAATCTGCCTGCCATCCGTTCACCGCAGCGGCCCCGTTGCGAATGTCCACAGACGGGATGATTTTTCCGGTGCCGAAGCGCGAAGCGAGAGCGGCTCCCAGAGCAGGATCCTTTCCGAGGATGCTTCCGAGGTAGATCCGGTCGGCTCCGGACCGAAAAGCCTCCTCCGCCGAATCGGCGGACCGGAGTCCTCCGCCGTATTGAACGGAGAGGCCGAGGGCTTTCAGAGCCGGCAAAAGGGAGAGATGGCAGGGGATCCCTTTTTTCGCCCCCTCGAGGTCGATGAGATGGATCCAGTCTGCCCCGGCATCCGCGAAGGAACGGGCAGTTTCCTCCGGCGTCCCCTCGTAGCTGCTGATTTTCGAGAAATCCCCCCGGGCGAGACGGATGACCTTGCCCTCAAAGAGATCCATGGCGGGAAATATTTTCATGCTCCTCTCCTTTTCCTGAGGTAGTCCGCCGTCTCCCTGAGGAGGGTCAGCCCGGCTTTGCCGCTTCGTTCGGGGTGGAACTGAAAACCTGCCGTCCGATCATGAAGGATCATGGAAGTGAAGGAACGGCCGTCAAGGGAGGTTGTGGCCGCCGCACAGGCGGAGTCGAAGAGGGCGAAGCTGTGGACGAAATAAAAATACTCTCCTCCGGGAAGGGACGGGGTGAAACCTGGAGGGCGACGGGTCCAGTCGACGGAATTCCACCCCATGTGGGGGATTTTCCGCGCCTGCAGGGGAAGAACGGCCCCGGGGACCAGGCCGAGGCCCGGCCAGTTTCCGTCCTCTTGCCCTTCCTCGCAGAGCAGCTGCATTCCAAGACAGATTCCCAGGAGGGGCTTCCCGTCCCCGTGCCACTCCTTCAGCCTCCGGGCCCAGCCTGTGGAGAAAAGGCTTCGGGAAGCGGGGCCGAAGGCGCCCACCCCCGGAAGCACCGCGAGGGAGACCTTCCCGGTGAGCTGCTCAGGCAGCGAGGCGAGAAGCACTTCTTCGCCGAGGCTTTCAAAGGCCCGCCGGACGTTTCCCGTATTTCCCACCTGGTAATCGACGATGGCGATCATGCGAAGGTGCCCTTTGTGGTTTGAAGGTTTTCCGTCGGTTCGAGGGCGGAGCGGAAAGCCCGTCCCGCCCCCTTGAAGAGGGCTTCGGCGAGGTGATGGGCATTGTCGGCGGCAAGGGCCCGGGCGTGGAAAGTGATCTTCCCCTCTCTGCAGAGGGCCTTCCAGAACTCGGGGACGAGTTCGAGGTCGAAATCGCCGCACCGGCCCTCGGGGAATTCTCCGTCCCACTCGAACTGCCCTCTTCCGCTGAAATCCACTGCGGCGAGAACGAGGGAGCCGTCCATGGGCAGCGCGCACCAGCCGTAGCGCTGACGGGGAATTTCGGCAAAAGCCGCACCCAGCGCCCTGCCGAGAAGGATGCCCGTATCCTCGGTGAGGTGGTGCCAGTCCACATCCTCGTCCCCTTCCCCCCTGAGAGTCAGTCCCACTGAGGCGTGAAAGGCGAAGAGTTCGATCATGTGGCGAAGAAATCCGCAGGGGAGGTCCACCGCCACGGGTCCCCCGGCGGCATCGAGTTCCACCTCCACGAAGGTTTCCTTTGTTTTTCTTTCAAGAGCTGCCGTCATTTTTGCATCTCCTTTAGGGCCTGTAGGGCCTGCGAAATTTTCCGCCGGATTTCCCGCACTTCTGGCCAGCGGAAGGCGATGCTTTTTCTGCTCCCCACGAGGCGGAGGGAGACAGAACAGACTTCCTCGAGAATTTCGAGGGAGTTGGCTTTCAGGGTGTTTCCCGTCTGGACGATGTCGAGAATGCAGTCGGCCAGGCCGAGCTTGGGCGCCAGCTCGATGGAGCCGTGGAGATGGAGGATGTCCACCTGGGCCCCTCTGGAGGAAAAATGGCGGTCGGCGATCCTCGGGTACTTCGTGGCCACCCTTATCCCCATCAGTTCTGAGGAATGTCCCAGGAAACGGGATGCCACGGACCGGGGCCCCGCCACGACGACGGAGCATTTTCCCTGTTCCGTGTCGAGGAGCTCCACCAGGGGCATTCCGCTCTCGAGAAGGACGTCCCCTCCCGCAAAGGCCAGATCCGCCGTGCCGTACCCCACGTAGAGGGGAACATCGGAGGGCTTCGCCAGGATATAGCGGATTCCCTCTTCCTCCATGACAAGCCGGCGGCCCGGAGAGGAAAGTTCCTTCCAGGGAAGCCCCGCCCCGCGGATCAGGTCAACGGCCTGGGAAAAAACCCTGCCGGTGGGCAGTGCAATGGTCAGCATGGCAGATTCTCGCGTCGGGAAAGAGGAATGTTCCTTCCCGTTGAGAGGTCCGTCCAGGAGGAAAACCCCCGGAGTTTCGCCGCCTCGAGAGAGGCGAGGCGGTCATCGGCCCAGCTCATCTCCAGGGATATTCCCTGTCTGGTCAGATCTGCGGCCCGTTCAAGGGCATCTTTCGGCGGCAGATTTCCGGACCAGGCCATGACAAGGGGACGTCCGTCCCGAAAACAGGAGAGGGATGCCACCGCTTCGAGGTCGAGGGCGAACCCCATGGCCTGTCCCTCCAGTCCGCAGGAGGAGAGGAGGCGGTCATACCTGCCGCCGCCTCCGAGGGGTTTCCCCGACTCGGGAGAGTAGACGTCGAAGATGGGGCCGCTGTAGTAGGCCAGTTCCCGGGCGAGGGAGAGGTCGATGATGATCCGGTCTCCGTAGCCGAGCCGGGCCAGGGAATCGACGATGCTTCTCAGGTCGGAGAGAGGGGATTTTTCTCCCCAGAGGGTCTCTCCTTCGTCGAGGATTTCCGGTCCGCCCCGCAGATCGGGGATGCGAAGCAGGATGTTCCGGTAGAATTCGGGGATATTCTCCCCTTCGAGAAGGCTGAAATACTCGGGGAGGCAGCCCCGGGAAAGGGCGGAGGCGATGTTTCCCGCTGTGACGGTTCCCACGGGAAGAAGGGCCCGGGAGAGAAGGGCCGCGTCTCCGAGGACGAGGACCGTCTTCTCCAGCCCCGAGGCATCCAGTGTGGAGAGAAGAAGGGAGAGCATCTCCACATCGGCTCCCCGGCCCTCCCAGCCGAGAAGTTCCGCCCCGATCTGAAAAGATTCCACGGACCTCTTGGGAGGGGCGGGCTTCATGTAGATGCGGTCGGAGTAGCAGATTCGAAGGGGACGCTCTTCGGGGGAGAAATGGGAGGCGAGATAGGTGACGGCGGCGAGGGTGATGTCTCCCCTCAGGCAGCAGGGTTCTCCGTAGGGGGTATTCACGGCGATCAGCCTCGACCGGACCGACGGGGGAAGGATGTCCCAGGAGGACTCGAGCAGCTGAAGAGCGGACGGCAGGAAAGGACGGTACCCCCAGGACCGAAAGGCGGAGAGAAATTCCCTTCGGCATTCTTCCATGGCGGAGGCATTTACGCCTCCCACATTGACGCACCCCCTGGGAAGCCTGTTCATGACGAGCTCTCCGGTATTTTAATTTTCATTGCACAAACCTCACTTTATCAAGATAAATGGTTACCGCGATGCAATTTCATCCTTCGGGATGGTATCATTATATAAAGAGCCTGTAAAGGGCGAAAATCTCAGGATAACCACGAGAAAATATTCTGATTATGAGGGGGAATGGCATTGCCCCGGGAAGAAAAAGCAAAATACGTCTGTTCCGCCTGCGGGTCGTCCACTCTCGTATGGACCGGGAAGTGCCCCTCCTGCGGAGCCTGGGGCTCCCTTGAAAAGGAAGTTCCCGTTCCGGGGAGCGGAGGAAGAAGCCTGTCCGATGCGAAGGTCGTGGAGGTCGATTCAGTGGTTTCGCCCCCCCGGCTTTCCTCGGGATATTCGGAATTCGACCGGGTTCTCGGCGGCGGATGGGTACCGGGAGGAGTCCTCCTCCTCGGAGGATCTCCGGGGATCGGAAAATCCACTCTTCTGCTTCAGACCTGCGGCGCCATGGCGGCCCGGGGGCTGAAGGTGCTCTACATTTCCGGGGAGGAATCGGCCTCCCAGGTGGCACTGCGGGCCCGGCGGCTGGGGGCTGACAGTGCCGGGCTTCATCTCTTCTGCGACAGCGACCTGTCCTCCGGCCTCGCCGCTCTCGGAGATCACGATTTCTTCGTGGTGGACAGCGTCCAGGCCATGAAAGCCGAGGAGGGGGGAGGGTGGCCCGGGACGCCCGGACAGGTTCGGGCCGCCGCACAGATGTGCATCGCCGCAGCAAAGGACCGGTCAGTTCCCGCCGTGCTCGTGGGGCATATCACCAAGGAAGGCCGGATTGCCGGTCCCATGCTTCTCGAGCACATGGTCGACGGAGTCCTTACCTTCTCCGGAGAGGATTATTCCCCCTACCGGATGCTGCGGGCGAACAAGAACCGGTTCGGAAGCACGGAGGAACTCGGTGTTTTCGAGATGGGGGAGAAGGGCCTTGTCCCCGTGGAGGACGTCAGTTCCCTCTACTGGAACAAGGCGGAGCAGTCGGTGCCGGGAGTGGCCATGACCATGGTTCTCGAGGGGTCCCTCCCACTGGCTGCGGAGATTCAGTCCCTGGCGGCCGGGACGGCCTTTCCCTACCCCCGGAGGACTGCCCGGGGCATGGACGTGAACAAGATTCAGCTTTTCGCGGCCGTCCTCGAGAAGCGGTGCGGAATCGGATGCGGGCTCTTCGACATCTACGTGAACGTGGCCGGTGGGCTTCAGCTGAAGGAGCCGGCATCGGACCTGGCTCTCTGCGCGGCCCTGGCCTCGTCGGTCCGGGATGTCTCCCTTCCGGGGAAATGCCTCTTTCTGGGAGAAGTGGGGCTTGCGGGAGAGATCCGCCCGGTCACCCGGCTCCCCCGACGGCTTCAGGAGGCCTCCCGCCTCGGATTCACCAGGGCTGTCATAAGCTCGAGAGAAAATCAGCTGAAGGGCGCGCCAATGGAGACTGTACGGGCCGCGACCCTCAAAGATGCATTGAAGGAGGTGATGAGATGAAGAAGAGATCTTTTGGAACAGGAATGGTTTCGCTGGTTCTTTTCCTCGTTCTCGCTGGATTCTTTCCTCTTCCGGCCCGGGGGTCGGTCTATTCTGCTTCCCTCGACGGCACTGTGGGCATCGCCATGGAGAACTTCGTCTCCGATGTGCTTGACCGGGCGGAAAAAGAGAAGGGAGAACTCGTCATTTTCAAGCTGGATACCCCCGGAGGCCTGGTGAGCGCCATGAGGGGAATCACGTCGGCGATTCTCGAATCTCCCGTGCCGGTGGTCGTATGGGTAAGTCCCCAGGGAGCGAGGGCCGCATCGGCGGGGGCCTTCATTCTCCAGGCCGCCCACGTGGCCGCCATGGCCCCCGGAACGAACGCAGGGGCGGCCCAGCCTGTCATGGCCTCCGGAAAGGACGCCCCCGACGCGGACATGAAGCGGAAGCTGACGAACGATCTCTCGGCCCAGATGCGCTCCCTCGCCCAGCTTCGAAAGCGGAACGCCGGAAAGGCAGAGCGGATGGTCTACGAAAGTCTCTCCCTCACCGCGGAGGAAGCCCTTTCAGAGGGAGTGGTGGACCTTCTCGCTCCGGACATGGAGTCCCTTCTCCTCGCCCTGCGGGGGAGGTCCGTGAATCTCGGAGAGAAAACCCTCGTCCTCGATCCCGGCGGAGAGATCGTGGAGATCTCCATGACCCTTCGGGAGAAAATCCTTCAGTTCGTCTCGAGCCCGGATATCGCCTATCTCCTGCTGACAGCCGGAGTGCTGGCGGTGATCTTCGAGGTCATCTCGCCGGGAGGCTTCGTCCTCGGAACGGCGGGAGCCGTGATGGTGCTGCTCGGGGCCTTCGGCCTCAGGATGCTGCCCTTCAACTGGGCGGGGGTCCTTCTGCTCGTCGCGGGAATCGGCGTGCTGATCCTCGATCTGCTCGTGGGAGGAATCGGAGTTCTGAGCCTCTTCGGACTTGCCGCCCTGGTTACCGGGGGACTTGTCCTTTTCCGTGCACCGGGAGGTGAGCTGTTGAACGTCTCAGTCAGTTTTATAGCCGGCGTGACGATCGCCCTGGGAGCATTCTTCCTGCTGGCGATCTTTCTCGTTCTCCGGTCGCTCCGCAAAAAAACCTCCTCCGGCAAGGAAGGGATGATCGGAGCGTCCGTTGAGGTCCTCGAGGACCTTGACCCGACCGGAATGGTGAAAAGCCACGGTGAGCTGTGGGTCGCCCGGAGCGCTTCCTCTCTTCCGATTCGAAAGGGAGCCCGGGGAAGAATAGTCGGTCTTGACGGCATCGTCCTGATCGTGGAAGCGGCTGCCGAAAGGCCGCCTCTTATTGGAGAAGCCGCAATTGAAAGGGAGGAATCGCTATGATTGAAAGTCTGTTGGGAAGCATCCTGAGTATCGGTACATCCTTCGGGTTCATCCTCATCGTCATATTTATTCTTGCGTCGGCGGTGAAGATCGTCCCCGAATATCAGAGGGTCGTGGTCTTCCGCCTCGGCAGGCTCGTGGGAGCGAAGGGCCCCGGAGTCGTCCTCGTCATCCCCCTTGTCGACAAGGTGATACGGGTTGACCTCCGGGTCGTCACCCTTGACGTCCCGGTGCAGGAGGTCATAACGAAGGACAACGTCCCCATCAAGGTCAACGCCGTCGTCTATTTCCGGGTCATGGACCCCGCCTTCTCCGTCGTGGAGGTGGAGAACTACATCCTCGCCACGAGCCTTCTCTCCCAGACGACCCTGCGGTCCGTGGTAGGATCGGCGGATCTGGACGAGGTGCTCTCCTCCCGGGAGAAGATCAACAGCGAACTTCAGAAAATCATCGATGACCGGACCGATTCCTGGGGGATCAAGGTCAGCGCCGTGGAGGTCAAGGAACTTGAGCTGCCCGAGAGCATGAAGCGGGCCATGGCAAAGCAGGCCGAGGCCGAAAGGGAACGGCGGGCGAAGATCATCAACGCCGAGGGAGAGCTTCAGGCGGCCCAGAAGCTCAGCGAGGCGGCCATGCAGATGGAGGTTTCCCCCATTACCCTTCAGCTGCGGTACCTTCAGACCCTGAGGGAGATCGCCGGGGACAAGAACTCCACCACCATCTTCCCCCTGCCAATCGACCTGATGAAGCCCTTTATGGAGCGGTTTTTCACGAAGGAAGGCACGAGCCGGGAGAAATCCTGACCGGCTGTTCTCACCGACCGGGGCTCCTCTGCCACAAGAGGAGCCCTTTGGTATATAATCTCTGAAAATGCCCGTTCAGAAACATTAAAAAGGAACAGGCAGACGACTGCGCCGGCGAGCCTCCTTTTCGGGAGGCTTCCCTATGGTTGTCGGTCCTCTGCCTTTTTCTCCAGGAGGGCAGCGCCGGACAAGGAGGAAATATCTATGGACTACGATTTCCAGGCTATCGAGAAGAAATGGCAGAAGATCTGGGAGACTGAGGGCACGTTCAACGCCGATACCGACCCTGACAAAGAGAAATTCTACTGTCTCGAAATGTTTCCCTATCCCAGCGGAGCGCTGCATATGGGGCATCTCAGGAATTACTCCATCGGCGACATGATGTCCCGCTTCCTCTGGAAACGGGGATTCAACGTCCTTCACCCCATCGGTTTCGACGCCTTTGGTCTGCCGGCTGAAAATGCCGCCATGAAATCGAATACCCCCGCGCGGGAGTGGACCTGGCGGAACATCGAGCACATGACTGACCAGCTGAAGAATATGGGATGCAGCTACGACTGGCGCCGCCGGGTTGAGACCTGCAATCCCGACTACTATAAATGGTCCCAGTGGATTTTTCTTCAGTTCCTCAAAAAAGGACTTGCCTATCGGAAAAATGCCCCTGTGAACTGGTGCAGCAGCTGCGGCACCGTCCTCGCCAACGAGCAGGTCATCAACGACGGACACTGCTGGCGCTGCGACACTCCCGTGGTGAAGCGGAATCTCGAGCAGTGGTTCCTGAAGATCACCGACTACGCCCAGGAGCTGCTGGACGATCTCGATAACCTGCCCGGATGGCCGGAACGGGTGAAGATCATGCAGCGGAACTGGATCGGACGGTCGAAGGGAGCCCGTCTCACCTTCCGGGAAAAATCCACGGGAGAACTTCTCGAGACCTTCACGACCAGGTTCGATACGATATACGGGGTGACCTTCCTCGCCCTCGCCCCGGAGCACCCCTTTGTCGAACGCATGATAGCCCTTTCGCCGAAAGGGCAGGAGCTCAAGGATTTCGCGGCGGAATGCGTCAACCAGAGCGCCATCGAGCGGACCGCGGTGGGAGGAGAGAAAAAAGGAATCTTCACGGGTTTCACCGCCGTGAACCCCGTGACTGAAGAGGAAGTGCCCATCCTCATCGCCAACTACATTCTCATGGACTACGGCACGGGAGCCATCATGGGCGTTCCTGCCCATGATCAGAGGGACTTCGAATTCGCCCGAAAATACGGAATTCCCGTAAAGGTCGTCATAGTACCGGCAGGACAGACCCTTCTGGGCGACACCATGGAGACCTCTTTCGAAGGGGAAGGGCTCGTGTGCAATTCCTCCCGCTTCGACGGCCTGCCCACCGCCAGCGCCATACCCGAGATGATCGACTGGGGAGTGGAGGAGGGGTACTGCGTCCCCGAGGTGAACTTTCGTCTCCGGGACTGGCTCATATCGAGGCAGCGCTACTGGGGAGCCCCCATTCCTGTCATCTACTGTGAAAAGTGCGGCATCGTCCCCGTTCCTGAGGAGGATCTGCCCGTCCTTCTTCCCGAGAAAGTCAGGATCACCGAGAGCGGCAAGTCCCCTCTCGCAGAGGATCCCGAATGGCTTTCCATCCCCTGTCCTAAGTGCGGCGGACCGGGCCGGAGGGAAGCGGATACCATGGACACCTTTATCTGCTCCTCATGGTATTTCTTCCGCTACTGTTCTCCCCGGGACGACCGGGCCGTTTTCGACAAAAGAGACGCCGAGTACTGGATGCCAGTGGACCAGTATATCGGGGGCATCGAACATGCCTGCCTTCACCTCATCTACGCCCGGTTCTTCACGAAGTTCTTCGCCGACCTCGGGCTCTGCACAGCCCGGGAGCCCTTCACCAGGCTGCTCACCCAGGGAATGGTCATCAAGGACGGAGCGAAGATGTCCAAATCCCTCGGAAACGTGGTCGACCCCGACGAGATCATCCGGAAATACGGGGCCGATACGGCCCGGCTTTTCATCCTCTTCGCGGCCCCTCCCGGAAACGATCTCGACTGGACCGAGAGGGGAGTGGACGGCGCGAACCGCTTTCTGCGGAGGGTCTGGCGCCTGGCCACAGATAATATGGACATGCTGGCAGAAAAAGGGGCTGATGAAGAGTTCCTCGCCATGGGAGACCTGAAAAAGCCTGCTCTTCGGGATCTCAAGAGGAAGATTCACTCCACCATCGCCGATGTCACCAGGGATATCGAGGAGGAGCAGCAGTTCAATACGGCCGTCGCCAGGCTGATGGAACTGCTCAACGCCCTGTCGTCCTTCCGTCCGGAAGACGATCGGGAAAAGAGTCTTTTCCGTGAGGGGGTGGATGTCCTCCTGGCCTGTCTCAACCCCTTCTGTCCCCATATTGCGGAAGAACTCTGGGCTCTGACCGGCCACGGGATTCCCCTCGCCAAGCTGCCCTGGCCGGAGGCCGACCCGGCGGCCCTGGAGAAGGATTCCGTCACCGTGGCCGTGCAGATCAACGGGAAAGTCAGGGAGAAAATTCTTCTTTCCGCCGGACTTTCAGCGGAAGAACTCGAAAAGACAGTTCTCTCCCTTCCCCAGGTGGCGCGGCGCCTGGAGGGGATGGATGTGGTCCGGATCATCTCCGTGCCCGACAGGCTCGTCAACGTGGTGGTGAAAGGATAAGTGCCCCGTCTCGAGGCCATTGCCGCCCCGGGCGCTTCGGGGCGGCGGCTTCTCGAGGAAACCCTTTCGGCTCTCGCCGCCCGGGGGTACCCTCACCGCCGGACTTTCGAGGGAGGAGAGTGGAAGGCCCTGCTCGCCGAGGGAAAAACCGGCGGTCTTTTCGACCCCCTCGGGACTGCGGTCGTCGAATCGGCCGAGGACCTCGGCCCTTTTCCCCGGGAACTCCTTCCCCTCCTCGAGGATAAGGACGCTTCCGAGGTCATCCTTCTCGTCTATGCGGGAGACCCCGGCAAACTGCTTTCTCCCGAAGCGAGGAAAAAAATCCCCGTCCACAGAGGAGAAAAAATTCCTTTCTGGGCGGACGCCCGGAAAAAATGGCTCCTTTCCTTCGCCTCTTCGAAGGGCATTCGCCTCGAAGAAGAAGCTGCCGCCCTCCTGACGGATATGATCGACGATCCGGAGGAACTTCGCTCGGAGGCCGAGAAACTGGGCAGCTATGCCTCCGGCTGTCCCGTGGACGGGGAAATGGTGCGGTCTCTCTCCTTCGACGAGGGGCGGAACAGCGTGCTCCGGTTCCTCGACGCCTTCTGCACTGGACACCCGGCCGAAGTCTTCTCCGCTCTCGAACACCTGAGAAAAGAGCCCTCCGTTCTTCCCCTCCTCACCGCACTCTATAACCGTCTTCGTCCGGCACTGTATCTATCAGTCTTCGGACCAAAGCGGGGAGCATGGGTACAGAAGACCTTCGAGGTACGGGACTACGCCCTCAGGATGTCCCGGGAAGCTGCCGCCGCCTATTCGCCTCAGGCCCTGCGGAACTTTGCCCTCGGACTTCTCGCCCTCTCATGGAAGGAAAAGACCGGCGCCGCCGAGGGGTGGTGGGGGTTCGAGACCCTTCTTCTTCAGTGCATGTCATCTGGAGGGTTAAAGAAATAGAAAAAGCCGAGAGGACGAAAGTCCGCTCAGCTTGAAAAGCATCTCTGCATTATGAAAAAAACTCTCAGGCGGGCTCGCCGTGGAGGGTTTTTACCCTGTTTGTGAGCATGGATTTTCTCCTGGAGCCGGTATTTCCGTGCATGACGCCCTTCACAACGGCCTTGTCGATAACGCTCTGGGCCACTGCGAGACGCTTGTCAGCCAAGGCTGTATCGTTGTCCTCAACGGCTTCGAGGACTTTTTTCACCGCGTTTTTGCACCGGGTCGTCCAGAAGCGGTTGTAGAGTCTGTTCTTTTCGCTGGTCTTCATTCTTTTCTCTGCTGACTTCTTGTTAGGCATGAACCTCACCTCCTCCCGAGAGAACCAGGACATTCTAGCATGATTTCTGTTATATTAGCAAGTGAAAAACGCCCCGAAAAATGATTGTCCGCAAGGGAGAGAAGAAAAAGGATCATGGAAATTCCCCCCATGGAGGAAATATTCGGCCCCGAGGGGATGCTCGCCCGGTCGTTTCCCGGTTTTGAGCACCGTCCTTCCCAGACCGAACTTGCCGAAGAGGTCAGAAAGGTTCTTCTCGAGGAAGAGGACGGTCTGTCTCTCGCGGCGGAGGCTCCTCCGGGCGTGGGCAAGACCTTCGCCCTCCTTGCCCCTGCAATGCTCGCTGCAGCCGGGGCCGGGAAGACTATCCTCGTCCTGACCGCAGGGATTCCCCTGCAGGAGCAGCTCATAGAGAAGGATCTGCCCGCACTGAACCGCCTTCTCGGCCTCAAGCTCCCCTTCGGCCTTCTCAAGGGCCGGGGGAACTACGCCTGTCTCCTTCGGGCGGAAGACGCGGCGGACGCGGAGGGAAACCAGGGGGGGTACCTGGCCTTCGGCGATGCCGGTGATGCGTCGAGAAAGGTAGCGGAATGGATTCGCAGCACCTCCACGGGAGATCTTTCAGAGCTTTCTCTTCCTCCTTCCTCCCCCGCGGTCGCACGGATCTCTTCCTCCTGGAAGGCCTGCCTCGGCCAGGCCTGTCCGGTCAGGGACCGATGTTTCGTCACGAGGGTCCTTCGAGAAGCCCAGAACTGGTCGGTCGTGGTGGCAAACTACCATCTCTATTTTTCCTGGGTGCTGGGAGCCGGGAAAGCCTTTCCCGTTCCCTTTCATATTCTCATCTGCGACGAAGCCCACCGTCTTGCCGAGGCCGCCCGTTCGGCCCTGACGATCTCCGTCTCGTGGGACGAGATCGTTCGGCTTCTCCGCAGCAGAACGGTGTCCGAAGGCGCGGCGGATCTCCCTCTGCCATCAGGTCCTTCGGGAGATCCCGCGGCTCTCGTCCAGCAGGTACGGGACGAGGCCGCGCGTTTTTTCGATCTTCTCGAAGTGAAAATTCCGGCCAGAAAAGCCTCCCTTTCCTTCCGCAACGAGGAATTGTGGCATCAGCAGTCCGTTCTTTCATCGAAGATCCTCGATCTGGTGCACCTCTTCGCCCCTCTCGATGAAAACGGGGGAGAAGAAGAGGGGAAATCACCCCTCTCCCTGTGGCTTGAGGACCTTCTCCGGGTCAGAACGGCCCTGGCGGAATGTGCGGGGGTTTCGTCCTTCCCGTCCCGGGCCTACTGGAAGGACGGACGTTCTCTTTCGAGCGCTCCTGCGTCGCCCGGGACGGAAATAGGCAGATGCTTCGGCGAGGGAGCGGCGGAAAAGGCCTTTTTTCTCTCCGCCACGCTCACCCTTGGAGGAAAATGGGACTACTGGCTCCGGGAAACCGGCCTCAGCCCCTCCCGGTTCTTCCTCGGAAAATCTCCCTTCAACCTGGAGGAGCAGATGGAAATCCTCGTGGTGGATACCGGGCTGGAAGTTCGGGACCCCAGGTATGACGATACTCTGTGCCGAATCATAGAAAAACTGGTGGAAAAGAACGGCGGAAGCTCCCTTGTACTTTTGAGTTCGAAGCGGCTTCTTCTCCGGGCGGCTGAAACCCTCAGAAAAAAGCCGAGAGCCTATTCCGTTCTGGTTCAGGGGGAACTTCCCCGAACGGAGCTCCTCAGGATTTTCAGAAACGACAGGACCTCGGTTCTCCTGGGAAACGCCTCCTTCCGGGAAGGGGTGGATGTGCCGGGGGACGGGCTCTCTCAGGTCATCATCGACAGGATTCCCTTCGCCCACCCCGATGATCCCATCGTCCAGGCCCGCACGGCCCTGGAGGGCGATGACGCTTTTTGCAGGACGACCCTTCCCGAAGCGAAAATGCTTCTGAAGCAGGCCGCCGGCAGGCTCATCAGGTCGTCAGGGGACCGGGGGCTCGTGGCGATCCTTGACGGGAGGGTGCTTGAGCGGAAAGCGTGGAATATTCCGTCGGCTCTGCCGAGGGTCCGGTACCGGAGGCTTCTCGTTTCGCCCCTATCTGTTGCTCCTTCGGAGACGGTATGATATAGTATCAAGGCTGAAAAAAAGAGCCCGAACCGGGCTTATGTTTTTTATTGCCATTGGGAGGTGTCCTTGTGAAACAGACTTTTCAGCCCCACAATCGACCGAGAAAAAGAAAGATGGGCTTTCTTGCCCGGTCAAGTTCTCCTTCGGGCCGCAAAATTCTCCGGAATCGCCGGAGAAGAGGCCGCGCACGGCTGTCCGTATAGTTCTTGCGTTTTCCATATCCCCGCTCTTCGCGCCTTCAACGGGGGTGGGAGTTTGACCTTGCCTTCCGCACCGGTAATCGACTGAGAGGCGATCTGGTGCGGTTGCTGTTTCTGGAGGTTCCCGACTCTCCCCTCAGGATAGGACTTGCCGTGGGAAAGAAACAGGGTGCATCTCATGAACGGAACAGGGGAAGGCGAATTCTGAAGGAAGGTTTTCGCCGCCTTCGCCCGTGGATGAAGGACGGATTCTGGTTTGTCGCATCCCTTCGGGATCAGGGAATGAAAGCAAATGCCAGAGATGTCTATGCCGATCTTGCCCGTCTTCTTTTCCGAAGCGCTTTTCTGCTTCCGGACTGGCCGGGGGCAAACTGGGACGCCCCCGGGGAAGGGGCGGAAAACCCGTGAGCCCGGCCGCCCGGCTCGGCATCGTTCTGATACGGGGCTATCAGGCTCTGCTTTCGCCATGGCTCGGGAACAACTGCCGTTTTTATCCTACCTGCTCTCAATATGCCCTGGAGGCCCTGAGCCTTCACGGTTTATTTCGGGGAAGTTTACTCGCGGTCAAGAGAATCTGCAGATGCGCTCCCTGGAGCGACGGAGGGTATGATCCCGTTCCTCTCCCCGCATCCCGGAGCTACACGTTCAAGGATGGTGATCTATAGTGGGCGCTTTATGGAAAATGGGCGGCGACCTGATGATGAAGCTCATGGAGATGGTTCATGGCTTCACGGGTTCCTGGGGTCTCGCCATTATCGTTCTGACTCTTATCGTTCGTCTCATGCTTCACCCCCTGACCCAGAAACAGATGGCGAGCATGCAGAAAATGCAGAAGCTCCAGCCGAGAATCAAAATGCTTCAGGAAAAGTACAAGGACGACAAAGAATCCCTCAACCGCGAAATGATGGCCCTCTACAAGGAAAACAAGGTGAACCCTGCGGCGGGGTGCCTTCCCCTTCTCGTTCAGCTTCCTATCTTCATCCTGCTCTACAGGGTGCTGACGAATTACGATTTTTCCGGCGTGACCTTTCTCGGAATCCAGCTCGACGGGTCGGTTCTCACCACCCTCGCGAACGCTCTCGGCCTGGCCGTCGAAAAAGGGCAGATTGGGATCATGACGGTCCTCAACGGAATAATGAACAATCCCGCGGGGCTGCTCAACGTCGGAGTGTATCTGCCGAACACGCTGCTTCTCATCGTCATCGGCTTTCTCACATGGTACCAGCAGAAACTGACCGCCAGCGGAAATCCCTCCATGAGCATGATGAACTGGTTCATGCCCCTCTTCCTTACCTTCATCTGCCTGAGTCTGCCCGGGGGCGTGCTGCTCTATTGGGGAGTTTCTTCCCTTCTCGGCGTCCTTCAGCAGGTGCTCATGTCCCGGAAAACAGCGGTGGAGATGCAGCAAAAACCCGTTCTTTACAAGGATAAACCGACGAAAAGCGGCGATTAGGGCATCTCGTGGTTCCTCTCTTTTGAAAGGAGGATTCCCTTGAACGACAGCGAAATTCTTGTGCTCGACGTACCCGCCGTGGAAGAGGCCAGAAATATTGCGGCTTCCCGGTGGGGGCTTGAAACGAAGGATGTCTCCGTGAAGGTGATCGAGGAGGAGAAAAGCTTTTTCGGTCTTCTCGGAAGAAAACTGAGGGTTGAAGTCCGGCCCGTGGCGCCCCTCGTTCTTCTCCGCGGACGGAACCTTCTTGAAAAACTGCTTTTGCTGATGGATCTTTCCGTAATACCGGAGATCACCGAAGACGGCAGGCTGAATCTCTCCGGCCAGGACGCCGGGATCATCATCGGAAAATACGGAGAGACCCTCAAATCCATGGAATTTCTCGTGAATCTCATGGCCCGGAACGTGGACGAGGGAGAGAAAATATGGCTTGACAGCGACGGCTACCGGCAGCGCAGAGAACTGAGCCTGCAGCGGCTTGCCCTTGCTGCGGCCCGCAAATCGGTGCGGAAGGGGAAACCGACTTATCTCGAACCGATGACCAGCTGGGAACGGCGCATTATTCACATGACTCTCAAGGAGCACGGCGACGTGGAAACCCGTTCCGTGGGAGAAACCCCCTCCCGGAAAGTGGTTGTCTGGCCGGTACGGACCGGCTCTTCCTCCTGCTTTTCCAGGGACAGATAGAAAACTTCTCCTGATGTTTCCGATTCTTTTTTCCATCGGTCCATGGCCGGTCCACAGCTACTACCTGCTGTGGACCGCTGCTTTATCCCTGGCGGTAGTCATGACGAGAAGAAGAATGACCCGGTTCGGATCGGTGGATGACGAATCGGCCCGGTTTATCATCATTATGTCTTTTCTCGGCATGCTTCTCGGAGCCAGGCTCGGAAGCATCCTCGATTCCCTTCCCCTGTATACCCGTGATCCCCTGAAACTCCTGCGCTTCTGGGAGGGAGGGCTTTCGGCCGTCCCTGCATTTCTCGGAGCGGGGATCTTCGGCATCTGGGCTTCCCGGCGCAGGGGCGTTCCCCTGTGGATCGTCGCCGAAAGCGCAAGTATTCCGGCAGCCCTTGCCGTATCCATCGGCCGCTGGGGGTGTTTTCTCAACGGATGCTGCACTGGCCTCCCGGCGTCTCTTCCGTGGGCAGTCCGCTTTCCTTCCGATCCCCCGAGTCTTGCCCGCCATCCCGTCCAGCTCTACTATGCCTTTGGAGCCCTCGGCATCGCCGCATTGCTCTACCGGCTGGAACCCCTTCTGCTCCAGGCAAGGGAAAGAAAAAAAATTTCCGGCGCCGTTCTCTGGCCTCTCTTCATGATCCTCTATTCCCTTCTCCGCCTCGTTATGGACCCCTTCAGGGCGGAATTTTACAGAACCGGACTGCAGAGCGTCAGGCTTATGCTTTACGGAATACTCCTCGCCGGAGTGGTGTGGCTCATGCTTTCCCTCCGGGGGAAACGCCGTCTGAAGGCCCCGGGAAGATGAGAAATAGACAGAAAGAATTAAAATAAAATCAGTAGAAAAAACGATGATCTCTTCCTCCGGAGGATTACAATAAATCCAATCTTAATTTCTGGAGGTGCAGGAATATGAATTTACACAGCTCGTTTCCGGTATCTTTCCCGGTGAAAAGGACAATCTTTTTTCTGGGAGCGCTTCTCCTTGCGGCCCTTCTCTCGGCTTCACCTCTCTTCGCCCAGGATCCCTTTACGGGAAATCCGGTGGCGAAAATAGCGAGAGAGCTTTCTCCTGCAGTGGTGAACATCGATGTGGAAGCCATGGTGACCCAGTCAGCCAATCCCTTTGCGGATGACCCCCTCTTTCGTCAGTTTTTCGGAGACGAATTCAAAAAATTTTCCCGGTCTGTTCCCATGAAGGGAAGAGGATCAGGGTTCATCGTTTCGAAGGATGGACATATCCTTACCAACAATCACGTGATCGAGCAGGCCGATAAAATCACAGTGACCTTCTCCGACGGCAGCGTCTACGATGCGAAAGTTCTCGGCAAAGATCCCACCTTTGACCTCGCGGTGCTGAAAATTGAAGGAAAGAAGGATTTCCCCATCCTCGAACTCGGCGACTCCGAAAAGACGGAAGTCGGAGAATGGGTCGTGGCCATAGGAAACCCCTTCGGCCTCGAGCATACCGTGACCGTTGGAGTCATATCAGCCAAGAACCGAAGCGTTCACGCCGAAAACGTCAATTTCGACGGATTTCTTCAGACCGATGCTGCCATCAACCCGGGCAACAGCGGCGGCCCCCTTCTCGACATCAACGGAAAAGTGGTTGGGATCAACTCGGCAATCATCCCCTACGCCCAGGGAATAGGCTTCGCCGTTCCCATCAACATGGCCAAGCAGGTCATGGATGACCTCATCAAGTTCGGCCGGGTGAAGAGAGGATGGCTCGGAGTCTATATTCAGCCCCTCACGAAGGAATTTGCCGAAGCCTACGGCGTCGACGGAGAGAAGGGTGCCGTCGTGAGCGACGTCATGGAAAATTCTCCCGCCGAAAAGGCAGGGCTTCAGCGGGGAGATGCGGTCCTCACCGTCGCCGGCGAGCAGGTGAAGGATTCCCAGGATTTTGTCTCGAAGATACGCAACCGCCTCGCCGGGGATAAAGTGTCCCTGGGCATCGTAAGAAATAAGAAAAAAATGGACGTGGAAGTCACCCTTTCGGAAATGCCGGGCAATGACGACGTCCTGACCTCGGCGACCGACGGAGCGAAGATGCTCAAGGGGCTTGGAATCGAAGTCGCCCCCGTCACGGGCGAGATCCAGAAGAAAAACAAGCTCAGAAGCAGCGACGGTCTCGTGGTCACCTCGGTGTCCGACGGGTCTGTAGCCCAGAGATCGGGCATTCGGGAGGGAGACATTCTCCTCGAGGTCAACGGCTCCCGTCTCACCGAACCGAAGGATCTTGAGAAAATGACTCCCCGGAAGGGCAGTTCCACTGTGCTCCTTGTATGGCGGGAGGGACGGACCTTCTTCGTCTCCATTCGGGGCAGCGAGGAAAAATAGCGGAATCCCATCAGGATAACGGGAAGAGCAAAACAGGGGACAGGATTCCAGTTGGAAGCCTGTCCCCTTTCTCTTTCCTGAAAAATGGAATTTCCTCCCGGTTTGTTCAAAAGGGCCATATTCTGCAAATAAAAATCGGAATATAATAACAGCTGGGATGAGCCTGAATTTCTTCGGACGGCGCAATCTGCTGCTGCCAAATTCTCTGCAGTTCTCCGCGGAATCCTTCAATATTTAAGCAGACGAAATGAGGGGAAGAAAAGCATGGGGAGAAAAGGATATGTTTTCCTGGGGGCTATCGTCGCTGCGGTCTTTTTGACGACAGGAGGAGCGGCGGGGTCTTCCTCCGGGAAGGAACTGCTCTCCGCTGAGATTGCCGGACGCATCCGGGAAATCAATTCCCGTCCGGCTGCGGGGAAGCTGGACATGCGGCCCCCTGTCTTCGAAGGAGAAGGGGGGGCGGGAAGCGGAAAAGCTCCTGTAAAAAACTCTGCGGAGAGCTTTTTCGCTTCCCTTGGCCTTGACGAAGTTACCCTTGATCCTGAGGAGCTCCGGGAGATCGAGGAAACGAGGAAAGTTCTGCAGACCTCCGGACTCAGCGGGGCGGATGTAGAAAACGCCCTTGCTATGATGGAGCGCCAGAAGAAGATGGACCGCCTTGGCCTCGGGCCCACGGACATAGCGAAGGCAATGATGAAGGCACAAATCGCCGGCAGGAAAAAAGGGACGGGAGGAAAAGGCGGGAGCCCGTCTCCCGGTAAGAGTCTTCCCGAAGAGACGCCGCCCCTCATAGGAGACACCCCCCTGTCTTCAGCGGCCGAAGGGGTCGACGGCATGGACCAAGAGGAGAAGTCATGGTGGGCTCTCGGCATGGCGGACCACATGGCCGTGGCGACCTTTTACGACATTGTAGACGGCAGCATGCTGAAAACCGCAGGCCTGGCCGTCTCGGCGTACCCTCACCCCCTCCTGCTGAACAACTACGCGGGAATGCTCCGGGAATCTTCCCCTCTGGACGCCCTCTTTTTCTATTACTCCGCAGATGCCCTTGAACCCGGCAATCCCGTCATTCTGACCAATATCGCCATGACCTTCCTCGACCTCAACGACTTCGGCGGGGCAAAAAACTACGCTACTCAGGCCCTGGCGGAGAACCCGGAATTCGGTCCCGCCTTCCAGGTGCTCACCATCTGCCACCTGAAGGACGGCAACAGCGTCCTTGCTGCCGAGACCCTCATGAAATCGGCCCGGGACTGCTTTGACGACCTCTCCCTTCGACTTTTCGATGATTACATTGAAGAGGTGGGAGATCTCGACGTAACGGAAGGGGAGGAATATCCCCTTTCCGAGGAGCAGCTGAAAATTCTCTATGAGATCGCGAAGAAATACGGCGACCCCGAGCGGGAAAATTCCGGTGCCGACACCCCTGCCGCCCAGATAAAAATAGCTCCTTTTCCCAATTTTGGAAGCGCCGACGGCTATCTGTCCTCCAGCGAATTCCTGGTGGGGGACAGTGAGAGAAGAGCTGCCAGGCTCCGAAAACTCTCCATGGAGAGTATCCAGCTGGAACGGGGTGTCTTCGGAAAGAACGGGAGCAGGGGTACCCTCCCGGTGATGAAGAACATTCGTCAGTACTATGCCTACCTCGTCCTGGAATCGTTCTATCGCTTCAAATTAAGAGAACTCAACTGGAAGCTGCAGGAGGATGACCCCTCAGACAAGCTTCTGGAGGATTATGTCCGGGCGTATATGACCAGGTGTGCTTCCTTCCGCAGCGAGGAGCATAACCTTCATCTTGCGTTCATAAGGCAGACCAAGGGTACGAAGAAGGATGAGGCTGAGTGGCTCCGGAAAGGAATACGCTTTTATACCGCCTGCATCGGCCACATGAATGATCTTCTCAACATTACCAGGCAGTACACCATGAGATATCTGGACTATCCCCAGAAGAAGTACGGAGAGAGGAAACAGCTTGTGGAGGAGTTCTGGCTCAAGGCGGGAGGCCTGATGAAATACATGACGGTCAGGGAGGTCTACGATCTGGCCGCCAACAGGAGAGAAGTCTTCGCAGTGGATGCTGTGGATATCTGGCCCACCGCGGGGTATGCGATTCCGAACCTTGGCACTTCCGAGGCCAGGCAGGCGATCGACAAATTCCCCCTGGCTTTATCATCCCCCTTCCTCTGCCAGATCAGCCCTGCCGCTCTTGAGGGGACCCTTGAGAGCATTCGGCAATGTGAAGAAGATGTGGCAGAATTGAGCCAAGCCCTTAACGCACTTCTGCCGCCCCCGAAGGTACTGCCGAAGTATGCCTTCGACGCAGACCCGGTGGAGATAGAAAAAACCGCCCTTCCCATGTTCAAGGAGGCGGGGGACCTTCCCCTCATCGGCATAGAAGGTACGATCCCCTTCTCGGGCAAGCACACGGCCTACACCGACGGAGAGAAGAGCACGTGGATCATCTCCGATGGAGGCGGCGCCAGGGGGGCGATTCATGACGAGGGCAGCGACACCATGACGACCTTTGATGTTGCTCCGAAGCAGGGGAAGTCGGTCTATGACAAGAAAACCGGTGAAGCCATGCCGGCCCCGGCCTCCGTCTTCGACGTGGGAGCGAAGCTGACGGCTGTGGAGGAACTTGGAAAGAAACTCGATTCGGCCACGGATTTCGTCAGGTCGAAAATTTTCAAAAACACCAGCGGTACGGAGGTAAAAGGGTCAAACCCACTGGGGGCTGCTTTCAAGGGTGCCGATATCCTGAAGAAAGGGCAGGAGTCCATTGGTTTCTTCCAGGCCGCGGCGAATATAAAGACAGCGGGGAACAGGATGTTCGGCGAATATGTAACGAGGGACAAGAATCATCGGGTCATCGATCACGGGCTGGTCTACATCCGGCAGGTCGGAGGCTCGCTGCCCATGGGAAATTCTCCCGAGCTGGGGCGGGAGGTCATGGTGATGAAGTCCCGGATTACCGGGGTCTCCACGAAACAGGAATTTACCCAGTACAAGTTCAAGTTCGCCACGGTGCGTACCCGGTGAACGGGGATACGGGGGAGACCCCGGGGGATCGTGGGCAAGAAAGGGCAAGTCTATCCTGCGCGGGGGGTGAACGGGATGGGAAAAGCCAGGGGGTTGTTGTTTCTGGCGGCGATTGTGGCGGCCCTTATGTGGGGGAAGCCTTTATGTCCGGCTTCGGCGAACGGCGGGGGTATGAGCCTTTCGGAGGAAATCGGCGCGCGGATCGGCCATATCAACGGCCTTCCCGCCGGAGAGGGGCTCGGCATGAAGGGAGCTGAGGAAACAAAAGGGAGCCCGGAAGAGCAGAAACAATCTCCGCAGGACGAGTTTTTTGCCTCTCTGGGACTCGAGAAGGTCGTCCTCGGAGAGGACGACCTCCGGGAGATCGATGAATGCCGGGAGGCCATGAAGAATGCAGGGCTTGGAGCCGAACAGATCGAGGAGGCCGTGAAGGGGTTCGAGCTCGCGAAGAAGATGAGTGCTCTGGGGCCCGGGGCCATGATGAAGGGCGGGGGAACTGCCGCGAAGAAGCTGGATTCGAAGACGGAAGCCCGGGAAACCGCTGCCATCGGCGACGCGCCTCTGTCGCCGGCGGCGCAGGGATACAGCGGTTCGGACGAACAGGAAAAAGCCCGGTGGGCCCTCGGCCTGGCGGACTCCATGGCGGTGGCGACCTTCTACGACATCGTGGACGCCTGCATGGTCAAAACCGCAGGACTCGCCGTCTCCGCCTACCCTCACCCCCTGCTGCTGAACAACTATGCCGGCATGATCAGGGAGGTTTCCCCCGATGATGCGCTCTTCTTCTACTTTTCCGCCCTTGCCCTGGAGACCCGCAATCCCGTCATTATAACCAACATCGCCATGGCCTTCCTCGACAGGGACGACTTCGGGGCGGCCCGGAACTACGCGACCCAGGCCCTGTCGGAGAATCCAGAGTTCGGCCCCGCCTTTCAGGTGCTCACTCTCTGCCACCTCAAGGACGGGAACAGCGTCCTTGCCGCCGAAACCCTGATGAAATCGGCCAGGGACTGCTTCGATGATCTTTCCGTTCGCCTTTTCGACGATTACATTGCAGAGGTGGGAGACCTCGACGTAACCGAAGGGGAGGAATATCCTCTTTCCGAACAGCAGCTGGAAATTCTCTATGAGATCGCGAAGAAGTACGGGGACCCGGAGCGGGAAAACGGAGGCGCCGATACCCCGGGAGCCCAGATCCGGATCAACCCCTTCCCTACCTTTGGGAGTGCTGACCACTACCTGAATTCCGAGGATTTCCTCCTCGGGGATGCTGAACGGAGAACGGCAAAACTCAGGAAGATTTCCGCTGATCTGTCACGCCTGGAAAAGGCCGTTTTCGGGAAGCAGGGGAGCCGGGGAGCCCTGCCGGTGATGAAGAACATGCGCCAGTACTATGCGTACCTGGTGCTGGAATCGTACTACCACTTCAAAATGAGGGAACTCAACTGGAAACTCCAGGAGGAGGATCCCACGGATGATCTCCTGAAGGAATACGTGGACGCCTATATGACCCAGTGCATTCCTTTCAGGAAACAGGAGGACGATTTCCACGAAGCTTTTCTGAAGCAGCCGAAGGGAACCCCGAAGGAGGAGGCGGAGTGGTACCGCAAGGGGATCCGCTTCTATTCGGCGTGCCTCGACCACCAGAAGATTCTCCTTGACATCACCCGGCGGTATACCGTCGAATACCTGAAGATCCCGAAGAGCAAATACGACGAACGGAAGCCCCTGGTGGAGGAATTCTGGCTTAAGGCAGGCGGGCTGATGAAATACATGACGGACAGGGATGCGTACGACCTCGCTGACAGACGGCGAGAGATGTTTGCCGTGGACTGGATGGATATCTGGCCCACAGCGGGGTACATTGTCCCCAACGCGGGAGATTCCGTTTTCATCAGGGCTGTGGACGAAGCTTCACTTGGCATGTCGTCGCCTTTTCTGTGCACACTGTCTCCCCTGGCACTCCAGGGAGCGCTGGAGAACATGCAAAGGTATCAGGAGGAGCTGGCGAAACTGAGCAGGGGGCTCGATCAGCTGAACCCTCCCCCGAAGGACCTGCCGAAATACGCCTTCGACGTCGACCCCGTGGAGATCGAGAGAACGGCCCTCCCCATGTTCAGGGAAGCCGGGGATCTGCCCCTTATCGGCTTCGAGGGGACCCTGCCTTTTTCCGATAAGCACACTGCCTACACCGACGGAGGGAAGAGCACCTGGATCATCACCGGAGAAAGCGGGGCGAGGGGGTCGGTCTACGACGACACTTCCGGGACCATGACCACCTTCGGCGCCGCGGCAAAGCCTGCCGTATCGGCCTCCGTCTTCGATGTGGGGGCCAAGCTGACTGACCTCCAGGAGCTGAGGGACCGGTTGGACAAGGCCACGGACTTCGTCAGGGAAGAGGTATTCAAGCTGAGCGGCGGCAAAGAGAGCGAAGGATCGGGGCCCTTCGGTGGACCCTTCAAAGCTGCGGACATGCTGAAGAAAGGGCAGGAGTCCATTGGTTTCTTCCAGGCCGCGGCGAATATCAAGACAGCCGGCAACCGGATGTTCGGTGAATATGTAACGAGGGACAAGAATCATCGGGTCATCGATCACGGCCTGGTCTACATACGGCAGGTCGGGGGCTCCCTGCCCATGGGAAATTCTCCCGAGCTGGGGCGGGAGGTCATGGTGATGAAGTCCCGGATTACCGGGGTCTCCACGAAACAGGAATTTACCCAGTACAAGTTCAAGTTCGCCACGGTGCGGACCCGCTGAGAAGGGGCGAAATGCACGAGGGGGAGAAAGGACAGGTCCTTCTCAGACCCGTCGCGGGAATTTCGGAGAAGACGGATTCCCTGCTCCCGGGTTCAGCCGGAGTCTCTTCAGGATGGACAGACGATTTTGTATCCTACTCCCCTGACCGTGACGAGAAGGGTGTCGCAGCCGAAGGGGCGAAGCTTGTCCCGGAGATATTTGATGTGGACGTCGATGATATTGCTCGAGCCGTCTCCGTCTTTTTTCCAGACCGAGGAGATCAGCCTTTCCCTGGTAAAAACCTGGTTTTCGTTTCGCAGCAGCAGTTCCAGGATGTCGAACTCCCTCCGGCGGAGAGGAAGGAGATTTTCCGTGATTCTGCACTCTCGGGCAGTGGTGTCCAGGACCAGCGGGCCGCAGGAGAGAAGGCTTCTCCGGGGATCCTCGGTTCTGCGGATAAGCGCCCGGACCCTCGAGACAAGCTCCCGGAAATCGAAGGGCTTCCCCACATAGTCGTCGGCTCCGAGGTCGAGCCCCTGGATTCTGTCCTCCACGGTATCCCGGGCCGTAAGAAAAATGACGGGGGTACGGACACCCCTTGTCCTGAGGGTTTCCAGAACTTCGAGGCCGTTGATGCCGGGAAGCATAATGTCGAGAAGTATGCACCGGAAGTCGGATTCTGCCGCTTTTTCAAGCCCTTCTTCCCCCGAAAGGGCCGATTCCACCGAAAATCCGTTTTCGGCAAACCCCTCCGTGAGAATCTGAACCAGGTCCCGGTTGTCCTCGATGATGAGAAGCGACATGCTTTTCCCCCCGATAAAAGAATTCATTTCGACCCGTTTTGCCATGGAATTTTCATTAAATCACAATAAGATTCAAATGTCGAGGAAGAGAGAAAAAATCAGGTGGAGCGGGCAAGCTTCGGAAAAGGGAGAGGCGCCGCCCAAGCATTTGCTTTCTGGCCCTCTGAATGATACTATTTGCATGACCCTTACGCGGATGAGCGCGTTCGCCGCTCTTCTGGGTTTCGGGATTCTCTCTTCGAGGTGAAGAAAATGCTTGAAAAGGAACAGAAACAGGAAATAATCTCCGATTACCGCACCCATACCGTCGATACGGGTTCTCCGGAAGTTCAGGTGGCCATGCTTACACGGCGTATCCGGGATCTTACGGAGCATCTCAAGGTGCATACGAAGGATTTCCACTCCCGGAGGGGACTTCTCAAGATGGTCGGAACGAGGAGAAAACTCCTCAGGTATCTGCGGGAAAAGGACTTCAGCCGCTACCGTACTCTCATTGAAAGGCTCGGCCTGCGCCACTGAAAAGGGACGCATTACCGCGGGGACGAAGGTCCCCGCTTTTTTTATGCTTTTTCGCCGGAATATGGTATTCTTAACTGCGAATACAAAGAGAAGAAGAAGAAAAGAGGAGGAACAAAAATATGGAGAAAAAGTTTTCAGTCGAAGTCGGGGGCCGACCCCTCGAGTTTTCCACCGGCAAGCTCGCGAAGCAGGCGAGCGGTGCGGTGGTGGCCGGTCACGGTGATACCCGGATCCTCGCAACTGCGTGCATCACCGAGAAGCCGAGGACCGGAATAGATTTCTTTCCCCTTCTGGTGGATTTCGAAGAGCGGTTTTACTCCGCCGGAAAAATCCCCGGAGGGTTCATAAAGAGAGAGGGACGTCCCTCTGAAACGGCTATCCTCAGCGGCCGGATGGTGGACCGGTCCATCCGCTCCCTCTTTGACGAAAGCACCCGCCATGACGTTCACGTGGTGGCCACGGTGCTCTCCGTGGACCAGCTCAACCCGCCGAACGTCCTGGCCATCAACGCTGCTTCAGCGGCCCTTTCAATTTCCGATATTCCCTGGGGCGGCCCCGTCGGAGCGGTGCGGATCGGCTGCGTGGACGGCGCCCTTGTTGTCAATCCCACGGAAGAGCAGATGCCCCTCTCCACCCTCGACCTTCTCGTCGCAGGACACAGGGACGGCGTGACCATGGTGGAGTGCGGTTCGAAGGAGATCTCCGAGGAGCTGCTCGTCGACGCCCTGGACCTCGCCCACAGCGAGATCAAAAAGATCGTGGGGCTCTTCAGCGAAATGGCTGCCTCTGTGGGGAAAGAGAAGGTCAGCCTTCCCCATCCCGCGGCCTTTCCCGAGATAGAGGAGTGGATGGGGCAGACCCTCGTCTCCGAAATACGGAATGCCGTGAAAATCCATGAAAAGAAGCCCCGGGGCGACGCTCTCACCGGGATCAGAAAAAAGGCGGAGGAGCGTTTCCTCTCCGAGTTTCCCGAGAGCGGCGACTTCATCGCCTCCACCATGGACGAACTGGTCAAAAAAACCATGCGCTCTCTCATCGTGGACGATCGTGTCCGGGCTGACGGAAGAGCCATGGACGAGCTCCGGACGATCACCTGCGAGACGGGAGTGATTCCGCGGGTTCACGGCTCCGCACTCTTCACCCGGGGAGAGACCCAGGCCCTCGTGATCACCACCCTCGGCATGATGGGCGTGGACGACCAGATCCTCGACGGCCTGAAGCAGGATGAACCGGCGAAGCGCTTCATTCTTCACTACAATTTCCCCCCCTACAGCGTTGGCGAAGTCCGGCCCATGCGCGGACCGGGGCGGCGAGAGATCGGCCACGGGGCCCTCGCTGAAAGAGCCCTTCGCCCGGTGATCCCCGAGGAGGCGGATTTCCCCTACGTCATGAGGGTTGTCTCCGATATCCTCGAATCCAACGGCTCCAGCTCCCAGGCGTCCATCTGCGGAGGAAGCCTTGCCCTCATGAATGCCGGGGTTCCCCTGAAGAAGCACGTGGCGGGAATTGCCATGGGGCTCATTAAAGAAGGGGAAAAAGTGGCTGTTCTCACGGATATCCAGGGTCTCGAAGATCACTTCGGAGACATGGACTTCAAGGTTGCCGGAACCCGGGACGGTGTGACGGCCCTCCAGATGGACAACAAGGCCGGAGGAATCACCCGCTCGATTCTCGAGCAGGCCCTCGGTCAGGCCAAGGCAGCCCGGATGGCAATCCTCGAGAAGATGGAAGAGGCCATTCCGTCCCCGGCACAGCTTTCCCCCACGGCTCCCAGAATCTACATGATCACCATCGACCCCGAAAAGATCCGGGACGTCATAGGGTCGGGCGGAAAGGTCATCCGGGGGATCACTGCGAAGACCGGAGTGAAGATCAACGTGGAGGATACGGGAGAGATTTTCGTCGGCGGTCCCTCCCAGGAGAAGGTGGACGAGGCCCTTTCGATCATCCGAAGTCTCACGAAGGATCTTGCCGCAGGAGAAGTCTATTACGGCACGGTAACCAGACTCATGAACTTCGGAGCCTTCGTGGAATGCCTTCCTGGCAAGGAAGGCCTCCTTCATGTCAGCGAGATCAGCACCCACCGGGTCCCCAAGGTGGATGACGTCTTCAAGCCGGGAGACCGGGTGCTCGTCATGGTGAAGGAGATCGACGACATGGGCAGGGTCAATCTCACCCGGCGCCGCATCTTCGAAAATGAGAGCAGAATTGCGGAAGAGGGGCTTTCCGATGTCCTTCCCGCCGAGAAAGAGCGGGAAGAGAAGATAATCGCCCTCGAGGCGGATGCGAAGGCCAATCCCCAGCCGGAAAGAGACCGGGAACGTCCTTCCCATGGCGGCAGGCCTGACCGGGGAGATCGCCGGGGCGGACCCAGGCGATAGAGGAGCGGCAGCCGCTGTGGCAGTGAGCGTGAAAATACTTCGGAAGGGAAAGGCGAAAGCCTTTCCCCTTCCGTCCTGCAGCACCGAGTTTTCCGCAGGGGTCGATCTTCGGGCCTCTGAAGAGGCCCTTCTCCTTCCCGGAGAGAGGGCGGGAATTCCGACGGGCCTGTACATCGAGCTGCCCGAGGGGTATGAAGCCCAGGTGCGGCCGCGGAGCGGCCTCGCCATAAAAAACGGCATTACCGTCATCAACTCTCCCGGGACCATCGACAGCGACTACCGGGGGGAGATAAGGGTGTTGCTCGTGAACCTCGGAAGCGAGGCATTTTCGATCTCAGCGGGAGACCGGATCGCCCAGATGGTGGTTGCCCCCGTCACCCGCATATCCTGGATCGAAGAGGAGACTCTTGGCGCGAGCGGCCGCGGAGACGGAGGGTTCGGCAGCACGGGGACAGATTGACAGAGCTTGGAAATGAGTGTATAAATTTTTTCATAAGATGACTTTCGCGATGAGAGGGACAGTAAAGTGCGGACCCACCGTCCAGAGAGGGATATCCGAGGCTGAGAGATTTCCCGCGGAGCCGCCTTGAACACCGCCCTTGAGCGGGCGCCGAAAAGCCGCAGAGCGGACAAGGCGCCGGGGAACCGCCCCTTACAGCGGAAACGAGCGCCGTCCTCCCCGTGAGGACGGAACTGGAGTGGAACCACGGCATGCCCACGTCGCCTCCAAATATGGAGATGGCGTGGGCTTTTGTATTTTTGAAAGGGGAGAAGGAAATGGCGCACCTGAGAGGACCTGAAGACAGGGAAATTGTGGTTGAATCCGGTACGGTACGGGACGCTCTGGAGAAAATGGGCGTACGAAAGGGAGCTGTAGCAGGACTTCTGAATGGAAAAGCTGTGGATCTTTCAAGAAAAGCGGAGGAGGATGGAACACTGCTTCCCATTACCGCCGATTCCGAGGAAGGGCTGGAGATTCTTCGCCATTCCGCTGCCCATCTCATGGCCCAGGCGGTCTCGAACCTCTGGCCCGGAACGAGGTACGGCGTGGGACCCGCCATAAAGGACGGATTTTACTACGACATGGAGATTCCCGGGGGGATCACCGAGGAAGATCTTCCGAAGATCGAGCAGGAAATGCGCCGCATCGCGAAGCGCGCCCTTCCTGTGGAACGCCGGGAGATGAGCCGCGGGGAAGCCCTCGAGTGGTTCAGACAGAAGGACGACCCCTACAAGACGGAGATCATCTCTGACCTGGAGGATGACCGGGTCACCCTGTACTTCCAGGGAGACTACGCCGATCTCTGCCGGGGCCCCCATGTCTCCGACACCTCCAGAATACAGCACTTCAAGCTCCTCTCCCTTGCCGGGGCCTACTGGCGGGGAGACGAGAAAAACATCATGCTGACGAGGATATACGGAACCGCTTTCCCCGACAAGGAGGCCCTCGATCTCTACATCAAGAGAATGGAGGAGGCGAAGAGCCGGGACCACCGCCGCCTGGGACGGGAGCTCGATCTCTTCAGCATCCAGAGCGAAGGGCCGGGATTTCCTTTTTTCCACCCCAAGGGCATGGTGATCATGAACGCCCTGACGGATTTCTGGAGAAAAGAGCACGTGAAACGGGGATACTGCGAAATCCGCACCCCCCTCATCCTCGACCGGGAACTGTGGATCCGCTCGGGCCACTGGGACCACTACCGGGACAACATGTATTTTACGGAGATCGACGAGCAGCCCTTCGCCATCAAGCCCATGAACTGCCCGGGGGGGATGATGGTCTACAAGAGCCAGATCCGAAGCTACCGGGATCTTCCCCTCCGGATGGCAGAACTCGGAGTGGTCCACCGCCACGAGCGGAGCGGCGTCCTTCACGGGCTCATGAGAGTGCGGTGCTTCACCCAGGATGACGCCCATCTCTACTGCACTCCCGAACAGGTGAGGGACGAAATCATCGGAATCATGGACCTGTGCAGATATATCTATCGGGACGTATTCGGCTTCAAATACACCATGGAGCTCTCCACCCGGCCTGACAACTGCATGGGGTCGGAAGAGCAGTGGACCCTTGCGGAAAACTCCCTCAAAGAAGCCCTGGAGAAAACGGGGGCGGAATACCGGCTGAACCCCGGGGACGGGGCCTTCTACGGACCCAAGATCGACTTCCACCTTGAAGATTCCATCGGCAGAACCTGGCAGTGCGGAACGATCCAGCTCGACTTCCAGATGCCCGAGAAATTTGACCTCACCTACATCGGCGCCGACGGGAAAGAGCACCGTCCCGTCATGCTCCATCGGACGATTCTCGGAAGCCTCGAGCGGTTTTTCGGCATCCTTGTTGAGAACTTCGCAGGGGCTTTTCCCTGGTGGATCGCACCGGTTCAGGCCAGGGTTCTTCCCGTTGCGGCCGAGTTCGTTGATTACGGAAAATCCATTGTTGACAAACTGAAATGCCGGGGAATCCGGGTGGAGCTGGACGAACGGGACGAGAAGCTTGGCAAAAAGATCCGTGACGCCCAGACCCAGAAAATCCCCTACATGATCGTGGTTGGGGAAAAGGAGCGGGAATCGGGGACGGTCGCTCCGAGGGAGAGAAGCCGGGGAGATCTCGGTTCCATGTCCATGGAGGAATTTCTCAATGTGCTTGAGGGGGAATTCAACCCCCTGAAAGAAAACGCCCTCTGCTGAGAAGTACAGGGGCGGAAAATTTGCATTTTTGTTCCTGGTGTGGTATATTTTTGCGGCGAAGCAGAGGGGCCACCCTCTCACCCAGTGACGCATCCTGTCACGCGGTTTCCGAGAAACTCTGAAGCATTTTGGAGGGGCTGGTGGCTTTATTCGCCGGCCCCTTTTTTTTCATATTTTACCTGGAGGTGAAAAGCTATAGTAGCACGAAAAGAAGACGGAGATCCGAGAGTCAACCGGGAAATTTCCAGCAGGGAAGTTCTTGTCATCGATGAAAACGGAGTCAAGCTCGGCGTTCTGCCGACTATGGAGGGAATACGGCTTGCCGAAGAGCGGCAGCTGGATCTGGTGGAAGTCGCTCCCCAGGCAAAACCCCCCGTATGCAGAATCCTCGACTATGGGAAATACCGGTACGAGCTGCAGAAAAAGGAAAAGGACGCTCGAAAAAAACAGAAGGTTCAGACCCTGAAAGAGATGAAAATGCGTCCGAAGATCGACGAGCACGATTATGATTTCAAGGTCAGGGCCATCAAAAACTTTCTCGACGCGGGCCACAGGGTCAAGGTATCGGTCTTTTTCAGGGGCCGGGAGATGTCCTTTCTGGGCAAGGGAGAAGAGGTTCTCGCCAGGGTTATCCGCGATACCGAGGGCCTCGGAAAAAGCGAGGGAAGGCCCCGTATGGAAGGGCGCTACATGAGGATCATGCTGACCCCCCTTCCTGCCGGCCAGGGCAAAATTTCCCAGAAGCCGGTAAAATCCGATTCCGCAGGCGCAGGAAAAAAACCTGCCGCGGCGAAGAACGGACAGGCGGCGAAAGCTCCAGAAGCGGTTCCACAGGAGGCGGAGGAAAGGGAGTAGCAGCATCCCCCTGCGCTGATCCATCAAAGGCTTGTATGCCTGCCGCCCTGCGGCGGGCTTTATTCTGACACGAGATACGGGGAAGGAGGAACAGACAATCATGCCGAAGTTGAAATCCCATTCAGGGGCAAAAAAACGGTTCACCTATACCGGAACAGGAAAACTTTCCTACAGGAGATCAGGCAGAGGGCATCTTCTCACCTGCAAGAGTCCGGCCCGGCTCAAGAGGCTCCGCAAGTCGGGGTATGTGGACGAAACGCAGATGGAATCCATGAGAAAACTTCTTCCTTACAGCTGAAGAAGCAGTCAATTACATGAAAGAGGTGACTTGCGATGCCCCGCGTCAAAGGTGGTAGCGCTAGCGATAAAAAGAGAAAAAAGCTTTTTGCCATAACCAAGGGATACTGGGGAAGAAAAAAGAACGTCTACCGCAGGGCGAGGGAAGCCTATCTCCACTCCCTCTCCAGGGCCTATACGGACCGGAAGCGGAAGAAGCGGGATTTCCGCCGACTCTGGATCACTCGAATCAACGCGGCTTCAAGAGCCCAAGGATTGTCCTACAGCGTGCTGATGAACGGCCTCAAGAAGGCGGGCATAGGGATCAACAGGAAGATGCTCTCCGAGCTTGCCATCCACGACATGCCGGCCTTCGTCCAGCTGACCGACCAGGCCAGGGGCGCCCTCGGCAGGTAGGTTCCGCGCGTCTGCCGAACCCGCCATTCCGGTGAAGACCTACAGCTCCCTCAAAATAGAAAAAACGATCATACTGGGGTTCCTGTCGCTTATCGCGGCGGGAACCCTGCTTCTATGGGCCTTCAACTCCCGCTCCGCCGTTCCGCTGAGCCTTCTGGATTCCCTCTTCACGAGCACGTCTGCCGTCTGCGTAACGGGACTCGTCGTCGTCGATACGGGAAAAGACCTGACCCTTGCCTCCCAGTGGGTGGTTCTTCTGCTCATCCAGCTCGGAGGCCTCGGCGTCATGACGGCGGCGAGCACGACTATGATCCTTCTCGGCCACAAAATCCGGATTCGTGAGAGGATCCTCTTCACCGGCGGCCTCGGAATAGATACGCCCTCCGGGGCCGTCAAGCTGATTTTCCGCATTCTGTTCATCACCCTGGCAATCCAGGGAACGGCGGTGGTCCCTCTTTTTCTCGTGCTTCGTAGGTCCATGGAGGTTCCGGGGGCGCTCTTTCATGCGGTTTTCCATTCTGTCAGCGCTTTCTGCAATGCCGGTTTTTCCACCCTTCCGGGAGGCCTGGAGGGGTACGTGAACCAGTACATATTTCCCGGAACTGTCATGATCCTCATTGTCATCGGCGGCCTGGGATTTCTCGTCATCGGCGAACTCTGGTTTTACTTTACCGAGAGAACCCGCCTTTCTCCCCATGCCGTCCTCGTCCTCCAGGTTTCTTTCATTCTCGTTGCGGCCGGGGCGCTTCTTTTTTTCCTCTCCGACAGGGCAATCGGCCTTTCTCCCCTCTCGCTTCCCCTGAAGCTCTGGAACGCTCTTTTCCAAAGCGTCACCGCCCGCACGGCCGGGTTCAATACGATTCCCCTCAGGGCAGTCTCATCCCTCGGCATTTTTCTGCTCTCCATACTCATGATTATCGGGGCTTCTCCAGGTTCCACCGGGGGGGGGATGAAAACCACCACCGCAGGGGTCCTCTTTTTCTCGTCCCTTTCGGAAATCCAGGGCAGGCGGGCAGTCTACCGCAACAGGACGATTGCCGACAATAACATCCGCCGGGCTCTCGCCATCGCCTTTTTATATCTTCTGACCGTTCTGATCGGCGTGACCCTTCTCTCCCTCTTCGAGAATCTCCCCTTCAAATCTCTTCTTTTCGAGACGATCTCCGCCATGGGGACGGTGGGACTTTCCCTTGGAATCACATCTTCACTTTCTGCTCCGGGGAAAATGGTGATCATCCTGTTGATGTTCTGGGGAAGGGTTGGTATCCTTACTTTCATATTCGGCATGGTCTCCCGGGACCGGACGATTTCAAAAATTTCCTACGCAGAAACCAACATCCCCGTAGGATAAGGAAGGGAAGAACATGGAAAAAAAACAGACCGTCCTCGTCGTGGGCCTGGGACGATTCGGCTTCTCCATCTGCGAGAAGCTCGCCGAACTCGGCCAGTATGTCATGGCCGTGGACAGGAGTAAGGAAAGGGTTGAATCGGTCGCCTCCATGGTCGACTTCTCGGCGCAGCTCGACGCCACGGAAGAAGAACTCCTCACCCGGATAGGGGCGAAGGAGGCCGACGTGGCCATCATCGCCATTGGCGAAGACATCGAGGCGAGCATCCTCTCTACGGCCATTCTCCGGGGAATGGGTATTCCCACAGTCATAGCGAGAGCCCAGACGAATCTTCACGCCCGGGTCCTCGCCCGGGTGGGGGTCGACAAGGTGATCTTTCCAGAGCGGGATATGGGCAAAAGGCTCGCCGAATCCATCGTGAACCCCTGGACTGCCGACTTCACGTCCATGTCGGGGAGGGATTTCCTCGTGGGAGAGGTGACCGTGCTGCCGAGCATGGTAGGCAAAACCCTCGTAGAAGCCGATTTCCAAAAGACGTATAATGAGGTTGTTCTCCTCTTCGACAGGAAGGGCAGGCGGTTCCTTCCCCGGTATGATACGGTCATACAGGAAGGGGACAAACTTCTCGTGGCCGGATCTGAGGAGAACATCAAATCGCTTATGGAAAAGAAAGATGAGGAGGAAAACGGCAAGTGACAGAATTTTTCGATGAACTTGAAGGGATGAGGGCAGAATTCAGCGATGCCCTCTCAGGCGCTGAAACGCCCGAGGCCCTCCAGCAGGTGAAAGTTCTTTTCCTGGGGAAAAAGGGAAAGCTCACTTCCTGGCTGAAAAACCTCGGATCTCTTCCTCCTGAAGAACGTCCCCGGGCGGGAGAGGCGGTCAACTCCATGAGGGATGACTTCGAATCCCGCCTCGCCGCAAGAAGGTCATTTCTCGAGGAGCGCCAATCCTCCGAGGAAGAGCGCAGAAGCGGCCTTGACGTGGGCCTTCCTCCTCGCGGGAGAGTTTGGGGAGGCATTCACCCCGTGGTGCAGCTCATGCACGACGTGGTGGAAATCCTCGCCGGACTCGGGTTCTCCGTGGCCCTCGGGCCCGAGATCGAAGACGACTTCCACAATTTCGAGGCCCTGAATATCCCCGCCTCCCACCCTGCCCGGGATATGCAGGACACCTTTTATTTTCCCGACGGCCGGCTGCTGCGCACCCATACATCTCCGGTACAGGTGCGCTCCATGCTCGCCTACGGCGCCCCCCTCCGCATAGTCTGTCCGGGCAAGGTCTACCGCAAAGACAGCGACCCCACCCATTCGCCCATGTTCAACCAGCTTGAAGGACTCCTCGTCGAAAAGGACATATCCGTTGCCGACATGAAGGGATGTCTCGAGGTTCTCATGGAGGGCATTTTCTCCCGGCCCCTCAAGGCGAGATACCGGGGAAGCTACTTTCCCTTCACGGAGCCCTCCCTCGAACTGGATATCGAATGCGTGGAATGCTCGGGAAAGAACCCCTCCTGCAGAATCTGCAAGGGAACGGGGTGGCTCGAGGTGGCCGGACTCGGCATGGTCCATCCCAACGTTCTGCGGAGCGGCGGCATCGACCCCGACATCTTCAACGGCTTCGCCTGGGGGATAGGCCTCGACCGCCTCGCCATGCTCAAGTACCGCCTGACCGATCTGCGGGTGCTTTTCGACGGCAATGTGCCCTATCTTCTCTCGGGGAGGAACTCATCATGCTGATCACCTGGAACCTTTTGAAGGACCTTCTCTTCATCCCTGCCTCCGTCGAGGAAGTGGCGGAACGGCTCACCCTCACCGGCTGCGAGGTGGAATCCCTCAGGCGGCCCGGCGGGAATCTCAGGGGCATCCGAATTGCCCGGGTGAACTCCCTCGAACCCCATCCGGAAAAGGAATCCCTGTGGGTCGCCGCCGTGAACGACGGGGAAGGGGAGGCTTCGGTCGTCACCGCCGCTCCCAATCTCTCTGCGGGGGACCTTGTCCCTTGGGGACCTCCCGGTGCCGTTCTGGCGGACGGGACCGTCCTCGGCGCAAAGAATTTCGGATCGGTCCGGAGCGACGGAATGCTTCTCTCGGCGGAAGAACTCGGCGTTCCCGAAGCCGCCGACGAATTCGGCATTCTCCGCCTTCCGGAGGACGCGCCCGAGGGGGAGGATGCCGCTGCCTGGCTCGGCCTCGACGACGTGGTCTTCGATCTCTCCGTGACCCCCAACCGGGGGGACTTGCTGAGCCTTCTCGGGGTAGCCCGGGAGGTCTACGCCCTCTTTCCGGGGGCGGAATGGAAAAAGAACCCTGCAGAACTTTCAGCCATCAGTGCGGACAAATCCTGGCCCCTTCCCTTCGAAGGGATAACCCTGAAGGCCCCGGGGTGCACGCGGTACTGTCTCGGGCTTGTCACGGGCCTCCGGGGAGGAGCGTCTCCTCTCCGGGTCCGCATCGCCCTTTCCCTTCTCGGTATGCGCCCCATTTCACCAATGGTGGACGCCACCAATCTGGCGATGCTCACCCTCGGCCAGCCGACCCACGCCTTCGATGCCCTGCGCCTTCCCTCACCGGAGATCTCCGTGAGAGCGGCCCGGGAGGGGGAGGAGTTCACCACTCTTGACGGGAAAAAGCACATTATGGACGAAGAGGACATGCTCATCGCGAGCGGTGACGTTCCCGTGGGAATCGCGGGAGTCATGGGCGGAAAGAACAGCGAAATCCTCCCTGAAACGAATACCGTCTTCATAGAATCGGCATCCTTCGACAGCCTCTCCGTGAGCCGCACGTCCCGGAGGCTCGGAATCCCCTCCGAGGCGGCCTTCCGCTATGCCCGGACGGTGGACCGGGAGATGGCCCCCGTCGCCCTGAAGTATATTTTCTCCCTTCTTGAGGAGTGGTCCGCCGGAACGGCCGGCTACGCCATTCTCGACAGCACCTCCTGTCCCTCCGAGAAACGGACCGTCCCCCTGAGCCGGGCCATGCTCAGGAAAGTCCTGCTCACGGACGATATGGACGAGGCCTCGGCCATACTGAACCGTCTCGGGATAACCGGAAAATCACCGCAGGGGGATGAGCGTCTTTTCTCCGTACCATCCTGGAGGCCGGATATCCGGATCTGCGAAGACCTGATCGAGGAAGTGGGAAGAATCCGGGGGTACAACGAGACCCTCGCTCCCCGCCTTCCCCAGGTGCTCTACGGAAGGGGAGATATCGGCCCCGTGACCCGCCTGAAAGGGGACCTGCGCAGGATTCTTCTTGCCCGGGGGTACGTGGAGCTTTTGAACTACAGCTTTCTTTCTCCCAACTTCATTTCACTCCTCCGGCTGCCGGAGGAGGACCGGCGCGGCCGCCCCCTCTCCCTTGCTAACCCTTTGAGCGCAGAGCAGTCGAAAATGCGAACCACCCTCCTTCCGGGCCTCCTGAGAAGCGTGGAGCGGAGCGTGACGGCGGGATTGCGCACGGGAATCCGGGTATTTGAACTCGGCAGGGTCTTTCTTCCCCTTCCGGAAGGAGGGCACGAGGAGGTCGAAAAAGTTGCCGGCGTCGTGTACGGCGGCCGGGACGGGCGCCTTCCCTGGGGGCAGTCCGGCGCCGAGGACTTTTTCTCCCTCAAGGCCGATGTTCTGACCCTGGGAGAGAGCCGGGGGATCTGCCTCGACTTCCTTCAGGGTAGCGAACCCTTCGGCCATGAGGGGCAGACGGCCCGCATCCGCTCCGGCGGAAGGGACGCCGGGTATCTCCTCCGGCTGAAGCCGGCGGTCGAGAAGGAACTTGACTGCACCCCCCTCTACGCCTTCGAGTTTGACCTCGAAGTCCTTGAAAAACCGGTTCTTCCAGGCTTTCACGAGCTGACAGCCTATCCTCCGGTTCTTCGGGACATCTCTCTTTTCGTTCCCGCGGACAGTTCCGTGGCGGAGGTCACTTCCCGCATAAAGGCCTCCGGGGGCGAACTTCTCCGGAACGTCCGGCTCTTCGACATCTACAGCGGCAAGGGCGTGCCCGAGGGCTTCCGGAGCCTGGCTTTTTCCCTTTCCTACCAGAAAAAGGACCAGACCCTGACGGATGAAGCGGTAGAGCAGATTCACGGAAGAGTCCGGGAGACATTGACGTCCTTGGGCTATATACTTCGTTAAGGAGGTTTTTTCATGGGAACCCTTGAAAATCTTGAGCAGCTGACAGACAGGCTTGTGGAGATGGTGACGGGGCTTCGAAGCGAGAGAGACCAGCTTCGGATGCAGGTCAATGACCTGAAAAATCAGATCGGCGAGAAGGAAATAGAAAATATACGGGTCACAAAGGAGAACCAGCGGAACTTCGAGATCCTCGAAAGGGAGAAGATGGCCTTCCAGAAGGAAAAATCCATAATGGACGGTCAAATGAAGTCACTCTACCAGAAGCTGAGCGGCCTTCTGCCCGATGACCGGAAAGGGCAGCAGCCTCCCGTGCAGGACGGAAGAGGTGAAAGGAGACCCTGAGCGTGGAAGGTTTTTCCCGCGAAGTGACCATCAGGATAGGCAAGAAAAATTATTTTGTCAAAACCGCCCTTGACGACGAAAGTCTCAAGGGAATACACTCCCTTTTTCGCGAACTGACGGAGGGGCTGGAGAATTCCCTGGACCAGGAGGATCTTCTGCTCATATCCTGCCTTCAGCTGGCCTGGCTCCTCCAGTCAACGGGAGAGAAGCTCCGGGACGCCCTGGGAAGCGGTGAACAGAAGGATATTGTATGACCTTCGCCGCCGCTTTTGATCTGGCCGTCGCCCTTGTCGCCGCCACCCTGGCGGTCCGGGGGGCCTTCCGCGGACTGTCCGGAGAGTTCTTTTCCCTGCTCGGAATGGTGGGAGGGGTCATATTGGCATGGAACTACGCCGCCTTTCCCGCCCGGTGGGTCGCCTCCATGTGGGACGGGGCCAGCGAGGCACTGCTCAAGGTGCTTTTCATGGTGCTTCTCTACGTGGCTGCGGTCGTTCTCGCTAACATTGCCTGCCGGGGAGTGAAGGCCTTCATAAAGTTCGCCTCCCTCACCATGGTCGACAGGGTTCTCGGCGTTCTGGCCGGTCTTCTCAAGGCAGTCTTTCTCATTCTTTTTCTTTATGTGGGCATCACCACCTATTCTCCCTTTCTTCCCACAGGGTGGGTGGGAGACAGCCTCGTGATGCGCCAGGCCGATGCCCTCTGGCCGGATATTCAGGCCTTGCTCGGGAGCTGGAAGGTCATCCCGAAGGATTTCTCCCTTCCGGAGCTTCACCTCCCCGACCTGCCCTCTCTGAGAGGAGTGGACACGACTGCAAAATAGCGAGGAAATCCTCCGGATACTCGAAATTCCCCGGGTCCTTTCCGTCTTCGCCTCCTCGGTCCGAAGTGAACTCGGCCTCGTCGCCCTCGAGGGGCTGAAACCCCTGCACTCCCTCTTGCAGCTCGAAGAGCGGATTGCACTGCTCGAGAGCTTTCGACGCTGCCGGGACGAAAAAGGAGAATGGCCGTGGAATGCCAGGGTGACTCCCGTCGCACCCCTTCTCCTGGAAGGAAAGCGGACTGGGATGCTTTCCGGAGAGGAAATCGCCGCAGTCTCCCGGTTTCTCTCCCTGGTGCGCCTTACCCGGGAGCATCTCCTCACCTTCGTCCGGGAATATTCCCCCTTCGAAGCCCCGGCGCGGAAACTCCGGGACTTCTCCCCCGAGTCGGATGCCCTCGGCGTCGTGGACGATTCCGGCCGGCTCTACGATTCCGCCTCACCCTCCCTCGCGAAAATCAGGGGAGAGATTGACTCTCTGAAGCGTTCGATCCGCCGTTCAGCCCAGAAAATTCTCGACAATCCCTCACTGGGGCACATGCTCCAGGAGCGGGTAGCCGCCTTTCGAAACGGCCATTTCGTCTTCCTTGTGCGGCAGGAATTCGTTCACCGCTTCCCTGGCACGGTGGTCGACCGGTCGAGTTCGGGGAACTCCGTCTACATGGAGCCCTCGGGCCTCGTTCCCCTCAACAACCGCCTCGCCCTCAAGGGGCGGGACGAGCAGGCGGAAGAGCAGTCCATCCTGAGGGCGCTCACCAGAACTCTTCTCGAGCGGGAAAAACCCCTTCTCGAAGCCCAGGACGTCCTGGCTGATCTCGATCTCTTCTACGCCGCCTGCGAGGTCATGTCCCGAAAAAAATGGAAGATCCCCCTCCGCTCCGAAAAGGCTCTTATTCACCTTCGGGAGGCCAGGCATCCCCTGCTGGGGGAACGGGTGGTACCCGTGACCATCCGGTGCGGCGAACGATTCCGCAGTCTCGTGGTGACCGGCCCCAACACGGGAGGGAAGACCGTGGTGCTGAAGACCGCCGGGGTGTGCGTCTATCTTGCCTGGTGCTGTCTGCCCGTCCCTGCGGAGGAAGAATCGGTGGTGGGGAACATCAGCTCGATCTTTGCCGACATAGGGGACGAACAGAGCATCGAGCAGAATCTCTCCACTTTCAGCGCCCATGTCCGCAATATCATCTCCATCCTCGAAAGGGCCGACCGGAATTCCCTGGTCCTTCTCGACGAACTCGGCGCAGGCACCGACCCCCAGGAAGGAGCTGCCCTCGGAATCGCCGTCCTCGACACCCTCACGAAGGAGAAGGGCCTGACCCTCGCCACCACCCATCACAACCCCGTGAAGCAGTATGCCCTCACGGCCCCGGGAGTGGAGACGGCGAGCATGGAATTCGACGCCGAAACCCTGTCTCCTACCTACCGGATGCTCCTCGGCGTTCCGGGAAAGAGCAATGCGCTGCTCATCGCCCGCAGGTACGGCATGCCCGAGCGGGTGATCGAAAAAGCCAGGACCGTCCTCAGCGAGAGGGAAGTCCCGGTGGAGGATCTGATCGGAGAACTGAACGAGAGAAAAGCCTGGCTCGACAGGGAGGAGGAGGAAATCACGGCCATGAAAAAAAGCCTCTCCGCCAGCAGGAACGAATACGAGGAAAAACTGCGGCAGCTCGGCGGAAGCAGGGACAGGATTCTTTCCGGAGCCGAGCGAAAAGCCGCTTCCATTCTTGAAAAAGCCGAGGAGAGCAGCAGGGAGCTTCTGCGGAATCTCGAGGAGGCCTCCAGATCGGCAGTGCACCGCCAGATCCACGACAAGAAGGAGTCCCTCCGGACCGAACGGAAAAGGCTTGAACAGCGCCACGAAAACCGGCTTCTCCGAGCCGCCGGGGAGGACAGCTCCCCTCCTTCCCCCGGTGATACTGTGCAGATTGCCGGGACGGAGATCGTCGGGGTTCTCGAAAAGATTAAGGGTGCTCGGGCAGTGGTGCAGGCGGGGGCCATGACCATGGACGTGGACGCGAAAAAACTGCTGAAGTCGTCGAAAAAGCCGAAGGGAATCCCGGCCCCCAGGGAAAGCGCTCCCCCTGCTCCCGAGAGGGTGCCCCCCTCCGTCATGGTCCGGGGGATGAACGTGGACGAAGCTCTTCCCATCGTGGAGCGCTATCTCGACCAGGCCATGAGGACCGGCTATGACCAGGTCACGGTCATCCACGGAAGGGGAGAGGGAATTCTGCGGCGGGAAGTCCATGCCCTCTGCGGCCGGCTCAAGTATGTGGATTCCTGCCGCCTCGGAGGGCCGGGGGAGGGCGGATTCGGCGTCTCCGTGGTGACCTTCCGGCGGTAATCCTGATCTCAAATTACGGCAGTTCCCGGTTCATCCCCGGTTGCTCAATTTTCCAAAAGGCCGGTTGATCCTTTAGCTCCTTCTTCCGGGTTTTTTCTTTTCCCGTTCTGCCGAATTTGAAATAATAGCGAAGAGCGACAAGGGCTGCGGCGAAACCCGAAGCCGCTCCGATTCCGAGGCTGAGCCGCGGGCCGAAAGTATCGGCCACCCAGCCGATGAGGGGCGCCCCGAGGGGTTTCCCTCCCATGGCGATCGCCATGAGGAGGGCCATTACCCTTCCCCGCATGGGCCGGTCGGTGGAGAGCTGCACGAGGCTGTTTGTCGAGGTGGTGAACGTCTGAGCTGATATTCCGACCAGCACGAGGGCCGTGCCGAACTGCCAGTACTCGGGCATGACCGCGGCCAGGGTGTACCCCGCGCCGAGAAGAAGCGCTCCCGCGACAAGAAACCGGATTCGCGGTCTCTCCCGCCGTGCTGCGAGAAGAGCCCCCAGGACTGATCCCACCGCCATCATGGACGTGAGAAGTCCGTATTTTTCCGCTCCTACGGAAAAAACGCTCACGGCCATGGTGGAGATGAAGATGGGAAAGTTCAGGCCGAAGGTTCCCACGAGGAAAAGCATCAGAAAGACGGCGAGAAGATCTGGGCGGCTTCGGACGTATCGGATCCCTTCGGAAAAACTTCCCCGAGCGTGGAGGATTCTGGTCTCCATGGTGAGTTCATCAGTTCGGAGGAGGCTCAGGGAGAGAATCACCGCTGCGAAGGATACCCCGTTGATCAGAAAAACCCATCCCGTCCCCACTGCGCCGATCAGTACCCCTGCGACAGCCGGCCCGATCATGCGGGCGGCGTTGAATGAGGCCGAATTGAGGGCGACTGCGTTCGACAGATCCTCCTCCCCCACCATCTCGGAGACGAAGGTATGCCGGGCGGGGGCATCGAAGGCTGTGGCGCATCCCAGCAGAAAGGCGAAAAGATAGACCTGCCAAAGCTTGACCACTTCTGACACGGTAAGAATGCCCAATGCGAAGGCGAAGAGCCCCATGGCACTTTGAGTGACCAGGAGCAGTTTTCTTCTGTCGAAATGATCGGCCGCATATCCCGTCAGAGGGAGCAAAAGGGCCATCGGGCCGAACTGAAGAGCGATGACAATGCCCACAGCCGTGGCGTTATGGTCTGTCAGATGGGTCAGAACTAGCCAGTCCTGGGCCGTGCGCTGCATCCATGTCCCCACGTTCGATACGATCGCCCCGGACGCCCACATCCGGTAGTTGTATATCCTCAGCGACCGGAAGGTCGCGCCTCCGAAGCTCACGCAATTCCTCGGCAGCCGCTGCGTAGGTATCCAGGGCTTGTCAGGAAACACTTACTTCTTGCAGGGAGGAATAGAACGGAGAAAAAGAAAGCAAAACATTCCATTTTTTAAAATCTCCTCGTTGCTCATTTTGCTCGGAAAAAATATTCTTTCCCCGGAGCCCGAAAACAGCGACATTTATAGGGAGGAGGGAAGCCAATCTCAGGAACTGTTTTTCCACTTTCCGAGTCTAGCACAGTCCCGTTATTTTGAGCATTGGACGAGACCTTTTTTCATCGTGAGCATCCTCTATTTCTGCATCGCCGGAAAAACTTTGCAAGAAACTTTGTAACCCTGTCAAATAGCCAGATATTACTTTGAGCTTCCCTCGAAAAACTAGACACTGAAATATGGCTGCTGCAATCTTTTTTTCATAGCTTTTCCGGGGAAACTTCTAAAGAGGTCGTGGCAATGGAAGCATTCAAAGAGAGGGTCAGGGTGGATTACAGCAGCGATGTCCTTAGTAATCTTCGGTTCGCAGGGACGGGTGGAAATGGCTTTGAGGCAACAACAGAAAAGATGAAGAACCCCAGGGAAATTGAACCAGTCGTGCTGAAGAACCGCAACGGCAGGGCGGGGAACAAAAGAGCGTATAACTATTACACGCTCTTTAACTTCTTCCAGGAGCGAGGATTGTTAACTGAGAATCATTCAGGAATTACGGTGATTGAGATGAGACTGATACCAGCGGAAGAACCGGAGGCAGTAATCGCTATGCAAAAGTACCAGGCCATCTTCGGGAGGAATCCTTTATCTTTTACCGGCCCGTTTATTACGGGAGCGGGCAAGGACATCCCAGACGATGTAACGACTTTCATCAGGAGGGAGGCCCATCCGCAGGGGTGAGTACAAGAATTCCATTCCGGGCTGGATCACCAGGGAAGAGATGGACGTTTTTCTCAACCTGCATCAATTTATAAACAAATATGAGTTGGGATTATGCCAGGCACAAGATTAGAACACCACCAAAATCCTATCAAAAAAACAGCGTAGAGGCAGGCACAGAGATCTGCCCCTACGTGGGTTTCGGGCATCGCCAGTCTTAGCTGAATTTTAAAGGTACACCTGAAAAACAGAATCTATTCCCGTGTCATGACCGCTCCACATTTGGGACATTTACGCTGATCGCAGGGAGTTCCTAATTTATGGTCTGCTTTTTCACCACATTCAGGACAGACACAATTTCCACCCGGGCCTGCTGCAGAACCGCCTCCAAGGCCCTGACCACCAATGCCTCTACCTGTTTTTGCTCCTTGGCCTCTCGGCCCTGTTCCGTCTCCTCTTGGCATTTTATTGCCTCCTTTCAAATCTCAAGATTTTGTGTCAGATTTTCCCATGTCATCAATATCCTTCATTGCTGACCCAGCAGGAAAGGAAAAGAGAAGACAAAGCACCGGACATACCAGTAATTTTTTCATTTTTCCCCTCCCAATGAGATATTGATTTTTTTTATAGAGTTCTCTATAAATTTGATCGAGTGGATTTTCTTCGTAAAACCGAAGTATTCCTCAACCATTTATATAGTATTATATCATGCCATAAAGTTGATATAGTCCTTTTCTTGATTTGCAAGGGCAAGGAGCTTTGTTTCGCCTGTAGCCGTACCCAGTTTTATAGTTACGCTGTTCCGCACGGAGATAACCTGGTATCTGCCAATGGCAGAGTTTGGGCTCAACCTGAACAAGATGTAGTCGTCTACAAGAACAGGGAAAAGAATTATTCCTCCTTATATTGCAAGCAGCTTCAGCTTCGAATAATTATCCATTCCGCTGCCTCCTTCAGGAGGTATGGTTCAGCACCAGGTTAACTTTCGCAATTTTACTCCGTAAGCTGACAAACAATATTGCAATATCCAATCGGGTATAGGCCAATCCCATGCTATATGAATGGGAATAAGTAAATGGCAACACAACCAGACCTGCAATCTAGTCTAAATTAGCTCGTGATCGATCGTTCCAGCCGCTCAGGCCGTTGTAAATTAAACGTATCAAGAGCATCGCTGTTCGCAGCCAACCTGAGATACATGGCTGATACGGGCGAAGCCTTCCGATGGGTAAGTTGAACGTCATCATCGGACAGAGCCAGATATCGTTCCGTCATTGAAAGAGTGGAATGTTCCATACCCTTCTGAAGGGAAAAGCCATTCATAACGTTTCGCAGAGCTTCATGGGCGAACTGATGGCGAAGGTCATAGGATGGAAATCGTTTCAGCCCTGCTTTCTCTGCATGCCGGCGAAGCTGTACAGTCCATCCGTGGGTATTCCAGGGGTGGCAGCAGGATGCGGGGAATACAGGCACATCTTCTTCCCCTTACTCTGGCTGGACGTTGAGCAGCCTAAAAAGCATCGTGGCCGTTCTCTCGGCAAAATAGACTGTCCTTCGCTTGCGTGTCTTGGCAGTCGAAGCCCGGGTGGCCGCCCTTTGAAGGTGGGTATAAATATAGGATCGGGCGGAAGAAGCGCAAGGGCTTATAAAGGGCGTATACCCTTATCGAGAGAGAAGAACAGAAAGCCTGTATCCCTCAAGGTGGGGAAGGTGGATGTTCAGGTCGTGTCGAACATCTTTTTCACGTCTTCAATCGGATGATCGGCAATACGAGCTTCTTCTTCCCGGCGATACTTGAACTCTTCAGCCGGTGATTTATTGAAGGCTCCTTACTTTACGGCGAACTCGAAGAAGGGCTTAAGGTTTTTCAGCCTGATGTTGTGGGTTGTGGCTGCTGTACCTTCCTGAGATATGAACACTGGAAGGTATTCCCGGCACGAAAGCTACCACTCTGGAGGGAAGCGGGGGAAGAAAAGGGTGATTATTATGTCCATGCAGTCTGCAAGGGTGCGCTCTGCGGTGCCCTCCGCCTTCCGCAAGGAAAGAAAGCGGTTCAATGCTTCCTCCCATGTATGGGGCAGATGTTTCAAAATGTCAATAACAGCGGCTGATTTCATAGTGTTTCTTCTAATGTTCGGGAAACCTTTTTCGGAGGAAGGAAATGTTGAACGTCGGCTAAGCCCTTTTTTCATGTTGAGCCCCGGCTGTTTCCGCATTGCCGGATCGATCCCGCAACTCTTGACGCTGGCTTGTTTCGAGGGTAGAATAGGCTTCGCCCTTTTCGGGCAGCCTCTGCGCCTGTAGCTCAGCGGATAGAGTATCGGCCTCCGGAGCCGAGGGTCTGGCGTTCGAATCGCCACAGGCGCGCCATCCATGTCAAGGGTTTGCGGATTTTCCGCGGGCCCTTGTTTTTTTATTCGGTCTCTTTTCCGCAAAGAGACCGGCCCAGCGAAAGAGGAGGGCCAGCCCGATGAAGACCACTATAGAAACCCTGCTTCCCGCCGAAGCAAAAGAAAAGACCCGGAGACTCGTACTTTCGCCGAATCCCTTTCATCCGGCCGGAGGGGGACAGCCCGGCGATTCGGGCATGCTCAGAGGGGACGGCTTCGTTTTTTCCGTAACGGGCTGCGAAAAGGCCGGAGAGGACCTCGCGGTCATCGGCAGACCGGTGCAGGGAACCCCCGTACCCGGAATGGAAGTGGAGGCGGAGGTGGACATGGAGCGGCATTCCCTCTTCTCCCGGATGCATACGGGGGAACATATCCTGTCCCGCATTCTTGAGAGGTCCCACAGTGGCCTTTCCGTCTGCAAAGTGGCCATAGGCACGGAGGAGAGCACTGTCTATCTGTCCTGGGACGGAGAGCTCGACTGGCCCATGCTCTTCGCCGCCGAGGACGAGGCAAACGTAATCATTGCGGAAGGGCTTGCCGTGGAGACCCTTCTCCTTTCAAAGGCCGAAGCGGAAAATCTCCCGGGAATAAAGGCAAACTGGAAGAGAATAGAGGACGAGACGATCCGGGTGGTCCGTATTCCCGGTTTCGACCTTATCGCATGCTCGGGAAGCCATGCTGCGTCCACAAAAGAAGTGGGAGAAATTTTTATCGCCGGCTTCCGGGGAAGCTCTCCCTCCTGGGAGATAAAATTCACCGTCGATCCGTCCCTTCGGAAACAATACTGCGCCGCTGCAAGAAGGCTTTCCAGGGACATCGGATGCCCGGTCTCAAAACTCGGGGATGTTTTTTCGGGACTGAGCAATGAAAACGCCGCCCTCAAAAAAATCATGGAAAAAGCCGCCCCTCTCCTGGCCCTCCCCTGGGAAGTCCATTCCGCAGGGGACATACCCGTCTTCACGGCCCTTCTTCCCGGATTTTCCAGGGAGATGATCACACCCTCGGCCAGGGCCTGGTCTGATGACCATCCCGACGCTCTCTGCCTTCTTCTGCTTCCGGACCCTGAAAAGGAGAGGGGGAGCTTTTTGCTCTACCGCGGCCGGAACATACCCGAGGATTATTCCTCCCTTCTCCGGGAAACTCCTTCTCTTGACGCGAGGGGAGGGGGGAGGGCGGACTGGCTGAACGGCATGGCAGGGGAAATGAAGAAGGAAGTCTGGCTCGGAGCGCTCGGCAGGTTCATAGAAAAAAGGCGGTCCTGAAGGACCGCCTTTTCGAGCGGATAAAAAAGGGTCTACTTGATTGCGGGGATGGTCATGCCCTTTTCCTGGTAGTACTTCACTGCGCCGGGGTGCACGGGCACCGATACGCCGTTCAGGGCTGTCTTCAGGGTGATGAGCTTCGCCTTGGCATGGACCTTGTAGAGTTCTTCGATGTTGTCCCAAAGGGCCTTGGTGAACTGATAGACTGTCTCGTCGGGAAGGTCGGCATCGCAGACGAGCATGGCCATGACTGCGGCGGTAGGAACGTCCTTGTCCACTCCCTTGTAGGTGCCTGCGGGGATGACATCCTTGATGAAGAAGGTGTATTTTTCCATGAGCTTGTTCAGGAAGGCGTCGTTGAAGCTGACGAGGCTGATGTCATGGGTGGTGGAGAGGTCCATGATGGATGAGGTCGGATATCCAGCGACGACGAATCCCACGTCGAGCTGGCCGTCCTTGAACCGCTGGGTCGTGTTGTTGAAGTCGAGGAAGTCCGTGCTCATGTCCGAGAACTTTATCCCCGCCACATCGAGAATGGCTGTTACGTCGCCGAGCACGCCGGAGCCGGGAGCGCCGACGGAGACTCTCTTTCCCTTGATGTCCATGATGTCCTGCACGCCGCTGCCCTTGATGGTGATGCACTGCACGTGCTCGGGGTAGAGGGAGGCCACGACCCGGATGTTGTCATATTTTTCCTTGAAGGGAGACATTCCCTTGGATGCCCAGTAGGCGACATCGTTCTGGGCGAAGGCCATTTCAATCTGGTGGGTGCCGATGAGGTTGAGGTTGGCAGCTGATGCGTTCCCCGTCTCGGAGGTTACCTGAAACTCGGGAAGGTTTCTGCTGATGATCTCGGCCATTCCTCCGCCGAGGGGATAATAGGTTCCGCCCGTTCCGCCCGTAGCGATGGAGATGAAAGTTTTCGCCGCCGCTGCGCCTGCGAAAAGTCCGATGACCATAAGTGCAACCAGTGTGATGGAAAGATGCTTTTTCATCCGAATAATTCCCCCTTGAATGAATTTGGAGTTCTGAAAACTGCCTTTTGTTTCCGGTCCGAATTCCTGTCCTTTCCGAGGCTGAGGAAACCTCCTTTCATGTTATTAAATTCTCTATAGCTTATAGTATAGAGCAGATTTCGTCTTCCATCAATGGAAAGCATGCCGGAATGAACTGTTTGTAAAATCGCGGATGCAGAGTCGATATATGGCAGGGAAGTGACTCTTTGTCCCGGTTCCATTATAATGCAGACGGAATGAAACAGAGAGGAGCTGCGTGACTGTGATCTGGAAGAATATGTTCACTTCGCCCAGGGAAGAGAGGGAGCAGGCCGGTGAAGAAACTGAGGCCGTGAACGGACAGGCTGCGGAGGAAAGTGCCTGTGAGGCGGATCAGGACCCGGCCGGGCTGAAAACAGAACCTGCGGGGGAGCTTCAGGATGAGGGAAGGAGCCGTACGGTAGAGCTGACCCTCAAAATTTCCATTCATGACGAAAGCCAGATCGGAAGAACCGCTCTGCTTCTGGCGGCCACAACGACGAGCGATTCGGAAAACCGCATGAAAAGGGAGCTGGCGTCCATAGGCTGGAAGTCCGTCGCCACGGAAGTGGGAGGCCTGGCGGGGGATCTGCCCCAAAAAATCACCAGGGCCCTTGTGGGCGCTTCCCTGAACGCCGAAGTAGTTGAGAAGACGAGAAACGAAATGCATGCCCTGATGCATGCCGCCCTCGAAGCCCTGGACGGATTTCTCGCGGTCGGAATGCTCGAGGCCAGCGTGGGAGCGAAGATCGCCATTGTCCGGAACAGCCGCTGGATTGCCGTGGCGGTGATGGGAGATACGGCCTATCATGCAGTGGCCCATCATGAACGGTGCGGTCTCGGCGTAATGCATATCTGAACGGGGCCTGATCTTCGGGTAAAAAACCCTTGCGGAGCGGAAGTTCCTGTGATAGAGTTTCTGTTTGTTGAGACAAAATTTATGTTTCACGATTATTTCGGAGGTGTCCCATAGATGAAAAAAGAAATTCATCCCAAGTATGAGAGCTGCACGGTCTCCTGCGCCTGCGGAAATAAGTTCGAGACCAGGTCCACCCAGAAGGAGCTTAAGGTGAGCGTATGCTCTGCCTGCCACCCTTTCTTCACCGGAAAGAAGGGCAGCCGTGTGCTCACGGAAGCGGGAAGGCTCGAAAAATTCCAGAAAAAGTACGAGGGCATCAACTACGGTCAGCGGGAGACAACGGAAGAGGAATAGAAGCCAGGAGGGGGACTTCGGTCCCCTTTTTTCTTCATCCTTCAGCCGGATCCGCTCAGCCTGTCGGGTGCCGGCTGTTTTTTGATTCTTCGCGGAGGTCTGCACTCCCGCACCAGGCGGTGCGGCCTTTCGCCGCAGGGAGGATATTCCATGGCCTGTAGCGTATTTCTGATCGCTGCAACACCTTCCCCAGATACCGTCGCAGCAGCAGCGGCACGGCTCTGCTACAGCGCCGTCTCCGGCGCCGAGCTGACCGAAAAGGAAACGCCCGAAAAAACCGCATCTCTGCTTCGCCATCTCTGGAAGAGCGGTCACTACTCTCCCTTTGAGCATGCCGTCTTTACCTTCGCCATCGACGGGATCAGCAGGGTTGCGTCCCACCAGCTCGTGCGCCACAGAATCGCCTCCTTCAGCCAGCAGAGCCAGCGGTATGTTTCCATGGCGGAGCCGGAGGTCATTCTGCCCCCTTCAGTGGCGGAAAGGCCTGAATTTGCCGCGCGGTTTTCCGGCATGGTTCTTTCAGCCCATTCCCTTTACCGGGAAATGGCCGAGGCCGGCATTCCGAAGGAAGATGCCCGGTACATCCTTCCCCACGGCTGGTCGACCCGCCTCGTCATGACAATGAATGCCCGGGAGCTCCACCATTTTTTCACCCTCAGGCTGTGCCGGAGGGCCCAATGGGAAATCCGGGACCTTGCCCGCCGGCTCCTTCTGGAAGCCAGGAAGGCCGCCCCTCTTCTCTTCGCCATGGCTGGCCCCTCCTGCCTGATTCTGGGAGCGTGCGGCGAAATGTCCCCCTGCGGGAAGCCCTATTCTTCCCTTGAAGAGTTGTTGAGTGAAAAAAATCAGTGAGGTGACCATGAAAAAATTTGCATCGGGCCTTTTTCTTTTTTTTGCGGGAGAAGGTGCCGCGGAAAGAATTCCCGTCGGCGGTCAGGCTGTCATCGAGGGCGTCCTGATGAAGGGGCCGGAGCGGTGGGGACTGTCCGTCCGGAATCCGGAAGGGCGCATCGAAAGCCAATCCTGGACGAACAGCTCTTTAACCGCCAAAATGCCATGGAAACTGCCTCTCCTCCGGGGAGTGGTGACCATGGTGGAGATGATGTCCGTAGGATTCCGGGCGCTGAACCGTTCCGCCCAGATTGCCGTGGGAGAAGAGGAAAAGATCACCCCGAAAGAGCTGATTCTCTCCGTTGCCGTGGCTCTTTTTGCGGTGGTCGGTCTTTTCATCGCCCTTCCTCTCTGGCTCTCGGATCTCGGAATGCGGGCCTGGGGGCTCACCCAGGTCGGAAAGAACGTCCTCGAAGGAATCGTCCGGGGAGCGGTCTTTATCGCCTACGTGGCTGGGATCGGCCTGTGGAGCGAAATCCGCCAGGTTTTCCGGTACCATGGAGCCGAGCACAAGACCATCAACGCCTTCGAGTCAGGGGCGGAGATGACCCCTGAAAGCATTCGGGGCTACTCCCGGATTCACCCCCGGTGCGGCACATCATTTCTTCTCATCGTAGTTGCAGTGAGCATCATCGTCTTTTCGATCGCGGGGCACGGTTCGATTCTCTGGAGAATCGCAAGCCGGATCATACTGCTTCCCGTGGTTATCGGAATATCCTACGAGATCATCAAGGGGGCATCCTGCGCCGGGTTCTGGGGTAAAGTTTTCATGGCTCCCGCCATGTCCTTTCAGTACCTGACCACGAGAGAGCCCGATCTCGACCAGATAGAGGTGGCCCTGACCTCCCTCGAAACGGCCCTTGGCCGTTCTCTTTCCCCCCGGCATGCTGAAGGAGAGAGCACAGAATGAATTATGCCGACAAACTGACCGAACTCGAGGGGGATTACGAGGCCGCAGAGCAAAAAATGGCTGACCCGGCCCTTCAGAAAGACCGGAAGGAGCTTCAGGCACTGGCGAAAAAACATTCCCGCCTGCAGCCCGTGGTGTCGAAATTCCGGGAATTCCGGAAGCTCTCCTCGGAGATAGAGGAGGCGAAATCTCTTCTTCACGGCGAAGACGAGGAGATGCACGAACTGGCCAAAGAGGAAATCAGCCTGAAGGAACCGCTGCTCGAGGCGGCGGAACAAGAGCTGAAAATCCTTCTTCTGCCCGAGGACCCGAATGACGAAAAAAGCGTCATCATGGAGATTCGCGGAGGGGCCGGCGGCGAGGAAGCCGCCCTCTTCGCCGCCGATCTCTTCCGCATGTACTGCCGCTTCGCCGAGCGGGAGGGGTGGAAAACCGAGGTTATCGACTACAACGAGACGGGGATCGGGGGATACAAGGAAATCATCTTCCGGGTCGACGGTTCGGGCGCCTACAGCAAGCTGAAGTTCGAAAGCGGCGTTCACCGGGTACAGAGGGTGCCCGCCACGGAGGCAGGAGGACGGATACACACCTCCACCGCTACCGTAGCGGTCCTTCCCGAGGCGGAAGACGTGGACCTCAGGATCAGTACGGAAGACCTTCGCATCGATACCTACCGTTCGAGCGGCGCGGGCGGCCAGCACGTGAACATGACCGATTCGGCCGTGCGCATTACCCATATACCCACGGGAGTCGTGGTCACCTGCCAGGATGAGCGCTCCCAGCTCAAGAACCGCGTAAAGGCCATGGCCTATCTCAAGACGAAACTCTACGATCTCGAGCTTCAGAAGCAAAACGATGAAGTGGCCTCCGAGCGGAGAGGCCAGATCGGCACCGGAGACCGTTCAGAGCGTATCCGGACCTATAATTTTTCCCAGAACAGAATTACGGACCACAGGGTCGGAGTGACCCTCTACAAGCTTGACCAGTATCTGGACGGGGACATCTACGACCTGGTGGACGCCATGACTGTGGCTGACCAGACGGAGAGGCTTCATTCCATCGAAGGGTGAGGACGTGACGCTTCGGGAGGCACGGCTTCTCGCCCGCCGCATTCTTTCAGCCGGGGGAGCGGACTTCCCCGAAAGGGAGGCGGATATCCTTCTCTGCGCCGCCGCGGAAGTGTCCCTCGGCGAAATTCTTTCCCGTCCGGACAATCCTCTTTCTTCAGAAAAGGCCGGGTGGCTTTACCGCGTGGCCCGGGAAAGGGCAGGGGGCCGTCCCCTTCAGTATCTCCTCGGCGAATGGGATTTTTACGGGCGCACGGTGGCAGTGGCCGAAAATGTTCTCATCCCCCGGCCTGAAACGGAACTCCTCGTGGAGAAGGCCCTGGAAGATTTTTCCGGAGGCGCCTTTCTCGACTGGGGAACGGGGACGGGGTGCATCGCCCTTTCTCTACTGGCCCAAAGACCCGCGGCCAGGGGGATCGCAGCGGACGTGAATCCCGCCGCCCTTTTCACGGCCTGGAAAAATCTCGGGAGGTACGGATGTCTTGACCGCTGCCTCCTGTGGCACTCCCGCACCCCGCAGGACATCCCCTGCGCAGAAGGCTCTCTCGATCTCCTCGTGAGCAACCCTCCCTATATTCCCTCTTCCGAGCTTCCCTGCCTTCAGAAGGAGGTCCGTTTCGAACCAGCCGGTGCCCTTGACGGAGGTCCTGACGGTCTGGACTGGTACCGCGCGCTTTTTGCATGGGGTCCCGGGAGAGTCCGGAAAGGAGGAAGGGTGCTCTTCGAAATCGGGGACGGGGAACAGGCGGAGCGGCTGAGGCAAATTGCGCCGTCTTCACTGGAATGCAGGGGAATTTTCCCCGACCTTCAAAACAAACCTCGCTCGATACTCTGGGTTCGTGTATAATTTTTAAAAAGTCACTTTACCCGCGGAGGAGAATAAAATATGGAAAAAAGAGAACTGGTCATCATCGGTGCCGGTCCTGCCGGCCTTACGGCGGCTATCTACGGAAAACGGGCGGGACTTGACGTCCTTCTTATCGAAAAGGGAGTTCCCGGCGGCCAGATCAATATCACCGAGGAGATCGAAAATTGGCCCGGCGTGCAGCACGCAACCGGACCGGAGCTGGGACAGATGTTCCGGGCTCACGCCGAAAAGTTCAAGACTGAATTCCGGGATGCGGATGTTCAGCGGATCGAACTCAGGGATGACAGGAAAATCGTCGTGACGGACAAGGGAGATGTGGAGGCCGAAGCGGTCATTGTCGCCACAGGGGCTTTCTTCCGCAGGCTGGGGTGCGAAGGGGAGGCCGAGCATATCGGCCAGGGAGTGAGCTACTGCGCCGTATGCGACGGAGCCTTCTTCGAGGGTGAAGAGATTGCCGTCGTGGGCGGCGGCAACAGCGCCGTGGAAGAGGGCGACTACCTCACCAACTTCGCCTCGAAGGTATACATCATTCACCGCCGGGACGAATTCCGGGCGGACCGGGCCGCCATCGAACGGGCCCTTTCCAACCCGAAGATCGTCCCCGTGTGGAATACGGTCGTGGAACGGATCGAAGGGGATGGCATGGTGGAAAACCTCGTCCTCCGGAACCAGAAGACCGGCGAGACCTCGAACCTTCCGGTGGCGGGGGTCTTCATGTTCGTAGGGCAGGCCCCCCACGATGAGGCCGTCAAAGGGCTCGTGAAGGCCGCAAAGGGCGGCTGGATCGAGACGAACGACGAGATGGAGACCTCCGTGGAGGGGCTTTTCGCGGCGGGAGATATCCGGAACAAGGGCCTGCGGCAGGTCGTGACGGCCTCCTCCGACGGAGCCATCGCCGCCATGAGTGCCTCTGCCTACATCAACGAGCAGGTTCATCTCAGAAAAACCCTTCTCGAGCCCGAGAAAGTCACCGCCCTTTTCTACTCGAGCATCGACCGCGACCAGGTGAAAATGGCTGACGATGCTGCGGCCAGGGCGGAAAAAGACGGAAAAAAAGTCGTCCTCATCGACGGCTACAGAAACGAGCGCATGTCCAGGAAACTCCATCTCGACTCCCTGCCTGCCGTGGTCCTTCTCGGCTCCGGCGTCGTCAAGGACGTGAAGGCCGTTTCATCAGTCGAGGACATTCTCGCTTTTGTAAAGAAGAGCTGATTGACCGAGGGGCAGGAAAACAATTTTCCCGTCCCTCTTTTTTATGGGAGGAGAGCGCCATGATTCTGACGGTTACCCTCAATCCTGCCGTGGACGAGGAATATTTCGTTCCGGAATTCCGCCCTGGCGGATGGTTTCGAACCACGAAAAGCAGCCGCTCTCCCGGAGGCAAGGGGATCAATATTTCCATGCTTCTGTCCCAGTACGGCTACACCTCGACCGCTACGGGATTCCTCGCTGGCTTCAACGGCGAGTACATCCGGGATGTCATGAGGAGAAACCGCATTCCCACGAATTTCGTCCATGTGCAGGGAGAAACCCGGACGAACATGTACGTCATCGACGAGACGGGAAACGTGGAGACGGGGATATCCGAAAAGGGCCCCCGCATCCCCCCGGAGGCAGTTGACCGTCTGCGGAAAGTCTATGCCCGCATCCTTCCCCGGACGCGGATGGTGGTCATGGGGGGGTCCATTCCTCCGGGGGTGCCCGAGGGAATATTCGGCGAATTTATTGCCCTCGCGAAGGAGCACTCCATCCCCACCATAGTCGACGCCGCCGGGCCGCCTCTTCTTTCGGCCCTCGACGCCGGCCCGACGGTACTGAAACTCGACCACCGGTTCATGTCGAAAGTCCTCGGCACATCCCTTTCCTCTCTTGATTATCTCATCGACGAAGTATCGAAGTTTCATGCACGGGGAGTCGAGTGGGCTGTGGCCTCCTACCGCACCTACGGCGACGTTTTCTTTTCTCCCGAAGGGATTTACCTCGCCCTTGCGGACAGAAAGAGCGTCCGCTCCATCTTTACGGCGAGCGACGCCCTTCTTGCGGGTTTCATTGTTGCCCATGAAGAGAAGATGTCCGTGGAGGATTCCATCCGTTTCTCCATGGCTTCGGCCTGGGAAAGCGCGACCCATACCGGCAAGGGGATACGGAACAGGCAGTCAGTCGAGGAGTTCATTCCAAAGGTCGAAATCGAGAGGCTTTCCTGAGAAAATGGCCCGGAGAGGAGACGTGCTCCGTAATGTTTTTTCTCCCTTTCGCCGAAACAAGAGGGAGAGAAAGGAGGGGGTTCTTTCCCTATGGACGTGAAAAACGGACAGAACGCCCAGGCAGTCTATCTTGCCACACGGGTCAATACGGCATCGAAGGAGCAGCTGCTTCTCCTCACCTACGAGATCGGCATCCGGGCGTGCAGAAACGCCGAAGGGACTTTGAAGGGCGGAACTCCCGAGGATGTGAACAACCACATAAAAAAAGCCCAGGATGTGCTTCGCGAACTTATGGTCACTCTCAATATGGAGACCGGCGGGGACGTGGCCAGAAGCCTCATGCAGCTCTATGACTTTATGTATCTTCTTCTCGTCGAGGCCAGTGTCGGAAGGGACGGAGAAAAAATCGCCGTCGTCCGCTCAATGCTCGAAGAACTGAAGGCAGTGTGGGAGGAAGCGGCAGCAAAGCTGGCTGCGGAAAACCCCGTTCCGAAGGAACATGCAGTCCGGCAGAATTCTCCCCGGGCCGGGCAGCCGGTCGGAGCTCTTTCCGGAGGGGGTCTCAATATTGCCGGCTGATTTTGAAACGGATCTTTCCTCCCTCGTTTCCTCCGAACTTGCCCTCTACAACGAACTTGCCGTCCTTGTACGGCAGGAAAATGAATGCGTGTCATCCGGAAATATGGAGTCTCTTCTCTCCATCCTCGCCGACAAGCAGGATGTCATTTCCCGCCAGGAGCGGATCCAGGAAGGATGGAATTTCTTCTGCGGCGGAATCGGCCTTGAAGAGGGAAGGGAAGGCCCTTCTTTCTGGGAAAAGATCGGCAACCTTCTCGGAAATTCAGGAACCTCTGAGCTGAAGTCGTCCCTGGCGGTTATCAGGGACACGGCAAAGGGCGTTCTGGAGGAGGAGATGAAGGTTCAGGAGCTTCTCGAAGCCCATGTCAAGGATCTTCGCATGCAGATGCTTCAGCTGTCCCGAGGCAAGAAAGCGGTCCGGGGGTATTCCGCAAACGGAGGGCTGATCTAGATAAAAAAAACACGGTCTGGGAATTCATTTTTTCGAATAGCGGCCGCATCCTTTATTTTTCTCTTTTTTTTCTGCCTTACCGGAGAAGGGGCGCAGATAGACAGGGAGATTGCCCTCGGGGAGAAAGCGGCGGCCGAAATAGAAGAAAAATGGGAAGTTCAGTCCGATCCCTCGCTGAACGCGCGGCTGGCTATGCTTCTCAACAGATTTCTTCCTCTCATGTCCCGCCCTCTTCCCTATGAGATTAAAATAATACGGGATGAAATGATCAACGCCTTCAGTCTTCCCGGCGGAAGGATCTATTTCACTACGGGAATCATTGATTTTCTCCGGACCGACGGGGAGCTCGCCGCCATTCTCGCCCACGAACTTATCCATGCGGACAAAGGCCATGTCGTAATCCAGACCGCCCGGTCGTCGAAGATTTCCCTTGCGGCCCTTCTGCTCCTCGTGGCGAGCCAGGGGAGCGCGGGCCCCATGATCCTCACAAACCTCGCCCAGGTTGCAGTGACCAATGCCTACGGCAAAGACCTCGAAAGAGAGGCCGACAGGGAGGGTTTCCGCATTCTCGAGGCGGCCGGCTTTCCCCCCGCCGCCATGATCACTTCCCTTGAGGCCATGGCCTACGATCAGCTCAAACACCCCTACTTCGACCCGGGAGTGTTCATGACCCACCCTGAACTCTCGGAGAGAATCGCCTGGCTTCTCGAGATAGCCCGGGAAAAAGGGTTTCCCGTGCAGAGGAAGACTGCTCTCCATCTTCTCCGTCCGGGCATCGGGGAGGAGGGCGACAGGCTTTCCCTTCTGGTGGACGGGGAAGCCGTCTGGTCCCTGCCCAGGAGCAGGGAAAACAGGGCGCTGCTGGCGGAGATCTCGGCGAAGATCGATACGAATCTGCAGATGGAGACGCCGCCCTATGAAATAGAAGTTTTCTCCCTGAAGGGGATTTCAACCCTTCGGGTCGGCCCCGCTCTCCTGGCAGCCGAGCCGCTTCCACAAGGCGCCGCCTCCCTGGAGTCTTTTCGAAACGCCCTCGTCCGTTCCCTCGGAAAAGCCCGGGATATCCATCCCGGGGCCCATTATCTCCGGTAAGAATTGTTGTAGAATAGCAGGGTGATTTGTTTTATTCCTTCTGCTTTCAGGGAAGGGCAGATATGGCCTAGCCTCCGGTGAGAGTTTCGGGGGATGCGGATTTTGTTTTGAAGGGGGAAGAACCGTTGTCAGTCTCCTTGTACAGACGATATCGTCCCAGGACTTTCCGCGACGTAAAAGGACAGAACATGGCCGTGGATGTACTGCAGAAAGCCCTTCTGCGGGGGCAGACGGGGCACGCCTATCTTTTTTCCGGACCGAGAGGGTGCGGAAAAACCTCCATGGCCCGTCTCCTTGCCGCCGCGGTCAACTGCGCGGATCCGACGGACGGAGAGCCCTGCGGAAAATGCGCAAACTGCGTGGAGATAAAATCGGGAAACAGCCTCGACGTAGTCGAAATCGACGGCGCGTCGAACAACGGCGTGGAGGAAATCCGCGAACTCAAAACCCACGTTTCCCTGGCCCCTTTCTCATCCCGCTGGAAAGTGTACATCATCGACGAAGTCCACATGCTCTCCATCTCAGCCTTCAACGCCCTGCTGAAGACCCTTGAGGAGCCCCCTTCCTTCGTCGTCTTCATCCTCGCCACGACGGAACCCCAGAAGGTTCCGGCCACGATCCGCTCCCGATGCCAGCACATCCCATTCCGCCGGATCTCCGTAGAGGACATCGCCGAGCGCCTGGCCGAGGTTGCCCGCAGCGAAGGAATCTCTCCGGAAGAAGACGCCCTCAGGGAGATCGCCCGTCAGTCCGACGGTGCCCTGCGGGATGCCCTCTCCCTGATGGAGCAGGCCCTCTCCCTCTCCGGAGGAGAGCTGACCTCCGAGGGAGTTTCCCGTCTTCTCGGAGGAGGAACCCTGGGAGAGCTGGAAAACTGGATTTCGTCCCTCCGAAGCGACTCTCCCTCCCCGTTCCTGCTTCTCGAGGAGATGTTCAGGAAGGGGGCGTCCCCCCAGAGGGTGGTGGAGGGAATTTTCCTTCTCTTCCGCAACCTGTGGGTCCTTCGGCAGTGGGGAAGTTCCGTCCTCGACTCACTGGCCCTTCCTGAAAGCGAAAAAAACTTTCTTCTCGAGGAAGGGAAGAGATGGAAGGCCGACGACCTCGGGGAGATGATGCTCTTCTGCTCGAGGCTCATTCCCCAGCTTCGCTCGGGGCTCCGTTTTGACGTTCTGTCGGGTCTTCTTGCCTCGAAGGCCCATGAGATGTTTCGGGAGAAAACCCGGCAGCCGGCGGAAAGAGAAACGCCGCGGCCGGAAAGGACGGAAAAGGAAGAATCCCTCCGCCCCTCCCCTTCAGCAGAGGCCCTTCCGGAGGAAAAGAGCCCGGGGCCTTTTCCCCTCACCGCAGAGGAATGGGGCAGATTCGAGGAGATTCTTTTCGAAAAAGACATCATGCTCTACTGCGCCCTTGCCGAAACGGAAATCGCCATTACGGGGCGAAAGCTTTTTCTCCGGTTCCCCGAGGACAGGAGGTACTGTTTCGAAGCCCTCTCCTCCGAGCGGAACACCTTCACCCTCGGACGGAGGATAGAAGAGCATTTCGGCAGCGGCGTGGAACTCTCCCTCTCCTGGAAAGACGAGAAAAGAACCGGCGGAGCCGATCTCTCCATACCCGATCCGCTCCCCGCCGAAAAAGCCCGGGAGGCCAAAACGCCGCCCCTCCCCATGTTCAGAGTTCCGGACAGCGTCAACGGCGAAAAAGCCGAGTCACCGGAAGAGAAGAACCTTCCCCGGCCGGATGGAAACGGTTCGGGCGAAGAGGGCGAAATTTCCGAGCTTCCCTTCGAGGGATTGGTGAACGAGGTGCTCAAATGGAGCAGCGGCGAAGTGATCCTTATAAAAAAGGGAGGCGCCGCGGAGGAAGAAATAGGAGAGGACGGCCGGAACTAGTCCGGAGGGGTTTTCAAAAATTCAACCGACGGCTGAAAGGACGAAACAGGACCTTTCGGCGGGCAGGAGCGTATATATGGCACGGCAATTTGTTCACCTTCATGTTCACACGGAATACAGTCTCCTCGACGGCGCCATCCGGTGCGGTCAGCTTGCCGAAAAAGCTGCTCTCTACGGTATGCCTGCGGTAGCCATGACGGACCACGGGGCCATGTACGGGGCGGTGGAATTTTACGACGCCTGCAGGGGGAAGGGAATCAACCCCATCATAGGGTGCGAGATGTACGTCGACCCTGAAGGACACACCTCCCGGGAGCGGCGGGGAAAGAATTTCCACCTCATTCTTCTGGCGGAGAACGACGAGGGGTACCACAACCTGGTCAAACTTTCATCCATCGCCTATACCGATGGTTTCTATGGAAAACCGAGAATCGACCACGGCCTGCTTTCGAAATACTCCGGGGGCCTTATCGCCTCCTCGGCCTGTCTCGCCGGAGAAATCCCCTCCCTGATTCTTCAGGGCAAAGAGGAAGAAGCTCTTCAGCGGGCAGTGCTCTACCGGGATATCATGGGGAAAGACAACTTCTTCCTCGAGGTGATGTACAACAGCATCCCCGAACAGGCCGTGGTGAACCGCACCCTCGTCCGGATGGCCCGGGAGCATGGTTTTCCCATTATCGCCACCAACGACGCCCATTATCTCGAAAAAGAAGATTATTCCTGGCATGAAGTGCTGCTCTGCGTGCAGACAAAAAGCAGCCTCGACGACGAAAACAGGATGTCCTTTTCGTCCAATGACTTTTATTTCCGGTCTCCCGAGGAGATGGACGCCCTTTTCGGGGCCGAACTTCCCGATGCCCTGGACAACACACTGGCCATCGCCGAGCGGTGTGCGGTCCGTCTTCCCCTGGATGAAAAGGAATACAAGCTCCCCAATCTCGATCTTCCCGCCGGGGAAACCCTCGAGTCGAATCTCGAGAAGATGGCCCTCTCCGGCCTGAAAACCCGCGTTGGAGAAGCCGTTCCCGGGGAATACGGAGACCGGCTGCGGTACGAGCTTTCGGTCATCAATTCCATGGGATTCGCCGGATATTTTCTCATCGTGGCAGGGATCATCCAGGCCGCAAAGAAGAGGAAAATTCCCATCGGGCCGGGAAGAGGCTCTGCGGCGGGCTCTCTCGTGGCCTGGAGCCTGAGGATCACCGAACTCGATCCCATCCGCTACAAGCTCCTTTTCGAGCGGTTCCTCAACCCGGAGCGGATCAGCATGCCCGATATCGATACGGACGTGTCCGACCGGGGCCGGGAGGAGCTGCTTCGCTACATCACTGATCACTACGGCTCCGACAGGGTCTCCCAGATCGTGACCTTCGGGAGGATGAAAAGCCGGGCTGCCGTGACCGACGTGGGAAGGGTCCTGGGCATGCCCGTCCGGGACGTCGTTGCGGTGACCCGCCTGATCCCCCTTGGGGTTGCCTCCATCGGCGAGGCATTGGAGCAATCCCCGGAACTTGCCGCCGTTTCGAAAAAAGACAAGATGGTGGAGCGGGTTCTCTCAATCGCGAAAAATATAGAGGGGCTTGCCCGCCACTGCTCCCAGCATGCCGCGGGGGTGGTGATCACGCCCATGCCCCTGACGGACCTCGTGCCGGTCCGAAGAATAGGGGAAAACCAGATCGTCACCCAGTACCCCATGGAGCCAATCGAAAAACTCGGACTTGTGAAGATGGATTTTCTCGGACTCCGCACCCTTTCGGTCATCGAGGAAGCCCTTGCGAACATCGCCCTCGGGGGAAAGAACGTCCCTGACATGGAGGCCCTTCCCCTCGACGACAAGCCGACCTACGATCTTCTCCAGGAAGCCGACACCCTCGGCATATTCCAGCTTGAATCCTCCGGCATGAGGCAGCTTCTGAAAAAACTGAAGGTCGACTGTTTCGAGGACATCATTGCCGTGCTCGCCATGTACCGTCCCGGCCCCCTCGGCAGCGGAATGGTGGACCAGTACATCCAGTGCAAGCACGGCCATGCGAAGCCCGCATATCTTCACCCTCTGCTCGAAGATGTTCTGCGGGAGACCTACGGCGTCATTCTCTACCAGGAACAGGTGATGCAGTGCGCCGCCATCCTCGCCGGGTATTCCCTGGGAGAAGCGGACCTGCTCCGGCGCGCCATGGGAAAGAAAAAAGCCGACGTTATGGAGCAGCAGCGGACCAAGTTCGTCTCCGGCTGTCGGGAACGGAGCATAAACGACAAAAAGGCCACGGAGATCTTCGATCTCATCCAGGAGTTTGCCGGATACGGCTTCAACAAGTCCCACAGCGCCGCCTATGCCATGATCACCTACCAGACGGCATGGCTGAAGGCGAACCACCGGTCGGAATTTATGGCCGCCTATCTCACGAGCCAGATCGGATCGAAAAAAGACGATCTAGCATCCTGCATACGGGAGGTCCGCAATTCGGGGATAAAAGTTCTTCCTCCCGATGTCAATATCTCCATGGCGAGCTTCACCGCGGCGGGAGAGGTGGTGCGTTTCGGCCTCGGAGCGGTGGCCCGGGCAGGCCATACGGCAGTGGACGCCATCCTGGCGGCCCGGTCGGGAAAGGCCCTCTTCTCTTCCCTGTGGGATTTTCTCCGCAGGGTGGACCTGAGGGTCGTGAACAAATCCATCGTGGAAAATCTCATCCGCGCCGGTGCCTTCGACGCTCTCTGCGCAAACCGCCGCAAGCTCCTCGAAGGGCTGTCGGACCTGCATTCCGCGGCCCAAAAAACATATGCCGATGTCAATCAATGTTCTCTTTTCGAATGCATTTCCTCCCCGGCGGATGAAGACGGACCGGATCTCCCCGACGTCGAGGATTTTTCCCTTCGGGAAAAGCTTGAGCTGGAGAAGGAGGCAACAGGGCTCTACATTTCCGGGCACCCCTTCGAACAGCATGAGAAAAGAGTCCGATCCCTTTCAAACTGCACCATCGCCGAGCTGAGGACCTGGAAGAGCCGTAAAATCCCCCCTCTCTTCGGGGGCATGATCCTCTCGGTCCGTGAAAAGACCACGAAAAAGGGAGACATCATGGGGATTCTCGAGATCGAAGACGGCGAATCCCGGGTCGAGGCGGTCTGTTTTCCCAAGACCTGGGCCCCCCTCCGGGGAAAGGCCGCCCAGGGACAGATATGCTTCATCCAGGGCTTTCCCGAAGAGCGGGGAAACCTGAGCGTCCTTGCGAAAGCCGTTCATATCCTTGCTCCCGACGGAGAAAACGGCATGCCGCCCTACGTCCGCCTCTCCCTGCTCGCGGATTTCACGGAGAACGTCTCCTTCAAGGATTTTTTCCGGGCGCTGAAGACCTATCCGGGAAAGTCCCCCGTGCTCCTCGAGTTTCGAAACGATATCGACTCGGTGGTAATGCTTCTTCCGGACATCAAGGTGGACCCGGGAGCGCCCCTGGCCCCCCTTCTTGCCCGGGTGCTTCCTGAAGAGCTTTTTTCGATCGGTTGAGAAGAAAGGAGAAATTCCATGCCAAAGGTAAAAATCGTCTGCACCCTGGGACCGGCCTGTTCCGACCACGAAACGATGACCGCCATGGTCCGTGCAGGGATGAACGTCGCCAGGTTCAATTTCAGCCATGGGGATTATGACGGCCACCTCGCCATGCTCGAAGTGGTGCGGAAAGTGGAAAATGAGCTGGGCCTTCCCATAGCCACCCTTCTTGATACCAAGGGGCCCGAAATCCGCACAGGGAAAGTGGAGGGAGGGCTCGTCAGGCTCGAACAGGGACAGCTTCTCGTCCTCACTACCGATAAAAACGCCGTTCCCGGAACAGCCGCCAGGGTCTTCGTGAATTACGAAGCTCTTCCAAGGGAGGTGACAGCCGGGCAGGAGATCTTCATCGACGACGGAACCCTTCAGCTTGCCGTTGAGTCCGTTTCGGGCAGGGATGTGATCTGCAGGGTGATCGTCGGGGGCCTTCTCGCGGATACAAAAGGGGTGAACATCCCCGGAGCCGACATATCCCTTCCGGCTCTCGCCGAAAAGGATATACAGGATATCCATTGGGGAATCGATCACTCCATGGACTACATCGCCGTCTCCTTCGTGAAGAGCCGGAAGGACATCATGGATGTCCGGAAAGTCATCGAGGAAGCGGGAGGAGCCATGAAGGTCGTGGCGAAAATTGAAACCCGCCAGTCGATCCAGAACATCGAATCCATTGCCGACGTGGTGGACGGCATGATGATAGCCCGGGGCGACCTCGGCGTGGAGATCCCCACGGAGGATGTCCCCCTGCAGCAGAAGAGGATCATCGACATCTGCCGGTCCCGGGGGAAGGCTGTTATCGTGGCGACCCAGATGCTCGACTCCATGATACGCAACCCAAGGCCGACCCGGGCCGAGGCAAGCGATGTGGCCAATGCAGTCCTTGACGGCACCGACGCCGTAATGCTCTCGGGGGAGACCGCGAAGGGGGCCTATCCTCTGCGGTCCGTGGAGACCATGAGACGGATCGTGGGAAAGGCGGAGAGGGAAATAGAACTGTGGGAACGTCCGCTCCACGCCGTTGCCCAGTCCTTCGGCGTTCCCGATGCGGTCAGCAGCGCCGCAGTGCAGGTGGCCCGCCAGATGAACGCAGCAGCCATCATCTCCATGACCTCGAGCGGAAGTACCGCCCAGATGGTGAGCAAACACCGCCCCCCCTGCGCCATCCTCGGTGCGACGCCGTCGAAGAAGACCTGGCGGGAACTGACCCTCTACTGGGGAGTGACCCCCTTGCTGAAAGAGGAGATGTTCGACCAGAATACGGCCGTGGATTCGGCTATAGCCACCTGTCTTTCCGCGGGGCTTCTTTCTGAGGGCGATCTCGTGGTGGTCACCGCAGGCGTCCCCCTCGGCACGGCAGGAACCACGAACATGCTCCAGGTGCACACTGCGGGAAAAATCCTCCTCCGGGGAATCTCCCTTCTCAAACGGGAGGCCCGGGGAATCGTGTGCACGGCATCCTCTTCCTCCGAAGCCGTCGAAAAGATGACGAAAGGAGCAGTGCTCGTGGTGGAGAGCACCGACAAGGACTATATACCCGCCATGAAGCTCGCATCGGCCATTGTCGCCGAAGAAGGGGGACTGACCTCCCATGCGGCCATCGTCTCCCTCGAACTCGGCATACCCTGCGTGGTGAATGCTGCAGACGCATTGTCGCTGCTCAGGGACGGAATGATGGTCACCGTGGACGGATACAGGGGAGTGATCTACTCCGGACGGGTCAAGCTCACCGTATGAAAACCGGGCCCCTTTCCCCGCCCTCTGCTGAAAAGCTTCGGAAGGTCTTTCCCCCCCGGGCCTCCTTTCCTCCATGGAAGCGTTTCGACGGGAGCCCGGGAAAAAAAAGCGCGGTTCTCGTGCCCTTTTTCCCTTCTTCTGAGGGGATTGAGCTTCTTTTCCTCCGGAGGTCTCCCCTCCTGGCCCACCATGCCGGGGAGATCTGCTTTCCCGGAGGAATGCGGGAGGAGGAGGACGGGACCCCCCTTGCCACTGCCCTCCGGGAGACGGAGGAGGAGACGTGTATACCCCCCGCTGCGGTGGAGCCCCTCCGGCTTCTCCCGGTGGAGCATTCTGTTGTGACGTCCATCGCCGTTTTTCCAGTGGCCGGCATAATATCCGGAGTTTCTCCGAAGGCCATCCTTCTCTCCGCGGGGGAGATTGACGAGTTCCGCTTTGCCGCAATCGATTCCTTTCCCGCCGTTCCGGAAAAGGAGCGGGTCCTCCTGGACGGGGTATCCCATATATATCCTGTGTACAGTCTTGACAATGGCTGGAGAATCTGGGGCGTCACCGCCCGGATTCTTGAAAATGTCCTGCGCATCTGGAAAGGGGAGGAAACCCCGTGGCACTCATAGGCGCCCATATGTCAATAGCGGGCGGGCTCGAAAAGAGCATCGAGCGGGGAGAAGCCCTCTCCTGCGAGGCCATCCAGATTTTCTCCAAAAACCAGATCCAGTGGAAGTCCGCTCCCCTGTCCCAGGGACGGGCTGAGCGTTTTTTCCGGGCCTGGGGGGAAAGTTCAATCGCCTCGGTGGTGGTCCACGGGTCCTATCTTATCAATCTGGCGGCAGCCGATGCCACCGGAGAGCGGAGCATCGCCGCCCTCGAGGACGAAATCGAGCGGTGCGATCTCCTCGGAGTGGATGATCTTGTTCTGCACCCCGGTTCCTCCCGGGGAAGAACGGCCAAGGAAGGACTGACCCTCGCCGCGGAACGTATCGGTCTCGTGCTTGAAAGAACAGCCCACAAAAGAGTGGTCCTGCTGCTCGAGACCATGGCAGGCCAGGGAGACATTCTGGGAAAAGATTTCCGCCAGCTCCGCCTGCTCTTCGAACTGCTCGACTGGCACCCCCGCCTGGGGCTTTGCCTCGATACGTGCCACATGTTTGCCGCCGGGTTCGAAATGAGAACGGCCCCGTCCTATGAACGGCTCCTCGACGAGGTGGAAAAGACCATCGGCCTCGACCGGGTAGGATGCTGGCATCTGAACGACAGCGCCCATCCTCTCGGCCGGAGGCTGGATCGCCACGCCAACCTCGGCGACGGCGAGCTCGGACACGCCCCCTTTTCGTTTATTCTCAACGATCCCCTGTGGGAAGAAACGCCGTGCATACTCGAGACCCCTCCGGGGGGAACGGGGTATGGACGGGACCTGGCCATACTGCGGAAACTCAGAGGAGGCTGACGGAATGGACCGATACCCCAGGCTTCTGATCTCCCGGGAGAAAATAAGGGAAAACGCATCCCGGGTGGCAGGGCGGTGTGCCGAAAAAGGCATATCCGTCGCCGGAGTAGTGAAGGGCGTCTGCGCCCATCCCCCCGTGGTTCGTGCTTTCGTTGAGGGAGGATGCCGGGAGCTGGCCGACAGCAGGATGACGAACATCGTCTCTCTGCGGAAGATGAAGACGGGACTGCCCCTGCTGCTTCTCCGCATTCCCATGCTCTCGGAGATTCCCCTGGTGGCGGAATGGGCCGACTGTTCCCTCGTCAGCATGGCAGAAACGGTCCGCCTTCTCGAAAAGGAATGCGCCTTCCGGGGCTCCGCCGGGGAGGTCATCATCATGATCGATCTCGGCGATCTCCGTGAAGGCCTCTGGATGAACGACACGGAGGAAATGACTGAGGCTCTTCGGGCTTCTCCCCGGGTCCGATGCAGGGGAATAGGGGTCAACTTCGGCTGCTTCGGAGGAACTCTTCCGACCCCGGAAAAGCTTTGCCGTCTTCTCGCCATAGGCCGGGAGACGGAGCGTGCCCTCGGTTATCCTCTCTCCGTCTTTTCGGGAGGGTCCACATCTTCGCTCCTGCTGCTCGAGAACGACTCAATTCCGGGGGGGATCAACCATTTGCGAGTGGGGGAGGCCATTCTTCTCGGGGAGGATGTGACCTCCATGCGGTTTATTCCCTGGCTCCGCCAGAGAACGATGGTTCTCGAGGCCGAAGTCGTTGAAGTCCGGAGAAAACCCTCCGTTCCGGCGGAACCCCGGGGGGCCGACGCCTTCGGAGAGCGGACCGAGTTCCCCGACAGGGGAAGACGTCTTCGGGCTATCCTCGCGGTGGGCCGGCAGGACGTGAAGATCGAGGGGCTTGTGCCCGAGGCGGAGGGAGCGGTCATCCTCGGAGGGTCGAGCGACCACCTGATCCTCGATGTGGAGGATGTCTCTCCCGCTCCCTCCCCGGGCGACATACTCCGCTTCACTCCCGATTACGGGGCTATGCTCGCCCTGAGCACGTCTCCCTATGCGTCCTTCGAAATGGTATAGTATACTGTGTGATGAAACGATCCCTTTTTCCGGAGTTCGCCTATGTTTGATTTTCTTCGCTGGCAGGATGTCATCGACATCATTGTCATCTCCATCATCGTCCACCGCCTTCTTCTGCTTCTCGTGGGAACGAGGGCCATGCAGCTCGTCAAGGGCCTTTTCGTCCTCGGCGCCCTGGCCGCCGGAGCCCGGATTTTCGAGCTCCGCACTCTTTCGTGGTTTCTCGGCAAGACCCTGGGCGTACTGGTCATCGCCATTCCCATTGTCTTTCAGCCCGAATTGCGGAAGATGCTCGAAGAACTGGGAAGAGGCGGAGGTTTCTGGCAGAAGAGGCAGGTCATGAAAAAGGCCGAGGCCCTCAGCCAGGAGGTTGCCAGGGCCATAGGGTATCTCAAGGGGCAGAAAATAGGTGCCCTTCTCGTCCTTGAACGAAACACCGGGCTCAAGGATTTCTGGAGAACCGCCATCCGTCTCGGCGCCGAGATAACCCAGGAGACCCTCATCTCCATCTTCTGGGAGGGGAACCCGCTCCATGACGGGGCTGTGATCCTCGACAGAAATTCCATCGTGGCGGCGGGCTGTTATCTTCCTCTCTCCGAAAACACAGACCTCTCCCGCTGGCTGGGAACCCGCCATCGGGCCGGCCTGGGCGTGTCGGAGGTATCCGACGCCATTTCCCTCGTCGTCTCTGAAGAGAGGGGAGAGGTTTCCCTCGCCATCAACGGCCATCTTTCGAGAAACCTCAAGGAGCCCCAGATTCAGAAACTGCTGCTTCACTATTTCGGCGGCGACGAGGTGGAGAGCAAATCCATCCTCGACCGCCTGCAGGAGGACATCCGCACTCTATGGACATAAAAGCTTCCGCGCGGGGAACATCGGTCGGCCATGGCTGAGTCCGGGAAAATCGACGACATTCTCGCCTCCCCTCTTTTCCTGAAGGTGATGGCTGTCGTCATAGCTCTTGCCTTCTGGCTCTACGTCTCAGGCAGCCGGTCCACCGAGACGACCAGGACCCTCGCCGTTGACCTCGAATATCTCAATGTTCCTCCCCAGGTCACCCTGAGGACCCCGGTAAAAACCGTGGAAGTGGTGCTCTCTGGAGAGCAGGCGGTCCTCTCCGCCCTGACGCCCTCGTCAGTCGTCTGCGAACTGGACGCCCGGGGGCTCGATGTGGGAAAATACCGGGTGGCGATCCGGGCCATTCTCCCCAAGGACGTGAAACTCGTTGATATTCGGCCAACCCACGCCGACATCGAGCTGCTCCGTTTCGTCGACCGGCTGATTCCGGTTGAGGTTGCCGTTGAGAAAGGCCTGCCGCCGGGACTTTACCTGGACGGCGTGAGCATCGTTCCCGCCGAAGTCAGCGCCAGGGGAAGCGAAAAGGACGTGGCCAAAATAGCTTCAGCCCGCATTATGCCGACCCTCGACGATCTGAAGGCGGGAGGGGAAAAAGTCCTCCCCGTAGAGATCGTAAAAAGCGGGGAATTCGAGGACACGGTCACCGTCGAACCCCTCTCTGTGAAGCTTTCCGCAGTTCTTGCCGAAGGGGTGCCGAAAAAATCGGTTCCCGTGACCGCCCGCATTCTCGGAAAACCCATGGAGGATTTCCGGCTCAAGGCAGTGATAGTCGAACCCGCAGTGGCTACCGTGGAGGGGCCCCTCGGAAAGCTTGAAAATATAACGAAAATCGACACGGAGACCATCGACATAACGGGCATATCGAAGGAACAGAATATGGTCGTTTCCCTCCGGGCTCCCGAGGACTCCATGGTGACCCTCGTAGGTGCCGCGTCGGTCAGGGTCAACGTGCTTCTTACCCCCTTCACGGTTACCCGCCTTCTCTCGAGCCTCTCCGTGGAAGTGGAGGGACGGAGCGTTTATCCCGGATGGAAAATGGAGCCCGAGTCGGTGAACGTGACGGTGGAGGGAATCCCCTCCGAGGTCAGCGCCCTCGACGAAAAAGAGATACTTATTCAGCCCTATGTCAATGTAACGAACGTCGTGTCGAGACGTCTGACCGTTCCCGTGCAGATCCGCAACAAAACCGGCGGGAAGCTGAAGGTTATCAAGGTTGAACCGGCGAATATTACTGTCATCGCCGATATTTAGGAGTTCTTTTGTCCTGCAGGGATGGTGAGGCGACAATGACGAGCGGTGGAAAAAAAATGCGCTGCCTCTTCGGAACGGACGGCGTGAGGGATGTGGCCAACCGGGGGGACATGACCCCGGAAATGGCCCTTCGGCTTGGCCGTTCCTACGTTCTTTTCCTGACGGAGCGGGGGGTTCCCAGGCCGAAAATCGCCCTCGGAAGGGATACCCGCCGGTCCGGACAGATGCTCGAGGCGGCCCTTGCAGCGGGCATGACCTCCGCAGGGGCGGAAGTCTTTCTTCTCGGCGTTCTCCCCACTCCGGGGGTGAGTTTTTCCGTCAGGAGCCTTGGACTTCACGGCGGCGCGGTCATCAGCGCATCCCACAACCCAGCAGAGTACAACGGAATAAAATTTCTCGACGGCGCCGGAGCGAAACTCTCCGACGATATGGAGGGTTCCATCGAAGAATATATGGGGGACAACCTCACCGACGACTGGCGTCCTACGGGAGCCTCCGTGGGAGTGCTGAGGAATGTCCTCTCCGCAGCGTCCGACTACGCCGGATGGATTACCTCTCTTTGGGGAGATTCTCTACCCTTTCCTCCGTCGGGGGCGGCGGACTGCGCCCACGGCGCCGCCTCCGCCGTGGCCCCTTCGGTCTTCGAGGCCCTCGGCGGAAGATGGACCCTGGTCGGAAACGCCCCCGACGGCCTCAACATCAACGAGGGCGTCGGCGTCATGAACATGGGTCACCTGTCGGCAGTGGTCCGGAGCCGGTCTCTCCCCGTGGGAATTGCCTACGACGGAGACGCCGACCGGGCACTCCTGGTGGACGGCCGGGGAAGGATTCTCGACGGCGACATCATTCTGTGGGTTCTCGCCCGGTGGCTTTCTTCCGAGGGAAAACTGGGCTCCGGAGTGGTGGCTACGGTCATGAGCAATATGGCCCTTGAAGAGCATCTCTCCGGGGAGGGAATCGCCCTGTTCCGGTGTCCCGTGGGAGACCGGTATGTCATGGAGGCCATGGCCGAGAGGGGAGCTCTTCTCGGAGGAGAGCAGTCGGGCCATATCATTCTCTCCTCCCTGGTGAACACCGGAGACGGCCTCTGCACCGGGTTTTCCTTCCTTAAGGCCTGCCTCGCCCTCGGGGAGGACGTAGATACGCTCGCAGACCGGTATGCACCCTGGCCCCAGGTGCTGCGAAACGTGGAGATCTCGAAAAATGTGAAAATGAGCGGAGAATTTCTCTCCGAAATTTCCTCCACCGAGGAAGGCCGTCTCGGCGGGGCGGGGCGGATTCTCATCCGTCCTTCCGGTACTGAACCCCTCCTTCGGGTGCTGGTGGAGGCCCGGGACCGGTGCCTCATGGAGGAGATTTCCGAAAGGCTCGTGAAGCAGATCAGGGAAAAATGCCTCTGAAGAATTATTCATCTTGAAAGGCGGTTATTTCATGAACCATGAAATCCGAAAATGTCTCTTTCCCGTAGCCGGGCTCGGAACCCGCTTTCTGCCTGCCACAAAGGAAATCGCAAAGGAAATGCTTCCCCTCGTGGACCGGCCCATCATCGCCTACGGGGTGGAAGAAGCTCTTGCTGCCGGGTGCCGGGAAATGGTCATGATTACCGGCAGGTCGAAGAAATCCATCGAGGATTATTTCGACCGTTCATTCGAACTCGAACAGCTGCTCAAATCGCGGAATAAAAACTCTCTCTACGATGAAGTGGTCTCCATAGCCTCCATGGCCGTCTTCATCTACATGCGCCAGCACAGCCCCCTCGGCCTGGGACACGCGGTTCTCTGCGGCGAAGCCGTCTGCCGCGATAATCCCTTCGGCGTCATTCTCCCCGATGACGTCATGGTGGCAGACCCCCTCCGTACTCGCCCAGCTCATCGCTGTGCAGAAAGAAAGGGGAGGGTCGGTGATCGCCCTCGAGGAGGTGTCCCTTGCGGATACGGCCCGCTACGGAATCGTCTCCGCTGAAAAAGCGGGGGAGGGAGTATACCGCGTCCGCGACATGGTGGAAAAGCCGGGACCCGAAAAAGCGCCGGGCACTCTCGCCATTATGGGCCGCTACGTCCTGACCCCTACGGTCTTCTCCATACTGAAAACCCAGGAGAAGGGGGCGGGGGGAGAAATTCAGCTCACCGACGCCCTTCGGACCCTCGCCGGAAAGGAACCGGTCTGGGAGTAGTCTACAGGGGACGCCGCTTTGACTGCGGCACCCAGCCGGGATGGCTTTCGGCGAATGTTCAGCTCGCCATGGACGATCCCGATCTCAGGGAGGTGGTGCTCAGGGCACTGGAAATAGGCAGAAACTCAGAGCGTTCGCGGTAAAGCGCCTGCGCCGGCGGTTTGCCGGCAGACGAGGTCGGAGGAGTATCGAAGAGTCGGCGGATGCCTCCGGGGTTCACGAGAGACGGACCCGCAAAGCCCCTGTCCAAAAAGGGAGAGCGATCTCCCTCACAACGGCGGGGCAGGTTTCTCTTTGTCGAAAAAGAAAAGGCGGTGCGTTTTCGGTATGTGCGGAATAGTTGGATATATAGGACCCCGGAAGGTGAGCGACGTCCTTCTCCGGGGCATGAGGAGTCTTGAGTACCGCGGATATGACTCGGCGGGAATCGCCCTTATGGACGGGTCCGAATTCCATGTGGTGAAAGAAGTCGGCAAGGTGGATGATCTCAGCGCTCTTCTCGACGCGAACCCCATGACCGGAACTCTCGGCATCGGCCATACCCGTTGGGCCACCCACGGCGGCGTAACCCAGGTAAACGCCCATCCCCACTTGGATCTCTCCTCGCGCCTGGTGCTTGTTCACAACGGGATCGTCGAAAACTACAGGGAGATCCGGAAGAGTCTTTCCTCCTGCAGAGGGGGAACCTACAAGTCGGAGACCGACACGGAGGTCGTTGCGGAACTGCTCTCCAGCCTCTACCGGGGGGACATGGTCGGAGCCCTTTCCGAACTCCAGAGCATCTTGAAGGGGTCCTTTGCCCTGGCAATTCTCTCCCGGGACGACCCGGACAGGATTTACTGCCTCCGCCAGGGCTCCCCCCTGGTGACGGGAACGAACGGAAAAGGGGAGAGCTTCTGCGCCTCCGATGTTCCGGCGATTCTTCCTTACACCCAGGACGTGGTCTATCTCGACGACGGAGACATCGCGGAGCTCTCGCGGGAAGGCATGCGGTTCTGGAACTCCGACGGTGAGCCTGTAGACAAGAAGGTCTCCCAATATCGACTGGGACGTCTCCATGGTGGACAAGGGGGGGTACCCCCACTTCATGCTCAAGGAGATCAATGAACAGGGGGCGGTGCTGCGCAATTCCATGGCGAAGAGAATCGTCGATGAAAGGGTGGACCTCTCGGCGGAACTCCCCTGGACAGAGGAGGACGTACGGGGATGGAAAAAGCTGCATATCGTTGCCTGCGGCACCTCCTACTACGCGGCCCTGACGGCGGAGCGCTTTCTCGAATCGATCACCGGCTTCGACATCCGGGTGGATGTGGCGTCGGAATACCGCTACCGTACTGTCCCGGCGGACCGGGAAACCCTTGCTGTCTTCGTCTCCCAGTCGGGAGAGACGGCCGACACCCTCGCCGCGGAGCGCATCGTGAAATCCCGTGGAGGGCGCTGCCTTGCCGTCACGAACGTCATCGGCTCGACCCTCGCCCGGGAAGTTCATGACATTCTCCAGCTCAAGGCGGGACCGGAGATCGGCGTGGCCGCCACGAAGACCTTCATGGGGCAGCTGGCGGTGCTCTATCTTCTTGCAATCTATCTCGGACGCCTCCAGGGAAGAGTCACACGGGAGCAGGAACGGCTCTGGACCAGGGAGCTTCTCGCCCTTCCTACAAAGTCGAATCGATCCTTCAGAAACAGGGCGAGCTTCAGGAACTGGCCGGCCTCTACACCCACGCCCGGGATTTCCTCTTCCTCGGAAGGGGAATTTCCTACCCCATCGCCCTCGAAGGAGCCCTGAAGCTGAAGGAAATTTCCTACGTCCACGCGGAAGCCTACGCGGCGGGGGAGATGAAGCACGGCCCCATCGCCCTTCTCGACCCCCGGGTTCCTGTGGTGGTGGTCACCCCGAAGGACAGCCTCTCCGAGAAAACCTTCTCGAACATTCTCGAGGCGAAGGCCAGGAAAGCTCCTGTCATCGCCATCGCTACCGAGGGGGATGACTCCCTCGACGGAACGGCGGACCGGCTCTTCTTCATCCCCCCGGCTTCGGAGCAATTTTCGCCTTTCCTCACGGTGGTTCCCCTGCAGCTTTTCGCCTATTACTTTGCCCGCTTTCTCGGGTGCCACATCGATCAGCCCAGGAACCTCGCCAAAAGCGTCACGGTCGAATAAAAGGGAAAGCGTAGGGGGAGCGGACGAAAACCGCTCCCCCTATGCTTTCCCGAAGGCTTCACTTCCCCTGGGGTTCTGCGGTAAAGGGGGAATAGATGCGGATATGGGTGATTCTCTCGAGGGCCCTGTCCTGTCTCCCCCCCTCTTCGGGAAGCTTCATCCACTCTCCTCCGTCCACGCGGCAGAGCACCAGGGGCTTTCGGCCCCAGGTGGACCACATGTCCCAGAGGGCGTCATCCCCCTGGCTTCCCGGAAGGAGGTTCCCGCGAAAGAGGGGGGCGGTGCCCGGAAGGGGTTCTCCCGATTCGGAACCGGCGATCATCCACTGGGTGAGAGACCAGGCCGAACCCATCTCCTTCGACCCGGCGTGAAGAAGGGGAATGATCTGAAATCCTCCCACGGTTCCTCGGGGAGTGGTGCTCACATCGACGACTCCCGAGTGATTTGCCCGTATGCGTCCCCGGGCCTGAAACTCAGTTCCTCCGAAGCGACCGACCCCTTTCACCGGCCGGATGACCCGGGCAAGGACCTTCGGGCCGTCGGCGTACCATCCGATGATCCGCCCGCCCGGTCTGTTTTCCATATCGATGATATAGGGCCGGGGAAGCTCCTCCACGAAAAAGACCAGCTCTTCTCCCGGGGAGGGCAGCCCCCGGATTTCAAGGGGAAGAAGAGAACCGTCCTTTTTCCTCACTGAAACCCGTGTTCCCACGGGAGGCGCCCATCCTCCGAAAAAGCCCGTTCCGGCGGGAACGTCCAGGGTTACGAAGGCCGCCTTTCCCGCGGCGGGAGCGAGAGTAGTGAGCGGAAGAACGCTGAAGGTCCTCCCGGCGTCCTTTTCTATGGAGAGGGTGAGATGGACGGCGTTCACCGCCGATGCGGCGACGGTGCCGGGAAGGGCCCATTTCGACGCCGTATACCCCGGCCAGCGGGTGGTTTCGGGAAGGCCCGCCACCTTTCCGAGGGGAAAAGTCCGTCCGTCCGGCAGGACCGCCGACGCCGTCTCCCCCAGGGTGAGAGGGAGGCGGATTTCAAAGAGCGGAGCGGCGCACGCACCAGATAGAGCGCTGAAGAAAAAGACCGCGAGAAAAAAAACAGTTCGTCTGAAGATTTTTTTCATGGCAGAACTCCTTTCCCGGTTCTTCCCTAGAGATGGGGATAAAACCAGATTGACCAGATATTGCCGAACCAGTGATAGAGAATGGCCGGAAAAACTGAACCGTGTCGGTGCCTGAGAAGGCCCATGACAAGCCCTGGAAAAAAGGCCAGGAGGGCGAAGGGGGCGTAGGGAGAGGCGAAGTGGGCCAGGCCGAAAAGGGCTGCCGCGAGGAAGATTGCCAGGGGGGGCGAAAACTTCGAGCAGAGCTGGGTTTGCAGCCATCCCCGGAAAAAAGTCTCCTCCGCCGCCGCAACTGCGAAGCCCGACAGAATCGCCGGGAGAATCGATGCGGAAGCCGGAGAGGGAAGGGCGCTTCGGAAAAAAAGAAGGGCGACCAGGGTAAGGGGCAGAAGAGTGCCGGCAGTGGCGGCGGCAAGGTCAAGCCATCCCCTGGGGGTGATTTTCCACCTCAGGCCGCAGCTCTCGAAGGACCTTTTCCGAAGGGCGCACCACCCGTAGGGAAAATAGAGAAAAAAGGCGAAGACGAGCAAAGGTATCATTTGATTGAAATTCTACCATAGTACGCACCCTTTTCCGAGGAAAAAGAAAAATCCTTCTTATCCGGCTTCAGCAGGGGCTACCCGACCTGCGGAGAAAGGAGAACCCTTTCCCCGGAACGGTGGAGTATAATAAAAAAGATAATCGGCGGAAAAAACCATCTTTCTTGACACTTGGTCAGGCTCTGCTAGTATATTGTGGTTCTTTACGATGGGGTGTAGCCAAGCGGCAAGGCAGCGGACTTTGGCTCCGCCATCGCTGGTTCGAATCCAGCCACCCCAGCCAGGAGCATTCTTCGGGAAAAGACCGAAAAGGCTTCCCGGAAATCCCTATAAAGGTGTTGATCTCCTTGACCTGCTCGACTGACGGAACCGGGGCGCTTGTACTTGCGGCGGGAAAAGGTACCAGAATGAAGAGCGACCTCCCCAAGGTCCTCCTTCCGATACTCGATCAGCCGCTGCTTTATTATGTCCTCCGGGCCCTTGAACCATGCCGCGGGGGCGGAGGAGCGAAAATTGCAGCCATCTCCGCCGTGGTGGGCCACAAGGGAGAGCAGGTTTCGGAGTATCTTTCCGGGGCGTGGCCTTCCGTCGTGCCCCTGTGGCAGCACGAACAGCTCGGCACCGGCCATGCGGTCCGAATAGCCCGGGAATGGTGGTCCGGCTTCGAGAATCTTCTCATCCTTCCGGGGGACGTTCCCCACCTGCGCAGCTCCACCCTTGAGGCGCTTCTTGCAGATCATGCCGCTTCAGGGGCCGACTGCACCTTTCTCAGCTTTTGCGCCTCCGATCCCCGGGGGTACGGGCGTATCGTGAGGTCGGGCCCGGGCGTCTCCATAGTGGAGGACAGGGACGCCACGGAAGAGCAGAAGCTCATCTCCGAGGTCAACAGCGGAATTTACGTATTCACCGTCTCCTCCCTGCTGCCCTTCATCGACCGCCTCGACAACGAGAACGCCCAGGGGGAATACTACCTTCCCGACCTTGTCGGCCTCATGGTCAGGGACGGACGCCGGGTGAACAGCACCGCAGCCTCCACGGAGACGGAATTCCGGGGCGTCAATACTCCCGGGCACCTCTGGTCCTCCGGAGAGTGCATCCGCCAGGAAATCGTGGAGGGGCATCTTTCCCGGGGGGTACGAATGATGGATCCTTCCTCCGTCTGGATCGGTCCCCGGGTGACCATCGAAGAAAATGTTTCCATAGACCCCTTCGTTCAGATCTGGGGGCATACGAGCATCGGAAGAGGAAGCCACGTGGGCGGGTTCTCCATTCTCAGAAACATGACCCTTTCCGAAGGGGCGGACGTGGTGAGCCACGCCGTCCTCAGCGACAGCCGCCTCGAAAAGGGGTCCCGGGCCGGTCCCTTCGTTGTCCTCCGGGACGGGGCGGTGCTCGAAGAAGAAGCCCATGCGGGAAAGTTCGTTGAGATCAAGAAAAGCACCATCGGAAAGAGGAGCAAAACACCCCATCTGTCCTATCTGGGGGACGCGACCGTGGGGGAGGACACGAACATCGGGGCGGGCACCATCACCTGCAACTATGACGGCAGGAGGAAAAACCCCACAAAAATAGGAAACCGGTGCTTTATCGGCAGCGACACCATGCTGGTTGCCCCGGTGGAGGTGAAGGACGGCGGATTTACCGCCGCCGGATCGGTGATCAGCAGGAATGTCCCCGAAGGATCCCTTGGGGTCGCCAGGGCCCATCAGAAAAATATCGACGGCTGGTCAAAAAGAAGGCAGAAGCAGGAAGATACCGAGAAATAAAGGAGGCAGCCTGGATTATGGCGTCAAATTCACGGGAACTGAAGATTTTTTCCGGTACGGCCCATCCGGCTTTTGCCCGGAGAATATGCAGCGAACTCGGGATGGAGCTCTCCCGGTCGAAACATTACCGTTTTTCCGATGGTGAAATCGGCCTTTCCATCGAGGAGAGCGTGCGGGGAGCCGATGTTTTCGTCATACAGCCTACCTGCAACCCCGTGAACGAGAACCTGGTCGAGCTGCTCATCATGATCGACGCGCTGAAGAGGGCTTCCGCCAACCGCATCAACGTGGTGATCCCCTATTTCGGATATGCCCGGCAGGAACGGAAGACCAAGCCAAGAGACCCCATCTCCGCGAAACTTGTCGCGAACGTCATCACCGTCGCTGGAGCTGACAGGGTCATCTCCGCCGATCTTCATGCGGGCCAGATCCAGGGTTTTTTCGATATCCCCGTGGATCACCTTACGGGCATGCCTCTCCTGGCAAGCTATTTCCGGGAGACCCTTTCCGCGGAGTCCTCGTCGGGGTCCATCGTGGTGGTCGCGCCGGACGTGGGGGGAGTGGTCAGGGCCAGGAAATTCGCCGGGACCCTCAAGGCGGATCTCGCCATCGTGGACAAGCGGAGGTCCCACGAGGTGGCAAACCTCTGCGAGGTCATGGACATCATAGGGGACGTCCGGGGCAAGACTGCCGTCCTCGTGGACGACATCATCGATACGGCGGGCACGATCTGCAATGCCGCCGCCCTCATCAAGGAAAGGGGTGCGGTGAAAATCTACGCCTGCGCCACCCACGGGGTGCTTTCAGGGCCGGCCTTCGAACGGCTTGACAATTCTTCCATCGATGTGATGGTGCTTACCGATACCATCCCATTGCCCGAGATCAAAAAATCGGATAAAATCATTCAGCTGTCCATAGCGCCCCTCTTCGCCGAGGCCATTTTGCGTGTGCACAGCGATCGTTCCGTAAGCAGTCTGTTTGACTAGTTTTTTTTCGGTTCCCGGCCTTCAGGGCGGGGGATCGCACTTTAAGGAGGATGGGTTTCAATGTCGGAAATGGTGAATATCGTTCTTGAACCGCGGGAAGAAAAAGGAAAGGAAGCAAGCAGAAGAGTACGGTCCTCGGGATACATTCCCTGTGTCGTCTACGGTCCGGACTATATCGAATCCCTTCCGGGGAAGGTAAAGGCTTCCGAGATCAGCAAAGTCGTGGCCTCCTCGAGGTGGGAGACCCAGACAATCCAGGTGGCATTCCCCGGCGGCAAGGACGAGATGTGCCTCATGCGGGAAGTTCAGAAGGATATCCTCAACGGAAAAATTCTCCATATAGATTTCGTCCAGCTGGTCAAGGGACACCGCATCAACGTCAATATTCCCGTGCAGCTGACCGGCCGGGATGAATGCCCTGGCGTGAAGCTGGGCGGCGTTATCGACCATCTTCTCCGGGAAATTTCCATGGAAGTCCTCCCCGGACAGATCCCTGAGTCCATAGTGGTCGACGTCTCCTCCCTCGGGCTGGGTGAACAGATCCAGGTTCAGGATCTTCCTGTTCCCCCCGAAGCGGAAGTGCTCGCCGACCCCGATGAGGTCGTCGTGGCGGTTATGATTCCCAGGGGCGTGGGCGAGGAGGAAGAGCCCGAAACGGAGGAGAAGGAAGTCGAAGTGTTAGGCAAGGGGAAGGCCAAAGACGAAGAGGAGGACTAATTCTCCTTGAAGCTTATCGCCGGGTTGGGCAACCCCGGACCGGAATATGTTTTTTCGCGGCACAATGCCGGCTGGCTCGTGGTGGACTCCCTGGTCAGCCGGTTTTCGTGCGGAGCGGCGAAGATGCAGTTTTCGTCCATGGCCTGGACGGTCTTTCATAAGGGTGAAAAGGTGCTTTTTCTGAAGCCTCTGACCTGGATGAACCTCAGCGGAAAGGCCCTGCGGGAGGCAGTGGATTATTTCCGCCTTTCCTGGGAGGACGTCCTCGTCATCTATGACGATGTGGCCCTTCCCTTCGGCCGCCTGCGGATGCGCAGGAAAGGTTCAGCCGGCGGGCACAAGGGGATGATCTCCGTCCTCGCCGCGGCCGGTACTCTCGAGGTCCCCCGTCTACGCGTGGGCGTCGGGGCCGTTCCGGATGAAAAAGGGATCATTTCCTGGGTACTCGGAACTTTTTCGAAGGAGGAGCGCGAATCCCTTCCCGATCTTGCCGAACGGGCTGCCGAGGCCGCCTCCCTGTGGATTTCCCTGGGTCCCGACGAGGGGATGAACAGGGTGAACGGCATGGTCTGAAGGGGCGGTCCACGGCCGGACGGCATTCTTCCCATGGAGAGATAATGAGCACTCTGTCCCGAAATGCGGAAAACAGAATATGGTCCAGGGAGAAAAATCTCTGGAGTTCCGGCACCGCCCTTCATCTTCCCCTCGACGGAGGAGCCCGGTGCTGGATTTGTCGTGCGCCGCAGGGACCTGCCCTCGTGGTTCTGCCGGACGGAAAGCAGGCCGGAACATTTGTCGGCGACTGGCGGACTCTTTTTCCGGAGGAAAACGCTTTTCTTCTGCCTGAGATTCCCCTCACCCCGACGGCCCTCTCAGGGCGCGCCCTTCCCCTCCAGAGAGGAGAGATCCTTGCCCGGTGGAAGAGGGAGGGCGGCCTGGCCGTCGCCACTCCCGGAGCTCTCATGGCACCCTTCCGGAAGGGCGGGGGAGACCTCGTCATTCGTCCCGGCGAGACCTACAGCCGGGAGAGGCTGCTCGACTGGCTCGTCCACGGAGGGTACGTCCGCTCTGACCTCGTATGGTCCCCGGGGCAGTTCGTCTTCCGGGGGTATATTCTCGATCTCTTCGACCCCGCCTATGCCTACCCTCTCAGGATCGAGTTTTTCGATGACTCGGCAGAGAGCGTCCGGAGCTTTTCCCCCTCCACCCAGAAAAGCGTGGGCCTTCTCGACTCCGCGGAAATCCATTCCCTCAACTCCTCAAAAACTGCCCTCCTCGAAGATTTTCTTCCCGAGGGAGTAAGGATCGTTCTCTTCGAACCCTCCCGGATCGAGGCCTCGGCGGAATCCTACCAGTTCCTGTGGAACGAGATCGCAGCCGAAGAGGGGGTTCTTCCCCTCGAACCATGGAGCGGGATCTTCCTTCCCCTCGCCTCCCGGGACACCCTTCGGGTCACGGCTTCCCTTCAATACACCCGGGGCGCCTTCACCCTCGAGGAAGTACCCCTCTTCCGGGGGAGCCTCGAAAAATTTCACTGGACCGCAGAAGCCTGGAGAAACGAAGGGTACACCGTACGGCTGGTCACTCAAAACCCCCGTATTCTCTCCTTCGGCGCAAGGGAATGGATCACCCCCATCGAAGGGTCTCTCTCCCGGGGTTTTCTCGATCCGGAGGAACGGATAGTCTGCGTCTCGGATCTCGAAATCGCGGGAATCTCAGAAAAAATAGGATCCGCGGGCCTCGAAGCTCCGCCGGCGGAATGGAGCGGCCGGCTTTCGGAAGGACAGCTGCTCGTCCACGAGGACTACGGCCTGTGCGTCTTCCGCGGGTCGGAGGAAATATCCGTCTCGGGAGATGTCATGGACAGCCTTATCCTCGAATTTGCGAACAATCAGAGGCTTTTTCTCCCCGTTCTTCAGCTCTTCAAAATCACCCCCCTTCCCGATTTTGCCGATGATGACGTCCGCCTCGACTCGCTCAAGGGGACGAAATGGAAAAAATCCGTCGCCAAGACAAGGGAAAGGGTACGGGAAGAACTGGCCGCGCTGCTCGAACTCTACGCCCGGAGGGAAATCGTTCCGGGGTTCCCTTTTCCTCCCGCAGACGATCTCTATGCCGAGTTCGAGGAAGCATTTCCCTATCCCGAGACCAGGGACCAGCTCAAGGCCGCCGCCGAGGTGGCGGAGGACATGGAAAAACCTCTCCCCATGGACCGGCTCCTCGTCGGAGACGTAGGATACGGCAAGACTGAGGTGGCCATACGGGCCGCCTTCCGCGCCGCCCAGGGAGGAAAGCAGACGGCAGTCCTCGTGCCCACAACGATTCTTGCCCAGCAGCACTATCTTTCCTTCACGGCGCGGATGACCGGGTTTCCCGTAAAAGTGGCTCTCCTCTCGAGATTCCTCTCCCTCCGGGAGCAGCGGGAAGTGCTCCGGGAGGTGGCCGAGGGACGGGTGGACATCGTCATCGGGACTGCCAGGATGCTTCAGAAAGACGTGGTCTTCTCCGATCTGGGGCTTCTCATCGTGGACGAGGAGCATCGCTTCGGCGTCCTCTCCAAGGAGAAACTGAAGGCGGGGCGGGAAAATCTCGATGTTCTCATGCTCTCGGCGACCCCTATTCCCCGGACTCTCGCCCTCTCCCTCAAGGGGCTGAGAAGCATCTCAGTGCTCAGCGAACCCCCGAGGAACCGGGTTCCTGTGGTCACAACTGCCGCGGCATGGAATGCCCGTCTCGTCAAAACCGCGTTGCACCGGGAGCTCGAGCGGGGAGGCCAGGTTTTCTACGTGACGAACCGCATCGCCGGAATCGAGGAGCGGGCGGGCTTGCTCAGAAAACTTTTTCCCTCTGCATCCCTGGGGGTCGTCCACGGACGGATGAAGGAGAAAGAAATTGAAGAGACCATGATGAAGTTCTATAACCGCGAACTTCAGATTCTTCTCTGCACTACCATCATAGAGAGCGGTCTCGACGTCCCCGGGGCGAACACCCTTATCGTCGAGGACAGCCGTCAGCTTGGCCTTGCCCAGATGTACCAGCTTCGGGGACGCATAGGCCGCAGGGAGGAGGCGGCCTATGCCTGGTTCCTCTACCCCGAAGGACAGCCCCTCGGACGGGAGGCCCTCGAGCGTCTCGACGCCATCACCACCGTGGGCGACCGGGGAGCCGGCTACGATCTCGCCATGGAGGACCTGCGCATCCGGGGCAGCGGAGATCTTCTCGGAACTGCCCAGCACGGGGAGGAGCGGCACGGAGCCGATTCTTTTCTGTACTACCGGCTTCTTGAAGAGGAGATTGCACGCCTCCGGGGGACCCTTCCGTCCTCCGCAGACGTCCTGGTGGACATACCCTGCCTCGTCCCTTCGGCCTACATTCCCCAGGAATCCATCCGCATCGCCCTTTACCGGAGGCTTCTCCGCCTCGAAGGATGGGAAGAGCTTCGGGATATCGAGAAGGAAGTGCTCGACCGGTTCGGGCCCCTTCCCGAAAGTCTTCAGAACCTTTTTTCCGTATCTTTGCTGCGGTCCAGGGGGAGAAAATATGGTATCGTTTCAGTGGAGAGTTCAAGAAAGGACACCATCCTCCGGGGATCGGGTCCGCTTTTCGAATCTCTCGGAAAGAAAAAATCCTGGTACAGTCGGACTGACGGACTTATCGGTCCCGGGGGAAGCCGGGGACTCTCCGATATTTTGTCCGCCCTCCGTCATCTCAGGCAGGAGGCGGAAAAATGAATCATAAAACGGGCAGTTCCTTCGACGAACTTATGGAAGTCATGAAAAGGCTCCGGGCCCCGGGCGGCTGCCCCTGGGACAGAGAGCAGAAAATGTCAGATCTCCGGACCTATATCGTCGAGGAAGCCTATGAACTCGTGGACGCCATTACTGAAGGAAGAGCGGAGGACATCATGGAGGAATGCGGCGACGTCCTCCTGCAGGTGGTCTTCGCGGCGGCCGTGGCTGAAGAGGAAGGGCTCTTCTCCATGGAGGACGTCCTGGCCTGCCTGACTGAAAAACTCGTCCGGCGCCACCCCCACGTCTTCGGCAGCAGGGAAGCCGCCACAAGCGCCGAGGTCCTCCAAAACTGGGAGGAGATCAAGGTGACCGAAAAGGCGAAGAAAAAGAAGGATATCTCTCTTCTCGGAGGCGTCCCCAAGGGACTGCCTCCCCTGGCCAAGGCAGGCCGCATCCAGTCGAAGGCCGCCCACGTGGGTTTTGACTGGAAAAAGGGGGAACTTTCCCCCCTTTATGGTAAAGTGGAGGAGGAACTGGAGGAGATCCGCTCTGCGGTAGCCGCCGGAAAGGCCGAGGCGGTGGAGGAGGAGATGGGCGACCTTTTCTTCGCGGCGGTGAACCTTGCCCGCCACCTTCAGGTCAATCCGGAGGCGGCCCTGGCCCTGGCCAACGGAAAGTTCGAACGCAGGTTCCGCATGATAGAGGGGTATGTCTCCGAAAAAGGGCTCCCCTGGAGCGCCTATTCCCTTGAGGAACTGGATGAACTCTGGAACCGGGCGAAGACCGAATGTTCCCCCGGCTGGGCAGAAGAAAAGGTATATGATCCCGAAAGAACGGAAGAGATACCATCATAAAAAACGGAGGAAACGAGAATATGAAAAACGACCAGGCAAGAAAAAGCCATCCGGCTCCGAAGGAAACCGAGAAGAAGATCATCTCAGCAAATGAAGAAGAAGTGAAGGAGTTGATTCCCGCCCCCGCCTCGCCGGTCCGCAAGGTGGGGATCACCGATACCAGTCTTCGGGACGGGCACCAGTCCCTCATGGCCACCCGGATGGGGATCGAGGACATGGCTCCCGTGGCTGAGTTGATGGACGAGGTTGGGTTCCACTCCATGGAAGTCTGGGGAGGGGCCACCTTCGACACGGCCATGCGCTATCTCGACGAGGACCCCTGGGAGCGCCTCAGGATCCTCCGCAAATATTTCAAGAAGACGAAGCTCCAGATGCTTCTCCGGGGTCAGAACATCGTCGGATACCGCCACTATGCGGACGATACGGTACGGGAGTTCGTCAAGCGGGCCGTGGGGAACGGCCTGGACATCATCCGCGTCTTCGATGCCCTCAACGACCTCAGGAACATGGAAGTGGCCGCGGATCAGATCAAGAAGGAGGGTGCCCATCTTCAGCTTGCCTTTTCCTTCACCCTTTCGCCGGTGCACTCCCTCGACGCCTTCGCCGGCCTCTCCCGGCAGATGAAATCCATGGGGGCAGATTCGATCTGCATCAAGGACATGGCTGGGATCATCAGCCCCGTGGAGACCGCCGCCCTCGTGAAGGCCATAAAAAAAGAAACGGGTCTTCCCGTTCAGATCCACTCCCACTATACGAGCGGCATGGCCTCCATGGCCTACTACGCCGGCCTCGAGGCCGGGGCTGACGTGGTGGACTGCGCCATGTCTCCCTTCGCCATGGGGACGAGCCAGCCTCCCGTGGAATCCCTCGTCGCAGGGCTGAGAGGCGGGGCCTTCGATACGGATATCGACCTCGAGCAGCTCGTGCCCATCACCAATCACTTCAAAAAAGTAAGAGAAAAGCACTCGAAGATCTTTATGGACCTCGGGGGAATCGACATCAATGTTCTCATCTACCAGATTCCGGGGGGCATGTACTCCAATCTCGTCAGCCAGCTCAGGGACCAGAACGCCCTCGGCCGTCTCCAGGAGGTGCTGAAAGAGGTTCCCAGGGTGCGGAAGGAGATGGGGTATCCTCCCCTCGTCACCCCCACAAGCCAGATCGTGGGCACCCAGGCCACCCTCAACGTCCTTGTGGGAGAGCGCTGGAAGATCGTCCCCAAGGAGGTCAAGAGCTACTTCCTCGGCCAGTACGGCAAGCCGCCGGCAGATGTGGACCCCGAAATTCAGAAAAAGGTCATCGGCGACGAGCAGCCCATTACAGGCCGGCCCGCGGAATATATCGCTCCTGAGCTTGAAAAAGCCCGGGTCATTGTTGAGCCCTGGATGCTTCAGCCCGAGGACGTGCTCAGCTATGTCCTTTTCCCCAACGTGGCGAAGGATTTTCTCATGAAAAAATTCGCCCGGGAGATGAAGGTGGACGTCGGCCTCGCCGAACTTGTGGACGGAGCCGGATATCCCGTATAGAAAAGAGGGAAAATTTACAGACCAATGGAAACGCAGAAGGATTTTGATCCCCGGGAGACGGGGGTCTTTCTGAAGGAAATAGAGTTCGCCGACAGCGATACCATGGCCAGGCTCGGCGGCAAGGACGACGAGAATATAGACGCCGTGGAGCAGCGCTACCCCGTGCGGCTTATCGTCCGGGGACAGCACATCGCTGTCCGCGGTCCTGACAGCGATGCCGTGGACGTGGTCTACGGACTTCTCGAGCAGCTGCATACCATAGCCGCAAAGGGGCATTCCCTGCATCTTGCCGACGTGCGCTATGCCATGGACATGATCGCCGAAAAGGGAGAGGTCAACCTCGCACCTCTCTTTTCGGAGGTCATCTGCACGACGGCAAGGGGGAAACCGATCCGGGCGAAGACAGAGGGGCAGCGGAAATACCTCCAGGTCATACGGGAAAATCACATCGTCTTCTCCATCGGCCCGGCAGGCACGGGAAAGACCTATCTGGCCGTCTGCCATGCGGTAGCCCTGCTGAAAGCCTCGGCCATCAGCAGGATCGTCCTCGTCCGTCCCGCGGTGGAGGCGGGGGAGAGCCTGGGATATCTCCCCGGAGATCTTCGGGAGAAAGTGGAGCCCTATGTCCGCCCGCTCTACGACGCCTTCTACGAGCTGCTCTCTCCGGAGAGGTTTCTCCGGTACGTGGACAAGGGGGTCATCGAGATTGCCCCTCTCGCCTACATGCGGGGACGCACGCTGAACGACAGTTTCATCATCCTGGACGAGGCGCAGAACACGACCCCGGAACAGATGAAGATGTTCCTCACCCGCCTGGGTTTCGGATCGAAGGCGGTGATTACCGGGGACGTCACACAGGTTGACCTTCCCACGGGAAAAATGTCCGGACTCAAGCAGGTCCGGGAGATACTGCAGGATATCGAGGGAATTGAGTTCTTTTATCTCACCCACTCGGACGTGGTCCGTCACGAAATAGTGCAGCAGGTGGTGAAGGCGTACGAACGGTATGAGCAGCAGCGCGGGAACGGCAGCTAAAAGACCGGTCCGGACCGGGAAAAGAAAGAGCATCCTCGGACGCCTTGCGGAAGGATATCCTCTCTTCCGCATCGGCGCCGTGGTTATTCTTGCGGCCTTTGCCCTCTCGGTCCTGCTTATGAAGTGGACCTTCGAGGACAGGGTCCTCGGGTTCGTCCCCGGCGACGTTTCTCCCCGCACCTATTTCGCCCTTTACCCCATGAAGTATGCCGACGAAGAGGGGACGAAGGTGCTCCGGTCGAGGGTGGGGGAGACGGTCGCCGGCGTCCTGGTGCGGGACGGGGCCGCCAAGGACCGTCTTATACAGCGCATCGAGATCCTGGCCGCGGGAAAACTCGATGATCTTCCCCTTTCTCCGGGCTTGTCGGAGCTGCTGAAAAACGATGCACCCGATGCGAGAAAGAAGATCCTTCAGGAATCCGCACGGGTGGCGGGAGTTTTCCTTGAAGGGGCAGGCATGGACAGTCAGGGCTCCTCTCCCTCTCCGGAAAGGATCTGGAAGGAAATCGAAAAGCGCTCCCTTCCCATGGAGGAGAACAACATCATCTACCAGATTCTCGAGGAGCTCCTTCCTCCCCTGACCAGGATCGACGAAAATCTCACCCGCTCACTGAGGAACGACATGGCTTCCTCCCTCCAGCCCGTGGAGCGGACAGTCGCCCCGGGAGACGTCCTCGTGGAAAAGGGACAGATCATAACCCCCCAGGTGGCGGGCATTCTCAAAATCCAGGGGTACTCGGAGATTACCTTTCCCTGGAAGCAGATCTTTTTTGCCCTTGTGGCCATCCCTTTCTGGCCCCTCTGGATCCGTCTCCGGACAAGAAGACCTTCCGCCGAGTCCCGGAAGGTCCATCCCTGGCTTTATATTTCCTTCATCGTCGGCCTGAGCTGGGTGATCGAGTATGTCTCCTCCGTTTTCTCGGCAGAGGGGATGGGCAGCCTTTTTCTTGCGGGATGCGCCTATCTCACCCTTCCGTCGGGACTGGCCCTGCAGGTCGTTCTCGGGGGCAGTCTTCTGGGGGCGGTGGTGGTCACGGGGCTTTCGGCCCTCCACGTGGTCATCGTCTCCTCAATGGGAATTCTCAGCGCCCTGGCGGGGTATTTTCTTCTTCGGGAGATTCATTCCCGGGGGCATCTCTGGAGCCGTCTCCTGATTCTCGGCTTCCTCCAGGCAATCGTCGGGATATTTATCCGGTGGGCCTTCGACCTCACCCTCTATCCTGACACGTTCCTCTATCTGCTCGGGGGAAATATTGCCTGGAGCACCATGGTGATCGCCATTCTCCCCCTGCTTGAGAATACCTTCGACGTCATCTCCCCTCTGCTCCTCATGGAGCTGAGCCATCCCTCGAACCCCGTCCTGAAGAAGCTCCAGATCGAGGCACCGGGCACCTACCACCACTCCCTCATGCTCGGAACCCTTGCGGAAGTGGTGGCAGACAGATTGGGGATGAACTCGAAGCTGATCAAGGCCGGAGCCTATTTTCACGACATCGGAAAGCTCCGCCGCCCCCAGTTCTTCGTGGAGAACCAGATCGGCAGCGAAAATATCCATGACGAGCTCAAACCTACCCTCTCCGCTCTCGTGATCATCTCTCATATCCGGGAAGGGCTGGAACTCGCCGAGGAATATCATCTGCCGGATCTCATAAAACAGTTCATAGCTGAACATCACGGAACCACCTGCCTCTCCTATTTCTATAGGAAAGCCCTGAACGAAGGACACGAGGTGCCCCGGGAACAGTTCTGCTACCCTGGTCCGCGCCCCGGTTCGCGGGAAACGGGACTGCTCATGCTCGTGGACTCCGTGGAAGCGGCGGTCCGGGCGGAGATGCGCTCAACCACCTCGGTGCCCGATCTCGAGAAGACCATCGAGAGCGTCGTGGAGGCCAAGATGGCGGAGGGGCAGCTCGACGACATCGATTTCACCCTGAGAGATCTGGCGGTCATTCGGGAGACCCTTCTTACATCCTTCCAGTCCATGTACCATACCCGCAAGGTAAAGGAACTGAAGGAAAACCCGCAGGAACGGTCAATATCAGAAGTACTGGAGGACGATGGCATTGAAGCTTCAATTGCATCTCGACAATAACGACGACCCGGACCCGGCAAGTAGATCTCCCCTCGGGGACATGATAAAAAACGCACCGGAGGTGCTTGCGGCAGCTCTCGAAAATCTGCCCGAGGGCAAGCTCCTTCCCGACAGGGTCGAAATCTCCCTCACCTTTCTTTCACCGGACGAAATGAGAGAACAGAACAGGACTTACCGGGAGGTGGACGCCCCTACGGATGTCCTCTCCTTTCCTCTGTGGGAGGAGGGAGGAGAATTTCGCCCCGATTCCGGCATGCCCCTTCTGCCCCTGGGGGACATCCTCATCTGCCCTGAGTACGTCAGAAAAGAGACGGAAGATGAAGGCGAGTCAGCCTGGCTGAGCGCCATGGCGCTTATGCTGGCCCACGGATTTCTGCATCTGCTTGCCCGGGACCACGACACTCCCGACAGGGAGAAGTCCATGGAGGAAGCGCAGGAGCGCATCCGTGCCGCCCTGCTCGGAGGGACAAGGGGATGAGCATTTTTCTCTCGAAGTCATTCTTTATTCTGCTGGCCCTGATTGCCCTGTCGGCCTTCTTCAGCGCGTCAGAGACGGCCATCACGTCGTCGGGCAGAAGCAAGATCCTCTCTCTGATCGAAAAATATCCCCTGCAGAAGCGGTATTTCCAGTGGCTTCTCAGGGACATCCAGAGGGTCCTCACCATCGTCCTCGTGAGCAACAACCTCGTGAACATCGCCGCGAGCGCGGTGGCCACGTCCTTCGCAATCCGGGTCATGGGGGCGGGGGGGGTCTATATCTCCGTGGCCGTCATGACCGTGGTGATCGTCATCTTCGGCGAGATCTTTCCGAAGAGCGTCGCAATGATCCGTTCGGAGATCCTTCTCGTGGTGACCCTCCCCCTGCTGCGCCTCCTGGACGTTATCTTTTCCCCCTTCCTCTGGGCAATGCTGGGGATTGTCCGTCTCCTGGGGTTCGTCTTCAAGATCGACCTGAAGGCCAGGCATCCCTTCGTCACCCGGGAGGAGTTCGAGCAGATGGTCAATATCGGCGAGGAGTCCGGAGCACTCGAGGAAGTGGAGCGGCGGATGATCCACGGCATCATCTCCTTCGAGGAGACCCGGGTCTACGAAATCATGGTCCCCCGGACGGACATGGACGCCGTAGCCTCCGATTCCACCATCTCCCAGGCCATGGAGATCTTTCAGGACCACGGCCATTCCCGGGTTCCCGTTTACGAGGAAAGCCCCGACGACATCGTGGGGATTCTCTACGTGAAGGACACCATACCGAACCTCCTTGCGGGAGATCTTACCGCACCCGTGTCGAAGGTGATGCGGGACGCCCTCTTTGTCCCCGAGAGCATGAGGGTCGTGGAGCTTTTCAACACCATGAAGGGACGGCATATCCACATGGCCGTCGTGGTGGACGAATACGGCGGCGTGGCGGGCATCGTCACCCTTGAGGACCTTCTCGAGGAGATCGTCGGTGAAATCCAGGACGAATACGACAAGGAAAATCCCTCCTTCCTCGCAGAAGAGGAAGGGACCTATCTCGTGGAGGGGCATGTGGGGCTCGAAGACCTGAGCGAACTTCTCGATTCCTCCTTCGAGTCGGAGGACGCCGAAAGCCTGGGAGGGCTCGTTCTGTGCATTTCGGGGGACTTCCCCTCCCCCGGAGAGAAAGTGCTCTACACCTCCCCTGACGGCAGAAAAAAGTGGGAGATCGAAGTCCTTGAGGTGGAGGACCACAGAATAAAGCTCCTCCGCCTGTACCCCCGGGAGGGGAACTACGTACTGCCTCTTTCTGCGGAAGGAGACAAAGGATGAAAGCCTTTCCTCAGAGGGAATGGCCCGCCTCCTGGCCCTCCTCAGCGGAACTGCTGGAAGCAGCCCGCAGGGCAAGGAGCTTCGCCTACGCTCCCTATTCCGCCTTTCCCGTGGGGGCCGCTCTCTTCGAAGAGGGGAGGGAAGATTTCCTCCTCGGCTGCAACGTGGAAAACGGATCCTTCAGCCTGACCCTCTGCGCCGAGCGAAACGCCGCCGGGGCCATGGTCGTCCGGGGAGGACGAAACCCACTGGCGATCGCCATTGCCGGACATCCGGGAGAACCCTGTCTCCCCTGCGGAGCCTGCCGTCAGTTCCTCGCCGAGTTCAACCCCAGGCTGCTCATCGTGCTTGAGAAGGGTGCCGGTTCTCTCGTCCTCAGTCTCGCCGACCTCTTTCCGGCGCCCTTCGTTCTGAGAGGGGAGGCCCGGCCATGACCGGGAATCCTCCTGTCTTTCGAGCCGGAATCGTCGTTCTGGCCGGACGTCCAAATGCAGGGAAATCAACCCTGGTCAACCGCCTCGTGGGAGCGAAGGTCTCCATCGTCTCGGACAAGCCCCAGACGACCCGCAACGCTATCCGCGGGGTTCTCAACGGCCCGGCATGGCAGATCGTCTTCGTCGATACTCCGGGGATTCACCAGGCGAAGTCAAAGCTCGCCACAGCCCTTGTGAATGCCGCCCTTTCGTCCATGGACGATGCGGCCCTTGTCTGCTATGTCGCCGAGGCGGGGGACAGGGAAATCGGGAAGGAGGACGAAGAAATCCTGTCGATTCTCCCCAGGGTAAAGGCCCCGATCCTCCTCGTTGTCAACAAGAGCGACCTCGCGGGGAAAGGAGATTCCCTGCCCGGGGCGAAGGAACTCTACGGAGGACGAATTCCCCTCTCCGGTGCAGTCGCAGTCTCCGCCCGGACGGGCCAGGGGCTGGACGGGCTCGTGGAGACCATAATCTCCTTTCTTCCTGAAAGCCCTCCCTTCTACGACGAAGAGATCTTCGTCGACCGGCCCGAAAAATTTCTCGCCTCCGAGATCATCCGGGAGAAGGTGCTGCTGCTCAGCCACCAGGAGGTCCCCCACAGCGCCGCCGTGGAAGTGGAGGACTACAAGAGTCCGGACGAATACCCGGAAAGGGAAGTTCTCTACATACGGGCCACGATTTACGTTGAACGGGAGGGACAGCGGCGGATACTCCTGGGCGAAAAGGGGACGAGGATAAAAGAGATCGGCCGCCTGTCCCGTCTTGAAATAGAAAACCTGACGGGGCATCGGGTCTATCTCGATCTGTGGATCAAGGTCCGCCCCGGGTGGAAACAGTCGGAAGGGGACCTCAGAAGGCTCGGCATCCGGGAAGGAGAATCATGACCGATGCCCTCCCCCAGGGGATGGTCCGTTTATCCGGGGTTGTCCTCCGCCGGACTGCGACCCCCGAGGGAGATCTTTCTCTCTGCCTTTTTCTCCGTTCGGCAGGCCCGGTCTGGGTTTACGCTCCGGGTGCGGCGAGGGGAAGGGTACGCTTCGGCGGCGCCGTGGAGCCCCTCGTGTGGGGGAACTTCAATCTCTACAAGGGCACCCGGAGCCTCTATCTGAAATCCGTGGACGTGAAGGAAGATTTCTGGCTTCTGCGGAAGAACCCGGCGGTGCTCCGGCGTCTTCTCGACTGGGACAGCCTTCTGTGCAGGTATCTTTTGCCGGGCCACCCTGCCGACGATGTCCTTGCCCTTTTCTACTGGACATCCCTTCTGCTGGGAGAGGGACTGTCTCCTCCGGTGGGGGAATGGCGTTTTCTCTGGCGGTGGCTCAGCAGCGAAGGGCTTGCGCCGTCCCTTACCGGGTGCGCGGCATGCGGCAGGCTTCTTGAGGAGGCACGGTGGACCGAGGGAGGCCTTCTCTGCCCGGAATGCGCAGGCGAATCTCCCGGGGGGACCCTGACGGCCAGTGAGAGGGAGCTTCTCGCCCTGGCGGCCTGCGCCGCTCCCTCGGAGGTTAAAGCCTTTTTTTCCCGAAGAGAAGCCGACGAAAAATTCTGGAGGTCCTCCGGGGCCAGAATCCGTCCCCTTTTTGAACTTCTGCGGTAGAAGTCTTTTTTCTGAACGCATTTTTTGAAATTTTACAAGGAGGAATAGCCGTGAATTTTCAGGAAATAATCTTTCGACTCGAGCGCTTCTGGGCCGAGCAGGGGTGCGTGATCCAGCAGCCCTACGACATAGAGGTAGGCGCGGGAACCATGAATCCGGCCACGTGCCTCCGGGCCCTCGGGCCGGAGCCATGGAAAACGGCCTACGTGGAACCCTCCCGGCGGCCCACCGACGGCCGCTACGGAGAAAACCCCAACAGGCTGCAGCATTACTACCAGTACCAGGTGCTCATCAAGCCTGCGCCGTCGAACATCCTCGATCTCTACCTCCAGAGTCTGGCGGCCCTCGGGATAGAGCCTGCGGCCCACGATATACGCTTTGTGGAGGACGACTGGGAATCTCCCACCGTGGGAGCCTGGGGTCTCGGCTGGGAGGTCTGGCTCGACGGCATGGAGGTGACCCAGTTCACCTACTTCCAGCAGGTGGGGGGCATCGACATGGACCTCGTCCCTGCGGAGATAACCTACGGAATCGAGCGGATCGCCATGTTCGTCCAGAAGGTTGAGAACGTCTACGACCTTCAGTGGGTGGATTCCGTGCGCTACGGCGATGTCCATCACCAGGGGGAAGTGGAGTATTCCCGGTACAACTTCGAGATCGCCGATACGGCCATGCTTTTCTCCCTGTTCTCCATGTACGAGGAAGAGGCCGGCCGGGTGCTGGGCGCAGGCCTTGTCCTTCCCGCCTATGACTACGTTCTGAAGTGCTCCCATACTTTCAACCTTCTGGACGCCCGGAACGCGATCAGCGTCACGGAGCGTACCGGATACATCGGAAGAATCCGTACCCTTGCAAGCCGGTGCGCCGAAGGCTACGTCGCCCAGCGCAGGGAAATGGGCCTGCCCTTTACGGGCAAATTCGGGCCGGAATCGCCCAGGAGGCAGTAAGATGACCATTCGAAATCTCGTGCTCGAGATCGGAGCGGAGGAACTCCCCTCGAGATTCATCCCCGATGCCCTCAGCTTTCTCGAAAAGTCGGCCCGGGAGGATTTTGCCCTCTCCCGGATCAGCTTCAAAAACCTCTCCGTCTTCGCCACTCCCCGGCGGATCGCCCTCGTCTTCCGTGATGTTGACGATACCCAGAAGGATCTTGTCACAACCTTTCGGGGTCCGGCGTGGAAGACCGCCTTCGATGCAAACGGCAACCCCACCAGGGCCGCCCAGGGGTTCGCGAAGAGCCGGGGCGTCTCCGTGGAGAGCCTGACGCCCGTAGAAGCAGACGGGGTCAAATATACCTGCGCCACCGTGTCGGAGAAGGGCAAACCCTCGGTGGAGATTCTCCCCGATCTCTTCTGCGAACTGATCAAAAAACTCACCTTCCCCAAGAGCATGTACTGGGACCACTCCGGCGTCCGATTCGCCCGCCCTGTGCGGTGGATCCTCGCCATGGCCGACAGGCAGGCCCTTCACTTTCGATACGGCGAAATAAAGAGCGGAAGCGCCACGGTGGGACACCGCTTCATGGGAGCGAAGCAGATTGTCCTCACCGATGCGGGTGACTTTATCGACCGTCTCTATGACAATTATGTCCTTCTCGACCAGGAAAAACGCCGCCAGAAGATGCTCGCGGCCATTTCCGCCCTGGAAAAGGACCTTGAGGGCTCAGTCGAACTGGATCCCGAGGTGATCAGCGAAAATCTCTACCTTGTGGAATATCCCGTGCCCTTCTTCGGCACCTTCGACCGCAAATACCTGGAAATTCCCGAGGAAGTCCTCACCACCTCAATGAAAAAAAATCAGAAGTATTTCTCCGTACGGGGAAAGAACGGCGGTCTTCTTCCCTTCTTCGTCGGAGTCAGCAACAACCTCGCGTCCAACATGGACGTGGTCCGGGAGGGAAACGAGCGGGTTCTCCGGGCACGGCTCGAGGACGCGGCCTTTTTCTGGGCTGAGGACCGAAGGGAACCCCTGGCGGCGAATGTGGAAAAACTGAAGTCCATCGTCTACCAGGAGAAGCTCGGCAACCTCCACGACAAGGTCATGGCCACAAGGGAACTTGCCCGTTATCTCTGCCGCGTCATGGAGAGCGAGGATATTCTCCCCCTCGTCGACAGGGCAGCCCTGCTCTCCAAGGCCGACCTCGTGACGGCCATGGTCTACGAATTTCCGGATCTCCAGGGGATTATGGGAAGGGAATACGCCCTTCGGGGGGGAGAACCCGAGCGGGTCGCCCGGGCACTCTACGAACAGTACCTCCCCCGGTCCGCCGGAGGTGAGATCCCCTCGGATATCGTCGGAGCCGTCCTCGGAATCGCCGAGAGGATCCATATCATCGTGAGCATTCACAAGGCCGGCCTCGAACCCTCCGGTTCCCAGGACCCCTACGCCCTCCGCAGGGCAGCCCGGTGCATCAACGAAATTCTCTGGGGGCTCGGTCTGGATGTTGACCTCGGGGATCTCGTCGCCCGCTCCTGCGAGGCCCTTTCCGTCGGGGACGAACTGCGGGAGAAAATTCTCGCCTTTCTCTCCCAGCGGCTTCTCATGCAGCTCAAGGAAAAGGGGTACGGCCATGAAATGGCCCTCCTCGCCATCTCGGTCACGGGGCGCCGCCCTCTCCAGGTACTTCGGTTTCTCGAGGTCTTTTCAAATATCCAGGCCCGGCAGTGGTTCCTCGACCTCGTTACCGCAGCCGTGCGGGTGCGCAACATCCTGGCGCGGGAGGAGACGGTCAGGGAACGGCCTGATCCGGATCTTTTTTCGAAAAAGGGAGAGGAGGATCTTTTCCGGGAGATCGAACGGGTTGAGCCCCTCGTTGAGACAGCCCTCCGGGAGCAGAACTGGAATGCCCTGGCGGGCTCTCTCGCGGAACTCTCCCCCTCCATCACGGCATTCTTCGACGATGTGCTCGTAATGGACCCCGACAGCCGGGTGAGAGAAAACAGGATCGCCCTCCTCTCCCTCTGTTCCCGCCTCTTTCTCGAGGTGGGCGACCTGGGCCTTCTGAAGGGCGCGTAATGGACACCCTCTCCCTCATCATAGTCTCGGACTCCACCGGCGAGACGGCGGAATACGTCTCCCTGGCGGCAATCAGCCAGTTTGACGTTTCTTTCTCGAGGATACTCCGCTACCGCTACGTCGAGGGCGTGGATAAACTCGAAGAGATCGTCGCCGAAGCCCGAAAGTCGCCCTCTCTGGTCGTCTGCACGCTGGTGGACAGAAAAACCCGCGCCTCCATAATGGAAAAGTGCTCCCGTTTCGGCCTCACCTGCGTCGACCTTCTCGGTCCCATGGTGGACATCCTCGAAACCCGTCTCGGGCGGCCGCCTCTTCAGGCTCCCGGGCTGCTCCGGCGCCTCGACGAGGACTACTTCAAGAAGATAAAGGCGGTTGAATTCGCCATCCAGTGCGACGACGGAAGGGGGACGGAATATCTCCCGGAGGCTGACCTTGTGATCCTCGGCGTCTCGAGGACGGGGAAAACCCCCCTTTCCATGTACATCGCCAACAAGGGGTTCAAGACCGCAAATATCCCGCTCATTCCGGAGGTGGATCCCCCGGAGATAATCAAGACCGTGCCGGCATCAAAAATCGTCGGGCTCGTGATTTCGCCGGAACGGCTGGTGCAGATCCGCCAGGAGCGCCTTCGTCTTCTTGGGCTCGAGCCGAACGTCTCTGCCTATGCAAGCCCGGGGCGGGTGGAGAGGGAGATCGGCGCCGCCAGGGAATATATGCAGTCCCTCGGCGCCCGCATCTACGACGTGACGGACCGGGCGGTCGAGGAGACTGCCCAGGAAATCCTCGATTTCCTCCGGGCCCGCTGACCCATCCATGGACGGGGAGCTGAAGTGGGGAGAAACGGTCGAACTCTTCGTCCTCTCCGACGCGCTTTCCGAAGAAGCCGAGGCGGAGGCTGCCTGGTGCACCCGGAGGTTTGAGAAGCGGGATGTGGAAATCTGCCGTTTTTTCGCTCCCGGGTGCGAAGAGGACATCGGGCAAATCGTCGCCCGGGCGGCGGAGCGGGGGGCGGTGATTCTCTCCTGCTTCCTCAGGGAGGACCTTCGCCGCGCCCTCGCGGAGGAATGCCTCCGCCTGGGCGTGGAACATTGGGACGGATACGCACCGCTGCGGAAGGGTCTTGAAAAAATGCTGGGCGCACCGGCTGCGGAGGACACGGTGCTCCTTCACCCCATGGACTCTGAATACTACAGGCGGGTTCGGGCGGTGGAGTATTCCCTCGCGGCGGACGACGGCGGCAACCCCTCTCTTCTCGGAGAGGCGGACGTGGTGGTGGTCGGTATTTCGAGAACGGGCAAATCCCCCCTGTGCCTCTACCTCGCCCACCGGGGCATTCTTGCCGCCAACATTCCCCTCGTTCCGGGGCTCGATCCGCCTCCGCAGCTCTTCCGCATCCCGTCCTGGAGGATCTTCGGCCTGACCCGGACCCCCGCCGTTCTAGGGGAGATCCGCAGCAGGCGGATGGCCATGATGGGCCTCAGCCCCGAGGAATCGGAGTACGGACGAATCGAGACGATTGAAAGAGAAATCGTCTACGCTTCGGGTATAATGGAACGGCTCGGCATTGTGGTCTTCGATGTGACAAGCAGTTCCATCGAAGAGACTGCCTATGAAATTCTCTCCCTTTACAGATCGCGAAGGGAAATTCATTCAATTTACGGAGGTGCAGTACAGAGATGACAGCAGGGAAATACGTGTACAGTTTCAAAGAGGGCAACGCAGAGATGAAAAATCTCCTGGGCGGCAAGGGAGCAAACCTCGCCCAGATGGTACAGTACGGCCTTCCCGTTCCCCCGGGATTTATCCTCACCACCGAGGCCTGTCTGAAATACGGAGAGGATCCCGGCTTTCTCGACTCCATCTGGAGCAAGGTCACCGAAGCCATGAAGTCTCTCGAGAAGGAGACGGGGAAGACCTTCGGAACCGGGGCCAACCCCCTTCTCGTCTCCGTCCGGTCGGGAGCCCCGATCTCCATGCCCGGAATGATGGATACGGTCCTCAACCTCGGCCTCAATGACGAATCGGTCGAATCCCTTGCCAAAGCGGCGAGCGACCGGCGCTTCGCCTTCGACAGCTACCGCCGGTTCATCCAGATGTATGGGAACGTGGTTCACGGCGTGAGCGGAGACGCCTTCGAAGAAGTCCTCGGGGAGATCAAAAAAGATCTCGGCGTCACCTACGACAATGAAATTCCCGAGAAAAGCCTTGTGGAGGTTGTGGCGCGGTTCAAGGAAATATTCCGTAAAAAGGCGGGATTCGACTTCCCCGTCGACCCCGAGGCGCAGCTCCGCAACGCCGTCGAAGCAGTCTTCAAGAGCTGGGGCAACCCCCGCGCGGTGACCTACCGCAGGCTCCACAAAATACCCCATACCCTCGGCACCGCGGTGAACATCGTCTCCATGGTCTACGGAAACCTCGGAGACGACTGCGGCACCGGCGTCTGCTTCACCCGGGATCCCTCTGACGGAACGAAGGAGCTCTACGGCGAATTTCTCATCAACGCCCAGGGAGAGGACGTAGTCGCGGGAATCCGGACGCCTCTTCCCATCGCCGAACTGAAGGACGCCATGCCCGAGATGTACCGCCAGCTCGACAAGATCACGAGCGACCTCGAAAAATCCTACACGGACATGCAGGATATCGAGTTCACCATCGAGCGGAGCAAGCTCTACATCCTTCAGACCCGTACGGGGAAGCGATCCGCCAACGCTGCCGTCAAGATCGCCGTGGACATGGTAAACGAAGGACTTATCGATAAAAAGACCGCCGTGTCCCGGGTAACCCCCGACCAGGTGGAGATGCTTCTTCACCGCCAGGTTGACCCGTCCGCTGACAACGAAGTCCTTGCCAAGGGTCTTCCCGCCTCTCCCGGCGCCGGCGTGGGCATCGTCTGCTTCGATCCCGACGACGCCGTGGACCTGGCGAAGGAAGGAAAAAAGGTCATACTCGCCCGCCCCGAGACCTCTCCCGACGACATCCATGGCCTCTTTGCCGCAGAAGCCATCGTCACAAGCCGGGGCGGCATGACGAGCCACGCCGCCGTGGTCGCCCGCGGCCTCGGAAAGCCCTGCGTCAGCGGCTGCGAGGGGATCGTCATCGACCTGAACAAAGAGACCATCACCAGCGGATCAGTAGTGGTGAAAAAAGGGGATACCCTCACGGTAGACGGAAGCACCGGCAGGGTTCTTCTCGGAGGAGCCCCCCTTCGGGAGGCATCCTTCACAGAGGACTTCAAGAAACTTCTCGTCTGGTCCGACGGGTTCGCCAGACTCCAGGTATGGGCCAACGGCGACACCCCCGAGGATGCGAAAAGAGCCAGGGAATTCGGTGCGAAGGGGATCGGGCTCTGCCGTACCGAACATATGTTCATGGCCGCAGACCGTCTTCCCGTCATGCAGCGCCTCGTTGTCGCAGACACCTACGATGAGCGGGTAGCCGCCCTCGATGAACTGAAGGTCATGCAGACCCAGGACTTCTACGGAATTCTCAAGGAGATGGCCGGTCTTCCCGTCATCATCCGCCTCCTTGATCCTCCCCTCCACGAATTTCTGCCCAAGGAGCCGGATCTGAAGGAAGAACTGGATGAACTCAAAGCGGCCGGAAAAGAAAACTCACCGGAGGCCGACCAGGTCCGCAAAGTTATGGCCAAGGTGGAAAGCCTCAAAGAATCCAACCCCATGCTCGGCTTCCGGGGATGCCGTCTCGGCATCGTCTACCCCGAAATCTCCGCAATGCAGACCCGGGCGATCTTCGACGCGGTCCTCCAACTTGTCGAAGAGGACGTTGACGTGCATCCCGAGATCATGATCCCCCTGGTGGGAGTCGCTGCGGAGATGGAGTTCTTCAGAAGCCAGATCGACGACATTGCAAAGGAATATAAAGAAAAAGCGGGATCGAAGTTTGCCTACCTTGCCGGGACAATGATCGAAGTTCCCCATGCCGCCTTTGTGGCGGATAAAATCGCTGAAACGGCCGAATTCTTCAGCTTCGGAACCAACGACCTCACCCAGACCACCTTCGGCTACTCGAGGGACGACGCGGAGGGGAAATTCCTCGGCATCTACGAAGAGAAGGGCATTCTGCCCGTGAATCCCTTCCATGTCCTCGACAGGGACGGAGTGGGAGAACTTATGAAGATCGCCGTGGAAAAAGGGCGGAGAGAACACCCGGACCTCTCGGTGGGAATATGCGGGGAACACGGGGGCAACCCGGACAGCATCGCCTTCTGCCACGCCATAGGGCTGAACTATGTCAGCTGTTCTCCCTTCAGGGTGCCGGTAGCGAGAATCTCTGCGGCCCACGCCGCTCTCGGAAAGCTCCGCTAGAACAGGGTTGTTATTCCGCGCCGGTTGCATCCCGGCGCGGAAATCTTTTCAGGAAGGAGAAGAGACAATGACCCGAAACGGAACAGAAAACGGCCCGGAGGGCCGACAGGAACGCCGGCTTCTCTGCAGGGGGCTTGCGGCCTCGCCGGGAGCTGGATCGGGAAAGGTTGTCCTCGTAACGGGACCGGCCGATACGGAAAAAATGGCCCGGGGGGACATTCTCGTGGCCCGAAACATCACCTCGGACATGGTATCTGCCCTTCGTAAGGCGGCTGCGGTGGTGACCGATGAAGGGGGCCGCACCTGCCATGCGGCAATCCTCTCCCGTGAACTGGGCGTCCCCTGCATCGTGGGGGCCCGGAACGCCACGGAGCTCCTGAAGGAGGGACAGACCGTAGTCGTGGATGCCACCCGCGGAGCCGTGTACTCGGCTTCTTCTGATGAGGCAGCCGGCAAGGCAATTCCCTTCGAACCTGCGGAAAATCTCCCCCCCGAGGCCGCCGCGGCGAAGGAAAGCGCACAGCCTTCCGTCGTGACCGCCACAAAAATCCTTCTCAATCTCGAGGGACCCGCGTCGGCAGAGCGGTGGGCCGCCCTTCCCTCCGACGGCGTGGGACTGCTTCGGACGGAGTTCATCTTCTCGGGCCGAATCGGCGTCCACCCCATGCATCTCGTCCGTACGAACCAGGGTGGGCTTTTCGTCGATAAACTCGCCGAAGGCATTGCAGCCGTGGCACGGTCTTTCGCGCCCCGGCCGGTCCTGATGCGTTTCAGCGACTTTCGCTCGAACGATTTTCTCAGGCTTCAGGGGGCAAGGGAGACGGAACCCGAGGAGAATAATCCCATGCTGGGCTGGAGAGGCGCATCCAGGTATGTCTCTCCCGAGTACGAAGAAGCTTTCAGACTCGAATGCAGGGCAGTCCGGAAGGTCAGGGAGGACTTCGGCCGCACCAACCTTTCCGTTATCGTTCCTTTCGTCCGCACCCTCGGCGAGATGGAGGCGGTGAAAAAAATAATCGCCTCGGAGGGACTCGTTCAGGGGCCTTCTTTCAAAATCTGGCTTATGGCGGAGGTACCCTCCGTAGTCCTCCAGGCAGAAGAGTTCGCCGCCCTCGCCGACGGAATTACCATTGGAAGCAACGATCTCACCCAGCTCATCCTGGGCGTCGACCGGGACTCGGCTCTGCTGGGCGCTATGGGATATTTTGACGAACGCCATCCGGCAGTTCTCGAGGCAATCTCCCTTCTGGTCCGCGCGGCGAAAAAAGGGGGCATCCCCTGTTCCATCTGCGGAGAAGGCCCCTCGGTCTACCCCGATTTCGCCGAACATCTCGTCCGGGAGGGTGTGGACAGCATAAGCGTCAACGCCGACAGCCTTTCCTACATCAGAGGCATCGTCGCATCGGCTGAACAGAAGATCATTCTCGAAGGAATGCGGAGGAGGTAAGCATCTTCTCCGCCGCTGCATGAAGAAGCCGGAAGAGGGGGGCCCCTCTTCCGGCTTCTTCATGCAGTCTCAGGGGTCAGTTCGTGATGCCGTACTGCTTCAGCAGCTTCTGGTACTTGTCCTCCACTGACTGGGCAGGGCTCGGATCGGTATAGGGGCGGTCCGCGTCGGGGATGATCACCTCCGAAGGGGCCCCCGGCTTGCTCACCTTCACAGGGGCAGTCTCGGGAAGAGTACCTCCGGGCAGGGGCATCTCTTCTGAGGAATAGAGGCCGCCGCTTTCGTAGGTATCGCTGTCGTTATGGACGAGAATAAGCCGGGGAGCCTTCGGGTCCATGGTGCTGGCGTACATATCGCCGCCGTGAATCGGACAGTTCGACTCGGGGGCGGTACCCTTAGGCAGATAGACCGTCACGGCTGAGCACCCCGGAACAGCCCGGAATCCCGTGGTGCGGCAGATTTTAACTGCCTCCACCTGGGCATCGGACGGAATGTCGAAAGCGGACGGCAGTTTCCGTCCCTTGACCGCCTCCGCCACGAAAGCCTTCCACACGGGGGCGGCGATCACCCCTCCCGTGGCTCCCTTTTTTCCGAGGGGCTTATGGTCGTCGTTCCCGGCATAGACCACGGCGACGAGTCCGGGCACGCCCCCGAGAAACCAGGCATCGCTGAAATCATTCGTCGTTCCCGTCTTGCCGAAGGTCTCCCGGTCGGACAGAAGGGCCCGTCTCCCCGTACCGGCCTTTACGGCATCCAGAAGAACGGACCGTACCATGACGGCCGTCTCGGGTGAAATCGCCCGGGAGGAAGAAGGAGAGTGGCTCTCGAGAACATCTCCGTTTCCGGACCGGATTTCCTTGATATATAAAGGAGTTACGGCACGGCCGTTGTTGGCGAAGACCGAGAAGGCCACGGCCATTTCGAGGGGCGGAATGCTCGCGCTTCCGAGGGCCAGAGAAAGGTCCGCCGGCACATGGGGGGAGGAAATTCCCATTCTCCGGGCGACGTCGAGAATGTTCTTCGCTCCCACGTAGTCGATGAGCCGTACGGCCACCGTATTCAGCGAATTGATCAGGGCGTATTCTAGGGTGACCTCTCCCCTGAACTTCCCGTCGTAGTTGTCAGGCGCCCAGACGGTCATGTTGGGCCCCTTCTTGTCGTATTCGATCCGCGCGTCGAGAAAATGGTCCGTAGGCAGAAGGCCCGCCTCAAAGGCGGCGGCGTAGACGATGGGTTTGAACCCCGACCCGGGTTGACGGAAGGCCTGGGTGGCCCGGTTGAATTTGCTCACGGCGAAATCATGGCCGCCAGCCATGGCGAGGACTTCCCCGGTCTCGGGGTCCAGTCCGACGATGGCCCCCTGGCTTTTCAGACCCTTCATTGCTTTGTCGGCAGCCTCCTGCATCTTAAGGTCCAGGGTCGTGTGAATCTCCATTCCCCCGGCGTAGACGAGGTCCGGCCCGTACTTCGGCAGCAGGTCGTTGAAAAGGATCTGGGCCACGAAATAGGGCGCCCGGTTGAACTCCTGAACCTTGTTGGGCACATGTTTGAAGACCAGTTTTTCGTTGAAGGCGGCCTCCCTCTCCTCCTCGGTGATCCAGCCGAGGGTGACCAGCCTGTCGAGGACATACCACTGGCGGCTCCTTGAGTTCTCGTAGTTTGACAGAGGGCTGTAGCGTCCCGGGGCGGCTATGAGCCCGGCGATCATGGCGGCCTCGGGAAGTGTAATCTTCGATGCGGACTTGCCGAAGTATGTACGGGCGGCCGTGTCGACCCCCCAGGCACCGTGGCCGAAGTAGATGGTGTTCAGGTACATCTCCATGATGCGGTCCTTGGTGAAGAGCTTCTCCATCCGAATGGCGAGGAGAGCTTCTTTCCCTTTTCGTTCGAAGGTCCGCTCCTGGGTCAGAAAAAGATTCCGGGCGAGCTGCTGGGTTATGGTGCTGCCCCCCTGCTTCACACCGCGGTTCAGGAAGTTTTCGAGAAACGCCCGGGCAATGGAGAGAAGCCGTATGCCCCCGTGCTGGTAAAAGGACGAATCCTCCGCCGCGAGGGTGGATTTTACGATCCATGGGGAAATCTCGGCCAGCTGCACCGGCTGGCGGTTTTCGGTAAAGAGCCGTGCAACCGTCTCTCCGTTGCGGTCGTAGATGATGCTTGCCACGCTCGCCTTGTAGGCGAGGATTTCCGTCGCGGTGGGAAGACCCTCGGACAGGGTCCTTATATAGAAGGCGCCGAAAACAGAAACGGCAGCTCCTGCGACGAGAAGAAAAAAGAAGAGAGCGAGAAAGAAAATCCTGAAGGCCGAGCGTTTCTTCTTTGCCGGAGCCTCCCTGCGGGGAAGAGGGGACCGCCCTCTTTCGGGCGGCGAATCGGATACCTGAACCATTCGGTTGCCTCCTTGCCGGATAAAAAATCAGCGTGCCGGCTGATTTGCGAAACGAAGAAAGGGCTTCATTTTTTATCCGGTTCATTATACCACCCCTTTTTTGTGAAATTCCTTAAAAAAAATGATTCAGGGGGCTTGTCAAACCCTTTCTGCCGTGGTATATTCTTCGCCGTTGCCCGAGAGGGCAGCGACGGAACTTGAAAAAAGAATACAGTGCATAAAGAAGTGAAGCGAGGTCCGAGCAATTATTTGAGAGTTTGATCCTGGCTCAGGACGAACGCTGGCGGCGTGCTTAACACATGCAAGTTGAACGGTAATCCATGGAAGCTTGCTGAAGTGGATTATAGTAGCGGACGGGTGAGTAATGCATGAGAAGCTGCCATTGGGAGGGGGACAACAGTTGGAAACGGCTGCTAATACCCCGTATGCCGGAAGGTGAAAGGGAGTAATCCCGCCCGATGAGGTGCTCATGTCCTATCAGCTGGTTGGTGAGGTAACGGCTCACCAAGGCGACGACGGGTAGCCGGCCTGAGAGGGTGAACGGCCACACTGGAACTGAGATACGGTCCAGACTCCTACGGGAGGCAGCAGTGGGGAATATTGGGCAATGGGGGCAACCCTGACCCAGCGACGCCGCGTGAGGGAAGAAGGCCTTCGGGTTGTAAACCTCTTTTGTATGGGAAGAAGGACGTGACGGTACCATACGAATAAGTCCCGGCTAACTACGTGCCAGCAGCCGCGGTAATACGTAGGGGACGAGCGTTGTCCGGAATTACTGGGCGTAAAGGGCGCGCAGGCTGTTTGACAAGTCAGCTGTTAAATATGGGGGCTTAACCCTTATATGCGGTTGAAACTATCAGACTGGAGTGCTGTAGAGGCAAGTGGAATTCCCAGTGTAGCGGTGAAATGCGTAGATATTGGGAAGAACACCGGTGGCGAAGGCGACTTGCTGGGCAGCAACTGACGCTGAGGCGCGAAAGCCAGGGGAGCAAACGGGATTAGATACCCCGGTAGTCCTGGCCGTAAACGATGAATGCTAGGTGTGGGTGTAGAGATACATCCGTGCCGGAGCTAACGCGATAAGCATTCCGCCTGGGGAGTACGGTCGCAAGATTGAAACTCAAAGGAATTGACGGGGGCCCGCACAAGCGGTGGAGCACGTGGTTTAATTCGATGCAAACCGAAGAACCTTACCTGGGTTTGACATGTACGTGGTACGGAGATGAAAGTTGAAGGACTCCTCCTTCGGGAGGGGAGCGTACACAGGTGCTGCATGGCTGTCGTCAGCTCGTGTCGTGAGATGTTGGGTTAAGTCCCGCAACGAGCGCAACCCCTGCATTCAGTTGCCAACGGTTTGGCCGGGCACTCTGGAGGGACTGCCATCGACAAGATGGAGGAAGGTGGGGATGACGTCAAGTCATCATGGCCCTTATGTCCAGGGCGACACACGTGCTACAATGGCCGGCACAACGGGAAGCGACACTGCGAGGTGAAGCGGATCCCTTAAAGCCGGTCTCAGTTCGGATTGAAGTCTGCAACTCGACTTCATGAAGCTGGAATCGCTAGTAATCGCAGATCAGCCAAGCTGCGGTGAATACGTTCCCGGGCCTTGTACACACCGCCCGTCACACCACCCGAGTTGGGTGCACCCGAAGCCGGAGGCCTAACCAGCAATGGAAGGATCTGTCGAAGGTGTGTCTGGTAAGGGGGGTGAAGTCGTAACAAGGTAGCCGTACCGGAAGGTGCGGCTGGATCACCTCCTTTCTAAGGAGATCTGCGTCATTTAAGCAAGGCAGACCTCAAACAACAAGGGCTTCGCACTTCTTTATGCACTGTGTCTTTTGTGGGCCGATAGCTCAGTTGGTTAGAGCACGCGGCTGATAACCGCGAGGTCGGAGGTTCGAATCCTCCTCGGCCCACCAAATTCTGGAATGGGGATGTAGCTCAGTGGGAGAGCGCCTGCCTTGCACGCAGGAAGTCGTCGGTTCGAATCCGATCATCTCCACCAAATGTTTTTTAAGAGCCAGATAATCTCCATGGACATTGACAGCAGAATAGAGGAAGCGAAGAAGAAAGAGGAAAAGGTACTAAGGGCACACGGTGGATGCCTTGGCGCCAACAGCCGATGAAGGACGCAGCAAGCTGCGAAAAGCTCCGGGGAGACGCAAGCGGTCGGTGATCCGGAGATGTCCGAATGGGGCAACCCGCCTGGAGCAGTCCAGGCACCCTCTTATGAGGGGGGAACCGGGCGAAGTGAAACATCTCAGTAGCCCGAGGAGAAGAAATCGAAGAGATTCCCTGAGTAGTGGTGAGCGAAAGGGGAAGAGCCTAAACCTGAAGAGTGCCAAGACTGCGGTCGTTGCTTTTCGGGGGTTGTGGGTTTCGGAGTTGGTTCTCCCGCAGGGGAGCCGGGAAGTTACAAACCGTCATTTTAGTCGAAGTGTATTGGGAAAGCATGCCGCAGAGGGTGAGAGCCCCGTAGGCGAAAGGATGACGGCTTCCTTCTCTGAGACCCGAGTAGGCCGGAGCACGTGAAATTCCGGTTGAATCCGGGCCGACCATGGTCCAAGGCTAAATACTGTTGGCGACCGATAGCGAACCAGTACCGAGAGGGAAAGGTGAAAAGCACCCCTGGCGGGGAGTGAAAGAGACCTGAACCCGTGTGCCTACAATCAATCGGAGCCGGAAGCATCCGCGAGGATGTGGAAGGTGACGGTATGCCTTTTGTAAAATGAGCCGGCGAGTCATTTTCAGTAGCGAGGTTAAGGTCCGTCTGGACTGGAGCCGCAGGGAAACCGAGTCTGAATAGGGCGAATAAGTTTCTGGAAATGAACCCGAAGCCGTACGATCTATCCATGAGCAGGTTGAAGCCCCGGTGAAACGGGGTGGAGGACCGAACCGGTGCCTGTTGAAAAAGTCTCGGATGACTTGTGGATAGGAGTGAAAAGCTAATCGAGTACGGTGATAGCTGGTTCTCCCCGATATGCATTTAGGTGCAGCCTTATGGATGACAGATGGGGGTAGAGCACTGGATGGACGCGGGGGACTGGGGTCCTGCCAAATTCAACCAAACTCCGAATACCATCATGTTGGACCATGGGAGTGAGACTGCGGGAGAGAAGTTTCGTAGTCGTGAGGGAAACAGCCCAGACCGTCAGCTAAGGCCCCAAAGGCTATGCTAAGTGTGGCAAGGATGTGGAAATGCCCGGACAGCCAGGAGGTTGGCTTAGAAGCAGCCATCCTTTAAAGAGTGCGTAACAGCTCACTGGTCGAGGATTTCCGCGCCGAAAATACAGGGGGCTAAGCATAGCGCCGAAGCTGCGGGATTCGCAATTTAGGTTGCGGATCGGTAGGGGAGCGTTCTATGAGGGGAGAAGTCGTACTGTGAGGTACGGTGGACATCATGGAAGTGAGAATGCCGGCATAAGTAGCGCAAAGTATGTGAGAAACATACTCACCGGAAGCCCAAGGGTTCCTGGGGAAGGCTAATCCACCCAGGGTAAGGCGGGACCTAAGGCGAGGCCGAAAGGCGTAGTCGATGGACAGCAGGTTGATATTCCTGTCCCGCGGAGCGGCCGTTAAAACTGAAGGGGTGACGCAGGAAGCTAGGTGGATCCGGGTGATGGAAGTCCCGGACCAAGGGTGTAGGCATATTCTCCAGGGAAATCCGGAGGAATGAGCCGAGACCTGACGGGGATCTCCCGTAATAGGAGAGAAGCCATTGACGCTCCACTGCCGAGAAAAGCCTCTAGGGAGGACGCACCGCGCTCGTACCCGAAACCGACACAGGTGGGCTGGCTGAACAGGCTAAGGTGAGCGGGATAACTCTCGTTAAGGAACTCTGCAAGTTGACCCCGTAACTTCGGGAGAAGGGGTGCCTCTCTGGTGAAGACAATGCTGTTGGAGCTGAGGGAGGTCGCAGAAACCAGGCTCAGGCGACTGTTTACTAAAAACACAGGTCTCTGCATAAGGCGTAAGCCGAAGTATAGGGACTGACACCTGCCCGGTGCTGGAAGGTTAAATGGAGAGGTTAGCCGCAAGGCGAAGCTTTGAGATGAAGCCCCAGTAAACGGCGGCCGTAACTATAACGGTCCTAAGGTAGCGAAATTCCTTGTCGGGTAAGTTCCGACCTGCACGAATGGTGTAACGATCTGAGCGCTGTCTCGACGGGAGACCCGGTGAAATTGTGGTCCTGGTAAAGACACCAGGTACCTGTGGTGGGACGGAAAGACCCCATGGAGCTTTACTGTAGCCTGGTACTGGATTTTGTCCTATCATGCACAGGATAGGTGGGAGGCATTGAAGGATGTGCTTTGGCATATCCGGAGCCGACGTTGGGATACCACCCTTGATATGACGAAATTCTAACCCCGGACGTCTGAATCGGCGCGGGGGACCCTGCCAGGTGGGCAGTTTGACTGGGGCGGTCGCCTCCCAAAGAGTAACGGAGGCGCGCGATGGTCACCTCAGGGCGAATGGAAACCGCCCTACAGAGAGCGCAAGCGTATAAGGTGGCCTGACTGAAAGACCGACAGGTCGATCAGGGACGAAAGTCGGTGCTAGTGATCCGGCGGTTCCGAATGGAAGGGCCGTCGCTCAACGGATAAAAGCTACCCTGGGGATAACAGGCTGATCTTGCCCGAGAGTTCCCATCGACGGCAAGGTTTGGCACCTCGATGTCGGCTCGTCGCATCCTGGGGCTGAAGCAGGTCCCAAGGGTTGGTCTGTTCGCCCATTAAAGCGGTACGTGAGCTGGGTTTAGAACGTCGTGAGACAGTTCGGTCCCTATCCACCACGGGCGTAGGGTATTTGAGGAGATCTGCTTCTAGTACGAGAGGACCGAAGTGGACGAACCACTGGTGTACCGGTTGTGACGCCAGTTGCATAAGCCGGGTAGCTATGTTCGGCACGGATAACCGCTGAAGGCATCTAAGCGGGAAGCCGCCTCCAAGATGAGATACCCCATTCGCAAGAAGTAAGGCGTCCTGTAGACTACGGGATACATAGGCCGGAGGTGTACGCCCTGAGAGGGGTTGAGCTGACCGGTACTAATACGCCGAGGCCTTTTCCTCTTTTTTCTTTCTTCTTCTAGAAGCTGTAGTGTCTGTGGAGATCTTATGAATTGGATTTCCGGTGGTTTTTGCGGAGGGGTCACACCCGGTTCCATGCCGAACCCGGCAGTTAAGCCCTCCAGCGCCGATGGTACTGCGGAGGCTATCCGTGGGAGAGTAGGTCGCTGCCGGAAATCCTTACAAACAAAACACGAGGGCGTTCCCCAAAAGGAATGCCCTCGTGTTTTGTTTCCGTGTCCGGAAGATCCCGGCGAAGAAGAGATGCGGATATCGCGGATGAATCAGTCCCCGGACGAAAGGGTTGAGCCCTGAAGCATCTCCTGGGGAAAGGAAGTACTGATCCTGTCCGCACCCGCCGCGAAGAGGGGAAGAATGTTCCTGGATCCGCTCCGTTCTTTTTCAGCAGAGGCACAGATTTTCATCGAATCCGGGGCGGCGGATTTCAGAAGGGCTATCTCGCCGATGCCGGCATTTTTCCACAGGCCGCATCCGCTCCGGACCCAATTCGCCCGGGCAAGTTCGGCCAGCCGCACGGCTGTAATCATTTCCTCGTCGGAAAGCATGGATGTTTCCAGGGTGAAGGAGAGGGAGACCCCCTCTGAAATTTCTCTCAGGCTTTCCATTTCCCGCCGCAGTTCCGATGTGTCCGTTTTTTTCAATTTCCAGTGATCCAGGGTGACGGAGATCTCCTGGGCGCCCGATTCAATGGCGCACCGGGTTTCCGCTGCCTGAATTTCGAAGGGAGAAGTTCCGAGAGGGTAGGAAATCGCCGCGGCTACAGAGACAGTGCCTGAAGAAAGAAGACTTCTTGCGGCCCCTATCCATGGAAGGGGGACGCAGAGGGCTGCGAAGTTCCCTGCAAGGGCGCGGGCACAGATGGTTTCGAGTTCGACCTCTGACAGGAAAGGACGAAGGGCTGTATGCTCGATCCGGGAAGGGAGGTCAAACCCTTCTTCGAGAGTGAACATCCCTGCCTCGGCCTGCGCGGCCCTCCTTCGGGCCATTCCCGAAAGAAGCTCGAGATCCGTAGTCATCGCCCGGATTTAACGCTCCCGGAGGCAGGAACAGATATCCTCGTTTTCCTCTTTGCCCTCCCCGATGCGAAGGGATTTGACGGAGATCTTCCCCCTCCGCTGGAGCGAAAGGAGAATGGCCAGAAGGGAGGACGGGCTGATGCCGATAGCCCCTGCGGTTTCAGAGACGTCGATTTCCTTTCCCGGTTCGGCCACCCTCCGCACCTCCCCTCCAATAAGAGAAAGCCACTGATCGAAGAGAACCTGCATTTCAGGCAATGTGACGGAGCACATCTGGGCCGTTCGGGAGACCGATTCGACCAGTCTCGCGGTGACGAGTCCTTCAGATTCGAGGAGTTTTTTCATTTCGCCGTACAGTTCTTTTTCATCCACGATGTCTCATCCCTTTCAGTAATGTAGAAAACCCGCCGTTCGTGAACCCTGCGTTCAATGGTACAATAAAAACGACGGAAAAACCGCTTCCTGCATTGTATCTGCCGCTCTTTCCGGCGGCTTGCGAAAATGTGAAGACGGAGGGTGCTGCCATGAAAAAGAAGCTTGGCGTCATCGCAGATACGCACGGGCAGAACGAAGGATGGACCCGGGCTCTTGGCAGGTGGGGTGAGATCGACGGAGTTCTCCACGGAGGGGATGTGCTCTCTCCGGGGGCCGAAGAACTGGCGGACTCCATACGAACTGTCCCCTTTCCTGTGATAATTTCAAGGGGAAATGCCGACCTCTCTTCGGACGAAGATCTTCTTGGCCGCCCGCTGATGGCCCCATACTGCACGGTCTGGTGGGAGGGTCTTCTCATTCTCGTCGGACACGGCGACCGTTTCCCCCTGCTTCGGAGGACAGCTCTTTCCTGCGGAGCAGACCTGGTTGTGTACGGTCACACTCATGTTTCCTCCATCGTTCGGGAGGGCAAAACGATTTTCCTCAATCCGGGGTCAGCCTCTCTTCCCAAGGGGAGAGACCCCGCGAGCGCGGCACTGCTCGACGAAGGGGGAATTTCCATCTTTCTTCTCCATAGCGGGGAACTCCTCCACAGGGAGCCCTGGCAATAAGGGAGCCCCGCACCAGAAAATTTCAGGAGGTCGGTTCGATGGCAGTCGCGGCAAAGGAAATAAAAATGACGCAAAACGAGGGGGATGACCGGGGGGTAGAGCATATTACCCTCATATTCTCCCTCGGAGAAGAAGATTACGGACTGGACGTCAATTTCGTCCGGGAAATCGTCCGGCTGCCTCCCTTCATCACCCGCGTTCCAAATGCCCCTTCCTCTGTGAGGGGGGTCATAAACCTCCGGGGCTCCATAGTTCCTGTCTTTGACATGCGCCTGAAGATGGAGGTGTCGGAGCGAGACCTTACCGACAAGGCGAGAATCGTCGTCTTGACCTGGAACGAAATGCTCTTCGGAATCCTCGTGGATGCTGTGAAAGAGGTTTCAAACATCTGTGACGGGCAGATCGAACCGGCTCCCCAGCTGAATCTGTCCATGGAAAGAAAATATCTTCTCGGAGTGGCCAAGCGGAACGACGGCCGCCTGATCGTGCTTCTCGATCTTCCCGCTCTCTTCGATATTGACGACATGCTCGAGAATGAAGCCCGGGAATCCAGATAATGCGCATCGATCTTCACCTTCACAGCACTTTCTCCGACGGGAAGCTCGCTCCGAAAGAGCTTCCGGTGCGAGCCCGCAGGGAGGGAGTCTCCGTTATTGCCCTGACCGATCATGACACGGCGGCCGGGCTCGAGGAATTCGCTGCGGCATGCAGGAAAAGGAATGTCCGGGGAATTCCGGGAATCGAGCTTTCCGCCGAATACGGATCGACCCTTCATATACTCGGATACCGAATCGACACGGGAAAAGACGGCATAGAAAAAAACCTGGAGAAAATCCAGCTCGGAAGAAGCGTGAGGAACGCGGAGATCTGCACCAGGCTCAGGAAGCTGGGCGCGGATATCTCCCTGGAGGAAGTCGAAAGGCAGGCTGGAGGGGGCATTGTCGGCCGTCCCCATTTCGCGGAAGTGCTCGTGAAAAAAGGATACGCTCCCGACACGGGGGCGGCGTTCCTGAAATATCTCGAGAGAGGGGCTCCTGCCTATGTCGAACGGTACCGTCCCTCGCCCTCCGAGTGCATGGATATTATCCGCAGATCCGGAGGACTCGCCGTCCTCGCCCATCCCGAACAGACGACTTCAGATGCCGGGGAACTGAAGCTGCTGCTCGGCGAGCTGAAGGAAGAGGGCTTATGGGGAATGGAATGCAAAACGTCGAAGCAGACGGCGGGACAGCAGTTTCAGTATCTTTCCCTCGCCGAAGAATTTTCCCTCTTTCCAACTGCGGGGAGCGACTTTCACGGCTCAGACCACCCCATGGGAATCTCCGTCCCGGATGATTTTCTGCCCTGGGCCCGTCTTGGCGTGATTCTGTAGCTTCAGGGGGCAGAACTCCTTTTTGCGCGAAAAATACCCTCGGGAAATTTCCCCTTTAATGTTATTATATCGATTTGAAATCAACGGCTCCGGCCGTTCAAGGAGGAATCATTCATGTTTCCGATCGATCTGAAAAGCGATACCGTAACGAAACCCTCTCTGGAAATGCGGAGGGCCATGGCTGAGGCGGAAGTGGGAGACGACGTCTACGGCGAGGACCCCACAGTTCACCGTCTCGAGGAGAAAGGTGCCGGGCTGACCGGCAAGGAAGCCTCCCTCTATCTCACCTCCGGCACCATGGGCAATATCGTGGCCCTTCTCACCCACTGCTGCCGGGGAGAAGCGGCCATCGTCGGCGCGGATTCACATATTCTCAACTACGAAGGGGGCGGCATGGCCGCTCTCGGCGGCATTCTTCCCCTTGCGGCGGACGATTCTTCGGGAATTATCCCGCCCGAGGAAGTCGTCCGATTCTGCAGACCCTCGAACGTCCATTTCGCCCCTCCCACGCTGCTGTGCATGGAAAATACCCACAACCGGTGCGGCGGTCTTGCCCTCTCCCCTGAACAGATGAAGAAAACCGCAGACCAGGCCCGGAAGTGCGGTCTCGCGATCCATCTCGACGGAGCCCGGGTTTTCAACGCCGCCGCTGCGTGGAACACGGGAGTGGATTCCTACGGCACCCTCGTCGATTCGGTCCAGATCTGCCTCTCCAAGGGGCTGGGCGCCCCCGTGGGCAGCCTTCTGTGCGGCACCAGGGAGTTCGTCGAAAAAGCCCGTTTCTGGAGAAAAAAGGTCGGCGGAGGACTTCGCCAGGCTGGAATCATCGCCGCCGCGGGGATATACGCTTTCGACCATAATATTTCAAGGCTGAAGGAAGATCACGAAAACGCGGCTCTTCTGGCCTCTCTGCTCGCCGGGGGCGGAATCGAAGTGGAACGGAATGCAAAGCCCACGAATATGGTGTACTTCCGGATTCCGGTCTCGGTCTCCGAAAATCTTCCCGGACGCTGCGCTGCCCGGGGTGTCCTGTTCAACGCCGCCGGACCGGGAAGAGTTCGCCTCGTGACCCATCTCGACGTCTCCAGGGAACAGGCTGAAACTGCGGCAAAGATCATTCTCGAGGAGGTTCCCCTGTCTTGAATCCCCTTTTTTCCCGTGACCGTGTGGAGGAAGCCGCATCCTTTCTTCTCCGCAAGGCCAAGGAAAAGGGAGCCGCTGCAGCGGATGTGCTCTACACCTTCAGAAGCGGCCAGTCCCTGTCTCTCTGCGACGGGAAACCGGAGAAAAATTCTTCCGGAGCCTCCCTCGCGGTGGGGCTGCGGACCATTGACCCTGAAGGCCGGCAGGGAGTGGCCCACAGCAACTCCCTTGACAGGGAATTTCTTGAGGATATTGTGGAATGGAGCCTCGCAAACTGCGCTTCTTCCGAGGCAGACCCTTCGATTTTCCTCTCCCCTGTGCCCCTTGCGGAACTGCCCGATCTTGGTCTCAGCGACCCTTCTCTTTCGGATATCACCCCGGAACGCCGCATGGCCTTCTGCAAAGAGATGGACGGGCTGGCCCGGGAAGCGGATTCAAGGGTTCTTTCCGTACGCAGTTCTTCCTGGGCCGACGGCGGAGGCGAGGTTCACTATGCATCGACCGCGGGCCTTTCCGGGTGGTATTCGGGAACGAGCGCCGGGTGCGGCCTGTCCCTGATCATGCAGGACGGAGAAGCAATGGAAATGGGAGGATACGGAGAGGACAGCCGCTTTCTGGCGGGCCTTTCTCCCTCCAGAACAGCCCTCGAGGCAGTTCGCAGAACGGGCCTTATCCTCGGGGGAAAACCTCTGGCTACCGGCAGATATGACCTTCTTCTCGACGGGGAAGCGGCTGCCTCCCTGATCGACCTTCTCGGTGAGCTGTTTCTCGCCTCGTCCATCCACAAGAACACCTCATTTCTGAAGGGGAAAAAAGGAAAAAAAGTCGCTTCTCCTGTTATGACGCTGACCGATGACGGGACCCTGCACAGAGGGCTTGGAAGCGCTCCCTTCGACGGAGAGGGAGTTCCCTGCGGAAAAACCCGGCTTCTTACCGGGGGAGTAGTGGAAGGCTGGCTTTACAATCTGAAATATGCCTTCCTTGACGGGACGGAATCCACAGGAAACGCAGACCGGTCGCCGGCAAGCACTCCCGACGTGGACTGCACGAATCTCTGTCTCTCTCCGGGACCGTGGTCCAGGGAGGAAATGCTTCTCCAGACCGGCAAAGGGCTGTACGTTACGGAGTTCCTCGGCCTGCACACCGTCAATCCGGTGAGCGGCGACTATTCCCTCGGAATCAAGGGGGCCTGCATCGAGGACGGAGAAATAGGCGGCGCGGTCTCGGGAATGACCATCGCCGGAAATCTGAAGGACCTGCTTTTTGCAGTGGATCTTTTAGGAAAGGATTTTGCATTCTATGGAAGCACAGGGGCATGCTCCATGCTGGTTCGGGATATTGCGGCGGCAGGCCGTTAGCCTTTTCGTCCTTCTTCTTCTCTGCCTGTGGGTGTCCTGTGCCGGTGCCGGGGAGGGACTGACTCTCTATTCCGGCAGCGCACCCCTTGGCCAGGTTCCCTCCGTAAAAAAAGGGAAATCTCTTCTCGTCTCCGCCGGGGTTATAGCCAGGCTGCTCAATCTTTCCGTCTCTGAAAAGGGCGATACCTTCATCATCAGCAGCGGAAAGAGCAAGCTTCAGCTCGTAGCCAATGCAGCTGCTGTATGGCTCGACGTGGAACTCGTCCCCCTGGCCGCATCGTGCCTTTCTACGCCGGAGGGCTGGTTTATAGAAAACCGCTCAGCTCTTAAAGTTTTCAACGGCCTTCTGTCCCGGTCAGGGAAAAAGGGAAATCTGCAGTGGAAAGAGGGAGATGAAAAGCCGCAAGCCCCTCAGGATGAGGAAAGTCTCAGGCAGCCGGAGAAGGCTTCTCCTCTTTCGGGTGAATCCCAAACATCCTCTCCGGGGAACAGGCCTCTCCTTCAGGGAATCCGCTGGGGCATAGAAGAGGGGAAAATCCGCACCGTCCTCGATATCGAGGGGGAAGGAGATCCTGAACTTCAGCAGTCCGGTGAAGGGGTGAAAATAACCTTCGGTCCGGGAAAAACAGATCTGCCGGGCATTCCCTCTCCATGCAGCGAGGTGAAAGTAGCCTCCCTGAACTTCGGCGACCGGGTTCTCTATCAGTTTACCTCGGCCCTTCCCGTGGAAATTCTCACCCTCTCCGAACCGAGAAGGATCGTCCTTGATTTTATGCGGAACGGCCCTGCCGGGAAAAAAACTGAAATCCAGGACCCCGGTTCCCGGGCTGAAAAAAAACCGGTCCCTCTCTCCAGCGGGTCGACGAAAAAGGGAACGGGCATTGTGGTCATCGATCCCGGCCACGGGGGAAAAGACCCGGGTGCGGTGGCGAACGGCCTCAAGGAAAAGGACATCAACCTTTCCGTTGCCCGCAAGCTGGCCGCAGTACTCCAAAAGAAGGGAATAGACGCCAGGCTCACCCGAAGCTCCGACATCTATCTCACCCTTCAGGAGCGGACGAACCTGGCGAACAAATGGAATGCGGAGGTTTTTCTCAGCATCCACGCCAACGCTCTTCCAAAAGGACGGCATGCCACCGGCATGGAAATCTATCTTATGGCCCTGCCCACCGACAAGGACGCCATGCAGCTCGCCCTGATCGAAAACCGGGATATGGCCCAGGGAAACGGAGAGACGTCGAAGGCGGCGGACAGCAGAACAAAAATGCTGCTCAACATCCTCGGCAACATGCAGCAGAACGCCAAGATCAGCGAAAGCACGGGGTTCGCAGAACACCTCTTTGCCGCAGGCCAGGGTGGCCGAATCGAAATGCGGCGGGTGGCTCAGGCTCCGTTTTTCGTGCTCCGCGGAGCCGCAATGCCGGCTGTGCTCATAGAGACGGGGTTTTTGACTGAAAAATCAGATTCCCGTCTTCTCTCCGACGGAGCCTACCAGGACCGGATGGCTGCGTCCCTTGCGGAGGGCGTTGCCGGTTTCCTTGCGACTTTATGACGGTTCCGCCTGAAATGACAGAGGGAGGGAAGCACTCTATGGAAGGAAAGTACGGCGACAACTACGAGGACGACTACACGGTGAGGCAGCTTGACCGGGAAGACCCCGGGGGAGAAGCGGAACCGGAGCAGGGCCGGTCTTCCCGCCGGAGACGGCCGGCCAGGGAGGAAACGAAAAAGGCCCCCATGCTTTTCCGGGTCGCTGCGTGGGCCGGCGTCATTCTTTTCTGCTTTGTGGCCGGATATGTGGGAACATCCCTTGCCCTCAGAATGCTCAACAGGAAGGATATTCTCGTCCGTCCCGATGTGGCGGAAAACCGGGAGGGGGCAGCGGAGGTTCTGGCCGGGGAGGACGGAGAGATCCGTCTCAACGCAAGGAAAGTCGCCTTCACCCTCTATTATCCGAAAGAAGGGTCCATTACCTCGGAAAAGGTGGAGCTTCTTTCAGGCATCATGGACGATGATATCCGCCAGGTGGTGGGAAAAATAATCGCCTTTCTGCCCGCAAAGTTTTCCTCTGATGTGAAAGTGCTTCATACCTTCCGGGCAGGAAACACCCTTTATCTCGATTTTCCCCCGTCCTTCGTCTCCTCCCTTGCAAACCAGGGAGCTGCGGAGAGCACCCTTTTTATCACGGGGATCGTCCAGACCATGACAGAGAATTTTTCCCCCGTCGCGAAAGTACGCTTTCTCGTGGACGGCCAGGTTCCGGGGGCGAAGACGGGCGCTCCCGTGGACCTTTCCGTCCCATGGCAGCTGCCCCAGGGATGACCGACATGAAAGGGGGCAGCGTCAAAAAAGGCGCCGGGGAAATCCCCGGCGTGCAGAAAAAGGCGCTGAAATGGAAATGAAGGATCTTCTGCAGGAGGGGCTTCTCTTCGCGAGCGGCAACCGACACAAGTACGGCGAAGTGGTGGAACTTCTCGCTCCTTTCCGGGTTCCGGTCATCTTCGGGCCCGAGATTGTCATCCTTGACGTGGAGGAGGACGGAACGACCTATGCCTCCAACGCCTGGATCAAGGCCCGGGCCTGGGCGCAAGCTACAGGTCTTCCCTCCCTTGCCGACGACAGCGGAGTGGAGGTCCGCGCTCTCGGGTGGCGCCCCGGCATTTTTTCCGCGCGGATGGCAGGGGACGACGCCGGCCGTGTCGAATGGATGCTTCGCGAGATGAGCGGGCACAGGGACCGCTATGCCCGGTACGTGGCGGCTTTTGCCCTCTGTTTTCCGCATGAGCGTTTTTCTCTTCTTACTGAGGGCGTCTGTCCGGGAAAAATCACCGAAGAACCGAGGGGCAGGGAGGGGTTCGGCTACGACCCCGTCTTCGAGCCCCTGGGTCAGGAGGGCACCTTCGGTGAAATTCCGAAGGAGATAAAGGGGAAAATATCCCATCGCGCCCTGGCTGGTTTTGCTTTGATGGATATTCTTTCCCGGAGTTCTATGATAAAATAACTCTTCGTTTGGATGGGGTTCAAATTTCTAGGAGGTGCGCAGCGTGAAGACCTTACTTGGAGTCATACACATTCTTCTCTGCATTGCTCTTTCCGGGGTGATTCTGCTTCAGCAGAGAAAACAGGGCGGCTTTTCCGGAATCTTCGGAGGAGGAACGCAGGCCGACATGGGAGGCAGCCAGTGGCAGCGGTTCACGGGGCTATCAAGGATCACGGTTGTCCTCACGGCCCTTTTCATGGTGACGGCTATCGTCCTTGTTCTGTATAAATAGGCCGTCATGGAGACTTCCCGCTGCGGAGAAGATCGTCGGTCTCTGCCGAAGCTCGACAGCTACAGGGATGTTCAGGAGTTTTCAGTTCTGGAAGACCGCCTGTTTTCCGCCACCCATGACGAAATCCTGGGCGGTTATACGACCGACGTCTACTTCGTAAAGACACGGGATGTCCTGAGGGCGGCCGGTAAGCTTTCCACAAGCGTAACATCCGAGGTTTTCGCCAGAAAGCCCGGCGTTTTCGCGGGGCTCGGGGAGACCATGAAGGTCCTCGAAAAGAGCGAAGTGGAGGTCTATGCCCTGCGGGAAGGAGATTCCTTCTATCCCAGGGAAGTCCTCCTCAGGATTGAAGGCCCCTACGAGGCCTTCGGAATGTACGAGACGGTCATTCTCGGCATCATCGCAAGTTCTTCAGCCTGGGCGACCGCTGCAAGGGAATGCGTCGAAGCCGCCGGAGGAAAACCTGTCCTCTGCTTCGGCGCCCGGCATGTGCACCCCTCGGTCGCACCCGTAATGGAACGGACAGCCGTCCGTACCGGAGGGTGCACGGGGGCGAGCTGCATTCTCGGCGCCCGGCTCGCAGGAATCGAACCTATGGGCACCGTCCCCCATGCAGCAGTACTCATCATGGGAGACACGGTCTCCCTCGCCCTTCAGTACGATTCCGTCATGCCCCGTGAGGATCCCAGAATCGTCCTCGTGGACACCTTCAAGGACGAATGGGAGGAGACTTCAAGGGTAGCCTCTGCCCTCGGGGACAGGCTTTCAGCAGTGCGCCTCGACACCCCGGGAGAAAGGGGAGGGGTTTCTCCGTCCCTCGTCCGGGAAATCCGTGCCCGACTCGACCAGGCGGATTTCGGCCATGTCGGGATCGTCGTGTCCGGAGGACTTTCTCCGGAGCGAATCCGGGAGCTCTCCCAGGCGGGAGCGAGTTCTTTCGGCGTCGGGAGCTATATTTCCCATGCGAACCCCATTGACATGACCATGGACATCAAAGAAATCGAAGGGCACCCCATAGCGAAACGGGGCAGAATACCGGGAAGGATTGAAAATCCCCGCCTTTCTCGTGTAAAATAACATTTCGGCTTACTCGGCACCTGTTCGCTCCGGCGAAGAAAGAATGCCCCGGATTTTCCCTGCCACGGAATCCGATCCTGCTCGGGCGGCTTTTCTTCTTTCAGGAGCGCGGTGATTTTCAAATAGATGAAAAAAGAAGACTGCTGGAAAGAAAATGAAGGAGGAAATACCATGTCGGACACCCGTTCCTATATGGCCGTAAAAGAAAAAGTTGAGCATCGCTGGTTTCTCGTCGATGCCACGGACAAGCCCCTCGGCCGTATTGCATCCCAGGTAGCGAAAATACTCATGGGAAAGAACAAGCCCACCTATACCCCCCATGTGGATTGCGGCGACTTCGTCATCATAGTGAACGCCGGGAAAGCCAAGCTCACCGGAAACAAGCGGCTGAAGGGAACGGTCCATCATTACACCGGCTTCCTCGGCGGATTCCGTTCGGCCACCTATGGAGAAATGATCGATAATAAGCCCGTCCAGCTCATGGAGCGGGTGGTGAAGGGCATGCTTCCCCGGACACGGCTGAAAATGCACCGGAAGCTCAAGGTCTATGCCGGTCCCGAGCATCCCCACGCGGCCCAGTGCCCCGTGACTATTGAAGTGTAATTCGGAATGAGGGGGAAAAACTAGATGCAGAAATCACCCTACTGCTGGGGTACAGGCAGAAGAAAGTGCGCTCTCGCCCGCGTCCGGGTCCGCCCCGGCGACGGAACGATCATGATCAACGAAAGAACCCTTGAAGATTACTTTCCCCGGGTCAACTGGCAGCTCAGCGCCACCCAGCCGCTGAAGTCCGCCGGCCTCGAGGGAAAAGTGGATGTCTTCGTCCGCGCCTCCGGCGGCGGCCTCACCGGCCAGTCCGGAGCAGTTCGCCTCGGAATCGCCAGGGCTCTTCTGAAGCTGAATCCGGATCTTCGCCCTGTCCTCAAGAAGAACGGACTTCTCACCCGGGATCCCCGGATGGTTGAGCGGAAAAAGTTCGGCCAGAAGGGCGCCCGCGGCCTCCGGCAGTTCTCCAAGCGCTAAACACGGCATTTCCTCGTCCGCATACCAGGCAGGCCCTTTTAAGGGCCTGCTTTTTTACGCCGTTCAATTGACTGACCGGTTAGTCGGGTATATAATTCCCAGGGAACAGGGGGAATACATAATGGCCGAAAAAGGCAAAGACACGAGGCAAATACTTCTGAATGCGGCACGGGAGGGGTTCGCCGAAAAGGGGTACTACGGAACGAGCATGGATTTCATCGTCCGGAAGACCGGGTTGAGCAAGGGGACCATCTACTGGCATTTTCCGGGAAAATGGGAGCTGTACAAGACGGTCCTCTCCGAAGAAGCCGAGCGCATCGTCTCCATGGTCCTTCCGTCCGATATGAACGATGCCGCTTCCTCGGGCCGGGAATTCCTTATTTCCCGGGGGCAGCGCCTCATCGACAGCCTGGCGGAAGATACTTTCTGCCGCCTGCTCTTCATTCATCTCAGCCTCGAAGCCATGAGAGGAAAGACTGAAATGATCGAATTCATGACAGGACTGAGAGAGTCCATGGCCCGGGATCTTTTTCCTCTCTTTGAAGCCCTCTTCCCCGGGGAAGTTCTCCATCGGCGGGGATTTTCCCACGGCGCAATGGTGGATATGTTTACAAGCATTCTGCACGGCATCATCCTCAATCTCGAAATCCCCCTGGGAAGGGAAGAAGCAAAGAAGATGTGGAACTTTCTCATTCATTCTCTCCTGGCAAGCCTGGACGATGAAAAATATGAAAAATTCACAGGGTAATCTGCTGATTTCCCTCCTTTCCATTTTTTGTCTCTGCAGCAACGCAGCAGCGGCCGGCCCTGCCCTCACCCTGGAGAAAGCCCTCGCCCTCGCGGAGAAAAACAACCCCGTTCTGTCCGCCGGGAGGGAACGGATCAGTCAGGGCAGGGCACGGCTCGACCAGGCGACAGCCGCCGGCGTTCCGGACCTCGCAGTCTCCCTTCTTTACCAGGAGACGGGAGAAGATCCTCTCAATCCGGTTTTCATCGGTGGAAGCCAGGTCGGCTTCGCGCGGACAGGATTTCAAACCACGTGGAAAGCGGCCCTCTCCCTGAGCCATGTGCTCTATTCGGGGGGAGCTATTCGCTTCAACGAAAAGGCAAAAAAAACTGCCCTTGAAGGGATCATCGCCCAGGAGGAGCGTACCCGCCAGGCCGTGCTGTGGGCGGTACAGTCCGCCTGGTACGACCTGCTCCGGGCGAAGAGCAGACTCCAGGTGGCGGAGGAAGTGAAGGCTCTGGCTGCTGAACACCTGAGACAAGTGAAAGTGCTGCTGAAGAACGGAGCCGTGGCCGGCAGCGATGTGCTGCGCGTGGAAGTCTCTGTCTCGGAGGGCGAGCTGAACACAATCAAGGCGAAAAATGCAGTGGATGTGGCATGGCAGGCCCTTGAAAGGGGTGTGGGCATTCCCATGCAGAACTCTTTTTCTCTGCCATCTGACGGCAATGACGCGGGGTTTACGTCCCTTCCGGAAGATCCCCTCTCCTTCGCTCTGCAGTTCCGTCCTGAAATGAAGGCCCTTGAACGGGCCATGAACTCCGCCCTCTTTTCCTCCCGGGCCGCTGCTGCCCTGGGAGGGCCCAGAATCATCCTTTCGGGGGAGATTTACGCGGCGGACGAGACCTTTTTTCCGTCGAAAATGGACGACTGGAGGATTACCCTCCTCGCATCCTGGACACTATGGGACGGAGGAGAAGCGTCGGCAAAGGCCCGGGAGGCCAGGGCGGCGGCGGATGAACTCTTCTACCGGATTGAGGACCTGAAGAAACAGATCGCCCTTGAAGTTTCCGTGGCAAAACTTGACTACGAGTCCTCCCTTCAGCGCATCAACGTTGCCCGGGCCATGGAAAAAAGCTCCGGGGAGGATTATCGCATGGCCCTCAGGCGCTATACGGCCCAGGTGGGTACCAATATAGACGTCCTCGATGCCAGGCTGGCTTTTTCGAGCGCGAAAAATCAGCTCGTGGAAAGCCTCTGGGATGCACAAAAGGCGAGGGGGGAAATGGAGTACGCCATGGGGCGCACGAAAGGTGTGAACGGTGAGGAACCGCTTCAATGAAAAAATTTATCTTTCTGTTGCTTTTTATCGCACTGTTCGCCGGGCTGATTATATACCGCCGCAATGAAATGAAAGCCCTTTCCGACCGTCTCCCCGAGACTGACCCTCTCCCCGTGGAGACGGTGACCCTCCTCCCGGCGGACTTCGCGGAAATTCTTCAGTTTACGGCGAATATTGAACCGGAAGAGACCGCTGCCGTGGTGCCCAAGGTGCCTGGAAGAACTGTCCTGCAGGTTTTCGTTCATGAAGGAGACTCCGTGAAAAAGGGAGACCGTCTTGCGACCCTGGATGACTCTCTCCTGCGTCAGCAGGTGCTTCAGGCCGAGGCGGCCCTTGGGAAAGCCTCTGTTTATGCCTCCACCGTCGCTTCGGAATACCGGAGGATGGATGAACTTTACAAGGAAAGGGTTATAAGCCGGCAGCAGTTCGAACGGGCCGAGGGCGAATCGAAGGGGGCGCGCCGCCAGGTCCAGGAGGCACAAGCTGCTCTGGAGCAGCTTATGATTATGCTGGGCTATCATACCCTGAAGTCACCAATTGACGGAATTGTCCTCTCCCGGAACATCAACCCTGGAGATACCGGTTCGGCGGCTCCTGCCTTCATCCTCTCCCGGCAGGAAAAAGTGAAAATTACCGGAAGCGTCCCCGAAAAAGCATACAGCTCCGTAAAAACAGGTCAGAAGGCTGCCATTACGGTGGATGCCCTTCCGGAAAGTAATTTTTCAGGGAGCGTGTCCAGGATTTTCCCCTTTCTCGACCCGGCGGCCCGGACGGGAAAGGTCGAGGTCCTTCTTCCCTCTGAAGGGGTTCTTGTACCTGGCATGTTCGCCCGGGTGATCCTTTCAACGGGAACTCACCGGGGACTCGCCCTTCCGGGAGAAGCTCTGGATACTCTTCCGGGGACGGGGGAGACCATCTGCTATGTCGTCTCGGGTGATCGAGCCGTTCTCAGGAAAATTTCCGCAGGGGCGGAATCGGAGGGGCTTGTGGAAATCCTTTCGGGGGTGGAACCGGGAGAACCGGTCATCGCCTCCAGGTCGGAAAAGATCCGCGACGGCGTCCCCGTCCAAAGCAGAGCGAAATGAATCTCCCTGAACTGTCCGTCAAGCGGAGGACTGCTCTGCTCATGGTTTTTCTTGCGGTTATTCTTGTGGGAAGCATTGTCTTCTTCAGCCTCAAGCTCGACCTGCTGCCGAAAATAGAGCCTCCGGTAGTAAACATCCTCACCACATGGCCGGGAGCCTCAGCAAGCGATGTGGAACAGCGGGTATCCAAAGTCCTCGAGGATAAGCTCTCTCTTATCGAGGGAGTGGACTCCACTTTCTCGAAATCCCTGGACAATATCTCTGTTGTGACGGTGAAGTTCAAATGGGGAGAGAACGTGGACCTCAAAATGGGAGACCTTCGGGACGGAGTCAATTTTGCCCGCCGCGACATGCCCGACGATACCGAGGAGCCGGTGCTCCTCCGGGTAACCTCGGGGACAGTCCCCTTTCTAACCCTTTCCTTCACGGCGGAGCGCTCCTACGAAGGCCTTTACCATTTTGTTCAGAATACGGTGGTGGAGAACCTCTCGCGGATTCCGGGGGTGGGTCAGGTTCTCGCCTATGGGGGAGAACAGAGGGAAATCCAGATAAAAGTCGATGCCGCAAAGCTTGAATCCTTCAGTCTGCCCATGGAGGCCCTTGCCGCCGCCCTCGAGCGGGAGAACCTGAATGTTCCCGCCGGAACCCTTACGGCAGGACGTACAGAGTACGTCCTGCGGATTCCCGGACGATACGCCTCGCTGGAAGAGATTGCCCGGACGGTCGTCGGCGTCGCAAGGGGAAACCCGGTCTACCTGAGGGACGTGGCGGAGGTTAATGACGGCTATCGGGAGCACGATCTCCAGGGGTACCATCTCGATCAGAAGGCCGTCATCATGGCCATATTGAAGACGAGCGATGCAAATACCGTCGAGGTGAGCGCCGCCGTCCTCTCGAAGCTCGAAGAGATGAAGCTCCGGGAATTTCCATCAGATGTGAAATACACAATAGGCATGAACACCTCGGAATTTATTCTCAGTTCCATCCGGAATCTCACATCTTCCCTATTCATCGGAATTCTCCTCGTCTTCGCCGTCACGTGGATATTTTTGAAAAGGCTTTCAGCAGCACTGATCATCTGCGCGGCCATCCCCTTTTCACTGGTGATCACCTTCATCATCATGGGACAGCTCGGCTATACCATCAATATCTTCACCCTTTCGGCTCTCGCCATGGCGAGCGGAATGGTGGTGGACAACTGCATCGTGGCCACGGACCAGATCGTCTACCACCTTGGCAAAGGAATAAAAAAGGCGGCGGCGAGCATCATCGGCACGCAGGAGGTACAGTCGGCCCTCATAGCCTCGACCCTCACCACTGTAGTGGTGCTTCTCCCCCTTGCCTTCATCAGCGGACTTGTGGGGGTTTTCTTCTCCTCTCTCACGCTGGTCATGGTGGCGGCAGTGACGGCATCTCTCTTTGTCAGTCTCTCTTTCGTTCCCCTCATGGGAAGCGTTTTCTTCCGAAAAGAAGAAGACCGCCTGCGGCTGCACAGATACACTGACCGGGCCATTGCGTTTTTGGAAGACGGGTACGGGAACCTTCTCGGGTGGAGCCTGGGGAACCGAAAAAAAGTGGTTCTTGCTGCAGGAGTCCTTTTGATTCTCACGGCAGTCAGCTTCGTTTTCATCGGTTCGGAACTCACGCCCGAGCCTGATACGGGTGAGATTTCCGTCACAATGACCCTTCCTGAGGGAACCGGGATAGCCGAGACGGATAAAATAGTTCTCGACACCATCGTCTTTGCCCGGAAGAACGTTCCCGAGGCGGTGAACATCTACGGGTACGACGGCAGGGATGAAAAGGGACTGAGCGTGGCGGTAGGGCAGGAGGCTGGGGCAAATATCGGCAACGTTGGGCTGAAACTGGTGGACAAACAAAAAAGAAAACGAAGCGCCTTCGAAATAGGAGAGGTCCTCAGAAACTACCTTCGGAAACAGCCGAGGATAGAAAAACTGAACGTCCTCGTCTCCTCACCCATTAAAGCGATGTTTCTCGGATCGAAACCGCTCAACATTGAAGTTTACGGTTCGGACCTTTCCCAAGTGGTCTCTTTTACGGAAAAACTCAGGGGAGTTCTCTCCGCCATACCGGGAATCGTGGACATCAGTCTCAGCCAGAAGCAGAACCGTCCTGAAATAGAGATCGTCATAGACAGGGAAAAAGCGGCTCTCCTCGGCGTGAGCACCGCTTCGGCCGCCCGGACGCTGCGCACCTATTTCTACGGCTACGAGACGAAGGAGCGCTACTGGGAAGGGGAAGATGATTACGCCATCCGGCTCCGTCTCCGGGAGGACCAGAGGTCATCCCGGGACATATTCAGTCGTCTCATGGTCCCTTCGGCGTCCGGAAAACTGGTCCGCCTCTCCACGGTGGCGGAAATCCGAAACACCATGGGACCGCCGGAAATACAGAGGAAGAACAAGCAGCGATACGTGGTCGTGGAGGCGAATGTCCACGGACGATCCCTCGGGGAAGTAACGGCGGACGCCAGAAAAGCCCTTGCCGGCCTCGATATTCCCTCTGGGCTGACCGTGGAATTCGGCGGGCAGATCCAGGAGCAGGGAAGTGCCTTCCGCCAGATGGGGCTGCTGGTCCTTCTGGGTATTCTGCTGGTCTACATGGTTATGGCGGGGCAGTACGAAGCCTATCTCGACCCCTTCGTAATCATGTTCAGCATCCCCTTCGCCCTTACCGGGGTTGCCTTCGCATATCTCCTCACGGGGACATACCTTTCCCTCCAGGGGCTCCTCGGAATCGTTATGCTCGTGGGGATCGTGGTCAACAACGCCATTGTCCTCGTAGACTACGTGAACCTTCTCAGGGCAAGGGGCAGCCGTCTTCGGGACGCCCTTGTCCAGTCGGGAATGCGCCGTCTTCGGCCTGTCCTGATGACGACCCTGACGACATTCTTCGGCATGCTTCCCATGGCGGTCAGCAAAGCCGTAGGCTCGGAAATATGGAAGCCCCTCGCCGTCTCGGTCATGGGCGGGCTGATGGTCTCCACCTTTGTCACACTTCTGCTGGTTCCGGTGATGTACAGCCTCTTTGAGGAAAAGATCCGAAGAAAAGGCAGATTTCAGGAAGGAGGTGCGGGGAAATGAATATGCTCTGGATCTTCTGCAGCGAGGGATTTTCGGGGGAGGTCACTGAAATGATAGACCGGAGCGGAGTTTCCTTTTTCAATGTCTGGAAAAATGTCCTTGCCCGGGACAGGGACGGGGAGAAAACCCGTTGGGACGACCCCGTGTTTCCCGGAAAAAACTGGGCATTCCAGTTGCTCTGCGATGATGACCAGCTGAAAAACCTCACGGAAATGTTCAGCGCCTTCGACTCGGGAGAAGATGGTGCCCAGGCTGGGCTCACTCTTATCCTCCAGGAGGGAAAGAAAATACTCTAGAACCCTTCCACCATTCAATGGAATAAGCTACAATAAACTATATCCGGTGAGGAGGAATGCCCTATGCGATATATTAACTGGTCAGATGTTAGAAAAAATCTTCTTCTTCCCACCGTTTTTTCTCTGCTGGGAATCTTAGCCATAATGTTCTTTCCCCTTGCGATCTCGTACCTTTCTCCAGGGATATCGAAACTCCTCCTCCGGATTTTCAAAATTGCCGTTGTCGGGTTTTTCACCTGGATGTTCGTGGGCGGCATTTCGCTTCTCGAGGTCTATTTCGAAAACAGGTTCGACCTGAAGGCCGAAAACAATCTCGAGGCCCGGAAGGTAAGAACCCAGTTCATGATCTTCAAGAGACTCATGGTCATTCTGGTTATCGTCCTCGGAGTGTCGATCGCTCTTCTCAGCATCGACGAATTCCGCCGGATCGGCACGTCGCTCCTTGCCTCCGTTGGGATCGCCGGAATTGTGATCGGCGTTTCCGCCCAGAAGACCATGGGCACCTTCCTTGCCGGAATCCATCTCGCCCTTGCCCAGCCCATACGGCTCGATGACGTTATCGTGGCGGAAGGGGAGTGGGGGAGGGTTGAGGAGATCAACTTCACCTTCGTGATCCTCCGGCTCTGGGATCTCCGCCGCCTTGTCCTTCCCACGACCTACTTTCTCGAAAAACCCTTCCAGAACTGGACAAGAAAATCCACCGAGCTCATCGGAGCCGCATACATCCACGTAGACTTCCGGGCGGACATGGATGAAATACGGAAGCACTTTCTCGAGATTCTCAAATCCAGCTCTCTGTGGAACGGAAAATCGAGCGCAATACAGGTTACCGATACCAGCGAAGAGACCATGGAGCTTCGGGCCATCATGAGCGTGGAGAATTCCTCGGCAGCCTGGGATCTCCGGTGCTACGTCAGGGAAAAAATGATCTCCTGGCTTCGGGACAATCATCCCGACTGGCTGCCCAGGGTGCGCATGACCAAGCCGGATGACGAGAAGAAGTCGGGCCCCATGGATACTCCTCCGCTGGGGTAAGCGTCAGCCGCTGAGTTCCGTCCGAAAAGACCCGGGAGCGGAAAAAAGAGAACGGATTGCCTGAAAAACGGGGGAAATGGAAAACTGTGGTTGACAACTCCATTTCACCCGCTATAATATACCTTCGTTGAGCCGGTGTAGCTCAGCAGGTAGAGCAGCTGACTTGTAATCAGCAGGTCCCCGGTTCGAATCCGGGTGCCGGCTCCAGAAACTTGAGAAGCCGAATTGTGGTGGGATGGCCGAGTGGTCAAAGGCAGCAGACTGTAAATCTGCCGACACCGTCTACGAAGGTTCGAATCCTTCTCCCACCACCATACTTTATACATGAATGCCGACTTAGCTCAGCAGGTAGAGCACATCCATGGTAAGGATGGGGTCTCCGGTTCGAGTCCGGAAGTCGGCTCCATTGAAAAAATGCCGGAGGAGGAGACTCTTCCGGTTTTTTTTGCCTTGATCCTGATTTTTGGTAAATATGCTACAATATTCATCGTGACCGGGAGCTCTCTCCCGTTCATGGCGGATGGATTAGCGACCTTAAGACGCCCCTTCGGGGGTGGACTTTTATTTACAGGGAGGTTTCCTTCACAATGGCAAAGGAGAAATTTGAGCGAACAAAGCCCCATCTGAACATCGGCACCATCGGCCACATCGACCACGGCAAGACGACGCTGACGGCGGCGATCACGAAGTGCCTTGCGACGTCGAACCTCGCGTCCTTCACGGCCTACGACATGATCGACAAGGCCCCCGAGGAGCGCGAGCGGGGAATCACCATCAACATCGCCCATGTGGAGTACCAGACCGCGAACCGGCACTATGCCCACATCGACTGCCCTGGGCACGCGGACTACATCAAGAACATGATCACCGGGGCCGCCCAGATGGACGGCGGAATCCTCGTGGTCAGCGCAGCCGACGGCCCCATGCCCCAGACCCGTGAGCACGTGCTTCTTGCCCGGCAGGTCAACGTACCCGCCCTGGTGGTCTCATGAACAAGACGGACCAGGTGGACGACGACGAGCTTCTCGACCTTGTGGAGATGGAAGTCCGGGAGCTTCTCAGCAAGTACGAATTCCCTGGAGACGACATTCCTGTCGTCCGCGGGTCCGCCCTCAAGGTGCTTGAGGAGGGTACGGGAACCCGTGAGGACCCGGTGAGCGCATGCATCTGGGAGCTCATGGACGCGTGCGACAATTACATTCCCACGCCACTTCGTGAAGTGGACAAGCCGTTCCTCATGCCCATCGAGGACGTCTTCACCATTACGGGCCGGGGTACGGTGGTCACGGGGCGTGTAGAGCGTGGAGTGATCAAGGGCGGAGAAGAAGTGGCGATCATCGGAATGAAGCCTGACATCACGAAGACGGTGGCCACGTCCCTTGAGATGTTCCGCAAGATACTGGACAGCGCCATGGCGGGAGACAACGTTGGAGTGCTTCTGCGCGGAGTGGACAAAGAGGGAGTGGAGCGTGGTCAGGTACTGGCGAAGCCTGGATCGATCACGCCGCACACGAAGTTCAAGGCGGAGGTATACGTACTGAAGAAGGAAGAGGGAGGGCGCCACACGCCCTTCTTTGCGGGTTACAAGCCGCAGTTCTACTTCCGTACGACGGACGTCACGGGCAGTATCAAGCTTCCGGAGGGAGTGGAGATGGTCATTCCCGGAGACAACGCGACATTTGAAGTGGATCTTATCGTGCCCATCGCCATGGAGGCGGGGCTTCGCTTTGCGGTGCGTGAAGGCGGCCATACTGTGGGCGCCGGAGTCGTCACCGAAATACTCGAATAAGGAACCGGGGGGAAATTTGAAATGGCAGAAATCGTCGGCCTCGCATGCACCGAATGCAAGAGGCGGAATTACAGCACAACGGTGAACAAGAAAAAGCAGTCCAAAAAACTTGAACTCAACAAGTTCTGCAAATGGTGCGGCAAGCACACCTTGCACAAAGAGGGAAAGTAGTATAAAATACACTCTGCTCGCAGGTCCGTAGCTCAATTGGCAGAGCACTGGTCTCCAAAACCGGGGGTTGCAGGTTCAAATCCTGCCGGGCCTGCCATATTTATTTCGTTCAGAAAGATAGGAGGCCGAGGTTGTGGGAAATGTCCTCACCTTCGTTCGAGAAGCCAGAGCGGAACTTAAGAAAGTAACGTGGCCGGGAAAAAGACAGGTATGGTACTCCACTCTGGTGGTTATCGCTTTTACCCTTTTTGTTTCGGCTTACCTCGGACTCGTGGACATGGTGCTCACGGGAGTTTTTTCGAGACTTTTCAGATAATGTACGCTGCCGGTCCAGGCAGTTGGTTTTCAGGATCATTCCAGAGATCGGCAGGGAGGTGAGGGGGCCGCAAGACCCCCTTTATACATGGACAGTATTGAAGAACGCCGCTGGTACATAGTGCAGACATATGCAGGATATGAGAATCGGGTAAAGGCGAATCTGGAACAGCGGATCGCCACCATGGGTATGGAAGACCTCGTCTATGGCGTACTCGTGCCCGTAGAGGAACGGGTCTCCGTAAAGGACGGAAAAAGCAAGAAAGTGACCCGGAAGCTTTTTCCCAGCTATGTCCTTGTGGAGATGCGCCTCAGCGACCAGTCCTGGTACGTGGTGCGGCACACCCCCGGCGTTACCGGTTTTGTCGGTTCAGGAAACCATCCCATCCCTCTTACGGAAAAAGAAGTCCGGGAGATCATGGGGAAGGTGGGTAAGGACCACGCGAAGCCGAAGATAGAGATGAACCTTCGCCCGGGCGACACGGTAAAAGTGAAGAGCGGCCCCTTCGAAGGCCAGGTAGGACCGGTCGTCGAAGTGAATGCCGACAAGGGCAAAGTAAAGTTTGCCGTCACCGTCTTCGGGCGGGAAACGTCCGTTGAAACAGACTATACGGAGCTCGAAAAGCTCTAGGTATATTTAAAGCGGAAGAGACGCTGTTCAGAGGGCAGGAGAATTCTTGGCTTCTCCTTTTCTTTTGTGTCTGTGTCCCTTTCAGTAACGAGAGGAGATCTTGAGGAATGGCAAAAAAAGTAATAGCGCAGATCAAACTGCAGCTCCCCGCGGGGAAAGCGACACCGGCTCCTCCTGTGGGACCTGCGCTTGGTCAGCACGGAGTGAATATCATGGAGTTCGTAAAACAGTTCAACGCAAAGACCGCCGATCAGGCGGGGCTCATCATTCCTGCGGTCATCACTGTGTTTGCGGACAGAAGCTTCACCTTTATCCTGAAAACTCCCCCGGCAAGCGTACTGCTTAAAAAAGCGGCAGGCCTCGAGGCCGCATCGGGCGAGCCCAACAAGAAAAAGGTAGCGACCCTCAACCGGGCGAAAGTGCGTGAAATCGCCGAACTGAAGAAGGTCGATCTCAATTCCTACGATGTAGAAGCAGCCATGCGGATGATCGAAGGGACCGCCCGCTCCATGGGAATCGACATCGTCGACTAGCAATTCGAAATTTGTGGGAGGCCTTCGGGCCGTCTGACCACGAGGAGGAAAAATCACATGGCACATGTCAGCAAGAGAATGAAGACAGCAGCGGAAAAAATCGAAAAGGGCAGGGCCTACGGCCTGAAGGAAGGAATCGCCCTCTTCAAGGAAACTGCCACGGCAAAATTTGACGAAAGCCTCGAGGTGCATCTTCGCCTCGGAGTTGATCCCCGTCATGCCGACCAGCAGGTGAGAAGCACAGTCGTCCTTCCTCACGGCACGGGCATCACCAAGAGGGTTCTCGTGCTCGCCCTGGGAGAAAAGATCAAAGAAGCCCAGGAAGCGGGAGCGGATTACGCCGGGGGCGAAGACCTTGTCGCCAAGATCACGGGGGGCTGGCTCGAATTTGATGCCGTCATCGCTACCCCGGACATGATGAAATCCGTCGGCCGCCTCGGAAAGCTCCTCGGGCCCAGGGGACTCATGCCCAGCGCAAAGACAGGAACGGTCACTTTCGACCTTGCCCCCGCAATAAACGAAATCAAGGCGGGAAGGATCGAATACCGGGTTGACAAGTTCGGCATCACCCACAACGGCGTAGGCAAGAAGAGCTTCACCGATGAACAGCTCTACGACAACGTGAAAACGCTCTACCAGGCTGTTCTGAAGGCGCGGCCGGCAGCGGTCAAGGGCACCTACGTCAAGAGCTTTGCCATGGCGTCCTCCATGGGCCCCGGGATCAAAATCGACCCCTCGGCAGCCCAGAAGGAGATAGCCGGAGAATAATTTCTCTTCCGCCGCACCGAAAAGATTTTCCATAAACGTCACTTATGACAGAACTGCAGACAGCGGGTCCCGGAAAGGGACAATGGCAGCAAGCCGCCCGCCGAGGTTCGGGAAAAAGCACAGCTCAGCCGCTGTCCTTTGTAAACCCGGGCCTTTGCGCCCGGGTTTTTTGAATTTTTTTCACCAGGGAGGTGAGTACATGCCGGCAACAGTGAAATACGAAAAGGTAGAAGAACTTCGCGGAATGCTCGGGAAAACCCAGGCCGTCTTCGTTGCGGAATACGGGGAATGACCGTAGACCAGATCACCGATCTCAGGTCAAGGGTGAGAGCAGCGGGAAGTGAAATGAAGGTAGCGAAAAACACCCTCATGAAGATCGCCATGAAAGAAGAGGGAATGCCCGTCTTCACCGATGACGTCGCCTATGGGCCGAACGTCTTCGCTCTTTCCTACGGAGACCCCGTGGCCCTTGCAAAGGTTCTTCGGGAATTCTCCAGGGAAAAGACGAACAAGTTCTTCGTCATAAAGGGCGGAGTTCTTGGAGACACCCTGCTGGGGAATGACCAGGTGAATGCCCTTGCGGATCTTCCCACGAAGGAAGTGCTTCTCGGTCAGGTGGTCAGGACTATCGCGGCGCCCATTGCAGGGTTCCTTACGGTCCTCAATGGCCCGATCCGCGGACTCGTCACATGCCTCAGCCAGATCAAGGAAAACAAGGAAAAGGCCGCGTAAGGCGGTTCGAAATATCCGGTACAGTTTCATAATACTACTTTAAGCAGCACATCCAGGGAGGATAAAAAGAATGAACCGTGAAGAAATGATCTCCGCAATCGAAACAATGACAGTGCTCGAGCTTTCCGAGCTCGTAAAGGCTCTTGAGGACAAGTTCGGCGTATCCGCTTCCGCCCCCGCAATGGCCATGCCCATGATGATGGGCGCAGCCCCCGCTGCGGCCGCCGAAGAAGAGAAGACCGAGTTCGACGTCATCTACAAGGCCCCCGGCGCCACCAAGATCAACGTCATCAAGATCGTCCGCGAACTCACCGGTCTTGGCCTCAAGGAAGCCAAAGAGCTTGTGGACAATCCCCCCAAGGCAGTCAAGGAAGGGGTCACTAAGGAAGAGGCCGAGGAAGTCCGGAAGAAGCTCGCTGACGCCGGCGCCGACGTGGAAGTGAAGTAGTCTCTCCTCTTTTCGTAAATTTCAGCTATACTGAAGACGGCGCGTGTCCAGCGCCGTCTTTTTTAGTGATGTGCCCGGCAGGCACACCGACCTGGAGGTGCACTATGATCATAGACAGCCACGTGCATATTTACCCTCCCGAAGTAATCCGGGACGTGGAGAAAATAGGGTGCAGCGAACCCCATTTCTCCGAGCTCACCAGCTGCAAAATCCACCGGTGGGCAGGCGCCGAGGACGTCATTGCGAAAATGGATGAAGAAGGAGTCGATGTCTCCTGGGTTTTCGGATTTGCCTTCAACGACCTCGGACTCTGCCGCCTCTGCAACGATTACGTCATTGAAGGGGTGAAAAAATATCCCGACAGGCTCAAGGGTCTGGCCGTCGTTCCTCCCCTCGCGAGGGGGTTTGAAGAAGAGGCGGTACGCTGCCGCGAACAGGGCCTCATAGGGATCGGCGAGATCTTTCCCCAGGGGCAGAATTTCGACCTTACCGATATCCGCCAGACCTGGAAGCTCGCGGGCATTGCCGACGAACTCGGGATGTTTCTCCTGATCCATTCCGCCGAGCCCGTAGGCCACGACTACGCCGGAAAGGGAAACGTCTGCCCCGGCGAGGCGGCGGAATTCTGCATTCACCATCCCGAAGTGAGGGTCATGTTCGCCCACTTCGGAGGGGGACTGTGGCTCTATGAACTCATGCCCGAGATGAAGCTCGCCCTCTCGAACGTCTGGTACGATTCTGCCGCCTGGCCCTGGCTCTATGAACCCTCCATCCTGGCCTCCATCGAAGCTGCAGGCCTGGAGGACAAGATTGTCTTCGGCTCCGATTTCCCAATCCTCGCCTGCAGCCGTTATTTCGCCAGGCTCAAAAGCGCCTGTGTCTCGGAGAAAACCGCCGAAAAATTCCTCTCCCTCAACGCCCTGACACTCCTTGGAAACAATTCCTGAAGAATGACCCTCTTACCCGTGAAAAAAATCAAAAAACAGGCTTTCTCCATCGACGATATCCCGGCGGAAGTAGCCTTCAAGAGTATAAAGAATATGTACCTTCGGGTTGTTCCTCCTCTCGGAGAGATACGGATATCCGCACCCCGCGGAACTTCCATGCAGACCATCCGGCAGTTCGCCCTCTTAAGAAAAGGCTGGATACTCCGGAAGCGGCTGAACCTGGCTGAAAATACGCCCCCCTCTTCTTTCCGCTGTACGGACGGAGAACGCTGCACTCTCTGCGGCAAGGAATATTTTCTGCGGATTGAGGAATTGTCTGAAAAGAGCGGAGTTGAATTGGACGGTTCCTGCCTCACCCTTCTCGCCCCTCCCGGTGCTCTGGAGACGCAGAAAATGAAAATCCTTGAAAGCTGGCGGAAAGAACAGCTGCTGAAGAGGGTCGAATCATTGCTCTCCCGCTGGGAACCCCGAATGGGGGTGAAGGTAGCCTCGATCTCGCTCCGGCGAATGAAGACCCGGTGGGGAAGCTGCACCCCCTCCGCCGGGAAGATCAGGCTCAATACGGCCCTGGCGGCCACCCCCGAAGAGATTCTCGAGTATGTCCTGATCCATGAAATGGCCCACATCCTCGAACCGAACCATGGCACTCTTTTCTGGTCCATTGTGGAAGAGCATCTTCCCGACTGGAAAAGCTCAAGAAAATGTTTGAAGAAGTATTCACCGGAAAAAGCACGATAGGAACGACAGGGTCAGGGCCGATAAAAGATAAATGCATGAGCCGGCAAGAGAGTGCTTTGATCATATATTGTCTGCTTACATGGTCCGCAAAAACCTGAATGCCGGGGGATAAAGGACAATTGCAGCGGACAGGGGCGCATCGGCTATAAATAATAGGAAAATTCTTTCTTCGAGTTGAGAGTTGACCGCCAGCGGAATTCCTTATATACTATCCCTCGCGTTGTTGGAACAGAGGGGCGGATAGTTCAGCGGTAGAACACCTGCCTTACACGCAGGGGGTCACAGGTTCGAACCCTGTTTCGCCCACCAGGCTTCATTGGAGTATGCGGGGTCGTAGCTCAGTCGGTTAGAGCGTCGGCCTGTCACGCCGAAGGTCGCGAGTTCGAGTCTCGTCGGCCCCGCCATTTTCAACCTCCAATTGAGGCGGGATAGCTCAGATGGTAGAGCAGCGGACTGAAAATCCGCGTGTCCCCAGTTCGATTCTGGGTCCCGCCACCATTTTTTGAAATCTGAAAAAGGACGCGGAAGTAGCTCAGGGGTAGAGCACAACCTTGCCAAGGTTGGGGTCGCGGGTTCAAATCCCGTCTTCCGCTCCATCAGCAAAACGGCGGCATAGCCAAGTGGTAAGGCAGAGGACTGCAAATCCTTTATCCCCAGTTCGAATCTGGGTGCCGCCTCCACTAATTACAAAATTTATTCCTCGGTAGCTCAATCGGCAGAGCGGGTGGCTGTTAACCACTAGGTTCGAGGTTCGAGTCCTCGCCGAGGAGCCAAAATGAATTCCGCCCCTTTGGGGCGGTTTTTTTATTGACCCTGCGGGTGAAAGCCCTTGGGATCTTTTTTTTTCGGGTATGAGAACCCTGCTCGTTACCCTGTCCAAACCCCCAGGGGCTGCTATCGACGGCCAAAAAAATTGATTTCGGAAAGAGCCTGAAGAAATTTCCCCTGAAACTCTTACGTTCCATCTTTCCGGCCGCTTTTTTTCATTCTCTCCGTTTCTTTTAATTCCTTTTTTCCAACAAGGGATATAATAATATACAATTATAGCGAGCAAAAAGTTATCTCCCTCTGTAATGCCCTGAAAAATCCGACTCTTCAGGGCTGTTTCGAAAAATAGAGCGGAACTGAAACGACAACCGAATCGAAGGGTGTGAATTCCCATGGTCAAGAAAAACACCGGCTCCCCCGAAAAAAAAGGTTCTATGCCGTCAAGAATACCTCCCCGCACGACATGGATCGTTTTCCTTGTGATCCTGCTCCTGAACTTCTGGCTCGTGAGACTGCTTCTCCCCGGATCGGAAGAGCCGGTCACCGTTCCCTATACGCTCTTTAAGCAGGAGGTCGCCAAGGGGAACGTGAAGATCATTTTCAGTCGCGGAGAAACCGTGATGGGCCGTTTCCGGGCTCCCGTGTCCTACTCTCCGGAAGGGCAGCAGGCCGCTGTTTCCGGAACCTCCCGGCCGGGAGGAACGGCCGGAGTTTCCTCCTCTGAAGGAACTCAAATGGTGGACGCCTTCACCACAACCCTTCCCTCTTTTCTCGACCCGGGACTCGAGGAGTTTCTCATAGAGCACGGAGTCGTCATCAGCGCGAAGCCAATCCAGGAAGAGCGGGGCCCCATCGCGACCATCCTGTACAGCTTCGGCCCCGGAATTCTCCTCATCGCCTTCTATATCTGGTTCTTCCGCCGGGCGGCAGGCGGTGGCGGAGGGATGGGAGGAGGACTCATGGGAATCGGCAAGAGCAAGGCCCGCCGCTATGACCAGGAGGAGGGACCGAAGGTCACATTCAACGACGTGGCCGGAATCGACGAAGCGGAGAACGAACTTGTGGAGATCGTCGACTTCCTGAAAGATCCGAAAAAATATACCCGCCTGGGAGGAACCGCTCCCAAGGGTGTTCTCCTGGTGGGCGCTCCCGGCACTGGAAAGACGCTGCTGGCGAAGGCTGTGGCCGGAGAGGCGGGGGTTCCCTTCTTCTCCATGAGTGCTGCGGAGTTCGTGGAGATGATCGTGGGCGTCGGTGCCGCAAGAGTGCGGGACCTTTTCAAACAGGCCCGGGAGCAGGCTCCCGCCATCATATTCATCGACGAACTCGACGCCATCGGCCGGGCGAGAGGGCAGGCGGCCATCGGCGGATCAAGCGAGCAGGAGCAGACCCTGAACCAGATCCTTACTGAGATGGACGGATTTTCAAGCCGGGAAGGGATCATCGTTCTGGCGGCGACGAACCAGCCGGAGGTGCTCGACCGGGCTCTTCTGCGCCCGGGGCGGTTCGACCGCCGGGTCGTGGTGAACCTGCCCGACAGAAAGGGTAGGGAGGCCATTCTGAAGGTCCACACCCGGGAGGTTCCCCTCGCAGACGACGTGAGCCTCGAGGAGATCGCCTCTTCCACCCCGGGTTTTTCCGGCGCCGACATCAAGAATCTCGTGAACGAGGCTGCCCTCCTCGCGGCCCGGCGGGAACAGAACGATGTCCGACAGAAGGACTTTATCGACGCCCTGGAGAAGATCGTCCTCGGCCCTGAACGCCCTCTTCTCCTGAGCCGCTCCGACAAGGAGCGTATCGCCTACCACGAGGGAGGACACGCCATTCTCGGGCTTGTGATGCCCGGGGCGGACCCGGTGAACCGGGTAACGATCGTCCCCCGGGGACAGGCCCTTGGGGTCACCTACCAGCGGCCTGACAGCGACCGTTACAATTATCCCGAAGCATACCTGAGGGCCCGGATCGTGGGAATGCTGGGAGGGCGCGCGGCGGAGGAGATCGTCTACGGGACGAAGACCACCGGGGCCGAGAGCGACATCGAGCAGGCCACGGACCTCGCCCGCAGGATGGTCACCCGGTGGGGGATGAGCCAGAAGCTTGGAATGGTCCAGCTCGCCCCCCGGGAGAACCCCTACCTGGGCAGCACCTGGGGAGGATATGGAGGGGAAAAGCCCTTCAGCGACGAGACCGCCGAGACGATCGACGCCGAGGTGCTCAAGATCATCCGGGAGAGCCACGAAAAGGCCACGGAACTGCTCACCGCCCACAGAGAAGCCCTCGACAAGCTCGCGGAAGCCCTTATGGCCAAGGAGACCCTCGACGAGGACGACATTCTGAAAGCCACAGGTCTTCCGAGGGCTCCGGCTCTCGACACGGGAAAGCTGCACTCTCCCGAAAAAGGGGAATGAAGGAAAGGGAACAGGCCGTCTGCGGCCCGAAGGACCTTCGTGACGAACTGTCTCCCGGGGCTGCTGACGGGGCAAACTCGAAAACGTCTCTGGTCATGCCGAAATGACTACAGGACGCACAAACAGAATATAGCCGCAGTCTTAATGAAAGCCGGGAGGAAAAACATGAAAGTGTGGCCGGGAAAGCCTTATCCGCTTGGCGCCGTATTTGACGGCGCAGGAACAAATTTTTCTCTCTTTTCGGAAATCGCCGAGAGGGTCGAACTCTGTCTTTTTGATGAAGACGGAGGCGAAACCCGCATCGAGCTTCCGGAAGTCACGGGATACTGCCGGCACGGATACCTCCCCGAAGTGATTTCGGGCCAGCGATACGGCTACCGTGTCCATGGCCCCTGGGACCCCGGACAGGGACATCGCTGCAACCCCTCCAAGCTTCTTATCGATCCTTACGCCAAGGCCATGGACGGCAGCCTTCACTGGGATGACGCCCTTTTTCCCTACGCCCTCGCGGAAGGCGACGAGGTGCGGAGCGAAAGCGACAGCGCCCCCTTTCTGCCCAAATCCGTAGTCTATCAGCCCCATTTCGACTGGAGCGGCGACCGGCTTCTCCAGATTCCCTGGCATGAGACGGTTATCTACGAGACCCATGTCAAGGGGTTTACGGCGGCCCATCCCGACATTCCCGAGGAGCTTCGGGGGACCTATGCGGGTATGGCTCACCCCGCCGCCCTCGATTATCTGAAGAGCCTCGGGATCACCGCCGTGGAGCTCATGCCCATTCATTATTTCGTCCATGACCGCCGCCTCGAAGATCTGGGGCTGAAGAACTACTGGGGATACAATTCCATCGGGTTTTTTGCCCTCCACGGGGACTATGCGGCCGACAAGCGGCCCGGAGGGGCGGTCTCCGAATTCAGGCAGCTCGTCAAGTCCCTCCATCAGTCAGGGATGGAGGTTATCCTCGACGTGGTCTACAACCACACGGCGGAGGGAAATCATCTCGGCCCCATGTTGAGCTTCAAGGGAATCGACAACGCCTACTATTATCGCCTCATGGAGGATCGGCGTTTTTACATGGATTACACCGGCACGGGGAACAGCCTCAACATGCGCAACCCCCACGTGCTGCAGCTCATCATGGACTCTCTCCGCTACTGGATTCTCGAGATGCACGTGGACGGATTCCGCTTCGACCTTGCAGCGACTCTCGCTCGGGAGCTGCACGACGTGGACAGGCTTTCCGCCTTCTTCGACATCATCCAGCAGGATCCCGTGATCAGCCAGGTGAAGCTCATCGCAGAGCCCTGGGACATAGGAGAGGGTGGATACCAGGTGGGGAATTTCCCGCCGGTCTGGACGGAATGGAACGGCAAATACCGCGACTCCGTGCGGGATTTCTGGAGAGGAGAGGAGGAGGCCCTCGGCGAATTCGCCTCCCGGTTCGCCGGAAGCTCTGATCTCTATGAAAACACATCCCGTCTTCCCTACGCGAGCATCAATTTCATCACCGCTCACGACGGCTTTACCCTCTCCGACCTTGTCTCCTTCAACGAAAAGCACAATGAGGCTAACGGTGAGAAAAACCGTGACGGCGAGAGCTTCAACCGTTCGTGGAACTGCGGGATGGAGGGTCCGACGGAGGACAAGGAAATCGTGACGCTGCGGAACCGGCAGAAAAGAAATTTCCTTGCGACGCTCATGCTCTCCCAGGGCATCCCCATGCTCTCCGGAGGAGATGAAATCGGACGCAGCCAGGGGGGAAACAATAACGCCTACTGCCAGGACAGCCCGCTCTCCTGGTACGACTGGGGAAACAGGGACGAAGACTTCCTCGGGTTCGTCCGGAGGCTGATCCGATACCGGATGAAGCATCCTGTCTTTCGCCGGAGGGGATGGTTTCAGGGGCGGAAGATCAACGGAAGCGACCTGAAGGACATCGCCTGGTTCTCCTCCCAGGGAAAGCAGATGACCGGGGACGACTGGAACAACGGAATCTGCAGGAACCTGGCAGTCTACATCAACGGACAGACCATCCCCAATCCCAACGCGAAGGGCGAGCCCGTGACGGACGACAACTTTTTGATCCTCTTCAACGGACACCACGAAGCTGTGGAATTCACCCTTCCGGAGGAAATGTGGGGGAGGACGTGGAGAAGAGAGCTGGACACGGCCACCGGTTGGATAGAAGAGGAGGATGTTCTCCATGGAGGGCAGAAGATTGCCCTCGAGGCACGGTCGCTTGTGGTGCTGCGCCATGAACCCTGAACCCCTCGCCTGCAGCTCCGCCCCGGCTTCGGCTTCGAGGAGGCGGCTGCGATAGCCCCCTACCTCAGGGATCTCGGGGTAAGTCATCTCTACCCGTCCCCTATCTTCAGGCGGCCCGGGGAAGCACCCACGGCTACGATGTCGTGGACCCTTCAAAGGTCAATGAAGAGCTCGGCGGTCCCATCGGCCATGCATGGCTGTGCGAAACTCTTCTGAAGGAGGGGCTCGGCCAGCTGATGGATGTGGTGCCGAATCACATGGCCATCGCGAACGATCAAAACCCCTGGTGGCGGGATGTGCTCGAGAACGGCCAGTCAAGTCCTTATGCGAAATACTTCGACGTGGACGGAGATTCCTCCGGTGACCGATGGCCGGACAAGGTGCTCTTCCCGTTCTCGGCGACCATTACGGAAGAGTCCTGGAGGAGGGGCAGATCCGCCTGGCCTGCCGGGACGGCTTTTTCACCCTGGCAGTTTCCGGTCAGGCCTTCCCCGTCGATCCCTCGAGCCTGGGCGATCTGCTGAAGCGGGCGGCCGAATCCTGCGACAGCGAATTTCTGGCCTTTATCGCCGACTGCCCTGCCGCCCTTCCGCGACCGACCGCCACGGTCCCTTCTCTGACGAAACGGCGGTCCCGGGACAAGGGGGTCCTCTTCATGCTCCTGGCCCGTCTCTGCAGGGAGAATCTGCAGGCCGCCGCCGCCGTCGACCGGGAGACCGCCCGGCTGAACGAAGATCCGGACGGTCTCGACGACCTTATCGGCCGTCAGAACTACCGCCTCGCCTTCTGGCGGACCGCCGGGAGAGAGCTCGGATACCGGCGGTTTTTCGATATTAAAGAACTCGCGGGACTTCGTGTAGAGGACGAGGATGTCTTCCAGGCCGTTCACTCTCTTCCGATCGCCTGGGCCAGGAAGGGATGGGTGCAGGGGTTCAGGATAGATCATCCCGACGGACTTCGGACGGCGCCGCCGTCTCCTCGCCGAACTGCCCGCCCTTACGCCGGAGAAGATCGCTGCCCGGATGGACGAAGGTCTGCCGAAGCTCTGGATCATCCGAGAGGCTCTAGAGCTTCGCCGCAGAAGACCAGATCTCTTCGGCCCGGCCGGAGCCTATCGCCCTCTCCGGGCCAGTGGAGAGAAGAAAGAGCGCGTGGTGGCTTTTCAGAGGGGGGAGGGTGCCGCGACGGTTGCCCAGAGGTTCACGACCAATTCGGAAGGTTTTGAAAAAACTTTTCTCGAGCTGCCCGCAGGGCGATGGACCGACGTCCTCTCGGGAGAGGAGACAGAGGGAGGTATTCTTTCCGTTTCTTCTCTGCTGAGCCGTTTCCCTGCGGCGCTTCTTGAAAAAAAGGAGGCAGAGGATGGCGGAGATATCTCTCTGGGCTCCTGAAGCCCATGAAGTGCGGATTGAAAGCGGAGAATGGAGCCTTGAACTCTTTCGGAAAGAAAGAGGATGGTGGCGCGGAGATGTTCCCTTTCTCGTCCACGGAGCGAACTACGCCTTTCGGATCGACGGAAAGGGCCCTTACCCGGACCCGGCGTCCCCCTGGCAGCCCGAAGGGCCCCACGGACTGTCCCGCTGGGTGGATCACCGCCTCTTCCGGTGGACAGATGAAGAGTGGCGGCCGCCTCCCCTGAAGTCGGCGATCATCTACGAACTGCACATGGGGACCTTCACCCCTGAAGGGACCTTCGAATCGGCCGCCGAAAAGCTCGGATACCTGGCGGATCTCGGGATCACCCACCTGGAGATCATGCCCGTCGCCGAGTTTGCCGGACGGAGGGGGTGGGGGTATGACGGCGTCGATCTCTGCGCCCCCTATTCCGCCTACGGAGGCCCGGAGGGACTCAAAAAGCTCGTGGATGCCTGCCACGGGCGGGGAATAGCCGTTCTGCTCGACGTGGTCTGCAACCATCTCGGCCCCTCGGGGAATTACCTCGAAGCCTTCGGGCCCTATTTCACTTCATTTTATTCCACCCCCTGGGGGAAGGGGATCAACTTCGACGGCCCGGAGAGCGACACGGTTCGGCGTTTTTTCATCGACAACGCCCTCATGTGGCTGCGGGACTAACACATGGACAGCCTTCGTCTCGACGCGGTCCATGCCATCTTCGACCGGTCGGCGGTTCATTTTCTGGAGCAGCTCGCGTTCGAAGTGAAAACTCTCGAAACCGAGCGGGAACGGCCGCTCGTGCTCATCGCCGAGATCGACCTCAACGACCCCCGAATCGTCCGTCCTCCGGAAGAGGGAGGATACGGCCTCGACGCCCAGTGGAACGAGGATTTCCACCATTCCCTCTTTGCCCTTCTCACGGGGGACCATGCGGGGGTACTATTGCGATTTTGGCCTAATGGGCCATTATGTCCGCTCTCTCACGTCCGCCTTCGTCTACGACGGGCTGCTATTCGGCCTTCCGCCGCCGACGGCACGGAAGGTCCCCGGCGGCCCTGCCGGGAGAGAAATTCATCGCCTGCCTCCAGAACCACGATCAGGTGGGCAACCGTGCATCGGGAGAGCGCACGGGCCGGCTTCTTACCCCCGGTCAGCTCATGATCGGCGCGGCCCTCCTTCTGACCTCTCCCTATGTTCCCCTGCTGTTTCAGGGGAAGGAATGGGGATCCACTTCTCCCTTTCTCTATTTCACAGACCATTTCGAGCCGACCCTGGCAGAAGGCATCCGGACCGGAAGGCTGAGAGAATTCGCTCCCTTTCTGGGGGAAGGGGAATCCGTCTCCGATCCCCAGGAAGAGGAGACCTTCCTTCGGTCGAAGCTCCGCTGGAATGAACCCCTGGAGGAGCCTCACAGAACCATCCTCGAGTGGCACCGCTCTCTCATAGAGCTGAGAAATTCCCTGCCTGAACTGACGGACGGAGTGCTTTATAAAAAAATTCAGGTATCTTTCGATGAGGATGAGGAATGGCTCGTTATGACCCGGGGACGGGTGACTGTGGCGTGCAATTTCTCTGCCGGGGTGCGGAGGATTGAGGGTAAAGGAATATTCGAGCAGAATGTACTCCTCGCGTCGGAGGAGGCGTCGTTTTCTGAAGAAGGGGTCATTCTTCCTCCCCGGTCGGTTCTCATCGCTGCAAACGGACCGGAAAGCAAGGACCTTATTGAACAAAAGGGAATAAATGGTTGAAAATATTCAAGATGGTGATATGTTTTTTGCAGTACATATTTTTCTTTCGGAAAACTTCCGGATGACCCATGGAAAGGAGGTGCAGCATGAATAAGGGAAGAGACCGCATCATATCCCGCCGGCAGGATGGAAAGTGGAAAAATTGCCGCACTGACGGCGAGCGTCGAGCCTTCATAGAACCCAGAAGGAAGCGGTTCAGTCCGCCCGGGAGATGCTCAGAACCCAGGGGGGAGGAGAACTCACCGTGAAGGGGCTGGACGGGCGGATCGTGAGCAAAGATACAATTCCTCCGGGAAATGATCCGAACCCGCCTCTCGATCGGGAACACTGAAAGGCTCTTTCAGGCAGACCGGAAAAAATTTTCTCCCGTTATATCGAGTAGCTCTCCCCCCCTTGCAGGGCAAAAAAAGTATGCTATAATAGGTTGTTGCGGTAAGAAAGTCTTGCCGGACAGGCCGCTTGCGGCCGACAGAATCGTCAGTTTCCAGGCCGCGCTGGATCCTCAGACAGAGCGGCCTTTTTTATTGCGGTGCCCATACTTCCCTTCAAAGCGGCTGGAACCGAGACACCCTCTTTGGAGCATCGCGCATCATCGGAATATAACTAGAAAGAAGGTACCAGAAATGTTCAAAAAACTCGTCTATATGAGCGGAAATCCCTACTGGCTCCTTCCTGAAGGAACCCTTCAGGAAGTGGAGCGCCAGAACGGCCGGATCGTTGATCCCGTCCTTTTCCGCACAGATAAAGAGCAATGGAACACCACCCTGTCCAGGTAGCGCGGGCAGGGTCAGCCCTCGGGCTTACTTCAGAAAAGAAAAAGGGCTTTTTCTCTTTTAAAAGAGCAAAAGCCCTTTTTCATATGGTCTGCTCTCAGGCTTCCTCGTCAGGGTCGACGAGCAGAATATCCCATCGTTCCTCTACGATGTCCTTTCCCCATATCTTGTGTTTGACTTCCTCGGTGGGCGAGAAGCCGTACAGCTCGTAAAGATGCCGGGCAGTACGAAGGGAAGAGAAGGTCCAGAGGAAGACGCGGTGGTAGAGATTGGTCCGGCTGAACTCCATAGCCTTGTCCATGAGCATTTTTCCGATGCCGAGCTTCCGGAACTCGCTGTTCACCAGAAACCAGCGGAGCTGGGCTGTTTTCTCGTCGGACCGGTCGATGGCGATTGAACCGACGACCTTGCCGCTGTGTTCGGCAACCCACATCTGTCCCCGGCCCGCGTCCCTGTTCTTCAGGAATTTCGTGATCCCCTCGAAAAGATAGTGTTCGAAGGTCTCGTCAAAGCCGTACTCGCTGCCGTAAAACTCCATGTGGCGGGCAACCACATCTCCCGCCTCGCCGGGTTTCGCCGGCCGGATGACCACGTTTTTGGAAGAGCCCGTGAGGACCGTCTCTATGGTGGACATGCAGTTGAGCAGAAGGGTCATGTCGATACCCGGAAGAGATGCCACCAGTTCGGATGTCCTCTGGTCCGAGGCCTTTTCGAGGACGTTCAGGACATGTTCTCCCCGGGGGGTGAGTTGCAGCAGGTAGGCCCTTCCGTCAAGGGTGGAACGCTCCTTCGTCAGAAGATCGTCATGCTCGAACCTCCGGATGATTCGGCTCAGGTAGCCGGGGTCGAGTTCCAGTTCAACGTTGATCTCGCTTGCCGTAGGGTTCTCGGTATGTTTTATCTCGTAGAGAACCCTGGCCTCGGCCAGCGAAAATGGGCTGTTCAGCACCGACTGGTTTACCGCCCCGATGACCCTCGTATAAAATCTGTTGAAGCTCCGTATTTTTTTCGTGATAGTTTCAAATGTCTCGTCCATCTTTACCTGCCTCCTTTGACCTCTTCGGTGACTATACTATTCCGACATCTTGATGTTGTCAAGTATTGAAAGGCCGATTTTCGATAAATTATCTCCGAAATTTTAGTTTTTTCATCGCCGAAAAGAAAAAAGAGAGCGGAAAAATAAGAAAAGGGAATTGATACCGGGTCTTTCAGCGGCGGTGTATTCTTGTACGGTCTTTCAGTTTCTGAAGTTCCTCAGGAGAAAGATTGCCGGATATATAGGCGGAATAGGCCGTTTTATTCGCAAGGAGAGGCTCCGTTCTGAGGTCCGGGATTTTCCCCGCCGCCTCTTCGAAGGATGGCGTTCCGGGCACGGGGGAAAACTCGGCAAGCCTCGGCTCTCCTCCCGCGTCGAGGACGAAGTCGATCGTCTCGGCCACCGAGGAGGCCGGCTGTCCCGGCAGACCGGCGAGAATGTAGGTTTCGATACGTTCGCTTCCGTATCCCGCCCGGGCGAGACAGTCAAGGGCGCGGCGGTATTCTTCCGCGGTGGCTTTGAAGGAACTCTTTCCCGCCAGGGAGGGATCGATGCTCTCCAGACTGAGGCGGATGGTCGCAAAACCCGTCCGATAGAGGACGTCCGCGCATTCCCGGTCGATTTCCCGGACGGAAAGACCGTTAGGAGTATGCCAGGCGACATGGGGAAAGCGGTGCCGCAGCGCTTCGCAGAGGGGGTAGAATCGCTCTTTCTTCCGGTAGAGGAGGGCATCGTCGTAAAAGGCACAGTTTCGAAAGCCTGTCCGTTTCATTTGAAGGCCCAGATCCTCCAGTATCTCTTCGAGCCCCCTTGGACGGAAGACCGGAAAAAGTTTTTTCGAAGCGCAATAGTCGCAATGATGGGGACACCCTGTGGAGGTGAGGGCGATGCCGCAGGCGGCGTCAGCAGAGAGATCAAGGGCCGGAGTGGTCCATTCCAGGGAGAGGGGCTCCGTCTGAATGGCGTCGGCCCCGGAAAGAAGGGCGTGATCCGGGCAGAGACGGGCATAGATGCCGCCGAGCAGAACGGGGACGGATGGAAAAACCTGCCTCAGAAGGCAAATGGATCGGAAAACCCCTTCGTACCAGTATGTCATTCCCGATGTAACGAGGACATAGTCCGGCGGGGGGACCGATCTGAGCCGGTTGAGAAATTCCCCGTCGCTGATGCCGAAGCGGTGATACCTCCGGGGGATGTGCCGGAGAGGAAGGGGTTTTTGAATTTCCTCTTTTTTGATTTTTTTCCGTCCCCGGAAAGATCCCCCGACGCCCCTTCGGCGATGCAGTCGACGAGGGAGACGGAGTTGCCCCTCCTGCGGAGGCTTTCGAGAAGAAAAAGAAGTCCGAGGGGTTTTGCCCAGAGATCGAAGAAGGTGAAATCGAAGACGGGAGGATTTATTCCGAGGATCTCCGCTCCACGAAGGTCCTTCAGTACTGATGAAAGATCGGCCACAATTTCGGATGCACCTCCCAGGGGAAGATTATCTGCAGAAAAGAAATTTCTCCGGTATAATACCAGAGTCCGGGGCAAAAAGTGAGGAAAATGTTGATTATCCTGGGGGGAAAGGGGAAATCACAATGAAAATGAAGCATCACGTCCTCATACTTCTTCCCGTCGCCGCTGTACTTGCATTCCTGGCCAAGGAAAATTTTCTGTTTTTTCATGCTGTAATTGAATTCGGCAGCATCGCAATTTATCTCTCCGCGGTCTTCCTCGGTTTTTTTGCATCAAGGCTCACGAGAAACCCCTTTCTGTACGGAGTGAGTCTTACCTATTTTTTCCTCTCCGTCATTACACTTCTTCACACCCTGGCCTATACAGGGATGGGCGTCTTCCAGTTCGGGCAAGCCGATCTTGCCACCCAGCTGTGGGTTTTGGGCCGGTATGTCCATGCCATCGGCATACTCCTCACCATTCTTCTTTTCGAAAAGAAAAACTTCACGCGATTTCTCGGAGTTGTTCTCGGTCTTCTTTCTTTCGGAGGCATCCTTCTTGTGTTTTTCGGACTTTTCCCCTCTTGCTATTCTCCCGAAACGGGTCTTACGCCCTTCAAAATAGGGAGCGAATACCTTGTCTCAGCCCTTCTTGCCGTCTCCATTTTCCTCTTGCTTCGGATGGCGGACCGGGAAAAGGTCTTTCCAACCTATGCCTTCCCGAGATCTCTTCTCTGCTTCCTCGTCGGTGGGTTCGTCTTCACCCTCTACCATGGAGTTTACGGCATCACGAACGTCATCGGCCACCTGTTATACGCACTCGGAGCCTATATCCTTCTGACGGAATACGTTCTTCCCTATTCCCAGAAACTTATTGACGCCCATTTCTTCGCCCTGAACGATAAGATACGGCGGCTGAACCGCAACCTGGAACAGCGGGTGCGGAGGCGGACGAAAGAGCTCGAGGATATAACGCTGCAGCTCGAGGAGGATGTGGCCAGGAGAAAGGCCGTCGAGGCGGGTCTAATGAGAGCCAAAGAGGAGACGGAGAGGGCCCTGCGGGCCCGAAGCGAATTCCTCGCCACCATGAGCCACGAAGTGAGGACCCCTCTGAGCGGCATTCTCGGTGTGGCCGAATATCTATCGGAAAACGATATTCCTCTTTCGGAGATGAGGAAATATATCTCTCTGATAAAAACTTCGGGGGAATCCCTCCTCGAAATTCTGAACAACATCCTCGACCTGAGCAAGTTCGAGGCGGGGAGACAGGTGCTCGAGATCGCCCCATTCTCCCCCCGCCAAATGGCCGAATCGGTGATAACCCTTTTCTCCTGCCGGGCCTTCGACAAGGGGCTCCGCCTGACATTCTCGGGGGACGCCGATCTTCCCCCCGTCCTTCTCGGCGACTCTCTCCGCCTTCGCCAGGTGCTCTTCAATCTCGTGGGCAACGGGGTGAAGTTTACCGAAAAGGGGGCGGTGGCTCTCGAGATGAGGCTCTCGGGCATGGAGGGAGAGAAAGTCCTGGTCACCTTCTCAATTCGGGATACGGGCATCGGGATCGCCGATAATGCGAGGGAGAAGCTCTTTCAGCCTTTTACCCAGTCGAACGGCACCATCACCCGCCGTTTCGGCGGAACCGGACTCGGTCTTGCCATCTCGAGGCGCCTTGTGGAGTTCATGGGGGGAACCCTCGATTTCGATTCATCTCCCGGAGAGGGTTCGGTCTTCTTCTTCACCCTGCCCTTCACCCCGGGAAAGGCGGAGGAAAAGCCCGCCGCCCCTGAAGGGAAGGAGGATCTGCCGAAAGAGCTCGCTCTGCTTCTCGCGGAGGATAACTCGATCAACCGGATGATCCTCGAAAACTTTCTCAGAAGGGACGGCTGGACAGCGGTCACTGCGGAGAACGGGGCGGAGGCCATCGAAAAGGCGAAAGAAGGGGATTTTGACATCTATATTCTCGATATCGAAATGCCCGACGTGGACGGCTACGAAGCGGCCCGGAAAATCCGGGAGATCGAAAATGAGCGGGGTAAAAAACCGCCCATCATTGCCCTCACGGCCCATTTCACCGTGGAATTCAGAAAAGAGGCCGATCGTGCGGGTATGGATCTCTACCTCACGAAGCCGGTTAAAAAATCCGATCTGCTGAAGGCAATCGCCGGGGCATTGGCTCTGAATATGGACAAAGACCATACTGTGTTCCCTCCTCTCCAGGAAAGGGACGGCACTCAGTGAACCCGGAAAGGGATCTTCTCCCTCTTTTTCTCGAATTTCAGAAGACCGAGACCACGGAGTACGCCATCTATTCCGCTTTGGCCGACAGGGTCAAAGGCCCCAACGGGGATGTCCTCCGCAGGATAGGGCGGGACGAAAAACGCCACTCGGAAATATGGGCGAAGCATACGGGAGTCACCGTCTCTCCCTCATGGTGGAAAGTCCGTTTCTTCCTGTTTCTTGCGGCCATTCTCGGGGTGACCTTCGCCATCAAGCTTCTTGAGAGGGGAGAGGAGGAGGCTGAGAAAAATTACGGCCTCATAGCTCCGCACGTGCCCGAGGCCAACCTCATTCTTCTTGAGGAGACGGAGCATGAATCGTCCCTGACGGCTCTCATCGACGAGGAGGGGCTTCAGTACATGAGCTCCATGATCCTCGGACTCAACGACGCCCTGGTGGAGCTGACCGGCGCTCTGGCCGGATTCACCTTCGCCCTCGACAGCGGAAGGATCGTCGCCCTCGCGGGAATCATCACCGGCGTGGCTGCGGCTCTCTCCATGTCAGCCTCGGAATATCTCGCCCAGAAGACCGACGACGGAGATAAAAAACCCCTCAAGGCGGCTTTTTATACCGGGGCGGCCTACCTCTTCACCGTCTTCGTTCTCGTGCTGCCCTATATCCTCTTGGCAAGTCCTTTTATGGCCCTTCCCGTCACCATCCTGAACGGTGTGGCCATCATTTTCTTTTTCACCTTCTACAAGTCCGTGGTCAAGGACATCCCCTTCCGCCGGAATTTTCTTGAGATGCTCTTCATCAGCCTGGGAGTCGCGGGAATTTCCTTCTTCATCGGCTTCCTCGCCCGGAGTGTTATGGGCGAGACGGGATAGGGGGAGCATGCAGTTTTTTCCCCTTCCGGTTTTTTTCTCCTGATATGGCCCACGCTCCGGAAGATCTCCTCCTGCAAACAGGCCACTCCCCGGCAGGAAGCATAATTCCGGTTATTTCAGCTTTCAGCAGCCCTTCGATAAACTCCTCTTCGCCGAGCCCAAATTGCTTATACCTCCTGGATATGTTCCGAAGAGGGGGTATTTCATTTTCTGCGCAGTAAACCGATGTGGAGGATCGTGCCGGGGGAGTCGCCCGCAGGCCGAAAAATGTGAAATCGAGGACAGGCGATTTTCTGTCCTCCGGGGAGAGCTAATTTTAGGAGAATTTAGACAATTAAAGGGTGAGACCGGTTTTTTTTCTTATATTTCCATAATTTATGCAAAAAAAATATTTCGCAGTATAATATCAACATCCAGAAGCAAAAACTGGGGAAAAGAATAAATACTTGCCCCGAGGGGGAGGATACCTCCATGAAAATGAGGCATCATGGTCTGATATTGTTTCCTGCCGTCATTGCACTGTGGGTTCTGTCTCAGAGAAACTTTCTTCTTTTTCACGCCGTCATCGAATTCGGTTCCATCTCAATTTTTCTCTTCGTCGTTTTTCTCGGCTTTTTCGCCACGCGCCTCGTCCGGACACCTTTTCTCTACGGCCTGAGCGTCACGTATTTTTGCGTAACCCTCATCAACTTTTTCCATACCCTGGGATACTTCGGAATGGGTGTATTTCCCTTATGGACCGCCGATCAGCCCATGCAGCTCTGGATCCTGAGCTGCTGCATTCACAGCGTCGGCATTCTCCTGACGATTCTCCTGGCGGAAAAGAAATATTTTTCCCGCTTCATATCGGTATTTCTTACATTTTTTTCATTCAGCGGATTGGCCGTTGTCTTTTCAGGCCTTTTCCCCCCTTGTGTCGATGCAGCCGGAGGATTGACACCTTTCAAAACAGCGGGCGAATATATCACCGTGATCTTTTTCGGGGTTTCCATCTATCTCTTCATGAACAGACCCATAAGCCGAAGAATGCGGGCCTACGACGCCTTTGCCCGGTCCCTTCTCTTCTTTCTCTTCGCAGGGATCTCCTACAGTTTCTCCTTTGATGCTTCAAACCTCCTGGGCCATATATTTTACTTTCTCGGAGCTTATATACTTCTGACGGAGTATATTATTCCCTACACCCAGGAACTTCTCGACGCCCACTTCTTCGCCCTCAACGACAAGATCCGGAGATTGAACCGCAATCTTGAAGAGCGCGTGGAGAAGAGGACGAGAGAGCTCGAGGAGACCATGGTGAGGCTCAAGGAAGAGGCGGAGAAAAGAAGTATCGTGGAGGAGGGGCTGAAGAAGGAGAAGCTGGAGACGGAGATGGCCCTGAGAGCCCGGAACGAATTTATCGCCACCATGAGCCACGAAGTGAGGACCCCTCTGAGCGGCATTCTCGGTGTGGCTGAGTATCTCTCCGAGATGCATCTGCCCGTTACCGAAATGAAAAAGTATATCTCCCTGATCAGGTCGTCGGGAGAATCACTGCTTGAAATCCTGAATAATATCCTTGACCTCAGCAAGGTCGAAGCGGGGAGACAGAAGCTGGAGATCGTCCCCTTTTCTCCCCGGCGGCTCGCCGAATCCGTTACGGCTCTTTTTTCGGTCCGCGCCGACCGGAAGAATATTCGTCTGACCTGTTCCGTTGACCCCGACCTGCCACCGGTTCTTCTGGGGGACGCTCTCCTCCTCCGGCAGGTTCTCTTTAATCTTATAAGCAACGGCGTGAAATTCACGGAAAAGGGAGAAGTAACCCTCGAGCTGATACTGACCGAAAGAGATGACGAAATGGTACATATGACCGCCCTGGTGAAGGATACGGGAATCGGCATATCCGACGAGGCCAAAGAGAGGCTCTTTCAACCCTTCACTCAGTCGAACGGAACCATCACCCGCCGGTTCGGCGGGACGGGGCTCGGCCTCGTCATCTCCCGAAAATTCGTGGAACTCATGGGCGGAACTATCGATTTCGATTCCCGTCCCGGAGAGGGCACGACCTTTTTCTTCACCTTATCCTTCGCCGAGGGTACCGAGGGAGAAAATGCTGCGGACCGACAAGAGAAAAAAATTGAACTCCCGAAAGAGCTTTCAATTCTCCTTGCGGAGGATAACTCAATCAACAGGATGGTAATACAAAATTTTCTGAAACAGGATGGCTGGACCGTCGTGTCGGCGGAGAACGGAGCGGAGGCCATCGAAAAGGCAAAAGAAGGAAAATTTGACATCTGTATTCTCGATATCGAAATGCCCGACGTGGACGGGTACGAGGCAGCCCGGGAAATTCGCGCCTTTGAGGAGGAGCGGGGGAACAATCCCTTCATTATCGCACTCACGGCCCATACCACCGCTGAATTCAGGACCATGGCGGAGGATGCCGGAATGAATATATACCTCACGAAACCGGTAAAAAAGTCCGATCTGCTGAGGGTCATCGCCCGGGCAACGGCTCTGAACAGGGTGAAGGACCATAACGCCCCCTCTCCTCTCCGGAAAAAGGACGGCCCTCAGTGAACCCGGAGAGGGTTACGATCGAAAGAGCCTAGGGGGCGGAATGCAGACATTTCTCCCTCTTCCCGATTTTTTTGCGTCCTCCGCGGTTCTCGACAGACAGCGGTTGGGCAAGCAGCGGGTGGAGGCCATGCAGCTGCTGAGGCTTGTTACCGCACCGAAAGACCTGCTTAAGGGGTGGAAGAATCACCCTGCCCGGAGGATGTGGTGCGGCTACCCTGAGGCCCTCGGGTTCTACGGAATCGTCATGATCCTCCGGTGGCTGTCTCTCGGCTATCGGGATACCTGCCGGGAGAAAATCCTGTCGATGCTTGACGAGCAGGGGTATTCCGGGTCGGAGAAGAAACTCGAAGACCGGTATGAAGCCGCCCTGGCAGGGACGGACAGATCCTTTCTTCCCCCCTGGTTCGGCGACGAGGACTTTCACCGCTCCCACAGGTCGAACCTTCTCAGAAAGGACCCCCTATGGTACGGCCAGTTCGCCTGGACCGAGCCTCCCGATCTTCCCTACGTCTGGCCCGACGGCCGCAAATGCGCCGGATAGCCGGGGCATTCTTTACACTCTCTCCGAAGGGAGTATAATGGCGTTGTTCGCATCGGGGGAGTCCTTCACGGACTGAGAGGGGGCAACTGCGCCCCGACCCCTGGAACCTGATCCGGGTCATGCCGGCGAAGGGAAGGTGCCGTATTTCAGGACTTTCTTCCGATGCATATCTGTTTTCAAGGAGGAAATGTCCCATGAATCCTACCCGAAATCGAGTCCTCGTCGAAGCTTCCCTTGCAGTCGCTCTTTCAGTCGTCTTCTCCGCCCTCCGCCTCTGGACCATGCCCCAGGGCGGGTCGGTCACCCTTGAAATGGTGCCCCTCTTTCTCTTCGCTCTCCGCAGAGGAGGGAAAGCCGGATGCGCTGCCGGGGCGGTCTCGGGAATTCTGCAGCTCATGACCGGCGGGTATGTCGTCCACCCCCTTCAGGCCCTGCTGGACTACCCCCTGGCCTTCGGCGTGCTCGGCGTTGCCGGGTTTTTCCCCCGTCCCCTCTGGCTCGGCATAGCGATCGGGGGCTTCCTGCGATTCCTCTGCCATGTTCTCTCCGGCGCCGTCTTCTTCGGCAGCTTCGCCCCGGAAGGGACGAACGTGTGGCTCTATTCCTCCATCTACAACGCTTCTTTCCTTCTGCCGACCCTCGTGGTCTCCGCCGTGCTCACCTGGCTCATCCAGCCCCGTCTCGGGAGGATCACCGGGGAGAAATGATATTTTCGGCGAAGAGCAGCTCCCGCACCTTTCTGCTCGGCCCGGGAAGGGGGACGGTCTCGAGCTCCCTTCCATTTACCCACCGGCCCGGAGAAGGGGGGAAATCCGGCAGGTTCTTCCTCTCGATAAGAAGCACCTCGAGGGTAAGACGCCACCGTGTAAAGGAGGAGCGTACCCGGCCGAGACTGCTGAAAGGTCCTTCTGCCGGACAGGGGACAGGGGGAACCGTTTCCTCCAGGGGCGGGGCTGTCCACGGGAATTCCTCGAAGCCGGACCACAGCCCCCGGGAAGGGCGGCGTCTCAGAAAAACCGCCCCTTCCTGCTTCAGCACCCAGAGATGTCCCTCGATCGATACCGACTTCTCCGGCCGGGAGAAGACCGGCCGGCCGGGAACCGTTTTTCTTTCCCTCGAAAGACAAATCTCCCGGAGTGGACAGAGAGGGCAGGACGGTGTGCGGGGAAGACAGACCGTAGCCCCGAGATCCATTACGGCCTGATTGAAATCCCCCGGTCTTTCGGAAGGGATCATCTCACTGAAGATTTTACGAAGGATTTTCTCCCCCCCGGAACGGTCAACCGGAATTTCAAGGTCAAGCAGCCGGGCAAACACCCGCTTTGCGTTTGCATCGAGAGCGGGAACGGCCTGACCGAAGGCGATGCTGGCCACGGCCGCGGCTGTGTAGGGTCCCACGCCGGGCAGGGAGAGAAGTTCTTCAAGGGTTGACGGAAGAGTCTTTCTGCCCTTTTCAACCACCCCCCGGGCCGCCCGCAGCAGGTTTTTCGCCCTGCCGTAGTATCCGAGCCCCTCCCACGCCTTCAGCACCGTCTCCTCTTCCGCTCCGGCAAGATCGGCCAGGGTCGGAAAATGTTCCATCCATCTCAAATAATAGTCCGCCGCCCTGGTCGTCTGGGTCTGCTGAAGCATCACCTCGGAAATCCATATACTGTAGGGATCTTTCGTCTCCCTCCAGGGGAAGGGGCGTTTTTCAACTTCATACCAGGAAAGCAGTTCTTTCGCGGCGGAGATGTTGAATTTTGAGTTTCCAGCGTTCATCGGAAGATCCTTTCGCATATTTTATGGAGAAGCAGAACTTCTGATTATACAGTACAATACTTTACAGAAATTGTGCGCTCCGGAAGGAGGAAGGACAATGGACAGGAAAAAAGCGGAATATGATTTTTCCCTTTTCGGCGAGATGGATTCCTACCTTTTCAAGGAGGGAAATCACTTCCGCCTCTACGACAAGCTCGGCGCCCATATTCTGAAAAAGGACGGCCGGGAGGGGGCATTTTTTGCGGTCTGGGCCCCGAACGCCCGGGAAGTGAGCGTCGTGGGGGATTTCAACGGCTGGAACCGGACCCTTCACTATCTCTCACCCCGCAAGGATGAGTCCGGGATCTGGGAGGGGTTCATTCCCGGGGTCGAGCGGGGCAGTCTCTACAAATATTCTCTGCGGACAGCCGCCGGAAAGATCATCGAAAAGGGAGACCCCTTCGCGTTCTTCTGGGAGGTCTCGCCGAAGACCGCCTCCGTGGTCTGGAAGAGTGAACACGAATGGAAGGACGGCAGATGGATGAAGGAAAGAAGGGAGAAAAACTCTCTCTCTGCACCCATGTCCATCTACGAGGTCCATATAGGCTCATGGCGCAGGAACCCTCTCGAGAACTTCCGCTTTCTTACCTACCGGGAGCTGGGGCACGAGCTGGGAGACTATGCCGTCTCCATGGGGTTCACCCACGTGGAGCTTCTTCCCGTCATGGAGCACCCTTTTTACGGATCCTGGGGGTACCAGACCCTGGGTTATTTCGCCCCGTCAAGCCGCTACGGCACCCCCGAGGACTTCATGGAGATGGTGGACATCCTTCATCAGAAGGGGATCGGCGTCATTCTCGACTGGGTTCCCTCCCATTTTCCCGCGGACGCCTACGGCCTGGCGAACTTCGACGGGACAGCCCTCTACGAGCATGCGGACCCCCGGAAGGGATATTCTCCCGACTGGGGAAGCTCCATCTTCAACTTCGGACGCAACGAGGTACGGGCTTTTCTGATCAGCAGCGCCTTTTTCTGGCTCGAGCGCTTCCATGCAGACGGAATCCGGGTTGACGCCGTGGCCTCCATGCTCTATCTCGACTATTCGAGAAAGCCGGGGGAATGGATTCCGAACCAGTTCGGCGGCCGGGAAAATCTCGAGGCCATCGCCTTTCTGAAGAAGATGAACGAGTCCATCTACGGAGAATTTCCCGACGTCCAGACCATCGCGGAGGAGTCCACGTCGTGGCCCATGGTGACCCGTCCCGTCTTTCTCGGAGGGCTGGGCTTCGGGCTCAAGTGGAACATGGGATGGATGCACGACATCCTCGACTACATGGAAAAGGACCCTGTCTACCGCAAACACGAGCACAACAGGCTCACCTTTTCCATCATGTACGCCTTCTCCGAGAACTTTCTCCTCCCCTTTTCCCATGACGAGGTGGTCCACGAGAAAAAATCCCTGCTTTCCAAGATGCCCGGGGACGACTGGCAGAAATTTGCCAACCTGCGGCTTCTGCTGGGGTATATGTATGTCCATCCGGGAAAAAAGCTGCTTTTCATGGGAGGGGAGTTCGGCCAGTGGAAGGAATGGAACCACGACGACAGCCTCACCTGGGATCTTCTTGCCCAGCCCCTTCACGGCGGTATGGCCAGGTGGGTCGCTTTTCTCAACGAGATTTACAAAAGGGAGGCTTCGCTTCACGAGCTCGATTTTTCCTTCGAGGGGTTCGAATGGTGCGATCTCTCCGACTGGGAGAAGAGCATCATCTCCTTTGTGCGCCGGGACAAAAAAGGGAGAACGGTCCTCGCCGTGCTGAATTTCACCCCCATCCCCCGAACCGGGTATCGAATCCCGGTTCCCCTGGCAGGGTATTGGAAGGAAATCGCGAACAGCGATGCCCTCGAGTTCGGCGGATCGGGCTTCGGCAACTTCGGCGGGCTCTCCTCCCAGCCGGTCCGGTGCAGGCAGCAGGAAAGTTCTCTTTCTCTCACCCTTCCCCCCCTCGGAATGGTCCTCTTCCGGCACGAAGATTGAAAAAAACCGGCCCGCCGGGCCGGTTTTTTTCATGTCTATTTTCTTTCTTCCGCACCGGCGAGGGTCAGGAGAGCCCCAAGGATCACGTCGACGCCCTTTTTTATCTGGCCGCAGTCGGTCCATTCCTCCGGGCAGTGGCTCCGTCCGCCCCTGCTCGGCACGAAGACCAGCCCCGTCTCCGCTGCCGACGCCATGATCATGGCGTCGTGGCCGGCACCGCTCTGCATCATCTTGCTCGTGTACCCTCTCTTGTCCGCCTCGGCGGAGAAGAGGGCGAGAATCTCCTCGGACATCTTCACGGGCGCCACCTTGATCTTCTCGGTAAGGGTAATCTGCACCCCTTCCTCCTGTTCGAGCTTTTTCAGAAATTTTCCGAAGGCGGCCAGTAGGGCTTCGAGTTTTTCCTTCTCGGCAGAACGAATGTCCACGGTGAAGAAAACTCTTCCAGGGACGATATTCGCACCCCCGGGAAAGACCTCCATTCTTCCCACTGTTCCGACGGTTCCCGCGCCGGCGGCACGGGCGGCCTCGTCGAGATAGAGAACCGCCTTCGAAGCGGCCACCAGGGCATTTTTCCTCATGTCCATGGGGGTTGTCCCGGCATGGTCGGGACGGCCGACGATCTCCACTTCCTGCTGGGTGATCCCCACGATGGTCCGCACCAGGCCGAGGTCCGTCCCCTCCGATTCAAGGATGGGTCCCTGCTCTATATGCATTTCAATGAAGGCTTTGAGGCTTCCCTCCGGACGTACCGCTTCCTGTATACGGTCGGGGTCGAATCCGGCGCTTTTCATGGCTTCTCCCAGGGATATTCCGTCCCGGTCCCGGAAGGTATCGAGCTCCTTCCGACTGACACGGCCGGTCATGGCTCTGCTTCCGTAGAGGCCTCCTCCGAACCGGGCCCCTTCTTCCTCCACGAGGGCTGCGAATTCAAGGGGGAACTCCGTTTCGACTTCGTTTTCGTGAAGGACCCTGGCGATCTCAAGCCCCATGACGACCCCGGCTGGGCCGTCGTAGTTGCCGCCGTTCTTAACCGAATCGAAATGGGAACCAAGCATGATTGCCGGCGCGTCCGGCCGTCTCCCCGGACGGCGGCCGAAGAGACTGCCTGCCCCGTCCTCGAAGATTTCGAGACCGGCCTCTTTCATGCGCTCCCTGATGTATTCCCGCGTCTTTTTGTCCTCCTCCGAGAAGGAAAACCTGGTCATACCCATTCCCGGAGTGGCCGTAAATTCGGCCATGGCCTCAATATCCTTTTTGATTCTTTCGATTCTCGATTCCATCATGATGAACCTTCCTTTCCCGTTCTGAGATTTCCTTTCTCTTTTCCTTCATGAGAAGCAAAATAAATACCGGCCAAAATCAATACCCCGCCGAGTACTTTATTCATGGTGAGAGGCTCGCCAAGAAAAGCTGCGGCGAGAAGGGAGCTGCCGATAGGTTCTCCCAGGAGGCAGAGGGCGACCGTTCCCGCGGATATCCACCGGAGCGCCCAGTTGTAGCTCGAGTGTCCCAGGATCTGGGGGACGAGTGCGAGGAGGAAAAATGCCGCCCAGGTGCTTCTGGAATATCCTACAGGGGAAAGGCCCGTCGCGAGTATGGCGATCCACAGGACGGCTGCGGCAGTGCCGTAGTTCAGGGTGATGTAGCTGCCGAGGGAGATCCGTGGCCGTACTTTTCTTCCGAAGAGGATGTAGATGGCTGCGAAAAAGCTTCCGAGAAGGGCGAGAAAATCTCCCCAGAGCGCTCCGCCGCCCAGGGCGAAGTCTCCCCATCCGATGATGACTCCCCCCGGCAGGGCGAGGAGGAGTCCCGTTTTCAGCCTCGCCGTGAAGGGGTCACCGGTCAGAAAGGGGGAGAATATTCCCGTCCAGAGGGGAATGGTGTTTACGATCACCACGCTGCTGGCCACGGAAGTATAGAAGAGGGAGGATATCCAGGAGGCGAAATGGAGGGCGAGAAAGAAACCGGAGGCCAGCCCGAAAAGCAGGTCGGATCTCGGGAGGGTTTTTACCTCCCTCCATGTTTTCACCGCCGTGAAGGGAAGAAGAAAAAGGGTGGCGAGACCGACCCGATAGGCCGCGATGACAAGAGAGGGCGCACTGGCCATCCGCGCAAAAATAGCCCCCGTCGAGATGGCAAATACCCCCGCGGAAAGAACGAGCCAGGGAGAGACCGGAGGAGCGTCCTTCATGGGCGCAGGCTACCTTCCTTCTTTTGCGCTTCTGTGGCTTTTGTAAAGGTCGTAATGTTTTTTCAGCATTGCGGGAATCGGAAGGGAATAGGGGCATTTCTTCACGCAGAGCCCGCACTCGGTGCATTCCGGAATGGTGTCCATCCCCCTCGACGCGAACTCCGAGGCCACTTCGGGAGACATGCGGCTCGCAAGAAGAGGGTAGATCATCCCCTGGGCGATGGCGACCCCTGAGGGACAGGGCTGGCAGTATTCGCACCGGCGGCAGAACTCCCCGCCGATTTCCTTTTTTATCGCCTCCATTGCGGCGAGGTCTTTTTCTTCAACCTTGTTGGGAGAGTCGTAGAAGCAGACGATCTGTTCCACCGACTCCACCGAGTCGTATCCGGGAATGGGAAAGAGGCTCTCGTGGGAGCGAAGAAACTTGAAAGCCAGGGTGGCGTCGCTGATAGCTCCCCCGGCGAAGGGCTTCATGGCGAGGATAGCCACGTTCTTTTCCCGGGCGAGGGGGTGGAGTTCCTCCGCCGCGTCCGTCTCGATAAAGTTGAAGGGAAACTGGATGGATACGAAGAGCCCCGATTCAACATATTTTTTCGCCATGGCCAGGCTGTGGGACGTAATCCCGATAAAGCGGATCTTTCCGTCTTTCTGGGCCTTCAGAGCGGCCTCCATGGCACCCCCGGGGCCGGATACGGTCTGCCAGTCCTTTTCCGTCGCCACCTGGTGGAACTGGAAAAGATCGATTCTATCCGTCTGGAGTCGCTTCAGGCTGAGATCGATATGTTCCGAGACGGTCTTTCCATCCCGCTTCATGGACTTGGTGGCGAGAAAGATCTTGTCCCGAATGGACGAAAGAGCGCGGCCGATCTTCTCCTCGCTGTCGTGATAGGCGTTTGCCGTATCGAAGAGAGTGATTCCGCAGTCGTAGGCCTTTCGAAGCACCCGTTCCGCCTCCTCAAAGGTGAGTCGGATGATGGGAATGGCGCCGAAACCGATTTCCGATACGAAGACTCCCGTATTTCCGAAGGGAAGATATTTCATGGCGATCAGCTCCTTTGGGTAGTGCGATTTTTTCAGACTGCGACCCAAGAATAGCAGACAAAGCCCTTCTCTGGAAGTAGTTGAGACAAAGTGGAAAATCTCTATTTCTTTTTGAAGCGGGCATCATCCCTGTCGGTCACCCATGCTCTTTTTCTAGCAACAATTTTGCGACATGCTCTATTGACATAAACTTCGAAGAAGAACATAATCCGTGGAAACTAGAAGAAGGGAGAAAGAAAAAAATGTTGAAGAGAATAATGGAAATAGATACGGATACCGCCGATTCAATCAGGGGCGGAAAAACATGCGATTGTTCCTGCGACTGCAGTTGCTCGATGAGTTCCGTGACTGACGACACCATGTCGTCAACCCGTGATTCCAATATGCTCAGTACTTACGCTTCGTGAAGACCGGAGCAAGAGAAAATAGAGAACCTGTTCCTCCCGGCTTCTCCTGGTCAGCCCAGGAAGAGCCGGGAGAAACTATTTTGAAGGGTATTTCGCTCCTTCCGATCTCTATGAAAACAAAAAATTCCTGTTGAGAGGCGCAAAAAATGGCAGAACTGTCGAATATCTCTGTCTTTAACGACAAATACCCGATGATCAGGCTCTTTTCTCATGGCGACCAAAAAGTTCTATATGACGGGAAGTCCCATTTTGCTTTCATTCTTTCCAAAGATGAACTTGAAGTCCTCAGCGATTTCCTTGAGGGCATGGAGGAAGAAAAAATTATTGCAGCCCATTCTTCCTGTCTGGACCGGGAGCGGGTCAAGGGGCTGTGCAGTAAGTTCGGTGAATTTCGCCGGAAGGGGGTTTTCCTCGAAGGGCCGGCGGATATAGTTTCCCCGGACGGCCTGGAGGAAATCACTAGTCTGCTGGAGTATTACGACCGTAATATCCTGCTGAGGAAATTCTGCCTCGAAGTGACCGAGGACTGTAATTTTCGCTGTACGTACTGCAAGAGAACGATCGCAGACGATTTCAGGCCCCATTCATGGAACAGGATGAGCGAAGAGAATTCCTTCATGGGAATCCGCTATTATTTTCAAAAATACACGTCCTTTTTCTCGAGGCTTTCTGACGGAAAGAAAGCCCTGCTTCTGAAAATAGTTCCTCCCGGACTGTCCTGGTATGGAGGAGAGCCGTTCCTCAATTTCAATCTCATAAAAAAGACCGCTGAGTTTTTCAAGGCCCTTCCATGGGAAAAATTTTCCATCGACAGGGAGCATTTGCATTTCACCGTAAACACCAATCTTTCCATAATGAGCAATGAAATCCTCGATTTCCTCGTACAAAATAATGTGATTCTTTTCGCCAGCCTTGACGGTCCGGCAGACGAGAATGACAAGTGCAGGGTTTTCCCTGACGGAAATGGAACGTTCAGCCTAGCCTATTCCAACCTGCTGAAGATAAGAGAATTCAGCGGAACCTACTTTAGAGAATACGTATCCATTTTCGGCGTGTTGACCGAAGGACACGACCATGAAAAATGTGAAGTCTTCAACCGGAGCCTGGGAGCATTCCAGAGCAGGCATTTCCCTGTGCAGCACACCAGCGTGTTTGTTCCCCATCCTGAAGAGATGCTTCGGAAGGGGCAGGATGATTTCGATGAAAATCTGCGGCGGTTTGCGGAGATCGCTGATTTGCAGGCTGGCCGGAATGAAATTGATATGGATCACTTCGCGGGTCTTATGCAGTTCGCAAACGTCGTATTTGATCACCCCTCCGGAAACAATTCCCTCAAAATAGCCCTGACGTGTCCCATGGGGTTCGATAATCTTATGGAGGCTGCTAACGGAGATTATCTTATATGCCATAAGGTCAGCGGGAATATGCCAATAGGCCATTGCTCGACGGGCCTGGATTTCACAAAGCTCGCCGGGCTGAACATGAAATACGCGGAGACTGTCAACTCAGGCGACTGCAGAAGCTGCTGGGCGGTACATTTCTGCAGGATTTGCGCGGCTGCCAGGATGTACAAAAACGGATTCATTAACCCCTCACGGCAGGAGTGCGATGTTTTGAGGCTGGATACAGCCTTCAGGTTCGTCTGTTTCCTTTATCTTGCAAGGGAACATCCGGATCTTCTCAGCAAAATTTTTGAGCATAAAAGAGATCCTGAACATTACGTAGGGGTTATTGATATTAATGATTTTTAGAGGAAAATTTCCGTTTTGCAGGCAGCGGGACATGATGGACTGCGGTCCTGCCTGCCTGCAGATGATCTGCAGGCATTACGGGAGATCCTTTTCATTGCCCTATCTGCGGGAGAAGAGCGGAGCCAGCCGGGACGGCACTTCCTTCGGCGACTTATGCAGGGCCGGAGAAGCGATCGGGCTTAAGGGAAGTTGCCTTCTTGTTTCCTACAGCTGTCTGGAAGAAGAAACTCTCCTTCCCTGCATAGTGCATTGGAACCGAAATCATTTTGTCGTTCTCTGGAAAACGGAGAAGGGAAAAATGCACATCATGGATCCTGCAAGCGGAGAAGCAATCATGGACAGCAGCGAATTCCGCTCGAAGTGGTCGGAACGAGAGAATGATGGATTTATCCTTTTCTTTGAACCGACAGATGGTTTCCATTCTCACCGAGAGCCGGAAAAAGAGAAGGAGAAAAATTTACTTTCCCTGATTCCCCTCCTGAGACCTTATTGTGGGCTCCTAGCCTCAATAGTGCTGGCAATGCTCCTGACGAGCGCCATTCAGATGGCGCTCCCTTTCCTGGCCCGGATTATAGTCGACAGGGGGATCGGAGCAAAGGACATCACCGTCCTCAAAGCCGTCTTTCTAGGACAGGCCCTGTTGATTTCAGTAAGATCATGTGCTTATTTCTTTCGGGAATGGGCTCTCTTTTTTGTCAGTACACCGGTAAATATCCAGCTTGTGCGGAATTTTCTCCAGAAGCTCGCGAAACTTCCCCTCAGGTATTTTGATACAAAAAGATTGGGAGATATCCTGCAGCGTCTTCAGGACCACAACCGGGTTGAGTCCTTCATGACTCATTCGGTTCTCAGTATCCTGATGGCGGCGCTGAATATCGCCGTTTTCGGGATTATTCTGTTTGTCTACAACAGGGTTATTTTCTCCATATTTCTGGCGGGAACTTTCCTGTACATCCTCTGGATACGCTTTTTCCTTTCCGCAAGAAGAAGGAACGATTATCAAAAATTCCAGTGGATGGGCAAAAGCCAGGAAACAGTGATACAGTTCGTGATGGGAATGCAGGAAATCCGCCTCAACCAGTGCGAGGGAAAGAAAATATCTGCATGGGCCTCTGTGCAGGAAAAACTAGCTGAAATTAAACGCAGAGGTCTGTTAATTGCCCAAAGTCAGAGTCTCGGATGTTCACTGATTCGGGAGGCGCAGTATATCCTCATTTCCTACATGGCTGCACGGTTTGTCATTGACGGTGAAATAACTCTCGGGACCATGCTCGCGATCCAGTTTATCCTCGGGCAGCTGAGCGGACCTGTAGATCATCTCTTCCAATATTTCTGCGAAGCTCAGGATGCGGCTATCAGCTTCGAGCGAATTCAATCCGTCCAATCTCTTGAGGACGATGAAAGCTCGGCTTCAGACAGAAAAGAAAGGATTCCCTCTTCAGCCGATATAATTCTTGAAAAGGTTTCCTTCCGGTACGGCGGAGAAAAATCGAAAAAAGCGCTCGACTCTGTGTCTGTGGTTCTCCGGAGCGGTACGACCACTGCTGTCGTCGGGGCAAGCGGAAGCGGGAAAACGACGCTTTTAAAAATACTTCTCAGCATTTACCGGCCTTCCGAGGGTAAAATCTCCCTTGGTCCTGTACCGCTGGCCTCAGTATCCCTTGAAGATTGGAGGCGGTGCTGCGGAACGGTGATGCAGGACGGCTATATTTTCCCCGACACGATAGCTAAAAATATCGCCCTTTCCGGAGATGAACCCGACCCTGTCACATTGCGGGAGGCCGCGCGAATGGCCAATATTGAGGAATTCATCGAATCTCTTCCGCTGAAATATGAAACGTTGATCGGCCTCGAAGGGTACGGGCTGAGCCAGGGGCAAAAACAGCGAATTCTTATAGCGAGGGCCATGTATAAAAATCCTCAGTTTTTATTTTTTGACGAGGCGACAAATTCCCTCGATGCCGGAAACGAGTCCGCTATCATGAGAAATCTCCGGAGTTTTTTTGAGGGGAAAACCGTTGTTATAGCAGCTCACAGGCTGAGTACAGTGAAAAATGCAGACCTTATCGTCGTTCTTGATGACGGAAAAGTTGTAGAAACGGGAACGCATGTCGAACTGCTGTCTGCAGGCGGAGCCTATTGCACCCTTGTAAGAAGCCAACTTGAGTCCGGAGATGGATAAACAGCCTCCCCGAGGGAGCCTCAGAAACCATGTTTTGAAAAAGAGGACGGGGAAATCCCCGGCCTCTTTTCATATTTCCTGATCATGCGTCCGAGCCGCCGAGCTCCTCAGCGATGTGCTTGGCAGATGCGCTGGCAGCAGCCGGGAGCGGAGGAAAATCGGCTCGGAAACAAGAGGTTCTCCCGCTTCCGTTTCCGTGTTGAGCACGCTTTCGGAATCCTGAAGAACATCTTCGCTTTTGTCAAAGTACGGTATTGCGGACTGTAAAAGAACGCCAACCGGTTCTACACAACTTGTGCGCTTGTGAACCTCTGTTTTGTACAGTCCAAGCCTTCTATCCTGCTGCCGGGACAATCAGCATTCCTCGTGCATGACGGCTGTATGCTGTGTTCTGACCCCGCATTTTAAAACCATTTCCTTCGTTTGAAAAATAAAATCAGGCTGATGGCGATTATAATCATGATGCACCAGATCAGATAGTAGCCGAATGGCCATCTCAGCTCCGGTATGTTTTTAAAGTTCATTCCGTATACGCCGGCGATAAAAGTTATGGGGATGAAGATCGTTGAAATTATGGTGAGCACCTTCATAATTTCGTTCATGCGGTTGCTGACGCTGGATAAATAGGTATCATGAATGCCGCCCAGAATATCCCGAAAAGTTTCCACCACGTCGATGATCTGGATTATGTGGTCGTATAAATCACGTAAAAAGACCTTGGTTTCCGGCCGGATCAGACTGGTTTCACTCTTTTCCAGTGCGCCGACCTCTTCGCGCAGCGGCCAGACAGCCTTGCGGAAGCTCAGAATTTCGCGTTTCATCTGATGTACTTCCTGAATATCTTCCGGTTTAGGGTGAGCCAGGATATGGTCGTCCATGTCCTCGATTCGATCCCCGATACGCTCAATGGCCAGAAAATAATGGTCTACAGCCGCGTCCATGAGAGCGTATGCCAGATAATCCGCTTTCAATGAACGGATACGACCTTTGGCCTTCCTGATGCGTTCACGTACATAGTCAAAAACATCTCCTTCATGCTCCTGGAAGGAAATTACATAATTTTTCCCAAGGATCAGGCTGACATGTTCAATCTCGACCCGCTTCGCCGCTTCATCAAAGGACATCATTTTCAGAACGGCATATACATAGCTCGGGAATTCTTCAACTTTCGGCCGTTGGGTGGTGTTGACGATATCTTCCAGCGTCAGTGGATGCAGGTCGAAGTATTTCCCCAGTGACTCTATCAGGCCGATATTATGGATGCCATTGACATTGATCCAGGTCACGCCGGGGGCCTTTGAACAATCCCGGCATTGTTCCGGGGAAACATCGATCATTTCTTCCAGCATCGCTGTATCATACTGAATGATATCGATACGAGCTTTGTCTACTTGCTGTTCTCCAATAAAAATCATAGTGCCGGGTGACATACCCGCCTTGACGCCATATCCAACGTGTTTGCTTCGCTTATTTCCTTTTGAGTTTGACATTATTTTCTCTATTCATCTCGAATTTTTTGTTACGGCTGACTGCCGAAAGTGGTACTGTTTCGTGTTCCCTTCGGGACGCTTGCCTCAGGAGACTTTGTATCTGCGACAAAGCGGCTGATTGTGTTTCCGAGTCTATGATACGTTTCAAGTGCATTGTAATCAAATTTTTGGGGAAAGTGGATCCCACAGTCAAGAAAAACATTCATTGGTTTTTTCTCCAATTTTTCGGGTAACACTATATTCATACTGGATCGGTCCGCACATACCGGGGCAACGACTTCGCCATCAAGGGGGCGGATTCAGTTGTAGCATAAGAATTTCGGAACCTGGGGCTCAAGAGCCTATTAGACATGACTTCGGCTCTCAACGCTGCGCCAATCCTGGTACTTGAGACGGCTGGCTTCATGGCGGCTAAAAGTGTCCTTTGTCTCATTGAGGAAAGGGCATGCCGACAAAATCTTGGCCTCGAAATGAGACGGGAGAATGCTCCTGTACCCGAGTGAGAAAAATATAAAAGCCGTTGAGCTTTAAATCAAATACGGAAAAAGTACCGCCGACGCCATCCGTGAACTCGGCTATCCCGGCCGGCACACGCTGTGGTCCTGGTATAAGCTGTATCTTGAGGAGCAGGAAACCGGGGTAAACCGCGACAGGTACATAAGAGCACCGAAGTTCTCTGAGGAGCAGAAGCATGCAGCAGTACGTCATTACCTCGACCACGGGTTCAGTTGCTCCAGAACTTCCAGAGCCTTGGGATACCCCAAGAGGGAATCACTCAGGCAGTGGTGCCGGGAACTGGCGCCCGACAGGTGCAGGAAGCGCAGCAGTGGCTTGCCATATAGTGAAGAGCAGAAAAGAAGAATCGGTGGCAGCCCTGTGTACAAGGGAAGGCATTCTGCAGAAGGTCGCCCGGGTTCACGGGGTTTCCTGCCCGGTGGGGAATGGCAGCTGAAGCACGTGGCGAAGCTCTGGCCTGAAATTATCTTTCACACGATGAGAGAGCTGCGCTGAAGGGTGTCCTCAGATAGGCACAACTTGGCTTGAATGTTAAAGAAGCATTCGCCCGCCTTCCTGCAGCCTGGGAAGGCGGGCGTTTCTGTCTTAGGCGCGTAAAGTGAATCAACAGCATTGCACCTAAGATCTTTGAACCTTTATTCTGCGATCTCTTTCACCCGTCCCACGATTCCGCTTTCAAGACGGACCTTAATGCCGTGAGGATGGTGCGGGCTTTTGGTCAGTATGTCCCGTACTACGCCCTCCGTGAGTTTTCCGGTTCTCTGGTCCTCTTTCTGTACGACCATCACTTTAATTCCCGGCCTGAGGTTTTTTCTTTCTGTTCCTGACATGCCGGCACCTCCTGCAGAATTTTGCGGACACTTTCCGAATAGGTCAGACGCAGATTTCCTGAGTATTCTTAAGGTGTCCTCCCGACTATTTATTTTCTCTATTCATCTAAAATTTTTGTAACGCCTGGCTCCTGAAAATGGTACTGTTTCATGTTCCCTTCCGGGTTGCTTGCCTCAGGAGACTTTGCATTTACGGAAAATAGGCTGATTGCGTTTCCGAACCTATGATACGATTCAAGTGCATTGTAATCAAATTTTTTTGAAAAGTGGTTTCCACTGTCAAGACAAAAATTCATTGGATTTTTCTCCAATTTTTGGGGCAAAATTATAGTCATACAGGATCGACTCGCACATACCGGGGCAACGACTTCGCCATCAAGGGGGCGGATTCAGTTCTAGCATAAGATTTTCGGAACCTGGGGCTCAAGAGCCTATTAGACATGACTTCGGCTCTCAACGCTGCGCCAATCCTGGTACTTGAGACGGCTGGCTTCATGGCGGCTAAAAGTGTCCGTTTTGTCTCAAGGAGGAAAGAAAAATATGAAACCAAGAATCAGCATGATTACTCTCGGTGTTCAGGATCTTGAAAAAGCGGTGAAATTCTACGAGGAGGGGCTCGGGTTTCCTCGCATGGAATCATCGGCGGAAGTCGCTTTTTTCACCCTCAACGGCACCTGGCTGGGCTTGTTCGGCCGGGATGCATTGGCGGAGGATGCAAAAGTCCCACAGGAAGGCAGCGGATTTGAGTCCTTTACCCTGGCTCACAATGTGCAGACGGAGGCGGAAGTGGATGAAGTCATGGCCCAGGCTGTTCGTGGCGGCGCAAGTGTGGTGAAAAAGCCGGAAAAAGTCTTTTGGGGCGGCTACAGCGGATATTTCAAAGACCCTGACGGTCATCTGTGGGAGGTTGCCTGCAACCCGCAATTCTGGGTAGGCCCAAGTTGATGAGCAGGCGTAACAACCTCCGAAGAAGATATCTTCCATCTCCTCGTGGTGGGCTTCTACGGATCGAGGATCAGGAACTATTTGGAGATTAACCCGCTGGCGGATGTGGATCTGTACTTTTGCCGCGGGCAGGGATTCGACGTCGAAGAGGTTCCCGGCAGGCTGAATGGGAAAAAGGACGTCTCAGCCCGACTGATACCAAGCGAAGACGGCTTTTATTCGAAATTGGGCTTCGACTCACTGAAAATGCAGCGGGCGAACCGGATGATTATCGTGTCGTTGAAGCATTGAACAAATAAATTCCGCGGTCCCTTGGACCGATAATGCCCGGATAGTGTCCGAAACGGAATTCGGAAAAGACAGGCAGTAAAGTTTCGGAGCGGCCTCATGCCATTCTAAAACTAACCTGACAGAACAAAGGAGCGATACAATGTCTGATCTGCAGGAAGAAGTGACCGTTCGGCTGATCAACGAAAAAGTTCGGTTTACCGGTGTTTCACTCGCCAATCCTGAACATCCGATCACTATTGATTATGTACCGCCGCTTGGGGACGGGATGGGGCTTAGGGGGCTTGAACTGTTTCTTCTGAGTTTTGCCGGCTGCAGCGCGACAGCCGTTTTGGGTCTCTTAAGAAAAATGGGGAAGACTATATCCGGATTCGAAGTCAAGGCCAAGGGCATCAGGAGTGAAAAACCTCCGATAAAATTTGAAAAAATTTTTATCGAATTTATCCTGAAATCCAAGGACACAAAAGAAACAGATCTTCAAAAAGTGATTCAGCTCGCTGAGCAATCGGTATGTCCCGTCTGGCAGATGATAAAGAACAACGTTGAAGTCATACCGGAATATAAGATCATCGATTAAGGGGAAAACGGAAAGGGACGTACCTGATTCCTTTACGGAGAAATTCAAGTGCGGGGTAACGATATTGAATGAAGGGCGAGTATTATTTCCACACCCCCGGGCAACTTCAGTTTCTGGAAAACTGACTGAGGGCGCAGGACTATGAATAGATAAAGCGGCCCGACAGCTGCTTCATCATGACAGCGGGCTTGCGGGCTTTTCAATAGACTGCGCCGATGGGGTTTCACAGGTTCAGGAAATTTGAGACGGTTCTCGCTTTACGGAGCAGGGAGAAAGGACATGAAAACGTATAAGTATTACACTTCGTACTCTTTTTTTCGCGGTTTATGCTCTCTCCATCATCCCGTCTGTGGCAGAGTGCCGGGCGGAATGGGTCCCAGAAATTGGACGTCAAGTTAACAGATAAATAAGCGGGACAATAAGTCTTGAAGGATGGAAGAAAAGGAACTGAAATTCATCCATGAGGAAAAAATATGAACCTGCCCTCAAGACTCGCGTCGCCATTGAAGTCAACAAGTGGACCAGAACCGCGATAGGGCTTTGCATTATTTGGAACGAAGAGCATAGGTCACGGCAAGAGCATGGAGGGGTGAGAACGCATGTCGTCATTGTGCGAATGGCTCCATAATGTTCTAGAACCATTGCCACTGATCCGGTATTCCTTCGAAAACACACCTATGCCCGACAACGGCATCTACTTCTTTTATGAAGAAGGAGAATTTTTGGGTCACGGCAGCAAGCTGCAACGTATCGTACGAGTAGGAACCCATCGGGACGGCAACTTCCGACAAAGAATAGCAAGTCACTTCCTGATCAACTCCAATCTGATGAATTTTAACGCAAATAGCGCGAAACCCAGCGACCGGAGCATCTTCCGGAAGAATATCGGACGCGCCCTGTTGAATCGTGCGCATGATCCTTATCTAGAAGTCTGGGAAATTGACTTCACGAGCCATGAGAAGAAACAGCTCTTTGGCCACAGAAGGAACATAGACAAAGAAAAGGAGATCGAGGAAGATATCACGGCTATCCTGAGGAAAAACTTTACGTTCCGCTTCATCGAAGTGGAAGGGCAACAGAAACGCATGGGAACGGAAGGGCTTGAAAGCAAGTTGATCGGCACCCTTGCAAGCTGTCCAAATTGCACCCCTTCCACAAACTGGCTGGGCTTAAAATCTCCGGTCAAGAAGATTGCCAGGAGTGGCCTTTGGCTTGTCCAACACCTGAAATCCCCTTCGATGAGTGAGGCAGATAAGGATTTGCTCGTAGGGGCAATAGAAAAAACACGGATCAAATATGGAAAGAAGGTGTATATATCCATGTTTGACGCTCGAGATGTTGAAGATTACCGCCTTGCCTTTGAGGAAAACCGATTGCTGAATATCGTAGCTTGTTCAAGGGCAAAGATTTGGAATGAACACCCGGCAGACACTAAAGCCTATCCGGCAAGAGTGGCCTATCGGGGTGGAATGTTCAAGCAGGCCCTACGATGCTTCCTGGACCTTAAGGATAGAAAAGGAAATGAACCAAGATGGCTTATCTTATCGGCGAAATATGGATTGCTCGAACCGGACGAGGAGATTGCTGATTACAACGTGGCATTCTCCGCCAAGTCCGATAAGGATAAAGTCATACGACAAGAGATCCTCGAGAGGCAGTGGAAGGATAAACAGCTGGATCGTTACAACCTAGTCTTTGTTTGGGCTGGAAAAGCCTATGCGGACCGAGTCAGAGAAATCCTCAAGAGTAGCGGACTACCAGGTGCAAAGTTGATTTGCCCGGCAGCATGGTTAAGCATTGGAAAGGCTCTGGGTGTATTGAAGAATTTCAGAGAGGCGCTTGTTGGTAGCAGAGGGGATTAATGATGAAAAGTTTTGGGGGATGGGAGACATGTTTTTTCCCTAAGTTTACGAAATGAGCATTGAATAACTTGTATAAGAAGCTGAAAGTAGCTTAAGGTATTAATTTAGAGGAATTATTTGGACAGAAAGTATTGGAAATTTAGATAGTTGAGAGGTTGATACAATGGTGAAAGTGTTTGTTTCATACTCATATGATGACGATGAACATAAGGCATGGGTATCCGACCTAGCTAACAAGTTAAGGAAAAACGGAGTAGATGTCATTTTAGATCAGTTTGAAGCAGGAATCGGTTCGGACTTGCCTTTGTTTATGGAACAAGGCCTAAGCAACTCAAATAGAGTTATCTGCATTTGTTCAGAAATATACAATGAAAAGGCGGATGCGGGATTGTCTGGAGTCGGGTATGAGAAAAGGATTATATGTAGCGAGCTTATAAAAAATTCTTCGACCACTTGGATCGTTCCGGTAATACGCAATAATAAATCTGATTATAAATTACCAAAGTTTTTAAGCTCTCTCAAATACATCTCGTTTGAAGATGATAACAAGTTTTATGACAATTTTTATGATTTATTGAGAGAACTGCACGATCAATCCAATCTCCCGCCTCTTGGGAAAAATCCTTTTGAGCAGAATGGGAACATTGTTGGAAAGGTAAATGAAAATATTCAAATAAAACGTTCTTTATTCACATCCATGAATTCAAACGGTAGAGTTCGTTTTAATTATATGAGTAACTCGGGTGAATATATTTTTGGTTCTGGCTTGTATGAATTTAGGACGAAATGGTCAACTAGACGGAGCGACTCGGTCTACGCATATTCGGATGGGCTTAAGGCAATTGCCTGGGCAAACAAGGACTTTAACCCGGAAAAGATAATTATTGAAGATCTAGATTTCAGCTCCCGTTTTAGGCCTGTATATCCTGATGAAGCGGATGTTTGGGTGAATAAGAATGGGAAAATCCTTGTTACAAAGATATTGGCAATTGATTACGAGGGCGAACAGTTTCAATGGCTTGAAACAGAATACAAAATTCTCGAAGAAATCGTCAAATGACAATTTACCATGACAAGCCTCGGGAAAACTGGTCCAGAAATTACGTTAGACTGGATCGGCAAACCTGCGCGAGGAAGGGTGGGGCAAATAACTTTTTTTATCCCTAACCGGTTGAACCAGAATGTCCCCCTTGCCTTCTTCCGGCATATCCGTAACTTCAGGAATGTCTTCTTCGGCCCTTTCCATCATCTCTTCTATGAAAACGAAGGGTACGTTTAACAAACCGATCTGGGCACAAAAGCAGTGGACATCCTGATTAAAGTATGGTAAAAATTACCAGTGCCCGCCGGGGTGGCGGAATGGCAGACGCAGCGGACTCAAAATCCGCCGCTGGCAACAGCGTGGGGGTTCGAGTCCCCCCCTCGGCACCAAGGTCATTATCCGTCGTTGTCCAAGGTTGTACAAAACCCTTGCAACGACGGATTTTTTTATACCTGCAACAGTCCATAGATGTCCATGGTAAACTATAGGTATCCAAGCAAAAAACGCCCACAAATCGCCCACAGGGTTTTTTAGGGGCTTTTCCTGTGGGCGGGAGAGGGGTTCAAATGCTGACGGATACCGGGATTCGACGTCTCGCTGCACGGGAGAAGCGATACGAGATTTTGGACGAGGGTGGTTTGTCCCTTGAGGTCATGCCTTCCGGGGACAAGTTCTGGCGTCTGAAGATGCAGATCCAGGGCAGGCAGTATAAAAGGTCCCTTGGGAAGTATCCGGCCGTCAGCTTAAAGGACGCTCGGCGGACGAGGAATGAGGTTCGGCTGCAGGTGGCCATAGGACAGAACCCGTTCGCGAAACCGGAGGGGCGGACCTTCGAGTCTTTATCCAGGGAATGGTTAAAAACGAAGATTATCCCGGCGATGAAGCCTGTTACGGTCCGGATGAAAACGTCCCGGCTGGAAAGGCTCGTCTTTCCGGCGATAGGCGACAAGCCGGTGAAGCAGATCGAAGCAAAGGATCTGCTGCGGATCGCCCGGGAGATCGAGGCAAGAAATGCGCCGGAACTCGCCCACAGGGTGATGCAGATCTGCAGCCAGGTGTTCCGTTTCGGTGTAGCCGTTGGGATAGCAGATCGTGATCCTGCTTCGGATCTTCGGGGTGCCTTGGTGCCGGTGAGGACAAAACACCACCCCACAATAACGGATCCGGCGGAGATAAGGGCGCTGATGCAGGCCATCCAGGGGATGCAGACGGTCCGCACACGGTGTGCCCTGCTGCTCCAGGCCTACACTTTTGTCCGCCCTGGGGAACTGCGCCACGCAGAATGGGCTGAGATCGACTTTGATAAAATGGAGTGGCGGATTCCCGCAGCGAAAATGAAGATGTCTCGGCCGCACATCATCCCCCTGTCTACCCAGGCGGCAGCCGTGATCAGGGAGATGGAGCTGTACACGGGCAGGGGAAAGTTTATTTTTCCGTCGAACAGAACGGCCAGCCGACCCATGAGTGACGCCACGGTGAACGCCGCTATTCGACGCCTGGGATACGCCCAGGATGAATTCACCGGGCACGGATTCAGGTCTATGGCCAGTACACTATTGAACGAGCACCAGTGGAACCGCGACTGGATCGAGCGACAGCTGGCCCACGCTGAGGGCGATGAGGTTCGGGCGGCATACAATTTTGCGGAGTACCTGCCGGAACGCCGGCGCATGATGCAGTGGTGGGCCGATTTCCTCTGCGGTACAAAAGAATAGTGAGAGCCCCGGATCGCTCCGGGGCTCTCACTTATATTATGGTCTTAAAATGGTGAAAAGAACCGCGAGGAAACCGAGAACCATGGTAGCCAGGATGGCGTAGTTTGAAAGCCTGGTAGCGAGGTTGTCGTTGTGAATCTCTTTGCGCTGGGACTGGATGCTCTCCGTCAACTGTCTCACTTCTCCGGAAAGAGCACTAAAGTTCATGTCCATTTTCTCGTCCATGTGCTTAAAGCGAAGGTCTATTTTTTCATCTATTGAGGAAAAACGATTGTTTATATTCTCCTTCAGGTTGGAGACAGTATCGTCGAAGCGTTTGATATTCGCATCAAACTCTCCTTTTGTGACCAATGACTGAGTCATGACATTTCGCTCCTTCCCGTTGGATTGATCAGAAATTGAATCGGTTGAGATGTTTGATGTGACGTTGCCTTCACTGCTGCTTGAAATTGTATCACCTTCATCAGTAGATTGGTAACTTATCAAGGCATAATATGAATGCTCAGGAACCTCTCCATATACAATCTTTTTTTCTTCTGATGTGCTTCCAAAGCAAATATTTGCAACTTGATTCAGATCCATTTTCTGAAATATTTTCAAGGTTTCGTTGACTGGGTACTGTCTCAAACCCTGTGTGTTTTGTGCGCTCATTTTTCTTCTTCCGCTTTGTGTTCATGGGAATCAATTTCCGATAAAACCTTTCCGCATGCCTCTATAAATCGTCTGTAATGCTGTGTTGTTATGGCAATTCTGGTAACAACCGCAGCTTGACGCAGGTCCTCACCTTGATTGTATTTAATTTTGCCCGGTAAATACTGCAAAAAATCAAAGATTACAGCGCCATCGTTCCCCGTGATATGTATATTATCAATGTACAGCGTTGTTTTTTCAGGATTAGTTATTACTGACACGCCTGTTTCTTTGTTCTGCTGGTTCTGTTCGTCCTGTTTGTTCGTTGGCATTCTTAAATCTCTCCTTTTTTACCCGGACAGATCCAGGCTTTTTTTTATAGTTATTTATTCAGCGAGGGGACTTCTTCATCTCCTTCATCTGATCGAAGGAAGCTCTTGGGAATCCGTTTTAATTTCTAAAGCGATAACTTCCTTCTCGTTATGAATTCCTCTTTGGCGACCGAGTTCGATGATCAGGTTTTTCTGATGATTCATCGTCGAATCGAGGGCAATGGACATGGAAGTGGACATTTCAGGGTGCTCATCCATTATCTTCTGCGTTTCGGAAATAAGGGCCGCATTCCTGCTGATCAACTCTTCGATTGACAGGGATGATGGAAGGAATTGTTTTTCGCCGGAAAGAAAAAGGTCCTGGAATCCACTCTCTTCCATGGTTGCATCAAGAGGAATGTTATTTATCATGGCGACTATTCACCTGGTTCGTCTTCCTCGAAGGCAAGGGTGGTTTGTTCTGGCGTTCTTACCCGCCGAATTGTTTTTGCCACGTTTTTATACCTTAGTTTCCCGTCCGCTGAAATGGACTGTGATATGAGAAGCTCTACCCTGTATATTGTGCTGCTGGAGAAGGAAATATCGTTTTTTCGTACTGCTTCAAGAAAATCTTCATCCGTCACGGTCATGGAGAAGCTGTCTCCGCCTCTAATGAGTTTCCATCCGCCTTGCTCTCCCTGGAGGGACGGCCGGTCAAGCCTGCCGAATACTACGATCTCCTCATCCTCGATTTCATTCTCAATAGGGGTGACATCGAACCAGGGGGACTCATCCTTTTCAATTTCAATCACACTTTTGCATTCAGGGTCGGAAAACTTCATTCTGTCAATTCCTTTTGTATCCAGAGGCCTCGTCGTTCCCCGGAGGGTTTTCTTTACATCGCGATCTTTATAAAGCTCCAGTACAGGCTTGGGGACGCTTGTTTTTTCGCCATCGGCTGTTTCTATGAGGACATTCTTCCCCTCATCTTTTTCGCTGATTATAAGGCGCCCCTTCAGGAATTTATAAAGATCGATGAGGGTATATCCCGACGTTGACTGCACAAACCCCACCACGGTAAGCGTATCAAGAAGTGGCATATTAGAGAGGAAGTTCACGAATTTCTCTAGAATCGTCTGGACAACGGCGATATCAAAACTGATGCAATTGCCTTCGACTCCGGCGAGCTTTAATTTGACAGTGAAGTTAGATCCGTGGCGAATTTTCGTTACCCTCTGGAGAAGGTGAGCCGCTGAAAGAAGAGCCGGTGCAAAAGTTTCAACGTCCGCCTCGTGATCGAGAACTGCAGCGCCTTCAAATGTTATCCGCAGGTATCTTCTCTCCATTTCAGCCCACTTCCCCTCAGATTCGCCAGGCTCCTTCAAAGGAATCTCCCCTTTCAATTATAACTCAAAACACCCCACTCTCTTCGCGGCTTGTCTGAAGCACCCTCAGATCCCGATCCGGGGCTTGGTCATGGTGATGACGGAGACGATTACTCCGCTGGTAACGATCTTTCTCTGCGTGGAGGATTATTGTCGAGTTCGACGAGGGCTTCTTTGCGGGTCTTTTCGCTTTGCATGGCGAAGATAAAATCGTACACTTCTTCGATTTCTTCACCCGAGAGGGAGTCCAGGGTATGAATAATACTGTTCTTCAGGTTCTCTTCCCGGGGGAATAGGTAGACGGGCTCTTTTCCCAGGGAAGAACGAATACCTTCTTTTATGGCGTCTCGAATCGATAGATAGGCCTCGGTGAAGGACAGTCTGTGCCTTGAGTCAGGTTGATTTTTCCAGAAGAGGAAGACGATCGCAAGGATTGTAATCCCGCTCATGAGGCCGGCCATAGCGAAGGATTCACTGACCCACATGCGGAGGTCGAAATGATTGTGCCCGACAACGGCAAGGGGAATGAGGGCAAATGAAAAGCCCAGGTTGATCCAGTAGGTGGGGAAGGCGAGGAAGGAAATGGATATCGCAAAAGGAACTGCCCCCAGCAGGAAGCCTTCCCATCTTCCCGTGGCAACACCAATGATTATCCCGAGCGCCATGGCAAGGAAAATAACATGCCTTATCTTCATGGTTACACCCCCACCCGGGGTTTGGTCATGGTGATGACGGAGACGACTACTCCGCAGACCATGACCTGGTCGGTAACCTCTTCTTTTTCCGGGGGGAATTCTATGTCGGGGACGCCTGATCCGTTGGCGGCCTTGAGGATGACCGTGCCGTCTGTCTTGCGGTAGAAGAACTTTATGGCGTCCACGGGGAAGCCGTATTTTATGTACTGAACATGGCAGGGGTCGCCGTTCTGGGCATCTCTGGCGGTGTTTATGACGGCGACGGAGCCCTCGGGGATGTTGGCCAGCTCCATGCTGGTGCCGGCGACGTAAATCCCGTAGCAGTCTCCGTAGCCGAGCTTCTCTCGGGGGAGGGGAATGTACTGCTCAATCTCGCCGCCGATGGTGCAGTTGTCTATGCCGAGCCCGCAGCAGGCAGTGAGGTTGGCGTAGACGGGGACAAGGACCTGGTCGCGGAAGACCTTTATGGAGTCATGGAAGCTCTCGTCAGTCTCCCCGGCAAGGTATGCAACGGAAGTGTTTAAAGCTTTAGCAAGAGAAGCTGTTTCTCCAAGCCTCGGCTGGCGTTCACCTCGTTCCCAACGCCCTAAAGTATCTATTGAGACATTGAGCATTTGAGCAAGTTTTTCTTGGGTGATATCAGCCTTTTTTCTTGCCAAGAGTATTCTCTCTCGAATGGAACCGTCTTCAAGCATTTCTTGCTCACCCCCCAAGACAATCTTGCACAATGGCAAGAAAAAGCACAATCGCCAATAAGCAGTAGAAAATAACGCTAATTGGCCTTTTATGGTATTGACATAGCTGTATGGCGGTGTAAAATCATGCTATATGAATGTGCCGTTGTTAGTTTTGAGGTGAAAGTGGCTGTTTAACAAAGTTTTCGAAAGGAAGAGGAGGTGAAAATCACATGATCAGGCTTGCGGAATACAGGAAATCAACACATTTAACTCAAGTCCAACTAGCTGAAAGAATTGGAGTTTCCGTAGATACCATCATTCGCTGGGAAAGGGGATACAGAGAACCCAAGACCTCTCAGCTGTTGAAGCTGGCCGAGATCCTGGGCTGCACGGCAATGGATCTCCTGGGTGAAACAGGGGACCCTCAATTTCCCCCTCAAGTGGGAGAGGGGGAGGCGAAGACGGCGTAGTTCGCCGGGGAGAGAGCGCGGGGGCGCGTATCACGGTTGTACGGAAAAGAAAGACGATCAAGCCCGGAAAGAAGAGCCAGCGCCGGGCGCGGTTAAGGAAGAATCGATGAGGGAGGATACGTAATGGTCACATTGAGCTTGCCATGGTGGATTGTGTTGTGTGTGTTTGTGGCGCTGATCGCGGTGCTGGCGCAGGCTGCTGGGCGTGAGTCTATTTACGAGACTCTGGTAAAAGAGCAATTCGGGAAGATCTTGGGAAAGTTGGACGTCCTGATCATCAGATTCTATGGAACTGATACAGATCAAATTCATCTTTCTCTTCCTTCGGTAGATAAACCGGAGGAAGAAGATCGCTCTGATTCCTGAGAATCGTCAGGCATTCGGGCTGAATCATGCAGGCGAAGCATTGGGTGCAATTGAAAGTTTGCCCGCGAAGGTCTGAGTGAGAAATTACAAAGTAAAGTATTCCTTTTTGAAGAAGGCTATGCAGGGCGCTGTTATTGCAGGGTATCCACGAGACATCCACATCCCTGTCTAGGAGGTAGTTAAGAAGCTCGGTTTCTTTTGGGGGCAAGCATTGAATTTTCCGGATCATTTGTTTTTCAAAGTTGCGCCGATCCAGTCGAGTTTTAACTTTCAGCGCAAGAAATTCAACGGAGTAATAGGCAAGATATCCAGCAGAGTAGAGGACGACGCAGCCAAACCAGAAGGAGTTCGCCAGGTAGAAGGTTTCCATGCCAAGGGAATGCCGCAGCCCGAAAGGACTCCAGATTACCAGAGAAACGGCGCCGATGAGGACGAAGAGAAAAGGGACCGACGGTTTGACGAGAAGTTCAAGGTTCTGTTTCAGCCAGTCGGGAATCAATAAGGATACCTCCTTTTAGTATTCGTCTGTTAAGCAATTGTACATGATCGTAGCACAAGGAGGGGTTGGTTATAACGGAAGACATCGGGTTTTATCGCCTTAATCAGTTGCTTCAGATAGTTCCTGTTTCTGCAAGCTGCTGGTGGAGCGGGGTAAAGGAGGGAAAGTTTCCCCAGCCGGTGCGCCTTAAGGACATCCGTGCAACGTGCTGGAGGAAGCGCGATATACACGATCTGGTCAAGCGGCTTGAGGAGGAGGGAAAGTAAAGATGCCAGTTATGCCGGGAGATGTGCGCTACGACGTTATGCAGGGAGCCTACGGGGATTTTGATTTGATCGAAGTATCCATGCGGGTGACCATGCTCGCCAACGAGGAGATTCCGGAAGAGAAGATCCGCGCCGGCGCCGAGAAGCTGATCTCCGTTCTGAAGGAGTGCCAGGCGGAGGGGACCCTAAATGCCTACAACAGGATGCAGAAGGAGTACCACGCGATTCAGCGTAAGTTCGAGGAAGCCACGGCGGAAGGTAGGAACTACTAGCTGAGTTTCTCTAGTTTGTTTTTGAGTTCGCTGACCTCATCGACAAGGTCATTGTGAGCCTGTATCAGGTTCCGGACAACAGAAGACAGGGATTGTTCCCCGTTCGGAACGGCACCGGATTTCAATCGATCGAGATTTTCCGTCATAAAGAACACCACTCTTTCCCGCCGTGGCCGGAGAGAGTGTAGCACGAAGGGAGGGGCTTTTATGGACAAGCGGATGTTCTGGGATCTAACCACCGGAAAGAGCGTGTATGGGCCGTACCGGCGGAGGAGCTGGCGCTGGTGGTTTTTGTACCGTCTGTTCGGACTTTGAGGGGAGGAGAGGCAGGATGTTCACCATTTCTGACTGTGTGTTTTTCTGGGGGATGATGCTTGTTTTCATGATCTCGACGGGGATCACCTATGCCTGGGGATACCGGGTAGGGAGGCGGGGAGAGTGATCGCCCTGTCCGGGAAGTGCGCCGCGCGGCTTGTAAACGCCCGTGTGATATGCCGGGCAAAAAGCCTCGAGGAAATGATGGAGCACTGCCAGTTTTTTTCAGCCCGGGGAACGACCTGCCGGCATCTCGATCAGGGCAGCTACCGGGCATGCAGATCGTCCATGGTGCGCTTCTGGCTCGAGGAGCAGGTACAAGAATGCCCCTCGAGGTGAGGGGCATAAGGGAAAGGGGCACGGTGCGGGAACACCTTGCCCTCTATTTTATCACAGGAGAGCGACTATGGCAGATCTCGATATTCCCGGGCTGAGCTCCGCCCGGGCTGCGCTGACGAAGCTGGGGAAGACCAGGGGAAACATGCTGGGATGGGGCAGAACCGAGATCCGCAAGGAGATAGTCCGGGAACTCTACACGGAGATACGGGCCGCACGGATCACCGGGCATTCATGGAAGAAGATCACCGAGTCTCTCGATTCCACTCTTTCGACGCCTATGAGCAATTTCGCCCTGCGGAAGTACTTCACTCTGGTGGACCGGGAGTACGAAAAAGAGACGGGGATAGCCGCCCTGCCGGTGAGGAATCGGCCGCTAAAGAAGAAGGAAAGAACGCGGAAAGAGTCTTTGGAAGCGTAGGGGGATCTCATGCCATCATTGCAGGATTCGACAGTCGAACGGCAGTTTTACGAGCATCTGGTCTCCCTGGGGATTGCGCCTCTTTCCGAGGCGGAGATCCGCTCCGACGGCAGGAAGCACCGCTATCGGATCGAGGGGGACAAGGCGCGGGAAAAGAACGGGGAGTACTGTCTCTACGGCGACGACCGCCCCGCCGGGTGGTGCAAGAGCTATTCGGCGAAGCACGGTGTGGAGTACTCCGTATGGACCTCCGGAACGGAATCGAAGGTGGATTTCAACGCCGCCTATTTCGAGGAGCGGGCCCGCCGCCACGAGGAGCGAACCCTCGCCGAGAGAAAGAAGCGGGAGTTCACCGCCAAGACGGCTCTGAAAGCCATAGAGGCTATGACTCCGCCGAAGACCGACCACCCCTATCTGCGGGCGAAGGGGATTACATGCCCCCTGCCTGATGGAATAGGCCAGATCGGCAGCGATCTCGTCGTCCCCCTGAAGGACGCCCAGGGGCAGATATGGAACCGCCAGAGCATCTCTCCTTCGGGGGAGAAGCTGTTTCTTGCCGGGCGGAAGATGGGGTGCTTCTTCGAGATCGACGGAGAGGGACCCCACGTCTACGTTGTCGAAGGGCTTGCAACGGGGATCACCGTCCATGAGGCAACAGGCTCCACGGTCATCGTGGCCTTCGACGCGGGAAACCTGCGCCCCGTGGCGGAGAGTCTTCAGTCCCGCTTCGCAGGGCGCCTCGCTGTGGCTGCGGACAACGACCGGAAGACCTACGGAAACCCAGGAATGAAGGCCGCCCTCGCCCTGGCGGAGGAGTTCGGCATTCCCATGGTCTGTCCTCCCTTCTCGGGGGAAGAGAAGGGAACGGACTGGAACGACTACGCAGCCCTCCACGGCATCGAGAGGACCGCAGCGGAGATCGGCAGGCAGATGGACGCCTGGATGGCCGACCTCGAGAAGCGCAGTGCCTGGGTGACCTGGGCGGACGTGGACGGGAAGGGAGCCCCCCTCCGCACCTCGGGGAACGTGAAGATCCTTCTGCGGCACATGGGGTGCAGAATATGGTACGACACGGTGAAGAAACAGCCCCGGTACGAGATACCCGGTGTTACCTTCGCCTCGGACAACCGGGAGAACGCCTTCCTCAGCTATCTGCTCTCGGAGAGCTACCGGCACGGCTTCGGTGTCGGGAAGCAGCTCCTCGATCTTTTCCTTTTTGAGATTCAGGACACCTGCCGGCGCAACCCCGTGAAAGAATGGATCACGGCGAAGGGGTGGGACGGCCGCAGCCGCTTTCGGGACCTTGCCGACTCCCTCGTGCTGGACGGTGGGTTCGACCCGTCCTTCCGGGATCTCCTCCTGCGGAAATGGCTGCTATCCTGCGTTGTGGCAGCTTTCGCTCCGGATGAGGAGAACTGTCAGTTCCGGGGAGTGCTCGTCCTGCAGGGGGACCAGGCCATCGGGAAATCCCTGTGGCTCCGCTCCCTCGTCCCCGCCGAGTGCGACTGGTTCCTCGGCGGCCTCACCCTGGACACCCGGGACAAGGACTCGGTCATCAAGGCCATCAGCCACTGGATCGTGGAACTGGGAGAGCTCGATGCCACCTTCAAAGCCCAGGACATCTCCCGGCTGAAGCAGTTCATCACCCAGTCGGACGATACCCTAAGGCTCCCCTACGCCCCGAAGCCCTCCACCTACAAGCGCCGGACCGTCTACTGCGGCAGCGTTAATACCCCTTATTTCCTGAACGACAATACCGGCAACACCCGATGGTGGACTCTCCCGGTGCGGGAGTGCCGTTTCGATCACGCCATCGACATGCAGCAGCTCTGGGCTGAGGTGTACCGCTGGCACCTGGAAGGAGAGCAGCACTGGCTCGACCGGGAGGAGACCCTTCGCCTCGAGCGGGCGAACCAGGACAACACGAAAAGCGACCCTGTGGAGGACGCAATCTCCCGGACCTTCGACTGGGACAATTACGACCAGCTTGTGGTCACGGGGCGGTGTGAATGGATGACGGCAACGGAAGTACTTCTGAAGTGCCAGGGGATGGACCGTCCTACGCGGCAGCAGGTGGACGTGGCCACCCAGGTACTTCGTAAGCTCACCGGCAGACCTTCTGAGCGAAAGGGAAAGGCGGGATCGAGATGCTTTTACGTGCCAGAGGAGATCCAGACGGGCGGAATGGCGTACCCCTACTTCAGGTAGGAGCTAGTCAGCTAGTCAGCCACCTAGTCAGCCATCCTTTACCAGTGATGGCAAGGCTTTAGCTGTATCGGCTGACCAGCTGACCAGAAAACCGGAAAACCCTTATTATAATTTATTTTTTTGTTTTTAAGTTTTAGAAGAATATCTAGTCAGCTAGTCAGCCAAAGGCACTTTCTTTAGTATTTGCAGGCATCCGCAGGCTGACTAGGTGGCTGACTAGGGGCCGACCAGCTGACCAGCTCGGGGAAGGGGAGAACGGGATGAATCGTGATGAGGCCGTAAAGTGGTGCCACGACAGGAAATTTCTCTTCAGCTACATCGACCATGAGGGATGGATTATTTACTTCGACGGAAGCAACACCATGCGCCGGAAGGATCCTGACTATCCGGATACCGCCGGCACGACGGGCAAAACGGGATTTAATCATGAAAACCGGAGGGAGGAAGAAGAAAAATGCAGGATGAACTGATGCAGAAAGCTACGGAACTGGAGAGGAAGCTGGCGGTACTGGACACCTCGATCCGTGACCTGCCGGATCACGCGCCCCTGAGGCAGATTCAGGAAGCGCGGTACATGGAGCTCTCGAAGGAATACCGCGCGGTGATGGGTGACCTGATGGAGATCACCGGGCAGATCCCTCTCTTCGGGGAAGGGACGGATTGACATGATCTCTGGGTTCCATCACTCCATTCCGGCCCTCGCCAGAGAGGTGGCTGCCGAGGAGGGGCTGCTGAACATAGCGCAGTCCTACCACGATATTTCAAACAAAGACGATCTTGAATGGCTGGGGATACGGCGAAGCAGGGGATGGGAGTTCAGCAAGTACAGGAGCATGGAATGACAGGATCCTTTAGATTGCTACATGTAGTTTTGGGGCTTTTAATCGGCATCAATTTTTGCGGTTTAATCATTATTCTGCGTGAGGAGGGATGGTTTTGAAAGAATGCAAAAATAGGACCAGTCCTGGAACGGCAATATACAACGAGAACTGTCTAAGGGATTTCAAGAAAGGTCTCCAGGAGAAACAGTCGAAGAAGGAACCGATCCACGTCGAACAAGATGGAAACGACGCACTCCGTTATGATGATGGGAAACTGCCAATTCATTTGATCCCTCCAGAGGTGATATTTGCCCTGGCGAAGGTCTTCCAGTACGGGGCGAAAAAATACGCCCCTCGTAATTGGGAAAAGGGGATGCCGTGGAGTAAAGTCTACGACTCGGGTCAGCGACATTCACTTACATTTTGGAATGGGCAGGATATAGACGAGGAAAGCGGACTTCCTCATGTTTTCCATTGGATGTGGAACGCCGCGGCCCTAGTGGTTTACCGGGAAACTTGCCCGGAGAAGGATGACCGCCCCTGCAGGGTAAAGCGCACCCAAGGGGACGAAATACAGCCGGAAGGCAAAGTATCATGACCGTAAAGATCACAGACAAAGGAATATCCTTCCCCTGGGAGGAGGATATCCCCCCTCAGTGCAAGAACTGCTCGGGGAACCGGTACATCAATGCTATCTGCTATGAAGCGTACAAAAGCCGTCAGCTGCTCGCCGAGAAGGACCGCATGATTCAGACCATAGCGGACGGGATAAAGAAGCTGAGCCAGGAGAACGGCGTACACCTCTCGAAGCAGATAAAGGAGATGGAACGATCATGACAGCACACTCATTGCAAATCCCTGCCGTCTGCAGCTTCGGCTGCCTTCCTGCCCGCAAGCACAAGGACGACGCCGGCTCGGACCTCCGGTACGACGGCCAGGTACCCCTCTTTATCGGTCCACGAGAACGTCTCAACATCCCTACTGGCGTCTCCGTGGAGATCCCCGACGGGTACGCCGGTCTCGTATGCCCACGATCAGGACTGGCCGTGAAGCACGGGCTCACCGTCTTGAACTCCCCGGGGATCATTGATGCCGGGTATCGAGGACAGATCCGGGTGCCCTTGATCAACCTGGGCGATATCGAGATACAGATCAACCCTGGGGACAGAATAGCCCAACTGCTCATCGTTGCCGTGGAGAAGGCGGACTTCTTTGAGGCGGACACCCTGGGCGAATCGGACCGGGGAACGAGCGGATTCGGATCCACGGGAGCTGCATGATGCTTCTGCGCAGCGGGAGGTACACGTCGGAAGAGCGGAGGATCGTGGACTCGGTCCTGCGGGATTTTCCATCACTCTGCCTGTGCCTCCAGAGACGGAGAGAGTACCTCACCGCCATGTGTTCCGGAGGCGGGGACGGAGGCAGAGTTCAGGGAGGGGAAAGTGTTCCCCTGGCGGAGCGGGTCCTTCTCGCCATAACATCCGACTCGGAATACTGCCAGCTCGCAGCAGTCGTGGAACGCCTCCGGGATGGGCTGAACGGCCTCTCAGAACGTCTATTCTCCGTAGTGGAGGAGCTCTACTTCCGGGGTAAGACGCCCCAGCTGCTCATGGAGGAACTGGGTGTAGGGGAGAAGTGGCTCCGTATCCGTCGCTCCCTGATCTATGAAAATCTCGCGGCGATCATTTTCCAGATCTACCCCATGGTGCGGCGGTGGAGACAGAGGGAGCAGCAGAGGTGCGAGGAGGCCCTTCAGATACTTTCTGTAAAATGTGGATAACTAGGGCCTGGTCAATGCCCCTGTTTTCATGATACTTTTGCTATGGTCACAAGATGTGTATCTACACGAGACCCCGCCGACGCAGCACCCCCTCTCCTCCTGAAAAGGCCGCCCGTAAAACGGCGGCTTTTTTATTGGAACGGGGGAAATGGCAGAGCAGGGCAACATAGAGCAGGACAGTTTGTACAGGGTATGACAGGACAATGCAGACACCCGCCGGGCAATCGCTACCTTGCGCCGGTGTCGAGGTCGGGACGCTCCCCAGGGCGTCCCTTTTTATTTGAAAGGGAGGTGATCTGGATGGCGAAGCGCCCATTGAACGCCATGGAAGAGCAGTTCTGTGCCGCGTATGTGGCGGATATACGGCGCAATGCGACGCAGGCCGCCATCAGCGCAGGGTATTCTGAACGGTCGGCCTACAACCAGGGGAGCCGTCTCCTCATGAAGGACGGCGTGAAGGAGCGCATCCGTGAGCTTGAGCGGGAGGCGGTTCACGCTGCGGCGGAGGATCCGAAGAAGCTTGCGGCCCATCTTTACCGGACGCTGATCAACACGGCCATGTCCGACATTACGGACATCGTCCAGGTGGTGAACCCTGAGAATCCCCTCTACGAGGACGCAAAAAGCGCCCAGGTGGCCGAAGAGGACGGACAGATGCAGCTCGACTTCGGAGCACCCATCCTCTACGTCCGGGGGACGAGGGAACTGTCGTCGGATGTAACCTCGGCGATCAAGTCAATCCGGAGGACGAAGGACGGCATCCAGGTGGAGATGCACGGCCGGGACACGGCCCTGAGGATCCTTGCCGAGGCCACGGGCATCATCAAGGGAAGCGGCGTTGAGCTGAATATCTCCGTAGCGGACAAGATCAACGAGGCCCGCGCCCGCCTCGCTGAAAGGACATCATGACGCCCCTTGCCGAGACGGCAGCCGACCCTGCACTCGACCCGGTATCAGCCTTCGCAGAGGACATGGCCCGCCTCTCCGGGGACCCCCTCTCCTGGGTGCATTACGCCTTCGGCTGGGGGAAGGGGGAGCTGACGGGATTTTCAGGCCCCGACCCCTGGCAGGAGAACGTCCTGAAGGATATCGGGAAGGGGCTCTCCCTGACGGAGGCCCTGCAGATCGCCGTCAGCTCAGGTCATGGGGTCGGGAAAAGTGCCCTGGTGGCATGGATTATCCTCTGGGCTATGAGCACCCGGCCGGGCGCCAGGGCAGTGGTCACGGCGAACACGGGAGGGCAGCTCAAGACGAAGACCTGGGCGGAGCTCTCGAAGTGGAAATCGCGGTGCATCGTCGGCCACTGGTTCGACTTGACGGCCACGGCGCTTTTCTCCAACGAAGAGCGGTACGAACTCTCATGGAGGGCGGACGCCATCAGCTGGTCGAGCCACAACACTGAGGCCTTCGCGGGATTGCACAACCAGGGCAACCGCATAATCGTGATTTTTGACGAGGCCAGCGCCATTGACGACGCAATCTGGGAGGTAACGGAGGGGGCCCTCACGGACAGCAACACGGAGATCCTCTGGTTCGTCTTCGGCAACCCCACCAGGAACACGGGCCGCTTCCGAGAGTGCTTCCGGAAGTATCGTCATCGCTGGAAGCACTACAAGGTGGACGCCCGCAATGTGGCCATAACGAACAAGGACCAGATAGCCAAGTGGATCGAGGACCACGGGATCGACAGCGATTTCGTAAAGGTTCGCGTCCTGGGAGAGTTCCCCGAAGCGGCGGACAATCAGCTGATCTCCGCAGACCTGGTACGGAACGCCTTCGAGCGGATATACCGCCCCAACGAGTTCGACGCAGCGGCGAAGATTCTGGGCGTGGACGTGGCCCGCTTCGGCGGGGACGCCTGCTCCGTATGGATGCGGCAGGGGCTGGGAGCCAGGCGCCTCTACAAGAAGGCGGGGATCGACACCATGACCTACGCCGACATTATTGCGAAGCTCATCGCCGAGCACTCCCCGGACGCTGTTTTTCTGGACATGGGCGCCATGGGGGCCGGCGTCTACGATAGATTGATCCAGATCGGACACGCCATTCAGGGGGTGAGCTTCGGCTCCCGGGCGCTTGCCGAGCAGCTCTACGTGAACAGGCGGAGCGAGATGTGGGACGGAGTGAAGAAGTGGCTGAAGGAGGGTGGAGCCCTGCCCGGGAAGTCTGCGGAGTCCCAGGACATCGAGGAGGATCTGACGAGCCCGGAGTACTACTACGACGCAAGGGGGAGGCTAATGCTCGAGTCGAAGGACGACATGAAGGCCCGAGGCCTGACGAGCCCTGACGACGGGGACGCCATCGCCCTGACCTTCGCCGCTCCGGTGATGCCCAGACGGCACAACCAGATACCCCAGCAGCGGGAGCCCTACGATCCCCTTGCACGGCATAGACGAAGATAAAGAAAAGGGAGGAATGGACCATGTGCATATTCGGAACGCCCAACGTGCCGGATCCGAAAGCGCCGGTGAATCGGGAGACCCTCGACACGAGCACGGGCGCCCTGGACGAGCGGGAGGAGCAGAGACGCCGTCTCGCCAGGCAGAGAGGGTACGGCAGCACCATGCTCACCGGTCCCGGAGGAGTGCAGCAGGGAGCGCAGCAGGGGACCACAGGCAAGCAGCTCCTGGGGCAGTAGGATGGACAACGCCAGACTGAGGGAGGACCTGAACGTCCGCTGGCAGGCAATGAAGGAGGAGCGGTCCCCCTGGATGAACGTCTGGCGGGACATCTCCGACTACGTCTGCCCCCACCTGGGACGCTTCAGCGCACCCACGGACACGAACGACGGAGAGCGCAATGACGGCTACATCGTGGACGACAGCGCCCGGATCGCCCACCGGAATTTCTGCAGCGGAATGCAGTCGGGGCTGACATCCCCTGCACGGCCGTGGTTCAAGCTGAACACCCCGGGAGACCCTGAGAGGAGCGAGTATCCGCCCCTTCGCGCCTGGCTTGACCACTGCGGCTCGGTGCTCCTTCGGATATTCGCCAAGAGCAACGCCTACAGCGCCTTTCTCTCGACCTATGCGGAGACAGGGAGCTTCGGCTGCCATGCCTACCTGATCGAGAGGGATTTCGACAGTGTCATTCGGCTGAAGCCCTTTACGGTGGGGGAGTACGCCCTCGCCACGGACGACCGCAACCGGGTGAACACCCTGGGGCGGAATTTCAGTATGACGGCCGTCCAGATGATCGGGGCCTTCGGCCTCGAGAACGTGAGTTCGAGCGTGAAGGATGCCTACGACCGGGGGAATACGAGGGCCCGCTTCGAGGTCGTTCATATGATGCTTCCAAACCAGTGGAAAGAGCACGGCAAGAAGGACAGCAAGAACATGCCGACCCTCTCCGCCTACTGGGACCCGTCGGATCAGTCGGGAAAGATGCTCCGGAACAGCGGATACAAGGGTTTCCGGGCGATCACGCCCCGGTGGAGCGTCGTGAGCGACGATGTCTACAGCAAGGGAAGCCCCGGATGGTTCGCCCTGGGGAACGTGAAGATGATCCAGCAGCTGCAGAGTGACTGCCTGGAGGGAATCCAGAAGGCCATCGACCCGCCCGTCCAGGCTCCGGCGGCCCTTCAGTTCCAGAGCGGGCTCACTACCGTGCCGGGCGGGGTGAACTACGTGCCCGATACCTCAGCCGGTGGAGTGAGGAGCATCTACGACATCCGGCCCGACATCGAGGCCATCGAGCGGAAGATCCAGACCGTCTCGGTGAACATCGAGCGCACCTTCTTCAGCGATCTCTTTCTCATGCTGACGAACATCAACCGCAGCGGCGTGACGGCCACCGAGGTGGCGGAGAGGCACGAGGAGAAGCTGCTCATGCTGGGGCCCGTACTCGAGCAGCTCTACAGCGAGATGCTCGACCCGACCATAGATATCGCCTTCGAATACGCCCTGGAGGCTGGAATACTGCCTCCACCTCCTCCGGATCTGCAGGGGCAGGAGATCCGGGCTGAGTACGTCTCCGTCCTCGCCCAGGCGCAGCGGATGGTGGGTACGGCAGCAATCGAGCAGACCATGGCCTTTGCCGGGAACCTCATCGGGGCATTTCCCGAGGTTCGCCACCAGGTGAACGCCATGATGGCACTGCAGAAGTACGGGACCTACGTGGGGGTACCATCGGAGATCCTCCGCCCGGAAGAGGAAGCGATGGAGCGGTGGAACGCCGAGATGCAGCAGGTGCAGCAGCAGAAGGCTATGGAGCAGATGGGACAGGCCGCCGGAGCCGGAAAGGTCCTCGCCGATACCCAGGTGGGGCAGAACAGCGCCCTGGACATGCTCCTGGGCGGAATGGGCGGAACGGGGACATAGCCGATGGCGGACAACACGAATGATCGAGAGCGGTTCATACGGAAGCGGTCCCTTGAGAAGGACGACCTGAAGAAGCTCCTCGGCACCTCCGAGGGGCTTCGGTTTATCTGGCGGGTGCTCGAGCTCGCCGGGATCTACCGCACGACCTTCACGGGGAACTCGACGAGCTATTTCAACGAGGGGAAACGATCTCTCGGACTGGAGATCAAGACGGATCTCCTCGAGGTAGACCCTGATCATGAGGGAAAGATGTGCAGAGCTTACGCTGAATGGCTCCGCAGGAATGATCTTGTACCCAAAGGAGGAAATAAGAATGCCTGAAACATCAGCTCCCGGTCAGGGTAACACCGTACCCGGGACGCAGGAAGGAACCCAGGAAGCAAAAGCCCCTCAGGCGCAGCAGGCACAGACAGGGGCGCCGGAGCAGGGAAAGACGCTGCTCGGAGCGGCCGAAGGGAAGCCGGACGCCCAGGGAAAGACTGTTCCCGAAGGCGAGAAGACGGCCGAACCGGAGAAGGAGGGGATCCCAGAGAAGTACGAGTTCCAGCTCCCCGAGGGGATGGAGCCCGACACGAAGCTGATCGAGGAGTTCACCCCTATCGCCAGGGAATTGAAGCTGGGGCAGGAGGGCGCCCAGAAGCTGGCTGACCTCTACGCGAAGAAGGTGGCAGGGCAGATCCAGGCGCAGACGGAACACGCCCTGGAGTACATGAACACCGACGCCAAGACGGCGGAAGCGGACCCGGAGTACGGCGGGGATAAGCTCAAGGTCTCACTCGCCGCAGCGGAGAGCTTTCTGAAGATCGTCGACCAGGAGGGGAAGTTCACCCGCCATCTGAACGAGAAGCAGTTCATCTCAAGAAACGACCCCGAGCTGATACGGATCCTCGTGAAAGCGGGGCAGATGATCAGCGAGGACCAGACCCCCGGAGGCCGGTTCGCCGGTCATCCGAAAGACCCAGCGGAGGTTCTCTACCCCTCCATGGGAAAAAAATCTTGATACTGAGGAGGAATAACGAATGTCTGTAATCGGAAACCTGAATCCCACCCTGATGGATGTGGCCCGTCGGAGCGATCCGGACGGGAAGATCGCCACCATCGTCGAGCTGCTCAATGAGACGAACGAAATTCTGAACCACATGACCGTTTTGGAGTGCAACGACGGCACGAGCCACCGCACCACGGTGCGCACCGGACTGCCTGCCGTCACCTGGAGGCAGCTGAACTACGGCGTACAGCCCACGAAGAGCAAGACGAAACAGATCGCCGACGCAACCGGCATGCTCGAAGCCTACGCCGAGATCGACAAGATGCTCGCGGACCTGAACGGCAACACGGCGAGCTTCCGTCTCTCCGAGGATCGCGCTTTCCTCGAGGCGATGAACCAGGAGATGGCCACCACCCTCTTCTACGGAAATACCGCTATTGAGCCGGAGAAGTTCATGGGGCTGGCCCCCCGGTACACATCCTACGGCACGGATGATTCGAAGAGCAGCTTCAACGTCATTCACGGTGCTGGAGTCGGGGATGACAACACCTCCGTCTGGCTCGTGGTCTTCGGGCCGAACACTATCCACGCCCTCTATCCCAAGGGGAGCAAGGCCGGACTGAGTCACCGGGACCTGGGGGAAGTCACCCTGGAGGACGCAAACAAGGGACGTTTCCAGGGGTACCGGACACACTACAAGTGGGATATCGGCCTTACCGTCCGGGACTGGAGATACGCCGTCCGGATCGCAAACATTGACGTGAGCGAGCTCGCCGGTGCAGCCGGGCAGAAAGCCCTCGTGAGCCTTATGATCCAGGCGTCGGAGCGCATTCCCCAGCTCGGCATGGGCCGGCCGGTATGGTGCTGCAATCGGACCGTCCAGACGGCCCTTCGCCTGGGCATCCAGGAGAAAATCGCGTCGAACCTTACCTGGGATACTGTGGCGGGGAAACGTGTTCTCGGCTTCGACGGCATTCCCATCGCCCGGTGCGATTCCCTTATCAACGCCGAGGCTCTTGTCCCGGTGGCATCCTGAGAATAGGAGGACATACAGATGATTCTCGATAAAGAACTCGTATTCAGCGCCGCGCAGGCGGAGACCACGCAGGCAGCACACCCTTCCACGGATCTCGTCGATCTCACCGTGGCAGGAGACGCCATTGACTCCCTCTGGCTCGAGGTAGGGGTTCACACCGCTGCGACGAGCGATGGTTCTGCCACCCTCACGGTCGCCCTGCAGACCTCTGTGGACGAGGCTTTTACCTCCCCGATTACACTGCTCACTACGGCAGCCATCGGCAAGGCTGATCTGACCAAGGGGGCAAAGATCATCCAGACCCGCATCCCCATGGGGTGCAAGCGGTACCTCCGGGTGCTCTACACCATCGGAACCGCAGCCATGACGGGCGGAAAGTTCAACGCCTACCTCGTCAGCGGCATCGACAAACTGAGCTGATCATGCTTTGCCGGTGCGTTCAGAAGTGCTACCTGGACAACCGGCTGTACCGGACGGGGGAGGAGGAGGAGTTTGTCTCCTGCCCCGCCTGGTTCTTACCGGTGGGAGCAAAGGTTGTACAGGAAGTCGAGAAACCACAGGAACAGAAAGCGGAAGTTCCGGTCGAGGCGCCGAAGCCTCGGGCCAGGCGGAAGAAGAACTAGCGGGGGTGGGGAACCACCCCCTTTTCATTAAGGGGGGAATACCATGCCCGTTTCGATCATCTCAATCTGCAATCTCGCCCTCTCCCATGTGGGAGGCTTTTCGATAGCGGCCGTGGACGAACGCTCCACGGAAGCGCGTCTCTGCGCCCAGCACTATGATTTCTGCCGGGACGAGGTGCTGCGGTCTTTCAACTGGACCTTTGCCACGAAGATCGCACCTCTCGCCCTGGTATCCGGGGTATCCGTCCCGAACTGGGAATACGCCTATGCCCTGCCGGCTGACTGTCTGAATGCCCGGCGTCTCGTCTTCGAGGGGAGCCGGGCCCTGTCCGACCGCCAGCAGCTCTTCACGATTCTTGCGAGCTCTTCGGGGACCTCGAAATATCTCTGCACCAACCTCGAGGAAGCCTGGCTGGAGTACACCGCAAGGATCACCGACCCGACCATGTACGACAGCCAATTCGTCACGGCCTTTTCCTACCGCCTGGGGGCGGATATAGCCACAGCCCTCTCCGGGGTGGATGGAAAGCGCCGTGAGCTGATGAACTTCTACTCTATGGCCATTGCCGAGGCGAAAGCATCGAGCGCAAACGAACAGAAGGACCCCCAGAAGTTCGATCGATACGTGAAGGCGAGGCTCTGATATGGCTTTTATGACGGGAATGCAGCCGTCCTTCGCCGCAGGGGAGCTCTCCCCAGCCCTCTGGGCGCGGACGGATCTCGCGAAGTATCAGACGGGGCTGAAATTCGCGCGGAACGTGTTTATCCACGCCCACGGGGGGGTGTCGAACTGCCCGGGGACCTGGTACGTGGGGACAACGAAATACGCTGCGAAGAAGGTTCGCCTGATCTCATTCGTCTACTCCGTGGAGCAGGCCTACGCCATCGAGTTCGGGCACCTCTACTGCCGTTTCCTGATGAACGGTTCGTACATCATGAACGGAGATGTCCCCTACGAGATCACAACTCCCTATACGGAGAGCATGCTGGCGGACCTGACCTACACGCAGTCGGCGGACGTCCTTTTTAACTGCCACCCTAGCCTCCAGCCGAAGGAGCTGCAGCGGGCAGCCAATGATTCATGGTCCCTGGTGAACTACGACTTCAAGTACGGGCCATTTCTGGACGAGAACGTCACCGCCGTGACCATCACGCCCACCGGAACCTTGACGAAGGGGGGGACGGTTACTCTGACGGCATCGAGCTCTCTCTTTGCAAGCACCGACGTCGGGGAGCTCGTGCGAATCTCCCAGCGGGTGCCCGAGACGAGCGTCACGGTCAAGCTCAGCGCAGCCGGCACTACGAGTGCCATCGACGTGGAGGGGGACTGGAACTTCCGGACAGCGAACGACTGGAAGGCCTCCATCCGCCTGGAGAGGAGCTACGACAGCGGAACCACCTGGATGAGCTTCAAAACATACCAGGTAAGGAGTTCCACCGACGGGAACATGGATTTTTCCTTCACCGAAGAGCTGACGGACGATCAGGAGCCGGTAAAAGTAAGAGCCGTGGTCTACGACTACGAGGAGGGGCGTTGTGACATCACTCTCTCATCTTCTCCCCGCATAAACAACGGCATTGCAAAGATCACCTCCGTAACGAGCGGGACCGTTGCAGTGGGCATGGTGCAAACAAAGATATACAACACCACCGCGACGAAGCTCTGGAGCAGGGGCTCCTGGCGGCCGACGCTCGGCTATCCGATGACGGTGCAGTTCTACCAGGACCGGCTCTGCTTCGGAGGGTCAACAGCCAGTCCAAACCGACTGTGGTGCAGCGAGACTGGAGACTACAACAGCTTTCGGACTACAACCCCGCAGAAGGACGACAACGCGATCAACGCCCAGATGGTGAGCCGATCTGTGAACGCCATCCGGGGGCTCGTCTCCCTCCGGGATCTCCTCGTACTGACTTCCGGGAGCGAATGGAAGGTGAGCCCCACGAGCAGCGGAGCCTTCACATACAAGGATCGGACCATCGAGGTGCAGGGGTACACGGGGAGCAGCAAACTCGAGCCCCTGACGGCCAGCAACTCGGTCCTTTTCGTCCAGGAGAAGGGGGACGGGGTATTCAACCTCTCCTACAGCCTCGAGGAGGATGGCTACGCGAACCGTGACTTGACCGTCTTCGCGGCCCATCTTTTTGAGGAGAAGAACATTGTCTCCTGGTGCTATCAGCAGAAGCCCTGGAGCCTGATCTGGGCCATCATGAATGACGGAACGATCAATATTTTAACTTACATGCGGGAGCACGACGTTTGGGCCTGGAGCCACCGGGACACGGACGGATGCTACGAGTCTGTCTGCTCGATCCCCGGGGACGGGGTGGACGAGGTCTATTTCGCAGTGAAGCGGACTATAGGAGGATCTGAGAAGAGGTATATCGAGCGCCTCGGCGATCGCATTTCCGGAGGAGACGTGAAGCTGGCCCATTTCCTCGATTGCGCCGGTAGATATGAAGGGGATCCGGTGACGGATGTGAGCGGTCTCTCGTGGCTCGAGGGGAAGGAAGTGACGGCCCTCGCAGACGGAGGGGTGATATCAGGCCTGACCGTGGAAAACGGGGAGATATCCCTGCCCCATTCGGCCTCCGTGGTGACCGTTGGGCTGCCCTATACGGCGGAGATCGAGACCCTGCAGATCGACACCCAGATGAAGGACGGAACGATCCAGGGACGGCTGAAGAGGATCCCTGACGTGATTCTTCGGATGAAGGATACCAGAGGGATCGCCGTCTCGCCGTCATCGGACCGGCAGGATCTGCTCGTGGATCTGAAGCCCCCTCTGACTTTGACGGATCCTATAGCCCTCTTTACAGGGGACACTGATCCGATAGTAATGCCCTCAGGATTCGACCGGAACGGCGGCCGGATCTACATAAGGCAGGATTACCCCCTGCCCATGACCATTCTCGGGATTATTCCCTCCGTTGAGATCGGAGGATAGCATGGGGGACTTCGAGGTCCGCCCTCCACTTGATGGAGACGCGGCCGTCATCGCATGCGGGATGAGGCCCTCAGACAGAATGGAAATATGGGCGGCCTCGAGGTTCACCCCTTATGAAGCTCTCTCCTACGGACAGCGGCATTCCACCCTCTGCTGGACGGGGGTGTGGAAGGGACGCCCCATCGGCATGGCGGGGTGTGCCCCCGGGAGCCTTATCGGGAACGTGGGGTACCCCTGGCAGCTGGCCACTGATGAGATCGAGGAGGCGGCACTGCCCTATCTGCGGCAGAGCCGGAGATTCTTCCGGACGATCCGGCAGAGCTACAGACTACTGGCGAACTGGGTGGACGCGCGGAATACAGTCTCCATCAGCTGGCTGAAGTACATGGGTTTCAAGATAGAGGAGGCGGCCCCCTACGGAGTGGACGGGCTGCCCTTTCACTACTTCTGGATGAGGGGAGGGACGCAATAATGTGCGGTCCGGCAGCTATAGGAGTATTACAGGTCGTCAGCGGAGTGCTGGGCGCCGTCGGGACCTACCAGCAGGGACAGGCGCAGGCTGCGGCCTATGAGCACGCCGCCAAATCGGCGGAGATCAATGCGGCCATAAAGGAGCGCCAGGCTCATGAGGAAGTGCTCGCCGGCGCGGACCAGGAGAAGAAGCTGCGGCTGAAGATCTCCGGCCTGAAGGGGGAGCAGCGGGCCATCATGGGGGCTTCAGGCTTTGCCCCGGATACCGGCTCGAGCCTCGAGACCATCGTGGACACGTCGGAGCAGGGGATGCGGGACGTGGAGACCCTTCGCTACAACGCTCAGAACCGGCGGCTGAACGCCGTGGATGAGTCGAACCAGTACAAGGACCAGGCACTCTGGAACCGTTCCGCAGCGAGCTCGGCGAAGAAGGCAGGAATGATCGGCGCAGTGACGGGTCTGATCGGCACAGGAGCCACCGTGGCGTCCTCCTGGTACAACATGGGATCCAGTTCTCTGGCAAGCAAGACCGGCGGATGGAATCTCGCCACATCCGGGGGCTTCGGCTCGGGGCTCGGATCCTCGAGTAGTCTGAAGCTGCGAACCTGGGGTAATCTACGATGATCATCCCCGTCTATGAGCCCCAGGTAAACCGCCAGGTGAACGAGGCTCCACTGAAGACCGCCTCGGCTCCTGCAGAGGCCTTCGGTACAACCCAGGCGCGGGCTCTGCAGGGTGCTGGACAGATGTTCGGCGGCATCGCTGCCGAGGCGGAGCAGATCTTTCTGAAGGAGCAGGCAAAGGCCGACGACGCAGCCGTCCTCGAGGCATCGAACACCTGGTCTGAGCAGGTGACGAGCTATCTGAACGACCCCGAGAAGGGGCTGTTGAACCGGCGGCTGAAGGGTGCGAAGGGAGCTTCCGAGGAGGCGGCAAAACGATTCGACGAGATCGAGAAGGAGACTTTCAAGGGACTGGAGAACGACCGGCAGCGGAACGTCTTCAAGCGATTCGTGATGCAGAACAGAATGAACCGCCTTGAAGGGGTGGCAAAACACGAGCGGGACGAGTTTCAGAAGTATCGCATCCAGGTGACGGAGGACTCGATGAAGACGGCTCTCTCCTCGATCGCGGCGAACTACCAGGACAATGACCTTTTTCAGTCGGAGCTTGACCGGGGGGAGAACGCCCTTCTGACCCTCTTTCAGGACCAGGGGGAAGAGATCACGAGGGAGAAGATAAAAGCCTTCCATTCCGCAGCTCACGAGGCTCGCCTCACCAGGCTGCTGGAGGACAACCCCAAGGGGGCGGAGGAATATTTCAAGCAGAACAAGGACCAGATCGACGGGGGCCGGCATGCGGTCTGGTCGGAGCAGATAAAGAAATACGTGATGGTGGAGTGGACCCAGGAGACGGCGGACAAACTCGCGGCCTCTTTCGGCTCGGAATCGGCCGTACTGAGGCACATCCGGGAGAAGTACAGCGGTGAGGAAGAGAACGACCTGGTCACCGCCGTAAAAACCCGCTTCAGCGAGAAGAAGATCGCCATTGCTGAGGCGAAACAGGCACGGGAAGAGCGCTTCTGGGATGCGGTGGAGGGGGCTGAGAGTCTTCCCGCCCTGGACGCCACCCTGTCGAGGATGGGGATCTCTCCGGAGAAGAAGCGGAAGGGGCTGCGGTACTTTCAGTCTGCCATGATGCAGGACTTCTCCATGGGGGCGGATTACGCGTCCACAGAGGATGAGATCCTCGGGCTGGGGGAGAAGTTCAAGGTTCCCGAGGTCGTTGTGCGGCGGGCGATCAATGAGCACCGGGCGGTCTTCGAGGGCAAGGCAGAGGATCTGGCCCTCGCAGCACAGAGCGAGGATGACTTCCTTGAGGCGATAAAGAAGCAGGGAGCAACCGAGGCGCAGCTCCGGAGTGCGCAGTCCGTTTTCCGGAAGGTCCATCAGCCGGTCTATGACGAGGCGCGGAAGCGGGCGGAAATGCAGGAAGAGTGGAGTATCCGGGATGCCATTGACACGGGAAAGATAACGAACAGGACAGAACTCCTGAACGCAGCCACCATGCAGCCGAAGGAGAAGATCGACTCCCTGAAGAAGTACATGGAGGATTCAAAGGACCCGGCCCAGACCTACGTGAACGCCGAGGTGAAGCGGCGGTTCAAGGAGGCAAGGCTGAGGGAGGAGCAGCTCCCCATGATGATGGAGGCCTTCCTGCAGCGGACGCAGAAGATCACAGGAGATCGTGCGGCGGAGGAGAAGCTGAAGATCGCCGACGAGATGATAAAGAAAGAGAAAACAGGCAGGAGTAAATGGTTCTTCTGGAGCGAGACGATTCCCCAGTTCCTCGTGCCTACCGGCTTCAAATACAACGCGGACCTGGGAGTATGGACGAACGGCATCGAGAAGTGGGTGCCGCCGGAGGAATATCTGTACTAGAGGAGGAAATGATATGGCGTTTGTCCCGCTGACTGACGAAGAAAAAAGAATACTGAGCGGTGAGGTTGAGGAGCCGGAAGAGAAGTCTCCAGATACCGGCACCGGAGGTCTGTTCGGCGGGATAAACGTCTCCTCTATTCCGGAGGTTGCCGAGGCCCGAGAACAGATTGATAGGGAATCGGTACGGGAGCCATTTGATACCCCCGAGAATCCCTTCGCCATCGACCAGAGCCCCTTGAGCCCGAGAGCATCAGCCTACAAGATGCTGGAGGACCTGCCGGAACCGGCTGAATCCTTCCAAGGTTCCGAGAGGCTGAATATGGACTCCCTCGGAGGAGGGCGGATTGTAGAGCTCTCCCCTCAGGAGAAGGCTATTGCGAAGGATAGCCAGGGGTACAGCCCATCCACCCTTTTCCTCGGAAAGCGTTTTCGTGAGGCCTATTCTTTCGGCGATCCGGAGGCCTACGCCGAGGACGTGAAGCGGTCTATGGCCACGGGGATCCCCATGCACATGATCGACGATGCGGAGACGCGCCAGGCTGCGGACATGCGGCGGAACTGGCAGATGAACCTGGACGGCCTTACGAAGCTGCCTCCGGCATTGAAGAACTGGCTGTCCATCCCGGGGAGGATGGAGATCGCCCGGGACGACATCTCCACCCTCGCGCAGCTCGCCGAGATCCTGAAGGTTGAGGACTACCGGAAGAATACTGCACGGGTCGTCCGGGGATACCGGGCCGGAGAGGCCGGATCGGAGATCGCCAGGATTCGCTGGGGTGAGATCGTCGGGACCGCCACGGAAGAGGACCTCGCCAGGCTGCCAGGGCTCGAGGAGCAAGCTGCCCTGAACGATCTCAGCGAAGAGAAATGGGCGGACAGGGTTGTCGGCGGGGCAGGATACATGGCAGGGCAGAGGCTGCGCCAGGCGGGTGGAGCTCTTCGTGGAGCTCTCAAATATGGGCTGGGTGCTGCTGGAACAGCGGCCATTCTGGGCCAGGCAGGGCCCCAGGCTCTTCTTCCCGAGGAGGTGGTCACCGTACCTGCGGCCTTCCTTCTCGGATCAAAGGTCGGAGGCTCTCTGGGAGCCCTCAAGGAGGGATTGATCCTCGAGGCGGGGAGTGCCCTCGATGACTATCTGAAGATCACCGACGAGAACGGGGAACCCCTTCCCAGGGATCTGGCCAAGATGGGAGCACTACTCTACGGTGTCGGAGCAGCCGGCCTCGAGATGCTCCAGTTTAACCAATTAACAAAGTTTGTTCCGAACATCGGGGCAATGATGACAAAACAGGGAGTGGCCACCCTGCTGAAAACCCCGACGATCCGCAACGCTCTCATGTCGTTCGCGAAAGAGTATGCAGGAGATCTGACCTTTGAGTCTTTAACAGAGGGAGTGCAGCAGCTCTGGCAGCTCGGCGTCGGCGAGATGATGAAGAACAAGGAGAATTACCGGCGCCTGACTGAGGCCATGAGCCCGGCAAGAGAGGTCCTTGAAGGAGGAATCGGGGCGCAGGCCGCCGAGTTTTCTAAGTTTCGGGAGACCACCTGGGAGGAGATAGCCTCCTCAGTGGGGAACGAGATCACGAGCGCAGCCACCACTTTTGCCCTTGCCCTGGTCCCAGGATCGGGTACGAGTTTGATAAACAACATCTCAGCGGCGAACAGGGCGAAAGCAATACAGCAGAAGTTCGCCTCCCTGGGGGACGTGCTGAGCAGCTCGAAGCTGGCAAAGCGCTTCGGGCCCGCCGTCTCTGAAGTGATCGGCGAGCTGACAAAGAACGGCCCTATCGAGGAGATAGGGATCAACGCCAGGGTCTTTTCCGATACCCTGGAGCAGGCGGGAGAGGACCCGGCGGCGGTGGCGAAGGAACTTGGAATCTCCGAGGAGGCACTGACGGAAGCGCGGGCGCTGGACGGCGACGTCTGGGTGCCCACGGGAACCTATGCTGAAAAGATAGCCGCCACGGAGCTGCACGGGAAGATCGCCCAGGACATCCGCCTGGGGGGCCCCGAAGAGCTGACCGCCCGGGAGGCAGAGACCGTCCTCGCGAAACAGCAGGAGGACCTCGCCGCTGCCGTGGAAGAGGCAGAGGCGAAGATTGCCGAATCGGGGGAGGATCTCGCAGCGGTGAACGAGGTGAAGACCTCACTGAAGGAGCAGCTGGACACCCTGGGGCTGAAGTGGCTGGGGACGCAGACCTCCGAGGCATACAGTACCCTCTGGGCGAACATGGCCCTCCAGGCAAGCAAGCGGTGGGGCATGACGGTGAAGGAATGGACCGACCGGATAAACCTCACGGTGGAGAAGGATGACAGCGGTGCAGTCCGGGTGGTGGGGAAGAAGAAGTCCGCCGCCGGTGTGAGCGTGCTTCCGGGAATGAAAACGGCACAGGCAGCGGAAGGCCCGGTGAAGTCGGAAGGGGGAGTACGGGTTTCTCTCGACCGGCTGAGGCCGTCGGAGACGATCGATCCGGAAACCCTCATACGGGCGAAGGAGAATATGGCGGCAGCGGAGCGGGGGGAGATCGAAAAAAGGTCTCCCCTCACTGTATGGGACCGGGGAGACGGGACCTACAGCATCGCCGACGGCAATCATACATACACGGCCCTCAAGGAAGCTGGGGTCGCTGATGTTCCCGTGGTGGTCGAGAAGATACAGAACCGGAACGTCACCGATATGACGAGCCTCTACGCCGAGGCCGCAAAGTCGGAGCCGGAGTTCAAAGCTCTCATGGCCGATCTTCAGAGTACCCTGGGCGGAGAGCTGGTCATGCGCTCCGAAATGAAGACCGAGGAGAGCGTCAACAAGAAGGTCTCTACACCCAATTACGCAGGTGATTTCGCACGAGTGGTGGACGTCCTTGGTGGAACCCTGGTGTTCGATACTGAGGAAGAGCTTTTGGCAGTTGCGGAGAAGTTGAAGGATGACAGTAGGATTGTCCGCATCAAGGATAGATGGACGGAGCCAAATCCTGATGGCTACCGAGATTATTTAATGAATGTTCGTCTGGGGAACGGATACGTGGGAGAACTGCAGCTTCATCACCGGGGGATCGCCGAGGCAAAACAGGCTATAGGTCATAATCTTTACAAGTTAGTGGATGGGTTGAAGGCGGAGGGGTACGGAGAAGAGCATATAAAAAACATACAATCAATCAGCAGGGCAATATATGGAAACGCCCTGGAAACCGGTCAGGCGATTCCTGCGAGCTTAAAGGCCTCTGATCTGGATACTTTGCGGGATCTCATAAACCATTTGAACGCGGATTCAGGGGAAAGTTTCGTGAGCGAAGCATCGGGCATGATCATGCAGGTCCTGGGAATAACTTCTCCCTCATCGAAAACAAGTTCGCCGGACTCATCTCTCTCAAGCACAAAAGGAGCGTCATCTTCTGTTTCGACAAAGAACTCGAATGTTTTCACAGATACCACCTCCAGGATACAGGATGGGAGTGCGGAAGCAGGAGCTTCCACTACAATTATACCTGATGTTACCGAACGAAGCAAGGGAAATGTCAGTGAGGTTGTCACCGGTTCCGGGACGGTAGTTCAGACACAATTCCGTCTCGCGGAAGCCGACGAGCTCGTGGCGAGCAACACGGCGACCTTCTCTCCGAACGAAAGATATCCGGCGGAATTGCAGCCTCGGAAGCGGGACCGGGCGGCATCGGTTGCCCAGGTGGAAGGGATACTTTCAAATCTTGACCCCGAACGGCTGGGCGAGAGCAGGATGGCATCCGACGGCGCCCCGATCGTGGGATCTGACATGGTAGTTGAGAGCGGGAACGGCCGGGTACTTGCCCTCCAGCTGATGTACGGTCGAGGAAAGGCAACATCCGCGGCCGCGAAGAGTTACCGCTCCTGGCTGAAGAGCAATGCCGGGAGGTTCGGGCTGCTGCAGGAAGAGATCGAGGGAATGAAGGCCCCCGTCCTTGTGAGGGAGCGGACCAGCGACGTGGACCGGGTGAACTTCGTGAAAGAGGCGAATGTTTCGAGCGTGGCGGCCATGTCGGCATCTGAGACGGCCCGCAGCGACGCAGAGAAGATGTCCGAGGGGCTACTCTCCATCTTCGATCCGTCCAGAGATATTCTGAGCACGGAGAACGTCCCCTTCGTGAAGGAGTTCCTTTCCCAGGTGGTGCCGTCCAGTGAATGGGGGAGCATTACCACGACCACGGGGGCCCTGAGCAAGGCCGGTGTCGTGAGGATGCAGAACGCCCTCGCCGCGCGGGCATACGGGGACTCCCAGCTGCTCGAGCGGATGGCGGAGTCAGAGGACGACAACATCCGGAACATCACAAAGGCCCTGATCCAGGCGGCTCCCGCCCTGAGCGTCATGGAGGACAGGATAGCCCGGGGAGTGATGCGGAAGGGATATTCTCTTTCTTCCTTCATTTCTTCGGCGGTGAATCAAATGTCTGTTCTGAGGGAGCGGGGAGAGACGGTAAATGACTATCTCGCCCAGCAGACCATGTTTGCGGACGCGGAGATCGCTCCTGAGGCGAAGAGGATCCTTGCCTTCCTGGACAAGAATAAGCGCGCACCTGGGAGAATCTCCGGAGCTCTCGCCGCCTACGCGAGGCTCGTGGAGAACCAGGGAGACCCGAACCAGCAGAACCTCTTCGGAGAGGAACCCCTCGGCAGGATGGATTTATGGGATGCGGCGGAATCTTCGGCCGTCGGTACTACCTATGAGCAGGCAGTGACATCCACTATGGATATCGACTACCTGGCTGCCGTTGAAGCCGGAGACATGGAGACAGCACGTCGGATGGTGGACGAGGTGGCACAGGAGGCCGGCTTCACGGTGCAGCACGTGTTCCACGGATCGAAGCGGATTGACCGGCTAGGGAACGAACTGAAGCCGTCGCGTGCGACGAGCGGCCCCATGCCGTTTTTTACCGATGCTCCGGATATCGCTGAGAACTACTCAAAAAATAAGGCGGATACAAGCCTGGAGATCCCCGAGTCTTACACCGGATGGTTCAAGGTGAATGTGGGCAGGGGGAAACCGAAGACTATCGACCAGGCGTGGCTCTATCTATCACTCGACAAGCGGCGGGAGCTTGCGACCAAGCTGCCCCACGTGGTGCGCACGGACGAAAACGGGGGAATCAAGGAGGAATTCCGGCTCACAGATGACCAGTACGGCATGACGGACAAGGGGCAATGGGAGTTTGTGCTCCGGGAGAAGCGCGGGAACGTCCTGGCTGCGGCGGTGGATATCTGGCTGGACAGCGGCGAGCTTTTTGACCAAGAGGAGGATTTTCTCGAGATTCTGAGGCTGTCGGGGCTGGACGGTGTAGTGTACGACTCTCCATGGCTGGAACAGCCCGGCGTACTGGAGGCCCACCTGGCGATCCGGAACCCCTTCGCCACGAACTTTATTTCCGACGATGATTTTGCCGCCCTCGAGGCGGCATCGAAGGGCAAGCGCGGCTCGACAAACGTGGTGGACGAGTGGGACAAGCGGCGATTCAGCGGCAAAAAATGGATGGAGCTGCTGGAGCAGGACAGGAAGGACGGTACCTCCTTCGCCTGGACGAGCATTCCTGACTGGGTGTCCAGGGAGCTGCACCGGATGGGGTACGACGGCATAAAGGACCAGGGAGGCAAGTACACCTTGGAAGGGCATACGGTGTGGATCCCTTTCTTCCCCTGGCAGGCAAAACGAGCAGACAGTATCACCAGGGACGATAAGGGCAACGTAATACCCCTGTCGCAGCGGTTCGACACGGGGGTAAAAGATATACGGTACCAGGTGAAGGGAACCGGACCCCAGGGGAAGATCAGCTTCGGGGACGGAGAGGTGCTTATCCAGCTGACCCCGAAGGCGAACCGCAGCACCTTCCTGCACGAGACGGGGCATCTGTTCCTGTGGGATCTGGATAATCTCGTGAAGTCAGGGAAGGCGGATGCCGAGACTCTGGACCACTGGAGAACCCTTGAGGGCTGGTGGAAGGACCATTCCGGGGATCTCGCCAGGTGGATCGGAAAGAGCAGAAGGTTCTCTGAGGAAATGAGAGCCAGGTTCTCCGGAGCGGAAGGGGAAAGAATCGTTCGCGAAGCCCTCGAAGGAAGAGGAACGGAGGCAGACGTAAAGGCCGTGCAGATATCTGCCCAGGAATATTTCGCCCGGGGGTTCGAACAGTATGCCATGGAGGGGAAGTCTCCGTCCGTGGAACTAAGGAGGATCTTCGACCTCTTCAGGAAGTGGCTGACGAAGATCTACACCGCCCTGAAGGGTGTGCCAGACGTGGAACTCTCCGAAGAGGTGCGCCAGGTTATGGACCGTCTGGTGGCCAGCGAGGAGGCCATCGAGCTCTCCGAGCTGAAGCAGAAAAGCGACAAGGCGGCTTCGGCCATGCTGGGAAAAGGCGTGGACGACATCACTGCCAGGGAATACCGGCAGGCTGCTGAAAAGGCGGCTGCTGAGGCGAAGAGCCGTCTCCTGAGGGTATTGATTAAGGAGATCTCGGAAGATGGCCGTAAGCGGGTGGAGGAAGCCCGGAGACAGGCAGAAGGACAGATCCTTCCCGAGCTGCTGAAGATCCCTGCGTACCGGGTGTACGACAAGCTGGTCACGTGGCTGAGCGGCACGGGAGAAAAACTCTCCACCGTGGGGCTGACGGCCGAGCAGGTAATGGGGATCCCCGAGGGGATGTACTCCGACAAGGGGGGAGTCGTCCTCGATGTCGCAGCAGATCTTCTCGGGCTTGAGTCGGAAGCCGAGCTTCTCGCCCTTCTGGCGGAGGCGAAGGCGAACCCCCTGGACGACGTGCTGAAGGCCCATGTTGATCAGGCCGTGGCGGGGATAGAGTCATCCATGGAAGATCCGGAGGTTATGGAGTCCCTTGCAGAAGAGGCCATTCTGGGGCCGGAGCGGATGCGGCTGCTCTCCCTCGAGCGGGAGATACTTGCCCGCAGAATACGGAAAATTACGGGAAACACGAACATTCACGATGACCGCACCCTGGCTGCCCGGGAGGCGGCCATGAGGCAGCAGGCGAAGGCCATGATCCTCGGGAAGTCCATGCGGGAGAGCATAGCGATCCACAAGTTCCTCGCCGAGGCAAAGCGGGCAGCGAAGCAGGCCTTTGAGGCCGCTGTCGCCGGACGCCTCGAGGACTCCCTGGAGGCGAAGGACCGGGAGATGCTCTATTCCGCCCTCTACCTTGAAGGGAAATTGATCCGGGAGGAGGCTGAGAAGCAGCAGCGCTACCTGAAGAAATTCTGGGCCGGGAGACAGCGGCTGAAACCCCTGATCGGGGAGGAGAACCTGGTACAGATACAGGCCCTTTTGGAGCGGTACGGTTTTCAGAAGGAGGACCAGGCATCGAAGAAGTCCATGTCCCTGCACGACTGGCTGAAGGGGGCGAACGCGCAGCTCGGAGAAGACCTGAACGAGCAGGGGGCCGGCATTCCAGTGGCCGAGTGGCTCTGGGAGGACGAGTACAAAGGGCGGTCGAAGGGGTGGAAGGAGCTGACCGTCACTGAATTCCGGGAGCTTCACGAAGCGATGAAGGCCATCGAGCATTACGGCCGGAGCCGGAACAAGCTGGTGTCTCAGCAGTTAGAGAAGGACCTCCACAAGTGGAAGGATCTGCTGCAGCAGAGCGTCCTCTCCGTCTTCGGAAAGCTCCGCCCTGGGTACATGGATCCGAACGACAAAGGGGCTGGCCCGATCGCTCGCTTCCTTGCCGCTCATGACCGGGTTGAGTTCCTTTTGAGACGGCTGGACGGTTTCGCGGACCTAGGGACCGCCTGGCAGCTTTTCTTCAAACCAGTGGCGGACGCTGAAGCCATCGAGATCAGGAAGATGAAGGACGCCAAGAGGTCCGTGTAGAGGATCTTCTCCTCTTACACGAAAGAGGAACGGCGGGCTATGCGGGAGAAGACAATTACGACCATGCAGCTCGACCCTGCCACAGGAAAGCCCCTGGTGCTCTCGAAGGAGAATGTTCTGGCGATGCTGCTGAACTGGGGGGCCCTGAACAATCGTGAGGAAGTGGTCTTCGGCTACGGCTTTGACCGGACTGTCTACAACCGGGGGCAGGGGTGGATCCATTACGCGGACATGGAACAGTACTGGGATGCCTTCCGCCAGGGGGAAAGAGAGGTAGAGCGGCTTTTCGCCCAGATACTGACGGAGAAGGACTATGATGTGGCGCAAGCAGTATGGGACTTGAACGAGAGCTACTGGGCGGACGTCTCCGCCATGGTGCACAGCCTGACCGGGGTGACCCCAGAGAAGGTGGAGCACCTTCCGGTGAGGGGGCCGAACGGCACAATCTACCAGGGAGGGTATTATCACCTGGCATTTCGCCCGGAAAGCAACCTGCAGAGTTTCGTTCAGAGCGAAAAGGAGGGAATGAGGGCCCTCTACGAGCCCCAGGGAATGTTCGCCATGACCCGGAGCGGGCATACGAAGGCCAGGCATACCGGCCCCCGGGGAGCCCGCCTTCTGCGCCTCGAACTCGGAGTGGAGGTGGAGCACCTCCGGGATGTGATCCACGATCTGCATTTCCGCCCGGTGGTGCGGGACCTGAACAGGCTGCTGAACGATCAGCAGATACAGCAGACTCTCATCGGTTCCATCGGATTCGAGGCCTTCAAGCAGTTCAAGCCCTGGGTGCACGGACTGGCCAATGCCTACAGGCCTGCGGATAACTACGGCGAGAAGGTCGTGCAGAAGATCATGGGGCACACGAGCGCGGCCATCCTGGGATGGTCAATGTCAAGTGCGCTGAACCAGGTCTTCGGATGGTCAACGGTGGTGGCATCCCTGGGGGTGCGCAAGACTGCCGGCGCCATGCTCAATTTCTGGACTCATCCTCAAAACTGGAAGGAGATGAAGGAGTTCGCCTTTGCAAGGTCCCCCTACCTTCGGGACCGGGTCAATTCCTTCGATCGGGACGTGAAGGCGGCCATTGAGCAGATCACAGCGAATCCGGTGAAAGGGAAGTGGACGGCCCTGCAGGAGACATTCTTCACCGTGGCCGGACTGATGGACATGGGGGTCTCCCTGCCGGCGTGGACTGCCGGGTACGAGGAGGGGATAAAGAAGTTTAACGGCGATGAGTCGAAGGCCATCGATTACGCCGACTGGGTGGTAAGAAGTACCCAGAATACCGGTGCGGCGAAGGACCTGGCTTCAATTCAACGAGGATCCCCGGTGTGGAAGGCCATGACCATGTTCTACACGGCCTTCGGATCAATTTTCAACCAGGCGAGGGAGCAGTATTTCCGGGGGCATGGAGCGAGGGATCTGCCCCGGATAGCCGGGTTCCTGCTCTTTCAGTTCGTCATGCCCGCCCTGCTCGGAGACATCCTGAACCGGCGGGGACCGAGCGGGGACGAAGATCCGGAGGAGATCGCCGAGTGGATCTTCACCTCCATCCTCCAGGAGATGAGTTCCACCATGATCATCGTAAGGGACATCGTCAACGCCGGGACGTCCGGGTTCGACTACCGGATGAGCCCCATAACGGACGCTGGACAGTCCATAGGGCGGCTCTTTGTGGACGTGGGCAAGGCAGGAAAGATGCTGGTGGGCGGAGAAGGCCCCGACTGGGAGAAGGTCGCCTATCATGCGGTGGATGTGGCGGGGACGTTCTGGGGGATACCGTCGAAGCAGATCCTGCGGACCACGAGAGGACTCGTGGGGATGGTGAACGATCCGGACTGGATCCCCATCGACCTGCTGCTGAGGAAGCCGAAGAAGTAAGAGACGCAGGGGGCCTTCGGGCCCCCTTTCCATTGGAAGAGGTGATGAAGGGAATGACCGTATCGAAGGATTACAACAAGCATATTTATGATGGGAACGGCCTGACCGTGGCCTGGCCATTTGACTTTGACTTACCCTCCCTGGCGGGAGATCCGGACACATCGGTGATCCGGGTGTTTATAACAGACTCGGCGGGGGAGGTCGGAGAGATTACGGGCGGCTTCAGCGTGGACGCCGACACGGGGACAGTGACATATCCCCTTGTCGGGACTCCTCTAACTGAGGGAGAAAAGATCACGATCCTGCGAGAGCTTTCGGTGACCCAGCAGTTTTTCGACCCGAGCAACCAGTCGAACCTCTATCCGGAGACCCTGGAGGATGCCACAGATCGTCTGGTGATGCTGGTGCAGCAGGTCAATGAGGATGTGCAGCGGGCCATCAAGCTGCCGGTGGACCGGGAAGCTACGGACGAGGAAGTGGATCCCGCCGCAATCCTGAACGCCAGGGATCAGGCAGTCAGTGCGGCGAGTTCGGCCTCCAATTCAGCTTCAGCGGCAGCCCTCACGGAAGCGGCCGTGGAAGACATCAAAAACGATGCCATTGATGCCGTGGAAGACATCAAAAACGATGCCATTGATGCCAAAAGCGACGCAGAATACGCCGCCTCGAGGGCAAACACCTGGTCCGACAGCGCCGCAGCATCAGCAGTCTTTGCACACGGTTCGGAAGCCGACGCGTGGGACAGTGATGCAACCTACAACTTCCCTGACGTGATTGCTTATACTGACGGGCACACATATCGCTGTCTTGGCACCAGCATTACAGGCACGGATATCCCCGGAAGCAGTCAATACTGGCAAAGGCTAACAGTAGAAGCGGGCAGGACATTCTTCGAAGAAGACACCGAGGGCGACTACATGCCTGCAACAGACCCATCTGCTATGGCCGGAGTGGATGGGGAAAGTATCCTATCAGGGGCGACTGATCCTACGGGTTCTACGGGGAATTATGGAGATAAATATCTTAACGAAATCACGTGGGAGTTCTTCAAAAAAACAGGATCATCCACGTGGACATCCCTCGGGACGATAAAGGGAGAAACAGGCATAGGAGTCCCTCCGATAACCCCAGGCTCCGGTGGAAAAGTTCTCGGTATTAAAGCGGACGAAAGCGGGTATGAGGTGGTCGACAACTTAGTGACACTGCTTGAAAAAGACGAAGCCGGTGATCTTATGCCGACTGCGGGTGAAGAGGAGGAATAAGAAAATGAGCACGCCAAACTTAGTTCCCCGTGTCGATGGTGAAGGTTCTTTAGGGAGAGAAGACAAACGATGGGGGGATGTGCAGACTCTTCTCATCAACGGGCGGACGGTAACGCCTACACCCACTGCCAACGCCATTCCCGCCGGTGATGAGAATGGTAAGCTGGGCAGCGACTGGATAGGAGATATTGACGGGAGCCTCATCTATTCCGGGCTTCGCAGGGTTCCCTCCTTGAGCGAACCCCTTGGCGTAGTGCTGGTACAGACTGGCGGGGGGGCAGGAGTCTGGGACCGTGTGGATTTGGACGGGAATCCTGTTTTTATCCCTTCTGGATATTTCTCCAGCAGAACGGAATATGAAGTAGAAACAATGCTTATCGATTCTCAAAGTATGGCGAAAATTAAGAAATTTCACTACTCCAACGTACTTCTGACTGCAGGGCCATACGAGGGGAAGCGAGCCAGATTTATCAATCAAATTGCTTTTACCGGATCTGCGGTGCACCCGGCCTTCCTGAATACAGCAGGGGCAGAGTTAGATCAATTTTATGTTGGATCCTTCGAAGCATTCGAAGACACTACAAAAGCCGGCAGCCAGAACAATAAAACCCCACTGATAAGCATCAGCTTAACTACAATGATATCGATGTGTGCTGCCAGGAATACGGGCGGGGTGACGGGGTTTTCCCTGATCAATATTTATCAGCTGGCGGCGATCCAAATGCTCGCTCTGATCGAAATGGGGGCCCCGGATGCACAGACTATCTTGGGACGTGGTAATTGCGACGCACCCGGAGGGAGCGCCATGCTAACTGGGTGCACGAATGCCATCTGGCGAGCCATCCACGAGCTATGGGGCAATGTGTATATGGGGACGCAGGGGGTCGAAAATCGGGACGGGACCCTGTGGATTTGGAATAAAAATGGCAATCAAACTTACGTGAATACGGGGGTTGTGCTGCCGTCCGACGGAAGCGTGGTAGATATGAGTGTTAGCTCGGGTACGGGATACGACTTAGGAGCGGTTTTTCTTCCAGCGTCTACTTCAGGAGTAATTACCGACGGGTCGTGGAGTGATAATATCTGGATGGTTAAGGACGGGACCACAAAGGTTTGTTACCATGGTGGCCGCTGGAGCAACGGGGAGACGTACGGGTTGTTCGCCCTCAGCTTTATCTCTCTGTCGTCGTACACGGGCACACACATCGGGTTACGCATCGCAAAAGTGTGATTTGGGGTCTGACCTCCTGAGTTCTGATGCCTCCGTGAAAGCGGAGGCTCATCCCCGGGGTTCCCCTGTAATTATCCAGGAGAAGCTTCGCAGGCTGTTGTCCTACCAGCGAGCGGCAGGAAGTGTGCTCAAGCATTTTATTTTAGGGAGGGCTTCGCAATGAGAACAGTAGGGTTCCCGGCACAAGGTGAACTAGACGCATGTTTAATGGATTTCCCATACTCCGAGGGATCAGAAACCTACACGATATTTTGTACGCCGCAAGGATATGTTTCAGCAAAAGGAATCGGGAATGTCCTCACCGGAATTCCCGGAGAAGTCAAGGTGCTTGAGATTACTTTCAACGGGCAGGTTGAATACATGCTCGGATACTCTGCGGTGAAGAAAGTTACGGTTACTGATGCTCCTAACGGGGAAGTTTTGGATGTGGTAAAGGATAAGAAAAAAGCCGAAATCGCCTCCGCACGCTATAAGCAGGAGATTGCTGGTGTAGAGGTGGCAGGGATGACGGTGAAGACTGACCGGGAGTCGCAAGGCCTTATCACTGGAGCTGCCCTTCAGGCTTTTGTTGATCCCACTTATACCTGCAGATGGAAGACTGCAGATACATTTATAGAGCTAACAGCAGAGCAGATTCAGGGAGTGGCAATGACGGTCAGGTTGCACGTACAAGGCGCCTTTGACAAAGAAGCATGCTTGTCCGGTCTGATCGAAGCCTGCACCACCCCGGAGGAAGTCGCACAGATTACCTGGGCGATATAAGGGAAAAGACCGTGAATCTTGCGTTGGAACTATTTGGAAAAGGAGGCTTGATTTTTTATGCGTACCGCACACTTTGATTCAGGCACCAGTCTTTCCAAGACAGTGGACATCGGCGGAGATAAAAACATAGGGGGCACAGTCCCTGCCGGATGGGCGACAGCGGATCTTACATTCCAGGTATCGGCGGACGGAGTGACGTTTCAGGATCTCTACAATGACGCCGGCACGGAGGTTACCGCGAAGGCCGCAGCGGGCACAAACGTATCGTTCGATAAGATCGGGGCCCAGATTGCTCCCTGGCGCTACCTCAAGATCCGGTCCGGTACGGCAGCTCTCGGAGTGGACCAGGTGGGAAACGCCGCGGCAAAGTACGTCTTCGATTTCGGCAGCAGCAAGACACTCACGATAACAAGCGGCGTGAAGGGGAGCCCGTCCAACGGGATCAACTTCGTCCTCACCAATGCTGCAAATGACACCCTGGCGGTCTCGAAAGTGGACGCTCTTTCCCAGGTCACCATCGCCCTGGCGAACACCACGGGAAGCAAAAATGCGGCGGCCACGATCGAGACGGCTCTCCAGGCACTCAGTACCGTCGGAGGGATCGACGTCTCCGGAATGACGGTGGCCGGATCCACGGAGTACGACGCCGCTCCTCCTGTCCGAAGTGCCGCCTCGAGGATCCTCACGTTCGGGGGCAAGACCCTGACCTTCACCTCAGGCGCCCTGGGGCCCGATGGGAACGAGATCACCCTCACCCTCGAGACGGCCGCAAACGATACACTGGCCGTGACCAACCCGGCAGGCACAAAAAACATTCTCATCAAGCTGGCAAATTTGACAGCCAGCAAGAACGCCGACACGGCCCTTCAGACCGCCGTCCGTGCTCTCACCACCGTGGGAGGGATCTCTGTGGCAGCCATGACCGTCTCGGGGAATGCGGCATATGATAGCGCCCCTCTCGCACCTGTCGCCGCTTCCGGGATTTTTACCGTCGCGGAGGGAAAGACTCTGACAGTCACATCCGGAGTCAAGGGCCTGACTGGTAATGAAGTCAAGGTGACCATCGGCGTGGCTGAAGAGGACACCCTAGCGGTGACCGGGGCAGGGGACACCATGACCATCCTCCTCGCCAACGGAACCGCAAGCAAGAACAGCGCGGCGAACATCCAGACGGCCGTGCGAGCCATCACGGGAGGAACGGTGGCCGGCGTTTCCATCACCGGGTTCACGGTCGCGGGGAATGCTGCCTATAATAGCGCTCCGGCGATTGCCCTGGGCGAAGGGATCGAGATCTCCGGCGTTCCACTGACCGGTGGAGCTGTTACCCTCGAATCGGGGATCTACACGGACATTCCCCTCACCGGAGGAGCGGAGCCGATCGTGCCGGTCCCAGCGACCAATCTCGAGGGCGGGGAGGATATTGAGCTGAACTTAGTATTGAAGGAGTGATTTGAATGGGAGATCTCTCGAAAAACTTCTCCAAGTCGGAATTTGAATGCAAATGCGGATGCGGATCGGCGAAAGTCGATCCGCTTCTTATTGAGACCCTGCAGCGAGTCCGCGATGCCGCTGGGTCACCGCTGATGGTCAACAGCGGCGTCCGATGTCCGGCACACAATAAGAAGGTAGGAGGCGTTCCGAACTCCCAGCATCTCCGGGGTACGGCTGCGGACATTACCTGGACGGGGCAGGCGGCGCACCTCTACGGACTGATCTACTACCTGTACATAGCAGGGGAGATTCCCCACCTGGGCTATGCAAAGCTCTACAGGGAGAAGAATTTCGTCCATATTGACGTGCGTAGTCCCAAATCCGAGACAGTAAAACGCTGGGAGGACTAGCACTGTGGCTGAGCAGGATATCTACCTCGAAGAGGTCCGAGGCGACATCCGAGAAATCAAGAGCGCGATCAAGGATTTGGCTGCCGCGACGATCACCCTGGCTCTCCATTCCCAAAAGCTCGACACAATCGAGGCGTCTGTCTCGGCGGTCCGGACCGATCTTGACAAGAGCTGGGACGAGATCAGGAATATTCAGCGGACATGTCTTCTTCGTGAGGGGGTCTATCGCCGTGGATCCGACTTTTTTGAGAAGGAATTGAAGGAATGGCACAATCAGGATGACTGGCTGAACCTCTTGCTGGGAAGTGCGCTGCGGAACGGGATCTGGATTGCCGTCGCAGCTCTCGTGACGGCAATTATCAACCGGCATTTCTGGGGGTGATACCATGTCGAAATTTACTCTGAAGTGGTTCTGCGGCAAGATTTTCGATGAGTTCGAGTCCAGGGATTTCATCGTGATCGTCATCGTGGCCGGGCTTTTCACGGCCATCATGTGCGACAAGATACCGGCCGAGAATATCACCGCCCTGATCACCGGGGTGGCGGGGTATGCCCTCGGGCGTCCGAACACTGGGGGAGGTGAGGAAAAATGAAGAAATGGTTGCTCGTCGGGGCCATAATCTTGGGTACTCTCTGGCTCTGGTACTCCGGACGGCTCGAATGGATTGCCCTGCCGGCTCTCGCGCTGATCGGCCTCGGCGCGGGGAAGGCGCAGACTAGATACACCAAGGCAAAGGAGGACGCAGATGTTCTCCTGGAAGAGATCCTCTCCATCGGTAAAAAAGTCGAAGAGACCCAGGAAAAGCATGACGAGGAGGTGAAGGCGATTGAGGAGAAGGATTTTTCCGGCGTGCCTCTTGGCGATTTGCTTGATGCTGCCAATGCACGCGAGCGCAGACGGGCCGATAAAGCTCAGTCTTGACGGCCAGACAGTCTACATGCCGACAGAAACATTTCGCGCCAGGGAGACAGACCTGCTGAAGCAGGAAGAACTGATCGAGGTATTGAAACGCCAGGTTGCGGAGGAACGCGCCATCAATAAAGACCTTCGGGAGAAGGTGTATTCCTACGAGGTGGCAAAAGATTCTGAGCGGAAGGCTGCTGAGGCTACCATGAAGGCAATGGAGTGGCAGGTCTCTTCGGAACGGTGGAAGACGGGGATAATAGCGTTCATTCTCGGCGGTATCGCTGGGCATGCTGCAAGATAGGAGGGGGTATAATGATGAGTGCAAAGTATCTTTCGGATTACATCGGGCAGGTCCCGAGCATGGTGCTGATGGCGATCGTTATTGCCGTTGCGGTAACGGTTATTTTCAAGATGCAGACCAAGAAATGGCCGTGGACCTGGCTGAAGGACAGGATGAAATAGCGGGGTGCATTGAAGCAGAAATCGCCCACAGCAAATTTTGAAGATCTCTTAAGTGTAGATAGGGACGGTTTTTATACACTTTAATTGAGTCCCCCCCTCGGCACCAGAAGACAATCCGCCGTTGTTAGGGGAAGTTTGAAATCCCTTGCAGCGGCGGATTTTTTTATCTCCGCGGTTACGACCTTGATCCGCAGACCTTCGAAACGAACTTCAAAAAGTCTTGACCACCCCGATAACCATTGCCGAATGTACAGAAAACAGTTACTCTCTTGAAAGGATGCCTTAACTACCGTTCAAGGGGAAACCGCATCGCCCGGTTCCTCTTGAAATAGAAAATTTTCTGCAGGGGGTAGGCAAATGGTTCGATTTCTCCACACGGCTGACTGGCAGATAGGAATGAAGGCCGCCCGATTCGGGGAGGCGGGGAAACGGGTCCGGGAAGAGCGCCTCGCCGCCGGACGGAGGGTCATAGAAGCCGCCCGGCAAAGTGAAGTCGACTTTCTCATTGTCGCAGGAGACCTCTTCGAGGACAATGCCGTGGACCGTACCCTGGTTCAGCAGACGGCTGACATTCTTGCGTCCGCTCCCTGCCCTGTGTTCGTTCTCCCGGGAAATCATGACCCTCTGGTTCCCGGCTCGGTGTGGGAGCACCGCTGCTGGAAAACCCTTTTCAGAGTGGTCATCCTGAAGGAAAACGCTCACCTTGCCGCCCCCGGCTGCACCCTTTCTCCCTGTCCTGTGAGAGAAAAACAATCGGGAGAGAACCCGACTGCCTGGATCCGGGCGGAAGCCGACGGAAAACCCTTGATCGGGGTCGCTCACGGCTCCGTTGAGGGGGCCCCGATAGGGGAATGGGACCACCCGATTCCCCGGAACGCGGCGGTCCGTTCGGGAGTTGACTATCTTGCCCTCGGCCATTGGCACTCCATGGGGACCTTCGATGATGCTTCAGGGGCGTCGCGGATGGCCTATTCGGGAACCCATGAACCCACATCCTTCGGCGAAAGAGACAGCGGGAATGTCCTCCTTGTTGAGATTGCAGCCCCCGGAGCCGTTCCGGTCCTTACCCCTGTTTCCACGGGGGGGCTGAAGTGGGTGTCCCGTACTGATAAAATTTATGTCCCCGGAGACCTTAAAGCTCTCAGAAGGCAGGTTGATATCCTTCCAAAGCCCGAGAGCACTCTTCTTGACCTTTCCATTTCTGGCCTGATGAGCCCTTCCGACAGAGAAGAACTGGACCGGATCACCGAGCTGGCGAAGGCCCGCTTCCTTTGGGCATGGGTTGACGCTTCAGGTATGGCCCCGGCTCCGGAAGATGATTCATGGGTGGAAGCCCTTCCTCCCGGCCTTCTGAGGGAAGTGGCGAACCGTGTCAAGCTTTCGGAAGCCGACCCGGAGGTGAAGGTCAGGGCACTTCTGGACCTCTTTTCGATCGTAGAGGAGGCCCGACAATGATTCTTCATTCGATCACCGTCGAAAACTGGCGCTGCCTTGTGGGGGAAACGACCGTGGGGCCTTTTTCGGAAGGACTCAACATCCTCTATGCCCCGAACGCCACGGGAAAATCCACACTCTTCGAAGCCCTGCGCTGCGCACTCATGGACAATCACGGCACCCAGGGGGAGGATGTGCAGCAGCTCCGCCCCTGGGGCCGGGAACTTTCCCCCCGGGTCATGGTCGAGTTCTCCGCGAAAGGGTGCCGCTACCGGGTGCGGAAACGCTTCCTGGACAGGCCTGAATCCCTTCTCGAGAGGATGGAGGGGGGAACCTACAGGCCTCTTGCAGAGGGACCGAAGGCTGACTCGGCCACCCGGGAACTTTTTTCCCCGAAGGCCCCCAAAAAAGGGATGTCCCGGCCCGAGCACTGGGGAATCCAGCAGGTCCTCTGGACGCCCCAGGGGAAACTCGAGCTGGAGGGCCTGTCAGGGGATCTTTTGTCGAGCATACGGCAGGCTTTGTCTGTCCAGATTCTCGACAGCGGCATTCGGGCAGTGGAGGAACGGCTGAAGGCCCGCTACGGAACGTACTTTACACCCACGGGAAGGCTGCGGACGGGGAGCGGCGCTTCATCTCTTCCCGTGCTCGAGGACTCTCTCAGGGCCAAAGAAAGAGAGCTCGAATCAAAGAGGCTGGAATACAGGGAGTCAGAAAGTCTTTCTATGAGAGTAAAGGCCCTTGCCTCCCGAATTGAAGAACTGAGGAAGGAGGCGAAGAGTTCCGGTGAAGAGCTGAAGAAGCTCGAAAAAAAGGCCTCGGAGTACAATTCTCATCTTGGCGAACTGGTAAAGGCCGAGGCAGAAGAGAAGGCGGCTGAATCGGAATACCTCCGCCGCAAAACCATGCTCGGCCAGATGTCGGATATACGGGGTGAAATAGGTGAAATCGGGGATAAAGTGACGAGCCTTCGAAACTCTCTTCCGGAGCTCGAAGAGGAGGTGAGGATCTCTTCGGTGGAACTGGAAACAAAAAAGGCGGAATTTGCGGAGGCACGGAACGCGAAGGACAAGGGGGAAGCCCTGCTGGCCCGGGCCAGGGAAGGCCGGAGGCTGGCTTTATTGCAGGATAAAATCCGGAAAGAGAGCGAAACCCTCGAGGAAGCATGCCGGGCGAAGGAAGAGCTTGAGAGGTTGAAATCGGAAGGAGCGGGAAGATCCTTCCCCGGACTTGCGGAAATCCAGAAGATTCGTAAAGCCTTCGAAATTCTTCAGGAGGCGAGAATCATGCTCGATGCTTCCCTTATAACCCTTGAGATCACGCCGGCAGCTCCCTTCAGAGGCCGGGTGGATTCCGGAGAGAACCCCGGGCCGGTCACCCTCGGACAGGGAGACAAAGTCCGCATGCAGGGGGCGCCGGAAGTCTGCATCGAGGTCGAATCTTTCGGAAAAATCCGCGCCTTCGGATCGTGCGATAAAGCGGATGAGGTCCGGGCGGCCTTCGAAGAATCCCGAAACGCCCTTTCCCAGATGACCGCACCCTACGGGAAGGGCAGTAAAATGGAACTTGAAGAGCTTTACGAGGCGGGATCCGGGCTGGCACGCCGGTCTGAAAAAGAGAAGACCCGTCTCGCGGCTGTCCTTGGAAGGAATACCATGGAATCTCTCGAAGAAAGCCGAGCCCGGGGGCAAAAAGATGTTCAAACCATTCTCGAAAACTTTCCGGAGTGGAAAGAAAATCTGCCGGCCCCGATGGAACTTGAAAGGGAAGCCCTGGCCGAAAGGGCTGCTGCCGCAGAAAGAGCCGCGTCTGCCGAGACTGCCAGGGACGGGGCGCAGGCCGCGGCGGCGGAGAAACAAAGGGAACTCGACAGGGAGCGTCATACCCTCCAATCCCTCGAAGAGAGGCAGGAAAATCTCAGGGAAAAGCTCCGTATGCTGGAAAGTGACGGAAAATCCCCTGAAGAAAGGCAGACTGAGCTGTCGCAGTTCTTGCTCCGGTGGGATTCCTTCCGGACGAAAGCCGGGGAATACCGCAGGCTGCTGGAAGCCTACGAAGGAGATCCTGTCGAAACCCACCGCAAAGCCCGTGAAACGGAGAAAAGGCTCAGCACAGCCCTGCAGGATGTCCAAATGGACCTGGCCCGGGAAGAGACCAGACTTGAGATCACCTCAGGAAAGGGTCTCTACTCCCTGATTGCCGATCTTGAGGAAGAATTCGAAGAACTGCGGAGGAGGCACCGGGCCGAGAAGATCGCTGCCGATTCGGTCGGGCTCCTCTGGGATACTTACGGGGCCTGTCGGCAGGAACTGGCTGAGACGGTCAACCGTATCGTCGAAGAAAAGGCGACGGAAATGGTCGGAAAGATTGCCGGAAACCGGAAGGGACGCCTTGTTCTGAATGAGGGAATGGCGCCGTCGGCCTTTGTCCCCGGGGAAACCGGCAAGGGGGTAGACGTGAGTACACTGTCCGGCGGCGAAAGGGAACAGGTGCACTTCGCGGTGCGCCTGGCCCTCGCGGAGGCGGCCGGATCCGGCGAGAGACAGCTGCTGGTCCTCGACGACATCCTTATGGCCACGGACGGCCTCCGGTTTCCAAGGATTCTGGAAATCCTGAAGGAGACTGCCGAAAACCTGCAGGTTCTGATCCTGACCTGCCAGCCCGACAGATTCCTGAACCTGGCAGGAGCGAACCGCTTCAACCTGGAGAGCTTGAAAGGGTAGAAAGTTCCGGAAGAGAACGGGATTCCACGGACGAAGAAAAAGAGGAAGAGGGAAGCGGAATTTCTGCCCGCTGCAGGGCGAGTTTTGCTTCACATTGCGGTCAGCCGGATTCAGGGTGATTCCACGAAAGAGAGGCAATCATTGTGAGCAGCCGGACTACATCTCTAGCACTCTGCGGCGCGGCATTCATTCAGATGGCCGGAGTGGGCATGATCGTCGCCCTTCTGCCGGGAATGCTGATAGAGTTCTCCGGGTCCATGAAATCTGTCGGATATATCGCCTCCGCCTTTGCCCTTCCATTTGTATTATTTCAGCTTCCGGCAGGGTACCTTGCCGACCGCTTCGGATTTAAAGGCTTTCTCGTCGCCGGGTACGCAGTCTGCGGACTGTCTGGGTTCGTCTATTTCAACTCCGACTGCGTAGTGAGCCTGCTTGCTGGCAGGATGCTTCAGGGGATCGGTGAAGTTCCGATCTGGGCTCTCGGGCCGGCTCTTCTCTCCCTGCTTTTCAGCAGGTCGAAGGGCGTAGAAATAGGAAACTACAACGCCTCGATTCATCTCGGACTGACGGCGGGAAGTCTGCTGTGCGCCTGGGCCTGCAAGGCCTGGAGCGGCAGAGAAGCCTTTCTGTTCTTCGGGGTCTGCGGGCTGGTCGGGGCCATACTGGTCGCACTCTTCGCAAGGAACCCCGCAGCAGCCGGGAGAGTGGAGATCCCTTCAGGGTACGGCCAAATCCTCCGGGCGATAGGGGAAATTCGCCGACCTGCGGTGCTGGCGGGAGTTGTTCTATACGGAGGGATCTATGGCCTTTTCGTAACGGCCATACCGGGAGTGCTTCTCAGCGAAAAGGGATTCAGTCAAAGCGAAGTGGCGATTTTCTTCAGCTTCTTTTACGTTGCCGTAAGCATCTCTCAGATAGCGGCCGGTAAAATGACCGACACCAGGGGAACGCAGCTTCCCCTGTCTGCCGGTCTGCTGCTGATAGCGGGAGGGCTTGCGCCCTTCATGGCCTTTACCGGAAAAACCGTTTATTTTTTTCTGTTCCTGGCCAGTTTCGGTCTGGGTATGTTCTGCATTGCATCCATGGTGCTTCTCAACGAAAGGGTTCCTGCTTCCCTTAAGGGGTCGATCTCCGGAGTTTTTTATCTGCTCTGGGGGGTGGGGTACTTTCTGGGGCCGCCGTTTTTTACGGCTGCCGGAGAACTTATGGGGTACGGGCCAGCCTTTTCGGCGGCAGCGGTCATAGTTCTGATGGAATTATTTCTTCTGCGGCAAAATCCTCCTGTTCCCCGGAGGGAAGGCTGAAAACTACCCGGTCCGCAGCAAAAAAACAGGAGGAATGTTATTTGCTGCAAACTCTGAAGTTCTCAAAAACCTGCCTGTTCCATCAGCCTCACCCCAGAAACTTCAGAACGAACATGGTTCCCATGCCCAATACAAGCGTGGCGACCATCTTCCTGCTTTTCCATGCCGCGGCAGCGGCCACCAGCCCGGCTATCAGATAATGGTTGTCAAAGGAAAGATCGATATATCCCTTCGGCATCAGAAGAGCGGGGACGATCAGGGCGGTGAGAATGCCCGTGGGGATGTGCCTGAGCCATCGTTCGAGCGCAGGAGGCATCTTTTTCTGACCCAGGATCGCTGCACTTGCGAAGCGGGTTGCAAAGGTCGCCGTGGTCATTCCCGCAATGATGAAAAATATCTCACTCCGCACGGGCTTTCACTCCTTCCATAATGCCGCCCGTGACGACCGCTGCCAGGGTTGCGGCGATCATGTACCATTTCCCCGGCAGATACACTGACCCTGCAATGGAAATGATCCCGGCGACCAGGCATACGCTGAGGCTGATCCGGTCTTTCAGCCGGGGCAGAAGCAGCACGAGGAAGGTTGCCGGCAGGGCAAAATCGAGCCCCCAGGCAAGAGGGTCGGGAATGCGGCTGCCGGCGAGAGCTCCGGCCATTGTTGTCGCCGCCCAAGTGATGTAGATGCTCATCCCGGCCCCGAACTGGAAAGCAGGGCTGTATCCTTTGCTGTCGATCCGGCTGACCGTCACGGCATAGGCTTCGTCTGTCAGAAGAAAGGAGAGAAGTGCCCGTACCCGAAGGGAAAGAGTGGCCATGGAGGGGGCCAGAGACGCACCCATGAGCAGATGGCGCAAATTGACGATAAAAGTGGTCAGGACGATGATCCCCCATCCGGCAGTTCCGGAGGCCATCATGGTGATCGCGATGAACTGGGCGGACCCGGCGAAGACGAAAAGGGACATGGCCACCGTCTCAAGGGGAGTCAGTCCTGCCGTCGACCCCATAACGCCGCAGGTGATTCCGAAGGGGATGACCCCAAGCAGAATCGGCCCGCTCTTTCGTACCCCTTCGAGGATTTCCCGGCTCTCCCAGACGGTTGTTCCGATCCCTTCTGTATCCATCATCTGTCGAATCTCTCCTTGACGGTATCTTTAGTGCAGAATTCCAATCCGAAATTTTTTCCTGGAGCTGCCCCGAACTTTTCTCAAATCTGATTTCAGAAATGATAATTCCTTTGTTTTCAAAGTGAGGGGATTCACAAAAAATTGACTTCCTTGTATAATTTCCCTGTTCAGCTATCGACAAATCAGAAAGGAGCATTATGCCATGAGTGTACGAAGAATTGCGAGCATCCTGATTCTTGCTGTCCTTGTTGCTTTTACCGCTGCCCCTGTTTTTGCCGTTGAATTCGTTACAATGGTCACTGGAAGTACGGGAGGTACCTATTATCCGGTCGGCACGATCCTGGCGAATCATTTTAACACCCTTCTTGCCGAAAAAGGATACAAATGGTCCGCCCAGAGTTCAGGAGGAACCGCGGAAAATCTTGAAATGATGAAAAAGGGCGAGGCCGAGATGGCCATTGCCATGGCGAACCTCACGGGGTTTGCCTACACCGGAACGGTTCGGTACGAAGGCAACAAGATCGACAATCTTCGGTATGTCATGGGCCTGTGGCCCGACGTGACTCAGTTCGTATACCTGGAAGATTCGGGCATCAAGACCTGGGCGGACCTTAAGGGCAAGAAGATCGCCGTCGGCCCGGCCGGTTCGGGCACGGAGTTCTCCAGCCGCGTGCTGCTGAAGGAACTCGCCGGCCTGACCTTCGATGACATCATTCCCGAGCGAGTGGGGTACTCCGAGGGCTCACAGGGGCTGCAGAACGGCCAGATCGACGCCTTCAACGCCGAAGCCGGGGTCCCTACGGGAGCTGTGGCCGAGCTGATGGCCGGCCGGACGAAGGTCGGCGTTCTCGAGTTCTCCGATTCGGACCTTGAAAAACTCAAGAAGGATGCTCCTTTTTATTACAAGGTTCTCATTCCTGCGGGAACCTATCCGAAGCAGGAAAAGGACCTCCACGTCGGAGGCATCAAGTCGGCCCTGCTTGTCGGGAAAGATGTTCCAGAAGAAGTTGTCTACGACATGCTGAAGGTCATCTACGATGACAAGGAGAAAATGGAAAAAGAGCACGCCGCCTTCACAAAGGTCAGCTACGACAAGCCTCTTGACGGACTTTTCGGAGCACCCCTTCATCCCGGCGCGGTGAAATTCTTCAAGGAAAAAGGGTTCGATATTCCCCAGAACCTGATGCCGTAAAGAAAATAGACTTCCGGGGGCAGAGACCTGTTTTCTGCCCCCATTTTTTATTCTGGAGGGCACAAGATTGCTGAAAAATTTTCTGGGAAACTTCTCACCCTTTGAATCGGTTCCGACTAGGCTGCTCGAGGGCAGACTGCTGAAAATATTTCTCGTCCTGACCGTGTCGACATCCCTCATTCACTTTTGGATGAACACCATCGGCGTCATCATGAGCATCAAGATGAACGCCATCCACCTGGGAACTCTCATGGCGGTGACATTTCTTCTCTATCCAGCCTTTAATATATCCCCCCGGCGCCGTCCCTCTCTTCTTGACTGGGTATACGCCGGTCTTTCCCTCTTTTCCTCAGTCTATATGATCTACTCCTACGACCGCATCCTGGAGTCGAACATGAACCCCCTCATGGTGGATCTTGCCGTGGCCGTCATGACCATGCTGCTGCTAACTGAGGCGAGCCGACGTTCCATCGGGCTGCCCCTGACGATTCTCAGCCTCTTCTTTCTCGCTTACACCAGGCTCGGACCCCATTTTCCGGGCCTTTTCGCCCATCGGGGGTTTAACTGGGAGCGGATCATCCTTCGGATGGCCCTTACGGACGAGGGGATCTACGGAACCACCCTGACCGTCTCGGCAAGCTATGTCTTCATGTTCATCCTTTTCGGCTCCTTTCTCGCTGCGACCCGCACGAGCGAATTCTTCAACGACCTGGCCATGGCCCTGGCAGGCAAATACCGGGGAGGCCCGGCGAAGGTCTCGGTCATCGCCTCAGCCCTCATGGGAACGATCTCCGGAAGCGCCCAGGCGAACGTTGCGACCACGGGGGCCTTTACCATTCCCCTCATGAAAAGAATCGGATATCCTGATTACTTTGCCGGGGCGGTGGAGGCAAGCGCCAGTACGGGGGGAATTCTCATGCCCCCCATCATGGGAGCCTCAGCCTTCATCATGAGCTCCTTCCTGGGGATTCCCTACGTGACGATCATGCTTGCCGGGTTCGGACCGGCGATCCTGTACTTTATGGGAATTCTTTTTATGGTTGACCTACAGGCGAAAAAGCAGGGGATGAAGGGCATTCCTTCTGCGGATGTCCCGTCTCTGAAAAAAACAATGAAAGAGCGGGGACATATGCTGCTTCCCCTGGCCTTTATCATGTACATGCTCGTGGTGGGATATACCCCCCTCTACTCAGCTATGGCGGGACTGCTGGCCATTGTGGTCATCTCGTCCCTCCGCAGATCGACCAGGATGAATCTTTCCGACGTAATCCACGCCCTTGACGAAGGGGCGAGAAGCGCCGCCCCCGTGGCCGTCTCCTGCGCCATCGTCGGCTTTATCGTGGGGGCCGTTGGAATGACGGGCCTGGGACAGGTCATCGCCATGAACATCATGACCTTTTCGGGGGGGATGCTGTGGCTTGCCATGATCCTCTGTATGATCGCTTCCCTGGTGCTCGGAATGGGGCTGCCCTCGACGGCCTGCTACATCGTCGTCGCCACCATCGCCGCACCGGCCCTTCAGAGCATGGGTGTTCCTCCCCTGGCGGCCCATTTCTTTGCCTTCTTCTACGGAACCATGTCCGGGGTCGTTCCTCCCGTTGCGCTGACGAGCTTCACCGCTGCCGGGCTTTCCGGAGGAAAACCGACGAAGGTCGCCCTCGTGGGCTTCGCCCTCGCATCCTCTGGGATGATCCTCCCCTTCTTCTTCGTCTATAATCCTATCCTTCTGGGCATCAATTTTTCCTGGGGAGAGTTCCTTATTGTCATGGCCACGGCCGGGCTCGGAATCTTTGCTCTCTCCGTGTCGTTCATCGGCATGTGGCGTTCGAAGATCCCTGTATGGGAGAGAATTCTTTTCCTTATGGCAGGTCTTGCCCTTGTCAATCCGCTCCGAACGGCCCATCTGCTCTCCCTTGCTGCTTTCGTAGCACTGACGGCTCTGCACTTTTTCCTTACCCGCAGGCGCCTTGCCCCGCAGGCGGTATAATTACAAAGAAAGGCACTCCCTTACGCTTGGGCATACTGTCTTGCTTTTTATTAAAAAATCTTCCGGACGAAGGGTGACGCAATGGAAAAGCTGAATCTGCCCATCACGGGGATCTGTTCCTTCGGGAAATATCCTATCTGTACAGATTTTGACGCCCTCGATGCGGATATCGCCGTGCTCGGCGTCCCCTATGATCTGGGTGTGGGTTTCCTGTCGGGGACCAGACTGGGCCCCCGGCGGATCAGGGAGGCATCGACGCAGTATGCCCGAGGGGACGCGGGGTTTTATGACCCGGAAGCGAAAGAGCAGCTTCTGGCGGCTCCTGTGAAAATAGTCGACTGCGGTGATGTCGACATACTCCATGGGGACGTGGATTATTCTTTCCTAAGCATCGAGCAGACTGTACGGAAGATACTGGAGCGTAAAGCCATCCCTGCGGTCATCGGCGGAGACCATTCCATAACGATCCCCGTGGGGAGGGCGCTGGAATCTCTGAGCGAGAGCGTGACCGTGGTTCAGTTCGACGCCCACCTCGACTGGACCGACCATGTAGGACCTCAGCGCCTCGGCAACGGCAGCCCCATGCGCCGGCTATCGGAGATGCCCCATATCGACAAAATCGTCCAGATCGGCCTGCGGGGAATAGGTTCGAGCCGCAGGCAGGATTTCGACGATGCAGAGACTTACGGAGCCGTGCTGATTCCGTCGAAGGAAGTGCACCGAATCGGTCCCGACGGAGTCCTCGCGAAAATACCTAAGGCAAAGAAATATTTTATTTCCATAGACATCGACGGATACGACATCTCCATTGCCCCCGGCGTCGGCTCCCCTTCGCCCGGAGGGCTCTATTACGACGAGGTCATGGACATGCTGGCCGGTCTGTGCCGGATGGGTGAAATCGTGGGTTTCGACCTCGTGGAAGTCGCGCCCCAGTATGACCCCGCCAATGTGACCTGCCGTGTGGCCGCCCTGACCATACTGAATCTGATGGGACAGATCATGAAGAACAAGGGAAAACCATAGAGTTCCCCAAAAGGAGGGAAAAGAATGGAGAAGCTGAATATAGGAACAAACGCCTTTCTGATGCCCATGCCCATGGTCATCGTCGGTTCGCACTACCGTGACAGACCGAACTTCATGGCGGCAGCATGGGCAAGCCGGGTCAATGCGAAGCCCGCAGTTTTCGGAATCGCCCTCGGCCGAAGCCACGCCACGACGGAAGCCATCAGGGAAGCTGGGGAGTTCAGCATCAACATCCCCTCCGTCGACCTTCTGCAGCAGACTGATCTGGTGGGAATCGCCGGCGGAAAAGAGTTCGACAAGTCGAGGCTCTTCGAAATTTTCTACGGTTCCCTCAAAACAGCTCCCATGATCACCCAGTGTCCGGTCTGTTTCGAATGCTCCCTTCTTCAGTCTGTGGACCTTGCCAACGACACACTCTTCCTCGGAGAGGTAAAGGGCCTCTGGACCGAAGACCGTTTCCTCACCGGCGGCATCCCCGATATCGAAAAGGTCAGACCCTTCTGCCTTACCATGCCGGACAACTGCTACTGGTCCATCGGAGCCGCCGTTGGCAGGGCCTGGCATGACGGTCTGGCTCTCAGAGACGGGCTGCCCGGACTTTCGTCCCCTGAGGAAAAAATAAAACAGTAAAAGAACAAAGGGCCCGTTCTCAGGAGCGGACCCTTTGTTGATCTGCAGATCTGAAAGCACGCTTCATCTTGTTCATCAAGCAAAAAAATTCTATAATGATTTTGTGCCACACTTTGCAAGGAGGTGGAACTGTGCGCGGGAAGTTCAGGCTTCATAAGGACTACGTCTACAAGATGCCGGTGCATTTCGGAGGGAATCCTTTTTATCCTGCTCGGGTAGTCTATCCTGATATGACTGTTCTGATGGTGAAATATCAAACCGATGAGGATAAGCTGCTTCAGTTCATCCCCGAGGAATTCGAGCTTCTCGAGCCTGCGGTGAACCTTCAGTTCACGAATTGTCGGGCAATTGAGTGGATGGCAGGGGGAGAATACCGCCTCGTACAGGTCACCGCGCCCGTACGCTTCATGGGGAATTCCGAAGGATTGACGGGCGAATACGGCCTCGTGATCTGGGAGAACAAGGCCTGTCCAATCATCGGAGGCCGGGAGGAAGACGGCGTCCCGAAGGTATTCGCCGACATCGCCTGTGAACGGCACGTGAAAGATCACTGGTTCACTTCCGCAAGCTATGAGTGCAATACCTTTTTCTCCCTTGATTTCCACAGAGAGGATAAACTTTCAGAAAGCGTCGTTGCCGGGATGAATGAACATCCCGGAGTTAACCTCTTCGGCTGGCGGTATATGCCGAACCTGGGCAGAGGGGGAGCTTCTTTGAGCCAGATAACTCTCTACCCCCAGGAGATGTGTGTCAGGGAGGCCTGGACGGGGAAGGGGGAGATCCGGTGGACACCCCTCACCCCGGAGCAGCATCCGGTTCAGAGCAATGTCATCGCCTCCCTAGCGGGGCTTCCCATAAAAAGCTACCAGTCCGCCGTAATGATTAAGGGAGCCGCCCGGCTGAACGTCGGCGACTCGAGAATTCTTTCCGGAGAGGACTGATGGGATATGAACGGATATTTTGAAAACAAAGTAGCCGCAGTAACCGGAGCAGCTTCGGGAATCGCCCTTGGCGTGACTGAACATCTGCTCTCACAAGGAGCTTTGGCCGTCTTCATGGGAGATGTAAAGGAAGAGAACCTGGCAAGGGAGGCGGACCGCCTCCGGAATCTCTACCCCGGCAAAGTTTTTCCTCTGCTCACCGACGTGACAAAACTCGAACAGGTTCAGGGTCTCGTTCAGTCGGCAAAGGCCTTTGACGGCCATCTCGATTTTCTGTTCAACATCGCAGGGGTGGGAATGACAATCCCAACGGAACAGATTACCTTCGAAATATGGAAATTCCTGGTCGATCTGAACATCATGGGAGTCGTCTACGGAACCTACTCGGCTATCCCTATCATGCGGGAACAGGGGTTCGGTCATATAGTCAACGCCGGCTCCATTGCCGGAGCCATTCCCATTCCCTATCAGGCCGTCTACGCTGCCACAAAGGGGGCCGTGATTCGAATGACCGAAAGTCTTCAGTACGAGCTTGAGAACGAGGGCCTGCAGTTTACCGTTTTCTGCCCCGGCAACGTCAGAACCGCTATATTCGGCGACATGGCTCCCCCGGCCGATTCGGTCTCCGTGGACGAAGCGGTGGACTACATCTTCAGCGAAATGGAAAATAAATCTCTGAATGTCATATTCCCTGAATCCGCGCGTCAGCTCGAGAAGGCCTTTCGGGAGAAGAGAGACGATTTTGACAAACTGGTGCGAAATGTTGCCGATGAACGCCGGGAGAACTACCGCACAAAAGGGACGTACTATTGATCAGCCGCGGGACCGTTTTTTTCGGTCTTTGATGGCCCGCAATTGCGAAGGGTGCCTGATGAATCAATCTGTCAGGCTCCCTTCATTTATTGTGTCCGAAGGGGTGCTCCTTCGGAAGTGGGGTGAAAATCAGGACGAAGCCTGTTCCTGCATCTTCATCCCGTCGATCAGGTTCAGCAGATGGAGCAGATAGAGAAGAAGTCCTCCGTTCGCCGCCAGTACTCCGCCCACGATGCCCCCCGGAATGAGATGGGAAAAGAACATGGATGTCCCGAAGACGATGGAGACGATGTTCATCGTCACCTGGGTGATGTTCAGCTTCACGAGAATTATGGGAACGGCCCCCGACGGAGGAGTATTTATCCCGAAGGCCGGCAGAAGGATTTTCAGAAGATTGACGGAGCCGCCGAGGATATTGAACGTCCCGATCAGAACGGTCAGTGCGGGCACGAGAATATAGGGGATGAGGCAGGACACGATACCCAGAATCGCGAAACAGAACCCCGTGAGGACCAAAAGAGGGGAGCGGGGGAAAGCCCCGAGGGGGGTACTTCCCGTGGCGATCGTCTGGAACGCGATCAACACCATCAGAAGACCTATCTGGGCGCTTCCCGAGAACGGAAGAATCCCCAGGTTGACCGGGATCAAAAGCAGTCCGAGAATCACCATAAAAACGCCCGTCACCAGAATAAGGGCCTTGTCTGGGGCGATCTGCCCGTCTTCAAGCCATCTCCTCGCGCCCTCGGGGTAGCGGGAGTAGATTTTTTCGAGAAGAACGGAGAGGAAGATGATGGCAGCACCGAAGGCCAGAACCACGAAGGCCGTCACTCTGAGGGGCAGCAGGGACTGCTTCAGGACAAGCAGACCTACAAGGATGGAAAGACTGTAGACCCCCCCGCAGGCTATGATAAGGGTATGAAAAATACCGCCGTATTTGACCCAGGCGCGCATCTTGTCCTGTGCGAAAAGCATCTGGAGAAGAAGAACCAGACCTCCGAGGCCGAAAGAGAGGGCAATGAGGACCCGGGGAAGCTGGCCGAAGATACCGGGGACGAAAGAGGTGACAAAGCCGAAGCCGGCTGTCGCCAGGCCGCAAAAGAGCACGAGGCGAGACCGCCTCACATCCCCGAAGGGAGTTTTTCCCAGGGTGATCATCTGAAGAGCGAAAATGAAGAGAAGCAGTCCGCACAGCCCGTTTTCGTAGTATGGAAGGACCCCAGTGGAGACGGGAAAAAGCAGCAGCCCCGTCACAGCCATCATGACGCCTGCAAGAAGAAGTATAAGAACGTCCAGAGAAAGATCGACCGGCTTGAAAAGCCCCGAACTTTTCATTGGCCGCTCCTTTTTGAAAAAGAAGTATTCCTGAGGCGCAAACGGATGCCCGGAGCATGGGGAACAGCAGGGGAATCAAAACTCCGGCTGACGATAAGGTCTGAATTCATTACAGCTGAAAAGATTTTCTTTTCTTTGGAATGTCCGCTGGAGTAACAATTCAAGATTTTCAGCTCCCTTCAGAAATTATTTCCGCCAAACGCACATAAATGCATTCTCCAATGAATTCTCCATTGAGCTTTCCGTATATATTTTTGAAAAAAAGTGTAAATCCGACAACGCAGGAGGGCAAGAAATAACTTTATCACTTCTCGCAGAAAAATAATGGAAAGTAATCTGGAAATTTTTAAAGATATTATGTATAATGTAGATGATAAATTTTGTCTTATTATGTGAGATTAACTTTCAAAAGGAAACGCCGCATCGCAAAAGAATTCTTTCAGGGGGTATGAAGAATGATCACGCAGATCGACCACATTGAAATCATCGTCAACAACGTGAAGGAGTACGTCGATTTTTACCAGAAACTTGGTTTCAAGCTACTTCAGTGGACTGATCACCACGGCGGTTCGGCTGAGCTCCAGCTTCCCGGTCCCAACCAGCCTATTTTCGAGATCCATACAGTCATCGACGAGGAAAATATCGGAGTCAACCATATTGCCTTCAAGACAGACGACCTGATAAAAACCTATGAAGAACTCAAGAAAGAGGGGATTGAGTTCAGCAACGAACCCTACAGAAACCGACATACGGGAAGGGGAAATGTCCGTCTCAGGGATCCCGATGGATGGCGTCTGCAGATGTGCGACGGCCAGAGAAAGGAACCGGAAAAGGGCGTACCTGAATCAGAAGTGAAGGACACTTTCCAAAAGTAGCGTATTAAACGTCATGCTGACAAAAAATTCTTCAACTATTCTTGGTTCCGCTCTCGTTCTATTCAGCGGAGGAATGCTTTATCTGGTCTCTCAGTTCTCTGAGGCCGCAGAGGAATTTCGGGCACTTTCGCCGAAATTTTTTCCCCAAATGCTGAGCTGGGCTCTCATTTTTCTCGGAGCCGTGATACTGTTTCAGGGAGTTCGGCGTCCAGAAAAGGCGGTCTTTGAAATCCGACCGACCCGGGAAGCCGTAGTTCGGGCCGTTTCCTTCATACTGCTTGTCGGCGGAAACCTTTATCTTCTGCCGAGATTCGGCTTCGCCCTCACGTCAACCCTCTTCATGATGTTTTCCCAGCATCTCCTCGGAGAGAGGAAATTTCTGCTGAATTTCCTCCGGACCGCTCTATTCGTCGGCGCCCTCTACTATCTTTTTTCCGTTCTTCTTCGTGTTCCTCTGCCGATAGGTCCCTGGGGATATTGATGGTAAGCCGACTCTCGAATATTTTCCCCGGAAAGAAAGGTTGAATGCCGTGTCCCTCTTCGCCGCACTGCAAACCGTCTTCACCTTCAAAATGATCGGGCTCATCTTCGGCGGAAGTGCCCTGGGAATAATTGTCGGGGCGCTGCCTGGGCTTTCGGCCACCATGGGGATGGCCCTTATGCTGCCGATAACCTTTTACATGCCACCTTCCGAGGGGATTCTGATGCTTCTGGGCCTCTACACGGGGGCCGTCTTCGGAGGAGCCTATTCGGCCATTCTCCTCAACATTCCAGGTGCTCCGCCTTCAGTGATGACCTCCCTCGACGGGTATCCTATGGCCCAGAGGGGAGAAGCCGGAAGGGCCATCAGCCTCGCCACGGTGGGCTCCACCCTCGGCGGAATCGCCGGAGTTATAGCCCTGATCATCATCGCTCCCGTTCTCGCCCGTTTCGCCCTTCGCTTCGGACCGGCGGAATATACGGTTCTTGCGGTTTTCGGCCTCAGCGCCATCGTCGCCGTGTCCGGCAAATCCCTCGCCAGGGGATTCGCGGGAGTTGTCCTGGGCGTCCTGCTTTCGACGGTGGGAATGGACAACTTCACCAACGTCTCCCGTTTTACCTTCGGTTCCCTGGAACTCATGTCGGGCATAAATTTCATCCCCGTCGTCATTGGTCTTTTCGGCCTTGCGGAGGTTATTTCCCAGATACTGGACAGTTCAACTGAAGGGATTATCAACAAAAACATCAGAAGGCTATTTCTTTCCAGGTCAGATTTTATGAAGGTTCTGAAGGGTTTTTTCCCTGCAAGCTTCATCGGGATTGTCATAGGCGTCCTTCCAGGCGCCGGAGGCACTATCGCTTCGATCATAAGCTACAACCATGCCATGCAGTCCTCCAAAGAGCCGGAAAAATTCGGCACGGGAATTCCTGAAGGAATCATCGCCGCAGAGACGGCCAACAACGCCTCCGTGGGCGGCGCCATGGTCCCGCTGCTTACCCTCGGAGTTCCGGGAAGCTCTCCCGCAGCGATCCTTCTCGGCGCACTTCTCATCCATAATCTCCGGCCCGGTCCCATGCTCTTCACCACTCAGCCGGTTCTCATCAACACGATTTTCATAGGACTTCTCGTCGCCCAGTTTTCCCTTCTTCTATGGGGGCTTGCCACGGCGAAAATCGCTCCGTGGATTCTTGCCGTCAAGAAAGAAGTCATGCTTCCCGCCATCGCCGTTCTCTGCATCATCGGTTCCTTCGCCCTCAAAAACAGCTTTTTCGATGTCGGGATAATGCTAGCGGCAGGCATAATCGGCTTCTTTCTCAACAGGCTCGGTATCAGGCCGGGGACCATTATCCTTGGACTCATCCTCGGGCCCATGTTCGAGAATAATCTGCGGAGCACGATCGAAATATCGGGGGTCATGCCGATTTTCACGTCGCCCATTTGTATCGTGCTCTGGATTCTGACTGCGGTTATGATCCTGTACCCCTTGTGCAGGATGCTCAGACTCAAAAAATGCGAAAGCGACTAGAAAGGGAGGTGCAGTATATGAGATTCAAAGCGGCAGTTCTTGCGGCAGCACTGTGTTTGGCGGGGGTTTTTGCACTGCCTGCCCTCGGCGCAGATGATTTTCCCAACCGTCCGGTAACCTACATCATCGGCTGGGCGACCGGCGGAGGATCGGACCTCGTCAGCAGAGTTCTCTGCGCGGAGGCCGAGAAGCATCTCGGACAGCCAATCGTCATCGTCAACAAGCCCGGCGGTTCCGGAGCGAAGGCCTATGTTGAAATTTCCCAGGCGAAACCGGACGGCTACACGATCGGCAATACCACGGGGACCATCTCTACCCACAAGTACATGGGGGTCATCCCTATCGGCCAGGAAGCCTTTGAAGTTGTCATCACCTTTAACTCCGATCCGGGCGGCCTCTGGGTCAAAAAAGATGCTCCCTGGAAGACCCTCAAGGAGTTCGTGGAAGATGCCAAAAAACGGCCGGACACGATCACCGTCGCGGCATCGAACCCCGGATCCATCACCCGCCTTGGACTGCAGCTTCTCGAGGTAAAGGAAGGCGTGAAATTCAAAATTGCCAGCCAGTCCGGAGGAGAATCAGCAGGGCCGGCTCTCGTTGCGGGCGGCCATGTGGACGCATGCCAGGCAGCTCCTGTCACGGCGAAATCCCTCTACGATGCGGGGGAAATCCGCCCCCTCGGCGTCATGAGCGAGGAGCGGGTCGCAGCATTCCCCGATGTACCGACTTTCATGGAGCAGGGATATGATGTGGTGATGCACAACACGAGACAGGTCCTGGCCCCCAAGGGTACCCCGAAGGAAGTTGTGGACAAGCTCTATTCCGCCTTCAAGGCGGCCACCGAAAGCGAAACCTTCAAAAAGTTCATGAACGAATCCGGCTCGATGATTCTCGCCTGGGGGCCGGAAAAATCCCGGGAATTCCTCACGAAGCAGGATGCCCAGTTCAAAGATCTTCTCCAGCAGGTCGGTCTGTACAAGGAGACGAAATAGCTCCTTCCTGACGACCGGACATTAGAGGACGCTACAAGGGTCCGTGTTCCCCCTCGAAAGGGCTGCCTCTGCGCAGCCCTTTTTCTTTGCTTCTGAGCCAAGCGTCTTCCTCCGCTGGCTGGAAGAGAATTTATTCTACCGGCCGCAAAATCCCGGATTTGCTGAGATGGCGAAGATTTCCGATCGGCAGTGATCGTCTTTTCCGACACCCTTCCGGGGCTTGATTACAATTTCAGCGTCATAAAAAAAAGGAAGCATTACGGAAAGAATCGAGTACCCCTTCGAGAATCCTCAAACCCTCCAGAGCTCCGAGGCGCGGATGCCAATGAGTGATCTTATAGCAGATTCTTGGAGGTGGTGCCAAGTCGAGTTCCTGAAAAAGGTATGCATTTGAATTTTTTTTCATGGCGGACTCAGGAACGATTGCCCATTGTTCGGGGCGGACCATCAAAGCGCAAATCAGCGTCAAGGTATCGAGATGAACAGCTGAGGGAATATGGGGATTCCAGAGCTTGTCATGCCACATCATATACTCTTCGCCCCAGTGAATACGGAGTTCTTCATCGGGATCGAGTTCGTTGTGTCCTATCGTCGTACGGTTATCATCCCTGAAAAGCCTCATGACGAAAAATCGTTCCTGAAACAGGGGCTCTACCTTCAAATGAGGATTGTAGCGTGCAGAAAGGGCAAATCCAACGTCGAGTTCCCGCCTTTCAAGCCGTTCGGAAAGCTGCCAGCTCTGATGGGTTTCAAGGGCCAATTGCAGGGATGGCCGGCAGCTGAGGAGAGAATGATACAAAGGAGGGAGAAGAAAGGCATGAACACTGTCGACAGCTCCGATTCTGAGAAGTCCTGAGTAAGCTGTCTTTGGGGAAGACTGTTGGATGAGGCACCGAATTTGTTCTGCCGAGGGCAGAAAAGCTTTCCCCGCAGGGGTAAGGGTGACGTTTTTTTCTCCCCGCGCTCTGTCAAACAAGATGGTGCCAAGTTCACCTTCGAGATTCTTCAATCGAAGACTGACCGCGGACTGTGTTATATTCAGCATCTCTGCCGCATTGCTGAGGCTTCCGGCGGAAACTATGGCAAGAAATGTCTCGATGCTGCTGCCCAGCATGAAAAAGGCTCCCTCCTATAATATGTGATTTTTTTATATTATACATTTTAAATATTCATTTTACATCTATATATTTTCTCTCTATAATTTTAATGAACATAACATCTCGGGTTTTTCCTGGTTTTAAGAAGATTTCTTTCAGGGCGTATCGGAATAAGAAGGCATTTATGACGGAAAGAAAAGTCGTTGTTTTGATGGGAACTCTGAAAGCCTGAAATTATGACATTGTTGATATCCCTTTCCTGCATTCGCTCCCGGAGTCGGGCCTTGGCACTCTTATAGCTTTACAGAGACGGCATCAAAATTACATGAGGGGTCATTTTCAGTACAGCATGGAAGACATTTACAAAAGTTTTCGATATAATGCCAAATGGAAAAAAGATATTCCCCTGTCGATTCTCCTAACCAATATGAACAAAAGAGAAGTGACCAGCATATCATTATCTTCGGAAAATCTAAGACCGTTTTCATGAATGTAACTCTGGTTTTTAAAAAAGGCGAAGGAGAATTCGGATGTTCATAATCAATACCTGTTTTGATCGTATTCCGCCGGAAACTGTTCTGGGTTTTAAAGATCTTTCCGTGGCGAACATAGGCGATGCCCGAGGACGGTTCGGGTGTATGTCCTATCGGATAAAGCCCCTCGCCCCGGCAATGAGAATGGCAGGATCCGCTTTTACTGTGCAGACCTATAGGGCGGACAATCTCGCCCTTCATGTGGCCCTGGACATGGCCCGGGAGGGAGACATACTTGTTGTCGATGCAGGATCAATTCCAGACACGGGGCTCTGGGGAGGATTGATGACCCGTATGGCACTGTGCAAAAAACTCGGGGGTATAGTCATCGACGGCGGCGTTCGGGACTCTCAGTACTTGATAGAGCTCGGGTTCCCTGTCTTCGCCGGAGCAGTCTCTCCTCAGGGGGGGTTCAAGGCATCGCCGGGTTCCATCAACGTTCCGATTTCCTGCGGCGGAGTTTCAGTTTCTCCCGGAGATCTCATTGCCGGAGACGCCGATGGTGTTGTCGTTGTTCCCGCTTCTCATGTTGAGGAAATTTTACAGAAGGCTCAAGCCATACAAAAAAAAGAAGAGGAATTGGAAGAACGGATAAAGAAAGGAGAAAAGCTTTTCGACCTGCTGAAGCTGAAAGAATCCATATCCGTATTCAAATCGTAGGCAGTGTTTCTCTTCTCTGCAATTTCCGTATGAGCAAAGACATGTAAAAGCCAGGAATATAAAAAGGAGGAAAAACAGTGCAATTTACCCAGGAAATCAAAGACCGATTTATGAAGGTTGAGCCTGCGACGATTGGACATCATATTACCAAAGGATTTATGAGGCCGGAAGTAAAGCCCGTCTGCGATGAAATGAAAGTAATTGGGCCTGCTTACACCGTTCGGCTGAACGAAAGGGATTCATCGGCCCTTTATTATGCCATCCAGAAGGCACCCAAAGGATCGGTTATCGTTGTCGACAGGGCTGGAGATCATTCCTTCGCCTGCGTGGGAGAGTTTTTTGCTGAGATGACCCGAGGGTGCGGCATGGCCGGGATAGTAATTGACGGACCTGCAACGGACAAGATTGCGCTGAAGAAAATGGGATTTCCTGTGTTCTGCAAAGGGTTCTCCCCGGTTACCTGTAATGTGACGGGGACCAGCGGAGAGGTGGAAATCCCGGTCGAGTGCGGCGGAGCGGTTGTCAGGACGGGAGATCTCATTTTTGGGGATGCGGATGGGGTCATCGTACTTCCCGAAGATTACATGCCCTATCTCGAAGCTGCAGAGAAGAAAACTGCAGACGAAGCAGCTATGCGGGAAAAATTGGAAAAGGGTTTTATTTATAATAAACGCAAGGATTTTGATGTCGTTAAATTCTTTGAATCAAACGTTTCAGCTTCTCTTTCCGATGTCAAAAAACGACATTGTCAATATTAGGAGGTTTTCAGAATGCACTTAACGCCTGAACTTATTGCCCGAATCATGTCTGTTGCCCCTGCGCAGTTCGGCCATCATCTTCAGCACGGATTCATGCATCCCAGAATCAAGCCTGTAGTTCCATGGTTTAAAATGGTCGGACATGCCTATACCGTGAGAGCGACCGAACGGGATGGATCAGCTTTGTACTATGGAATCATGAAAGCCGAAAAGGGTTCGGTTATTGTGGTTGACAGAGGAGGAGAGGATATTTTCGCCAGTGCGGGAGACCAGCTCGCGCTGATGATGAAGCATCGTGAACTCGGAGGGCTTATTGTCGATGGTCCTGTTACGGACCGTATAGGCCTCGAAAAGTTGGGATTCCCGGTATTTTGTACAGGCTATTCTCCTGTTACCACTCTCTGCACTGGAACGAACGGAGAAGTTCAGATTCCCGTTCAATGCGGCGGAGCTGTTGTGAAGCCAGGGGATGTTGTGTTCGGAGATGCTGACGGAGTTGTCATTCTCCCCGAAGATTTCGAAGAGCTTTTGACCGCTGCGGAGAAAATGACAAGAAATGAAATGCTTCGTGCTGAAAAAGTGGAGAAGGAGGGATATAAATTTTTGCAGCGCGATGATTTTGATGTCGTAAAATTCTTCGAATATGACAAACAGAACGTAATCGACGGCATCAAAAAAAATTGTACTCCCGAGTAGTCCAAGAGTTCGTTTGAAGCTCCATTAAATTGTGAGGAGGAATTCAATTGAAGAAGATGGCAGTTGTTCTTGGTGTGCTGATCCTCGCCGCGGTAATGCTTCTGGCCTCAACCGGCGCGTACGCTGCTGACGGAAAGAAAGATTCCATCAGCATGAGAAACGTTGCTGACCAGAAAACTTTCGATCCTTATCGAACGACCGACCTGAACGATTGGAAACAGCATTATCAGATATTCGATTCACTGTTCAGGGAACAGCCCGACGGCTCATTTGTTCCGGCCCTCTGCACAGCCTATAAGTTCAATGACGAGGGAAATGAACTCGTATTTACGATTCGGGATGGGGTCAAATTCCATAACGGTGATGTCATGACTGCCGATGATGTCGTTTTTTCCCTGAATACGGCAATCGCCTCTCCTTTCACGAGCAAATTCACCAGCGTGATGAAGGAAGCGAGCAAAATCGACGACAAAACTGTCAAGCTGACTCTCAAGCATGCCTATATCCCTATCATCGGCTGCCTGGTCTCCTCCAGCACATCGATCGTTCCGAAAAAAGTGTATGAGTCGGACCCGGCAAAGTTTGCCCAGAACCCGGTCGGCACCGGCCCATATATGCTAAAGGAAGTGAAAAGCGGCGAGAAGATCGTGATGGAGGCCTTTCCGGAATACTACAGAGGCGCTGCGCCCATCAAGAATCTTATCGTCAGGGTCATCAAAGACGACAACTCCGCATTGATGTCTCTTGAGAGCGGCGAACTCGACATGATGCAGCCTGCGCAGGATTATTCCGACCGGGATGCCATCAAACAAAATCCCAACCTTACATACTACGAAGCTCCGCAGGCGTGCACGTTCCTTGTTTCATTCAATCACAAAGGGATCTTTGCAGACAAAAAGCTTCGTGAAGCTGTCGCAAGGGCGATCGACAAGGAGGATCTGATCCTCGGCGCTGTCAACGGAATGGCGGACCCCACAGATGTAGGAATTACCCCCCTCTGCCCGCAGGCTCCCAAGGATTTTAAAGGACTCGCCTATGATCCCGAAAAGGCGAAAGCCCTCGTTAAGGAAGCTGGTTATCCCGATGGCCTGAATGTGACAATGAGAGTCATCGGAGCTGCGAATTATACGAAACCGGCGGAAATACTTCAGGCCCAGCTTAAAAAGGTCGGCATCAATGTTAAGGTTGAGGCGATGGAACGGGCAAGCTGGTTCGATCTGGCCTTTGCAAAGGGGCAGTTCGACATTACCTTCTATGCCCATGCAATCTCTGTCGTCGATGCCGATTTCTGCACGTATCCCTTTCTCCACAGCAGCGAGGCTGACGGCAAGGGGAACAATTACATGGGGGTAAAAAACAAAGACCTCGATATGTATCTCGAAAAAGCCCGCCTTTCCCTGGATGAGCCGAAACGGAGAGAATACTATCTGAAAGTTTGCGAGATCGTTAGGGATGAAAGTCTGTATGTCCCCTGCTATACAGGGAAACGGACAATGGCTGCTGTGACCGGTCTCAAGGGAGTTTTTGCGGATCCCATGATGAGATACTATACATACAACTACAGCTGGTAAAACCGTTTCGCAAAAAGGAAATATTACGCAATAGAATCAGATGTCGTTTCAGTCAAACAGACGCTTTTAAGCGTCTGTTTGACTGAAAAAGGAGGAAACATGCTCAAGTATATCGGAAAACGTTTTTTATATATGATTCCAGTCATCCTGGGGATTTCCTTTATTCTTTTTACCATTATGGATTTGACGCCCGGAGACCCTGCCAGGGCTATGCTGGGTGAATATGCATCCCAGGAAGATGTCAACCGGCTTCGGGATGAAATGGGGCTCAACGATAATTTTTTTCTTCGATACGGCCGCTATGTCGGACACGCTCTTACGGGAGATTTCGGAACTTCCTACCGCACGAGCAAACCGGCTGTTGAGGAAATCATCGCCCGTTTCCCCGCAACGCTGAAGATCGCTTTCCTTGCTGTTCTGATAGCAGTTGTCATAGGAGTTCCGGTCGGAATAATATCAGCGGTAAAACAATATACCTTTGTTGATATCGCCAGCATGGTCTCCGCCCTGCTGTTCACATCAATTCCGCCCTTCTGGCTGGGGCTGTTGATGATCCTCCTTTTTTCTGTTCAGCTTCGAATTCTGCCCGCTGTTGGTTCTGACACATGGAAACATTTTCTTATGCCTGCTGTTGCCATGGCTGCTGCACAAATGGCGACCCTGATCCGTATGACCCGGTCCACAATGCTCGAAGTCATAAGGCAGGATTATATACGAACTGCCAAGGCAAAGGGAGCGCCTTCCCTCAGGGTCATATTCAAACATTCTCTGCAAAATGCCCTCCTTCCGGTTGTAACGACAATAGGAATAAGTTTCAGCAACCTCCTCGGAGGTGCGCTGATCATCGAAAATGTCTTCGGGATTTCTGGTCTGGGGACGCTTATGGTCGAATCGGTAAAAGGAAAAGATGCTCCCATGCTCATCGGGAGTGTAATGTTTGCCGCCCTGGTGGGAGGACTCGTCAATCTCTTCGTTGACGTCCTCTATATTTACATCGATCCCCGGGTCAAATCACTCTATGTGAAAGGATAGCGGGGAGCGAAATGAGGGATATGACAGTGCAGCCGAAAGCAGCAGCAGTACCGGATTCTGTGAAATCAGTCAAGAAGCGCAGCCAATTGAAGGCGATCTGGCTGCAGTTCAGAAAAAATAAACTTGCCATGTTCGGACTTTTCATTTTTCTGTTCCTGGTATTGGTCGCCCTTCTGGCGGGCTTTTTTCTTGATTATGATACCCAGGTCATAGGACAGAACATGAAAGAAAGACTCCGGCCTCCAAGCGCGCAACATTTCTTCGGAACCGACCAGTACGGAAGGGACCTGTTCGCAAGAATTGTCTGGGGCACACGAATTTCCCTTTTCGTCGGTCTTTTTACCGTGGCTATCGCCATGTCGGCGGGCAGCCTGATCGGAGCCCTCGCAGGTTATTACGGCGGTCGGGTCGACAATGTTCTCATGAGGATTATGGACGTTTTCCTTGCCATGCCCGGCACGATCCTGGCAGTTGCGATTGTGGGGGCTTTAGGTCCCGGAATAATCAATGTCCTTCTTGCAATGAGCATTTGCCGCGTTCCTCAGTTTGCCAGAATCGTCCGTTCATCGATCATATCGATTCGCGGACAGGAATTCGTGGAGGCTGCAAAGGCCTGCGGCACCAGAGACAGGAGAATCATCATGCGCCATATTCTTCCGAACGCCATGGGACCGATTGTCGTGCAGGCCACGCTGCATATGGCAACCACAATTCTCGGCGTCGCGGGGCTCAGCTTCATCGGGCTCGGCATCGAGGCTCCGATCCCTGAATGGGGGTCCATGCTCTCCGCGGCGAAAAGCCAGATGCGCTATCAGCCATATCTTATGATTTTCCCGGGTATCGCGATCATGGTTGCCGTGCTGTCCATCAATCTCATCGGCGATGGTCTGAGAGACGCTCTGGATCCTCGAATGAAAAACTAGATGACTGGGAAGGATCGGAAGATGGACGAAAAGCTGCTTGAAATTAAAGATCTTTATGTCGAGTATGTTACAGATGATGCCAGGGTTTTCGCCGTAAACGGTCTGAACCTAGCAATTAATAAAGGGGAGTCGGTGGGACTTGTTGGGGAGACAGGGGCAGGAAAAACCACCACAGCCCTGAGCATCCTCCGGCTTCTTCCCGAAAAAGTGGGGAGAGTCACGGGGGGAACAATAACCCTTCTCGGCAGAGACATCACCGATGCGGATGAAGAAATCATGAACAGCATCAGGGGAGAAAGCGTTTCGATGATTTTTCAGGATCCCATGACCAGCCTGAATCCTGTGCATACTGTCGGCGAACAGGTTGCCGAGGTCCTCGAGCTGCATAAGGGCAGCATGGGAAAACAGGAAATCGATCTTCGGGTCGATGAAATGCTGAAGCTCGTGGGGCTGCCTCCTGAAAGAAAAAAAGAATATCCTCATCAATTTTCGGGAGGGATGAGGCAGCGAATAGTCATCGCAATTGCTCTGGCATGCGAACCCCAGCTGCTTCTCGCGGACGAACCGACCACTGCGCTGGATGTCACGATCCAGGCGCAGGTACTCTCGATGATGAAAGATCTCAAGCAAAAACTCAACACGGCGATGATCCTGATCACCCACGATCTCGGTGTGGTCGCCGAAACCTGCGATAGTGTTGCGGTAATGTACGCAGGAGAAATCATCGAGAGCGGAAAGGTGGAACAAATATTCGACGGGTCTCAGTTTCATCATCCCTACACCATAGGGCTTTTTGAATCCCTGCCTGACCTGACCCATAAAACACGGCGACTCAATCCCATCGAGGGACTGATGCCGGACCCCACCGATCTTCCTTCCGGCTGCAGATTTCATACCCGCTGCCCGAAATGCATGGAGATTTGCAGAGTCACGGCGCCAATCCCGGTTGTCAGGGAAGGCCAGCTGACAAAATGCCATTTTCTCGAAATGCAGAAAAAAGAAATGACTGAAAAAATCGCAGAAGGCGTGAAGAAATCATGAGCATGCCCCTGGTTCAAACGGAAAATCTGAAAAAATATTTCAAGACCCCGAACGGCTTATTGCATGCCGTCGATGGAATAAATATTTCCATTGCAAACGGGAAAACCCTGGGAGTTGTGGGTGAGTCGGGCTGCGGAAAATCGACACTGGGGCGCTTGATGATTCGCCTTTTGGAGGCCACGGACGGAAAGGTTTTGTATAACGGTAATGATATCTTGTCCTACAGCGATGAAAAAATGCTGGAGATGCGAAAGCACATGCAGATCATCTTTCAGGATCCTTACGCGTCCCTCAATCCGAGAATGACTGTCAGCGAGATTATCGCCGAGCCTATCAAAGTCTGCCGCACGATTACAAACTCCGGCGCGATCCTGGCGAAAGTGTACGAGCTGATGAAGACGGTGGGGCTCGCCGACCGGTTTGTCAATACCTATCCTCATGAGCTGGACGGAGGGCGGAGACAGCGAATAGGCATCGCACGGGCTCTTGCCCTCGATCCTGAATTCATTGTCTGCGATGAACCCGTCTCGGCTCTCGATGTTTCCATTCAGGCCCAGGTTTTGAATCTTCTGATGGACCTTCAGGATGAGAGAGGGCTCACATTTATGTTCATCACCCATAATTTAAGCGTGGTAAAACACATCAGCAGCGAAATTATGGTTATGTATCTCGGCCAATGCGTGGAATCGGCGCCGTCCGACGAGCTTTTCGACGATCCGAAACACCCATACACCAGGGCGCTGCTGACGGCTATACCGGTTCCAAATCTCAGCCGCCGCAATATTCCCCGGGAGGTTATTCGGGGGGAGGTTACCAGCCCGATCGATCCCAGCCCCGGATGCAGATTTGCAGGACGGTGCCCTTACGCCAAAAACGAATGCGTCGCGGGGGATATCCCGCTGAAAGAGATCAGCAGCGGGCATTTTGTTTCCTGTGTTTTGTATTGATCTGCTGAAATAAAAAACCGAAGAAAGCGAGTGGTTATTGAATGTCACTGGCCAAAAGAGTTAAAGAACTCGAAGAGGAATTTATCGGCTACCGCCGTCAGATTCATCAGAACCCGGAATTGGGGTTTGAAGAATTTGAAACCTGCAAGCTTATCGAAAAAGTTCTTCAGGGCGCAGGTATTGAAACCAGAAAAAACGGAGATAAAACAGGCGTTATAGGACTTTTGAAGGGAGATAAACCTGGAGAAACGGTTGTTGCACTTCGTGCCGATATGGACGCCCTTCCTCTGAAGGAAGATACCGGGCTTGAGTTTGCGTCACAAAACCCGGGAGTCTGCCATGCATGCGGCCACGATATTCATGTTGCCACGCTGCTCGGAGCGGCGAAATTGCTGAGTGAATATAGATCTGAACTGAGCGGGACAGTAAAATTTCTTTTCCAGCCGGCTGAAGAGATGATGAACGGCTCCGATACCCTGATCGCAAACGGAGCCATGGAAAATCCCGCAGTGGATTATGTTCTGGCCGCCCATACATGGCCGGAGATGCCTGCCGGTTCTATCGGGGTGAGGAAGGGACCTGTGCTTGGCTCTGCGGATAAATTTACCGTAACCATTACGGGAAAAGGAGTCCATGCCGCTCATCCCCATAAGGGCATTGATCCGATAGTCATCGGCGCATACATCATCACCGAGCTTCAGACGGTTGTCTCAAGAAGGGTGGCTCCCCTTGATTCAGCGGTCGTTTCCATCGGCCATCTGACTGCCGGCAGCGTTTCGAACATCATTCCCACTGAGTGCTTCATGGAAGGTTCCGTTAGGGCCCAGAACCAGGAAACTCGGGAGATGGTGGCGGAGTACATCAAAAACATCATCACCCATACCGCACTGGGGATGGGAGCAACGGCAAAAATCGATTACGAGTGGGGAGTGCCCCCTACAGTCTGCGATTCCTTCGTGGTCGACAAAATCAGCGAAGCGGTAGTTGAGCTGCTCGGTCAAGATAAACTTCTGCAGGTTCCTGTACCTTCCATGGGTTCGGAGGATTTCTCCCGGTATCTCGATTTTGCTCCAGGGGCATTCTTTCGTCTGGGGACGGCTGATGAAAGGCCCGCAACAAAAGGAGCCCTCCACAATCCTCAAACTCTCTTCAATGAACAGGCGATTCCAACGGGAGTCATTGCCCTGGTCGGAACAGTATTTAAGCTTACGGGATCCGATATGGAAAAACTGAGATAAAGAAAGTACTTTTCCTGACTTAATTCAACCCAAAAATTTAGATATTTTACCTTTCAATTAACTAAGATAACCTTTCACTGTTTTAAAGATACAATCGAATAGCAAATGAAGCATTTTGGATTTTCTTATCTATCTCCAATAGGGAAAGAATGGAAAAATCCCCGCCTGAGAGCGGGGATTTTTCCATTCTCGCGTCCTCTATCAACTTTTCTTACGGGTATTGTCTTTCTCGTCGATTCTTCATTGATTCAGCTATCAATTCTTTCCGCAAGTATAGGAAGGAGGCATTATAACAAAAATGGCAGTTGTATCTGATGTATCCTTATGGTAAAGTGTTTAAAATTTTTTGCATGAGATTTTGTTCATTATTCTGTCGTCAATTCAGGTTACATTCTTCACAAAATAAAGGAGGAAAAGTTCGATGGAAAGTATTTCCCGGGAAAAAGTATATGAACATATTGAGAGCGGAAGAGAATCTCTTCTCGCTTTCTGGGAAGAACTGGTAAATATGGAAAGCGGTTCCCGGGACAAGGAAAATGTCGACCGTGCAGCAGAGAGAGTGGCTTCAGAGCTGGAGAGTTTCGGAGTCGAGACGGAAATCATCCCCTGCGAAAAGGCAGGAGCGAGCGTTGTCGGTGTTCTTGGAAAAGATCGTCCGGGTAAACCTGTCATCCTGATGGGCCATTTTGACACAGTCTTTCCTGCCGGAACGGTCGAAAAACGCCCCTTCCGGGTCGAAAACGGCAAAGCTTATGGGCCTGGTGTTCTCGATATGAAGGGGGGGGTCGCTCTCCTTATTTTCGCTGCAAAGGCACTGAAAGCCGCTGGGTTCAATGAGCGTCCGATCAGGTTTGTCCTTGCCGGGGACGAAGAAACGGCCCACTGCCATTCCGGTATGGCAAAGGTCTTCGAGGAGCAGGCGCGGGGGTGCGTCGCGGCTTTCAACTGCGAGACGGGAGCCATCGACAACAGAATCGTCGTGGGTCGAAAGGGAGTTATCCAGGGAGAGCTGTCTGTCAAGGGAGTCGCGGTCCATGCCGGTAGAGAGCCGCAGAAAGGGAGAAGCGCCATACTCGAACTCTCCCATAAAATCATCGATATCCACGATCTCAATGATTTCGACCGGGGTATGACCTTCAACGTGGGAACCGTTAAGGGCGGAGTGGTTCCGAATGCCGTTCCCGATTTCGCATCCGCAGGTTTCGACGTGCGCTGCATGACCGTGGACCAGATCGGGGAAGCAAAGAAAAAGCTGATGAAGATAGCAGAAAAAACATACATTGAGGGAACGACGACGACCCTGAAGTTCATTGCCGAATTCATCCCCATGGAGCAGACCTCGGAGAATGAGCGGCTCTTCCGGTATGTCAAGGAAATTTACGAAGAGAACGGGTTTTCGGAACCTTCCATGGAATTTTCGGGAGGCGGTTCGGATTCGGCTTTTTCGGTCTATGCCGGAGTTCCCACGGTAGACCAGATGGGGGTGAAGGGGGAGTGGAATCACTCGGATAGGGAATACGCTCTTGTCGACTCCATCGTAGAACGGGCAAAGGTGCTGGCAGACTGTGTATTGAACATCGCAAGATTCGAAGAATAGAAACTGAAAGCATTCCTTCGGAAAGGAGGCCCAGACGAAAAGCAGGCCCAGAAATCTGAAAGCAGCAGAAAAAGAGAATTAAAAATTCATTGACAAAAACGAGGAGGTAACAGGAGATATGACGAACGCGATCTTCATGCTTTTCATCTGTATCTTTATTTTTTCCATCGGAGACATTCTGGGCGTCGCCACCAAGGCGAGGCTTTCGTCTGTTTTTGTGGCCCTCATGCTCTTTCTTGTAGGGTTTCTGACCGGGGTTCTTCCCCCAGACATCATCAAGCAGGGGATGCTTTCGGAAGTGGCCCGGTGGAGCGCACCCTTCCTTATCTTCCACATGGGAACCATGATAAATATGCGTGAACTCATCAACGAATGGCGCACTGTAGTTATGTCCATAATCGCTATGGCGGTTGCCGCCGGCTCCATCTTCGCCATTGTGCCCATAATCGGAATGCAGTCGGCGATAGTGAGCATTCCAGTCATCAACGGCGGCATTGTTGCCACTCAGCTCATGACCGAGGCTGCTCTCAGCAAGGGATTCACCCTGGCCGCCGCCCTCGGCGCCATCGTCTACGCCATACAGAAATTCGTGGGCACGCCGCCCGCATCCTTCTTTGGACTGAAAGAAGCTGAAATAATTCTCAAGAATTACCGCGAAAAAGGAAAAGCCGGCATTGCCGCCACGACAGCGGTCGTCGAAGAGAGAGCCGGAGCCAGACTTTACCGAAACCTCGGACTGGACAAATACTATACGCCCTTTACCTGCCTCGGAGTGACGGCCTTCTTCGCATGGCTTTCCTTCTATCTTCAGGGAGTTTCCAAGGCCATGGGAGTCAACATAAGCTACTCCATCTGGGCACTAATCCTAGGTGCAGTAGCTGGGCATATCGGTATCGTTCCTGAAAGAATACTCGATAAAGGAAAATCCTCGGGCTTTCTCACCATGGTCGTTTTCGCTGCGATCATACCGTCTCTCGCAACGATCAAGGTCGGCGATCTTCAAACCCTTCTCTTCCAGACCGTGCTCATTTTCGGCGCCGTCATGATCGGGACGTTCGTTTTCCTCTACTTCCTGCCCACCTGGAAACTCGTGGGATCCCGAAATCTTGCCGTGGGTATCGCTATGGCCCAGATGCTCGGTTTCCCCGCGACCTACCTCATCGCCAATGAAATTGCCACGGCCGTGGCAAACGATGAGACGGAGCGGGAAATCGTGCTGAAGAAAATAATGCCGGCCTATGTCGTTGCCGGATTTGCTTCGGTGACCTCCATCTCCATCATCATCGCCGGTGTTTTCGCCGGATTTCTGAAATAGACGAATCTGACCTCAGGAGGCAAAACAGCCATGTATGAAAAAGTTTTTGAAATTCTCGATTCTCGAACGGACAGCATCGTCGCCGATACGAAGGAGCTTGTCGGCACTCCGAGCATCAACCCGGGCCAGTTCGAAAAGGCCGCAGCGGAAGTTTTTTCCGCCCAGCTGAAAAAAGACGGATTGTCCCATGAAATTGTAGGCCCTGAACCCCTCCGCACAAGCGTTCTGGTGGAAATGAAGGGAACGGTTGAAGGGGGTGTTCTCTTCAACGGGCATCTGGACGTGGTCCCCACTGGAGACGAGTCGAAATGGACAAGCCCTCCCTTTGCGCCGGAAGTTCGGGACGGAAGGCTCTACGGCAGGGGGTCGACAGACATGAAGGGTGCGGTCGTGGCATTCAAACATGCCATGCTCGCCGTAAGGGATGCGGGTGTCCAGCTGAAAAAGGGAGTCTGGCTTCATGCAGTTGCCGACGAGGAATGCGGCGGTCGAATGGGAACTGCATGGCTCGGAGACAACGGCTATTATCCGAAAGCCGACATGGGGATAGTGGGCGAGTGCTCGACCTACAAGGGCGAGCTGGCCATTGTCCGGGCATGCACCGGAATCGTCCAGCTCAAGTTTGTAAGCCGCGGCAAGGCGAGCCATGCTGCAAAGCCTCATGACGGAAACAATGCCATCATCAACATGTGCAGGGTCATGATCGCCCTTCAGGACAAGTATGAAAGGGACACCACCGTCTATGATGAAATGCTGCCTCCCAACACTATTTCACCGGCCACCACCATCAAGGGCGGAGTGAAGACAAACGTCATTCCCGACTACTGTGAATCGGAAGTGGATATTCGGGTGGTTCCCAACATGACGCCCGAAAATGTCCAGGCAAAAATCGACAAGATCATCGCCGACGTAAAAAAAGACCATCCTGAGGTGGATGTTACCTACACCATGGGGAACTGGGACCCCGAGACTCTCGTCCCCGCTGACGCACCGGTAATAAAAGAGGCTGAAAAGGCCGTCGAAAAGGTGATGGGGTACGTTCCCAAACACATGAAGCGCTCGGGTACCACCGACGCCCGTTTCCTGAACCCAAGGGGCGTGCCCAGCCCGGTGGCCTTCGGCCCCGGCGACGTGCTGATCGGAAAAATGCACGACGTGGATGAAAGCGTGGGCGTCCAGGATCTTGTGAACTGGAGCAAAGTCTACGCCGCTATGATCATCTCCGTCTGCTCCTGATTCTTTTAAAAACAAAACCCCTCCAGCTGGAGGGGTTTTGTTTTACCTTGAACTAGAGATCCAGCTCGTATTCGAGCATTGCCCTGAGTTTTTCGGCGGTCATTTCTGTATAGACCTGTCCGCGGAACTCGAGAACCGGAGGCTCGGAGCATGCTCCAAGGCAGGTGCTCTTTTTTATGATCACCCGATCAGGAATATTCAACTCGCTGACAACCTCTTCGGCAGTTTTTATAAAGGCAGAGCTGCACGGTCCGCAGACATATAATTTTTCCTGGCTTGCGGCCTCGGCGTTATTTTGGGTAAAGCCATAGAAGAGACCGATGATTCCGCACAGAAGCAAAAAAACTCTGACTGTCTTCAATTGAAAATCCCCCTCTGGTGATGCTTTTTCTGAACAGTTCCAGAGTACAGTATCGCGGAATAAAAGGGAAACCGTAAAAGCGCTGAAAGAAAAATCCTCTTTTTCCGTACTCTCGTATAAAATATTTTTCCTATAGAAACTAGCGGAATTTTTTCCCTTTTGTCGAAAAACATGAAGAGACATACACACCGTGCGATTATTTATTTCCTCAGTGTTATCATAGAAATATTGAGCAATTCATAAAATCTTGAAGTTCCCCAGGGCAGTTTCAGACAATGGCGTGGAGGCAAGTTTCTTTACAACTGGTGTTTTTTGAGATAGAACTGGCTGCAAGCCAAAAAAAGACGCTTGAAGAAGTGCTCATCGTCCGGTGTAATCAGCCCCTGATCAGGTCGCTTCGGGGTAACCTTCATTGGGAAGGCGGCCTCGACGATATGAGGATGGATTAATGAAATTGTCGTCGCTGTTATCTCGGTCTGGATTTATTATGTCAGGGGAATTAGAGCTTCCCATACGGACCTTCTTCACCACGAGCTGCTTCATAGTCGAATTATTACAGGAGACATCATCATTGCTGAATTGCTCCAGGGATTCCGTTCCGAAAGAGAATTCCGCGAAGCCCGCGGGATGATGGAGAGCCTTTAATATCACGACTTTATCGGAAAGCATATTGCCCTTGAGTCAGCGCAGAACTTCCGAAAGCTGCGGCAACCTGGAATCACTGTACGAAAGACGATCGACGTTCTCATCGCCACCTTCTGCATCGAAAGCCGGTACTGGCTGATCCATAACGATCGGCACTTCGATGGTATGGAATACATTTTAGGGCTGAAAATAAAAAGAGCAGGATAAATAGACAGAAGCATCCTGGAAGAAAAAACAAAGGGATAGAGTGTCTGGTGGAAGAAGGAACGCATCAAGTGACGAACCCCACGATTTCCTGGTACGAAAAAAATGCGGAACGCCTCTCGGCAGAATATGATAAATCCGATATGGGTCCTCTTCATGGCCTGCTCCGGCGGTGGATTCCTTGCCGGGGAAATGTTCTCGAAATAGGCTGTGGCTCAGGCCGGGATGCCTTCTTTCTCGCCTCCCTCGGCTGTTTTGTAGTGGCCCTCGACGGAAGCGACGCCATGCTTCGAGTTGCACAAAAGAGGCTCGGCGAAGAAAAAATAGAAAATATCCTTTTTCAATTCGCTCTTTTTCCCCTTCCGAACGAACACCCTCTGCTGGCATGCAAATTTGACGCAATAACGGCCATAGCGGTCCTTATGCATATTCCCGACAACGAACTCTACTCCTTCGCCTGCCAGGTAAAGGCTCTCCTCAAAGAAAAGGGGATATTCCTGTGTTCCTTCTCTTCAGGGGAACGCACTTCCATTGATGAAAGGTTCTTCAAAAACAGGGAACCCCAAGAAATTCAGCGCCTTTTCGAAGAGGCAGGCCTCAGCATCCTCTCCAGAGCGGAATCGAAAGACGGCTTAGGACGGGACATCATCTGGACGACACTGGTTTTTTCTTCCAAGCTTATGTTCTTGCTGACGGAGTGAGCAAAAAATTAAAATTTCCGGATGGGTTTCAGCGGGACGATCGGATTTTTTCCTCTTTCCGTAAAACCCATGTTTGTCTATTCAGTGAAAAGCAATCACCTCAAAATTTCAGAGAATTCCGGTCTTTTTTAAGTAAAAAATCTAAACCACTCAGCATAGTAAATTGCTTGTCACCAAGCCGAATAAATTAACAGCAAAACCACCGGAATGAGGGCGGTTAAGGAGCGACATATTGGACCCTATCTCTTGAACACAAAGCAGGAATGGAATACAAAGGTTTTAATGAAGGAGAACTCCACCTCAGCCCGCCATAAATGTCATAGGAAAAATGAAGCAAAAAAGCAAAGATAGGGTAGGGCAGGTAATGGTGGTTTCTTCTAGCTGACTGGAGGTTTTGCAAATGAAACACGATGAATGCAACTGTGCCATTCCCTTGGCGAAGGAAATGGCACAGCCTCTGAGCGATGATGAACACCTTCTTATAGACCGCCTTCTGGGCTCGATGGCCTTTCCCGACAAACGGATCGACGAAGTGGTTCTAGGCCAGAAGCAAATCTTTATTCGAGCCGGCAACAGAACCGGTCTTGCGACGAATCTTGGAAGCTTTTGCCAGAGAAGGGTGTCACAGGTCGACTCGGTACGGGGAAAAACGCTTCTGGAAGCGGCCTCGCTGCTATATGACGATCTTCTTCTGAACCGAAGCCTCGCCGCTGCTGCTTTGAACGCTGCCCTTGCTCCGCAATGCGACCAGAAAAGCCCTAACGCTCTTGATCTGATCCTTCAGGAAGGGAAGGGACAGGATGTAGTTATTGTGGGTGATTTTCCCTTCATCGAAAGAATCCGCGAGGTGGCCGCCCGGATTTTTCTGCTTGAGTTGAAGGATGTTCCAGGCCGGCTGGAACCGAAAAAATGGGACGAAGCCCTGGAGTCCTGCCGCGTTGCGGCCATAACGGGAACTGCTTTACTCACACGCTGCATGGCCCGCTACCTGAAGGCATCATCCCGGGCATACCAGGTCGTTCTCGGGGCTACGGTCCCTCTCTCACCGGTGCTCATGAACGATTACGGCGCCGATGTGCTTGCCGGAAGTATTGTTGAAGACGAAGCAAAAACCCGCCAGGGCGTTACGGAGGGACTCAGCATCTCCAGGCTCCACCGTACAGGCTGTCTTCGTTTCTGCAATTTGACCCGGAGAAAATAAAAAATGTCCCGCGCTTATGAAGGCAGGGGACATAAATTTCGCTGCATAATGTTTTGACAAAATGTCGACGTGACGCCCATTCGGCAAACCGCTAAAAAAACAATGGCGGAGAAGGAGGGATTTGAACCCACGGAACCTCTCGGTTCAGACGCTCTCCAAGCGCCCGCCTTCGACCACTCGGCCACTTCTCCGCTCAACGGCAGATATTATATCATAGCTTTCCAGGTTTGCCAGACCCGGAAACAAATTTTTATGCATCGGAAAAGGGGAAAAATGGAACGAACCGTGATTCAGAAAATTTCATCCCGGGCCTGTTGGCAACGGGGAAGAGAATGTGTATAATAACATGCCGTGCGGAGAAGTGGCCGAGTGGTCGAAGGCGATTGACTCGAAATCAATTGAGCGGCTTTGCTGCTCCGTGGGTTCAAATCCCACCTTCTCCGCCATTAAGAAAAGGCACTTTTACGGGAAGCGCCTTTCAAAAAAAATAAAGAGGTTTTGCAACCAAGGACATCGCTTAGAAAACTAAACGATGTCCTTGATGGCGTATGCAAGCTAACGGTTCCCCCGGCGGGCATACCATAAAATATGAAGCGCCCATTTTGACCGCTCCTGTCGTAAATAATATTTAGCTTTGACGGCACTTCCATAGCGCCATCGGGTGCTCTTTCACACGATCCAGCATTTCGCCATCGAAAAGCAGTTCCGGGCGGTACTCTTTGTCTCGGAAAGCCTTCAAGAATGAACGCTCCGAATCAGTCGGTACAAGTAACTTTATCAGGTATGACTTAACCCGTTCCTGTGTTGCGGCAAGGCTGAACTTCTCTGTCTTGCGGATAACGGGAATTAGATCAGTTTTAATTTTGTATTTCGTCAAACTGTCTATCCTTTCACAGCCAAAGGTTTCGGGTGCTGTTTCTCCACCGATTGCGCTGTAATAGACCACGCACTTGCGCAGCATTTCTTCCTGTGTTTCATCAAATAACCCGAAGTGAAGCATATTGTTTATATCGTATAAATCTCTCGCCGCAGTTCTTGAAAGCAGCGCCACAATTTTGCTTGCGAATATCTCTATCGACGCGACGGACAAAACTTCAGATGCAGAAAGAAAACCTTGCGTCTCTACGCTCCGACGTTCCAGCGGGAGAACATGACAGCGCAGCGAGTAGTTGAGTTCGATTTTGATGTTATCTCGTATATCTGCAGAGTTCATATAGTTAAAAATGAAGGAGTCCAGGGAATGATACGCCCTGGATTTTTCGTTTAATGCATATCCATCCGCAGCCATGTATCGCTTTATGATGTCCGCGATGTCTGCGCGTTCTGCCATCATCTCGGCCCTGTTGTTGCTCTTGGTATAGTCAAGATCAATGTCTACTGACAGACGGGGCAGATTAAATATTGTCAGATTGATTGCTGTGCCGCCTTTGAGCGCCAAGTTTTCTCCAAGCAAAGGATCTCTTTGTATGAAACCCAGGACAGAGGACAGACGGCAAACTTTCTCAAAAGTATCGCGGATAAATCCTAGTTCTTGCGCTTGTTGTGATAGTGTTCGTTTATCGAAGTTCGGCATCTTCATTTCCACCTTTTGATATAAGCTTCATGAGGTCATGCGGCACGACAAGGTTCCAACGATTGTTGAAGATGTTCGGCTCATGCTCTATGCCATGGTAGAGATAGCGGACGCTGCCTTTGCGCCTACTCTCACAAACTTCAAAAAAATAATCTGATAATCGCAACTGCTTTTTCAAATGCTCCAAAATATATCCGGTTTTCTGATAGAGGACTTGTTTATCATAGACTTTGAGATACCGCAGGAGTTGATCCTCATCAACATAAGTTATCAGCCCAAAACACCGCAGCAATTCTTCCAATCCGCCTATTTTCTCAAAGTCTTTGATACTGTCGAGGACTGTGCGCTCCATATCAGTAACACGAACACCGTTCTCTTGTTGAACCACACCGGGTTCGATACGCGGCGCGACATAGCGGAACGTAAGGTCATCGTATTCGAAGTTTGCAAAGCGTCCTTCACCCGATACATACACTTCATAAAACACTTGATTGGCGCAGCCGTAATACTCAAAGGCTGAATGATGTGAAATGTAATTGCCGCGCAATATGCTTGACGCTATCCGATAGCGATTTGCTATCGCCCGTTTTGTTTCCATGCTCACAGTGACAAACAAATTACGGCGCACGGACTCTATATAGCCTTTGCGCTTATACTCTTTTATCAAAGAATCTGCCGCGTGTTTATTTTGCGTCAGTCGTTCAACATCTGCTCGTGAGAAGCACTGAAGTTCGACCAAACTCTCATAGTATTTCATGTGTCCCACACCTCACTTTATTAATAACATATAATCGGCTAATTAACTACTACTTCATGTAAAATATAAAGCGAATTTTTATTATGAGCATATACTCGGCTAAATATACACGTCTTTGTGCTGAAAATAAAAAAAAGAAATCGGCGTGGCAGATCTACGAAGGCTGTGCGCCATAAGGAACCCTGCCGAAGCAGAAGTTTTGCCCATTCATTTTTTTTTGCAGTCTGCCGCCTGATTTGACAATAGTTATTTCCATAGCCTATTATAATTATTATTTCTAAATGAACCGCATATGTGGTTGTCACAAACAGCCGCTCGCAATGAAAAGAATGCCGGTGTTTTTTTCGGCTCTATTCTGCATCATCTTTGCAGTTTCCCTGCAAATCCACCAGGCGTATCCGGACTTCGCGCCGGAAAGGAAAACTGAATGGAACAAAGGCCTGCGTCATCTCATAAAGGAACTATCGTATCCGTACGGGGAAGCGTGGTGGACATCCGCTTCGAAGAGGACCTCCCCGGCATCTATACCATGCTTCGGACCGGAGCTGAGGGAGAGGTGGTCATCGAGGTGCTCTCCCAGCGCAGCGAGAAGGTCGTCCGGGGAATTTCCCTGACGCCCACCCAGGGCCTCTCCCGGGGAATGGCCGTGGAAGATACGGGCAAGACCCTTCAGGCCCCCGTGGGGAAGGGAATCCTCTCCCGGATGTTCGATGTCCTCGGCAACACCATCGATCGGAAAGGGCCGCTTTCGGACGTTCAGTGGCGTTCGATTCACAACGATCCTCCTCCCCTTGCCCGCCGGTCGACGAAGTCGCAGATTTTCGAGACGGGAATCAAGGCTATCGATGTTCTCGTTCCCCTCGAGCGGGGGGGGAAATCCGGACTCTTCGGCGGCGCCGGAGTGGGGAAGACGGTCCTTCTCACGGAGCTCATCCACAACATGGTCGGCCGTGAGGAAGGGGTGAGCCTCTTCTGCGGCATCGGCGAACGGAGCCGTGAGGGGGAGGAACTCTACCGGGAGATGAAGGAAGCGGGCGTTCTTCCGAATATGGTGATGGTCTTCGGGCAGATGAACGAGCCCCCCGGAGCCCGCTTCCGGGTGGGACACGCCGCCCTCACCATGGCGGAGTATTTTCGGGACGACGAGCACCGGGACGTGCTGCTTCTCATAGACAACATTTTCCGCTTCATCCAAGCGGGCTCGGAGGTTTCGGGCCTGCTCGGACAGATGCCCTCCCGCCTCGGCTATCAGCCCACCCTTGGAACGGAACTTTCAAAGCTCGAGGAACGGATTGCCAACACCGACACGGGAGCCATCACCTCGATCCAGGCAGTCTACGTGCCGGCGGACGACTTCACTGACCCGGCTGCCGTCCACACCTTCTCCCATCTCTCCGCCTCCATCGTTCTCTCCCGGAAGCGGGCGAGTGAAGGTCTTTACCCAGCCATTGATCCTCTCCAGTCAAGTTCGAAGATGGCCACTCCCGGAATCGTGGGGGAGCGTCATTATCTTCTTGCCCAGGAGATACGGAAGACCCTGGCCCAGTACGCCCAGCTAAAGGATATTATCGCCATGCTCGGCCTCGAGCAGCTCTCCTCCGAGGACCGGAATGTGGTGGCCCGGGCCCGGAGGCTCGAACGGTTTCTCACCCAGCCCTTTTTCACCACCGAGCAGTTTACGGGGTTAAAGGGGCGCCTCGTGAGCCGGGAGGAGGCCATGGACGGCTGCGAGAGGATTCTAAATGACGAATTTACCGAGTACCCTGAAAACGCCCTCTACATGATAGGTACTGTGGACGAGGCGAAGGAGAAGGTGAAAACGCTGAAATCCGGGGAGAGTGTACCGACCCCGGCATAGATAATCCCGGCCCGGTTCGATATTTCCCCGACGGAAAGGAGGAGCCGATGGCACAGCCTGTGATGACCATGAAAATTCTGCTTCCCTTTCAGATTTTCGAAGATCGGTCTGACGTTACGAACATAGTAATGGAGACCAGCGCCGGCTCCTTCGGCATTCTTCCCCGGCGGCTCGACTGCGTCGCCTCCCTTGTGCCGGGAATTCTGATCTACGAGACGGCCCGGGGCGAGGAAAAATACGCGGCTCTTGACGAGGGAGTCATGGTGAAAGCCGGAGAGAATGTTTTTTTTTCCGTACGGCGGGCCCACGGAGGAGAAAATCTCGAGGCCCTTCAGCGTTCGGTGGAGGAGGAGTTTCTGTATATGGACGAAGGAGAAAAGAGCGTGCGGAGAGTCCTTGCCCGTCTGGAAACGGGCATCGTCCGCAGGTTCGTGAAACTGAGCAATGACTGAGCCGGCGGGACGGCGAACCCAAAAAGACGAGAAGTTTATCCGGGAAGTGGGGGAGAAAGCCCGGCGAAAGCTTCAGGTCCGGCGCAACCCCGCCCCAGGTGTGTGGTTCGGTCTCGGAATGATGGGCATCATAGGGTGGTCCGTCTCCGTACCCACCCTTCTGGGGGCCGCCCTGGGAATCTGGCTCGACAGCCGAAGGGGCGATGCCCGGTCCTGGACCCTCGCTCTTCTCGTAGCGGGCCTGGGGATCGGCTGCCTCAACGCCTGGTTCTGGGTCTCCCGGGAGCGGAATGCCATGGAGGAGGAGAAGGATGACGGGAACTGAAGCCTTCGGGCTGATCCTCTCCTTTGCGGCAGGGGTCCTTCTGGGGATTGTTTTTTTCGGAGGCCTGTGGTGGACCATCCGCCGGGGGCTTTCTTCTCCTCATCCCGCCCGATGGTTCCTGGCCGGTTTTCTCGTCCGGATTTCTTTTCTTCTGGCTGCGCTGTATTACCTTTCCGAGGGGGCATGGGTTCGGCTTATCATTCTCCTGGCGGGAATTCTTTTTGGCCGAAGCATCGTTCTTCGATGGACAAAAACCACGGGGAAGAAGACTCCCCCGGAGCAGGAGGTGTTCCATGCGACTCAGCCCTGACGCCATCATTTTCTGGCAGTCCGGTTTTTTAAAAATCAACGCCACCATGCTCTTCACGTGGGTCATCATGGCCGTCCTGGCGGCGGGATCCATGCTTGTCACCTCGAGGCTCTCGACGGGTCTCGAACGCTCCCGGTGGCAGAACGTTCTGGAAATAGTGGTCACGGCCATCAGGGATCAGATACGGGAGGTCGGGCTTCCCGATCCTGAAAGCTATCTGCCCTTTCTCGGCACGATTTTTCTCTTCGTGGCCGCATCGGCTCTCTTCACAATCATACCCGGTTTCGAGCCCCCGACAGGTTCTCTCTCCACCACGGCCGCTCTTGCCCTGCTTGTCTTTGCGGCGGTCCCCCTCTTCGGCATACAGAAGCGGGGAGTGGGGAGCTACCTGAAAACCTATATCGAACCGACCGTCGTCATGCTGCCCTTCAACATCATCGGGGAGATCTCCCGGACCCTCGCCCTGGCAGTACGTCTCTTCGGCAACATGATGAGCGGCGGAATGATCGTGGGCATTCTGCTCACCATTACGCCCTTTTTCTTTCCCGCAGTCATGACCCTTCTGGGTCTTCTGACGGGAATGGTTCAGGCCTATATCTTCACGATCCTCGCGGCGGTCTATATCGCCGCGGCTACCAGGGCGCAGAAAAAATCCCGTCCTGAGGGTGAGGTTTCCGGCGCCTGAACGTCCTCTAAAACTGAAAAGGAGATGATTCTATGGACACCATGACTCTCGTAGCAGTAGCATCCATCATCACGGCGGGATTCACCATCGCCCTCGGCTCCATCGGACCCGCCATCGGCGAGGGACGGGCTGTCTCCACGGCCCTTTCGTCCCTCGCCCAGCAGCCCGACGCATCGGCAACCATCACCCGGACGCTCTTCGTGGGGCTGGCGATGATCGAGTCCACAGCCATCTACTGTTTCGTGGTCTCCATGATTCTCATCTTCGCCAACCCTTTCTGGAACTATGTGACGAGCCAGCTGGCGGGAAAGTAAGACCATGCCCATCGACTGGGTAACCGTCGCCGCCCAGGCTGTCAATTTTCTCCTTCTGATCTGGCTGATGAAGCGTTTCCTTTATAAGCCCGTCCTGAAGGCCATCGATGCGCGGGAAGAGCGAATCGCCAAAGAGCTTGCCGACGCGAAGGCTCAGAAAACGGAAGCCCGGGAAGAGCGGGAGGAGTTTCAGAGGAAGAACGAGATTTTCGACCAGGAACGGGCGGAATTGATGAACGCGGCCGCAGAAGAGGCAAAGAGCGAGAAAAACCGCCTTCTCGAAGAGGTCCGCTCCTCCGCCAGGGCCATGGAAACAAAATGGCGGGAAAACCTCGAAAAGGATGCCTCCCGGCTCGAGGAGGACTTTCAGAACCTGGTGCGGAAGGATGTCTTTGCCATTGTCCGGAAGACCCTGTCCGATCTCGCCGGGGAGGAGCTCGAGGATAAAATGACGGACATCTTTCTCAAAAGGCTGGAGAAGATGGACGAGGAGGAAAGAAAGCCCCTTTCGAAGGGGATGGCTTCCGATGAGGGCTCCGTGGAGGTAAGAACTGCCTTCCCGCTGACGGACAAGCAGCGGAAGGATCTCGGTCAGGAAGTGAAAAGACTCTTTTCGCTGAAGGAAGAACCCCGTTTCGAAGTGGAGAAGGACCTCGTGGCCGGAATCGACCTTTCTGGTGGCGGGCAGAAAATATCATGGACAGTGGACGACTATCTTTTCTCTTTAAAAGAATCTGTGGAAACATCCCTCCCCGGGAGGAAAAAAACAGTGCCCTCTCCCCGGGATATCCAGGGAACAGAAGAAGAACTTTCCGCTTCCGGAGAAGAAAAAGAACCCCGCCCTTCAGCGGAAAAAGAAAAAGGAGATGCTCCGCCGAAATCCCCATCCGATTCAGCCAAAGCTCCTCGGAAGAAGCCGCGGAAACCGGGACCTTCCGGCATGGAAGAGAAGGATAAATCATGAGAGGAGATTCGGCAGGTCTGAAAGAGCTTTATGAAAAGGCTCTCGAGGATATAGGCCGGGAAACAGCCCGGTTTTCTCCCAGTCTCTCTGCCAGGGAGGCCGGCACGGTCAAGACTGTGACCACAGGCATCGCCACCGTATCTGGACTGCCCGGTGCGGGGTACGAGGAACTGCTCGAGTTTCCCGGGGGTGTATTCGGGATAGCCTTCAACGTGGACGAAGACGAAATCGGCGTTGTCCTCCTCGGCGAGTACTCCCGGCTTTTTGCCGGAGACGCCGTCCGCCGGACGGGAAGGGTCATGGACATACCTGTTGGGCCTGAACTCCTCGGCAGGGTCATTGACCCTCTCGGACGCCCCCTCGACGGCGAGGGTCCGGTCCGCACCTCCCTGCGCCTTCCCATCGAGCGGCCTTCAACTCCCATCATGGAAAGGGCACCTGTGACCGAGCCGCTCCAGACGGGCATTCAGGTCATCGACGCCCTCATCCCCATAGGGAAGGGACAGCGGGAGCTTATCCTCGGAGACCGCCAGACCGGCAAGACCGCCATAGCCCTCGACACAATTCTCAACCAGGGACGGCAGAATGTGCTGTGCGTCTACTGCGCCGTCGGACAGAGGGCAGCCTCCGTGGCAAAAGCCGTGGCCGTTCTGAAAGAGCGGGGCGCCCTGGAGTATACCGTGGTGATGGTTACGGAGGGGAACGAGGCCCCCGGGCTCGCCTACATCGCCCCATACGCCGCCACGAGCATCGCCGAGTACTTCATGGAGGAGGGCAGGGACGTCCTGATCGTCTACGACGACCTCACCCAGCATGCCCGCTCCTACCGGGAGCTTTCCCTTCTTCTTCGCCGCCCGCCCGGTCGTGAGGCCTTTCCCGGGGACATTTTCTACATCCATTCCCGTCTCCTCGAACGGGCGACCCATCTCCGGGAGGAACGGGGAGGGGGTTCCCTCACCGCCCTGCCCATCATCGAGACGGAGGCCCAGAACATGTCGGCCTATATTCCCACGAACCTCATCTCGATTACGGACGGGCAGATTTATCTGTCCCCCTCGCTCTTCGAACTTGGGGTGCTTCCTGCCGTGGACGTGGGAAAATCCGTCTCCCGGGTCGGAGGCAAGGCCCAGCTCGCCGCTTTCCGGTCCGTGGCAGGAGATCTCAAGCTCGCCTACTCCCAGTTCGAGGAGCTCGAATCCTTCGCCCGCTTCGGAGCACGGCTCGACGAAGATACACTGAAGACCCTTGCCCATGGACGGAGAATCCGGGGATCTCTGAAGCAGCCCGAGTTCTCTCCCATATCCGTCCCCGCTCAGATCGCAATTCTCCTCGCCATCAGCGCAGAACTTTTCGATTCCATTCCGCTGAATAAAGTCAACGAGGCTGAAAGGGCGGTGCAGGAGGCTGCGGAAGCCATGCCGGACGACCTGAGAGAAAGGCTTTTTACCTCCGATACTTTGAAGGAAGAGGACCGGGAGGCCATCACGGAGATCGCCCGGCAGGCCCTCGGGAAATTTTTCCCGGAGGAGAAAGAAGAAGCTCTATCGGTCGAAGAGGCAGCCGACGAAACCCCGGCTGAACCGGAGGGAGCGGAGGATCTGAAATCCTCTCCTGAAGCCGAGAAGAGAGAAATTCCGGTTGCCGCGGAACCTGTCGCACCCGAGACGGTAAAGTCGGACAATGAAGTTCCCCCTCAGCTGTCTCCCTCCCCGAAGAAGCCATCTGAAAGGCCAGGGAAGAAAGGCCGGAGGCCGGGAAAGAAAAAATCATGAGCGAGACGACGGCAAGCCTGCGAAAAAAAATAGACAGTGCTTCGGACCTTCAGTCCGTAGTCAGGACGATGAAATCCCTCGCCGCCTCGAGCATCGGTCAGTATGAACGATCGGTTGCAGCCCTTTCGGAGTATTACAGGGTTGTTGAATTGGGCCTCGGGGCCGTCTTCCGCAGTGGTTCGGCCGTCGAAACCCTTTCTCTGAACGAAGGAAGAGGGGCGGGGGAGATAAGGGCGGTGGTCTTCGGTTCCGACCAGGGGCTGGTGGGGCAGTTCAACGAAACCATGGCGGAGTACGTCAGTGCCTCCCTGCAAAAAACTGCGAAGCGAATTCGGATCTGGGCAGTGGGAGAACGGGTCAATGCCAGCCTGAAGGACTTCGGGCTGGAGGCGGAGACCCTTTTCGCCGTCCCCGGTTCGACGGAGGGGATTATTCCCCTCGTCGGTGAGATACTGCTCTCGGCAGCCGCAGGAGATAACCCCGCTGAAGGAGCCGAGCTCCTCCTTTTTTACAACAGCCCTCTTTCCGGAGCGGGGTACGCCCCTGAACAAAGACGCATTCTCCCCCTCGACCGGGAGTGGCTGCGAAGGGTATCGGAGATTCCCTGGCCTTCCAGGGCTCTTCCCGAGGTTCTCGATCGGGGAAACACCACCCTGGGAGGGTTTCTGCGGGAGTATTTCTTCGTCTCCATCTTCCGGGCATGCGCCGAGTCCCTCGCGAGCGAGAACGCGAGCAGGCTCGCGGCGATGGAGCGGGCGGACAGAAATATTGACGACCTCCTCGAGGATCTCGGCCGTTCTTTCCATCGTCTCAGGCAGAGCGGAATCGATTCGGAACTCTTCGATGTCCTGGCGGGCTACGAGATCATGTCCAAATAGGGCAATTCCCGGGCCGAAGAGAACAGGGGCTTTTCTGCCCTGAAGGCAGCACAGGCTTTCCCCCGGCTTCCCATTCCCGCGGAAGGACCTATCTTCCGGTGAAGGAGCATTCGTCATGGCAGAACAGGATAAACATCTTCGCGACATTTTTACCCGGATATGGACGCGGCTTTACGAAAAAAGACCCGCGAAAAAATATTCCGGTTCAGAACTTCCTCTCCGTTCGGAACTCTTCAGCCTTGTGCAGATGCAGGAGCATGGACGCCTCCTGGCCTCATCTCATCAGCTTCGTCCCGGCCATCCCCGGGAAAGCCTTCTGGACCGGCTGAGGGAGAACGAAAAACTCATCTCGGAGGTCAAAAATCTTCTCGCCGGGGATGTGCGGGATTCACGGTGGATTCCTCCCTCGGGGGAATGGCTTCTCGACAATTTTCACCTGATCGAGGAACAGACCCGCACAGCCCGCCGGCATCTTCCGCGAGGGTACAGCCGTGGCCTTCCCTATCTCGACAACGGCCCGACGGCAGGATATCCCCGGGTATACGACATCGCCCTGGAGGCCATTTCCCACAGCGACGGAAGAGTGTACCCCGAAAACCTGAGCGCCTTCGTGGAGGCCTATCTTTCGGTGACGACCCTCGAACTCGGCGAGCTGTGGGCCATCCCGATCATGCTGCGCCTTGCCCTCATCGAGAACCTCCGCAGAGTGGCTGACCGGGTCGCAGCGGCCCGGGCGGACAGGAACAGCGCTGATTTCTGGGCCGACCAGATGACGGAGATGGCGGCGAAAGACCCCAAAAACCTCATTCTGACCATCGCCGATATGGCCCGGTCGGATCCTCCGATAACGAGCTCTTTCGTAGCCGAACTCTCCCGCCGCCTCCAGGGACAGGGGCCCGCTCTCGGCCTGCCCCTCGACTGGATCAGCCAGAGGCTCTCCGAATCCGGGCTGACGGTTGAACAGCTCATCCGGTCAGAAAACCAGGAACAGACGGTCAACCAGGTCTCCATGAGCAACAGCATCATCAGCCTCCGGCTGCTCAGCTCCCTCGACTGGCGGGATTTTGTGGAGGCCATGAGCCTTGTTGAAAGCACCCTGGCGGAAGATCCTGCCGGCGTCTACAAGAAAATGGATTTCGCAACCCGGGATAAATACCGCCACGTGGTGGAGCGGACCGCAAAATACTCCCCCCTCACTGAGACGGAGGTGGCCCGGCAGGCCATAGCGCTGGCCCGGGACGGAGAGATCCGGAAGGGGAGAGAAGATCCTTCCGCCCATGTGGGATATTATCTCATTGACGATGGCCGTCCCCTTCTGAAGGAGGCGGTCCGGATGGAGCCTCCCCTGGGGGACACCCTCCGGTCTGCCTGCGCAAAGGTATCCCTTCCCCTGTACGTCGGCTCAATCCTTTTTTTTACGGCCATGGCTGGATTCGCCCTCTTCCTGAACGGGACAGAGGGGGACATGTCCCTCTGGCTTTCGGCCTTTTCCCTTATTCTGATTCTCCTCGGCGGAGGATACGCCGCCGTGTCCCTCGTAAATACCCTGGCGACCCTCATCGCCGTTCCTGACGAACTTCCGCGGATGGACTACTCCGAGGGCATACCGGAGGACAGACGGACCCTCGTAGTTGTTCCAACCATGATGACGAGCCCGGAAGGGGTAGAAAATCTTCTAAATGATCTCGAAGTCCGCTTTCTCGCAAACCGGGACGGCCATATCTCCTTCGGACTCCTGACTGACCTGGCCGACGGTGCAGAGGAGGTCCTTCCGGAGGATGATTTCCTCGTTTTCCTGGCCCGGGAGGGGATTGAAAGGCTGAACGAAAAATATCCCGCTCCGGCAGGAAGCTTCTTTTACCTCTTCCATCGTCCCCGCTGCTGGAACCCTCTCGAGAAAGTCTGGATGGGGTATGAGCGGAAGCGAGGAAAACTGGGGGAGCTGAACGCCCTTCTCCGGGGGAGGGACGAGGGAGCTTTTTCCGTGATCGCCGGCGATACTTCCACCCTTACGGGAGTGAAGTATGTTATCACCCTCGACACGGATACGCAGCTGGCCAGGGACACCGCCAGGCAGTTTGTGGCTGCCATGGCCCATCCTCTCAATCGTCCCAGGTACGACGAATCCGTCCGCCGCATTACCGAAGGGTACGGAATTCTTCAGCCCCGGGTGGCGGTGAGCCTCTCCCTGACGAACCGATCCCGGTACGAACGCCTCTGGGCGGTGGATCCGGGAATCGACCCTTATACAAGAACGGTCTCCGATGTATACCAGGATCTCTTCTGCGAAGGATCCTTCATAGGCAAGGGAATCTACGATGTGGACGCCTTCGAGGAAGTGCTCGGAAACAGGTTTCCTGAGAACCGCATTCTCAGCCACGATCTTCTCGAGGGGTGCTATATCCGGGCAGGCCTTCTGTCCGATGTGCAGCTGTACGAAGAATATCCAACTGAATACAGCAAGGATGTAAGCCGCCGCCATCGCTGGATTCGGGGAGACTGGCAGATCGCCCGATGGATATTCTCCTCAGTTCCGGGGGCGGACGGAAAAGGAGAAAAGAACACCCTTCCGATCCTCTGCCGCTGGAAGCTTATGGACAACCTGCGGCGGAGCGTGACCTCCTCTGCTCTGACCCTCCTCCTGCTGCTCGGATGGACGGTTTTCGGAGCCCCCTGGTTCTGGACCCTCGCCGTAGCAGGGCTGCTTTTCTTTCCCGTTTTTCTGTCTTTTTCAGTGAACGTGCTCAATATCCCCGACGACGTTACTCCCGTGCGGGGTATTTCCGCCGCATTCAAAAATGCCTCCCGGGATTTGCTCCAGGCGGTCTTTACCCTCATGGTCCTTCCCTATGAAGCCTGGTACAGCCTGGATGCCATCCTTCGAACTCTCTGGAGGCTGATGGTCAGCAAGAAAAAGCTGCTTGAGTGGAAAAGCGCCAGCGGACAGGCGGGAAGGGGATCCCAGAGCTTCCGCGGGGCCTGGCTGTCCATGGGTTTTGCCCCCGTCATGTCCGGAGCCGTCCTCTTCTGGCTTAAAATATACGGAACGGCGGAAGCAGTCGCGGCAGCCTTTCCAGTCCTGTTTCTCTGGTTCGTCTCCCCGGGAATTTCCTGGTGGCTCAGCCAGCCCCTGGGCCGTCCGTCAGCGGGACTCGGAGAAGAGCAGCTGATATTTCTTCGAAAGATCGCCCGGAGAACATGGATGTTCTTCGAAACCTTTGTCGGTCCGGAGGATCATTGGCTTCCTCCGGACAACTACCAGGAGCATCCTGTTCTGCTCGTAGCTCACCGGACCTCGCCTACCAACATGGGATTCTCTCTTCTGGCGAATCTCACTGCCTGTGATTTCGGCTATATCCCACAGGGGTCTTTTCTTGAAAGAACCGAACGGACGCTGAATACCATGGAAAGCCTTGAACGGTTCCGGGGACATTTCTACAACTGGTACGACACCCAGACTCTCGAACCCCTCCAGCCCATCTACATTTCTTCAGTGGACAGCGGCAACCTCGCAGGACATCTTCTGACCCTCAGGACCGGGCTCCTCGAACAGCCCCTTCATCCCCTTCTCGGGGATACATTTTTCCGGGGACTGCAGGATACGGTGAGAATTCTTTTCGAAGAGGCCGAAACTACAGAGGAGGGGCATGACCGGGAACGCATGTCTCTTATCGCAGAGGAAATGGAAGCGGCCGTTCTCTATACCCCCTCCTCCCTGAGGGGAATAGCCGAAAGTCTCCGGAGGCTCCATGCGGCGGCCACTGACGCCATCCCTTACGGAGACTCCCTCTTCAGCGAATCGGAAAACGAACTGGAATGGTGGCTAGCCGCTTTCCTCAACCATTGCGCTGAAGGACTTCACGAAATAACCGGTCTCTGTCCGTGGATATCCGTCCTCGCTCTGAAAGAAATTCCTTCGGAATTCGATCTTCTCGACAGGGTACCTTCTCTTTCCGATCTCGCCGATCTTGCCGATGAGCTTGCCGAGCCCTTCGAGGTCTTTCTTTCGGGCGCTTCGGAGGAAGAAGCCGAATGGGCCCGGAAAGTGCAGGCTCTCGTGTCGGAGGGAAGCGAGAAGGCGCAAAAGAGGATCGCCCTGTGCGCCGAACTGGCCGAAAAGTGCCGGATTCTTGCCGACGGCATGGAATACGATTTTCTCTACGACAAAGCGAGAAACCTTCTTGCCATCGGGTACAACGTCCGGGACAACCGTCCGGACCCGAGCTTCTACGACCTTCTCGCGTCCGAGGCCCGGTTTACAAGTTTCGTGGCCATCTCCCAGGGTAAGATCCCCCAGAACAACTGGTTCGCCCTGGGCCGCCAGCTGGCAGTCATCGGCGGAGAACCCACCCTTCTCTCCTGGAGCGGCTCCATGTTCGAATACCTCATGCCCCTTCTCGTGATGCCATCCTATGAGAACACCCTCCTTGACGAAACCTACCGGGGTGCGGTCACCCGCCAGAAGGAATACGGAAAGAAGAGGAATGTCCCCTGGGGCATTTCCGAAAGCGGATACAACGCCATCGACGCCCATCTCAACTACCAGTACCGGGCTTTCGGCGTTCCGGGGCTCGGAATAAAGCGCGGGCTGAGCGACGACCTCGTCATCGCTCCCTACGCCACGGCCCTGGCCCTTATGGTCGAGCCCAAAGATGCATGCCTCAATCTCGTGCGTCTCGCCTCAGAAGGCTTTCTCGCCCGTTACGGGTATTACGAGGCTGTAGATTATACTCCGGCGAGACTGCCCCGGGGGCAGTCAAGGGTCGTCATAAGGTCTTTCATGATCCATCACCAGGGAATGGCCTTTCTCTCCCTCTGCTCTCTGCTGCTTCACCAGCCCATGCAGCGACGCTTCGAAGCGGATCCGTCCTTTCAGGCCACCATGCTGCTGCTTCAGGAGCGTATTCCGAAGACGACAGCATTTTATCCCCAGGGGACGGAAACGGCGGAGAGCAAGATGATCTTTGGCGCACCCAAAGTGCCCATCCGGGTCTTTTCCACCCCCGACACCCCGACGCCGGAAGTCCAGCTTCTCTCGAACGGCCGCTACCACGTCATGATCACCAATGCAGGAGGAGGGTACAGTCGCTGGAACGACTTGGCCGTCACCCGGTGGAGGGAGGACCGGACCCGGGATTCATGGGGTACCTTCTGCTACCTTCGGGACGTCTCCACCCGGGAATACTGGTCCGTGGCCTTTCAGCCCACCCTCAAGAGGATCAAAGGGTACGAGGCCATTTTCTCCGAGGGGAGAGTTGAATTCCGCTCCAGAGATCACGACTACGACCTCCATACGGAGATCGCAGTTTCTCCCGAGGATGATCTGGAGCTTCGGAGACTCCGGATAACCAACCGGGGAAAAAAACGCCGGTCAGTGGATATCACGAGCTATGGCGAAGTCGTCCTTGCCCAGCCCGTGGCCGATGCCCTTCACCCGGCCTTCAGCAATCTTTTCGTGGAGACGGAACTTTTTTCCGAGTACGGAGCTATCCTTTGCAGCCGAAGGCCCCGATCGCCGGAGGATTCTTCTCCTCTCGTCGTCCATATGATGGACGTTCACGGGGCAAGAGCCGGCAGTCCTTCCTTCGAGACTGACAGGATGAAATTCATAGGGAGGGGCCGCACGGCTGTTTCGCCGGTCGCGGTCGCCGGAGGAGACGTGGGGTATTCCAAGAGGCTCTCCGGTTCATCCGGCTCAGTTCTCGACCCCGTCGTGGCCATCCGCTATCGGGTTACTCTGAACCCTGAACAGTCCGCAACCGTTCACATTCTCACAGGAGTTTCCCAAAACAGGGAGAGCGCCCTCGACCTTGTGAAAAAGTACCGCGATCAGCTCCTTGCCGACCGTGTCTACGACCTGGCCTGGACGCACGGGCAGGTGCTTCTGCGCCAGCTCAACATCACCGAGTCGGAGGCACAGACCTACAGCCGTCTCGCAGGCTCCATCATCTACGGAAATCCCTTCCTGAGAGCTGAATCGGCCATGCTCCTCAAAAATACGCGAGGACAGTCCGGTCTCTGGGGGTACGCCATCTCCGGAGACATTCCCATCGTGCTTCTGCGGATCGAGGATTCGGCGAACATTGATCTCGTCCGGCAGCTTATTTCAGCCCATGCCTACTGGCGGCTCAAGGGGATGGCCGTGGATCTCGTCATCTGGAACGAAGACTTCGGAGGCTACCGGCAAGTGCTGCACGACCAGATTCTCGGGCTCATCAGCCCCGGCATCAAGGTGAATGTCACCGATCCCCTGGGCGGCATTTTCGTCCGCCCGGCAGACCAGATCGGCGAGGAGGACCGCATACTTATCCAGTCAGTCGCGAGGGTCATCCTTTCCGACAGCCGGGGAACACTGGAAGAACAGCTGACGCCCCGAAAAATGAGGGAGCTTCCGACTCCCTCCCTGGTTCCGTCCCAAAAAACCCGTTTCAAACCGGCCGCGGTTGTCCCCCGTCCCCGGCAGGATCTGTCTTTTTTCAACGGACTCGGCGGATTCACCCCCGACGGCAGGGAGTATATAATCACCACCACGCAAGGTCAGAGGACTCCCGCACCCTGGGCCAATGTCATGGCAAACCCCCGGTTCGGCACAGTCCTTTCGGAGAGCGGCATGGCGACCACCTGGATTGAAAATGCCCACGAGCTTCGCCTCACACCCTGGGAGAACGACCCCGTAAGCGATACCAAGGGAGAAGTGCTCTATCTGCGGGATGAGGAGCGGGGGGATTTCTGGTCACCGACCCCCCTGCCGTGCCCCGGAACTACCCCCTACGTCACCCGACACGGACTTGGCTATACTGTCTTTGAACATACTGAGATGGGAATCCGGTCGGAACTGTGGATATACGTCGCCATCGATGCCCCGGTGAAATTCTTCGTTCTCAAGGTGAGGAATCTCACTGACAAACCCCGGAAACTGTCAGCCACCGGGTACGTGGAATGGGTTCTCGGCGATCTCAGGGCGAAATGGTCTCCCCATATCTTTACGGAAATCTCAAGGAATACCGGGGCAGTCATGGGCCGCAATACCTATAACGGGTCCTTCGGCTCCCGTACCGCCTTCTTCCATGTCGATGGCATCAGCCGCACCGCCACAGGGGACCGCACGGAGTTTCTCGGCAGGAACGGTTCCGTGGAGTCCCCTGCAGCCATGCACCGCACCGGCCTGTCGGGAATGGTTGGGGCGGGCCTCGACCCCTGCGCCGCTCTTCAGATCGTATTCCCCCTCGCTCCCCGGGAGGAGGAGGAAATCGTCTTCCGCCTGGGAGCCGGGCAGGATCCGGAAGAAGCGGAGGCTCTGCTGAGCCGCTTCACCGACTCCATGGCTGCCCGGAGCGCCCTCGACGCCGTATGGAAATTCTGGACGGAAACCGTCGGAGCCCTCTCCGTGAGGACTCCCGACAAAGCCTTCGACATCCTTGCCAACAGCTGGCTGATGTACCAGACCCTCTCCTGCCGCATCTGGGGGAGGTCCGCCTTCTACCAGTCGGGAGGTGCCTTCGGATTCCGGGACCAGCTTCAGGACGTCATGGCCCTTGTCCATAACAGGCCCTCCATTGTAAGGGATCATCTTATTCTCTGTTCCTCCCGGCAGTTTCCTGAAGGTGACGTGCAGCACTGGTGGCATCCTCCCCTGGGACAGGGGGTGCGCACGAAATGCTCAGACGACTACCTCTGGCTTCCCTACGCCGTGGCCCGCTATATTTCGGCGACGGACGACTGGACCGTTCTCGATGAAAAGACCCATTTCCTCCGGGGCCGTCCCCTTCTGGAAGAAGAGGAATCCTACTACGATCTGCCTGTGCCCACCGAAGAGACGGCCACGGTCTATGAACACTGCGTCAGGGCCCTCCAGCACGGGCTGCGCTTCGGAGAGCGGGGGCTTCCCCTTATGGGGTCGGGAGACTGGAACGACGGAATGAACCTCGTGGGCATCAAAGGGAAGGGGGAGAGCATATGGCTGGCCTTCTTCCTCTACGATGTTCTCACCCGCTTCGCGGAGATCGCAAAGGGGCGCGGCGATACGTTTTTTGCCGACCGGTGCCACAAGGAGACTGCCCAGCTCCGGCGGAATATCGAAAGAAACGGATGGGACGGCGAATGGTACCGCCGGGCCTACTTTGACGACGGCACCCCCCTGGGTTCTGCTTCGAACGAGGAATGCAAAATCGACTCCATCGCCCAGAGCTGGTCAGTTCTTTCCGGAGCCGGGGATCGCCAGCGGTCTCACGCCGCCCTTGAGTCACTGAAGGAACATCTCGTGCGCCGGGAGGCCGGTCTTATCCAGCTTCTCGATCCGCCCTTCGACAAATCGGCCCTCAATCCCGGGTACATCAAGGGGTATGTCCCCGGAGTCCGGGAGAACGGCGGCCAGTACACCCACGGCGCCATCTGGGCCGCCATGGCCTTTGCCGCCTTCGGTGACAGCGAAGGAGCATGGGAACTCTTCTCCCTGATCAACCCGGTGAACCACGGCCGAACTCCCGAGGAGGTCTCCGTTTACAAGGCCGAGCCCTACGTGGTGGCCGCGGATGTCTACGCCGTAGCTCCCCATACGGGACGGGGGGGATGGACGTGGTACACCGGATCGGCGGGATGGATGTACCGGCTCCTCATGGAATCCATCCTGGGCATTGAGCTGCGGGGAAAAAGGCTGTTCCTCTCTCCGCGCGTTCCTCCCGAATGGACTGGATTCCAGTTCGATTACCGGTACGGCGAAACGGTCTATCACGTGGAGGTGCTCCAGGCAGCCGGAACGGAGAGGAAAATAGAAATAAAAGCGGACGGCAGGGAACTCCCGGAAGAAGGAATTCCTCTGGCTGACGACAGGCAGGAGCACTGGGTGCAGGTGCGCCTTTCCCCGGGTGCGAAGGGTTTTCAGGAGATCGGCGATTAAAGGAGAACGAAAACAATCTTGCCCCCCGCACCGGCAGGGGACAAGGGTCTTTTTTGTGCTGTTGCAATGCCCTGATCTTCTGCTATCATGGTGAACTGCGGATAATACAGGGACTTCGCAGACATTTTCAACCCCTCGGAAAGAGGAATTTCTGAAGGGGTGTTCTGAAATGGAGAGGAAGGGCATGATCGTATTCAAGGAAAGAGAAAAGGACCCCGGAGAGAAGGCCCTTTCTGCGGAGGGGGTTGTCCGGAATGTTCTGAAGGAAGTCAGGGCACGGGGTGATGAGGCGGTAAAAGAGTATACGGAACGCTTCGAGGGATTTCGCCCCGCCTCCCTTAGGGTGGAGAAGAAAGATCTCAAAAAGGCCAGGACTGAACTTAAGCGGGAATCGGAGGAGGCTCTGGTCTTCGCTGCCGAACGAATCGAAAATTTCGCCCGGGCCCAGAGAAGCTGCATGAAGGATCTGCGCTATGAAATTTCTCCGGGAGTGATTCTCGGCCATCGCCTGATACCCATCTCATCCTGCGGATGTTATGTTCCCGCAGGCAGATATCCGTTGCCTTCCTCCGCCCTCATGTCGGTCATACCGGCGCGGGTCGCCGGGGTGAAGCGGATTGCCGCCTGCTCTCCGGGGCGAAAAGGAGGGGAGGGAATACACCCTGCGGTTCTCGCGGCCCTGGACATCGCCGGGGCGGACGAAGTCTACTGCATGGGAGGCGCCCAGGCGGTAGGGGCTTTCGCCTGGGGGACGGAGACCATCGATCCCGTGGACATTATCGTGGGCCCCGGCAACCGTTATGTTGCCGAGGCGAAGCGGCAGGTGAGCGGTTCCGTCGGGATCGATATGCTCGCCGGGCCGAGCGAGGCGGTGATCATTGCCGACGGCTCCGCCGACCCCGGGTGGGTCGCCGCGGACCTGCTGGCCCAGTCCGAGCACGATTCCGATGCCTGGGCCGTTCTGATTACGACAAGTTCTTCCCTGGCCGAGGCAGTGGAGCGGGAGGTGGAGAGGCAGGGAGGACTTCTTTCCACGGGGAAAGCAGCCCTCGAAAGCTGGCGAAACAACGGAAGGATTCTCCTGGCCGAATCGCTGAAAGAGGGACTGGCGGCGGTGAACGATATCGCCCCGGAGCATCTGCAGATCATGACGGAAGACGATGCCTTCTGCGCGGAGCGGGTTGAAAATTACGGCTCCCTTTTCCTCGGGGGCTCGTCCCCAGTTGCTTTCGGCGATTATCTTTCAGGGCCGAACCATATTCTTCCCACGGGACGGACCGCCCGTTTTTCAAGCGGTGTGTCGGTGAGCACCTTCCTCAGGTTAAGTTCATTTCAGGAGATTTCACCGGAAGGGGCGGCCTTTCTTGCTCCTGCCTGTGCCCGCCTCGCGGCCATGGAGGGACTCTCGGGGCACGGAAGATCTGCGGAACTGAGAGGAAAAGGCCCGAAACCGCGGTAAGAAATCTATCGAACCTCGAAGGAGGCACTTCCGGCGGAGTGGAACAAAAAACGGCCTCGTGATATACTCTTTCCCGTTGCCGAACACAGCTTCCTGCGGGGAGCCCAGTCCCGTGCGGCGAAGACCCCCGAACCCTGTCAGGCCCGGAAGGGAGCAGCAGTAAGAGGAATTCTTCGGGTGCCACGGGGACGCTGGGTTTCCCGCAGGGAGCTGTGTTTTCTTATTTTTCTCCTTCCCCGGGCACTTCTTTCGCCGGAGAAAGATCGATAAGGGCCTCAATAAGTTTTTCCAGATTCTTGAAATCCGGCGAGCGGGCCTCCGTGAGGCAATTGTGGATATTATTCTTCAAAATCTCGATGCAGGCTTTCTCCATAGCCGACCGAGCCGCCGAAAGCTGCAGGAGGATGTCGTAGCAGGGCTTTTCCTCGATGATCATCCGCTGAATTCCCCGAAGCTGCCCCTCTACCCGCCGAAGCCGGTTCAGCATGGCCTTTCTGTCCGGCGGAAGGGCTTCCAGTTTCTCAACCAAAGAATTTCCTGTCATGGCGATACCCCCAGTATGTTCTTTTTCCCGGCGAAAATACGGGGTATATGGTACTTCTTTTCTCTGTTGATGGTCAATGCCCCGTGTGATATACTTTCCTCTGTCCTCATTACGCACACGGGCGGATGATGCCGGGGGTGCTGTGGTCTTGTGGCCGCAATTCCGTCATCAGGTGAAGGCCGTGGAGGGAAAACCAATTTTTCAGGAGGGGTTATTGTGGCAGTAGTCAGCATGAAGCAGCTTTTGGAGTGCGGAGTCCATTTCGGACATCAGACCCGGCGCTGGAACCCGAAGATGAAGCCCTTCATCTTCACGGAACGAAACGGCGTCTACATCATCGACCTTCAGAAGACCGTCCGTGGGCTCGAAAAAGCCTACGATTACGTCCGCGAAGTGGCCAGAAACAACGGCACGATCCTTTTCGTCGGAACGAAGCGCCAGGCCCAGGATACAATCAAGGATGAGGCCGAGCGCTCAGGCCAGTTCTACATCAATCAGCGCTGGCTGGGCGGCCTTCTCACGAACTTCCCCACGATCCGCAAGCGGGTGGCCCGCATGATCGAGCTGCGCAAGATGGAAGACGAAGGCAACTGGGCCGACCTTCCCAAGAAAGAAGTGGGACTGCTCAGAAAAGAACTTGGCAAGCTCGAAAAATACCTCAAGGGCATCACCAACATGAAGAATATACCCGACGCCATCTTCCTCATCGATCCCCGGAGAGAGGAGAACGCTGTCCTCGAGGCCAGGAAGCTGGGAGTTCCCGTCATTGCCATCGTGGACACCAACTGCGATCCCGAGGTCATCGACTTCCCGATTCCCGGCAACGACGATGCCATCCGGGCCATCAAGCTCATCGCCGGGCTCATGGCGAGCGCCTACATTGAAGGACGCCAGGGAGAGGACTCCGATGTTCAGCCTCTCGGGAAAGACGGAGGAGACGCCGCGGCAGAAGACGATTCCGACGACATCATCGAAGTGAAGGAACGTCTCCACGAAGTTTACGACAATACAGGTGAAGAAGCGTAAGTTCTCAAGGGAGGAAATGCATATAATGGAAATCAGTGCAGCCAGCGTAAAGGAACTTCGGGAAAGAACGGGGGCAGGAATGATGGACTGCAAAAATGCCCTCAGGGAAAACTCAGGGGACATTGAAAAAGCAATCGACTATCTCCGGGAAAAAGGACTTGCCAAGGCCGCGAAAAAGGCTTCAAGAACAGCCTCGGACGGCCGTGTTTTTTCCTATATACACACCAACGGCAAACTCGGTGCCCTCATCGAGCTGAACTGCGAGACCGACTTCGTCGCCAAGACGGACGAGTTCCAGAACCTCGGCCACGAGATCTGCATGCACATTGCCGCCGCTGCCCCCCAGTTTCTCTGCCGGGAGGAAGTGACAAGCGATACCCTCGAGAGGGAAAAGGAGATCTACCGGCAGCAGGCCCTCGAAGAGGGGAAGCCCGAGAAGCTTGTGGACAAGATCGCCGAGGGCAAGATCAATAAATTCTATGAGAACTACTGCCTCCTCGAGCAGGCATGGATCCGGGACGGCGACAAAAAGATCAACGACCTCATCGTCGAGGCCATCGCGAAGCTGGGTGAAAACATCGTTCTTCGCAGGTTCGCACGCTTCTCCATAGGAGAATAATTATTTCGAAATAAAGGCGGGGCGAAAGGCCTCGCCTTTTTTGTATCAAAATCAGGATCCTGGAGAAGGGAAGGGATAGCGTGCGGTTCAAGAGAGTCCTTCTGAAGCTCTCGGGAGAGGTGCTTGCCGGAACGAACGGTTTCGGCTTCGATTTTGACGCCGTCCGGAGAATCGGCGAAGAGATTGTCGAGGTAGTCAAGGCAGGAGTCACCATGGCCATGGTCGTGGGCGGAGGAAATATGCTTCGGGGGCGGGAACTGGAGAAGCTCGGAATCGAAAGGGCCCAGGGGGATTACATGGGCATGATGGCCACGGTCATGAACGCCCTCTGTCTTCAGGACGTTCTCGAAAAACTGGGTGTTCCCACAAGGGTGCAGACGGCCATCGATATGCGCCAGGTTGCCGAGCCCTACATCCGGCGGCGGGCCCTTCGCCATCTGGAGAAGGGGAGGGTGGTCATCTTCGCTGCAGGCACGGGGTCGCCTTATTTTTCCACCGACACGGCTGCAGCCCTGCGGGCTGCGGAGATGGAAATGGACTGCCTGTTGAAAGCGACCAAGGTAGATGGTATATATAATGAGGACCCGAAAAAGTTTCCCGATGCGGTGCTCCTGCACCGCCTCACCTATATGGATGCTCTTTCCAGGCAGTTTCAGATCATGGATGCGGCGGCTTTTTCTCTCTGCATGGAAAATACCATTCCCATCGTGGTTCTGAATGTCCTGAAGAAGGGCACCATGAAAAATTTTCTGGTTCACGACATGAAAACAGGCACCATAGTCTCTACGGAGGAGGAATTCAGATAATGCCGAAGAACGAGCTGAAAGAACTCAGAGAGCGCATGGACAAGGTCATCGATCATCTGAAGGGCGAGTTTCTTGTCATCCGGACGGGCCGGGCGCATCCGGGATTGGTAAGCGACATCAAGGTGGATTACTACGGAGTGCCGACCCCCATCAAGTCCATCGCCACCATATCCGTCCCCGAGGGACGACAGATCGCCATCACCCCCTTCGACCGCAATGCCCTGAAGGTCGTGGAGAAGGGCATTCTCGCCTCCTCTCTCGGGGTGACCCCCCAGAACGACGGAGAGATCATCCGGGTCAACCTTCCCGAGCTGAACCGGGAGCGCCGGCTCGAACTGTCGAAAATGGTGGGCAAATACGCCGAGGAAAGCAGGATCGCCCTTCGGAATCTTCGCAGGGACAGCAACGACGTCCTCAAGAAAAAAGAGAAGAACTCCGAGATCAGCGAGGACGACCTGAAGAAATACACGAAGGAAATACAGGATATCACCGACGAATATATTAAGAAAGTGGACGAAATCCTGAAGGCGAAAGAAAAGGAAATCATCGAAGAATAAAAAAGACAAGGGAAGAATGCTCCCTTTTTCAGGAGGTGTACGAATGGCACTGCCGAAAGCCTATGTCACCCGGCGGATTCAGGATGCGGGACTCGATCTTCTGAAGGGACGGGTCGATTTCGAAGTCTGGGAGGAACGCCGCCCGGTGGACCGTTCAGTTCTTTTCGAAAAGGGTGCTGCAGCCGAAGGTCTTCTCACGACCCTTACGGACAGGGTAGATGAAGAGCTGCTCAACGCCTGCCCTCATCTGAAAGTGGTGAGCAACTACGCCGTCGGGTTCGACAATATCGACGTGGCGGCGGCCACCCGCAGGGGCATCCTTGTGACAAATACACCGGATGTCCTGACGGACGCTACGGCGGACGTCGCCTTCACCCTTCTTCTGGCCTCCGCCCGGCGGGTCGTGGAGGCGAGTGCCTTTCTGCGGGCCGGGAAATGGAAGACCTGGCACCCCGATCTTCTCCTCGGCCGGGACGTCTCCGGTGCGACCCTCGGTATCGTGGGGATGGGAAAAATAGGAGAGGCGGTCGCCCGGCGGGGGAAGGGGTTTTCCATGGATATCCTCTATGTGAACCGTTCTCCCCGTCCTGAGGCGGAGAAGGAATTTCGCGCCCAGAGGGTCTCCCTCGACGAGATGCTCGGGAAAAGCGATTTCGTCACCCTTCACTGCCCCCTGAATGATGAAACGAGGGGACTGATCGGTGAGCCGCAGCTTCGGAAGATGAAAAAGACCGCCGTCCTCATCAATACATCGAGGGGGCCGGTAGTAGATCAGAGAGCCCTCTTCCGTGCCTGTTCGGAAGGATGGATCTGGGGAGCCGGCCTTGATGTCTTCGAGAAGGAACCCATTCCGACGGACGACCCGCTCCTCACCCTGCCCAACGTCACGACCCTTCCCCACCTTGGAAGCGCCACCATAAAGGCCCGGGAGGGAATGGCGAGAAAATCGGCGGAGAACCTGCTTGCAGCCCTCGAAGGAAGCCGGCCCCCCGATCTCGTAAACAAGGAAGCATATCGGAAATAACAGGAACCCCTCCGGAGAATCCGGAGGGGTTCCTTACAAAGAGAAACCTATTCCAGCTCTTCGAGAAATTCCTTCAGTCTCCCGAGCCCTTCTCTGATTTCCTCCTCGGAACTCGCATAGGAGATCCGGACATTTCCCGGGGACATGAAGGCGCTTCCCGGCACGACCGCAAGGTATTTCGCCTCGAGGAGAACTTTGCAGAAATCGGTATCCGATTCGAGGCGCTGCCCCTTCCAGGATCTGCCCAGGGCATCCTCGATGCTGAACCAGACGTAGAAAGCCCCTGTCGGCTCAGTGAAGGAAATGAAGGGCATCTCCCGAAGAAGCTTCACGGCGAGGTCCCTCCGGCCGCTGAAGGCTTTCTGCATGGTCACCACGTCCGCCTCGGCCTCCCGGAGTGCCCCCACGGAAGCCCACTGGGCAACTGAGCTGGCGTTGGAGGTGATGTGCCCCTGCATGTCTCCGAGATACCCCATGAGCGAGGAGGGGCCGAGGGCATACCCGATGCGCCATCCCGTCATGGCGAAGGCCTTGCTGACGCCGTTGACGATAAGGGTCAGATCCTTCGCCTCAGGAACGAGGTTCAGAATCTGATGATGGACAGCGTCTCCGTAGATGAGGCGCTCGTAGATCTCGTCGTAGATGATGACGATGTTTTTTTCCACAGCCAGACGGCCCAGATCCCCGAGGCATTCCTCGTCGTAGACGGCCCCAGTGGGGTTGTTGGGAGTATTGATGATCATGGCCCGGGTTCGGGGTGTGACGGCCTTTCTCACATCGGCTATACGGGGGACAAAGTCGGTTTCACTCGTGTCCACAAGGACGGGAACACCATCGAAGAGCCTGATCTGCTCTACGTAGCTCACCCAGGCGGGAGTGAAGACGAGCACCTCGTCGCCGGGGTCGAGAAGGCAGCCGAGGGCCTCATAGATAAGGGGCTTCGCGCCGGAGCCGACCACCACGTTCCCGGGGGCATACTCGAGGCCGAAATGCTCCTTATAGTAGCGGCATACTTCCTCTCTGAGTTCGGGGATACCCGTACCTGGGGTGTAATGGGTCTGCCCCTTTTTCATTGCCTCTTCTGCGTAGCGGATCGCCGAGGGAGGAGAGTCGAAATCAGGCTCCCCAGCGCCGAAGGAAATGACGGGTTTACCCTCCCGCTTGAGGCTTTTTGCCTTGGCAGTGACCGCAAGGGTCGCGGAAGGCTCCATCTTCTGTGCCCGGGCTGATATGTGCATAGCATGATACCTCCTGCAAAATATATTTTAATGTGTATTATACTCTTTTCCTGAAGGAAGGGAATACGGGGCCGATTGCCTCGTCTTCCCGCCGGTGTTAGAATGATACCATAGCAGCGAGCATGAATGGAGGGATTGGCATGGAGATACGGTTTGTCGCCCGCGGGGTGGACGTAAAGGATGATCTCAAGGAATATATGCAGAACAAAATGTCCAAGCTCGAGAAATTCTTCAGCAAAATTCTCGACGGGCAGGTGGTTTTGAGTTTTGGGCGGGGAATGTTCACCGTGGAGATAACCTCAAATGCCAATGGAGTGATCATGAGAGGGCAGGAGAGCGCTCCGGATATGAAGAAGGCCTTTGACCAGGCTCTCAAGAATCTCGAACGGCAGATCAAGCGCCACAATGCATATCTAACGGACCGGGCGCAGCTCAAAACCCACGACGTCTCCTTCGGCCTTCCCGGACCGGAAGTTGAACTTCCTCTTCCACCCGAGGAGGAAATAGTCAAGGTGAAGCGTTTCCCCCTTCGGCCCATGAGCGCCAGGGAAGCCACCATGCAGATGGATCTTTTGGGACACGAATTCTTTCTTTTTCGGAATGCGGACTCCGGCGTGGTCAACGTGGTCTATAAAAGGAAAGACGGAGGCTACGGCCTCCTCGAACCCGCCGAGTAAGCTCTTCGGAGAGGTTTTTCGGCACAGGGGACCCGCTCCGGGTCCCTTTTTTTCATAGAATGACCCGGAAGAGGAGGATGGCATGCACGAAGTTTCCCTGGTTGAATCCATAGTAGCCGCCCTTGAAAAAATGATGGAAGAGGAAAAGTGGAGGAAAATTGAGGAGGTGCGGCTCAGGGTTGGTGTCCTCAGGCAGGTTAACCCGGAAATTCTCTCCTTTGCCTTTGAAACGGTGACGAAGGGGACCCCGCTGGAGGGAGCCCGCCTTATCGTGACCGATGTCCCCCTGAAATATCGATGCCGGAAATGCGGGCAGATGTGGGGAGAGGAAAACGGCCTCTGTACCGCCTGCGGTTCCGCCGACCGGGAGACCCTTGCCGGGATGGAACTGGAAATCGAATCACTGGAGGTTGAAGAAAACTCATGAAAAAAATCGTTACCCTGCAGCAGTCGATCATGGCAGAGGACGAAAAATTTGCGGCTGCCATCCGGGAGGAAAACCGCAGGAGAGGCCTTCTCATGGTCAATCTTATAGGTTCCCCCGGATGCGGCAAGACGACCCTGCTGGAGAAGACGGCCGAACTGGGGGGATTTTCCTTCGCGGTCATCGAGGGAGATCTCGCCACTGACCGGGACGCCGAACGGCTTGCCCGGTGGGACATTCCTGTGGTGCAGATAAACACATCGGGAGGCTGCCATCTGGAGGCGAATATCGTCCGGAAGGCCATGAAAGAGCTGCCCCTCGACTCCGTGGACATCCTCTTCATCGAAAACGTTGGAAACCTCGTCTGCCCGGCCGAGTTCGACCTCGGCGAGGACTTCAAGGTCGCCCTTCTGAGCACTCCCGAAGGGGCTGACAAACCCCTGAAATACCCTTATCTTTTCACCTCGTCCCGGGCGATTCTCCTTACGAAAACCGATCTTCTTCCCCATCTCTCCTTCGACATGGAGATGTTCACCCGGGATGTGGAGAAACTGAATCCCGGCGTTCCTCTTCTTCTGCTTGACGCCTCCTCGGGGGAGGGGTATGGCCGATGGATCTCTCTGCTGAAGGACCGGGTGAGGGAAAAGAGAGCCAATGATTGACGAAAAGAAGCTTCTCGAGAGCCTGAATCCCAGGCAGAGGGAGGCTGTAGCCTGGACAGGCAGCCCTCTCCTCGTCCTTGCCGGGGCCGGCAGCGGAAAGACCCGGGTGCTCACCTCGAAGATGGTCTACCTGATCGCCCGGGGCGAGGCCCGCCCCCGGGACATTCTCGCGGTCACCTTCACCAACAAGGCGGCGAAGGAGATGAAGGACCGGGTCGCTCAGCTGCTCGGAGGGAAGGAAGGAGAGATGCAGGTCTGTACGTTTCACTCCTTCGGACTGCGGTTCCTCTTCCGCAACCGTGCTCTTCTTCCCGAGGCCGGACTTCGGGACGGCTTCGGCATCTTCGACCGGGGAGACAGCCGAACGCTGGTCAAACAGGTGATGGAGAAGCTGAACATGGACCCGAAGCAGTTCGATCCCTCTGCCATGCTTGACCGTATTTCCATGGTGAAAAACGACTGTCTGCAGGATTCGGGAAGAACCTCCCCGCTTCTGGAAGGGGTCTACGGCGACGTGTTCACTGCCTACAACAAGGAACTGCGGAGACAGAACGCCCTCGATTTCGACGATCTCCTCATTGTGCCCCTTGAGCTGATTTCGTCGAACGAAGCCCTCCGGAAAAAGGAGCAGGAGCGCCTCTCCTGGATCCTCGTTGACGAGTACCAGGACGTGAACCGGCCCCAGTATCTTCTTCTGAAAAAACTCGTGGGACCGGATCGGCGCATAATGGTGGTAGGCGACCCGGACCAGTCGATCTACGGCTGGCGGGGGGCCGATATGGGAATGATCCTGAACTTCGAGAAGGACTTTCCCTCCGCCAAGGTGGTCGTTCTGGACCAGAACTACCGCTCCTCGGGAAACATCCTCGGCGGGGCGAACGCCCTCATCGACGGAAATTCGAAACGCCGGAAGAAGGACCTGTGGACCTCCCGGAACATGGGAGAGAAAATCTACACCCTTCTCGGCTCGAGCGAATTCCAGGAGGGGGATTTTCTCGTCTCGGAGATCCACCGGCTTCACGATCTGGAGGGGTTCAGCTACGGCGATATCGCCATACTCTACCGGATCAACGCCATGAGCCGCGTCTACGAACAGAAATTTCTGGAAAACCGGGTTCCCTACCGGGTCGTCCGGGGAACGGCCTTCTACGAGCGGAAGGAAGTAAAGGACATCCTCTCCTTCCTCAAAAGTGCTGTCAACCCACTCGATCAGATGTCTCTCGCCCGAATCGCCAATATCCCGGCCCGGGGGATCGGTAAGAAAAGCCTCGAGAAGGCCTTCCTCTTTCTCTCCTCCCTCCCTGAACTTCCTCCGGAGGAATACTGGAAGACCATCTTCACCGGAGGCAAGGTGGTGGAGGGGAAGGCCGGAGAGGGTTTCCGTGAGCTTGCGAGGCACATGATGAACATCCTCTCGAAATCGGATGATCTGGGGGCAATCCTTCTGTACATCCTCCAGACCATGGGGTACGAGGAGATTCTCCGGAGAGACGATCCCGACGGATGGGAGGAGCGGGTGGAGAACATCCTGGAACTCCGTTCCATCGTCCCCGCCGGAGGGGACCTTTCGGAGATGCTCGCCGAGGCGGCCCTTTTTACTGACCTCGAGAAGCTGAACCTCGACGAGAAGAACGCCGTCAATATGCTTACCCTTCATGCGGCCAAAGGACTCGAGTTCCCGGTGGTCTTCCTCGTGGGGATGGAGGAGGCGGTTTTTCCCCATTTCAAGTGCCTCGAGGACCGGGAAAACATGGAGGAGGAGCGCCGACTCTGCTACGTGGGGATGACCCGGGCCGAAGAACGGCTCTATCTCTCGGGAGCCAGATCTCGAAGGCTCTTCGGAACCACCTTCCGGAACGGCTTTTCCCGCTTCCTCTGGGAAATACCCGACCGTTTCAAACAGGTGGACGACAGGGGCGAGGAGGAAAAGGCCCATGCTGGCTTTGGCACTCACAGGAGACGTTGGGGCTGGTAAGTCGACCCTTGCCCGCCTCTGGGGAGAGATGGGGGCTTCGGTCCTGGATGCCGACAGGGTGGTCCGGGCTCTGTGGACCCGCACTAACGTGCTGGATGCCGCCCTTGCCCGATGGGGGAGGGGCATACTCGATGCCGACGGCAAGGCTGATCCTTCCGCCGTCGCCTCGAAAGCCTTCTCTGACCGGCGGGAATATGACTGGCTCTGCGCCCTTCTTCACCCCCTCGTCCGGATCGAGATGGAAAAAACAGCGGCTTCCCTCGACGGATGGGTGGTGGCGGAAATTCCCCTTCTTTTCGAGGGGGGGATTCCCTGGTGGATCGATGCGGCCATTTACGTCACGGCCCCGGAGGCCGGGCGAAGGGAACGGAACGCCTCCAGAGGGTGGAGGTACGACGAGATCTCCCGCAGGGAATCTTTTCTGCTGCCGGGAGCGGAAAAACGGGCCAGGGCCGATCTCGTGGTCGAGAATTCTTCCGATTTCGAAACCCTCGAAAGAGAAGCTTCCCGCCTTGCGGAGCGATTCCGGCGCCTGAGCGCCCTCGCCCGCATGTCCCTTTTCTTTCCCGATCGGGAGGCAGCCATCCGCTTTGCAGATTTTCTTCGCCGGGAAACCCTGGGCACGGAGTGTCTTCTGCATCCGGCAGAAGGGGCGGAGACGAAAAAGACGGGGTTCACTCTGGATTTTTTCACCCGTGAAGAATGGTTCGGAGAAATTGCGGATGCCCTCGCTTCCTTCACCGGTACGCACCCTCTCCTCGAGAGATTCCGGAGAATTCCGTGGAATTATCGCAACTCCCTATCGGAGGCCCTCCGGCCGTGAAAGTCATCACGAGCCACATGGGGAACGATTTCGATTCCCTGGCGAGCATGGTGGCGGTACAGAAGCTCTATCCCGATGCGGTCCTCTGCCTCGCCGGTTCGGCGGGCCGCACCGTAAGGGAGTTTCTGAAAAACCATGCCAACCAGTGGACGGTGCTTACCCCAAGAAAAGTGCGATTCGACGAGATCACCATGCTCATCGTGACGGATACCCGTTCCCGGTCCCGGATCGGCCCCTTCGCCTCCCTGCTGGGTAAAAAGGATATCCCCGTCCATGTCTACGATCATCATCCTCCCTCGGCGGACGACATAGACGGAGAATTCATGGCCATCGAGCCCGTGGGGGCCACCACGACCATGCTGGTGGAAATTCTCCTCGGGAAAGGGATTCCCATCTCAGCTGCTGAGGCGACCCTCTTCGCCACGGGGATTTACGAGGATACGGGAGGACTGACCTTCGGCGGCACCACCACGAGAGATTTCAACGCGGTGGCACGAATGAAGGAGTTGGGCGCGGATCTTGCAAACGTTCCGAACTTCATCGAGATGACCTTTTCCGCCCCGGAACGGCGCATCCTCGACAGCCTCATAGAAAACAGCTGGGTACGGTTCATCAACGGGGCGAAGGCGGTCTTCTCAGCGGCCGTATCTCCCGAATACGTGGACGGTCTCTCCCTCTTCGTTCACCGCCTTCGGGACTATTTCGACGGAGACATCGCCATCGCCGCCGTGAAGATGGAAAACAGGACATACCTGGTGGGACGGAGCAGCGAGGAGGTCCTCGACATGGGGGCCTTTCTCACCCCTCTCGGCGGCGGGGGGCATGCCCAGGCGGCATCGGTGACCCTGCAGAACGTCAAGCCCTTTCCCCTGGTGAGAAAGATGGAGGAAGAACTGAAGTCGGCAGTTCATCCTGCCATCACCGTCTCTGACATCATGACCTCCCCGGTGATGGTCATCCCCCCCGATACGCCTGTGGACGAGGCCTACCGGATCATGATCCGGTACGGTCACTCGGCCCTTCCGGTGGTGAGGGGAAAGACCATTCTCGGCCTCATCACCCGGAAGGACCTCGACAAGGCCCATCTGCACGGGTTCGGAAAAACCCTCATCCGGGAGTTCATGACCGAGGGAATTCTCACGGTCCCCGGGGATGCCTCCATCGCCGAGGCCCACCGCCTCTTCGTGACCCAGGGGATCGGCCGTCTTCCCGTTGTGGACGGCAGCCGCATTGTGGGGATCATCACGAGAACCGACCTTGTCAAGGCCCTTTACCCCCTCTCCCTGCCCCGGGAAGACAAATCGGGCCCCGTGGACATGCCCTGGACCGAGGACGTGGAAGAACTTCTCGGAGAGCGTCTCCCGGAAAGCGCCAGGGCTCTTCTCGAAGCCCTCGGAGGGCGGGCGGACAAACTCGGGATGAGGGCGTATATCGTGGGCGGACTTGTGCGGGATCTCTTCCTCGGCAGGGACAACCTCGATCTCGACATCGTCCTCGAGGGGGACGCCCTGCGTTTTCTGAAAAGCTGGGAGAAGGACGGCTGCAGAATCTCCCTTCACGAACGCTACAAGACGGGAACCCTCGTCTTCCCCGACGGCCGGAAGGTCGACGTGGCCACCGCCCGAAGAGAATTTTACGAATTCCCCCTCGCTTCTCCCCAGGTAATGAGCGACTCCCTGAAGCATGATCTCTACCGGAGAGATTTCACCGTCAACGCCATGGCGGTCTCCATCAGCAAACCCACCTGGGGAATACTGGTGGATTTCTTCGGCGGACGGAGGGATCTCGAGAAGAAGACCCTCAAGGTGCTGCACAATCTGAGCTTCGTGGAAGACCCCACCAGGGTCATCCGGGCCATCCGCCTCGAACAGCGGCTGGGCCTTACCATTGAGGACAACACCCTGCGCCTTCTCCGGAGCTGCGTCCGGGGCGGACTGCTCGCCCGGCTTTCCGGGTACCGCCTGAGAAGCGAACTCGAGCTTTCCTTCAGCGAACGTCTTCCCTACGGTGGGGCGAGCCGCATGGAGGAGCTGGGCGTCTGGGAGGTCCTCTTTCCGGGAAATCATTTCGGTCCCGTTGGGCGCCGGACCTTCCGGAGGCTCGGGGTCTTCCGGGCCAGGATCTCGAAAGATTTTCCCGATTTCCGGGGAAGAGGGTGGCTCGGCTTCCTGGCGGCCCTTCTCATGGAATCGCCGGAGAACATCCGCCTCTCGGCCCTGAACAGGGTGAATCTTTCTGAATCGGAAAGGGATATTGTAGTAAAATGCTTTTCGGAATTGAGATCTGTCGAGCATGCCCTTGGCGGCCGGACAGGACCGTCCAATTCGGAGATCGTCGCCTGCCTTCGGGAAGTGAACCCCGTCACGGCCCTCTTCTGGAGCGCCGCAACGGAGCGCTGGCGGGTACGGCGGAGGATTCTTCTCTATCTGACCAGGCTGCATGAGACGACGCCTTTCCTGAGGGGGGCTGACCTGCTTTCCATGGGATATTCACGGGGCCCCCGGATCGGCATTATCCTCGAAGAGCTGAAAAAGCAGCGCCTCGACGGATTTTTGAAAACCAGGGAGGACGAAGCGGACTATGTACAGGCCCGTTTCCCTTCCGAAGAGAATAAAGGAGAGTGAGTTCCATGTTTCGAATGCCTGCCCTTGCGGATCTGCTTCTGAGCGTTCCCGCAGTTCTCTGGGCCATCACCTTTCACGAATTCTGCCACGGATACATGGCCTACCGTCTCGGAGACCCCACGGCTCAGCGGGCCGGCCGGCTGACCCTGAACCCCCTGGCCCATCTCGATCCCATCGGAGCCCTCATGCTTCTGATCTTCCGGTTCGGCTGGGCGAAGCCCGTACCGATTGACCCCCGGTACTTCAAGAATCCCCGGAGGGACATGGTCCTCGTCTCCCTGGCCGGAGTCTCGGGGAACTTCCTGACTGCCTTCGTCTTCGGCGTCCTGGCCCGTCTCTTCCCCGTCCCTTTTCTCTCGGTGCCGGCCCTGAGGCAGTTCGTCATCCTCATGATCGTCATCAACCTCGGGCTCGCCGTCTTCAATCTCATCCCCATTCCGCCCCTGGACGGATCGAAGCTGATCTATCCCCTTCTTCCCCAGTCCATGCTCAGACATTACTACTGGCTGGAGCGGTACGGATTTTTCGTCCTCATGGCCCTCGTCGCCCTCGGAGTGGTTCAGGCCATCATGGGTCCGGTGGTGATGTTCTTCTTCCGCCTCATTCTCATGTAGGCCGGCCATGAGACTTCTTCTGACAAACGACGACGGCGTCTTCGCCCCCGGACTCGTGGCCCTGGCCAGAGTCCTCTCCCGGGCAGGCCACGAGTGCAGCGTCGTGGCCCCTGACCGGGAGCGGAGCAGCGTGGGCCATGCCATAACCCTCACCCGTCCCCTCCGGCTCTGGCCCGTTTCTGCCGGCTCTTATCCCGAGAAGAGTTCTGCCTTCGCCTGCGACGGCACCCCTTCCGACTGCGTCCTCCTTGCCCACGAGGAGGTGATCCCGAACCCCGACATGGTGGTCTCGGGGATCAACCGGGGGCCGAATCTCGGAGACGACCTCACCTATTCCGGCACCGTTTCGGCCGCCATGGAGGGGATCATCCTGGGAAGCAGCTCCATGGCCGTCTCGCTGAACTGCAGCGAGAGCGACCCGGAACACTTCTATGAAACCGCGGCGGCCGTGGCTGCCTCCCTCCTCTCCTTCCTCGGGACATACCCTCTCTCCCGGGGAGTCCTTCTGAACGTGAACGTCCCCAATCTCCCCCTCGCCGGGCTGGAGGGGGTCCGGGTCACCCGGAAGGGAACCAGGGTCTACGAGGGGAAGGTGACCCGGATGAAGGATCCTTCCGGAAGATCCTACTTCTGGATCTCCGGCAGGGCAGAAGACGATCTCGTCGAAGGAAGCGACGTCTGGGCCGTGGCCAACGGGTTCGTCTCCGTCACCCCCGTTCACATGGACATGACCCATTTCCCCTCCCTTGGGACCCTCGAGGCGAACGGGGCCGCAGAAATAAACTTCAAGTGAAATAAGAAAAATTACTTGACAATTGTTCATTTTCCTCTATAATTTGTCCGGAGAATTCCGGAGGTCCGTCACGAAAGACCGGGCCAGGGGAAATTCTTTCGGGCATGAGCTCGCTTCTCTTTACCGGGCGGGCTTTTTATTTTTCAGTGCAGAATCTATGGAGGGTTGAACAATGGAGAAAAAGGGAAAGGCAGTTCTTGCGTACAGCGGCGGTCTCGATACGTCCGTAGCGGTCATGTGGCTGACGGAACAGGGGTATGAAGTGATCACCATGACGGCCGACGTGGGGCAGCAGGCGGTGGATCTTGAATCGGCGAAAAACAAGGCCCTCCGGAGCGGTGCCGTGAAGGCCTATGTTCTCGACCTGAAAAAGGAATTCGTCGAAAAGTTCGTATGGCCCGCCCTGAAGGCGAACGGCATGTACCAGAACACCTATCCCCTCAACTCCGCCCTGTCGCGACCACTCATTGCAGAGGTGATGGCGGAGATAGCGAAGAAGGAGGGGGCCGTGGCCGTGGCCCACGGATGCACCGGAAAGGGACAGGACCAGGTGCGCATCGAGGTCTGCACCAACGCCCTCAACCCGGACCTCAAGGTCCTTGCCCCGGTGCGGGACTGGCACTTCACCCGGGAGGCCGAGATGGAGTACGCCCGGGCCAGGGGAATTCCCGTCCATGCCACCGCCGCGTCTCCCTACAGCATCGACGACAATATCTGGGGGCGTTCCATCGAGTGCGGCATTCTCGAGGACCCCTGGAACGAGCCTCCCTCCGACGCCTACACCCTGACCGTCGACCCCTGGGATGCCCCCGACGAGCCTGAATATGCGGAGATAACCTTTGCCAGGGGCATTCCCACAGCCCTGGACGGGGTGAAGATGGACGGTCCTGAGCTCATCGAATCGCTGAATGTACGGGCGGGGAGACACGGCGTGGGACGGATCGATATGCTCGAAGACCGGCTCGTAGGGTTCAAGAGCAGGGAAGTCTATGAATGCCCGGGAGCCATTACCCTGATCAACGCTCACCGGGCCCTTGAGACCCTGACCCTTGACAAGCATGTCATCGGCTCGAAAAAGGAACTGGAGATCCAGTTCGGCCGCCTTGCCTACGAGGGGTACTGGTTCTCTCCCCTGCGGGATGCCATCAACGCCTTCATCGACACCACCCAGGAGTACGTGACCGGCACCGTCAAGGTCAGATTCTTCAAGGGACAGGCAGTCGTGCGGGGGATGAAATCCTCCGATTCGATCTACAGCCACAGCCTCGCCACCTACTCCGAGGGGGACGCCTTCGACCATGATGCCGCCGTTGGGTTCATCAAGATCTGGGGACTGCCCATCAAGACCTGGCGCCAGGTTCACGAGTCGAAGGAGGCCATCGACATTCCGGCGCAGTAAAAGCCTTCCGTTTTTCTCCTGACTTCTCCAGGTTTTTTCTCGGGAATCCTTGCAAAAACCGGAGAGCATATCCTATATGAGCACTTTACAGCCCCTCTTTTCACCTGATTGAAAAGAGGGGCTGTAAAACACCCGGAGATAAATGTATGCAGTACCTGTCGGTTATATCCACCTGGAGGAAATGACCAATGAACCTTCCCATCCGGATTCAGAAGATCGGTTCGCAGTCATTTTCGACAAGTTTGCTTTTACAGTCATCGAGTTCTTTCCGGTAACCGCGTATTTCAAAATCCGCAAGTTCGTCTACGGTATCCGGATATCCTTTGCTGGTAAAATCCTCAACATGCTGTTTTTCGTGGTCCATCAAACCGTCAAAAAAATCGTTTTGAGCCCGATAATAGTCCATCAGGGCTTCATCCTGCCAGATCAGGTTGCCTCCGGAATCGAATACCATTATGTTGAAGGATTCTCCTTCAATCTGTCCGTCTATGGTCGGCGCGTTTTGGCCGGGGCCGCATGCTCCCTTGCAATGAGGGTCTGTCTGGAAATCCGATGAAATTTCCGCCGGTTTGCCGTCCTCACCGGGGAAGGCTTCACTGACTTCCCGTTCTATCTGTTCCTGGTACTCTTTTGTCGCGTTTTCTCCGTGAGTCCCTTTTACCAGATTCCGCAGTCCCTCATCCTCGTACGTTTCAATAATTTTATCGATCCATCTGATTCTGTCTCGTATTTTTTCACAGTCATCGCCAGAATCTTTCCAGGGCTGCTTCACGTCTTCTCCTATGTTCCAGCTTACGAGATAGTTCACTCCGCTGCCATTTTCTACCGGTTTTTCCTCTATAGTGCCCCCGATGTCTGAAACGGATGCATCGAAATACGTCGGGACACCCTTCCCGTCTGTCGACCATTCATGTTTTCCCTGGACGCTGCCGGATTCAGGGAGTTTCAGGTGGAGACCTATAGCGAACAGGGGAACCGTCTTTTCATAACTTTCGGTTTTGCACACCTTTCCTGCCTGAATTCGGAAGCCCTTGAGCTTTTCCGACATTCTTGCCTCCGCGGGACCCTTGATCGTAAGGGTGAGGGAATCAGGTTCTCTTTGGTAGAACTGAAGCAGCTGCGAAGCGAATTGTTTTCCCTGGGGGGATATGTTTTTGACAAGTGCGTCAGTCACGGACGACATCCTGTTTATCGAAAGAGTGGCTCCCCGGGGCTCTTCCGAGGATAATCTCCCGAAAACTTTTTTCCTGAGGCGGGTCTTGCATCTGTCCGGATGGACCGGCCCCAGGAATGTTTCTTTTTCATTATAGCTGTAGAGTATGCTCATTGACTGCGGAAGGTACATCATCACCGCGTCCGCAGCCGGGCCCTCTTTTGGCTTTCCTTTTCCGTACGTCCGTTCCATTATGCCGTAGGCATTGACATTGAGGCGGCCTTCGTACCTCATATCTTTTTGGGTGAAGTTCCATTCCACCTTCATTTCGGCATGCACACGGAGCGGCGGTACTATTTCCGCGGAAACACGGCTGATCAACATAGCGAAACCGATCAGAACGCAAAAAATCACAAGAACTGCATTTTTCAATATCTTTCCGGATATTTTCATGGTTTTCACCCTCTTTCCACTGGCACAACCGAAAAAATTATCCACCAGACTGCGTATATGTAAACGGGATGTATTGTTTAATAGCCAAGCTTTTTCAACCGTGCTTTCGCACCCGCATGTCCTTTTGAAGCCGCTTTTTTGTACCAGTAAACAGCTGCCTTCATATTCCTTTCGACTCCCTTGTCCATCTCCCTCAGCATGCCCAGCCGCCACTGATCTTTCCCCAATTCCTGGAGGGCAGCCTGGTAGTACCAGTAATAGGCCTTTTTGTAGGCTTTAGGGTCTTTCTCTCCCCTGCTGAAATAGACGGTTGCAAGGTTGTGCTGAGCCTCCCCGAAACCGTGCATGGAAGAGAGAAACCAAAGGTCCATGGCTTTTTCCCCGTCTTTTTTCACCCCTTTTCTTCCGTACCAGAAGATACAGCCGAGATTGTACTGGGCAACAGGATGTCCCTGGTTTGCCGCTTTTTCGTACCATAAGACAGCATTTTTTCCATTTTTCCCTGTTCCTCTTCCTAAATCATAGAAAAGCCCTATTTTGGCCTGGGCCTCGATATGTCCTTTTTCTGCGGCTTTCAGATAGAACGCAAAAGCTTTTGAATCATTTTTGCTGACCTCTTTCCCGTACTCATACCGCCTGCCGTTTTCATACAACTGCCCCGGTGTTTGAGGGCCCCCTTCCGCCCGGAAGCATGAACAAACGCAGGAGAGAATAAACAACATCATGAGGAAGGGTCTTTTCATGAAAAATCATCCCCTCTCTCTTTTTCCGGTGGAAGGACGCTTCTCGGGGGAGAATAGTAGTAATCTGCCCTGAAAACAAGTTTATCCGGAATCATTGCCAGAATGAAATCAAACGGAACCTTATTTGCCAACTCATTCCAGAAGCCCCAAACTGACCCTGTCACAGTCCCGTTCATTGCCATGGCCTGCCACCGTACCTGGCCTCGCCATGAAACTCCGTTCCTGCGGATGGTTATTTCCCCCTTTCCCTCCCATGAGTATAAAGAAGGAAAAGCTTTGAAAGTCTTGTTTTTGTCCCGTTCCTGTGGGTTTCCCGGGTAGAGATCGAAAAAATAGTCCACCCATTCGTCGGCATGTGAAGAGTTTACAATTTTTATTTTTATGGTTCCCCTGCACTGGGGAAACCCGTCAGGGGCCAAACTCATGACGAGGGTGACATTGTTGTCCCGCAGCGAGATTCCTCGTACTCCGTTGGTCATTGTTCCTGCAGCCGTGATCGAACCTTTTGAAACAGTTGACGGCGGAGATTGTTTTTGAGGAACAGTGCCTTTTAGCCTGTTTTGCAGGGCAGCCCTCAATGGCGCCCCATTTCCGGTGGAAATCCAGACCTTTGCCGCTTCAAGACGCTGAATGACTCCATCATAGTATCTCTGGTCAGCTGCATTTCCGTATTCCATTGCCTGCTCGTAGTTCCTGTACGCTATTTTTCGCTGCTGTTCGAAGTGAAATAGGGCAGCCCCCTTGGCAAGTCCGGGAGAAGCAATTGCAAAACTTGAAAGACCGCCATCGTTAAGCTGGTAGCTCACCGAACCCACAATGATATCCATGAAGAGTTCCCTGATGCTGTATGCAGTTTTTTCCCTGCCGGGAAGGGTGATTTTCTGATCGATGACCTGCTCCAGTGATTCGCAGCTGAGTGTTCCCGGAAGAAGAAAAAGCAGAAGGAATACTGTCGTGATAAGGCTGTTCCTTTTCAATCTTCTCACCCCTTTTAAAAATTTGAATCCATCGTACCATAAATAGCGTAATAATATAACTATTACATGTTATCAGATTGTTTCTCCAGGGTTGAGTCTGCAAAGGGACAAAAGGTATAATAAAAAACTGTATGCCGTGTTGTCGAAATGCGTTTCAAAGGGACGCCAGCGATATCTTTCGGGTGTGGAAGAATAATGATTATCGTTTCCGTATCGTTTTTTGCAGAAACCGGAAAGAGGGACAAAATAGTCGAAATCTCCCAAAAGGCCATCGGGCTCACAAGGAAAGAGAAGGGGGAAATCAGCTACACTCTCTTCAAGAACTCCGACGATGACACAACTCTAATGTATGGATAGCCTGGATGACCTGAGAGTCCACCTGAAAAGGGCCCATATCCTCAAGGCCGGGCAAGCACGGAAGAACCTCATCGACGGCCAGATAAGCGTCCGCGTCTTCGAGTCAAATGAAGTAAAACTGTAGAAGAGTCGGGAGGAAATCTCAGCCTATGATGCGAGTTGAGCGGTTTGATGCTGTTGTGGCGGGTGCGGGGCTGGCAGGGCTGGCCGCCGCCCTGGAGGCCAGAAAGGCCGGACTGAACGTGGCCCTTCTCTGCAAGAGCAGGGCTGGCAGGAGCGGCAATACACTGGTCTCCGGGGCATCTCTCAGTGTGGTCAATGCCGATCGGGAGTCAGGGGATTCAGAGGCATTGATGGAGAAAGACCTACTCGACTCCGGTGCCGGGATCAATGAATGTGAACTCTGCAGGATATTTTCCAGGGAGTCGGGAAGGGTCGTTCCGGAACTCCGGGAACTCGGAGTGAAATTCAAGGAAATCAACGGAAAACCTGTGGCAAAACAGCCTCCGGGCCATTCTGCAGCACGATATTTTCCATCAGAATACATTGGGTTTCCCTATACGAATCGTGGACTGGCGTTGACGGTTCCCCTGGTTGAACATGCCGGTGAGATTGGGGTCTCCATATACGACAGGATGACCGTGCTCCGGCTGTTGACACAAAATAACCGGATCCGCGGGCTTCTTGCCATAGACGGCGCTACCGGTGAACCGGTATTCTTCAGCACGGGCATCGTGATTCTAGCCGCGGGGGGAGGGGCCTCCCTCTTCGCCGCGAACAACAACACTGCTGACGTCTCCTGCGATTCCTACGGCCTTGCATACGACGCTGGAGCTGTTCTGCGCGACATGGAAATGGTGCAGTTCTACCCGTCCATGATGTATGAGCCCACCCGGGTCACGATCTCCAATCCTCTTTTCGGAGACGGAGCCGTTCTTAAAAATTCCCTGGGGGAACAGTTCCTCTTCAGGTACAGCAAAGAAGGCAACCGGGCAACGCGGGATGTTATGGCCCGGGCAGCCTGGAAAGAGATCGCTGAGGGACGAGGCAATCCGAAGTATGTTTTTGTGGACTGTTCGGCAGTTGGCAAGGACGTGCTGTCAGCGAGATATGGAGAACTGGCGGGACTCCTGAAAAAGTACGGATTTGACCTTTCTGCGGATCCTTTGCCCGTGGCCCCGTCGGCCCATTTTTATCTCGGGGGCATCGCGATTGACGGAAGCTGCGCCACGTCAGTCGAAGGGCTGCTTGCCTGCGGGGAGGCAACGGGAGGATTGCACGGGGCGAACCGGCTCGCCGGTACTGCGCTGGCTGAGGCCTTTGTCTTCGGAAAAAGGGCAGGAAGGACGGCTGCCGACATTTTCAAAAGCAGCCGGATTGTTCCACCAGTTCCGGAAGAAGGAGCCGGCCTTCCTGCCGAAAAAGATGGAATATCGGCCAGGGACCTCATGGCGGCAGTCCGGAATGTCATGTGGTCTTCGGCTTCAATAATTCGAAGCAGGGATTCGCTGGAGATGGCCAGGACGGAAGTTGACCGGATAGATACCCTGAAGAATTCAGCCGGGATCCTGGATACCAGGGACATCGTAGATTTTCATTCTCTCTGTGCAATGCTTTCGACTGCCCGCATGCTTATCTCTTCCAGCCTTCTGCGCAGGGAGACCAGGGGAGCGTTCTGCAGGGAGGACTACCCTCAGAAGTCAGATGAATTCCAGGGGAGTTTTTTCGCCCGGAAAAACGGAAATGGAAACATGAAGGTACGTTTCGAAAAGAACAGGGGCTGAAAGGATTTTCATTAATGAGGGGGGCTGCCGTGAAAACGCGCCTCTCATTCTGAATTCTGCAGAAGTGACAGTGCACTTCTCTCGGCTCCCAGCGTTAATGATATGTCGAGGCAGGTCTTTTTCAGCATAGGGATAAGTGGCCGGACCATCTCCTCAGGAAACCTTGATGTCGGACCTGAAAGCGTCATGCATGCCGCTGCCTGCATGGAAGCGGCAAAAATCGGAGCTGCTGCTGACGATACTTCCTGTTCACGCTCTGAAACGCTCATGCTGTACCCCAGCCTTCGAAGCTCGGTGGTTTTAGCCTTCCCTGGAACTTTTTTGAAGATTGTGTTCGGGGTCAGGGGGTCAGGCTGGGATAGAATCCTGTCCACGTCTTCAGGAGACATAAAGACAGGAAAACACCTTCCGGAAACACCTGTCCAAAGAGGGAACCGGTCTCCCCGCTTTGCGGACCTCTTCATGTTCAGGGAACTTTCATTCTTCCCATACTTTTCATAGCAGATTTTGAAGTCTCCTTCGCTGATGTAAAGATTAGCGGTCTCATTAAACATTCGTTGAAGTTCCTTCATGCAAGAGAGTGCGAACGAACGAAGTATGCCCGTTTTTTTCGCGATGGATCCCACCCTACTTAGCCGGGTTTGAATCGGGAAGCCTTGCAAAAACCGGATAATAATATTTCGCACATGGGCACTTCACAGCCACTCTGTTCAATTAGGTGAAAAGAGTGGCTCTCCAGCAAGAATGCTTTTTTTCGTTCGCCTCAGCAAGTGGATCCGGGAAGTTATAGAGCTAACGTGGGAAAAATGAAGCCTGCCGTAGGACCTTTCAGTCAGTGGTTTTCTCCGTATCCACGTCTCCGGCTGTGTCAGCGGTACGTATTTCCTTGTAGTTCCTGTATTTCTGCAAGGACAAGATTTCCATGTTTCCCATCCCCCTGGTAGAGACGCCGAAAATACTCTTAAAACCGAGAGAGGCAAAGAGGCTCTCCACCTCCTCCGGCCCCTCAGTCACCCCTCGAGATTCTTCAGTGTCCGGAGATTAACTCTCTCGCCATCCTTCACCGGTTTCTCCCATGCTTCAGTGTCGTCCAGAGAAGTGAATCCTAATCCGAGCAGGGAGGGCTGCTCTTTTTCCTCCATTTCATGGATGAGCTTCCGGCCCAGGATCTTGAGCTCTTCTAGATGCTTCTCGTTATAGGCGATCTCCACGATGGTGGACAATGAACTGGGAGATTCGTTTTCCGGTGCGGACGGATTTAACCACCTGGACGTATTTTCATGGCCTGAGCTTTGAGGATTTTTACGCGGATAAACATAGTGCGATTATACTCTTGGAACCAATCTCGTCGGCCTTTAAAAGTACATTTTGATTTTCGGATTCTTGATTCTCTAAACCCTCATGAATGCTGCATTCCTATTTTTCAAATCACCAGTTTCTGTGGATTAGCGGCGAAGTCGGTAGGAAGAAAGAACTTCCGTTTTCAGCATCCAGAAGTCAGCGTCCTGAACTGGCCTTTGTTTTCGTTTTTCGGCTCAACAGCATTTTTCCGGTAACGGAATCCCCCTGCAAAAGGAACTGCAGGGGGATTCCGTTTTTTCCGTTGTACTGCTGCCCTTCGATTTTTTCCGGTCTTATTGAAAGGCTTCGTCCGGAGGTGTCGGCAATTTCTCAAGCTCCTGCCGGGAGGCTCTGACCCCTTCAGCCTCTTTTTTCGACCAGGCGGAGAGTTTTTCGGCCAGTTCGGGACGGGCGAGGGCAAGGATTCTGACGGCGAAGAGGGCGGCATTTTTTATTCCGTCCACCCCCATGGACCCCACCGGAACACCAGGGGGCATCTGGGCCACGGAGAGAAGGGCGTCGAGACCGCCGAGGGAACCGGCGTTGACGGGAACGCCTATCACCGGAAGGGACGTGTGAGCGGCAGCCACGCCGGGGAGAGCCGCTGAAAGACCCGCAACTGCGATGAGGACACTGATGCCCCGGCCCGAGGCGTTTGCGGCGTACCGGGAGGCGTCTCCAGGGGTCCGGTGGGCGGAAGCTATGGTGATCTCCCAGGAGACTTCGAAGAAGGCGAAGATCTCTCCGGCCTTCCGGGCAAGGGGAAGGTCGGATTTCGAACCGAGCAGCACTCCGACCTCCGGAGCGGTAATCTTTGTCATGATGTTTTCCTCCTCTGGTGTTTGAGGGCTTTCTGACCGATATCCCTCCGGTAGTGCATGGAATCGAAGGAGATAAGGGTAGCCCCTGTATATGCCCTGTTGAGGGCTTCTTCAAGGGTATCGCCGATTCCCACGGCGCTGAAGACCCGTCCGCCGGCGGTGCGGATTTTCCCCTCGGGAGAGAGGGCCGTTCCTCCGTGGAAGAGGAGAAAATCCCTTTGTTTTTCTGCCCTTTCGAGCCCCGAGACTATCTTCCCCTTTTCGAAGGGGCCGGGGTATCCGCCCGATGCCAGCACGACGTCGGCAGCCCACCGGGAGGGTTCCTTCCATTCTATTTCGCCGAGGCGTCCCTCCGTGCAGGCAATGCAGATCTCCCCCAGGTCCCCCTCTAGAAGGGGGAGAACCACCTGAGCTTCAGGATCTCCGAAGCGGACATTGTATTCTATCACCCGGGGTATTCCCTCTTCATCCGCCATCAGGCCCGCGTAGAGTACGCCGCAGTAGGGGATGTTCTCCTCTCTGAGCCCCTCGAAGGTGGGTTCGAGAATGGTTTTGCGGATTTTCTCGAGCAGAGAGGCGTCCGCCAGGGGAACGGGGGAGTAGGCCCCCATGCCCCCCGTGTTCGGTCCCCGGTCTCCGTCGAAAACCCGCTTGTGATCCTGGCTCGGGGAGAGGAGGCGGAAAGTTTTTCCGTCCGTAAGGGCGAGGATAGTGAGTTCTTCACCTCGGAGGGCGTCCTCCACAAGGATCGTCCGCCCTGCCGTACCGAAAAGATCTCCCTCGAGGAGATCCCTCGCCGCTTTACGGGCCTCCTCAAGGGACGATGCGACAAAGACACCCTTCCCCGCGGCGAGTCCGTCGGCTTTGACAACATAGGGGGGCGTGCGTTTCCCGAGGGCATGTTCGGCCTCCTGCACCGTGGTGCAGAGGTCCCAGGGTGCCGTGGGGATGCCGTGGCGCTCCATGAATTTTTTAGCATAAATCTTGCTCCCCTCGAGGGCCGCGCCGGCTTTCCCCGGGCCGAAGACGGCAATCCCTTCCTTCCGGAGGCCGTCGGCCAGCCCTGCTGCAAGGGGAGCTTCAGGGCCGATCACCACCATGTCGATGGAATGTTCCCGCACAAGGGGAAGAACATATTCCGCCGTCATGCCGGGGAGGGGGAGAAGAAAGGCCAGTGCTCTCATGCCGGGGTTCCCCGGAGCGCAGAAAAGCTCACCCACCCGGTCAGACAGCGACAGGGACCGGACGATGGCGTGTTCCCTCGCCCCGGATCCCAGTACAAGAAAATTTCTTTTTTCAGCCATGGGCATCTGCGGCCTCAATGGCGGAAGGTCCTGTGCCCGGAGATGAACATGGAGATTCCGAGTCTCCGGGCCGCGGCAAAGACCACTTCGTCCTTCACCGAACCTCCGGGCTGGATGATGGCCGCAATTCCCGCGTCAGCTGCCGACTGGACTCCGTCGGAGAAGGGGAAGAAAGCGTCGGAGGCGAGAACCGCCCCCCGGCATTTTTCGCCGGCCTGCCTGACGGCGAATTCCACGGCGTGGAGACGGCTGCAGAATCCCCGTCCGATTCCCACGGCAGCTCCGTTCTTCACCACGGCGATGGCGTTGCTCTTCGACAGGGCTGCAATCTTCCAGGCGAAGAGGAGGTCCTCCCACAGGTCCTCCCTCGGCGGACCGATCCACTCCCCCGACGAGAGGTCGGGCAGAGGAGGCAGGGAATCTTCCTGCACGAGCAGACCGCTCCAGGTACCCGTATAGGTCATGGGGAACACCCGTCCTCCCTTCCACCGGATCACTCTCAGAGAGGGTTTTTTCTCCTCGAGGAGGGCGAGGGCTTCTCTGTCGTAGTCCGGGGCCACGAGGACCTCCGTGAAGCGGTGGGCGATGGCGAGGACCGTCTCAAGGTCAACGGGCCGGGAGAGCCCCACGACACCGCCGAAGGCGGACAAGGGGTCGCAGGCGAAGGCCCGCTCGTAGGCTTCTCTTGGGGTTTTGCCCCGGGCCATTCCGCAGGGGGTTGTGTGTTTTATCACCAGGGCGCCGCAGCAGTTCTGCATCAGGGCGCAGCCGCGCATGGCGCAGTCCGTATCGAGGATGTTGTTGTAGGAGAGGGGCTTGCCGGAGAGCTGTTCCCAGGGGAGGTCGGCCAGAGGAGGAAGATAGAGGGCTGCCTCCTGATGAGGGTTTTCGCCGTAGCGAAGCTCCTGCGCCTTTGTAAAGACAAGAGGAAGCCGATCGGGAAGGACAGATTCGCCCGCTCCCGTCGCCTCCGAAAGGCCCGCCAGGATGGTGCCGTCGTAGAGAGCGGTGGTTCGGAAGGCAGTGAGGGCGAGACGCTCCCGGGTCGGCAGGGTGACATCTCCTTCAGCCGAGAGTTCTTCCGTGACGGCGGAATAGTCCCCGGGGTCCGTCAGGACGATGACCTGCCTGAAATTCTTTGCCGCGGCCCGGAGGAGAGAGACGCCCCCGATGTCGATGTTCTCGAGAAGTTCGTCGAGGGTGGGAGACCGGCGGGCCGTCTCTTCAAAGGGGTAGAGATTGCATACGACCATATCGAAGAAAGGTATGGAGTAGGTTTCGGCGTCCGCCCGGTCGCCCGGATTGTCCCTCCGGGCGAGGATGCCCCCGAAGATCAGGGGGTGAAGGGTCTTGACCCTTCCGCCGAGGATTGAGGGGTAGCCTGTAATGTCGCTGACTTCGGTGACCGGAAGGCCCGCCTTTCGAAGATAGACGGCCGTCCCGGAACTGGAGCATATCTCCCAGCCGAGACCGCAAAGCCTGGCAGCGAACTCGGCTATTCCGGCCTTGTCGTATACGGACAGAAGCGCTTTTTTAGAAGCCATTGCCGTCAACACCTTTCAGTAGTCGGCCTTTGCTGAAAAAAGAGCCGAAAGAGTTTTCCAGAAGAGGGAATGTTCAACCCGGTGAATCCGCTCCTCGAGGCTTTCGAGGGATTCGCCGGGACGAATTTTCAATGCCTGCTGGGCGAGGATGGGGCCGGTGTCCACCCCTTCGTCCACGAGGTGGACCGTCACACCCGTGATCTTCACTCCCTTCCGCCAGGCGTCCTCAATTCCGTGCTTTCCCGGAAAGGAGGGGAGAAGGGAGGGGTGAATATTGATGATGCGGTTTTTGAAGGATCGGACGAACTCCGGCGAGAGGATGGAGAGAAAGCCTGCAAGGACGATCCACTCCGCTCCATGGATACGGCAGAGTTTTTTCAGTTCTTCCTCTCCCTTTTTCTTTCCTTCTGCATAAGGCAGGACTGCCGTGGGCAGGCCGAGAACAGCCGCCCTCTTCAGTCCCAACGCTTCGGGGATGTCAGAGGCCACGAAGGCGATCCGTCCGGAGAGTTTCTTCGATGCAACTGCCCCGGCTATGGCCTCCATATTGCTTCCCCTTCCGGAGAGAAGGATGGCGAAGGGGGTCATGCCGTCACCGTGCCGATAAGGTACCCCTTTTCTCCTTCCTTTTCAAGGAGAGAAAAAAAGGCAGGGAGGTCTTTTTGAGCCAGAATGAAGACGAAGCCTATGCCGAGATTGAAGACGGAGCGCATTTCATCCTCCTCGACGTCTCTTTCGGCCAGAAGTGAGAATATTGCCGGTCGGGGCCAGGCGTCGTACTTCAGAGAAAGGGAGAGGCCTTTTGGAACGACCCTGACGATATTATCGAAGAGTCCTCCTCCGGTGATGTGGGCCATGGCATGGACCACCCCTGTGGAGTGCGCCTTGAGGGCCATAGAGACGTAGAGTTTTGTGGGGGTGAGAAGGCAGTCCCCGAGGGACTGCCCGCCGAGAAGAGGCGGAAAATCCTCGAGCCCCCAGGGGGAATCTGAAGAGAGAAGGGCCCTTCTCACGAGGGAGAAGCCGTTGCTGTGCACTCCGGAGCTGGATATGCCCACGACGGCGTCACCCCGACGCACGGCGGAACCGTCGAGGATTTTGCCCTCCTCCGCGATCCCCACGGCGAAGCCGGCGAGGTCGAGCCCTTCGGGTCCGTAGGTTCCGGGCATCTCCGCCGTCTCCCCTCCGAGCAGGGCGCATCCGCTTTCGGCGCAGGCCCCGGCGATGCTTTTTACAATGGGAGCGAGAACGGCCTCGTCGAGCTTTCCGCAGGCGATGTAGTCAAGAAAAAATAGGGGACGGGCTCCGCAGGTGACGAGATCGTTCACGTTCATGGCCACGAGGTCCTGGCCGAGGAAGGCAAAATTTCCGGCGGCCTTCGCCACCTCCACCTTCGTCCCCACCCCGTCGCAGCACCCCGCGAGGACGAGCCCTCCGGGAAGGCGGTAGAGGCCGCTGAAGCCGCCGATTCCGCCGACAACTTCCGGGGAAGGGGGCATGGAGCGGACAATCCCCTTTATGGTCTCGACCCACCGGTCAGCACAGGGGATATCCACCCCCGCGTCTTTATAGCTCAGGCTCATGCTCTTCTCCTCCCTCCATGTAGTTTCCCGAGAAGCAGGCGGTGCATACGGACTCCCGGGGAAGGCCGATGGATTCCACCAGGTCCTCCTCGGTGATGTAGGCCAGGGAATCGGCCCCCACTTCCGTACCGAGCTGCTTCAGGGACATCCGCGCCGCCGCGAGCTCACCCCTGCTGGGAGTATCGATGCCGTAATAACAGGGAAAGCGGACGGGAGGAGAGGAGATGCGCACGTGGACCTGGCTCGCTCCGCAGGCCTTGATCATGGAGATCATCCGCTGGCAGGTCGTGCCCCGGACGATGGAGTCGTCCACTATAACCACTTTCTTTCCTGTAAGCACCTCGGTGATAGGGTTGAGCTTGATCCGCACGCCGAGTTCCCGGACCCTCTGGGTTGGTTCGATGAAGGTGCGCCCCACGTAGCGGTTGCGGACCACCGTCTGCTCGTAGGGAACGGCGCTCTCCTCGGCGTACCCGAGGGAGGCTATGGTGCCGCTGTCGGGCATCCCCGTGACGAGATCGGCCTCCGGACAGGGACTCCGGAGGGCGAGCTTTTTTCCCAGGGTTTTGCGGACCTGGTAGACGGACCGTCCGTCGATAATGCTGTCGGGCCGGGCGAAATAGACGTATTCAAAGGAGCATGCGAAGTGCCGTTTGACCTTCACCGGCAGGGGAAGGCAGTCCAATCCGCCTGGGCCGAAGGTGATCACTTCGCCGGGAGCCACTTCCCTCACCACGGAGGCGCCGACGAGATTGAGGGCGCAGGTTTCCGAGGAGACGTAGTAGACATCGTCCCGCTTTCCTATCACCAGGGGGCGAAATCCCCAGGGGTCCCGGGCGGCCACGAGGTTTCTGCCGATGAGCATGGCAAGGGACCAGGCTCCCCGAAGGCGGACGAGGGAGTCGATCAGGGCGTCGAGTGGTTCTTTGTGGGGCTGGTGGGCCATGAGGTGGAGAATGACCTCCGTGTCCGTCTCGGAGTGGAAGATCGCCCCCCGGTTCTGGAGAAGGAGTTTTATTCCCGTGGCGTTCGTGATGTTGCCGTTGTGGGCCACGGCGAGGGAAGCCTTCGAGGTGCTTGCCGTGAGGGGCTGGGCGTTTGCAAGTTCAGATCCGCCGGCGGTGGAGTAGCGGACATGGCCGATGGCGCAGGAGGTCTGCTCCGCCGCCAGGGTTGCCTGGTCGAGGGCGAGATGGACGAGGCCCGTTCCCTTCCGGGAGGAGATGCCTCCTTCCCCGTTGATCCATGCGACTCCTGCCGACTCCTGCCCCCGGTGCTGAAGGGCGTAGAGACCGAGATAGACATCCTCGAGGACCTTTCGTCCCGAAGGGGACCAGGCACCGAAGACGCCGCACATCAGGGCATCCTCCGGCGGGAGACCAGTTCTCCGAGGGGAAGGGAGAAGGCTCCCTCCACCGTGAGGGTTTCCCCATGCACCCTTCCGATTTCAAGAAGGGGATACCCCTTCCAGATGGTCCGGAAGAGGGGAACCTTGCCGGGGGGTACGGAATAGAGGGCCCGTGGGGCTCCCTCTCCGAAGAGGACCACGTCCAGTCGGGTAGGAACGGAAAGGACGATTTCGGCTCCAAGTGAACTTTCCGCCGCGTCTTTTGCAAGGGCAGCGGCAAGGCCGCCCCCCGCAAGGGCCCGTCCGCTGGAGGCACCTTTCATCCGGGCAGTCTTGCGGGCTCTTTCGGCGAAATCGGCCTCCGCCTCCGGAGAGAACAGAAGAGGACGCCCCGCAGGGGGATGACCGAGGGAGAGGAGGTACTGGCTGCCTGCAAGGGATGAATTGCATGGGCCGGCCATAAAGAGGCGGTCACCCTCCTTCCATCCTCCGGAGGGAAGATATTCCCCGATGGAAGGAAGAAGCCCCACCGTTCCCACCACGGGAGTGGGACAGATGGCACCGGACGGAGTTTCGTTGTAGAGGCTCACATTTCCGGAGACCACGGGGCAGTTCAAAGCTTTGCAGCATTCCGCCATGCCCCGGATGCACTCTTCGAGCACCCAGTACTGCTCCGGCACCTCGGGAGATGGGAAATTGAGGCAGTCAGTGAGTCCGAGCACATCTGCTCCCGCCACGGCGAGAGTCCGCAGGGTGCGGGCCACCGTCTCGGCTCCTCCCCGGAAGGGATCGAGGGCACATTTCCAGGGATCTGCGTCGAGGACGAGGGCGAGAAGGGATTCCCGGCCGCGAATCCGGAGGACGCTGAGAGGATGTCCCGGCCCGGTCACGGTGTTCGTCTGGACCATGGAGTCGTACTGCAGGGAGATCCATTCCTTCGGGGCGAGGGAGGGCATTTCCAGCAGGCGGACCAGGGCTGCATTCCAGTCCTCAGGAAGGGGGAGGCCGTCGAGATCGAAGTGCCAGTTCTTCTCGAGGTTTTCCGGTTTTTTCGACGGCCACATCCGGGGAGGGCAGCCGTCGCCGAGCATGGCAGCGGGGAAGGAGGCGACTTCTTCTCCATGCCAGAGAATTGTGTAGGAGTCCTCTTCGTTGGTCTCGCCGATGACGGCGCAGTCGAGCTCCCATTTTTCCGCCACGGCCTCGACTTCTTCGAGCCGGAGGGGGTCGACGATGAGGAGCATCCGCTCCTGGGATTCTGACAGGGCGATCTCCCAGGGTTCCATGTCCGCGGCCCTCAGAGGGACCTTGTCGAAATGGAGCACCATCCCCACGCCGCTCTTCGCCGCCACTTCGCTTGACGAGGAGGTGATCCCCGCAGCTCCCATATCCTGCATGCTCACGATAAGCTTCTTTGACTGAAGCTCAAGACATGCTTCGATGAGCAGTTTTTCGGCGAAGGGGTCGCCGATCTGAATGGAGGGCTTGTTCGCCTTTGAATCGTCCGACAGCAGAACGGAGGCGAAGGCCGCTCCGGCGATGCCGTCCCGTCCGGTTTTTGAACCGAGGAGCAGCACGAGCTGCCCCGGCCGGGCAGTCTGGGAGCTCACAATCTCGTCGAGCCGGACGAGGCCGATGCAGAAAGCATTCAGCAGGGGGTTTTCGTTGTAGCATTCGTCGTAGACGGTTTTGCCTCCCACGGTGGGGACGCCCACAGCGTTTCCGTATCCACCTACGCCCGCGACGATCCCCGAGGAGAGGGCCGCCGTCGCCGGGTGATCGGGACTGCCGAAGAAAAGGCCGTCCATGGAGGCAACGGGGCGGGCTCCGAGGGCGAGGATATCCCGGATGATGCCGCCCACTCCAGTGGCCGCACCCTGGTAGGGGGCCACGGCCGAGGGGTGATTGTGGCTTTCGGCCTTGAAGGCCGCTCCGAGATTGCCGCCGAGATCCACGATCCCGGCGTTCTCTCCGGGACCGAGAACCACCTTCTCTCCTGCGGAGGGAAAGAGGCGCAGAAGGTGCTTCGTGGATTTATAGCTGCAGTGCTCCGACCACATGACGGCGAGAATGCGCAGTTCGCACTCTTTCGGCTCCCTTCCGAGAGCCGAGACGGCCGCTTCATATTCCTCTTTTCGGAGGCCGTATCGCTGAAAGTCCATTCTATCTGCCTCCCTTTTCAAAGGAGGAGAGGATGGACTGCCAGAAAAGCCGTCCGTCCTCTCCTCCGAGGATCGATTCCGACGCCCTTTCGGGGTGGGGCATGAGGCCGAGGATGTTTCCTTCCTCGCTGACGATCCCGGCGATGCTGTTGACCGAGCCGTTGGGGTTAGCCTCCCCGGAAATTTCCCCCGAGAAGGCCGAATACCGGAAGACCACGCCAGAACGGTCCTCCAGGGCCTTCAGCTCGTCGGGAAAGAGAAAATACCGTCCGTCCCCGTGGGCGATGGGAAACTGGACCACCTGCCCGGCGGTGAAGCGGTTCGTGAAGGGAGTATCCGCCCGCTCGACCCGAAGAGAGCAGGGGGAGCAGCGGAAGGCGAGGGAGTCGTTGGGAAGCAGCGCGCCGGGGAGCAGGCGGGATTCGGTGAGGACCTGGAAGCCGTTGCATATCCCGAGAAGGAGTCCTCCTTTTTTTCCGTGGGCGGCCACGGCTCCCATGATGGGGGAGCGGGCTGCCATGGCGCCGCTCCGCAGGTAATCGCCGAAGGAAAATCCCCCCGGAAGGATCACGAGGTCCGTTCCTGGGGGAAGAGCCGTCTCACGGTGCCAGAGGGGGAGCACTTCCGTTCCGAGGGTCTCCCGGACGGCGCAGATCACGTCCCGGTCGCAGTTGCTTCCGGGAAAGATCACAACGGCAGTTTTCACCTATTCTTCCTCCACTTCGAGGGTATATCCTTCGATGATCTCGTTGACCAGGAGGTCGGCGCACATCCTCTCCGCCTCCTCCCGGGCCCGGTCAGCCGAGGGTGCCTCCATCCAGAGCTGAATATATCTCCCCACTTTTACTTTTTTCAGCCCGGAGTGCCCCAGGGAGACGAGAGAGTGCTCCACGGCCTTTCCCTGGGTGTCGAGGACGCCCTCCTTAAGCTGAATGAAGATCTGGACCCTCCAGGTCATATTTTTTCCTCACCCGTGGACAGGCGCCGCCAGATTTCCTCGTAGGCTCCGAGGACGTCTCCGAGGTCCTTGCGGAAGCGGTCCTTGTCAAGGCGGTTATTCGTCTTCTCGTCCCAGAAGCGGCATGTATCGGGGGAAATCTCGTCGGCGAGAAGAAGATTCCCCTCATCGTCCGTTCCGAACTCGAGCTTGAAATCCACAAGGATGATGCCGAGCTTCGAGAACAGGGATGTGAGCAGGGAGTTGACCTTCAGTGTAATTTCCTTTATTTTTGATAATTGCTCTTCCGTCGCCCAGCCGAAGAGGAGGGCGTGGTCTTCAGTTATAATAGGATCCCCCAGGGCGTCGTCCTTGAGGTAGAGTTCGACGAGAGGCCGGGAAAGACGGAGTCCCTCCTCCACGCCGAGGCGCTTGCAGAGGGTTCCAGTGGTGATATTCCGCACCACGACCTCGATTGGAACGATTGCCACCTTCTTGACGAGCTGGCGAAGGTCATCGAGCCGCTTAACGAAGTGGGTGGGAATTCCCTTTTTATTCAGGAATTCGAAGAGGGTGGTGCTTATCAGGTTGTTCAGCCGGCCCTTGCCTTCGATGGAATCTTTTTTGAGAGCGTTGAAAGCGGTGAGAGAGTTTTTGTACTCGATGAGATAAAGGGAAGGGTCATCCGTTGTAAAAACTTTTTTGGCCTTGCCTTCGTAGAGAAAATCCTTTTTTTCCATGGGACACCTCCGGAGAGAATTTATTTATTTACATTATTCACCTAAGCTTTATAAATGTCAATAATAATTTGGCGGGCTTTCTCCCGGGACAATCTCTGCAGAAAACAGAAGAGGGGAATTAAATGGACTGCGCAATGGACGTGGGCGCGCTCATCCTTGCCGGGGGCGCGGGGAAAAGAATGGGCGGGGATAAGCTTTTTCTGACGATCGGTTCCGTCCCCCTGGCAGAGCGGGTGATTCGATCCGTTTCCACTTTTGCGGGAGAAATCCTTCTTTCTGTCGCCTCCCGGCAGATCGTCCCTGCCCGGGACCTTCTCTCGGGTATAATCTCTTTATACGGCGTCCGACTCGTGGAGGACAGTACGGAGGGCAGGGGACCCCTCGAGGGCATAGCCTCGGGCCTTGCCTTCTCGAATTTCGAGTGGTCCTTCGTATGCGCCTGCGATATGCCCTTTCTCTCCGAAGCCGTTGTCAGCACGCTCTGGAATAAGGGCGACCAGAGGGCCTCGATCATTCTTCCGAGGATGGGGGGGTACTTTGAACCCCTTCACGCCTTTTACTCCCGGAGAGCCCTTTCAACGCTACTTAATCTGCTTGACCGGGGAGAGAGAAAAATCACCGCCCTCTTCGGCGAGGTTCCCGTCTCGGTCGTGGAGGAAGAAGCCTTTGCCGGTCTGTCAGGCTTTCGGCGCTCCTTCTGCAATATTAACGTTCAAAATGATCTTTCAATGATCCGCACACCGGATTGAACCCCAAAAGGAAGTACCCGGAAGGAGAAACAATCAATGGATCAGAAGCGTATTCGGAATTTCTGCATCATCGCCCATATCGACCACGGCAAATCCACCCTCGCCGACCGGCTGCTCGAACGGACAAACACCATCGATTCGAGGGACATGAAGGCCCAGATCCTCGATTCGCTGGATCTCGAACGGGAACGGGGCATCACCATCAAGCTCGTCCCCGTAAAAATGAAGTACACCGCCCGGGACGGTGAAGAATATATTCTCAACCTCATCGATACCCCCGGGCATGTGGACTTCGGCTATGAAGTCTCCCGCTCCCTTGCCGCCTGCGAGGGCGCCCTTCTCGTCGTGGACGCCACTCAGGGTGTGGAGGCCCAGACCCTGGCCAACGCCTACATGGCAGTGGACCAGGGGCTCGAGATCATTCCTGTGATAAATAAAATCGATCTTCCCTCCTCCCGGCCCGACTACGTCATCCGCGAGATCGAAGAGGTCGTGGGGCTTGACTGCGAGGATATCATCCTGGCAAGCGCCAAGGAGGGAAAGGGAATCGACGAAATTCTCGAACGGATCGTCTCGAAGATCCCCTCTCCGGCAGGAGACGCCGAAGCCCCCCTTCAGGCCATGATTTTCGACACGGAATACGACAACTATAAAGGGGTCATCTGCTACATCAGGGTAGTGAACGGCACCCTCAAGTCCGGCCAGAGCGTGCAGTTCACGGCAACGGGGAGCGTTTTTCCCGTGGAAGAGGTGGGGGTTTTCCGCCCCGGCTTCACACTCTGCGCAGAGCTGACCCCGGGAGAAGTGGGGTACATGGTGTCCAACATCAAGACCGTTGCGGAAGCCCACGTGGGGGACACCATCACGGACAGCGCCCGACCTGCCCCTCCACTGCCGGGTTACCGGAAGGTGAAACCGGTGGTCTTCTGCGGCTTCTACCCTGTAGAGCGGGACGACTATCCCCAGCTGAGGGATGCCCTCGAGAAACTGGTCCTCAACGATTCTGCCATATCCTTCGAACCGGAGACCTCGGTTGCCCTGGGCTTCGGCTTCCGCTGCGGCTTTCTCGGGCTTCTCCACATGGACATCTCAAAGGAGCGGCTTCGGAGGGAATTCGGAGTGGAGCTCGTGGCGACGGCACCCAACGTCATCTACGAGGTGCAGACCAAGAGCGGCGAAGTGATCGAAGCCCACCGTCCATCCGATTTTCCCGAAATGGGAGACATCGACGAGGTGCGGGAGCCGGTGATCAAGCTGACCCTCTTCGTCCCCGCCGATTACGTGGGGAAGGTCATGAAGCTCTGCCAGGACAAGCGGGGAGTCTACCAGTCCATGGACTATCTCGCCCCCGACAGGGTGCGCCTGATCTACGAGCTTCCCCTGGCGGAGTTCATCATCGATTTCCACGACAAGCTGAAGTCCCAGACCAGGGGGTATGCCTCCCTCGACTACGAATACAAAACCCTCAAGGCCGCAGATCTCGTACGGGTGGACGTCCTCGTCAGCGGGGAGGCGGCCGACGCATTTTCCTTCATATGCCACCGGGACGCTGCCTATCACCGGGGGCAGGCCGTGGTGCGGAAGCTGAAGGAACTCATCCCGAACCAGCTCTTCGAGGTCCCCATTCAGGCCTCCATAGGGAAAAAGGTCATCGTCCGCCAGAACGTGAAGGCCCTGAGAAAGGATGTTCTGGCCAAGTGCTACGGAGGAGACATCAGCAGGAAGCGGAAGCTCCTCGAGAAGCAGAAGGAAGGAAAAAAGCGGATGAAGCAGATCGGCCGGGTATCCATTCCCCAGGAGGCCTTCCTCGCCTTTCTTCAGGTGGAAGAGGACGAGGAAAAGTAGAGGGAGCCGGCCATGGTTCCCCCGCCCGCTTCGGGCCCCTTTTCTGTCTATATCCATCTTCCCTTCTGTCTGCGGAAGTGTCCCTACTGCTCTTTCTTCAGTCTGCCTCTGAAGGAAGCCGGCCGGGAGAGGTATATCGCCCTTCTCGCAGCGGAAATGGCCGGGTGGAAGGGCAGGCTTGCCGATGGATGGGCGGATACGGTCTATTTCGGAGGAGGAACCCCCTCCCTTCTCTCACTTTCCCGGTGGGAGGAGCTTTTCAATAGTCTGGAAGATGCCGTGCCCCTCGGAAAGAATCCGGAGATCACCGTGGAGGCGAACCCCGAGTCCCTCACCAGGGAACATCTCACCCTGTGGAGGAGCGGGGGGTTACGAGGGTCAGCCTCGGAGTTCAGAGTTTCAACGACGCCGAGCTTCTGTGGCTTGAACGGCCCCATAACGGCCGCAGGGGGGAAGAAACCCTCGCGCTGATCAGGAACGAAGGGTTATCCGCAAGCGCCGATCTCATCTTCGGCCTTGCGGGGCAGACTCTCCGGTCCTGGAAATATTCCCTCGACCGTGCCCTGCTTCTCGGAGCGGAGCATCTTTCCCTCTATCAGCTCACCCTCGAAAAGGGAAGCCGATGGTTTTCCCGCCCTCCGGAAGGGCGTCCCGACGGATATCCTTTCTATCGCTTCGCCCAGTGGATTCTTCCCCGGAAAGGGCTGAAGCAGTACGAGATCGCCAGCTTCTCCCTTCCGGGGCAGAAATGCCGCCACAACAGGTCGTACTGGACAAACCGCCCGGTGCTCGCCCTGGGAGCCGGCGCCTGGGGATACTGGGAAGGGAAGCGGTATCGCAACGAATATACCCTCAAGGGGTATGAACTCGCGGTGAAAGAAAGGGGTTCGTCCTTCAGGGAATGGCTGGATCTGACTGAGGATGAAGCTGCCCGGGAGGCGGCGGTTCTTTATCTGAGAACCGCCGAGGGTATTTCCTACGATGAATTTGCCTCCCTGTACGGAGGTAAAATGCTCGGGGAGCTGCTGGCAGTACTAAAAAATCAGGTCCCCGGGGATTGCCTGGCCTGGCGGAGAGATTCCGTCGCCCTGACGCCCCGGGGAATGCGGGTGGGAAACTCCATATGGAGTCTGCTGATATGAAACCGGCAGAGTTTACATGGAAAGAGTCTTCGCCGCGGAAAGAAGGGCTTCGGTGATCTCGAACATGTTGGAAATGACCCCGATGCCGATTTCCTGGGTTATTCCAAAATGGTTCGTGCAGGTCCCGCAGACGAGAATGGAGACGCCCTTCTTCGAGAGGGCCGTGAGATGGTCGCAGGTAGAGGTATTCTTCAGGGCGAGTTTGACCCCCTCGTTCATGAGGGCCAGAGTCGATGGAGGACAGGCCATCTGGGAGAGCGTGCCCAGAAACCCCTTCATGAGTACCTCTCCCAGGTCCGGGTCATCTCCGCCGATGGTCGGGCGGGAGAGAAGAACGGCCGCGTCCTGAAGCGCCTTGTCAGGCCCGGGATACTGGGGTAAAGTTGTCCGTTCTTTTCCCGATTTGGATCCCTGGATGGTGATGGTTCCCTCTTCGTCGAGGATCGAAACGGCGTATCCGTTTTTTTCCAGAAAGCGGCGCACGTTCGAGGCCGCGACTGCATTGTCGAGGAGAACTTCTATCTCCCTTTCACCTCCGTCAACAACGGTCTTCGTCATCATCACGGGCTGGGGGCAGTTTCTTCCCCGGGCATCTATCTTCGCCATTGTTCCGCCTCCCTGTTCAGCAGTATGGGGCCGCGGATTTTGACCCCGGCCGGCGCTCATTATAGAATACAATAGGCCGTGTGACAAAGGGAGCGTCTTCCGAGTGCCGAAGTTCTTTGAAAGGGATGAATGAGCCGTGAAATCAAGTGCCGATGCTGCCGAAAAACTTCGTTCCCTCCCCCCCATGGATATTCTTCTCCAAAGTCCCGGGGTGGAGCGTTTCTTTTCTCTTCTGGGCCGGTCCACAGTTAAGGACGTCCTCTCGGAGGTCCTTTCGGCCCTTCGCCGGGATATTCTGAACGGGGAGGAAGTTTCCCCTGCAGCTGAGACGGTGCTGGAGAAAGCTCTTCCGATCCTGGAAAGACGGGGCAGAAGAAGCCTTATTTCCGTGGTGAACGCTACCGGTGTGGTCGTCCATACGAATCTCGGACGTTCCTGCCTCGCCGAAGAGGCAGTCAGGGCGGTGACCGAGACGGCGTCGGGATACAGTACCCTCGAGTTCGATCTTGACGAAGGAAAGCGGGGGCACAGGAGCGATCACGTGGAATGGCTTCTCTGCCAAATGACTGGCGCCGAGGCGGCCCTGGCGGTGAACAACAACGCCGGAGCGGTCCTTCTGATGCTGGCGGCCCTCTGTGCGGAAAGAGAAGTGGTCGTGTCCAGGGGAGAACTCGTGGAGATCGGCGGCTCCTTCCGCATTCCGGATATCATGGCCTTTTCCAGGGCGGCTCTCGTTGAGGTCGGGGCGACGAACCGAACCCACAGGATCGATTTCGAAAGAGGCATAACGGAAGGGACGGCGGCATTGCTGAAGGTCCACCCCTCCAACTTCAGGATGGAGGGGTTCGTCTCTTCAGTTCCCCGGGAGGAACTGGCGGCCCTGGCCAGGGAGAAGGGACTTCTCTTTCTCGAGGACCTCGGAAGCGGCACTCTTATCGACCTCGCTCCAAGAGGACTGAAGGGAGAACCCACAGTCTCCGACTGCATCCGCGAGGGGGCCGATCTTGTGACCTTTTCGGGGGACAAGATGCTCGGCGGCCCCCAGATCGGCGCCATCGTAGGGAAAAAAGCTCTTATCGACAGGCTTCGGACCTACCCCCTCCTTCGGGCCCTCAGGGTGGACAAAATGACCCTGGCGGCCTTCGAAGCCACCCTCAGGCTTTACCTGTCCGGGAGGACCAATGAGATTCCCACCCTGGCCATGATCTCCGCTTCGAAGAATGATCTTCGGAAGAGGGCACAGGGTCTTTTCGAGAGCCTCAGAAAAATCCTTCCCGGAGAAAAAATATCCCTTGTGGAGGTGGACGATGCCGTAGGGGGAGGAGCCTTTCCGGCCGAACCCCTTCCGGGATGGGGGGTTTCCCTCTCCGGAGGGCCCCGGGGAAGCGCAGGAAATCTTCTGGCCCTTCTCCGCGGAGGAGAGCCGCCTGTCGTCGCAGGCGCCCGGGAGAACGAGACGATCTTTCACGTGCGGACTCTCCTTCCCGGAGACGAGGAAAGAATCTGCCGCAGCCTGAAGGCTGCCATGGAAAAAAGATAAGCCAATGGAAGGCAGAGAGATCTCCCTCGTCCTCGGCACAGCCGGTCATATAGACCACGGAAAGACCACCCTCGTGAAGGCCCTCACCGGCGTTGACTGCGACCGCCTGCAGGAGGAAAAGAAGCGGGGAATTACCATCGAGCTGGGATTTGCCCCCCTGAAGCTGGAGGACGGCCGCATAGTCAGCATCGTCGATGTGCCCGGGCATGAACGCTTCATACGCCAGATGGTGGCCGGAGCATCCGGAATAGACGCCGTGCTGCTTGTCATCGCCGCTGACGAGGGAGTCATGCCCCAGACCCGGGAGCACCTCGAAATTCTCCGTCTTCTGGGCGTTCGTGACGGACTGGTGGCCGTCACCAAATCCGACGGGGTCGACGAGGAGTTTCTTGACCTCGTTCTGGAGGACATCAAAGAATTCGTCGCCGGAACCTTTCTCGAAGAGAAACCTGTGGTGCCGGTCTCCGCCTTTACGGGGCTGAATCTCCCCCTGCTGCTCAAAGAGCTTTCCCGACTGGTGGACCGTGTTCCTCCCCGTTCCCGCAGGGGACCGTTTTTTCTTCCCGTCGACCGGGCTTTTCCTGTGGCAGGCTTCGGCACGGTCGTTACCGGAACGGGGTACCGGGGAGAGCTGTCGGTCGGGCAGGAGGGGATCGTTCTTCCCTCCCGCAGGGAGGGAAGAATCCGGAGCATCCAGGTTCACGGCTCGGCAGTGCAGACTGCATGGGCCGGGCAGCGGATGGCGGTGAGCATGGCGGGGGTCTCCGCAGAAGACCTAAGCCGGGGGGATGTGCTGTGCGAGAAGGGGATATACGCTTCCACGGCCTGTTTCGAATGCGAGCTTCACCTTCTGGAAAGCGCTTCCTCGCCGCTGAAACACTGGCAGAGAGTTCGGCTCCACATCGGAACCTCCGATGTGACAGCCAGGGTCGCCCTGCTCGAAAATGCCCTCCTTCAGCCCGGAGAAACCGCGCCCGCCCAGATAGTGGCGGAGGAGGACCTCGTCTGCATGCTTGGCCAGCGCTTCGTCCTCAGGCGGTACAGCCCTCTCGAGACCATCGCCGGTGGACGGGTTCTCTTTCCCTATGCCGCCAAGCCCAGGGGCAAAATCGCCCGGAGAATCTGCGCCTCCCGGGTCCGTTCCCTCGCCGCGGCTTCATCTCCCGAAGAACGTCTCGCCGTGCTGATCGATTCTTTCGGAATGCTCGATCTCGACGACGGGGTGCGTTTTCTTCAGGAACGGCCCCAGGAGATCCTTCGGCTGGGAGAAAAGCTCGCGGCACAGAAGAATGCGGTCTTTCTTTCGGGAGAAAGGAAGGTCTTTCTTTCGAAAAAGGAGAGCCGCAGGCTGGAAGAGCAGGTTGCCGCCTCTCTCGGGCTTTTTCACGAGGCTCAGCCTTCCCGGAGGGGAGCGCCCGCCGACGAAACGGCCCTCTCGGTACTGAAGGAGTTCGATTCCCGGACGGCCCGCTCTTTTCTGGACAACATGGCCAGGGAGGGCAAGATCCTTCTTCATGAAGGGACTGCGGCCCTGGCGGATTTCACCCCCCGGGATGACGATGCCTTCGCCCGGAATTCCGAAAAAATCCTTGCCCTGTGCAGGGAAAAAGGATTTCAGCCGCCCCCCATCTCCGAGGCCAGGGAAATCCTGGGGCTTGACGAAAAAACCTTTTCCCTTCTGCTGAAGGGCATGAGGGAGACGGGGATGCTCTCCCTCGTCTCGGGAGAGTTTCTTTTCGCCCGGGAAATCGAGGAAAACCTGCTCAGGCTGCTGCTGCGGGAAAAGAACGACATCTCCCTCGCCCGGATCCGCGACCTCACCGGAAGCACCAGAAAATTCATCCTTCCCCTCCTCGAATACCTTGATTCGAAGGGATATACCCGGAGGGTGGGGGACAAGCGAGTTCTCCTGGCGTCGAAGCTTCCCGGCCATATCCTCGAGGACGGCAGCCAGACCTCCGTTTCTTGAAAAACCAGAAAATTGATAGTTCGGGCCGCTTATGGTACAATGCAATGAATATGTTGTGCTGGGAGTGACCCTTATGGCAGGAACAATTACGTCGATCCGGGAACAGGTGGCACTCTACAAAGGATTGAAAGTCCGGTACCGGACAGCCAAAGGTCGCCGCAAGGTTGAGGAGCGGCAGGGAGTCATCCTTGAAACCTATCCGAACCTTTTCACTCTTTACGTCGAATCTCAGGATAGCAAGGTCTCCTTCAGCTATGCGGAGCTTTTGACCCGTGAAGTGGAGCTGGAGCTTCTTTCCGGCACCAGAAAGTAAATCCGAACTTTATCGGTCGGCGAAGGGATGCCCCGTCACATTGTGCCGGGGCATCCTTTTTGCCTTCCGCGAGGAGAAGCCATGTCCATTCACATCTATTCCGCGGCAAAACTGAATCTCACCCTTCGGATCGTCGGAAGGCGGGAGGACGGGTATCATGAGATCCGCTCCCTTTTTTATTCCCTTCCTGCGGTTGAATCATTGACAATTACTCCACTATATGGTCATAATGTCAAGGATGAAATCGCCGTCGAGGGAGAAAAGATCTTCGGAAAAAAACATTCTTTCCGCCGTTCTCGACTCCGCGCGGAAGCTGGCAGAGGTCCCCCCGCTCAGGATACGTCTCGGAAAGGCCATACCTCCGGGCAGCGGCCTGGGCGGAGGAAGCGGAAACGCCGGAGCGCTCATCTCGTGGATTTCCGGCCACTGGGGAGCTTTCCCCATGACAGGGGAGGAAGCCGGTTCCGACGTTCCCTTCTTCGTCCGGCAGCTGCCCTGGGCCATGGTGAGGGGACGGGGAGAGGAGGTTCTTCCTCTTTCTCAACCCCTTCCCCTTCGAAAGGCAGCGGTGGTCATTCCCCGGTGGAAGGTCTCAACGAAGAAGGCCTTCTCCCTCCTGACTGCCCGATGGAGTTCCGGCTTTCCCCTGACGTCCGGGGAGGCGGAGGATGAAATCCTGAGGTTCGCGGCCCTTTTTTCATCCGGTTCCTCCTGCGGACTGCTGCCGAATGATTTCGCGCCTCCCCTGATGGAGCTTCACCCCGAGTATTCCCGCCTTTTCTCCCTCTTCGGCGCGGAAGGTGCACGGGAATGGGGGATCTCCGGGAGCGGAAGTGCAGCATTTGCCCTTTTCGGAAGGGATGTTACACCCTGGCCGGCAATGAAAAGAATTGAAGAAATGGACTGGGTAAGGAAAATTATACTTGTGGAGTGATGAGATTTTGAAAGGACAGCGAACAGAACGATTGATCCGGACGTCGGCAAGGTTTCTGACGTGCCCGTCGAAGCAGCTTTCCCTCACGTCCCTCGCGGAGGACTTCCTCGTCTCGAAAACGGTCATAAGCGATGACGTAGCCATCATCAACGAGGCCTTCAACAGGGAAGGTCTCGGAGGAATCAATGTGGACCGGGGGAGAACGGGAGGCGCGTCCTTCGTTCCCAGGATGGCCCCGTCCGTCAGGGACGGTCTTCTCAAGGAAATTACGGATCTGCTCAATACGGAAGATCGTTTCCTTCCGGGCGGACTGGTCTACTACAGCGACATCCTTTTCAATCCCCATTTCGCCCTGAGGCTCGGATACGCCATGGCCTCCATGTTCAGCGAAACCCGGCCGGACATCATCATGACCTCCGAGGTCAAGGGAATTCCCATCGCCATATTCACGGCCCATGCCCTCGGCATTCCCCTCGCTGTCTGCCGTTTCCGCAACCGCGCCAGCGACGGTTCGGCCGTGACCGTCCATTACCCCACGAAGACCGGGGAAGTTAAGGCCATGTACATGGGCACAAAACAGCTTCAGCGGGGAAAGCGGGTCCTCATCGTTGACGACTTCATGAGGGGAGGCAGCACAGCCGCCGGAATGCTTCTCGTCGCGAAGGAATTCGGAGCGGACGTGGCCGGCATCGGAGTCTTCATGGTTGCCTCCGAGCCCGAACAGAAAGCCGTTTCGTCCTGGCAGGCCCTTCTCCGCCTCGATGGAACGGAAAAACGCCAGCCCTACGTGTCCCTGTGGGATGAAGGGAAAGTTTGACGATTCTCCTCTGCTGATATACAATCCCTCTGACGGAAGGAGGTGACCACATCTTCCATGCGAGTCTCTGTTGACAAGGATGAATGTATCGGCTGCGGCGTATGTGCCCAGATATGTCCCGAGGTTTTTACGATGGACGAAGATGCCGGAGTTTCCAAGGTGATTAAGCCCGAAGGAAGCGATTGCGCGAAAGAAGCCGCCGAAAGCTGTCCGGTGGCATGCATCACCGTAGAAGAGTAGCCGGCCCATCCCTGCCCTTTTCCTCAGGAGGGGAAAAAATGCATCTTGCGGTTTATTCCCTCCCTGTCGTATAATCGGCAGCGTGTTTTTGAGGGCCTATAGCTCAAGTGGTTAGAGCCACCGGCTCATAACCGGAAGGTTCCTGGTTCGAGTCCAGGTAGGCCCACCAGAATATTCGCCGTTTCCTTCCGGGGAAACGGTTTTTTTGTCTGCCCTTCCAAGGAGGAAAAATGAAGGTACAGGAACTGCTTTGCAGGCTGGACAGAAGCCTTCCCCTTCGCTGGGCGGAGGAGTGGGATAATTCGGGGCTTCTCGTGGGGAGCCGGGAGGATAGGATCCGCGGAGTTGCCGTTGCCCTCGATCCGGACAGGAAAACCCTCGAGCGGGCCGCTGAAGCCGGAGCCAATGTTCTTGTAACCCATCACCCCCTTTTCCTTTCTCCTCTTCGGAAGATTATCACCGATGAAGCCCCCGGAGGGGAGATCGCCTTTGCCCTTGCCTGCGGACTGTCCCTCTTTGCCCTTCATACGAACTGGGATGCCGCTCCCGGGGGAATGAACCGGTCCCTCTCGAGGGCGGTCGGGCTGAAGGACCCCCTTCCCCTGCTTCCGTCTGGAACGGGCGCCTGGGGGACCGGAACGGCGGGTGAGCTTCCTGAAATCCTTCCAGCACACCAGTGGGCGGAAAGGATCAAGAAAGCCCTTTCCCTGTCCAGGATCGAGGTTTACGGTGACCTAGATCTCCCTCTGAAAAGGCTCGCCCTCTGCGGCGGCTCCGGAGGAAGCCTGTGGCGGAATGCGGCTCAGGCAGGGGCCCAGGCGTATTTCACCGCCGATATGAAGTATCACGAAAGACTCGAAGCCTGCGGCAGGGGGCTCATCCTTTTTCTGGCAGATCATGGGGAAATGGAATATTTCTCTCTTCCCGATCTTGCGGAGTGCGTCTCTGAGGCATGGGGGGAAAGAGCGCGCCTTCTTCCCTTTTCTCCCCTCAAAAGCATCCTTTTTTCCGGCTGATCTCACTTCAAAGGTGTGACGGGCGGTCGGAAGGAGCGGGGGAAAAACTCAGCCGGCCGGCAGCGAGGCGCCCCTCCTTTCTTATGCCTCCTTTCTTATGTATGACGGCAGCCCGTCTCCTCAGTCAGAAAATCGAGGATGAAGGACTGAATATCAAAGAATTTATTTCCAGTGATATGATAGATCCCAGGGATGATTTTTTCGTCCAATCCTTTCATCGAGGTGGTCAGCATGGCGCAGCGGGTTTTCAGCGGAATGAGACCGACAGGAAAGCTTCATCTCGGACATCTTGCAGGTGCCCTTACGAACTGGGTGAGGCTGCAGGAGAAATACGAATGTTTTTATTCCATCGTGGACTGGCATGCCCTCATGTCGGATTACGCGGAGAGCTCCACCATCCGGGGAAACTGCTGGGAGGTTCTTCTCGACTGGCTTGCGGCAGGACTTGACCCCGAGAAATGCGTCATCTTCGTTCAGTCCCACGTTCCCCAGCACGCCGAGCTGCATCTCGCCCTCTCCATGGTGACGCCCCTCGGATGGCTTCAGCGGAACCCCACCTACAAGGAGCAGATCATCAACATCCAGAACAAGGATCTGAGTACCTACGCCTTTCTCGGATATCCGGTCCTCATGGCCGCGGACATCCTGCTCTACAAGGCAGAAATCGTACCGGTGGGGGAGGACCAGAGCGCCCATCTCGAGATCTCCCGGGAAATGGCCCGGCGATTCAATTCCCTGTTCGGCGACATCCTTCCCGAGCCGCAGATCATGCTGACCCCGACGCCCAAGGTCCCGGGCACGGACGGCAGGAAGATGAGCAAATCCTACGGAAACGCGATCAATATCGCCGATCATCCCGACGAAATGTGGCAGAAGATCCGCACCATGATCACCGACCCGGCCCGGGAGCGGAGGACCGACCCCGGAGAGCCGGAAAAGTGCCCGGTATGGGACATTCACAAGGTATTCAATACGGATGAGGAAGAAAAAGCCGAGATCGCCCTGGGCTGCCGTACGGCGGTAATAGGGTGCGTGGACTGCAAGAAGAAGCTCTTGAGCCACGTGAACAGCGTGATGGCCCCAATCAGGGAGAGACGCTCCTTCTACGAGGGAAATCCGGATCTCCTCCAATCCATACTCCGGGAGGGAGCCGTCAAAGCCCAGGCTGCCGCAAGAAAGACCATGGACGAAATCATTGCCGCCATCGGATTCGTTCCGAGAGGGTAGTTCCTTGTACGAACGCTCCCCGGGGTTCGAAGAATTTTCAGCGGAAGTCGACGGGTTTTCAGGCCCCTTCGACCTGCTGTGTTTTCTCGTGGAGAGCGGCGCCCTCGAAACCGCGAAGATTTCCGTGGGACAAATCGTCCGGATTTACGGAGCCTACCTGGCAAATACCCGGCATGTTTCGGTCGGAATAGTCTCGGAGTTTCTCTTTATGGCCGCAACCCTCGTTTTGGCGAAAGCCCGGGCCCTTCTTCCCCGCCTCGAACCTCTTCACCCCGGGGAGTTCGAGACGAGCGGAGAAGACGGAGACGTACTGGAAAAAATATCCCGGTATCGTCCCTACAGGATTGCCGCCAGTTTTCTCCGGGCCAGGAAGGAGAGGCAGGACAGGGTCTTTCTTCGCCGGACGGAAACCGGGGAAGACGAGCAGTTCGGCAACCTGGGAGATCTCTACGCCCTCTGCCGTCAGTGGTGGGATATCCTCGAGTCCCGCCGGGGGGTATTCTCCCGGGGCGACAGGCCCGAGTTTTTCACCTCCGGCGACTGGGACGGCATCCCTTCCGCCCTTCCCGAAGAGGAGCAGATCGAGAGTAAAATTTCAGAGATACTCGCCCGCCTTGCCGGCCACAGGTCTCTCCGCTTTTCTCAGCTTCTCGGCGGGAGGGAGAACGTGACACTTTTCGTGGTCACCCTTCTTGCCCTTCTCGAGATGGCGAGAAGGGGGCGCATCCGAATGGAGCAGGAGGACCTTTTTCATGATGTCATCTTCTACGCCCTCTGACAGATTGAACTCCACGGGTCAGAAAATCCAGGCGCTGCTCTTCGTGGCCGCCTCACCGGTCTCCCTGAAGGAGATCGCGGACCTGCTTTCCATACCCGTCCCCTCGGCTGCGGAGGAAATGCGGAATCTTCAGAATTTCCTCCTGCGGACCCGCCAGGGAATCCTTCTTCAGGAAGTTCCCGAGGGGTGGAGGATGACCACGGCGGAAGAGACGGCAGAGGTCGTTTCGCTTTTCCGCAACACCCTCCTCGTTCAAAAAATTCGCCTCAGCAAGGCGGCTGTGGAGACCCTGGCGGTCATCGCCTACAATCAGCCTGTCACCCGGAGCGACGTGGAGGATATCCGGGGCGTCCGGTGCGAACGGGTCATCGAAACCCTGCTTTCTCACGGACTTCTGCGGATCGCCGGGCGCAGGAAAGGGACGGGTTCGCCCCTGCTGTACAGGACGACGCCCCTTTTCCTCGAGACCTTCGGTCTTTCGTCCATCTCCGAGCTGCCCACCCTGGAGGAACTCGAGGAACTGAACCCTTCCCGGGAAGAGGAGCCAAACCCCTTCAGCGAGGATGAGAATACATGATGAGCACGCAGGGCACCCGGCTCAATCGCTATCTCGCCATGGGAGGGGCTGGTTCCCGCCGCGGGGTGGAGGATATCATCGCGGCGGGGAAAGTGAGGGTCGACGGAAAAGTGGTGCTGCTTCCAGCCTACCGGGTAACCGAGGGGATGACCGTGACCCTGGATGGAAAGACGGTCCTTCCGGAGGAGAAAAAATACCTCGTTCTCAACAAACCGAAGGGGTATGTCTGTTCCGTGCAGGACCCCTACGATCCGGTCGTGGGAGATCTTCTCTCCGGGGATCTGAAAAAATTCCGTCTCTTTCCCGTGGGGCGTCTCGACCGGGAGAGCGAAGGTCTGCTCGTCCTCACCAACGACGGCGATTTCGCCCAGGATCTGCTTCATCCCTCAAAAAACATCCTTCGGGAATATGAAGCCCTTCTCTCGGAGGAGATCACCCGAAAGGACGTCCGGCTGTGGACCGGGGGAGTCCTTCTCGACGAAAGGCTCCTGAAGCCCGTGAAGCTCCTCATAATGAACAAACTGCCGGCAAACCGATGGATTTCCATCGTCCTCGGCGAGGGAGTGAAACGGGAAGTGAGGCGCATGGCCGAGACCTTCGGTTTTTCAGTGGAAATGCTTATTCGAAGAAGAATTGGTAAAATGGAGCTGAGGGATCTCCCCCCGGGATCGTATCTGGAGATATCCCGGATTTCTCTCTGGCGGGCCATACGGTCCGGCGGATCGGTCTGAAGGCACAAGGAGGGCTGAAGATGGACGGTATGGACGATCGGACCCGGGAGCTCATCAAAACGAGAATCCTCGGTAAAATCAAGGAGATAAAATCCTTTCCCCAGTTTGTCGTTGAGACGATGCGCAAGCTGAATGACCCGGACAGCAGCGCCCAGGACGTGGCGGCCAGTCTTTCCAGAGACGAGGGACTCGTGATCCGCACCCTGAAACTAGCCAATTCCGCCGCTTACGGAATCAGCCGGGAGATTTCGAGCGTGAGCGAGGCCATCTCCCTTCTCGGGTACAAGAACATCAGCAACATCGTCCTTTCCGCGTCGGTCTACACGGTGATGGACAAGGCTCTTACGGGATATGCCCTCGACCGGGGCACTCTCTGGAGGCATTCCCTGACCGTAGCCTATGCCTCGCGATACATCGCCCAGAGAACGGGACGCACCCTTCCCGAAGAGGCCTACGTCAGCGGGCTTCTCCACGATATCGGCAAAGTGGTCCTGAACGACTACGTCCGCTTCGGCTACGGTATCATCCTCCGCCTCGTGGAGGAGGAAAATGTCTCCTTCCTCGATGCGGAGCACCGGGTGCTCGGATTCGATCACGCCGCCGTGGGAGCCCTCCTGGTTGAAAAGTGGGGCCTTCCGGAAGCCTACAAATATGCGGTCGCCTCTCATCATGCACCCAACGACCTCAAGGCCCCCCAGTTCCAGCCGGGTGTGGACGTGGTCCACCTTGCCAATTCCCTCTGCCTCATGCTCGGAGTGGGACTCGGCGCCGACGGACTGCAGAACTATCTCTATCCCGAGGTTCTGGAACGGCTCGAAATAACCGATTACGAAGATCTCATGTCAAAACTCGTGGATTTCGTCGCCCAGGCCGAGGCCGAACTTGCGGAGATGGAGGAAGCCTTTCGATGACACCCCCTCTCGTGGTCGCCATCGACGGTCCCGCCGGCTCAGGCAAGAGTACGGTCGCCAAAAGGGTCGCCTCCGCCCTGGGGATTTCCTACCTCGATACGGGGGCGATCTACCGGGCTATCGCCCTCGCCCTTTCAGGGGCAGGCATTCCTCCGGAGGAGAGCGTCGCCCTGGACAATGCTCTTGAGAAGCTCTCCGTTCAGATTGGCCCGGGCGAACTCAGGATCAACGGCAGGGAAGCGGGAATTGAAATCCGCTCGCCCTTCGTCGACTCCATCGTTTCGTCCTATTCCGCCCTCCCCTCCGTGCGGAAAGCGCTCCTGGCAGTACAGCGGGAGGAGGGAGAAAAAACGAGCCTCGTTGCAGACGGCCGGGATATGGGCACGGTTGTCTTTCCCTCGGCCCAGGTGAAAATTTTTCTCACTGCCTCGGACCGCGTCCGGGCGCAGAGACGGCATCTCGAGCTGCAGGCCAGGGGAGATGCCTCTTCCTTCGACGAGGTCCTCGAGCGGATCAGGAAGAGGGACGAAACCGACAGCTCCAGGGAGGCATCTCCCCTGCGGAAAGCCGGCGATGCCCTGGAGGTGAATACGGACGGCCTCACCGTTGAGGAAGCGGAGAAAATCGTCCTCGCCCGTATCGCAGAAATTACCTCAGGCCAAAGGACGACCTGCCCATGACACAGTTCAACAGGATTTTTTACTTTTTCGTCAAGTGGTTCTTCTTCATCTGCCTGAAAGTCTACAACCGGATGACCATACGGTGGAAGGCCCCCCTTCCGGAGAGGAACGTCATCGTTATCGTGAATCACAGCAGCAACCTCGATCCCGTTGTCATGGGGGCAGTTTTTCCGAGAAGACTGCGATACCTGGCAAAGGAAGAGCTTTTCGGCCCTCTGATCTTCGGCGGGATGATCCGCGCCCTTGGAGCCATACCCGTGCGGAAGCAGGACAGCCAGAGTGCCGGCACTGCCCTCCGGGCCTTTATGAACCTGCTGAAAGACGGTGAGAATGTCCTGCTTTTTCCCGAGGGAGGCCGTTCCCTGGACGGAAAACTTCAGCCCCTCGAGGGAGGTGCCGCCCTGATCGCCCTCAAGACGGGGGCCCCGGTGGTGCCCGTCTTCATCGCCGGAACCTTTCAGGCAATGCCTCCCGGGGCGAAATGGGTCAAGCCCGTGAAAGTCTCCGTCCTCCTCGGGGAGGCCATCGATACGATTCCCTTCATGGAGGATGGAAAGGAAGGGAGAACGCGCCTTCTTGAACGGTTCGAAAAAACCTTCGTCTCTCTGGAAGCGGAAATTTCCCAGGGGAGCGCGGCATGACGGGCTCCCGAAAGGCCGTCCTCGCCGCCCTCGACCTTCCGGGACGGAAATTTCCTCCTTCTGTTCTTCTCGAGGAGCTGAAGCTTCTTCTTGAAAACCTGGGAATCGAGACGGCGGGGACCATCGTACAGAACCGGTCGGCCCCGGACCCCGCTTCTCTTCTCGGCAAGGGAAAGGCGGAGGAGGCAGGTCTCTTCGCATCTTCCGCGGGAGCGAGCCTTCTCGTGTCGAACGAGACCCTCACACCGGGACAGCGGGCGAACCTGAAGACGATCACCGGAATTGAAGTCTGGGACCGCCCCTTCGTCATCATGAAGATCTTCGAAAGCCGTGCCCGGACATCGGAGGCAAAACTCCAGGTCGAAATGGCCCTCTGCCGCTACGAGATACCTCATCTAAAGGGGCTGGGAGCCCAGATGTCCCGCCTCGGCGGCGGAATCGGAACCCGGGGGCCGGGAGAAACGGAGTTCGAACGGCACCGACGGAAGCTTGACCGGAGAGTCCGGGACATCGGAAAAAAACTCGAGGTTATGAAGCGAAAACGAACCCTCCAGCGGGACCGGCGCAAAAAGATGAATATTCCCGTGGTCTCCCTGGTGGGCTATACCAACAGCGGAAAATCCTCCCTCCTCCGGATTTTGAGCGGCGACCAGTCTCTTGTGGCGGAGAACCGGCTCTTCTCCACCCTCGATACTTTTCTTCGCCGTGTTGCCCTGCCGTCGGGAAAAAGCCTGCTTCTCTCCGACACGGTGGGATTTATACGGGATCTCCCCCCCGGGCTTGTGACCGCCTTTCGGACCACCCTCGAAGAGATCACCGCCTCAGCTTTTCTTCTCGTGGTCCTCGATTCCTCGGCTCCCGACCTCCAGGAGGTCCGGTCCGTGGTGGAGGAGACCCTTGAGGAGATCGGGGCAGGGAAAATCCCCCGTCTTTTCGTGCTCAACAAGAGCGACCTTCTTCCTCCCGACGTCCGGACGGCCCTCGAGGAAAGGTTCCGTTCCGCCGGTGAAGCTGCCGTGGCCGTGAGCGCGCTGAAAGGAAACGGAGTTGCCGAACTGCTCTCCCTGATGGATGATTTTCTGCAGAAAAGCGGGAACGACACGCTGGAAGGATCGGTGGAATCATGATACGGAGCATGACGGGTTTTACCCGGGAAAGCAAGGCCTTCGAATGGGGAACCCTCACGGTGGAAATTTCATCGGTGAACTCCCGGTACCAGGAGATAACTCTCCGCCTCCCCCGGGAGCTGGCCTCCTTTGAAAGCGCCGCGAGCGCCCTTCTGCGCAGCGGACTGGGGCGGGGAAAGATCAGGCTTTCGGGGGAGATCAACTGGGCGCCCCGCTTCCGCGCCGTCGTCATTGACCGGGACGTCCTCGGAGAGTATCATAATCAGCTTCGGAAGCTCGCAGATGAACTGGGGGAGGATCATGCCCCGGGGCTGTCTTCCCTTCTCTCCCTGCCGGGAGTTCTCGATTCCCCCTCTGCGCTCTCCCTGGTGGAGCGCGATGCGGGAAAAGCCCTCGAGGAGATCATCCGGACATCGATCACCAACCTTTCCGCCATGCGGCGGCAGGAGGGAGACCATCTCGCCGGGGTGATGAAAGGATATCTCGGGGCTTTCTCCGAAGGGATCGAGACTCTCGAAGTCTACTGGAAGTCCCGGAAAGAAACAGTCCTCGAGGAGACCCGCTCCCGGGTAACAGCCCTTCTCGAGGGCGTAAGCTGCGATACTGACCAGGGCAGGGTCATGCAGGAGATCGTTCTGCTCGGGGACAAATGGGATATTTCCGAGGAGTTCGACCGGTCGAAGAGCCATATCCAACAATTCAGGTCGATCATGGAGGGCAAAATCTCCGAGGGAAGAAAGCTCGATTTCCTGCTTCAGGAGATGAACCGGGAAGTGAACACCATGGGATCGAAGATCACCGACGCCGACCTCCGGTGGAAGGTCGTAGACTTGAAGACCCTTCTTGAGAAAATCAGGGAGCAGGTCCAGAACGTGGAGTGACAAAAGGGCCATGGCGGGAAAACTCGTGCATATAGGTTTCGGAAATATGGCGGTGGCCGAGAGGATCGTGGCAATCATCAACCCCTCGTCCGCCCCGATCAAACGCCTGAAGGAAGAGGCCCGGGGGGAAGGATTTCTCGTGGATGCCACCCAGGGGCGGAAGACAAGGGCAATTCTCATCATGGACAGCAATCATGTCATTCTCTCGGCGATTCAGCCCGAGACCATTGTGCACAGATTCGAGGAAGACGAAGCGGATGAAGAAGAGGAACAGGGGTAGGCTCTTCGTCCTCTCCGGGCCGAGCGGCGCCGGAAAGGGGACGCTGCGGAAAAAAGTTTTCGAAAGCCTGAAGGATCTCGAGTTCTCCGTTTCCTGCACCACCCGAACCGCCAGGAAGGGGGAGACGGACGCCGTGGACTATCGTTTTCTCAAGAAAGACGAGTTCGACCGGCTGTCCCGGGAGGGAGCGTTTCTCGAGTCGGCGGAAGTCCACGGAGAATGGTACGGAACGCTTATCAGGGACGTGGAAACCGGGCTGAACTGCGGAAAGGACATTCTTCTCGAGATCGACGTTCAGGGAGCGCTGCAGATAAGAAAAAAGATCCCTGAGAGCATTCTCATTTTCGTTGCGCCTCCCAGCATGGAGGCGCTCGAGCACCGGCTGCGGGAGCGGGGAACGGAGAGCGAGGAAATACTGCAGCTCCGCCTTCGGAACGCCCGCAGGGAGATAGAGCAGTCGAACCTCTACGATCACGTGATATTGAACGACTCCGCAGGTCCGGCCTCGGAGAAGCTGAAAAATATTATTCTCGACTACAGAAAGAATGAGGAGGAAGGCCCATGATTTTCTACGACATCGATTCTCTGGCGGCGAAACAGGGGATCAGCAACAAGTACCTGCTTACCGCCGCGGTGGCGGCCCGTGCGAGGGCTTTGAGCGAACAGAAGGGCAGAACCCTGGAGGATGAAAATGAAAAATTCATCTCCACCGCCCTGGCCGAATTCGACGAAGGCGAACTTGCCCTCTCCCCCGACGGCGAGGAACTGGCCATGCCATGCCCCGGGGATGTCCCCGCAAATGCCGGCCTGGAAGTCTAGACGTAAGGTTCTGCTCGGAATCACGGGGGGAATCTCGGCCTACAAGGGACCGGACATCCTCCGCGCCCTGGTGAAGTCCGGGTGCGAGGTGGAGGTCGTGCTGACGGAAGAAGCGGAGCGGTTCGTCAGTCCTCTTACCCTTTCCACCCTGGCCGGAAGGCGGGTCTGGCAGCAGCGGGACTTTCTTTCGGATGAACGGGGATGGGAAATACCGCATATAGCCCTCGCCGACTGGGCCGATGTGGTGCTCGTCGCCCCCTGTACTGCGGAGACGATGGCAAACACCGCTGCCGGCAAGGGAAAGGATCTTCTCGGGTCCCTTCTCCTCGCCGCCCACACGGCTGTGATTCTCTTTCCCGCAATGAATGTCCATATGCTCTCCCATCCGGCCACGGCACGGAACAGGGAGATTCTTCGGGAGATGGGGTATATCCTGGCGGAACCCGAGACGGGGAGTCTCGCCTGCGGCTACGAAGGGAAGGGGCGCCTCCCTTCCGTCGAGGTCATTCTCGACGAAATGTGGAGGGCTCTGTGCCCCGACAGACGTCTCGAGGGCAGGAATGTCCTTGTCACTGCCGGTCCCACCCGGGAGTTTCTCGATCCCGTCCGGTTTCTCGGCAATCCCAGCACCGGGAAAATGGGGTGCGCGGTGGCCAGGGCGGCCTGGTACAGAGGAGCCTCGGTGACCCTTGTCCTCGGCCCCTCCTCCCCCTCCGATCTTTACGGCTTCACCGTCATACCCGTTGTCACCGCGGAAGAGATGAAGGACGAGGTCCTTGCAAGGGCAGAATCCATGGACGTGATCGTCAAGGCTGCTGCGGTGGGAGATTTCCGTTCCGCCTCCTTTTCCAGGGACAAAATCAAGAGGGGAGACCGGGAGTTTCTTCATATCGACCTTGTCCAGAATCCTGATATTGCCGCCCTCCTGGGGGAAAGGAAAAAACCGGGGCAGATCCTCGTGGGATTCGCGGCAGAAAGTTCCGATCTTCTCGAAAACGCAGGGGCGAAGATGAAGAAAAAAAATCTCGACTTCATAGCGGCCAACGACATCACCGCCCCGGATTCGGGGTTCGGCACGGACACCAACAGGGTGAAGATTCTCGGAAAAGAGGGGACCGCCGCGGAATTTTCCGGAACAAAGGAGGATGTGGCCGAAGCCTTGTGGAACCGCATCCTCGACGAGGCCGTCTTTTCTTGAGGAAAAGGGAATTTCTGTGTCCTTCTGCGACGTAATTGTCCCCGGCCCGTGGTGGAACAGCCTTACCTACGAGCTTCCGGGAGAGGAGGCTCCCTTGCCGGGAAGCAGGATATCCGTTCCCCTCGGCAGGGGACGGCGGATCGGCTGGATCGAAGGGGCTTCATCGATTCCTCCTGCAGAAGGCCAATTCACCCTCCGAAGAGGGGGGCCTCTTCTCGATCCCGGACCCCTCCTGACGCCCCATATGCTCAGTCTTCTTCAGTGGGGAGGCAGGACCTTTCTCTGCGGCACGGGGGAGATGCTTCAATCCGCGCTGCCGGCGTCGTTCCTCTCGAAAAAAAACCCGGTTGTTCTTCCCGTCCGGGAAGATCGGAAAAGGGCTGGGGAGTACCGCGAAAGCTGCCTGTACCTGCAGGACGACGGCAGCCGCTGGACCCGGGCCCTTCAGAAACTGGAAGAACACACCCCTTTTCTCGCCCTTTTTCCTGAACAATCCTCTGCGGAAGCCTTTTACGCCTTTCTTTCCCCTGTCCTGAGAGAACGTACTCTGCTTTGGCCCTCCACGGGAGGTTCGGCCCTTCTCGGGGCGTGGCACAAGGCTCACGAAGGGGACTTGGCCGGAGTCGTCGGAGGACCGGGGGCGGTCTTCGCTCCTCTTCCGGCCCTTGCCTCTCTTTTCGTCGACGAAGAGAGCAGCGGAGCCTACCGCTCCTACAAGCGGCCCTGCATTTCCAGCCGGACTCTCGCAGGACAACGGGCACGGCTTGAAAAAGCACTTCTTCTCCTTGGGGGGAGAATTCCCTCCTCGAGGCTCTTTCTCCGATGCCGTCCGCAGTTTCAGGGTCCCCCCCGCCGCAGCATGGTTAAATTCGCGGACATGAAAAAAGGCGTGGCCTCCGAGTCCCAGGGGATCACAGGAACACTTCCCCTCACTGCGCCATTTCTGGAGGAAACTCAAAAGTGCCTTGAGAAGGGCCGAACGGCCCTCTGGCTGCTCGACCGGAAGGGATACGCCGGCGAAGTGGCCTGCGAGGATTGCGGAAAGGCGGTTTTGTGCCCAAGATGCGGATCGGTGATGGCCTGGGAGGAGCGCAGGGGCAGAGTCCGATGTTCCTCCTGCGGTGCTGTATCCCCCATGCCGGAGGCATGTCCTGTCTGCAGGGGAGTTCTCCTCACGGGGAAGCGACCGGGACTCGAGGCTCTTTTTTCTGTTGCCCGTTCGACGGCTCCCTCCGAACTCCCCGTGCTGCTGAAGGAAGACCAGAATTTCAGAGGGAAAAAAAACCGCAGGGCTTTGCAGGCTTCTTTCAGCCATGGAGGGATCGTGCTCGGAACGAGATCCGTCCTTTCCCTCTGCGATCTTCTGGATGTGGGATTCGCGGGGTGGATAGATGCCGACGCTGAAGGGCGAAGCGTCGCTTTCCAGGCGAAATTCACGGCGTACTCCATGGCCTGGGAATCCCTCTGGAGGGGCAACCCCCGGGGGTGACAGGATTCTGGTACTCCAGAGCAGGCGGCCGGGCTCGGGATGGCAAAAATCTCTTCTCACGGGATGGGAGACCTTCTGGCGCCGGGAACTCAAGGAGCGGAGGGAGCTGGGATTGCCGCCCTTTTCCTTTCTCGTCGAGGTGAAATCCCCTTCAGAAGAGATCAAAGAGAGTATAATGGCTGCACTGGAGAACAGCGGATTCGCACCTATGGACCCCGGTGACCCGCCTTTTCTTTTCTGGGTTTCCGCACAGTCCATCGGGGGAATTGCCGACCTTGTCTCCCCTTTTTATTCCATCGGAAATTCTTCGGCAGGATTTCCTGAAATATCCGTCTGGATCGACTGAGATTCACCCGAGGAGGTATTCGTATGGCTGTTGTTTCCATCATCGGCAGACCGAACGTGGGAAAATCATCCCTTTTCAACCGTCTTGTAGGCCGGAGAGAGGCCATTGTTGACGACATGCCCGGAGTGACCCGGGACAGGCTGTACGGAGAGGCGGAATGGCGCGAGCGGAAATTCTACGTGGTCGACACGGGCGGATTCCTCACCCGGGACGAGAACGCCTTTATGGAGGGGATGAGGGTGCAGATAAGCATTGCCCTCGAGGAGAGCGACCTCGTCCTCTTCGTCATTGACGGCAGGGAAGGGCCCAACTGGATGGACGAGGACGTGGCGGATATCCTGAGAAAATCGGGGAAACCTGTCGTCGTCGTGGCGAATAAAATAGACGACGGCATCCACGAGGACCTGGTCTTTCAGGCCTATTCCCTCGGCTTCGAAGATGTCATCGGCGTCAGCGCCGAGCATAAACGCAACATCTATGATCTTCTCGATGCCATCCTGGAAAAAATTCCTCCCGAGGAATCCCAGCCGGAGGACGTTCAGGCGATCAGCGTCGCCATCGTGGGCCGCCCCAACGTGGGAAAGTCGAGCATCCTCAACTACCTCGCGAAGCAGGAACGCTCCCTCGTGAGCGATATTCCGGGGACAACCAGGGATGCGGTAGATACCCTCGTCACCATCGACGGAACCCTCTTCCGCCTTATCGACACGGCCGGGCTGCGGAGAAAAAGCCGGGTGGACAACGATATCGAATACTATTCCTTCGTGCGAACCCTCCAGGCCGTGGACCGCTGCGATGTGGCACTCCTCGTCATGGATGCCTCCGAACCCTTTACTGACCAGGACAAGAAGCTCGCCGCGGAGATTCTCGCCCGGGGCAAGGGCATTCTGCTCATCCTGAACAAATGGGATCTTCTCACCCCCCGGGATAATCTCGGAGACGAGATGAAGCACAAGCTCCGGGACGAGATGGTCTTTCTATCCTTCGCCCCCGTCCATTTCATCTCCGCCCTCACGGGAAGGGGGCTGCAGAAAATACCGAAGGCCATCGAGGCGATCGCCGAAAACCGAAGAAGAAGAATCGGAACCACTCTGCTCAACAGGCTGGTTCGGGACATCCTCGCCTTCGACCGCCTCCCCACGGACAAAAAAGGAAGGGCCTTCAAGATCTTCTACGTGACCCAGGCGGATGTCGCCCCTCCCACCTTCATCTTCTTCGTAAACTATCCCGACCTCGCCCTTCCCTCCTTTGAAAACCACATGGAAAAGGAAATTCGGGGCCTTGAAAACTTCGAGGGGACACCAATCCGCATTTTCTGGCGCGGAAAAGAGGAAAAATGAAGTTTTTACTTGACCAGAACTGAACTTGCTGGTAATAATAAAACGTCCTGACCCGGGGGGTCACGGCTTTATCTTTCAGGGAGCAGATTCACATCATATTTCAGAGGAGGCTGTAAAAAGTGACCAAAGCGGAACTGGTAACTGCGGTTGCAGAGGCGACAGGGTTGAACAAGAAGGCATCCGGCGCTGCCGTGGGCGCGATCTTTGATTCGATCGAAAAAGCCCTTTCCAAGGGCGAAAAGGTGCAGCTCGTGGGATTCGGAACATTTGAGGTCCGGGAAAGAGCTGCCAGGGAAGGGCGGAATCCCCAGGACCCCAAGAAGGTCATCAAGATTTCCGCGAAAAAGGTTCCGGTCTTCAGACCCGGCAAAGCTCTGAAGGACAAGGTGATGTAGGAAAGCTCCCTCACTTTTGTTTTTTTGATTCTGGCCCTTTCCCCCTTTGAGGAAAAGGGCCTTTTTTATTCCCGTAATTCCAGGTCCCTCAGCAGATCCATCCATTGGGAGGCTGTCATCTCCTCCGCCCGTGAATTCTCTTCGATCCCGGCCTTTTCAAAGCTATCGATCCAGGAAAAATCGGAACGCCAGTTCCTCAGGTTTTTTGAAAGCTTCTTCCGACGCTGGGCAAATCCCCGGCGCAGAAGCTCCCGCCATACCCCGTTTCGGGGGAGGGCGGCATACCTGCCTGAAAGAGTGATTTTCAGCAGGTTTGAATCCACCTTCGGAGCTGGATGAAAAGCCGAAGGGGGAACGGTTATTACGATTTCCGCTTCCCCCATGATCTCCAGGGTGACGCCGAGGGGGTAGCGCGCTTTCGTTTTTGGAGGTGCCGTGAGCCGCTCAGCCGCTTCCTTCTGCACCATGACGATGTATTCCGAGGCCGTCGGAAGCTGCTCGAGGAGGCGCCAGAGAAGGGGCGTCGTGACGTTGTAGGGCAGGTTTGCCACAACCTTGCCCGGAGGTGGACTAAGGGAAAGATAGTCGAAGAGAAGAGCATCCGCCCAGTGAAGGGCGAAGCGGTCCCCATGGAGAGCGGAGATGCCCCTGAGAAAGGGTTCCAGCCCCCTGTCGATCTCCACGGAGTGAACGAAAGCGCAGGGGGATGCGAGAAGTCCCCGGGTGAGAACACCCTGACCAGGTCCGATCTCAAGCACCACATCTCCGGAGGTCAGACGGGCCGTCTCGATTATCCGAGAGAGGACCTTCCGGTCCGCGAGAAAATTCTGTCCGAGACTCTTCTTCTGGTGAAACCGCTGCACATCGGACACGGAAATCTGCCTCCCTGAAAATACAAAAAAAGCGGGGCTTTCACCCCGCTTGTTCTTTCTGGTCGGGACGAGAGGATTCGAACCTCCGACCACCTGCACCCCATGCAGGTACGCTAACCAGGCTGCGCTACGTCCCGTACTGACCGGGATATTCTACCCGAAATCGCAGACGGGGTCAATACGGAAAGCAAAGAGGGAATATTCAGGTCATTTAAGATTACTACCTTTTTCACCCTGTTTTTTCTCATGGCAGGTGCTCAACATTTCCCCTCCTTCCGATAAGGTTCCCCTTACATTTAAAGAGGGGACACCATGAAATCAGCCATAATTATTGACATTAGGAGGCATCCGCCCCAGACATGGGAGGAAGCGTTGAGCCGTTTTCTTTCCTTGCGGAAGTCCCAGGGATCCGCCCCACGTACACTCACAGGCTACAAAGAATTCATCGAGCAGTTCTTCCGCCGCTTCCCCATGGCCTGGTCGACGACGTGCCGGGAATGCCTGGCAGAGTTTCTCGCCCAGGAGAACATAGCTATCGCCACTCACAATATCCGACTGAAGAGCCTGAAGCCTTTCTTCGATTTCACTGTTAGCGAAGGAGCCTTCACCGAATCGCCCGCTGCCGATTTCAAATATCGCCGGGGAGAGGAGCCACGTATTGTCGATCATCCGATAGCAGACCTGAAAAAGATGCTCGACACAATAGGAACGTCCACCTTCGCCGCCCTTCGGGATACCACACTTTTTCTCTTTTGCCTCGATTCGGGAATAAGGCCGTCAGAAGCACTCAGGCTTTTACCGGCAGATATTGATACTCACCTTCAAAGGGCCGTCATTCGTGCTTCGACAGCTAAAACACGCCATAGAAGGACAGTCTATTTCTCCGAGACAACCGCCTCGATGCTTGACAGGCTGCTAAATGTCCGCCCAGAGGAATGGGGAGACGACGTGTCGATCTTCTGTACATCCTACGGCGAACCATGGAATGCCCACGGATGGACAGTCAAACTACGCCGCTATGCAAAGAAAGCGGGATTAAAACGGTTCTCCGCTTACGATCTGCGGCATCAATTTGCCTTGGAAAGCCTACGAAACGGCATGGATGTCTTTTCTCTTCAGAAGGCTATGGGACACAGCACGTTAAGCATGACGGAGCGATACCTGGCCCTGTCCGATGACGACGTTCAGCGTGCCCACAGAAAGGCTTCCCCCGTATCAGCCATGTATCCGGCAACAAGGAAGAGAATAGGGAGGGTATGATCCTGGCAGGATGAAGTCAAATCCATTTTTGTTGTGAGGATAACCTTAAATAACGCACTAACAGAAAGCAAAGAAGAAATAGTGGAAACTCAAAGACTATGAACTTCTTGGAGAAGTCATCACAGGAGTAGTTTTCAAAAGACGGAAAGCAAGCATCGGACCAATCAGACGGGAGCGCCACCTGATTGGTCCATACACCATATTGGACGATAGCTCGTAAAGATCCTTTGTAAGTTGATTTATTTATTCTTTAAAAGAAATGGCAATGACAGAAGACTACCAAAGTCTATAAACAGGTTAATTATTCCACCAATCCACAATCCTTCAGGAAAGCCTTTTATTACGATAGCACCTATGAAAATGATTATCCCCAACATAACACCACCCTGATTCACTCTTCCCGAAACAGTTAAAAGTAAAAAAAGAACTATCCCCAGTATACCTAAAATAGCAACCATAACACCCAACCTCCTTCAAGTTAAATTTACCAATCGGAATATTGCTGAATACTTTTTAGACCAGAAAACAATAAGTATTCTTAAAAAACATTTTAATAATTTGGCTATACCTTGTATTTCTCCATAGCTGCCCCCCCACATTTGGATGCTGATACTTTACAACATTCCCCGTTTCCACGGATATCGTGGATTCTTATTGCGGCGGGGTTTTGATTACCGAAAAAAAAATAATAAAAGAGAACAAATGATTAGACATTATTCTTTTTCTGTTCTTTGATGAATCGCAGGAAAAAGCTTCCCGCCTGTTCGGAGCATTTATTCACCAGAATAGAAAAAGTCTTAATCAGCCGCTTTGATTTTAGCGAACCGCACCAACATACAAACCTGGATTTAGTAATAAGAAAGCTTCTTTCTAATCCAAAAACTTCATAACACTGACCTTGTAACCGCCAGTCATGCAGGGAACCCGTTTCCCTACCTCCTCAATAGCTCTCTGGAGATTAACTTTTAGAAGCTGGTTCACGTCATTAAAAAACTAGCTCTCTTTTGGCGCAATCTACTTTAGGAATGTAGGATTTCGCAAGGATATTTTTCGAGCCTTGTAATCTCAATCATGGAACTTTCATACTGAAACTTTTAATAAGTATCTCCCCTAAAAGGTTTTTTTCCAAGCATGCTTACCTAACCAGTGGGGATACACATTAAGCTCTAGAAGATTATATTCTCCTGACGGAGGGAAGGGTTTGAAAAAAACAGTTGCTCTTGTAACTCCACCGCAAGAAAAAGAGCAGGGGAAATTTAGCCCCTAGAATGCTCTGTATTGAACGATATGGCCTTGATAGGATGATCATCTGGGTATGCCTTTTAGAAAATGATTCAACCTAGGGCATTCCTGGCCCATCATTAGGCATGCCTAGAATAATCTTTCCCTTTTAGGGGTACCCGGTATACCCTTTCCTATGAAAAGGGGGGCTGTGGACGTGGGGGCCTTCTTTACACACACAGGTATGGCCCGCCAGAAAATACTTTTTCCTCCTTAGGGGGTATACCTTCGATCAGCTCATTGGAATATAGCAAGGCTTTAAATCTGGCCGCTTAACTGTCCAATAAAACATCTTCTCTTGCCGTCTGTTATGCGGATAAAACTAAGAAGAGTCGACTTTTTTAGAATAATCCTTGCGGTTACATTGGCATTATCATTATCTTGCATCAAAATTATTTGTTCGCCGCTAGGAGCATTTTTGAGTATAAATTTCCCATGTGCAAGGGCATTCCTTATTCGGTAAAACAACTTGAAGTAAGGGTTTGAACCGGAGGTTTTTCCTATGACAGCACGTTCAGTTGATATATCTGTTGGTTTTCCATCTTTAAGGTTTACCTCCGCAAACCGGGCCTTGAGATCATTGTCTTCTGTAAAAATGAAGAACGGGTCAGAATCCAAATCAAGAGCTGTTGAAAGAGCATCCTTGAGGCGGCTTGTTACTATGGTTGTTTTTTTACCTTCTTCTGCTTGCCAACCATAATCCTCTATTCGTCGTTTCTTTGAGCTCTGCTTAGCACACAAAGAATAGGTAACAAAAAAAGAATAAATACAAAAATACTCATTTATTGTGAAAGCATAATCATCACTGAGCCCATATATTATTGAATCAGCCTCAATATATTTATAGGTCGGTTTTTTTATATCTTTCTTAACTTTGTTATGCGTTTCCTCACACATATATGTCTCACCTCTTTGATCTGATCGTACTTTTTAAATCATTATATTAGAGTAAGCTATTATTTAATTAAGTGGGAAATGTATAATTTTAAAGAATTTTGTCTTCTAATTGAATAGTATCTCTTTCCATCACTTTTGTCCAATATAAGTTTTTGAGAAAATTAAATAGCCTCCAAGGTTTTTGAGATGTATCATTATGTCGTGTGGACGAACTTCAAGTTTTTTTGTAAATTTACTCTTTTTGTCTCGAGGAAAATGAGGATATATTTGTTTGCCGCATTGAACTTGAAAATCCCGCAAGAGGGGAGGAATGGCCTTCTATCTGATTCTAAAGGTCCATGAGCCACATAATCTACCCTATAATCGTTCCTTTGAGGACACAGGTGCATGGGTCTCCGCTACAATAACGGACAGCAGATTAAGGTAGTCTAACCCGAAGGAGAGGAGACCTTACGTGCATGTCCTTAACGAGACGGAAATATGACGAGGAATTCAAGAAGAACGCTGTCAAACTGAGCTATGCGAGCCCGAAGCCGGTCAGGGAAGTGGCAGAAGATCTGGGAATCACCGCAAGCATGCTCCATCGGTGGCGGCAGCGGTATACGGCCCTGGGAGACAAAACCGCCGCAGCAACATTGGAAGAAGAACTGAAGGTGCTCCGCTTGGAAAATGCAGAACTGCGGATGGAGCGTGACATGCTAAAAAAAGCCGCGGCCTACTTCGCGAAGCAGCAGAGGTAAAATATCGCTTCATCGCGGCACATCCGGAATATCCGGAGAAGAAGTGGGCTGTAGTTCTGAGAGTGTCGCGGAGCGGATATTACGGATGGAAGAAAGAGCGGAGAACCAGGGAGGACCGAACGGCCCAATACAGGGAAAGAGTCAGGCTGATATTTTTGGAAAGTGGAGGGACCTATGGAGCGGACCGGATCTGCGGAAAGCTTCGGCTTCAGGGATTCAGGGCATCTTACAGAAAGGTCCGGAGATGCATGGAAGAGGAAGAACTGAGGTCGATCCATCTGAGAAGAAAGCAGCGGTCCCTGACGGACAGCAGAAAGGCGCGGGGGGATGGATATCCGAACCTGGTGCGTGGACTTCAGATAGACCGTCCGTTTCAGGTACTTTCCAGCGATATCAGCTACATCCGTACGCAGGAGGGCTTCGCCTATCTCTGCCAGGTAAAGGATGTGGCGAGCGGAATGATACTCGCCTCAGGCATGTCGGAGCCGATGAAGGCGGAGTTGGTGCTTGAAACTATCCGAGAGGCAGTAAGGAGCTGGCATCTGCCCCGGGGGTGTATCTTTCACAGCGACAGAGGCAGCCAGTACACGTCGGAGAAGGTCACGGCCTACATAAGCGGCAGGAAAATCCGTCAAAGCTTTTCGAGGGTAGGTATGCCCGGAGACAATTCCTGGAGCGAGAGTTTTTTCGCCACATTGAAGAAAGAGGCGGTTCACTGGGTCCATTTCAACACAAGGGAAGAGGCCAGACATGGGATCTTTGCGTACATCGAGGGATTCTACAATACGAAGCGGATACAAAAGCGGCTTGGTTATCTGAGTCCGTTGAAATGGCTGGAAGCCTGGTACAAGAATAATTCAGCCGCCGTTGCTTAACTTTCTGTCCGTTAAAGTGTTGACGACCCACTTGCTATTTCCTACTCATCTCATCAAAAAAGTTAACATTTCAAGGGAACCTTGACAATCGGAAGAGGGGGATTACTTGTAGTACAACTCATCGGCAGGTACTCAAAAAAAATGCCTTCCCTTGAGAGGAAGGCTTTCGATTCAGTATTTGCAAGGCTTTGCGAGTCTTTGAGGATTCGAACCTCCGACCACCTGCACCCCATGCAGGTACGCTAACCAGGCTGCGCTACGTCCCGTACTGACCGGGATATTCTACCCCGAATCGCAGGCGGGGTCAATACGCCCTTGCGAAGAGGGAATTTTCCTGTCATTTGCTCCGAGGGAAACGAACTTGCCGGTCTTCAGGAAAAGGGAAATTCACGAGGGACAAAGACGAGTATCTTCTTTGAAAAAAAGCGGAAGGAGAAAATCTCCTTCCGCTTTTCGGTTTTACGCCTGGGCCTTGACCGGTTCCTTGCCCATCTCGGCGAGCTGCTTGTAGATCTCGTACTTCGCCTTGGCGTCCTTTTCGGCCTTGTCGAAGAGCTCCTCTGCGAGGTCCGGGAAGGACTGCTTCAGGGAAGCGTAGCGCACCTCGGACATGAGGTAGTCCTTGAAGCTCGCCTTCGGCTCCTTGGAGTCGAGGATGAAGGGATTCTGCCCCTGGTCGGCTAGGTCGGGGCTGTAGCGGTAGAGATGCCAGTATCCAGCCTCCACGGCCCGCTTGATCTGCTCCTGGGCCTTCCCCATGCCGGCGAAAATGCCGTGGTTGATGCAGGGGGCGTAGGCAATGATAAGGGAGGGTCCCTTGTAGGCCTCGGCCTCTTTGAGGGCCTTCATGAGCTGGTTCTTATCGGCTCCCATGGCCACCTGGGCCACGTAGACGTAGCCGTAGGTCATGGCGATTCTGCCGAGATCCTTCTTCTTGATCCGTTTGCCCGATGCGGCGAATTTTGCCGTGGCCGCCGTGGGAGTGGATTTCGAGGACTGGCCGCCCGTGTTGGAGTAGACTTCCGTATCGAAAACGAAAACGTTCACGTCCTCGCCGGAGGCCAGAACATGGTCGAGGCCGCCGAAGCCGATGTCGTAGGCCCATCCGTCGCCGCCGAAAATCCATACGGACTTCTTGACGAGGTAGTCGCTGCGGCAGGCGATTTCGGCCAGCAGGCGGTTGCCTTCGGGTCCGATGTCCCGTCCGAGGACGGAGAGGACCTTCTCGGAGGCCGCCTTCGACTTCTCGCCGTCGTCCCGCGCCTCGAGCCATTCGCTGAAAATGGCCTTCATGTCCTCGGGGATGTCCAGGGCGACGAGGGCGTTCATGGCGTCAACGACATACCCCACGGTGGTGTCGATGGAGAGCTTCATTCCGTAGCCGTACTCGGCGTTGTCCTCGAAGAGTGAGTTTGCCCAGGCAGGACCCTGACCCTTGGCGTTCTTCGTGTAGGGCATGCTGGGAGCGGACGCGCCCCAGATGGAGGAGCAGCCCGTGGCGTTGGCCACGACCATGCGGTCGCCGTAGAGCTGGGTGACGAGCTTCGCATAGGGGGTTTCGCCGCAGCCGGCGCAGGCGCCGGAGAACTCGAGGAGGGGAGTGGAGAACTGGCTGCCCTTCACAGTGAACTTATTGGTCTGGTCCGATTTGTCGGAGACTGCCACTCCGAAGTTCCAGTTGCAGATCTGGTCCATCTGGGTGGCGATGGGCTTCATCTCGAGGGCGCCCACGGGGCAGATGTCGGCGCAGTTGCCGCACCCCATGCAGTCGAGAGGATCGACCTGCATCTTGTACTTGTGTCCCGGGAATTCCTTCCCCTTGATGTCCACGGCACCGAAATTCTCGGGGGCATTGGCGAATTCCGCTTCGGTGAGGACCACCGGCCGGATGGTGGCGTGGGGGCATACCATGGAGCACTGGTTGCACTGAATGCACTTTTCGCTCTTCCATTCGGGGACGTTGACCGCCACGCCACGCTTCTCGTAGGCCGATGTCCCGGAGGGGAAATGACCGTCTTCACGGCCGACGAAGGCGCTCACGGGGAGGCTGTCTCCCTGCTGGGCGTTGATGGGCATGCAGACATCCCGGACGAAATCGGGGATTTCCTCGGGAAGACCGCAGACGAGTTCGGGATCCTTGTCGGCGTCGGCCCATTCTGCGGGGACTTCGATCTTCTTGAGATTCTGGATCCCTGCGTCCACAGCCCTGTAGTTCATTTCGAGGACCTTTTCTCCTTTTTTGCCGTAGGAGTGGTCGATGGCATCCTTCATGAACTTGACCGCGTCGTCGAGGGGAATGACGTTGGTCAGCTTGAAGAAGGCGGACTGCATGATTACGTTGGTCCTGTTGCCCAGTCCGATCTCCTCGGCGATGTCCGTACCGTTGAGAATGTAGAAGGAGATGTCGTTGTTTGCAAGATAGCGTTTCACCCGGGCCGGAAGGTTCTTCTCGAGGTCCTCGAGGGTGGTCCACTGGGTGTTGAGAAGGAAGGTGCCGCCCTTCTTGAGTCCGCCCAGGACGTCATAGAGATTGACGTATTCCTGCTTGTGGCAGGCGATGAAATCGGCGTTGTCGATGAGATAGGTGGACTTGATGGGCTTTTTGCCGAAGCGCAGGTGGGAGATGGTGATTCCGCCTGACTTCTTTGAGTCGTAGGCGAAATATCCCTGGGCGTAGAGGTCCGTCTCGTCGCCGATGATCTTGATGGAGTTCTTGTTGGCTCCCACTGTGCCGTCGGAGCCGAGGCCCCAGAACTTGCAGCGGATCGTACCTTCGGGGGCGGCCACGATGGTCTCCCCTGCGGGAAGGGAGGTCCCGGTCACGTCATCCTTGATGCTCACGGTGAAGTGGTCCTTGGGTGAATAGAGGCGGAGGTTGTCGAATACGGCCTTGATATGGGTCGGGGTCGTGTCTTTCGAACCCAGGCCATACCGTCCTCCAACGATGAGGGGCTTTTCTGACATATCCTGGAACAGGGTGCAGACGTCCTGGTAGAGAGCCTCGCCGAGAGCTCCGGGTTCCTTGCTGCGGTCGAGCACTGCGATGCGCTTTACCGAGGCGGGAAGGACGTTGAAGAAGTACTTTTCCGAGAAGGGCCGGTAGAGATGAACTTCCACCACCCCGGTCTTTTCTCCCCGGGCGTTGAGATAGTCCACGGTCTCCTCGATGGTCTGGCAGACCGATCCCATGGCAACGATGATGTTCTCGGCATCGGGAGCGCCGTAGTAGTTGAAGGGATGGTACTCCCTTCCCGTAAGTTTTTTGATCTCCTCCATGTAGGACTCGACGAGATCAGGAATGACCTCGTAGAAGGGGTTGATGGCTTCCTTCGCCTGGAAGAAGATGTCCGGGTTCTGGGCAGTTCCCTTCTGATAGGGGTGTTCCGGATTGAGAGCCCGGGCCTTGAAGCGGGCAAGGGCTTCGTAGTCAACGAGTTTGGCGAGATCATCGTAGTCGAGGGTGTCGATCTTCTGAATCTCGTGGGATGTCCTGAAGCCGTCGAAGAAGGCCAGGAAAGGGAGGCTTCCCTTGATTGCGCTGAGATGGGCGACTGCCGTGAGGTCCATGACCTCCTGAACGCTTCCGGAGGCGAGGAGGGCGAACCCTGAGGCGCGGCAGGCCATGATGTCGCTGTGGTCTCCGAAGATGGACAGGGCGTGGCCGGCGACGGCCCGGGCACTCACGTCGAAGACGCCGGGAAGAAGTTCGCCGGAGATTTTGTACATGTTGGGAAGCATGAGAAGCAGTCCCTGGGAGGCTGTGAAGGTTGACGCGAGAGAGCCGGCGGAAAGCGCGCCGTGAACTGCTCCTGCCGCTCCGGCCTCGGACTGGAGCTCCCTTACCATGACCGTTTTGCCGAAAATGTTCTTTCTGCCGTGGGCGGCCCATTCGTCGATGACTTCGGGCATGCTCGAGGACGGTGTGATGGGATAGATGGCAGCCACTTCCGTGAACGCATAGGACACATGCGCGGCGGCAGTGTTGCCGTCCATCGTTATCCAGTTTCTTTTCATTTAGGTACCCCCTCTTGAATTTCAGGATAAGCTTGGAAAATTGAGCTTCCCCTGATTTATTTATTCACTCAAAAAGAAAACGAAGAATATGCTTCTCTTCGTTTTCAACCCTTCCTATTGTACCTCAAGAAGAGAAATTTGCATTGTGTAGAAACCGCAAAAAACTTTATGGACCAAAAAACACTTTAATTCACCTGTTGATATTACCATATAGAGGAAAATGGTCAATCAAGAGGGAAAAATTTCCAATCCCGGCATAAAGGAGCATTTTTTTTCCAATGGCGGAAGGAGCCTGCTATAATTTGTCCGAAGCCAGGATTTTTTAAGGGGAGTTCGAATTCATGGATAAGGTTAGGGAGTCCATTGTCATGGCAGAAAGGGAACGCCTTCCCCTCGATGTGCTCCGGGGAAGAAAGAAGGCTTTTCTCGAGATCGGCTTCGGAAACGGCGAATTTCTCGTCCATCTCGCCAGGGAAGACGGAGCCGGCACCTACTGGGGCATCGAAATGTCAAAGTCCTGTGTTGTCAGGGCCAGAAAGCGCATTGCGGCGGAGAAACTTTCCAACGCGCATATCCTGTGCGGCGATGCCAGGTTTTTTCTGCGGGAATGCCTCGCGGCAGAAAGTCTCGACGGCATCTATATGAACTTTCCCTGCCCCTGGCCGAAGAAGCGCCACTCGAAACGCAGGGTATCGTCGGGCAGCTTTCCTTCCGAAGTGGCCCGGGTTCTGAAGAGCGGGTGCTTCTTCGAACTCCTCACCGATGAGGAGTGGTACGGTCGGGAAGTGCTCACGGGGATGACCGCCCATCCTCATCTCGAAGAGGGGGAATGGAGGGTGAATCCCCCCCGTTCAGTCACCACGAAATATGAACGGAAGTGGCTTGGGATGGGAAAATCGATTTTCCTGTCGAAAGTAGAGAAAAAAAACTGCCGGTCCGGAGAAGATCCGGAATACCTTGGGAGGGCGGAAGATGTGCACGTTCGGGTGATGAAAAAGGGACCGGCGGAGAATGTTCTGAGGAACCTCTTCGGCCGGGAGGGAAAGGCCGGGGACGGCCTGTGGATCTACAAAAAATGCTACGCCGACGGTGCCGGAAGCATGCTCCTCGAGGCCGTGACCATGGACGGCGATTTTGAACAGAAGTTCTTTCTCCAGGTGGTCGCCCGGGAGGATGATATTCTGGTGAAGGTCGCCCCCTATTCCTCCCCCTTTCTTACCCCTGCGGTAAGAGGGGCCATAACGGCCCTGGCTTCAGAACTCGAGAGAAGCTGCGGCTGAAAGGGGAAGAACCGGCATGAAAGAGGTACGTCCCACCTCGGGGAAAGTGCTCCAGGCCCTCTTCAGCATCCTCGGCAATCTGAGAGAGGCGGCCTTTCTCGACCTTTTTTCGGGAACCGGAAGGGTGGCGAGGATGGCCCGGGACCGGGGGGCCTGTCCGGTGGCCGCAGTCGAAATTCTTCCCGCCCGGGTCCGGAAGATCCGGGCCCTTTTTCCGGGAGACTCGGAATTTCTTCTCCTGGGCATGGATATCCGCAGGGCCCTGAATTTTCTCGAGAGGAAGAACCGCCGTTTCGATGTCATCTTCGCCGATCCCCCCTACGGAGAAGGATGGCCTCCCCTCCTCGGAGAACTGCTTTTTCCCGGGGAAGGAGGGCTGCTCGCTCCGGAGGGCATTGCGGTGGTGGAACATTCTTCCCGGGAGGAACTTCCTGCCGGCAGTGAGTACGTTCTTTGCGACCGGAGAGAATACGGCGACACGGTGCTGACCTTTCTCCGGGCCAGGAAGAAAGGAGAAGAAGAATGAAGCGAAGCATAATCGCCGTCTACCCGGGCTCTTTCGACCCCATAACGAACGGGCATATCTACATTGCGGAGAGGGCTGCGGCGCTCTTCGACGAGCTTGTGGTGAGCGTTCTCCTCAACCCCCAGAAGAAATCGTCCTTCACGGTGGACGAACGGAAAGCCATGGCCAGAGAGGCCCTAAGCCACCTTCCGAACGTGAAGGTCAGTTCCTTCTCGGGGCTGCTGGTGGATTTCCTCCGCCAGGAGCAGAGCAGGATCATCATCCGGGGCCTTCGGGCCCTCTCTGATTTTGAATACGAATTTCAGCTCGCCCTTATGAACCGCCAGCTTGCCCCCGATATCGAGACTCTTTTCATCGTCACGGAGGCGCGGTACTCCTATCTGTCGAGCCATGCCGTGAAAGAAATCTACCAATTCGGCGGGGCTGTGCACGAGATGGTACCTCCCGGAGTCTACCGCCGTCTTCGGGAGCGTTTTCCCCTGCCCCGCAATATCACCCCATAAAGGGGCGTCTTTTTTTCTCCGACCCCGGAGCGTGGCGGAGAGACAGGTTCTCCCACAGCTCTCCCGCGCGATGCTCCAAAAGGGACAGACGGCTCTCCGGGGTATGCCGGTCCAGGGGAATCTTGCTTCTTACGGGAAGAGAGCCCCTCTTTCCGGTCTCCCGCAGCAATTCGCGCCCCCTGGCGTCCGCAGCGAGAGGGCGCAGGTAGGAAGGCCCCTCCTGCTGCAGGAGAAAGCTGTCCTGCTGGGAAATGCCGAGAAGAAAATGGATGATCTGCCGGCGCACCCGTCCCGCGGGGTACCGTCCCGAGACCGCGGAGGCAATGAATTCCTCCCAGGAGGCGCTTTCAGAGGTGAATTTGAGCAGTCGGTTTTCCATCCCCTCCGTCATCCCGGCGGATTGTCCCAGTTCCTCCCGGGAGACCCGGGAGAGAAGCGAGCGGGCTATTCTCCAGAGAGGTTGCCGTGAAAGAACCGCATTGCCCTTTTCGATGCAGGGGAAGAGAACCTCCCGGGATGCGGTGGGGATCAGAGTTTCGGCTTCTGAGAAATTTCCGCTCTCGAGAAGGCGCCGCAGGGCCCCGGCGCTGGCCCGGGGCGACGTGACGGTTTCGGCGTGGTGGCAGTCACCTTCCCGGAGGATTGGGAGGCAGCGCAGAGGATATTTTTTGATCATCATCCGCTTCATATAGGCCAGAGCGAGGGAGTTGTTCGGCCGGGAGATGAATTCCTCAAAAGCCGGGTCGAGGTTCCCCAGGGCGCGGGCCCTGCTCTTTACGTAGGAAAAACCTGATTTCATGTATTTTTTCAGAGAATCCTTGAAAGAAGAAGGTTCGTGAATTAGAATATCAAGGATTGCCGCGACGGGGAAATCGGGCTCTTCCATTCCGAAGGTGACCGTATCCACCACCCCCGAGGCGGCAAGAATGTCTATGCCTCCCCCTGCAAAGATTCCTGCGTTGGCGCAGGAGAAGAAGACGGGAAGTTCGAGCACGAGATTCGCCCCGGCCCGGAGGGCCGCCTCCGCCCGGTCCCACTTGCTGAGAAGGGCAGGCTCGCCCCGCTGGGTGAAATAGGACGACAGGACCACTACGATTCCCGAGGCTCCCGACTGCCTGGCCGCCTCGCGGATGTGGTGGATATGACCGTTGTGAAAAGGGTTGTATTCGGCGACAATGCCGATGATATTTCTATATATGGCGACCGGCTGCCTTTCGAAATGTATCTTCCCTTACAATACATCCGGAAGAAGATGCCGGTCAAGAAGAGAGGACGGGGTACGCAATGAAAGTTCTTGTGATCAACTGCGGCAGTTCATCCCTCAAGTACCAGCTTTTCGACATGACCGACGAATCGGTCCTGGCAAAGGGGCTTGTGGAACGGATAGGCATTGAGGGCGCACGGATCAAGCATGTCAAAACCGGTATGGACGCTGTCATTCAAAACCGGGAGATCTCCAACCACAAGGTGGCCTTCAAGGTGGTCGTGGAGGCCCTTCTCGATGGCAGCCACGGGGTTCTCGAAAGCCTCGACGAGCTGGCGGCAGTCGGTCACAGGGTTGTCCATGCAGGTGAACGCTATGCCGGCTCGGTCATCATCACTCCGGATGTCATCGATGCCCTCGAGGAATGCGTGCCCCTGGCGCCTCTTCACAATCCGGCCAACCTCATGGGAATCTACGCAGTGACCGAAGCCCTTCCGAATATCCCCCAGGTGGGGGTGTTCGACACGGCCTTTCATCAGACCATGCCCGGATACGCCTACATGTACGGCGTTCCCTACCACTACTACGAGAAGTACAAGGTCCGTCGGTACGGCTTCCACGGAACGAGCCATTTCTACGTCTCCCGCAGGGCGGCGGAAATTGCGGGCAAGCCCATCGAATCCCTGAACATCATCACATGCCACATGGGGAACGGCAGCTCCATCACCGCCGTGGAGGGCGGAAAATCGGTGGATACGAGCATGGGATTCAGCCCCCTCCCCGGCGTCATCATGGGAACGAGGAGCGGGGATGTGGACCCCCTGCTCGTCTCGTACCTTTCCGAACAGGAAGATATCGACAACAAGGCCATGAGCCATGTGCTGAACAAGGAGAGCGGCCTTCTCGGCATCTCCGGCGTGAGCAGCGATCTCCGGGACGTGGAGGAGGCGGCGGACTCCGGCAACAGAAGGGCGAAGCTCGCCGAGGAGATGCTCTACTACGGAGTCAAGAAATACATAGGCTCCTACGCGGTCGCCATGGGCGGCGTCGATATTCTCGTCTTCACGGCGGGTATCGGCGAAAACAGCGCCAGGGCCCGGGAAGGAATCTGCAAAGGCCTGGAGTGCATGGGCGTGAAGCTAGACAGGGAGAAGAACAAGGTCAGGGGCAGGGAGGCCGTCATCAGCTCCGACGACAGCGCCGTGACCGTCATGGTGATCCCCACGGACGAGGAGCTGGTGATCGCCCGGGATACGAAAAAGCTCGCCATAGACCGCTGAATAGATCCAAAAGGGAGGAAAATTATGGTGATCACGGAAAAACCGTCCAACTGGGTTTTTGAACTCGAAACTCCCGAGCTCGGAGAAGATACGGGAAGTACCTCCCGGTCGTGGGAGAAAACGGTGGATTCCTCCCTTTCCTATGCCGGCCAGATATTCGCCTTCAAAGAGCCGCTGAAGGTATACGCCGAAGCTCAATGGGCCGACGGCGGGCTGAGCGTCTCAATCGCCATTGAAATGCTTCTTTCCGCCTCATGTTCCCGCTGTCTGGCTCCGGCGGATATTGATATTCTGAACGATTTAATGTATCTTTATACATTGCGGAAGAAGGGAGCTCCTGAGGAAGATTCCGGGGAGGAGGAAGTTATTTTCGTCCCCGTAGATTCCTGGAGAAATACCATCGACATCTCCGACCAGGTCTGGGAAAGCGTGATTCTGTCCCTTCCGCTTCAAGTGCTCTGTTCTCAGGAGTGCAGGGGAATATGCCCCCAGTGCGGCAAACCCCTCAACGAAGGGGACTGCGGCTGTTCTCCGGTCCGGACGGACCCCAGGCTTGAAAAGCTTCTCGATGTGAAGATTTCAGATACTGAGGAATAGGATAAAGGAGGGAAGTCTAAAATGGCAGTGCCGAAAAGCAGGTTATCCCATGCTCGAACCCATAAAAGAAAGTCGGAATGGATCGGGTCGCTTTCGACGCCGGAAGTTACCACCTGCCCCCATTGCGGGGAAGTTATTCTGAATTACCATGCCTGCGGTGAATGCGGATATTACCGCGGGCGACAGGTTGTTTCTACCGCAGCGGAAGCTAAAAAAGAAGAAGCGTGAAGAAAAACTGAAGGACAAAATGACGGGGGAGGGGCAACCTTCTCCCGTCATTTTTATGGTTTTTTTGCGGGGAAGTATTGACGTCCCTTCATTCGGACAATATACTTACCTCATCTTCAGAGCAGTTACCAGTATCAGGTACCAAAAATGGAGGGAACCTTCATAGCATCTCAAAGGAAGAAAACCCGTCAGACAAAGCTCCTGAAACTGATCGAGCAGAATCCTCTTGCGACGGACGAGCAGCTCGCTCAAATACTCGCCGTCAGCGTGAGCACAATCCGTATGGACCGGGCTGTGCTCGCTCTTCCCGAGCTTCGGGAGAGAATGCGCTCCATGGCCCAGAAGGCCACGAGCAGACTGCGTTCTCTCAAGGAAAATGAAGTGGTGGGAGATCTTCTCGAACTCGAACCGGATAAATGGGCCCTTTCCGTCCTTGAGACCCGCCGGGAGATGGCTTTCCGCCAGACAGACATGGTGTGGGATCATTATATCTATGCCCAGGCGAGCACAATCGCCATCGCCGTCGTTGAGGCCGATCTCGTCATTATCGATTCGATGAGGGGAGAGTACAAGGGCCACGCGAAGGTGGGGGACACACTTGTCGCCCGGGCAAAGGTAGGCGTCTCCAAGGATAATAAATACATCGTGAGCGTTCGTACAAAAGTGGAAGACCAGGAGATATTCATCGGCCGCTTCATCGCGGCGGTCATTCCCGGGAAGGAAATTTCCTGAGGGTAAGAGAGGTGACATATATTTGATCCTTGCTCTGGATGCCATGGGCGGAGACCACGGTCCTGCCGAGATCTGCAAAGGGGCCGCGGCTGCCTGCGATGCCCATAAAGACCTTGAACTGATCCTGGTGGGGAAAAAAGAGGAGATAGAGCCTCTCCTGGGGTCCCTTCCGCCGGATGCAGCGAAGCGCCTTTCCATCGTGCATGCCGAGGAGCGGATCGGGATGGACGAACATCCGACCCTTGCCATGCGGAAAAAACGGCATTCCAGTCTTCGCCTCGCCATGGAAATGGTCCGCTCGAAGGAGGCTGAAGGATGCGTCTCCGCAGGAAACACGGGAGCAATCGTGGCAGGGGGAGTGCTCGTCGCGGGAAGGATACGGGGAATCGACCGCCCCGCCTTCGGTGTTGCCCTTCCCACCCTTAAAAAGTATACTTTCCTTCTTGACGTGGGGGCAACGGTGAGAAGCAAGCCCCTGAATCTCTACCAGTTCGCCCATATGGGCAACATCTATTCAAAAAAGATCCTCGGAGTCGCAGAACCCCAGGTCGCCCTTCTTTCGAACGGCTCTGAGGAGATCAAGGGGGACGAGGTCATCGCCGCGGCGAGAGATCTCATCCGGGGAAGCTCCCTGAATTTCTCGGGATATGCCGAAGGGGACGACATTCCCTACAGCCGGGCCGACGTGGTGGTATGCGACGGTTTTTCGGGCAACGTCATCCTGAAGTTCGCTGAAGGACTCATGACGGCCGTTTCCTCAATTCTCAAGGAGGAGATGGGGCACCGTATCCTTCCGAAAATGGGGATGATTTTCATGGTCCCCATGATGAAGGATCTCTGGGCCCGTTTCAATTATGAAAAGCACGGGGGAACCCCCCTCCTTGGTGTGAACGGCGTCGTTGTGAAGGCCCACGGCCGGTCCAGGGCCCCGGCAATCGCCAACGCTCTCTCAGTGGCGCGGAACTTCGCCCTGCAGAAGGGCGTGCAGCTTATCCGGGAAGAGTTGGAGTAGAGGAGGTTTTTTCAATGGCTATTTTCCAGGGAACGCCGGTTTCCATACGGGGAAGCGGCATGTACGTCCCCGAGAAGGTTCTGACGAACGACGATCTTTCGAAGCTTGTGGAGACGAGCGATGAATGGATCCGGGACCGTACCGGGATTCAGAGACGCCATATCGCCGCCGAAGGAGAGCTTACCAGCTCCATCGCCGAAAAGGCGGCACGGCGCACCCTCGACGACGCGGGGGTCGATGCTTCGGAGCTGGACATGATCATCGTGGCCACCAACAGCCCGGACACTCTCTTCCCTGGCGTCGCCCCCAAGGTGCAGGGGCTCCTCGGAGCCGACAGGGCCGGAGCCTTCGACGTGCAGTCGGGGTGCACCAGCGGAGTCTACTCCATGGCCCTCGCGGCCGGAGGAATAGCTTCCGGCATGTGGAAAAGTGTGCTCGTTATCGGAGCGGAGGTCCTCTCGCCGCTCATTGACTGGACGGACAGAAATACCTGCGTGCTCTTCGGAGACGGAGCGGGAGCTGTTCTTCTCGGCCCCTCCCGGGAGGGGGAGGGCAGGTTTCTTTCCGCCGAGCTTCGGTGCGACGGAACGAAGCACGAGCAGATCACATTTCGGGGCGGGCTGGTAGAGCATCCCGCGAGCTTCGAAACTGTGGAAAATAAGCTTCACTACGTCGCCATGAAGGGGAATGATGTCTTCAAGTTCGTCAACCGGACAATCCCCCCTTTCCTCCGGGAATACTGCGAGGCCTCGGGCCTCTCTCCCGATGACATCGACTGGTGGTTCTTCCACCAGGCAAACCAGCGGATTATTGAACGATCGGCGGAACGGCTCGGCATTTCCTCCGAAAAAGTTATCCTCAACATTGCAGAATATGGAAATACGTCGGCAGCGTCTCTCTTCATCGCCCTTTCGGAATTTCTGAGGGATAAAAGGCTTCGGAAAGGGGAAAAACTTCTCTTCACCGCTTTTGGAGCCGGCATGACATACGGAGGTATTATCTATGAAGCATGACATGGCATTTCCCTGCGGGGAGAACCGGGTAACCCGTCTTTTCGGATGCTCCTATCCCCTCGTGCAGGGAGGGATGGCCTGGGTGGCCGACGCTGAGATGGCGGCGGCTGTCAGCAACGGCGGAGGGCTCGGCATCATCGCCGCCTCAAATATGCCCGCCCCTATGCTTGAAGAGCAGCTTATCAAGGTGCGCAGACTCACGGACAAACCCTTCGGCCTGAACATCATGCTTCTCTCGCCCACCGTGGAGGACGTTATCGCCCTGGCGGCGAAGCATCGCGTCCCCATAGTCACCACCGGCGCGGGAAGCCCGGGGAAGGTCATCGATCATCTCAAACCCCTCGGTACGGTCATCGTCCCCGTCATCGCCTCCGTCGCCCAGGCGAGGCGGGTGGAAAAACAGGGAGCCGACGCAGTCGTGGCGGAGGGAATGGAGGCCGGCGGACATATAGGAGAGCTGACCACCATGGTTCTGATCCCTCAGATCATAGACTCTGTTGAAATTCCGGTCATCGCTGCAGGGGGAATCGCCGACGGTCGTGGAGTCGCGGCGGCCTTTGCCCTCGGTGCGGAGGGGGTCCAGGTAGGGACGAGGTTCATCTGCTGCACCGAATCCACAGTGCATCCTGCCTACAAGCAGGCGGTTCTCGATGCCAGGGACCGGAGCAACGTCGTCACTGGCCGCTCAACCGGACACCCCGTCCGATGCCTGAAGAACAAGCTTACAGGCAAGTTTGAGGAACTCGAAAAGCAGAACGCTTCCGTGGAAGACATCGAACGGCTCGGAGCCGGACGGCTTCGGGCAGCCGTGGTCGAAGGCGACGTGGAATGGGGATCAGTGATGGCAGGCCAGTCCGCAGCTCTCGTCAAGGATATCCTTCCGGCAGCCGAGATCATCTCCGAAATGTTCGCCATGGCCTGGAGAATCAGCCATGAACTGCCAGACGGTCCTCTCGGCTGCTCTGACGGAGGAGGGCGGAAGAAATGAACTGGTCTCTTCTGTTTCCCGGACAGGGTTCCCAGGAGGTCGGCATGGGAAAGGACATCTCTGATGCTTTCCCCCTGGCCGGTGAGATCTTTTCGAGAGCGGACGACGCCCTCGGCTTTCCCCTTTCAAAGACGATCTTTTACGGCCCGGAAGAGGACCTGAGGCGGACCGCCCTGACCCAGCCCGCACTGCTGACGGTGAGCATCGCTCTCCTCGAAGTCCTTCGGGAAAGGGCTGAAAAACCTTTGGATCCGCTATTCCTCGCGGGGCACAGCCTGGGCGAATATACGTCCCTCGTCGCGGGAGGAACCCTCTCCCTCGAGGACGGAGTCCGGCTCGTACATCTGCGTGGAAGGCTGATGCAGGAGGCCGTTCCCGAGGGAGAAGGAGCTATGGCCGCCATTCTCGGGCTCGAACCCTCTGCGGTGGAGGAGATCTGCCGGGAAGGGGCTCCTTCCGGGGAATGCCAGCCCGCGAACTTCAACTCCCCCGGGCAGGTGGTTGTCTCCGGTGAGAGCGCCTCCGTGAAGGGTATAATGGCCCTGGCAAAGGAGCGGGGGGCGAAAAAAGTCATTCCGCTCAACGTCAGCGCTCCCTTTCACAGCAGGCAGATGCGCCCCGTGGCCGACAAACTGCTTGAGGCCTTCGGTAAATGCGCCTGGAAGGAGCCTTCGGCCCCCGTCGTTTCCAACGCATGGGCCCGGCCGGTCTTCACCGTGGAGGAGATTCAGCGCGCCCTTTTCGACCAGACTTTTCACCCCGTCCTCTGGTGCGATTCGATCAATTTAATGGCTGACAGGGAAGTGGGGGCCTTTCTCGAAGTCGGCCCGGGGACGGTGCTCTCCGGCCTCGTGAAGAAATGCAGGAAGGGGCTTGCTGCCCGTTCCTTCGGAAAACTCGAAGAACTCGATTCAGTGCTGTCCTTTCTGGAGGGAGATGAACCTCATGACTGAAAGACCCGTGGCGCTCGTCACCGGCGGGGGGAGAGGAATCGGCCGGGCGATTGCCCTTGCGATGGCTGAGCGCGGATTTTCCCTTGCGGTCAATTACAGCAGAAGCGAAAAGGCCGCCCTGGAAGTCTGCGACATTATCAGGCAAAAGGGGGGGGAAGCCCGCTCCTTTCAGGCCGACGTTTCGAAGAGCGAAGAGGTCAAAATCCTCTTTTCCGCCCTTCAGAAAGATCTCGGACCGGTTTCCGTCCTCGTGAACAACGCGGGGATCACCCGGGACGGACTGATCCTCCGGATGAAGGACGAAGATTGGCACGGGGTACTGGAGGCAAATCTCTCATCGGTGTATTATTGCACCCGGGAGGCCCTTCGGAGCATGGTCAGGGCGAAGTGGGGACGGATCATCAATCTCGCCTCCGTCGTCGGAATCATCGGGAATTCGGGCCAGGCGAACTACTGCGCTTCGAAGGCCGGGGTGATAGGACTGACAAAATCCGTGGCGCGGGAGTACGCCGCCCGGGGAATAACAGCAAACGCCATCGCCCCCGGATTCATTTCGTCCGATATGACCGATTCCCTTCCCGCCGAGGCAAGGGAGGCGCTCCTCAGACAGATTCCCGCCGGAAGGCCGGGAAACCCCGAAGATGTAGCTTCAGTCGCGGGTTTTCTCGCTTCCCCGGAAGCGTCATATATAACGGGACAGGTCATTGCCGTAGACGGCGGCATGACCATGTGTTAAAAAAGAAGCGGAAAGGGGGTGAACATGAATGAAAAAAGAGGAAATGCTTTCGAGGTTGAAGGAAATCATTATTGACAGGCTCGACGTTGAGGAGGATCAGATCGTCCCCGAAGCGTCCTTTGTGGAAGATCTCGGAGCCGACTCCCTTGATATCGTTGAACTTATCATGGGGATCGAAGAGGAATTCGACATCGAAATTCCCGACGAGGACGCCGAAAAGCTGACGACGGTCGGAGAAGCCATGAATTACACTCTGGGCAAACTCGGCGTGGACGAGTAACCCTTTGCAGCAGAAAATTCCGGGGCCGGCGAAGCAGGAATGTCTTCCGCAGCCCCGGAACTTTAAAAAAGAGGAATGAATACGGCCCTCGCAGCGGAGGAGTGAAGCGTAGTGAGAAGGGTTGTCATTACAGGACTGGGAGTAGTCAGTCCGATCGCCACGGGAAGAGAAAACTACTGGCAGGCTTTGAAAGAGGGCAAAAACGGCGTGGGGGCTCTCACAACTTTTGACGTGAGCGATTGCCCCGTCCCCATCGGAGCTGAAATCAAGGATTTCGACCCTGTCAGATGGATGGAAGGCAAAGAGGCGAAACGCTCCGACAGAGTGATTCAGTTCGCTGTCGCGGCGGCCGATCTTGCGGTCGAGGACGCACGGCTCGACACCGCAGCTCTGGATCCCCATAAATTCGGAGTCTATATAGGAAGCGGTCAGGGCGGCATCGAGACCACCTTCAACAATTTCAAGACCATGATGGAGAAGGGCCCGAAGAGAGTGAGCCCTTTCTTCATACCCATGATGATCAGCAACATGTCCACAGCCTACGTGGCCATCAAGCACAACGCCAAGGGCCCCAATATCTGCGTCGTCACCGCCTGCGCCACTTCGGTGCACAGCATGGGCGAAGCCTATCACACCATCATCCGGGATGACGCCGACGTGATCCTTGCCGGCGGAACCGAGGCAGCCCTCAGGAGCATAAGCATCGCCGGGTTCGCCGCCATGAAGGCCCTGTCCACCCGGATAAGCGAACCTGAAAAAGCCTCCCGCCCCTTCGACGCGGACAGGGACGGCTTCGTCATGGGCGAGGGAGCAGGGGTTCTCGTCCTCGAAGAACTGGAGCACGCCAAAAACCGGGGAGCCCATATCTACGCCGAACTTGTCGGGTACGGCACCACCTGCGACGCCAGCCACATCACCGCGCCCGATCCCCACGGAGAGGGAGCGGCCCGGGCCATGCGGAAAGCGATCCATTCGGCCAAGTGGCTTCCCGAGGATGTGGAATACATCAACGCCCACGGAACTTCCACGGAGCTCAACGACAAGATGGAAGCCCTGGCGATAAGGACTGTCCTTGGAGATCATACGGACAAGGTCTTTGTAAACTCGACGAAATCCATGATCGGCCACTGCCTCGGCGCGGCGGGGGCTCTCGAAACCGTGGCTGCCCTTCAGTCCATCGAGGAGGGAATCATTCATCCCACCATCAACCTCGAGCATCTCGACCCCGAGTGTCCCATCAACGTGGTGGGCCCCCGGCCAATCGAATGCAAAGTCTCCCGCCTGCTGGTGAACAGCTTCGGATTCGGAGGGCACAACGGAGTGCTCGCCTTTCAGAAATTCGAGGAATAAGGTCCTCTTTTCCCCATGACCTGCAGCGAAGAATACAACCGATGGTTTTCCGGCGAACTGCTGAAACTTCAGGAACGGGTCGGATATTTTTTTTCCGGTCCGTTCCTTCTTGAAAAGGCCCTGACCCATTCCTCCTACGCCAACGAACACGGAATCAGGAGATCGAACGAACGGCTTGAATTTCTCGGGGACGCCGTTCTTCAGGTCTGCGTTTCTCATTCGCTCTTCACTGAATTTCCCGAATGGGACGAAGGCAGGATGTCGAGGAGGAGGGCTTCTCTCGTATGCGGCAGCGCCCTTTTTGCATGGGGGCAGGCCATGGGGCTCTGTGCTCTTCTCAGGCGGGGAAAGGGAATGTCCCGGAGCGAGGGCGGCGATTCTTCCTGCGCTGATGCGGCAGAGGCCCTTTTCGGCGCAATTTTTCTTGACGGAGGGATCGAAGGTGTTTCCCGGGTCATCTCGGCCTATCTCTCTTTTCAATCCTCAAGGCTTCTCCTCCCCGATGAAGATGACGATCCGAAATCCAGGCTTCAGAGAGCCTCCCAGGAGCATGGACTCGGCCTTCCGGTCTACGAAATACTGACCGTGGAAGGACCGTCTCATGCACCTCTTTTTACGGTGCGCATGCTGCTTTCAGGTGAGGCCGCCGGGGAGGGAAAGGGGTCTTCCCGAAAATCCGCCGAGTTCGCCGCAGCGGAAGAGGGGCTGCACTTTCTCGAAGAAATGGATCAATCAAGTGAATAAAAAACGGCTTTTTTCATTATGTATTTTCTGCTTTTTTCTCCTTTTTTCCTCTTTTTCAAAAGCCGAGGGGCTGGAAATCATGGCGACTTCTCCCTGGATGACCATGATCACCCGTTTCATCGGAGGAGTGTATGTCGACGTCAAGCCCATTTCCCTGTGGAATGACACGGGGAAGAGCGTGCGGAAAATCCCCCTTTCGTCCATAAAAAAAGACGCTCCGATTCTGGCCCTCGATGAAAAAGACGCAGCCGCCCTCGGACTGAAAAAAGATGCCCGCCCGAATCTCTTTCTTCTCTACGGGAAAGTCCCTTTCGATACGGAGAGAATGGATTATCACATGGCTGATCCCTCGGTCCTTCCCTTTCTTGCCCAGAGGATACTCACTGGTCTTTCGAGCTTCGATCCGGGGAATTACCCCTATTACCAGCGGCGCCTTTCCGAATTCCAGACCAGGCTCGACAGTACCGTCCTCGTGGGGAGGCAGCTCCTGAAGGGATATCCTGTTTTCGATCTCACCGGAGGGGTAACCCCCCTGTTCGAGGCCGCCGGATGCAGGCTTCTTCCTGAAAACTTCGATGCACGGCGTGCTTGGGAAAGGGGAGAGGACGGAGAAGGACTTCTTCGGGAAGTGAAGGCCGCCCTTGAAAAAAAAATTCCCGTCGTACTGGACAGCGCGTCGGCAAAACCGATTCTCGAAACCCTGAAAGACGAAAAGAACGTGCTTTTTCTTTCGAGACCCGACCCCGACCAGGATCTGCTTCTCTTTTTTCATGACCGCTATCTGCTTTTCTGGAACCGTCTTGCCCCCTACAGACAGATCCATGGCAGTTCCACCCTTCAGTGAAGCTCCTTCGGAAGCACCCAGAAATCAGGCTTCCACCGTCCGGGGAGAAAAGATCAGGAGTGCCGCTGCAAGAAGAACGGCGCTGAGAAGATAGAAGGGAAATCCGGTCCTTGTCAGATCGAGGAGCATTCCGGTAAGGACGGGACCAGTGGTCATGCCGAGACTGAAGGCGATGTTGAAGAGCCCCATGATCCTTCCCGATCCGTAGAGAGACCCCCTGGATGCCGCTATGGCGGCGAGGGAAGGGGATGCGAAGGCGTGCCCGACCCCGAAGGCGATGCTCGCGAGGGAGAGGCCGACCGGAGAGGTCAGGTTGGGAAGCCCGAGAAGAGTGACCGACGAGATAAGCCCTCCCGCAAGGATCAGCTTGCGTTTTTGAAAGGTGTCCGCCAGCCTGCCGGAGAAACGCTGCAGGATGCCTGTCGAAAGGGAGTTCAGGGAGACCACGAAACCGATCTCCATGAGGGAGAGTCGGAAATCCGACGCGAAGAGGGGAATGACCATGACCAGGACTCCCCGGCACATGGCAGAGGCGAACTGGAAGAAAAAAACCCGCATCATTTCCCGGTCAAGAAGGATGGCGGAAAAAGTCTCTCCCATGCCGGAAAACCCCGAATAGGCCGAACCCGAGGAAATTTTCCAGGGAAGCCAGAGGAAGACGCAGACTATGGAGAGAAGGGTGAGGGCGGTCATACCGTAGAAAGGGGCCATCAGCCCGAGGTTCTCGGCGAGCACTCCGCTGAGCAGCGGCCCGCACCCCACTCCGAGAAAAAGCGCCCCCTGGAGGGAGCCGAAGAAAATCCCCTCTTCACCCGGAGGAGCGATATCAGTTGCAATCGCCATGGTGATGGGTACGACCATTGCGGATCCGAGTCCGTGCCCCAGGCGGATGAGAATCAGGGAGATGGTCGAATCGGCAAAGGTATAGGCGATGGATGCAGCGGCATAGAATGCCAGCCCTCCCAGAAGGAGGCCCTTTCTGTCCATGTGCTCGGCAAGCTCGCCCGAGATGACCATACCCCCGGTACGGGACAGGGAAAAGGAGCCGATGATCATTCCGAGGGCAAATCCGCTCGCACCGAGGTTTTTCGCATAGAGAGGCAGTACCGGAGAGATTATTCCTATTCCGAGCATGGCGCAGAACATTGAGAGGCTGAGAACTATGAGTATTCGGCGGGATAATCCTTCCGCACCAGGCAAAAACAACAGCTCCTGACTTTGAAATTCGATGGCAAGGATTTGTTCATTCCAAAACGGCAATAATTATACTATACATTGTCCACAATCTCAAGATTCCCGGAGCCTTCAAGAAAGCGCCCTATGACGGCGGAGCGGGTAAACCCCCATTCCTTCAGGCGGGTAATCAGGTCAAGGGCATTTTTTTCCTCCAGGGCGAGAAGAAGCCCCCCCGAAGTCTGGGCATCGTAGATCATGTCGAGGAGAACAGGGTCGTGTCCGCTTCCGGCGCGAACTCTTCTGCCGTATTCGAGGCGGTTGTTGTGGGCGCCTTCCGGAACCAGTCCCATATCGGCAAGATCGAGAACACCGGGGAGGAGGGGGATGTCCCGGATGCCGATCCTCAGATCGAGCCCACCGGCAGAGAGCATGTCGAGGGAATGCCCCGCAAGGCCGAAGCCCGTCACGTCGGTGCAGCTGTGCACAGTCTTCCGCTCTTCTTCCGTCATTCTCGGCGGAAGATCGTTCAGAGCGGTCATCCAGCGGATTCCTTCGTCCTTCGTGGCATCGCTTTCGAGCATTCCCGCCTTGATTGCCGTGGCGGCAATGCCTGTCCCGACAGGTTTTGTAAGAAGCAGAAGGTCCCCCGGCCGGGCTCCCGTCACCTGCCATATTTCGTCCCGCCCCACCTCCCCGTAGACGACAAGGCCGTACTTCGGCTCCCTGTCCTCCACGGAATGGCCGCCGAGCAGAAAGGCTCCCGCCTCCCGTATTTTTTCGTTCCCGCCCTCGAGGACCTCCTTCAATATGGAGAGGTCAAGCGTCCGGGTGGGAAAGGCGACGATATTCAGAGCCACGAAGGGTTTCCCTCCCATGGCGAAGACGTCGCTCAGGGAGTTCGCAGCGGCAATCCTGCCCCAGGCCCTCGGGTCGTCAACTATGGGCGTAATGAAATCAAGGGTGAGAACCCCTGCCCTGCGGGCGTCAATGGTCCACAGGGCTGCATCCTCTCCGGATGCCCAGGAGCTGAGAATCCGCTCATCCCGTGCAAGGGGGAGTTCCTTGAGAATATTCGACAGGTCCGCCGGACCTATTTTTGCGGCTCAGCCGCTTGTTGTGCTCATCTCACTGAGTCTCATCATCATCCTCTTTTCCTTCGGCAGGGGGTGATTGGGGTTCAGGGGTGGCATGCACCACGTCGGCGGCGAAAAAGGAGCGAAGGCCCCGCTCCGTGGAGATCCGGATCTCCCCGCACTCTCCTATCGACTCCGCCCTTCCCGCAATTGTTTCCTCTTCAGTCACTATCAAAACCTGTCGTCCCAAGGTGGAACAGCAGAGGCGGTAGGTTTCGAGCAGAGAGACTCCTCCGTCCCGTTCAAGGGCTAAAACAAGCCGGAAAAAATGAGCGCATATCTCCGCGGCGAGACGGCCCCGGTGGACCGGTCCTGCAGCGGGTGCAAGGGCGCAGGCATTGAGCAGTTCCTTTTCCCCCGCCTTTTCCGGCGGAAGGGCGATGTTCATCCCTATGCCCGTAGTACAGTCTCTCACCCTCTCGGAGTCGCTCGAGGCCTCGGAGAGAATTCCGCATATCTTCCTGTCCTTCAAGAGAAGGTCATTGGGCCATTTCAGGGAAAGGAGAACTCCGTGAAGTTTCTTCACCGCTTCCCTGACCGCGATTCCCGCTGCGAGGTTGACAAGCTGGAGGCAGCCCGGAGCAAGACGGGGACGGAAATAAACGGAAAGAAAAAGCCCCTGCCCTTTCAGGGAGATCCAGTTCCTCTCCCGCCGTCCCCGGCCCCTCGTCTGTTCGTCCGCCAGAACGAGCAGGGGTACCGCTCCGCCGGACCTGCCCAGTTCCTTCGCCTTTTCCTGGGTGGAGGAAAGAGAAGAAAAGGAAAAAATCTCCTCTACGGAAGCGCCGGGAGGAATAAGAGCTCCTGCCAGGGAAGGGGCGAGATCCCCGGCCGGAAGCTCCTTGAGCATGTACCCCCTGTGAGGAAGGGAAAGAATGGTGAAGCCCTCGTCCCGGAGGGATTGCACGGCCTTCCATACTCCCTGCCGAGAAAGGGAAAGGCGGCGGCTTGCCTCTCCTCCTGAGAGGACAGTTCCCGGATTATCCAAAAAGAGGCGGCAGAGTTCCACCGTTGTCCGGCGGGCTTTTTGCATTCGATCCCCGACTTTCTCCTTCATATCCGGAGTAGATGATATAATGAAAAATCGTTCCATACAACCTCAACGGAGGGATAAGAAATGGCTTTTACGCCGAATTCTACAGTTTTGGAGGAACTTCGGATCCTGAAACAGGATCTGCAGGACAGTCTTTGACCCGGCTTCAATAATAAGCCGAAAGAAAGAACTCGAGGAGAGGGCTTCAGCACCCGATTTCTGGAGCAGGCCCGAGAGCCACGAAGTCACCAGGGAACTCGCAGGGCTCGGCCGGAAGATCGGCCAGTGGGAAGCGACCGAGAAGGATTTTCAGGAGATCTCCATTCTTGACGAAATGCTCTCGGAAGGGGAGGACGACGAACTTCAGAAAGAGTTCGACAACCGTGCCGCAGGGCTGAAAAAAACCATGGAAAAGGAACAGCTTCTCCTTCTTCTCTCGGAGGAGTACGACGGCAACAATGCCATTCTCACCGTGCACGCCGGATCGGGAGGCCACGACTCCCAGGACTGGGCGGAGATGCTCCTCCGTCTCTATCTCAGGTGGGCGGAGCGGGAGGATTTCAAGGTGAAAATACTGGAGATGCTCCAGGACGAGGAAGCGGGAATAAAAAGCGCCACCATGCTCGTCGAAGGGGAGTTCGCTTACGGATATCTCAAATCCGAGAAGGGCGTTCACCGACTTGTGCGCATTTCTCCTTTCGATGCAGCGAAAAGGCGCCATACGAGCTTCGCTTCCGTCGATGTGGCCCCCGAGCTTCCCGACGATGTGGACATCGAAATCCGCCCTGAGGATATCCGCCTTGATACCTACCGCTCGAGCGGAGCGGGAGGGCAGCATGTCAACAAAACCGACTCGGCCGTGAGGATTACCCATATCCCCACGGGAATTGTTGTGGCCTGCCAGAACGAGCGGTCGCAGCACATGAACCGTCAGGTCGCAATGAAGGTGCTTCGAAGCCGCCTGTTCGAAAGAGCCTGGGAAGAAAGACAGCAGGAGCTGCTCGATCTCCAGGGAGAAAAAAAGGAGAGCACCTGGGGAAGCCAGATACGGAGTTATGTCCTTCACCCCTACACCCTCGCCAAGGACCACAGGACCGGTTTCGAGGTGGGCAATATCCAGGGAGTTCTCGACGGGGACATCGACGGCTTCATCATGAGCTACCTGCGATGGAAACGGCAGAGATGAAATCAAAATGCATGAAAATTACAGAACGGAAGGATCGCCGCAGATGAAAACCCTTCGCCGAGTCCTCTTTGGACTCCTCGCTCTTCTGATCTTCACCCATCCGGGACAGGCAGCTCCTTTTCACCCGGAGGTGCAGGTTCTGTCCCCGTCGGCTCTTCGCCCCGGAATGAAAGGGTATGCCCTGACGGTGGTCTCCGCCAGAAATATTATCCGTTTTCCCGTGGAGATAGTGAGCGTCGTCCCACAGAAGGGGTCGCCCCGCAATCTCATTCTCGTGAAAGCCTCCGGACCGATCATCGAAAAAACGGGGGGCATAGCGGCAGGCATGAGCGGCAGCCCTGTGTACATCAACGGAAAGCTTATCGGGGCCATCGGCTACGGATGGAACTTCAGCGACCATTCCCTCGGCTTCGTAACCCCCTACGAGGATATGGCCACCCTATGGAACTGGCCGGAAAAACCTGTGCAGCTTCCCACTCTTCCCTCTCTGAGAGGAGAGGAAGAACAGAAGGACCAGGAGGAAAAAGCCCGGGAAGAGCAGAAAAAGGAACAGGAGAAAGAAGAACCGGCCGGGACGGATGAGATGGGCGGAACGGAGACGGCCGGGGACGAATCGGAGAACCCAGGGGAAGACGTGCAGCCGGAGGAATCCGGCGCCGAATCGGAAAATCAGGGAGGCCCGTCCGGGTCCTCCGGGAAGAAGGAGCGCTCGGCGCTTTTTATGAACGGCATCAGTTCCCGGAGCGCCGGAATCGTCTCCTCCCTTGTGGGGCAGAAAAACACCGTGCCCGGAGGAAGTTCTCCGGCTGATGTCCCCGTGGAGATGAACGCCCGTCTTCTTCCCGGCGAGGCCATTACGGTTCTCCTCGCATGGGGGGATGTCTCCATCGGCTCCACTGGGACCGTCACGGCGGTGGGAAAGGACGGCCGCTTCATAGGGTTCGGCCACCCCTTCCTGGGACGGGGGGCCGTGAATTTTCCCGTGGCAAAATCTTTCATTCACAGCGTGATCCCGAGCATGGAGGCTCCCTTCAAGATAGGAAGCCCTCTCAAGATTGTGGGTACCGTCACCCAGGACCGCCCCGAGGGCATAGGAGGACGGCTCGGCTATTTTACCCCCTCCCTGACAGGGTCCCTTGACTTTACGGATTCCGACCGGGGCGTTCAGCAGAAAAAAGGATTTTCCATGGTCCCGGATCAATTCATGGGGGCGAAGCTCGCATCTGCAATCTATACCGGCCTTCTCGACGAACTCTGGGGGCGGACCGGCCAGGGAACGGCAACGGTCACCCTGACTCTCGAGGGCCGGGGGCTTGGCTCCGGGTGGACAAGAAAGAACATGTTCTTCTCCGACAGGGATCTTTCCGCCCGGGCCCTCCAGGAAACGGCGGAGCTGCTCGACATCGTCCTCCTCAATCCCTTTGCCGAGATCTACCCCCTCGGGGTCTCCCTTGCGGTGAGCGTCACGGAAGAACCCATGGTGATGTATATCGAGGGACTGACGGTAAAAAAAGACACCTTCGCACCAGGCGAGAAGATCGACGTGGAGGTCCTTCTGCGTCCCTACAGGAAAAAACAGGTGAAGAAGCATTTTCAGATCACCGTCCCCTCCGACGCGGGGGAGTACTGCGAGATCCTTGTCCGGGGAGGGGGGATCGAACCCCTGGACCAGACCGCCCTGAACCAGGGGTGGAAGACCATCGCCACCTTCAGGCAGATGTTCACCGAGCTGTCTGCTCTCGAGACGGGCAACGAACTCATCCTTGAGTTCAACTACGACAGCGTCGACAAAAAAGGGCCGGGGAAAGACCGGAAAGACAGCGGAGACCCCGTTTCGAAGGAAGAGCAGGAGCTTCTCAGCGAAAGAAAAGCCCGCCGCCTGAAAGACGGAACCCTTCAGATATTCAAATCCGAATTCGTCGTGGACGGGCTGCTCCGGAAGATCGTCACGGTAAGACCTTCGGGGGACAAAACTGCTTCCTCCGTCGAAAAAACGGAAGAATAGACCGTGTTCATCACTCTCGAAGGGATCGACGGCTGCGGCAAGTCGACCCAGGCGCGGCTGCTGTCGGAAAAACTGCGCTCTGCCCGCGGAGAGGACGCCGTCCTCTGGACAAAAGAACCGGGGGGATGGCCCGGCGGAGAGCTTCTTCGGCAGGTCCTTCTCGAGGGGAGACTGCGCCATCACCTGACCGAGCTTTTTCTCTTTCTCGCAGACCGGTGCGAACACGTGGAGCAGGTTATCCTTCCCGCCCTTGCAGCCGGAAAAACAGTGGTATGCGAGAGATACAGCGATTCGACCATGGCCTACCAGTCGGGCGGACGGGGGATCGAGGCCGAAAAAATCGAGTATCTTTTCCGATGGGCCTCTTTTCCCTCTCCCGATATAACCTTCTGGATTGATCTGCCGGCGGAGAAAGCCTATGATAGGATGGTTGCGAGGGGAGCTCCTGATCGTCTCGAATCTGAAGGAATCTCCTTTCTCAGCCGTGTTCGGAAAGGCTTTCGACTTCTTGCGGAACAGTATCCTGACCGGATTGTCCCGGTGGACGGAGATGGGAATGCCGAGGCCATTTCCTCTGAAATTTTCCTGAAAGTTGAGGCATTGTTTTCCCGGTGAGGGTAAAAAAGAGCGGCGACGGAAAGGTAAGAGGAGGGGATTCCGGCAGGCTTTTCAGAAGAGGATTCTTTCCGGGATCAGTGGAGGAGGCTTCTTCGCAGTCCTTTTCCATTTCCCTCGAGGATGCCGAAGCGAAGGAACTGGTAAAAAAGCTGAATTCTCTCGGTGAAAAGCTTTCCCGATTTCCCTCGGAAGTTCTTCTTCTCCAGTACAGGTCCCTCGTGAAAGAGCTGCTTCGAAGGGCATTGGGGGGCATGAAGATCAGAAGAGACATGAAATGGCGCCGGACGGACCGCAACCTTTACGTGACTGTGGAAAAAGTGGAGTCAACCCTTGGAGAACTCGAGGATGTCTTCCGGCGGGAAGGGGAACGGACGAAAATGCTTCAGCTCATGGAGGAAATCAAGGGATGTCTTCTCTCCATCCTTCTCTAGCCGATTCCGAAGCCTGGCGGAGGCTCCGGAATCTCGCGGAAGAAGGCTGTTTTCCCCAGTGCGCCGCTCTCTGCGCCCCTCAAAATCATCACAACTTCCTGGGCATTGCCGCGGCACGGCTGCTGCTCTGCGAAAGGGGAACGGGAGCGGACGGCTGTTCATCCTGCCTCGCATGGGTCGGAGACGAGCATCCTGATCTGCTGAAGGCCGGATCGGAGGGCACGCCGCCCACCGTTGCCCAGTGCCGGGAACTCAACGGTTCCATGGCCTATCGCCCGGTTACCGCCGCGAGAAGAGTCGCCCTTGTATATTCCGCAGATACCCTGCTTCTTCCGGCGGCAAACAGCCTTTTGAAACTGGCGGAAGAACCGCCTGATTATGGTTTTATTCTCTTTCTTCTTTCCGGAGAGGATCTGCTGCTCCCTACGCTGCGCAGCAGATCCTGGATGCTTCCCTTCCGGATTCCTCCGGAGGAGAAGGAAGAGCGCCCTCCGGAGACGGAGGACGAGTGGATGGAGTGGCTTGCCCGTTTTTCGGGCGCGGAGCTTTCCGATCTGCTGGATCAGTTCGGACCATGGACACGATACGAACTTCAACGGAACGCCTTCGAACGGGCGGGTTCTCTCGACCGCCTGAGGGTCATCCTCGAGACGAAGCGCCTTTCCAGAACCATGGCTCTTGATTTGACAGTGCTTGCTCTCAAGGAGGGGATTGTTTTTGAGCATCTGTTTGGCAATCTTTGGTAAACCCCGATATCTCGGGCTGATGAATGCGGAAGAACCCATACCTCCCAGGGGGACGTGGATAGCCGTCGAAACGATGAGAGGAACCGAGATGGCCCTTATGGGGGGAATTCTCACGGAAGAGCAGGAAGAGCGGTACCGCTCTTCCTGCAGCGATGATTCTTCGGACGGCCAGGTCAAGGGAGGGGAGCCGGCACTCCAGGAAATTACCTTTCTGAGGCCTGCTGGAGGCGAAGACCATCAGGCAGCGGCCGAAGCGAGAGGAGAGGAGAACGAGATCCTCCTGCGCGCCAGGGCCCTGCTGCGGAATCACAAAATATCCATGAAGCTCGTGGATGTGGAGTTTCTGCTCGATCGGAAAAAACTCTTCTTTTATTTCACTTCGGAACAGCGGGTGGATTTCCGGGCCTACGTCCGGGACCTCGCCAAGGAGTTCAAGACCCGGATCGAGCTTCGCCAGATAGGCGTCCGGGACGAAGCAAAGACGGTCAAGGGGCTCGCTCCCTGCGGGCAGAGGTGCTGCTGCAGCTACTGGCTTCACAGGTTCAGCCCCATATGCATCAAAATGGTCAAGGAGCAGAATCTCGCCCTGAACCCGACGAAAATATCCGGGATCTGCGGCAGGCTCATGTGCTGCATGTCCTTCGAACACCATATGTACGGCGCTCTCTGGAAACCCCTTCCCAATCCCGGGTCGAAGATACGAACCAACAGCGGCACGTACATGATCGACGGTGTTGACCTTTCCGCCGAGTCTGTACGGGTGCGCTGCCCCGACGGCCGTACAATTCTCGTGAAGACCGGGGATTTCCCGCGATTCAGAGATACGGTCACCGAGGGGAAACCCTGGGAGGAGGAAGGCGAAAAAAAGGAAAGGAAAAACGGGGCCGAAGGCGGAATGCGGGGCCGCAAGAGTCCCGGGGGGGAGAGCGGAGCTCCCTTTGCACGGGGCGAAGGGGAGAAAAAAGGTATCGGGGCGGAAAAAAAGCGGCATGAGGAGACCGAAAACCGGCCGCAGAACGGCGAAAAAGGAAAGCCCCAGGAGGGAGCCCTGGAGGTAGGGACAGCGAAGAAACGCCGAAGACGGAGAAAAAAACCCTCCGGCGGCAATAAGCCTGAAGGCGCCCCTTCCCAGCCTCCGGAAAATACTCCGCAGGAAAGCGCCGCAGACAATCCGGTCAAAAACCAGTCCAGAGAAGGAAACGGACAGAAACGCCGTCCCAACTCCCGGAAGCGCCGCCCGCCGAGGGAAAAGGGGGAGCAGAATTCCCGCCCCCGGGAACCGGCGGAATAGTAAGTGGAGGTGACGGAGAAAAGTGGCTTTTTTTGACAAACTCAGGCAGGGACTGGAGGGCGTCCGAAAGCGCTGGAGCGAAGGGCTTTCCGGCCTGTTCGCAGGAGACCAGCTCAACGACGCTTTCTGGGAGGATCTCGAAGAAGTTCTTATCGGAGGGGATGTGGGGCTCGACCTTACAGCCGGCTTTATCGACAGTCTCAGGATGGAGGCTGAAAGAAACTTCATTACGACTCCCGCCGCCCTCTTTAAGGTTTTCGAAGCCATGCTGGTCCGGAAACTCAGAGAGATTCCCGAGATGGGAGAACCCATCCCCGCGGAAAAGGGCCGGCTGACCGTCCTCCTGCTCATCGGAGTCAACGGAAGCGGTAAGACGACCACGGCCGGCAAACTCGCAGCCCAGTGGACAAAGGAGGGCCGAAAGGTCTTTTTCGCCGCTGCGGATACTTTCCGTGCCGCCGCGATAGATCAGCTGAAAGTCTGGGGAGACCGCTCGGGAGTCCGGGTCATTGCCCAGCAGCAGGGGAGCGACGCAGCGGCGGTGGCTTTCGACGCCCTGCAGGCAGCCCGCTCGGCCGGAGCGGACATTCTCATTGTAGACACTGCAGGACGGCTGCATTCCAAGCACAATCTCATGGAAGAACTCGCCAAGATCTACCGGGTGCTCGAAAAAGAACGGATGAATGACCGGCTCGAGGTACTCCTCGTCCTCGATGCCGTCATGGGACAGAACGGCCTTGCCCAGGCCGAGCGGTTCAACGAGTTGCTTCCACTGACGGGCATTGTGCTGACAAAATACGACAACACGGCAAAAGGAGGCATACTTCTGGCGATCGCCCATAAAATGAAGATCCCCGTCCGCTATGTCGGCCTCGGAGAAGGGGAAGAAGATCTCCGCCCCTTCGATCCGCAGGAATTTGTCCGGGCGCTCCTGGGAGAAAAAAAATCATGAAGTCCGGGGAGAGGCAAAAACTCCAGGGAAGCCTGAACCTCGACTCTTCCCTTTCATCCCTTCTCAGGAATCTCTATCTCCACAGCGTGGAGCACTGCGCCCCCCTGGTCCCGGGGGAATCGGCCATCGTGACGAAAGACCAGCTCATATCGATCCTCGAAAGAGGATACGGCGAAAAAAAAGTGAGGGATATTCCCCGTCTTCTTTCGTCCTCCGCGGTGCTGAAGGAGATGGTGCGGAAAAATCTGCTCAATGACAGAACCCCGGTTCTCACGGTCAGCGAAGAAGGATACGAAATTCTTCCTGCGGGCAGCCTTTCTGCATCCGTCCCTTCCAGGCCGTCCCCCGAAGGGGTTCCGCCCTGGTGGAATGCCCCTCTTCCCTTCGTCTCCATCGCCCCGGGCAAGATCAGCCTCAACGGGAAGGCCCGGGCGCTTCTCGGCGACATTCCTCCGGGTGAGCTTTTCGCCGATGCGCCCGATGATGAAGAGGAGTTCGTCCTCGAACCGTCCTCGGGGACCTTTCTCTTTCGGAAAATCGCGCCCGGGGTCTACCTCGTGGAAGATGTGTCATCCGACGTAAATTCTGCCCGGGAAATATCCTGGTGGGCTGCCGTGGGCAGAGCTTTCGTGGGGAAGCTTCATGCCGAGGGGAAAACCGCCGAGAGATCGGATGTTTCTCCGAAACACACTCCCGGTGCATCCGAAGAGTGCCTTCCCTGTCTCTGGGACGGGAAAATCCTGGGCTACCTCCTCGTTCGCCATGGACGGGACTGAGAAAAGAGAGTCCTTTTTTTATCCGGTCAAACTCCTTGCAGGAATCCTCTATCCTGATGAGAAATGGTGGAAATGGACCGTTGACGCCCTCTCCGCTCTCTGGGGAACACCTGAGGAGTTCAGCGACCCCTTTCCGTTTTCCAACACAGACTACTACGCCGAAATTGCCCCCCTCCTTTACCGGAGATTCATCTCCTTTCCCGGGCTTCGGGACGGAGGCGAGCTTGCCGGGTGGAAACTGGCTTCCTGCACGGTGGAGGAGAGGAGCAGGAATCCCAGGGCGGTGAACATCGATCCCGGGTACGTGAACGGGGCCCGTCTCGTCCTGGCCTCCACAAAGGACCATGCCCACAGGATATACCTCGGAAAGGGAATACAGGCGGAGGTCACGCTCCGCTACCGTTTTCGGAAATGGCAGCCCTTCGATTACACCTTTCCGGATTTCGCCTCGGGCCGGTACGACGGCTTTCTTTCCCGGGTGCGGCACCGGTGGATAAAAGAAATGGACAGAAGGAGGAACGGCGGATGATCGGCAGGTACCAGACAGCGGAGATCAGTGCTCTGTGGAGCGAAGAAAAAAAATTTGAAACCTGGCTCGAGGTGGAACTCGCCGTCTGCAGAGTATGGATGGAACGGGGAGTCATACCTGAAGAAGCCTACGAGGAGATATGCTCCCATGCTTCCTTCGACATCGCCAGGATAGATGAGATCGAGCAGGAAGTTCAGCACGACATGATCGCTTTCGTCTCGGCTGTGGCGGAAAAAATCGGGGAGAACGGAAGATACCTCCACCTGGGGCTGACGAGCAGCGACGTCATCGACACCGCTTCCTCCCTCGCCCTGAAAAGATCCCTGGCCGTGGTGGACAAAAAGACGGCTCTCCTCATGGAGAGCATCGGGAAAAAAGCCCTTGAATTTCGATCCGTTCCCTGCGCAGGGAGGACCCACGGCGTCCACGCCGAGCCGACGACTTTCGGCCTGAAGCTGCTCAACTGGTATTACCAGCTGTCCAGGGACCGGGAAAGAATTGCCCTCGCGGCAGAGCAGATCGGCTACGGAAAGATTTCAGGCGCCGTCGGCACCTATGCCCACTGCGACCCGTCCATGGAAAAAAGGGTGTGCAGTCTTCTCGGACTGAAGCCTGCTCTCGTCTCCAACCAGATTCTGCAGAGGGACCGGCACGGCAACGTCACGAACACCCTGGCTCTGCTGGGAGGCGCCCTCGAGAGGTTTGCCACGGAGATCCGGCATCTTCAGCGGACGGAGGTCATGGAAGCTCTCGAACCTTTCGGCGCACGCCAGAAGGGCTCGAGCGCCATGCCCCACAAGCGAAATCCCATTCTCTGCGAGAGGATCTGCGGGATGAGCAGACTCCTCCGGGGGTACGCCCTCACCGCCATGGAAAACATGGCCCTCTGGCATGAACGGGATATAAGCCATTCGTCCGCGGAACGGGTTATCTGGCCCGACGCTTTTCATATCGTCACCTACATGCTCGATAAAATGAATGGTATTGTAAAAAATATGCAGGTCAATACTGAAAAAATGAAAGAAAACCTTGAAATAACCCGGGGACTGGTGTACAGTCAGCGGGTCCTCCTCGATCTCGTGGAGCGTTTCGGCATGAGCAGGGAAGAGGCCTATTCCATCGTACAGGAAAACGCCATGGCTTGCTGGAAGGGGGAGAAATCCTTTTGGGAGCTGCTCTCCCGGGATGAACGGATCCGATCCAGGATTTCTCCGGAGGAACTGGCTGAACTCTTTGAACCGGGCTATTACCTGCGATGGGTGGACGAAATTTTCTCGCGGTTTCCCATGGACCCGGGCGTCAAATAATCGATCTGGAGGGGAGAAAACATGTTTGCTGCTGACAGGAACCTTGCGCTTGAGCTTGTGCGGGCAACCGAGGCCGCCGCTATGGCGGCGGGACGGTGGATGGGCCGGGGGGACAAGAATATGGCGGACGGCGCTGCCGTAAACGCCCTTCGCTACCTTCTCAATACGGTTTCCATGTCCGGCGTGGTGGTTATCGGCGAAGGGGAAAAAGACGAGGCTCCCATGCTCTTCAACGGCGAACACCTCGGCGCGGATCCCACGCCGGAGGTGGACATCGCCGTTGACCCCATCGACGGAACAAGACTCACGGCCCTCGGCCTTCCCGGGGCGATCAGCGTCGTGGCCCTGTCGGAAAAAGGCACCATGTTCAACCCGAAGAACATCTACTACATGAACAAGCTCGTCACGGGTCCGAAGGCTGCGAAGGTCATCGACATCAACCTCTCGCCGGCCGAGAATATCGCCCGGGTGGCCGAGGTGAAGGGAAAGGCCATGGACGACATCACCGTAGTGGTCCTCGACCGACCGCGGCATGACGAACTGAAGGCGGAAATCAGAAACGCCGGGGCGAGGATCAAGCTCATCCCCGACGGCGATATCGCCGGCGCCCTGCTGACCTGCAAGGACCACGGCGGAGCGGACCTGCTCATGGGGATCGGCGGTTCTCCCGAAGCGGTCATCACGGCCTGCGCCATCAAGTGCCTGAACGGAAACATGCAGTGCAAGCTCTGGCCGAGACACGAGGAAGACGTCAAGGAAGGAAAGCGCCGGGGACTTGATCTCGACAGGGTGCTCACCATACATGACCTCGTGAAGGGAGACAACATATTCTTCTCCGCCACGGGCATCACCGACGGAGAATTGCTCAAGGGGGTACGCTACGACGGGGCGGAGATCCATACCAGTTCCGTTGTGATGCGGTCCCGCAGCGGAACCCTCCGCTTCGTCGACAGCATTCACATGCCTAAAAAGCTCTCCGAGCTCTCAAAGGTGAGCGGAATCGAGTACAGCACCGTCGTCAAGCCGCTGTAACCCGATGAAATGAAAAACGAAAAAGAGCGGGCGGCCCGAAGTTTTCCGGGCCGCCCTTTTCTCATCGGGGTTCGCCCCACCAGGCCGCTCCCGCCGCCACCTGCCCCACGGAGACGCATTCATCGTTGGGGGGAAGAAGCCTGTGAACGAGAGGGACGAATCCCTCCCCCCTGAGTCCCCTGAGGGTAAAGGCGAGAAGCCTTCGGTTCTGCCAGACTCCTCCCGAGAGGACCACTTCGTTTATTCCCCGCTCTATCCTGAGAGCAGCGCAAATTTTTACGAGGGCCTCGGCGAGGCCGCCGTGGACCCCTCCTGCGATCAGGGGGACAGAGAGGGTCCCCTTCGAGTCCATCAGCCACTTCACTGCAGGCCGCCAGTCGAGAACATGCCTTCCGTCTTCCAGAAATATTTCGAAAGGGGCAGCGAGAGAACCCTCTGCAATTCCCTCCAGGGCCATGGCTGCCTGGCCGTCGTAGGAGATCTTCTCGGCCAGGCCGAGGAGGGCCGAGGCTCCGTCAAAAAAACGGCCGCAGGAAGTTGTGACGGGCGACCAGGGGAGGAGCGCCAGCACCTGTTCTCCCTGCCCGGGCCTGTTTTTCCAGAGCCGGGAGCCTTTTCGGGCAGCCTCGTCTATTCCATAGGTTTTCTCAAGAAGAGAAAAGGCTGTCCGCCAGGGTTCCTGTACAGCCTTGTCGCCTCCGGGCAAACTGAAGGGGAGGAAGTGCCCCCTTCGGTCGTATCCGGAGGCGTCTCCCACCAGAATTTCCCCTCCCCAGATCGTTCCGTCCGCACCGTATCCCGTACCGTCGAGGATGAGGCCGATGGCTGGTCCCTCTCTGTCGTTTTCAAGCAGGCAGGCTGCGAGATGGGCATGATGGTGCTGTACGGCCATACGTTCGCCCTGGAAAGAGCCGAGGGTTTTTTCGGCCATGGCCGTGGAGATGAACTGGGGGTGAAGGTCATGGACAAGACATTCCGGCTTCAGTGCGTAGAGGGAGAGAAAATGATTCAGGGCCCTCTGATAGTAGGCTGCTGTGCCCCGCTGCTTCATATCGCCGAGATACTGCCCCGGGAAGACCAGTGAATCCCGGGAGAGACAGAAGGAGGCTTTCATCTCGGCCCCCGCCCCGAGGATTACCGGGGCTTTTTTTCTCATGGTCATGGGAATCGGAGTATACCCCCTGGCCCTCCGAATGAGGAAGTAGGTCGATCCCATGGGGGAAGCCACCGAATCGTCGATGGGCATGTGAATGTCCCGGTCCGAGAAGAGAAAGAAATCAACGATCTCACCGAGGGACGAGAGAGCCTCTTCGTTGTCCGAGACGATGGGGGAATCGGAAAAATTGGCGCTCGTCATCACGAGGGCCGCTTTCCCCTCGAGCAGCAGGTAGTGAAGGGGAGAATAGGGAAGCATGATGCCAAGGTTCCGCACGCCGGGGGCCACGAGGGGGGAGACAGGGTATTCCCGCCGGGGACAGAAGAGGACGATGGGACGCTGAGGGGAAAGAAGAAGCCGTTTCCCCGCAGCGGATATCCGGGCAATTTTTTCGGCCTCTTCCAGGGAAGCGGCCATGAGGGCGAAGGGTTTGTCCCTGCGGCCCTTTCTTCTCCGAAGTTCGGAAAGGACTTCGTCGCTGAAGGGTGTGCAGGCAATGTGGAATCCGCCTATCCCCTTGACGGCGCAGATCTTTCCCTCGCCGAGAAGAGAGGAGCATCTCCGTACCGCCTCGTCCCCGCGGGCGATCTCCCGTCCCCTGTTGTCCGTGAGCCACAGTGTCGGGCCGCAGGCAAAGCACGCATCCGGCTGGGCATGGAACCTCCGGTCGGAAGGGTCGGAGTATTCCCTCCCGCATTCGGGGCACATGGGGAAGTCCGCCATGGTGGTCTTCGGCCGGTCGTAGGGAAGCTCGCGGATGATGGTATATCTGGGACCGCAGTCCGTGCAGTTGATGAAAGGGTAGCGGAAGCGGCGGTCGGCGGGGTCTCTCATCTCGCCGAGGCATCTGGAGCAGACGGCGAGATCCGGAGGGATCAGGACAAGCTGCTTCTCTTCCCTCCGGCTTTTCAGGATGTAAAACCCCCCCTCGGGTTCCCTGTCCAGGGATGCGGACAGAAGCTCGACAAGGGAGGTGATCACGGAGGCAGAAGGAGCATCGCTGAGAAGTCTCTTTTCGAACTGATTGATTTTTTCATCGTCGCCGAGCAGTTCTATCTCGACTCCCCCGGAGGTATTGATGACCGAGCCCGACAGATTCAGCTGATGGGCGAGACGGGCGCAGAAGGGGCGGAATCCCACTCCCTGGACAATGCCCGAAACAAGGATTTTTTTGTGCAGAAGCATTGACAAACCTCCATTCTGATTGCATTGTAATCCATGATGGATGCCCTGCATAGCGCAGAGGAAGAGGTGAGGCGGTGCCCATTCTCGAACAGGGCCTTATAGAGGTCTACATGGGCGACGGAAAAGGCAAGACATCGAGCGCCCTCGGGCTGGCTGTCCGCATGGCCGGGTGCGGCGGAAGGACGATCATCATCCAGTTTCTGAAGGGGTGGGAATACAGCGAGGGAAAAGGGCTCGCCTTTCTTCCCGGTGTACGTCTGGTGCAGACGGGGCGGGCTGACTATCTTTATCCGGACACTCTTGCGCCCGAGGATTACAGGGAAGCGGATCGTGGGCTCGAGGCAGCCCGAGAGGCTCTTTACTCCGGTGAGTACGACCTCGTCATTCTCGACGAAATCAGCATTGCCCTGTCCTTCGGTCTTCTCAGAACAGAAGACGTTCTCGAACTTCTTTCGAAGAAGCCCCTTCATACCGAACTTGTTTTGACGGGCAGAAATCCTCCCCCCGAACTTGTCGAGCGGGCGGATCTCGTCACGGACATGCGGGAAGTGCGGCATCCCTGCAGCAGGGGAATCCTCTCGAGGAAAGGAATAGACTGCTGAAGACCGGCTGAGCTCAAAAAGTATCCTGTCTCCATCACGCCTTCAGGAGGGAATTCAATGGCGAAAATTACGGAACAAAAGCGACTTTCACTGGAGCAGCTTCGAAAAAAAACCGACCCCAGGTCCCTCGGATTTGCGACTACGGAGGACATACCGGCCCTGGAGGAGTTCATCGGCCAGAAAAGGGCCGTCTCCGCCATCTCCTTCGGACTCGAGGTGGAAAGCAAGGGGTACAACATCTTCGTCCTGGGCAACCCGGGAAGCGGACGGACAACCTACTCCCTCGAGCGGCTTCGGACTGCGGCGAAGAAACGGCCTGCCCCGGACGACTGGGTATATGTCTACAACTTCGACGACCCGGGGCAGCCCCTGGCCATAAATCTTCCGGCGGGAAAGGGGAAAGCCCTGGGAACGGCCTTCGACGATCTCGTGGAGGAACTGAAGATCGCCATCAGCAAGGCCTTCGAAAAGAGCCAGTACGAGGATGCAAAGGCAATTCTCGTCAAGGAGTTTCAGGAAGAGGTCAACGTGCTTATGGAAGGCGTGAAGTCCTGGGCCGCCGGGAAAGACTTCGCTCTGAAAAGAACCCCCCAGGGATTTGTTAATATACCCCTCACGGAGGTCAAAGCAGACGAACCGGAGGAAAAGCCCGAGGAAAAGGGGGAGCAGAAAAGAGAGACCCCCGGGCCTCAGAAACGGGAGATCCAGCAGGAAGAGTTCGAGGCCCTTCCCGAGGACATCCAGAAGGAGTGGCAGAAAAAATCCGAGGAGGTCTCCCAGAAAACCCTCGAGACCCTGCGGCAGATCCGGGACCTCGAAAAAGGGCTGAAGGAAAAAATCGTGAAGCTTGAGGCGGAAATCTGCCGAAGCGCCATCACCCCCTATCTCCAGGATGTCAAGGAAAAGTTCGGCACCACCGAGGTTCTCTGCAAGTGGATCGACTCTCTCACGGAGGACATCATCGACAACTTCGGCATGTTCGTGGCCGCGGTGAAGGATGAATCGGCGGAAGTCGACTTTACCCGGTACACGGTGAACGTCTTCGTCTGCAACGATCCCGACCACGGAGCGCCGGTCATCTGGGAGACGAATCCCTCCTATTACAACCTCTCGGGAAAAGTGGAGTATGAAAGCCGCCAGGGGTATCTCTACACCGATTTCAAAAAAATCGTCCCGGGGGCATTCCAGAAGGCTAACGGAGGCTTTCTCGTCCTCGACGCCGAAAAGGTGCTCATGAACTTCATGTCCTGGGAAGCCCTGAAAAGGGTGCTCCGGACCGGGGAGGCAAATATCGAAAATCTCGGAGAGCAGTACGGGGCCCTCCCAGTCTCTTCCCTCCGGCCCCAGCCCATCCCCATCAATCTCAAGGTCCTCATGGTGGGTACGCCCTACCTCTCCTCCCTGCTCCAGTACTACGATGCCGAATTCCAGAAGATGTTCAAGATAAAGGCAGATTTCGATACGGACATGAAGCGGACTCCCGAGATGGAGAAAAAGATGGCCCAGTTCGTGGCCACCTGCGTGAAGAGGGAGAACGCCCTCCCCTTCGACGCCTCCGGAGTGGCGGAGTTCATAGACTGGTCGAGCAGGGCCGCCGGGGATCAGAACCGCATCTCCACCGAGTTCAACAAGATCGCCGAGATCATCGTCGAGGCCTCCGCCTGGGCAAAGGCGGACGGAGCCTCCATTGTGGATGCCTCCTATGTCCGCAAGGCTATAGACGAGAAGCGCTTCCGCTCCGATCTAGTCCAGGAGCGAATTGCCCGGGCCTTTGAGGACGGGGTCATCCGCATCGACACCACGGGGAAGGTCGTGGGGCAGATCAACGGCCTTTCGGTGATAGATCTCCTCGACTACCGCTTCGGCCACCCCTCCCGGATCACGGCGAATGTCTTCATGGGGCAGGACGGCGTGGTGAACATCGAGCGGGAGGTTAAGATGACGGGCCCCATCCACAACAAGGGACTGCTCATACTGACGAGCTACCTCGGACGCAAATACGCCCAGGATATGCCCCTGTCCCTCTCCGCCCGGATCACCTTCGAGCAGAGCTACGGGGGAATCGAAGGGGACAGCGCATCATCCACCGAACTCTACTGCCTTCTCTCGGCCCTCTCCTCCGTTCCCCTTACCCAGGAGATCGCCGTCACCGGCTCGGTGGACCAGTTCGGAAACATTCAGCCCATCGGCGGCGTGAACGAAAAAATCGAGGGGTTCTTCCAGTACTGCGAATACGGAGGCCTGACAGGAGGGCAGGGTGTGATGATCCCCGCCCAAAACGTCCAGCATCTCATGCTCTCCCAGACCGTTCTCGATGCCGTGAAGGCAAAGAAATTCACCATCTGGGCCGTCTCCACCATCGACGAGGGGCTTGAAATTCTTACTGGTCTCGCAGCGCCGGCAATCCACAGGAAGGTGAAGGCCGCCCTGAAGAAATGGCTCAAGCAGAGCGCAAAGCTCAAAAAAAAGTACAAGCTTGAGGCGGAAGCAGATGCAGATGACGAGGAAGAGTAGCAGGGAAGGGAGACCTGAAAATATCGACCGGGTCTTCGATCTTCTCGAAGAAATGTGGGGGTGCGAGGGAAACCCACCCGATCTCGCCCACGGGGAGCCCCTGGACGGGCTCATGCTGACGCTCCTCTCACAGAACACGAACGACCGGAACCGGGATCGGGCCTTCGACGGGCTGAAAGCCCGCTTCCCCTCGTGGAAGGAAGCGGCGGAAGCTCCCGCCGGCGAAATAGCAGAGGCGATCCGTCCAGCAGGGCTGGCACCGACGAAGTCGGCCCGGATGGCTGAAATTCTGGCTGTCATCAGGAGAGATTTCGGCGAGTATTCCCTCCGCGGCGTAAAGAGCTGGAGCACGGAGAAAATTCGGGAGTATCTTCTCTCTCTGCCCGGCATAGGGGCGAAAACCGCCGCGTGCGTCCTGCTCTTCGACCTGGGGAGGCCCGCCTTCCCGGTAGATACCCATATCGCCCGTTTCTGCCGGCGCATGGAATGGGTGGAGGAGTCTCTTCCACCCGATCTCATGGTGCCTCTGATGGAGAGCTGGGTACCCCAGTCCCGGTTTCTCGGAGGGCATGTCAACATCATCCTCCACGGAAGAGGGATCTGCAAAGCCCGGAAGCCTGAATGCGGGCAGTGCGCTCTTCCGCCCCTGTGTCCCTTTCAGAAGCGGAGCGGGGATGCCTCCTGAGGCATCCCCGCTCCTGCGGATTTTAAAAAAATTCTTTTTTATTCTTCCTTTTTCAGACGCTCGAGGACGATCTTGTATCCGTCCGCACCGTATTCAAGGAATTTCTTGACCCTGCTGATCGTGGCTGTGCTCGCCCCGGTCTGCTGTGCGATCTGGGGGTAGGTATGCCCCTCGCTGAGCAGGCGGGAGACCTCGAGGCGCTGGGCCAGGGCGCGGATTTCACCGATGGTGGCCACGTCCTCGAGAAAAGCATAGGCTTCCTCCGACGTCTTCAGGGAGAGCAGGGCGAGACAGAGCTGATCGGTCAGCCGGTCCTTCCATTTTTCAGCCATACAGTACGACCTCCTTGGAAAAGGGATGATGAAGGATGTTCAGCCAAGGTTTCCAAAGAAACGGAGGACATCCTTCATGTTTTCTTCTGTGCCGATGGTCATGCGGATCCATGTATGCTCATTCTCTGACGGGCTGTCCAGGGAAAGAAATTTGAAGACGAATTTCCCCTCCGATTTCGTCATTATTTGGTTCTTCGGAAAGGGCGCCCGGAGAAGAAGAAAATTGCCCTCGCCGGGAAAAATTTTCCATCCGGGCAAAGCTTTGACGGACGCGTAAAAATCGTCCCGCACCCTTCGGAGAAGGGATACGGTCTCCGCAGCATATTCGGGATTATCAAGCAGAACTTCCGCCGCTGCCTGGGTCAGGATATTGACGTTGAAGGGCCCTTTTGCCGAAGCCAGGCCATCCAGAAGGGACGAACCGCAGAGGGCATACCCCAGCCGGATGCCTGCGGCCCCCCAGGCCTTCGAAAGGGTCTTCAGGACAAGAGCGCGGGGAGGCAGTTCTCTCCCCGCAGCGGAAGCCAGCCAGGTGGAGCGGGCAAACTCTCCGTAGGCCTCGTCGATGACCACCCGGGATTCAGCTTCGGCGAGGACGTCTCCGATAAAAGAATCGGGGAGGGTTGTACCCGTCGGATTGTTCGGGGAATCGAGAAGGACGAGCGCGGGGTTTTCATCTCTCATTTTTTTCAGAAAAAGGCCGAAATCGAAGGCAGGTACATCCCCGGAAAGATCTGTCGGTACGGAGAGAAACCTGGCTCCGAAGAGATCCGCGAGTCTCGAGTACTCGGAGAAAGTCGGAGTGAAGGCGAGAACCGCGTCTCCCGGGCGCACGAAAGCGGAGAAGATCATCCACAGGATCTCGTCCCCTCCGTTTCCGGGGACAACCGATAAAGGGGAGACTCCCCACAGGGCTCCAAGGCGCGTTTTAAGCCCTTCGTAGGCAGGATCAGGGTAGCGGTTGAATGAAAGGGACGCTGTCTTCTCGAGGATTTTATTTTTGATTTTTTCGGGAAGATCGAAGGGGCTTTCGTTTTTATCGAGCGGCAGAACCACGGGGATTTCCCCTCTCCTGAAGGACTGTGATGCTTTACCGAAGTACATTGGACATAAATTCTTTCGTAGTTTATCATGGTGCCGTAAGGGTGTCAACGAAGATGGTCCGGCTCTCCGGGAAGGGGAGATTGTTTCTTTCGGCCATTTTAAGGAGGAGCTAGGAGTGAAATCAATGGAAACCATTTCTCTCGACCGAATATACGAAGAGGACGGCGTACTCGCCCGGGATGTCCTCTCCTCTTCCTCGGTGCTTCTTCTTCCCGCGGGTCTCGACCTCGCGACCCTCCGGGAAACCCGGCCCGATATGGTCGACCTGCTGCGAAAGCACGGCATAACGGAGATTCCGATCAAAAAGCACGAACCCATCACACCCTCGGAATTCAGAACCCTTCTCCGGCAGATCGTCCCCCCTGTGGCCACCCTGGACCCCCTTCTCGCCCAGGTGACTGTTTATCAGATGGACGCCGTCTACGGCAGCATCAGGAAAAGAGAAACCCGGGAGAAGGGAATACTTTCCCTGCTTTCAGTGGCTCGAAATCTTCCCGGAGAAATACGCAAGGCCTCCCAGATCACCCTTTCCCTTTCAGAAAAATCTTCCGCCCGGGAAAAGGAAGCCCTTCACGGTCTGAACGTTGCCATGCTCAGCGGCTACATTTCCGACAGGCTCTTTCCCCTGTGGCGGGGCTTTACCGAAGATCTGGCCATAGGCGGGCTCTTTCACGATGTGGGAAAGGCCTTTCTCGCTCCCGGCGGCGGATCCGGACGAACGAAGGAGGAAATTCTTTCGATCCACCCACTTCTCGGAGAGACCCTTCTGAGAGATTCGGGAATCAGCGACAGGCACATCCTTTCTTCGGTGCGTTCCCACCATGAAACCTGGGACGGCAGCGGCTACCCTGACGGACTGGAAAAGGATAAAATACCCATGGCGGCGCGGATTGTCTCCGTGGCGAACCTTTTCGATTCCATACTCTCCTCCGGTCTCGACGGAGAGCGTTCCCGCAGCGATCAGGCCATATCTTCCCTTATCAACCTTTCGGAGGGCCGGTTCGATCGATGCGTCGTTCGCGCCCTTCTGGCATCCATCGGGCTGTATCCTCCGGGATCAGTGGTGGAGCTCTCCGACGGCAGGACAGGAGTCGTCCTCGAAACGAGGGAAAGAGATCTTCTCCGTCCCCGGGTTCTACTGATGGAGGGACTCAGAAAAAATCGCGAGCGTACCCCCGAGGTCCTCGATCTGAAAAGGGAGAATTCACTCCATATAAAAAAGGCCGGCGACGATTACGGCAGGCTTCCCTTCACCCCCCTTGCAAAAGAAAGGGGAGGCCGTCCCCGGGTGGTTTTCAGAAAGAACGGAACACCTATGGGGATAAAAAGAACGGACTGAAGCTTTTTTTCCTTCAAAAAAAGAAAAAAAACCGCTGCCCCTCCCTTGACGAAGGCATGAGGGTGCTCTATAATGCCCTAGTGCTGGCCGGGCTGGCGGAATGGTAGACGCACGGGACTTAAAATCCTGTGGACGAAGGTCCGTGCGGGTTCGAGTCCCGCGTCCGGCACCAGAAGTCCAAAGCCAGAAGTCCAAGGAGAATATCGCGGGGTGGAGCAGCCAGGAAGCTCGTCGGGCTCATAACCCGAAGGTCGCAGGTTCAAATCCTGCCCCCGCAACCAACTTGGCGGTGTAGCTCAGATGGCTAGAGCATGCGGTTCATACCCGCAGTGTCACTGGTTCGATTCCAGTCACCGCCACCACTTAAGACAAAACAGCAAAGGCGGAGAATGCTCTCCGTCTTTTTTTATTTCCAGGAGGTTGCATGGCTGAATACGAGCCGGATTCCAGGTACAAAATTCCACTCGAATACTCTCCCTTTCCCCTTCAGAAAAGATTCCAGGCCATCGGACTCTCCCAGGGATGGTGGAAGACCGATTCTCCTCTCGTTCTCGCCGTGTCCGGGGGAAGCGACTCCATGGCCCTGATGTGGCTTTTCGCGGCTTTTCGGAAGGAAGGATGCATTGTTGCCCACCTTGACCACGGCATTCGGGGAAAGGCTGCCCGGGAGGATGCTCTTTTCGTCGGGAAAATGGCCGCAGAATGGGGGATGCCCTTTCAGGGAAAATCCCTTTCCGTTCCCGACCTCCTGAACCGGGGGGAATCCCTGGAGGAAGGGGCGCGAAGGCTTCGCTATGAATTCCTCGAAGAGGTCCGGGCGTCGTCGGATGCCTGGGGAACGGCGACCGCCCACACGTCCGACGACGCCGCCGAGACGCTGCTGCTCAATCTCGTCAGGGGAAGCGGGCCCCGTGGACTGGCGGGCATACCCGAGCGGCGGGGAAAAATTTTCCGTCCTCTTCTTTCTTTTTCCCGGGAATTCCTCCGAAAACTTCTGACCCTCCATCACGTCCCCTGGAGAGAGGACGACACGAACGAGGACGTCTCGTACCTGAGAAACCGGGTGAGGAAGCGCCTTCTTCCTCTTCTCCGGGAAGAGTACAACCAGGGAATCGAGGGGCATCTTCTCGCCCTTGCAGGAGATATGGAAATCCTTCGGAAGAGGGAAGAGGAAATTTTTCGCTCCCTTGAATTTCTGGGACGAAGACCAGTTCCCCTCGCCTCCTTTTCCTGTTCCCTGGATTTTCTGCGAAATCTCGAAAAAGACATGGTTTCCCTCTTCCTTCGGGGTGTCGGAAGAAAACTCGGGCTGAAAACCCTCGACCGGGGCAGAACGGAGAACCTCTCATACCTCCTGAGGACATCCTCCCGCTGGTGTTTCCAATGGCAGCAGGATATGTTCGTTTTCTGTAGTTCCCGCTGTATCTCCTGGGTTATGCCTGATATACTTATAGATGAAGAGTCCCAGCCTGCCTTGCTTTCCCTTTCCGGGGAGAAAGGGGCATTTGCATGGAAACGCTGGCACTTCGAATGGAATAAAGAGCGGACAGACCATTTCTTTCAGGGAGAAACCCAGGCATCCCTTCCCTTTGAAGGGAAAATCTTTGTCCGTTCCCTTGCGGACGGGCAGAAAAAGCGGAGCAGCCATGTTCCATGGTGGCTTGAACCCCATCTCCCTCTTCTCAGCAGCGGGGAAATGGTGTGGAATCCCTGGGGCGGGGATAAATATCACATAAAAGAAGACCGGACGTCCTGCGGTCTTCGAATTTTTGTCCGGGAAAGAGCAGTCCCGGAGGAAAGGGAGCTGCAGCATGAATTACAGGGTAGGTGAAGTGCTTCTTTCCCGGGAAAAAATTGCCGGACGGGTCGGTGAGATGGCCCGCGAGATCGGTTCCGTCTACTCCGGCCAGGATCTCATGGTGATCGGGATTCTGAAGGGAGCCGTCATCTTCATGTCCGATCTCGTCCGTGCCGTTTCGCCTGAGGTGAGAATAGCCATGGACTTCATGGCCGTATCATCCTACGGAGATTCCACGAAAACCAGCGGAATCGTCCGGATTGTCAAGGACCTCGACTGTACCGTCAAGGACCGAAATGTTCTTATTGTCGAAGATATTGTTGACACGGGGCTGACTCTGTCCTATCTTGTAAAGCTGATGCAGGAAAGGGAACCTAAAAGCGTGCGGATATGCGCCCTTCTCGACAAGGAAGAGCGCCGGCTGGTTCCCGTGGACGTCGATTTTCGGGGGTTTTCAATACCTGACCGATTTGTTGTGGGGTACGGACTCGATTATTCCGGTCAATGGAGAAATTTGCCCTCCATTCATCTCGTCGAGCAGGAGAACTGATGGAATTACAATTTCACGGAGTCGGGAGGCGGCGATAATTTGAGCCGATTGGTTAAAAATCTGGGATTGTACCTGATCCTGATCGTCCTCGTGGTGAGCCTGGTGAACGTCTTTCTCTCACCGTCCCAGGGGCCGCAGCAGGTTCAGGAAATAGAATACAGCACCTTCCTGTCGGAGGTGGACGCAGGAAGGATCAGAAGCGTGACTCTTCAGGAAAATTCCGTCAGGGGAAAATTTTCCGACGGCAGAGATTTTATCTCCTATGTGGTCGGAACCGGAGATCTTGCGAGGGAAGTGGCGGGCAAGGGCGTCAAGGTGAACGTTGAGCCCCCCCAGAAAACCCCCTGGTGGGCGAACATGCTCTCCTCTCTCTTCCCGACCCTTCTGCTCATCGGCGTGTGGATTTTCTTCCTCTACAACATGCAGGGGGGCGGAGGAAAGGTCATGAATTTCGCCAAGAGCAAGGCGAAGCTCTTTACGGACAACCGTCCCAAGGTCACCTTCAAAGACGTGGCCGGATGCGATGAATCGAAGGAGGAGCTCTCGGAGGTCATTTACTATCTCCGGGACCCGAGCCGGTTTACGGCCCTCGGCGCCAAAGTCCCCAGGGGAATTCTTCTTCTCGGGCCTCCGGGCACCGGAAAAACACTCCTCGCCCGGGCATCTGCCGGTGAGGCCGATGTCCCCTTCTTCAGCGTGAGCGGATCGGATTTTGTCGAGATGTTCGTCGGCGTCGGCGCGGCCCGAGTCCGGGATCTCTTCGAGCAGGCACGGAAGGCCCAGCCCTGCATCATTTTCATCGACGAGATGGACGCCGTGGGGCGCCAGCGGGGAGCGGGCCTCGGGGGAGGCCACGACGAGCGGGAGCAGACCCTGAACCAGCTTCTCGTTGAGCTCGACGGATTCGACGAGACAACGGGGATCATTCTCATAGCCGCAACGAACAGACCGGACATCCTCGACCCCGCTCTGCTGCGGCCGGGACGCTTCGACCGGCATATCGTGGTGGATCGTCCCGACGTCAAGGGACGGGAAGCGATTCTGAAGGTTCATTCAAAGGACAAGAAACTTGCCTCCGACGTGGATCTCGAGGTCCTTGCCAGAAGAACCCCGGGATTTGTCGGGGCTGACCTCGCAAACCTGGTGAATGAAGCTGCTCTCCTTTCCGCCAGATTCGGTGAAAAAGAGATCTCCATGAAGAACTTCGAGGAGGGAATAGACCGGGTGATCGCAGGACCCGAGCGGAAGAGCCGCCTCGTCAGCGAAAAGGAAAAAAAGATCATCGCCATTCACGAGACGGGACATGCCATCGTGGCGAAGATGATCCCCTCCTGTGATCCGGTGCATAAAATCTCCATCATCCCCCGGGGACACATGGCTCTCGGGTACACCCTTCAGCTGCCGGAGGAGGACCGCTTTCTCATGTCGAAATCCGGCCTTCTTGAGAAGATCTGCGTCCTTCTCGGAGGACGGGTGGCCGAAGAGCTTCACTTTGGAGACGTCACCACGGGAGCGAGCAACGATCTCGAGCGGGCGACCCAGATCGCCCGGCAGATGGTCACCGAGTTCGGAATGAGCGAAAAGCTCGGCCTCGTCAAGCTGGGGAACAAGCATCAGGAAGTCTTTCTCGGAAGGGATATCGGCGAGGAGAAAAACTACAGCGACTCCATTGCCTATTCCATCGACCAGGAAGTGAAGCGGATTATCGATTCCTGCTACAGCAGGGTGCACTCGATCCTTGTGGAAAATTCAGATAAAATGGTCATGGTGGCGAAGGTCCTTCTCGAAAAGGAAGTCATCGAGGGAAAGGAACTGTCCTCTCTTCTCGGTCTTGACGAGGAAGCCGTCTCCCCCGACGAAGAAGTTTCCATTGTGGACGATCTGGCAGGCCCCCTTCTTCCCGCAAGCGATGCCGCAGTGGAAGAAACCGCAGAGAGACGATCCGGCGAAGCCCTCTGAGATCCGCAAACTCGCTGAAGAAAATCTTCAAAGAGCCGGGCCGGGGAGTTTCTTCCCGGTTCGGTCTTTTTCTTTTTTTCCGAATGAGGAAAGGAAAGAACAGAAAAGGATGGTCATGGGAAAAAATTTCGATCTTCAATCCGACTGGGCTCCTTCGGGAGATCAGCCCACCGCAATAGAACAGCTTTCCCGGGGGCTTGAATCCTCCGAGCGCTTTCAGACCCTTCTGGGGGTCACGGGAAGCGGAAAAACCTTTACCGCGGCCAACGTCATCGCCGGGGCAAATCGGCCTGTTCTTGTACTCGCTCACAACAAGACCCTCGCCGCCCAACTTTACAGCGAATTCAAGGGTTTCTTTCCCCTAAACGCCGTGCATTATTTCGTGAGCTACTACGATTATTACCAGCCCGAGGCCTACGTTCCCTCAACTGACACCTATATCGAAAAAGACGCCTCGGTGAACGACCGGATCGAACGGCTTCGCCTCGCGGCAACGAAGGCCCTGATCGAACGGAGAGACGTCATCGTCGTAGCCAGCGTCTCCTGCATTTACGGACTGGGGCGCAAGGAAACTTACGAAAAGGTGATTTTTCCCTTCGCGGTGGGCGAACGGTGGGAGCGGCGCCTCTTCATGGAAAAACTCCTCGAAAACTATTACGACCGGAACGACCTGGTGCTCGAACCGGGCAAGTTCAGGGCCAGGGGTGACATAGTGGAGATCGTTCCCGCCTACGGTGAGCGGGCCATGAGAATTGCCTTCTTCGACGACGAAATCGAACGGATAGACGAGTTCGATCCCGTCTCGGGAAAAGTCCTCGAGAACTTTCAGAAGGCCTCCATTTTTCCCGCTCAGCATTACGTCACCGACAGAGATGCCATAGACCGTTCCATCGAGCCGATCCGCAGGGAGATGGAGGAGCAGGTCGCTCTCTTCGAAGGCCGGGGGCAATTTCTCGAAGCCCAGAGAATAAAAATGCGCACCCTCTACGATCTCGAAATGCTCCAGGAGACGGGATACTGCTCGGGAATAGAGAACTACTCCCGGTATCTCGACGGGAGAAATGCGGGGGAACCTCCGGGAACGCTCATCGACTTCTTTCCGGAGGATTTCCTCATGATCGTGGACGAGTCCCATATCACCCTTCCCCAGGTGAGGGGGATGTACAACGGCGACAGGGCCCGGAAGATTACATTGGTGGAAAACGGTTTTCGCCTTCCATCGTGCCTCGACAACAGGCCCCTGGAATGGACGGAATTTCAGAAGTACATGAACCAGGTCATCTTCGTGACGGCGACCCCCGGCGACTATGAACTCCGCGTCTCTTCCCGGGTGGTGGAGCAGGTCATACGACCCACGGGAGTTCTCGATCCCAAGGTGGAGATTCTGCCGGCCCGGGAACAGGTGGACGATCTCATCGGCCGGCTTCGGGACATCGAGGCCGCAGGAGAAAGAGCCCTCGTCACCACCCTGACGAAAAAATCCTCCGAGGACCTGGCGGAATACCTCGCGGAGCTGCACTTCAAGGTAAAATACATCCACTCGGAGCTGAATACATTCGAAAGGGCGGAGCTGATCCGGGATCTTCGAAACGGAGAGATATCCGTCCTCGTGGGGATAAATCTCCTGAGGGAGGGGATGGACCTCCCGGAGGTCTCCCTCGTGGCCATCCTCGACGCCGATCGCGAGGGCTTTCTCCGCTCATCCAAGTCCCTCATCCAGATGATGGGAAGGGCTGCCCGCAATATCTGCGGAAAGGTCATCCTCTACGCCGACACGGAGACGGAAAGCATACGCAATTCCGTCCGGGAGACGGAACGACGGCGGGCCATCCAGATGAAGTACAACGAGGAGCACGGCATCACCCCCGTCTCCATCCGGAAAGACGTGGTAAATCTCCTTCCGGAGGAGCTGACGGGAAAGGGGAGCGCCAGGGGCGCTTTCTCCATGGACGAAGATTCGGCCCGGAATATGTCGGTGGCGGATCTTGAAAAAATGATGTGGCAGGCCGTGGAACGGCTTGATTTCGAAAAGGCGGCCCAGATTCGGGACGCCCTTGCATCGCTGGAAGGGAAGGAATGGAATCGTGTCGCAAATGATTCGCATAAGAGGAGCAAGGGAACACAATCTAAAAAACATCGACGTTGACATCCCGAGGAACCGCCTCGTGGTGGTCACGGGACCGTCGGGATCGGGAAAATCCTCCCTGGCCTTTGACACCCTCTATGCCGAGGGGCAGAGACGGTACGTAGAATCCCTGTCCGCCTACGCACGGCAGTTCCTCGGGGTTCAGAGCAAACCCGACGTGGACGACATATCCGGCCTGTCTCCCGCCATCTCCATTGAGCAGAAGGGGACGTCCCACAACCCGAGGTCTACCGTGGGAACCGTGACGGAGATCTACGATTATCTCCGCCTTCTCTTCGGCAGGGTGGGAACTCCTCACTGCCCCTCCTGCGGAAAGACGGTGGTGCGGTACTCCCTCGACGAGATCGTGGATATTCTCTTTCGGGAATTCGCCGACCAGAGGATCGAGATCCTCTCGCCTCTTGTGCGGGGGAAAAAGGGAGAATTCAAAAATCTCTTCGTTCAGACCCGGGAGAAAGGATTCCTGAGGGTTCGGGTGGACGGCGCCGTCCTCTGGCTCGAGGAGGAAATTTCCCTTGACAAAAACAAACGCCACACCATCGAGGTGGTGGTCGACCGGCTGAAAGTTCAGGAAGACCGGAGAAGCCGCATCTCCGAGGCCGTGGAGAACGCTCTCTCCCTCAGCGGAGGATATATCCTCGCACTTCCCGAGTCAGGAGAGGAAAAAGTCCTCACCGAGAACTTCACCTGCGCCGAGTGCGACATCTCCCTGCCCGAAATCGAACCGAGGCTTTTCTCCTTCAACAGCCCCTACGGAGCCTGCCCGGACTGCTCGGGACTGGGGAGCCACCAGTATTTTTCGGAGGATCTCGCGGTGGACCCGGATCGGACCATCGCCGACGGAGCGATCCTCCCCTGGAAAAAGAAGCATTATATGCTGACGAAGCTCGAGAAGTTCGCCTCATCCAGAAAATGGGATCTTTCCGGACCCTACGGAAAACTGCCCGAGCATATCCGGACCTTTATTCTCTCCGGCTCCGCAGATCGCATTCCCCTCACTTTCCGGGACTACGGAGAGGAGCGGACCTATATGGGCCGCTACGAGGGGCTTCTTCCCTGGCTCGAGAGCCGCTGGAATGATACGGAATCGGAATCGGTAATGGAGGAGCTCGAAACCTACCGGGTGGAAGATGAATGCCAGACCTGCCACGGGCTGCGTCTCCGCCCCGAGGCCCTGAACGTGAAAATAGGGGAATACGGCATCGGTGACCTCGTCTCCATGCCCGTCCACGAAGTGTGCTCCGCCGTGGACAGCCTGTCTTTTACTCCTTCCCAGGAGCAGGTAGTGCACCAGGTGCTCATCGAGGTCAAAAAAAGACTGGCCTTTCTCTCCGATGTGGGGGTCGGGTACCTGTCCCTTCACCGCCGGGCGGACACTCTCAGCGGAGGTGAGAGCCAGCGCATACGCCTTGCCACCCAGATCGGGTCGAAGCTCAGCGGGGTTCTCTACGTCCTTGACGAACCGACCATAGGCCTTCACTCCCGGGACACCGCCAAGCTCGTCCGGACTCTCGGCTCGATCCGGGACCTAGGAAACACAGTGGTCGTGGTGGAACACGACAGGGAAACCATGATGGCGGCGGACGCCATTCTCGAGATGGGCCCGGCGGCGGGTGACCAGGGAGGGGATATCGTCTTTTCGGGCAGTTTCGACGAGGCCTTTCTGTCCTCCAGGCTTACCGGTCCCTATCTCCGGGGGGAGCGGAACGGCATCGTGAGAGCCCCGGAGCGGAGAAAACCGAAGGGGTATGTTACAGTCCGTGGCGCCAGGCACAACAATCTGAAAAACGTGGACGTCTCCTTTCCAACGGGGGTCTTCGTTGCCCTGACGGGCGTCTCGGGCTCCGGAAAGAGCAGCCTGCTTTATGACGTTCTTTACAAGGGCCTCCGGCGGATCCTCGACCGGGATTTCAGGGAGAGGGCGGGAGCTCACAGGAGCATCGAAGGGTGGGAGCAGTTCAAAAACGTCATCCTCGTCGACCAGAGCCCCATAGGCAGAACTCCCCGGTCGAACCCCGCAACCTACACGGGGTTGTTCACTCTCATCCGGGAGCTCTACTCGGGACTGCCCGAATCCCGTCTTCGGGGGTATCTCCCAGGGCGCTTCAGCTTCAACGTGAAGGGCGGCCGATGCGAAGCCTGCGGAGGGGGGGGGTCCACCAAGGTCTCCATGCTCTTCCTCCCCGACGTGTACGTGCCCTGCGAGGTCTGCGGCGGGAAACGATACAACCGGGAGACCCTGGAGGTCCGGTTCAAGGGAAAATCGATCGCCGGCGTTCTCAATATGACCGTGGACGAGGCCCTGGGTTTCTTCCGGGACATACCGCGGATCGCTGCAAAACTGGCCCTTCTGGCCGAGGCAGGCTTGGGGTACATCCGGCTGGGACAGTCCGCCCTCACCCTCAGCGGAGGAGAGGCCCAGAGGGTCAAACTTTCCAAGGAGCTCAGCAAGCGGTTCGCCGGACCGACTCTCTATCTTCTCGACGAACCCACCACAGGTCTGTTCTACACTGACGTGGAAAAGCTCATGTCTATCGTGAACCGAATCGTGGACCAGGGAAATACGGTCTATCTCATCGAGCACAACCTTGACGTTCTGCTGTCCGCAGACTATATTGTGGACCTCGGTCCCGAAGGGGGAAAAGGCGGCGGGACGGTCGTCGCCTCCGGCACCCCGGAGGAGCTTATCGCATCGTCAGGGGGATATACGGCTCAGTATCTCGGCGAGTATGTCAGCCAGATGAATGAAAGGATGAAGAAAAGTGGATGATCAGAGAAAAAGCCCCAGGGACCGGAAGAGAGACGTCAAGGGAGACTGGGGGATAGGAAAGGAACAGCAGCCCGAACTCCCGCTCCGGAAAAAAAGAGCGAGGACATCAACTGGGGGCGCCAGGTCGTCCTCCAGCTTCTGAAGGATTCTCCGGACAGGGTACAAAAGGTATACCTCGGCAAAAATGTGAGCGAAGCCTTCGCCCGTCAGATCCTCGCCCTTGCAGACAACGGGAACATGGTGGTCCAGAGGGTCGCTCCCGAAGTTCTTTCAGAGATCTGCGGTCCGGTGAACCACCAGGGGGTCGCCTGCAGAATCGGTGACGTGCCCATGCTCGAGATCTCCGAATTCATCGCGGGACTTGCGCAAAAGGGACCCCTGATGCTTATTCTCCTCGACCATATCCAGGACCCCCAGAACCTTGGAGCCGTCGTTCGTACCGCCGAGGCGAGCGGAGCTGCGGGTGTGCTCTTCCCGAAACGCCGGTCCGCCCTTCCGGGGGAACGGTGGTCAAGGTGAGCGCCGGGGCCGCCCTCCGCCTTCCAATGGTGGCCGTGAACAATGTGAGCCAGACCGTGAAGGAGCTTCAGGAGGCGGGATTCTGGACCATCGGCCTCGACAACAACAAGGGGAGGCCCATCTGGGGCGAAGCTCTGCCCGAGAGAGTTCTTCTCGTGGTCGGGTCGGAGGGAGAAGGCCTTTCACGGCTTGTAGCGGAGAACTGCGACGAGGTAGTCCGGATTCCTCTCTCCGGAAAGACGGGATCCCTGAACGCAAGCGTTGCTGCAGCGGTGGGGATGTTCGAATGGGCCCGGAAATGGGGACGCCAGTCCTGAAGTAGCCGGGAAAAGTGTTGAGATTATGAAGGAAAGGTCCATCCCGGAGAACCGGAGATGGACCTTCTTTCTGCTCAGAGGGAGAATTCCTGCCCTTCCTTTTTTTCCCTTCCGAGGGCGAGGATCGCCCTCGCGGCGTAGAGATCGAAGACGGAGAGCCCTACGGATTTGAAAAGGCGGGCTTTTCCCCTCGGAGCTTCCGTCCTTCCCGAAGGGAGAATCTCGGCGAGAGGGTGGATGGCCTCCCTTTCGAGTGTACCGGCGCTGATGGGGCCCATGAGGTCGCCTGTCTCGTCGAGGGCGTGAAGAGTATCCACGTACACCCGGTCGACTTCTGAAAAGAAGGAGTCGGGGTACTCTCTCATCTCCGGGGTATAGGATCCGATGGCCACAAAGGTTCGGTCCCGAAAGAGACGGGGCTTTTCGGGAAAGAGAGGCGTGGTGGAATTCGTGGCGGTGATGACCGTTTCCGAGGCTTCAAGCAGGTCCTCGGCCGTTTTCGCGACGGAGACCGAGACGCCTGGAAGATCTGCTGCGAGCCTTACCGCAAGCTCTTTCGAAGAGTTTTCCCGCAGGTCGAAAATCCGGACCTCGGCAAAGGAGCGGACGGAACAGGCGAAACGGACCTGCCAATACCCCTGCACGCCGGCTCCCAGAAGGCCGAGGGTTTTGACGCCTGAAGGGGCGAGGGCACTGACTCCAGTTCCTCCAACGGCGCCGGTCCGGAGCGCGGTTAGGGTTCGCCCGTCGAGAAGGGCGGAGGGACTGCCGTCCTCTCCGTCAAAGAGCAGAAAGAGGCCGTTGATAAAAGGCTTCCCCCTGCCAGGGTTCCGGGGAAAAAGAGAGAGGACCTTCAACCCCCAGTCTTTCTCCGTAAGACAGGGCATGAGGAGAAGAGAATCTTCTCCCCGGGCCACCGTGGAGCGCAGGGGAGCGATGATCCCCTTTTCGGCCGCATTTCTCTCGTCGATCATCGCCCGGGCTACCGCGCCGAGCAGTTCGGAAAAAGAAAAAGCTGAGAGCATGCTGCCGCTGTTCATGAGAAACATGATGCACACCTCCCTCGGAATGAAAAGCTCTCTCCGATGCCCGTCTCCTTTGCCTCAGGGAGAAGGAGTTGAAGGAGAAGCCCTTGCCGCTGAACAGGATTATATCCTATATTTTTTCCTACCTGGCCGGGCAATTTTTTCATGAAATAAAAAAATATGAGAAAAGGGGCAATGGAAACTTTTGATTCAATTGAAATTTCACCTCGAAAACTCCTTGACAGGACAACCACATCAGTAAGAGAATAAACTCACAAGAAAAGGAAGGGAAATTTTTTTCTGGAAAGGGTGGCTGGTCCGGCGAATTCAGGGGCACAGGATTTTTACCTCGTCTTTTTCTTCACAGTTTTCCCACATCTGGCAGGAGGCATGCTCTCAAGGGGGCAGGCCTGGAAGGAGGAAAGCAGGTTTTGGACGAAAAAAGAGGTCCGGAAATGGGCGTCGAAAAGATGGATCTGATTCATGACCATCCCATTCTTGAATTTTCCCACGGGGAGAAGGTTGTCTTCACCTTCGACGGAAATTCAATGGAGGGGCATGAAGGGGAGCCCATCGCCATGGCGCTTCATGCAAACGGAGTGAGAGTTTATCGTGATACGGCGGAAAAACACCGCCCCAGGGGCTTTTTCTGCGCCATCGGCAAGTGCAGCAGCTGCTTCATGGTGGTCGACGGCGTTCCGAACGTGCGCACCTGCATTACTCCCCTGAAAGCCGGCATGAAGGTAGAGACCCAGCACGGCAAGGGGAAAGTTCTCGAAGGGGCGGAGTGAGAAGACCATGAAACGGCTCGAGACAGAGATTCTCGTCATCGGGGGGGGAGCGGCCGGTCTCAGCGCAGCGGCGGAGGCGGCAGCGGCGGGCGCCAGGGTTATGATCATGGAAAGCGACCTGCACCTGGGAGGCCAGCTTGTCAAGCAGACCCATAAATTTTTCGGAAGCAAGGATGAATATGCCGGAACCCGGGGGTTCAAAATCGCCGACATCCTTCTGAAGGAAATGGAATCCTGCAAAGATAATATTGAAGTTCACACAAACACCACCGTCACCGGGTATTATTCAGAGGACGACACCTTTACCGCCATGCGCGGAGAGGATGAATTTTTCACCATAAAGGCGCAGCGGGCCATAGTCGCCACTGGCGCCCAGGAGCGGCTGATTCCCTTCGTGAACAATGACCTTCCCGGCGTCTACGGCGCGGGGGCCGTACAGACCCTCATGAACGTCTACGGAGTCGTTCCCGGGAAGCGGGTCCTTATGGTGGGTGCAGGCAACATCGGCCTTATCGTCAGCTATCAGCTCATGCAGGCGGGAGTTGAAGTGGCAGCCATCGTGGAAGCCGCGCCGAAAGTAGGCGGCTACTGGGTTCATGCCGCCAAGGTGCGGAGAATGGGGGTCCCCATCCTGCTGCGCCATTCCATAAAGCGCGCCCTGGGGGAAGAGACCATTACAGGGGCCATGATCACCGAACTCAACGAACGCTTCGAACCAGTCGGGGAGGAAAGAAAAGTCGACTGCGACGTGATCTGCATCGCCGTGGGACTTACCCCGACTACGGAGCTTCTCTCCCAGGCGGGGTGCGAGATGATGTACGTCCCCGAGCTCTGCGGCAATGTCGCCAGGAGGGACAGGTCCATGCAGACCTCCAACCCGAAATTCTTCACCGCCGGCGACGCGAGCGGCATCGAGGAGGCGAGCGCCGCCATGGTGGAAGGACGGGTTGCCGGCCTTTCGGCCCTGAAGAGCCTCGGATATCCTACCGAACATGGAAGACTTGAGGAATACTGGGGCCGTCTTCAGGCCCTCCGGTCTGGAGAGGCCGGGAAGAGAATCTGCCAGGGGTTGACCTGCGTGCTGACCGAGGATTGGGAGGCTGTGCATAATGGATGACAGAGAAATGCTTTTCAACAGCGGCATCCTGACCGAAGAGCGGGAAGGAGCTGTTCTTCCTCCCGAAGAACTCTGGAAGAACAAGAAAGGCGGCCTCGTGGTGGTGGAATGCCCCCAGCGCATTCCGTGCAATCCCTGCGCCACGAGCTGTCCCACCGGAGCCATCCGGCCCTTCAGCGACATCAACGACACTCCGGCGGTGGACCAATCCAAATGCACGGGGTGCACTCTTTGCGTGGCCTCCTGTCCGGGACTGGCCTGCTTCGTCATCGACCTCACTTTTTCGGAGGATCTGGCCCTCTATAAACTTCCCTACGAAATGCTTCCGCTGCCAGTCAAGGGACAGAAAGTCCATTGTCTCAGCCGGGAAGGAAAATGCCTCGCCGAGGGAACTGTGGAAAACGTCACCCAGCCCCGCAAGGACCGAACCTATGTTGTGCACGTGTCGGCACCGAAGAATCTCGTGCGGGAATTCCGCGCCGTAAGGGTGGTGAAGTGACCATGGCCGACAGAAAAGAAAATCAGGATCCGATCTACGTTTGCCGCTGCGAAGAGGTCACCCTTGAAGAGATCGACGAATGGATCGACAAGGGCTATGACACTGTAGAGGAACTTAAAAGGGTTCTCCGGGTCGGAATGGGTCCCTGCCAGGGACGAGGCTGCCAGGAGATACTTCTGAGGGAGATCGCCAGGAAGACGGGAAAGCGCATTACCGAAATTCAGCCGGCAACGGTCCGCCCTCCGGTGAAACCCATAAAGATCGGTCTTCTCGCAGAAGGAGGAGAAGAGTGATGGAGTGGAAAAATAGGGCAGATGCGGTCATCATCGGCGGAGGGATCATCGGCGTCTCCACGGCCTACTACCTGGCCAAAAACGGAATGAAGAACATCGTCGTTCTTGAAAAAGACACCCTCTGCGGAGGCTCCACCGGCCGCTGCGGCGCAGGGATACGGGCCCAGTGGGGAACGGAGATGAATTGCCGTCTCGGAATTGCCGCTCTCGACATCTTCGAGCAGCTCGAAGATGAACTCGGCATGGACGTGGGGCTGAACCAGGGAGGATATCTTCTCGTGGCCTATACTCCCGAGGAAGTGGAGACGCTGCGGAAGGGGATGATCCTGCAGAACTCCCTGGGTATCGAGTCCCGCATGATTTCCCTTTCGGAAGCCCGCAAGATATGCCCGGGGCTCGCTGCCGAAGACGCCCTCGCATTTTTCTTTCACGCACGGGACGGCCACGCCGACCCGTTCCTCACAACCTTCGCCTACATGGAAGCGGCGAAGCGGCTCGGCGCTGCCTGCTTCCGACATACGGCCTGCACGGGAATTCTCGTGGAGGACAATACCGTCAGGGGGGTCATGACGGACAGGGGGCCGATACTTGCCCCCCTCGTGATCAACTGCGCCGGACCCTATGCCCAGTTCATCGCGAAGATGGCGGGCATAGACCTTCCGAACTGGGCGGAGAGGCACGAGATCATGATCACCGAGCCCGTCGCCCCGGGGGTATGTCCCTGCATGCTCATGAGCTTCTCCGGGAACTACTACATTCAGCAGCGCCCCCACGGCTCGATCATCTGCGGCATGAGCCCCGAAGGGCATCCCGAGGATTACGAGAGAAAGACCACATGGCAGTTCATCGAGGCCATGTCCACTGTACTGGTTAAACTTCTTCCGAGGACGAAGGGCATCCGCATCGCAAGGCAGTGGTCCGGCATGTATGACATGACTCCCGATGCCCAGCCGATCATCGGCGAAACGGACGTCAAAAACTTCTATCATTCCACGGGGTACTCCGGCCACGGCTTCATGCTCGCTCCCGTGGCGGGAAAAATTCTCTCCCAGCATCTGACTGGACAGAAGCCGGATATCGATTTTTCCATGCTTGACTACCGGCGCTTTGCCCGGGGGGAACATATCAGAGAGTCCAACGTGGTGTAGCCCTACACGAAAAGGAGTGGTCCGATGAAATTCCTGAAATTCCGGCTCGACCGGTGCACCATGTGCGGATCGTGCATGGCTGCATGCTCCAAAGCCTGGGCAAAAAAAGACGATGCCGCCCTTGCGCGCATATCCGTGAAGAACGTGACCGGCCTGCCGGATATCAAGGTCTGCAACCAGTGCGGAGGATGCATCGCCGTCTGTCCCTCCATGGCCCTCGAACGGGACAAAAACGGCGTCGTGCAGATTCGCAGGGACAAATGCACCTCCTGCCTCATGTGCGTCGAGTTCTGCCCGTCGGCGTCCATGTTCTTTTCCGCTGACATTCCCTCTCCCTTCAAGTGCGTGGCCTGCGGAATCTGCGTGAAGGCGTGTCCTCAGGATGCCCTGTCCGTCGTCGAAGAGAAGGAGGCATAGGCCATGGAAGAGATGAGACTGCTCGCCGAATGGAAATATTCCCCGAAGAAACTCTTCCGGGGCTACTCGAAAGAGTTCCTATCCGTGGACCTGGGCAGGGAGGACGGGGCTTTTTCATGCGACGTCCTTCCCGTAAGCGACGAGATGATTGATACATTTACGGGAGGAAGAGGGTTCGGACTCAAGATCCTCTGGGACAAGGTCACTCCGAAGACGCAGTGGAACGATCCCGAGAATGCCATCGTCATATCGGGCGGTCCGATCTGCGGAATCACCCAGTACCCCGGAACGGGAAAAACCTACACTGTATTTCTCTCACCCCTTACCGGTCAAACCTACAACAGCAATGCGGGAGGGTACTTCGGCCCCTTTATGAAGGCCTCGGGCTTCGACGCTCTTTCCATCTCGGGCAAGGCGTCTGAAAATGTAGTGCTCTTTGTCGACGGAGATGAAGGGGTAATCCGCCTCTTCGCCTGGGAGCCGAAGGATCGGAATTCCTACACCGTCACGGAGGCGCTTCACGAACATTTCGCTGAAAACGAGGAAGATAAACGAAACATCTCCGTGGTATCCTCGGGCGAAGCGGCAGAACACAGCTGGTGGGGAGCGCTGAACTTCAGCTTTTATGACCCCCGGCGCAGGCTTCCACGGCTGAAGCAGGCAGGGCGGGGAGGCGGCGGCACGGTGCTGCGGGACAAAAAAATCCTCGCCCTCGTGGTCAAGAAGCGCAACTTCTCCGGAACGGAAAATAATCCGGCGGATCTCTCGGTGCTGCAGAAATTGGGAACAAAGCTTCACCGGGAAATCCGGCAGAACGACGACGTCCAGTGCCTCATGCGGAAGATCGGTACGGCTCATCTGAACCTCGTGATGAACGACTACGACATATTGCCCGTGAACAACTTCAAGTTCGGCCGGCATGATGACATAATGGAGATAGACCCCGTCCGGTACGGTTTCACCCAGGGATTTGCCGACGGCTGCTGGTACGGATGTTCTCTGGCCTGCGCCAAGGCAGTGGACGGATTTAAGCTGCAGAGCGGCCCCTGCAGAGGACAGAAGGTCACCGTGGACGGGCCGGAATACGAAACGGCCGCGAGCCTTGGGCCGAACGTTGGAATCTTCGATCCCCTGTGGACCATCGAGGCCAATTTCTACGCCGACCATTACGCCCTCGACACAATCTCCCTCGGTACGGGGCTGGCCTTCGTCTGCGAGTGCTATGAACTGGGACTCATCACGAAGGAGCACACGAACGGACTCGAGCTGAATTTCGGAGCCAGGGACGATCTCTTTGAACTCATCCACCGCATGATGGACGGCCGTGATGATTTCGCCAATACTGTGGGCAAAGGCATCCGCAGGATGAAGACTCTCTTCGCCGAGAAATACGGCGCAGACCGGGGTATCATGGAGAAGATCGGCATGGAAGGCCAGGGACTCGAGGTCTCCCAGTACCGCTGCCAGGAATCCATGGCCCAGTGGGGAGGGTACTTCCTCACTCTCAAGGGTCCCCAGCACGACGAGGCATGGCTCATCTTCATGGATATGGTCAACAAGCAGCTTCCCACCTTCGAAAGCAAGGCGGAGGCCCTCTTCTACTTCCCGAACTTCCGCCTCTGGTTCTCCCTCGTCGGAGTCTGCAAGCTGCCCTGGAACGATGTGGAACCCTCCGACAACCGCCTCCGGTACAAGGGGATAGAGGCCGCAAAGGTCCCGGAACACGTTCAGAACTACCTGGATATCTACGAGGGCGTGACCGGGAAGCATCTCAGCCGGGAGGAGATGATTCTCCAGTCGGAAAAGGTATATAATTATGAAAGAATCTTCAATCTCCGCATGGGGAAAGGAACCCGGGAATACCACAACATTCCCGACCGGGCACTCGGTCCGGTATTCCCCGACGAGTGGGAAGCCCGGCCTGAGTATTTCGATGAAAAGCTGAAAGAAGCGGGTCATGATCCCGAAGGTCTTCCGGTGGAGGAGAAAATCTCTCTGCTTCAGGCTCACAGAAGGCGGGAATGGGAGAAACTTGTAGATGCCGTCTATGAACGGCGGGGGTGGACACGGGACGGAATACCGACCCTCGAGACAGTGAAGCGCCTCGGCATGGATTCCCCCGAGGTGCTTGAAGTTCTCGAAAACAGGGTATGATCCGGGTCAACGGCAAAGAGATGCCCTGGCGCAGGGATCTGACCATTCAACAGGTTCTCCAAGAATGCGGCTTCACCTTCCGGATGATCGCCGTGTGGATCAACGGAATTCCCTACACAGAAGACCAGTTTTCCAGGGTCTGTGTTGAGGACGGAGCCGATTTTCAGGCACTGCACATGATAAGCGGGGGATAGGGGACGGATGGAGTTTTTCCGCAATGCCGCCGGAATCATTTTTGACATCAAGAGATATTCAATCCATGACGGACCGGGGATCCGCACGACCTTCTTCTTCAAGGGGTGTCCCCTTTCCTGCTGGTGGTGCCACAATCCGGAGGGTATTTCCTCCGTCCCGGTCCTGTCCTGGCATCGGAACCGGTGCATCCGGTGCGGCTGGTGCGTTTCCGTCTGCCCGGAGGGAGCCTGGAGCGAGGAAGAGAGAGGGATGGTACGGGATTCCTCGCTATGCGCCGGGTGCAGAGCCTGCGAAGAGAAATGTCCGACCCTCGCCATCGACTTCGCCGGCAGAAAGATCACTGTGGCTGAACTCGTGAAGGAAGCGGAAAAGGATATCCCTTTCTACGACAAATCCGGCGGGGGCGTTACCTTTTCCGGGGGAGAGCCTTTCATGCAGCCGGAATTTCTTCTGTCCTGCCTCAGAGCCCTCAAGGAGAAGGAAATCTCCACGGTTGTGGATACTTCGGGATGCGCCCCCCTTAACTCCCTGCTGGAAGCGGCGGAATTCGCGGATCTCTTTCTGTTCGATCTCAAGCTGCTCGACTCGGCGGAGCACAAAAAATACACGGGTGTTTCCAACGGACTCATACTGTCGAACCTTAGGAAGCTGGACGAAAAGCTCCTTTCCCTCGCCAGGGGAGGCATAAATATCAGGATTCCCCTCATTCCTGCCGTCAACGATTCGGAGGAAACGCTTGAGGGATTCGCCGGCATTGCGGCGGAACTCGGTTCACTCACGGGGGTAAATGTCCTGCCCTACCATTCCGCGGCAAGGGCAAAATACCGAGATCTTGAAAGGGAATATAAAATGGAGGGCATTCTTCCCCCTTCGGAAGAAAAAATCGAAAAAGCCCTGGCGGTCTTCTCATCGCGAGGAATTAAGGCAGTCAAGGGAGGATGAGAGAATTGAACGAAAGAATTGCGCGGCTGAGGAAAGAAAGTTTCGAAGCGGAACCGAGCATATCAATCGAACGGGCCCTGCTGACGACGGAGTTTTATAAAGAAAACGAAGGAAAATATTCCGTCCCGGTCATGAGAGCGATGAATTTCAAAAACCTCTGCGAAAAGAAGGCCATTTACATCGGGCCTGACGATCTGATCGTGGGCGAGAGGGGAGAGGCTCCCAAGGCGGTCTCCACCTTTCCGGAACTGAACTGCCATACCGCCGAGGATTTCGAGATCCTCGATACCCGGCCCATGACCCACTACCGCGTCGAGGCAGGAGATCGGGAACTCTACAGCGAAAAGGTCATTCCATACTGGAAGGGGCGCACCGTCCGGGACAAGATTTTCTCAAATCTTCCGAAGGAATGGATGGACCTCTACCAGGCGGGGTGCTTCACCGAGTTCATGGAGCAGCGCGCCCCGGGACACACGGCTCTCGACGGGTCAATCTACAGAGAAGGGCTTCTCGAGAAAAAGAAAAAAACAGCTTCTGCCATAGAGAATCTCGACTGGCTGAACGACCCCTTCGCGGCGGAGAAGCGGGAAGAACTCAGGGCCATGGACATCGCCTGCGACGCTTCCATTCTCTTCGCCAAGAGGCATGCGGATATGGCCGAGGAAATGGCAGAGACGGAAATGGACGAGGTCAGGCGGGGCGAGCTTCTCAAGATCGCAGATGTCTGCCGTCATGTCCCTGCCTACGCGCCCCGGGATTTCCACGAGGCCATCCAGACATACTGGTTCACCCACCTCGGAACGATCACCGAGCTCAATGGCTGGGACGCCATGTCCCCGGGGCATCTCGACATCCATCTCGCTCCCTTCTACGAAAAGGGAATCGAAGAGGGAACCCTCACCCCCGGGAGGGCAAAGGAGCTTCTGTCCTGCTTCTGGATCAAGGTCAACAACACTCCGGCGCCCCCAAAGGTAGGCGTGACCGCCGCCGAGAGCGGAACCTACAACGATTTTACCCAGATCAACCTCGGAGGAGTGAAAGAAGACGGAAGCGACGGCGTCAGCGACGTGTCCTACCTTATCCTGGACGTGCTCGACGAACTTCAGCTTCTTCAGCCGCAGGTGAGCGTCCACATCTCCTCAAAAACTCCCGACCGCTTCCTTCGTCATGCCTGCAAAGTCATGCGCCGGGGTTCCGGATATCCCTCCGCCTTCAATTCCGAAGCGGTGGTCATGGAGCAGCTCGGCATGGGAAAAACTATCGAGGACGCCAGGACAGGTGGCACCAGCGGATGTGTGGAGACGGGATCCTTCGGAAAGGAAGCCTACATCCTTCACGGGTATCTCAATGTGCCGAAAATTCTTGAACTCACCCTCAACAACGGCGTCGACCCCCTAACGGGGAAGGAAATAGGCAAAGCGACGGGAGCCGCCGAGACCTTTGAGACTTTTTCCGGCCTCTACCGCGCCTTCGAGGAACAGCTCGCCTACGTGGTGGACACCAAGATCAAAACGGATAATTTCATCCAGAGAATGTTTGCGCGGTACGCTCCCGCCCCCTATCTTTCCGTAAACATAGCCGGATGCATCGAGAAGGGAAAAGACTACTACGACGGCGGTCCCAGGTACAACAGCGACTACATCCAGTGCTGCGGCATCGGCACCACAACTGACAGCCTGTCCGTTCTGAAAAAGCATGTCTTCGAAGAAGGCACCGTATCGATGGATGAACTTCTGGACGCGCTGAAGGACAATTGGGAAGGCAGGGAAGACCTCAGGCAGCTTCTCTGGAACAGGACGCCCTTCTTCGGAAACGACGACGAGTACGCCGATTCGATCATGCAGAGAGTGTACGGGTCTCTCATCTCGGCCATCGACGGAAAATGTTCACCGAAGGGACCTACCTATCACGTGAATATGCTGTCCACCACCTGCCACATCTATTTCGGCAAGAAACTGGGAGCTACCCCCAACGGAAGGTTTGCCTTCACCCCTGAATCGGACGGAACTTCTCCGTCCCATGGCGCGGACCGCAGGGGCCCGACGGCCGTGGTGAAATCCCTCAGCAGAATGGACCAGCTGAAATCCGGAGGAACTCTTCTGAACCAGCGATTCCTTCCGTCCGTCCTTGCGGGGGATGGAGGACTCGAGAAAATGGGACAGCTCATCCGCACCTATTTCACCCTGGGGGGGCACCACATCCAGTTCAACGTGGTGGATACGGAGACCCTGAGGAAAGCTCAGAAAAGCCCTGACGAATACCGCGGACTTCTCGTGCGGGTGGCGGGGTACAGCGATTATTTCGTGGACCTCGACGAACACCACCAGGAGGAGATTATCGCCCGTACCGCCCAGGAAAGCTTCTGAAACCCCCCCGGGAGGGAGGACTTGAAAATTCTCCCTCTCCGAAACTTTTTTTACATTTCATTTCCCAGGTAGATTCAGAAGTTCACATTTTATGCTATCATGGGAAAAATTACACGAAGGAGAGGAGGCGGACCGGAGACTACATTGCCCCTGTCAGTAAAGCCCTGTGCGTATGAGGAGCACCACTTGACGGTTTCCCTATCGAAAGGAGTGCTGAATTGATGGGTAAATATACGAAGCTTGCCGCATTTTCTCTCATTACCGCCCTTGTTCTCTGCCTTATTGTTCCGGGAATTGCCTCCGCAGCTCCTGAAATGACCCTTCGCTTCGCCGGTCAGGTCCCGGTCGAGCACACCGCCACAAAGCTCATGAACGATATCGCCAAGGAAGTGAAGGAAAAGACGAACGGCCGCATCGAGATCACCGTCTATCCTGCGAACCAGCTCGGCGACTATACCCTCGTCTTCGAAGAACTCATCCGGGGCACTATCGACATGGCGGCCATTTCCGTTCCCAGCCAGTTCGACCCCCGTCTCGAGGCCACCTACATCAATGGAATAGCCAAGAACTTCGACGACGCGAAGAAGGTCTTCGCCTCCGACGGCTGGCTCTTCAAGAAGATGGACGAACTCACCTCCCGGCTCGGCGTCAAGCTTCTCGGCTTCCAGGTGGAAGGGTTCATCGGCATCGGCAGCACGAAGCCCGTCATCGAACCCCTCAATCCCAAGGTTGACAAGGGCATTCTCGTCCGCATTCCCAACATGGACGTCTACAAGCTCGGCGCAGAGGCCATGGGGTACCGCACTGTGACCGTTCCCTGGGCCGAGGTCTATACAGCTCTTCAGACCGGCGTCGCCGGCGGCGTGGACGGCATGACCCCCACGGCAGCCTACACCATGCTCAAGGACGTGCTCAAGTACTGGTACGACCTCAACTACTCCGTGGAGAACTTTAACTATCTCATGAGCAAGAAAACCTGGGACAAGCTGGCTCCCGCCGATCAGAAGATCATCGCCGACGCCTGCGGCAAGGTCACTACTATGAGTATAGAGCTCGCCAAGAAAGACCAGGAGAAGTACCTGAAACTCATGAAAGAAGCGGGCATCGAAGTTCATACCTATACCCCCGAAGAGCTGAAGCCCATTTTTGTCGCCGTGACCGGCACGTGGGACAAGCTCGCCGACAAATTCACGAAAGAACTCATCGACCAGGTCAAAGCCGAGTACGGTACAAAATAGGCTATCAATCAGCCACGGGAACACGGAGAGACTCTCTTCTCCGTGTTCCTGCTGAATCGGCGGACAGGAGGCATGCATGTCTGAACAAGAGGCAATGGGGTGTTTCCCCGATAACAGGCCGAAACAGGTTAGCCGTTTCGACAAGGTTTTGCTGACTTTCTTTTCCATCATCACCGTATCGAGTTCGATCATTCTGGCCCTCATCATCTCCGCAGCCGCCTTTACCCGGTACATTATTCACGGCGATCTCTACGGCTTCGAGGAGTGGGTGAAGCTCTTCGCCTTCTGGCTCTACTTCATGGGAGGCGCCTATGGAGCTTACAACGATACCCACGTTTCCGCCGACGTGATCGATGCGTACATGAAAGAGGGGACTTTCAAGAGAAGCGTCGTTCTTCTCCGGAATCTCATCACGAGCGGAATCAGCATGCTCTTCACATGGTACGGCTATGAATTCTTCATGTTCGGCTTCATGGGTCCTCTCGGAACTCGGATTGCCCTTCCGGTGACGACCATCTGGCAGATTCCCCTCTGGACCTCCTACCTCGCGGTCTTTCTGGGATTGATCTTCATGACCTACTACTTCACCCGAAGAATGCTCAAAAGCCTCATGGCGCTCATACGAGGAGGGAATTCATGATCTACGTCGCCGTATTGATCCTTCTTTTCTGCCTGGTGCTCGGGGTGCCCGTTCCCATGAGCTTCATGGCATCCATCGCGTGGCTTCTTTTCTTCGGCGGACCCACCGGGGCAGGCTACCAGAGCAGCATGGTCCTTCCCTACGGCTTCAGCTCCATGAACAACATCGCCCTGATCTCCATCGCCCTGTTCATCATGGCGGGAGGGATCATGGAGCGGGGCAAAATAGGTGAAAAACTCATCGATCTCGTCGACCTCTTTGTCGGCCGGGTCAAGGGCGGCCTCGGCGTCGTAGGGACGATCTCCTGCGCCGTTTTCGGATCCATCACAGGCTCCGCCTGCGCCACTCTCTCCTGCATCGGATCAATAATGTTTCCGCGGCTCAAGGAGGCAGGCTACCCGAGGGGGGTCGCCGCCGCAGTCATGTCCAACGCTTCCCTGCTGGGGATGCTCATTCCTCCCAACTCCACCCTGATCATCTTCGCCTGGATCAGCGGCCAGTCGATCCTCGCCTGCTTTCTCTCCACGGTAATACCGGGGATCATCATGACAGCCCTCATCTGCCTCGTGAATATCTGGCTCGTGAGGAACAATCCTGACGTCAAGGTGACGGAGCCTGTCTACGGCAAGGAAAAAATAAAACTCATCAAAAAGCGGGGAATTCTCGCCCTACCGGCTCTCATGCTTCCTGTAATCGTCCTCGGAGGCATCTACGGAGGGATAATGACCCCCACGGAGGCAGCGGCGGTTGCGGTTGTCTACGCCATACCCACCGGAATGTACATCTACAAGGGGCTCACATGGCGGGGACTGTGGGAATCCCTCGTCGAATCGGCTGTGACGACGGGAGTGGTCATGGTGATGCTCTATTCCGTCATGATGCTGAGCCGGCTCTACATCATGGAAGACCTTCCAGGAAAGATGCTGGGGCTCTTCCAGAGCGTCTCGGAGAACCGCTGGGTCATCCTCTTCATGATCAACTTGTTCCTGGTAGTCATGGGGATGCTCATGGATGACATCAGCTCCGTCACCCTGGGAACTCCCATTCTCATGCCGATCATCATCCAGCTCGGATTCAACCCCATTCACTATGCCGCCATCGTCGGCGTGAATACGGGCCTCGGCTGCATCACGCCCCCCGCGGCCCCGGTGCTCTATCTCGGTGGACGACTGGGGAACGCCCCCATCAACGAGATGATGGGGCCCACACTGTGGATCATCGCCCTGGCATGGACTCCGACCCTGCTGATCACCACCTACTTCCCGAAACTCTCCCTCTTTCTGCCCCATTATCTTCTGGGAGTGCCCTGGTGATGAAATGAAAGGGGCAGCAAGTGAGCTATCGTAATTTCTTCGGGCTCCTCTGCCTTTTGTGCTTTGTTGCAGGGCTCGTGACGAAATCCCCCTACGCCTACTGGGGAGCCCTCTTCACAGGAGCCATGGCCAGGACCTCCGTGCGGAAAGGGTGGAAATCACCTCCATGGATGGAAAAGCTTCGCCTTCCGTGGAAAGAAAATACTTCCCGCGCCCGGGAAGAAGAGGAAAAATCCGTATCGCTTGTTGACAAAAGCGCCTGAGGTCTGTAGAATCCTTTATCGTTGGGTGGTTAGTTCAGTGGAAGAACGCTTCCCTGACGCGGAAGAGGTCACTTTTAAGGGCGTTTCGGCACTATGCCGGAGCGCCTTTTTCCTTGTGTTCATCAGCATCCGCGAGTTTTCCGAATCAACGCGACTCTCCATTTTCATGGCTCTAGAACCCTTCCCTATCAAAAAACGGTGTTTTCAAGGTACAATTTGAATAGTCAACACTGGGGCTTACATTGACGTCTCCTGTCCTTTTCATGGGGTGTCTTTTTTGCTTGAAAATCTTCCCTTTTTGCGGGACAACCTGTTTACTCTCTGTGTTTATTTCCCTGTTCAAACATCTCTTTTTCTTCTTTTCCCGCACAAACAAAAAACTTATAAAGCATTGATACAACTAGCTTTTGTAAGCTATCCACCAGAATGTAAATGTGATATACTCATTTGTGAACATAGATAAACTCTACACTCGAAAGGAGGTGATGTCAATGATAACTGAACTGAGGCTTGCGCGGATGAAAAAAAACCTGACGCAAAAAAAAGTAGCGGAACTGTCCGGAGTAAATCGTAGTGTTCTTTGTGCAATCGAGGGGCGCAAGTTGGTAGCGACGGGAGCAAAGCAGGAAGCAATTCTCGCCGTTCTTGGCGGCAGAGAAGCGGATTTTTTCGACTCGATAACCGGGCTGGCTATTTGATGACCGGCAAGAAAAAAGCCGCCTGGACGAGGCGGCAAGAAAGGTGGAATGCATAGGTGGACTGTAAGAATTATACCATGACCGAAGCTGAAGCGATGCAGGCAGCGAGAGAGAATATGACTTACATAGAGCAGCTGGATCATCTGATTTGGAGCATTGTCCGAGACGAGGGAGACTTCTATGAAGCTCGGAAAATTGCATTAGAACGGGCTGAAAAGGAAGGAGACGACTTCAGAGAACGCCCGCAGTCAGAAGTAAAATATCCCCTTGCGTCTACGATTGCTTCCTGTTTCCCCGAATTGTCGGAGAAAAATATCGAGGCGATACTCAAGTGGGAGCGGAGACGGGAGAAATCAAGAACGCGTAGTGAAGGGCGCAGAGGTAATAGTAACAATCTGTGGCGTATATTTGGTGAGGCTTACTTCAGGGCTAAAGGGTTTGTTTCTCGGACAAAAAGCGAACTCTACAAAAACAGGGTCTTTGAAATAGTAGACGAAATTTCCATATTGAATGATATGGAACACGAAAAAATCCTGTCAACTCAAAGGGTTTTTCAGCACATGATAAATAGAAGGTATTCGGGAAAAAGATTTAACCTACCGGTGAGGATTTCACATACGAACCGCACTTGCTCCCGCTCTCCCCGCCGCTCCCCGGTCCGCAGCGCAGCCAAAAGCGGAGACGATAGCGGTGATGGAGATCCTGACCAAGGAGATCCACCTAGGCCATCTTTAACCGTACCACCCCCTCACTCTTTCCCCTTTAATCAAAAGCTGAATAGCTTCGCCTCCTCGTGGGTTTCCCCCCCGAGCCGATGGTCCATGGCCGGGAGGTGGGCGGCATGACCTTCCTCACTCCATCAACAGAAGACCGGGAGCATTTCCAGACTCAAAAACTTAACGTACTCGCTCACCTCCAGGCAGGAAAGACAATCACGCAGAAAGAGGCGGAGGCGCAGTATTCCATTATGCGCCTGGCCTCCAGAGTGGACGAACTCCGGCGCGAGGGCTGGAACGTAATCACAACTATGGTCCCCGCAGGCGAAGAAGGCTCTTTGGTGGCAGAATACTCTTTACCTACGGACAGGCCGCGGCGGGAGACAAAGTATCTCTCTGTGGTCCCGGAGAACATACCAGGCGAATTGAAGGAGATTCATCAATGGGTGCTCTGGCGGGGAGTGATGAAAGCCGGGAAAGTATCCAAGGTTCCCTATACTCTCGCGGGAAAAAGAGCTTCCTCGACTAATCCAGAGGATTGGGCTTCCTTTGATGATGTGATGGCTGAATATAACGCCGGTCGCAGTGATGGGATAGGACTTGTCTTTGCTCCTGAAGGCGGGCTTGTAGGCGTGGATCTTGACCGTTGTTTCAATGATCAGGAAATCATCAATCCGCAGGCCGCAGAAATCACAAGGGTACTGAACTCCTACGCGGAACGCAGCGTATCCGGGAAAGGCCTCCATATCATCGTTGGTGGCAAACTGGATAATGGCATTAAAAAGCCGGACATAGAAATTTATCCCCATAAACGATACTTCACCATGACCGGCCATGTTCTGGAGGGATACGAAAACCTCAGGGCGAATCAGTCCGTTCTGGAACGCCTAGTCAGACTCGTATCACCCGAAAAGAAACCACAGGTGCAGCAGCCGCTCCCAAAGAAAAGCTACTACTCGAATGAAGAGCTTGTCCTGAAGGCGAAGGCGGCTAAGAACGGGGAAAAATTTTCCCGACTGTGGTCCGGAGATACAACGGGCTATCCATCCCAAAGCGAAGCTGACGTTGCTCTCCTCGCGATCCTACTTTACTGGACAGGGGGAGACAGAGACCGGGCATCGATCCTCTTTGAGAAAAGCGGACTGTACCGGGAAAAATGGAACCGTGCCGACTATCGACGCCGCTGTTTTGAATTCCTTCAGGGGAGGGGTGATTCTCTATGAAGATTGAAGATCTTTCCCTTGATGCAATAGAGGCGCTGACGGAACCGGAGCTGGAACTGGTGCAGCCAAAGAAGGAACCCAAGGACACCGGCGCGGTCATCATTTTCAAGATGTGCATCGATGACCTGGGCGTTATCCCCTTCCGGGGGTTGGACACGGGGGCGGTGTACGCGAGGTTCCTGATGCAGGGGCATTACAAGATAGCAGGCCTTCGGTCCGAAGAATTTAAGGCCTGGATCACAAGGAAATTTTACCTTGCACGGAAAAAGGAGGCGAACCCCGGAGACTTTTACTCCGCTCTGTTGCTCATGGAAGCGCTTGCTTGGGAGCGTCCGAAACGGAAGACTTTCGTCCGCTGGGCCAGGGTCAACGAAAAGATTTACCTGGACCTGTGTGACGATGAATACCGGTCCGTAGAAATCGACGAGAACGGTTGGCGGGTGGTGGAAAATTCACCGGCCTGGTTCATTCGGACCAGCTCTATGAAGCCTCTCCTCGAACCCTTGCCGGGAGGTTGCCTGACTCAGCTTCGGGAAATAGTCCAACTGTCTGATGAAGACTTCGTCATCTTGTGCGGGTGGCTTGTGGCCGCTTGTAACCCTGAAGGGCCTTTCCCTCTACTGGTATTGTCCGCCGAAGCGGGGAGTGGAAAATCCTTCCTGACCACAGTCCTGAAGAAGATCATCGACGATGACGTTTCCCCGAAGTTAGCACCGTTTAAAGATGTTGACGCCATATTCGCAGCTGCCGCCACTCATTGGATTCTGGGGTACGACAACTTGACGAGGCTGACGCCTGAAGACTCGGACCACCTGTGCCGGGTGGCCACAGGTGCAGGCTACTCGAAGAGGAAGCTGTATACCGACAATGATGAATTCACAACCTCGGCGGCGCGTCCGGTGATCCTAAACGGAATCACAGTTCCGGTCACGAAGATGGATCTCACGGACCGCAGCTATTTCATCAGGCTTCCCCATATTCCGCCGGAGAAGAGGAGGACGGAGAAAGACCTGTGGAGGGCCTTCGAGAAGATGCGTCCCCACCTCCTCGGCGCACTCCTGACGGCAGTCTCCTGTGCCCTCAGGCATAAGGACTATTTCCCGGCGAACCCTCCACGGATGGCTGATGCTGCGGAATTCACACTGCAAGCAGAAAAGGGCGGCGGGCTTCCATGGCCTGAAGGAACCTTCTCGGCGGTCCTGTCGAAGATGGAGGCTATGAAAAAGGACGAAGCCATTGCCGATGACGCGGTAGCTTCGACGCTTCTTGAACTCTCAGCAAATGGAGGATGGGAAGGGAGTTTGAAAGAACTCCTGTCGCTCGTTTACCAGGGACGGACGCCGGAGGAAATCCGTTTCCTTCCAGGGACGCCGAACACCCTATCACGCAAAATTATGGAGGTGAAGCCGTTTTTAAGGGCCAAGGGCGTACAGGTGGAAAAAAGAAGAAGCAACTCCGGACAGCGGGTAACTTTGGCGATGGTACCGGAGACAAAACCACAGGACTTTAGCGCGTTAGAATGTCGAATTATAGCACTAGCATCACAGGTTCGTCACCCTATAAAAGTTGATGAATACTGCGAAAGTGACGATAGTGATGATAGTGACGATAAAAAGGGCATTTCCTCTGTGCGTGGCCTCAAAAAAAGTTCGGATACCCCGGATACCTCGGATTCAAATCCGAAGTTTTTGAAAGAAGAAAACCCATGCGACAGTAGGAAAACATCATCACTATCGTCACCTTCGTCACAAAAGCAGCAATTAGAAGGACTTGTGGAGTGTCGATATAGTGACGATAATGTGACGGTATCTCACCCCACTGTGGTTACTGATGTCCAATCATAAGGTTCCCCGGCTGTCTGCTCCCTCAGGAAAGCGGTACATTGGCATGAAGGACGTCAATCTATCCGACGCTCAAGCCTGGGCGGCCTCGGTTCCTGGGCTGGAGGCGAAACTCAAGGCTGAAGCTGAGGAACGGGACGATCCTATTATGGGTGACTCGGCACATTGGTATAAATGTTTGGTCCGCATTGCATACGCTGATTACTTGAGGCAGGAGCTTTCCAACCCGGGCCAGGATAGCCTATTGTTCCCGGCTGATGAGTCGGAGGCCCCGTCCATCCCAGAAGGGAAAAATCCCTTCCTTGAACTCATGGAGGAACCCGACGATGAACGCTGAGAAATTCCTCGGCACTCTTTCCAGTATGGGCGGCGCTGTAATTCTGGTAGGTGGTGACCTCCACTTCAGCGGATCGGTGGAGGTAGTGCGGATGGCCAGGGAGGCGGTGGAGAAATACCCCTCTATGGCGGCGAGCCTCCTTCAGCACAAGACCCCTTCTGCCGAAACGGATCGCCAGGCGAGGGTAGAACGTCTCCGAGCGGTTGGCATTTCAAGCCCTAAAACTTTGATGGCCAAAGACAAGGAAGCATTGCCAGATAGCGTTGCTCCTATAACGGCCGTGGTCCTCGAAGTGGAGTCATGCGCCTGCGGGCGGCAGGCACTCCTATACCGGCAGGGAAAGCGCAGCCGGGTGGTGTGTCCAACGTGTGGAGTGATCACGGAGTGGAGCATGGACGAAACCGCAGCAATCAAGGCATGGCGGCGGAGTAGGCAGGAGTAGGAATGGAACGATACCGAGGCCGCTCTCCACCACAGGGCGCTTTTTAGGCAGAGGATTCGAATGTGCCTTGAGGACATAAGAATGTGAGTAATCATTGTTTAGATCGAGAATTGGAGAGTTTAGGGACAGCCATGAGAATGGGGGTATGAAAATGAAGGGGCACCGAGAATTAACACCGAAACAAAAACGTTTTATCGAGGAATATCAGGTCGATCTGAATTCATCAGCAGCGGCACGGCGAGCTGGGTACTCCACGAAAACAGCGGAGTGGATTGGGCCTCAACTACTAGGGAAAAGTCACGTGTCCGAGGCGATTCAGAAAGCCCTTGAGGAACGGAGAGAGCGCGTTCAGATAGATGCGGACTATGTTCTAGCCCGACTGAAGGAGGAGGGTGAATTTACTGGTGAAGGCAGCTCTCACTCTGCGAGGGTGCGTGCTCTTGAGTTGTTGGGCAAGCACGTTGGACTGTTTCCTCTCCGAGGAAATCTCAGTTTTTCTCTTGACGGGCAGCTAGATGTGAACCACGCTACTATGATTGAGGGGCGCAGAATTGCCCGACGACTAATCCTTGAGGAGGTCCGGGAGGCACGGCAACTTGCCTTGCCTGAGAGCGAAGAGTGAGGGCGGAATTGATCTTGCGCTAAAATCGTGAGCCGCACGCCCATACTCCCTGCGTCAACTTTCTGGTGGATGCTCTTTATATCAGGGTGAGATGCGGGTGGATATGGGCGATAAAACTACAGGACAAGCCATTAAATACAACTATTGTTTTCCTATAGATTAGATTTTTTCGGGTAAAAACGGAAAATAGCTACTATCTTGTTGTATTTTCATTTCTTTTGGAAAGGCGCAACTTTGAATTCGTCGCCCACTTTTTCAATAATCATTTCGTGACCCTTGGATGAATCCAAGCTACTAAGAATGGCGGGGAGCGAATCAAGCAGAGCTGTCCAATCTTCGCCACCATCAGTACTGAAATTTATTTCTATATCGTTAAATTTTAGACGCATAAAGCCATAGGGGCATTTCTTTCTTTTCAATAGGGGTTGTATTTGACCTTTGATCCATGAAAAAAGATCCTTCGACAGCTCTTCAAGAAATACTTTCCCGACAAGACCAAAAGCAGAAAAAATAGTTATGATTAGCACAAATCGCTCTGGCCCTTCTGCGCTAGGATACCATGTCAACCCCACTTGAGTCTTTCTGTCGGTCATGAATGGCGGGATCAATTCGTCAACATCGCTTCCCGTGAAGCCTGTACTGTTGAGCTTCAATTCAATCTTGTGTCGTATTGCACCCATCTAACAGTCCCTTCCTTCAACACAAAAATTTTTTCTCTCAAGGTTAACCCCTGAAAAAACCAAGAGGAAAAATATATCTTTTGCTAAGAGCTTCATTTTATTATAACATTATCGAAAGCATGCACTAATGGTAGTTAAACTAACATAAAGAGATATCCTCCTATCATCACTTCCAACGGATAAAACACCCTTCCAATCGGGAAGTTCCATAAGCCACGATTTGGCGTTGCCTGCCCCCTGGTCATTGAAAGAGAGTTGAACCCGGACAGAGAGTTCGAGCCGCTACAGTAGGCCTACACGCGCCAATTCTTGCGTGAAAGTCGGAAAAATTGCTTTCCCTTTCATTTTGAGAGCGAAGGGAAGGAGGAGCTTGTATGTTACTATTGTGAATAGAATGGCTAAATAATCCCCTAACATCGAGGGGGTATTTATGTTTATAGCCTGAGTCGAAATGGTCCGGGGGTTTTCCCAGCCCAAAATTCAAAAAGAGGAGAACGGATGACGGAAGGATACATATCTGCCGTTCCGCATGGAGTAAACTCCTCAAAAAGACAAAAATCGAAAATTTCAGATGTCGCGACATGCGGCATGATTTCATCAGCCAGCTCGATAAGAGAAGCGTGGATATCGTCAGGGTGAAAGAATTCATGTGCCATTTCACCATCGAAATGGCCATTGTGTACGCCCATCTCGACCAGCAGAGGAAAATGAACGCGGTTAAGCAGCTGAATTATCTGTACAAATAAAATGGATAAATAGGGATGATATAGAGGTCCTTCGATGAAGGTTTTCCCAATATGCAGAGTTGCCTGTAAAGGGAAAAAGTAAACGCGACCTTGACTTTTTGCTTTCTGTCAAGTAATTTGATGTCGTTTTAGTCCGACTAAACCGGATGAAACAAATATAAACCCCACCTCAACCTTAAATATTTGGCCTTGTTGCTCTTTGAGACGGTGGTGAGTACAGGGAGTTAAGATGATTGAAGACAGATGGCTGTCCGTAGATGAAATTGGGGCCTATCTCGGCGTGAAGCGGGATACGGTCTATAAGTGGATTAATGAACGGAAAATTCCAGGATACAAAATCGGTCGACTCTGGAAGTTTAACAAGATGGAAGTCGATGAATGGGTGCGTGGTGGTTGTGTCGACGACAAAAGAAAACAGACCGGCAGGACTGAAAAATAGCATTATGGCGGATAAAGGAAATGCAGGGCACAGACAAAGACTCAGAGACCGCTTCTTAGCGGGTGATTCAGAGTCACGTTCTGATGAAGTATTGATGGAGTTGCTCCTCTCCTTTGCTATAGGGCGCAAGGATGTCAAACCGCTCGCTGAAGAACTTATTCGAGTCTTTGGCAGTCTCTCCCAGGTGCTTTCCGCATCAAAAGATGATCTGTGCAAGGTGAACGGCATAGGGCAATCGTCAATCACCTTGTTTAAGGTGGTTGAGTTCATTCGTGCCGGAGGCATCTCTACTGAAAAAATGCCTTTCCCATCAAAAGTGGCGGCAGAAGCTACTCAACAGAAATTGGTTGAAACCCTGCCCAATGAACCAGCTAATGATACAAAAATCAAAACATCGGCGGAGTCGAAACACCTCTCCGTTGCGGATAATCAACTGCGAACGGGTACCGATTCTTCATTGGTACCTAACATGGCAGAGGTAAATATAGCGCTGCCTGGCTCGTCACAAGCCTCGAAGGATAATCATAAATCCCAAAAGAGCACTCGGCGTAAATTTCAAGTTAGCAATGGATATCTTTTGGAATTTGACCAACTTGCTCGCATTCTTCATTTTCTCAGGGAACATCGTGACGCAAAAAAGATTAATCGCAAAGTCCTGCAGGAAAATACCGGTCTGGCAAATCGCCAAGTTGAAAGCCTGGTCAGTATGGGTGCTGCGATGGGTTTAATTGTGCCAGGTCGTCAGGTACTGACGCCCATAGGATTGCTTATCGCAGACCAAGATATTTTCATTGAAAAGCAAGGTTCTCTTGAATGGTGTCATTACCTCGGTGCCGGTTCGTTTCGGAATTTAATATGGTTTGAGATCTTCAATCATCTGCTGATGGAAGCATCACCAATGAAGCAGGAAGAGTGGGATGAACGGATGCGGAGCAATTTGGCTGGCAATTATACCAAGCGAACCATCGGCAAGGGGCTTCACGAAGAAGTCCGCTTTGTAATCGATGCCTATATGGTACAGAATTTCAGCAAATTGGAACTTCTGCATCGGTCGCCTGAGGGAGAGTTCTATCGTTGCCGCTACACCAAAATTACCCCTCTTGTTCTAAACGCCATGATCTATGATTTCTGCGCCACAAAAGAGAGTCATATCTTCGAGGTTGGCGAGATGGCGGCTACTCCTGGATCTCCGGCAGTGGTTTTCGGGCTTGACGCTGCTTCTTTCCGACAGCAGATCGAAAAGCTTCATAACCGTGGCTGGCTACGCTATGAAACCACACACAATCTCGATCAAATTCGTCTCAAACCAGGTTTTTCGGCACTTGAGTTCCTTACTGCGCATTTTGAAAACCGTGAGCCGCGCGAAGTGACCGATACATCATCTGGAGACTTTTTTTAATGAACGGTCCTATCGACATTGTTCAACTCGTGAGAGATCTGCCCTCGCGCCCCCGTGGGGGAGCTTGTATTGTCCTCACCAATGACTATGAAGGCCAGAAAGCATGGGCTGCTGAGTTGGCCCGTCAGGCCGACGCCGAACACCTTGACCTACTGGAACTTTTCGCTCATGACGCGAATTTGAGCAGTAAGATTGGGCATTTTCTGGTCCCCAGCCTTTTTGAGTTCTTGAAGAACCGTGGCCAAGCTCCTGTTTTGATAGTTTCAGGGCTGGAGTTTCTCAAGGCCACATGGGTCGGCCAATCGAATGTTATCGAAGAGTTTTCCAGCCATGTAGAGACTTGGAACCAGAAACCCTGCCTGCTCTTTGTTCTTCAATACGACCAGATTATCGCGACCCACGAGTTTCGACGCTATCCTCAGTACACATTCGTGGTCGATCAGAAGGAGACACTGGCACTATGAAGAATAACGGTCTGTTCAGCTCGCTTTTCATCGAGAAATTAAAATATACCGTCAAACTTGACGACGCAGCCCAAGGCCGTATGGCCACACTGGCCCAGACATGGCGGACTCGCAACAACGAGGATACTAGGTCCCTGTGGGAGTCTTTTCTGAAACAGGCGCTGAGTTATCTTGATTTCGTCCCCTCCGGCAATCCCATCGCTCCAGGAGTTTACCCGCTTTATGAAGATTGGGGATTCAAAGATTGCATTGGCGTCCTTTACCTCACTCCGCCCAAATCGAACATTGACAATACATCGGTCGGAAGTTTCTATCCTGCAAAACTTCTAGCGCATCTGAAGGACCGTAAACTCAACTGGGGAATTCTGACTGACGGTGCCAGCTGGCGGCTTTACTCCACCAAGAGTTCCAGACCCTATGAAGATTATGTAGAACTTCCATTGGGGCAGGTATTGGAAGGATCGGAAGAGGCCGAATACGGCCTCTTTGAACGTTTTTTCCACAAGGATTCCTTCATTGCCGAAGAAATTGAGGGTACAAAGAGCAAGCAACAGGATAAATCCGTCGGTATCTATAAGTGCAGGCTTGATCGCGACCGGGAAAAATCGGAGCAAATGCTTGAAGACAATGTCAAAACACCCTTCCTTGCCCAGGTGGACGAGGTTCTACAGTACATCTGCAATGGTTTCATCTTTGACACCCAGAGGAGTGGCGAAGAATACACCGAAGAAGAAAGGGCGGAAATATTCGAAAGCGCCGTCAAGCTGATCTACCGTTGTCTCTTCCTGTTCTATGCCGAGGCCCGACGACTGCTGCCCTCTGACCCAAACAAAGTTGATCTTTACCAGAGCCACTCCATCCAGGCACTCTGCAAAGAGGCCCGCAAGTTCCGCTGGGGCGAACGTCGCGACATGGATGAGTACGATCTTTGGAAACACCTGAAAGGCTTGATAAACGCCGTAAACGATGGCGACCCGGAATACGGCATTATGGGGTACAACGGCGGCCTCTTTGATGACGAAGAAGAGCGGTTCCTGGGTCAGCATCAACTACGAAACGATTTTATGTACCGGGCCTTATATCTGCTGGCTTTTGTAGAGCCCTACGATAACAAACCACATGAAGAATACACCATTCCTTACGAAGACCTGGAGGTCCGTCATCTCGGGGAGCTTTATGAGAATATCCTTGAGTACAGGGTTCAGCTTGCCGACGCCGACCGTATTCGTCGCAGTAACAAAAAAGGCATGGAAATACTGCTGGCCTCTCAGTCAACCAAAAGGGCGGACGACAGGGTGATCAAAAAGGGCGATGTCTATTTCGGGGAATCCGCCCTGGAGCGCAAACAAACTGGCTCTTACTACACCCCGGAATCTTTGGTGCGTTTTCTCAATGAAAAAACAATCGTACAGCCCCTTCGTGAAACCTTTGAACTTGAATACAGACAGCGATTCAATGAACTTTTGGAACAGGCCGACAAAGGACACGATATAGGCCTCCGCCGAGGAGCTGCCCAATCGGCCGCGGCACTTGTGGAGCGGTTTGTTGAAGAGCGGATTCTAAACTTCAAAGTCTGCGATCCGGCCATGGGCAGCGGCCACTTTCTGGTGGATGCGGCTAACCAGATGGCCGGGCTGGTTGTTGCCTTACTTGGGGAAGTGCCCTATGTCGAGGGGATAACTACTCAGGTCACCAGTCGCCCCAATGACTGGCGGCGGCGTATCACACGCCATTGCATCTATGGAGTCGACCTCAACCCGCTGGCAGTGAACTTGGCCAAGCTATCGCTCTGGCTCAACTGTTTTGCCAGCGAACATAAACTGACCTTTCTCGATCACCATGTCCGCTGTGGAAACAGCCTGATCGGCATTCGGTCACTTGAGCAACTCACATACATCCCGGAACGCAAAAAAGAGAGCAAGAGAAAGAAAAACCCTCAAAAACTGCTCTTTGACTATAATAATCTTTCGTCGATCCTGGCAGAAGCGAGCCTGGGTGTTGCGTCTATCACTCAGATTGATGAGGATGATACGGACACTCAAAAAGCTTTTTTGGATGAAGCCCTGGAGGCAATCTCGCACCTGCGACCCCTGGCCGATCTGTTTACTGCCTACCTGATAGACCCTGATATTCGAGTTGACCATTACGAGGAAATTTTCGAGCGGCTCGCAAAAGGTCTGCCTATTGTCGGCACTTTGAATTTTGCCCTCCCTGAGATTTTGGAATCAGTAGAGGCCTATAGAGATTGGCACCACTTTTTCCATTGGCCGCTGGAGTTTCCCGAAGTGTTTGCCCCTGATGCGGTGGGTGGATTTTCAGCCACCGTCGGCAATCCGCCGTGGGATATTGTCAAACCTAACTCCCAAGAGTTCTTTTTGGATTACGACCCCAAGTTCCGTTCTTACAAAAAGCAGGAGGCCAATCGGATCTCCAAGAAACTGATGGCTGATAATAAGGCGATTGCTGAAAAATGGAGAGAATACAGCGATGGTATCGCGGAACAGAGCGCATACTTCAAGGAGCCTCTGAGCTACAGCGCTCTGGGCAAGGGTGATATCAACACCTTTAAACTCTTCCTAGAACAGTTTTTCACTTTACTCAATGACGGCGGCTGTATGGGTATAGTGGTTCCCAGCGGACTTTACACCGACCAGGGATGCCAGCCCTTACGGGAAATGTTTTTTTATAAGAGTAGGGTTGATTATCTCTATGGATTTGAGAACCGATGGCCAAGTGTTTTCAGTGCGGTAGACGGGCGTTTTAAATTTATTACCTTCGGCACGCAAAAAGGCGGAAAGACAGACCGATTTAAGTGTGCTTTCATGGAACACGACCCGGAGCGATTACAGGTGATTGACGCCAGTGCGCTGAAGATGGGCGTGAATCAGATCAAAAAATTTTCACCCGATACGCTAAGCGTAATGGAATTCAAAAGCCAAAGGGATATTGATATCACCGCAAAGATTTATGACGAATGGCCACTGTTGGGAGACAAGCTGGAGAATACGTGGAATGTAAAATTCAGAAGAGAGCTCGACATGACTAACAGTAGCCATTTATTCAAAACGACACCGACGGATTGCCCGCTATATGAAGGCAAAATGATATGGTTTTTCGACAATGTATTCGATGGACCTCGGTATTGGTTGGATAAAGAGAAAGTTGAAGAGGCGCTTGGGGATAGCTCCTGGGAGGGCAAACACTACCGAGTGGGGTTCAGGAATGTTGCTTCAAGTACAAATGAACGGACTCTTGTTTGTGGAATTACACCTCCATCATTTCATGGCAATAGCTTTTTCACAGTTACCCCTCAGAATAAACATTGGCATGGACCTGATAATCTGGAGATGCTCTGGATGGCATCTATTATGAGTAGTTTTTGTGTTGATTTTTTGATCAGGCAAAAAGTTACCACTAACCTAAATTTCTTTTTTCTTGAGACGCTACCTGTTCCGAGAGAAAACGTAGGCAACGTTATTTGGAGCGCAATAATAGCAAAAGCAACTCGATTATTTTGTTTTAACAAGGATTTTGAAAGGCTTTGGGCTCAAAATTTTTCAACAGACTGGCAACATTCTGACTTCTGGTACCCTTCCCCCGCTCCAATAGACAACTACGGCCCGATCCACGAACAGGAAATACGCAAGAAGCTCCGAGACGAGGCAGAGAACCTGACGCCCGAGTGGGGTTCACACTGTGGCGTGCATGATCGACTTCCCGACCGGCGGGACACCGGCAACCGGGCGCAACTGCGCGCTGAGATCGACGCCTACGTGGCCCATCTTTACGGACTGTCACGGGATGACTTCGCCTACATCTTAGACACTTTCCCGGTGCTCAAAAAGAAAGAGAAAAATGCTTTCGGCGAGTTCGTCTCCAAGCGTAAATGCCTGGAAGAATATGATCGGCTTACTCTGATTATGGGAGAGAAGAAATGAACAATACATCTCTAAAGATAGAGTCTCAAGACCTGTCGATCAAATCCTTGTACAAGGATTTCTATACGGTTCCTGACTTCCAAAGGGAATATGTGTGGCAACGGGAACGGGTGGAGAAGCTTCTCCAGGCATTCAGTCAATGAAACTCCACGTCGATTGAATCCCGACAGAAAATGTTAGCGGCGTTGGCCAGATCGGTCTTGAGCATTCCAGATCAGGATGCGCCTGAAGAAGGAGAGGAATAGACATGGCGAAAATATCCGATGTGGTCAAACTGAAATCCGGCTATGCGAATTTTGTGGAGCTGAAAAGCGCTTTTGAAGCGACCCAAGAAAACGCTGACCGGATGGCCATGTACCGGCCGACCAAGGCTCACCGTATGGCCTTTGAACGTATTTGCCGGGGACTCTACCAGCCTAACGACAAGAAATTCTATTTGCTCAGCGGCTCATACGGAACGGGTAAATCGCATCTGTGTCTGATGACTGCGAATGTTTTGAGTCGGTCTAGTGGTGATCCGGAAATCGCCGGTTTCTACGAGAACTACGCCAAGCTTGATTCAGAGAAAGGCAAGCTGTTGAAAAACATCCGCAAGGACGGACAGTACCTGGTGGCGATCTGTGATTACCATTTGGGACGGCATTTTGAGGATGTTGTGATGAAGGCGGTCTTCGATGCCTGTAAAACCAAGGGCTTGAACGCGAGTGTGGAAACTGAGTTTGACGAAGCGGAACGTCAACTTGTCGAGTGGGAACAGAAGGGTGATAAAGGCGGCATCCGCAATTTCTACCAGGACTTCGGCAAGGCACTCGAATCGGTTGCACCTGGCCTGACTGTGGAACAGCTTCGCACCGGACTCAAGAGTTATGACTCAAATGTACTGGACAACTTCCGTACTGCCTTCAAGGAAATGATGGGCGGCATTGAGTTTCAGGCCCAGGCAGGCAACCTGATTCCCATACTTAAAAAATTGGTCAAGAGCCAGGCATTTAAAGAGCGTTTCAAAGGACTGGCAATATTTTTTGACGAGTTTGGCTTCACCCTGGAAAAGGCAAGCTACTCAAAAGACATCCTGCAAGGGTTTATGGAAACGATCTGCAAGAGCGAACCGAACGTGCTCTTTGTCGGATGTATTCACAAGGATTTCAAATCCTATGCTGATCGTTTCAGTAAAGATGATGCGGCAGTAATGAGCGCCAGAATTACCCAGGTCGATCTTCTTAATGAAGGAATAGAGGAGATCATTGGGGCCATCGTCGAAACGGAAAAAAAGAGCGATGTTTGGAAGAAAGAGGTCGAGCGCAAGACAGGCGTCTTTGATCAACTGCTCCCACAATGCAAGTCGCTTGGCCTGTTCCCCTGGATCGAGGATGTAAACCGTATCCGTGAACGGGTGCTGGAGGATATTTATGGCGTGCATCCCATGGCTCTGTCCTGCCTGCTGAAACTTTCCTCTGAAATTGGTTCGGATGCACGCAGCACCTTTACCTTTTTTTCGGGCGATGTGGGCAGCACGAAGGGAGTATACGCAGACTTCATCAAAAACGCCGACATAACTATGTCCAGCGGTAAGCTGAATCTATACACGGTGGATCAGCTGTTTACGTTCTTTAACAACGAGCTCTCGCAAAAGAATCCGGAACTTCGTGAAGGTCAGCGGCAGTTTGTCAACGGCTTCTACGTCAGCATTGATGCCTTGCGAAAGGTTGCTGAAAGTGGAATGTTCGAATTGCAAGAGGATGAGCGCATCCAGGTTCTCAAAACCATCCTCATATACCAACTCTGTCAAATCCCAACGAACCTAGAAAACATTCAATTTGGACTATATTGCTTGAGCAGCTCTGAAAAAAACAAGATCACGGAGTGCTTGAAGAACTTAGTCAAAAACGGCGCAGTTTTTTTCCGGCAGCAGTCACAAACCTATGAACTGGCCGCCAGTACTGGCGAAGACCCCTATGATCTCATTGAGCGATTTGTTACCGACACAAAACTGCACCCATCCGATACAGTTACAGCTTTCCTAGAAGAATCCGCCGGAAAGAATCTTTCAGAATACGCCGAAGCCAAAGGATACAACCTACCATTCGGGGAGGATAAACGCTTTCGCACTCGCTTTGTACGAGCGAAGGATCTCGGGGATACGCTTTGGAAGACAATTCGTACTGACTATAAAGAGAACCGAAACAAACCTGCTAAGAGCTTTGAGGGAACCCTTGTCTATGTGCTGTGCGAAGACAAGGGCGAGATCAATGTGGCCAGAGAGGCTGCCAATACCATTTCAGATGATAATGTGGCCCTGGCTGTGCCGCACGTACCGCAGCCTTTTATCGAAACGCTGCTTCGAGTGAAAGCCTGTCGCCATTATCTGCCGCCAAACGAGGCGGAAAAGATAAACGCCCAGACCGAGTCACGGCTGCGCGATATATTTGAAAACTCCAAAGACGGATACCTCCCTACGCTGCAGCGCTTGTTTCAAGACATCACGGATGGTAGCGGAGCCTGCTGGTATTGGCAGACAGGAAAAGTCCTTGTGGACAAGCCCATGCAATCCCACAAGCCGGCGGACATGCTGTGCGAGGAGCTCTTTAAGAAACGCTGCCGTATTAAGCATCCGGATTTGAACTTCTGCCACGACGAAAAATGGTGCACCAGGAAAAACACTGCATTGAAACAGGCTGTAGACGTATTGCTGGAAGCTGAAAAGGTTCTGATTGATAACGGGAACCCTGATAATCACGGCGAGAAGAGATATCTGGAAAAAGTCCTTTTGAGAGGTACAGGTGCTCTCAAGAAAGTTGGTTCAGAAGGTGTTGTTTCTTATTTCTCGTGTGAGACCGACCCTCTGAAACTCCACGATGATTTTCCAGTCTTGAAAGAACTGTGTGATCGACTGGCAAATCTCAACCCTGGAGATGTGTTCTCCGTTGGCTCTTTTCTTGACGACGCAAAGAGTGCGCCTTACGGTGTTGGGGGCACACCTCTAGTGTTATCGCTGGCTTATGTCATTCGGGCCTATGGCGAGCGATTAATTGTATTCAAGGACTCTACTAGGATTGCGGAGCAGTCTCTTCAATCCTATGACGAATTGGTCAATATCGTGTCAGACCCTGCCGCCAAGACGGTTTTTATGATCCGTGATATTTCACAGGCTCAAAATGCCTTAATCGATCTGGTCGCCAAAGCAGTTGACGCACCGCCCCTGAAACACGGCGAAACACGATCTCTCAACGTTGCATTTGAAACACTCAAACAATGGTGGAACGGCTTGCCAACTGTGGCAAAGATTATCAGCCTTTATGAAAAAGACCGACAGGCTCCTTTGAACAGGTTCAAAAATCTGATGGATGCGCTTGCCGGCAGCGTAGATCGATTTGATTTCATACTGCAGCAATTGCCTGAGGTTTATAGTGACGGCTCGATTGACGGTACTCTCACGGAAGAGGACGCCATGACCATCTGTGATGCTCTTGCAGATGATGTGACACTTCTCAATTCGGGCGAACAGATCGCACAAAAGCAGGTGGCGCAGGCTGTTTGTGACATCTATGGTGCCAATGGCGACATGATCGAATGCGAAAATGTGGTAAGCAAATGGTACGCAAACCTGAACCCAAGTCAGCGTGATCCACACAAGTGTGATCATGAAGATGCAAGACAGTTCCTTGTGCGCTTGGCCGATCAGTCCTTCAGTTTCAGCACTAAGATTGTTAAGCTTCTGTCAAAGGACTATGGTTTCGGCGCAGTGGCGGAGTGGACATCGCTTCACATCAAGGACTATGCAGCCAAACTAAAACAGGCCAAGTCAGAGATCGATAAGGCCAAGCCGGTTGTCTACAAACCGTCTGTTGATGAGGGAGTGCATGAAATTCGGGAATCACAGGAGATGTATATCGAAATTCCCAAAGGGGCCGCACGGTTGATTTACACCCTGGATGGAACTGATCCTCACCACTCGTACAATGCCCAGAGAGTTGCCAGCAAAATTGATCTCGCCACTCTCCTAAAAGACCAGCCCAATGTGATGATAAAAATGCGGGCAATGGACCAGGACGGCAATGCAAGTGATGTTGTCAGTGTCGAACTGGTTAGCAAGGAACGAAAATTCGAAATCAAGGTGGAGTCGGGTATCTTCGGCGAGGAGAAAGCGACGTTTAAGTGTCCGGATGACACGGAAGGGTTAGTTACTGTCCTTAAATCTGTAGTCAGATATGGAGAGAAAAAAAATCTGCTGAGTAAGGAGAGGGCTCAAGAGATTGAAATGCTATTGAGTAACTTGAATAAGGACGAACGAGGAGCTGGAGTGTGACTGTGGAAGATAAAAAACAGATATCAGTCAGCTATATCGGAGATCTGGTTTACATTCCGTCTGATGATGCCTTTTTGGTTGAGCACGATGAGGATTATGTGCGTGTATGTCGGGAGTTATCACCCGGAGGCTCATCGGGTCGCAGCCTGAAATTGTGGGTGCGTACAAAAAACCACTTTGCTTGGTTAGGGGATTTCACCAAACAGATTGATTGTCCGTGCAGTTCCAAAAAGATGACTGCCCGCCTGGTATTGGCTGAACAGTGGAATGTGCAGGTGCCTGATTGGCTGACCGATACAGATATTCTCGAACAGAGTTTGTTGGAATTAGGAGTTGATCCTCAGAAAGAACGGATGAATTTCACAAATCGTTTACTGATGCATCTCCTTGGCTCTGCATTTCAGTCTGATATGCTCAATGCGGCAGATCTCGTTAATTTGATCAAAGCGCTCGTTAATGCCGACGCAAAAGCTGCATTCAAGCAATATCCTGTACTGCATCGCTGTTTGGAAACTAAATGCAAAGAGTGGGCAGCGGGCAGTAATGAAGCATGGGTGAAGGATATCTGTACACGGCTTTGCGAAGATACAAATAAAACCTGGCAGTGGCTGAGCTTATGGGCTGGGCTCCACGGCTACCCTGAGAAACTCCTGGAATATGTGTTGGCTCCAGAACAGGTTCGATTCGTGAGGAAGGTACCCACTGAGGCAGTTTATGATTTGCCCCTGGAACCGACGGCCAGGGAGCAAATACTGACGCAGGTTGAATTGTTTTTTGAAGAAATACGAGAACAAGTAACTTCAAGTGACGAGTTTCAGAGAGTCGTGGGATGGACTTCCGGAAAGCTCTTCCAAGAATATAATTTTGTTTCAAATCTTCTCAAAGGCAATTTATTTTCTCCAACTAAAGAGGACGTTCAAAAGGTCCAGGCCAAGTTCAGGTCTTGTCCCGGTGTGAGTGAAAACAGACTGAATTCCCTTCGTTACAGTATTATGCCCAGCCGCCCAGCCCTGCTCAGGCCGGAAGAAGAATGGAGCAGCGCTGAGTGGATTCGATGGACAACGGAAGAATATGTTCCATACCGCGCTTGGCAAATACATAACAGTTATTTTGACGAGGGCTTAGAGAAAACAGTAATACGTTTTTCAGAATGGTTTATCAAAGAATATGTGTCCATCCATAAAGATTCAAATCTAAGCCTGATTCACTGCTTGGAGGCCCTATCAACGAGTGGGGCGGGAGACGAATTATCCATCATTCTCCTTATCGATTGTCTTCCTTTGGAATTCGTGAGCCTACTCGACGACGCGCTTCGAAACGTTGGGTTGAGCCGGCATGATTTACACTATCGTTTTGCAGCGCTGCCGACTATTACCGAATATAACAAACCTGTTCTTCTGAGTGGAGATTGGCAGAATAATATAAGTAGTTATGATGCCATTCTCAAGGCGCGTGCAAAGGCCGACTGGAACAACCAACAGGTCGTATATCTGAGCAACCTTAAAGCGATGTCGGAGATGGTGGTTCCAGAGGGGGCTGCCATCGTCCTTCTGAATTTCGTAGATGGAGATGAGTTGCTTCACTCCGACGTGGAATCACAAAACACATCGTATGATGAGGAATTGCGTCGTCTCTTTACCCGTATGGCAGAGTCTGTAACCAGGCTGGCAAAAGAATGGGTCGGACCAAAGGAGCATTTCAGTGTTTATGTCGTTACGGATCACGGTGCTTGCCGCATTCTTGAAGAGGAAAAACATTCTTTCAATTCTTCTGTCGTCAATAAGCTGTTTCCGGACGAGAAGCATCGGTTTGCAACGACAGATCCCAAACAGGTGGATGGTATTCCGGACAATCTGTGGATTTTGGGGCATAGATTCAAGCAGCCTTTTGTGTCGGATGATAAAACCTTTTTCTTACCTAAAGGGCACAATACCGTTCGCCGATCCGGCAGAGCAAAAGGTTATCTGCATGGGGGCGGTACCCCGGAAGAGGTTATCGTTCCGACAGCTATATACAAACTGGTAAAGGTTGCCAGGAAAAAACCTGCTGCGCGTTTTCTTGACCTGAATTTGATAAATGAAACGGGTAGAGCCAAATTCTATATCCAACGAGTCGAATGCCTGAAGGTAGAGATACAGAACCCGAACGCAATTGACATCAATATTCTCCGAGCCAGTGTAACGTCCCCTGAAACTGACCTCAAGGACTGTGAAGTTGGGGTAGTACCGGCTGGAAGTGTGAATACCCTCAAAATGAGTTGCTATTTCGAGAAAACGGCTTTGGGGGAAAGGAGTCTGGAAATCGAGATCGCATATGAAGTGTCCGGTGAACAGCACACTCTATCCCTCTCGCTTGAATGTGAATTCAAGTCAGCCATGACGGGCGGGTTCAGTTTGAGAGATCTTTGATGGAGGCAAGGAAAAACATGATGTCATTTGAACGTAAAGCAAAAGATTATTACGGCGAGGTCGTTATCAATAAAGGTCTCATGGGAAAGGCTGGATTCGGTGCCCGAGCGATTCCAGTCTACGTAGGCGAATGGATTATCAGCCAGTTCATGGACGGAGATGAACTTACTGATGATGGCAGAACTGAGATCATCAACACAATCTCAAAATATCTGCCGCAAAAAGCGGATAAAAATATGATACTAAATCGCCTTATGGAGCAGGAAGAGGTCTGCATACTGGATGACTTTAGGGTTAGTGTGAACCTGGAGCGTCACACGCACGATCTGAGCATTCCATTGTTGGATATCAACAACGGGATAGTGCAAAAGAACATCATTGACGATAATCCCATGCTTTTAAAAACGGGGATGTGGGGTTTGGGGACATTAAGATATGTGCCCCCTGACGGCGAGGACGTGAAAAAAGGCCAAGTATGGATGGTCGATTTCAAGGCATTCCAGACCCCAGGGATTGACTTAGATTATTTCCGTGATTCGCGTAAACACTTCGATAAAGACGAGTGGATAGACCTACTTGTATCAAGTTGTCAATTCAATCCCGACGTTCACCGATTGTCGCAGAAGCTCTTACTTCTCAGCAGAATTATCCCCTTGGTTGAGCCGAGGGTTAACATTACAGAACTGGCACCGAAAGGTACTGGTAAGTCGTTTGTGTTCGATAATATCAGTCGGTATGCAGCCGTGATACCAGGCGGAAAACTTTCGGCACCTGCTTTGTTTTTCAACAGCAACACAAAGCAAATTGGGTTGATCCCGCGCTATGACGTCGTTGTCATTGATGAAATCCAAAAAATTCACACCGACTCATCCGGCGAGGCCATTGCCGCTCTCAAGATGTATCTTGAGAGCGGTAGATATCGCAGAGCAACCGGAGACCTTGGAACGTCAGAATCTGGTTTTGTAATGCTCGGCAATATCACGCTGGGTAACAACCGGTTGCCGCTTTATGAAAGCGACGGGATATTTAAGGAACTGCCGACCGCCCTTCAGGAATCGGCTTTTATCGATCGAATCCATGGATTGATTGAGGGGTGGTTTATGCCGCGTGTATCCAGAAACACACCCTCAAAAACGCTCGGATTCAAGGGAGATTTCTTTAGCGAAGTGTTGCATGAACTGCGTGTCGATCTGCGGTACGCGGACTATGTATCGCAAAGTTTGCACCTGCCGCAATGTGACGATATGCGTGACAACAAAGCTATCGCCCGGTTAGCCGAAGGATATTTGAAGCTGCTTTTCCCCAACCTTGAACTGAACGAAGAAGAGTTCATTTCATACTGTGTGAATCCTGCGGTTCGGATGCGGCAGCAAATTCGTGATGAGTTATCAAAGATCGACCAGGAGTTCAAGTGGGTGACGATCAAGAGCAAGAGTCCTGATGAGTTTCAGTTGTCCCATCCGGATGAAAAGCCTGAATTCGATCAGGGATCGCAGAAAGTCGATCCCCTATCACCTGATCGAAGTCCTGAAGAGAAGACCCTGGACCTGGTTGAGGGGCAAAGGGGCATCTCGTATGAAAGACTCTTCCTTCCTTATCTCATAGGTGCAAGATCAATCAAGGTGTGTGATCCGTACATCCGCCTCCAGTATCAAATCTACAACCTTATGTCTTTTTGCGAGATCTTGGACACATCGGAAGAAACTCTGAAACTAGATCTTGTGACGACATGTGATTCTTTCCTGGAAACTGAACTGAAAAGCAAACTCAACGAATTGAAGAAGGGGCTAAGCGAGAGTCATATCAAATTCGATTATGTCTTAGCGGACAACATCCATGATCGTTGGATAGAATCGGATACCGGGTGGAGAATAATCTTGGGGCGCGGTCTGGATATTTTCCAAAAACCGGATGACAAATTCACCCTGGGATTCACGGATCAAACGAAACGCAAATGCAAGGCGACGACAATTACCTACACTCGAGCAAAGGCAGCACTTTGATGAATTATTGTTACTGACACAAAATAGAAGAGTAGTTCAAGGGAAAGCATAGTTTTTCCCAGCAGGGAAAGAAAGACACGTTCAGTGAAAAGATGCTGAGGATAGTCCCGTGAGAACAGAGGAAAACTTATAGATGACAAAGGAGAAAATGCGGGGTGGATAGAGACACCGACAGCAATGTATCCACCTGTGGGGCGCTCTTGGGCGCTATGTAGGGCCTGGACGTCATGGGCAGACTGACCTTCCCCGGATTTGACGGACACAGAAAAGGGCCTGACAATGAGATCGATCTCACTGGAGGTGCCTTTTATGGAACAAGGGAAAAAACAGAGAAAGTACGACCCTGAATTCAAGCAGGAAGTATTGCGGCTTGTGGCTGAAGGGAGATCCGCAATTGAAGTTGCCCATGACCTGGGAATAACTCCTGACATCATTTATGCTTGGAGGCGGAAAGAAAAACGACTTATCGGAGCAGTGGCTTTTGCAGCCTCGGGCGGGAAAACGCTCACCGGGGAAGAAGAGCTCAAAGCGCTGCGCGAAGAGCTTGCGACCACGAAGCGGGAGCGTGACATCTTAAAAAAAGCATTGGCCATCTTCTCGAAAGAACCCCAGAATCATTGAAGTACGAGGTATTGCGGGATATCGGGGGGAGTGCCCCCGTTGAGGAGATGTGCCTGGTACTGAAAATATCTCGAAGTGGTTTTTATGCGTGGGGAAAGAGATCTCCCGAGAGGGAGAAAAAAACCAGAGAGCGAAGGGACCTCGTGAAGGCAATCGGGAGAATTCACGAGGACAGCCGTAAAACCTACGGGAGCCCGAGGATCTTTCGAGCATTGCAAAATGAAGGGAAACTGTGTGGTAAACACCGTCTGGAACGGATTATGAGGGAAGAAGGCATCAGGGGGCAAAAGCGGCGCAAATGGACTCGTACCACAGATTCAGAGCACGGCAATCCGGTATTGCCGAATAGATTGAATCGCAATTTTGCAGTCTGGGAGCCGAATCGGAAATGGGTATCTGATATCACCTACTGCGCCACGGAAGAAGGGTGGCTTTACGTAGCGGCAATAATGGATCTCTCCTCCAGAAGCATCGTGGGATGGTCGGTAAGTGAACGGATCAATACGGCATTGGTATCGAAAGCGCTCTCGCGGGCAATAGAAAAGAGAAATCCGCCTCCGGGATTGATCCTTCATTCAGACAGAGGTCGGCAGTATACGAGCCATGACTATCAGCAGAAACTCTGGGCAAATGGGATCATAGGCTCCATGAGCAGAAAAGGGAATTGCTGGGACAATGCGCCAATGGAAAGCTTCTTCGGGACGTTAAAAACGGAGTGTGTCTACGCCAGGAAAAAATACAGTACGAGGGAAGAGGCGAAGTCGGATATCTTCAGGTATATAGAGATATTTTACAATCGAAAGTGTCTTCATTCAGGACTGGGTTATAAAACGCCGGAAAGCTATGAAAAAGAAAGATTGCAGGCATGATTCTGTGTCCAGCTTTTCAGGGGAAGCTCATCTTTTTCGTGTTCGTCGTCCAGGACAGTCGCAATCGGATTTGTTCAGACTCTATTACCAGTCGACCATCTCCCGCTGTGCGCCCTAACATGCTTTTCAGCGGCCGCGGTTTTTTTGCTGTCCGCTGAAAAGCGTGTTAGCAGATTATATTTGTGGAAAGTGTTGATCACACCACATTAGCCAGTGTCGCATATAAAGAAACCACCTATTTAATTCAGGCTGGTTAATTTCAGCAGGGTTATGCTGAAAAGAATCAACCCATTTGGCAACTTCTGTTTTCATTTCATGTAGTTTGGAGATAAAATAGGCTTTATCATTACCGAATTCTCTCCCATGGACTATATTATTTCGTGCAGGAAGAACTATAGTTTTCAATTTCCTTGACAAGATGATACGTAATATTCGGACAATCTCGCCATTTGAGAGTTTGCCGTCAGCATATTGAGTTGCGTTTTCCTTATCAAGGCCCGCATCCACTAAAGCAGACCACAATAAAGAATTTAATTGATATTCTGTTGCAGAAGAAAAAATAATGCATGCTGACATATAATGTTGATTATTTATTAAGGAGAGTATTGACCCGGCAACGGTTTCTTTGCCTTTTGTGTCCCCGGTATACCCAGTCCAGCTCATATACTGATTGCATTGAGGGCACACAGGAGGTTGCTGTTTCGAAAAAAATATTCCGGCTAGTGTATGCCAATTTGATGGATCTTCATCATCAAATAGATAGTCATAAATTTTCATGTCACATTTTCCACAAGTAAATTCTTGCTCGCCATCATACCATCTTTTTTCATAATACTTTTCCTTGAGCATTATTTTATCCTCCTGCTAACGTGCTCTTCAGCACCCGCAGTTTTTTGCGGTCCGCTGGAAGAGATGGTTGTGTGTTTTCACTCACGCTATGTAATTTTGATGACTTTAAGCCATTTTCATAAATTTGCGGATAATTATCTAATCTGATTCAAAGTGACAAGATATCCCCCACCAAAAGATAAGTATAAACTACATAACGATCCGCCTCCATGCGATCCACAATCTCTGAGTGAGAGCCTTTTTGAACGGATTGGAATACGGCATCTAACCGGTCACCAACGAAAGAGAGATTCGATCCAACTATGTCCTGAAATCTTTTAGACGCTGATTTGGACTCGATATAGGCAATTAATCGATTAATGTAATTGTTTTTTCCCATAGAAATAGTTTTTGCTTTGCTGTTGATTGTTTTTATGATTGGCTCGGTAGGCGGAAAAACGGTATCAGCAAGATCCTGCAATAATCGTCTGCAACTATGTACAGCATTAGCCCAATTCTCTGGGTTCTCTGAAGCCAAATTTTCATATACTGCGGTCAGTTTGTGAACAGCTGGTAAAACTTTCTCGGATATTTTGCTGTCAACTGCTTGACGAAGCCTCGAAAATACGTCTTCACTTAAGGTTGAATACTTTAGCTCGACATACGTGTCTGCCAAGTACGCATGAAGAAACGCGCGCCTTTGAGAAAGCCTTTCTATTGCAAGTAATAGGTTTTTCTGAATTGCATCCCGCTCGAATTTATTACCAATTGGATTGTATATGAATTGGTTCGGATTGGAAGAAGACACTGATACATCCGGATCAGCAGCGGCAGTCAATCGAGCTTTGTTCATTTCTATTGTTTGTTCAAGTTCCTCAATGCTTGACCAATAAGCGTATGTTTTAACTTCACCTGTCTTGGATTCCTTTTCTTGGGTTATGCGTCCAACTACATGAAGGATCTTCCAGATTTCAGGAGGGTAACCATCAGGAGGATGAGGGTAGCCAGACGCCTCCATCTGGAATATTCTTTGTCTCTCTGGATCATTCAGAAGGCGGGCTAATCGGCTGGCCTTGAGGGCTACAGCCGTCAATGAAGTTTTAATCAGTTCCAGGTTGGTCAATGCTTCATTAGCGAGATTAAGCGCGTCTTCAAGAGCTGCTTTCGATTTGGGTATCAAGAGATCCCCCTACCTTCTGTTCAAAATATCGCTTTGTTTATTTTTACTGCACAAGAATAATTAGATTGATCCGCATAAGATATGGATTTGATAGTGTCTCTATAATACTGTAAATTTTACTTAATTAAAATCGGATGGCATGAAAAAACCATCAATTTTCGGTTAAAGTTAAGTCCCCAACCAAACTAAACCAAACCGAAAAAGTGAAACATCGATGGCTGAAGTAAAGATAACTCTGGATAACCCCTTTGTCCAATTACTTATGAACGGAGATATCTCGGTCCATCAAACCGGAGGCAGTGCGTCTTAAAAATCCAGCGTAGGGAATTTATACGTGAGGCATTCTCCAAAGTTTTGGAACAACTCAGGTCCAAGGGGTATAATAATCTCACAATGGCGGACCTTCAGGCAGTCCTGTGGTACGCCGAGAAGAGGCTGTATGATAGTGCGAAGTCCAAGAAAACAGAGAAGATCGAAGGGTACGAGGATAGTGAGGCTCCCGATTACGCCAATGCGGCAGAAAAAGTGGCAAGGAGTCTTGGGGTAAAGGAAGAGGATATCCAAAAAGCAAAGGACGATTCGTGGAATGCTGACAGCACAGGAGATGCAGGACAGGGAAATCGTGAAGATAGTGGCAAGGATGGAAAAGATGACGGAAGAGGAAAGGGAACAAAAACTACAGATGTTGAAGGGTTTTCTAAAGGAGAACGAGGAAAATTCCTCAGGAAGAACATCTTCCTCAAGGAAAGACTCGGACTCTTTCGATCTCAAGAATCCAAGGGATCTGGTGGAACTCGTGATGGCTCGCCATGGATTCACAAGGGAAAAAGCGATGGAGCAGATCGAAGCCTTCGGGGGATAGAGGCAACATATACTCCGACGAAGACACTTCAGGGAATCCTCGACAAATCCGAGATATCTTCGCCACCAGTAAACGAACTCACCAAGACTCTGGAAAACGCAAAAAAATTCAGGGAATCTATAATAGAAGCGAAAAACAGAGACCTCAAGTTTGGGGCCGCTGTTTACGTTTATGAGCAGTCTGAATATGAAGGTATGAGGCTCTTCCTGACTGAGGACGGGAAGAACGGTTTCGCCATCAAGGATGATGGGGCAGTTAAAGCTTCCGCCGTTTCTTATTCTTCGATGATTCATCCTCAAGGATAGATAGAATCACTCCCGCTTTGCCATGTCCTTTCTTTGTGTCCTCTGTGGTCAAGTTTATATAGTGCCTGGTCATCTGCATGGTGGAATGGCCGAGGATATTCTGTACCGTGAAGGCATCCGTTCCCCTGCGGAGAAGGAGTAGGGCGGCAGCGTGTCTCAGGTGATATGCCGTTATGGTCAATCTACACTTCTTCCCGTATGCCTTGACTCTTCGGGACCAGGAGGCTTTTTGAAGGGGAGCTCCCGCAAGGGGTGAGGAATTTATTTTCCTTCCATGATTTCCCGAACGCGTCCTTCCCCTTCCTCCCAGAAGAAGTGAAACGATTGAAGATCTTCCTCCTTTACTCCCGGGAACCAGGCGCGTGACGGCGGGTATGGAAGGGATGGATAACACTTTCCGTCCTCCCTCAGAACAATAAGTGAATGATCGGCGAACTTCAGAAAAGTAGCTCTCGGCTCATGCTCGATTACTGGAAATGATGTTGCTATCATGTTGACCTCTCCCTCCCTGTGCCTTCCCCATGCTCTCAGGGCGCGTCCAGTTGAACGCTTCCTTTTCGGAGGTATCAAAGTACCTCTCGGCTTGAAAAAAACGCTCCTGCGCCCTCTTTCAGTCTCATAAATTCCGCAGTCTCCGGTTTTCCAGAACACTTGAAACGACAGAAGCTTTTCCATGGGCTACTTGAAGATCGTGAACGTCCAGGTGTTCATAAAACCTCGCCGTTGTGGAGATCGAGGCATGACCAAGCAGAGCAGCGGTCAGGGCGATATTTCCTGTACTTCTCAGGAATTCTGTTGCGCATAGATGGCGGAGACCATGAATCTTCATCCTCTCGCCTATGCGGTCAGAGACGCGGCGGATCTGCAAGCCGAAGTTGGAAGGGGTCAGTTTCCCTCCATTCTCTGTGGGGAAGATCCACGGCGAGCGCCATTCCGGGAGTCTGTGAGATAGAAACCGCTTGACCTCCCTTCCCACCTGTGTCGATACAGGAACGGTCCTTCCTGTGCGGGTCTTGCTTGTCTCCGGGCTGACGGTAACAAGGAGACCATGATCATCGAAATCATCCACCTTCAGACCGCATAATTCTCCGCGCCGAAGACCTGTATCGAGTGCCAAAAGGAACATGACGTACAAGCGTCGCTCCGCATACTTCGAGCGGTCCAGAGCATCGAGAAAGGCTTTCACGTCCTCAAGGGTGGGGATGTCAACGCGCTTCCCCGGCATGGAGCATTTGATGTTCTTCATGGGTGTATCATCTAAAACTCCCTCTTCTACAAGGAAATTGCAGAACACCTTGAGTGTCTTTATCCTTGTGAACCGGGACCAGGCTTTTTCCGGCTCTGATATGAACGGCAATATTGCCGCTCTCGGATTCTTGAGGAAATCGGGATATTGCCGAAGGAAGGGCTGAAGGATGTTTCTGTAAAGGCTTATGGTGCTTGGGGCTAATCCTTCAGCCTTCCTGATGGAGCAGAGAGCATCAAGGGCGGCATGGGCGTCACGGTACGGGGTGTTCAGTGTGGCAATAACGGCAGACATTTACATTCCCTCCTTTTATCGGGGGAGAGTACCGCTATTGTTCGGAAAATAAGGGGTGAAAAAGCGTCTTCATGAACCCTTCCCTACGGCAAAACTCGCCTTGACAAAAGCGGCTGAGGTCTGTAGAATTCTTTATCGTTGGGTGGTTAGTTCAGTGGAAGAACGCTTCCCTGACGCGGAAGAGGTCACAGGTTCGAACCCTGTACCACCCACCATTATGAATATCAGCAAACCTCTTGTCTGCCCTTCTTCGGCGGCAAGAGGTCTTTTTTTGTGCAGCGGTCCTTCTCTTTCCCTGAACCTTCCTCACTGGACATGGCAAATACGACAGCCGAAAATATGGAAAGCAGAGGATTTCCAAACTTTTTTTCCTGACGCCCGCCTTCAGCTGGCATGCTTCTTTCGTGGTATATTGTTGAAAGAAGCTCAAAAATTTTGCGCGGGAGGAATCTGCGTGATTGCCGGAATCGGGGTGGATATCTGCAGCATCTCCCGCATGGAGCGGGCCATAGAGTCAGAGCACTTTACGGAGAGGGTCTTTCATCCCTGCGAAAGAGACTATGCCTTTTCAAAAGCAAGCCCCGCCCGGCATTTTGCCGGGAGCTTTGCAGCCCGAGAGGCTTTCTCGAAGGCGGCTTCAATTTCAATGTATACTGTCGCTTTTCAAGGTGCCTGGGTCGAGAGGTCGGATACGGGACCGCTCCTGAGAGTAAGCCCGTGTCTTGTCCCTCTGCTTCCCCGGGGGTGGAAAATCCATCTCTCTATATCCCATGACGGCGGCACTGCTGTCGCTGTGGTCGTTCTGGAGGTTCTCCCATGAAGAGTTTCGACTTTGGAAGAGAGCCTTCTCTTCCAGGCAGCCGGAGGGCAAAAATTACCGGAGAATTTTGCGCATCTCTTCTTACGCCCCTTGTCCGGAATATCCACAAGGGGGACAGGGGAGGGTGCCTCGCTGCCGGAGGGTGTGACCGCTACCGGGGGGCCCCGGTTCTTTCGCTGCGGGGATTTCTCCGTGCCGGAGGAGGAATTGCCGTTCTTCTGGCCGACGAGGCGGTCTGTGCCGCAGCCGCTTCATTTCTTCCCGAGGCCGTTTTCCTTTCCGGCCTGCTCGAGGCGACTGACAGCGCCATTGAAAGGCAGATCTTCGAATGGGAGCCGAGAATCGGATGCCTCATTGCGGGGCCGGGAATCGGCCGGTCCGAACGGGCCGGAGAAGTATTCTCCCTTCTCTGGGGTCTGTGGAAAAAAAGCCTGATCGTGGACGGCGACGGGCTCTACTGGCTGAAAAAAAACAGCCCTTTCCTTCCGCGCAGGGAAGGGGTTCTTCTCACCCCTCACGAGGGGGAAGCCGCATTTCTTCTCGATGAAGGGTCCGGTGAAATCGCTTTGGACAGAGAGAAGGCGGCACGGTCTCTCGCCGAACAATGGGGCGTAGTCCTTCTGAAAGGGGCAGAAACTCTCGTGGACGACGGCGGCCGTTCTGCCGTCATATCGGAGGGGACACCTCTCCTCGCCGTTCCCGGATCGGGGGATGTCCTTGCGGGGGCCATAGGAGCCTTCGCTGCGCGGGGAATGCCCCTCTTCGAAAGCGCCTGCCTGGGAGGGTGGATTCACGCATCTGCGGGAAAGAACCTCACAGCCCGTTTCGGCCTCGACGGAACTCTTGCCCGGGAGATCGCCGACGCTCTTCCCGGGGTGCTGGAAAATTTGAGGTCAGGCCGATGAGACGAAAAAGAGTCGACTGGGACGAAGAACTGAAAAAGTCTGAAACAATCAGGAGACGGGGTTTTTTTTATTCCCTCGGCGGCTTCGCCCTGGCCCTTTTCTGGATCCTCGGGGCACGGCAGATGCAGCGAAATTATGCTTTCGGACCCCTTGTCGTCCTTCTTTTTTTCGTGGCTGCCGGAACCCTTTTCTTTACCGTGGTCATGAGGCGGCGGAAAGAGAAGAAAGATGAATGATGAAAAAAATTTCCTCCCGCACCGTTCTCACTGAATCTGAAGATGAAACTCTGGCGCTTGGTGCTCTTCTCGCGGAATTTCTTTCCCCCGGAATGACAGTTCTCCTGGAAGGGGAACTTGGTGCGGGCAAGACGACCCTTGTAAGGGGATATTGCGCTGCCCTGGGGTGCAAAAACGTCAGAAGCCCCTCTTTTACCCTTATGAACATATACAACGGGAGGAATTCCCGGCAGATCATCCATTCGGACCTTTACCGCCTCGACCGGTGCGATGTGGACGAACTGGAACTCGAAGAATATGCGGAAGATGGGGCAGTTCTTTTCGTCGAATGGGCTGACAGGGGATTTAAAGCAACCTCTTCATCCCTGACGCTACGTCTTTCCTACGGGGAGCAAGAAGACGGCTGCATTCCAAGAATTGTTGAATTTTCTGCGGGCGGGGAGAGGGGAGAGAGGATGCTTGAAAAATTATTCAATGCAATTGAGGAAGGTGGAGTGAAATGAGCGAGTTTCTTCTCTCCATAGACTGCTCCTCGGGATGGACATGCCTCGGTCTTGCTGAAAACGGCGATGGAGCGGGAGAGCTGAACCTCAGGACCGGAAGGAGACAATCGGAGCTGCTCCCGGTTCTGGTCTCTTTTTTTCTGGAAACTTTTTCACTGAAGGTGTCTGAGATCTCCCTCTTCGCCGTCGCCGCGGGGCCGGGCTCCTTTACCGGAATCAAGGTCGGTATCGCCTTCACACAATTCCTTGCATGGGCCGAGGGAAAAAAGGTGGTGCCTCTTTCCTCCCTTGAGGTAATGGCCCTGAACGGGACAGATAAAGAAGGCATGGTTCTTCCGCTTCTCTGGGCGGGTGGCGGGAAAGTCTATGCAGCTCTTTACAGCATCTCGGGGAAGAGCATTGTTCCCGAAGAGACTTTTCCTGAAGGCGTCTATTCTCCAGAGGAGATTTCCAGGAGGCTCGACTCCCTGAATGCCTCTCATACCATTCAATGGATCACCGATACGCCGGGAAAAATGAAAGGTCTTTTTCGCGATAGGCTTTCTGCCGGATTACGCAGGGGAGTTCCACGGGGAATTGAGGCAGTTGAGCTGGCATGGAACAGAAGGGCGGAAGCGTGTTCTGCAAAAGAGCTGAAGGCACGGTATCTGCGTAATCCCGACATAGGGTGAATAAATATTTATCTTTTTTATCTCGGATAAGATTCAAGATAAGAAAGATAAATATATGATCGCAGTTGAATGTATTGTTATAAAAAGCTATTCTACATACGATAAGTTCTTCACACAGTACCAGCTCGGTCATTGGCATAATTCATTGGAGGTGATTTTTTTGGCCAAGAAGTTCGATGTTCAAGTGAACCACTCATGGTGCAAGGGATGCTCCTTATGCGTCCATATTTGCCCCAAGAAGGTTCTTGAACTTGACGAGGTGCGGGGAAAGTCCGTCGTGGCGCGACCGGACGAATGTATAGGATGCAGGCAGTGCGAAAATATCTGCCCTGATATGGCTATCACCGTAAAGGAGAAGGGGGAGGGAAAGGATGTCTGAAATCGCTTTCTGGCAGGGGAACGAAGCGATCGCCTGGGGTGCCTTGGCGGCGGAATGCCGGTTTTTCGGAGGCTATCCAATTACGCCCTCCTCTGAAATAGCGGAAATACTGGCTGAAGAGCTTCCGAAGCTGAACGGCCGCTTCATCCAGATGGAAGACGAGATCGGGGGAATAGCCGCAGCCATAGGGGGTTCCATCGCGGGGCTGAAATCCCTGACCGCCACCTCGGGCCCAGGTTTTTCCCTGAAGCAGGAAAACCTGGGATTCGCCTACATGGCCGAGATCCCTCTTGTCGTTGTTGACGTTATGCGGGGCGGCCCGTCCACGGGGCTGCCCACGAAAGCGGCCCAGCAGGACGTGATGCAGGCCCGGTGGGGCACCCACGGAGACCATGGCACCATCTGCTACGCCCCTGCTTCCGTTCAGGAATGCTACGAAGTGACCATAAAAGCCTTCAACGCCGCCGAGCGCTACCGTCAGCCCGTTTTGATCCTGAGCGACGAAATCATCGGTCACATGAGAGAGAAAGTGATCATCAAAAAAACGGATCCCTCGAAACTCGTGACCCGGAAAAGACCCACGGAGATCCCCGAAAAATTCGTTCCCTACCGCCCTGACCCGAAGGATGATCTTCCCTGCATGGCTTCCTTCGGCGACGGGTATACCTGGCACATCACCGGACTGACCCACAATGACTGGGGGTTCCCGACAAATGATGCGCAGGAAATAGAGAAGAAAATGAAACGCCTCATGAGAAAAATCGACCGCTTCCGGGACGACATCGTCGAGTATGAAACCGTTTTCACCGAGGATGCGGAGATTCTTGTCCTTGCCTACGGAAGTGTTGCCCGCTCAAGCCTCCGGGCCGTCCACGAAGCTCGCAGCCGGGGAATCCGGGCAGGGTTCTTCCGTCCCGTCACCCTGTGGCCCTTCCCCGATAAGGAGATCGAGCGCCTGGCACGGAAAGTCAAGACGATCATCGTTCCCGAGCTGAACTGCGGCCAAATGGTGCTTGAGGTGGAGCGGGCTGTCCATGGAAAGGCTAAAATCGAGGCAATGAACCTTGTGAACGGAGAATTGTTCAAACCCGAGGATATTCTCAAAATTATCGAGGAGGTGGCCTGATCATGCCGAGTGAAGAAGTTTTCAGCTGGCTCCGAACCCGGTTTTTTCCCCACATCTGGTGCCCGGGATGCGGCCATGGAATCATAATGCACTCCCTGCTGCGGGCCCTTGTTGCCCTGAACAAGAAAAAAAGCCAGACCGTCATCGCCTCGGGCATCGGCTGCTCGAGCCGCATGGTCGGATATATCGACGCCTGCACGGTGCACACGACCCACGGACGATCCCTCGCCTTCGCCACGGGGATCAAGCTCGCCAAGCCTGAACTCACCGTTGTGGACGTTATGGGCGACGGAGACTGCACAGCCATCGGCGGCAACCATTTCATCCATGCATGCCGGAGGAACATCGACATTACGGCAGTAGTCATGAACAACAACATCTACGGCATGACCGGCGGCCAGGCCTCCCCGACAACCCCGGCGGGCAGCATAGCAACCACGACCCCCTACGGGGCCATCGATCCACCCTTCGACATCTGCAAGCTGGCCGAAGGAGCAGGAGCTTCCTACGTTGCCCGCTCCACCGTGGCGAACCCGAAGCAGGCAGAGCAGTTCATCATGAAGGGAATTCAGAATAAGGGATTTTCAGTGGTGGAGATCGTGACCCACTGCCATACGACCTTCGGCAGAAAGAACCACCGGAGAACTCCCATCGACAACATCAACTATTTCAAGAACAACTCCGTTCCTCTCAGCAAAGCCGGGGAGATGTCTCCGGAAGAGCTGGCGGGGAAAATCGTGACCGGTGAATTCGTGAACAGGGAAGTCCCGGAATTCACTGCGCAGTACCTCTCCTTGATCGAGAGAGTAAGGGGGCAGGAAAATGGCAGGTAGATATGAAATCCGGTTCGCCGGTTCGGGAGGACAGGGAGTCATCCTCGCCGCCGTCATCACCGGTGAGGCCGCATCAATTTTCGAGGATGGCCTCTACGTCGTGCAATCCCAGTCCTACGGCCCGGAGGCCCGGGGAGGGAAATCAAAGGCAGAGGTGATCATCTCCACCGAACCCATCGACTATCCCAAGGCGATCAAGCCGAACCTGCAGGTGATTCTTACCCAGCAGGCCGCCGAGGAATACGCGCCGGAGACCCTTCCCGGAGGCAGGATCATCTACGACGATTTCTTCGTCACGAGCCTTCCCCAGGTGGACGCAAACGTCTACCACCTTCCCATTGTCCGCACCGCCAGGGAAAAACTGGGGCGGGACATCGTCACGAACATGGTGGCCCTCGGCGCCGTGGCACGGGTTCTCGAACTCGAAAAAGTCGTCCGGCCGGAGTCTGTCAAGAAGGCGATCCTCGGCAAGGTCCCCGAAGGGACCAAGCAGCTCAATTCCCAGGCATTCGACGAGGGATACGCCCTTTTCAAAAACAGCCTTCACATGTAGAATACTTCTGCAGGCCGGAATACAGGGCAAAGGCCGTTTCGGCCTTTGCCTTTCTTTTTTTGAAATGAGGACGGATGGTGCTGAAAACAGGTGACCGCATAGCACTCGATGTGGAAAAAATCAGCAGTGACGGCAGCGGCATTGCCCGGACTTCCGATGGACTGGTGGTCTTTCTTCCCGGAGCCCTCCCCGGTGAAAGGGTCGAGGGGCGCATAACCGTAAAAAAACGAGAGTACGCCATCGCCTCTCCGGAAAACATTCTTATTCCCCAGTCCCGGAGGGCCGTTCCCTTCTGCCCTCATTACGGAATATGCGGCGGATGCCAGCTGCAGCACGCAGAATACTCCCTTCAATGCGACCTGAAAAAAGCGATGGTGGAGGATGCCTTCACCAGGATATATAAAAAACCCTTTCCTCCCATTTCTTCCTGCGTGCCGAGTCCCGAGGAGAGGGCATACCGCAATAAAGCCTCCCTTCCCGTCAGGAAGGGAAACGGACGGATTATTCCCGGCTTCTACCGCAGGCGAAGCCATGAGGTCATACCGGTGAAAAACTGTCCCGTACTGGCTCCTGAATTAAACGAGGCTCTCGGGATCATGGCGGAAATTCTCCCGTCCCTGGGCCTTTCCCCCTACGACGAAAAGACCGCCCGGGGGCTACTTCGCCATCTCATCCTCCGCCAGGGCCGTGCCACAGAAGATCTTCTTCTCGCTCTCGTCCTCAGCAGGCAGATTTCAGCGGAGGAAAGGGAAATTCTTCTCTCAAAACTACTTCCCCGTCTTCTGAAAAATCTTCCGGGACTGCGCAGCTTCACGGGAAACTATAATCCGAAAGCAGGCAATGTTATCGTAGGCTCCTCAACGGAGATTTTTTTCGGAGACGGTCTGGTGAAAGAACTTCTCGACCCCTTCACTTTTCAGTACGACACAACAGCTTTCTTTCAGGTTAACTCACTCCAGGCAGTCCAGCTCTATAAAGAAGCGGCGTCTTTCTCCGTCCGGTCAGGACAGGATTCAATTCTCGAGCTCTACAGCGGGATCGGAACTCTCACTGCCTTTCTCGCCGCCGCTTCATCCCGCGTGACCGCTGTCGAGGAATGGGCCTCCTCAGTTGCGGGGATGAAGGAAAATATGGCCGCCAACGGGCTGAATGAGCGGGTGATCGTCCTTGCCGGCGCTGTGGAGGATCATATTTCCTCTTTATCCCATCCTTTCGACGGGGTGGTCATCGACCCGCCCCGGACAGGATGCAGCGAAAAGGTCCTCGGGGGGATCATCGCCCTCTCCCCGGAAAGAGTCGTCTACGTCTCGTGCAGCCCCGCAACGCTGGCCAGAGATGCGGCCTTTCTGTATGAAGGGGGATATGTCCCCCTGAAAATTTCCTGCTTCGATATGTTCCCCCAGACGAGCCACGTGGAAACAGTAGCTCTTTTTGAGAAGAGAAAGAGAAATAACTGTTAACCTAACCTCAAAAAATAGCTGTGTACCGCACCTTCCCAGTACATAAGGCCTTTCAAAGAACTTCCTCGCGTTTTCACCTTCATCTGCCGAAATTTTGTTGTGCGCTGATTTCACACATTTGACACAAAACATTGCACATGGTATTTTATGGCATAATTTGGGGAAAAGTTTCTTTATTTCGAGTTTTCTTCTGAAGATCCATAGGAGGTGGTCATGGGGAGTATCGATCAAGGTTTCTCCGGTCAATTCCAGGAAAAAATGAGAAGAATCCAGCCCGTGGGATAATGTCACCGTTCTGAAAATACCAAGTCGCCGGAATGCCTCATGCTTAAATACCGGCGGGCGCTCCGAAAGGAAAAGACAGTAATTTCGGCGAAGCATAGATGGCAAGATGGAAGGAAGGAGAGGCTGCATATGAAGAAAGTGCTCTTAACTATTGCTTTGACTCTTTCGATTATAGCTCTTCCCGCTTTTGGCGCTCAGAACTTCACCATCGGAACAACTTCCATGGGAAGTACCTGGCAGATCTACGGCACGGTCTTCGGCAACATCATCGCGAAGGCACTGCCCGATACGACTGCTTCCATACAGATAACAAACGGACCGGCCCAGAACATCCAGCTGATCGAAGCAGGGGAAATGAAAATAGGTATGGCTACAGACCCTGTGGCATACGACGGTTGGAACGGTACAGGCTGGGCACGGGGAAAGCAGTATCAGAAAGTACGCGCCCTCTTCGCCATCCCGGCATCGTATATCCAGACGGTCGCCCTCGCCTCGCGAAGCGATCTGAATACCCTCCGGGACATGGAGGGCAAGCGCGTTCTGCTCCAGGCCCCCGGCGCTTCGGTAGACGCAGTGCTTAAAGCATCCTTCGATGCCCTCGGGATTAAGACGGCCGAGAACGTCTACGTGGGACCCGTTCCGGCGATCGATATGCTGAAAGAGGGCAGGCTCGACGTCCACGCCGTTTCATCCCCCGCCATCCCCTCGAGCTACTACGTCGAACTCCAGCTCACCACTGACATCAAGGTATTGGGTGTAGATGACGAGGATTACAAAATAATTCTCGAGAAGTACCCCTATTTCAACAGGGCGGTTATTCCTGCGGGTTCGTACAAGGGGCAGACGAAAGATGTTCAGACATTCACCCTCTCCAATTTCTTCATCGTCGATAAAGACCTTCCCGAAGACATGGTCTACAAACTCGTGAAGGCCGTCTTCGAAAATCGGGAAGAATTTGTTAAGGCAGACAGTTTCGGCAGCGCGGTTACCCCTGAAAATGCGCTGCGGGTAGCCATTCCCCTCCACCCGGGTGCAATCCGCTACTACAAGGAGATCGGTCTGACTGTACCTGAGCGTTTAATTCCTAAGCAATAGCAACATTCAGCATATTACGGAGGGAGGACAGCCCTCCCTCCGTAAGTGCGGCAGGAGGGAATTTCATGGCCTTACCGGTAACTGAAGAGGCAGGACAGATCCGTGACTTTGCACCGAATTCGGTCTTCTCCCGCTTTCTTTATCTCACGGCAGTTCTTTTTTGCATATATAACTTCCTCGGTATTTTCGTTCTCGTTTTCAGACCATGGGTTCACCTTGCCACTAATCTGGGGTTCATCGGCGTAATCGTCTTTACGCGCTATACAAGTCCCCTGGAGCGATTCAACCTGCGATTTGCTTATATCTTCGATTTCATTCTCATCCTTCTGACAATATATGTTTCATGGTATTACGCACACTACTACGAAGATCTGCTCTACCGCGTAGCGGTTCCCGATTTTGAGGATATCGTCGTCAGTTCCGCTACTATCCTCTTATGTCTAGAACTTTCCCGCCGCACCATCGGAAAGGGACTCTCCGTCATCGCCGCGGTCTTTCTTGCCTACGCTTTCTGGGGACAGTTTCTGCCCGGAATCCTGCACCATGAAGGTTTTTCCTTCAAACGGGTCGTCGTTTTCATGTACAACGAAAACGGTATCTTCGGCTCCGTGCTTGAGGCAGGAGCAACATTTGTTCTGCTGTTCGTGGTCTTCGGGGAGTTTCTGAACAAGTTCGGCTGCGGCGGGGTCTTCATAGACCTTGCCACAGGGCTTGCCGGAAAATATCGGGGAGGCCCGGCGAAGATCGCGGTCGTTTCAAGCGCACTTCTCGGCACAGTGGCAGGCAGTTCGATTGCGAACGTTGCGGCTACGGGTGCGTTCACGATTCCCCTGATGAAGAAAACAGGCTACAGGGCCGAGTTCGCCGCTGCCGTAGAAGCTGCAGCCTCTACCGGAGGGCAGATAATGCCTCCTATTATGGGTGCCACGGCCTTTGTCATGGCGGAGATAGTGGGCGTCCCTTATTCGACAATTGCCCTTGCGGCGATGCTGCCTGCCATACTGTTTTTTTTCTCGGTGCTTGTCATGGTACACTGCGAGGCTGTGAAATCCTCCCTGAGAGGGCTGAGCAAGGAAGAGCTCCCCTCCGTTTCCGACCTCCTCAGGAGAAAATGGGCCTATCTGCTCCCGATTGTTACAGTATTCACCTCCCTTCTCATATATAAAGTAAGTACAACCCGTGCAGCTCTCTACGGCATTGCAACGGCTATCAGTATCCCCATCCTCTCCAGGAACAGGGACGTGCGCTTAAGGCATTTCTTCGATGCTCTCGCCGACGGAGCCCTCTCAGTCATGGGGATTCTGGCCTCCTGTGCTGTTGCCGGCATTGTAATAGGTGTGCTGTCCATGACGGGACTGGGATCCAAACTGGGGAACTTTCTCATCCTTCTTTCAGGAGGAAATCTCTTCCTGATTCTCCTGGCCGGAATGTTTCTCAGCATTGTTCTTGGCATGGGGCTCCCATCGACCCCGTCCTACATCATCGCCGTTTCGGTTGTAGGGCCCGCCCTCGGTATGGCGAAGATGCCCATGCTGACCGCTCATCTCTTCATTTTTTACTATGCAGTTCTCTCCGTGGTAACTCCTCCCATTGCCCTTGCATCCTACACCGCGGCAGGAATAGCCAAGGCAAATGTGACGAAGGTCGGCATCGAAGGGGTCAAGCTGGCTTCTGCGGCGTTCATCGTTCCCTTCATGTTCGCCTACAGTCCCGCCCTCTTGTTTCAGGGAACATACGGAGAAATTTTCGCTGCAGTCGTTTCTTCCCTTATCGGAATCTGCATCCTGGCAACATCCATCCAGGGGTATTTTTTTGGTCACCTGAACATGATTCAGCGGGTGGTTTTCTTCGCCGGAGCGATGCTGAGCCTCGACAGTGGCATCCTTACGGACATTGCGGGGCTCGGGCTCTTTGTGATCTGTATTCTTTTATCACCATTGAAACGCCGTGAAATCTGCTCCTGGGCATCCGCGCACATGCATCGGAAACAGGAAACCCTCTCATGAGGACAAGGGCAGCGGAAAAGCTTCTCTGCGGGAGGAAAAATAAAAATGGAAAATGACTGGTTTTCACTAAGGTCCCGCAAGAAGAGCGAAGAGTTTCTTGCAGGGGCTTTCGACCTCCATGTCCATGCGGGGCCTCATCTTATCAGCAGCCCGAGGAGTATTGACCCGATCCGGAATGCCCGGGAAGCAAAAACAGCCGGGATGAGAGGATTCGCCTTGATGGATGTTTTCAACATGTCCGTGGGAACAGCCTGGCTGGTCCAGCAGATCGTGGATGGGATCGAAGTATACGGAGGCATCAGTCTGAACACCGTATACGGCGGGATGAATCCCCGGGCGGTGAAAACCGCCGTCAATTACGGGTCAGGGGCCAGATACGTCACTTTCGGAACTCATTCCACCTACTTCCAGGCGTGCAAAGAAGGACGCTACGACGATGACGGTTCGTGGATCACACTCAGGGAAAAATACCCGCGGTTTGTCAGCGAAGAGCTGAACCGCTGCATTCAGATTCCGGAGGGAGAACCCACCCCGGAACTTGAGGAGATCCTTGAGATCATCGCGGCAAACCCGCAGATATATATGGAGACCGGCCACGTATCCAACCGGGAGGCCTTCCGGCTTCTGGAGCTGGCGAAACACTTCGGCATCAAAAAGTACCTGGTATCCAACGCTGTTGCCGCCAATATGAGCGATGCTGAGATACAGAAGGCGATCGCCATGGGGGCTCTGATCGAAAGACTTCTGGCTGGAAATACCCACACAAAGACTATACCGAAGACGCATTATTACGTCGAACCGGAATATCGCGCCATGAGCAGGGGAGGGCCTCCTTCGCTGAATGGCGGCGTGGCGGGGATAGCGCGGCAGATACGAATGTTCGGAGCCGGCCATTTTGTTATCGGGACTGATTTTGGAATGTATACTCTCCCCACGCCCGTGGAGGGGCTGAGAGAATTTATCGCATGCCTCATGGATCTCGGCCTTTCGGACGAAGAAATCCGCAAGGTCAGCAGCCTCAATCCTGGAAAGCTCGTCGACCTGAACGAATGAAAATTTGATTGCGGAAATATTTCAGGGACGATGCCCATGGATTATGGGGCGAACCGAAAAATCCAAACGAAAAATCCAGTATTGCCAAATGGCGAAGGGGTAGTTATAATATCTTTCGTTTGCATTTCGAAGGGCGGACATAGCTCAGCTGGTAGAGCATTAGCTTCCCAAGCTAAGGGTCGCGGGTTCGAATCCCGTTGTCCGCTCCATATTCATCTTCCCAATCAACTTCCCAAAGAGAACGAATTCAATAGAATACTTTTCAGTTCGGGTCTGCTCCGTACATATTGTTACGTTTGACACAAATTTCATATAGTAATAAAATAAATCGGTTTTTATATTTTTAATGATCATTAACTACCTTGTACTGAAGGAAGGAGGTGGCGCATATGGCAGCGAATCTGGCTGAAGAAATCAAAGGGGTTGAAGCTCTTTCCCGTGAAATGGTGAAAGAGGCCAAGAGCGAAGCTGTGAAGATCGTCAACGAATCGAAAGATGCTGCGGAAGTTAAGATAAAAGAGACCCGGCAGAAGTCTTTCAGGCAGTTCAAGGAGAAACTTTCCTCCGTGGAGAAAGAAGCGGAGCAGAAAGCCGCGAAAACTCTGGGTGAGGGATTGAAGAACTCTGAAGTTCTTGCCGGTCAGTATGAAAAGAAAGTTCAGAGCACGGCGAAATGGATTTCGGAAGAGGTGATTTCTCGATATGGCCGTGGCTAGAATAAAAAAAGCCGAGTTCTATATTCACAAGACAGATATTGACGGCGTTCTTGCGGCTCTTCAGAATACCGGCTCCTATGAGGTCATCTCCTTTTCACAGGAAAACGATGAAGATGGGTCCCATCCTGTCCATCCGGACCTTCAGAGAGTTGAATCAAATCTCGGAGAGGTCCGCTTTCTTCTCCGTTTTCTCGAACCCCACTTCAAGGACGACGTGTCCGCCCTTGCCCGGGCCATGGGCGACCGCACGCAGATAACTCTTAAAGAAGCCGAAAAACTTGAGTCATCGACGGATATCAAAGACCTTGCGGAGCATATGCGGGTCTTTGAACGGCGCCTCATGGAAATACGGTCCGAGCTGTCCCAGATTGAATCCACAGAAACGCTTCTCTCGGGTATGAAGGGCTTCCCTTATCCTCTCGAGATGCTGACCATCGGAACGGAGCGGATACGGGGAATTTTCGGAACCCTTCCCCCCGAACAGGTGGAGCCCTGGAGAAGGGGAGCGGAGAACATCCTCGGGTCAATGGGAGAGGTCTTTGTTCTTAAGGGAGGAGAAAAGGACAAGGAAGTCCAGGTCGCCCTCTTCTACGACGATTCTTTTGCGCAGAAGGCGGCTGAACTGAACGGGCGGCATTCCTTCAGCAGAATAGACCTTCCTTCCTCTCTTCGGGGAAGTGTGGAGGAAGAGGCGGTGCAGCTTTCGAAAAGAAGGGAACTTCTCGCTGCCGAAGAGAAGTCCATCCTTTCTGAAATCGAGATAGAAGCCCGGAAATGGGTCCCCACCGTCCATGCGCTCAGCGACTACTGGAATGTCCTCCGGGACAGATACCTTTCCCTCTCGTCCGGCGGCTCCACGGAGCAGGTTGTCATGCTCCGGGGATGGATTCCCGAATCGGGAGTTCCGGAGGTACGAAGAGCTGTCAAATCCTTCGACGATTCCGTAGAGCTTATTCTTTCCGATCCAGATGCGGACGACACCCCTCCCTCCTTCATCCGGAATTCCCCCCTGGTACGCCCCTTCGAAAATCTTACCAGGCTCTACGGAGCTCCGAAATACGGAGAGCTGGACCCCACTCCGCTGCTGGCTCCCTTCTTCTTCGTCTTCTTCGGCATGTGTCTCGGAGACGCCGGCTACGGACTGCTGATGATCGGTTTTTTCACTCTCTTCCTAAGGAAATACAAACGGATGCCGGGGACCTTCAAACAGTTCTTTCAGCTGTTCGTCCTCTCCGGAATTTCGGCGGTGGTCGTGGGTGCGCTTACCGGCAGCTGGTTCGGCGACATTATCGATGCGTTCGATATTTTCGCCTTCCTTCGGCCGCTGAAAAACGCCCCAGTGGTGCTGAACCCCATGGAAAACCCCATGGTCTTTCTGGCCATTTCCCTTGCTCTCGGGGTAGTCCAGCTTCTTTTCGGCCTGGGAATCGCTTTTTATGACGCCCTCAGAAAGAGGAATTATATGGGAGCCTTTGCCGATACGGGAGGATGGATCGTATTCCTTGTCGGCCTTCTTCTCTGGGGCGGCGTGGCCGCGAAATTTCTTCCTCCCGAGACCTCAGGGCTCGCCAAGACGATGACGATCCTCGGCGCGGTAGTCCTCGTTGCGACTCAGGGAAGAGAGAAAACCGGTTTCGTATCGAAGATCGTCTCCGGTCTTCTCAGCCTCTACGGCGTCACATCCTATCTCGGAGACGTGCTCAGCTACAGCCGTCTCCTTGCCCTCGGGCTCGCCACATCGGCGGTGGGCGTGATCATCAACATGCTTGCCGGTCTTGCCGGAGGGGTGCCCTACGTCGGGTGGATCATCGCCGTGGTGCTTCTCATCGGCGGTCATTTGTTCAGCGTCGCCGTCAATGTCCTAGGGGCCTTCGTCCATTCCCTTCGGCTTCAGTACGTGGAGTTTTTCAGCAAGTTCTACACCGGCGGAGGAAAGGCATTTTCACCTCTGACCTACAAAACGAACTACGTCGATATCACAAAAGACCCGGCGGAATAGACGGGCCTATTTCAGACAAGCTTGAGAGGAGTGTGTCAGCAGTATGGAACTTCTTGGAATTATGTTGGCGATACTTGGTGCAGCAATGGCGGCAGGATGGGCCGGAGCGGGTTCGGCGATCGGCGTGGGAATCGCCGGTGAATCGGGCGCCGGGGTCATGACCGAAGACCCGGGCAAATTCGGCCTTGTTCTTCTCCTTCAGGCCCTTCCCGGAACCCAGGGAATTTACGGCCTTCTTATCGCCTTCTTCGCCATTCTCAAAGTCGGCCTTCTCGGCGGCGGGGGTGAAATAACAGTTTCCGTGTGGCAGGGACTCGGCATTTTCTTCGCCTGCCTTCCCATCGCCGTGGGCGGCTATTTCTCAGCGATCGCCCAGGGCAAAACTTCCGCTGCCTGCATTCAGATGATCGCCAAACGTCCGGAAGAGACCGGAAAAGCGGTTATTCTTCCCGCCATGGTGGAAACTTATGCGGTTCTTTCCCTGCTGATGAGCATCATCCTTCTCAACGGGATCAAGCTTTAAAGTGGCCGGGGGTAATTCGAAATGTCCTTGGCAGAGATAAAGACAAAAATTGAAGCCGATGCACGGGCCGAGGCTCAGGCTATTCTGGAAAAAGGCCGGGTCCAGGCGGACAGAATTCTGGCCGAAGCCGACGAGCAAATCCTGAAGATTGAAAAGAACTATGGGGACCGCTTTGCGAAGGAGCAGCCCGAAATTCTCCGCAGAAGAGAGATCGTTGCCGGTCTCGACGTGAAAAAAATCGAACTCGGCGTCAAACAGGAAGCCATCTCGAAGGCCTTCGCCGGTGCTGTGGAAGAGCTGAAGAACCTTCCTTCCGAGAGGGCCTCGGCCTTTATTGAAAATCTCCTCGGCGAAGCCGTGCAGACAGGCAAGGAAACAGTCTTCACGGGCGAAGGGGAAAAACTCATCACGAAGGAATGGCTTGCCGACTACAACAAGCGAAAGAAAACATCTCTTCTTCTCAGCGACGAGATCCGGGATATTTCGGGAGGCTTTATTCTCGCCGACGGGGACATCGAGACGAACTGCTCCTGGGACATGCTCGTCCGGTGGATTCGGGACGATATCGAGGCAGACGTTGTTCAGCGGCTGTTTTCAGACTGAACGGGGGTGATGGCCCATGCCTCAGGCAGAACAGCAGTACGGGTATGCGGTCGCGCGGCTCCGTGCGATGTCCGGAAATCTCGTTGAAGATGCTGTTCTTCAGCGGATTCTCGAGAGCGAAGACCTGGAAGGAGCCCTCAAAGTCCTCGGCGAAACGGTCTATTCCTCATGGCTCGTGGAACTGAAGGGTAGCGGCGATTTCGACCGGGTTATCGAGGCTGAACTCGCATCGGTTTACGAGGAGGTCCAGCGTTTTGTTCCGGATATACGCCTCGTACAGATCTTTCGGCTCCCCTACGACTTTCACAACGTGAAGGTTCTCCTGAAGAGCGTTATTCTTGTCCGGGAAGGGGGAGAGAGGCGGTTCGACCTTCTCACGTCCCTCGGCAATATTCCCACCGATGATCTCATCATGGCCATGGAGAGCGAGGACTTCCGTCTTCTTCCCTTCGGGCTGCACTCCATCGTTCCAGCGGCCCTTGCCCTGTGGGAGCAGTCCCGGGATATTCTCGAGGTGGAAAAAATCCTTGATACGGGTCTTTTCGCCGCGATGAGAAAGCTCGCGGCCGAAAGCGGCATCGAAGGAGCCATCCTCTGGGTCAGGGGAAAAATCGACGGTGAAAACATCCGGAACCTCCTCCGTCTGAAAAGGATGGACAAGGATGTTTCTGCCGCTGCGGGCTTTCTTCATGAAGGGGGATTCCTCTCGAAGGAGCGCCTTCTCTCCCTGCTCCCTGAGCCGATTGAAAGCTGGCCCAGGGCCATCGCTTTCGCCGATGCTGCCCGTACATTTTCGGATGTGCAGGACGTCTCAGATCTCAACGCGCTCCTTGTGGAAATGGAAAAAATCATCGACGATTATGTCGCTTCAATGCTCGAAAAGGCGAAATACAAGGCGTTCGCTCCGGAGAATATACTCTCCTTTCTCTGGCAGAAGGAGCTCGAGGCAAAAAACATCCGCATTGCCCTCGTCTCCGTGGCAAACAATACGGACAGAACGCTCGCGAGGGGGCTGCTGAGACATGCAGGGTAAATCTGCGAGCCGCGCGATGGCGGCTGTGGGAGAGTACGAGACGGTACTTCCCTTTCAGGCCGTGGGGGTTAAGCCTTTCATGGTGAAGGGAGAGAACGGGGCCTCGGTCGATGAAATCTTCCTCCGCCTAGCGAGGGAACGGTATGCCGTCGTCTTCGTTCAGGAGGCCTTCTACGTGGCCTCAGCGGCATACATCGGCGAACTCAACGGGGAGTACGAGACGAGCTTTATACCCATTCCCGGCTTGAAGGGATCCATGGGTATAGGTCTTGAATCCATCAGAAGCAGCGTTGAACGGGCTGTCGGGATGGATATTTTTGCTGCGAAATGATGAAGATTATGGGAATTCTGGAGGCGATACAGAGTGGCCACTGAAAAGTTGATTCAAGGGACCATCGAAAAGATATCCGGACCTCTCGTGGTGGCGAAGGGAATGTACGGCGCCGGCATGTTCGACGTGGTCCGGATTGGCGATATAGGTCTCGTGGGAGAAATAATTGAACTGAAGGGAGACACAGCATCCATTCAGGCCTATGAGGAGACCTCAGGACTTATGCCGGGAGAGCCCGTTGTGAGCACGGGAGAGCCTCTCAGCGTCGAACTCGGGCCGGGTCTCATAGAGAAATTTTACGACGGAGTGCAGCGTCCTCTGAAGCTGATCGAGGAAGCCGCCCAGAGCCCCTTCATTTCAAGAGGCATCAATGTGCCCGCCATCGACCGGGAGACGAAGTGGGAATTCACCCCGAAAGTCGCGGTCGGCGATTCCGTCGCCGCAGGAGACACCCTCGGGATTGTGCAGGAAACCATCCTTGTGGAGCATCGCATCATGGTCCCCGTGGGCATTGAGGGAACAGTCAAGGAGATCAGGCAGGGGAGCTTTACCGTGGAGGAAGTAGTGGCGGTAATCGACCAGAAGGGGAAAAAGATCGAGGTGGCCATGCTGCAGCGGTGGCCTGTCCGGAAACCCCGCCCGGTGGCGAAGCGTCTTCCTCCCGTCATCCCCATGACTACAGGGCAGAGGGTCATCGACTCCTTCTTTCCCATCGCCATGGGAGGAACGGCCTGCGTCCCCGGCCCCTTCGGATCGGGCAAGACGGTCATTCAGCACCAGCTCGCTAAATGGGCGGAAGCCGAAATAGTTGTCTATGTGGGATGCGGCGAACGGGGAAACGAGATGACTGACGTTCTTCTTGAATTCCCCGAACTCGAAGATCCCCGTTCGGGCCAGCCTCTCATGAAGCGGACAGTCCTCATCGCCAATACGTCGAACATGCCTGTGGCTGCCCGGGAGGCCTCGATTTACACGGGAATCGCCATGGCGGAATACTACAGGGATATGGGCTATTCAGTTGCCCTCATGGCCGACTCGACCAGCCGGTGGGCAGAGGCTCTGCGGGAAATGTCAGGCCGTCTCGAGGAAATGCCCGGCGAAGAAGGATACCCCGCCTATCTCGGCACCCGCCTCGCCTCCTTCTATGAAAGGGCCGGCAGAGCGATAGTCCTCGGGTCAGCCGGAAGAGAAGGTTCCGTTACGGCCATCGGCGCGGTCTCACCTCCGGGAGGCGACCTCTCCGAGCCGGTGAGCCAGAATACACTCCGGGTGACGAAGGTCTTCTGGGGACTCGACGCCAACCTCGCCTATCAGAGGCATTTCCCGGCGATCAACTGGCTTCTCAGCTACTCTCTCTACACGGAGAAAATGGATGAATACTGGGACGAAAAGTTCGACGACGAATGGAGTCCCCTGCGGATCGAAGCCATGACCCTTCTCGAGGATGAGGACAGTCTTCGGGAGATCGTCCGTCTCGTGGGGATAGACGCCCTCTCAAAGGAGGAGCGGATGGTCCTCGAGACGGCCAAATCCCTGAGGGAAGACTTCCTCCACCAGAACGCCTTCCATGAAGTGGACACCTATGCCTCCATGGAAAAGCAGTTCAAGATGCTGAAGACCATCGTAGCCTTCCACAATCTGGGAATGGAAGCTCTTCGAAAGGGAGCGACCGTGGGCGAGGTCTTCAACCTTCCTGTCAGGGAGGCAGTGGCAAGGATGCGCTACCTCGAGGAAAAGGATATCGGCCAGATAGACGACCTCGAGGCAAGGATAAAACAGGAAATGAACGCAGTGACCCCCGTGGGAGGTGAAACTGATGCTGCCTAAGGAGTATGGAACAATCACGGAGCTTTCCGGTCCTCTTCTCATGGTGGAAAAAACCCGGGACGTCCGGTACGACGAACTCGTAGAGATCGAACTCGGCAGCGGAGAGCGGCGGCGGGGAAGAGTCCTCGAGATAACCTCCGACAGCGCTCTCGTTCAAGTTTTCGAGGGAACGGACGGCATCGACATCAAGAGCACGAAGCTGCTCTTCCTCGGCAAAGTCCTGACTCTGCCCGTGAGCCGGGGAATGCTCGGCCGCATCTTCAACGGTCGCGGCGAACCCATTGACGACGGAGCCCAAATCCTCGGGGATGAAAGACGGGACATCAACGGAATGCCCATGAACCCCTTCTCCCGGGACTTTCCCTCGGAGTTCATTCAGACGGGCATCTCCACGATCGACGGAATGAACCCCATGGTCAGGGGACAGAAGCTCCCCATATTCTCGGGAAGCGGACTGCCCCATAACAGGATGGCCGCCCAGATTGCCCGCCAGGCCACAGTCATCAGCGGGCACGAGGATTTTGCCGTGGTCTTCGCCGCCATGGGCATCACTTTTGAAGAAGCCTCCTTCTTCATGGAGGATTTCCGGAAGACCGGGGCAATCCAGCGGACGGTCATGTACGTCAACCTCGCGGACGACCCCGCAATCGAACGGATCACCACCCCCCGCATCGCCCTCACCGCAGCGGAGTACCTGGCCTTTGATCTGAACATGCATGTGGTGGTCATCCTCACCGACCTCACCAACTACTGTGAGGCCCTCCGGGAGATCTCAGCGGCACGGAAAGAAGTTCCCGGCCGGCGGGGATATCCGGGTTATCTCTATACTGACCTCGCGACCATGTACGAGCGGGCAGGAAGACTGAAGGGAAAGAGCGGGTCCATCACCCAGATTCCCATCCTCACCATGCCTGAAGACGACAAGACCCACCCCATTCCCGACCTCACGGGGTACATCACCGAGGGGCAGATCATCCTCAGCCGTACGCTCCACAGAAAGGGAATCTATCCTCCTGTGGACGTCATGCCCTCTCTTTCCCGTCTGAAGGACAAAGGAATCGGCAAGGGGAAGACCCGGGAGGACCATGCTGACCTCATGAACCAGCTCTTTGCCGCCTATGCCCGGGGCAAGGAAGCCAAGGAGCTCGCGGTTATCCTGGGGGAAGGCGCCCTGACTGAAGAGGACAAGGCTTTTGCGAAATTCGCCGATCTCTTCGAGGACAAGTACGTACGCCAGGGGGAATACCAGAACAGGACCTACATAGAGACCCTCGAGCTCGGATGGGATCTGCTCACGGTCATTCCCGTCAAGGAACTGAAGAGAATCCGGGACGCCTACCTCGAAAAGTATCTTCTGCCGCGCCTCGCGGAAGCCGAAAAGGCCGAAGTCCCCGCCGGAAACGACTAGGGGAGCGGCGCAATGGCCCGTTTGAATGTCAATCCCAACCGGATGGAGCTCTCAAGGCTGAAAAAACGCCTTGTGGTGGCCAAGAGAGGGCACAAGCTCCTGAAAGACAAGCAGGACGCTCTTATCAAGGCTTTCCTTGAGAGAGCCCGGGAGGCCAAGGTCCTTCGGGAAGACCTGGAGGAAGAGCTGAAGGAATGCTACAAGAGCTTTCTCCTCGCAAGGGCCCAGACCCTGCCCGCCATGCTCGAGCAGGCCCTTATGATCTCCGGAGCGAAAGCCGAACTTCAGGTGGGATATAAGAACGTCATGAGCGTGATGGTGCCGGAATACGAGGTGGAGCAGCGGGGTTCCCCCATGAACTACGGCCTCGCCACAACCCTTGGAAGCCTCGACGTCGCCCTCGAGCGGTTCGCCCGGCTCATCCCGAAGCTCATCCTTCTCGCCGCGAGAGAAAAGGCAATCCGGCTCATGGCAGTGGAGATCGAGAAAACCCGCCGGCGGGTCAACGCCCTCGAACACGTGCTCATTCCCGGGTTTATCGAGACGATCCGGTATATTACCATGAAGCTGGACGAACAGGAGCGGTCCACCCTGAGCCGGCTCATGAAGATCAAGGAGATCGTCCGGTCTCATTAAAAGGAAAAAAAAGAGGCCTCACGGCCTCTTTTTTTTACCTCAGGCAACCGGACGGCGGTAGAGAAAGGCCCCTGCCGATTCGAATCCCATATTCCTGTAGTCGAAAATCTGCTCGGTCGACCCTACGAGCAGGTAACCCCCCGGATTCAGCGCCCGAAGAAATTTGCCGTAAAGAAGGACTTTCGTCTCCGATGAAAAATAGATGACCACATTGCGGCAGAGGATCAGGTCAAATCCCCCGTCAAAAGTGTCCTCCACGAGATTGAGGCGCTGAAAGGAAACCCGGTTTTTCACTTCGTCGCTGACCCTGCAGGTGTCCTTCTCCTCAGGAATAAAATATCTTTCGAGCAGATCCGGAGGGACGTTCAGCAGCTGGCGTTTCAGATAGACGCCTTTTTTCGCCAGGGCAAGGGCCCCGGAATCGATGTCGCTCGCAAGGACGGGTACGCGGGGCGCAAGTTTTTCCTCGAGGGAGAGGATCGCAAGAGAATAGGGCTCTTCTCCCGTGGCACATCCTGCGCTCCAGATTTTGAGCTGCCGCCTTCCCCGGAGGACTGTCAGTTCCGGAAGTATCTTCTCTCTCAGCTCAGCCCATTTCGCAGGGTTTCTGAAAAATTCCGAGACGTTGATCGTCAGGTAATCGAGAAATTCCCGCAGCCTGAGGTCGCTTTCCTTAATAGCCCTGAAATATTCTTCATAGGCGGTAATTTTCCACCGGTCCATGAGCATGTGAACCCGCCGGTGTATCTGGTGTTTATAGGAGTTGAGATCAAGGCCGGTGAGTTTCTTCACCTGCTTTTTAAAGACATCATAGCCCGGTGCGTTGTACTCCTGTCGTTCCGTCATCTGGCAGATATCCCTTCCTGGATGATATTCTTTTTCCGGTCACGGCGCCGCTCCTTCGATAAAACAACCGGAAGGGGGCAGAACGGAGAAATTTACCCGGGGTTTTTCAGTTTCAGATGAAAATGATATACTGTTGAGCGGGAGTATTCAAGATGGCCGCTCTTTTTGCGAAGAGAGGAAAGTCCGGGCTCCGCAGGGCAGGACGCTGGGTAACCCCCAGTTGGTGCGAACCAAAGGATAGTGCCACAGAAAAAATACCGCCTGATTTTCAGGTAAGGGTGAAAAGGTGAGGTAAGAGCCCACCGGGTGAAAAGTGATTTTCACGCCAGGCAAACCCCGTCCGGAGCAAGGCCGAATAGGGGGGGATGAAGCTGCCCGCCGACCCCCGGGTACGGCCGCGTGAAATCCGCCGCGAGGCAGATTCAAGATAAATGGTCATCCATCGACAGAACCCGGCTTACTGAATGCTCCCAAAAAATGATTCTCTTGGACTATATCAATTAGGCTTTAAGACTCTTATTTTTTGTAATTGAGAGAGTCTTAAGGCCTAAGCTTTTTCTGCAATAAATGGTAGGGTGGGAGGCAGTGGGGAATAATGTCGGAAAGTGGGAGGCTTTTCCATGCTGGTGGGGACCTATGAGCATAAAATCGATTCGAAATCCCGAATCGTTCTTCCCTCGAAATTTCGGGAAGAGCTCGGTGAGCGGGTCTTTTCCACCATCGGCATCGACCGCTGCCTTTCATTATATTCCCTTTCCGGGTGGGACAACGTGATGAAGCGGCTTCAGGACCTTCCTTTCTCAAAAAGCAAGTCCAGGGGGTTTCTTCGCCTCATGCTTTCGAGCGCTCACGAGCTTCAGGTGGACGGAGCGGGCCGAATCCTTCTTCCTCCGGTACTCCGTCAGCACGGGGACCTCGTCTCCGACGTGGTTTTTGTGGGCGTAAGCGATCACATCGAGTTATGGGACAAGGAGAAATGGGAAGAATACCGCGACGGAGTGCTCGCCGAACTTCCCGAGATCGCGGAAGGAGTCGAAGGATTTTGACGGAACACGTGCCCGTTCTTCTTCAGGAGGTTCTTTCTTTTCTCCGGCTTTCCGACTCCCTTGACAGGGTTCTTGACTGCACCCTGGGGCTTGGCGGCTACTCCGGTGCGATCCTTCGGGAATTTCCCGACACGCTGGTCTTCGGAATGGACAGGGATCCTCAGGCGATCGCCATCGCAAGGGAGAACCTCGACGACTTTGGCGAACGGTTTACTCCTCTTTCCGGAAATTTCGAGTTTCTCGAAGAAGTCGCAGGAGAATTTGCGCCCTTTGATGCCGTCCTTTTTGACCTGGGAGTATCGAACCTTCAGATTTCGGAGGGTGCCCGGGGGTTTTCCTTTCAGACCGAGGGCCCCCTCGATATGAGAATGGACCCTGAATCCGACCTCTCCGCTGCCGACATCGTCAATACTTTTTCTGAAGAAGAAATGACCGATATTTTTTTCACCTTTGGAGAAGAACGCTATTCCCGGCAGATAGCCCGGGGAATAGTACGAATTCGTGAAAAAGACGGGGCCTTTTCCACCACTACATCCCTCGTGGAGGCTATCCGGAAAATTCTTCCCGCTCCCGTCCAGAGGAAAATGGGGGGGCATCCTGCCCGGAGAATCTTTCAGGCCCTCCGCATCCGTGTAAACGGAGAACTCTCGGCTCTGCCGGAAGGACTGAAGGGGGCTCTCGCCGCATCAGCCCCGGGTGCGCTTCTCGCTGTCGTCAGCTACCACTCCCTCGAGGACAGGATCGTGAAGCACACTTTCCGGGACTGGCAGAAAGAGAAATTCGGCAAGGTCCTTACCCGGCGGCCCCTTTTGCCCTCGGAGGAAGAAGTGGATGAAAATCACAAGGCGCGAAGCGCAAAACTGAGAGTATTCTCGGTGCAGCAGCAATAAGAGAGAGCCATACGGAAGGGGGAGTGAGTTCCGTGCAAGGGAAGAGTCTTGAAATTTGCCAAGTTTCCGTGTCGCTGCGAAAAGCCTGTCCTTATGTCATCCTTTGTACCGTGGTTCTTTTCAGTGCATTTCTCGGCCTCGGTGTGCTCCGTCTCTACAGTTTCCGACTTGAAGACCGCCTCAACGGGATCAACAGGCAGATAGAATCCTTCGCTGCAAGGCAGATACTTCTGAGACAGAAGCATTCCGCCCTTTTGTCTCCCGGAAGAGTCTACAGTTTTTCGAAAAACACCCTCGGAATGATTTACGCCTCAAACGTGAAGGTCCTTCGAATCAGCGAACCGCTCCTTGCTGATGCCGGCGGCGGGGACGAAAACTTCCCTCTTTCCGGAGAGACGGGCAGACAGGGCTGGTTTCATTTCTTTCTTGAAAAGGCGCTGGCAGGGGAGTAAAGTTCAAGACGATTCTGCGAAGGGGAGAGACTATGCACAGACGTCCTGGATTTTCCCCATGGTTACTCATTTTTCTCTTTTTCGGGGTGGTCCTCTGGAGGATCGCTTCTCTTCAGCTGTTTCCCGACCCCAGGGTTGAAAGGCAGTCCCGGCGTCAATACTGGAGCCATATCCCCGTGAGCACCAACAGGGGGTTCATTTACGACAGAAACGGAAACGCCCTCGCTCTTTCCATTCCGTCCTCGAGTTTTTTTCTCGACCCTGCTTTCTGGGATTCATCGAACGCCCCGAAGCTTCAGGGAATTTTGCCTCCGAGCATCGTCAAAACGATCTCAGGAAATCTTCCGGGCCGTTTTCTCTGGCTTGTGCGAAAGACGGATGCCGATACGGCAAGCCGGATCCGTTCATTGAAACTGAAGGGAATCTACGAGATTGACGAAAAAAAGAGGCTTTATCCGAATAAGTCCCTCTCGGCCCATATCCTCGGTTTCTGCGACGTGGACGACAGGGGGCTGTCGGGAATTGAACTTGTGTGGGACAAGGCACTCTATTCGCCCCCGGGAATACGAATTCTCGCAAAGGAGCCTTCCGGAAGAACACTGGATATAAGCAGGGTCTCCGAAAATCCTGCCGGAAAGAATACCGGGTCCGTTACCCTGACAACAGATTCCCGTATTCAGTTCATCGTCGAACGGCGCCTCGAAGAGGGAATCGTGATGAACGGGGCCAAATGGGGGAGCGCCGTCTGTCTTGATCCGGCCACAGGAGCGGTTCTGGCCATGGCCAGCTGGCCTTCTTTCGATCCCAACGTCCGGGGCAATATGACGAATCTGAAAAAAATCATCAACAACTCCATCGGCCGGACTTTTGAACCCGGTTCTACTTTTAAACCCATTATCCTCGGCATCGCCATAGAAAGGGGGGCCGTCAGGACGAACGAGATCTTCCGGTGTCCCTATCGCATCAAGGTGGCTGACGGCAGCATTTCCGAGGCGACCCACAAGGATTACGGCTCTCTTACCGTATCCGAAATCCTGAGCAAATCGTCAAATACCGGAATGGCCCAGATCGGCATGAGGGTCAAGCCTTTCGATATGTACAACAGCGTTCGGGAATGGGGCTTCAACCGGGATCCGGGAATCGAACTGAACGGAACCGAAGAGGGGCTTCTCGCTTCTCCAGAACAATGGCGCGGGGTCGTCCCGTCGAACATCGCCATCGGCCAGGGACTGGCAGTCACCCCCCTCCAGCTTGCCGCTGCCATAGGAGCCATCGCGAACGGAGGGCATCTTCTCCGGCCGTTCATTGTCTCGGAGGTACGGGACAGCGGCGGCCAGGTGCTCTATAAAGGAGAAAGACAGCTTGTCCGGGAGGTCCTCTCCCCCTGGACTGCCGGGTGGCTTCGGACAGTGATGATCGATGTGGTAAAAAACGGAACGGGGAAAAAAGCCGACATTCCCTCCCTCTCCCTCGCAGGCAAAACCGGAACCGCCCAGATGGCGGAAAAAGGGGAGTATCTGAAGGGGAAATGGGTAGCATCCTTTACCGGTTTCTGGCCTGCGGAGAAGGCTCAGTACGTGATGCTCGTCGTGGTGGGCGAGCCCTCCATGGGGAAGTATTACGGAGGGGACGTGGCAGCGCCCGTATTCCGCGGAATCGTGGAGGACATGATGCAGATCGGACTACTGGCTTCCGGTCCCTCGGGAGGCACGGGCTTATGATTGCCCTCCGGACCCTTCTGGAAAGATATGAAGAAAAATACAGAGCGCATCTATCCCTTCAAGACGGGGAAGAGAGAAATCCGCTTCTGCTTCAAATGAGCGCCGACAGCAGGCAGACCGGTCCGGGAGGGCTGTTCTGCTGCATTTCCGGAGAAAATGCCGACGGACACGATTTCGCCCCTTCCGCCCTGGAGCGGGGGGCGGCGGCGCTTCTGACGGATCATTTTCTGGATCTCGATGTCCCGCAGGTAGTGAGCCCTCATGTCCGAAGAGATATGGGAAGACTTGCCGATATATTCTACGGAGAACCATCGGAGAAGCTCCTTCTCTTCGCCGCGACGGGCACGAACGGAAAGAGCACCACCGCCTGGATGCTCCGCCACCTTCTTGAGAGGCTCGGCATACGAACAGGGCTCTTCGGGACGATTCTGTACAGTGACGGCATCCATGACCGGGATGCCGACCGGACGACACCGGAGAGCTGGGAAATTCAGCGGGACATGGCAGCCATGGTAAAAAACGGCTGCGGCGCCTGCGTGATGGAGGCTTCCTCTCACGGGCTCGTGCAGGGAAGACTCGAAGGGTGCCGCTTCGATGGAGCAGTCTTTACGAATCTCAGCGAGGAGCATCTTGATTATCACGGATCCCTCGAAGAGTATTTTCAGGCAAAAGCAAGGCTCTTCTCTTCCTTTATGAAGCCGGGCTGGCATGGAGCTGCGAACGGAGATGATCCCTGGGGCAGAAGAATCAGGATGCTTCATCCCATGGAGATTCTCACCTTCGGCCTCGCCTCCGAGCACCTGGATATCCGGGGCAGGGACGTTTCCCTTTCTGTAGCAGGAAGTGAATTCACTCTTGCGGCCTCTCAGGGTGAGAATAGAGTCTCCCTTCCGCTTCCGGGCCGTTTTAACGTGTATAATGCCCTGGGTGCTCTGACCCTTCTCGGCCGTTTTTTCCCGGAACGCACAGAAGAAATGGCCGCGGCCATGAAATCCATGGTGCAGGTCCCGGGCAGACTAGAAAAATATTTTTTTTCCAATGGAGTGACGGTAATCATCGATTTCGCCCATACGCCCTCGGCACTGAAAAATGTGCTGGAAGAACTTCGGACCATGTGTCCGGGGGCCCTGGTTTCACTCTTCGGACACGGCGGAGAGCGCTTTGAACCGAACAGAGCCGCCCTCGGACGCATCGCTGCCTCACTGGCTGACCGGGTGATCATCACCATGGATAATCCGAGGCGGGAAGAACCCGGCAAAATAGCGGAGCAGATTCTTGAAGGAGTTCGCTCTGAGGATGCGGATGCTGATGTCCGGGTGATCCTCGACAGGAAAATTGCGGTCCGGGCGGCCCTCGACGATGCCCGGAGCGGCGATGTGGTCGTGCTCTCCGGAAAGGGACCTGAAAAATACCTTGTCATCGGAAAGGAAAAAATACCCTATTCCGACAGGGATGAGGTCCTCTCCTGGGCTAGGGAATCGGGGGTGACGCTCCTTTGAAAAATATATCCTCCCTCGCCGCCCTCGCCGGGAAAAAACTGCGCGGTCCCGACGGACCTCTTCCCGCCGCTTTTCTGGCCGACAGCAGGCTGATTTCCCCGGGAGATGCCTTTGTTGCCTTCCGGGGAGAAAATCAGGACGGGCATGACTTTATTTCCCGGGCGGCAGCCCGGGGCGCTTCCCTTATACTCTGCGAGGACGACCGCCATGTCCCCGAAGGAGTGGCGTCCGTAGTGTTTTCCGACTGCTACGGGGAGATTCCTCTCCTGGCCTCCAGACGGCTGGCTCTCGAAAAAAACCTCGATTTCATCGCGCTCACGGGAAGCGTCGGAAAAACAACGACGAGAGAACTGCTTCGCCGCTTTCTTCAGACATCCTTTTCGGTTCACTCGGCGGGGCACAGCTACAATACCCTTGTGGGGTGCGCCCTTTCGATTCTCTCCCTTCCCGAAAAGGCCGACATTCTGCTTCTCGAGATGGGAATGAACCACAGTGGAGAAATCGGGGAGATGGTTACATATTTTCCTCCTTCCGTAGCGGTGATCACCGAAGTCGCTCCCGCTCACCTCGAGGGTCTCTCATCCCTCGAAGGCGTCCTCGAGGCCAAATTCGAGATCACCCGGTCCTCCAGGCTCGAGGCCCTTTTCTACAACGGCGACAACGGGCCCCTCAAAAAGAGGACGGAGTCCCTGCCTTCGGAAATCCGGACTTTCAGCGTCGGCACCGGAAAAGGGGATTTTATGATGGAAACTCCGGAATTTCGCTTCTCCCGGGGACAGCCCGGGCTGACCTTTGACTTTTCCTATCCCGGGGGCAGCCTGTTCGTCTCATCCCGTCTCTTCGGACGGCACTCGGCCTATCCCCTGGGGTTCGCCCTTGCGGTCAGCTTTTACTGCGGCGCGTCGAGAGAAAAAATTCTGAATGAAATAGAAAAGCTTGAACCCCTCAGGGGGAGGGGACGGATGATCACCCTCGATTCGGGAGCCCTTCTTATCGACGATGCCTACAACGCGAATCCCTCGTCCCTCACTGCCGCACTGACGGAAGCGGCGGCAATTCCAGCCCGCCGCCGTCTCGCCGTGGTCGGGGAGATGCGGGAGCTCGGGCTTCTCGGTCCGGAATTTCATCGCAGGCTTCTTCCCCTTTTCGATTCCTTCGATCATGTCTGGCTGACGGGCGACCTCTGGAAAACCCTGGCAGAGGAAGGGGAACTTCCTGCATCCCTCGAATATTTCCACGAAGTTCCTCCCCTCGGGAAGGAACTCGCGAAAGAACTCCGGGAAGGAGATGTCCTTCTCGTGAAGGGATCTCACGGCAACCGTCTTGACCGCATCGTCGATGCCCTTACAGGGGAGGAAGAATCGTGAAGTTCATTTTTGTTCTCGTCGGAATCGCAGCTTTGGAAATATGGCTTCAGGAGAAATGGATCGCCAGGCTGAAAATCTGGCGCATTACGCAGATTCAAAAGATCTATGGCCCCCAGAGCCATATCGAAACGAAATCCTCAACTCCCTCCATGGGTGGCGTGGTCTTTCTGCCCGTGGCGCTTCTCTCCATTCCCATGGTGGCGGGTTTTTCTGCGGAAGACTGGATGGAGCTTGCTGGACTGTGGTTTTTTCCCATAGGGGCAGCCTGCATCGGCTTCATTGACGACTGGATCAAATTCAGGATGAAATCCAGTGAAGGATTCGCGAGCGTCTATAAACTGGCGGCCCAGATTCTCGTGGTCGTTCCCTGGGCGTACTGGACTGCCGTTTCCCGGGGCATCAGCCTGTGGCCGGGAATTGAAATGCCGGCCTGGTTCTCGGTTCCCCTCATGGTCTTCGTCACAATCGGCATGCTGAACGCGGTAAACGTCACGGACGGCCTTGACGGCCTCGCTGCGGGGGCCTGCTCCCTCTCACTTCTGGGGGCGCTTATCTGGCTTCCCCTCGAGGACCCCGTCTACTATGCCGCCCTGACGGGGCTTGTTCTCTGCGCGTCTTTTTTGTGGCATAACGCCCATCCTGCAAAGGTCTTCATGGGGGATGTGGGATCTCATTTTCTCGCGGGCATGCTCATAAGCCTGTGCGTCTACGGCGATTGTCTTCTCGCCCTTATCCCCCTGGGATTTCTCTTCGGCCTGGAAATTTTCTCCGTAGCGGCCCAGCTGGTCGCCATCTACGGATATAAAAGAAAACTTTTTCTCATGAGCCCGGTGCATCATCACTTTGAACTGCTCGGGTGGAGTGAAACCCAGATCGTCACACGTTTCTGGCTTATCCACGGCGCAGGCATGACCATTATCGCGATTTTTATAGCCGGTCTTTTCTCCGAATAGACCGAAAGGCTGAACAGGGAGGAACACGGAATGTTCAATCCTCTTTCCTGCGAAGGAAAATCGATTACCGTCATAGGGGCGGGAGTGAGCGGACTCGGCCTTGCCGTCTTCGCCTCCTCCCTCGGAGCGGATGTTTTCGTCTCGGCTGACAGGCCCGTGGCGGAAAATTCGGTCCGGGAGAAGCTGAAGAGCCTCCATATTGCCTGGGAAGAGGAGGGGCATACCCCCCGGGCCTTCCGGAGCGAATGCCTGCTCCTCAGTTCAGGCATTCCGCCCTCGTCCACGGCAGTGGTGGAAGGCAGAAAAAAAGGTATTGCGGTCATGGGCGAACTGGACTTTCTCGCTCCCCACCTTTCGGGAAAGATCCTCGGCGTCACAGGGAGCAACGGAAAAAGCACCACCACATCCCTCCTGGGGCATATGCTCAAAAAAGCAGGGTTTCTGACCGCCGTGACGGGGAATATCGGAATCCCCCTCGCCGAAGCCGCCGGGAAGATCTGGGATTATATCGTCATCGAACTGAGCAGCTTCCAGCTTTACTGGAATTCCTCCCTGGCCTGCGATCTGGCCGTAATTACCAATCTCGCCCCCGACCATATCGACTGGCACGGGAGCTACGGAGAATACATCGGGGCGAAGAAAAAGATTCTGACGACACGGAAAAAGAACAGCCCAGCCATTCTTCAGCTGCGGGATCTGGAGGTCCTCGGAATCCAGGAAACGGACGGGGGGATTGCTCCCTTTTACTGGAGAGGAAAAGAAGCTCCTTCCGGCTCCCTTTCCATTGCGGCCGATGAAAGACGAGAGGAAGTTTTCCTTCGTCAGGAGGACAGGCAAGACCTTCTGTTTTCCTTTTCCGACCTCCCCCTTCTGGGAAAACACAACATCGAAAACTCCGCCATGGCTGCCGGAGCACTCCGTCTGCTTGGCATCGGCGACGATATCGCCCCCCTTTTCAAAGGGTTCCGAGGACTGGAACACCGCTGTGAATTCGTCGCAAACAAGGGAGGAAGAACCTATATCGATGATTCCAAGGGGACGAACGTAGCCTCGAGCTCGACCGCTCTGACCTCCATCCCGGGGGCAAAGATTGTCATTCTCGGAGGAAAGGGAAAGGGAGAGGACTATGCCCCCCTTGCAGAGACGGTGAAAAAAGAAGCCCTTGCCGCCGTCATCCTGGGCGAGGAAAGGGAAAAGATAACTGCGGCACTCCGGAGGACCGGTTTTGAGGCGATATTCCAGGCAGCGGATATGGAAGAGGCCGTACAGCGGGCTTCAGAGATTCCCGGGGGAGAAGTGGTCCTTCTTTCTCCTGCCTGTACGAGCTGGGACATGTACCCGAACTATAAAAAAAGAGGAGAACATTTTCGCGACATCGTCTGCAGGATGAAGGAGAAGGGCAATGGCTAAGGAAGCCCTTCTCGGCGGAGGAGAGATCCACGGGGAAGATCTGCGGAGGGAAGCCCGGGCTGATCCCTTTCTCTGGATTATTCCCCTCGTGCTCACAGCTTTCGGCATCATGATGATCTTCTCCCTCACTTCCCAGACATCCCTCGAGGAGTACGGAACCCCCTTTGCAATCGGCTTCCGCCAGGTGGAGTGGTTCCTCCTCGGCATCGGGGGTATGATCGTCGCCTACATGCTTCCGCCCAGTTTCTGGAAGCGGTCGAGCGGAGTTCTGTGGGTCTTCACCATTTTTCTTCTGTACCTCACCCTTATCCCCGGAATCGGCATCGAGGCCGGCGGGGCCCGCCGATGGCTCGGTTTCGGCGCTCTCAGGTTTCAGCCCCTCGAGCTTTTGTCCCTCATTGTGGCAATTCATCTTTCCAAGCTTCTCGCCTCTTCGGAAAAAAGGGGAGGCAGCGCTTTCATTTCCGTCACGGGTTTTGTTCTCATACTGTCGGCCCTGCCTCTTCTCTTTCAGCCCAACATGGGCGGCACGATTCTCATCTTCGCCCTCGCCATGGCCATTCATGTTCACAACAGGGGATGGGGATGGCCTCTCCTGCTCGGCGGCACCGGCTTCGCCGCTTTTTTCTTTGTGATCCTGAAGGAAGGGTACCGTCTCCGCAGGTATATAGCCTTTGTCGACCCCTGGAGCCAACCGAGGGACAGCGGCTTCCAGGTCATCCAGGGGCTCGTTGCCTTCTCGAACGGCGGCCTTTTCGGAACGGGCATAGGGAAGGGGCTGCAGAAGCTGAATTTCCTCCCCGCCGCCCATACGGATTACATCTTCGCCACCATAGGAGAGGAGTTCGGCTTCCTCGGAACCTTCGCAGTCATTCTCCTCTTCTTTTTGTGGACGGTCCGGGTCTGCTGGGCCTGCAGAGCCCTGTCCGATCCGTTTCTGTCCTCCATGGTATGGGGAATTGCCGTCTCCATCCTTCTGCCCCTCTTCATCAACCTCGGAGGCGTCCTCAAGCTCATGCCCCTTACGGGAATTCCCCTGCCCTTCATCAGCTACGGAGGAAGTTCCCTTCTTTTCATGTGGATAAAGATCGGCATTCTCATGAGGGCGGCCCGGGAGGTGGAGCGGGCATGATCCGCATCTGTCTCGTCGCGGGCGGAACGGGAGGGCATATTTTTCCGGCGGTCTCCTTCGGCGAGTGGATCGCGGAGAAGAGGACAGACGCTGCCGTCTCCTACGTCTGCGGCTCGAGGCCCTTGGAGCGGGAGATTTACTATTCCAGGGGAATCGAGCCCCTTATTCTCCCCCTTTCAGGTTCGCCCTTCGGAGTTTCGGGCCTTCTGCCGAGGGCAAAGCGATGGAGGGAAACCCTCGCAGCCTTCGTCGCCTTCCGAAAGTTTTTGAAGGCCTCGGAGATCGACTGCTGCGTTCTCTTCGGCGGATACGTTTCCTTCGTCCCCCTTCTCGCGAGCCGAATGAACCGCATTCCCTCGGTAATCCATGAGCAGAACTCAGTCGCGGGAAAAGTGACGCGGCTCGCCCGCCGCCTGGGCCTGCCCGTCGCTTCGGGATGGAGCCGCTGCGCCCCCCTTGAGGAAGGACAATTTACCGTCACAGGCATACCGATTCGTCCCTTCAGGCGAAAAAATCCCAGGGAAGCGTGGGAAAACATTAAAAAAGGAGAGCCATTTCCGGAAAAAAAGATAATCGGCGTTCTCGGAGGTTCACTTATGAGCCGCCGACTGATACAATTACTGAGTTGTGTTATTGGGGATAAAGAATTCGATCAGTTTCTTTTCCTTATACTTGGCGCATACGAAGAAAAAATGTTGGCTCAAATACCTGCGGAGAGAAAAGATTCTTTTCTCTCCGCAGGAAAGCAGTGGGATATGACGGATTTTTATTCCCTGCTCTCCGGAGCCGTGACGCGAGGGGGGGCATCCACCCTTTACGAACTCATGGCGGGGAGCATTCCTTCCGTAGTCATTCCATGGAAGGAGGCTGCAGACAACCACCAGGAACAAAATGCCCGTTGTTTTGCTGAACGCACCGGAGGAGAAGTCTGGCAAGAGGACGATTCACCGGAATCATTACAGACGAAGATACTGAGCATCCTTCGAAAGAAAGACGCGTGCGGGGAACGTTTTTCGGAGGGAGATGAGTCGAAAGCTCTGTGGAGGCTGATCTCGTCCAGTATTGGAAGGGAGATTAATTTATCGTGAAAACCTCAATACCACATTTGGAGGGTATCTGCCGGATTCATCTCATGGGTATCGGCGGCGCCGGAATGAGCGGCCTTGCTCTCCTGCTTGCGGAACTTGGGTACGAAGTGAGCGGCTGCGATATGAGCCATACTTCATATATAGACAAGGTACTCAAAGAAGAAATTGCCGTCGTGCTCGGCCATGGCCGCGCCCACATGGACAAATTTCTTCCCGATCTTCTCATCTACAGCAGCGCCATCCCGGATGACAACGAGGAAATCACCTCGGCCAGAAGCCGGGGCGTAGCTGTAGCAAAAAGAGGAGAAGTACTGAGCTGGCTCTTCGACTCACGGTTCGGCATCGGAGTGGCGGGAACCCACGGAAAGACCACTACATCCTCCATGATCTCTCTCATTCTCGAGCAGGCGGGTCATCACCCGACCCTGGCCATCGGCGGCGAACTGTGCGACATAGGGGTGAACGCAAAACTCGGCGACGGCCCCTGCATGGTTGCCGAGCTCGACGAGAGCGACGGCTCCTTCGAATTGTTCCATCCCGACATCGCGGTCGTGACCAATGCCGACTGGGACCATGTCAATCATTATCCGACCTTCGAAAGTGTTCTTGCGGCTTTTTCCCGATTTCTCGGCAATCTCAAAGAGGGGGGAATCCGGGTGGTCTGCGGTGAGGATGCCGGAGTGCAGCAGATCCTCTGTTCAAAAGGCTTTTCTCCCGACAGTTTTATAACCTACGGATGGGGACTCGGATGGAATTGGGGAGCCTACAATGTCTGCCATCTCGAGGGAGGCGGGGCGACCTTCTCTCTCGCCCATGAAGGGAAGCCCTTCGACGAGCTTGAACTCTCCGTTTCAGGGGAGCACAACGTTCTGAACGCCATGGCGGCCTATGCTGTCGCTCATCGCCTCGGCATTCCGTCCGCCATGATCCGCAGAACCCTCAAGGATTTCAAGGGGGCAAAAAGACGGCTGCAGCACCTCGGCCAGGTCAACGGCATCGACGTCTACGACGATTACGGCCATCATCCGCGAGAAATCGCGGCAACCCTTTCCGCCCTCGACGGAATGTTTCCCGGAAGGCCGATCCGGGTCGTTTTCCAGCCCCACCGGTTTACCCGGACGAAGGCCCTTTACCGGGATTTCGCCTCAGTCCTTTCCACGGCGGATACGGTGCTTCTCCTTCCCATCTTCCAGGCAGACGAAGAGCCGCTTGAAGGGGTAACCTCCGAACTTATCGGCAATCTCCTCAAGGGCGAACCCGGCCTAGAGTACGTGCTGTGCGGCTCTCTCGAGCAGGGGGCTGAGGACCTCCGCGGACGGATCCTTGAAGGGGACATCCTGCTGACTATCGGGGCGGGGGATGTCTCCGCTGTGGGAGAGCTCTTTCTCGAAAGGGCAAAAGCAGAGGTTGTTCACGTTACGGTGTGAAGCGGAACCGCCCGTCTGCCCGCCGCGGTGAGCATCAAAAGCCCTCGGGCAGATGGTGAGTGATCGGGATTATGAGGCGTTGGATATTTTTTCTTCTCATGACGGCTCTTTTCGCCGGAGCCGCTGCCTCCTGGGAGAACTTCGACCAGTTCCTCTCTCTCGGAGAACTGAGGATCATCGGGGATGACCCCGTGGCGGAAAGTCTTTTCTGGAAGAACCTCGAACCCGACATGGTCCGGTTCTGGCCGCTCTTCCTTCTTCGCCGCGAGGATCTAGGGCGAAAACTTGAAATGCAGGCGCCTCTTTCTGTGGCCATCAGCAGGAAGGGACTTCGTTCCTTCGAAGTCGAGCTGAAGCCCCTCCTGCCGTGGATTCTTCTTCGATGGCAGGAGAGGGATTTTTATCTCTCGAGAGAAGGATTGATCTGGAGAAAAGATCACTTTCTGAATTCAAGGCTCTCGGGAATTCATCCACCTTCCTCTCCTCCCGTTGTGCTGGCGGATTCCTTTCCATCTCCCGAGGGGCCTCTCGAGGAAGGACAGGTTGTGAGCAATTCCGTCTTTCCGACAGAAATTTTGGCGGCTTGGATCGGCGGCCTCTCCTCCGCCGAATGGTTCTCCCGAATGGAGAAAATGATGGTTTCGAGAAGAGAGGGGCAGTATCTGCTCGAGGTCTTCTGGCAGCTTCAGAAAAAAACCGTTCGCCTGCTCTTCACCGGAGACCGGAAACGATGGGGGGAGATTTTTTCCGCCCTTTCCCAGATTCTTCAGCAGTTACAATTTTCCGGTGAAGACATTATAATAGACACCACATATTCAGACAGGATCATCGTCAGAAGCGTGCAGGGCGGCGGTAAGGAAGGGAGCGGGAAATAAGTGTACAAAGAGCCGGAAATACTCGTGGGACTGGATCTTGGTACGAGCAAAATAGCGGTGATTGTCGCGGAGCGGGATTCACGATTCCAGGAGGCGCAGATCATCGGCGTCGGCTTTGCTCCCTCTCAGGGAATTCGAAAAGGGCTTATCATAAACCTCGAACAGGCTGTCCGGTCTGTCCGCCAGGCTGTAAAAGATGCCGAGAACATGGTCGGGTTCGAGATCACCGAAGCCACTATCGCCTTCAGCGGACTGGATGTGGCATCGGTCACGTCGAGAGGGATGGTCTCCCTCGGAAGAACTCCCCGCCAGGTCTCCATAGCCGATGTGGAACGGGTTATAGAAGCTGCCCAGAGTGAACTGTCCATTCCCACCAACCGTCTCACCCTCCATACCATCCCGGTAAAATATTCAATTGACGGAAACTCCGGCATCGACGACCCCCTTGGCATGACGGGGATCCGCCTTGAAATGGAACTTCAGTCCGTCATCATTCCCACCACGGTGGTGCAGAACATCATCAACTGCGTCGAAAGCGCAGGGGTGGAGGTGAACGGCCTCGTCATTAAATCTCTTGCCAGCGCCCTCGGCGCATTGACGGACGAGGAGACCCGGGCCGGGGTCATCTCCCTGTGCATCGGCGGAGGAACGACCGGTCTTGCCCTGTACACCGACGGACGCCCGGTGAAGCTCTCCGTAATCCCCATAGGGGGCGACCATATCACCAACGACCTCGCGTACATCATGAAAATTCCGATCAGCAAGGCGGAGGAGATCAAGAAAATGGTCTCCCTGAGCGACGAAGAAAACGAGGAGCAGGAGCTTGACGTGGATGTCCGGGGCAGAACGAAGACCTTCAACATACGGGAGGCCTCGGAGGTGGTGACATGCAGACTCGAAGAACTCTTCGGCGAATATGTCTCCCACCAGATCGCCGAGTACAGCCTGCATATGTTCCCCGCAGGGATCGTCCTCTCAGGCGGAGTGGCCAAAACACCGGGAATCGAGACCTACGCGTCGGAAATGCTGAATCTTCCCGTACGGGTGGCGGAACCCCTCGATATGTACCAGATGCCCCCGGGAAGAAACGACTGCGAATATACTACTGCGGCCGGCATCATCCGGTATATGACAAGCAAGGAGAGAAATCCCTACCGGTTTATCGAGACGCCCGTCTCCCACCTCCGTTCCGGCTCCGCCCTTCTTTCCCAGCAGCTTGGTGCGAAGAATGACCGCAAGGCGGCAGGCAAAGGAGGAGGCATGGGCTTCCGCGCCTTTATCGAGTATCTGAAAAAATCGCTCAAGGAGCTTTTCTGAGTGCCGCATTCCGGATCTTTGGGGAGGAAAGAAAAAATGGAGCATGTATTCCAGGTAACGGACACTCCGAGGCCTCATAGAGAAGAAATTAAAGTCATCGGGGTAGGAGGGGGGGGAGGAAATGCCCTGAACCACATTATCCGCAGCGGGGTGGACGGAGTTCATTTCATAGCTGCGAACACTGATGTGGGTGCACTGCAGCTCTCTCAGGCCACGACGAAAATTCCCCTCGGAGAAAAACTGACGAAGGGGCTCGGAGCGGGTTCTGATCCCGCCATCGGGGCAAACAGCGCCAAAGAGTCGCTGGACAAGATACGCGAGGCCGTTGCGGGAGCCGATATGGTCTTTCTCACCGCGGGCATGGGAGGCGGCACGGGAACAGGAGCCACGCCGATCATCGCAGAGGTGGCGAGAGAGTCCGGAGCTCTGGTGGTCGCCGTGGTGACCTTTCCCTTCTCCTTCGAAATGAACAGGAGACGCAAACAGGCCTCGGAAGGCATCGCGGAACTGAAAGAAAAGGTGGACGCCCTGCTGGTTGTAGAGAACGACCGCCTTCTCGAGCTGACGGATGAAAAAACGAAACACTCCGAGGCCTATCGCCTCGCCGATGAAGTGCTCCGCCAGGCAGTCCAGGGAGTGACGGACCTCATACTGAAGCCCAGTCTCATCAACGTGGACTTCGCGGACGTCCGGACCGTGATGCAGAAGGCCGGTTCTGCCATCATGGGGATCGGATCGGGAGAAGGAGAAAACCGGGCAGAAATAGCCGCAAAGACGGCTATCAAGTCTCCCCTGATGTCCGTTCCCATGAAGGGTGCCAAGGGAATTCTCTTCAACATTACGGGAGGCACGGATCTCGGAATTCACGAGATACGCAAGGCCGCCCAGATCATCACCGAGACGGCCGATCCGGATGCCATTGTCATCTGGGGGCATACGGTCTCGGAGGACATGTCTGACAAAATTCAGATCACCGTGATCGCCACGGGATTTTCTGCGGAGAAGGAAAAAAGGACCATGACCAATTTTCCGAAGACCGTCCAGAAGAGCAAAACGGCGGGGGTCGTTCTCGAGGAGACGGAGGTCCTTCCTGCCCAGGAGGAGGATATATTCACCATGAACGGCGTTCCCAAGGCCCCTTACGACATTCCGTCCATAATACGGAAAAACCAGAAGAGCGGAAAATAACCTCTTTCCGGCCGGTTTTTTCTGGGCAGATTCCGGAGAAGGAGCAGCAATCCTCCTCTTGTCGGATATTGTGTGGCAGGAATCTTCCCGGAGGATTCCTGCCCGTTTATTTCAGACCTTTGCGTAAAGGAGGGAGATAAAAATATGGCCACGAGAGAAAGCCGGAGGTTGAAGGAGAAGCGTTCCGTCGTCCCCTTCGGGGATATCATGCTGCCGGTGATAGGCCTTGTGGCGGTGGGGCTTCTCATTGTAGGGGTCAAAATGTTTTTTCTTTCCGGAGACAAAAGCCGGTCCTACAATCCCCCCGTTGCCCGGACGAGCCCGGCATCTCCTCAAAAGACAACGGAAAAACCCGTTGCTGCCCTTCCCGTCAACTCCTCTCCGGCAGCGGACCAAAAGACGGCCGGGAAAAGCGGGGGGGAAATAGCCCTCGCAGTTCCTGCCGGATCCTCCCGGGAAGAAATTCCTGCGTCAAAAGAGGAATCGCCCATCGCCGCTCCGCCGGAAAAGACGCCCGAAAAGGAGTCAAAAAAGGCGGCTCCTGCGAAGACCCCCGGACCTTCCGAAAAGCAGGGAGCCCCTTCTGCGGAAGCAAGCCGATGGGGAGTTCAGATCGGGGCCTTTTCCACGAAGGAATCGGCGGAATCCCTCCGGCAGCAGGCTTCTAAATCGGGGTTTTCCTCCGCCGTCACCACGGCAGTGGTGGGGGGAAAGACTTTTTACAGGGTAACTGTGCCGGCGGGAAAAGAGCGTCTTTCCGCCGAAAACCTGTCGGAAAAACTTCAAAAGGCCGGGTTTCCCGTGCTCGTTGTCGAGGTCCGCTGAAAAGACGGCTGCGCCGGAGAGAAAGGACGGGAACCCCATGGCGGGATTCGTTGAGGAACTGATGCCCCGGGAGAGGGCTATAGCCAGTACGGCCGAGGCCCTCTCCTTTCCCTGGCCTGTGAAAACCCGCAAGCTGACACCCGGAGGCGGCGAAACGGGCCGTCTGATGAAAACCCTGAGAGCGGCGGAGGATTACCCTCCTTACTCCCGGTCCACCAGGGACGGCTACGCCGTGAGAAGCGCCGATACTTTCGGCGCGGGATCCGGAGCACCCGCTTTTCTCCGGGTTGCCGGCGAGGTTCCCATGGGAGGAATGCCTGACTTCGCCCTGAGGAGCGGGGAGTGCGCCGTCATCCATACCGGCGGAATTCTTCCCGAAGGGGCAGACGGGGTGCTGATGGCCGAGGACGCAGACTCAGCCGGGAACTGGATTGAAGCCCGGGCCTCCCTTCAGAGGGGGGAAAATATCCTGCGGGCCGGCGAAGAATTTTCGAAAGACAGCGTCCTTCTCCCCGGGGGGGCAAAGATCGACTGGCGGACCTTCGGGCTTCTGGCCATGGCGGGAGAAACCGCCCCCGAGTCGCCCCGGCCCGGAATCGTCATCCTCAGTACGGGGGACGAGATCGTTCCTCCGGAAACGGTGAACCTTTCGCCCGGAAAATTCCGGGACGTGAATTCTCTTCTTCTCTCCTCCCTTCTGCGGAAGGAAGGGTATGAAAGCATCTTCGCGGGCATCGTCCCCGATGCACCGGAACCGATGGAAAAAGCCCTCTCCGCCGCCCTCGCCCTTGGGGACGTGGTCATTCTCAGCGGCGGATCTTCGGTGAGCGTCCGGGATCACTGTTCAGCCCTTTTAGCCTCACTGCCGTCTCCGGGGCTGCTCGTTCGGGGCATTCTCATGGCCCCCGGGAAACCGACCCTCATTGCCGGGATGAAGGAGGAGAAGAAGCTCGTCATAGGCCTTCCGGGACACCCCTTTTCCTGTTTCGTCACCGCCTGGACGGTTCTCCTTCCCCTTCTTTCAGCCCTGATCTGGGGAGAGGTCATGGAACCCTGGAAAAAAATTTTTCTCCCCCTCGACGCTCCTCTTTACGGCCATACAGGCCTTGAAGAATTCATCCCCTGTGCTTTTTCCGGCGGAAAAGTCCGCCCGCTCCCCATTCAGTCATCTTTTTCAAAGGCGCTCTTCGAGGCCGAGGGGCTTTTCCGCCTTCCCCCCTCCAGCGAAACCCTTCGGAAAGGAGAGGAGGCCGAAATATGGCTCTGGTAAAAGACGCTCTCCATATCTCTTTAGACCGGGCATGGGAAATTCTGGAACACTCTTTCAGCGTTCTCCCCTCCGTCCACTGCTCTCTACAGGAGTCCTTCGGCAGGACCCTGGCCGGAGACGTGATTGCCCTGAGAAACGTTCCCCACTACAACGCCTCGGCCATGGACGGCTATGCCCTGTCCTCCGAAGCCACCGCCGGAGCGCTGCCCTCCTCTCCGGTCTGCATCCCCGGGGGCAGGTTTGCCTGGGTAAACACGGGAGGAGAAATCCCCCCTCTTTTCGATGGAGTGGTCATGACGGAGGACGCTTCCATTGAGAAGAACGGGGACCTGTCCGTCATCAAATCCATAGTCTCGGGAGAGAATGTCCGCCCGCTCGGGGAGGATGTCCTTTCCGGTTCCGTCCTCGCCAGGGAGGGGGAGAGGGTGACGCCTGTTCTCTCCGCTCTCCTGGCCGCTGCCGGGGTCGCCGGTGTTCAGGTGTATGCCCTGCCAAAGACCCTCTATATTCCCACGGGAAATGAAATTCTGCCCCTCGGGGACTGGCTGGCCGGGGAGCCTCTTCCGGGGCAGGTCGGAGAGACAAACTCCCTTCTCGGAAAAGGGTATTTCATCCAATGGGGTTTCCCTCTCGACGTGGCCCCCTGCCTCCCCGACGATCCGGAGATAATCGGCTCCTTTCTGGAGGAACAGGCCCCCCGGTACGATCTGATTCTCGTGAGCGCGGGGTCGGCGAAGGGGGAGCGGGACCATACCTTCAGGGTCTTCGAGCGAAAGGGGACGCCTCTGTTCCGGTGGCTCCTCATGAAGCCCGGCCGCCCGGCTGCAGCGGCCCTCTTCCGGGGAAAGCCCCTCGTCAATCTTCCCGGTTTCCCCATGTCCACGGCAGTTATCCTCTGGTCCATCGTCTATCCCCTGCTTCAGATTCTCTCGAGGGGGACCTTTTCCAGGGAGACGGTCCTTGCCGAGGCGGCTCTCGCCGCGGGAAGGACGGAAATCTCCCTTCTTCACCCCTATTCGTCCTCCCGGGGAAAGGAAGAATGGGTCCGCTTCAGATGCGTCGAAATCGACGGGAAAAAGCGGGGGTACGCCCTTCCCTCCGCCGCGGGCTCTCTTCTGCCCCTGTCGGAGGCGGACGGACTCGCCCTCCTCCCCCTTGAAAGCGCCGAAAAACCGAAAGGAAGCCCCCTGTCCCTCATGCTTCTCCGGGATATACCCTGGGATCGGCGGATTCTCTTTTCCGGGTCGAACGACCCGGCCTTCGAGCGGATCGTCACCTTCGCCCGGCGGAGGGGAGGGGATATGGTCCTTCGCTCCGTCGGCAGCATGGGGGGTCTGGCCTCCCTTTTCCGCAGAGAGTGCCATGCCGCCGCCTGCCACCTTCTGGACGGAAAGACCGGGGAATACAATACACCCTTCCTCGAAGGGCTTTTCGAGCCCGGCCTCCCGGAAATCCGGCGCCAGCTCCTTTTTTACCGGCAGCAGGGTCTGATCCTCAAAAAGGGCAATCCGAAGAACATCCTTGCAGCGGCGGACCTCGCCAGGGAAGATGTCTCCATCATCAACCGCCAGCCCGGTGCGGGAACCCGCGTCCTTCTCGATTATTTTCTTTCCCTCGAGAAAATTTCCCCCGAAAGCGTCCGGGGCTACGAAGCCCAGTGCGCCACCCACTTCGACGCCGCCAACCGCGTCGCCCTCGGCTTCGCCGATGCCGCCCTCGGGATCAGGTCGGCGGCCGATGCTCTCGGCCTCGATTTTCTTCCCCTGGCGGAAGAGCCCTACGAGCTGGTCTACCGAACTGAGTACGGAGAGCACCCCGGAATCGCCGCGCTCCTGGAGGCCATCGACGACAGAGGATGGCGGGAGCAGGTGGACCTCATGGGAGGATACCGATGGCCGGAAAACTGAAAGACCCTTTCGGCAGAATTTTGAACTATGTCCGTATTTCCGTGACAGACCGCTGCAATTTCCGGTGCGTCTACTGCATGCCTCCCGGCGGCGTCCCCTGGATTCCCCACGACCAGATCATGTCCTACGAGAGCATTCTCTTTCTCTGCGGTGCTCTCACGGACCTGGGAGTCGAAAAAATCCGCTTTACCGGAGGGGAGCCCTTTGTCCGGAAAGGCTTCGTCCCTTTCCTCGGTGATGTCAGAAAGAATTTTCCCTCCCTGAAAATAGCCCTGACGACGAACGGCACTTTCCTCGGAAAGTGGGCGGAGGAAATCGCCCGTCTCCGTCCCGAATCGGTGAATATCAGCCTCGATACCCTTATCCCCTCGAAATTCCGTACCGTCACCCGGGGGGGAGATCTGCAGTACGTTCTCAGCGGAATCGAAGCCCTCCGGAGGACCGGGACGCTCCCCATAAAGGTGAATATGGTGGTCATGCGGAATTTCAACCTCGAAGAAGTTCCCGACATGACGGAATTTGCCCGGGAAAAGGGGGTCCTCCTGAGATTCATCGAGTTCATGCCCCTCGACACCGACCTGTGGACATCCCCCTCTTTCGTTGCTGCCGGGGAGATCCTGTCCCTGCTGCCGGGGAAGGGAAACTGGACCCCTCTTCTCCCGCAGGAGCGGAGACAGGGGACCTGCGGCCCGGCGCGGACTTACCGTTCCGAAGAAAGAGGACAATCCATCGGCATCATCTCGGCGGTCTCCGACCATTTCTGCGCGAGCTGCAACCGTCTTCGGATATCCTCCCGGGGGGTGGTCAGACCCTGTCTCTTTTCCGAATACGGCGTCTCCCTTTTCGAAGACCTGCGGAGAAAAGATGCCGGAAGGGTCGCTGAAAAAATCCTGGCCGCAGCGGAGGCAAAGCCCCGCAGGGGAATGACCGGAATACCGGGGGACGAAGAGAAGCAGAATCGGAAGACGGGGCCGGGAAGCCGGATGTCCCGGATCGGAGGATGAAAGACATGGAAGATTTCCTGCGGGAAAAGGGGGGGGGACTGACCCATCTCGACGGCGAGGGACGTCCCCGGATGGTGGACGTGAGCGGAAAGAAGACGACCTTCCGTACCGCCGCCGCCGAAGGAATGGTGCGGCTGAACAGGGCGATCGTCGAAGTCCTGGCGGATCAGGGGCACACGAGGAAGGGGGATGTCCTCCGGATCGCCGAAACGGCGGGGATCATGGGGGTCAAAAAAACCTCCGGTCTTATCCCCCTGTGCCACGGCATCAGAATCGACAGTGTCTCCATCTCCTGCACCCTCGACATCCCCGGGCTGCGGGTGGATATCCTCTGTTCCGTCTCGGCGCAGGATGTAACAGGGGTCGAGATGGAAGCCCTGACGGGCGTCTCTGTAGCTGCCCTTACCATTTATGATATGTGCAAAGCCCTGTCGAAGGAGATGTCCATCGAAGGAATCCGCCTGCTGAAAAAAACAGGCGGAAAGAGCGGCGATTATGAAGCGGGAAGGGGCCAGGCCCATGCGGATTCTTGAGATTCTCGAAAACGACGGGGGAAGAATTTCCTCCCCCTTTGTCTGCTATCTCGGTCTCTCCGGTTCAGGAACCCCCTCTTTCAACGGAAGGAAGCGATCCCTCTTTCTTCTTCCTCCGGGGAGGAGGGAAGAGCTTCCCCCCGAAGGAGCGGGGCTCGTCCTGCCTTTCGAAAATTCTCCGGCGGGAGGATTTCTCTGTGCAGGAGAAGTGCTTCTCTCGGTGGCTCCCTCGACGGAATTCCTCTTCCCGCTGCTTACGCCGGAAGAGGGAGGATTCCTCGCCGTCTCTCAAAGGGTGGAGTATCTCAGGCCCTTCCGGGCCGGCATTCTCACGGTCAGCGACAAGGGAAGCAGGGGAGAGCGGGAGGACACCGCAGGCCCCGCCCTGGCGCGGATGGTGCGCCTTCTCGGAGCGCAGGACATTCTCCGGGAGATCGTTCCGGACGAAATCGACAGGGTGGCTTCGGTGCTCGCCGGGTGGAGTGATTCCGAGGAGGTCAATCTTATCCTGACCACGGGAGGAACGGGATTTTCCCCAAGGGATATAACCCCCGAGGCCCTCCGCAAGGTGGGGGAGCGGCCTGTTCCGGGTATAGGAGAAGCCATGCGGCTCGCGTCCCTCAAGATCACCCCGAGGGCCATTCTCAGCCGGAGCAATGCCGTTCTGCGAAAAAAAACGCTGATCATCTCCCTGCCGGGCAGCGAAAAGGGAGCCGTGGAATGCTTCGCCTCCGTCGCCCCTGCCCTCCGCCACGGAATAGAGATACTCTGCGGCTGGAGCGGGGAATGCGCCTCGGTGTCCCCTTGAGAGGAGGTTCAAAGAGCGGATGGAGAATGAAAGCCGGGGAGTGAAACAGTGCGTCATCATCACCGGCATGTCCGGGGCAGGGAAGACCACGGCCCTCAAGGTCCTGGAGGACCAGGGCATGTTCGCCATCGACAACATACCGCCGGCCCTTCTCTCCCAGCTTCTCGTGCTACTCGAGAAGCACCGGGCCGCCGTGCAGTGCGGAGTGGCCGCGGTGATGGACGTACGGGGAGATTCTCTTCTCGACGACTTTCCCTCTGCCCTGGCCGTCCTCAAAAAAGAGTGCCCCCGGACATCCGTCCTCTTTCTCGACTCCTCGGACGAAATCCTCCTCCGCCGGTACGAGGCTACCCGCCGACGTCACCCCCTTGCGGGGGAGGGGTCCTTCCTCGACGGAATCGAACGGGAGAGGGCAAGGCTGAAGCCCCTTCTCGAGGTGGCCGATACGGTCCTGGACACCACCTCCCTCTCCATGGGAGACATCCGGAAAAGACTTCTGTCGGAATTCGGAGATCCTTCCATCGGCGTCTCCCTCATTTTCACCTCCTTCGGATTCAAATACGGCCCTCCGGCGGACTGCGATTTCGTCTTCGACGTCCGGTTCCTCACGAACCCCTTTTATATCCCCTCCCTCCAGGACCTCTCCGGAAAGGACGAACCGGTGAGAAAGTATATCTGGCAGTCGCCGGGAGCTGAAGGGTTCTGGGAAAAACTCCTTTCCTTTCTCGAGAACATCGTTCCCCTCTATCTCGCCACCGGAAAGACCCATCTCCATATAGGAATCGGCTGCACCGGAGGACGGCATCGTTCCGTCGCCGTGGCGGAGCGCCTCTTTGAACACTTTCGCTCCATCCCGGGAGGCGCGACCCTCCGCCACCGGGACATCTCCCGGGATCAGGGGTGGTGAAAATGACGTCCCTCCTCATTTACGGACTGGGACTGCTCACGGGGCTTATCCTTTTTCTCTTCTTCCGCCTGCGGGAGAGGGGCGGCATCAGCCGCAGAATGCGCCCCTCCCGGGGCGGAAAGGCCGCAATGAAGCGGGCCATCGAATACAGGCTGTCCATGGGTCCCTTCGTGGTCGCCCTTGGCGGAGGTACGGGACTGTCCTCCCTTCTCAGGGGGCTGAAAAGCTTCACCCGCAATATCGTCGCCGTGGTGACCGTAACGGACGAGGGGGGCAGCTCCGGCCGCCTCAGGGAAGAATGGGGAGTTCTTCCCCCGGGCGATGTGCGGAACTGCATCGTTGCCCTTGCGGAGAACGACAACGCCCTCAAGAGACTGCTCGACTTCCGGTTCGACCGGGGGGGCCTCGCGGGGCACAACCTGGGGAACCTCATGCTCCTCGCCATCTCTGAGCAGTTCGGAGATTTCCGTCTCGCCGTGGAGGAGATGAACCATCTCCTGGCAATACGGGGAAGAGTGCTTCCCGTAACCACGGAATCGGTCGTCCTCTCCGCGGAGACAAAGAACGGCGAAAAAGTCCGGGGAGAACTCGCCATCTCAGAAAGGGGAAAGGACATCGCAAAGATATGGCTCGAACCCGGGGACGCAAAACCTCTTCCCGACGTACTGCAGTCCATTGACGGGGCGGATGTGATCGTCCTCGGACCGGGCAGTCTCTTCACGAGCATTCTTCCGAACCTTCTCATTTCCTCCGTGGCGGAACGGCTGAGGCGCTGTTCCATTCCGAAGGTCTACATAGCCAATCTGATGACCCAGCCCGGGGAGACGGAGGACTTTTCCATAGCTGACCATGTGCGGTGGATAGCTTCCGCGATGGGAGCCTTTCCCGACTACGTGGTGGTGAACGACGGAAACATTCCGGCTATCCTGGTGGAAAAATACCGTCTTGAGGGAGCCGAACCCCTCTTTCTCAAAAAAACCGACCGGGAGCAGATTGAAAATATGGGCTGCGTCCTGCTGAAAGGAAATTTTGTACGGGTTATCGATGATTCCGTCGTCCGTCATGACGGTCACGCCCTGTCGGAAATCCTGATACGCCTCTGCCGGGAACTGAAGGAGGACTGAGGCAATTGGCGCGAAATCTTCCTGGACAGTCTTTCTCCTCCCTTCTGCGGGATGAGTGGGTAGGCTCCCCCCTGCCGGAGACGGGAAAACTGAAGAGCGAGATCAGGGGGATCCTCGACGGAATGATCTGGAGGAGCGACCCCGCCGGGGACCGGATCTACTCGAGCGGAAGACTGTGGACCTTCCGGCGCCTGAACAAGCTCTGGGAGGCATCAGCCATAGGCAGAGAGGCCAAGTTCGGCTCACTTCTCACTATTCCGGAATCCTTCCGGGGAAAAGTGGCCTTTCGGCTTCCGTCTGTCCTCCTTCCCTTCTTTTTCAGCGGAGAAGAAGGAAGAGGGGAGGACCGGGAGTGGCTCAAAGGCCTCTGGGGAAGCTCAGGATCCCTCTATCTTCCGAAAACGGGATACTACATGAATTTTCTCCTTCCCGACCGGAGAATAGAGAAGCGGGCAGCCGCGATCCTCAAAAGAGAGGGCGTCGTCTTCGGCCGGAGGGTCGTCTCTGGACGGAATGAACTTACCCTGAGAAACCAGGAGGAAATCGTCACTCTTCTGAGCCGCTTCGGCCTTGTCAAAATCCCCCTTTCCCTGGAGGAAAAGGCCATCGTCCGGTCAATGCGGGACTGGGCCAACAAGATCGTCAACTGCGATTCGTCCAATATACGAAAAAGCCTGGATGCTGCGGCGCGGCAGCTGGAGATAGCCCGGGCAGCCCTCGAGCTGCCCCGGTACGAATTTCTTCCTCAGGTCCTGAAGGATCTCGTCTCCGCCAGGGTGGAAAATCCGAGCGTAACCCTCGAGGAACTGGGAAAAATGCTGTCTCCCCCGGTGAGCAAGAGTACCGTCAAGTACCGGTGGAAAAAGCTCGAGGACATGACGGCGCCCCTTGCTGCCGGAAGGAGCTCTCCCGGGGAAAAAAGAAAAATTCCCGGCGGAGCTGCGGGTGAGAAAAAGGGACTTAAGGAAAGGAGAGGAATTTCATGAAACTGAAGAGTTTTACCGAGAAGGACGTTCGGGGAAAAAAAGTCCTGCTGCGGGTGGATTTCAACGTTCCAATGGAGAAGGGAAGCGTCTCCGATACGACCCGAATCGAAGCTCATGGAAAGACCATCGGCAGGCTGCTCGAGGCCGGTGCGAAGGTGACCCTGGCGTCCCACCTCGGGCGCCCGAAGGGAAAATACGATGCCGCGTTCTCCCTGAGGGATGTCGCCCCGGTGGTGGAAAAAGTCCTGTCGGTTCCCACGGTCTTCTGCGAAGACTGCGTGGGGCCGAAAGTGAAGGAATCCATCGCCGCCCTGAAGGACGGAGAGGTACTTCTTCTCGAAAACCTGCGCTTTTACCCCGGAGAACAGGAGAACGACCGGTATTTCGCAGAGACCCTCGCCGCTCCCTTCGATGTTTTCGTCATGGATGCCTTCAGCGCATCCCACCGGGCTGACGCATCCACAAGCGCCGTCATGGAATTTCTCCCCTCCTACGCCGGGGATCTTCTGCAGAAAGAGGTGAACATGCTCGGCGCAGCGTGCCGGAACCCGGAATCTCCCTTCGTGCTCATTCTCGGGGGAGCCAAGGTGTCGGATAAAATCGGGGTCATAGAAAATCTCATGGACCGGGTGAACACCATTCTCATCGGCGGAGGAATGGCCTTCACCTTTTTGAAGGCCGGGGGAGGGAGCATAGGAAAATCTCTCTTTGAAAAGGAGCGGGCGGACTTCGCCGGGGAGATGATGTCCAGGGCAAAGGCGGCAGGAGTGGAAATACTTCTTCCCGTGGACGTGACTGCGGGCACGTCCCTGGATATGAAGGAGGGGGCCCGTACCGTACCGGCCCGGGAGATCCCGGAAGGCCTTATGGGCCTCGATATCGGCCCCGAGACGGCCCGTCTCTTCGCCGAAAAAGCCGCGGAAGCAAGGACGATCCTCTGGAACGGTCCCATGGGAGTCTTCGAAAACCCCCTTTTCGCCTCCGGAACCCGGAAGGTCGCCGAAGGAGTGGCCGAATGCACCCGCAGAGGAGGCACCACCGTCATCGGGGGAGGGGATACTGCCTCAGCCGCGAAGGCCCTCGGCTTCGACAGGGAGGTCTCCCATGTCTCCACCGGGGGAGGAGCGAGCCTCGAATTCTGCGAGGGGAAGGATCTTCCCGGGATCGGGCCGCTCATGGTCGAAGAAAAGGGAAAGGAGAGCAATCAATGAAAAAGATATGGCTCTACGGAAACTGGAAGATGAACATGATCCCCTCCGAGGCGGGGGAGTACTGCAGCTCTCTGCTCGAGACCCTTCAGAAAGACCTCCACGGAATCTATTCGAAAGACGATCTGAAGATCTGTCTCTTTCCATCTTTTCTCTCCCTCTCCGCGGTCCTCGAGAATATTTCAGGAACGGAGATTGTGAGTGCGGGAGTGCAGGACGGGTATTTCGAGGATTCCGGTGCTTTTACAGGAGAAGTGTCCCTGAAGATGGCGGCTATGACGGGAGCCTCTGCAGCCCTCGCCGGACATAGTGAAAGAAGACACATATTTGGCGAAGGCAACGGCATCGTGGCGAAGAAACTGCACAAGTCCCTTCAGCTGGGTCTGACTTCCGTCCTGTGCTTCGGGGAGACCCTCGAACAAAGGGAAGCAGGAGAAACCACCGCCGTGGTGGAAGAACAGCTCGCCTCAGCCTTTGAAGGGCTCGGAGAAAAGTACGGAGACCGCCTCGTGCTGGCCTATGAGCCCGTATGGGCCATAGGGACAGGGAAAAACGCCCGTCCCTCAGATGCCCAGGAGGTCTGCGCCCATGCCAGGCTGCTTGCGCAGAAGAAATTCCCTTCCTCCGGGCACATCCCTGTGCTGTACGGCGGCAGCGTCAAGGCGTCCAACGCGGCAGAACTTCTCAGCCAAAAGGACATTGACGGCGCCCTCGTGGGTGGAGCTTCACTGAAAGTGGACTCCTTTCTTGACATCTACCAGGCCTGGCGGGAGGGCATGGAAAAGAAATAATGTAACATAAGATACATTATAGGACACGTAAAGACGAAAAAAAGAGCGGACTTCAATCCCCCGCCGGGCTGATCCGCTCTTTTTTTTCTATCCAAATCAATCATTTCATTATCCTGGAGAAGGAATCAGTCTTTGTAGGTGTAATGATAGGTTTGAGCGTCGCCCCAGATTTTTTCGAGTTTATAATGATCCCTTCCTGCCTTGCTGAAAACATGCACGAGAAGGTCTCCGGCATCGATAAGGCACCACTGGACACTGTCGTACCCCTCGACAGCGGTCTGCATTCCCCTGTTTTTCAATGCCTCCAGTGCCGCGTCCCGGAGGGTGCCCATGTGAACGTCGGAGTTCGCCGTCACGAGCACGTAGGTATCCGCCACGGACGAAAGGTCTTCCAGGTAAAGGGCGGTGATGTCAAGTCCCCGCTTGTCCGAGAGGGCTTCATAGAGAAATTCGTATTCCTTCAGAGGGTTTCCCTGTTTCTTCAATCCTTCACTTCCTTCGTTGAGAATTATATATTATTTTTCAAATATTTTAGTTTTGCTGCGATTCGGAGAGTAATTTCAGCCTGTTCAGTACGTCTTCCCGGTCTTTTCCCACGATGAGGGTGACATGGGGGACCGCGGAGCTTTTCGTGATGAGGCGGCTGCTGACGCCGACAATTTTTCCCAGGGCGGAAGCCGTGCCGCTCACATCCCCCGTTCCCTTTTCCGGAAACTGTATCGTCGTCGTCCGGTAATCATAGTGCTTCGCGTTGCCTATGTGGTTCACGTCCACGCCGATCTTCTGGAGGGCCGTGGCGGCGTCCTTTCCGAGTCCCGACACCCCTGCGCCGTTCAGAACGGCTACGGGGGTCTTCACCGCCGAGATCAGGGCCTTGAGATCCAGGGAGATCTCCGGTTCTTTTTGCTCGGTTTCTCTATCCGACTCCCCCCGGTCTCCCGAAACAGTCGGAGGAGTCTCCGCGGCTCCGGAAAGAAGGGCGGACCCTGCTGCTATATCTCCGATCCAGTAGCTGAGGTTGGATATATAGGCGGCCTTGCCCGGAAGGGTGAAGAAATGAAGGTTTTCAGGGGGCAGATCGCTCAGGTATGACGCCAGCTGCAGGGCCTGGGCCGGAGTCATGTCGGAGTTCACGAGATCGATGGTCTTTTTTGCGAGCTCGGGAATTTTCGGTATCATGGCGGGGGTCTGAATTTTTTTAAGCACGGCCTTGATGAAATCCTGCTGCCGCTTCACCCTTCCGATGTCCCCGAGGGCATCGTGGCGGAACCGCACATAATGGAGAGCCGTTTTGCCGGTGAGCTTCTGGAGGCCCTTGGGAATATTGATGAAAAGCTTGCCGGCGTAGTCGTTGTAGACCATGCGCCTCTCCACGTCGATTTCCACCCCGCCGATGAGGTCCACAATGGAGGGGAAGGAGTCGTAGTTTACGAGGAGGTAATAGTTGATGGGGAGACCCAGGTAATTGACGATCGTCTCCCGCAGAAGATCGATTCCTCCGTAGGCATAGGCGTGGGCCGCTTTTTCCCATCCCTTTCCAGGGATCTGAACCCGGGTGTCCCTGGGAATGGACATGACCCGGACTATTTTTTTATCGATGTCCACGACGACGAAAGCGACGGCGTCTGCCCGCCTGCCTCCCTGCACGTCGTCGATTCCCGTGAGGAGAATGTTGATTGTCCCCGAGGCCTCGGTAAAGGATATGGTCTCCCTGATCGTCTGGGGCTTCGGCTCGACGAAATTCTTCACCCTTAGGGCGGCCCCGGCGAAGGCGGCGGATATGACGAGAATTGCGACAAGAGCTGCTTTCAGAAATTTCATGGGGTATTATCCTCCAGCTTTTTACGGTAGAGTTTCTTCTTGTGGATATACTGCTCCACCGTCTCCGGCAGGAGATATTTCACGCTCCTGCCGCTGTGGATCCGCTGCCGGATTTCTGTGCTCGATATGGAAAGAAGCGGAATGGACAGGGGAATGATGGCCTCCTGGATTTTCGCAGGGAGGTTTCCGAGTTCCTGGGAGGGATACCCGGGCCTGCTGACGGCAACGATACGGCACAGTTCCGGAAGGGCTTCGTACTCCTTCCACGTCGTGATGCCGAGCACGGCGTCGAGTCCCGTGATGAAGTAAAAGAGAACTTTCTCGGGGGCATACCAGTGCCGCATCTCCCGAAGAGTGTCCACCGTATGGCTCGGTTCCTTCCGGTCGATCTCGATTCTCGAAGGTGTAAAGTTCCTGTTCCCCAGGGTGGTCAGAAGGGTCATGACATACCGGTCCTCCGGGGAGGCGACCCTCCGCTGGCGCTTGTGGGCAGGATCTCCAGCTGGGATGAAGATGACCTCGTCGAGGTCGAGGGCGGAGCGGCTCTCCTCTGCAGCCAGGAGATGGCCGAAATGAATGGGATCGAAGGTTCCGCCCATTATGCCGATTTGCCGGAGTTCGCTGCGGCCGGTACCTGAAAGAGGAGATGTCATATCCCGAAAGTCCTTATTCCATAACCCTGTCGGGCTCGAAATCGAACTGGAGGTCGCCGATGAAGACCTTGTCGCCCTTCTGCGCTCCGCTCTCCTCGAGTTTTTCCTCGATGCGGAATTTCTTGATGAGCCGAGCAAATTTAAGCAGGGCATCCTCATGATCGAAGTCATAGCGCTTCAGCGTTCTCTCCAGGTTGGGATGGATCACCCTGTAGCCTGAGCCGTCCTGCAGCTTCACGATGGTCACGGGCATAAGCTTTCTCCTCTGGCGCCCAGTTTCCTTTTGAGCGGGCTGTACAAGACGGGTCGGCCCCTCCCCTCTTCCGTGAGCTCTCACGAGTTCTGCCACGACGGCGATGAATTCGTCTATTCCCTCTCCTGTCAGGGCGCTCGTGGAATAGTAGGGAATGCCCTGTTCCTCCATAAAGGCCCGGACGGCTTTGTCGTTCTCCCTTGCTCCGGGAAGGTCGATCTTGTTTCCGAGGACCACGTAGGGACGGTCGAGAAGATCTTCCCGCTCTTCACCCCCCGGAAAGGTATCCACGGCGGCGTCATTGTAGGCCTGGAATTCTTCCCGCACGATCCTCCACTGGCGGATCACTTCTTCAGGGGACTCTTCACCGAGGTCGAGAACATGGGCGAGGAAACGAGTCCGTTCCACATGGCGGAGAAAATAGATTCCAAGGCCCTTGTTCTCGTGGGCTCCTTCGATGAGGCCGGGCACATCGGCAAGGACGATTTTCTGATCGTCTACGGAGAGCACTCCGAGATTCGGAGACAGGGTCGTGAAGGGGTATCCCGCGATCTTCGGCCGGGCATTTGAGATGGCAGCGAGGATGCTCGATTTTCCCGCGTTCGGCACCCCTACGAGGCCTACGTCGGCGATGAGCTTGAGTTCAAGCAGCAGATTCCGCTCCTGCCCTTCGTCCCCCTTTTCGGCAAAACGGGGGGACTTCCGCACGGAATTGGCAAAGTGGGTGTTTCCTCTCCCTGGGCGGCCTCCCTTTGCCACGACAACCCGCTCGCCGGGGTCAACGAGGTCGGCGATGATCTCTTCGGTGTCACGGTCGTAGACGATGGTGCCGCAGGGAACAGAGATCACGAGATCCTCTCCCGCAAAGCCCGATTTGAGACCCCCTTTTCCGGGGCCTCCGTGGCCTGCCTGAAATTTCTTTTGGTATTCGAAATCGGCAAGGGTGAGTGCCCCGGGAGCGGCTTCAAGAAGAACATCCCCGCCCCGGCCTCCGTCGGCGCCGTCAGGCCCGCCCTTTGGAATGAATTTCTCCCGGCGGAAGCTGAGGCATCCGTTTCCGCCCCTGCCGCCCCGGACCTCTATGGAAATAAAATCAACGAATTTCATGGGATCACCCGTTTCTGTCCGGTCTTCCCGAAAAAGGAAAAAATCAGGGGCCATAAAGATCTCCCGGCTTGGAGGCGTCCCGCTCAAGGCGTTCTGCCGTTCTTTCCGGGTGATTGAAAGGCCCCTGGAGTATATAAAGTTCCCCTTCGAAAAAAATGCCGGGCTTTTCTCTATTCGGCCTGCTCCATCACAACCGAAACGATCTTGCGCGGCCCCTTCGTCTCGTAGTTCACCACTCCGGCACTCGTTGCGAAAAGGGTGTCATCCTTGCCGATATCCACGTTCTTGCCAGGATGAATTTTCGTTCCCCGCTGGCGGACAAGGATGTTCCCCGCCTTCGCGGTCTGTCCCGCATACATCTTGATTCCAAGCCTGCGGCCTGCGCTGTCTCTTCCGTTTGTGCTGCTCCCCTGCCCTTTCTTGTGGGCGAAGAACTGCAGATCAAAATTCCATTTCATTTACCGGCACCTCCAGCATACGAACATTATCCGGATAAATCCGGGCGATTTCTTTGAGCGATCCGATCACGGTGCGGACGAGAACGTCTTTTTCCCTGTCAGGAACGTTTCTCCAGTCCAGAGAGATTCTCGCTTTGGAGTCATTTTGAGACCATTTCATCCCTTCCGCCCCGAGAACGGACTCGAAACCGAAAAGGAGTGATTGTACAAGGGCTGAAACTGCCGCGCACACCACGTCTTCGCCCCTTGAGGCAAATCCCGTGTGCCCCTGAACGACAAGCCCGACTTCCAGTCCGTCCTGAAGTGCAACGGAAATTTCAGTCAAGCTCAGGCTCCGCCGGTGATTGAATCGATGTGGATTTCCGTGAAGTTCTGCCGGTGGCCTCTGAGCCTACGGTAGTTTTTCTTGCTTTTGAACTTGAAGACAAGAATTTTCGCCCCTCTGCCGTTCGTGACGACGGAAGCGGATACCGAAGCTCCGGAAACGTAGGGCGTCCCGACGGAAACTCCGCTGTCGCTCCCCACGAGAAGCACCTTGTCGAGGAGAACCGTCTGTCCCTCTTCGACCCCAAGGGATTCAACGGTGATGGTATCTCCCTCCTGAACACGGTACTGTTTGCCGCAGGTTTCCACAATTGCGTACATGCTTTTCCTCCTTCCGCCGGGGACCAAGGTACCTTCTCAACAAAGGTTTCAACCCGCCCCGTGCGATATATACACTGAACCGTAGCATTATACGTAGTAAAAAAGGGAAAGTCAAATTCAATCAAATTTTCATCAGATTTTAAGAAGACTTCTCGCATGGTCCCGGGCCTCGGCAAGGGACGGATCTCCCGAGAGCATCCGGGCGATTTCGTCCACCCGCTCCTCCCGGGAAAGAGGACGGAGCGCCACGCCCTCTCCCTCCCTGCGCACCTGGAAGTGATGGTCAGCAAGGGCTGCGATGGTGGCCTCATGGGTGACCAGGAGGACCTGGCATTTTTTCGAGAGCTCGACGAGCTTGTACCCCGCAAGGACCGCGGCTTTTCCTCCGAGGCCGGCTTCAACTTCGTCAAAGACGAGGGTCGGGGGAAGGCTTTCATCGGGGAGGGAAAGCTGCAGGGCCAGGAGGATTCTGCTCAGTTCTCCTCCGGAAGCGCTTTTATTCACCGGGATCTCCTCCCGCCCGCTGCCGCTCAGGGTAAAGACGATCTCGTCCGCCCCGGTGCTCCTGATCTTTCCGAGGTCCCGGAGGCATACGGAGAACCGGATCTCCTCCATGGCGAGATCCGCAAGGTGCCGGTTAACCCGCTCCTCGAGGGATGAAGCGGCAGAGCGCCGAAGTTCCCTCAGTTCCATGGCGAGGCGGCTCGCCTCCTTGCGGAGGTTCTTCCCCTTTTCTTCGAGAAGGGACGAGTGTGCCGTCTCCCGGCGCAGCCAGTCAACAGCTTCCCTTGCTTCCTCCGCCCACTTGAGAAAAGCCTCCGCCGTGGCAGCTCCTGCAGAACGCTTCAGCTTTCTGAGCAGCCCCATCCGTTTTTCGAGAGCTTCGGCATCCCGCTCCATTTCGTTCAGGGAGCGTTCGCTGTGCCGGCCCTCTATCTCACGGATGAATTGCTGCAGGGATGCAAGGCCTTCGTTGAACAATCCCTCCAGTTCAGCGCTTTTTTCGGACAGCTCCTGAAGAAGGACTACCCCGGCATTTTCCAGGGTATCAAGGGCTCCTTCCCCGGAAGCCCCGCCCGTTATCTTGAGGAGTACATCCCTGACCCTCCGTCCTCTCTCGATCCTGCGGGACAGATCCTCCCATTCTCTCTCCCACTGAAGATCGCATCCGGGGAAAATTCGAAGGGAAGAAGAGGCTGCGAGGATGGAATCCGCGTCCTGAAAGCGCTTCTTCAGTTCCAGTTCTTTTATTCGTCCGCTCCGAAGGTCCCTGTCGCACTCGAGAGCCTCGGCAAAGGTCCGGGAGAGTTCCCCGAGAAGACGCTCTCCCTCCGCACCGTTGCAGAAATCGACGATCTCAAGCTGTCGGGCCGGTTCGAGAAGATCTATCTGGGCAAATTGGCTCTGGATACGCACTGATTCGTTCATGACCGAGGCAAAAAGAGAGAGGGGGACAGATCTGCCCTGAAAGAATGTCCGGTTTTTCCCGCTCCGGGAAAGAACCCTTCGGGCATAGAGGACGTCTTCTTCCTCGTCTGACGGCAGAAGGGGTTTGTTCCCCGCCTCGAAGGAGAAGAAAGCCTCCACGGAGCCCTCCTCCTGGCCGGCTCGGAGGAAGGCGGCCTGCCCCCTCTTTCCGGCGAGGAGCTCAAGGGAGCGGACAACGCTGCTTTTACCTGCTCCGCTCTCTCCGGTGAGGACCGAGAGTCCCCCTTCGAGGCGAAGGGCGGCCGAAGCGATTCCCCCGACATTGCGGACGGTGAGTTCCTCGATCATGAAAAGGTCAGTCCTCCTTTTCGAAACGGACGATTCCCCTGCCCCACTGGAGCTTCTCCTGAAGAAGATCGTAGTAGTTCCGGCTCGGAAGGGTGATGACCCGGACGTCCGCATCTTTGCTCAGGGAGACCTCGATCCGGTCGCCAGGCATGATCTCGTATCCGAGCTGGCCGTCCTGGGTAATCAGAAGGTCCCTGTGGTTGCCCCTGGGTATGAGGGTGATCGTATCATCCTCTCCGGAGAGAACGGGACGACTGTAGAGGGTGTGGGCGCATATGGGGACGATCACCATGCAGGGTATGTGGGGCGGCACGATGGGGCCTCCGGCGGAAAGGGCGTAGGCAGTGGAGCCCGTGGGCGTAGAGACGATGATGCCGTCCGCAGGCAGCACGTTCAGGAGCTTGCTTCCTATATGCACTTCGATGTGCATGACCCGGGCCAGGGCTCCCTTGGCGAGAACGATGTCGTTGAGGGCGAAAAAGGAATGGATCATCCGGTCGTCCCGGAAGATCCGTCCCTCGAGAACCCGGTGGCGGGTCAGGGTGTATTCTCCCCGCAGGATGGCTGCCACGTCCTCCTCCGCCTCTTCGGGTTTTCCGGAGGCGAGAAAGCCGAGATGGCCGAGGTTTATGCCGTAGAGTGGAATGGGAGAGCCGAGGACATACCTGGCGGCCCGGAGGAACGTTCCGTCACCGCCAATGACGAGGGACAGGTCGGCCTCTTTTTTCCAGGCCTCGTCCTCGAGGCCCAGGAGGCCGAGCACGGAGGCTTCATGGGGAGGGAAGAGGAATTCCAGATCGGATTTTCTTCCCCATTCCAGGAGTTTCCGTGCCATGGCCAGAGCGCCGGGTTTTCGGGTATTGACGAGCATTCCGATTTTTGACGTTTCCATAATCCTGTCAGTCCTTCCGGAAAAAAAGATGGGCTTCTTCCACGACCTGCTCCGGCGCTGCGGATAAAAGGGCTTCGGGAGACCGGGAAAGATGAAGCAGGAACTCGATATTCCCCGTCTGCCCCGTCACGGGAGAAAAGGTGAGCCCCGAGGGAAAGAGTCCCGTCCCAGAGATGCAGAAGGAGAGAATATCCTCGAGGACCGAGAGGTGCATTTCTTTCGACCGGACGATTCCTCCCTTGCCCACTTTTCCCTTTCCCGCCTCGAACTGCGGTTTGACGAGCACGATCGCTTCTCCGTCCCGGGAGAGTATGCCCGAAAGGGGAGGCAGAAGAAGCTTCAGGGAGATGAAGGACGCATCGGCCACGGCAAGAGCGATGGGTTCGGCGAAATGCTCTCTTTTAAGGCCCCGGGCGTTTGTCCGCTCCATGACCGCCACCCTGCCGTCCTGCCGGAGGGACCATGCCAGCTGGCCGTACCCCACGTCCACGGCGTAGACTTTCTTCGCTCCCCGGCGAAGCAGTACCTGGGTAAAACCCCCGGTGGAAGCGCCGATATCGACGCAGATCTTGCCTTCCGGGGAGACGGAAAAGGCCTCGAGCCCCTTCAGAAGCTTATGAGCCCCCCGGCTGACCCACCGGTCCTCTTTCTCCTCCCGGACTTCGATCAGAACACCGCTGTCCGCCAGGGATGCGGTCTTCTCTACACGGATTCCGCCGACCCAGACCTTACCTTCCGTTATCAGGCCCTGGGCCCTGGTCCGGGATTCGGCGAACCCCCTATCGACCAGCAGGCTGTCTATCCGCTTTTTTCTTAAATTCGACATAGAGGCTCACCACCCTGCCCGGGGTCAGGCCGCAATATTCGTCCTGCCGGGCGCAGGTCCCCTGGGGAACATAGAGATCGGGAACCCCGAGGCAGAGGACAAGAGGAGCCTCTCCTGCCGGAAGGGTTTTCGCCGCCGACGCGACGGCTTCCCCCGCTCCCCCTTCGAGGTACCCGTCTTCAGCGGTGACAACGAGGGGGTGGGCCCGGAGAATATCGAGGATCCCGGGGAGATCGAGGGGTTTCACGCACTTCAGGTCCACCACAGTCGGAAGGGGAAGGGACGCCTTTTCTGCGGCGGCCCGGGCCTGGAGCATCAGCTGCACAGTCCTTCCGTATCCCAGGAGGGCCCAATCCGACCCCTCCGCCAGAATTTCAGGCCGGAGAAGCTCCGGAAAGCCTGCCCCTTCCTTCTGTCCTCTTCCGGGGATGAGGAGAGGGGCTTTCCCTCTCGGGAAACGGATGAGAAAGGGCCCCCCGGAACTGACTGCGCAGGAAAAAAAGGCGTCGAGTTCCGCCACATCCCGGGGGGCGGTCACGGTGAGATTGGGGACGGCCCGTCCCCAGGAGATATCGAAGAGGCCGTGGTGGGTCTCCCCGTCCTCCCCCACGAGACCCGCACGGTCCACGGCGAAGATGACCGGGAGGTTCTGCATGGCCACGTCATGGACGAGCTGGTCCATCCCCCGCTGAAGGAAGGTGGAATAGATGAAAACCACGGGAAGAAGGCCCCCTGCGGCCATTCCTGCCGCCATGGTGATCATGTGCCCTTCGGCGATGCCCACGTCGAAAAAACGGTCGGGAAAACGGGCGGCGAACTCATCCAGGCGGCTTCCGCTTTTCATGGCCGCTGTGAGGCAGACGATCCGTTCATCTTTTTCCGCGAGTCGGAGCACGGCAGCTGAAGCCGCTTCGCTCCAGCTCCCTGCGAAAGTCTGGGACGCCGGTGCGGCAGGCGGCGGGGAGACGCCGTGATACTTCGTGGGATTCTCCTCGGCCTTCTCAAATCCCTTTCCCTTCAGGGTCACCACGTGGAGAAGCACGGGTTTATCGTATTTTTTCGCCAGGTCGAAGACGTTCTCCAGTTCCTCCACGTTATGGCCGTCGAAGGGCCCCCAATAGTTGATGTCCATCTCGTCGAAGATATTTGCCGGCTTCACCATGGACTTGATGTGGTCCTTCATCCGGCCCAGGACGTTTTCAAGGGCCTGCCCACGGGGCAGGGACGCGCAGGAGTCCTTGATGGCCTTTTTGAGCCAGTTGTACCCCGTGCTCGAGCTGAGGCGGGCGAGGTGGGTTGCCAGCCCCCCCACCCGGGGATTGATGGACATGGTGTTGTCGTTGAGGATATAGATCACCTTTGTCCCGGCATCCCGGGTGTAATTCAACGCCTCGAAGGCGAGGCCGTTCAGCAGGGAGGCGTCGCCGATCACGGCAACCACGTGCCGTTTTTCTTTTCGGATGTCCCGGGCCTTGGCATATCCCAGGGCCGCTGAAAGGGATGTGCTGCAGTGCCCCACGTCGAAATGGTCGCAGGGACTCTCTCCCCGCTTCGGAAATCCGCTGATGCCGTTCCACTGTCGGAGAGTGCCGAAACGGTCCTTCCGTCCAGTCAGGATTTTGTAGGCGTAGGCCTGGTGCCCCACATCGAAGATAATTCTGTCCTGAAGAGGATCGAAGGAGCGGAGAAGGGCCAGGATGAGCTCCACCGTGCCGAGGGACGACGCGAGGTGTCCCCCGTTTTCGAGGACCACGGAGAGGATGAGGTCCCGGATCTCGGAGGCAAGGAGTTCGAGACTCTCGGGAGTGAGGTTCTTCAGGGACCTGTAATCCTGAATCTTGTCCAGAAGGGCCATGTCAGAAAGTCCGTTCGGTGAGATAGTCCGCAAGTCCCGAGAAAAAAGCCGTGTCCCCGGGCAGGTTTCCAAGGGCACGGACCGCCAGGGCGGTCTGCTCCGCGGCGAGGGAGCGGGCCTTTTCCAGCCCGTAGACCGCCACGAAGGTCTTTTTGCTCTGGGCTGCGTCTTTTCCCGGAGTCTTGCCCAGCTCCTCCGCGGTGGAGGTGACATCGAGAATATCGTCCACGATCTGGAAGGCCGTCCCGAGGTAAGTGCCGTAGGCGGCCAGAGAGGCCCTGGCCTCTTCGTCCGCTCCTCCGAGGATGGCTCCCGTCACCGCAGCGGCCGAGAGAAGAACGGCGGTCTTCTGCCTGGCGATCCTCCACGGGGTCTCCTCGGGCAGAAATTCTCCCTCCATGTCGAGGATCTGCCCTCCGCATATCCCCGATGGTCCGAGGGCGGAGGCCAGGAGAGAAAGGGCGCTGCAGATGCGTGCGGCTTCAATTCCCTTTCCGGGAAGCCTGGAGAGGGGGTGTTCAAAGGCGAGGGCCATGAGGGCGTCTCCGGCGAGTATGGCCGTGGCCTCGCCGAAGAGAACATGATTCGTGGGCTTTCCTCTCCGGAGAACGTCGTCGTCCATGGCCGGGAGGTCGTCATGGATGAGGGACGCCGTGTGGATCATCTCGAAGGAGAGGGCGAGGGGAAAGGCTCGATCCCAGCCGATTCCGAAGAGTTCAGCCCCTTTCAGGCACAGGGCCGGGCGGAGGCGCTTGCCTCCCGCACTCAGGGAGTAGGCCATGGAATTCCCAAGCTTCGCCGGAACGAGGGGGGGCCGTTCTGAGCAGAAGGCCTCTATCTCCCCGTCGATGAAGGTCCTGATCTCTGAAAACTGGCGGGCGAAATTTCCCGGGTCCGTCATATCAGCAGTTCTCCTTCCCCGCGCCCTCATGAGGCAGGAGAATTTCTTCTCCGTCGGCGGAGAGGATGGTCACCCTCTGCCTGGCTTCCGCCAGGTATTTCTGGCATTCGGAGATGAGCCCCATGCCGTTTTCGAAAAGGGCAAGGGCATCTTCGAGAGGGAGAGCCTCTTTCTCGAGCCGCGAGACGATCTCCTCAATTTCATCCATTTTCCTGCTGAATTTCATATTTTCAAATCCTCCCGAAAAATTTTTTCCAAATAATTTGCTCCCCGAACCCCTGTGTGATAAAATTCATCCGTTTGAAGGATAATCATCGCAACGAGGGGGCGAAATCATGGCTAAAGTGTGCGAATGCTGCGGACGGGGGCCTGCGACAGGGAATTCCGTCAGCCATTCCAATCGCCACACCCGCAGGCGTTGGCAGGTAAATCTTCGCAGTGTGAAGGCTGATGTCGGCGGCGGCGAATCTCTCAGAATGAGGATCTGTACAAGATGCCTCAGATCCGGCAGGGTGAAGCGGGCAGCTGTCTAAGAGCCTGAGATTTTTCATTTCAGCCGCAGTATACTCCCAGGGTCCCTTCTTTGAGGGAAATCCTGGGAGTTTTGTTTTTCAAGAATCTGTTGCTCACCGCAAAAGGCCGCCGCTGAAGTATTTCCGCATCTTCGAGCTCCCATTGTACACCCCTGAGGGCCACACCGGAACAGTCTCCTCCAATGGCCAGCAGGGAGAGGTTTTTCCCCTCCGCCGCCTCTGCGGTCAATTCCATTTCCTCACCGCCTGAGAGAAAAAAGAGGACTTCCTGCCCGTCGGCAAAGGCAAGAATTCTCAGTCCTTCCTCCCGTGCCCAGAGGGCTGAGCAGACCCCCGACCAGAGATGGTCGAACCGTCCTCCCCAGCAACCGGTCACCACGGCGCTCCTTCCGGGCAGCTCCCTCCCCGCCGTGAGAAAGGCGATCTGCAGGTCCGTCAGGTCCTTGTCCCGGGGAAACCGCTCGGTCTTCACACCCTTCCTGAGGGCTTTCTCCCACAGAAGCGGGGGCGAGCTGTCCCCGTCGCCGATAAGCCGGGAGGGAAGGAACCCCCCTTCGAGGCAGGGGACGAGCCCCGAGTCGACGCACCACAGTTCTTTTCCGGGAAAAAAATCTTTCATCCACGGAAGGGAGGGCGGACGTCCTCCCGAGACGAAGACGACAGGGTTCTCCGTGCCGCCGAAGGAAAACTCCGCGGCGAGGCCGGGAAGGAGGAGGGTTCCCATATCAGTCTTCTTTCGCTCCGCCGCAGGCCCGCTGCAGTATCGCCCTTGCGCTTTCGTCGTCCACGAGAATTTCCCGTGGCTTCGACCCCTCGGGAGGCCCCACGAGGCCCAGCTGCTCCATGGTGTCGATAAGCCGGGCGGCCCGGGTGAATCCCACCCTCAGCTGGCGCTGCAAACGGCTTGCCGAGGCGATCCCCGTTGCGAGGACGATATCCGCCGCCTCTTCGAGAAGTGGGTCGTCGGTGAAGGAGGTGTCCCCTCCTTCCGGAGCGTCCCCACCCTGAGCCTCGATGTCCACATATTCCGGATCGCCGAAGACGTTTCTCAGGTAGGCGATGATCTCGCCGCTCTTTCCGTCGTCGATGAAGGGCGACTGCATCCGCAGGGGCCTTGGGTACCGGGAGCTGACGAAGAGCATATCTCCCTTGCCGAGAAGCCGTTCAGCCCCCGAGACGTCGATGATCGTCCTGGAGTCCGTCTGGGAGGGAAGGGTGAAGGCAACCCTCGCGGGGACGTTTGCCTTTATGAGTCCCGTGATGACGTTGACCGAGGGCCTCTGGGTCGCCAGGATGAGATGGATCCCCGTTGCCCTGGCCATCTGGGCGAGGCGGCAGATGTAATCCTCCACGTCCTTCTGGGCGGTGAACATGAGGTCCGCCAATTCGTCCACCACGATGACGATGGAGGGAAGCTTGGCCTTGGGAAGAACGCACTGATTGTAGGACTTGAGATTACGCACCCGCGCCCTTGCGAAGATTTCGTACCGGTGTTCCATCTCCCGTACAGCCCAGGCGAGGGCCTGGACCGCCTTTTTCGGCGAGACCACGGGCTTTGCGAGGACGTGGGGAAGATTTTCATAAATGCTCAGCTCCACCCGCTTCGGATCGATGAGAATGAACCGCAGTTCCTCCGGGGTCCGGGAGGTGCACAGGCCGGTGATGCAGCTCGTGACGAAAACGCTTTTTCCCGAGCCCGTCGTCCCGGCCACGAGGAGGTGGGGAAGATCTTCAAGCCCCACGACCAGGGGACGGGAATCCACCCGCACGCCCATGGCAAGGGGGAGATCGTATTCGTTGTCCTGAAAAGAGGAAGATTCGAGAATGGTGCGGATGGAGATCCCCCGCCGCTTCGGATTGGGAATTTCCACCCCTACATAGGGTTTGCCTGGAATCGGCGCTTCCACCCTCAGGGAGGGAACGGTCAGAGCGACGGCAAGATCGTTGCTGAGCCCTGCCACCTTGCTCACCTTGATGCCGGGGGCAAGCTGCATCTGGAACTGGATGACCGTGGGACCGATGACGATGTCGGCCATTTCCGCAGTCACTCCGAAATCTGCGAGGGTGGCGATGATCGAGCCCGACTGCTCCTTGACCGCGTCCGTGTCCTCCGTGGAGTCCGCCTGCTGGCGGGGACCGAAGAGATCGAGGGGAGGCGGAAAGGTTCCGCCCCGCACTTTCTTTTCTGACCCTTCAATTTCATTGAACTCGATATCCGGAAGGGCATGGGGGTCCTGCGCCGGGTCATCCTCTCCTTCGTCTCTATCCGCACCGTCGAAAGAGGAAAGGGGAACCTCCCGGGCCTTTTCCTTCAGAGGGAGGATAAAATCATCCCTCTCCTCTTCCTTTTTCGGGGGCACGTTCCGCGCCCTTTCGAGGGAAGGATCTTCCATGGCCGGAGGGGTCATTTCCAGTACCCTTTCCTCTTCGGCTTCACCGGGTTCCGGCGCAGCTCCCGACGTTTCCGGATAGGGCATCCGCTTCCATCCGTCGCTTCCGAGGGCCTGAATAAAACGGCTGATTTTCCCTATGACCGCCGCAGGGTGAAGAAAGCCGAAGAGGGTCGCCGAGAGCACAAGGAGGGCTGCGGTGAGGAGTATGGAGCCGAAGGCCCCGATATTTCTGGCCGCCAGGATGGCGAGTCCGTCGCCGAGGTACCCCGGAGAAAAGAGCGGAAAGCCGGAAAAGAGACCCGCCAGGTGGAAAAGGCCAAGGAGAAGGGACGCAGCGAGAAAGAGGAGAAATGTCCCCAGAAACTGGCCGAAAAGCCCTCCTCTTCCCGCTTTTAAAAAATAAAGAATGCACAGGTACAGCCCGAGTAAAAGAGGAATGAGGATTGCCCCTCCCCAGTTCTGAAGAAGGGAAAAACGTATCTGCGCCCCCCAGGAACCCGTCCGCAGGGAGAACAGAGACGCGCAGGCGTAGACGAGAAAGGCAAGGATCAGGAAAACGAAAACTTCGAGCCAGAGAGAAAGAACTGATCCCGCGGCTTTCTTCTCCTTTCTGCGGGGTTTTGCGGTCCCTTTTTCGGCAGCAGGCTTTTTTTTCCGGAAAAAAATCATCTCACGCTCCCGACCCGCCCACGACGATGTTCCGAAGAAGAAGGGAGGGCTGTCCGTCGGTGACAGGGACGTTCTGTCCTCCCTTTCCGCACATCCCCGGAAGAAAATGGAGATCGGAGCCCACGGCTTCGATGGAGAGAAGAGCTTCGGGCCCGTTCCCCGTGAGCACCGCTCCCCGTACGGGAGAGACGATTTTTCCACCCTCCACGAGGTATCCCTCCGTGACCTGGAAGACGAAGTCGCCGGAGGTCGGGTTCACCTCTCCTCCTCCCATTTTGTTCACGAGAAGCCCCCGATTCAGAGAACGGACCATGTCCTCGAGGGAGGAGGTGCCGGGTTCGATGAAGGTATTCGTCATTCTCGGCTGCGGAACGGCCCGGTAGGAGCTTCTGCGGCCATTCCCGGTCAGGGGAAGGTTTCCCCTGCGGGCGGAGGTGATGTCGGAGAGATAGGCCTTCAGGACTCCCCGGTCGATGAGCACCGTCCTGCGGCAGGGAGTTCCCTCGTCGTCGCAGACGGAACTCCCGAGAAAGCCCGGAAGGGATCCGTCATCAACCATAGTCACAAGGGGGCTCGCCACCCGGCAGCCGATGTGGTTTCTGTAGACCGAGTAATCCTTCTGGATGATGTCCGCCTCGAGACCGTGGCCGCAGGCCTCATGGATCATGGTTCCTCCCGCTTCTCCGCTGAGAATGACCGCCATGGAACCAGCGGGGCATTCTGGGGCGTCGAGCATGAGAAGCGCTCGGGAAAGAGCCCTTTCCGCCGTTCTCTGAGGAGAGAAGGCGGCGAAGGCTTCCCGGCTTTCGAGGGCGAAGGCCTCGGACTCGTATCCCGTCTGAATGACCCCGTCCTTCTCCACTACCACTTCCACGGAGAAATAGGTATATTTTCTCCTGTCCCCCGCGACGGCTCCGTCGCTCGTGAAAACCGCAAAGCTTTTTTCCAGGGAGCTGAGGTTCATGGAGACCTGCTTTACCCACATGGAGCTGTTCCGTAGGCGCCGGTCAAGGGGAGTGAAAAAGGAAAAATCCGGAGAAGGCAGGGCGTCTCCCCGGTCCATCACCCTGAGGGTCCCTCCGCTTCCTTCAGGGAGAGCGGTTCCGGGTTCTCCCGCAGCCTTCCGCAGGCAGTCAAGGCCCGTGGAGAGAAGAACCCCCGGTGCGTGGGCAATGACCGTGTCGTCATTCCGAAGAACCCTGGCCCCAACCCCTTCGGAACTGGAGGAAGAGATCTCCTCGAAGGTTCCGTCCTCGAAAGAATAGCTGTGGGAAGAGGCGATTTCGAAATACATATCGGCAAAATCCGCTCCTGCCGCCTTGAGGGCGGAGAGGGCAGACTGCAGTTTTGAATTGATGCTCATGGTCAGCCTATTTCCTCCGGTTGATTGATTTCTTCCTGAAATGCCCCGGGTAATTCTTCACTCCGGCCTTCGGAGTGAAAGACGAGGGTCATCCCCTCCGACTTCAGGGCCGATAGTAATTCTAACACGTCTTCCCGCCTGCCCCGGGGAAAGAAGAGAAAGACCGCCCCATACTTTTTTCCTTCCTCTCCGCAGTCTTCCGGGGGCGAAGTGCTCGTTACGGTGCCGAGGCCGTCGTACTCCGAGACGATCCAGCTGAGAAGGACGATTTTTTCCCGGGGAAGGAGAAGAAGAAAATAATCCATTTCTTCACTTCCCCCGGACTTTGCGGATATTCCTGAGATGGCCCGAATAGGTCTTTGAAAAGAGATGCCGCCCGTCCGGACCGGCCACGTAGTAGAGGAATTCCGTCTTCTCCGGCGCGAAGGCAGCCCGCCAGGATTCCTCCGAGGGAACGCAGATGGGTTCCGGGGGAAGACCGGGAACGACATAGGTATTGTAGGGGGAATCGATCTCGAGATCCCTGTTCAGAACCCGGGTGAGGGTCTTTCCCTGAAGCTTCCACGCGTAGACTACCGTGGCGTCCACCTGGAGGGGCATTTTTTTTTCGAGCCGGTTTTCAATGACCCCGGCCACGAGAGGACGTTCGTCGTCCCAGAGGGCCTCCCGCTCCACGAGGGAGGCGACGACCGCCCGATCCTTGAGCCACGCTTTTCCCTTCTCCTTTTGACGAATAATAGACGAAAATTTGTTCCACCAGAGGTCGGCCGCCGCGGCTATAGTCTGCGGGCCGCTTTTTTCAGGAAGGTGGAAGGTCTCGGGGAGAAGAAAGGCGATCCGCCCTTCCGGTGTGCCGGGTAGAAGCGGCTCCATCTCCCTCGGAAAAAGTTCGTCCCTGAGGAGGAGGCTTTCCATGATATCCTCCGCCAGGGGAGGATCCGACAGCATGCCCCCGAGGGAAAATTTGTCGGCCCCCGGAAGGATGGTCGCCGCGGCGAAGGATGGTTCGGCTGTCTCGAGCTGCCGGGCCACCTCCCAGGGAGTTCCCTTTTTCACTGAGTAGATTCCGGGGCGCAGGGTGCGGTCGATGGAGAACCGACCCATCCAGCGGGCAAGCTCCCCTCCCCTGCCTTTCTCCACCACTCCTGCGGAGACAAATTCTTCCGCGGCCTGCCGGGCGTTGATCCCCGAAGGGATCCGCACGGCGGCGGGAGATCCCGTTCCATAGGGAAAACGGAGATTCCACCACTGGGGAGGCAGGGAGGCCATCCGGAAAAGGTAGACGGCGCTTCCGAGCAGGAGGACGAAAGAAAGAAAGCTTCTCTTCATGGACGAAGGACTCTGGTCATTTTTTACATCACGATCGGCGCGGGTTCGCCGCAGCGGAGGCATTTGCCTGAAGAATCGAGAAAGGGGCGCACTACCCGGTAGTCCCTGCGCTCCACAAGGGGGGCTCCGCAGGAAGAACATTTCGTCACGGCCTCATCTCCGGTATTTCCCTCGTAGACGTAGGTCAGGTCCTCCCGGGCAATCTCCGTGAATTCCCTCAGCAGTCCGAGGGACGGAGCGGGCTCCTTCCACTTATGACAGGGAAAATAGCGGGAGATGTGGAGGACGAGCCCGGGGGAGACAGACCGGAGCCACCGGACCATCTTCCGGAAGTCCTCTTTGGAATCATTGATCCCGGGGACGAGGAGGAAGGTGATCTCCAGGTGGACTCCCGCCTCAAAGAGGGTCTCTATGGTCTTTTTCACCGGGTCGAGACATCCTCCCATGAAACGGTAGGCCTCATCCGTAAAGGCCTTCAGATCGATGTTCGCTGCGGAGAGAAGGGGGGTGAGCTCCTTCAGGGGTTCAGGGTTGATCAGACCGTTGCTCACGAGGACTACGGAAATCTTCTCCTTTCCGAGGATCGCTGCGGCCTCGGTCATGAACTCGAACCATACCAGTGGCTCGTTGTAGGTAAAGGCCACGGAGGAAAGCCCCTTCTCCCGGGCGATGCGGAGAGGGGTGTCCGGATCGGCGGGGGTGAGCCCCCGGGAGGATTCGCACCGGGCAATCTGCCAGTTCTGGCAGAAGGGGCAGCGCATGGTGCATCCGATAGAGCCGAAGGAGAGGATGGCAGAGCCGGGTTTCCAGTGATAGAGAGGCTTCTTCTCCACCGGATCGACGGCCGCGGCAGAGACGAGACCGTAGTTCAGGGACATGAGTCCTCTGCCCGGTTCGTGGCGGCGGACACCGCATATTCCCGAATGTTCGGGAGCGATCAGGCAGCCGTGGGGACAGAGAAGGCAGCGCACCTTTTCCCCTTCCTGCCGCCACCAGGAAGCGGGATGGGGGGAGGATGTCATGGCAGAGGCACCTCTTTTCTCCGCGCGACGGAAAAGCGCCAGAGGGATATACCGTCGAGGGAGGCGATCCCGGCCTTCCGGGCGGCAATGGAGATCTGCTCCCCGGCCGTGTCGACTCCTTCGAGATCGGGAAGCAGGACACCCCGACGGCCATCTTTTTCCACGATGACGCCCCAGCGCTTCGGGTCGAGGGAGGAGAAGCCATCGATTTTTTCCGGAGCCGAGAGGACGTCCACGGAGATGGAAATATCTTTCAGCTCCCGGAGGCTGACCGGCGGAAACCGGGGGTCCTCCAGGGCGGCCGATGCCGCGTTGGCGGAAATTTCCTCCCTGAGGGTCTCCCATCGGGGAAGGATCGTGCCGATGCACCCCCGAAGTTCTCCTCTCTTTTTGAGGGTGACAAAGCATGCCGCCCTTCGCCGAAGTTCTGGAAAATCCGGAAATTTCCGGGCCGCTTCCTCTCCCGCAGCCCTTCCCTCCGCAAGGGTCTTCCCGAGGACATTCCGCGCAAGGTCCGGACAGGCGGCGAGAGAGGCGAAGGCAGTGGCGTACCCTACACCGAAGGGCGCCTCGTAGGAGTAGAGAGTCGTTTTCCGTTTTTCGCCGAGGCCGAGAAAGACCAGGGCGGACCGGAGACCGCACTCCCCCGCTTCGTCCACCTCTCCCTCGTCGAGGGAGAGAAGGAGCGACGGGTTGTTCAGCCGAAGGGCTTCGGCGATTTTCCGGTCGAAAGGAGCGCCCAGGGGTGTGTATCCTGCCGGGGCATCGGGAGTCACCCGGTGAGAGAGATCGCCGCTCGCAAGAAGCCCCCAGAGGGACGGGTCGTCATATTCGGCAAGGAACTGCCCGAGCTCGAAAGCCTGCCGCAGTGTGAGGCCGATGGGGTTGGCCAGGACGAGGCGGGGAGGTTCGCCTCCCCAGGGAGCCAGGAAGCTGAGGGGGACTAGGCTGCCGTGGTCGAGGACGGCCGATTTTCCTTTACTTGCCGCGACAGGGAAGGAGGCAGCGAGGACATTCGCGAGGGCACTTCCCTGATCGCCGGCTCCTCCGTAGGAATAGGCGGGAGCGGGAGCGCCGAAAGGGGCGAAGTTTCCGGTGTACTTTTCGGCGATGGTGAAGGTCAGTCCGCCCGAAAAAGGGGCATGGGGAGAGAGGAGGAAGAGTATCTCGGGAGGATTCGGCTGCACGAGGGAATGGAGGCTTTTCATGCCGTCCACCGTTGCCCGGGCCTCGTTTTCCCGGCCCCGTCCAACCGCAGGAACGATGATGGGAGGGTGAGGGGTAAAGCATTCCCAGGTCCACATGGCGATCATCCTTTCTACTCTAGATAATGAGCATGGCATCTCCGAAGGAGAAAAACCTGTACTCCTGCGACAGGGCCTCCTGATAGGCCTTCATGGTCCGTTCATATCCCGCGAAGGCGGCGACGAGCATGAGTAGAGAGCTCCTCGGGAGATGAAAGTTCGTTATAAGTCCGTCTATAATTTTATACCGATATCCGGGATAAATAAACAGCCTCGTGGAGCGGCTTCCGCTCTCGAGGTAGCCCTCCTCTCCTGCCATGGACTCTAGGGTCCGCGCAACGGTCGTCCCGGCGGCGATAACCCGTCCGCCCCGTTTTTTCGTCTCGTCCACGAGTTCTTTTGTACCGGGAGGAAGGGTGCAGTATTCCTCGTGAATATGATGGTCCCTGATATCCTCCGCCTTCACCGGCCGAAAAGTGCCGAGCCCCACGTGCAGGGTGAGCCAGCCCAGGGCAATCCCTCTCTCCTTTTGAAGGTTTTCGAGGAGGTCTTCGGTGAAGTGGAGGCTCGCCGTGGGAGCGGCCGCCGATCCGTCCGTTCGGGCGAAGACCGTCTGGTAGGCCGATGCGGGCGCCGTGGAGCGGGTGATGTAGGGAGGAAGGGGGGTGGAACCGATCCGCTCCAGAAGAGGAAGAACCTTCGTGCCGGGAGGAAACCCGACGGTCCGCACCCCTTCTTCCCGGTGCTCTCCCGCAGCGAGGACCGTCCCGTCGGAGAGGAGAAGCTTCGCCCCTGGGCGGACTTTCCGTCCCGGGCGGAGAAGGACCTCCCATTCCGTCCACCGGGGATCGAGGGGGCGGAGAAGGAGCACCTCCACCTCCCGTCCCGTGTCCTTCAGCCGGGCGAAGAGCCGGGCGGGGATCACCCGCGTATCGTTGAGGACGAGAAGGTCGCCGGGGGAGAGGAAATCCCCGATCTGCCGGAAACGGGTGGATACCATAGGACCGGTATGCCGCGGCAGGACGAGAAGCCGGGAGGAATCCCTCGGGACTGCGGGGTCCTGGGCGATCCGCTCTTCCGGAAGATAATAGTCGTAGGCGTCAGTGCTGAAAAGATCCGTTTCCCCCATGCAGCCCTGCCTAGCGGCTCCCCAGGGTCGTTCCGGGAAAATAGAAGGCGAGAATTTTCCGGTGATCCCATCCCTGTTCCGCAAGGGCTTTCGTGCCCCACTGGGACAGCCCTACGCCGTGCCCCCATCCCTTGCCCCGGAAGATATATTCTCCCGTGCCGGAGGAAAGAGCAGACCGGGGAGCGGATGGCTCGGAGGGACGTTTCGTCCTCAGGGCCCGGACGAGATACCCCTTTCTCTTTTCAGGGTGGAGCAGCATGTCCATGAGCTCTTCGCCGTTGAAGACGCTCTGCTCCGTAAGGGCCGTGAGCTGGGCCTCTTCCGCCGCCGACATGGGTGTGTTTGAGGTGGGGACGTCAGGGGATGACGGCCTGGAGGAAGCGGTTTTTGACGCCGCAGGGGCAGAGGATGCCGGTACAGCTACAGCTCCACCCTTCGGGGGAACGAGGGAGAAGGTTGTACTCCGTATCACGTTGCTGCCTGCGGCCATCCGGAAGGAATGGCTTTTCACCGTGCGGCTTCCACGGGTCCCCCTGGCGAGAAGGGTATTTACCCGTCCGAAGGGATCGCATTCGGCGATCCTAAGCTCCTGGAGAGTTCCCACATCGGCGTCGGCATCCCTCAGGGCCTCTTCCACTGCGGCAGCAGAAAGCCGGACCTCCCAGCTTCCGTTTGGAGAAGAAGAGGGAACGGGCTCGCAGACCCCCTTCAGATAGGGAAAGGAACTTCCCCAGACCGTGGAGACGTCTGCGGTAGCTCCTCCGCTGTCAGAGTGGAAGGGGGTAAAGGCCAGCTCCCCTCCGGCAAGGACCACCATTCCCTTCGTCGAGGCAACGGCGGCATCGGTCCGCTTGTCCTCGGCGTTCATTCCCCGATAGACCTGGGAGAGAAAGGAATCCTCGAGGTCATACCCTCCTTTGCCGTTGTTCATGGAGATGCTTCTGAGGGCATAGGTACGGGAGACGATCGCCTGAGTTTTCAGGGCCTCCATGGGCCATGAGGGATTGACCTCCATCTTGAGTACGCCCCGGAGATAATCCTCCAGTTCAAGGACATTCACAAGGTTGAAGGCGGACCCGGAAGGGAGAAGACGAAAAGTCCCCCGGTACCGTTTTCCGCTGAAGACAAGTGGGCTCTTTGCGGAGAGGGTGACGGGAAGCCGGAGAAGAAGCGAGCCTGCCTTCACGCGCCCCTGCCCCTCAGCCCGGAAGGAAGGAGCCTTCCCGAGAGCGTGGCGGCGTCCCGCTGCGTCGAGGGCCGTCACGGACGAAGCGGACGAAACGGCCAGGGAGGGGGAATTTTTCGTCAGCGCCACGGAGATCGCGCGGGCGTCGGCTCCGGCGGATAGGGAAAAAAGAATCAATCCGGCGGCAAAAAGCTGAAGAGAAAAAGATCGAAGAAAACGGGTCATGGAAAAACCTCCAGTTTGAATTATTTCATCCATCGGATGAGCAGGGTCAGAAGGGCCGATGCGGCAAGACTGACGAGAAGCATGGTGGTAATGGGGGCATATAAAACAAATCTTTTGCCCCTCACGATCATGTCTCCGGGAAGGAGCCCGAGAGGAAGAGAAAGTTTTCCGGCGATCAGAAACAATGCGCCCGCCGCGAGAAAAAAAAGGCCGATAAGAAGAAGGCCTTTCCCGATGGACGGCATGGAGCTCACTCCTCCTGGGGGAGGCGAAGCTGCCAGACTTCCGGCTTTTCCGGGGGAGGGGTCTTTCCGAGGTAGTTCCACCCGTTCCGGGTTGCTTTTCTTCCCCGGGGAGTCCGTTCGATGAGCCCCTGCTGAATAAGGAAGGGCTCGTAGATGTCCTCGATGGTCTGGACCTCTTCGTTGAGGGCCGCCCCGAGGGTGGAAAGGCCCACCGGCCCTCCGTCGAAAAGATCCACGAGAATTCTCAAAATCCGCCGGTCCCCTTCGTCGAGGCCGAGCACATCGAGGCCGAGCATGTCGAGGGCAAAAGAACAGACGGGGCCGTCGATGGACGATTTTGCCTGGACCTCCGCCACGTCCCGAACTCTCCGGAGGAGCCTGAGGGCGATTCGGGGCGTCCCCCGGGATCTTCCCGCCACCTCTCGGGCGGCATCCTCAGAAATGCCTATCCCGAGCACCCGTGCCCCCCGCATGACGATGCCGCAGAGCTCTTCGGGGGAATAAAGGGCGAGCTGCTCCACAATGCCGAAGCGGGCCCGCAGGGGAGATGTAAGGAGGCCGAGCCTGGTGGTGGCCCCGACCAGGGTGAAGCGGGGAAGATTCAGGCATATGTTGTTGGCGAGGGGCCCCTTCCCGACGATGATATGAAGGGAATAGTCTTCCATGCCGGGATAGAGAATCTCCTCCACTGTCGAGGGAAGGCGGTGGATTTCGTCGATGAAAAGGACATCCTGGGGTTCGAGATTCGAGAGGATCGCGGCGAGATCTCCCGTCTTTTCCAGGGCAGGACCGGTGGTGACCCGCAGCTGTCCCCCCATCTCCCTCGCTATGATACCGGCGAGAGTGGTCTTGCCCAGGCCGGGGGGCCCGTAAAAAAGGCAGTGGTCAAGGGCTTCGCCCCGCTGCCGGGCCGCCTGGATGTAAATCGAAAGTTTTTCCTTGAGCTTTTCCTGGCCGATGAATTCCCCGAGGGAAAGGGGGCGAAGGGAGGTCTCGTCCTCCTCCCGTCCCTCGGCGGGATCAAGAAAACGATGAAATTCCTGAGCCATGGGCAGTCACCTCAGTTCCTCTTCAGTTCTTTCAGGGCAATCCGCAGAAGACTTTCCTCGTTGACTGACTCGTCATCGAGGACCCCGTCGGTCTTCAGCCTGCGGAAAATCGCACCCACGTCCCCCTGGGCAAATCCCAGGGAGCGGAGAGCTTCCATGACAGCGTCCGCCATTCTTCCCCGGGGGGAATACCCCTCGAGAGGCACTTCGGCGTTCTCCCCGGTGAGGGAGGCCTTCATTTCAAAGCAGAGCCGTTCAGCGGTCTTCCGCCCCACTCCGGGGATTTTCATCAGGGCGCCCACATCGGCGGAGAGAATCCATGCCACCAGATGATCGGTGCCGGCGGCCCTGAGGATGTTCATGGCCATCTTGCCCCCCACCCCTTTCACGGTGGTGAGCTTCAGAAAAAAGGAGCGCTCCCGCTCGTCGGCGAACCCGAAGAGCATTGGGCCGGCCTCGGATATCTGCAGCTGCGTTACGAGGGAGGCCTCCTCCCCTTCCCTGCAGAGGCGGGCCGCTCTGCCCGTGACGAAAACCTCGAACCCGAGGCCGCGGACGTCGAGAAGAACGGAGGTGTCCGTGAGGGCCAGCACTTTACCGGAGAGAAAGCGAAGCATGGGATCCTCCCGAAAGGGATATTTTCTTTTCCCTGCTGAAGAGGGAAAAACCGGTCACTGCGGCTGCTATGGCATCAGCGGCGTCGTCCGGGCGGGGAATTTCCGACAGTCCGAGAAGTTTTTGCACCATCCGCTGTACCTGCTCTTTCGGAGCGGTTCCGCTGCCGCACACGGCCAGTTTGATCTGGGAGGGTTTCGGCTCCAGCACCGGCAGTCCGAACTGGTTCGCGAGCAAAAGAACCACTCCCCGGGCCTGCCAGACATATTCGGCAGTTGTCGTGTTTCTTCCGAAGAAGAGTTTTTCCACGGAGAGAAAATCGGGAGAGGTGTTTTCCATCTGCTCCCGGAGCCTGTCGTAAATCATGTTCAGCCTGGCCGGGAGGGGCATTTTCGGCGGCGTCTCAATGCATCCGAAGCACAGCGGCCGAAGAAAGTGCCCCTCCTGAAGAAGGGCTGCATATCCCATTCGTCCCAGTCCGGGGTCGATGCCGAGGCACTTGATCAAGAAAAAAACTATCCTTCGAGGCTTTCCATGATCTCGTCGGGGATGTCGAAGTTTCCGTAGACGTTCTGGGTATCGTCATGTTCCTCGATGATGTCCATGAGACGAAGCATTTTCTGGGCCTTTTCCCTGCTCGTTATCGCAACCGTGTTCTTGGGAACCATCTCGGATTCGGCCCGTTCGACCTGGTAGCCGGCTTTTTCGAGGGTTTCCCGGACGTCGGGGAGGGAACTCGGATCACAGTAGACGAGATATCCTTCGTCCGTCTTTTCCAGGTCGTCCGCTCCCCCTTCGAGGGCGGCGGTCATAAGGGTTTCCTCGTCAAGGTCTTTTCCGGAGATTTCGATCATTCCTTTTCTCTCGAACATCCAGGCCACGCTGCCCGCTTCGCCCAGGGAGCCGCCGTTCCGGGTGAGAAGGGCCCGCATCTCGGACGCGGTTCTGTTCCGGTTGTCCGTCAGGACCTCCACGAGAATCGCCACCCCTCCGGGGCCATAGGCCTCGTACACGATCTCTTCGTACTGGGCTCCCTCTATTTCTCCAGTTCCCCTCTTTATTCCCCGGATGATGTTGTCGTTCGGTACGCTGGCTGCCTTGGCCCTGTCGATGGCCGCCTTGAGGCGCATATTCATGGAAGGGTCGCCTCCACCCTCTTTGGCGGCGATGATCACGGCCTTTACGAGCTTCTGAAAAAGATTTCCTCGCTTGGCATCCTGAGACGCTTTACGATGCTTGATATTCGCCCATTTTGAATGTCCGGACAAAAAAATTCCTCCTCAAAAAAACAAAGTCATTCCGGTAACGTAATATGGCACACAGGGGGCAAAGCCCTTTTATGATCTGTCAGGGCGTGCATTCTCTCGATGCGTTCTGTGATGATGTCATCTCCTTTGCCTTCGGCGAGATAGCGGTCGATGGATTCATAGCTCATCCCCATCTCCTTTTCGTCCGTCTGTCCCGTCCACAGCCCCGCAGAAGGGGCTTTTTGAATAAGAGATTCGGGGATGCCGAGAAAACGGGAGACGGAACGGACTTCCGTTTTCAGCAGGTCACCGAGAGGAAGAAGATCGGCTGCCCCATCTCCGTATTTCGTATAATAACCGAGATGTATTTCCGCCCGGTTTCCCGTGCCGCAGACCAGGAGGTTTTCGCTCTGGGCCAGGGCGTAGAGGGCAGTCATTCTCAGGCGGGGTTTTATGTTTGCCGCAGCGATGGCGCTGACCTTCTTCGCCTCCAGGGAGCCGAGGAGGCTGTCGAAGACGGGGGAAAGGTCAACCTCCCGAAAGGGGAGACCGAAGGTATCGACCATAAGAAGGGCATCTTCCCTGTCCCGGTTCATGCTGTGTACGGGAAGATAGACGGTGAGCATGTCATCCCCGAAGACTCTTTTCAAAAGGACGGCTACAAGGGCGGAATCGATGCCGCCGCTGAGGCCGACAATTCCCCCCCGGGCGCCGGCCCCGGTGATCTTTTCCCGAAGCCAGTTTTCGATTGTTTCCGCTATTATGGCCGGACCTCTTTTCATCGCTGCCAAGGTCAGTCACCCCGTATCCATGAGATAGATTTTCAGGAGATATTGTAGCACAGACACGCTCCTGTCACAGGGCAGTCAGACCGGAATAGAGATCAGGGCGCCGAAAGCTTCTGAGGGGGTATGTTTTCCTGGTCTTCTGAAGTATTTTCTTTCCGAGAGTGATCCATCCCCCTTCCGGAGAAAGGTCCGGAGGAAGGGACTCCCCTCCGGGGCCGAAAAAAAGGGGACCTTCGGGAAAAGGAAGGAGAAGGGCGATAAAAATCTGATTTTCTGCAGCCCGCACCCGGGCGAAAGATTCCAGGAGGTCCGGCTCATCTGACCGGCGGGGAGCGACCAGCAGCAGTTCCGCGCCGCCGAGGACAAGGAGACGGGCATGTTCCGGAAAAAGAATATCCCTGCCGAAGGAAAGAGCGCAGAGCAGACCTCCAGGAAAAAAGAGGGGAAATTTTTCTTCCGAACTTTCCCCCCCTTCATGAAGTCCTCCGTAGCGGAGAAGAATTTTACCTCCGTCGTCCAGGACAGTTATCTGCGCCGTCTCGCCGCCGCAGATAACATGGCATCCACGGGTAAGGGCGGCTTCCCTTCCCTCCTCTTCCGAAAGAGAGGGAAGGAGGGCGAGAAATCCTCCGCCCCGGGAGGGACATCCGGCAGGAGGCAATGCAGGGAAGCGGGACGAAGAGGGGAAAAATGCGATCAAAGGGGCATCCACGGGTGGAACTCCTTCCAAAAGGGCGATTTGCGTTTATTATACTCTATGAGAAAGACAGACACAGGAGGGTTTCCCATGGATTCTTTAGTCCGTTTTGGTGTGGCCATACCCGAGGGGCTTCTCGACGAGTTCGATCAGTTTGTACGGAGGAAAGGGCTGCCGAGCCGCTCAAAAGCCCTTCGGCAGCTCATCCGGGAGCGTCTTTCGAGGGAGATGTGGGCGAAAGGGGCGGGGACGGTCTTCGGAACGGTAACCATAGTCTACGATCATGCAGCCTCCGCCGCGACCGGGGCGCTCACCGCCCTGCAGCATGACCACGGGGAGTCCATTATATGCACGACCCACGTCCACGTGGACCATCATCACTGCATGGAGTGCATCGTTTTAAAAGGGGACGCCGGAGACATCCGGCTTTTCGTCGATGCCCTGGGTGGAGTCCGGGGGGTACAGAGCCTCGACCTTTCCATAACGTCCATCCTGTAGCGAAAAGGGGCAGCGGACCGCTGCCCCGCAGGTCAGCCCCCTCAGGTGGAACAGGAGGAAGCGGAACACCCGGCACATTTCTTTTTCGAGACGCTCTCACCCTCGAGAAGGATGAGGGTCTTTCCCCTGCAGTCGGGGCAGCGGAAGGTCCTCTCCTTTTCGGCGATACGAAACTCCCTTCCGCAGGATGCGCAGCGGAACAGCCGGTCTTTCTCCATCACCGTCACCTCCTTCAGAACCAAGCGGATTCCCTACTGGTTGCCGATAGTGGCCACCATGACGGCCTTGATGGTGTGCATCCGATTTTCGGCCTCGTCGAAGACCTTTGAAAAGGAAGCTTCAAAGACTTCCTCCGTAACCTCGTACCCTTTGACGGCGGGGAGACAGTGAAGGAATACGGCAGAAGAATTTCCCGTCGCCTTCATGAGGTCCATGTTCACCTGGTAGGGACGAAGAAGCCCTTCCCGCTCCTTCTTTTTCTCCTCCTCTCCCATGGAAACCCAAACGTCCGTATAGAGGGCATCCGCCCCTCGGGCGGCCTCCCTGGGATCTTCAAACAGGTCGACGGAACCGCCGCTCTTTTCCGCGATTTTTCTGCATGTTTCAAGCAGACCGGCTGCGGGAAAGAGGGATTTGGGGGACGCAATTTTGTAATTGAGGCCGAGCTTCGCGCTTCCCATCATGAGGGCGTTCGACATGTTGTTCCGGCCGTCGCCGCAATAGACGAGGTTCAAGCCCCGGAGATTTTTCCCGAAGTTCTCCTGGAGAGTCAGGAAATCCGCGAGGATCTGGGTGGGGTGATCTTCGTCCGTCAGACCGTTCCACACGGGAACTCCCGCATATCGGGCGAGATCTTCCACCAGGGACTGCTTGAACCCCCGGTACTGAATTCCGTCGAACATCCTTCCCAGCACCCTGGCCGTATCCTGAACATCCTCCTTGCCGCCGAGGTGGATGTCGTTCTTGCCGAGAAACTCTGCGTGCCCCCCCTCGTCGGCGCAGGCTACGGTGAAGGCGCAGCGGGTGCGGGTGGAGGCTTTTTCAAATATGAGAGCTATATTTTTCCCCTCGAGGGTTCTTCCCCGGATTCCCGCCCTCTTTTTTGCCTTCAGGTCAGCGGAGAGTTCAAGAAGGAAGAGAATTTCCTCCTTCGAAAAGTCCATCAGCGTCAAAAAACTTCTTCCCTTGAGATTCATGGCCATACTATCCCTCGTCTCCTTTCATGGATTGCCTGTCTGAAAATACGTCGGAAGCCCTGAATTCGATGCCAAGCGCGGTAAATACGGAGGGAAGGTCCTCCAATGCCGCTTCCCTGAGCACTTTCCCGCGGCTGAAAATGACGGCGCCCCCGGGAGAGCCGGCGACGCCCATATCGGCATCCCGGGCCTCCTGCGGCCCGTTGACCTCGCACCCCATCACCGCCACAGTCATTCCGTCGGGGAGATCCTTCAGTACCGGGGCGAGAGAAAGAAGAAGGGACTGCACATCGATGCGTTTCCTTCCGCAGGTCGGACAGGAGATGACCGTCGCCCCCCGGAAGCGCAGCTCCAGTGCCCGAAGAAGGGCATACCCCGTCCGGACTTCCTCTTCGGGAGGCCCGGTCAGGCTGACCCTCAGACTGCTGCCTATACCCTGGGCGAGGAGCAGCGCCAACCCGGCTGCGCTTTTCACGATGCCGTCGAGGCCAAACCCCGCCTCGGTAATACCAATGTGAAAGGGAAAATCGGGGTGCCGTGCCGCGAGAAGGCCGTTTGCCCGCACGGTTTCAGGAAGGGAAGTGGACTTCGCCGAGAGGATGATTCTGTCGAACCCTTCGTCGAGGAGCAGGCGGAGCTGCTCCTCCACCGCGAGGACCAGGGCATCGGACCTGACCCCTCCGGCTTCGGCGAGATGCCTGGAGCTCAAAGATCCGCCATTGGCTCCTATCCTGATGACCGCGCCTCTCTCTCCGGCTGACCGGACGACATCCCTGAGCTTTCCTGAAGGCATGTTTCCGGGGTTGATCCGAAGGGAGGTCAGCCCCGCTTCGAGGGCTTCGAGCGCCAGGGCCGGGTCGAAATGGATATCCGCCATGAGAGGCACCGGGGAGCGGCTTTTCAGCCACTCGAGGTCGCCCATGAGATCCGAGGAAGGATAGGCGGCCCGGACCAGCTCGCACCCTTCCCGATGGAGGGAGATGCACTGGCCGAGGCATTCCTCCCTGCGGGAAAGGGGAATTTTCAGCATGGATTCAACCCTGATGGGGGCCGTACCGCCGAGGGTCAAGGGGCCGATGGTCAGTTTTTTCGTCATGACGGCCTCACAGGATCCTGAGGAGATCCTGCCAGGTCACGTAGAGGATGAGAAGGATCAGCAGGATGAACCCGGACATGTGGATATAATTTTCGATCTTCGGAGGGAGGCGCCTCCCCAGAAGCATCTCCCCGGCGGTGAAGAAAAGCCGTCCCCCGTCCAGGGCCGGAAAGGGAAGCAGGTTGATGAGGCCGAGATTGAGGTTGATCAGGGCAAGAAAGGAAAGAAACGTCCAGATTCCCTTGCGGGCCGCTTCTCCCGCAAGGGCGGCAATGCCCAGGGGGCCCGCCACATCGGCCTTCTCGGCACCGGTGACCCACCGGACGATTCCCCGGAGCATCTCGGCGCTCATGTTCACCGTGTAGGAAAAAGCGGATGCAAGAGCCGTAAGGGGGGAATATCGCCGCATTGCAGGACGTATGCCGAGAAGTCGGATCCCCTGCTCTCCGGAAGGGGGGATGTCTATGGACAGGGCGAGAGTCTGCTGCCCCCGGCGTACAGTGAAGTCCACAGGCCCTTTGAGGGCTTCCTCCCGGATGGTTTCAGACATGGCCCTCCAGTTTTCCACTCCCCTGCCGTTGACGGCGAGGATGGCGTCGCCGGGAAGAATGCCGGCCCTCTGGGCAGGGTACCCTTCCATGATCTCTCCCACTACGGTCCGTTCGAGATCCGTCACTCCGTGCCCCGTCAGAAAGACCGCCGTAATAAGAAGGGCAAGGATGAGGTTCGAGACCGCTCCGTTCACCAGGATAAGAAACCGTTTCCAGGCTGCCTTGTCGTAGAAGGCCTTTCCGGGCTCGACGGTCTCCCCTTCCGCCTCCTCCTCCATTCCGGCGAGGCGGACGAAACCCCCTATGGGAAAGGCGCGCAGGGACCAGAGGGTTCCTTTTCTCTCCCGCTGGAAGAGCACAGGCCCCATGCCGAAGGCGAATTCATGAACCTGCACATCAAAAAAACGTGCCGTGAGAAAGTGGCCGAATTCGTGGATAATAACGCAGATCCCGATGACCACGAGGAATGCGAGCAGACTTGCCATTTCAGATCGATCTCCTTGCTCCGGAGCGGGCTTCAAGCCTTCGGCCGTGCTGCAGAGCCAGGCGTCGCCCCTCCTCCATGATTGACAGGGCATCGTCGAGGCCGGCGGGATTTCCGCCGCTGTACCCCTCGAAAACGGCCTCGATTATCCGCGGAATATCGGTAAAACTGTTCTTTTCTTTTATAAAGCGGTCTACGGCGACTTCGTCGGCTCCCACGAGGAGGGCCGGGAAAGCCCCTCCCCTTCGGGCCGCCTCCCGGGCGAGGGAGAGACAGGGGAACCGGGATTCGTCAGGCTGCCCGAAGGCAAAGGACAGGGACTGAAGGTCGGGGGCCGGGGCGAGTTCCCCGGGACACCTTTCGGGGTAAAAGAGGGCTGAGGCGCAGGGAAGGCGCATATCCGCCGCAGAGCCCGCGAGAAGAAAAGTGCCGTCCCGGAACTGCACGACGCCGTGGATGAAGGCCTCGGGGGAGATGACCGCCCGGACCGAGCCGGAAGGGAAGGAGAAGAGGGCCATGGCTTCCATGATTTCAATTCCCTTGTTCATAAGGGTCGCGCTGTCCACGCTGATCTTCGCTCCCATGGGCCAGACCGGGTGGGCCGCCGCCATGGCGGGAGTCACCCCTTCGAGCTGAGAGGCGGAGAATTTCCGGAAGGGACCCCCCGACGCAGTGAGCCACAGGGTGGACACGTCCGAAGGGTTTCTTCCCTGGAGACATTGCCAGAGGGCGTTGTGCTCGCTGTCGAGGGGACGAAGCTGATCGGGGCGCTGAACCAGGGGAAGGACCCACGGGCCTGCCACGACGATGCTCTCCTTGTTCGCCAGGGAGACGTCCTTTCCCGCCCTGAGGGCCGCCATGAGGGCGGGAATGGCCGCCGTTCCGGACGAGGCCGCCACAAGGTGATCCACGTCGGGCCGGACCGCCCCTTCCTCGAGGGCTTCATCCCCTGTGAGGACCGTAAAATCTCCCACGGAAGCCCGGCGCAGCTCCTCCGCCGCCGCCGGGTCCGTGAGAATGACTGTCGGGACTGAAAATTCCCGGGCAAGTTTTGCAACCGCCGGGGCAGAGCTTTTTGCCGCGATCACGGAAATTTCGAAGCGCTCGGGAAAGGCCCGGCACACGGAGAGTATCGAACTTCCAACGCTGCCGGTACATCCGAGAAGGAAGAGGCGTATTTTTTTCATCGGAGGATGACTCCGAAGAGAACGTAGACGAGAAGGCCGTTGATCAGGACGCTGTCGAAACGGTCGAGAATGCCTCCATGCCCGGGGATGATCCTTCCGCTGTCCTTGACGCCCGTCTCCCGCTTGATCACTGATTCGGCCAGGTCGCCGAGCTGCCCGGCAACTCCGCAGATGAGGCCGATGGAGAGAAAGGGAAGGGGCGAAGCTTCAAGTATGAAGGCCACTGCCGCGGAGGCAAGCAGCGCCCCGGCAGCTCCTCCGAGAAAACCCTCCCAGGTCTTCTTCGGGCTGACATTTTCGCAAAGAGGGGTTCTGCCCCACAGTGACCCGATAAGGTAGGCAGCCACGTCGCAGAACCACGTGGAGAGGAACATGACGAAAAGGAGCACCGTCCCCGAGGGCAGTCTTCGCAGGAGGATCATGAACGTCCAGGGGAAGACGATGTAGAGAATCCCCGCGAGGGTGCCCCCCATGTTCCAGATGGCGTAGCTCTCCCTCTGAACCTGCCTCCGCACCACCTCGACGAAGAGGATGATGAAGGCTGTAATGCTGAGGGTCAGCACGAGGGAGACGGGGTTGATTCCTTCGGCGGCGGTGAAGATGATGAGGACGGCTGCGAGAAAACCTATTCCCCGGGAGACCTTGAACTTCCGCGAGACCATTCCGTAGAATTCCGCAAGGGAGAGAAGGGCGATCAGGGAGACGAGGGATGTCCAGAAGATCCCTCCGGCGAAGAGGGCGCCGAGAACGAGGGCCACCACCGCTGCTCCGCTGACAGCCCTGATCAGAATTCCCCGCAGTCGATTTTCAGTTTTTTCCGATTGCTCCATAGCGTCTTTCCCTGTCCTTATAATTTGAAAGAGCATCTTCAAGCTCTTTTCTTCCAAAATCCGGCCACAGGGTATCCGTAAAATACAGTTCGCTGTAGGCGCTTTGCCAGATCCAGAAATTGCTCAGCCTCTTTTCACCGCTCGTCCGGATAACGAGATCAGGGTCCGGAAGACCGGGGACATAGAAATGGCTTCGAAGATCCTCTTCCGTAACCGGGCCCCGGACTCCGCTTTTCAGAAGGGCATTGATTCCGTCGAGGATCTCCCTCCGGCCTCCGTAGTTCAGGCAGGGGATGAGGGTAAGCCCCGTATTTTCCGCCGTCAATTCCTCCGATTCCTTCATGAGTTCCACCACGTCCGGAGGAAGGTCATTTCTCACTCCGGAAAAAAGCAGCCGGACGTTTTCTCTCCGGAGCTCCTCCACTTTTCTCCTGAGGGAGTGGCGGAAAAGGCTCATAAGCCCCGTCACCTCTTTTTGAGGCCGGTTCCAGTTCTCCGTGGAGAAAGCATAGACGGAAAGATGGGTAATGCCAAGATCGGAGGCAGCCTCCACGGTTCTTTCAAGGGCTTTGATGCCCGCCCGGTGTCCCAGGAGACGGGGAAGAAATCTTTTTTTCGCCCAGCGGCCGTTTCCGTCCATGATGACGGCGACGTGAAAGGGGCTGGGCAGGCCCTGCGTCCTCACGGAGCCTCTCCTTTTCTTCCGCTATCCCCCGTCAGGGCCTCCATTTTTTCCCGGAGGGAGTTAATGTCCCTCCAGGTCAGCTCTTTCGGGCTTCCCTTCTTTTTTGAATCATTTCTCAGCAGATAGCTCGGATGAAACATGGGCAGCAGGGAGGATCCTCTCCACTGGAACCACCGTCCCCGGAGGGCCGTTATTCCCTCCGAAGTCTTGAGCAGCCATTTCGTCGGCGTGTTTCCGAGGCAGACGATCAGCGGCGGCGCAAGAAGGGCGAGCTGCGCCTCCAGGAAGGGGGCACAGTCCATCATCTCGTCGGGCACGGGCGCCCGGTTTTCCGGGGGACGGCACTTCACTATATTTGTGATGAAAACGTCCTTCCGGTCGATCCCCACGGAGGAGAGTATCTGGGTAAGCAGCTGTCCGGCTTTGCCGACAAAAGGAAGGGCCCGGGCGTCTTCATCGGCTCCGGGGGCTTCTCCGATGAAGATGACCCGGGAGCTTCTGCTGCCCTCTCCGAAGACGGCATTTTTGCGCCCCGAGCACAGACCGCACCGGGTGCATATCTTCACCCTCCGCTCGAGCTCCGTCCAGGCATGATTTTTCTGAACGCCGCTGAAAAAAACGGTCATGGAAGCAGAATTTCTCCTATTCGAATGTCGACTTTGTCCACGTCGATTCCTGTGAAATAGCGCACTGCCGAAGCCACCTTCCTCTGGTGCATCTGACCGACCTGCAAAAAATTGAGTTTTCCCGGAAAGACGGAAAGAGTTATCTCGAGGGAGACGGAATCCTCTCCCGACCGGACACGGATATCCTTCGCCCCGCCTGTCTGGGGACTGGACGCCACCACCAGACGTACGAGGTCCGCTATGGCGGAGGAATGGATGGTGAGGGAACCGAAAAAACTGAAGGGAGGCCTGACAATGGTCCGCTCCCCCTCCTCCCTGTCCATGCTTTTGAAAAGGTCCCGCAGATGTCCCACGAGCTTTCCGCCGAAATTTTTCCGAAGCTGGGTCCGGGAAACGGGGATGACGTGCTGCCCCTTCTCCTGCCGTTCCCGGCGGGCGCTGAGAATATCCTCCGGTGAAGCCACGTCAGTAATGTCTATTATCCGTGCCGGAGAGGAGAGGGAGAGGGCGCGGGTGATTTTGTCCGCCATGGAAATTGAGGTTGCCACCACCATGATGTTCCCGGGCTGCTTCTGGCGGAGAAATTCGATGACCGCTTTGCGGTGGTCCGGATACTCGAAAAGAGCCCGCCGGATCGCCCGGACGAGATTTTTCTCAGACTTTGCGCTTTTTCCGGCGTGAATTTTTCCGCCCGAGATGACCAGGCCGTCGTCGATGATGAAATCAATGTCATTTTCTCTGGCCACCATCTGGGCCCGCTGGCTTTTTCCGGTGCCTGCGGGGCCGACAAAGGCCAGGACCCGGGGGGATTTTGAGGCGAATGAGGAGGAAGAAGTTTCCATGTCCGAAGCTTCCGGGTCCCGTTCCATAGGAGTCAGAAGGAAGGTCCCGCGGAAGAAGAGCCTCCCTTGAAGTCTTCTTTCTCCTCCGGGATGACCTGCACCCGGGCGCCGAGCTTCTGAAGCTTTTCCTCCATGGCTTCATATCCCCGGCAGATATGGCCCAGGTGGTACACAATGGTGGTGTCTCCGGCGGCAAGTCCGGCGATGACGAGGGCGGCCCCGGCGCGCAGATCCGTGGCGACCACGTCTGCCCCGGTAAACCGTTCAACCCCGGTGATGACGGCGGAGTTGCTCTGAATGTCGATTTTTGCCCCCATCTTGTTCAGTTCGCTCACGTGGAGAAAACGGGACTGGAAAACGCTCTCCTGGATGACGCTCGTCCCCTCGGCCAGGCAGAGGGCGGTCATGATCTGGGGCTGGAGATCCGTGGGGAATCCCGGATAGGGAAGGGTTTTCAGAGAGACGCTTTTGATCCGTTCCCCCGGGTAGACGGTCACCCGGTTCTCCTCCACCTTGAGGGACGCTCCCGCTTCCTCGAGCTTGGCGAGGAGGGAGTCGATGTGATTCGGAATGATGTCCGTCACCGTCACTTCTCCGCCGGTGGCCGCGCCGGCAAGAATATAGGTGCAGGCTTCGATACGGTCGGGGATGATTCTCGAGGAGGCGCTCTGGAGGGTATCCACGCCGGAAATCCGTATGACTCCGGTTCCGTCCGCCTCGATGGAAGCGCCCATGGAGCGGAGAGCTTCCACGAGATTGTAAATCTCCGGCTCCCTGGCCGTGTTTTCCAGAACGGTTTCTCCCTTTGCGAATACGGCGGCCATCATGAGGTTCTCCGTAGCGCCGACGGAGGGGAAATCCAGGTAGATCCTGGTTCCCACGAGTCCCTTTGTCGTGGCGTGAACCGCTCCGTGGACCAGCTCTATGGCGGCTCCCATCCGGGTCAGTCCCTTCAGATGAAGGTCTATGGGCCGGCTGCCGATGGAGCACCCGCCGGGCAGAGGCATGACCGCCTTTCCGCACCGGGCGAGAAGGGGCCCGAGGACGAGGGAGGATGCCCTCATCTTGCGGACGAGATCGGACGGGGTCTCCCAGGATATGTCGCCGGGTACCGATATCTCCATTTCATGGGATGAAAAGGTCACCCGGGCGCCGAGGCTGCGGAGAAGATCGGCCATGGTATTTACGTCGAGGAGGTTGGGAACTCTCGAAATGCTCAGTTTTTGATCTTTTAAAAGGATCGCGGCGGCCATGACGGGAAGGGTGGCATTTTTCGCACCCTGGGCTTCGATCGAACCGCGGAGAGGTGTGCCGCCAATAATTTTCATTTTTGATTCCACTATATAATTCCTCCTGGGAAGATGGTGGAGAGCCATTTCATGTTACCATACCGCGGCATGATTTCAACGTCTTTCGAAAAAATTCCGAATGCCTTCGGCAATTCTCGAGGATGCCTTTCCGTCGCCGAAGGGATTCTCACCTCTGGTCAGAATACTGTTTCTGTAATCCCCGTCGGAGAGGACCCTAAGGGCTTCTTCCGTGATCCTGCACCGGTCGGTTCCTACAAGGACGGCTGTTCCCGCTTCAAGGGCCTCAGGTCTTTCGGAAAGGTCCCGGAGCACAAGGACGATTTTTTTCAGCGCGGCCGCCTCCTCCTGGACCCCTCCGCTGTCGCTCAATATGAGGGAGCTTCTGTTCATCGCAGAGACGAAATCGGGATAATCGAGGGGTTCGCAGAGCAGTACCCGCTTTTCCTCCGCGAAGCATCCCTGGATGATCTCCCGTACTGAAGGATTCTTGTGCATGGGGATGACCATGCGGATCTCCCCCCGGGCATCCAGGAGGTCCCGGACGGCCATGCAGACGGATCGGAGAGGATCCCCCCAGGACTCTCTCCGGTGGGCGGTGAGAAGGAGGACGGGGCCAGGGACATCGAAGAAGGACTTCAGAGGCTCGGAGGGGATGCGATCTTTTGCCGCTGTCTCCTGAAGGGCGTCAATCACCGTATTCCCAGTGATGAAGAGCCTTTCCCCGCTGAGACACAAACCCTCCCTGCGAAGATTGTCCGCCGCCCCCTCCGTGGGAGCGAACCAGAGGGTGGAAAGCCGGTCGGTGATGATTCTGTTTGCCTCCTCGGGAAAAGGACTTTTCATATCCCCGCTCCGCAGTCCTGCTTCTATATGGCCCACGGGAATATGACGATAAAAGGAAGCGAGGGCCGACGCCATGGTGGTGGTGGTGTCTCCATGGACAAGCACGAGATCTGCGGGGCAGATGTCGAGGTACTCCCCCACTCCCCTCAGAACCAGGGAGGTTATCCCCTCGAGGGACTGGCGCTCTTTCATTACGGCAAGGTCAAAATCGGCCCCTATTCCGAAGTAGGAGAGGGCCTGGGACAGCATGGTGCTGTGCTGTCCGGTCGAGAGGACGGAGACCGCGAAATCCTCCCGTCTCAGGGCCTGTATCACCGGGGCCATCTTGATGGCCTCCGGCCGGGTTCCGACGATGCAGGTGATTTTTTCCCTCATGGTCTTCCCTCCCCCCCTTTTGTCAGGACACATGGTAATTGAGAAGATACATTCCAAGCCCGACGACGATCCCCTGGATGAAGGTCAGGGTGAGTACCGCGTAGACGGCAGGAATACCCAGGTCGAGAAGCCGGTGGTGGATGTGCCCCCGGTCGGGAGAAAAGGGCGATTTTTCTCTCCAGAGCCTCCTCATGATGGCAAAGAGTGTGTCGAGAACGGGAACTCCTCCTGCCAGAAGAAGAAGAAAGGGAAGCTCGGGAAGGGAAAAGTCCGGGAGGGACGGAATAAGGGTCAGAACGAGAAAGGAGGAGTAGAGATATCCGAGCAGGGTCGTCCCCCCGTCGCCGAGAAAGGTCTTTGCCTCGGGAAAGTTCCAGTAGAGCACACCGGCGGCCATGCAGGCCGCCGGGAAAAAGAGGGAGCCGTTTCCTATAAACGAGGCGGAAAGGGATGCGGTGATGAACATGAGCAGGCAGAGTCCGTTCGCACCGTCGATGAGGTTGTAGGCGTTCGTCATTCCGGTGACCCACAGGAGAAATAGAAGAAAATACCCTGCGGATAGGGAAAAGGGCAGCAGAAAGAGAGCCGCTGCGGCGATGTGGGCAAAAAATCGAACTCCGGGGTTGAGGGTTTTCATATCGTCCCAGTAGCCGGTCAGAAAGACGATGGTCCCTCCCGTGGCTATTTCCCGGATGCCCGGCACTTCCTGAAGCCCGAAAAGCGTCCAGAGAAGAAATCCGAGCCACAGGACGATTCCTGCCCCCCTGGGAGTAATGACCGTGTGAATTTTCCGTTCACCCGGCATGTCCACAATGCGGTAGCGGTTTGATATGTGGATGGAAAGAGGCGTGACGAAGAGTCCCCAGACAAAGAGGAGGGGAGCTGCCAGAAGGACGTTCTTCACCGCCGTCTCGAAAAGCATGGAGGCTATTTTGTTCCGAAAAGCCTGTCCCCGGCATCGCCCAGACCGGGAACAATATAGCCGTGGTCGTTGAGATGGCTGTCCAGGGCTGCCGAATAGATATCCACGTCGGGATGATCGCTGTGAACTTTCGAGACCCCTTCGGGAGCGGCGATGATGCACACCAGGGAAACTTTTTTTCCGCCCCGGGACTTGACGAGACTAATGGCGGCCGAGGCCGATCCTCCCGTGGCGAGCATGGGGTCGAGAATCAGAATATCCCGGTCGCAGATGTCCCCGGGGAGCTTGCAGTAGTATTCTACGGGAAGAAGGGTCTCCGGGTCCCGGTAGAGCCCGATGTGCCCGACCTTTGCGTTCGGAACGAGCTGGAGAATGCCGTCCACCATCCCCAGTCCGGCCCTGAGCACAGGGATGATCGCGAGTTTTTTGCCCTCGATGGCGTAGGCTTCGGTCACGGCAAGAGGGGTCTCCACCTCCACCGTGGCGAGAGGAAGGTTCCTGGTAATCTCGTAGACCATGAGACCGGCGATCTCCTGAACGAGTTCCCGGAATTCCTTCACGGAGGTATGCTTGTTCCGGATCATGCCGACCTTGTGCTGCACGAGGGGGTGGTCGAAGACGACGGTCTTGCCCTTTTCGGACAGGGAGCAGCTCGGACAGATTTTCTGCTCGTAGTCGGCGATCTTGCTCAGCCTCCGGGTATGCCTTCCTCCTTCGAAGTCAGCAGCCAGCCAGACATCGAGGATTTCTTTCGCTTTTTCAGGAGGCAGAATTCTTCCTCCCAGGGCAAGGACATTCGAGTTGTTGTGCAGACGGCTGAACCTGGCCGTCTCGGGATCGCAGCAGAGGGCGGCGTAGACGCCGGGAATTTTGTTCGCGGCGATGGACATCCCCACCCCGGTTCCGCAGACGAGAATGCCTCTTTCGGCGTCCCGTCTTGCGACCGCCTCTCCTACCCGGCAGGCCATGTCAGGGTAATCTGTGGAAATCGAATCGTCGCCTGGCCCCATATCTTTCAGTTCCACGGCCTCGTTCCGCAGCAGGTGTTCCACGAGCAGAGCCTTCAACCTGTAGCCTGCGTGATCTGAACCTATAGCGATCTTCATGTGATCTTATCCCCCTCGGTGAGAGTCGGAACCCCGCCGCGCCAAAGCCGGCAGGCCGGTAAATCCATGGAATATAATAACACCTGCCTTCGGAAAGGCATATACGAAGAAGGTTCTGACGACGGAGGAGAAAAAAACCTCCTTCTCATGAAAGAGAAAGAGGTTTTTGCTGCCTTTTCCCCGTCCCTTACGTAAGGAGGGTGAGCATGACTCCAGCTGCAACGGCGGTGCCGATGACCCCGGCCACGTTGGGGCCCATGGCGTGCATGAGCAGAAAGTTCCCCGGGTTCTCCTTCTGCGAGACCCGCTGCACTACCCGCGCGGCCATGGGAACGGCCGAGACTCCCGCCGCACCTATCATGGGGTTGATCTTTCCTCCGCTCCACTTCTTCAGAACCTGACCGAAGAGCACTCCACCCGCAGTGCTGAAGATGAAGGCCACAAGACCGAGCACGATGATCTTCAGCGTGGCCACCGTGAGGAATTTCTCGGCGTTCATGGTCGCTCCCACGGACAGCCCCAGGAAGATGGTCGTGGCGTTCAGTATCTCGTTTTGCGCAGCGAGGTTGAGACGCTCCGTGACCCCGCACTCCCTCAGGAGGTTGCCGAACATCAGGATCCCCACGAGGGGAACAGACGCCGGAAGGATGAGCCCCGCAGCCACCGTGGTGACTATGGGGAAGAGGATCTTCTCGAGCTTCGCCACGGGTCGAAGGGAGTCCATGCGGATGGCCCTGTCCTTTTTCGTGGTGAGCAGTTTTATCACCGGCGGCTGGATGAGGGGGACGAGGGACATGTAGCTGTACGCCGCCACAGCCACGGCCCCGAGGATCTGGGGGGCAAGCTTCATGGTGAGGTAGATGCTCGTGGGACCGTCAGCTCCCCCGATGATGGCGATGGAGGCCGCCTCCTTGACGGAGAAGCCCAGGAGCATGGCCCCGAAGAGGGCCACGAAGACGCCGAACTGGGCCGCCGCACCGAGCAGGAAAGTTATCGGGTTGGCCAGAAGGGGCGCGAAGTCCGTGAGGGCACCTATGCCCATGAAGATGATGACGGGGTAGATTTCATGCTCCGTGCCGAAGAAGATGTACCGCAGAAAGCCTCCGTCGTCCATGATCCCCGAGAGGGGAAGGTTGACGAGAAGACAGCCGAATCCTATGGGGACGAGCAGAAGGGGCTCGAATCCCTTGCCTATGGCGAGGTAGAGCATGACGAGCGCCACGAAGAGCATGACGAGATGCCCCGCTGTGAGGCCCGCAAATCCCGATGATTTGAGGATGGTGCCTATCGCTTCAAAATAGATGTCCATTGGCCTGTGTCTTCCTCCTTGTCAGGGCGCCGGAGATGCACCTTCCCCCTCCGGCCGCGTTTCGGCTGCCCGTCAGCCGATGATCATCATGGCGTCGCCCGTGTTGACCGTCTCGCCGTCACGGACGCGCACTTCCCGCACCACGCCGTCTGCGGGGGAGAAGATTTCGTTTTCCATCTTCATGGCCTCGAGGATGAGGACAAGGTCGCCGTTTTTGACCGCCGCTCCGTTGGCCACCACGACCCGCAGGACCTTGCCGGGCATGGGCGCCGTGACGGGGGTGCCCCCGGCGGGAGCAGGGGAAGCCGCAGGAGCAGGAGCCGGGGCGGGAGCAGGAGCCGGGGCCGGGGCGGGAGAGGGTGCCGGGGCAGGGGCTGAGACCGGGGCCGGCGCGGATGCGGGGGCGGAAGTGCCGGGAGCGAGGTCTTCCACCTCCACGGTATAGGCGGTGCCGTCTACGGTGATTCTGTATGTTTTCGTCATGGAACTGCCTCCTTCAGAAATGTCATTTTATAATCCTGTCTCAGGGTGCTTGTATACTTTTATCCTTTTATCCTTTTATCCTTTTATCCTTTTATACTTTTATCCTTTTATCCTCCTGTGTTCCTGTCTCTTTCTCTTTTCCTCTTTCTATTTCCAGTCCCGGTAGAGGGCGGCATGGCTTTCCGCTATCCCCATGCGCTTCCACTCCCCTCCGCATCCTGCGGAGACCGGCACCGGCGTGACGGTACGGATGGACATTGCTCTTCCCGAAGAGGCCGCTACGGCCGCTGCCAATACCGCCAGAAGCCTGCCCCGGTCAGGAGAAGTGCCCGAGGACGGGGGAAGGACGGAGGCCGGGGCCGAGGGCGCCGGCGCCGTCAGAGGGGAGGCAGAAGATTTGCCCCCGGGGGGGAGGGTGACTTTTTTGCTGCCGAGCCCCGCCGCGAGGTATTTGATTCCGTAGATGATGGCGCTGAGGCCTCCGAGGACGAGGAAGACCACCGTGAAGGCGATGACCGACATGGTGAAGGCCCCCGCTATGCCGCTTTCGCTGATCTGGGAGTGTATGGATGTCATGCCCGTGTGTTTCTCCTTTCCCTGTGTGCTGGTTTTTTCCTGTTTCTTTGCTTTGTCTCTTTGCTTTGTCTCTTTGCTTTGTTTCTTTGCTTTGTTTCTTTGCTTTGTCTCTTTGCTTTGTCTCTTTGCTTTGTCTCTTTGCTTTGTCTCTTTGCTTTGTTTCTTCTGCCCTACTGGGGCATGACCCCGTGCTTGCGTTTGGGCCGGAGGCTGCGCTTGCTCTCTATTCCCAAAAGAGCCTGCCAGATTTCCTCCCGCGTCGCCTCGGGGAGGATCACCCGGTCAACAAGGCCCCGCTCCGCCGCAACGTAGGGGTTCGCGAAGGCCGTACGGTATTCTTCTATCTTTTTGCTCCGCATGGCCGCACTGTCCTCCGCCTCTTCGATCTCTCGGCGGAAGACGATGTTCGCCGCTCCTTCCGCACCCATGACGGCTATTTCCGCCTGCGGCCACGCCAATACCATGTCCGCCCCAAGGGCCTTGCTGCACATGCCGAGGTACGCTCCGCCGTAGGCCTTCCTGAGCACCACCGTGATGAGGGGGACGGTGGCCTCGCTGTAGGCGTAGAGCATTTTCGCCCCGTGGCGGATTATCCCGCCGAATTCCTGTTCCGTGCCCGGGAGGTAGCCCGGGACGTCCACAAAGGTGGCAATAGGAAGGTTGAAGGCGTCGCAGTGGCGGATGAAGCGGCTGGCCTTGTCCGAGGCGTCGATGTCGAGGCATCCCGCAAGGTAGTTGGCCTGGTTGGCGATGATGCCCAATACCTTGCCACCTATCCGGCCGTATCCGGTGAGGATGTTTTTGCCCCATTCTCCCTGGACTTCGAAGAAGTCTCCCCCGTCGAGGATTTTCTTCAGTACGTCCCGGACGTCGTAGGCCTTGTTGGGGTTGGTGGGGACGACTTCCCGAAGGCTTTCTTCCCGCCTCCAGGGGGAGTCTTCCGTCTGCTTTTCAGGTCCTCCCTCAAGGTTGTTGGAGGGAAGATAACCCAGGAGCTTTCGTACCTGGGCGAAGCATTCTTCTTCCGTGCCCGCACGGAAGTGGGCGTTGCCGCTCCTGGCGTTGTGGGTCTTCGCTCCTCCGAGCTCTTCGCTCGTGACCTCTTCTCCCGTGACTGCCTTGATGACCGCAGGACCCGTGATGTGCATGATCCCCGTGCCCTCCACCATGAAGATGAAGTCCGTGAGGGCGGGGCTGTAGACCGCCCCTCCCGCAGTGGGGCCGGCGATGATGGAGATCTGGGGGATGACGCCGCTTGCTATGGTGTTGCGGTAGAAAATGTTCCCGTAGCCGTTGAGGGAGTCCACCGCCTCCTGGATGCGCGCTCCCCCGCTGTCGTTGATGCCGATGACGGGGCTGCCCGCGGCAAGCGCCATGTCCATGACCTTGCAGATCTTTTTTGCGTGCATTTCTCCCAGTGATCCCCCGAGGACCGTGAAGTCCTGGCTGTAGAGAAAGACTTTCCTGCCGTCGATGGTGCCCCAGCCGGTGACCACTCCGTCGGTGAGGTATCTGCTCTTCTCGAGGCCGAAGGTGCCGCAGCGGTGCTGAACGAATTCGTCCACTTCCACGAAGGACCCTTCGTCGAGAAGACGGGCGATCCGCTCACGGGCCGTCCCCTTCCCCTTCTGCCGCTGCTTTTCCACCGCCTTCGCTCCTCCTCCGCTCCGGGCCTCCTCACGCTTCGATTCAAGCTCTTCGCAGAGTTCGTCTATGCTCCGATTCGCCATGAAATAATCCTTCCTCCTTTTTCCGGTTTCATCTTATCGAACCGGAAATATTTTCCGAAACCTCCCCTGCCGCGGCAGGGGGAATAATTTTCTTCCTATCCGCCATGAACTGATTTGCTGAACTGCTTTTCCCGGGTTTTCCCCGCCTTTCTCGTGAGATTTTTCAGCACTGTGTCCTCTGCCCTCAGGTCATGGAACAAAATAAGCGGCCACAAGATCTTTTTCCTCACTCCTGTAAGCCGGGGCTCATAACAGATCCGGCCAGAAGGGAATCCAGTCTTTCGCCGACACCAGCCCCCGGTCGAAATAAACCGAGAGAGTTGAGCGGCTCGGAAAGCCTGAGGATGTCTCGTCCGAGGGGAGAGGAATCCGTATGGTTCCTCTTGAGAGCCCCCCCGGTTCTTCCAGCTCGTCCTTCCGCGCGAAAAGGACACGGCCTCCCGTCAGGCTCGCGGTGCGCAGCTGGGGAAGGGTCGGAAAGGTATCCGGAAGGATGAACACCCGAAGACCGTTCGAAAGGGCGAATCCGGCAAGGATTTCCATCTCTTCCGAAGAAAAGGACGTACTCGCCGGGATCACGAGATCATCGATTTTGCCCTTTCGTTTTTCCCACTCATCCCGAAGAACTGCAAGAAGAATTTTCCCCGAGGAAGCTTTCAGATTTCCGGACGCACCGGGAGAGTTTTCAGCAAGAAAGACGAGGGGTTCTCCCCGGCTCGTTTTCTCCCCGGGTGTGAAAGACCCCGGAAGCAGCCGATCGTTCCATACGGCTGTCACCACGGCACGGTTCCGTTCCATGTAGGACGAAAAAGGACCGGTGATTCGGGCGGCCATCGAAAAATTTTCCTTCTGGTCGGCCCGGGATACGGAAGGAGTTTCAAGGGAGAGAAAGGCGAGTCCCGTCTTTTCGGGAGCCTCGAAGACCTCCCAGAGGGAAGTGCCTGAGATATCGATGCAGGTCAGGATGTCCTTCCGAAAGAAAATCGTCCAGCCGTTGTCCGCTCCTTCAAGGACAATTTCGCGGTCGTAGGCCTTCTTCTCTTTGAAGGACAGGGGAAATTTTGAAATAATCCCCGGCTCTGAAAGAACGAAAAGTGATCCCAGGGGAGACCATGCGAGATCCCTCGGAGCATGTACGGAAAAGGAAAAACGATCTTCCTTCCGCTTCAGGGAGAGTACGTGCACCGTCCCGTTATTTCTGTCGGCCACGGCAATCCACTCACCGTATACGGCAAGGGCGGACGGTTCAAAGGGTTTCGCCTGGGGAGGGAAGAAGAGTTCTCCTTCGTTCTTCAGTTCGGAGCAGGAAAAGAGCAGAACTTTTCTCTCCGCCGCGCTCGAGACCGCCATAATTCCGTCGGTGATTTTCACTGCGTCAGAGGGGTGCAGCGGCAGGGAGCCGAAGGGGACCGGAGATTTTTCACCTTTTTCCAGGGCCTGCACGGCGCCGTTTTCAAGAAGAAAAAGCCATTTTCCGCCTCTTTCAGGTACTGCCGCAACAGGAACGGGGACCTCAAGGCGAAGAAAGGGTTCTTTCTCCCTCCGGCGGAACCAGAAAGCGTCGCCGAGGGTGTCGGCGATAAAAAGAGAACCGCCCGATTCTCCCCCTTTGCCGAGCCCTTTTGCGTTCAGATTTTCCAGGAGGCCGAGGTCCAGGGCGCTCTTCAGGTCCTTTTTCGAAGGGACACATCGCGTGGCGACGGGTTCTCCGAGCAGGAAGTCTTTGACGAAGGAATTCTCCTTCTGCAGACGTTCAAGGATCATTGGGGCATGGACATCCTTCGGGCGGACCTCGAGAAAATACTTCAGGGATTTGACGGAGTCCCCGGTCTGCCCCAGCCTGTGAAGCACCAGGCCTTTCAGAAGGTAATAATCCACCAGGTAGGTATTGAGCTTCAATGCCCTGTCGAGATCGGAGAGGGCTTCGGAATAATTTCTTTCGAGAAACCTTTCATAGGCCCTCCCGAAATACTTCTCCGCTTCCTCCCTCCGGGCAGAGGGGAGAGCGGCTCCCGAGAGGGTGCCGGAAGGAAGGAGAAATAGGAGAAGCGCCAGGAAGGAAAGAAGCCTGAACTGTCTGCTGCATCGAAAAAATCGGTTCATTCCCGTTGTCCCTTCTTCTCCCGGAATGTCAGAGATGTTTCGAAATGATGTCGATGCCGGCAAAGGAATAAAAAGAAAGGGTAATCGCTCCGGCAAGGAGAAACCCGAGAAGCATCCGCAGATAAAGTACCCACATCGGTCCTCCGGGCAGCACTCCCCTTTGGATCCTGACAACGATCCGGGCGATGAATAGGGAGGCGAGAAACATTCCGAGGGCGATGAGGGCCTGAAGATTAACTGGAGGCATAGCGCGTCACCTTTCCGTCGTTCATCTGAATAATGAAGTCAGCATACCTCATAGAATTTCATTTATCCACATGCAAAAAGAAAATAAGACTCATTAAAAAAAGATAATAAAGATAAAAATAGGTCTGCTGATGAAAAAAACCCCGGAGAGGCAATCCGGGGTATCACTATAGCATATTTTACGGGATCACCGCTCCCCTCTCAGGCTCCGGCGTTCGAGAGGCGGCAGGCATTTTCGTCATTTCCATGGATCTGCTTCAGCACGGAAACGGCCACCTCGAGCGCCCGTTTGCCGTCGGTGATGCCCACGAGAGGCTGCTTTCCCTCCCGGACGCAGGTGACGAAATGCTGAAGCTCCAGCTTGAGCTGTTCGCTTTTCGGAAAGACGGGATGCTCGATGATCTCCACGAGGCCGTTGTTCTGCCGGACGCACCGGTTGATGGAAACATCCTGGGTTTCGTAATCGATGGTCACATACCGTTCGGGCTCCATGATCTCGAGCTGCCGCAGCCGCCGTTCCGAGACGCGGCTCACGAGGATGTGGGCCATGGAACCGTTTACAAAGGAGATCTGGGCGGAAGCGATGTCTTCATGGTCTGACCGGAGACGTCTGCCCATGGCCGATATGGCGGAAATTTCAGAACGGACAAGGGAGAGGATGATGTCGATATCGTGGATCATGAGGTCAAGAACCACTCCCACGTCGCTTATCCGCGGCGAATAAGGGCCGAGCCTGCGAGACTGCAGAAAAAGAGGTTCGTGGATGATCTTAGAAATATACTGGACCGCGCTGTTGAACCGTTCGATATGTCCCACCTGGAGGACGAGGTCGAGATCGGCGGCCATTCGAAGAAGACTCTCCGCCTCGCTCACGGTGGTGGTCACGGGTTTTTCAATGAGTACATGGATACCGTTCGTCAGGGCTTTCCGGGCGACCTCGAAATGCATGCTTGTGGGGACGACAACGCTGACCGCATCGGGCCTTGCCCGGGCGATGAACTCGTCCATGTCGGTAAACCATGGCACCCCGAGATTTTCACCGATGGAGGCGGCCCTGCTTTCATTCTCGTCCACCACCCCGACGAGGTGTGTCCCCAGAAGTTCCGTATAGACCCTCGCGTGGTGCTGGCCAAGATGGCCTACCCCGATGACGCCCACTTTTTTCAGATCCATGGTCCGATCAGCTCCTTTAAGAAGGCACATCCTTTACTTCCCTAGAACATTCTCCCATGAAAAAGGGGAAAAGTGGCATATCCTTTTACCCCATGGATGCAAGAAGAAAATGGCGGGCGGACAGATCTCCTCTCCTGTAGGAATAGCACAGGCGGTTCTGCCCGAAAGTACCCATGGGCAGGGTGCAGAGGCAGCTTTCCCGAAGACCCGCCGAGAGAAGCTGACGGCGGATCTGTCCTCCGAGGTCGAACCATGCCTTCCCCGAATGGACGCCCGCATGATCAGGATGGAAAACCTCGAGCCCGCGGTCGGTCCATTCTTCTCCCATCGTCCTGCAGTAGCGGGTTTTTTCTATTCCCGGTCCGATCCAGGCCCATGTTTTTCCGGGATCTCTTCCGCCCCGGGAAAATATTTTTTCGCAGGCGCTGCCCGCGATGTTCCGCACTGTCCCCTTAAAGCCCGAATGAAGAAGGAGAATCCACGGTTCCGGCATCTCTGAAAAAAAGACCACGGGAAAGCAGTCGGCAAAACGGAGCGACCCCTCCACTCCACTCTCGTCGAGAAAAACCCCGTCCCCTTCCCTGCGCTCCGGAAGAAATCCCCCCGACGGAGCGGAGAGGATCGTTCTTCCGTGAACCTGGCGGGGCGCAATGTGAGGTCCCGCAGAGGGAATGATCTTCAGAAGGGCTTCCCTGCATCTGACCGGGTCGCCCCCGGCGTTGTCCAGGAGGGGTCCCCGGAGAAAAAATCTGATTGAAAAGAGATCGTCCCTTCCTCCGAGAGTATAGGCGAGAGAGGGGGCCTCCGGATGGGGAGAATATACAAAACCCGGCTTCACTCTTCTCTCCTGTTTTCCCGGACCAGCCGTTCCCGCAGATACCCCACGAGGTAGAGGCTTCCGCAGCAGAGTACCCCTTCACCCGTCTTTTCGGCCTCTTCCAGGGCTTCACAGGGATCGTCGAACTCTTTTACCCCTTTCCTCTCCCATCCGGCGGCCAGGGCCGCTTCCGACAGGGCCTGCGGAGAGGCGGCCCTGGCGTGCCCGGGCACGGCGGTGCAGAAGAGCCCGGAGCCTATATCCCTGAGAAGAGAAAGGCCGGCCCGGTAATCCTTGTCCTTCATGGCGGCGAAGACAAGAGCGAGCTTTCGGTCTCCGTAGAGTGTCCTGACCGTCTCGACAAGGCGACGTATGCCGTCGGTGTTATGCCCCCCGTCAAGGATAAGGGGAGGATTCTTTCTCAGAATCTCGAAGCGGCCGGGCCACCGGGCCCGGGAGATCCCCTGCCGGATGCTCTCCACGGAAAGAGCGGGAAACCGGTCCTTCAGGGAAAGGACACCGGAGACCGCGAGGGCAGCGTTTTCGATCTGGTATGCACCCGCAAGGGCCGGAGAAAAGGGAACATCCTTGCCGTAGACGGACAGGGTGAACCGCACTCCTTCATCGGAAAGGGAGATCCGGGAGAGTTTGTTCTCCAGGGATGCCACGTGGGGAATGGCGCCGATCTTCCGGGCAGTCTCAAAAAAAAGAGGTATCAGCCTGGGAGGAGAACCGGAAAACCACGCCGGAACCGTCGGACGCATGACGGCGAACTTTTCGGAGGCGATGGCCTCGAGAGTATTTCCGAGGAATTCCGAATGATCTATGGAAATGGAGGCGATGAGGGAGAGAACTACCCGCCCGAGCATGTTGGTGGCGTCGAGCCGGCCTCCGAGGCCTGCCTCCACCACGGCGACATCCACGCCTTTTTCCGCGCAGAGAAGAAAAGCCGCAGCGGTGACCACCTCAAAAAAAGAGGGAGGATCTTCCCGGAGAGCGTCGCTTGCAGAAAGAGCTCCTTCTACACGAAAAGCAGCTTCGGACCAGTCGGCGAGGGAGAGGGTTTTTCCGTCGATTTGAAGTCTTTCGGCGGGAGATTCGAGGTGAGGGCTTGTATACAGGGCGGTCCTCAATCCCGAAGCACGAAAGATGCTCTCGGTGAATGCGGCGGTGGACCCTTTGCCGTTCGTTCCGACGATATGGACAGCGGGAAATCTGTCCTCGGGGCGGCCGAGAGATTTCAGGAGCAGATCTATCCTTTCGAGACCCGGCCGGATGCCGGAACTCGCCATGGACGAGAAAAAGACTTCGAGATCGCCGAAAGAGGAAAAGGGCCGTTTCATTTCTCTTCCTCAGGCGCCTTTGAGGCTGGCGATATTCTCCCTGATCCGGGCGAGTTTGGCCCGGTTCTCCCCGAGCCTGGCCCTCTCTTTTTCAACGACCTCGGCAGGGGCCCTTGCGACAAAAGATTCGTTGGCGAGCTTGCTCTCGCTCCCGGAGAGGTTTTTTTCCACCGTCTCAGCCTCTTTTTCGAGACGGTCGATTTCCGCGCCGAGATCGAGAATATCTCCGACCACCAGGTTGGCCTCCCCTCCCTCAAGCTGGGAGGAAAGGGCGCCGGCCACTTTTGCCTCCCCCGGAGGAAGAAGGGTCAGAGAACGGATTCTGACCAGGCCTTCGATCATGGAGGCATTGCATCTAAGAACCGAGGCGAGGGGGGTCTCTTCTCCCGTCTGAATCACGGCCCTGTTTACCATGGTCTGAGGAGGAATATGGGCTTCGGCCCGAAGATTTCGCAGTACCCGGACGGTCTCCTGAAAGAGGTTCATCTCGCCGAGGGATTCGGCAAAGACAAGATCTTCTTCGGGGACCGGCCAGGAGACCATTTCTATGGATGCTTCGCCGAACCCGAAGGTGTGCCACAGCTCTTCCGTGACGAAGGGGATGAAGGGATGAAGAAGAAGCAGCACCCTTCGAAAGACGTGGGAGAGAATGGATTGGACGGTCTTTCTGCGCTCCTCTCCTTCTTCGCCCCGGAGAACCGGTTTCGACAGCTCGAGATACCAGTCGCACAGGTCTCCCCATACGAAATCGTAGAGCATCCTCGCCGTCTCGCCGGTTCCGAAAGCTTCGAGGAGCTTCGTGGCCTCGGCAGCCACGGTCTGGGTCCGGGTGAGGATCCACCGGTCCGCGAGGGAGAAAAAGTGCGGATCGAGGTGTTCTTCACAGGAAGGGTCATCGAGATTCATGAGGGCGAACCGCGAGGCGTTCCACAGCTTGTTCATGAAAAGCCGGTAGGTCTCTATCTTTCCCGTGCTCAGAAGAATGTCCCTCCCCTGCACAGTCAGGGCTGCGAGGGTCATGCGGAGCGCATCCGCGCCGTAGCGCTCGATCATATCGAGTGGATCGATCACGTTTCCGCTCGACTTGCTCATCTTCTGCCCCTTCTCGTCCCGGATGAGGGCGTGAATGTACACATCCCGGAAGGGAACCTCGTCCATGAACTCGAGGCCCATCATGATCATCCGGGCTACCCAGAAGAAAATTATGTCAAAGCCGGTCACCATCACGGAGGTGGGATAGAAATACTTCAGGTCCTCCGTTTCGTCCGGCCAGCCGAGGGTCGAGAAGGGCCACAGGGCGCTGCTGAACCACGTATCCAGGACGTCCTCGTCCTGCACGATCTTTGGCGATCCGCAGGCTTCGCAATTATCGGGATCAGTCTCTGAGACCGTGATGTGGCCGCACTCGCCGCAGGTCCAGGCGGGGATGCGGTGGCCCCACCAGAGCTGCCGGGAGATGCACCAGTCCCGGATGTTCTCCATCCATGTATAGTAGACCTTCTTCCACTGTTCGGGGGTCCAGTTGATGCTCCCCTGCTCCACGGCCTCCACTCCCCGTTCCGCCAGGGGCTTCGCCCGGACGAACCACTGTTCAGAGAGGTAGGGTTCCACCACGGTGCGGCAGCGATAGCACTGCCCCACCGAATGGGTCATTTCCTCGGTCTTCTCTAGGGAACCTGAGGACCGGAGGTCTTCCACGGCCTTCTTCCGGGCGTCGGTGATGGACAGACCCTCGTACCCGGGAGCGAGGGAATTCATGAACCCCTCCTCGTCGATCACCTGGATCTGATCGAGGCCGTGGCGCTGCCCTACGAGAAAGTCGTTGGGGTCATGCGCCGGGGTGATCTTGACGCAGCCCGTGCCGAATTCCGGGTCCACCATGATGTCCTCGATGACGGGGATCTCCCTGCCGCCAAGGGGGACCCTGACTTTCCTTCCAGCGAGGGAAGCCTTTTCGGAACGGGGGTGAACCGCGATGGCCGTGTCCCCCCAGATGGTCTCGGGACGGGTGGTGGCGACCACAAGGGATCCTTCACCCTCCGAGAAGGGGTACCGGACGTAGTAGATAGTCCCCTTCTTCTCTTCATGCTCCACCTCGATGTCGGAGAGGGCCGTATGGCAGCGGGAGCACCAGTTGATGATGTATTTGCCCCGGTAGATGAGCCCTTTTTCGTAGAGACGGACAAAGACGGTCCGGACAGCCCGGGAAAGTCCCTCGTCGAGGGTGAAGCGTTCCCTCTCCCAGTCGCAGGAATTTCCCAGTTTTTTCATCTGGGTGATGATGCGGCTGCCGAACTCCTCTTTCCATTCCCAGACCCGCTCGACGAATTCCTCCCGGCCCAGGTCATGCCGGGATTTCCCCTCGCCGGCGAGGCGGCGCTCCACCACGTTCTGGGTGGCGATGCCGGCATGGTCGGTGCCGGGGAGCCAGAGAACGTTGAAACCCTTCATTCGCTTGTATCTGCAGAGGATGTCCTGAAAGGTGTGGTTGAAGGCGTGCCCCATGTGGAGGGATCCGGTGACGTTGGGAGGCGGTATGACGATGGAGAAGGCTTTCGACTTGTCCTCCCCGGGTACGGCATGGAAAAGGCCCTGCTCGATCCAGCGGGCATACCATTTATCTTCGAGAGGTTTCGGATCATAGGCTGCAGCCATGGAATCAAGGATTTCTGACATAAGGCGGATCTCCTTCCGTTGCGAATATGTTGTGCCTGTGATGAAAAATGTCTTCTCCGGCCGTCAGGAAGACTCCTCCGTGCTTCGGAGAAGAAATCCTTCCATGAATTTGCGCAGGTCGTCGAAGCCGTCTCCCTTTTCCGCCGATGTCACGACGGGCACGTCGATGGAATAAAGCCCCTCCCGGATGTAGTTCTGCACCATTCCCCGGTGATGGCTCCGGCTGATCTTGTCCCCCTTGGTGAAGGCCACGAAGAGGGGAATTTTCATGGAGCGGATCCATTCCTGCAGGTCCCTGTCGTTTTCGAGAAGCCCGTGGCGGAAATCCACCAGGTGAAGAACCAGCTCGAGATTTTTTCTTCTCGAAATATACGTCTCGATGAGGGCGGACCATTTGTTCCTCTCCCCCTTGCTCCGGGAGGCGTAGCCGTAGCCGGGAAGATCGACGAGGCGGAAGGGACAGGGAACCCCCTCGACGAGGAAAAAGTTGACGCTCCGGGTCTTTCCCGGGGCAGCCGCAACCCGGGCGAGACGGACTCCGAGAAGGCGGTTGATGAGGCTCGACTTTCCCACGTTCGACCGGCCTGCCACGGCGATCTCGGGCAGGGAAGAGGTAGGGAACTGGTCGGGACGAAAGGCCGTCGCTTCGGTGCTGACTTTCCATCCTTCGGGCATCAGCTGTCAGCTCTTTCCAGGGCGAAGGAGAAGACGTCGGAGATTTCCCCGGCGTATGTGAAGGCGAGCCCTTCTTTGGTCCATTCCACGATCTCCTCCACGTCAGGCCGGTTCGCCGCAGGGAGAAGGATGTTTCTGATCCCCTGGCGCTTCGCGGCGAGGATCTTGTCCCGGATTCCGCCTACAGGAAGGACTTTCCCCTGGAGGGAGATCTCCCCGGTCATTGCGATATCGGGCAGCACCGCGCTTTTCCGCACTGCCGAAAGGATGGCCACGGCCATGGTGATGCCTGCCGAGGGGCCGTCCTTAGGGATCGCACCCTCGGGGACATGAAGATGAAGATCTATATTTTTCCAGTCCAATTCTCCGATTCCGAGACTTTCGCTGTTGGCCCGCAGATACCCTATGGCAGTCTGGGCCGACTCCTGCATGACCGAGCCGAGGTTTCCCGTGAGGGTCACTTCGCCCTTTCCCTTCATGGTGACGGCCTCTATCACGAGAACGTCGCCCCCCGTCTCCGTCCAGGCGAGCCCGACGACAGTGCCCACTTCCTTTGTCTTCGGAAGGCGGATATCGTAGAGTTTCGGAGGGCCGAGGTAGTCCTTCAGTTCCTTCGGTCCTATGGAGAAGATCTCTTCCGGATTGTCTGCGGCGCTCACGATCTTCCGGGCAACCTTTCTGCAGACGGACGCGATTTCCCTTTCCAGGCCGCGGACGCCCGCTTCCCTGGTGTAGTCGCTGATAATCTTCTCGAGAGCCTTCGGGGTGATCCTGACCTGCTTCGCAGAAAGGCCGTGCTCCCGCAGAATCCGGGGAAGCAGGTGTCTTCGGGCGATTTTCATTTTCTCCTGCCATACGTACCCGGGAATTTTGATGATTTCCATCCTGTCGAGAAGGGGCCTGGGAATCGTATGGGTCACGTTGGCGGTGGTGATGAAGATCACCTCGCTGAGATCGAAGGGCACTTCTATGAAGTGATCTGTGAAAGTGCCGTTCTGTTCCGGGTCGAGAACCTCCAGAAGGGCCGCAGCCGGATCGCCCCGAAAATCCTGCCCCATCTTGTCGATCTCGTCCATGAGCAGCACGGGGTTCCGCACCCCCGACTGGCGGATTTTCTGAATGACCCGACCCGGCATCGCGCCGACGTAGGTGCGCCGGTGGCCCCTGATTTCAGCCTCGTCCCTCATCCCGCCCAGGGACATGTTCACGAACTTCCTGTTCAGGGCCCGGGCGATGGATTTTCCCAGGGATGTCTTCCCAACTCCCGGGGGTCCCACAAAGCAGAGCACCTGGGCCTTCATTTTGTCCGATGCGAGCTTCCGGACGGCGAGAAATTCGAGGATGCGGTCCTTCACCTTTTCAAGGCCGTAATGATCGGCGTCGAGGATCTTCCCTGCCCGGGGAATATCGAGGATGTCGGGAGAAAGGACTTTCCACGGGAGGGCAATAAGCCAGTCGATGTACGTACGGACAACCGTGGCTTCCGCCGACATGACCGGCATCTTCGAAAGCCGGTCGAGCTCGTGAAGGGCCTTTGCCTCCGATGCCTCCGGCATGGAGGCTTTTTCTATCCTTTCCCGAAGCTCCTCGATCTCGGAAGGGGCGTCACTGTGGCCCAGCTCTCCCTGAATGATCTTGAGCTGCTCCCGGAGATAGTATTCCTTGTGCCCCCGCTCCACTTCCTGGCGGACCTTGTCCTGGATGTCCTGCTCGAGCTGGAGGATGTCGATCTCCTCGAGGAGTATCCTCAGAAGAAACTTCAGGCTTTTCTCCAGGTTTACCATCTCGAGAAGTTTCTGCTTCGCCTCGACCTTGATAAAGAGATGGGAGCTTACGAGGTCGGAAATCTGCCGGGGATCGTCCACGTTCATGATGGTGATGAGAACCTCGGCGGGGATCCGGGGGTGGAGGGTCACATATTTTTCGAACTGTTCGAGAACGCTCCGCTTCAGGGGTTCGAGGTTCGGGGAGGAATGCTCCTCCCACTCGAGGGGAAGGACGTCCGCCTCGAGGGTTTCCTTTCCGGGGAAATACTCTTTTACGGTAACCCGCTCCACGGCCTCGATGAGCACCTTTGTCGTCCCGTCAGGAATGCGGACCATCTGGAGAATGGTGCACAGGTTCCCCGTAGTGTAGAGGTCCTCGGGAAGAGGATCGTCCACCTGCATGTCCTTCTGGGTGGCCACCAGGATCGTTTTGTCCTGGAGCATGGCCATTTCGATGGCCTTCAGGGAGCGGGGTCTTCCCACGAAGAGGGGGGCTATGATCCCCGGAAAGACGACGATATCCCGTATTGGAAGGACGAAACAGCGGCGGGGAGAATCCATGGATCAGGCCACCTCCTCGGAGGCTTTTCTTTTTTCGAGAAGGGGCGGCGTACCTTTTTCCACCATCTCTTCCGTGATGGTCACCTCGGAGACGTCGGCCTTCCTCGAGGGAATTTCATACATGAGATCCAACATGAGGTTTTCGAGGATCGTTCGAAGCCCCCGTGCCCCGGTGTTCTTCTCGTTCGCCTTTTCGGCGATCTTCCGGATGGCTCCCTTGGAGAAATCTAGGGAGACCCCCTCCATGGCGAAGGATTTCCGATACTGCCGCAGGAGGGCATTTTTCGGCTCCGCGAGAATCCGGACAAGGGCGTCCACGTCCAGTTCCTCGAGAGGAACGAGCACGGGGAGGCGGCCGGCGAGTTCCGGGATGAAACCGAAGGCCATGAGGTCTTCCGGCTGAATGTGTTTCATGATCTCGAACCGTTTTGCGTCGTGCTTTCCGGGGATTTCCCCCCCGAAGCCGATCATCTTTTTATTGACCCGCCGTCCGATGATCTCCTCGATCCCGTCGAAGGCGCCTCCGCAGATAAAGAGGATGTTCGTCGTATCGAGCTGGATGAAATCCTGGTAGGGATGCTTTCTTCCTCCCTTGGGCGGAACGTTGGAAAGAGTCCCCTCGAGAATCTTCAGAAGAGCCTGCTGTACTCCCTCGCCGGAGACATCCCTCGTGATGGAGGCGGACTCCGATTTTCTCGAGATCTTGTCGATTTCGTCGATGTAAATAATCCCCCGCTGGGCCGCCTTCACGTCGTAGTCGGCTGCCTGCAGGAGTTTGACGAGTATGTTTTCCACGTCTTCGCCCACGTAGCCTGCCTCAGTAAGGGTCGTGGCGTCGGCGATGGCGAAGGGAACCTTGAGCTTTTTCGCCAGGGTCTGGGCCAGGAGGGTTTTTCCGCACCCAGTGGGACCGAGAAGAAGAACGTTGCTCTTCGACAGTTCCACGTCGGAATCCTCAAGATTGCTCGTGATCCTCTTGAAATGGTTGTATACGGCCACGGAAAGGCATTTCTTGGCCCACTCCTGTCCGATGACGTACTGGTCGAGATAGGCCTTGATCTCCTTCGGCCTCGGCACCTCCGAAAGGGGGATAAAAGAATTTTCGTCCTCCCGGATCTCCGACATTTCTTCGTTGAGTATGAGGGTGCACAGATGAACGCATTCGTCGCAGATCCCCACTCCGGGACCCGCGATGAGCTTATGTACCTCTTCCTGCGCCTTGCCGCAGAAAGAGCAGCGGGATGTTTTTCCCTTGCCGTTTTTTCCTTTATCGTCAAATTTGAACATTAAAGTTGTATTCCTCCCTCGACGGTTTCCATCGGGATGCACAAAGAAGGGAGCGCCTTCCGACACTCCCTTGCTGTTCCTTCGGAAAGGCTCCGTTCAAAAACGGATGTTCTATCTCGAGCTTATGACTTTATCGATGAGCCCGTACTGCACGGCCTCCTCGGGAGACATGAAGTGGTCTCTCTCGGTGTCGGTCTTGATCTTCTTCTTCGACTGGCCAGTATGTTTCACAAGTATATCATTGAGCCTGTCTCTGAGCTTCAGTATTTCCCGGGCATGGATTTCCACCTCGGTCGCCTGTCCCTGGGCTCCTCCCAGGGGCTGGTGGATCATGATCCGGGAGTTCGGCAGGCTCAGACGCTTGCCGGGCGCTCCCCCCGCGAGAAGAAGGGCTCCCATGCTCGCCGCCTGGCCGATGCAGATGGTGGACACGGGGCACTTGATGTACTGCATGGTATCGTAGATAGCCAGGCCTGCGGAGACATATCCGCCGGGGCTGTTGATGTACAGGTGTATGTCCTTCTCGGGATCTTCGCTCTCGAGAAAGAGAAGCTGGGCCACCACGATGTTTCCCGTATTTTCGTCGATGCCTTCTCCGAGGAAGATGATCCGGTCCTTCAGGAGACGGCTGTAGATGTCATAGGTTCTTTCGCCTCTTCCTGTCTGTTCCACTACATAGGGAATAAGCACTGCACCAGGCCTCCTTTGAATTCTACTCCGCCGCGGGAACGAACTGCGGCTCCTCCGTATCGTTGATTTGCACGGAATCCATAATGGCCTTCACTGTCTTTTTGTACTTGATCTTGTTCGCCATTTCAACAAGGCGCTTTTCATCCTTGAAGAGGCTGTTCACCAGACGGTCCGCATCGATCCTGTAGGTAGCGGCCAATTCTGCCATCTCGGCTTCGAAATCCGCCTTTTCCACCGTGATTCCGAGAGTATCTGCGATCTTGTCGAGGACGAGGGAGCGGCGGACAATCGCCTCCGCCTGTTTTTTTATATTTGCATCGTATTCCTCGGCCGTGGTGGAAGATTCTTCAAGAAATCTGTCGAGGGTCATATTCTTCGACTTCTCTATCTTTTCCGCATCTTCCTTTTTCATGGCTTCGGCCTGTCGTGTGACAAGGGTTTCGGGAACATCCAGCTGCGCCTGCTCCGTTATTTTTTCCACTGCATTGTACTCCGCCTGGGATTGGTTTTCGGCCTTTTTTCTCTCGAGGATCCGCCTCTCTATCTCCTCCCGGAAGGCCCCGGGGGTCTCGCACTCCTGCTGAAGAACCTTTTTAAAGAACTCGGGGTTCATCTCGGGAGGAATTTTTTCCTTCACATCCTTGACGGTCATCTCGTAACGGATGGATTTTCCGGCGAGGTTTTTCTCGGAGTATTCCTCCTGGATTTCCACATCGACGGATACGGAATCCCCGATATTTCTGCCGAGCAGGGCGTCCCGGATCTCGTGGCGGATGCTTCCGTCGCCGAGATCGAGGGGGGCGTTATCCGGTCCGTGCCGTTCTTCCGACCCTTCGGCGGTCGGAACGAAGGTGCAGTATTCGATATCCACCACGTCGTTCGCTCCTATCGGCCGGTCCGTCACGGGGGAAAGGGTGGCGTTTCTCGTCCGGATCTCCTCGATGGTTCCGTCTACGGTCTTCTCGTCCACCGTGGCGAGGGTACGGTCCACAGCGATGCCCGACAGTTCGGGAAGAACTACCTCCGGGGTCGTCTCGAAGATAAGGGTGAGTTCCACGGGAGAGCCCTCTTCCATCTTTTCGATCTTGACGTCGGGCTCGTCGATGAGGTCCATTTCGTAATCCTTCACGATTGAATCTATAGCCTCGGGAAGCATGGTTTCGAGGGCCTCGGCATAGAGGGCCTGCTTGCCGAAGCGCATCTCCAGGATCTTTCGGGGAATATGCCCCTTTCGAAATCCCGGGACGGAGACTTTCGATGAAAGCTCGCTGACGGCCTTCTGAACGTTTTTGGCGAATTCTTTAACTTCAAACTCAGCCTTGATGGTGACGATATTCTTTTCCTGGGAAATCAATTCAGATCTCATAAAGATGCAGCCCCTTTCAGTACTTCCTTCGTACTGTCATGATGTTCTCTTCATGTCAAGGATAATCCATCGCTCTTCAGAGGAGGGAAGATATGCGGCTATGTATTGTACACGGAAAAAAGAGAGAATGCAAAGGAATGAAAACACCCTTCGCGCAGCTCTCTTCAATTTCCGGCGGACACAGAAAAAAAGCAGCGGCATAAACCGCTGCTTCGAAGGGTTCATAGTGAAAAGAAAGGACTAGATCTTTACGACGTCCGTTGCCTGATCTCCCTTGGAACCCTGGGTCACCTGGAAGGATACCCGCTGTCCCTCGTCAAGAGTCTTGAATCCGTCGCCCCCGATGGCGCTGTAGTGGACAAAAACGTCTCTGCCGTCATCGGCGGTAAGAAATCCATAGCCCTTTGTCGCGTTGAACCATTTTACTGTTCCCTGAGTTGTCAAATTGTTTCCTCCTAAAATTAGTTGCTGTTGCTGACGGCGCCTGTCAACGAAAGTATCATAGTTTTATTCGTTCCCTTTGTCAAGGGCCATTTCCCCCTCCACCAGAGAGTTGAGAAAGCGCCGGACGTAATTGCCCGTGACGGCCCTGCGGAAGGGGCCGGATTTGCGGGGAGAAACCTCAAGGGATGCCCTTTCCCCTCCCTGGCGGGACAGCTCGGCCGAAAGTTTTTGTCCAAGAAGAAACCCTTCCGTTCCGGCGAGCCGAAGCGGAAAGGGAGACATGCTTCCGGCGGCGATGCGGATGGTTTCGATTTCCCCCCCCTCAAGAGCCGCGGCGCAGGCGACGCTGATCCGGGACAGGGTGAGAGCTGCCCGGGACCCCCGTTTGAAAAAGGCCTGAAAGGGCGGGACTGCCGCCAGGGGAAGAACTGCGGCAAGAATCATCTCGTCATCCCCGAGAGCGATTGCGCGGTATCCTGTGAAAAAATTCTCCATGGGAATCCTCCGCTTTCCCTTCTTCCCTTCAACGAGCAGCGATGCGCCCAGAACCAGCAGAGGGACGGGAAGGTCTGCCGCCCCGGAGGCAGAGGCGAGATTTCCGCCCAGAGTCGCCCTGTTCTGCACGGCCGGCGCGCCGCTCAGGCGGGCAGCCTCCGTGAGGGCAGGCCATGTCTTCTGCAGAAAGGGGTCTTTCCATATTCTGCCGGCCGTCATCAGAGAGCCGAGGAAAAGCTCGCCCTCCGCGACGGCCGATCCCTTCAATCCTTCAATACGGGAAAGGTCTGCTATTCTCTTCCAGGTCCTCTTGCCGTTTCGAAGATCAGGAAAAAAATCGGTCCCTCCTCCGAGGAAGGTGATCTCCCTTCCGTATCGGCTCCGAAGGGCCACGGCCTCCTCCACTGTGGAGGGAGAGAAGAAAAGGTCCGTTTCAGGGGGGGAAAACTCGGGAGGAGGAGGAATTTCTCCTTTCCCCGCCTCGGGAAGGCTCTCGCCGTAGCCAAGGGAGGCTGCCCTCTCCACGGCGCTGTAGATTTTCTCGTATCCCGTGCAGCGGCAGAGGTTCCCCGACAGGGCGAAGCGGATCTCCTCCCGGCAGGGGTGAGGGTTTTCTGCGAGAAGGGCTCTCGATGCCATGATCATCCCTGGAATGCAGAAGCCGCACTGGACGGCCCCCTCCTCCGCGAAAGCACTCTGGAGAAGGTCGGGATTCTTCGAACTTCCGAGGCCCTCTATGGTGAGGACCTCCCTGCCGTGAACCTGTACGGCGGGGACCATGCAGGAGTTGACCAGCTCTCCGTCGACAAGCACCGCGCAGGCGCCGCACTCTCCTTCTCCGCACCCTTCTTTCGTCCCCGTCAGTTCCTCGGAGGTCCTCAGAATATCGAGAAGCCTGTCGAGGGGGTGTGCCTCCCGCGCGACGGAAAGACCGTTCAGAAAGAACTGAATATTCATTTTGTTGCCTCCGATGATGAAGATGAAAGAAGGGAATAAAGGTATTCACCCGTGAGGGGAAGGGCTGCAGGGAAGATCCCAGCCGCCTGCTGCACCGCTGCGGCGAGGGCCGGGGCCGCCGAATCCATGGGCAGTTCTCCCAGTCCTTTCGCGCCGAAGGGCCCTCCTGAAAAGGGTGTTTCGAGTATGTGGACGAAAAATTTCGGCGTATCGAGGGTCGTGGGGATGAGGTATTGGTTCAGGTGAGCGGTTGCGGGCTTCCCGTCCGATACCGAGTACTCCTCGAGATAGGCGTACCCCAGGGCCTGGAGGGTTCCTCCTTCGATCTGGGCCGAGGCCATGGCAGGGGATATGGCCCGGCCGATTTCCGCAGCCGCCCAAACATTCTTCGGCGTGATTTCGAGGGAATCCATGTTCACCTCCACCTCCGCTGCGTTGGCTATCCAGCCGTAGGCCTTGTAGGCGTCACCCCGGAAAGTCTCCTCGTTCCAGCAGAACCCTTCCGGGGAGGAATACTCCGCGGCAACGAAGAATCCTTCGTCTCCTCCCGCCTGCCGGACAAAGGAGAAGAAGGGAAGGCTGCATTCTTCTCCATCAGTAAAGACCCCGTTTTCGAGCCGGAAATTCTTTCCTTCGTGTTCCGGCAGAAGGGCCGCCTTTTTGACGATGAGGTCCCTCAGGGCCAGGGAGGCTTCCTCGAGGGTCTTCCCCACGTACATGGTGGTGCGGGAAGCTACCGTGGGTCCGCTGTTCGGAACTTCTCCCGTATCGGGAGGGACGTGCCGGACCTCCTTCAGGCTCAGCCCCAGGGTCTGGGCGACAATCATTGAGAGGGCGGTGGAGGCTCCCTGCCCCATCTCCACGCTGCTCACGAGGATATCCACCCTGTCTTCCCCCGGGGAAATCCGAAGGGCCACCTTTCCCGCGATGGATTCCTCGCCGCTTCCGGTAAACCCGCCCCCATGAAGACAGAGGGAGAGACCGATTCCCCTTTTCACGGGTGATGAAGAGCCATTGGACTCCTCGAATAATTTCCTTTTTTCCTCGTATCCCGACATCTTGATCACTTTTTCAAGGACGAGTTCCGCCGAAGAGCCGTCCTTCGGCACCTGCCCGTAGGGGAAAGGATCGCCGTCCCTGAGAATGTTTTTTCTTCGAATCTCTGAAGGGGTCAGGCCGAGTTCCGAGGCGATTTTATCCATGTGGCGTTCGAGGGCGAAGGCGCTCTGAGGGACGCCGAATCCCCGGAATGCGCCGTTCGGGGGTGTATTCGTGGCCACTGCCCGGGCGCGGATGGAGATGTTCGGAACGAAATAGCACCCCGTAGCATGAAGGATAGACCGGGAAAGGACGACCTTGCTCATGGTGGTGAAGGCCCCGCCGTCCAGAAGGATATCGATCTCCGCCCCCAGCATCCTGCCGTCGGACGAAAGGGCCGTCCTGTGGCGGATAAGGGAGGGGTGGCGCTTGGGAGTGCAGAGAAGGTCCTCCTTGCGGTCGAAGATCATCCTCACCGGATGGCCGGATTTCCGGGCGCAGAGGGCGGCGTGGAGGGCGAGAACGGAGGGATAATCCTCTTTTCCGCCGAAGGCCCCTCCCGTGACGGTCTGCCTGACCCGGACTTTTTCCCCGGGAAGGTTGAGTCCCTTCACGAGGGCGTTATGAACGTAGTAGGGGCACTGCATGGACCCGAGCACTTCCACGGAGCCGTCCGCCCCGGGGATGGCGATCATCCCCTGGGTTTCGAGGTAGACGTGTTCCTGGTAGCCCGTGCGGTAAGTTCCCTCCACGATCCTCTCCGCCCCGGCGAAGGCGGAGGCTGCATCCCCCGATTCCACCCGGTATTCCTGAAGAATATTGTCGGTGCCCCAGATGATCTCTTTTCCGCCCAGGGCCTCTTCCATGGTGAGAAGGGGGGGGATTTCCTCCGCATCGACCATGAAGGAGGCGAGTGCCTCCTCGAGGGTTTTTCTGTCCGGGGCGGCGATGAGGGCCACCGCCTGGGTCGCGAAGGAGATGAACTCCGCTGCAAGGGAGGGATAGTCGTCCCGTATCATGGCCACGGCGTTGATCCCCGGGATATCCTCCGCTGTGACCACCGTGACGCGAGCCCAGTCGAAGGCCGGATCCATGATGAACCCCCGGATTTTTCCCCTCGGAATGGAGGCCCGGACGGCCCCTCCGTACCAGAACCCCTGCAGGGGAAGATCGTCGAGATAGAGGGCCTCTCCGCAGGCCTTTTCGAGAGCGTCCACCCGAAGGGGAGAAGATCCGACGAGAGGGCTCTCTCCCCCCTTCTCCCGTTCTCCGGGGGCGGTCATGGCCTGTCCTTTCTTCTCGCGGCGCACTGCCGTGCGTATTCTCCCCGAAGGGATTCCTGGGAAGAAATGCTTCTTTCCTCCAGCCACTTCCGGACTTCGCCGGCGACCTGCCCGTAGACCCCCGACCCCCGGGTGAGGGCGGCGGTGCAGATCTGCACGAGGGATGCCCCTGCCTGGAAAAACTTCACCGCGTCCCGCCCCGTGGAGATCCCCCCGACGCCTATGACCGGTTTCGGCTGGACGGAGGCGATCTGGTAGACCATGCGGAGGGCGAGGGGAAGGATGGGGGGCCCCGAGAGCCATCCCTGGCCCCAGGATGATCCCAGGGGAGGAACGGGATGGTCAGGGTCGAAATCCAGTACCGGTCCGAGGGAATTGATGGCCACGAAGGCGTCCACGAATTCCGAGGCCTTCGCCGCAAGCTCCTCAAAATCAGGGGTATTCGGGGAGATCTTCATCCAGATGGGGACGGAGACGGTCTCCCGAAGGGCCCGGGCGACGGCGAGGAGAGGCTCTGCTGATTTTCCCGTGTAGTGGGTCGAAAATTCGAAGGCATCCGGCTGAATCTCCCTCTCGAGCAGGGCGCCGAGATATTTCATGTCCTCGGGAGAATAGCCGATGGAAAGGATCAGGGGGAGGCCCGATTTTTTGACCTCGCGGTACCCCTCGAAATATTCCTCCGCGGGGATCTCGGCCCAGGTCTCGCAGTTGATCAGTCCGCCGCAGGGACCTTTGCGTATGGTGGGACGCGGATCTTTGGCGGGAAGACGGGACACGGTCTTGGTTACGATCCCTCCGGCTCCGCCCTTCACGGCCTCCATCAGTTTCGCGCAGGTCCCCACGTTGGGGCCGGCGGCTGTGAGAACCGGATTGGAAAAGGATATGCCGTTCACTCTTGCTGTCATATCGGTCATGAAGATTCTCCTTTGCTTTCAAGGGTAAATCGGGAGGCGAGGCTTCGGGCCGCAGAACGGGCTTCAAGACGGAGGGTATCCATGTCGGCGTGGGGAAATTCCCCTTTGAACCAGAGGATTTTTCCGTTCACCGCCGTGAGGAATGCCCGCCCTCCCTTCGCGCCGAAGAGAAGGTGCCCCAGCAGGTTCCCTTCGTTCAGAGGCGAAAGAGGGATGTAGTCCGGTACGGCGATGTCCGCCGGCGCCCCGGGATAAAAGCCTGAACGGATGGGGAGATACTTTTCAAGCCTTTCTCCCGGAAGAGTAAAAAACATACGCTCCATCCGGGTGAAATCCTCCCGGTTTCCCCTTCCGAGAAGATAGTAGGACCGTAGGGCCGAGATCATGTCGCCGGACATGCCGTCGGTCCCGAGAAGGTGGTCGGGAAGACGGTCCCGCCGGGGGGCGCCGACCCGGTTGTTCGCGTTTGACTCGGGGTTGAGAACGATGCCCGGACGTATATGGTCAAGAAGGGCATATTCCTCCCGGGAGAGATTGACGCAGTGAACGAGAAAGGCCCTTTCGTCGAGCAGGCCGAAGGCGTGCAGGCGGTCTGCAGGCCCCTTGCAGCCGGCCCGGCGGCAGAAGAGAAAATCCTCCACCGACTCGCCGCAGTGGATATGAATCGGCATCTCCGCCGGCTTGCAGCCGGCGACGAGGCGGAGAGATTCCTCCGAAAGGGTGAAGTTCGCGTGCAGCCCCATCATGCCCGAAAGAAAGGGATCAGCTCTGTGCTTTTCCCAGAAGGCGATGTTTTCCTCCACCTGGCGGTTTCGGGCCTCTCTTCCTCCCCGGTCGGAGGTTTCGAGACAGAGAACTCCCCTGCACCCAGCCCTGTTCAGGGCTTCCGCGGCGATATCCAGGCTTCCCCGGTCGAGATTCATGGAGGCATGGTGGTCAAAGAGGGTGGTCACGCCGAAGGAAAGGGAATCGAGGGCGCCAAGTAGGACCGAATAGTACAGAATTTCTCCGTTCACGGCACGGTCAAGGGGCCACCAGAGATTTTCCAGAATATCCCGGAAGGTCTCCGTAGGGCCGAGGGGTGAAAAACCGGGGGAAAAAGCGGAATAGAGGTGATGATGAAAATTGACCATTCCGGGAAGGATAAGTCTTCCCTTCACATCGATGAAGGGAAGATCTGTCTTCATCATATTTCCGGAGGGCCCTATCTCCCGGATGGCGCCGTCCTCCACGCGGATAGCGCCGTCGGAGAGAAAGAGCCCTTTTCCGTCGGCTACTACCCCTCCTCCGAGAATAAAGGCCCTTTCTCTGTCCTGCCGGTTCATTCCCTGCTCTGCATGGCCAGAAGAACTTTCTCGGGGATGAGGGGAAGATCCCGCATCCGCACTCCCACGGCGTCGTAGATAGCGTTCGCGATGGCGGGAGCCGGCCCGTTTATCCCGATTTCGGAGATGGACTTCGCACCATAGGGCCCGGAGGGTTCCGAGGAGGGGACGAGAATCGTCTTCATCACCGGAAGGTCGAGGATGCCCGGAATCTTGTAGTCCCAGAAGCTGTTGTTCGTCATCCTTCCCTTCGAGTCGAAGAGGTACTCTTCGGTGAGGGCGTACCCTATGCCGTTCAGAGCCGCTCCCTCGATCTGCCCTTCAGCGAGCGCAGGGTTCACCGCCTCCCCGCAGTCCCCCGCGGAGACAAAGGTGAGGACCCGCACTTTTCCGGTCTCCCTGTCCACCTCCACCTCCGCGAAGTGGGCCATGAAGGGGGCGGGCGATTCGGAGCCGCAGAAGGAGGCCGAGGCCTGGATCTGGAATTGGTTTTGAGTGTACAGGGCATGGCAGGCGACCTGAGAAAAGGAGATCTCTCTGCCGTTCATGCCGTGAAGTATCCGGCCTCCAGGTTCCACTGCCAGTTCCTCTTCCGGCACGCCGAGCATGGAGGCGGCCACGGAGAGAATCTGGGAGCGGACATCCCTCGCGCAGCGAAGCACCGCCTGGCCGGAAACGTAGGTGGTGGACGAGGCGTAGGCTCCTACGTCGAAGGGGGTGATATCCGTATCGGAGGAGAAGATGATGATTTTTTCCATTGGGACGCCGAGGGCCTCTCCGGCGATCTGGCTCAGGATCGTGTCGGAGCCTGTACCGATATCCGTGGCCCCCACGAGCAGGTTGAAGGACCCGTCCTCGTTCATCTTCATGGACGCGCTCCCCATGTCGACCTTCGGAATTCCGGACCCCTGCATGGTCACGGCGGCACCCACACCCTTCACCCAGGGGCCGGAAGTGATCCTCCTGCCCCGGAGACGGGCCCATCCGATGGCCTCAGCTCCCCTGTCGATGCACTCATCAAGCCTGCAGGAGCGGATAATCTGGCTGACCCCTTCCGTCCCCTCGCCGATTGCCCTGAAGACCTCGGAGGTCTCCCCTTCCTGAATATGACGATTCTTGACGAAATCGAGAAAGTCCATGCCGAGGGTTCGGGCGATGCCGTCCATATGCTGGTTGAAGGCGAAATACCCCTGGGTAGCCCCGTAGCCGCGATAAGCCCCTCCTATGGGAAGGGTCGTATAGACGGCCCGCCCCACGAAGGAGACATTGGGAATTTTATTGAACAGGGGCAGCACTTTCGACCCTGCGTTGGAGAGGACGGTCAGGGCGTGGGCTCCGTAGGCCCCTGTGTTCATCAGGTCGTCCAGGGCGATGGCCGTGATGGTCCCGTCTTTTTTCACCCCGGTCCGCATATGAACCCGGAAAGGATGCCGGGTCCTCCCGGTGGTAAAGACTTCGGAGCGGTCAAGCTCCGCGGTGACGCTGCGCTTCCATTTCCATGCTGCCAGGGCCACATAGGGCTCGAGGAGAACCTCCTGCTTTCCGCCGAAGCCGCCGCCAATCCTTGGTTTTATCACCCTGATGCGGTGAAGAGGAATACCGGCGGCCCGGCTGACGATACGGCGGGCGTGAAAGGGGACCTGGGTGCTCGAATACAGCACGAGCCGTCCATTTTCGTCGAGGAAGGCCGTGGTGCAGTGGGGCTCCATGGCGCAATGGCAGGCATAATGGGTACTGTAGGTTTCGTCGGCGATGAAATCAGCCTCGGCGAAGCCCTTTTCAAGGTCACCGAAGGAGAAGAGCACTTCGCCGGCGAGGTTCTCCTCCGGCCGGTAGGGCACGGGTAGGGGGGCGTAGTCATCTCCGCCGTGAAGGCGGGGTGATGCCGGATTCATGGACTGCTCGGGGTCGAAAAGAGGTGGAAGAGCCTCGTACTCCACCTTTACCGCAGCAGCAGCAGCCCTGGCCTGACGCCGGCTTTCGGCGAGGACGCAGCCGACGATGTCCCCGACGTAGCGAACCCTCCGGTTGAAAAGGCGGGTATCGTAGGGGGACGGCTCCGGAAATCCCTGTCCGGCGGTAGTGAAGAGATCCGAGTCCGTATTTCCGGAATGGAAGACATCAACTACCCCCCCCATGGACCGGGCGGCGCTGTCGTCGATGGCAATAATATTCCCGTGGGCCAGGGGGGAGTAAAAAAAAACGAGAGAAAGGGGGGCTTCCACCGGAAAGTCGGCCGTATATTTCCCCTGTCCGCAGGCAAGAGCGAGGGAGTCGATTTTTTTTACCGATTTCCCCACAAGGGAGCGTTCATTCGCCATGGGCCGCCATCCTCCTCGCCGCGAGGCGCACGGCCTCCATGATTTTGACGTACCCGGTGCATCGGCAGGAATTGCCGTCCAGTGCGCGGCGAATGTCGTCGTCTGAGGGGTTCGGGTTCTTCTGAAGAAGGGCGAAGGCGGCAAGGATCATGGCGGGCGTACAGAAGCCGCACTGAACGGCGCCGGTCTCAACAAAAGCCTGCTGAAGGGGATGGGGTTCGTGGATCGTTCCCAGGCCTGAAACGGTCATAATTTTCCTTTCCTCCGCCGAGGCGGTGAATACCTGGCATGAATTGACGAGAACGCCGTCGAGGAGCAGGGCGCAGCATCCGCACCCGCCCTCCCTGCATCCCCGGTGGACCTCCGTATGTCCTGCTTCCCGGATCGAATCGAGGAGAACTGCATCGTCATGGTAGGTCCATTCTTCTCTCCGGCCGTTTACATGAAAAATTCCCTTTCTCATCTCCGCTCCTCCTGAAATAACACTGACTCTATACACCGCTTCACCTGTACCGCGGCGACCCGGGAAAGATATCCCGGCGACCCGGCGGGTTTTTTGCCGAAAGGAACGGAGGCCATCCCGACGACGTCAAGGGATGACAGAAGGGAAAGATCCGCTCCTGAAAGGGCTTCTTCGAGGCCGCCCAGCCGGACGACCCGGTCGAGTCCCCCCGCGACCGCGATCCTGATCGTGTCGACAGTGTTTCCTTTTTTTCTCGCGAGGACCGAAACAGTGAAGGCGGGATAATCGAATCCCACCCTCGTCTCCCTGTAGTAGCATGAGAGCCAGTCGGCGGAATCCGGGAAGAAGAGGGATATGATAAGGGTCCCTTTTTGAAGGGAATAATCTTTTATCCAGGAAAAAATATCATGAAGACCGCCCTTTTTTCCCTCCGTCCGGATATGGCCGTTCAGAACTGCCATGGGACCGATCAGGTCTGACCAGAGGGGGAAAAGGGATGCGCTTCCGCCGAGGGTGATCCGGTTGCGGAGAGGTGTGGACGCGGCCTGCCCGAGAGATTCGATGAGCAGATTGCCCGGGAGAATGTTTTTCAGCCCCTCGGCCGTGGAAGCATAGGTTTCGTTCGCTCCGATTTCGAGGTTTCCCGAGTCATATCTCAGGTATTTCAAGGGAAGCCTCGCCGTGTCCACGAGGCCGGAGACTGAAGCGAGTCCACGATTCACCAGGCTCGTGCCTCCGCCGTGGGGAAAGGTTTTTTCCTTTCTCAGAAGCGCTGCGGCTTCGTCGATTGAATCCGGGAAATACCATTGAAGAGTCTTCATTTTTTCCCCCTTTAAGGATCCTCTGTTTCCGCTTCACTTTACCTCAATGAATGTTCGGTGTCCATACGGGTTCATCCCTTCCGACCAGATCTTTCAGAGGTGCGCCGGCGAGCCGTTCGAGCCTTCTTTGAATCCTCCGCGCCCTCGCGTATCGGCGGCCTATTGCTGTCCGGGCTTCAGGATTTTCGGCGTACCGCTCGAGCATGGACTTTTTTCTCTTCTCGAGAGAAAGAAGGGACGCATTCTCTACAATCTTGTCAGCAAGGAAGAGCAGGGAGGCCTCAGGGGATGCAAAAGGGGGAAGGTCTTTGTGCCCTTCCGCGGTCCTCGCGACCTTCCGGAAACCCGAGAGGGTCAGCAGGGCGGAAGCGGCCCGGATGTGATCGCTTTCAGTCCTGCAAAGATCGTGAAGAAGGGCTGCCCTGTGCAGAAGGGGAATGTCCGGGCGACGGGTCCGGGGAAGGGCAAAAGCGAGGCGCAAAGCGACAGCAGCGACTTTTTCCGAATGAGCCACTACTCCTGCCGGCGTCCGGGCCAGGCCAAAAAGAGCGCGGCATTCCTTTCGGGAGGGGATGGAGAGTCTTCTTGAACGGCGGAGGATCATCCCGTAGTCGGAGGGGGTGTCCATGTCCAGAAGGATGCCTTCGTCGGCAACGGGGATGTCGTCGCCCCATTCTTTCCGGGACTCGAGAATCTTCCGAAGCCCGCCCTCTCCGCCATAGGACAGAATGGATGGAATGAAAGAAGTCCCGATAAGAGGAGGATGCCCCTTTTCCCCGAAAAAAACGGGGGTGACGATGCGGTCGCCGGAACCTTTTTCGAGCAGAAGGCGCAGAGTGGAAGGGCGGACGAGAGGGATGTCCGCCGGAAGGAGAAAAAAAGCCCTGGCGCCGGAGGAAAGGGAGGCTACCCCTGCCTGGACGGAAGTGAACATACCCTGGGAAAAACGGGGGTTGAAAACGGCTTTTCCTCCGAGACGGGAAATTTCCGCCTCCGTTTCATCCCTCCGGTGACCGGTGACAAAGATGATCTCGCGAACCCCTGCTCGCGTGAGAGAGGAAAAAATCCTCTGGAGAGGTGATCTTCCCCTGATTTTTCTCAGGGGCTTGAAAAACCCCATCCTCCGTGAATATCCGGCAGCCAGGACGATCGCTGCGGCCTCCCCCGGTATCATCTCCAGGGACTAAAGGGAAGCGGGCTGAAGCTGTCTGAAAATTTTTGCCATAGCCATATAATGATCAAGAACCGATTTCCTGTAGGAGGCGAGGGGGCGCCCCCGATATCTGTCGAGCCCCTTGTCCACGTCTCCCCTGCTTTTCTTTATGTTGGAGGAGAGAATGGTGGTCCCCAGGCGGATATTGTTTTCCGGGATCAGGAGTTCTTTCGTCGAGCGTATGGAAAGCTGCTTGACAATCCAGGGCCGGTTAGCCTTCCAGTTGATCTGCATGAGGCCGTAGTTTCCCTTGCTTACGGCCTTTTCTTTCACGGTGGATTCTTTTACCACGACGGAGGCGACGAGAAACGGATCGATATCATACCTGGCAGAGTATTCATCGATGAGCCTGGCGTAGCGCTGAACGTTCTGCGGGGAAACCCGGGGGTTTTTCCGGCTGAAATAGGTTTCGATGGTTTTCAGCCTGTTCCGCTCATCTCTTTTCGAGCGGCAGCGCTGCATGAAATGAAATTCCGGGCTGTTGGAGAAGGGGGCCGCCGAGGCGGCTTTTTCTATTGAAGACAGAAAAAGAAACGCCAGGACCAGGACAATACATGACAAAGTGCGATTTCTCATGGAAAGGCTCCTTCCTGCGGGATATATCATCCGCCGAACAGGGTAAAAAATTTATGGACAGTATAGCAATTCTTCCATTTTTCGGCTATTGTAACATATGAAGAATACATATCCCGGGTGTAAACCGCCCGGCAGGAGGTGGAAAACTGTGAATTCCGTAATCGAAACGATAAAAAGCCGAAGAAGCATACGAAGCTTTCTTCCCGAACAGATATCAAAGGGCGAACTCGAGGCGGTTATCGACGCCGCTCTCTGGGCTCCCAGCGGGCATAATACCCAGCCCTGGCATTTCCTCGTCGTTCAGGATAAGAAGAAAATCGACGACATGAGCGAGAAGGCAATAGCTCTTATGAAAAAGTCCCCCGTCGACTGGATTCAGAAGCTCGCTTCCCGGGAAGGATACCACCTTTTTCATAATGCTCCCACGGTGATGATCGTCTCGGGGAAAGAATCTTCCGACCGTCTTCTTTTTCCCCTTGCCGACTGCTCCGCCGCGATTCAGAACCTGCTTCTCGCGGCAGAATCTCTGAATATCGGCACCTGCTGGATCGGGCTGTCGAAATTTCTCTTCGACGTTCCCGAGGAAGTGAAAACCCTCGGTCTTCCGTCCGGGTACCACCCCGTCTATTCGGTGGCAATGGGCTACAAAAAAGAGCCCCTGCGCCCCACGGCGCCGGCCCGGAAAGAAGGAACCGTAACCTGGTACTGATACCGGAAGATTGGTGCGAGAGGGGGGATTTGAACCCCCACGCCCGGAGGCACCAGATCCTAAGTCTGGCGTGTCTGCCCTTCCACCACTCTCGCAGAGGTGGAATAATATCATTTTTCTCGGGATTTTAAAAGAGAATTGTCCCTGAATTTTCCGTAAAGGGAATAAATTTCCTTTGCGGAAAATTTTGAAGAACTTTTTTGAAAGAGGCAACGGTTGAGACGAAAACGCAGAAACTTCATCGCACTGCTCTTTCTCCTCGGATTCGGCACGGTGATTTTTGTGCTGTCCAATCGTGCGGCTCTCTATGAGGCCGTGCAGCTGGCGATGTCTGAAGGAAATTCCTTCAGATACGTTTTTCATGTGCTTATCGGAAAATTGCCTGATCTCCTCATGAAGTACTCCACCAGCCTTATATGGGCCTACGGGATATTTATCGCCGGGGTGATTCTTCTCGAGGAACGGAACCCCGACAGGACAATTCGGTGGCTCCTGGTTCTCATCCTTCTCCCTGTCATCGGGTTTCTCCTTTACATATTCCTCGGTCCCGATATACGAATACGCAAGAATTTCAGGCGCCTGAAGCGGAAAAAGAAACCGCGCATCCCGGAGGTCGCTCCGCTCCTTTCACGAATTGACAAACTGAAGGCTGTAGAAGTTGGCGGAGTGAAAACGGCCACGCTGCTTTTAAAAAATTCCCGGGCTCTTCCCACTGAGGCGAATCGGGTCACCATGCTGCTGAACGGGTCTGAAACCTATATCGAGATAAAAAAATCCCTCTGGAAAGCCCAGTCCTATATTTATCTCGAGTTCTACGCAGTCCACAACGATAAAATCGGAAACGACTTCAAGGATATCCTTATCGCCAAGGTCAAAGAGGGGCTCACGGTCAAATTCATCTACGACAGCGTGGGGAGCTGGACAATCGGGAAGAAGTTCGTAAAGGAGCTGAAAGACGCGGGAGTTCATGTCCACTCCTTTCTTCCCGTCTCATTCCCCATGCTGAGACGGGACCTGAACTACAGAAACCACAGGAAAATAGTCATCGTGGACGGCACGGTGGGTTTTATGGGAGGGCTGAATATCGGAGATATCTACATCTCAGGAGAACCGTCCCTCGGATACTGGAGGGATACTCACCTGAAGATCGAGGGACCGGCGGTAGGGTGCCTCGAGGAGATATTCAACACGGACTGTCTTTTCTGCGACGGGAACCACGTTCCTGCCGAACGGACTTCAGAATATTCCAACTCAGGGAACAGCACCGTGCAGATAGTCGCAAGCGGTCCCGATTCGAACTGGCAGTCCATTCATCAGGGGTATTTCTCTCTGATCACGAATGCGAAAAAATTTGTCCTCGTGACAACGCCCTACCTTGTCCCCGGGGAATCCCTTCTCACCGCTCTCACGGTTGCCTCTCTCAGCGGCGTAGACGTCAGGATACTGATTCCCCTGAAAGGGGACCATGCCGTGGCCCAGTGGGCCACCATGTCGAACGTGGAGGAGCTATTGAGGGCCGGGGTGAAGGTGTACGCTTATCAAAGGGGGTTCATTCATTCGAAGATCCTCGTGGCCGACGACTCGATCGTCTCGGTGGGAACGGCCAATCTGGATGCCCGGAGTCTCGAGATAAACTTCGAGGTTCAGGCTTTCGTCTACGACCGGGCGGTTGCCGGAGAATTCATCAAGGCCTTCAGGAACGATCTGAAGCACTCTCAGAAACTTCATCTTCATGAATGGCTGAAGCGCCCTGTGAAAAACAAAATTCTTGAAAAAGCGAGCCGTCTCTGGTCCACCCAGCTGTAAAAATCTCCGCCGGGCCCCGCCGCAGATGGCAGATGCCCTGCCCTCTAGGAGCAGCTGGCCGTCAAGACCTGGAAATTTCTGTCTGCAAAGTGCGAAAACCCGGCTCACGCCAGGTTTTCTGGTCTAATCTATAAAAAATTGAATTGATTTTTAAATGGTGGACTGTGAGGGACTCGAACCCACGACCCGCTGATTAAGAGTCAGCTGCTCTACCAACTGAGCTAACAGTCCTTTTTCTATGATTGGCGCGCCCGGCAGGATTCGAACCCGCGACCAACAGATCCGAAGTCTGTGACTCTATCCACTGAGCTACGGGCGCTCAATTTTAATGGGGTGAGCGAGGGGACTCGAACCCCCAACATCTGGAGCCACAGTCCAGTGCTCTAACCGATTGAACTACGCTCACCGTTTTCTTCTGGCGCGCCCGGCAGGATTCGAACCCGCGACCCACGGCTTAGAAGGCCGTTGCTCTGTCCAACTGAGCTACAGGCGCAAAATGGAGCGGGAAACGGGATTCGAACCCGCGACCTACGGCTTGGAAGGCCATCGCTCTAGCCAACTGAGCTATTCCCGCATCTCCAATTCCTGGTCGGGGCGAAAGGATTCGAACCTTCGACCCCCTGCTCCCAAAGCAGGTGCGCTAACCAGACTGCGCTACGCCCCGATATTGTACCCAAAATCCACCGAAACCGCAACCGCTAAATCTGGTGGAGCTGGGGGGATTCGAACCCCCGGCCTCTTCCGTGCGAAGGAAGCGCGCTCCCACTGCGCCACAGCCCCGGCAGACCAACGGCGATTATTGTAATGAGCGGAGGACGACTTGTCAAGCGCCGCCGAGTGATATACCCTAAGACTTTCACAGATGCGCACCCTATGGAGTGTGATTATACTGTCTTTCGGCCCGGAATTATTCACGGCACTTGCTGCGGACATGAACGAAAAACTGCTCCCCGCCCCGGTCGGCGGGATCGAAACCGGCGAATTCTGGGCCGCTCTCCAGCTCTTCCGGAAAGGAGAGTGGCTGCTTTTCTCGTGGAACCCCCAGCATTACGGATGCGGGCTTGCAGGAAGCGAGGAGATCTCCTGGCTCAAAAAAATGAGGTCGGGCCGGTCGTCTTTCGGTGAAGCCCTGAAGAGCAACCTTGCAGGCTCATCCCTGAAGGAGGTCCGCCAGGAGGGGGAAGACCGCATTCTCCGATTCAAAGCGGAACGGCTCCTCGGAGCCGGATTCTCCATTCCCCTCTTCCTTCTTTTCGAGGGGATGGAACGGAACAGCAATCTTCTGATCCTCGACGGGGAAGATACGATCCTTGCCGCGGCCAAATCTGTCCATCCAGACACGAACAGGTACCGCACGGTCTTGCCGGGGAGGCCCTATGCCCCTCCCCCGCCCCTGAAGGGGGATTCATGGAAGGATATTCCCTCTCTGACGAAGCCGGAGGACCTCAGAGGAGTTCGGGGAGTCGGCAAAGGGCTCGCCCAGGTCATCGGGGATGAATGGGAGACCACACCCCCTGCCCGCTGGGAAAGGGGCTTCGATGCCCTTTTCGGTCTGTCCGATGTTCACCCCCGGTTTGTCCTTCAGAAAAGGGGAAAATACCTTACCGTTTTTCCCGAACTTCTTCCCGGAGCCGAAGCTCTTCCCGGCCCTCTGGCCAACGGGGTCGGCACGGAGATCATCAGCTCGATCCTCCGGGAGGAACGGCAGCGGGTCTGCTCGGGGGCGAAAAAAATTCTCGAGCGGGAGATCCGGCGGAGGGAGCGACATCGGGACGGTCTTGAAAATCAGCTCGACCTGGCAGAGAAGAGCGGAGAATACCGGAAGAAAGGGCAGCTGATTCTCGCTTCCGTCGACACAATTCCCCCCCGGGCCGAAAAGGTCCTTCTTCACGACTGGGAAACGGACCGGGACATGGAGGTCTCCCTTGACGCAAAGATGACTCCTGCCCAGAACGCCGAACGCTACTTCAGGAAATATAAAAAGGGAAAAGTGGATAAGGGCGAGGTCCGGAAGGGAATCCTCTCCCTGGAAGAGGGGATGGAGGAACTCCGGGAACAGCTCGACTCTCTCGAATCCCTCGATGACCCCGAGCTTCTCGCCGCTGCGGTGAAGGATATCTCCGACTGGCTCCAGCCGAAAAAAACGCGGTCTCATACCGGGGGCAGAAAGAAAGAAAGCACACCCCCCTGCATCCGGCTTGCCAACGGAAGAGATCTACTCTATATCGGACTGAATGCGAGGGGAAACCGTCACGTCACTTTCAAAATAGCCTCACCGTCGGACCTTTGGTTTCATGTCCACGAAATTCCGGGAGCCCACGTCATCCTGAAGCGGCCGGGAGGCCCCGGAACGGACGAGGGAAACTCCCTGGAGATCGCCGCCTCTCTCGCCGCATGGTTCAGCAAGGGAAAAAGCGAGACCAGGGTTCAGGTTGACTACACGGAGAAGAAGAACGTTCGGTCGATTCCAGGAAACGCCATCGCCAAGGTGACCTATACCTCGCCCCGGACGATCACCGTCGCCCCTGATCTCTGGAAAGAATTTCCCGAAGTCGCCCGGTCAAGAAAGCTGGCAGACAGGCAGTAAATGAAAGCCGCTTCCGGGAAGCAGGGTGGAGAAAAGCGAGTTTCCACGAATGAAGAAAAACCCTGCCGAGAAGGGCCGCCTGTTTCTTGTCGGCGCCGTAGAGACCGTCGCCGTCGAGGGGGTGACCGATGTGGCTCAGATGGACCCTGATCTGATGAGTCCTCCCGGTGGCGATGCGGCATTCAAGAAAGGAAAAACCTGCCCTCTGCCAGAGGACCCGGTATTCTGTCAGGGCAGATTTCCCCTGGGGAACCACAGCCATGCGAAGACGGTTCGACGAGCTGCGCCCCACGGGAAGCTCGATCCTCCCCCGGGGCCCTTTCACCTTCCCTTCCGCAAGAGCGAGGTAGCGCTTCTCCACTTCCCTTTCGCGAAACTGCCGCTGAAGCTCCTCCATAACCGATTGTTCCCGGGCGATGACGAGCAGGCCCGAAGTTGTGGCATCCAGGCGATGCACTATTCCGGGCCTCAGGACGTTGTTGAAGGGACCAAAATCACCGAAGCGGTGAAGAAGACCGTGAACCAGCGTTCCCCGCCAGTTGCCCGGAGCGGGATGCACCACCACGCCGCTCGGTTTGTCCACCACGAGAATCCACCGGTCCTCGTACACTACTCTGAAGGGAACTTCTTCGGGTTCGAGTTCAAGGCTTTCCGGAGGAGGAAGAATGACCTCCGCAGTCTCTCCTCCCGCAAGCTTCAGCCCCGGCCGGAGGCGTTTGAAGGGGTGCAGGCTCACCCTTCCGCCTTCGATGAGCTTCTGGGAAAATGTCCGGGGGATTCCCAGCTTCAGGGAGAGGAAAACGTCAAGGCGCCTGCCCGCATCCTCCTCACCCGAAGAGAGGATTTCCGTCGACGGGGAGGACAGCTGCCCGTTCTCCTCGTCTTCTTCCCCGCCGGCGGAGCGGATCGGAAAAGGATCCCCCGGTCTCATGAAAAAACTTACTTTCCGTCTGTTTCCGAAAGGACGGACGCGCATCTGGGGCACAGCCCCCTGGAATCCCGGTTCGACCTGTACTGCCAGCAGCGGGGGCACTTTTCCCCCTCGGCCCTTGCGACGCCGACCCTGATTCCCGCTTCATCATCCTTCTGAATGACGGACATGTCTTCAATCCGGTCAACCCACCGAAAATCAGAGACGATGGAATACACCCTGAGTTCCTCTTCCGTAAAGAGTTTTTTCACATCCTCCGCTCCACCGGTTTCAACTTGAACCCGGGCGTCGAGAGGGTGCCCGATGATGGAGGTACTCCTGGCAACTTCAAGAGTTCTGCCCACAGCTGACCGGACGGCGAGCATCCTGTCCCATTTGTTCTCCAGGTCTTTATCCGCGGGAAGGCTCTCGGTGGAGGGCCAGTCGGAGAGGAAAACGCTTTCCGGCAGGGTAGGGTCGGTCTTCCTCATCTCCTGCCAGATCTCCTCGGCGGTAAAGCTCAGAACGGGAGCCAGCATCCCGGTAAGGACGGAGAGAATCCTCCACATGGCCGTCTGACCGCTTCTGCGGCTGAGAGAGCGGGAGGCGTCGGCATACATCCTGTCCTTGCTCGAGTCGAGATAGAAGGAACTCAGCTCGTTTACGCAGAACTGGTGAATCGCGAAGGTGGGAATATGAAATTCATAGTCGTCGAAGGCGACAGTTGACTTCTCGATGACGCTTCTGAGCTTCAGCAGAATCCAGCGGTCCATTTCGGTCATATCGCTGACGGAGACGGAATCGGACCGGGGGTCGAAATCCTTCAGATTTGCCAGCAGGTACCGGGCCGTATTTCTGATTCTCCGGTAGGATTCGCTCAGGTTTTTCACTATTTCCTGGGAGATCCGGATATCGTTGCGGTAATCCGTGGAAGCCACCCAGAGACGGAGGATATCGGCCCCGTACTGGTCGATCACTTCCTGGGGGCTGACGGTGTTGCCGATCGACTTGGACATCTTCTTCCCCTCGCCGTCCACGATGAAGCCGTGGGTGAGGACCTGTTCGAAGGGAGGCCTGCCGTGCATTCCGACGGAGGTGAGAAGGGATGTCTGGAACCATCCGCGGTGCTGGTCGCTTCCCTCGAGGTACATGTCAGCAGGCCACTTGAGCTCCGGCCGGGTCCTGAGAACGGCTTCGTGGCTCGTTCCGGAATCGAACCAGACGTCCATGATGTCCGTCTCCTTGCGAAGTTCCCTTCCTCCGCAGTGAGGACAGAAGGCAAGATCGCCGAGCAGTTCCTTCGGGGACAGGGACCACCAGACCGAGCACCCCTTCTCCCGGATGACGGGGAGCATTGCCCGGATGCGGTCTTCAGTCAGCACCGGCTTTCCGCAGCTTGTGCAGTAAAAGGCGGGAATGGGGACTCCCCAGATCCTCTGGCGGCTGACGCACCAGTCGGAACGGTCTCTGACCATGTTGTAGATCCGTTCCTTGCCCCATTCGGGGATCCAGCGGACATCCTTTTCGATGGCCTCAAGGGTCCTGGATCGGAACTCCGAGACAGCGATGAACCACTGGTCCGTCGAGCGGAAAATGACGGGCTTCTTGCAGCGCCAGCAGTGAGGATAGGAGTGGCTGATGGAATGGCTTCCGAGAAGCCGCCCGCTTTCCCGCAGGGCATCCAGCACCTTTTGAGCGCCCTCCTTGAGGGAGAGCCCGTCCACGAGGCCTGTTCCCTCTTTGAAATACCCCTTGTCGTCCACGGGGTTATAGACCGCAAGCCCGTATTTTACCCCAGTCTCGTAGTCCTCCACGCCGTGCCCCGGGGCAGTATGGACGCATCCCGTTCCCGTGTCGAGAAGGACGTAGTCCGCAAGCAGCAGGGGGATCTCCCTGTCCGGATAAAAGGGGTGGCGGGCCTTGTACCCCTCGAGTTTGTGTCCCTTGACTGCAAGGAGCTCTTCGTCGAAGGAAAGCCCCGTCGCCGAGGAAATGCTTTCAAGAAGCGCCCTGGCAAACATGTAGACCTTTTCTCCGCTTCTGTAGAAGCCATAGTCGTGATCCCCGCCCAGGGCCACAGCCAGGCTCGCCGGGAGGGTCCAGGGGGTCGTCGTCCACACGATCACGTTCACGTCCCTTCCGGCGAGGACAGGATCGATTTTTTCTGCCTCGGGAAGGGAATAGGCGACAAAGACGGAGGGAGATTTTTCGTCCCAGTATTCGATCTCCGCAGCGGCCAGGGCGGTCTGGCAGTCGATGCACCAGAAAACGGGCTTCTGCCCCTTGTAGACGAGGCCGTTTTTCACAAGTTCCGCGAAGGCTCCCAGCTGGGCGGCTTCGTATTCGGGGTTCAGGGTCATGTAGGGGTTATCCCAGTCGCCGAGGACGCCGAGACGAATGAATTCTTCCCTTTGAATATCCCGAAAGCGAAGGGCATATTCCGTACACTGCTTCCGGAGTTCTACCGGATCGATGGAATCCTTGGTCACTCCGAGGCTCTTCAGAACATGCAGTTCGATGGGAAGGCCATGGGTATCCCAACCCGGCACATAGGGGGCGAAATAGCCCCTCATCGCCTTGTATTTGGGAATGAAATCCTTCAATATCTTGTTGAAGGCAGTGCCGATATGAATATGGCCATTGGCATAGGGGGGTCCGTCGTGAAGTATGAAGGAGGGAGCACCCTCCCGGTTCTGCTTCATCTTGCCGAAAATATCCTGCTTCTTCCAGAAATCGAGAAATCCCGGCTCCCGCTTCGCGAGATTGGCCCGCATGGGGAAGGCAGTTTCGGGAAGATTCAGCGTCTCTTTGTAGTCTGCTGTCATGAAGGTTCCTCCTTCTATAATAGGAAAAAACCGTCCTCCATTCCAGCGAGGACGGTGAAAAGACGTGGATATTTTAGCACAGGAACGAAGAAACTATTAAGTTTTCGGAAGAGAACTTTTGCCGAATCCCCGGTTCTGAAGGAAATAGAGTCCCGCAAGCACCAGAAAACCGAAGAGGTCGCTCTTCCACCCCGGGATTAGAAGGAAAAGAGCTCCCGCAAGGGCGATAATTCGCTTCCACCACTCCATCCTCCGTTTATAAAATCCGACGGTGGACATTCCCAGAAGAAGCACTCCAAGCATGGCGGTAAAGACAGCCGTAACAAAAGGAAGAAAGCTGTAGTTCACCAGCACGAGAATGGGGTTGTAGACATAGATGAAAGGGACGATGAACCCGGCGAGGGCAAGCTTGATCGCCGTGGCGCCCGTCTTCATGGGCTCCGCTCCGGCGATGCCCGCGCCTGCGTAGGCCGCGAGGGCCACAGGGGGGCTCAGGTCCGCCGCAATGCCAAAGTAAAGAACGAACATATAGGCCGCCATGGGAGGGACGCCCAGCTGGAAAAGGGCCGGCGCGGCCATGGTGCTCGTGACGATGAAATTCGCCGTGGTCGGCAGCCCTGCGCCGAGGAGGATGCACGCCACCATGGTGAGGAGGAGGGTGAGGATAAGCTTGCCCCCCGCCAGGGTAACGATGGCGCTGGCGATCCGGAGGCCGAGCCCCGTAAGTGTGGCCGTACCCACGATGATGCCGACGGTAGCACAGGCGCATGCCACTCCAAGGGCGGAACGGGCGCCGCTCTCGAGGGCGACGACGAGTTTTTTCGGGGTCAGCCTTGTTTCCCGATTGAACCATGACACGACGAAAGTGATGAGAATGCCGTTATAGGCTGCCTTCAGGGGAGTATATCCCCCTATGAGAAAATATATGATGCCGATAAGCGGGATGAGAAGATGTCCCTTCGCCCGGAGAAGTTTCCAGAGGTTGGGAAGCTGCTCCCGGGGAAGTCCCTGGAGTCCCAGGCGGGTTGCCTCGAGATGAACCTGCACCATGACGGCGAAGTAATAAAGCAGCGCGGGGACGATTGCCGCAAGCGCCACGTCGAGATAAGGGACGCCCATAAACTGGGCCATGATGAACGCCGCTGCGCCCATGACGGGGGGCATGATCTGTCCTCCCGTGGAAGCCACCGCTTCGACGGCCCCGGCGAAATGGGGCTTGTATCCGACGCTTTTCATCAGGGGAATGGTGAACATACCCGTGGTGCAGACGTTCGCCACGGAAGAGCCTGAAATGGAGCCCATCAGCCCCGAGCTGAGTACGGCAACCTTTGCCGGTCCGCCTGTCGCCCATCCTGCGAGGGCCATTGCCAGGTCGATGATGAATCGCCCCATGCCGGTCTGTTCAAGCACCGACCCGAAGAGGATGAACATGAAGACGAAGGTTGCGGAGACCGAAAGGGGAATGCCGAAAATACCCTCCGTCCCGAGGTACATGTGGTTGACGATCCGGTAGATATTGAAGCCCCGATGCTGAAAAAGAGAGGGGAAAGACCGGCCGAAATAGCAGTACAGAAGGAAGAAAATGGCGATCATCGGAAGGATCGGGCTCGAAACCCGTCTCGTCGCCTCGAGCAGCACCACGATGCCGAGGAAGGAGACAATGAGGTCCATGGTCGTGGGAAGCCCGGCCCTCTTGATGAGCGCGTCGAATTCGAAAACCAGGTAGAGGGTGACGAAAGCCCCGAGAGCTGCAAGGACGTAGTCGTACCAGGGAACGTCTCCCTTCGCGGTTTTCTGGGAAAAGGGGTAAAGCAGAAAGACAAGGGTCAGAACGAAGGAAAGATGGACCGCAGCCTGGATGAGGGACTGCATGAGCCCGAATCCGGAGGTATAAAGATGAAACAAGGACATGCAGACCGAGATCACCGTGACGAGCAGTCCGGAGAAACCGGTGAGCTTTCTGTACCGGGCTTCCGTATCGAATTTACGGACTATTTCGTCGAGGTCTATCTGTTCGTTTCCCGGGGCAGCGGCGTTCTCTTTGATTTCCGGCAAGCGGGTCACCTCCTGAAATGAGAAATCTTCAATTTCCATGATAAATAAATATCAACGCCCAATTGAGAATTCTATCACAGAAAGAGGGTATTTTTCAAAGAGATCAAGTTTTTTGCCCCCGGAAAGAAGAAGAATATTTCTCCCGAGGATTTCGTTCCCCACCCGGTACCGAAAAAAAGGAAAGGAAGCTCCTCCTCCCCTGACATGCATCCAGTTCTTTCCCATGATAAAGCGGCCGTTGGGGGGAGCCTCCGTGGGCAGCCCCGCATTGTGGGAGACGGTCCGCTCCTCCCAGAGGCGGATGCGGCCGCCCACGCTCCGGTACTCGTCCTCCACCGGAGTTTTCTCGACGGAATGGATGTACCGGAGGGTAAAGAAATCGCCGGGAGAGAGATAAAAGCTCTGCAGGATTTTTCCGGAAGAATCCCGAAGCACGAGGGCGGGAAGGGAAACCGCCGCCGAATACACGAGAAGGGAACCCAGCAGCGCTGTGAGTATCCATTTTTTTACAAGAGGCATCATACTGACGAGCACCACCTTAGAAAAAGACGGAAAAAGGAGGAGAAAAATGGCGAGCCTGGGCAGATTCGAACTGCCGACCTACAGCTTAGGAGGCTGTCGCTCTATCCTCTGAGCTACAGGCCCGCACCCTGAAGCGCCCGCAGCTGAAGAAAGGCCTGCGCCCCCCCTTGTCGCGAACAGAGGGAATAGTACCATCCGGGGGAGAAAAATTCAAGTTTCGAAGTCTGTTTTGCAGCGTTTTCGAGGGAGGTTTTCCCGGGCGGAACCGGAATTTTAAGACAAACTGCCCTTTGGCCATGGTTTTGGGATTGCCGCTCCATGGTTATAAACTCATATCTGCTTCCGGCCGCGGAGTTTTGCGGTGAAAGAGTTCTCCAAAGATGGCCCCTCCAAGAATCAGGCCTGCTCCTGCGATCTGGAGAGCTGTCAGCCTTTCATTCAGCAGCAGGGCTGAAAAGAACAGGGCCGACAGGGGGTCGAGATAGCTGAAGATGGCCACCGACTGGGCAGGGATCTTTTGTATGGAGGAAAAATAGAGATAGCATCCCAGTCCCGTGTTGACGAGCCCGAGAAAAAGAATGGGCAGAATGCTTCCCCGGGGGACGGCAAAGGAAGACGTCCCCGTGAAAAGGACAAAGACCGCCACGACGACAAAACTGACGGTCAGCTGGATCATGGGGTTTTCCAGTCCGGCGATGTCCTTCGCCTTTTTGCTGAAGATCACCATGAGGGCATACATGAACGCCGAGAGGATGCCGAAGAGTAGCCCCAGGGACAGGCCCCCTGCGAAAACCGAGGCGCCGTTCACAAGCATCATGCCGAGGACGACCGAAGCAAAGCCCGCCGCTTTTTCAGCCGTCAGTTTTTCTTCGAAAACAAGAGGAGCGAGGATCAGAACGATGAGGGGGCCGCAATAATAGGAGAGGGTGGCCAGGCTCACACCGATCCGGCGGTAGGCTTCGAAGAGAAACATCCAGCTTGCACCCATGGCTGCTCCCGACAGAAGTACGAAAAGGATCTGTTCGCGATGCTGAAGAAACCGGGGTTTTCTTCTTTTCGAAACGAAAAGAAGGATTAAAAAGAGGCTCCCGATAAAACACCGGGAGAGAACGATCTGACAGCTCGTCATGGCGATGCGGCTGGCGACGATGCCGTTCGAACCGAAAAGAAGGAGGGCGGAAATAAATTTGAGATAGGACAGGTTCATGAGGAACTCCGGGAGAGCAGGACCGATTTCAGGGCATCGTAGAGGTGCGGCGACCGGGCCATTCTCCCGGCGATGACGGACCTCGTCCGCTCGATGTCGCCGTTCATGGTCTCGATCAGTTTCGAGGCAGAGGAAAATTTTTTCTCCTCCCGAAGAAATTCCTCGAGAAAGACCACGATCTTTTTGCCGTAAAGGTCACCACTGAAGTCGAGGAGATATATCTCAGTCCTCAGCCGGGAGTCTTTCAAAAATGTGGGGTTATACCCCATGTTCAGCGCACCCCCAAACCATTCCCCTTCCGCAAAGACGGAAGCGGCGCAGACTCCTCTTCGGGGGACGACTTTTCCCGGAGGATAGAGGACATTTGCCGTGGGAAAGCCCAGCTTTCTTCCCCTTCCGTCCCCCGGGATAACCTCGGCGGAGAAGAAAAAGGGATATCCGAGAAGCTCCCGGGCGGCTGCCATATCTCCGTGGGCAACGGAATTGCGGATATTTCTGCTTCCGATCTTGACTCCCCTCAGGGCAAAGGGTTCCACCTCGGTAAAGGCCCACCCTTTGTCCAGGGAATATTTTCTGAGAAAGACCGTGTCCGCCGTCCTGCCGCGGCCGAACCGGAAGTCCCCTCCGACAACGATGCCGCTTACGGGAAGAAGTTCCTCGAGAAAGTCGAGAAAGGCCTCGGGAGATGCTTCCGCAAGTTCGGGGGTGAAGGGAATCTTGAGGGTATGAGGAATTCCCATGAAGCGGGCCAGGAAGTCCCGGTCGTCCTCGGTAAAGAGGACCGGGATTTCCCGTCCGCTGAGGATATTTCCGGGGTGGGGGGTGAAGGTGACGACGCACCAGTTCCTTTCGTCCCCTTCCCTTTCGGCGAGAGCCCGCCCGGCTTCGAGGAGGAGGCGGTGTCCGCGGTGGAAGCCGTCGAAGGCTCCGAGGATGACGATCATGAAATTCCTCCGGCGGAGGAGGGAAAAATATTGCTCTTTCCCCTGTACAGGCCTTCAGGAAGAAGCGTGCCGAAGGAGAAAAGGTCCTCTCCGAGGACGACCGCTCCCCTCTCCGGAGAAAGAATCCCCCCGGAGAGAAAGGCCATTCGGGAAAGGGGGACATCTTTGCCGTTTCGGATATCCCGGCTGACGTCATCGTCGGCCCTGTAGGAATAAAAATGCTCCGCAAGGCGGGAGAGGGGGATCAAACTGTCCTGCAGGGGGTGAGCATCATCTTCCAGAAGGGAAAAGGGAAGGGCTTCGGCCAGGGTCAGCATCCCCGAGGACTGACGGACGAGGGAGACCACGTGGGCTCCGCAGCCGAGCAGGCGTCCCAGGTCCGCCACGATGCTGCGGACATAGGTTCCCTTGCCGCAGCGGATTCTGAGGGCAAAAATTTCCCCTCCCGGCGGCAGGGGAAGAAGGCCGATGGATGTGACGAAAACGGGCCGGGGTGAGAGGGAAACTTTCTCTCCTTTCCTCGCGAGATGGTGGGCCCGCTTCCCGTCCACGCGGATCGCCGATATGGAGGGAGGAATCTGGAGCCTCGTTCCATAAAAGGAAGGCAGAAATTTTTCGATCAAGGCGAGCGGGCAGGAGGGGACGGGGCCCGAAAAGACGACTTCCCCCGTTGAATCCCCCGTGGAGCGCTCTTCGCCGAGGCGGAACATTACGTCGTAGGTCTTCGGCAGGTCCATGACCATGGCGCTGGCCCGGGTCGCTCCCCCCGCGAGAAGGACGAGCAGCCCCCGGGCAGTGGAGTCGAGGGTGCCGCCATGGCCCACCTTGACGGACTTGCCGAGGCGGCGGCGGAGAACGGCCACGCAGACGGAGCTTCGGATGCCCCTCGGCTTATCGAGAAGCAGCAGTCCGCAGGGCATTTTTCTCCTCCAGAAGCTGCAGCAGGGTCATTTTGGCTTCCTCGAGGGGAAGGGGCAGTCTGCACCCCGCGGCCTGACGATGTCCCCCTCCGCCGAAAATCCCGGCGATCCCGGCAGCCGGGATGTCCCCCTTGGAACGGAGGCTGACCCGGACGGCGTCCTCCTCTTCGACGAGAAAAGCCGCAAATGAGACTCCCCTGAGAGTGAGAAGTTCGTTGACGAGAAACTCCGTCTCAGACGGAGAGCTTTCCGTCTCGGGAAAATCCTTCCGGGCAAGCCAGGTCACGGCGGCAAAGGAAAAGTGAATTTCAGCCCTTTCAAAGGCCCGGCCCCAGAGATGGAGAGCGGACAGGGAACGGTTGCTCCTGAGCAGGTTCTCAATCTTTTCAGGGGAGACTCCCCTCGAGAGAAGATCTCCCGCTGCCCGGTGGGTCGCCTCGGTCGTGGCGGAAAAGGCAAAGTTTCCGCTGTCGGTGGCGATGGCCGTATAGAGTCCTTCCGCGGCGCTGACGGGAAAGGGAACTCCCCATTGGCAAAAAAGGCGCCAGAGCATCTCCCCCACCGAGGAGGCGGAGGGGTCGATCCAGTTCACCGAGCCGAACTTTTCGTTGTCGGGGTGGTGGTCGATGTTGAGCAGCGGAAAAGCGGAGGAAAGACCCCTGACGCCCGGAACTGAGCGTTCTTCCGTCGATGTGTCGAGGACGATTGCCGCTCCCCTGCCCTCAGGGGCGAGGAGCCTGCCCGGAGCGATCCCCGGGATATACTCCTCGGAGCCCTCCAGAAAAGAATACCCCGCCGGGTAGATATCAGGACCTCCCCAGAAAACCTCTTTGCCCAGGGAACGCCCCATGGAAAAAAGGGCGCTCCCCGAGCCCAGGGTGTCTCCGTCGGGCTTGGTATGGGTCAGTACGACCCACCGGGAGGCCCATTCGAGGGCTTCTATGAGAGCCGGAATGACGGGGTCGGGAAATTTTTCCATGGTCATTCTTCCCCGGGTTCTTCCTCTTCGTCCTCTTCTCCGCTTCCGGACTCTTCGTCTTTCAGCGAGTCGAGAAGGACGTCGATGGAACGGCCGTATTCTTCGCTGTCGTCGATGTAAAAGGAGAGGGCCGGTGTCTGGCGAAGGGCGAGCTGTTTGCCCAGGGCACTCCGCAGAAGGCCGCCGGCAGAGGTCAGGGCTTTCTGCACATCTTCCCGGATGGAAGGATCAATAGTGGTGAAATAGACCTTTGCCTGCTCCAGATCCTTCGAACAATCCACATCGGTGATGATGGCGTTTTTCGCCATCTCATTCTTTACCCTCAGCTCCAGCAGCAGGGAAATCTCCCGCTGCATCTGCTTGTTGATTCTTTGCATACGAAATGTTGTCATAGGTCATTACCTCGCGGCAGTGGCGGAAAATCATGAATTCTCCCGATTCTTCCTCGAGAGCGACAAAGGAGAATACCGCGTCGAGCCGCTCCTCGGCCATCCTCACGCTGTCCGCCACCGCAGATACAGCCAGAACGACCTCGGAAAGACTTCCGTCGGGACCGAGGTCCATGGCTGACACATTCCATCGTCCCCGTATCCGGTCCAGGAGGGACCGGACAACCCTTCTTCTGTCTTTTACGCTTCTGGATGCGCAGATCCTCAGCTGAATGACGAGAAGAGCGACGAAAGGAACAGGATATTCTTTTTTCATCAGTCGAGGTGCCGTTTTTCCTCGACGATCTCGTAGGCTTCGATGATGTCGCCTTCCACGAAGTCCTGATAATTGCTGAGGCTGATGCCGCATTCATATCCGGCCGCAACTTCCCTCGCCTCGTCCTTGAAACGGCGGAGATTGGCGAGAGTTCCGTCCCAGAGCACGATGCCGCCCCGGATGAGACGGGCCCTGGCGTTCCGCCGGATGACCCCCTCAAGAACGTAGCTGCCGGCGATTTTACCCGCTTTGGGCACCTTGATGATCTGGCGGATTTCCGCCTGGCCCAGGGTGTTCTCCTTTATGGTGGGCTTCAGCAGTCCTTCGAGGGCCGCCTTCACGTCATCGATGGCATCGTAGATGATGTCGTAGAGACGGATCTGAACGCCCTCCGCCTCGGCGATTTTTTTGGCGTTGGCGTCGGGCCGGACGTTGAATCCGATGATGACCGCGTTCGAAGCGGAGGCGAGCATGATGTCCGACTCGGCGATTCTTCCCACTCCGCGGTGGACGATGTTGATGCCCACTTCGCTTGTGGCCATTTTCTCGAGTGCCGCCGCAAGGGCCTCGCCGGACCCCTGGACATCGCTCTTCAGAAGCAGGCTGAGCTGGGGAATGTCTCCTTCTTTGAGCTGAGAGTAAAGATCCTCGAGGCTGAGTTTACGGGCCCCTCCCTGCAGGGAGCTGCGGAGGTCCTGTTCTCTGTCGCTGATGATGCCCCGGGCGCACCGCTCGCTGTCCACCGATTCGAAAACTTCGCCCGGCTGGGGAACTGCCGTGAGACCGAGAATTTCCACGGGGGTGCTCGGCCCGGCGCAGTCGATTGTTTTGCCCTCCGAGTCGATCATGGCGCGGATTTTTCCGCAGGTGGTGCCGAAAAGAAGAATATCTCCCTTGCAGAGAGTTCCCTCCTGCACGAGAACGGTGGCCACAGGCCCCTTCCCCTTGTCGAGTTTCGCCTCGACGACGATGCCCTTCGGCCTTACCGTCGGGTCTGCCTTGAACTCCTCAATTTCGGCCACGAGGAGGATCATTTCGAGAAGCTGAGGAATCCCCTCTCCCGACTTCGCGGACACCTCCACCATGATGGTGGAGCCGCCCCATTCCTCCGGGGCAAGGCCCACGTCGGAAAGCTGCTGCCGCACCCGGTCCGCTTTCGCCGCGGGTTTGTCGATCTTGTTGATGGCGACGATGATGGGAACGCCTGCCGCCTTGGCGTGGTTTATTGCTTCCCTCGTCTGGGGCATGACGCCGTCGTCCGCCGCCACGACAAGAATGGCGATATCCGTGGCCTGGGCTCCCCGGGCCCGCATGGCAGTAAAAGCCTCATGGCCGGGGGTATCGAGGAAGACGATCTTTTTTCCGTCCTGCTCCACCGTGGAAGCTCCGATATGCTGGGTGATTCCGCCGGCTTCCCTGGCTGTTATGTTCGTCTTTCGTATGAAATCGAGAAGGGTGGTTTTTCCGTGGTCCACGTGCCCCATGACGGTTACGATGGGGGGGCGGGACTCGAGATGATCCCCCGTATACCTGGGCCGCTTTATGACTTCGCAGGTTTCCTCGTCGTCTTCGGATCCTGTCTCGCAGGCCATGGTGAGAAGGACATCATACTCGTCTTCGAGAACCTTCAGGACTTTTTCATCCACCGGACCGTCGGCGGGAATCATAAGCCCCGCGCCGATGAGAGTCTTCACTGCCTCCGCCGGCGTGATGCCTATAAGCTGGGCTACTGACTTGACGTCAGCCCCCTGGGATACTTCATAGATTTCCGTTTTTATCAAGCTTCGCTCCTCTTTCTTTTTGTCCTGCGCAGCCGTTCCGGGTGCTCCTCCGAGAGCATCCTCCACGAGCTGGGCTGTTTCGCTGTCGATGGAGCTCATGTGGCTTTTGACCTCCACACCGAGATCTGCCAATATATCCAGCAACTCCTTATTGCTTTTATCAAGCATCTTTGCAAGTTCGTACACTCGAATTTTACTCAAACTCTATTCCCCCTTCCGCAAGCAGTTTCGAAACTGATGCCGCAAAGCCGCTGCGTAACGGTAATGCTACGACCTTTACATTCCCTGAGCCGACAGCGGCGGAAAGTTCAGCACCTGATATTCCGCCGAGCACAATTATCGTACATTTTTCTGCATACCTCCCCTTCACGAGGGACCGGTAAAAGGATGATTCCGCCCCCCGGGAAAAAAGAATCAGAAGGCTTTCACCCTTTCCCAGCAGTGATTTTATGGAATCCTGCCCTATCTGGAGAACACTCGCCCGCTTCGCAAGACCCAGGGTGGAAAGGAGGGTCTCCTCCCCGTGCCCGGTCACGGATTTTCACCCGCTTCTTCCTCACGGATCAGCCGGAGAAGAGATTCGTAGAACTCCCGCTCCACCGGCGTCCTGAGGGCCCGGGCGAGGGCGTTGCGCTTCATGGCCTCGAGAATGCACTCTTTCTTCCGGCAGACGTAGGCCCCCCGGCCCGGAAGTCTTCCCGTCGGATCCGCCGCGACCCGGCCGTCCGCCCCCCGGACGATCCTGATCAATTCCCTTTTCGGAGATTCTTCCCTGCATCCTGTGCATGTCCGGGGGCGGCTTCGCTTCACGGTCTTCTCCCGCTACTCCGAACCGTTCTCTTCCGGAAGTTCGATATCCTGGAAGATATCGTGAAGGGTGGGCATTCTCTCCGGTTCGAGGGCGTTGATGTCGATCTTCCACCCCGTGAGCCTGGCCGCGAGACGTACGTTCTGCCCCGCCTTGCCTATGGCCAGGGAGAGCTGGTCCGGTCTGGCGTAGACCTTGACGGCCTTTTCCTGCTCGAGAACGGGTTCGATCTTGACGATCTTCGCGGGAGAAAGGGCATTGCGGATGTACTGAAGCGGGTCGGTGCTCCAGATGATCACGTCGACCTTTTCTCCGCACAGCTCCTTGCTGATCGACTTGATCCGCGTGCCGCTGTTCCCCACGCAGGCCCCCACGGGGTCAACGTTCATGTCGAGGGACTGGACGGCCACCTTGGCCCGGGCTCCGGCCTCCCGGACGATATTTTTTATCTCGATGACCCCTTCCTGAATTTCGGGAACCTCGAGTTCAAGAAGTTTCCGCAGGAGCCCCGGATGGGTGCGGGAGACGACGATCCTGGGTCCCCGGGTGGTCTGGCGGACGTCGAGGAGGTAGAACTTGAGCCGCTCCGTGGGAATGTACTGCTCCCCCACGATGCGCTCCTCCCTCGGAAGGATGGCCTCGGTCCGTTCATTCAGGCGGATGAGCACCTGGTCGTTCTCCGATTTGAAGACCACTCCGGTAACGAGATCCCCCACCTTGTCGGAGAATTCCTCGAAGATTATCTGCCGCTCTGCATCCTTCAGACGCTGGATGATCACCTGCCGGGCGGTCTGGGCGGCGATCCGTCCGAAATCCTCCGGGTTCTGCTCCAGCCTGACGAGATCTCCCGTTTCCACGTCGACTATCCCCTTCGACTGGGCGTCGGCCAGGGAAATCTCCGTATCGGGAGTGACGACCACATCCACGATCCGCTTGACCTCGCAGATGGTGATGTCGCCGTTTTCCGAGTCTATATGAACTTCCACATCCTGGTTTCCGCCCCGGTACTTTTTGTAGGCGGATATGAGGGCCGCCTCGAGACTCGAGGCGATAATCTCTTTCGAGAGCCCACGCTCCTTGGTAATCTGGGCCAGTGCGCGGACGAAATCACGCCCAAACTGCATTTAGGAATTCCTCCTTTTCGCCTTTTCCTCTTCAAATACGAGATTTCCCCTGCTGATTTCATCGAAGGGAATCTCCATAATCTCTTCCGTGTTCAGCGGGCCTTCCCCTTCAGGTACAAAAAGGATTTTTTCGTCCCGGACTCCCTCGATAACCCCGGTGAAGCGCTTCTGTCCGTTCATGGCCGACTTCATCTTCAGCCTCGCCTTTTTTCCCGAGAACCGGAGATAGTCCCCGAGGGTAAAAAGGGGACGTTCCAGGCCGGGAGAGCTCACTTCAAGGTAATAATTGCCGGGGATCACGTCCTCGTGTTCATCGAGAAATCTGCTTATTTTTTTCGAGACCGTCTCACAGTCCTTCACGAGAATTCCGCCGACGGAATCGATATACACCCTCAGAAATTTCTTTTTTTCTTCAACGGTGAAGGCGATACCGGCGCATTCGTATCCGAGACCTTCCACGATTTCCCGCAGGCTCTCCCATCGGTCTTTTCCGCTGGCGGCATCCATTGCTATCGCTCCATTCCTTTCGGCCTCTTAAAAAACGAAGAGTGGGAAAAACCCACTCTTCGCAGAAATTCTCCGCAGATCAAACACAGTAAAGTATAGCACAAAGTGAAAAAAATTGGCAAATTTTATTGATGGCATCAGAGGCTGAAGTCCGAGATGAAGTCGGGCCACCACTCCTCGAGGCAGCATTCAAATTCGCCGCTGTCGCCGGAGGAGAGAAATTCAGAGGCAATCGCCTCCTCCGCGAGATCGGGCAGGTCGAGCACCCCTCTCCAGTAGTCGTGGTCCTCTGCAGGATTCCTCTCGAAGACTTTCATTCCCGCCACGGACGATTTTCCCCCTTCGCTTTTCTGCGGACCTACTCGACCCAGTAGTTCGGCGCTTCTTTCGTCACGACCACGTCGTGGGGGTGATTTTCCTTCACCGACGCGGCGGTGATGCGTATGAACTTCGCCCTCGTCTGGAGCGCATGAAGATCCTCCGCACCTATGTAGCCCATGCCCGCCCGCACGCCTCCTGCGAGCTGGTAGACCACGGCCGAAAGGGATCCCTTGTGGGCCGCGAGGCCTTCGATCCCCTCGGGTACAAGTTTATCACTTCGGGCGCCCTCCTGAAAGTACCGATCTTTGCTGCAGCCGTCCTTCATGGCGCCGAGAGACCCCATCCCCCGGTAACTTTTGTAGGATCTTCCCCGGTAGATGATCAGCTCCCCCGGGCTTTCCTCGGTCCCGGCGAAGAGGGACCCGATCATCACAGTATCCGCCCCTGCGGCAAGGGCCTTGACAATGTCCCCGGAATAGCGGATGCCGCCGTCGGCGATGACGGTCTTTCCCCTGGCATGGGCCGCCTGGGCCACGTTGAAGATGGCCGAGAGCTGGGGCACGCCGATGCCGGCGATGATCCTGGTGGTGCAGATGCTTCCCGGGCCGATCCCCACCTTCACCGCGTCCACTCCCGCCTCGATGAGGGCTTCGGCGGCCTCGGCTGTGGCGATGTTTCCCCCCACAAGTTCAAGGTCGGGATATTCCGACCGGAGGCGCCTTATGGATTCTATCACCTTGCGGGAATGGGCATGGGCCGTATCCACCACGATGACGTCCACATTGTTCTTCACCAGGGCATCGGCCCGCTCGTGGAGATCCGAGCCGACCCCCACGGCAGCACCCACCCGAAGCCTTCCCCCGCTGTCCTTGGCCGCGTTGGGAAAGTCCTTCGCCTTCTGAATGTCCTTGATGGTGATGAGCCCCTTGAGTATTCCATGCTCGTCCACGATGGGGAGTTTTTCAATCTTTTTCTTCATCAGGATGGCCTGGGCCGAGTCGAGGGTCGTTCCCTCCGAGGCGGTGACGAGGTTCTCCTTCGTCATTATCCGGCTGATGGGCTGCTCGAAATTATCCACGAACCGCAGATCCCTGTTGGTGATGATCCCCACGAGCTTTTTTCTCTCATCCACGATGGGAACACCCGATATGTGAAAGTGCTCCATGAGATGGACGGCTTCCTGCACCTTGTCTTCAGGGTGGAGGAAGAAGGGGTCGACGATGACTCCCGATTCCGACCGCTTTACCACGTCCACTTCCCTTGCCTGCTTCTCCACGGGCATGTTCCTGTGAATGAAGCCGATTCCCCCCTCCCGGGCGATGGCGATGGCCAGCCTTGACTCGGTCACCGTATCCATGGCGGCGCTGCAGAGGGGGATGTCGAGGGAGATATTCTTCGTCAGTTTCGTCCCGACCGCCACGTCCGAGGGCAGCACCTCGCTGGCGCCGGGTTCGAGGAGGACGTCGTCGAAGGTGAAGCCCTCGTAGGAAACAAATTTCGATTCAAATTTCATTTCTTGTAAAACCTCCTTACCTTCCGCAGAAGCGGAAAAGGCTTTGGGAAATTGTAGGCCTTCCTTCGGGAAGAAACAACCTTGCATCTGAAACAAAAATGTCAGGAAGGAAAAATTCTTTGCCTTTCGGAGAGAATCCAGGAGGGAATCGAGAGGGTGGCGCTGCCGAAACAGGTCACCGCCCCGCACTCTCCCACGGCGCCGATTCTCTCCCCGGATTTCGCCTTAAGATGGATTCTTGATCTCCATTCGGAGGGGAGCACATCTTCCATGGCGGCGATCATGGCGGGAAGCCGGGCGGCCAGAGAGGGTTCCTGGGCGCAGATCACCCCGTCGAACCACTCGAGGGCCCATCCCCCGGAGAAAACCCTTTTTCCCACGTCCTCAAGAAGAAGAAGGCTCGATATGTCCCGGAATTTCGTTCTCCCGGCAGGAAAGAGCAGGCCGATGTCGCCGAGCCCCGCAGCTCCCAGGAGGGCGTCGCAGAGTGTATGGACGAGAACGTCCCCGTCGGAATACCCCTTGAACCCCAGGGGAAAGTCTGGAAAGGATATTCCCCCGAGGACGAAAAGCCTTTCGGGGACCAGGGGGTGAATGTCGTACCCTGTTCCAGTCCTGAAAACCCTTGAGAAAAGGCTCTCGGCGTGAATGAAGTCCTCATCCCAGGTGATCTTCATATTCTTCCGCTCTCCCTCCACGGACCGAAGTTCCCTTCCCGAAGCGATCCACGCTTCTCCCTCGTCCTTCACCCCCCGGCCGAAAAGCTTCAGAACCTCTTTCAGCTGAAGGGTCGGAAAAGCCTGGGGCGTCTGGGTAAGAAAGAGCCCCTCCCGGGGAAAGGCGGCGAGATTTCCGTCTTCCCGGCGGCATTTCATGGCGTCCGCGGCGGGAAGAAGGGGAACGACTCCGACGCCGGGTGCGAGAGCTTCGAGAAGGCGCCGGCACAGGGAGACGGAGAGAAAGGGGCGTGCCCCGTCGTGCACGAGCACATAATCCCCGGAGGCGGCGGAAACTCCGCTGAGCACCGAATCGGCCCGTTCAGCCCCTCCCCGGGCTACGGAAAAAGGGCAGCCGTATTTTTCCGCTGCCCTTCGAAATTCCTCTTCCGTTCCGGGAGGGACGACGAGGATGGTTTCGAGAATCTCCCCCGCCCCGTATAGCATCTGTGCCGTGAGAAAACTCCATTCCCAGAGGGGGCGTCCTCCAAGGAGACGAAACTGCTTAGGCACAGTTCCTCCCGCCCGCAGGCCTTTTCCGGCGGCCACGAGAACGAGAGAACAGGACTTCATCAGATGCGCACTTCTCTCCGGACCCGGCCGAAGACCATGCGGCCGGCCGAGGTCTGGAGCATGGAAGTGACCACCACCTCCACCCTTTTGCCGATATACCCTTCGCCGTCCTCAACGACGAACATGGTGCCGTCGTCGAGATACCCCACCCCCTGGTGGGGTTCCTTCCCCTCCCGAATGACGTCGATACAGATGGTCTCTCCTGGAAGGAGCATGGGTTTCAGGGCGTTGGCGAGATCGTTCACGTTGAGAACCTTGATGCCCTGTATCTGGGCGAGCTTGTTCAGGTTGTAGTCTGTGGTGAGAATCTGGGCCCCGACTTTGTCGGCCATGACCACAAGACCGCTGTCCACGGTCTCAACCTTGAGAGTTTTCAGGGACGTGTCGATGATCTCGATCTGAAGCTCGGAGATCCGCTGAAGTTCGTTCACAACGTCGAGTCCCCTCCGTCCCCTCGTCCTCCGGGCTGGATCGGTGGAATCCGCCACGGCCTGAAGCTCGAGAAGGACGAACTGGGGGATGATGATCAGCCCTTCGAGAAATCCCGTACGGGCCACGTCGAGAATTCTTCCGTCGATGATAACGCTCGTGTCGAGAATTTTTTTGCCCGCCTCCCACTGCTGCGAAGTGGAATAGGCGGTATCCCGGTCATCTCTTTCCTTCGGAGAAATACCCTTCATGGTGCTGAGGCGCTCCTTGAGGCTCTGGATGGGGGTGAGAACGTGCCGGAGGTCGCTCTGACGCTTCAGGAGGATGAGGGCTCCGAGGTAGCCGAGCACCACGTTGAGCCCTACGGCCAGGTAGCTGCCGAAGGGGAGGTCGGAGAAGGGAAGGGCCATGAGGTTGGCGATGAGAAGACCGATGATCATGCCGATGGTCGCCGATGTAATCTCGGACCAGGTGGAGTTTTTCAGGTGGACTTCAAAAAAAGAACCCATGAGGCCGAGAAGGCGCAGCAAAAGAGGAGAAAGAAGCAGCCCGATAAAAGCAAATACCACCACACCCACTATGGTAAGCAGGATTTTGTCCGGAAGCCAGAGGGGAAGCCATTCTTTCCATGCCAGGGTGAACCGCTCGGGTATCATGGGATAAAAAAGCTGAACAATCTGGGCTCCGAGCATTCCTCCCACAATAAAGAGAAGACCGGAAAAAATTTTCCGGGCAATTTTGCCAAACCCTTCAGTCATGGTATCACCTCGCTTTGTCGAATTTTTGAACACTCAATGAAAAAGCTGCGCTCAGTCCCCGTTTTCCCTATACAGCTTCGTCGTCACCCGGGATTCAAGGGCGGCGAGCAGGGTCGTCCTGTCGGCGAACTCGATGGTTCCTCCCACGGGCAGACCATAGGCTATGCGGGAGATCTTCAGATTCTGCCCCTCGAGAAACTCCACGAGGGCATGATAGGTAAGATCACCTTCGATGCACGGATTCGTTGCGATGATCACCTCTTCGGTTCCGTCCTCTTCGATGTGCCGGGACAGGCGGTCCAGGGTTTCCTCGCCGAGGTCTTCGCCGTCGAGGGGGGACACCCTTCCGCCGAGGACGTGGTAGACTCCCGAGAAAACCCCCGCCTGTTCTATGCTGATGAGGTCCTCCGCCGTCTCCACGACGCAGAGAGTTTTTCTGTCCCTCAGAAAATCCGTGCAGAGAGAACAAGGGTCTCTGTCGGTGATGTTGCCGCACTTCGAACAGGGAAAAATGCTGTCCTTGAGCCGTCCGAGGCATGAGGCCAGTTCGTCGGCGTAGGAAGGGGGCTGCTGAAGGACAAAAAAAGCCATCCGCCGGGCAGTCTTGCCTCCCACGCCGGGCAGCTTTCGGAAAAGAGCGGTGAGCCGTTCGAAGGAATCGGGCAGGGCCAAGGGAATCTCCTAGAAAAGCCCGGGAAGGCCCATTCCGCCGGTGAGCTGTCCCATTCTGCCGTTGGCCAGTTCCTTGCTTCGCCGCAGAGCTTCGTTCACCGCGGCCAGCACGAGGTCCTCGAGCATTTCCACATCCTCCCCGCCTGCGACCTCGGGATCTATGCGCACCGCGAGTATTTCACTCTGGCCGTTTGCAGTGACCGTTACCATTCCTCCTCCCGCATTCCCCTCGACCTTTTCTTCGGCAAGCTCTTCCTGGATCCTGGCCATCTGGGCCTGCATTTTCTGCGCCTGTTTCATTATTTTATCCATGTTCAAGACAGTTTCCTCCTCAGTGATGATATTCTCCGCCCCGGAGTATGGTGAAGGAGCGGTAAATCTGCTCGGCCAGAATCACGGGACAGAATTCATGGGGCAAGGTCATTTTCGACAGGGAAAGACAGGCGTTTCTCCGGGCCCTGATCTGATTCGAGAGACCGAAGGCCCCGCCGACAACGAAAAGTATCCGTCCCGGAGAACCGTCGATCAATTCTGCGAGCCAGCGGGCGAAGGACGGGCTGTCCCGCTCCTCTCCTCCTTCCTCGAGGGTAACTACCACATCCCGGCTCTGCACCCTCTTCAGAAGCTCCTCCCCTTCTCTTTCGATCTTTCGGGCGCTGTCACGGTCCTTCGATTCGGGGACAAATTCCTGCCCGAGGGAGAGAAAAGGACGGCATCTCTTGAGATAACCCTCAGCAAGGGCGGAAAGATGAATGTTCTTCGTCTTTCCCACACTAAGAATAATGATTTTCACAGCCCGTGTCCAGTATATTTTCCATATTGTCCAGAGAAGATTTCCGCTTTTTTTTGCCCATCCTCTTCGCCACGAATTTTTCCTGCCGTTCCCTTTCGGAGAGAACATCCTCTATCCGCTTCGTCTCCTTCAGAAGGGAGGGAAGAAGAATATGCGCGAGGGTGTTGATCTTCAGGGTCGTCCGGGCAAGTTCCCTTTCGATGGCCGTGATCTTCGTCTTCAGGTTGATGTACCGCCACATGCACTCCTCCCCGCCGGCCATGGCCTTCAGGAGATCCTCCACGTAAAGAGAGGTGACCGCAGGGTCGTAGGGGATTTTCCACGAGAGGCTTTTCCGTTCTCCCTCTCCCGGGCTGAAGACGGAATAGCGGCACCCCATGATGGATTTTTTCTCCACAGCCACGGGAAGGGGTGCTATGCCGGCGGAGAGGAACCGCACCGATCCGTCCCCTTCGAACATCCGCACGAGGGAGTAGAGAAAGGTGATGTTCCTGCTCTTCAGCAGAAATTCACTCCGAACCTCCCTGTAAAGCCGGCGCTCTTCCTCGGCCGAGCGGAGAAGAGCGTCCCGCTTGCGCTCGAGAAGCTTCTTGCCGTAGGTCACGGAGCCGATTCTTTTGCGGGTGGCCAGCAGGTGTTCTCTCGTGGGAGGGCCGGACGTTCCGCTGGTCATGGCCGGGCCTGTTCTTTTCCGTAATTTTCCGCGCTGTAGCTCTCGGGAAGTTTGAAAAGCTCCGATGCCGGAAGAGCAGAAAGGCATTTCCAGGCGATCTTCTCCGAGGCGGCGAGGGTTCGTCCTTCCTTTCCCTGGGCGAGGAAGTTTTTTTCGAACAGGTCGCCGAACAGGAGATAGGTTCTTTCAATGGAGGTAAGTCCGTCGTCCCCCACGATGAGACGCATCCTCTCCACCTCCCTGGCCCGGGCGTAGCAGGCGTAGAGCTGGTCGGCCATGGCCCTGTGCTGGGGGAAGGTCTTTCCTTTGCCTATGCCCTTGTTCATGAGCCGGCTGAGACAGGGAAGAACGTCGATGGGAGGATAGACGCCCTTCGCCTGGATCCGCCGGTCGAGAGTGATCTGTCCCTCGGTGATGTACCCCGACAGGTCAACCACGGGGTGAGTCATGTCGTCGTCGGGCATGGTGATGATGGGTATCTGGGTGACGCTTCCGGGCAGGCCCGCGACGCACCCCGCCCTCTCGTAGAGTTCCGCGAGGTCGGAGTACATGTACCCTGGATAGCCCCTCCGGCCCGGCACTTCTTCCCGGGCTGCGCTCACCTCCCGGAGGGCGTCGCAGTAGGCGAGCATGTCGGTCATCACCACGAGGACGTTGTACCCCCTGGTGAAGGCGAAATATTCTGCCGCCGTCAGGGCGACCCTGGGGGTCAGGAGACGCTCCACCACCGAATCGCTTGCGAGGTTGAGAAAAAAGACGCCGGTGCTCAGGGCTCCCGATTTTCGGAAGGCCTCCATGAAGTACTGGGCCTCCCGCCTGGTGATGCCCATGGCGGCGAAAACGACGAGAAAGGGCTCCGCCGATCCGGGGATATTCGCCCCCTCCACGATCTGCACCGCCAGTTCGTTCGCGGGCAGCCCCACTCCGGAAAAGATGGGGAGTTTCTGCCCCCGGACAAGGGTGTTCATCATGTCGAGGGCGGAGATGCCCGTCTCCACATAGATATCGGGGCTGCTTCGGCGGATGGGGTTGATGGGGGCTCCGTTCACAGGAAGGGAGAACGGGGCGAAATTGGATGGAAGTCCGTCGAGAGCCTCTCCTTTCCCGTCGAAGATCCGTCCGACGAGGGAGTCTCCCACGGGAATCCGGAGGACATCCCGTTCGAGCCAGACTGTGGTGCGGTCGGGAGAGAGACCCATGGTCCCCTCGAATACCTGGACGACAGAGATGTCCCCCTGGATCTGCAGTATCTGCCCGGTCCTCGTCCCTGCAGGGGTTTCCACCGTGACCAGTTCGCCGTAGGAGGGGCGTGATATTCCCCGCAGAAAGACGAGGGGACCGCTCATCTCCTCAACTCCCCGAAAACCTTCCCGATAGAGGGGCTTCATCCTGCCATCACCTCCACGGAGCCGAGTTTTTCACCCAGGGCGGCGCACCAGGCCAGTCCCCTGCCGGCGAGGTCCTCCTCCGGGGATTCCCGGAGGCGCAGCAGCTCCGAGCGCAGGGGAAATTCCGAGATCTGTTCGAAGAACCCTCCCCGGGCGAGAAAGGCGTCGGCAAGGCCGTTCAGTTCCCTGAGGACCAGGAGGAGATCCCGCTGCCGCAGGAGGGGGAAGGAGGCATCCGTCGGAGAAAAGGCGTTCTGCTGAAGAAAAAGGACTCGATAGAGTTCTGCGAGAAAGAGTGTCCACTTGTCCCCTTCCGAAAGGCCGTCCCGTCCCACGAGCTGAACCAGGTCGAGGAGGGACTGCTCCTTCTCGAGGATCTCCTTCATGAAGTCCTTGAGGGAGAACCACTCCTCTCCGAGGGCCTCCCGGAACCACGGGGTGAGCATCTCGTCATAGAGGGTGTAGCTCTGCCGCCAGTTGACGGCAGGAAAATGCCGCTGCTGGGCGAGACTCTTGTCCAGGGCCCAGAAAGCGCCCGACATGCGGAGGCTCGCCTGGGTCACCGGCTCCGAGAAATCTCCTCCTGCCGGAGATACGGCGTTCACCACGGTGATGGAACCGACCCGGTCCGGGCCTCCCAGGGACTTCGCCCTTCCCGCCCGCTCATAATACTGGGCCAGGCGGCTGCCGAGATAGGCGGGGTACCCCTCTTCCCCCGGCATCTCCTCGAGCCTTCCGCCGATCTCCCGAAGGGCCTCGGCCCACCGGGAGGTCGAATCGGCCATGATGGCCACGTTGTACCCCATGTCCCGGTAGAATTCCCCGAGGGTCATCCCCAGGTAGATGCTGGCCTCCCTGGCCGCCACGGGCATGTTGGAGGTGTTCGCCACGAGGACGGTCCTGTTCATCAGGGGTCCGCCGGTACCGGGGTCCACGAGTTCCGGGAACTCCTCGAGGACCTCGGTCATCTCGTTTCCCCGCTCGCCGCACCCCACGTAGATGATGACGTCGGCGGAGCACCATTTCGCCAGGGACTGCTGGGTAACGGTCTTTCCCGTGCCGAAGCCTCCCGGCAGAACCGCAGCTCCTCCGAGGGGGATGGGAAAGAGAGTATCGAGAATTCTCTGCCCCGTAAGAAGGGGAACTTCAAGGGGAAGCCTGGCGCTCACGGGACGGGGAATCCGGACCCGCCAGCGCTGGATCATGGAGAACTCCCTGCCGTCCTCGAGACGAAGGATCGTCTCCCTCGGAGAGTATTCCCCTTCCCCCGCCCGCCAGGCGACCCTGCCGGGGGCCCCGTCCGGCGGGAACATGACCGACGCCGTGAAATCCGCGTTTTCTTTCACCCGTCCGATAACGTCCCCGGGAGCCGCTTCATCACCGGCGGAAAGAGCCGGCAGAAAGGGATAGAGAGTCTCCCCTCCTATGGTGGGGAGGCTGGCCCCCCGGGGAAGAAAAATTCCGTCCTTTCCCAGGGCCTTCAGGGGACGTCCGATTCCGTCGAAAACGCCCCCGAGGAGCCCGGGCCCAAGTTCGACGGAAAGGAGGTCGTCCTCGAAAACCACTTCGTCGCCGTAGGCGAGGCCGGAGGTATCCTCGTAGACCTGCACGAAGACCGAACCCTTTGAAATCCGGATCACTTCGCCGAGCAGTCCCGAAGCACCGACCCGGGTCACCTCGAACATATATACCGGCTGATGGGGTTTCACCGTGACCACCGGTCCGGATATCCCCGTAACGACTCCCGTTTTCTTCATGTCTTCCCTCATCTCATTTCTGCGCTGTCACAGGAGGGGAACTGTATCCATACGAGTTCCCCCGATTTTTCGAGTCTTTTCCGAACCGGTTCCGCTATCCCGGAGAACCAGGATTCCTCAACCACGATAAAGGCGGCATTTTCCCGGGAGAGAAGGGGAAAAAGGGCGGATATATCCTCGGGCGATTCGCTTGGAACGGGGACAAAACCCATAAGGGCCCAGAGATCCACGAAGACCTGGCTTCCCACCGCAAAGGCCGTTCTTTCTCCGCTCATCCCCTGTCCCCTTCTTTTTCACCGGCGAAGAGATGGTCCTCAATTTCTTCCGCGGACATTCCGAGGGAGAGTCCCACGGCGATCAGGGTAAGTCCCCGCCATTCGTCAAGGACCATGGCCGTGTAGCCGAGGGGGACGTCGATTCCGAGAAGATTCCGGCGGTAGAGCCCCTTCTGCCATTGAAAAAAAGCCCTCTGAACGATCCGCTGAAAGTTCGCGGACTTTTCCGCGGAGAAGCGCGAGGCAGGAATCGACCAGCCCGATTTCGAAAAAAGTGACCCGGCATTCTCCGCCGTCTCGAGACGCTCGATGGGAAGGCCCCATCCTCCGGGCAGAAAAGTGGATTGGTTTTCTTTTCTCTCCCCTTCCCGGCGGATTCGCCGAAGCCAGATGTTGAAATTCCAGGTATCCGTCAGGCGTCCGAGAAATTCCTCCATCCTCCGGCCGTTCTCGTTGCAGAATTTTTCAAGCTCCTTCTTCCACCAGGAAAGCCACCGGGCGAAGAAGAGCCTCTCCGAGCCCGGAAGATTTCCCGTCTCGTGCAGAAAACGAAAGGCGTCCCCGAGAATATTCGAAAATTCTCCGTATTCTTCGTAAGACCGCACCGCACCGTCGGCCGCCGTGGGGCATTTGTACCAAAGATCGTCGTAAAAGGGAAAATCGAGGAGAGAATAGCGGTGCCATGCCGGCGCGGCTGCCCCCCGCAGCCCTCCCGAAAGAGAGCGGAGAAGGAATCTGCCGTTGTACAGGTCACCCATGGAGAGGATGATCGAAAGGAAAAGCTCCGACTCGCCCTCGGCGATGGAGGCCGCCTCGAGCAGCCTGTCCGCACTTCCCGCAGCGAGGGCATTTTCGAGACGCTTCAGAAGAGAAGGAGTTCCCAGGGCGAGCTGTTCCCGGTAGCGTTCTCCGTAGGCGCTTTCGAGAATGAAGAGTTCGAATTCCTTCAGAGTTCCGTGGGCAAGGACATGGAACGAATCTTCCCGAAGGAGTTTCGTCCCCTTCGCCCTGAGCACGGCGTTCAGATACTCATAATTGGGAGATTCTGTCGTGGATTTCCGAAAAAGTGTCATTCAGCAGCAGGGAAAGCTTGCGGGCAAACTCGCCGGAGAGCATTTTCCAGCGGGAAAAGAGCGTATTGTCGATGACGGCGGAGCCGGAGGTGATCCGGCATCCTCCCCAGGCCTCCCTGAGCTCTTCGACTATTTCCACGTCCTCTCCAAGGGGGGAATCGCCGGAAGCCGACAGAAGAGCAGCCTCTCCGGGTTCGACCGAGACCACGGCCGGACGGTCTGCGGCTTCCAGACCTTCCCGGGCGAGAAAGAGAAGAAGGGAGGCATATTCTTCGGACCTTTCTTTTCTGAGGGTGAAAATTTTTTCTCGAATCTGTTCTCCGGAGAGGCGGTTTAGAGAGTCGAAATGCTGCAGCAGCGTTTTCCTGACCGAAGCGATTCCCTCCTTCCGCTTCTCCTCGAGAAGGGTTTTGAAGCGCCTCTCCTGCTCCTGCCGCATCTCCTTCACCCGGAGTTCCACAAAAGCCCGGCGCTCGCCTATAAGTTCGGCGAGGGTGTCGTCCCTTTTCTTTTCGAGAAGGGCGATCCTCCGGTCATGTTCTTCCCGGAGGGCCTGGCGAAAGGACGCGAGATCCTCCCTTTCATCCGGAGGAGCGGACAGGGGTTCCAAGGAATTCCTCAGGCCATCTGGAGGATGATCATGATCGCCACGACGAAGCCAAGGATTACCATGGTTTCGGGGATGGCTTCGAGGATGATGACGGTGCCCGCTGTTTCAGGTTTTTCCGCAACGGTGCCCGCCCCGGCGCTGCCTATTCTTGCCTGGGCGTAGGCCGTTGCCAGGGCGGGCAAGCCCACCGCAAGGGCCGCCGCGAGTGCTATGAACGCTTTTTCCACGAGGATCCGCTCCTTCGCTGAAATGGTGTGTAATCCTTTCCTCCGTCGGAATAAAACTTTCCGAAGAATTCGACGTAATGCAGCCTGGCCGAGTGAAGCCCCGACCCGGCGATGGCGAGGACAAAATTCAGAAGGTGAATCATGAGAGCAAGAAAAATCCCGAGAACCGAGAGTCCGAAGACGTCGAGGAACTTCGACGCCACAAGGGCGAGGATGGCCGACGAAAGGCCTATGGCGGCGATTCGGACATAGCTGACGATGTTTCCTATGCTTCCGAGGGTCTCTATGATGCCTCCGATCCCTCCTCCCGCCACGAGAAGAACGAGCCCGATCACGAGAAAGGATACGGGTATGGAAAAAAGGCCCCGGGGGAATTCGGACATGAGGAGAAAAAGAAAGCCGAAGAGGCTCGCAAGGATGATGAGATTGCCCGACTTTTCCATCCAGAGATGGGCATGGCGGTTTTTCACCCCCTGCCAGATTCCGATGAGCAGCCCGAGGACTACGTGGGCGGCTCCCAGGGCAATGGTGAAAATCATCACGGGAAGCACTCCCTCGGACCGTTCGATCCAGAGAGGCCGGAGATGAAAGAGGCGATGGCCCAGGTCTCCGAATAATTCGCCCCACACGGCCCCCCACAGGAGGGCCCAGAGGGAGACGATCAGCAGTATTGAACCCACGTCACGAAGAAGTGGGCGCTTCGCCCTTTTCAGCCCGAGAGAGATGAGGAGAAGAATAATTCCGTACCCTATGTCGCCGATCATGATGCCCGAAAAAAAGGGGAAGAAGACAGCCACGGCGATAGTAGGATCGAAGCCGATATATGAGGGGGGACGAAGGAGCTTCAGAAATATCTCGAAGGGGGCGAAGACAGACCGGTTTTTCAGAGATGTGGGGACGTCTTTCCACTCGCCCTTTCCTGGGAGCCTGTACTTCAGCATGATGTCCCTGCCGAACTTTGCCTTGAGGGCATTCTCGGTGCTCAGAAGAAAATCCTCGGGAATCCACCCGGCGAGACGAAAGAAATCGTCGGAGCTCTCGATTCGGGCCTCAACAGCAGCCTGTTCGGTTTTTTCGTCGAGAAAGAGAAAAAGGGCCGCGAGACGGGGGCCCCATTCCCGGGAGTTTTTCGAGAGGTCATTTTTAATAGAGGCGATGCGAAGGTCCAGTTCGTCCACGGCCGATTTCAGAGAAGGAAGGGACGAAGCGGGCTCATTCTGGTCGCAGCATTCGGGAAGCCGCCAGGGAAGGGCTTTTTCTTTTGCAGCGATGGCGGGAATTCCGGAGGCGAGAGCCTGTGGTACCCGAAGGGCGAGGATGCCCGGCCCCTCCCGGCCGGGAACGAAATGATGGTCGATGCCGCCGAAATCCTCCCGTCCCAGGGAGAGAAGATAATTCTGAACTGCGGCGAGGAAGGAGGGTATTTTCTCGGGGGATATCCACCAGAGAGTGATGAATGATTCCCTTTCCGGGTCTTCCCAGCGGTGAAAGAAGCCGGAAAACCGGGAGAGGAGGTCCATGGATTTCTTCATTTTCACTGCTGCGTCCTCGTCCCTGGCGAGCCCCTCCTGAAGGTCGGTGAGGCGCGTGCTGAACTTGTCGAGACTTTTCGAGATTTCAGGGACGAATTCCCCGGGCGGAAGGTCGGAAAAAAGCCGCACCGCCTGGTCCACGTCGGAATCCTTCAGGAGGTCCCACTGATCCCAGCCAAGGGCTTCTATAAGGCCGAGAACCCTTCCCCGAAGGAGTCTCAATGCGTTCAGAACCCGGTCATCCCCCCGAAGGGCTCCCTCCCCCTCGTCAAGGTGAAGAACGCCGAGACTGAAAAGCTCGGCGATGATCTCCTGCCGCCTGCTCCGCACCCCCCAGACCGAAAGCCTCATCATCGAACGGATCATGGGAGAACTCCGCCCGTCAGTTCGGTCCAGGTATTTTCGAGAAGGATCTCGAGATCGCCGCTGACGGCAAGCAGTCCCTTCAGTCTTTTCGAGAAGGAAGCAGCCTCCTCGCGAATTTCCTCTTCCCTCCGGGAGAGGATGTTCTGCTTCTCCGTCCATTCTGCCTCCACTTGGCGGAATGTTTCCTGCTCCATCAGGGCGAGGCGCCGCCGGGTATGCTCTTCAGACAGCACGGACTCCCGAAGTTTCGCCTCCATCTCCGTCTCGAGAAGATTCTGAAACTCCCTGAGTTCCTCATCGATGCCGGAGAGATTGTGCGTCGGGGCAAGGGGCTCAGTCTTCCTTTTCAACGGACGGACCTTCCTCTTCCATGAGAAATTCGCAGAATACTTCACGGCTGATGATCCCCACAAGCTTGCCCGCTTCCGTTACCGGCAGCCGCTTCACCGATTTGCGGATCATGAGGTCGGCGACGACCATGAGGCTTGTATCCGGCTCAACGGAAATGGGAGTCCTGTTCATGAATTCGCCCACTTTTCTGCTGCCGAAGGACCGGAAGCGGCTCAGGAGAGTGTCCTCGTCCCCGCTCTCGAGAAAGGACGATTTTGCGAGGACCTCGAGGTAGGTGGGCACCGAAGCCCGGAGAATATCCGCCTCGGAAAAGTAGCCCAGGAGGTTCCATTCGCCGTCGAGAACCGGAACGCCTGAGATGTTGTGGCTGTAGAGCACGTGAATGGCGTCATGGACGAGGTCGTCCTCCATAACCGCAGTGAGGTCATAGTGCATGAGATCCTTGGCGGATGTTTTCATCTCGCCGTCTCCTTCTTTTTTTCGTAAAAGGCACGACTGAACCTCGTCATGAGCACCTTGCCCGCGAAGCGGAAAAGGGCGATATCCCTCTTCCAGCGCCATGGTTCCTGGAAAAGGCGGTAGAGCCATTCAAGGCCCAGTTTCTGCCACGCAAGAGGGGCTCTTCGGAGGCTTCCCGACAGAACGTCGAAGGCTCCGCCGACGCCCACGGCAAGGAGATCTCCCAGGTCGTCCCGGCGGTCGTGCAGCCAGATTTCCTGTTTCGGCACTCCCAGGGCGGCGAAAAGGACCTTCGCACCGCTCTCCCTGATCTCCCGGGCCACTTCCGGGTCGTCGGTGTCAAAATAGCCGTTCCGGCACCCGGCGATGAGGATTTCGGGAAAGAGTTCCCGGAGTTTATCGGCCGTCTTCCTTACGACTTCTTCCTTCGCTCCGAGGAGATAGACGGGCCATCGTTCTGCGGCGGCCATCCTGGCCAGGCCCGCCATGAAGTCAATTCCCGCCACACGCTCCTGAACGGGACGACCGAGAAATTTAAGCGCCCATACGAGCCCCGTGCCGTCGGCCAGAGTGAGGAATGAATCCGACAACGCCTCCGAATAGCGGCTGTTGCGCTCCGCCTCCAGGACAGCGAGGGCATTCACCGTGGCCACGAGGGAAAGACCCTTCGACGAGGTGACCGCGCCGCGGCTCCTGGAGAGAGCGTAGTTCATGGACAGGTTGTCGATGGCCGTATGCCACAGGGTCGGCTTGCCGGGCACTTCTCCATTTTCACCCATTTTCCGGAGAAAGGGAAGAAGGGTAATCCCCGTGAAGAGAACGGCCGCGCTGACCCACAGCATCATAAAAAGAGAGTTCCCGAGGCGGGATATGGCCACAAGGGCACCTCCGAGGGCGCACAGAGAGGTGATGAACCGGACAGCGCTCGGATGATCGAGCCCGCGGCTGATGAGTTTGCGGTAGAGAACCGCCGCAGGAGCCGACCGGGAGGAAAAGACCCGGCTCACGAAATGAAGGGAGGTCTCCATGAGCGGTATGGCGAAGAGCCCGAGGGGGAGAAGAAGGAGAGTGCTGAAGGTGATCCCCTTGCTGACTCCCAGGACGGACGTCCCTGCAACGAGGGTGCCCCAGAGGGCGGCGAGGGATTCGCCCATTCGCCGGTACATGTGGCCGTGGCGGCTCCAGAAAACGCCGAGAATGGAAAGACCTCCGAAGGACATGAAAAAGGCCTCGGGAAGATCCTGTCCCGAGAAAAGGGTCGTGACGAGCATGAGAGAAAAGCTGATGGCAAGAAGGTGCCCCGACATTCCGGGGATGTTGTCCAGCTCCTGGAGGAGAATGGGGAAGACGGCGATCCACAGAGCGGTCAGCAGGATGGAGACTCCCGGCGTAAAGTAGTGGTACTGGCCGTCGGGCAGCCCGAGAAAGGCGATTCTCGGGCCGAAGGTCGCAAATATGAGGCCGAGAAGGAGATAGGAGAGCTTCCAGAGGGACGAAGGGTAGAGCCGCTGCCCCATTCCGAGGATGGACGCGAGGACGGCCATTCCCACGATGAAACGGGAGACGGGAGTTCCCGCCCACAGTGCGCAGAGCACCCAGGTCCCGAGGAGAAGCAGGTCCCGGAAGTAGTTGTACTGAACGGTGTCCATGGATTTTCTGCATACCTTCTGAAGCATGAAGCAGCAGGCCACCACAGGAAGAATAAAAAAAAGAACGTCGGTCATATAAGTCTCCATAAACAAACCCTGCCTCCATCGGGATAAAAAAGGCTCCGTTCCTGATTCTATCAGCTGGAGCCTTTTTTATCCACCGGAAATATGCGGCCTTTTCAGCGTATTTCCGTGACGCCTCTCATGTAGGGAACGAGGGCGGCGGGGATTTCAACGGAACCGTCCTCCCGCTGGCAGTTTTCGAGCACTGCGATGAGGGTTCTGCCGATGGCGATACCCGAACCGTTCAGGGTATGGACGTAGACGGGTTTGCCTCCCCCCTTCGGCCGGTAGCGGGTATTCATGCGCCTGGCCTGGAAGTCCTCGCAGTTGCTGCAGGAGCTGATCTCCCGGTACTTGTGCTGGGAGGGAAGCCAGACCTCGATATCGTAGGTCTTGCTCGAACCGAAGCCCATGTCGCCGGTGCTGAGGCAGATGGTGCGGTGGGGAATGTCCAGGGACCGGAGGACTTCCTCCGCGTTGTCCGTCAGCTTTTCGAGCTCTTCGTAGCTTGTCTCCTGGGAGGCGAGCTTGACCATCTCCACCTTGTCGAACTGGTGCTGTCTGAGCATTCCCCGGACATCCCGGCCGTAGGCCCCCGCTTCCCGGCGGAAACAGGGGGTGTAGGCGACGTAGTAGAGAGGAAGCTGCTCCTCCTCCAGAATTTCGTCGGCGTGGAGGTTGGTCAGGGGAACTTCCGCAGTGGGAATCAGCCAGAGATCGTCGTTCTCGCACTTGTAGAGGTCGTCGGCGAACTTCGGAAGCTGCCCCGTGCCGGTCATGGTCTTTCCGCTCACCAGAAAGGGGGGCTCGATCTCGAGATAGCCGTGCTGTTCCGTATGAAGGTCGAGCATGAAATTTATGAGGGCGCGCTCGAGGCGGGCGCCCTGCCCGCGGAGGACGGTGAACCGACTCTGGGCGAGGGCGGCCCCTTTTTCAAAATCGAGTATTCCCAGGGCTTCTCCGATGTCCCAATGAGCCTTCGGCTCAAAGGAGAATTCTTTCGGCGTTCCCCATCTGCGGATTTCCACATTGTCGTTTTCGTCCTTCCCGACGGGGACGGAACCGTGAGGACGGTTCGGAACGGAGAGAAGCAGATCGTTCAGCCGGGCGTCGATCTCGCCGATCCGTCCGTCGATGACCTTGACCCGCTCGCCGATGGCGCGCATTTCCTCCATGATCTGCGAGGCATCCTCGCCCCGCGCCCTGGCGGAACCAACCTTTTTCGACCCCTCGTTCCTGCGGGCCTTCAGCTCTTCCGTCTCGGTCAGCAGCTTCCGCTTTTCCTCGTCGAGAGCCAGCAGAGGAGCGATGTCGAAATCGTTGTTCCTCGCGGCGAGGAAGGAACGCACATCATCCTCGTTGTTTCGTATCCACCGCAGATCAAGCATTTTCAGACGCCTCCTTGTCTGTTCGCATCAGGCTCATCACGTTTGCCATTTCGATGGCGGTGAGGGCCGCCTCCGCCCCCTTGTTTCCCCCCTTGCTGCCCGAGCGGATCTCGGCCTGGTCGAGGGTGTCGCAGGTAAGCACTCCGAAGGCGACGGGTATACGCTGGTTCATGGCCACGGAGGCAAGCCCCTTGGACATTTCGGCCGACACGTATTCGAAATGGGGCGTGTCCCCGCGGATCACGGCGCCGAGGGCGATGACCCCGTCGTACTTTCCGCTCAGGGCGGCCTCTTTGGCGACAAGGGGCAGTTCCCATGCTCCCGGAACCCTGACTATGTCCACGGACTGATGGCTCACTCCGTGGCGGAGAAGCATATCCTTCGCCCCTTCGAGGAGCCTCTCGCTGAAGAAGCTGTTGAACCTGGCGACGACGATACAGAACCGGAGTCCTTTGCCGGTCAGTTTTCCCTCAATCATTTTCATTTTTTTCTCCCCTTTTCGGGCATCCTCCCGGGACAAGCTGTTCATGGAGGACGTGCCCCATCTTCCTTTCCTTCGTTCCGAGATACCGTTCATTGAATTCGTTCGGCGGAATGATCAGGGGGACCCGCTCCACGATCTCGAGACCGTACCCCTGAAGACCCACGACCTTCTTCGGATTATTGGTGATAAGCCGGATATTCTCCACGCCGAGATCAAGAAGTATCTGGGCGCCGATGCCGTAGTCCCGCAGATCCGCCGCGAAGCCCAGGGCCTCGTTGGCCTCCACGGTATCGAGCCCCTCCTCCTGCAGTCTGTAGGCCTTGAGCTTTTCGCCGATGCCGATTCCCCTGCCCTCCTGTCGCATATAGAGGACCACGCCCTCCCCTTCCCGTTCCACCATCTCCATGGCCCGGACGAGCTGGGTCCCGCAGTCGCACCGGAGAGAGCCGAAGACGTCCCCGGTAAGGCATTCCGAGTGGACTCTCACGAGGACGCTCTTTTTCCCCCGGACGTCCCCCTTCACGAGGGCCATGTGGACGTGCTCCGCGTTGTCGTCGATGAGACTGCGGTAGGCGTAGGCCATGAAGTTCCCGTGGGAGGTGGGAAGATGCACCGTGGCGATTTTTTCGACGAGCTTCTCCCTTTTGCTTCTGTAGGCGATGAGGTCCTCTATCGAGACGATCCGGAGACCGTGCTTTTCGGCAAAGGGGACGAGTTCAGGCAGGCGTGCCATGGAGCCGTCCTCGTTCATAATTTCACAGATGACCCCTGCGGGAGGAAGACCTGCGATATTCATGAGGTCCACCGCAGCTTCGGTATGCCCGGCTCTCTTAAGAACGCCTCCCGGTTTTGCAGCCAGGGGAAACATGTGCCCGGGGCGGAAAAAATCTCCGGGAAGGGACGAGGGATCGGCGAGACGGCGGGCGGTCAGCGCTCTTTCTTCAGCGGATATGCCCGTGGTTGTTCCTTCCCTGGCGTCCACGGTGACGAGAAAGGCCGTTCCATGCTTGTCGGTGCTCTCCCGGGTCATGGGGTCGAGGCCGAGCCTGCACACGATCTCGTGTCCCAGGGGAACGCACACGAGACCCCTGGCCGAGGAGACCATGAAATTGACGTCTTCCGGAGTCACGAGGGAGGCGGCGACCACGAGATCCCCCTCGTTTTCCCTGCTGTCATCGTCCACCACGATGATCATCCTTCCCCGGCGGATGTCCTCCACGGCGTCCTTGATGGAGCTGAAAGCGGATGCGCCGCTTTCCCTTTCCCCTGAATTCTCTTTCATGAAATGCCCTCCTGTCCTTCCGGTCGTCCTGCCGCCGGGGCTATCTTTTCCGGGGCGGAAATTCTCCGGTCTTTTGCTCAAAATAGCGGAAAACGTATTTCCCGAGGATATCGGTCTCAATATTGACCCTGTCCCCCGGCTGAAGTTCTCCGAGAGTGGTGGCCTTCAGGGTTGTCGGGATGACAGCGATTCTGCACAGTCCCGGGGAGAACTCCGCCACGGTCAGGCTGACTCCGTCCACGGCGATGGATCCCCTGGGGACCACCAGGGCGCCGAGATCGTCGGAGAGGCGAAGGGTCAGCAGATGCCCCTCCGGTCCCCGGGAGACGGTTTCAACTTCTGCCGTGCCGTCTATATGCCCCGTCACCATGTGCCCGTCGAAACGGCCGTCCGCTGGAAGGGCCCGTTCCAGATTGACCCGGTTCCCGGGCCGAAGGGATGCGAATTTCGTCTTCTTCACAGTCTCAGCAAGGACGTCCGCAGTGAAGACTATCCCCTTCCGGGAAGAAACGGTGAGGCATGCCCCCGAGACGGCCACGGACTGGCCGGGAAAAAGGGTATCTCCCAGGTCTTCCGCCCTGACCGAGAGTTCGTGCCACGCCCCCCGGCGGCGGAAGAGCAGCACGCTGCCCATGGCCTCTACAAGGCCGGTGAACATGCCGGCACCCCCTCGAGAAGAAAATCTTCACCGATTGATTTCACCGAAGTTTTTTTCAGCACTATGGTCTCCTCCATGGCGGAAAAGGCGAGATCCCCCGAAAAGGGGAGGTTCCTCCCCATGATCCGGGGGGAGAGAAAGAGGGAGACCGAGTCGACGAGCCCCTCCCGGAAAAAGGAGGCGATCACGGAGGGGCCTCCTTCCACTAGAAGGGTGGATATCCCCCGGTCAGCCAGGGCCGAGAGAAGGAAAGGCAGGGAGAGACCGCCGGCTTTTCCGGGGGCGGCGAGAAGTTCCATGCCGGCCCTCCGGGCGGAAGCCCTCTGCTCTTCCCCTTCAGATCCGTCCGTGACGACAAGGGTTCCCTTTCCGTACATTTTCGCACCCTCCGGCAGAGACAGGCGGGAATCGAGAAGGACTCTCAGGGGAGATCTTCCCCAGGTCGAGCGGACCGTAAGCTCGGGGTCGTCCCGGGCGGCCGTTCCGGCGCCGACGAGGACGGCATCCGACTCACTCCGCAGCAGGTGGGCCGTCGCCCGGGCCGAGGGGCCGGTTATCCATCTGCTCTCTCCGCTCTCGAGGGCCATGCCCCCGTCGAGGCTCAGTGCTCCCTTGACGGTCACCCAGGGTCTTCCGAGGGTATTCCGTCTGATAAAGCCCCGGTTGATCCACCGGCATTCCGGCTCGAGCACGCCGGTCTGTACGGCGATCCCCTTTTCCCGCAGGAAGTCGAGTCCCCTGCCCTGAACCCTGCTGTCGGGGTCGACCATGCCGGCCACGACCCGGGCGATTCCCCTTTCCGCAATGAGCGGGGCGCAGGGGGGCGTTTTGCCCCGGTGGGAGCAGGGTTCGAGGTTCACGTAGAGAGTGGCCCCCCGAAAATCCTCCGCTCCTTCCAGCGCCATGGCCTCGGCATGAGGCAGACCGAACCCCCGGTGCCATCCCCGGGAGAGCACGGATCCGTCCTTCACCACGACGCATCCGACCAGGGGGTTCGGGGAGACTCTTCCCGTTCCCCGCAGGGCAAGGCTGAGAGCGCCGTGCATATGGTATTCGTCAGTCTTCCTCTGAGGAAGGGCCATGGGCATTCTCCTTAAGAAAAGAAAGTATCTGTTCGGCCCGCTTCGGGCCGATGCCGGGGGCGGTGGAAAGTTCCTCCGCCGAGAGGTTCAGTATATTCCGGATGCTGCCGAATCTCCCGAGCAGCTGGGCCGTCCTGTGCTTCCCGATGCCCGGTATATCCTCCAGCAGAGAGCGGCGAAGGCGGGAGGACCGGGATGTCCTGTGGCTTTCCACCGCGAACCGGTGAGATTCGTCCCTCACCCTCTGAAGCAGCCGCAGGGCAGGATCGGAAAAATCGAGCCGCAGAGGTTCCTTTCCGCTGCTATGGTATATCAGTTCTTCCTCTTTCGCCAGCGAAACCACCGAGAGTTCGGCCAGGCCGAGATCCTGAAGGGATTTCTTCGCAAACTCGAGCTGAATCGGGCCGCCGTCGATCAGCACCAGCTGGGGCAGAGGCTCGTTTCCCTTCAGGGTAGAGCCGTAGCGGCGGGAGACCGTCTCCCCGATGGAGCGGAAATCGTCCACTCCCTCCACCGTCCTGATCTTGAAGCGCCTGTAAAGTGAGCGGTTCGGAACTCCCTGCTCGAAGACCACCACCACCCCGTAGGTCTCCTTCCCCGACATGTGGGAAATGTCGAAACCGTCGATTCTCCAGGGGAGGACGGGCATGGCGAGATGCTGCTGAAGCCGGTTCAGGCACTGCCACATGTCGCCGTCGAAATCCTCCCGAAGGGGGGAGGTGATCCTCTGGCGGGTGATCCTCCATATGGCACGGATGGTGTCCCGCAGCCGCCCGGCCTCCTCGAAGGCAAGGCTCCCGGCGGCCTTGTCCATCCGCTTCCGGAGGCGCTCCACCACCTCCGAAGACTGCCCCTGCAGCAGAAGGATGACGTCATCCACCCTCTCCTGGTAGACTGAAGGGGTGACGAGCCCGCCGCAGGGGCCGAGGCAGCGGCCGAGTGAATAGTGAAGGCAGGGACGGACATTCTTCTTCGCTGCCGCTTCGGGGTCGATGTCCCGGGTGCAGATGCGCAGGGGAAAATAGCGTTCGATGAGGCGGAGAAGGGACCGGACGTCCCCGGCGTTCACGAAGGGGCCGAAGTAGAGGGCATCGTCCTTCCCCCTCTGACGGGTCACCACGATCCGGGGAAAAGCCCCTTCCGTGATCTTGATGTAGGGGTACTTGTCCGCCATCTTCAGGGCGATGTTGAAGAAAGGACGGTATTTCCGTATCAGCTTCGCCTCGAGGATGAGGGCTTCCACCTCAGATTCGGTGCGGATGACCGAAATATCCGCGATGGAATCCACAAGCTTTTTCAGCCTCGGGGAGGCGAAGGAATCGTGGCGGAAATAGGATGATACCCGTTTCTTCAGGGATTTCGCCTTTCCCACGTATATCACCGCGCCGGTGTCGTCCCGCATGAGATAGATCCCGGGGCGGTCGGGAAGATTTTTGAGCAGTTTCTTGGCGGCTTCTCTTGTCACTTTTTCCTCCTGAAAGGTTGCTTCATGAACCATATCATACTATCTTGAGTTTTCCCCGAAAAGCTGGACACAGAATCATGCCTGCAATCTTTCTTTTTCATAGCTTCCCGGCGTTTTATACCCCAATTCTGAATAAAGACGCTTTCGATTGTAAAATATCTCTATATACCTGAAGATATCCGGCTTCGCCTCACCTCTCGTACTGTATTTTTTCTGGCGCAGAAACACTTCGTTTTTTTTACGTTCCAAAGAAGCTTTCCATCGGCGCTTTTTTCCGGCAATTCCCTCGAGAGCGCCCGAGTTATCAATACCGTATTGATCCCTTCGTTTGCTGAACATCCCACAATGCTTCTTGAGGAGAGATCCACTATCGCCGCTACGTAAAGCTACCCGCCTTCCGTGGTACAGCAGATGATGTCAGGAACCCATTTCCGATTCGGCTCAAAGACTGCAAAATTGCGATTCAACCTATTCGGCAATACCGGAATGCCGTGCGCAGAATCTGTAGTACAAGTCCATTTGCGCCTCTTTGGACCTCGGATGCCTTCTTCCCTCATAATCCGCTCCAGACGATATTTACCGCACCTTTTCCCTTCTTCCTGGAATGCTCGAAAGATCCTCGGCCCCCCGCAGGTTTTCCGGCTCTCCTCGTGAATTCTTTCGATCGTCTTCCCGAGGTCGTTTCGCTCCCGGACTTTTCTCTCCCTCTCGGGGAAACCTTTTTCCCACGCATAATAGCCGCTTCAGGATATTTGCAGTACCCGGCACCAAAGACAGCTCCAGTGAGACCGGTCTCATTGTCAGGCCCTTTTCTGTGTCCGTCAAATCCGGAGAAGTCAGTTTTTTCCCTGTTCCGATTTTAAAAACGGGCTCTCCGGTACATCGCCGCGGCATGCGGGAGAAAAAACAAGCAGGGGAATTTGCGTTGGGATCAATGAAATTCCGGGAGGAAAAGAGTATCATAGTGTTTCAATTCTTATTCCCTGGGGCAGTTAAATAATATGAGGTTCATGTCAAGAGAGCTTCGGGAAAGAGGATATGGATATTTTCAAGGAGGTCTTGCGCAATGAAAAAAGTTTTTCAGAATGCACTCAGGGAAATCTCCCGGTCCAGATTCAGCTATTTTGCAAATATCATTGTCTATGCCTTTATGGTGGCAGTGCTGGCGGTCATGGCGGGCGTTGCCCGCTCTTCCGAGGATTCCTCCCGGGATGCTCTCCGAAGCATAGGTACTCACCTCCTTGTTTACAGGGGAACTTTGGCGGGCAGCGTGGCCAGTGAGGACTGCTGCGATCCTTCTACAGGTGTTGGAAGATCCGGAAACGGCACACTCAGAAATTTAGAGGGGTTCGTGGCCGGCAATTCCGGGATACCGTCTGAAATCCTGAATCCTTCCTACGCGGATTCCCTGAAGAAGATCGAGCATGTTGCAGGGGTATCCCCCTACATCACATACAGGTTTACTGCCGGGCGCATTTTCACGGCGGGAGGCTATAGACCGGAAGACAAAAATCCTGTGGACAACACCGTTTTCAGCGAGGGGAATCTCGTAGAGGGAAAGGGCATCGCGCCAGGCCAGTCAGGAAAAATAGTCCTGGAAAAAAGTTTTGCCGATTCCGCTGGCCTCTCTGTCGGCAAATCATTGACTGTCGGCGGGGTTCCATTCGAGGTCGTGGGGATCGTCAATCCTCCGCTCCGTCCGGGAAAAGCAGATTTATACATGCATTTCGACGATCTGAGGTCTGTTCTGCAGAAGTACGGCTATAAGTCCCCTTATATGGCGAATTCATTGCTCGTCGAGGTATCGGATGCATGGCACCAGGATGAAGTTATTTTGAAAATCAGGGACAGACACCCTGAACTGAGCATTTACACCTATGGCTGCTACAAGCCGGCCAGCAAGGGTATGGCAGTTGTCTCCAGGCATTCCGGAATGCTCGTGGTCATTGTTTGGCTCGGACTCCTCACCTATGCTGGAACCATGCAGTGGACCGCTGTAAGGACGAAGAAGAGGGAGATCGGCATACTGAAATCACTTGGCTGGAGCAGCACAGAGATCGCAGTGAACATAATGCTCCGGGGATTTTTTGTCGCTGTCGCAGGGAGCGTGCTCGGCATGGGCTGTGGGGCGTACATCCTTTCGCGGCTTGAAATGTCCCCGGTTGCCATGATCCCCCTGTTCGCGATATCGGTTTTCGGCGGCATTCTCTCAGGACTTCCCTCGCTTTTGTACGCGGTGAATTCCAGGGAAGTCACCCTGCTGAAAAGATTCTAGGGAGGAATTTCAAATGCTTGCAGCAAAAAAACTCACGAAATCCTACGGTTCGAAGCGCGTTTTCGAGAACATCGATCTCGAGGTGGGGAAAGGGCAGATCGTGGTGGTTTGCGGGAAAAGCGGAATTGGAAAATCAACGCTTATCAATGTTCTGTCTGGAATTGACGTGCCGGATGACGGAATTGTGGAGTTTCTGGGGCGGGACTGCACAAAATTCACAAAGCGTGAGAAGCTCGATTTCAGAAAAATGCATATGAGCCTGATCTTCCAGGAGTTCAATCTCCTGTCCCACCTTTCGGCCTTTCAAAATATCGAAATCGCTGCCGGTACGGTTCCGGAGAACCTGCTGAAGAAGCTTGGCATAGGGGAGTTCAGAGATCGCCTTCCCTGCGAGCTTAGCCCGGGACAGCAGCAGAGGGTGGCCGTAGCGAGAGCTATAGTGAAAAATCCTGACCTCATTCTTGCGGACGAACCAACTGGGGCACTGGACCCGGAATCAGCCGGAATCATTCTGGAAGCGCTGCGGTGTGAACGTTCGAAAGGGAAGGCGATTCTCGTGACGACTCATGGCACTTTTCAGACCGATAATGCCGACAGGGTATACGAGCTTTCAGAAAAAGGACTTTCGCCCGGGAGTGGAAGCAGCTAGGCGAAAACAATCGGCTTGATGATTTGATGAGACAATATGCATGCATGTCGCCCGTGTTTTAGAAGATAAGGAAAGAATTCACTCAGGGTCAAAAAAGAAAACAGGACAAACAACGAAGGGGCCTGGAGGGAAAGCCCCTTCGTTGTTTATCCTGTTCCCGGAAGTTTATTGTGAAGAGAGCTTTTTTCTTACCCTGTCCCCGGCGGATGCGGATGCCTCCCTCAATTCCCCTTCCGCATCCGCTGCCGCAGTGCTGTAGAGTATCAGGGCCTGCTTCAGGTCCTGAGAAACTCCCAATCCTTCCTCGTACATTTCGCCAAGGAGGAATCTTGCCCTCGGAATTCCATGTTTGGCAGCCTTGCTGAACAATCCGGCTGCCTCAGCATAATCACGGCGCACTCCAATTCCTTGTTTGTAAAGAATGCCGAGCTCAATCTGAGCCGAGGAGTTCTCTTGCTTCGCGGCTTTATGGAGCCATCGGAATGCTTCTTGGTATCTCTGTTTAATATCTTCTCGGTTTTTGTACATCATTCCAAGGTGAAACTGGGCATTGTCGTTGCCTTTTTCCGCCGAACGGCGGATCCACCTGATTGCTTCGCCATACTCCCGGGGAACTCCCTCCCCTTTCTCGTATGCCAGGCCAAGGGCGAACTGGGCAGAAGGATTTCCTGCTTCAGCCGCTTTCAGAAAGCGTCGGGCCGCCTCGGAATAGTCCTGGCTGACTCCTTCTCCATCCCTGTAGAGTATGCCGATATTGAATACGGCATCGGAAAGCTTCAGCTCAGCAGCCCGCGTGAACCAGCCGAAGGCTTCCGAAAAGTCCTTTGGAACTCCCAGCCCCTCTTTATGCATAAGCCCGATATTCAACATCGCGATTGCCGAATTCTGTTCCGCCGCCTTCCTGAACCAGCCCACCGCGTCCGAATAATCCCTGGGAACTCCAAGTCCGTTTTTATACATCGACGCAACGATGACCTGAGCTTCCGCCAGTCCCTGCCCGGCGGATTTTTTGAACCAGCTGAAGGCCTCTGAAAAGTCCGCAGGAACTCCGAGTCCATCTCTATACATAAGCCCGATATTCAGCATCGCTACTGCCGAATTCTGTTCCGATGCTTTCTTCAGCCAGTTTAATGCCACCGAATGGTCACGGGCAACGCCGCCGATGCCGTTGGCATAGATTGATGCAAGGTTGATCTGGGCCTGTACAAGTCCCTGATCCGCAGCTTTTGTGAACCATTTGATCGCTGCGTTCATGTCCCGTGAAGTTCCCAACCCTTTTGCGTACATCATGCCGAGATTGAACTGGGCCAGGCCTGAACCAAGTTCGGCAGCCTTTTCAAACTCTGAAGCGGCAGTTTCAAGATTTCCGTTCTGATACGCTTCGAATCCTTTCTGAAATAAAACCTCTGCCGGCTCTGAAAAGGCTGTTCCTGTTAACACAAGTAAAAATATCACCGCTGATGCCAGTTTTTTTCTCATGGGAACTGCCTCCCTGACTTCACAAAGACAAAAATCGGTCCGCTCCCCTCCAGGAAGCAAACGAACCAATGAAAGATCGAGCGTCATCTTTACTTGAAGTGATCTGGAGAAAGGCAGAAGCTCTCTTAAGAGAGCTTCTGCCTTATAATCCGCTCTTCGGATTCGTCGGTTTGATGATTGGATTTACTTTTTCCGGATCACCAGTGCCAGAGGAAGCAGGAGCAGAAGCACGGCAGGCGTGAAGGAGCCAACAGCGCAGCCTGAGCTGCCCTTCCCAGGTGTCGGGGGCGTAGGCTCAGCCACCGTCGTGAAGGACCAGGTAGCAGACTCTTCGGAAAGCACATCGTTGGAATCCTTGTACATCACCCTCCAGTAGTAGGTGGTGGAGTATGCCAGGGGGACTGCGATCGTCTTCGCAATGAGGTCCGAGGTGCTTTCCTCGTCGATCACAAGTCCCGAAGTGAAGTCCTGCACGGTACCCAGCTGCCAGTGAGTGGCCTTGTGGGTGACTGGAAGAGTAGAAACAAAGGGACTGGATGTGAGGGTAGGTGTCACGGATACAGCCACAGAGCCCTCGGCGGGGGAGATCAGCGTGGGTTTTTCGGCACTGATGGGGCTAGTGAGCCAGGGATCGTAATCCACGTTCTCCGTCACCCTGCCCCCTGTCCCTGTGGGGTTGTTGTAGTCGGGATTTCCGGGCAGGGTCTTGTCGTCGAAGGGGCCGCTGGCATCGCCCCACCAGTTATGCCTTGCGTCGATGAGCTCTCCGGTGTTGTTGTAAAAACCATACAGCGGGGTGTTCAGAATGCTGTTTCCGGCGAAGACGACCGAGGTAAGGGGATCGCTCGCATAACTCATTGAATTTGCGTAAATACCGTAATCGACGCCGTCAATAACGTTGTATAATACGGACACCTGTGCTGGCATGCAGCATATCAGTTCGCTGAAGTAGAGACCGTACTCCGACCCCGAAATGGCGTTGCTCTCCACGAAGACGATGGCCGGTTCTTTGCCGCAGCAGCCGAGATCTTCGATGTACATCCCGTACCCATAGGGCCCGGTGATCTTGTTTCCCGAAATGCGGGTGGTGTCCTCCGGGCAGCAGATATTGATTCCAGTACCCGCCGTGCCGAGGAGAGGGTCATAGGTAACGGTATTCCCCGTAATCTCCGCGTCCGCGCCCGACCCCTCGTCGAACTCCTCGAGGTCCATGCCGTTGTAGCAGTCTGTTGCCGTGTTTCCGCTGATGCGCACGGTACAACCGTCGAATCCGTATATGTAGACGCCGTCGTTGCATTCGATCATGGTGTTGTTGGAGAAAGTGAAGGTTGTTGATGTCACGTAGTCGAAGCTCATGTAAAACCCGTAGTCTGAAAAGCCCTCGGCAGTGTTGTTCGTGATAGTGATCGGTGTTGTGGGGGCTCCTCCGCTGTGATAGATGCCGTACGTCCCGGCCGTGCCCGGGAGGACGCGGAACCCGTCGATGGTGACGCCGAGATCCGAATCGACTGTTATTATCTCTGTCGAGCCCCCCGCGCCGTCGACGACCGCCAGGCCGAGTCCGTCTATGGAGACCAGGGTGAGATTGTTCGTGCTGAGTTGAAGGTCTTCCGAATAGGTTCCGGCTTTTACCTGTATGGTGTCACCTGGGGCTGCCGCATCTATTGCGTCCTGTATGGCCGTGTACGTTTGACCCGGCCCTACCACCAGTATTGCAGCGCTTGAAGCGGAAATCGCAACTGCAAAGAAAAATAGAAAGGAAAGGATGAAGATAGCTGCTCCCGGCTTATGGAAATATCTCATGGTATTTCTCCCTCCATTCAGGTTCACACTCTGGATCTTTCTCGAATTTCCCGAAGTCCTGTGCGCTGCCGCCAGATTTTTTTTCTTCACTCCTCCTTTTAACTTGTGTCTCCAAAGTCTAACGTTTGTCATCCCAGACTCTTTATGCCGGTGAAAGCAATTACTCTGTATAAAAATAAGTAATTTTCGAGCTTGAACATTGTGGCAAATTCTTAGTTTTAAAAAATATTAAGTCATTCCTTGAGTGTTGTCAACATGGATTTTCTGAATACAAATGGATTTTTGCATACCTAATTTGGGAGTGCGGACGTTTTTTGGCTGCTTAACCGTCCAAGAAAACGTCCGCACCCCCTCCGTTCTAGTTCTTTTCTGACTTTGCGGCTTTCAGAAACTGCACGGTGTTTCTTGTGAATCCACTTATCAAAATCGATAATTCCTCATTTTCAAGGCTTCTGTTGCTCCTCGGGCGTTTTCCCCTGCGCAATACCCGCTCCTGGAGACTTCGAGTACCTTGCAAATTGCGGGCTATAGATCATACAACAGAAAAACAACAATACTCAAAATAAAGACAAGCTTTTTGTTCATGGTTGTCTCTCCCTATCGAGAGAATTAGATTACTGTAAGTAATGTTCTCACTATACATCTCAATGTAAAAATTACAACTTTTGATCACAAGTGTTGGAAAATAGTTTCTCCTTTTCCTGCATCTTTTCCTTTTCTTCCAATGAGGTATACTCTATCTGGTAAGTATATAAACAGACTCTAATAGCGCCTTGGTCAAAACTGATACAAAAGTGGTCATCCAAAATGTTACTAAACAAGATTTCCAACAACTCTTCGAACCCTGAAACATCAGTAACTCCAAGCATCAAGGCTTTAGACGGCCTTCGCACGATATAATCTGGAATAAGAAAGAATTGGAGGTGCCGGCCATGAGTATGGTGCTCTACAATGATCTTACGAGATCCAAGGAACCCTTTGTCCCCGTCCATGAAGGGCATGTGGGCTTCTACAGCTGCGGCCCCACGGTCTACGACTATTTCCACATCGGCAACGCCCGTCCGTTCATCCTTTTCGACACCCTCCGGCGGTATTTTGAATACTCCGGATACACGGTCACCTTCGTCCAGAATTTTACCGATATCGACGACAAGATGATCAACCGGGCAAACCAGGAGGGCATTTCCGTCTCGGAACTGGCGGACCGGTTCATCGCCGAATATTACAAAGACGCCGACGCCCTCGGAGTCCGCCGGCCGACCCATGCACCCAAAGCGACGGAGCACATGGACGAGATCATCGGCCTCGTCTCCACCCTCATCGAGAAGGGACATGCCTACGAAGTGGACGGAGACGTCTTCTTCGACGTGGGAAGCTTCCCCGCCTACGGGGTCCTCGCGAAGCAGAGCCTCGAGGAACTTCAGTCAGCAGCGCGGACCGAGATCAACGAACGGAAGAAACACCCCCTCGACTTCGCCCTCTGGAAATCGAAGAAGGAAGGTGAGCCCTCCTGGCCGAGCCCCTGGGGGGAAGGCCGTCCGGGCTGGCATATCGAATGCAGCGCCATGTCAATGAAATACCTCGGCTCGACCCTCGACATCCATTCCGGCGGAACGGATCTCACCTTCCCCCACCATGAGAACGAGATCGCCCAGGCCGAGGCGGCCACGGGGAAGACCTTCGCGAAATACTGGATCCACAACGGCTATCTCCTCATCGACAAGGAGAAAATGTCCAAATCCCTTGGCAACTTCCTCACCGCAAGGGCAGCCCGGGAAAAATTTCCTCCCCGGGCTATACGCTTCTTCATGCTCAGCGCCCACTACCGCTCCCCCATCAATTTCTCCGAGGAGAGCCTGGTCCAGGCAGAAAGCGCCGTGGAACGGCTCGATAACTGCTGGTCCGGTCTTCAGCACGCAAAGAAAAATCCCGGGAGCGAAGAAGGCGCAGGGGCCGGTCTGGCCGATCTTCTCGATGGGCTGGAAGGCCGGTTCCGGGAGGCCATGGACGACGACTTCAACACCGCAGCCGCCCTCGGGATCGTCTTCGAAGGGGTGAAGGGGATCAACACCTTCCTGAAGGAAAATGACGGCGGAGATGCGAAAACCCTCGAAAGAGCGGAGGCGTTCCTCCGCACCGTCGACTCCATCCTGGGAGTCATCGGAATCGACGAGGAGGAAGCCCGGGGCGACGAAGAGGAGATCGAAATTCTTCTGAAGGAGCGGGAAGCCGCCAGGAGGGAACGAAATTTCAGCCGCTCCGATGAAATACGGGACAGCCTCGCCGCCAGAGGAATTCTTCTCGAGGATACTCCCCAGGGGACGAAGTGGAAGCGAAAAAACTGAGGCGAAAGACTACCGGGCGGGAATTTTCCCGCCCTTTTTCATTCTCCGCTGCAGCATGAGCACCAGGGGTATTCCCAGGAGAAAACAGGCGACGCTCTCCCCCGCCCCGACGTAGAACATGGAAAGCGGAAGGGGAACGTCCAGCAGCACGGAAAGATATCCTCCCACCACCACCATGTTGATCACCACGGGGGGAAGGGCCGCCAGGAATACCGTGGGCATCCGGGCAGTCAGCACTGCGGCGGCGAGGGTGGCGGCGCTGCCGAAGATCACGTCGGGAAGGCCGAAGCCTCCGGCGAAATTCGCCAGCAGGCAGCCGGCGAAGAGCCCCGGAATCGCCTCGGGAAAAAGAAAGGGCAGAAGAGTCAGGGCCTCGGAGATCCTTACCTGGACCAAGCCGTAGGACAGGGGGGCGAAGAGGAGGGTCACTGCGATGTAGGCCCCGGCGATGACCCCGGCAAGGGCGATTTTACGGATGCCCATCTTCTCTTCCCTTCAGAAGGGGGACAAAACGGCAGTATTCGTGCCAGCGGTCTTCGTAGAGCCCCTCTCCCTTTTTGATCCTCTGAAATAGCCGGTCTCCCCCTGAGGCTACCCGGAGGGGCGCGACGAGCCGTCCCCCCGGCAGAAGCGCTTTCGACCACCATTCAACCAGGGAATCCACTGCGGCCGTGACGATAACTCCCGAGAAGCCGCCAAGCCCCTCGGGCTTCTCCCGTCCGTCATGCCAGAGCACCGTGGCCGAATATCCCAGTTCGTCGAGTTTTTTCTTCGCCCGCTCGGCCAGGGAACGAATCCGTTCCATGGACACGACTTTTGCCCCGAGGGCAGCGAGTACTGCTGTCTGATAGCCGGATCCGGTGCCTATCTCGAGGACGGCGTCACCGGGCTCCGGGGCGAGAAGCTCCGTCATTCGGGCCACCATGTAGGGCTGGGAAATGGTCTGTTCGTCACCGATGGGAAGGGGACTGTCGATCCAGGCGCTTTTGTCGAGGGGCTTTTCAAGAAACTGGTGGCGCGGCACCGACATCATGGCCCCGAGCACAGGCTCCCATGTGACGCCCCTTGCCATGATCTGATCCCGGACCATCTGCTCGGCATCGATTTTCCATGAATCCATGGTGACAGCACCTCCGAAAGAGGAGAATGAAATATATTGTATCATGGAAAGATTTCTGTTCTGTTCCTGGGGAAATACAGAGGGTTTCGGGACGAAAGGGGAGAAATAAAACTGGCGGAGGCGTGTGGGGATCGAACCCACCGGAGACAGCCTATACTGCCTCCCACTGGATTTGAAGTCCAGGGCGCCCACCGGGACACATTCGCCTCCACCTGACGTGAGATTGTACTTCCCTTATGGGAAAAAGTCCAGTAAAAATTTGCTCATGCCCTTTCTGGGCATTTATTTCGCCGAGAACCAGACCATCCCGTGATCGACCCGGACTTCCGTCACCGAGGGTTTTCCGAAAAAAGACGAAAAGGAGAGTACGGGAGCCGCTTTCGCAAGGGCGCGGCCTACGTCGGCAGCCGATATCAGGGCGTTGTCGTTTGTCGATTCGTCGAAACGGATCGTCGCCTTTCCGTTCTTCTCGATGACATATTTTCCCCTCAGGCGAAGAAGAGCCCTCACTGTGAAGGTCATTTTGCGCTCGTAGACGCCCTTCACCATGACCGTGCCATTTTGAAGCTCCAGTTCGGTGAAGGTGAAGCGGGGCATGTTTTTCTCGAGGGTTTCGCGAAAGGACACGCCGGGGATGCTTCCCGAAAGGGTGCATTCACTGTAGGAGTGGAGATGCACCCCACCGGCGTCAACCGTGAAAAGCACATCTCTGAGGACGAGCAGAAGCCGGTCGTAGAGAACTCCTTCCACAGGGGCATCCTCGATGCAGAGGGTCAGCTTCGGTATTTTTCCGCTCCGGAGCTCTTCTTCCGTCCCCTCCAGGACGGGAAGAATGCTTTTGGAGGGGATCTTCTCGCTGAAATATTCCGAAATTTTAGGCCCGTAGGCCTCTTTGAGAGATTCGGCCTGGGCGGAAGAGGCCCAGACAAGAAAAAGCAGGAGGCAGAAAAGCCCTTTTTTCATGAAGGCTCCTCCCCTCTCCGGAGATCCGCGAAGGACGAGGCCAGGATACAGGTGTCGTCGGAGGATATCTTCGCCTCGAAGAGAGGAGAAGATTCATCCAGTATCCGGGGGGCGAGCAGAGAGTAGAAGGGGTTCACTTCGGGAAGGAGGAGGCTCTCTTCCCGGTCTGCCCAGAAGGGAAGGCCCTCTTCGCTTCCCCGCAGGTCCCCTTCCCATCGGGAGGAAGAATAATACCAGGCCGTGGCCTCCCGGTCGTCCGACGTGATGTGGGCTATTCCCCGAAGGCGCAGCGACGCGGCTCCCAGCCCCGTCTCCTCCTGCACCTCCCGGACGCAGGCCTCGAGGGGCGTCTCTCCCCGCTCTCTTTTTCCGCCGGGAACCGTGATGCTTCCGCACCAGGGAGGACTGAGACGCTTCACAAGGAGCACTCTTTCATTCTGAAAAAGAAAGCAGAAAACATACTGGGCAGGAAAAGGTAGTTTCCCATCCATGGCGTCAGTTTCCTCCCTTCGTCTCTATTCGGAGAAAGGCCGTTTTTTCCAGCAGTTCGGCGATGGTGAGCGAAAAAAGCGGCTCCGGGTCGACCATCTGCCCCGAGAGGGAAAGGCCGAAATGAAGATGGGGCCCGGTGGCCCTTCCGGTCATTCCGCTTTCTCCCACGACCTGTCCCGCCGCTATCCGCTCGCCCTCTTTCACGGCAATGCTTTTCAGATGAAAATAATGGGAGATCACTCCTCCGCCGGAGTCCACGTAGACGCTGTTGCCGGCATAATAATGGTCCCCGGTGAGAATGACGATTCCGGGAAGGGCCGCCTCCACGGGAGTGCCCTCCATCGCACGGAAATCCATGCCGCCATGGGGACTTCTGGGTTTCCCGTTCAGAATCCTCCGCCGGCCGTAGGGGCTTGTGACGATCCCTCCCACGGGGCGATGAAGGGGCAGGCCCCACTCCCTTGCCAGTGTCTGGGCGGAGAGGGCTTTTGAGGTCGCCTTCCGGTCTTCGGCTATTTTAGCAAGCACTTCTGAAGGGGGGGTCACCATCTTTTCGGGGAGGGTGAGATGATCCTCCTTGTACTTCACCTGGCGGAGACTGACGGAGACCCTGCGCTCCGCCGCTCCGCCGGGCGTCTTGAGGGAGAGGGTCATGGTATGGACCCCCGGACGGGTTTTGGCCACGGAGCTTCCGAAGAGACCTACGGCTACGTATTTGCCGTTCCACTGGGAAATTTCCAGCGGAACGGTTCTCCCCTGCCACTCCACCGACGCACTTTCGAGGATCTCCGGTGAGGTGAGGCGGATGGCGAAGGGTCTGCCGATCCCTGCGGCGGAAGGATACTGAAGGTTCACAAAGGCCCCGGCAAGGGTAGGTGCCGCCAGCAGCAGCAGCAGGGCAAAGGCGATGGCAATCCGGTTTTTCAGCCGGTCATTCGATAGTTTCAAGAACGACGCTCCTTTCGGCAGTGCTTTTTTCATTGCTCCCGGAGGAGAGAAGAAGGGCCCGCCGGAAGCAGGGAAGGGCCTCTTCGAGCTTTTCTTCCGATGAATAGCGGATCTCGAGAAGGGGGTCGCCCTCCTGTGCCCGGTCTCCCCTCTTCCGGCAGAGGCGCACGGCGACGGAAAGATCGATGGATTCTCCCAGGGACTGCCTTCCGCCTCCCAGGCGCTTCACGCCCTCTCCGACTGACCGGGCATCGACGGACTCCACCGTCCCGTCTTTTTCGGCCCTTAAGATCATCCTGCCGGAGGCAAGGGAGAGGACAGACCGGGGATCTTCCGCGGCTCCTTCGTCACCGCCCTGAGCCCGGACGAACTCTTTGAACTTTTCAAGGGCCGCTCCGCCGGCAAGCTTCTCTTCCGCCAGACGCTCCCCCTCTTCCGCCGTCCCCCGTCCCGCAAGGGAAAGCATTCTTGCCGCAAGCTTCAGGGAGAGTTCCCGGACGTCTGCAGGTCCCTTCCCCTGAAGGACATCCACGGCCTCGATAACTTCGGCGGCGTTTCCGATCCATTCCCCGAGGGGCTGGTCCATGTCCGTCACGAGGGCGGCGCTTTTCTTTCCGAGGGAACGGGAAAGGGAGACAAGGGTTTCGGCGAGGGCCTCCGCCTCTCTTCGGGTTTTCATGAAGGCGCCGCTGCCGCATTTGACGTCGAAGACGAAGGCGTCGGCTCCTCCGGCGAGTTTCTTGCTCACGATGCTGCTGCAGATGAGGGGGAGGGACGAAACTGTCCCCGTCACATCCCGGAGGGCATAAAATTTTCCTTCCGCCGGGGCGAGGTCTTCCGAATGCCCCGACACGGCGCACCCTATCCGTTTGACCTGTTCGCGGAACTCTCCGGCGGTCAGGTGGGTGCGGAAACCGGGAATGGCGGCCAGTTTGTCCACCGTTCCCCCGGTAAAGCCAAGTCCGGGTCCGGCAAGCTTTGCCACGGAGAGGCCGCAGGCGGCGGCGAGAGGTACCAGGACGAGGGTGATCTTGTCCCCCACCCCTCCGGTGCTGTGCTTGTCCACGAGGAAAAGATCCTTCCCGAAGGAAATTCTGCTTCCCGAGTCGGCGAGGGCGAGGGTGAACTCCCTCAGCTCCCCGTCGGTCAAACCTTTGAAGCAGACGGCCATGAGCCAGGCCGCAGCCTGGTAGTCGGGAATGCGGCCCGAGGAAAACTCTTTCGTGAAGGAACGCATTTCCCCCGGAGTGGACTCTCCTCCCTCCCGCTTCGTCTCTATGAAGGAAAGCATGTCAAACATGGCTTTTCTGAACCTCCAGGAAAAATTCTTTCAGTAGAGCGACGAGTTTGCCGGAGGTCTTCTCCATCTCCCGGATCACTTCCTCTCCGCTGAGGGCTTCGCTTGTGATCCCCGCGGCGTAATTCGCCGCGCACGAGACGGCGCAGACCTTCATTCCCATGGCATTGGCCGCGATCACCTCGGGAACGGTGGACATGCCCACAACGGACGCACCAAGAATCCGGGCCATACGGATCTCCGCCGGCGTCTCGAAGGAAGGCCCGGAAAAGGCGATATACACTCCTTTTTTCAGGGGGATGCCGAGTTTCCCGGCGGCCTTTTCCGCACATTCTGTCAGTTCTTTGCTGTAGCAGGTGGTCATGTCGGGAAACCGGGGGTTCCATCGGGGGGTGTCCGGTCCCCGGAGGGGGTTCGCCCCCATAAAGTTAATGTGATCCGTCAGAAGCACCAGGTCTCCGGGGGAGAGGGACTGGTCTACGGCCCCTGAAGCGTTCGTGGCCATGTAGATTTTCGTTCCCCACTGGCCGAAGACCCGCACGGGGTAAATCAGGTCCTCCATGGAGTACCCTTCGTAGTAGTGCACCCTTCCCTGCATGACCGCAAGGGACAGGCCGGCGAGCTCGCCGAAGACCAGTCTTCCGGCATGACCCGGCGCAGTGGAGAGGGGCCAGTGAGGAATGTCCCCGTAGGGGATGACGGTTTTATTCTCGAGGGAATCGGCGAAGGATCCCAGTCCCGAACCGAGAACCACGAGGGCGGCGGGAGGATCTTTCACCAGAGCCGAAAGAAAGGCGATCCCTTCAGATACCTTGTTCTGCATGGGTAATTTTCACGTCCTTTTCCTGGGGGCGTCTTACGCCCGGGGATGGGCCCTATCATAAACGTCCCGGAGCTCGAGGTCAAAGTGAAGGTATTTTTCCGTGGTGGCGATGGAGGAATGGCCGAGAATCTCCTGGAGGGTCCGCTGGTCCATCCCCCGGCGGAGAAGGTGGGTTGCGAAACTGTGGCGGAGAATGTGGGGGTAGAGCCGAGAGGGAGAGAGCCCTGCTTCCGCCCCTCTTTTCTTGAGAAGACGCCAGACGTCCTCCCGGTTGAGCCCTCTGCCGTTACGGGAAAGGAAAAGGGTCTTTTCCTCCGCATCTTTTACGAGAAGAGGTCGCCCCTCCTCAAGGTATTTTTTCATTCGAAGAGCGGCCTCTCCGAGAAAGGGGACCATTCGCTCCTTCTGCCCTTTCCCCATAACCCGGACTGTGCGGGAGGAAAAATCCAGGCTTTCGGTCTGAAGGGAGCACAGCTCGCTCGCCCGCAGGCCGCATCCGTAGGCGGTTTCGAAAAGGGACCGGTCCCGGAGGTCGAGGGGTGCTTCGCCGGAGCAGCTGTAAAGAAGCCGCTCCACTTCTCCTTCGCCGAGAATGTGGGGAAGCCTTCGCTCCTTCGACGGCAGGGATGGGAGAGGAAAGTCGGTGGGAAGGGCTTCCTCAAGGGAAAGAAAGCGCATCCACGACCTCAGGGCCGCCATGGTGCGCTGCCGGGATGACTTGCTCTTCGGCCCCCGGGCGAGATGCTCCTGGAAGCGATGGATCAGATTTTCCGTCGGTGGAAAGGAAGACTCATGGATGGAATCGCAGAAGGCCTTCCACTCCCGGAGATCGCAGCTGTAGGCCGAAGCCGTGTTCGCGCTCAGGCCCCTTTCGTAGAGCAGGTAGGAGGAGAAATTTTCGATGGCGGAGTCTATGTCCCATAATTCCATAATAGTGACATGATAGCACAAAAAAGGGGCCGGAAACACCGGCCCCCGGATACAAAATCAAACAGACTGGTCCGCTTATCCCCGAAAAGCGAGATACCACGAAAGGGCAGAGAATGTCTTTCCGTCGATGATCTTCCCGTCGGCGAGAAGGGAGGCGATCTCCTCCGCGGGGATTGAAACGGTCTCGATGAACTCGTCGTCGTCATGGTCCAGTTTCGACGGCCTCAGATCGGAGGCGAGGAAGAGGATGAGCATCTCAGTGCAGAAGCCGGGAGAATTATACATTCTGCCCATCTCCTCGAGAGTTCCCGGATAGTACCCGATCTCCTCCTGCAGCTCTCTTCTGGCGGCGGAGAGGAAATCCTCCCCTTCGTCGACGATCCCCGCGGGGATCTCGAGAATTTCCTGCCCCAGGGCATACCGGAACTGCCGGATCAGAAGCACGGATCCGTCCGATGTGACCGGAAGTATCCCCACGGCAGGTTCATGCTCCACCACTTCCCGGATCACCTTTTTCCCGTCGGGAGTTTCAACCTTGTCGATTCGAAGGTTCAGTATCTTCCCCCGGTAGGCCCTGTGGGTCGAGATCATTTTCTCGGCGTTGTCCATGACTTTACGTTCGCCGCCTATTTCGGAAGAGCTTCCCTGGCTGCCTCTCTGCCCCTCTCGAAAGCCTCGAGGTTCATGGGAAGGAATTTCGGCTTCTTTTTCCCGAGTTTTTCCTTGATCGTCTCAATGCATACGTCGTTGTCGACGATGCCGCTGGCCTCGACAATGGCTCCGAGGAGAATGATGTTCGCGATCTTGTCGCTGCCCAGTTCAAGGGCTGTCGACGAGGCGGGAACCCCTATGGCCGAAACATCGGGTCTGCTGTTGTCATATTCAACGAGATCGCTGTTATAGACAAGGATTCCACCCTTTTTCACCCGGTCGAGAAATTTCGACAGGGAAGGCTGGTTCATGATGACGAGGACATCGGCGTTGTCCACCACGGGGGATCCTATCTCCTCCTCGGAGAGAACCACGCCGCAGTTGGCAGTCCCTCCCCGCATCTCGGGACCGTAGGAGGGGATCCAGGTGACATGCCGTCCCTCTTCAATACCCGTGTAGGCCACGAGCTGTCCCAGCACCATGACGCCCTGGCCTCCGAAACCGGCGGCGAGAAGGGTTTTGAAAAATGGCATCCTCTTCTCCCCCTTTCCTATTCGAAATCCTTGAAGGTACCAAGGGGATAATAGGGCATCATAGAGGCGATGAGCCAGTCAAAGGCCTCCACAGGCCGCATTCCCCAGTTGGTTGGGCACGACGAGAGCACTTCCACAAGAGAGAATCCTTTTCCGTCGACCTGGTTCTGAAAAGCTTTTTTGATCGCGGCCTTCGCCTTGACGGTATACTTCGGCTGGGCCACGGAGACCCGGGCGATATATCCCGGTGCGGGAAGGGTGGCGAGCATTTCGCTGACCCGGATGGGGTATCCGTTCACCTTCTCGTCCCTTCCGAGGGGGCAAGTGGTGGCCTTCTGGCCGAGAAGGGTCGTGGGGGCCATCTGGCCGCCCGTCATTCCGTAGATGGCGTTGTTGATGAAGACGACCGTGATGTTCTGTCCCCGGTTCGCCGCATGGACGATCTCCGCCATGCCGATGGAGGCCAGGTCGCCGTCTCCCTGGTAGGTATAGACGATCTTATCGGGACGAACGGTCTTCAGCCCCGTGGCCACTGCAGGTGCCCGTCCGTGGGGAGCCTCGCAGTAGTCGGTGTTCATGTAGTCGTAGATCATGGCGGCGCATCCCACGGGGGCAACGCCGATGGTGTCGTTCTGAATTCCGAGCTCGTCGATGGTTTCACAGACGAGGCGGTGGGCAATTCCGTGGCCGCAGCCGGGGCAGTAATGGCTGCTGATGTCGGGCATCCAGCTCGTCGGCCGGGCATAGACCTTGACTTCACTCATTGTAATTTTCCCTCCTTTACAGGGCGAGAATCCGCCTGCATTCGTCCTCGATCTCCTTCACCGAAGGGGCGAAACCGCCCATGCGGCCGTAGAAAGAGACCGGATACCGGCAGTCCGTGGCGACCTTCACGTCATCTATCATCTGCCCGGCGTTCATCTCCGCCACAAGAATATGGCGGATCCCTTCGGGAAGGGCCCGGAACGTGTCCACGGGATAGGGCCACAGGGTGATGGGGCGGATCATTCCAACTTTGATCCCCTCCGCCCGGAGATTGTTCACGGCGGAACGGGAAATTCGCGCGGTAGTTCCGTAGGCGGCGATGAGAAGCTCGGCGTCCTCGACCCGGTAGGTCTCGCACCGCTGCTCCGTTTCCTTCATTCGCCCGTACTTCTTCTGCAGCTGGCGGTTATGTTCCTCCAGGGGTTCGGGGGTGAGATAGAGGCTGTGAAGATGGCTTCTCCTGCCGCCCCGCTCTCCCATGAAGCCGAGGGCCCAGGACGTATCCGCCGGGTCGTCCTTCGTGGCGCTGGGATGGATCTCCACCGCTTCCATCATCTGCCCCATGAAGCCGTCAGCGGCCACCATGACCGGATTGCGGTATTTCTGGGCAAGTTCGAAGGATAGCTGGGTCAGGTCAACGCACTCCTGAAGGGTGCTCGGCGCGAGGACGATCATGTTGTAGTCTCCGTTGCCGCCGCCCTTCGTGGCCTGCAGGTAGTCCGCCTGGCCGGGCAGTATGCCTCCGAGGCCGGGGCCGGCCCGCATGACGTTCACGATCACCGCGGGGATTTCAGCACCGGCGATGTAGGAAATTCCCTCGGACATGAGAGAGATTCCGGGGCTCGACGAAGAGGTCATCACCCGGTAGCCCGTGGCTCCGCCCCCCATGACCATGTTTATGGATGCCACTTCGCTCTCGGCCTGAACAAAGGTGCCTCCCACCTCGGGAAGATGGGCGGACATATATTCGGGAATTTCGTTCTGGGGTGTGATGGGATATCCGAAAAAGTATTTGCACCCGGCCTGGATGGCCGCTTCCGCTATGGCTTCTGTTCCTTTCATCAATACGCGTCCCATGCAGCTTTCACCTCCTGGTGTCAGGGTTACTCCTCAATCTTGAAAACTTCAATCGCAGCATCCGGGCAAGTTACGGCGCACAGCGCGCATCCGATGCACCCTTCCTTGAACTGCTCCACAGGCCGATACCCCTTGGCGTTCGTCTTCTCCGATATCCGGAGAACTTTCGTCGGACATACAGCTACACAGAGCCCGCAGCTTTTGCAGTACTGCTCGAGTATTTCCACTCGACCCTTCGGCATTGCACCCACCCCTTTTCAGAAAATTAATTCTTTGGTTTCCTCGTTCCGCTCGACCACATGGCCCCTTCTTCCCACGGAAGCATCATGTAGCGGAAAAGAGGCCACAGAGGGACAGTGATTTCCCGCTCGGCGAAGATTTCGGCCGTCCGGCAATGAAGCTCCGGAGACACCCCGGCGAAGAGCACGGGAACGCCGAGCCTTTCCCCCGCCTCTTTGACCACATTCAGCCCGTCGGCCACATCGGAAGGGGAGGTCTCATCCATAAGATGGGAATTGCTTATGAGGGCGCCGACGGAAAGACCCCCTATCTGCTCCATCTTCCGCATCATTTTTTCTATTGATTCCGGTGATGAGGTTTGAGGCCGGAAGGCGTTCACCACGAGGATGAGAAGGTACCCCGCTTCTTTTATGTCCGGTTCGAACTGCTTCAGGGCGAGGGCGCCCTCGGCGTCGCCGCCGATATCGAGAAGAAGGCGGCCAGAGTCTTCTCCGAGAGCCCAGAGAACCTGGGGGGAGACTATGGACATGTCGGACCACCGCGAGTTTTCAGGAGGAGTGATGATTTTGAAGCCCTTGTCTCCGAGGATCTCGGCGACCTGGCGGATGCAGAAGTAGGGGTTGATGATGTCCATATCGGCGATGGTGACGGTTTCATCGAGGCTTTTGAATCCCAGGGCCAGATTGAGAACCCATTCCGTCTTTCCGGAGCCGAGAGCCCCCGTGACGGCGATGGCCTTGGGCCAGTCGGCCCGGGGAGAAAGAGATTCAAGGGCAGATTTCATCAGGTTCGAGAAGAGCAGAATATCCGGTTCGTTCACAGAAGAACATCTCCTTTCTTCAGCCGGAGCCCCCTTGCCCATTCGGCGCCCCCGAGACGTTTCTTACCCTCGGGCTGCACGGTGTGAAGTTCGAGGGAACCTTCTCCCGCCGCGACGACGGGCCGTCCTTCGCTGAAACCGAGAACTGTTCCGGGGCTGCCGGAGCCGGGGGTGCGAAGAGCCTTCCAGAGCTTTATCCTTTTTGACCTCATGGTGAAGAAAGCTCCCGGCGCCGGGTTGAGAGAACGGACGAGATCGGCGATCCTCCCGGCCGGCTGGCTCCACACAATTTCTCCTTCCGAGGGGGAAATTTTAGGAGCGTATGTCGCTAATTCAGAATCTTGCGGTGTAAACTTGCAAGTCCCTTCAATCATGCATTTTACACCTAAAAGGTAAAGTTCGCTACCTATTTCAGCCAGTGCCGAGAGAACTTCCCCGGCCGCTTCTTCCTCTCCGGGGACATAAGATTTCTGGAAGAGGATGGGCCCCTCGTCCATTCCCCCGGTGAGCCGGAAAAGGGTCACCCCCGCAGGGGATTCGCCCTCCATGAGCGCCCGCTGCACCGGGGCGGCCCCACGGTACCTGGGAAGAAGGGATGGGTGAATGTTCAGGCATCCCCACGAAGGAGACGACAGCAGAGGCTCCCTGATCTTCTGGCCGAAATCCACCACGAGAATCGAAGCGGGCGGCCTGCGGTCCAGTGTTGAAAGAATATTCTCGTCGGATGAAACATCGGCGGAGGTAGAAACGGGTATGGAATTGGCCTGGCAGTATTTCTCGACCGGGGAGGGACGATAGTCCATCCCCCGGCCGGCGCGGGAGGGGGGAGATGAGATCACGTGGGAAAATCGGACGCTGCCGTACAGGTGTTCAAGACATTTCGCCGCAAAGGTCCCTGTGCCGAAGAACCACAGGTCGGGCAGGCCGTCCTCCGGAGAAGGGGGCATTACTTTTTTCCCCTGCGTTTTTCCGTCGGCTCCGAGCTGGTTCTGAGAAGCTTCTTCCGCACCATGGAGCGCTTGAGGGGAGAGAAATGGTCTATCAGCAGTTTTCCCTCGAGATGATCCATCTCATGAAGGAAGGCCCTGGCGAGAAAACCCGATGCCTCTATGGACGACTCATGGCCGTTCATGTCCCGGCAGGTCAGGGTAATCTTTTCGGGGCGCACCACCGTACCGTAGATGCCGGGAAAGCTGAGGCACCCTTCCTCTCCAGTCTGCTCTCCCTCGGTGGAGGTGACGCAGGGGTTGGCCAGCACGTGAAGGACCCCGTCGAAGAAGACAAGGGCGAGCTTTAGGGGAACTCCCACCTGGGGAGCGGCGAGACCCACGCCGTCCTCGGCCTGCATGATTCTGGCCATATCGGCCACGAGATCCTTCAGGGATTCGTCGAAGACGGTCACGGGCTCGGTCTCATCCCGAAGGACAGGGTCCGGAAAGACCCGGAGACGCAGATTGTTCATGAATATTTTTCACTCTTTTCTCTTTTTCAGGAATAAAAAAGGAGGCCGCCCTGTTTCCGACGACCTCCCTGGAAATTCAGTCCTGCTGGGAGTTCTTCAGAAGCTCTCCTATACTGACGCTGGCTTCTCCGTCGTTTCCGACGTTTTTCGGCTGGCGGTCATGGTCCTGCCGATCGGTCCGGCCCCTGCGGCGGTCGTCGTCCCTCGGGCGGCGCTGCTGCTGGTGCTGCTGCTGGGCAGGCTCCTCGAGGGCGCTGATGCTCAGGCGCATTCTCCGCTCGGCGGGGTTGATCTCGATGATGCGGGCGGTCACTTCCTGCCCTTCGGCGAGGACGTCTCCTGGTTTTTCGACCCGTTTCGTGCTGAGCTGGGAGATGTGGATAAGCCCTTCCACGCCCTCTTCGATTTCGACGAAGGCGCCGAAATCGGCGAGGCGGACGACCTTCACCTGGATGTCCTGGTCCTTGGAGTAGCGGGAAGCCACATCGCTCCAGGGGTCGTTGAGCTGCTTGAACCCCAGGCTCATCCGCTTTTTCTCCATGTCCACTTCGAGGACCACGACTTCCACTTCCTGTCCCTTTCGAAGGACGTCCCGGGGGTGCTTGATCCGGGTCCAGCTGAGATCGCCGATATGAATGAGCCCTTCGATTCCGGGCTCCACCTCGACGAAGGCGCCGAAATCGGTCACGTTCGTGACGACTCCCGTAGCGCGGTCATTGGCTTTCCAGCGGTCCGCTGCGCTCAGCCAGGGGTCGTCCTGGGTTTGCTTGATGCTGAGGGAGAGGCGGTTGTTTTCGCGGTCGATGCCGATGACCTTGACCTTGACTGGATCGCCCTTCTTGAACATCTCCTTGGGCTTGATGTTTCTCTTCCAGGAGAGTTCGCTCATGTGGACGAGGCCGTCCATGGGGCCGACGTTCACGAAAACGCCGAAGGAGGTGATGCTGCTCACTTCACCGTCGAGAACCGTTCCCTCGCTGACGTTGGTGTAGAAATCCTCCCGTTCGCTGGAAAGGGTCTCCTCCACAATCTGTCTGCGGGAGAAGACAAGGCGGTGTTTTTTCTTGTCCCTCTCGAGAAGCTTGGCTTCGAACTCTTCACCCACGAATTTTCCGGGGTTGACTCCCCTTCCCTCTTCGGCGAGGTGAGAGATGGGCACGAACCCCTCGAGTCCGCAGCATTCGACCATGAGACCGCCCTTGACCTTGCGGATACCCCGGACGGTGAGCACATCGCTCTCCGAAAGTTTATGTTCGAGCTCGTTCCAGCGGCGGTCAAACTCGCTGCGCCATCGGCTCACGGTGAGCTGGGCTTCTTCTCCGTGGCGAATGCTGACCACCTGAACGGAAATCTTGTCGTCCACTTTGGGTTCATCTGCGTCTTCCACCAGAACCCGGTGAGACCATTCCTTGGCCGGGAGAAACCCTTCGCACTTGTAGCCCACGTCGATGAGCCATCCGCCGTCCACGGCGTTGACAACCGTTCCCATGACGACCTTTCCGCGCTGGATCTCCTCACCGTCGCCGTACTTTTCCAGCATGCTCTCCATGGTTTCCGGTTCGTCCGATGCTTCTCCGGCCTCGGCCGGATCATCCCCGGCGTAAAGGCTGTTCTCTTCCTCCGCCGACCTGTCGGTCACGTACACTTGTTCCGGTTTCTGTTCCTCTGCGGATTCCTCCGCCTGAAGCTCGTCATTTCTCATTTCATCCGTCATAATCTTCCATCCCCCTTGACACCTGCGATGTCTCTATTGCGTTTTTCAGTTCATTTATGATCCAGTCCGGCGTACTTGCGCCGGCTGCGATGCCTATTTTTTTCTTTCCCCGGAACCATCCGCTCTCAAGATCCTTCGCCTGCTCGATCCACAGAACGTCGCAGGATCGGGCGCGGGCAATTTCCACGAGCTTCGCCGTGTTGGCGCTGTTCTTTCCGCCCACGACGAGCAGACCGTCCACGTGGTCAGTGATCTTTCTTACCGCTTCCTGCCTCTGGGTCGTGGCGCCGCAGATGGTATTAAAGATCCGGAGCTCCCGCGTGCGGGGAGCAAGAATTTTTGCCGCAGCTCCGAGTACCTCGCTTTTCTGGGTCGTCTGCGATATTACTCCCAAACGGTCCTTTTTGCAAAGTTTCTTCACTTCCGCAAGAGAGGACGCGACGAAAACTTCTCCCGCAGCACAGCCCACGATGGCCTGGACTTCCGGATGTCCCGGATCTCCGAGCACAAGCACGGGATATCCCTCCCGGGAGAGGAGGGCCGCCTTCTCCTGAGCGTTCTTCACGAAGGGGCATGTTGCGTCCGTCACCCCCGGACCGCACCGTTCCATAAGGGCTTCCTTCACTGCGGGAGGCACGCCGTGGGCCCGGATGAAAACCGAGGCCCCCGGGGGGACGTCCTCGATTCTGTCCACCACCACGAGTCCTTTGCAGGTGAGGCGTTCCACCTCCTGGGGGTTGTGGATGGGCATTCCAATGGAATAGACCTTCCTGTGCCCTTCCCGCCGGGCGGAGCACCAGTCGATGCTCTGCTCGAGGCTTTCGATAGCCCGCTTGACTCCGAAACAGAATCCCGTGGGCGAAGCTACTTCGATCTCCCGTACAGGCTCATTTCTCAAGATGCGTCCGGACCTCCTTTTCGATCTCCTCTGCCAGATCCGGAATGATGCAATCCGTAGTATCATACCATACAATTGGAGAAAATTTGCTGAACCATGTCATCTGCCGCCGGGAAAAGGCCTTTGTGGCCCTGATATCCCCCAGGGCGGCCTCCTCAAGGGTTATTTTTCCCCGAAAATACTGCACGAGCTCCCTGTAGCCGAACCCCTGCATGGAGGGGAATCTCTCGTCGAACCCCCGGGACAGCAGCCATTCCACCTCTTCGGGAAACCCGGAGGCAAACTGTTCCCGGACGCGCCTTTCAATGGCCTCGAAAAGAAGAGGCCGGGGACGGGTCAGGCCGATATAGAGCACATCGTAGGCCCCGGAAGGGATGAGCTTTTCATCCCCGGCGTACCATGAGGACGCGTTTTTTCCCGTAAGCCGGTGGATCTCGAGGGCCCGGACAACCCGCCGCAGGTCGTTTTCATGAAGGCGGGACGCAGTGCACGGGTCCACCTCCCGAAGGCGGTCATGAAGGACTTTTTTTCCCTCTCTTCGGGCCGTCTCCTCCAGTTCTCTGCGAAGATCCTCGTCCCTTGGCAGGTTTTTCGACAGTCTCGATCCGAAGAGGGCCTCGTAGTAAAAGGGTGTTCCTCCGGCAAAAATCGGAATTCTTTCCCGGGCACCTATCCTCTCCACCGCATCCCGGCATCCAAGGACAAAATCCGCCGCGGAGAAGACCTGGTCCGGGTCCGCCACGTCGATCATGTGGTGGAGCACTTTTTTTCTTATGGAGAGGGAAATCTTGTCCGCCCCCACGTCGAGATACCGGTACACCTGCCGTGAATCCACGGAAACGACCTCTCCTCCCAGCCGCTCCGCCAGCTCGATGCTGACGGCCGTCTTTCCGACGGCGGTAGGCCCGACGATGGCTATCACCGAAAGGGGCTTTTTTTTCTCCATGACCTTACTCCCTTCCGAAAAAGGATTGCAGCTTTCCGCTGTCCAGGGCGAGGACCGTGGGCCGTCCATGGGGACATGTCCAGGGGGCCTCGCAGAGAAGAAGATTTCGCCAGAGGGCAAGGGCCTCGGAGGGAGAGAGCCTCGTGGAGAGCTTTACCGACAGGCCGCAGGCGGCCGTGGCGATCCTCTTCCAGAGGACTTCCTCCAGGGGGGCGGTCCGATCCTCCGTCCACTCCGAGAGGACGGAGCGGAGAAGGCGGAGGGGGTCTTCCCCGATCCCTCCGGGCAGAGAGGGATACCCTTCGAGGGAGATCCCCCCTTCACCCGAAGAAAAGGAAAAGCCGATGTCCTCGAGGGCCTGCCGGTGACCGGAAACCTCCAGAGAGAGAGAAGGCGGCACGGGAAGAGGGACGGCGCAACGGGAAAGGACGAGAAAATCCTTTGAGAGCTTCGCCGCCCGTTCGTAGCCGATGCGCTCGTGGGCCGCATGGGGGTCCATGAGCGCCACGCCCTCCGGCGTCTCGAAGAGCAGGTATCCCGAGGCGATCTGGCCGAGAAAGCGGACCTCCCCTCCCAGGCTTTCCGAAACGGGAGAATTCTCCGTGCTTTTTCCTTCCTCGAGAGAGGGAGGAGGAGCACTCACCCGGCCAAAGAGGGACTCCGCCGGGAAATGGTCCCCGCCGCTTTCTGAGGAAGAGGCCTGCTCTTCCCTGAAGGAGAAAGGGGAAGAGGAGTGTCCTTTTTCAAAGGGAGCGGGTTTGAAAGCTCCGGACACGGAGTTCTTCAGAGAGGGGAAATCTCCCGGCGAGAGGGATGGGGCGGAGCCCGAGAGGGTCAGGACAGCCTGCTGGATTGTGTCGTAGACCTCGCCGGGGTAGCGGAAGCGGATCTCCCACTTGGCGGGGTGGATATTCACGTCGAGAAGGTCCGCCGGAAGGGTGAAGAAAAATGCCCAGTTCCCCACGAGGGTTCGACAGAGGGAGCCGGCAGCTCCCCGGACGAGGGGATCGTTCACGGAACGTCCGTTCACGAAGGAGAGGACGGTGCTCCGCGCCCGTCCCGGGCAGGGCAGAAACCAGCTTTCGAGGTTCAAATGGGCCGCGGCCGCTGCGCATCGGCGGATCTCTCCCTCCCCTCCCCAGAGAAGCCGGAGGATATTCTCCCTGCTTCCCTTTCCCGGAGAGGAGAACCCTCTTTTGCCGTCGGATTCCTCCGTAAAGGCGACCTCCGGATAGGCTGCGGCCATGTCCCGAAGGAAGGAGAAGACTCTCCGGCTCTCTGCCGCGGCCGACTTGAGGAACTTGCGGCGGGCGGGGAGGGTGTAGAAAAGGTCCTCCACGGAGAGCCTCGTCCCGGAACGGCATGGAATGGGGGTATGGAGAACCTGTCTTCCCCCCTCGATTTTCAGCATTCCCCCCGATCCCTCCCCCTCCGCCCGGGAGCGAAGCTCGAAGCGGCTTACGGCAGCGATGCTCGCAAGGGCCTCTCCCCGAAATCCCAGGGAACCTACGGCCTCAAGCTCTTCAAGAGTGCGGATCTTGCTCGTGGCATGGGGTGCGGCGGCCAGGGCAAGCTCTTCGAAGGGGATCCCCCTTCCGTTGTCCTCCACCACGATCCGGACCTTTCCTCCTTCGAAAAGGGATACTTTTATCTCCGTCGCCCCTCCGTCGAGGGAGTTCTCCACGGCCTCCTTTACCACGGAAAGGGGGCGTTCCACCACTTCTCCGGCGGCGATGCGGGAGAAGACCTCCTCAGGAAGAAGGGATATTTTCATTCCGAAGCACCTCCCGGCTTTTTTCCCTCAGGGAATAGAGAAGCTCGAGGGCCCGGAAGGGGGTGAGCCCGTCAGGATCCGTCTCGGCAAGCTCCTCGAGGATGCCCTGCCTGGCCGAATCGAAGAGCTTCATCTGCCGCCCCTCCTCTTCCCTCCTCTTTCTTTTCGGAAGACCGCCCGTTCGCTCCTCCTTCTCGAAACGCTTCAGAAGGTCGAAAGCCCGTTTGAGCACCGGGCGGGGGAGACCGGCGAGGCGGGCGACCTCGATCCCGTAAGAGCGGTCGGCGCTTCCCAGAACCACCTGGTGAAGGAAGAAAATCTCTCCCTCCTCCTCCTTGACGGCCATGGAGAGATTGATCATGGACGGAAACCGCTCCTCGAGGCAGGTTAGCTCGTGGAAGTGAGTGGCGAACAGGACCTTGGGCAGATGACCGCACCCATCGGCAAGGTGTTCCAGCACCGCCCAGGCGATGCTCATGCCGTCGTAGGTGGACGTACCCCGCCCCACCTCGTCGAGGATGACAAGGCTTCTGTCCGTGAGGTTCGAGAGGATGGAGGCGGTCTCCACCATCTCCACCATGAATGTGCTGCTGCCCCGGGTGAGGTCGTCCCGGGCGCCGATGCGGGTGAAGATACGGTCGAAGAGCCCCATCCGGGCCGACTCCGCCGGGATGAAGCTTCCCGTCTGGGCAAGCAGGATCAGCAGGGCGGCGGTCCGGAGATAGGTGGATTTTCCCGCCATGTTCGGCCCGGTGAGAAGGACAATCCGCTTTCCCTCTCCTTCGAGGGCGTAGGAATTCGGCACGAAGGGAGAATCGGTGAGGATCTGCTCCACCACGGGATGCCTTCCCCCCGTGACGAAGAAATCTCCCGAATCGTCCAGTACGGGGCGCACATACCCCCGCTCCCTGGCCACTTCGGCGAAGGAGGCGAGGACGTCGAGGGAGGCGAGCCCCTCGCCCAGGGCCTGGAGGCCCTCCAGAGAGAAGGCTGCCTCCGCCGTCAGGCGGGAGTAGAGTTCCCCTTCCCGACGGGCGATCTCCTCCCCCGCGCGGGCCATTTTCTCCTCGAAGGTCTTCATCTCCTGGGTAACGAAACGCTCGGCGTTCACGAGGGTCTGCTTCCGCTGGAACTCCTCCGGAACGGAGGAAAGGGCGCCCCGGCTCACCTCGAGGTAGTACCCGTAAATTTTGTTGTATCCGGCCTTGAGCCGGCTTATCCCCGTCTCGGAGCGCACTTTCTCGAGGTAACGCTCGAGCCAGCCCGTGGCCCCCGTCTCCGCTGCCCGCCATTCGTCGAGCTCGGGGTCGAACCCCCTGCGGATGATCCCTCCCGCGGCGGCATTCCTTGGAAGATCTTCCTCCAGAGCCGCTTCCAGCAGGGCCGTCAGGGGTGAAAGATCGGGAATCCCCCGGACCCACGGGCCGAGGGGTCCTCCGCAGAGGGGAAGAAGGGAGGGAAGAAGCCGGAGGGTGTCCCGCAGGGCGCCCAGATCTCTCGGAGTACCCGTGCCGAGGGAGAGTCGGGACGTGGCCCGCTGAATGTCCCTGCACTCCCCGAGAAGAGTTCGCAGTCCCTTCCGGCCTTCGTCGTTTTCAAGAAGAAACTCCACGGCATCCTGGCGGATTTTCAGCGGTTCGGCCTGAAGGAGGGGGCGAAGAATCCATTCCCTGAGCATTCTTCTTCCCATGGGGTTCCGGCAGCGGTTCAGGCAGGAAAAAAGGGAGGGTCCGTCCTCGCTGACCAGCTCGAGATGTTCTGCCGTGGCCCCGTCGAGGAGAAGATTCTCCCTCGACAGAAGGGGATGAAGGCGCCGGACGTGGTCCACTGCGCCGAACTGGGTTTCGGAGAGATACCGCAGGGCGGCGGCGGCGCACCCGGCCTCGGGTGAATTGTCTCTCACGCCGAAGGACCCGAGGGAGGCCACGCTCAGGGTCTGGCGAAGCCAGCGGGTTCCCGAGGCGGGAGAGAAGAATTCCCTGGGCCGGGGGAGGATGAAAAATTCCCCCGCAAGGGGAAAATTCTTCGGGAGGACGTACCCCAAGGGGAGAAGTAGTTCTCCCGGAGCGAAGGAACCAAGAAGGGAGAGGGCCTCGGAAGGAGGAAAGAGTCCCGCCTCGAGCCGCCCCGTCTCCACTGAAAGGAGGGCCAGGGCGAGAAACTGCCCCGAGGGCAGAAGGGCGGCGAGGTGCCCCCCTGTTCCGGCCTCCTCCGGAACGTAGGTCCCCGGGGTGACGATCCGCACGACCCTGCGTTCCACGAGGGTTTTGCCGTCCGGTTCGGTCATCTGGTCGCAGATGGCCACGCTGCACCCCGCCTTCACGAGCCGGGCGAGATAGGGCTGCATGGAGTGCCAGGGTACCCCGGCCATTGGAATGATCTTCTCCGGGTCTCTGGCAGTGAGGGTGATGTCCAGGATCTCCGAGGCCTTCCGGGCATCGTCGAAGAACATCTCGTAAAAATCTCCCATGCGGAAAAAAAGGAGGCAGTCGGGGTACCTTTCCTTCCACAGCATGTACTGGGAGAGCATGGGGGTGAGCTTCACCCCCGGAGGAAGTCCCTTCACCGGGTCTCTCTCCCTGCGCGGTCGAGCCAGCTCTGCAGGATCAGGGCGGCGGCCACCTGGTCCACCTTCCCCTTTCTGCCCTTCCTGGAGACATTCCCCTCAATCAGGGCCTGCTGGGCGATGACTGTTGAGAAGCGCTCGTCGTGAAGGATCACTTCCACGCCCGGGTACCGCTCAGACAGGGTTTTTCCCTGTTCTTCGATCCTCCGTGCCTCCGGCCCCTTTTGGCCGGTGGTCCGGACGGGAACGCCGAGAAGGAGAACCGACGGAGAGTATCGGGCCACCAGATCGTCAAGCTCTCTTTCCCATTCCCCTTCGGCGGACAGGACGGCGATCCCCGTGGCGAACATCCCGAGGGGGTCGCTGACCGCGACCCCTATCCGGACGGTCCCCATGTCGAGGGCGAGAATCCGTCTCATCCTTTATTGATCTGCCCCTCCGCCAGGGTGAGAAAGGCCCTGAAAACCCCTTCGAGCCGGGACGGATCCTTTCCGCCCCCCTGGGCAAGGTTCGGCCTTCCGCCCCCGCCGCCGCCGAGGAGGGCCGAGCACTCCTTAACGATCTTTCCCGCAGAGACGCCCCTTTTCACGGCCTCTCCGTCGGCCATGGCCACGAGAGTGACGTCCTCTCCGTCGGCAGAGGCCAGAAGGATCACGATTCCCCTGCCCCCGGAGCCGTTTTTCACCCGGTCGGCCATCTCCCGCAGGTTGTCGGCGGAGACGCCGTCGAACCGTCCCCAGGCCGCCTCGACGCCGGAGGGAAGAATTTCTTTTTTCAGAGAGTTTTCAAGGGAGGCTCCAAGGCCGGCCATGCGGACCTCGTCAATCCTTCTGGCGAGGGTCTTCACCTCTTCCTGAAGGCGCTCAACCCTCGGGAGGATGCCCTCCTCCTCCACCGCCAGAAGGGAGCAGAGTTCTCCCATTCTGTTCGAGAGACGCTGAAAATGCTTCAGCGCTCCTTTTCCGGTGACGGCGGTGATGCGCCTCGTCCCCGAGCCGATCCCCTCCTCCCGCAGGATTTTAAAGAGGCCGATCTCCCCGGTGGAAAGGGCATGGAGGCCGCCGCACAGTTCGAGGGAGAAGGAAGGGATGCGCACCATCCGTACCACGTCACCGTACTTCTCCTCGAAAAGGGCCTTGGCCCCGGCGCTCCGGGCATCCTCCATGGATCCCTCGGTAATTTCGAGGGGGAGGTTCTCAAGGATTTTTTCGTTGACCTCCTCCTCCACCGAGGCGATCTGCTCCCGGGAGAGGGGTTCGAAATGGGTAAAATCGAAACGGAGAAAGTTCTCTCCCACCAGGGACCCCGACTGGCGGACATGTCCTCCCAGTATTCTTCCCAGGGCCTCGTGGAGAAGATGGGTGGCCGTGTGGTTTCTGCGGATGGCTTTCTGTCTTCGGGTATTCACCGATGCCCGGAGGAGATCCCCCTCCGACATGGTACCGGAGTGGATCTTCACCCGGTGGACGGTCAGCCCCCGTCCCCGGACCACGGTGTCGAGCACCTCCGCCTTTCCCTCCAGAGAGGAGAGGGTTCCCCGATCCCCCACCTGGCCCCCCTTTTCGCCATAAAAGGGAGTGCCGTCGAGAAGGACCTCACCCTCGTCCCCTTCCTCGAGACGGGGCACTTCCTCACCGTTCATCACGAGGGCGGCCACCCGGGAATCCCATTCTCCCCCCTCCCGTCCGAAGAAGGGGGTTTCGCCGAGGCGTTCGCTCAGCTCCGACCAAACGTCCCCGGCCATTTCGCTTCGCTTCTGCTTGCTCGAACCTCTCGCCCTTTCCCTCTGGGCGGTCATCTCCCGGTCGAAGCCCTCCCGGTCCACGGCGAGCCCCCGCTCCTCCACGATCTCGGCGGTCAGTTCGAGGGGAAATCCGTAGGTGTCGTACAGGGCGAAGGCCACATCTCCCGGCAGGATGCCCCGGCCCGCCGCGGAGAGGCGGGAGATCTCCCCCTCCAGCAGCTCTGTTCCGGAAAGAAGAGTGCGGTCGAAGCGCTTCTCCTCCACCTCGATGATGGACCGGATAGTCAGCAGGTTGTCCGCCAGTTCCCTATAGGGGTTCTGCATCAGCTCGAGGACGTCGGGAAGAAATTCGAGGAGGAAGGGGCGGTCCACGCCGAGAAGGCGCCCGAACCGTTCCGCCCTGCGCAGAAGCCGCCGGAGGACGTACCCCCGCCCTTCGTTTGAGGGAAGGATGCCGTCGGCGATCATGAAGGCCACGGAACGAACGTGGTCGGCGATGACCCGGACAGCGAGGTCCGTCTTCGGGCTGTCGCCGTAGCGCACCCCCCCCAGGGCACAGGCCCGGTCGACAAGGGGCTTGAAAAGATCCGTCTCGAAATCGGTCCGCACCCGCTGGACGATGGAGGTCAGCCTCTCGAGGCCCATCCCCGTGTCGATATTCTTCTTTGGCAGAGGGACGAGAGACCCGTCCTTCTGAAGGTCAAACTGGGTGAAGACGAGGTTCCAGATCTCCAGGTACCGGTCGCAGCTGCACCCCACGGCGCAGCCGGGCTTTCCGCAAGAAAAGGATGGTCCCTGGTCGTACATGATCTCCGAGCAGGGGCCGCAGGGGCCCTGGGTCCCCATGAACCAGAAATTGTCATTTTTATCGAAGCGGAAAATGCGGTCTTCGGGAACTCCCACGAGGTTTCTCCACGCTCCCCAGGCCTCTTCGTCGTCCTTGTAGATGGTGACGGAAAGGCGCTCCGGCTCGAGGCCGATGACCTCCGTGAGGAACTCCCACCCCCAGGTGATGGCCTCTTTTTTGAAGTAATCCCCCCAGGCGAAGTTTCCGAGCATCTCGAAGAAGGTGTGGTGCCTGGCCGTCCGTCCCACGTTGTCGATATCGTTGGTGCGGACGCACTTCTGGGATGTTACCGCCCGGGACGTGGCGGGTTTTTCGATCCCCAGGTACCAGGGCTTGAAGGGAACCATTCCCGCTATGGTGAAGAGGAGGGACGGGTCATCGGGGATGAGGGAAAAGCTTGGATAGTGCGTGCTTCCCTTGGACACCCAGAAATCGAGGAACAACGAACGAATTTCTCTGCCGGTTCTCCACTGCATGAACTTTTTCCTCCCTGTTCTCCGTCTATGACGAGCTTCTCAGAAGATTATCCCTCATCTGTCCCGCCTTGGCGAGAATTTCCTCAAAATCTCCCGTGGGGTGGACTCCCTTTTTATATATCCACTCCCCCGCAACCATGGTCCCGGCGATATCCTCCACGCCTCCTGCGTAGACGAGAAAGCCGGAGATGTTCCCTTCGTCTGCGCCTCCGTAGGAAGGCCGGTCGAGGTCAACCAGTACAAAGTCTGCCGCCCACCCCTCCAGGATGAGCCCCTTCCGGGCAAAGCCGAGTGCCCTGGCCCCTTCGAGGGTGGCCATGCGCAGAACCTGGCGGGCCGGTACGACAGTGGGATTCCCCGTCGCCGCCTTGGCGAGGAGGGCCGCGCTCCGCATCTCCCCCCAGATGTCGAGGCGGTTGTTGCTCGCCGCCCCGTCGGTTCCGAGTGCAATGGCGGACGTCTTCGCCGAAAGGCCGGCCAGGTCCATGATGCCGCTTCCCAGCTTGCTGTTGCTGTTGGGGTTGTGGACGATGGCCGTGCGGGAAAAATCCGCGCCCTCGAGCGCGCCGGGGGTCAGCCAGACGCAGTGGGCGAGGATCGCGGAAGGGACCGAGGATATTCCCGAAGCCTCGAGGTATTCCGCCGGTGACAGGCCGAAATTCTTCCGCAGGTAGTCGATCTCGTCCCGGGTCTCGAGGAAATGAAAATGCACTCCGAGGTTTCTTTCCTTCGCCGCGGCGCAGATTTCCTTCAGAAAGGGCAGAGAGACCGTGTAGGGGGCATGGGGGCCGAGCTGAACGGAGACGAAGTCTTTTCGGTCTCTCCAGGTCTCGGCGAGGCGCAGGCCTTCGGCGAGCTTCGCAGGGTCGTCCCCGACGATGCCCCGACAGGGGGCGCAGCGGATCCCCATTTCGAGGGAAGCCTCCACCACTGCATCCATTTCGAAGTACATGTCCCCGAAGGCCGTCACGCCGTTGGCGGCCATTTCAAGGATGGCCTGCTTCGTCCCCCAGTAGACGTGCTCCCGGGTGAGGCGGGCCTCCAGGGGCCATATTTTCGTCTCGAGCCATTCCTTCAGGGGGGAATCCTCCCCCAGCCCCCGCAGCAGGACCATGGCGGCGTGGGTATGGGCGTTCACAAAACCCGGGAGAAGGGCCGTTTTTCCTCTTCCGTCCACGACCTCGCCGCCGCCGGGGGCTTCGCCAGGCGGGTAAATTCCCGCGATCACTCCCGCTTCGACGAGGACCGAGGCATACTCGCCCCTTTCCCGCACCCCGTCGCAGAGGAGCATATTCTTCAGCAGAAGGGACATTTGCTACTCCTTCCACCCTCTCATGTATTCCTCCTGTTCGGGGGTCATGCGGTCCAGGGTGATCCCCAGGGAGGCGAGTTTTCTCTCCATGACGCCCCGGTCGATTTCCGCGGGGACATCGTAGAGTCCCGGCGGAAGGTCGTGCCGGGCCATATAGACGGCCGTCTCGAGCTGGAGGGCGAAGCTGAGGTCCATGATCTCCACGGGATGGCCGTCGGCGCAGGCGAGGTTCACGAGGCGTCCTTCACCTAGCAGGTGAAGACGCCGGCCGTCCTCCATGGCGTAGGTCGTTATTCCGGGGCGGCTCACTTCGATGGATGCGGCCAGGGCCTCGAGATCGGGCTTCGATATTTCCACGTCGAAATGCCCGGCGTTCCCCAGGAGGACCCCGTCCTTCATCTTCTCGAAATGCTCTCTGCGGAGAACCTTCGTGTTTCCCGTGAGGGTGAGGAAGATATCCCCGAGAGGGGCCGCGTCGGCCATGGAGGAGATGGCGTATCCGTCCATGAGGGCCTCGAAGGCCCGGTGGGGGTCTATCTCCACGACCACGACCCGGGCGCCGAGGGCCGAGGCCCGGAGGGCGATCCCCCTGCCGCACCAGCCGTACCCGGCCACCACCACTGTCTTTCCCGCGATCAGGAGGTTGGTGGTGCGGAGAAGACCGTCGAGGACCGACTGTCCCGTGCCGTAGCGGTTGTCGAAGAGGTACTTGCTGAAGGCGTCGTTGACCGAGATCATGGGGAGAGCCAGGACTCCCTCGCGGTGCATGGCCTTCAGGCGCTTCACGCCCGAGGTGGTCTCCTCCGATCCTCCCCTGACCCCGGGGAGAAGTTCCCTCCGGGTGGTATGGAGGGCGGCGGTGAGGTCCGCCCCGTCGTCCGCAAGGAGGGTCGGCTTTTCGTCGAGGACGGAATCGAGATTGGCGAAATATTCCTCCCCGGTCATGCCGTGGCGGCTGAAGACCCCCACGCCCGATTTCACGAGGGCGGCGCAGACGTCGTCCTGGGTGGAGAGGGGGTTGCTTCCGGCGGCGTTCACCTCGGCCCCGAGGGCCTTCATGGTCAGAAGAAGGCAGGCCGTCTTCGCCTCGAGGTGAAGGCAGGCGGCTATGCGCTCTCCCCGAAGGGGCTGTTCGGCCCGGTATTTCTCCTCGAGAAGGGTCAGGACCGGCATATACTGCCTGGCCCATCCTATTTTCTTCTCCCCCGACGGAGCAAGGGAGGGATCGGCGATTTTTGATTTCACGGCAATTCTCCTCTTTTTACGAAAAAAGGGCCTTCAGGGACTCGCCCAAGGGCGGCCTGGCGACCCCTTTTTCGGTGATGACGGCGGTGACGAGGGATGCGTCCGTCACGTCGAAGGCCGGGTTCCACAGGGGGTAGTTCTCCGGCAGGGTTCCTCCTCCGGGAAGAAGGCGCATCTCTCTTCCGTCCCGCTCCTCGATGGGGATGGAATCCCCCGAGGGGAGGCCCATATCGATGGTGCTCAGGGGTGCGGCGATATAGAAGGGCACGTTGAAATGAGCGGCGAGCACGGCCAGGGAGAGGGTGCCGATCTTGTTGGCCGTATCACCGTTGGCGGCGATGCGGTCCGCCCCGGTGATGACTGCGTCGATCCGGCCTGTATTCAAAAGAGCCCCCGCCATGCTGTCGCAGATCATGGTGACGTCGAAGCCGTCCTCGAGAAGCTCCCATACGGTCAGCCGGGCCCCCTGGAGCACCGGACGGGTCTCCGTGGCAAAGACCTTCACGGACTTTCCCCCATCCCGGGCGGAGCGGATCACTCCGAGGGCCGTGCCGTGGCCTCCCGTGGCGAGGGCCCCGGCGTTGCAGTGGGTCAGCACGGTGCAGCAGGAGGGCAGAAGGGCGGCCCCGGCCTCCCCGAGGGCTCTGTTGTTCTGCAGGTCCGCCCGGTGAATCGACCGGGCTTCCTCAAGCAGTCCCCGGTACAGGTCTTCCCCGGAGAGAAGAGCCATTTTCCTCTTCATCCCTTCGAGGGCCCAGAAAAGGTTAACCGCCGTGGGGCGTGTCCGGGCGAGGCGTTCGCAGGCAGCTTCCGCTGCACGCCGCCCCGACCGGGAAGCGAGGGCGACGCCATAGGCGGCGGCAATCCCGATGGCGGGGGCACCCCGGACGGCGAGACACTCGATCGCCCGGGCGGTTTCCTCCGCTGAATCACAGGATATATATTCTACCGACCCCGGAAGCCGCCTCTGGTCGAGAATTTCCAGGGCGGCACCGTCGAAGCGCAGGATCTCAGGCAACATGAAAATCCTCCTCAAAAAACGGGCGACTACTCTCTTTCCTTCTGATGAACAGCCCGGACTTCCGCAAGAGCGTCGCCGTCCAGGAAGCGCAGCCGCACTTCGTCCCCGGGGAATATCCTGCCCGCCGAGTGCACGGGAAAACCGCCCTTCTCGCAGAGGATATACCCCCGGTCGAAGACCTTCCGGGGAGAGAGGGAACTAAGGCTTGCGGAGCAGGAGGCGAGGCGTTCGCTGAAGGCGGCAATCCGGCCCGATGTCCCCGCAGTGAGGCGGGCGGCGGAGAGATGGAAAAGAGAGTCAAGACCCGCGATGATCCGTTCTATAGTGCGGACTTCCCTGTTCCGGAAAGAGAGAAGGTCCTTCCCGAGGCTCCGTATCTCCCGCTCGACGCAGGCTTCTGCAAGGGATTTGCGGGAACGCAGCCGGGAGAGAATATCCCGGCTGTCCGGAAAGACCCTTTCGGCGGCCGCGGAAGGCGTGGGAGCGAAAAGATCTGCGGCAAGATCGCTCAGGGTGGAGTCGGTCTCGTGCCCAACTCCGGTCACAAGGGGAACCGGGCACCCCGCCACGGCCCGGACAACCCTTTCGTCGTCAAAGGGAAGGAGATCGTCCCGGCTTCCCCCTCCCCGTACAAGCATAACGCAGTCGAGATCCGGTATTTTTGCCGCCTTTCCCAGGGCTTCGGCGATTTCGGCAGGGGCGTCGTACCCCTGCACAAGGGTGGGTATGACGAGAATTCGGCAGGAGGGCATCCGTCCCGCCGAGACTGAGATCACGTCCTGCAGGGCGGCCCCCGTCCGGGACGTGACCACGGCAACCTTCTCCGGGTAGGGCGGAAGAGGGCGCTTCCGCCGCAGGTCGAAGAGCCCCTCCTTTTCGAGAAGGGCCTGAAGTTCCTGCCGGGCCCGGTCAGCGGCGCCTTTGCCTACGGGGACGAGACGTCGGACAAGGAGCTGGTAGCTTCCCCGAGGAGCATAGACCGAGACTCCCCCCTCGGCGACCACTTCGTCTCCGTTCCTGGGCCACTGAGGAACGAAGGAATGGTAGTTTTTGAAGAGAGCGCAGGAGATGCGGCTTTCCCGGCCGAGGAGGGTGAAATAGACGTGGCCGCTCGTGTGTTTTTTTATCTCGGCGATCTCTCCCCGGACGACCGCAGATTTCAGAACGGGGTCGCCGAGGAAGAGAAGGGAGATGCGCGACGTTATATCGTCAACGGTGAGGATCGGCCGGTTCAGTTCCGTCATGCTCCTGGTCCTTTGAATTCTTCTCGTCTTCTTCCCGGGGAGGAAGAGCCCGGACAATCTTGCCGAGGACGCCGTTCACGAACTTCCCGGATTCTTCCGTGCCGAAGGTCTTGGCAAGCTCCACCGCCTCGGAGATAGCCACCGGAACGGGGGTCAGAGAGGTTATGACCCCTTCGAAAATAGCCATGCGCAGTGCCGCCCGGTCCACCGCCACCATCCGTTCAGGCCGCCATCCCGTGACGTGCTCACGGATAATATTGTCGATGTCGTTGCGCCGTTCCCAAGCACCCTTCACAAGATCCCGGGCGTAGATCAGGATTTCAGGATCGTCCTCGGCAGCGAAAAATTCGAGGGCGTCCTCAATGGTCTGGTCCCTGCGCAGATCCAGGGAATACAACATTTGAAGCGCCATCTCCCGGGACCGATGACGCTTCTGGGGCAGAAAAGAGCGGCTCACACAATTACCTCCCAGTCGTACCTCGTATCTTGTTCAGCAGTCTTTTGCCTCTGTCGGACTGAAGAAATCCCGCCCCCCAGTAAAAAATTCCGCCCCAGAGAAGAGCCCAGAAAAGGGTTCCCAGACCGTCGAGAATGAGGACAGTGCATCCCGCTGCCCAGAGGGCCCACACCACGGGTTTTTTTATGAGGGCCGGCAGACCTTCGTGCCCCTCGTAGGCGGTCTTCTCCGTCTCGGCCCAGGAAATGCGCGCAGAAAGACCCATCCTGTCCATCGCTTCCTTCAGGCGGGTCTCGACCATATCCATCTCCAGGGAGTTGCTCTCCTTCGGAAGTCCGACCACAAGGTACACAATCCCCTCCCCGGCAGAGAGAGAAAGATGGGTGCACTTATAGGGCGTCATCAGGAGAGAATTCACGAATTCGGTCAAACCGCTCCGGGAAAGAGAGATGGTGCCCAGAGAGTTCTTTATCCAGAATAGGTACATTTCGACCACCCCTGTTCAGAAAAAGGCCGCCCGTCCTGACGGACGGGTAGCCCTCTCAAGGTCCATCGTCAGAGCTGTTCCATATCGGGCGGGAAGGGTTTATCCGTCTCAGGAGACCTCTCGGAAGAAGGTGTCGGCTCCGGGGTTTTCTCTTCCTCGGGATGGGTCTCTGCAAAGGGCTCAGGGGTTCTCTCCTGGAAGTAAATACCCTGGACATTGATGTTCACGGCCCGAACGGAATAGCCGGTAAACTCTTCGAGGCTGTTTTTGATGGACTCCTGAACATCCCACGCCACGTCAGGAATTCGCAGGCCGTACTTCACCAGAATATACACATCGATCGTCGCTGCTGGGGGAGTTTTGTCCTCCACGGAAACCCGGATGCCGTCGCTGGCTTTTCTTCCGATTCCGAGCTTCGACGCAATGCCCTGGCTGGCCGGCTGGACGCCTGCAATGGAGGACAAGGTTTTCTTCGCAAGCTCCATTATTACGTCTTCGCTGATATGGACGGTTCCGCTGACAGGGGGTGTTTCAGGCTCGGCAGTCCCGGCCGTACTTCCCGGCTCGGCAGGTTCGGTTTCAGGTTCTGCTTCGACCACCACTTCCGCTTCCTGGTCCTTGTACAACTCATCCATTACGAGACCTCCCTTCCTGACCTTTGTGGAGTTTTACTGGTTCTGCTGCTCAAATTCCTTTCCGCAGCCCGGGCACTGAAGTTTTTCGTCTCCTTCATATTCCTCGGGCTGATAATAAAAGACATAACCGCAGGAGGGACAGGTCACGGAGACATAACTCTCGTCGAAGTCGCCGTCCTCGTCATCATCATCGTCGTCTTCGTCGTCCCCTTCGCCCATGAACTCTGCGAAAACTCTCTCCATGGAATCGAGGTCCTCGTCGAGGAGGGCGCAGTCATCCGCCAGATCCTCGTAGAGTTCCCGCTGTTCCTCGAGAAGTTCTCCATGTTCATCCACTTCAAGAGAAAGGGCTTCGAGAGCGTCTACCATGGCTCCGAAAATCTTGTTCTGCCCCTCGTCCTTGGCAGGTCCGAGGCCGTCGAGCAATCCCTTGAGATAGGCAATTTTTTCCCGTGCGCTCATATCAACTACCCCCTTCTCTCTTCCTGTTTTTTTCCCCGTTCAATATATTGCCCTGTCCGGGTATCCACAATTATTGTATCATCCACGTTGATAAAAAGGGGAACGGTGATGGTGATCCCCGTCTCGAGGGTCGCAGGCTTGCCGCTGCTGGAGACCGTGTCTCCTCTGAAGCCGGGAGGGGTGTCCGTAACCCGGAGCTCCACGCTCTTCGGCATTTCGATGCCCATGATTTTGCCCTCGAAGAACTCTATCTGCACCTCGAGATTGTCCACGAGATAGTTGGCCACGTCTCCGAGGACCTCCCGGGAGATGGGCATTTCGTCGTAGGTGGCGAGATCCATGAAAATGTAGTCGTCGCCGCTCATGTAGCTGAACTGGGCCGGCTTGTCCTCGTAGATGATCCGCTCGAACTTTTCCCCCGACCGGAAAGAATATTCAATAGTCGATCCCGAATCGACATTCCGCATTTTCGTCCGAACCGTCGCCCCTCCGCGGCCCATTTTGTGATGCTGAAACTCGAGAACTTCCCAGATGCCTTCCTGCCAGCGGATTTTCAAACCCGGGTAAAAATCGGACGTATCCACAACTTGTGCCATATTTCCTACCTCCCGAAATCAGCTGAAAACTGTCACATTATACAGGCAAGCATGATCTTCTGCCACCGAGGGCGTACAAAAAAAAGGCCCCCCGAGCGCAAAGGGGGGGCCTGCTGCAGATCTATTTCAGGACGATTTTTTCAACTGTGGTGTCCGGAATGTCGAGAACGTAGGGGATCACGATCATGGCGACCTCTGTCTTGTCCCGGGAGCTCGACTTGAACTTGAAGAGTTCGCCCAGAAGAGGAATATCGCTCAGAAGGGGAACCCGGTGATTTTCCGTCTTCTCCTGGTCCTTGTAGAGACCGCCCACCACGAAGGGTTCTCCGTCCCGCACCCTGATCACCGTGTTCACCTGGCGGTTCGTGGTCTGGGGGAATTCCTCCCCGGCCTGACCGCGGTAGGTTCCGATGATCTCGCCCGTCTCGATCTTCAGGGTAATGGTAACCATGCCGTCCCGGCCAACAAGGGGCGTGAACTCGAGGATCGGCCCCACTTCCTTTTCATTCCAGGTCGGGTTGCCCGCTTCGTCCCGTTCGGAGATGTAGGGATAGTTCTCCACGAGTTTGATGACGGCCTTTTGGCCGTCGATGGTTATGATGGAAGGATCAGCCAGGACCTTGCCCTTGTTCTTCGTGATGAGGCTCTTCAGTCCTAGATCGAGCATCTTCGTCAGGCTGTTGGTGGCAATGTTCTTCAGTCCGCCTCCGGTAATGGGGGCAAGAGGAGCCGACCGGTTGTCACCCGTGACGGGGTTGTAGTTGGCCGGCTGGTCGGCATAGACATAGCCGAGCCCCGCTCCCGCGGAGCTGTAGTTGAACCACCACTGCTCGTAGACAGCATCTATGATCGACTCGAGCTGTTCCTTGCCGCTGTCGGTCACCTCGATGATCCGGGCCTGCAGCATGACCTGCCGCCCGGGGTGGTCGATATGCTGCAGGACTTTCTCCACGTCGAAGAACTGATCGGTCCTGCCCGTGACGTAAACAGTCCGGAGGCGCTCGTCCACCACGACCTTGTTCACCCCTGTAAGTCCTGTAAGCAGCCCCGCGACGGCCTTCATATCGGCGTATGCGATTTTGAACTGGCGGGTGGATTCCTTCCCCGTGGTCTTCCCCAGGCTGTCGGGCGTGCCGATGATGATTGTCTTCCCCATGATGGCGTAGGACATGTCGTACATCCGCATGAGGTACCCCAGGGCCTCATTGAGAGGAACAGACTTCAGTGACATGGTCACCATGGTGTTGGGTACGGAGGGGTCTGCAACTATATTCATGTTCGTATAGGCACCGAGCATCCGGAAGACGTCCCGCAGCTCCACATCCCTCAGATCGAGGGTGACGGGAGTCGTCTTCGTGAAGGGGTCTCCGGGAACGGAGGCAACCGGGGCGACCGGGGCAAGAAGATCTGCCTGGACGTTCTCCCTCGCGACGTAGTCGGAGGTGGAAAAACGGAAGACATATTTGTTCGCCGGGGGAGTTCCATCGAGCTTCTTGAGAATGACGGGCCTGTTCACCTTCATGGTGAAGACGACCCGGTTCTCGTCCTGCCTTGCTTTCACAAGTCCTGCGAGGGGAAGGTTGAAGTCCCTCTCCCATTTTCCCGAGGGGAGGTAGCTGCCCGGAAGGCTGAAGGTCACAATGTCCGGAGCGAGGGTATCCACCTCAGGCAGCGGGAGGGAAGAGCCCATCAGTTCCACGATGATGCCGTCGGACCCGATCTGCCGCACCATCAGCCCGCCGATGGGAGGAAGGTCTTTCCACGGGTTTTCCTTTGCAGTATCCGCCGCAAGAGCGGCAGGGCAGGAGATAATGAGCGCGATAAAAAGAAGAAAAACGAATTTCGACACTGTCTTCATATTGTAAAATCCCCCTCTAGAGTCCCGGAGCGATGTCCAGATTCTTTCCCGACCAGCGGATGGTCACCTTGTCGGGAGCGATGCGGACTATTTTCCCCTCGCCGTTGTTGAAGCCGTAGCCGCTGCGCACGATAATCCCGTTCCCCACGCCTTCAATATCCATGATGGCCATGGTCTGCTTTCCCGCAACCATGATGGCCCGCACAAACATAATCGGCGGGATCTTTTCCTGAACAAAGGTCGGAATGGTTCTGTCGTCGTTCGCCACAGCCACTGTACCTTCCGGCACCTTTTCTGCCGCCGGCGCAGCCTTTGCGGTGGCGACGAATGGCTGGCGGGAGGCGTCGGCCACGGCCGAGGCCAGGGTCAGGCTGTTCTCCCGGGTATCGACAGCCTCTTTAAAATTGGCGATGAGGGTATCGAGACGCTGAGAATCTTTCCCCGCCTGGCTCGCTAAAGGCGGGATGTTGATAGTCTCCTCTTTCGACAGATCGAGAAACTGCTTGAAGAGGTATCCCGACCAGGCGGTTCCGGCGAAAAGAAAAAGCACCACGAGAAACCGAAGAAGGCGATAGCCCCCCTCCCCCGCCACAAGGCGGGTACCGAAGGATTCATTGTTGTGAAGATCATCGACCATTGCGGCTCACCTACTTCTTCAGCACGGACTGAATGACCGCGACACCCTTCGCGTTCACATCATCCACAGAATTCAGGGTCACGGAAGACACCCGTACGGCAACTTTCAGATTGCGCCAGTCCGCAAGGGTCCGGACAAAGGAATAATAAGGCCCCTCGAAATCGATCTGAACGCCGCTCCGCCCGCCGGCGGAGGGGATGGGCTTCACCACATTGCTTCGGACTCCGTTTTTCGTGAGTTCCTGCTGAACCCATGCGTAGAAGTCCACCTCGTTCTGAGGAATGCCGAGCTGGTACTTCTCGAGGCTGGCGATGGCCTTCTTGTAGACCTCGATCTGGCGCATCTGCTCCTTCGCCTGCTGTTCGAGGATCATGCTCTCCCTTTTGAGGTCATAAATGGAATTCCTCAGTGTTGTCATCTCGTTGATGAAATAATCCTGTCCCCAGGCAAGGCCGCCCACAACCAATAAAAAAAGAAAAAACCACAGTCCGTCCCTGCGTCCCGCAGTGTTCATTGAGCCACCCCACCTTTTTTGTCCGAATGAGCGGCTACTGCCGCAATGTCCCTAAGAAGGCAGGAGAGGGTGAAGTCAACCATGGATTCCTTATCCTTTTCGATTCTCGTGGTCACGGGAAAATCCACCGTTGCGACGACCCCCGAATCGAGAAGCCCCTTGGCGAATTCCACCACATCGCTCTCCACCCAGGATTTTCCTTTAAGAGTCGCCTTTCCCGGAAGAATAGTTATGGATTCGAGCCAGACCCCCAGGGGGAGGGAGGTTTCCACGGCGTTCACGAACTCAAGAGCGGGCAGTTCGTCATCGAGAAGTTTCAGTGCGGAATCGTAGACCTTTTCGATGTCGGAGAGCCGCGTGATCTCTAACGCCATCTTCTTGTTCTGGGTTTTCTGAATGGACACCTGGTCGCTCACCATGGCCGCTTCCGATTGCATGGACCGGACTTTCATGAAACTGAGCCCCAGGGTGGTGCCGCCGACAAGGAGAAAGGCCAGGAAGAGGGAGAGAAGAAGTACCCTGGCCGCATTCAGTTTTTTTCTGCTTGATTCGAGAAGGTACCTGGGGCGCAGGTCAAGTTTTACTTTCATGACAGGTCTCTCACCGCCAGTCCGATGGCCGCTTCCCATCCGCTGCCTCCGTCCTCGGGCATGGTCATCCCCCAGGTCTCCCAGACGTTCAGCTTCAGCGTCTTGAGTCCGGTAGCCGCCTCGAGAGCCTGCTGCAGACCGCTGTCCATTCCGTAGCCTCCTCCCACCATAAGCACATCGACAACCAGGTCACGATACTGGTTTTTCACGAAGTTAAGCGTATTAACGATCTCACGAACAAGTGGGGCGTAATCCCTGGTTCCTTCGTCGTTCGTCGGGATTTCGATCATGGATGTGCGGTAGAGAATGCCGTTGTCCTTGTACCCCAGAACGATCTGGGTCACGTCCTTTTCGGCGAAGATGGCGAGGTACCCGTTTGCGTAGGCCGATACGGGACCAAGAGCGGAGCGGAACAGGGCAATGTTGATGGGTTCGATGGCCGCCAGGTTCATACCCACGTTCGAAGCAACCCGCATGAGGGACTCAACAGTCCTGAGGCGGCAGGCGGCGACAAGAAGAGACATCTTCCCAGCCTCTTCCGCCACAGGGTTGTCCACCCGGGCGAGGTCTATGGCAGCGTCCGTGTAGGCGTAGGGAAAAAATTTCTCGAAATCCCACTTGAGAGCTTCCCGGGCGTCTTCCATAACCATCTCGGGTACCTCAATGATGCGGATAAGAATATCCCTGGACGGAATGCCCAGGGTGACCGGACTCTTGAAAGTTCCGCCGAGACTGCCGGCGAGGTTCTCGAGAACCGGTACGAGTGCACCGACGTCGGAGAGAGAATCCTTTCGTATTGCCGCCCCTCCCGAGGCAACCTGAATCTTCCGGCGCACTTTCTGCCCCCCAAGGTCGCCGTCCAGCTCCACGTACCGGAAATAATCCTCGTGGAGCGCCAATCCCGCTCGATTCTGTGATTTAAATAATGAAGCAGCGGTCATTCCAACCCTTCCCCTCCGTATGAACGACACTAAATAAAAAAACTGCCTTAAAATTAATAAATTTTGGACGTAATTAGTGGAAATCAGAACTGACTGAAGGAAATCTCGACGACTTTCCCTTTTTCAAAAAGAAGCGTTACTCCTTTATTCTTGAATTTAATTAAAAAATTAACAGGAGTCATTTCCTTTTTATCCTCATCGAGAAACAAGGTTTTATCCAAAACCCATGAAAAGGTTTTCTCCCCTCCTCCGGTAAGGAGCCGTATCTCCGACGGGGTTTTCTGAATGTCTTCGAGGAAACCGGAATAATTGTCGTAAGGAATAGCTTCAGATCCGCAGCTGCAGAAAGCGGTCAGCAGGACCAGGAGCAGAGCAAGCACCGAAACGGATGTTTTTTTCATGGCTTCCAATCCCTCCAGTAGGTAGGCCGGGCAGATTTACTCGGAATTATATCATCCTGATTTTCGATTTGTTCAGGAACGTCAAAAACGAGAAGGTTTCCTGACAGGGTAACATTCGCCATCTCGGCAGGAAGATCCGATGCTCCGGGATAGCGGGTGGCTCCTATGAAAACCTTTCCTCCGGTAACCGTAATTCCGCTTATTCTGGTTGCATCGAGAGAAACCCTCTTTTTCAGGCTTCCATCCGGTGATACCCATCCGCCACTGCCGTTTTCAGCCTTCATGATATAGAGATTACTGCTCCCTACCTCGCAGTTGTCATCCGAGGGAAGGTAGGTCGCCAGGAATAAATGCCCCTTATAAAGAAGAGGCGGGGTGGATACCATTTCATTTTCATCAAGGGAAAGATACCACCCGTTCGACTGTACTGCCACCTCGTCACCGAGAGCAGGGTCAAGTTCTTCGATATCCGCGAGTGTTGCTGGAGATTCCTCAGAAACCGCGTTCCGATTCAGGGCGATAACAAAGTTCTGGCCGCTCTGCCCTCCGAAAGTTCCATCAGGATCACCAGTCCCCCAGAAAAGCCATTTCCTGTTTTTGATGGAGCCTATCTCTATCGCGTAGGGAATGCCGACAATATTTCCCGAGGCGACTTCACCGGGGGAAAATATTTTGGCAAGGGACCATTCATTCGTCTGCGTTGAGGAAATATCCCCCTCATAGACAGCTCCAAGGTGGTCTCCGGAGTAAAAATCGCCAACCCGTAGCGGACTTGGTCCCATCTCGATGGAAAGAGGCGCTACGGCCATACCCATGTCCGCATGGGTAAGTTCCTTCACGAGTGAGCCATCAGCCATATCGAGAATATAGATTGCCTTTCCGCCGCCGTCTGCCTCGTCATTTCCGAGACCGGGAAGGTTCTGGGCGCCCGCTCCAAGGAGGGCAATCCATTTGACTCCCGCGTCTGTCCTGATAGTACCGATGAAGGGTGTGCTGACCGTCAGGCGAAGCCGGGAGGGGACCCCTGTTGACCGTGAAGAAACAAGCGTCAGGGTCGAGGAAGAGGTTGCCGAAGGAAGGTTGCCTGACCAGGTCATGAAGGTCTGGTTATCTTCCGGTCTCACAGCCATTGTCTGGTCATCGTAATAATTGTTCTCAAGGGCCCAGAGAAACTGGGGTTTCGCTGGATCGGTCACATCCATGGCATAGAGCCCCGCTCCTGCTCTCCCGAGGGAGCCGAGGAGCACCGTCCGGTACGCGTTTCCAAGATAAATGTCCTCGGCGACGAGGGGTCCGTCGAGCAGGTATCTGGACATGGAGACCTTGTCATCCGTAACCCAGGTATTGTTCGTATTGAGCTTTGTCCCGAGCAGGCGTCTGAATCCGAGGATATTGGGAGGAATAAAAGCCCATTCTTCCGCTCCGGTAGACGAATTGAAACCATGAACCATGCCGTCGTTCGCATGGAGATAGAGCATTTTAGTCCTGGTTTTGTTGGTTTCGTCTGAGGCGAATGCCTTATAGGCCGGGTCCGCAAGGAGACTCTGAGGCGCGCCGATTTCCACAAGCCCCACGTGGTAGGGATCCCCAAGTTTCCATCGGTCCGATCCATCGGTTTCATCCCACACGTCCGTACCCCGGACCCAGTCGATGAATTGCCCGAGCTTCGCGTTCGTAAGAATATCCGTGGATAGAGAGTCCGCTATCATAGGTCTGAGGGCCTCGGTCTGACTTGACTTGAAAGCTTTCAGGTTCGTCTGGTCGACCTTTTCGGTCGTCCGGTCATCCCAGTCAGCCGTGTATACGTGCCGGCTTCCGGAAGAGAGGCTTTTCAGCTCGAAGCCTGCCTCCCAGTTGTGGGGAGTGAGCATGACATCCCCTGAAACAGTGTAGCTGTAGAGGTACCCCGTCCACTGCTGGTCAACTTTCGGCTTGAAGCCTGTGGAATAAGCCTTTCCCTGGACAACTGCCGTACGGGGCGGATTTACGAGTGGAGCGCTTCCCGTGGCTGCAATATCCTGGATAGTCTGAAATATATCCCGGAAGGCATCCATGAGCTGCTGCATATCCTGGGGGAAATAGGCGGTTTTGCTGCCATTTTTCAAACCGTCGTCTCCATAGTCGGCCATATCGTTAAGAGTATCTCTGAGCGTAGTTTGTTCATCAGGGTTGATCATGCCGATAACCATCGTCTTTATCGGACGGAAGTCGCTGACCCCTTCGACGGTGAATTGGGCCTGGTAAAGAGCCTGTGCCGCCTTTGCCGTATTTGCGTAACTTTCGTAGCTGTCCTCCCCGTCAGTCAGGACGATAACCCAGTTATCCTGGCACCAGTCGGTAATTGTTCCGGCTGCCTTGAAGAAATCAAGGGCGCAATCCGCTGCCGTTGATGTATTCACCATGGAGGCCACAAGAGGCGTTCCTCCGTCAGCACGGAATTCCATGTTCGAGGAAGTTTCGGTTCCGTCGAACCATTGCCGAATTTCCTCCAGATGGCTGGGGGTCTTTGTTGTAGAACCAAAATTTACCTGGAGCTTCGCTCTTTTTGACGTGTCGCTTTTCCACGTTATCCGCTGATAGGACGAACTCGGCCACCAATAGTACCAGTCTGCCGCTGAGCCATCAGTATAGTAGGATTGATAGTAGCTTGAAAGTCCGAGGCGGAGATTTCCCACAAGGGTCGAGTCTCCCAGAACCCGGTAGAGAACGTTTTTGAGGACATACATCCGGCTGTCATTCGGATATTTGTAGTTGTAGCCTTCGTAAGTATATTCTTCCCAGTGGGCGTCTGTCCATTTTTCAAGACCGTTAGTTGTCGTTGAGTTGCTATTTCCAGTAATTACATATCGAAATTGAGTTCCAAGATCAGGTACAGTGTCTCTCACCCGCAAGGGAGTGGTTCTCCCCGGCCTGAGAATGTACCAGCGATTATCATCCCAAAAATATTCGTTTGGGATAGCGGGTTTATCATCATAACGTCCAACCCGGTTCCACGCCCCGTCAACCCATCGCTGAGCGGTTTTCGTCTCCCGTTCATAGGAAAAGTACCCCGTAAAACCGCTGTCATCATCAGCGATCTCAGTTGTGGGAATATAACGGAGCAAAGGGTGGTAATTGAAATCCACGGCCGCGTCATTGTTTCCGGTTGTATTCTGCCCTGGGTTCTTGTCAGAACCGTAGTACCTCCGCAGGGTTCCGTTCAGTGTGACAGGTTTTGTTCCGTCCCCATAGGTGGAAGTGCCGGAATCCATGCGGAATGTCATGGAGCCGCTGGTGTCGATAAGAAGCAGGACATTGGGTTCCACAAGCTGGGAGAACCCGAGAGGAAGGGGTTTTTCCGCCGGAAACAGTCCTTTTTTTGCCGTCTCCGAAGAAAAAGCCGCTTCAGAAGAAGCTGCCAAAAACATGGAGAATATGAGAGCCAGCAACAGGCTTAGACCCTTTTTAAATCTTTTGGTATCGGGTTTTCTTTTTCTCACAATACGCCACCTCCGGCAGAGAAAAATCGATAAAAATTCATGGAGCCATAAGGATTGCCTGTTCGACCCTCTTAGTCAGACTGTTTTTCACCGCTTCGCTCCGGATGAGATATGCCCCGAGCCTGGAAGAGCTGGAGGCCCCGGAGCCCGGGTTACCTTCGGCTGCATTCGAACTGGCGTATGACTGTCCCGATCTCAGGCTTCCTCCCTCCTGGACGACGAATATTCTGGGAGGTATTCCTGGTTCGAAATTCAGGGAGTTTGTATATTCATAAGAAAGATCGAAGATCCTTACCGTCACCGCCGCTTCTCCTACGTTAAAAGCAATGGCCGGGGTGACAAGAAGCTCGGGGTAATCCGGCGATGTGAGAGCGGAAATATCCCCTGCTGCTGTCAGCGTCGGCATATGTCCTGCATCTATCTGAGTAAGAAGCCATGTCTTGCCCCTCTCGACGCCGGCAAGGGCCGCGTTGAGGCGAAGCTCGTCGTCCGCTTTCATCTTCGTGGTGGTCATCATGTTCTCTATAAAGTAAAAGGAAAGCGCGACCAACGCGCCGCTCACGAGCAGAACGACTAGGGTGAGGGGGAGAGCCGCTCCTTTTTTTTTCGTATCGATTGATTGCATGGCGGTCAATTTCGTATCCTCCAGCTTCTGGTAACCGCTGCATAGCGGTAGTTCATGTCAGCCGGGAGAGGTCCGTCCCATCCCGCGATCTGGTTCATATAGGCCTTGCTGTGCCGCTCCGTTCCTCTCGCCAGTATTGTCACCTGGAGAACCCGCCCGGAGGAGAAACGAAATTCTATGGCGACGACCCCGTCAGCTACAGGCTGCCACGTATTGACGGCGCTATCGAGCCTCATTACTTCAAGATTGTCGCTTTCTGCCCTGATTTTCACGGCCCTGAGATAATGCATCTCGTCGAAAGCAGAAATTTTCTGGTTCGATCGCGCTGCAAGAGACCACTGCTTCGGATTCACCGTGGAATTCTCCACAAAAAAGGGTGCGGTGCTTGCCGGGAATACAACCCAGCTTTTTAATGTATCGGTGTTTTTTACGAAATACTGGGAGGACGGCGTCCCAGTTAAAAGGACGGGTTTCTCAGTATTATCGACTTCAAAATCCTCTTCCACGCCGATGCCCGAGGGGATTCCGTAGACGAGCCAGAGTTCGGGGCCGGCAATATCATCTGACCCGACGACTCCGGAAAGCGTGACGTCACCAGAAGCGAGCTGCACAGGACCGTTGAATTTTTTGTTCGCCGCTACAGGAAGAAGGGCGGCGGCGGTCTTTTTCACTCCAGATGTCGGGCCGGGAGAGGTGAAGGCAGTCTGAAAAGTTGCCGGAGCGTTGGGTACTCCCAGGGCCGCTCCCGAGATGAAGGGGGAAATGGCGGCGAGAGCGATCTGGCCCCTCTGCTTCGCTTCGGAAATATCCTGGTGGAAAGTGTAGCTCTCGAAGACGGAGAAAAAGAGCGTGATCACGGCACTCATGACGATGCCGGTGATGAGCATGGAGATAAGGATTTCCGCTAAAGTGAAGGCTCTCGATCGTCTTTTCATGGTCCTATTGCTTCCTCGCAGTCAGGGAGGATATTCTGCTCAGGTCCCGCTCGAGGGTAAGTGAGGAGGTCTTGGGAACTCCATTCCAGGAAATGGTGACCATCGCTTTTCTCTGGACTGATGATTTGTCGAAGGAAACAAAATAAATGCCGACAACTTCGGAGCCGGCAACATCATCGGATGCGACAGATTCCAGGAGGTCAAGGCGGTTGTCCGCGAGGAAGAGAGCCTGCTCACGCTGAACGGTCTGAAGGGCGAGCTTCGTGGACATAATAGGCACGAACGCCATGGCCAGAATCGCGATGGCGAGGATCAGCAGTGCTATTATAGTCTCCACGAGGGCGAAGCCTTTTCCATTGAACTTATTTGACCGTTGCAGCGATTTGCTCATGGGCACTCCTTTCGGAAATATAGAGAGAATCCGGGGGCCAAAAGTCAGCCCCCGGCTTTTACTTATTTTCTGCTTATTTAACTCTCATATAGACAGGATCAGCAGCAGCTGTAACTGCAGTTGTGCAAGCCTCATCTGTGTAAAGACCACTCTGTTGTCCCATAACACCCAATTTATCAGCAATTCCCGAACCTGCACCATAGCCTGCAGCTTTAATCCACACGGCAGTGTCACCACTTGCAAGACCCATAGAATATGTCCAATCATTATTATCAAGTTTTCTATCCATGTACTTTTCCATGCCAGTCATGTCATTACTTGCTGCGAAAGACCAACTTGATTCATCTGCCCATCTCATAAGAGAAGCTGCTTTGAGGCTTCTCATGTCGCTTACAATCTTCGTTGCGTTGGCCTTATCCGTCCCGCTGCCCGCCACGAGGAGCATGGCTCCGGCGAGGATGCCGATGATGATGATGACGATGAGCAGTTCGACCAGGGTGAAGCCCGCGCGTTTTTTCATGAACTTTTTCATGTGTTATTCCTCCTGTATGAATTGAATTTATGAATCCCGTAAAAATGCTACCTTCTGATTCCTTTTCCTTCCGGGGACATCCTTCTCCCCTTCGGAAACCCTCTCCTTCATCTCTCGACGGACATCACCTTCTTCTCTCTTCTCTGTCTACATCATTGTCTGAATGGCCGTGACGATCGGGGTGAAGATCGCGAGGGCCACCATGGCCACAATTCCGCCTACGAAAATGATCAAGAGAGGCTCGAGAATGGCAGTGAGCCTCTTGATTTTTTCGTCCAGTTCCACCTCGAACCACTGGGCAACCTTGTCAAGCATGGTCTCGAGCTGACCTGTCTCCTCTCCCACCTTCATCATGTGGGCGATCATGACGGGGAAAATAGCGATGTTCTTCGCCGTGTCGCCGAGGCTGGCACCCTTGCGGGCGGCATCCCGGAGAGCGGTGTACCCCGCGCCGATGACGGCGTTGTCGGTGACCTCGGAGGTCATCTCGAGGGATTTGAGTATGGGGACCCCCGAGTCCACCAGGGAGGCCAGGGTGCGGTTCGACCGGGCCATGGCGCTCTTGAAGAATATGTCCCCCACGAGGGGCAGTTTGAGCTTGATGCGATCCATCATGGGCTTGGTATCCTTGTTTTTGTTGAGCAGCACTATCGTGGCGATGAAAAGCAGGAATCCAACCAATGGAATGTACCAGTAGGTGGCCATCCAGTTGGAAAAGTCGAAGACCCTGAGGGTGAGTTTCGGCAGCGGAACGTTGAGCCCCTTGAAGACCGTGGAGAACCGGGGCATGACCACGGTGACGAGAATGTAGAGGATGAAGAGGGCGAAGACGATGACCACGGCGGGATAAGTGACTGCGGAGATGATCTTCCGGCGAAGCTCGTCCGAGCGCTCGAGGAAAACGGCGACGCGGTCGATGCTCTCGTCGAGCTTGCCCCCCTCTTCTCCCGCGGAGATGATGGAGACCATGAGTGTGTTGAACTCGGGGCGGGTGCGCATGGCGCCTGAGAGGGAAAAGCCGCCGTCTACAGACATCTTGACCCTTCGGATGGATTCGGCGAGGCGATGGTTCTTGGTCTGTTCGGAAAGGATGTTGAGGGCATTGCCCAAGGTGACCCCGGCCTTGATCATGGTGGCGAGCTGCCGGAAGAAGATGACCTTGTCCCGCATGGAGACGGTGCCCATCTTGCGCATCTGGTCGAGAAGGGAGACCTGAGAGGCCACACCTCTCTGCTGCATGGTTATGGGCATCATGCCCCGCTGGCGCATTACCGCCACGGCGGCATCCTGATTCGACTCGCTGATGATCCCCTCCACGATCTTTCCGTCCGGCGACCGTGCCTTGTAGCGAAAGTCCATATTTCTGTCCCCCCACGCCCTTCAGTTCAGTTGTATCACATTTTTACTGGTCTCGGCAATGTATATTTGAATCATTATTCTTTAGCATGGATTGTATCAAACAAAAGTGCCAGTTGAAATAGGCCCCCGGACTCATTTGTTGAAAAAATCGGAATATCAGTTCTGGCCGAAGAGAATTCTCTGAAGATCCTTTGGGTCATAGGCGTAGGACATGGCCACGTCCACGGGGAGAAGGCCGTCGTTCACCTTGTCGGCGAGGCACTGCTCCATGGTGTGCATACCCGCTGATGCCCCGGTTTGGATAAGTGTTTTGATCTGGTTCGTCTTGCCCTCCTTGACGCAGTTGCGCACGGCAGGGCTTGCGAAGAGGATTTCGGTGCCCACAACCCTGCCTCCCGTGGGGGACGGAATGAGCTGCTGTGAGCAGATGCCCACGAGGACTGCGGCGAGCTGAATCCGGACCTGCTGCTGCTGGTGGGGTGGAAAGACGTCGATGATCCGGTCGATGGACTGGGCGGCATCCTGGGTGTGGAGGGTGGCGAAGACGAGGTGCCCCGTTTCGGCGGCGGTGATGGCTGCCCCCACGGTCTCGAGGTCCCGCATCTCGCCGATGAGGATGACGTCGGGGTCCTGCCTTAAAACACGCTTCAGGGCCTCGGAGAAGGTCAGTGTGTCGATCCCCACCTGGCGCTGATGGATGATGCACTTCTGGGATTTGTAGACATACTCCACGGGGTCCTCGATGGTGACGACGTGGTCCCGCCGGGTCACGTTGATCTCCTCCAGCAGGGCCGCGAGGGTGGTGGTCTTGCCGTGCCCCGTGGGGCCGGTGACGAGGAAGAGCCCCCGGCGCTGCTTCGTCACCTCGTGAAGGCATTCGGGGAGGCCGAGCTCGAGGAGGGAGCGGATCTTCATGGGGATGAACCGGAGGGCCATGGCCATGTTGCCAGCCTCAAAGAAGCAGTTTCCCCGGAACCGGGCCTCCACTCCCTTGGGTGAGTGGTAGCTGAAGCTGAAGTCGTACTCCTTGTGCTGGCGGTAGGATGCCATCTGCTCGGGAAGAAGGAGTTCGGAGATGGCCCGCTCCACGTCCTCGGCGGGAAGGGGGGGATAGGGCGCCATGGGGTGCAGCTCGCCGTCCACCCGGAAACTGGGTGTGTGTCCCGTTCCGATATGAAGATCGCTGGCCCCCGCGTCCAGGACTTCCGCAAGAAGGTCGTGAATTTTAATTTTCATGTCCTTTCCTCCTCATCCGTTTGTACCTCAGAAGGTGGTCGTAAGCACTTCTTCGACGCTTGTACGGCCGTCCAGGATTTTCCTTACCCCCGAAGCCCGGAGGTTTTTCATGCCGTTCCGCAGGGCTTCGTCCCGCACGACTGCAGACGACGCACCCGATACGATGAGCTCCCGGATGGGGTCGGTGACCTCCATGATCTCGAAAATTGCCGACCGGCCCCTGTACCCCGTACCGCGGCACTCGTTGCACCCTACCGGTTTGAAGGCTTTGCTTCCCTGCGGTACATTGAGAGTTGCGCAGAGGGGATCGGGAAGGGTGTATTCCTCCTTGCAGGAGGAGCAGAGGTTGCGGACGAGGCGCTGGGCGATGACCGTCAGCAGAGAGGAAGCCACGAGAAATGGCTGAATGCCCATATCCACGAGGCGGATGGCCGCACTCGGGGCGTCGTTGGTGTGGAGGGTCGAAAGGACGAGGTGTCCCGTGAGGGCCGCCCGGATGGCAAGCTGGGCCGTCTCGCCGTCCCGGATCTCGCCGACCATGATTTTATCCGGGTCCTGACGGAGTATGGAGCGGAGGGAGGCGTTGAAGGTAAGCCCCGCCCTTTCGTTGACCTGGACCTGGCCGATGCCGTGCATGGTGTATTCCACCGGGTCCTCCACGGTGACCACGTTCACCTCGGGGCGGTTGATCTGTTCGAGTACGGAATAAAGGGTTGTGGACTTGCCGCTGCCCGTGGGCCCCGTCACGAGGACGATGCCGTAGGGGGCGGCGATGACCTTGTCCACGAGAACCTTGTCGTCCTCGTCGAGCCCGAGCTTGCTGAGGCCAACCTTGGCGTTTCCCTGGTCGAGGATACGGATGACCATTTTTTCACCGTAGATGGTCGGGAGGGATGAAACCCGGAGGTCAACCCGTCTGCCCAGAACCTTGATGAGTATTCGGCCGTCCTGGGGACGGCGTTTTTCGGAGATGTCCATGGAGGACATGATCTTCATTCGCGAGGAGACTGCCGGGTGCAGGTGTTTGGGAAAATCGAAGGCGTTGAAGAGCTGGCCGTCGATGCGGTACCGAACCCGGGTATTCTTCTCGAAGGGCTCGAGGTGGACGTCCGACGCTCCTTCACGCACTGCCTGCTCGATGACGTTGTTCACGAGCTGGATGACCGGGGCGTCGTCCGGGTTGGCCTCCCCCATCGCCTGGGAGAGATCCATCTCCGCTGTGACTCCGTCCACCAGCTCGAGGCTGGCGTCGTCCATGGAGTCCTGGATGCTGTAGAGCCGTTCGAGGTTCCGCTCGATCTCGGAGGGGGCGGCGATGCCGACCTTGATGTCCATGCCGGTGAGCATGCGGATTTCGTCCTGGGCGAGAATGTCCATGGGGTCGGACATTGCGACCAGGAGGGTGTTGTCGTCCTCCATTGATAATGGGATGGCGTGAAGGCGTCTTGCAACGCTCTCGGGGACCATCCTCAGGGCCTCTGGCATGGGGCGGTACCGGGAGAGGGAAAAGACCTGGAGACCAAGCTGGGAACTCAGGGCATCGAGAATTTTCCCCTCGGAGGCGAATCCCTTCTTGAGGAGAACCTCTCCGAGACGCAGCCCAGTACTTTTCTGCTCTGAAAGGGCTTCATCAAGCTGTTCCGGTGTGATTGCCCCGGTGGCGACAAGCGTATCTCCGAGTTTCGGCGTTTTGTCCATAGTCACTCCGTACGTTAGATTTGAATGGCGATACGTTTTTACTCCAAAATGATCATACCTCAAGAAAAGCAATATCACAATGGACCATTCTTCCCCTCTGCGGGAAAGTGAGGGAGAAGGAAAATGATTTTATGCGTCCTGCACGGGCAGTTTTCAATACGGCACGAGGGCGTTCCTTTTGGGGAACGCCCTCGTGTTTTGTTTGTAAGGATTTCCGGCAGCGACCTACTCTCCCACGGATAGCCTCCGCAGTACCATCGGCGCTGGAGGGCTTAACTGCCGGGTTCGGCATGGAACCGGGTGTGACCCCTCCGCAAAAACCACCGGAAATCCAATTCATAAGATCTCCACAGACACTACAGCTTCTAGAAGAAGAAAGAAAAAAGAGGAAAAGGCCTCGGCGTATTAGTACCGGTCAGCTCAACCCCTCTCAGGGCGTACACCTCCGGCCTATGTATCCCGTAGTCTACAGGACGCCTTACTTCTTGCGAATGGGGTATCTCATCTTGGAGGCGGCTTCCCGCTTAGATGCCTTCAGCGGTTATCCGTGCCGAACATAGCTACCCGGCTTATGCAACTGGCGTCACAACCGGTACACCAGTGGTTCGTCCACTTCGGTCCTCTCGTACTAGAAGCAGATCTCCTCAAATACCCTACGCCCGTGGTGGATAGGGACCGAACTGTCTCACGACGTTCTAAACCCAGCTCACGTACCGCTTTAATGGGCGAACAGACCAACCCTTGGGACCTGCTTCAGCCCCAGGATGCGACGAGCCGACATCGAGGTGCCAAACCTTGCCGTCGATGGGAACTCTCGGGCAAGATCAGCCTGTTATCCCCAGGGTAGCTTTTATCCGTTGAGCGACGGCCCTTCCATTCGGAACCGCCGGATCACTAGCACCGACTTTCGTCCCTGATCGACCTGTCGGTCTTTCAGTCAGGCCACCTTATACGCTTGCGCTCTCTGTAGGGCGGTTTCCATTCGCCCTGAGGTGACCATCGCGCGCCTCCGTTACTCTTTGGGAGGCGACCGCCCCAGTCAAACTGCCCACCTGGCAGGGTCCCCCGCGCCGATTCAGACGTCCGGGGTTAGAATTTCGTCATATCAAGGGTGGTATCCCAACGTCGGCTCCGGATATGCCAAAGCACATCCTTCAATGCCTCCCACCTATCCTGTGCATGATAGGACAAAATCCAGTACCAGGCTACAGTAAAGCTCCATGGGGTCTTTCCGTCCCACCACAGGTACCTGGTGTCTTTACCAGGACCACAATTTCACCGGGTCTCCCGTCGAGACAGCGCTCAGATCGTTACACCATTCGTGCAGGTCGGAACTTACCCGACAAGGAATTTCGCTACCTTAGGACCGTTATAGTTACGGCCGCCGTTTACTGGGGCTTCATCTCAAAGCTTCGCCTTGCGGCTAACCTCTCCATTTAACCTTCCAGCACCGGGCAGGTGTCAGTCCCTATACTTCGGCTTACGCCTTATGCAGAGACCTGTGTTTTTAGTAAACAGTCGCCTGAGCCTGGTTTCTGCGACCTCCCTCAGCTCCGACAGCATTGTCTTCACCAGAGAGGCACCCCTTCTCCCGAAGTTACGGGGTCAACTTGCAGAGTTCCTTAACGAGAGTTATCCCGCTCACCTTAGCCTGTTCAGCCAGCCCACCTGTGTCGGTTTCGGGTACGAGCGCGGTGCGTCCTCCCTAGAGGCTTTTCTCGGCAGTGGAGCGTCAATGGCTTCTCTCCCATTACGGGAGATCCCCGTCAGGTCTCGGCTCATTCCTCCGGATTTCCCTGGAGAATATGCCTACACCCTTGGTCCGGGACTTCCATCACCCGGATCCACCTAGCTTCCTGCGTCACCCCTTCAGTTTTAACGGCCGCTCCGCGGGACAGGAATATCAACCTGCTGTCCATCGACTACGCCTTTCGGCCTCGCCTTAGGTCCCGCCTTACCCTGGGTGGATTAGCCTTCCCCAGGAACCCTTGGGCTTCCGGTGAGTATGTTTCTCACATACTTTGCGCTACTTATGCCGGCATTCTCACTTCCATGATGTCCACCGTACCTCACAGTACGACTTCTCCCCTCATAGAACGCTCCCCTACCGATCCGCAACCTAAATTGCGAATCCCGCAGCTTCGGCGCTATGCTTAGCCCCCTGTATTTTCGGCGCGGAAATCCTCGACCAGTGAGCTGTTACGCACTCTTTAAAGGATGGCTGCTTCTAAGCCAACCTCCTGGCTGTCCGGGCATTTCCACATCCTTGCCACACTTAGCATAGCCTTTGGGGCCTTAGCTGACGGTCTGGGCTGTTTCCCTCACGACTACGAAACTTCTCTCCCGCAGTCTCACTCCCATGGTCCAACATGATGGTATTCGGAGTTTGGTTGAATTTGGCAGGACCCCAGTCCCCCGCGTCCATCCAGTGCTCTACCCCCATCTGTCATCCATAAGGCTGCACCTAAATGCATATCGGGGAGAACCAGCTATCACCGTACTCGATTAGCTTTTCACTCCTATCCACAAGTCATCCGAGACTTTTTCAACAGGCACCGGTTCGGTCCTCCACCCCGTTTCACCGGGGCTTCAACCTGCTCATGGATAGATCGTACGGCTTCGGGTTCATTTCCAGAAACTTATTCGCCCTATTCAGACTCGGTTTCCCTGCGGCTCCAGTCCAGACGGACCTTAACCTCGCTACTGAAAATGACTCGCCGGCTCATTTTACAAAAGGCATACCGTCACCTTCCACATCCTCGCGGATGCTTCCGGCTCCGATTGATTGTAGGCACACGGGTTCAGGTCTCTTTCACTCCCCGCCAGGGGTGCTTTTCACCTTTCCCTCTCGGTACTGGTTCGCTATCGGTCGCCAACAGTATTTAGCCTTGGACCATGGTCGGCCCGGATTCAACCGGAATTTCACGTGCTCCGGCCTACTCGGGTCTCAGAGAAGGAAGCCGTCATCCTTTCGCCTACGGGGCTCTCACCCTCTGCGGCATGCTTTCCCAATACACTTCGACTAAAATGACGGTTTGTAACTTCCCGGCTCCCCTGCGGGAGAACCAACTCCGAAACCCACAACCCCCGAAAAGCAACGACCGCAGTCTTGGCACTCTTCAGGTTTAGGCTCTTCCCCTTTCGCTCACCACTACTCAGGGAATCTCTTCGATTTCTTCTCCTCGGGCTACTGAGATGTTTCACTTCGCCCGGTTCCCCCCTCATAAGAGGGTGCCTGGACTGCTCCAGGCGGGTTGCCCCATTCGGACATCTCCGGATCACCGACCGCTTGCGTCTCCCCGGAGCTTTTCGCAGCTTGCTGCGTCCTTCATCGGCTGTTGGCGCCAAGGCATCCACCGTGTGCCCTTAGTACCTTTTCCTCTTTCTTCTTCGCTTCCTCTATTCTGCTGTCAATGTCCATGGAGATTTGCTTATAGGCGGAACGAGAGAGGTGTGCGATTCCCTTACTGCTTTGAGGTCTGCCTTGCTTAAATGACGCAGATCTCCTTAGAAAGGAGGTGATCCAGCCGCACCTTCCGGTACGGCTACCTTGTTACGACTTCACCCCCCTTACCAGACACACCTTCGACAGATCCTTCCATTGCTGGTTAGGCCTCCGGCTTCGGGTGCACCCAACTCGGGTGGTGTGACGGGCGGTGTGTACAAGGCCCGGGAACGTATTCACCGCAGCTTGGCTGATCTGCGATTACTAGCGATTCCAGCTTCATGAAGTCGAGTTGCAGACTTCAATCCGAACTGAGACCGGCTTTAAGGGATCCGCTTCACCTCGCAGTGTCGCTTCCCGTTGTGCCGGCCATTGTAGCACGTGTGTCGCCCTGGACATAAGGGCCATGATGACTTGACGTCATCCCCACCTTCCTCCATCTTGTCGATGGCAGTCCCTCCAGAGTGCCCGGCCAAACCGTTGGCAACTGAATGCAGGGGTTGCGCTCGTTGCGGGACTTAACCCAACATCTCACGACACGAGCTGACGACAGCCATGCAGCACCTGTGTACGCTCCCCTCCCGAAGGAGGAGTCCTTCAACTTTCATCTCCGTACCACGTACATGTCAAACCCAGGTAAGGTTCTTCGGTTTGCATCGAATTAAACCACGTGCTCCACCGCTTGTGCGGGCCCCCGTCAATTCCTTTGAGTTTCAATCTTGCGACCGTACTCCCCAGGCGGAATGCTTATCGCGTTAGCTCCGGCACGGATGTATCTCTACACCCACACCTAGCATTCATCGTTTACGGCCAGGACTACCGGGGTATCTAATCCCGTTTGCTCCCCTGGCTTTCGCGCCTCAGCGTCAGTTGCTGCCCAGCAAGTCGCCTTCGCCACCGGTGTTCTTCCCAATATCTACGCATTTCACCGCTACACTGGGAATTCCACTTGCCTCTACAGCACTCCAGTCTGATAGTTTCAACCGCATATAAGGGTTAAGCCCCCATATTTAACAGCTGACTTGTCAAACAGCCTGCGCGCCCTTTACGCCCAGTAATTCCGGACAACGCTCGTCCCCTACGTATTACCGCGGCTGCTGGCACGTAGTTAGCCGGGACTTATTCGTATGGTACCGTCACGTCCTTCTTCCCATACAAAAGAGGTTTACAACCCGAAGGCCTTCTTCCCTCACGCGGCGTCGCTGGGTCAGGGTTGCCCCCATTGCCCAATATTCCCCACTGCTGCCTCCCGTAGGAGTCTGGACCGTATCTCAGTTCCAGTGTGGCCGTTCACCCTCTCAGGCCGGCTACCCGTCGTCGCCTTGGTGAGCCGTTACCTCACCAACTAGCTGATAGGACATGAGCACCTCATCGGGCGGGATTACTCCCTTTCACCTTCCGGCATACGGGGTATTAGCAGCCGTTTCCAACTGTTGTCCCCCTCCCAATGGCAGCTTCTCATGCATTACTCACCCGTCCGCTACTATAATCCACTTCAGCAAGCTTCCATGGATTACCGTTCAACTTGCATGTGTTAAGCACGCCGCCAGCGTTCGTCCTGAGCCAGGATCAAACTCTCAAATAACTTCTCAGGGTTCGCTGCTTTACCTCTCTCTTCCACCTATAATTCTGTCAAGGTCCTTCAACACTGCTTTCAGGGGTTGTTCGCTCCCGTCGGCCCGCGCCGTTTCAAGGACGCGAGGGGTATAATACCATTTTCTGGAGAGAAGTCAACACCCGGTTTCTATTTTTTTCCCGGAGATCTATTTTGCATAAACCATTGCCATGACAGGCCTTTCAGCCCTTATGGGCAAAAATCCTCTCCGGTTTCAGCTTATTTCGCTTATTTTCTCATTTGAAAGTCATTGAAGAAGGGGCATCTTTCTTCCGGTCCGGAGGAAGATGCCCCTTTTGCAAAAAAGCGGAGGGTGTTTAGTAGGCCCTGGCGAAGATGACTTTCCGCGCCCCTTCTTTTCCGGTGATAATGCACTTTCCCGTGGAACTGTCCTCCAGGGGCATGCATCTCGGGGTGGCTCCAGTCTCTTCCTTGATTTTCTTTTCCTCTTCGGATCCCCCGGCGAACCAGGTCTCCACGAATCCGCCGTCCTGGTCGATCGCCTTCTTCAGTTCTTCATAAGTAGAGGCGACGGTGGTCTTTTTCACTCGGAAATCGAGAGCCCGGTTGAAGAGGGTGGACTGGATGTCCTCGAGAAGGACGGGGATCTTCCCGGCCAGGTTCTCGATGGGAATATCCATTTTCTCTCCCGTGTCCCTGCGGACCGCCCTGGCGGTCCCTTTCTCCAGCTCCTTTTCTCCGAGTTCGAGACGGAGGGGAACACCCCTCTGGAGATGATAAAAAAATCTTTCCCCGGGACGGAGGTGAAACTGTTTGTCCACGAGGGTGAAGCGGCCTCCGAGGGCGGCGTTCAGGGAGGAGGAAATTTCCAGAGCCCTGGGAAGAAGTTCATTTTCGAGCTTTTCATCGTCGGAACTGATGGGAAGAATGACTGTCTTGACGGGGGCGACTCTCGGCGGAATGATGAGGCCGTCGTCGTCGGAATGGGTCATGATGATTGCCCCGATAAGTCGGGTCGAGACGCCCCAGCTCGTCGTCCAGGCGTATTCGAGGTCTCCCTCCCGGTTCTGGAACTTGATGTCGAAGGCCCGGGCGAAATTCTGGCCGAGGAAATGGCTTGTTCCGGCCTGGAGCGCTTTGCCGTCGCTCATCATGGTCTCGCAGGTATAGGTATTGACGGCTCCGGGGAAACGCTCCCCCTCCGTCTTTTCGCCTGAAATGACGGGGAGGGCGAGGATATCCGTCATGATCCGGCGGTAGACCTCGAGCATGCGGAGCGTCTCCTCCATGGCCTCCCTGGCCGTGCTGTGGGCGGTATGACCCTCCTGCCAGAGAAATTCGGAGGTACGCAGGAAGAGGCGGGGGCGCTTTTCCCACCGCATGACGTTGGCCCATTGATTGATGAGAATGGGGAGATCACGCCAGGACTGCACCCATTTGCTGTACATGTGGCCGATGACGGTCTCGGAGGTCGGGCGGACGACAAGGGGCTCCTCGAGGAGTTCGCCCCCCGCATGGGTTACCACGGCACATTCGGGGGCAAACCCCTCCACGTGCTCGGCCTCTTTTTCGAGAAAGGAATTGGGAATGAGAAGGGGAAAATAGGCGTTTACATGGCCTGTTTCCTTGAACCCTTCGTCGAAATAATGCTGAATGGATTCCCACAGGGCGTATCCCGTAGGACGGATGACCATGCACCCCCGGACAGGGGCGTAATCGGCCAGTTCAGCCGCCTTGATGATGTCGAGATACCATTGGGAATAATCCTGGGAGCGTGAAGTGATGTTTCGTGCCATGGGCCGTTCCTCCTGTGTTTTTTCCAATTGCGGTGCATGAATCTCCTCTTTGCCCTTCTTTGAATCTCCCCCTGATCGTCTTCGCCCTTTTTCCGCTTCGGGGATTCAGGGGAGGGGGTAATGGCCCCATACCGGGCTGCCGATGAAGAAGCCGACCTTGAGGTCCCGTTCGTCGTTGTAGAGTACCATCAGCTTTCCGTCAAAGAGAAAGCCCGGTACGGAAAAGGAGACCCCCGCCTCCCAGGCGTCCCGGAAACGGTCTCCGTCATCGTTGTAGACAAATCCCATTCCGGCGAAGACCTCCGTGTTCAGGGCCCCCCACCAGCTTTTTGCGAGAACCCGCCGGAAGGCGGCGTTCCACCAGAACATCCGCTCTCCCTGGATCGGGTTGCCCGAGTAGCTGTAGAGTTCTTCCGCCGCTCCGAGGAAGACGGCTCTTCTTCCGTCTCCCCGTTCATCTCCTTCGGCAAACCCCGCCCGCACATAAAAGCGCCAGTTGTCCGAAAGGCGGGAGGCGACGAAATAGTTTGCACGGTAGAGAATTTCCTCCTGGTCCGGCCACCAAGCCTGGAACTGGAAAAGAGAGCCGGAGGTGGGATCGGTCGGGTCGTTGAGGGTATTGGAGGAGAGGAAAAAAGTCGGCCCTGACGAGTCCGTATCGAACCCGCCGGAATGAATTCTCTCGAAGGCGTATCCGATACCGCCCTGGAAGGACCCGGACGAAAATCGGCGGGTCAGACCGACGGCGTACCTGTCCCAGGCCTTCGTTCCGGCGTTTGCCGTCTCCATCTCCCAGTTCTGTGCTGAAAGGGTGACTTCCCACGTTCTGTTCTTTTCCGACGAGAGGAGATAGCTCGTATCCACTCCCCACTGCTCACCCACCTTCAGGTTGAATAGGAGGGAGTCTCCGTCGTAGAAAAGATCTCTCCGGACCCCGTTGATGTAGAGCCAGCGGTGAGGGTGGAGATTGGTGGTGTATCCGCCGAAATTGATCTCTAGGGCCGGTTTTCGCTGAATCACAAAGACAACGTTCAGATTTTCGCCGGCCTCTTCGAACCGGTAGTCCACGGCCTGGACGTCCTCCTGCAGGCCGATATCCCTGCTCGCCCGGATGATGTTGAGGGTGCTGAGAGGCTTGCCTATCCAGGAACTGTATTTTCTGCCGATTTTTTCGGCAAGTTCATCCGTGGCTCCCTCCACGACGATGGAGGCCACCTTCGAGGTGAGGCAGAGGGACTCTCTCTGGGCGACGGGCGGAGCGGACGCGGCAAGTTTTTTTATCACGGCCATCCGGTCCATGGCCGCCTTCTTGCCCGCGTCGATCACATCGCCGGCATTGGTCATATCGAAAATGGGAATTCCCTGCACGGACGGTGAGATGACGAGATCCGCCTTCAATATCTCGTTTTCCACGTTTCTCCGGGTGAAGATGGTGAGCGACTGGTCAAGAACGTCCACGACCGACTTGATGTCCTTCCGGGTCTTGAGCATTCCGGTGACGTCCACGGCCACCACCGGATATCCCGGAAAAATTTCCTTTGCGGTCTCGACGGGGAGGTTCGAGACGAGTCCTCCGTCCACCAGGAGACGGCCCCCTATGGTCCACGGATCGAAGAGCACCGGTATGGCCATGGACGCCCTCATGGCGGAGGCGAGGCTTCCCGTGCGGAGCACCACCTTTTCGCCCGTTTCGAGGTCTGTGGCCACCGCAGCGAAGGGTATGGCGAGTTCATCGAACCGGACGATCTGGCTTCGGGAGGCGAGCTGGGCAAACCGCTCGAGGAGCTTCACGCCCGACATGCCCCCGAGAGGACCTATGACTTCCCCGGCCTTGTTGATCACGACCCAGGGAATCTTGCTCTTGGGATTCGACGAATCCTGGGTGAGGGGAACGAAGATGGGATTTGTCTTCTCGGAGAGAAGGTTGGTCAGGTCGAGGGTGGCGATCACTTCCCGCAGCTCTTCGCAGGTATAGCCGCTGGCGGCAAGGCCCCCGATGATCGCTCCCATGCTGGCGCCGACGATGCCGGCGATGTGGATTCCCTGCTCCTCGAGAGCCTCGAGAACCCCGATATGGGCCAGTCCCCGGGTCCCTCCTCCCGAGAGAGCCAGTACAATTCCTCCCTGCCCATGGGCGGTTCCTGAAAACAGCAGAAGAAAGACGAGTAAAGCGAGAAAAAATTTTTTTTCCCTCACGGCAAAGCCTCCCGGGGAGTCAGGATGGATGCTCCTTTTCAAATTTACTCTATCGTAACAGAATTCATTTGCGCTGACCACAGGCAAGGCTTTCTTTTTCCGCTTTTCACCGCAAAAGAAAACAAGGGCTGGCCATTCCCCTGCAGTTGAGCTATCCTCTCACTGAGGAGGATCATGGCTGCCGGGATAGTTTTCGCCCTCATCGCCGTGACGGTCTCGAAATACGGGCTCTCCGTTCTCGCTCCCTTCGCCAAGGTGATCATAGCAGTCTATCTCGGATGCTTCCTTCACGCGGCCATCATCTATTCCCGGCTGATCGTCCTCTTCGTGAAGAGGTCTCCCCTGTGGTTTTTCAAAGGGGTGTGGGAGGCGACCCTCACGGCCTTCGTGACCCGGTCGAGTTCGGCCACCCTGCCCATTACCATGCGGACGGCCCAGGACAACCTCGGGGTCTCAGAAAAGGTCACGTCCTTCGTCCTCCCCCTGGGGGCGAAAATCAATATGGACGGCACGGCCCTCTACCAGGGGGTCTGCGCCCTCTTCGCGGCCCAGGCCTACGGCGTCCCTCTTTCCCTCACCGCCCAGATGACCGTTCTTCTGACAGCCACCCTGGCCTCCATCGGCACCGCCGGGGTCCCGGGAGCGGGGCTGATCATGCTGACCCTCGTCCTGACCGCCGTAGGCCTTCCTCTCGAGGGTGCGGCCCTCGTTGCGGGCATCGATGCGGTTCTCGACATGGCCCGGACCTCCATCAACGTCACGGGCGACTCCTGCGTGGCGGCCGTGGTTGCGGCCTGGGAAGGGGAGAAGCTCTAGGAGAACGTCCCCGTGCAAATCAGGATCACAGAAGAGAGATCAGGAGTGAAAGGAGAGGACGAGAAAGAGGGTTCCTCCAGTGGGAATCCGAAACGGAAGGGTGAAGCTCTTTATTCCGGAAGATTGAAGGGGAATGGTACGGATGCCGGCCCCGATGATGAGCTGGGGTGGGGTGACCTCAGTCCCCTCCAGGGAGGCCTGGACCAGGGCCCTTCCGCTGACCATGTTCGCAAGCTCTCCGATGACGCTCATGGAGACGGAATCATCCAGATCCGGGGCAATCATCTTCCCCGACATGGCCGATACAGTGGCGTCAAATCCCTCTTTATCGAGCATGATGACCACCGTACCCTGCACTCCCCCGCCGACGACCCCCACAAGGGCGGCCACGCAGGTGCCCGAAACATTGACGCCCCGGGCCACTTCAGATTTTACGAGGGTCACCTCGAGTCCCATCTCTTTGCTGACGCTCACGAGGGAAGACCCCGAAGGTGTTCACAAGCACGGCAAGCTTTTCAATTCCCATTCTCTTTTTCTCCTTCTTCCCTGTTTGTATTCCGGAGCTCCAGATACCTCAGGACGATCGCCCATGCGGCAAGGTCGTCCAGGTCTCTCGGCGGCACACGAAGTGAAGCTGGGAGAATTCTCTGAACCCCTTTCGGGGGATGTATTTTCCAGTAGAGATCTCTCGACAGCAGGGTCGTTCCTTTTTCAGGCACTAACTGTACTCTAAGAGAGAGGGTTTGCGCAAGAGAATAGAGAAGATTTCTTCCGGTGCCGCTTCCGACCACGCATTCGCTGAGGCGTACCGCCTCCATGTCCGCCGCCCGTCCTTCGATCACAAAGGGTTCGATCATCTCCGGCGAGCGCTGTTCCATCCCCCGGAAAAAAAGATCTCCCTCCGCCGTGGGGAAGATGCCCGACAGGAGAAGGGAGCCTTCCTCCTCACGACGGCCCATCCCGTTTTCGCCCTGCCCGGATCGATGCCGAGGATCATGAAAAATCCTTTCCGTGGACGCCCACCGGCGGCTGAGCCACATCCACTGCCCGGGATAGCGGGAAATCCAGTCGCTGAGAATTTCGTTGCACCTTCCCATGGCGCTCTCCATGGATTCTTCCCGGTCCGGGTACCCATTTTTCCATGGAGAGGGGAGGATATGGAAATCATGATAGATACTCTTTCCCTGCGAATCATAAACACGGGAAGAATGGATGCCCCCAGATGCTGCGCCATTTTTACGGGTCCGTAGGGGGTGCTGGCGGGAAGGCCGAGGAAGGGAAGGATCAGGCCGTTCTTTCCCGCATCCTGGTCCACGAGGATGGCAAGGACTTCTCCCCGCTGAAGGCAGCGGAGGGCCGACTTGAGATCGAACCCCTTGCTTACCGTCCTGACGCCGTACTCCGCCCTGGTGTC
>CAXXXO010000002.1:0-203694 GCA_963674625.2 Aminobacteriaceae bacterium | reverse complement strand
ATTCGCCACGAATTTTCTCATCCGACAGCAGATGCTCCGCCAGGAAGGAAAACCCGTGCCTGTCCGCAGAGGGCATGATCACGTGGGCCATGCGGAGAACCTCTTCCGCGGCATCTTCAGGGGCCACGGCCAGATGAGCCGAGGCGAGCATCTCGAGGTCGTTTTGATGGTCTCCGGCGGCCACGATGATTTCCGGGGGTTCGGGAAGCGTCTGGAGCCATGCCCCGAGGGCAGCCCCCTTCGATACGCCCCTGGGAAGCACGTCGAGAAAGTTCTCTCCGGCCAGCACAACCTCCGCCCTTCCGGCGAACTGGGCTTTCAGATCCCGCTGGAGGGTGCGGATACACCCGGGGATGCCGTGAAAGATCACCCGGAAAACCTTTCCCTGAATCAGGGGGGATTCGAGGGAATCATCCACGGGCACGCCCGATTCCAGAAAGAAGGCGCGGGTGAGCACGTCGCTGTAGCGGCAGTAGGCCCGTTCATCTCCGATGATCTGAAGCTCCACCGGATGCTCCCACCCCGCCCGGACGATCTCAAGGGCGAGGGATGGATCGAGGTGCACTTCATACAGGGCCTTCGATGTCCGGGGATCCATGATCCGGCCCCCGTCATAGACAATGGCAGGAAGGTCAGAACCCGTCCCGCGGATATGGGAGAGGGTCGTGGCAAGAATCCTGCCGGTTGCGAGCATGATTCTCCACCCGTTCCGCCGAAGGCGCCCACAGGCTTCGGCCACCCTCGGCCGTTGCGTTCATTCCTCTCGACAGGGTTTCATCGATATCCGTCACAAGCAGTTTCATCCCCGGATTCTACCTCCCCGAAAAAATAAAAAAGAGGGCTGCATCTTCGTTAAGCGGAAGATGCGCCCTTAAGGTTCCGATTGAACTGACGCTCAGAGGGAACTGACTATTTCTTCTTTGCAGCGTTCTTTTTGAGTTCCTGGATGACGTCGTCGGTGATGTCGATGCCGCCGAAATACACGGCGGACTTTTCGATGACCACAGTGACGCCCTTTATCTTGGCAACGGTACGGACTGCAAGCTGGGCCTCCTGGAAAATGGGCTGCATGAGGCGCTGCTCTTCCTGGGCAAGCTCGTTCCGTTTCGCGCTGAAGATCTGGGCCTTTTTATTCTGGTCAGACTCTTTGTCCACGGCCATTTTCATTTCGTTTTCCTTCGTTGCGCTGATCGACTGAAGCTGCTTCGTTACCGCCTCGAAACCGGGATGCTGAAAGACGATCTTCTGGGAATCAATGACTCCGATCTTCTCTTCCGCGGCGGCGAAACCGGCGGCACAGAACAGGAAAAGGACTGCAAGGGACATGAACGCAACGAACCGTTTACCTGAAAACATCAAACTACCCCCTCGATACTTTGGTTGATTGAAATACGGGTGAAATTGTAGCCTGAAACCATCTGAAAGTCCAGGTATAATTACGGGTCATGGAATCAGTTTAAGCGCAAAGAGGCTGCTTCACTCCTCCCTCTCCATAATCTGCCGGATCGTATCGGCGACCCGCCGGACGTCATCGTCCGAAAGGCCGAAATACATGGGGAGGCTTATCTCCCCTGCATAAAACTCCTCCGCCCGGGGATAGTCCCCCTTGCTGCAGCCGAAACGCTCCCGGTAGTAGGGATGAAGATGAAGGGGGGGATAATGGACCATACCGGCGATCCCTTTTTCCCGCAGCAGGGCGAAAATTGCCCCCCGGTCTTCCGGGGGGAAAGCGCAGGGGATAAAGATGGTATGAATGACCCTCGCACCGGGGCGGTATGATCAGTGAATCTACCCCTTCGAAAAGAGAGTCGTACTGGGCCGCGATGGCCTTCCGCCGGCGCACGAAGCTGTCGAGCTTTGCAAGCTGGCTGAGCCCCAGGGCCGCGTGAATGTCGCTCAAACGGTAGTTGTAGCCCAGGACCTGCATTTCATTGGACCAGGGACCGTCGGGAGTTCCGGTCATCTTGCCGGGGTCCTTCGTTATTCCGTGGGTCCGGAAAAGGCGCAGCCTCTCGGCGAGTCGGGGCGAATCGGTGGTGACCATTCCCCCTTCCCCCGTGGTGATATGCTTGACGGGATGAAAGCTGAAGGCGGTCAGATCGGCCTGTTTTCCCACGCATATATTGTCCCTTCTTGCGCCGAGGGCATGGCAGGCATCCTCGACCACGAGGGCTCCGCAGGAACGGGCCAGGGAGACAAAGGATTCGATATCCGCAGGATAGCCGCCGAAACTCACCGGGGCGATCACCTTTGTCCGGGGTGAAATTTTTTTCTCTGCCTCACCGGGGTCGAGGCAGATCGTATCGGGGTCGATGTCCGCGAAGACGGGCTTTCCTCCGAGATAAAGTGCTGCGTTCCCCGTGGCCGCAAAGGTCATGGGGGACGTGATCACCTCATCCCCCTCCTCCACTCCGGCGGCGAAATAGGCTCCGTGGAGTGCGGCGGTTCCGTTAGCGAAGGAGACGGCGTGGTACACCCCCACATACTCCGCAAAGGCCTTCTCGAAGGCCTCCACCGCCGGCCCCTGGGTGAGCCAGTCTCCCCTGAGAACCGCGGCCACTGCGGCAATGTCTTCTTCGTCGATATACTGATGCCCGTAGGAGATCGTTTTCATTCTTTCAGCATCCTTTCACGGACCTGTCCTTTTTCTGAACCGGCCCTTCTTTTTGTTTTGAAATAGGTGCGGAGAAGACCGGCGCATTTCTCCTCCAGTACCCCCCGGGTGACGGCAAGCCTGTGGTTCAGCCGGGTGTCCTGGACAATATTGTACAGGGTGCCGCAGGCCCCGGCCCTGGGATCGCCGCATCCGTAGACGAGACGGTCCAGCCGGGCGAGCACAAGAGCCCCCGCGCACATGGGACAGGGCTCCACGGTGACGTAGAGGGTGCACCCCGCGAGGTTCCAGCTCCCCAGTGCATTCCCCGCAGCCCGAAGGGCAAGGATCTCGGCGTGGCCGGTGGGATCGTCCGTCTTGAGATTTTGTCCCGTTGCCATCACGGCGCCGCCTCTCACCAGGACAGCCCCTACGGGGACGTCCCCTCTTTCGGCCGCCTGCCGTCCCTCTTCGAGGGCAAGGGCCATGAATTCTTCGTCCGTGGATCTCCCGGGATCCTTCATGGATATGCCTCTTCCGGCGGAGAAAAGAGATCGCCGTAGGCCTCCGGATGCCGTCCTCCGATGATGTTCGTACCGGGGACCACGGTCTTGCTGCGGCTCTCCATTCGGCGCACCATGGCGGAAATTGCCTGGTCGCCCTCTTCGAGGGCTTCGGCGAGAAGGGCCCCCGACGGAGCGGCCATGAGTACCGGCCCTCCCTTCCCTTCAAAAGAGGCAAGAACAAAAAGCCGGTTTTCCGATGCCCTCGTCCGGGCGAACTTTACAAGAAGTTCCCCGGCGATCTCCGGGCTCTTTTCTCCATACCACAGAACGATCTCGGAACCGGAGATCATGAGGCACCGGATCGGCTCCGGGTTCCATCCGTCCCCGCCGAAGATGCCCCCGATTCTTCCGAGGGGCGTTGAAAGAACCCCCGGGCCATCCCTTCCCGTCCGGCCGAGAACGCCGGAGGAGGTGAAGAGAATGAATTCTCCTCCGTCTTTTTCGCCTGAGAGAGGGAGCGCCGTCAGCGCATCCGCCTTCATCAGGGGGACGAGAGCTTTCAGGGTCTCATCTTCCCGCTCGGCAGGAACGGCAGGAAGCAGGATGAGCCTGTTTCCCTGGTCGAGAGCCCGAAGAAGGAATCCGGAGGCTTTTCGAATATATTCCGCCGGATCGTCCGCCGAAAAACGGACCATGCAGGCGAAGAGCTCGTTATCGACGGGAAGCATGGGGCGGAACTGCTGCTTCTCAGCCTCCGTCTCTCCGGTAGGCTGCCCGAGACGGGTCCAGGATTCCGGCTTTCTTGGCGTCAGCGCATATCCCCGCGCTGACAGATCGACAGAGGCGAAGAGAAGTTCCTCCTTCCAGGACGAAGCCGCTGCGACGGTCTCCCCCTTCGGGCCGATGACCCGGCTCCCCCCGCAGTTGAGAACTGAACCGGCCTCGAGTCCGACCTTGTCCGCCACGGCGATCCAAAGTCCGTTCTCGGCGGCCCGGACAGGCAGCATGTAATCGAGCTGCGGATTTGAGAGGGTTTTCCTGTCCCGTCCCGTGGAGGTCAGGTTCGTGAGGTCCAGTATGAGGGATGCTTTCCTGAGGGCGAGAATGCGGGCAACCTCGGGAATCCGGCCGTCGGCGCAGATCATCATTCCGATCCTTCCGAGACTGGTGTCGGCCACAGAGAATGAACGTCCCGGACGGACATATTTTTCGTCGAAATGCCAGAGGTTGGACTTGACCGTCCGCAGGAGCTCCCTTCCGTCGGGGCCCCAGAGTACGGCTGAGTTGACCGGCCCCTCCTCCGTAAAAAGAACCATGCCGGCGGCAAGGTGGATTTTCAGCTGCCGGGCCTTTTCGGAAAAGAGGGCGCAGACGTCGAAGGAGCGCCATTCCTGCTCTCCCTCCATCATTCCCCGGAGATAGTACCCGGGGAAAAAAGCCTCGGGAAGAAGGACAAGCCGTGCTCCCGAACGGGCAGCCTCTTCCACGGAGAAAAGGCCCTTTCGCAGGCTCTCCTTCCAGCGGCAGGAGTCCAGGGCCTCGGTCTGAACGCATGCGAGGAGGAAACTCATCGTCCGTTCATGTCCGGAGACCCCGGGCGGCTTTCAGAATATCTCCGGCTTACTTTCATGAACGCCTCCACAGGCCCGTTTCCTTCTCATCCGTCCAGGTCGGCGAGAAGGGGGGGATATTCGAACAAGCTGCTCCCTTCCCTGGATGTCGGAATCGAGGAGGGGGATTTCGAGAACCTTTCTCCCTGCAAAACGGGAGCGAATGTCCCTGAGATACCCTTCCTGGGCCTCTCTGCGTTTTTCGAAGAAGGCTCCGGCTTCGGGAGGGATGACCTTGTTCACCACCAGCCCCCCCGTGGCGATGCCGTTGCGCTCCAGCAGCTCGAGGGCCCGGGCCGTCTCCATAATGGGAAGCTTCTCCGCGTTGAGGACGAAATGAAAGACCGAACGGTGTGGATCGGTGAGGATGTCCCGTGCAAGAGCAAACTTGTCCCTCCTGGCGACGAGGGTGTCGAGAATGGGATCCTCCTCGATTTTTCCGGCAAGGACGCTGTCGTATCGGGCGGCCATTTTCATCATGTGCATGGCCTTCCGGCGCTTCTCGATCAGGTGCTCGATCCAGGTTCCGAGTATTTTCGGCAGGGTAAGCAGGCGAAGTGTGTGCCCCGTGGGGGCGGTATCGAAGACGATGGCGTCGAACTGCCGGCCGAGGGACTCCATGAGCTCGATGAATTTGTCGAAGATGGCGGCCTCTTCAGCGCCGGGGGAGAGGTAGGCGATCTCGATCTGCCGCCTGATCTCGTCCACTATGGCCGCGCTGACGATGTTGAGCATCTTGTCCTGGATGGACTGCATGTATTTTTTCGCTTCCACCTCGGCGTCGATCTCGAGGCCCCAGAGGTTTTCCTCGAGTGCAGCCGCCTCGAAACCGATATCCTTTCCATAGGCGTCGGCCAGGGAGTGGGCGGGATCGGTTGAAACGACGAGCGTCCGGACTCCCCGCGCCGCCAGGGCAAGGGCGTATGCCGCCGCGCAGGAGGTTTTGCCGGTTCCTCCTTTTCCTCCGAAGAAGGTGAAGGGCCTGAACTGTATACCCTTGTCAGTCGAAGTCATATTGAGCCGCCTTTTCCGCAATGATGAATTTCCTGTTCTGAATGCGCCTTTCCCAGGGCTCGAGGTCATCGGCCATATAGGGGAGCAGCTCGAGCATGTAGTAGGAGATGGGGTTCGGTATGCCCAGAAAATCGCCGAAGAGCAGCAGCATCAGGTTGTCGTTTATGTCGTAGGCCTCTTTTCGCACCACGGCCATGCGCTTGTCCACAAATGTCCCATGATGGAAGAGGCAGAGGAACTCCCATATTTTCGAAAGCGCGGATCTTTTTTTTTCCAATTGGCTGATCCTTTCCGGACGGTCCCGCTTCTTCTCCGGACGGCCCTACTTTTTCCCCTTGTCGATGTTGAGCACCCCGGCCACGGCCATGTTCTCCCGGGGCATATCAAAAATCATGATACGGACGGCTTCAGGAGATACGTTCAGAGCCTCGGTCACGGCTCCCGTTACCTTCTCGGCAAGCTTTCTCTTCTCGTCCACGGTTCTTCCCTCGAAAAGCTGGATATTAACTGTCGGCATAAAAATTCCCTCCTCGGTTAAATTGTCCCTTTCAGTGAAGCTTACTGCATTTTTCCGGCGAACGCAATGGAAGGGACCCGGCGCGAAGGCCGGGTCCCTTGAAAATATGGCTGCTTCTTTTATATCGCTACTTCTTTTTCGCCCCTGCCTTCTTCTGGGCCGGGAGCTTTCCCGAGGCGTAGGCGTAGGCCCTGTAGGGGATCATGTCCTTGGTCATGGTATAGAAGACCCTGTCAGTGCCGGCATATTCGGTGGCCTTGATCACATTGCCCAGCATGTCGTAGTGATTGATGTAGGCCAGGGCAAACTGCTTCCCGTCGGCAGAATAGACATAGCGATACTCGGTGAAGTAGAGTCCCGACGCTTTTTCCTGCTCGATGCCAAACTTCGTCACGATGAGGTCCACGGTCTTCTGTTTTTCATCGGGGTTCGTGTAGTATTTTCTCGCCACGGCAAAAGACTCTTCTCCGTCTTTTCCGTAGTTCACGAGGTACCATTGCATTTTGTTGGCATCCTTGCCAAAATTCACGGGGGCGGGTGCTTTGGCTGCGGGGTCGCCGGCTGCCGGTATTTCTGCGGCAATAGCCTCAGCGCCGAAGAGAAGAAGGGCCAGCGCGAAAAGCGAAATCAGGGTGCGGGATATTATTTTCATAACAGGGAAAACTCCTTCCAATTTTTGATTTTCCTGGAGCAAAAAACACAACCCGGAGCACCGGTCAAAACAGTTGTTCGGGAGACGTTCACGGAGGGCTGTTCATCAATCCCCTCCCTTTCGGAAAGCACCGATGCCGTAGCTGATGGGACGCTCTCTTCCATCGGAGAGCACGTTGAGCATCCTGCCACCGGCCATGATGGAAGAGGATCCTCCGCCGTCGAGATTCAGGGCATAGGACACTCCCTCCTTTTTCAGAATTTCCGCGGTCTCCCGGAGAGTAAAGCCGAGGCTGTGGACGGCACTCCTGCCGTCGCCGACGAAAAAGAACCATTGTCCCCTGCCGGTCAGCCCCATGACGGTGCGGGGATGGCGGCGGTTCACCACGGAATCGCTCAGGTTTTCGTCCTCGATAACAATCTGCCCCTTCCGCAGGAGAAAGGGTCCTCCCTGCACGGCATGGGTCATGGACCCCCAGTAGGGATCGTCCCCGTTGAGGGACTGGTCGATCCCAAGGGTATCCCCCTTCCGGAGGGAGGAAAGAAGGGAAGCGGAAGGGCCGTAGACTCCGAGAACCCTCCGTCCTTCCGGGATGGGATTTCCCCCCGAGGTGCGGATTTCCTCGATGCGGTTTCCGTCGAGGAGCAGTTCCACCCCCTGGGTTTTGAAGAGGGGCGTGGGCCGCCCGAAATGGGAGGTGAAAAGGACAACACCGCTGCCCTTCACTTCACGGTTGAATGCGGTGATCTCCATGTAGCCGCCCTCGGGGAAGGTGACCCGGGTACTGCATTCCAGCTGGCCGAAGGCAGCCTGGTTCCGGTCGTTCCATCCGAGGCAGGTACGCCCCTGGTAAGGTGGATTGATGAACATTCCTTCGCTCAGCAGCACTCCGATGGGGCTCCCCTGCTCTTTTCCCGAAATGGTGAAAAAGCCTCCGTTGACCGCCGCGGCCGCACCCCCCGCCATGGAGCTGAGAGGGGCGAGGGACGAGAGGCCGAGAGGAGCGAAAATCGGACGGAGAGCGAATCTGGCGGGGTCGAGGGTGATCATGACCCAGTATTTGGGTGTCTCTTCCTCGTCCCAGGAGAGAGGGGAGGTAAAGACGACCCCTTCCCTGCCTTCCGCCCGGGCCGCATCCAGGAATTCTCTGATCGGGCCGTAGCGGTCCGACAGGGGGGACCTGACGCGCCAGTCGTAGTTCTGGCTGTCAACCGTGGCCTCCACGTTTCTCTCCTCAAGAAGGGAGCGGAAAGCATCGGCTTCCTCCCTGGTCTCGAAGCCGTTCACGAGAGCCCTCCACTTCGGAGGAGCGGAAATCGCCCCCCGGCGGTCGAGGTGCACCGTCATTCCCTTCTCTGGAGAAAAGCGGACGATGAGGGAAAGGGACCGGGATGCAGCCTTCACGATGGCCAGGATGCTCTCTCCTTCTTTTGGAGTAATCTGCACGTCCGGTCCGAAGAGAGAAACTCCCTTTTTCAGCAGGGGAGGCTTCATGCTGAGAGCGGCAGCTATTGCCCCCCGCTCCGCCGGCTCGAGTTTTCCCCCGTCCTTGAACGGAAGGGGAAGGCCCGTCAGAAGGGAACTTTCGAAAGAGAGGCCGAGGGAATGGACTGCCCAGAGGATGGCTTCCTTCCTCGTGACCGGTGCGGCCATGGTGTCAATTCCGGAGGGGATGAGGTCATAGTCAATGGCAGCCTTCACAGGGCTTTTTTCTCCCTGGGGAAGGGGAAAACCCCGGGCCTGAAGAAGCCGGGAGATGAAGACGGCTTTTCGCAGGGTCTGGGCCCCAAAAGCAGGCGGAAGAAAAGCGGAGCCCTGGACGAAAAGCGCGAGGGAAACTGTGAGGATGAAAAGGTGAAAATTTCTCAAACGGGACATATGGAGATCTCCTTGGTTGACCTGTCTTTTCCGGAAAGAACTGAAGACCGGAGAAAAATCTCATTCCGGGGTAGTATACCAGACCGGAAGGAATGATCTATCGTGAAAAAGGCGTAAAAAAACCGGAGCCGATGCCGGCCCCGGGATCAGATCGCATTCTCAAAAATTGGCGCGCCGGACAAGATTCGAACTCGTGACCTGCGGTTCCGTAGACCGCCGCTCTATCCATCTGAGCTACCGGCGCGCGCTGCGTTGCTGATGGCGGTGGGTGAGGGATTCGAACCCTCGAAGGAGGTTTGTGCCCCCTTACTCGCTTAGCAGGCGAGTGCCTTCAGCCTACTCGGCCAACCCACCCCAATCGCGGAGTCTATTCTAGTAAGCCCCGCAAAGTATGTCAATAGCCAAAAAGGCTTTGAGCCGCTTATTTCGTCGCGTCACCGCTCACAGCAGGCTGAACGTCGGCAGATTTCGCTCCCCGGACATCGCCGCTGACAGGTGCCAGGACATCCGCCGAAACGGCGGCGTCCTTCTGTCCTTCAGGTTTCAGGGCTTCAGGCTTCGGAAAGAGGGAGGGATCGAGGATGACGATATTCGCCTTTTTCAGCACCCCGGCGAAAAATTTCGACTGTTCTTCCCGCTTCTTCTGGTCGAGAAGGAAACCCTTCACGTCGCCGCTGACCTCTTCATAGGCAAGGGTCTTTTCAGGCACTTTCTCCCGCTTTACTGCAACGAGGATGTCGCTGCTGGCGATTTCGAGGGGAGGACTTACCGTTCCGGGTTCAAGCTCCGCCAGGGGGGCAAGGGGACCGGTGAATCCCTGATTGGCGATGAAGACAGGGCCGGTCTCAGGGGTCTTGTCGACTATGTCGGCAGATGCCACTGTTTCGAGCGCACCCTTCCACTCCGTACCATCCTTCAGAGCAGAGGCGAATTTTTCTGCCGTCTCCGGGGTCTTCACCCGGAGAAAATCTACGGTGTATCCCTCGGGAGAATGAAAGAAGAGCATTTTTGTCTTCTCGTAAAAATCCTTCATCTCCTCGTCGGTGATGGCAATGGAGGCCATGGATTTTTCCAGGAGTTTTTTCTGGACAATCTGCTCTGCCATATTCTTTCTGAAGTCTGCCATCTTGATGCCCGACTGGTCGACATACTGCATGAAGGCTTCCTTCGTGGGGAACTGGTCGGAAACTTCCTTCACGGCGGCATTGATTTCCTCCTCCGTAGCCTTGAGACCGGAGGCTTCCCCTTCTTTCTGGAGCATGGCGATCATGGCCATGTTCTCGAGAGTCCGCTGGTAGAGGCCCGGTATGTCGGCAGAGGTGATATTCTTGGCATCCATGCGCTCCACATACTGCCTGAGCTGCGCCTCGAGCTGGGATCTTCGGACAGTCTTTCCGTCGATCTCGGCAACGGAATAGTCCTCCTTGCCGTTCCCGGTGGAGGCTCTTCTCCCTCCTCCGCTGAAGCCGTACATTCCGAAAATTGAAAGGACAAACAGAATAACAATAGCGATCATGATCCATCGAACCTGGGATCTCAGGGTTCTCATCAGCACGGGACATCTTCCTCTCTTTCGAATTTCCGCTTTCCAATGGGGTATTTTACCATAAGAAGGCTTTTTTCCGGCGATCATACTTCCGACAGATTAACGCCTTTTTTAGACTCGACCTTCAGCGGAACGGAGAGAACGGCCGCGCCTTCCATAATCCGCCTCAGGTTGTGCTCCACTTCTCCGGCATCTTCCACGGGACATTCGCATACGAGGGAGTCGTGAACCTGAAGGACAAGACGGACATCCCCCGAGGCAGGATAGAACGCCCCGAAGTCCACCATGGCCTTGCGGGCGATATCAGCCGCGGTCCCCTGCAGGGGGGTATTCACCGCGACCCGGCGCAGCCCGTCCCGGTCCCGGGGCGAGACGGAGACTTCATCGAGGGGGCGGATCCTTCCCCGGAGGGTCCGGGTATACCCTCTTTTTTTTGCCTCCTCGAAGCTGTTCTCGAGATACCCCTTCACCCCGGGGAGAGCGGCGAAATACCGCTTTATGATGGAAGATGCCTCCTGGCGGCCTATGGCGAGGCGCTGGGCGAGGCCGAAGGAGCTCATCCCGTAGAGAAGGCCGAAGTTGATCATCTTGGCGATCCTGCGCAGCTCCGGGGTGACCAGGGAGGCTTCCGTGCCGAAGACCCACGAGGCGGTCTCGGTATGGATGTCCCGCCCCGCGGCGAAGGCCTCCTTGAGACGGTCCTCTCCCGAGACGTGGGCGAGGACCCGGAGTTCGATCTGGGAGTAGTCCGCCGAGACGAACATCCTCCCCTTTCCGTGGGGGCGGAGCCCCTCCTTGATCCTCCTGGACCACTCTCCGAAGGAGGGGAGGTTCTGAAGGTTGGGGTCCCTGCTGCTGAGGCGGCCCGTACCGGTGACGGCGGGCTCGAAGGTGCTGTGGATAACCCCTTTTCCCGAGAGGGCCGATTTGACGAGAGGCTGGACGAACCCCGAGAGCATTTTCGAAAGCTCCCGGTATTCGAGAAGGAGAAGGGGCACTTCATCGAAGGGCTTTCCCAGGGCGGCAAGACCTTCGAGAACGGAGACGTCCGTGGAATACCCCGTCTTCGTGGACTTTCCCGCGGGGAGCCCGAGCTTTTCGAAGAGAAGCCAACCCACCTGTTTCGGCGAATTGAGATTGATCCGTTCTCCCGCCTTTCCCGCAATTTCTTCGTCTATCCCGGTGAGCCGGCGGCCGAGGTCATCCTCCACTGCGCCGTAGCTCTCCGGATCGCACCCGATGCCGTAGTGCTCCATATTCACGAGGACGGGAATGAGGGGAAGATCCACCTCTGCCAGCAGGGTGGGAAGACCATCGCAGGCGGCAAGGGCAATCTTCAGTTTACGGTATTCGCCGAGGAGCGTGATTCCCTTCCGCTCGGGAGAAAGGAGGGGATACTCCGGCGAGCCTGCCTCGGGGAGATGGACGGTTTTATCGGGGTGAAGAAGGTAATGGGCGGACTTGTAGTCCCCTACCTTCCCCGCGGGGAAAAAACCCGGCCCGAGGCACGCGGCCGCCTCCTTGAAATCGGGCATTATGAGCATCGAACCGGCAAACTCTTTCAGAACCACTTCCGCTTCGCTGCCTTCAAAGAGGGCAAAGGCTCCGTCCTCCGCGGCAAGGACGAAATCCTCTACTCTCAGGGAGAGGGGGTATTTTCCCTCGATCCGGGGGATAAAGGCGAGCCGGTCTTTTTTCAGCAGTTCTTTCCGTCCGGAGGCGCGGCTTTCCGGCAGAGTGCTCTCCTCAGGAACCGCCGGGCCGGCAGAACCCCGGCTTCGGGGGGCGAACTTTTCGGCAATACGATGAAGACCGAGGGAAGCGCACAGGGTTTGAAAGCGCTCTCTGTCCCCTTCCCGGGGTTCATATTCCGAGAGGTCCTCCTTCGTCTCGCAGAGGAGGCGTATCAGGTCCCTGCTGCGAAGGGCCTGCTCCCATCCTTGCGCAAACTTCTTCCGTAGACCGGGTTTCAGTTCTTCCAGATTTTCGCGGATATTTTCAAGGGTTCCGTACCGGGAAATGAGATTCCTGGCGGTTTTCTCCCCCACCCCCGGCATTCCCGGAACGTTGTCCGAGACGTCCCCGAGGAGGGCGAGATAATCGGTCATGAGGGCCGGAGCGAAGCCGAAATCCTTTGTAAAGGAATCCTCGTCCACCATCTGGAAAGAGCTGATTCCCGTCTTCGGCCGAAGGACAGACAAGTGGGGGGCAAGTATCTGGAGAACATCCTTGTCGGAGGAAAGAATGAGGGTCTCCACGGACTGGGATGCCGCAGTGCATGCCACTGAGGCCAGGACATCGTCCGCCTCCACTCCGGCCCTGCGGGTTACGGGAATGCCGAGTGCTTCGAGGAGCTCTATCAGAAGGGGAATCTGGGGCTTGAATTCCTCGGGGGTGGGCTTTCTTCCCGCCTTGTACTCTTCAAAGGCCTCGTGGCGGTGGGTCGGACCGGGAGCGTCGAAGATAACCCCGCAGAGATCGGGTTTCCACTCATCCCGGATCTTCGCGAACATGTTCAGAAAACCCACGAGGACATTTGTCGGCGTTCCGTCGGGGGCCGTCAGCAGCGGGAGGGCATAGAAAGCCCGGAAGGCCAGGCCGTGGCCGTCCACGAGGAGCAGTTTTTTCTCTTTCAGGAAACTCACATCCTTTGCGTCCAAAACTTGTCTTTCCTGGGGTATAATAACCCATTGCGGCCTTTCATGCACAAATCCGCAGGGAAAAGAAGGAATCCGGGAGGTACATCATCCATGACAGAAAAAGTGAGAGTGCGTTTTGCGCCCAGTCCCACGGGGGCGCTGCATATAGGGGGGGGACATACGGCCCTCTTCAACTGGCTTTGGGCACGGCGCACGGGGGGAAGCTTCATCCTCCGGATCGAGGACACAGACAGGGCCCGTTCCACGAAAGAATACGAGGAGACCATCATGTCGGGGATGGAGTGGCTCGGCCTCGACTGGGACGAAGGGCCGGACCGGGGCGGGAACTGCGGCCCCTACCGCCAGTCCGAACGGCTCGACCTCTACCACGAGACGGCGAACCGGCTCGTGAGCGAGGGGAAAGCCTACCGTGAGGGGGACGCGGTCCTCTTCCGGGTGCCCGCAGGGATACCCCTCCGCTTCGACGACGTGGTCTACGGCTCCATCGAGATGATGAGCGATACCCTGAAGGACCAGGTCATGATCAAGAGCGACGGCATGCCCACCTACAACTACGCCGTCGTAGTGGACGACCACTTCATGGAGGTGACCCACGTCATCCGCGGAGAGGATCACATCTCCAACACCCCTAAACAGCTGCTACTCTACGACGCCCTCGGGTGGAAACGCCCAGCCTTCGGCCATCTCCCCATGATCCTCGGCAAAGACAAGAAAAAACTCTCGAAGCGTCAGGGGGCCACGAGCGTCTACGAATACCGGGATATGGGGTACATGCCCGACTCCATGTTCAATTTCCTGGCCCTCCTCGGCTGGTCCCCCGGCGAGGACAGGGAAATCTTCAGCCGCGATGAGGCGGTTGGTCTCTTCGAGCTTTCCAGGGTGACCAAAAAGCCCGCGGTCTTCGACATGGACAAGCTGAATTTCATAAACCAGGAACATATCAAGAGGATGGCCCCCTTCGACCGGCTCGCCCTGGTCGAGCCTTTCTGGAGGGAGATGAACCTTCCGGTGGAGAGCCATTCGAGAGAATACCTTGCGTCGTCCCTTGAGGTGCTTTCGGGGAGAGGACAGACGGCGAAGCAGGTGGCAGCCTACTCCGATTATTTCCTCTCCTTCGAGCCGGTGAAAGAGCGCTACGACGGCTCGGACGTAAAGGAAGAGCAGCTCCCCCTCCTCCGCCGCTTCTACGGCGAACTTTTCGCCCGGCCCGAATGGAAGGCTTCGGAACTGGAGACCTTCACCCGGGAGTGGAGCGAACGGGAAGAGGTCAAAATGAAGGAGATCGCCATGCCCTTCCGGATGGCCCTCACCGGAATGAAGGTGAGCCCGGGGATCTTCGAGGTGGCGGAACAGCTCGGCCGGGAGGAATCCCGGAGGCGGGTCGCCCACTTCGGCTTCGCGGAGTAAAGGTTTTCTCTGAAGCTGCAACAGCTCAGGGCGGCCCCTTAAGGGGCCGCCCTGACTTTATCTCCTGATTATTTCTCAAAATTTTTCTTATGCCTTCCCTGTCTCCGGAGCCGTCTTTGTGGATGGAGGGAGGTCGATTTCCTGAATTTCGATGGCGTTCTTCGGACAGATCTCGGCGCATTTGCCGCATCCGATGCATTTCTCTTCGTCGATGGTATGGGGCTGCTTCACCGTGCCGGTGATGCTGTGGACGGGACAGTTTTTGGCGCAGAGGGTGCATCCGATGCACTTCTCCTTGTCAATCCGGTAGACCGTCTTTTTCACTGCGATGGGCAGATGCTCCTCCGAAGGGGCCTCCGTCGGAAGGGGCTTGCCGGAATCCCGGGTGATCTGTTCCTTCCTTTCGTAGGAGGAGATGAGAAATTCGTCGGACATGGAGAGGCATTTCACGGGGCAGATCTCCACGCACTGGGCGCAGAAGCAGCACCGGTCGTTGTGGATCTGTATCTTCTTTTCCTCGGGCAGGAACTCCGTGGCATTGGCCGGGCAGACCTTGACGCAGAGCCTGCATCCTATGCAGGAGGCCTTGTCGTAGTCCACCCTCCCCCGGAATCTGTGGCCTATGTCCACGGGGGGCGTCAGGGTGATCTTTCCGTCCTGGGCGGCGAGAAGGGCCTCCGAGAGGGAGTCGGGCATGGCGGTCACGGGGAAGGAGTTCGTAAAGACTCTTTCCCACAGCTGGCGGATAATCTGAAGGGTCATTCGGTTCACAGCACTACCCCCTTTCCTAGAGCAGAAGGTCGACGGAGACGAGAATCATCCCGGCCAGGGAAAGCCCCGCGACCTTGAAAATGTAGAATTCGGAGGCCTGCCATATCTTGAACCGGCCGAAAGCCGTCCTCATGAAGGTGATGACGATCATGTGGACGAGGAAGACCTTCACCCAGAAGAAGAGAAAATCGATGGCGAAGAGAAAAATTCCGCCGAAGCCGATCATCCTCCCCAGGGACCACGGAAAGAAGAGGGAGACGATGAGGGACGACATGACCAGGGAACGGAGGGCGAAGGTGACCTTGAAGAGGGCCAGGTTCGTCCCGGAGTATTCGATGATCAGCCCTTCGAGAATCTCCGTCTTGGCCTCGGGAATGTCCATGGGGCCTTTCCCCGTCTCCCCTGGGACCACGAGGACTAGGGCGACGAAGAGACAGGCCACTCCAACGACCCCGGCCTTTCCGAGGACGCTCCAGACGGACATGCCGCTGAAGGTCTCGAGGCTGAAGGGCTCGCCGGGCATTCCCGTCCGGTAGGCGATCCACGCGAGGGTGGATGCCACCACGGCGAGGGGCAGCTCGTAGCTCATCATGAGGATCATCTCCCGCTGGGCTCCCACGTTGGCTATGGGGTTGCCGCTTGCGAACCCTCCCACGGCCATGGAAGCGCCGGAGAGGACAAGAAGGTAGAGGATCAGGATGATGTCCCCCTCCCCTCCGAGGATCGGAGGGAGGGAACCGATGGGGATGTAGAGAAAGATCAGAAGCGCGCTCGCCGCCGCCATCCAGGGAGCCCCGTTGAAGGCCCAGGGTGTGGCGCGGCGGGGAACGATATTCTCTTTTCCGAGGAGCTTCAGAAAATCGTAGAAGGGCTGCCAGATGGGAGGGCCGTACCGCCGCTGCATTCTGGCACTGACGATCCTGTCCGCCCCGTCGAAGAAGAAGGCCAGGACAAGGACGAGAAGCAGCAGGGCCGATCCCGCCACAAGACGCATGATCAGATTGACGATCATTTCTCCATCAGCCTCCTTGTTTTTTCTCTGCATTTCTCGAGCAGTTCCGTCCGGGTGACCACTGACCGTTCCCCCGAGGCGTCGGTGATGAGCATCCGCTCCATGCAGGAGATGCACGGGTCGATGCTGTTGATGATGAGAGGGGCGTCGGCCAGCTCGTTGTTTCGGAACATGAGAGGCCAGGAGACCGCGTTCGCGTAGGTCGGTGCCCGGACTTTCCACCAGGTGATGTTCTCGTCCCCGGCGGCGAGGTGAACCACATGGGTATCGTCCCCCCGGGGGGCCTCTATGGACCCGATTCCCGTGCCCTCGGCCTTTTTCGTGTAGGCGAGCACCTTGTTAAGGTTCTTCTCCCAGAGGATCTCTCCCTCGGGCAGGCCCTCCATGACGTGGTCGATGATCTCGAGGGACTGATAGACCTCGTGAACTCTCACGAGGAAACGGTCGAAGACGTCGCCGTAGGCTTTTCCGTAGAAATCCTGGGGGACGATCGCTTCGACGCTGAAATCGCCGTAGGCTTCATAAGGGGAGGTCTTCCGCAGATCGCACCGGACGCCGCTCGCCCGGGCCGTCGGGCCGACGGCGGAATGGCGGATGGCCTCCTCGTAGGTGAGCACTCCCACGTTCCTCATGCGGGCAAGGGCTATGGAGTCCCCCGTCACCACGTCGTAGAAGGGGGAGAATTCCCGCCGGTAATAGCGGAGCATATCCTTGACCGCCTTGGCCACTGCCGGTGTGATGTCCCAGCGGACGCCGCCCACGGTGCCGACGCCGTAGTTCACCCGGTTTCCCGAGAGGGCCTCGAGGACGTCCATGACCTTCTCCCGGAGGACCATCCCGAGGTGGAAGGCCGAGTCGAAGCCGATGGTGTAGCAGGCGACCCCCGCCCAGAGCATGTGGGAATGAAGTCGCTCCAGTTCGAGCACAAGGGTTCGGATATACTGCGCTCTCGGAGGAACGGGTATGTCCGCCGCATCCTCCAGGGCCCGGAGAAAGGCCACGATATGACTGAAGGAGCAGATGCCGCATATCCGCTCGGAAAGGTAGATGACCTGGATCGGATTCCGGTCCCGGGCCATGAACTCTATCCCCCGGTGAATGGCCCCGGGACGGACCGTGGCACCCACGATCTTCTCCCCCTCCAGATCGAGCCAGGCCGTGATGGGCTCTTTGAGGCCCACGTGAACGGGGCCTATGGGGATCTTGTATTTTTTTTCCATATTCATATCCTCCTAGGAAAGATGCCGCACATCGTCGGCGGAGGGTCCTGTCTCGTCTCTCCGCCAGGGTTTGATGGTCTCGTCCCAGTCCTCCGGAAGAAAGATCAGGGCCTTGTTGGGAAGACCGTCGAAATCGATGCCGAGCATCTCCCGGATCTCCCGTTCGCTGTACTCCACCCCCGGTATTCGGGAGTAGAGGGAAGGCATCACGAGGTCGGTCTTATATACCGGGACCGAGACGGTAACCCCCACGCGGTCCCCTCTCCCGGCAACCTGGAAGAGACTGAAGTGATAATGAAGAGTGACGGCCTCGCCGTCGTCGTTCCCCGAGATGACGTGAAACTGGGGAAAGTCGAACCCCGCGAGAAGGTCGACCATCTCGAGAAACCGATCCTTCTCAACGGAGAGCCACAGATCGCGGTACCATACCTTGCCGTCTTTTCCGGCTTTTTTCTCGGCGGTTCTTCCGACAGCGCTCTCTCCGAAGACCTCCGCTATGCGGGCCGCTATCTCACTGCAGGGTACCGGCACAGGAGGAATATTCCGGGTAACTTCAGGAAATGTCATGCCCCTTCCACGCTCGCTTTCACAAGATCTTTTCTGAGACGTTCGAGCTTCAGAACGGCCTTCGCAACGCCTTCGATGATGGCCTCCGGCCGGGGAGGACAGCCGTGTACGTAGACATCCACGGGAATGATCCTGTCGATGGGGCCGTCGAGGTTGTAGGATTTATAGAAAACGTCCCCCGATGCTCCGCAGTTGCCTACGGCCACCACGACTTTCGGATCCGGGACCTGTTCGTAGATCCTCCGGAGACGCTCGGTCATGTACTTTGTGACGGGACCGGTGACGATCAGCACATCAGCATGGCGGGGTGTACCCACCAGCTTCATGCCCAGCCTCTCGATATCGTACCGGGGGCTGATGGTCGCGACGATCTCGATGTCGCACCCGTTGCACGATCCTGAATTGCAGGTCGTCACCCAGAGCGACTTCGGCAGAATTTCAAGATATTTCTCAAGCTTCATGGGTTTTCCTCCTACACGATCAGGATCAGCACGGCCATGAGGGCCACAGTGAGGATGTAGTACCCCGCAATATCCGTGGCGATTCCCGTGTGCATGCCTGTCAGCGCCCGATAATAGGGCTCGAGTGCTTTTCGAAAACCCCAGTAGGCCGAGGAGGCGGGAACGGTGATATCCGCTCCGTCCTCCGGGACGGGGTTGCCGGACCAGTAGATTTCATCCTGGTCGGTTCCTTTTTTGTAGTCAGACCTGCCCAGGGAACGGATCCATTTCATGAACCCTGCGACAAGGAGGAAAAAGATTATCCAGGAGACCACATCCCAGTAGCCGAACCCGGTGAATACTTTCGTCCACATTACATTCCACCTCCCATGACGGCCCCTATGTAGGCACCCTGGTCAACAAGAGCTCTGGCCGCCGGCTCGACAAGGTGGGAAAGCGTCCAGGTGGGAAAGAGGGACGCGCCGATAATGGCCGCTGTGAGAACCGTCATCCCGAGGATCATCCCCGAAGGCACTTCCTTCACACCGGAAAGGCTGAACTTCTGAGGACCGAGAAAGGCCGTCTGAAAGACCTTGACGAAGGATGCCAAGGTCAGAACGGACGTCAAAAGGGCCACCACGGTGAGGGCGGGATGGATCGCGAAGACTGACTCGTAGATGAGCAGCTTCGAGACGAAGCCGTTGAAGGGGGGCAGGCCGGAGATGGCGGCTGCAGCGATGACAAACATGAAGGTGGTCCAGGGCATCTTCCGGGCGAGGCCGCCCATTTCATTGAGGTCCCGTTTTCCCGTGGCGTAATAGATGGCGCCGGCGGTAAGGAAGAGAAGGGCCTTGTACATTGTGTAGTTGAACATGTGGTAGATGCCGCCGGAGATGGCCGTCAGCCCGTAGGAAGCAAGGGCTGCCGGGTCGGGAAGGACGAGAAGGCCCGCGCCGAGTCCGAGGAGCATGTACCCCACCTGGGAGACGGAGTGGTACCCCATGAGCCGCTTGATCTCATGCTGCACCACCGCCATGGAGACCCCGAAGAACATGGAGGCGAGGCCGAGAAGAATGATCACCCACGGGAGGAAACTGCTTCCCATGGTGGCGCCATAGAGAGAGAAGCAGACCCGCATGAGTCCGTAGAGGGACGCCTGGCTCACTGCGACGAGCAGGCAGGTCACCCCTGAGGGAGCCTCGGCGTAGGCATCGGGAAGCCACATATGCATGGGGAAGGCGCCGCATTTGCACGCAAGGGACCCCACGAGGAAGACAAGGGCCACCTTTTCGAGGGTTCCCAGTGTGAGGACGCTGCCCATGGCGGCCATGTTGAGGATATTGTACTTGCCGTAGAGGGCTCCTGCAGCCACGAGGATGAGCATGGAGGCTACCTGGGAGACGAGGGCATACTTGAAGCTCGCCTCTATGGCCTCGGGCTTGTCCCTCCAGAAGGCGATGAGTCCGAAGGAGGCTATGGAGGCCACTTCGAAGAAGACGAAGAAGTTGAAGAGGTCGCCGGTGACCATCATCCCGAGCATCCCCGCCGTCAGAAGGCAGTACAGGGATACGAACCGGTTGAGGCCGGTGAAGCGGTTCATGTAGTTCAGTGAGAAGAGGGCTCCCGCAAAGGAGGCGAGCGCGCCCGTCAGGGCCATGAAGGCGCTGAAGGCGTCCACCTCAAGGATAATCCGGACGGGGAACTTCATCCCTGAGGGAAGGGTCAGGGCAGTCGTCTTCGCTCCCATGACGTAGACCGCAATTCCCGTGGCATTCACATGCCTCCAAAGGAGAAAGGCTACCACAAGGGTGAGAAAAGTCGCGGCCAGAAGCGCGGCGTTCCGCAGGTATTTTCCTCCGAGGGAGAAGAGAGGAGCGGTAAAAGCCCCGAGAAGAGGCACTGCCAGCAGAAGGGCCGGAAGATGTTCGTTCAGGTTCATCCTCTCAACCTCCGAATTTCGTCCACGTTGATGGTTCCGTAGTGGCGGTATAGAAGCATGATGAGCGACAGCAGAAGCGCCGTGGTCGCCAGGGCGATGACGATGGCCGTCAGGGTCATGGCCTGGGGCGTGGGAAGGACCATGGGACCGCCCTGCCCGGCGAGGTAGTGGATCGGGACGCTGCCGCCGGTGCGGTATCCAAGGGCGACGAGGAACAGGTTGACGGAAGAGCCCAGGATGGCGATCGCCATGGCGATCTTGATCAGGTTCTTCTGGGTGAATATGCCCACGAGGGCGATGAGGAAGAGTATTCCCACCACCAGAAACGGTCCGTTACCGATCATGACCCAATTCCTCCTCCATCGGGCTCTCGGAGAAGAGCCGGATTCCTCGGTGCATGGTGAGGATGACCAGGGAAAGAGCTCCGGTAACCTCGATTCCCACAGCTATGGACATGAGAAAGATCGTTCCCGCACCGGGGACGATCCCGGACGAAGCCGCGCCCAGGGGCGATCCGAGGTAATTGTAAAAGAAAGAGACGGGAAGACCGAAAAAGGCCAAGAGGATGAAGGACAAAAGTCCCAGCTCGTCGAAGACGATATCGTAGATTCCCTCGTTGACCCATGAATGGACCTTGCGGCTGCCCCAGGCAACGAGCAGGAAGACGATGAAGGTCGCCGCGATGGCCCCTCCCTGGAAACCGCCCCCCGGGCTCATGTAGCCGTGGATGATCACGTTCGCTCCGAAGACGAGCATGAACCAGGCGAAAAGGTCGCATCCGACCCGGACGATGAGTGAAAGGGGGTTCATTACTTTTTCCTCCCTTCCCGGAAGAGGACCGTGATGGAGCACAGAGCCGTGAAGAGAACCGCTGCCTCGCCAAGGGTGTCGAACCCCCTGTAGTCGAAGACGATGGACGTGACGATGTTCTCCGTCGAAAGCTCTCTGAGGGAGTTTTCGAGGAAATGGGTGTCCATGGGGACGATTCCGGGGTTTCCGAAGGGGTGAATCAGATCGAGAGCCCCTATGAGAAGGCCTCCGAGAACTATGGCAGCTGCGACAAAGATGATTTTCTTCATTTTCTTCCGTCTCCCTGTATCTTCCGGACATTGCTGCAGGCCCGGATGGCGATGATGAAGATGGTGGTGCTCAGGGCAGCCCCGATGGCCGCTTCGGCGATGGCCACGTCAGGAGCCTGGAGGATGTAGAACTCCACCGACATCATGAGGCTGAAGACCGCCAGGGCGATTGCCGAGGCGATGAGTTCCCTGAACCAGAGGACGAAGAAAGCGGAGAGAAGCAGCATGATCAGAACTGCCGTGTGCATGAGATCAATCATGGGCGGCACCGCCTTTCTTTTCATCATGTTCCTCGAGCCTGTCCACCACGGCGCGGGCCGGAAGGACCCCGCTCCGGTGGGCCGCCCGGGCGATAGCGTGGGCGCTGGTGGCGTTGGTGACGAGAAGCACCATGGCGGCTATGAGGGTATGAATGAGGAGTACGAGAAACCGGGTCTCCCCCGTCTCGAGAAAACGGATAAGGGAGAAAAGGACCACGGCGAAGCCGGCAAAGAGGGTACCGAAGGTCGTGCACTTCGTCGCCCCGTGAAGCCGGGTGTAGACGTCCGGAAACCGGTAGAGGGAGAAGGATCCGAGACCGTTGAAGAAGAGGCTGACGAGAAGAAGAGCCCCTACGAGAATAAAAGTCACGGCTCTAGATCCCCCCTTCTATGTACCGGGCGATGAACAGCGTTCCCACGAAGGAGAGGGAGGCGTACACAATCGCGATGTCCACCATGACCACCGAATCGTAGGCGGCGGCAAGTATGATCATCAGCGCCACCACGAGACTGTTGAGGGTGTCGAGGGCGACTGCCCGGTCCGCCGTTCCAGGGCCCGCTATGACGCGCCCGAAAACCGTCAGTGCGTAGAGCCCCATCAGCATGGCCGCGAAAAAAAGAAGATTCGTAGTCATTCAGCCAACCTCCTTGCCCAATAGGCGAAATCGCCGTAGAGCTCCTCTTCCGCCGGAGTTTCGTCCCGTACGAAGATCCAGTGGATATAGAACCATCCTTCGTCGTCGATGTCCACCGTAAGGGTCCCCGGGGTCAAAGTGATCGAATCGGCGAGGATCGTCTTGCTCAGGTCGGTTTTCAGCCCGGGATTCACCCGGACGATTCCCGGACGGATATTTCCCGTGATGACCCGTTTGGCCACGTCGATATTGGCCTTTGCCAGCCCTACTGCAAAGGGCCCGAAGAGATAATGAAGAAAATCGAACCATTTCCTGGGATTGAGCCCGCTGACGCTGAACTTCTTTTCGGGATGCCACGTGTGGAAAAGCAAAGCGATGACCGCGGAAAGAATCAGAGCGACGAAAAGTTCGAAAATCCCCACTCCTCCGCCCGACCAGACGAGCAGAAGATACATCAAGAAAGAAACGACAAAAACATACACATACCCACCCCCTGTTCCTTTATTCCGGTTCCGTCGATTCGGATACATTATACTCCACATGCTCCGGGTGTAAATAAAAGTTAATTTTTTCATTAACTTGCCGCGAAAATCCCTGTAAAAAGAGGAAAAATCCGGTGAAGATGGTATACTGTCCATGTTTCAAATTTCACCCTTCAAGGAGTCCGTGCCATGCCCGCTTCAGCAAAACTCAAATCCATATTCGCCGACATGTCCCTGGCTTTGGTGGCCCTTTTCTGGGGGATCGGCTTCGTCGCCATGAAGGATGCCCTCGAAAGCTACCCCACCTTCTGGCTTCTGACCCTGAGGTTCTCAGGAGCATTTCTCCTTATGGCCCTTCTCTTCCGCAGCCGGCTCTGGGGGCTGAAAAAAATCGACTTCGAAGCGGGAGCCTCAGTAGGGGTTTTCCTCTTTCTCGGCTTCGCCACCCAGACCCTCGGACTGAACTACACGACTCCGGGCAAACAGGCTTTTCTGACGGCGACCTACGTAGTGATCGTACCGTTCCTCGTCTGGGCTCTCCGGAAAAAATTCCCGGGATGGCTCTCCTTCGCCGCCTCCTTTCTCTGCCTTGCGGGAATGGGCCTTCTCACTCTTCAGAAAGGGCTTTCCATGGGGCTCGGCGACGGCCTGACCCTGTTGTGCGCCTTTTTCTTCGCCTGCCAGCTCATAGCCGTCGAGCACTACGCCGGGCGGACCGATCCCCTGGTCCTCGCCATTCTTCAGATAGCCATGGTCGCCCTGCTCAGCCTCCCCTTCGCCCTTTTTTTCGAGACCTGGCCGGGATTTCTGCCGGGGGGCGCGGGGCTCTGGAGCATCGGCTACACCATCGTCTTCTGCACCATCATCGCCTTCTCCATCCAGAACATCGCCCAGAAGTTCACCTCGTCGGCCCACACGGCCATTCTCCTCAGCCTCGAGTCGGTCTTCGGGGCGCTCTCCGGCATCTATTTCCTCGGCGAGGTCTTTACCCCGCCCATGGCCGCCGGCTGCGTCCTCATCTTCGTCTCGGTGCTTCTCACCGAGGCCGGGCCTTCCCTGGGGCGCTCCTTCTGGGCTCTTCTCCCTTTCCTTTCCGAAAAACCCTAGTTTCTTTTCCGCTTCCTCGTCCGTCCTTCCTATGCTGGGGCTTCACGAGGCATAAGGGGCCCGTCCCTATGAGATCCTCCCGTCCCGCTGCCCGGAGGGCCTGAAGCACCGTCTCCCGGTTTCCGGGCTCGCCGTACTGAAGAAGGGCCCGCTGCATTTTCCGCTCAGTCCTGTCCCTGGGAACATGCACTTCCTTTCCCGTAAAGGGGTCCAGTCCCGTGTAGTACATGCAGGTGGAGAGGCTGCCGGGGGTGGGAATAAAATCCTGCACCTGTTCCGGCTGAAAACGGACGTCCCGAAGAAATTCCGCGAGCTCCACCGCCTCCCTGAGCCCTGCTCCGGGGTGGGACGCGATGAAATAGGGGACAAGATATTGTTTCTTTCCGAGTTTTTCGTTCATGGCCCCGAAATCCCTTCTGAAACGTTCGTAGATCTCCCGCCCCGATTTTCCCATGAGCCGCAGGACGTCCTCCGATACGTGCTCCGGGGCCACCTTCAGCTGTCCGCTCACGTGATGGGCGCAGAGTTCTTCGAGAAAGGGCGTTTTTTTATCGGCGAGAAGATAGTCGTACCGGATCCCCGAGCGGATGAAAACCTTCTTCACCCCGGGAAGGGCCCTGAGCTTGCGCAGGAGGTCGAGATAATCGGAATGATCGGCCCGGAGTTTGGGACAGGGGGTAGGAAAAAGGCACTGCCGGGTTTTGCACGCCCCTCTCACGAGCTGTTCGCCGCAGGCGGGGATGCGGAAGTTCGCCGTGGGTCCGCCCACGTCGTGGATATACCCCCGGAAGTCGGGAAGGGTTGTGAGCAGCCGTGCCTCCTTCAGAAGGGATTCATGGCTGCGGGCCTGGATGATCCGGCCCTGGTGGTAGTGGATTGCGCAGAAGGAGCAGCTGCCGAAGCATCCCCGGTGGCTCGTGAGGCTGAAGCGGACCTCCCGGATGGCAGGGACCCCTCCCGCAGCTTCATAGGAGGGGTGATAGGTCCTTGGATAGGGAAGATCATAAACTCCGTCCATATCTTCTTCCGAAAGGGGAAAGGAGGGCGGGTTCTGGACGATGAAAGCTGAGCCGTGAGGCTGGACGACGATTTTTCCCGAGAAAGGGTCCTGTTCGAGGGACTGGAGGCGGAAAGCCTCGGCAAAGGCGCGCCGGTCCCCGGAGACTTCATCGAAGGAGGGCACGTCGACTTTCTTTTTGATCTCAGGAGGAGATGACGATTTGTACACTGTACCCCGGAGTGTTTTAAGGTTCTCTACGGGGACCCCCCGGTCGAGCAGCCCGGCGATCTCGATTATGGTCTTCTCCCCCATGCCGTAGACGAGAAGATCGGCCTGGCTGTCGAAGAGAATGGACCGGCGTACCGAGTCGGACCAGTAGTCGTAATGGGCGAAACGGCGGAGGCTCGCCTCCACGCCGCCGATGACGAGAGGAATATCCTTCCAGCATTCCCGGATTCTGCTGCAGTAGGCAATGGTCGCCCTGTCGGGACGAAGTCCCGCCTTCCCCCCGGGAGAGTAGCTGTCGGTGCTCCGGCTTTTCTTCGACGCGGTGAACCGGCTGAGCATGGAGTCGAGATTTCCGGCGGAGACCAGGACGGCCAGCCGGGGCCGGCCGAGGGCGAGGAAAGCCTCCTTAGACCGCCAGTCGGGCTGGGGGATCATTCCCACCCTATATCCCCTGCTTTCAAGTACCCTGGCGATCACCGCAGGGCCGAAGGAAGGGTGGTCCACATAGGCGTCTCCGCTGACCATGAGAAAGTCGAGCATGTCCCACCCCCGCTTCTCCATATCCTCCCTGCACAGGGGAAGAAAGGACGTTCCGGGAACGGGGGGGAACTCCATGGAGACTTCTCCCGTCACTTCAGCCTTCCGAGCAGCAGGGATTTCACCCGGTAATTGTCGTAGACGATCCGGATTCCCCTCTGTCCGTCCAGGCGGTAAATCTCGGCCCCCTTGTCCACATCGTTCGGCAGACCGAGAAGGGCGAGAACGTCCCGACGGCTTATGTTCACTCCGAGCCCTCCGTCAAGAGGGTGTTTGGCAGAGGTGACGGCTACGGAACGGACTTCCGATGTTCCGTCCGACTCGTGAAGCACTACGGTCGCCCCGTCGAAGACCAGGGTGACTTCCGTTCCGCCCCCCTGGGCAGCGGTGAGTTTTTTCGGGGTTGCCTTTGACGGCTTTCCGAGGGCCTGCTCCACTTCCTGCCGGTTGGTGCCGAAGGAAGTCAGGGGAATCTCGAGGGCACTCTCGGAGAGAGAGTTGTCTTTGACGTCGAGGACTGTAAGGAACTTTCCGAAGATCCATCCTTCTTTTCCGGTCTTGGGCTTGATGCGGTACCAGGGCCAGGCCTGGGCGTCGCTGAGGGAGGCTTCCGAGACCTCGTAGACGGTCTTCCCCTTGTCTTCCGGCAGGGTAATTTTCACCTTCCCGGCCGTTCCGGAGGTTCCGGCGATCTGGACGCCTTTTCCCTTGGGTATCTTGACGGTCTTGCCGCCGGCAGCGAGTTCGAGGTCTGTGAGGGTCACCGCCTCCGCTGTCTCTCCGCTGCTCCACGACTCGAGGACTTCGACCCTGTTTCCTGCCGAGACCTTCCCCACCAACGGGCTGCCCAGGGAATGAGCGCTTCGGTAGTTCACATTGGAGCCGAGAACGATGCCCCTCGTGGGAGAGGTGACTTCCGGTATCTCCCCTGCAGGGACCGCCGGTACTGCGGGTGCTGTCGGCGGAACCGCCGCAGGCTGTGCCGCCGGGGGAACCGTTGAAACAGGAGGAGCCGGAGGGGCGGATACGCTTCCGCTCCCGCTGCTCTTTACAGGCTTTTCGACCACGGCGCTGTCCCATGGGGTATTCTCGGCCTTTCGCAGGAACCAGTACACTCCGGCACCGATGGCCGATACGAGGATGAGAAAAAGCAGAAGAAGGGGAAGAATGCTTCTCCCCTCATCCCTCCGTCTTCGTTTTCGCGCCACGGCGTTGAATTCCCGGAAGGATTTTTCCGCCCGGTCGGGGTTCACCCGGACCCTTGCCGGGGGCGGGGGCAGATCCTCTGAAGGGGGAGGACTCACCAGGGGAGGAACAATTTCCGGCATGGCGTTTCCGCACTCGGGACAGAATCTAAACCGGCCGGGTACCTGGCTGCCGCATTCCGGACAAGTTGCGGTGCTTTCTTTATTTTTCTCTGAAGGAACATTTTCGAAAGGGCCTTTCATGGACGACAAAACCTCCTTTCCGCGTCGAAGTCTTCCCGGATATTTCAGGGAGAATCGAACCGCGTGTATTTCATTTTATCACTTCGGAAGGAATTATTTCCTCCGCAGAAAGGCGGCTTCAGTGCAGTCAGTCGGTCTTGTCGTTCCGCACCAGCTTCGCCCAGCTGTCCTTCAGAGTGACAGTCCTGTTGAAGACAGGGTGCGCCGGGGTCGAGTCGGGGTCGGCGCAGAAATACCCCTGGCGGAGAAACTGAAACCTCCCGAGGGGCTCCGCCCCGGCGAGGGAGGGCTCCACCCTGCTGTTCTTCAGCACTTCAAGGGAGGCCGGGTTCAGATAATCCCGATATTCCTTCCCTTCCTCCATCTCGCTCATGTCCCGCAGGGTGAAGAGCCGATCGTAAAGCCGAACTTCCGCCGGAAGTGAATGGGCAGACGAAACCCAGTGGAGGGTTCCCTTCACTTTCCGCCCGTCGGGGGACTCTCCTCCCCTGCTTTCGGGGTCGTAGACGCATCGCAGCTCGGTGATCTGTCCCGCCCCATCCCGTACCACTTCTCTGCAGGTAATGAAATAGGCGTGCTTCAGACGCACTTCGCTGCCCGGAGAAAGGCGGAAGTATTTCTTCGGGGGATTTTCCATGAAATCCTCCCGCTCGATGAAGATCTCCCGGGAAAAGGGAACCTGCCGGACGCCGGCGGAAGGATCTTCCGGGTTGTTCTCCGCCTCGAGCATCTCCACCTTTCCCTCGGGATAATTTTCGATGATTACCTTCAGGGGGTCGAGGACCGCCATGACCCGGGGAGAGGAGGCGTTCAGCTCCTCCCGGATGATGTACTGAAGAAATTCGAGATCTACGAGACTGTTTGATTTCGACACACCGATATCGGCGCAGAACCGGCGGATAGCCGAAGGAGTATACCCTCTTCGCCGAAATCCCGAGAGAGTAGGCATCCGCGGGTCGTCCCATCCCGAGACGATTCCCTCCCGGACGAGGGTCATAAGCAGCCGCTTGCTCATCACCGTATAGGTGAGATTGAGCCTGGCGAACTCGAACTGCCGGGGCTTCGAAGGTACCGAGACGTTGTCGAGGAACCAATCGTAGAGAGGACGGTGATCCTCGAACTCGAGGGTGCAGATCGAATGGGTGACGCCCTCGATGGCATCCTCGTAGCCGTGGGCAAAATCGTACATGGGATAGATGCACCACTCGTCCCCCGAGCGGAAGTGGCTGCGGTGGAGGATGCGGTAGAGCACGGGGTCGCGCATGTTGAAATTTGGATGGTCCATGGCGATTTTCGCCCGGAGGACGCAGGCCCCCTCTTCCAGTTCTCCCTCCTTCATTTTTTGGAAGAGTTCCCGGTTCTCCTCCACGGAGCGGTTTCGGAAGGGAGAGGGGGTTCCGGGAGCGGTGAGGGTTCCCCGGTTGTCCCGGATATCGTCGGCGGACTGGGAATCCACATAGGCCTTGCCGGACTCTATCAGCTCAAGTGCCCATTCATAAATCTGATGAAAATAATCGGAGGCGAAGCACAGATCGCTCCACTCGAAGCCGAGCCACTGAACGTCCCGCATGATGGATTCGACGTACTCCGTCTCCTCCTTCGCCGGGTTCGTGTCGTCGAACCGGAGATTGCACCTGCCGCCAAACTGTTCGGCGAGGCCGAAGTTGAGACAGATGGATTTGCCGTGGCCTATGTGGAGGTAGCCGTTGGGTTCGGGAGGAAATCGCGTGCAGATAGACTTCACCCGGCCGGACTCGAGATCGTCCCGGACGATCTGCTCAATGAAATTCAGCGCTTTTGAGGGCTGCGTGTCCATAGTTCTAAACGCTCCTTTATCACGGGGATGTTCGGGGAAAAAAGCTTCAATTCCCCGCTCTTCTTTCCTGACCGGAAAGGAATTATCAGCTTTTGTCCTTCTTCAGATCCGGAAGAGGCTCCATGTGAAGAGAGATGTGGGTCTCCTCGCCAAATGCTCTCCAAAGATCTTTTTCCACCTGCTTGGAGATCTCATGGGCCTCTGAAAGAGTCATGGATCCCTTCATCTGAATGTGGACGTCCACAGCGATGGAGCTTCCGATCCGCCGGGTCTTCAGTTTGTGAAAGGATTTCACACCAGACTCGGTAAGCAGAACTTTCTTTACCCGCTCCTCGATGGGAGACGGCAGAGATCCTTCGATGAGTTCGTTCAGACTGTCCTTTAGAATGTGGAGTGCGGCCCGAAGGACGAAGACGCTTACAACCACTGCAGCAACGGGATCGAGGATTCTCCACTTTTCTCCGAGAAAAATAGCTCCACCGATTCCGAAAAGCGTTCCGACGGAGGAAAGTGCATCGGAACGGTGATCCCAGGCTTTGGCGAGGAGAACGGAGCTCTCGAGCAACCTCCCACGTGCAAGGGTGTAGCGGTAGAGCAGCTCCTTGGCAGTGATTGAGGCCAACGCCGTCCAGAGGGCGATCATTCCGGGCGAAGGTACCATTGCCCCCTGGAGAAAAGCCGTGATCCGTATGGTTGCGGACCAAAGAATCCCTCCTCCCACTCCGAGAATGGTGAGGCCGCAAACGGCCGCAAGAAGGGCCTCGATCTTGCCGTGGCCGTAGGGGTGGCATGAATCGGCAGGTTTCTGGGCGGCGGAGAGACCGAAGAAGACGATCACATCCGTGATAAGATCCGAAAGAGAGTTGGTTGCGTCAGCCATCATGGCGGAACTGCGGCCGAAGAAACCAGCAGCATACTTCACCAGGGCGAGCAGAAAGTTCACCCCGAGACCAAGAAATATCGTCCATTTTGCTTCTTTTCCCCGGTCCATCCGCGCTTCCCTCTTTTCCCTTTTGTCCTGCATTGAGTATTATGAACCGTGCCGGGCCTGTGTCAAGAAAAAGGGCGTTCCTCTGCTCCAGAAGGAGCAAGAAAGGAGCGCCCGAAGGGACGAGGATACAGACTCAGGCGAAAATCCTGATGCGTGTGTCCAGTGGTTCGAACTCCTTCTCGTCCGGTTCTTTCGTCGGCGTTCCGAAGGGCATCTGGGCCAGAAGGTGCCACTTCTGCGGAAGAGACCACTCTTTTTTCACGTCCTCCTCCACGAGATTGGAGTAGTGCTGCAGAGACGCTCCGAACCCCTCGGCCTCGAGGCCTGTCCAGAGGATGAACTGGAGCATCCCCGATGAATGATGGGACCAGAGGGCGAACCGCTCCGCATAGAGGGGGAATTTGCGCTGGAGCTCCTCCACCACCTCCTGGTCCTCAAAGAAGTGGATCGTGCCGTAACCATTCCGGAAGGATTCGATCTTTTCTTCCGTCTTCGGGAACTTGTCTGGGGGAACCTTTTTTCTGAGAACTTCCTTCACCATGCTCCAGAACCGGTCGTGATGATTGCCCAATAGGAGGACCACCCTGGCGCTCTGGGAATTGTATGCCGAAGGAGCATGCTTGACGGCCATGGAGATCATCTCCTGAAGGAGGGCATCTGAAATCGGGCTTTCCTTCGAGAGGTTGTAGACGGACCTGCGGTCCCGAACCGCTTCAAAAAAACCTTTCATGGGTTTATACCTCCTCGTTGGATATGCCCTTTTATTCTACACCAGGTTATCGTCAATTTCCTGCTGAATTCGTACCGTGATATCGGAATTCAGCACCGAGGCGTAGACGTCGAAGGTGATCCCTCCGGCCACTTCGGTCCCCGAGTGCTGCCAGGAGCCGGAAGCATCATTCAAAAGATCCACTCTGTCCCCGGAGTTACCGAGGATGGTGAGATCGTGAGCTTCGCCTGTGATGTCGAGGACGTCCTGAACGGTAAGATTGCTGATCACATGGTCAGCGCCGCTGTTATCGAGGTCGAGAATCTCCATGTTCCGGATGACCGGGTCAGCGGCGAAATCGATATCTTCTCCGGGACGGAGAAGAAGTGTGTCTGTCCCTTCTCTGCCGTCGAAGGATCCATCCGTTCTGTAGAGCAGAAGATCATCCTCCGCTGTGGGGATTTTTTCGGCGATATCAAGATTGAAAGTCCCGCTGACGATGGCAGATTCGCTGCTACCGTCCATCGTCCGGCCCGTCACCTGGATGTCGCTGTAGTTTCCTGCCGATTGGATGACCGTCAGATCGTCCACATCCTCCGCCCGGATTCCTGAGAGGGTATAGGTATCCGTGACGGCGTCGTAGACGGAAGAAAAGGGTCCGCCGCCGACCGAGAAGGCAGCATGATCTCCAAGTCCCTTGAGGGTCAGAGTGACCGTCTCGGATCCGTCCGTGTCAGGCATTGAGGAGTTGAGGTTGATGCGGATCCCTTCCCCTTCCGTTCCGAAGGAGAGGGACGGGTTCAGTGTGATTCCGTCGGCTACAGGGGTTATATTGAGGTCAAAATTTGCGGTGTCTACCTTAGGATCCAGTCCCTCTTCTCCGGAAATGATCGAAAATGACAGGTCATCAACGGTGCCGCTGAAATGCTCGGGAGGAAGAATCGCCACGTAGGCAGGAAGTGCGCCCCCCGTCAGACCGATGGCCCAGCTGTTTCCGCTTCCGTCATCTCCGAGGTTCGTGGCCAGAACCGCTGTGCCGGCATCGGCTCCTGCGAAGACGAGATAGCCGTCGGGGACGTTTCCGAGGACAGCGGACAAGATGCTCTCCGAACCGTCCGCGTCGACCAGAGTGCCCTGGAGAGCGAGCTCGATCTTCGTGTCCTCCGCTCCGGTCGCGGGGGAGAGAGCAGAAACAGTCGCGCCGTCGTTCACCGGAGCAATTGAAAAATTGACTGTCTCGGAAGCGGACAGCACATTCGATGCTTCCGTCTCCGTGGAGAGAAGGCCGGCGGTGAGGGTGACATTCCCGGACCAGTTTGCGCCGGGCTGGTAGGTCAGGGCCAGGGAATCCCCTGAATCCACGCCAGACAAAACATAATAGGTTCCGTTGGGAATTCCAGTGACGCCTGAAACTGTCTGGGATGTGACTTCTACGCCTTCGTAGTAGAGTTTTCCACCGCTGTCCAGGGCAGCCTGGTTGAGGCTGATATAAAGTTTCCCGTCCACGATCGTGTTAAACGCTCCGTCGGCAGCGTTCGCCAAAGAGATAGTCAGGTCGACAGAACTGTCTTCACTACCCTCAGGAGCCGAAATGCTGATCTCCGTTGCATCGGAGACCGGGCCAACGGGCTGAACGATGTCAACCTGGGCGTTATTCTGCGCACCGCTCGGAGTGTAGGTGGTGAGCTTTGCCTCAAAGGTCAGCCCGCCGGGGTGGTTGTTGTCGTTCCAGTTCTCGGGAGGAGTTATCGTGATGCCCGAGAGAAGGGACTGAAGCGCTCCGTCTCCTCCGGATCCAGAGGCCGTCCAGATCTCCTCACCGTTTACCATGGTCATGGTCATGCCGCTCACCGCTGAACCTGCGGGAATTCCCGTCAGGGTTATGGAGAAAGGACTGGAGCCTGTCAGTTCAAAATCCACAAGATCGTTGAGATTCATCCCTCCGTCCTCCAGGGCGCCCGGTGCAAGGGGTGTGAATTCAGCCTCCGTGATGACGGCGGGCACATCTGCGGAGGGCATTGACGCATTGAAGTCAGAAGGGGTGAGAATAGTAAAGGAAGCGCCTGAAATCATCTCCCCCGCGCTCTCTCCATCTTGAGTGACGGCTGTCACGGTGATGGTCTGGTTGAGGTCCGACAGAAAGTCAGCCGTACCGTCCAGCTGAAAGACGAGGGTCTGGGTGAGAGTGCCCGATCCTGCAAAGGCCTGATCGGGGGAAACGTCTACCAGCCACTGGCCCGTGTTGGGATTGCCCGGGGTGTCGCCGATGTACACCCCTCCCTGAACGGTCACTCCGTCGGGAACTCCGTCGATGACGAAGCGAAGGAGATGCTCGCTTCCGTCAGTATCGGGAGTGTTTCCGGCTTGAAGATCAGCCGCCTGCTGCACCACCACGTCCATGGAAATCGTGGTCGTTCCCGACGCAGTGACAGTGGAACCCGAAATGACGGCGTTCCCGTTGCTGGCCGTCAGGTTCGTCAGGGTGGTGGTCGTGTCGTCTGTGACCGAGTTCACAGTCAAAGTGTATGTTCCATTCGTGGTAGAGGCAACTGCCGGAAGGGTGCCGTCGGAAGAGGGGTCGGTCACTTCGTAGCGGATGTCGAAAGCATGCTCTCCGCTGCTGTTCGGGTCACCCTTTGCCCAGATATTGCCCAGAGCAGTTCCGCTGATTTTATAGAAATCACCGTCAATGGTGACGCCGGACCCGGCCTGTCCGGCCGCTGTGGCCAGCGTGGTCCCGGAGTTCCCCAGGAAGAGGCTGAACCCATGCCCCTCCATTTCTGAGATTCTGACCGAAACGGAGGTGATCTCCTCGTCGGCATCGCCGTTTCTCTGCTGAATATCAAAATTGAGCTTCGTCAGCGTGTCCTCGTCGGCAACAGTCGATGTCACCATTTCTGCCTCGGGAGAGGGGGTGATAGTGCCGCTTACAGGCACGAAAGGTCCCGTCAGGGAATGGCCGTCGTCCTCGGTGGTAACGGCGCGGACATCGAAGTCCACGGTTCCGCTGAAGTTCGCCGGAGCGACGATTTTGCAGGTGGGAAGCGCCGCCGCACAGATGATCCACTGGCGTCCCTCACCTGTTCCTCCGACGAAAGTCCCCCCTGAAATAGAAAATTTCGGGTCGAGCCCCGTGACGACGAGGGATAGGGTCTCCGAACCGTCCGTATCCGTAAGAGACGCCCCGGTAATGAAGTTCGAAAGCAGAATTCCGTGGCCGTCCCCGTCCACCTGGGCTTCGGTGAAATTCGGCGACGAAATCGTAATGTTTGCCGGGTCGGCGACGCCCTGAAGATCTACAGAAATCTGAAGGGTCTGTGCCGAAGAGATGTCGGTGACGCCCCCGGACGTATCCACTGAGACGGCGCTGACGTTCAGGGTGAAGTCGGCGTTGCTGTCGTGGGGAGGAAGAATCGTCAGCGGCGCAGTCCTGTCGAAATTTTCGATTGTGACGCTGCCCGTCGATGAGTCCTGCACAACTCCTTTGTAGGTCAGAACACTCCCGGCCGGAATGGAGGAAATCGTGACGGTGAAGGTCTCTGAAGGGTCGCTGCTTGACGGACGAATATTCAGATCAAGGGGCGTGTCCTCATTCCCCTTGGCAGGAGATGAAGCGGCCAGTGTCACGAGGTCCGCCACAGGCTGGACGATGAGATTCGTCAGAACGGCGTTGCCGGAAATAGCAGTTACCACCTCGCTTGTATTTGGGTCGGTATCCACAGTTTTAGCCTGGATCTGAATCTGGAAAGAACCCGCCACGTTAGGCGGAGCGATGAACTGGACCGTATTAAGGAATTCGACGGGTATGGCAACAGGACTGCCGGTAAAATAGGTGAGGGTCTGGGTATTTCCAGAGCCATCCACATAGCTGAATCGCGACCCGTTAGCGGAATCAATCCCTCCGTTGAGAACGGGGGTCAGCAGGGCGAAGGTCTTCTCCGAGCCGTCGGCGTCCTGATTTGTCCAGGGAGTTTTGAAGTCGAAGCCGTTTGTGTTCAGGGGGAACCAGGTATCCTCGCTGGCCGGCGTGGCGTAGTTGAAGTCGCCGTTCAGAGTGAGATCTGGAGTGCCGTCATTGTTGGAATCAAGGGTCGTGACCTCCGCCACCGGGTGGACAACGACGGCCAGGGGGAGATCCTTCGTTGTGACTGCCGTCAGCGGAATCCCGTTCACTGTCTTGGTATCGCTCGTGATGACAGCCAGCGTCAGAGATCCATCAACGCTCGAATGGGCAGGTGGAGTGATGGTGTAGTTTTTATATTCCCCTGAAGCTACATCTCCAGCAGGTACAGTATAGTCCGCTGATCCATCACCGGTGAAAACGATCACGCCTCCTTCGTCCTTAACAACCCAGCCGGTCGGAACATCCTTCACCGTGATGGCGGTGATGCTCTCGCTGCCGTCCGTATCGGTCAGGGTGATCGTATTCAGGAATTTCACCCCGGTGTCCTCGTTTGTGGTGACCGGGCCCGCGCTGACATCTCCGGCGACAGGGTTCACATGAAGGTCCAGCGTGACTGTGTCGGTCTCGACAGCAGGCGTATGGCCAGGTGAGTCACTGTCCGCATCCTTTGCCCGGAGGGTAACAGATATATCTGTTATATCTCCGCTGAAATTTCGGGGCGGGGTTAAATTTATTGGAGGGATCGCGTTTCCTCCTGTAAGAGGTATCGTTATTGTTCCAGAAGCACCTATCACATTACCGTTTACATTTGTCCCAAGAGGCAGATTTTCTAATATGATTGACCTATATTCGCTCCCGTCAGTATCATTAAAGCTTGTAGTCAGCAGTTCGGTCAGGTTGAGGAAAGAATCTTCGTTAATTGTAACCGTGTGCGAGGTGTCAGAACCGGCGATTTTCAGGTCCACCGGATCGGTGACCGCGAGAACTTCCACGTGGACCGGAAGAGCCGCTGTTGCGCCAGTGACGTTCGTATCCTTGTTGCCGCTGTCGTCGGTTTCGTAGCTGGTTACGCGAAGAGTCATATCGACGTCATTATGGCGATTGGCAGAGGGCAGTGCCATCAGTGCTTGGAACTCCGCCTGGGTCAGCTTGATTGCCGAGGCATAGCTGATATCCGAGGCAAGATTTGTATAATGGACCGAAGAGTCCATGTTCCCCATGCTGTCGACGATAACTATCCGCATCGTGTTGTTGGCCCCCGTGAAGAGGAGCGTTGTGCCGTCACCCTTGTAAATCTGAGTTCCGGCATCGATGCTTTCCAGCGTGATGAAACCCAGCCGTTCAGGGTGGTCTCCGGGAAGTGCCCCGTTCTTGTCCGTATTGTCTGTGATGACAGGCATTTTCAGGTTAAGGGCGACTATCGTGTCCTCGTTCGTCGTGACTTCTGTGTGAGCGGGCCAGGACGGAGCGTCGGACACCGGGTTAAGAGTTATGGTCAATGTGGCGGTGCTGGAGAATGTCAAGTTGCCTGCCGTATAGGTGATAACAGGCACCGGTCCGCTGTAATTCGGCAGAGGGGTAAATGTATAGGTTCCATTGCTGTTCATAGAAATGCTTCCCACATTGGGGATATTGACAGAAGTACCGTCCGGCGTATACTCCGCCGGATCTCCTGCAATCATGAACTTCGTCACTGCAAGAGGTTCGTTCGTGTCGGGATCAGGAGTATCGTTCGTAAGGACATTCCCGGCCAGCGGAAAATCCTCGATGCAAACTGCCGTATCGGGTTTGATGACCCCGGAATCGTTCGTTCCTGTAACTGTGATCGACACCGTCTGATCATCGGAAGCTCCCGAGCTGTCCGTTGCCCGCACCGTGTAGGTAAGGGTGAGCTGCTGCCCTGCGGGAAGGAAATTAAAGGCCTCGCTGCCGGAATCGAAGGTCCAGTTTATGGAGCCTGCCGTCTGGGCAGAATTGAGGGCACCAGATGCGGTGAGCATGGAGAGCAGCTGGGCATTAGAGAGAATCAGGCCATCGGTAAAACCGCCCGCCGCTACGGAGACGACGCTTGTCCCCACCGTATTTGTAAGGTCAATATCAGTCAGCGTCAGAGTGCCGCTCTCCGAAAGACCGGCGTTCGTCTCGGTGAAGGAGGCAGCGGCGCTGTCTGTGCCCGTCAATGAAATAACCGGAGCGTCATTCGTCCCGTTCACCGTAATGGTAAGGGTAGTCGTGTCTGTGCTCCCCTGGCCGTCGCTCACCGTGTAGGTGAAGCTCTCCGTAAGTGTCTCACCGACCGCCAGAGCCTGCACTGCGGGGTCACCGTTTGTCAGCGTGTAAGTGTAGGTCCCGTCGGCTGCAATGGCCACCGTTCCGTAGGTGCCTGAAACCACCGTTCCCACCAGGGTCGCTTCACCATTGACACCGGTTACGGTCAAGGACGCACCGTTGTCCACGTCCGTATCGTTCGAAAGGACATTGCCCGTCTCCGTCAGCTTTGTGTCCTCTTTGACATTTCCGCTGTCGTCTTTTGCCACGGGAGCATCATTGATCCCGTTCACCGTGATGGTCAGGGTCGCGGTGTCCGATCCTCCCTCGCCGTCGCTGACGGTGTAGTTAATGCTCGTCGTCCGGTTCTCGCCCACCGCCAGATCGTCGAAAGCAGTTCCCGGGTTGAAGGTGTAGCTGCCATCCGCGTTCAATACAAAGGTACCGCCGGCAGAACCAGTCACAGATCCTCCGACGTTTCCCGCGGCTCCATTCACCGCCCCCACCGTGAGTGCGTCTCCGTCGGGATCGGAATCGTTCTTCAACACTCCCTCAGCGGCAGAGATGGTCAGCGGTGTGTTCTCCCCGGTGCAGTTCGCGTCATCCACAGCCAGGGGGGTGTCATTGACCCCGTTCACCGTGATCGTAAGTGTCGCCGTATCCGTTCCGCCCTCGCCGTCGCTGACGGTGTAGTTAATGCTCGTTGTCCGGTTCTCCCCCACCGAAAGATCGTCGAAGGCAGTTCCCGGGTCGAAATCGTAGCTGCCGTCCGCATTCAGTGTGAAAGTGCCTCCGTTCGAACCAGCAACGGAATTTCCGATGTTCCCCGAAGCTCCGTTCACGGCGCTCACCGTGAGGGCGTCTCCATCCGGGTCAGTGTCATTTCCAAGGACTCCGGCGGCTGCCGATACGGTCAACGGAGTGTTCTCCCCGGTGCTGTTCACATCATCCACAGCATCCGGCACCGGATTCGCCACCGTCCAGGTGAAGGTTTCGTTCACCGACGCTCCCTGAGGGTCGGTGGCAGTGATCACTACCGTGTAGGTTCCATCCGGGTTCCCCGAAGTGCCCGCCTGGGAGGCGGAGTTGTCGATGGTCCCGCTGATTACTCCGCTGACCGGGTCGATGGAAAGCCCAGCAGGAAGCCCCTCGGCGCTGTAGGTCAGTACATCCGACGTGTCCGGATCGCTGAAGGCGCCCGCAAGGGAAAGGGTCACACTCTCGCCGTCCAGGTCGCTCTGGGGGGGAAGTTCGTTCACAACGGGGACATCATTGATCCCGTTCACCGTGATCGTAAGTGTCGCCGTATCCGTTCCGCCCTCGCCGTCGCTGACGGTGTAGTTAATGCTCGTTGTCCGGTTCTCCCCCACCGCAAGATCGTCGAAGGCAGTTCCCGGGTCGAAATCGTAGCTGCCGTCCGCATTCAGTGTGAAAGTGCCTCCGTTCGAACCAGCAACGGAATTTCCGATGTTCCCCGCTGCTCCGTTCACGGCGCTCACCGTGAGGGCGTCTCCATCCGGGTCAGTGTCATTTCCAAGGACTCCGGCGGCTGCCGATACGGTCAACGGAGTGTTCTCCCCGGTGCTGTTCACATCATCCACAGCATCCGGCACCGGATTCGCCACCGTCCAGGTGAAGGTTTCGTTCACCGACGCTCCCTGAGGGTCGGTGGCAGTGATCACTACCGTGTAGGTTCCATCCGGGTTCCCCGAAGTGCCCGCCTGGGAGGCGGAGTTGTCGATGGTCCCGCTGATTACTCCGCTGACCGGGTCGATGGAAAGCCCAGCAGGAAGCCCCTCGGCGCTGTAGGTCAGTACATCCGACGTGTCCGGATCGCTGAAGGCGCCCGCAAGGGAAAGGGTCACACTCTCGCCGTCCAGGTCGCTCTGGGGGGGAAGTTCGTTCACAACGGGGACATCATTGATCCCGTTCAGCGTGATCGTAAGTGTCGCCGTATCCGTTCCGCCCTCGCCGTCGCTGACGGTGTAGTTAATGCTCGTTGTCCGGTTCTCCCCCACCGCAAGATCGTCGAAGGCAGTTCCCGGGTCGAAATCGTAGCTGCCGTCCGCATTCAGTGTGAAAGTGCCTCCGTTCGAACCAGCAACGGAATTTCCGATGTTCCCCGAAGCTCCGTTCACGGCGCTCACCGTGAGGGCGTCTCCATCCGGGTCAGTGTCATTTCCAAGGACTCCGGCGGCTGCCGATACGGTCAACGGAGTGTTCTCCCCGGTGCTGTTCACATCATCCACAGCATCCGGCACCGGATTCGCCACCGTCCAGGTGAAGGTTTCGTTCACCGACGCTCCCTGAGGGTCGGTGGCAGTGATCACTACCGTGTAGGTTCCATCCGGGTTCCCCGAAGTGCCCGCCTGGGAGGCGGAGTTGTCGATGGTCCCGCTGATTACTCCGCTGACCGGGTCGATGGAAAGCCCAGCAGGAAGCCCCTCGGCGCTGTAGGTCAGTACATCCGACGTGTCCGGATCGCTGAAGGCGCCCGCAAGGGAAAGGGTCAATTCCCCGCCGTCAATGTCGCTCTGCGGGGGAAGCTGGTTCCCCACCGGAGCCTGATTTTCTCCGTTCACAGTAACGGAGAGGGTTGCCGTGTCTGTGCCTCCCTCTCCGTCGCTGATCGTGTAGGTAATACTTGTTGTCTTGCTCTCACCCGCTGCAAGATATTCGAAGGCATTTCCCGGATTGAAGGTATAGCTGCCGTCGCCGTTCAGCGTAAAGGTTCCGCCGTCCGAACCGGCCACCGGGTTTCCGAGATTTCCTGCGACACCATTGACCGCACTGACCGTGAGAACGTCCCCGTCCGGGTCGGCGTCGTTTGCAAGCACTCCCCCGGCGGTGCCGACAGTCAGCACTTCATTCTGTTCAACAGAGTTTACATCGTTTACGGCATCAGGTCCTGGGTTCGTCACCGTCCATTGAAAGGTTTCGCTCACCGACGCTCCGTGAGGGTCGGTCGCGGTGACGACCACCGTATAGGTGCCGGCAGGGTTTGCACCTGTTGAACCCTGGGACGCGGAGTTGTCGATCGTTCCGCTGATCACACCGGTGAGAGGGTCTATGGTCAGGCCAGCGGGAAGCCCCGTTGTGCTGTAAGTCAATACGTCAGTTGCATCGGGATCGCTGAAGGCTCCAGCCACGGAGACAGCGACAGCTTCTCCGTCCAGATCGCTCTGACCCGGCAGATCGCTCCCCACTGGTCCGTCATTCAACCCATGAATAATCACCGTGACGGTTGTGGTTTCAGTGTTTCCGGCAGCGGTGGTGACCGTGTAGGTATAGGTGTCCGTCCCCGTCTCCCCTTCCGCCAGCCCCTGAAAGCCCGGCCCCGGAGTATAGGTTACCGTGCCGTCGGGGTTGATGGTGACGGAGCCCCCCGAACCCTGGGTGACCGCCGTGACCTCGGCGTTCGGGCCGAAGGTGTCGTTTGCCAGGACGTCCGTGACCACAGGGGTGTCCTCGGTCGTCTCGGCTGCGTCCGGGGCTATGTCAACCACAGGATTCACCGTGACGGTGACCGTTGACGTGGTGGTCCCGCCGAAACCGTCGCTTACCGTGAATGTGATGGTATCCTCGCCGTGAAAGTCCTCGTTCGGCGTGTAGGTGACCGTTCCGTCGGGGTGAATGACCACCGTCCCCGAGCCCGCTTCGGCAGATATGATCGCAACCGGTTTGCCTTCCGGGTCCGACGCGTATTTGAGAAGATCGAGGACAAGAGGAACGTCCTCGTCAGTAACTCCCCCGTCAGGAGGAGAGACAAGAGGCGGGCGGTTTATGAAGTCGTCCCGGGAAGGTTCCCGGTCTCCCCACCAGAGACGGTCGGTCTCAGGTCGAAATTCGTCCAGTGGGGCACGATCGGTTGAATATTCATACCCTATTCTGGGGTTCATGGTATGGCGTCCCATGAAGGTAAAGGTCTCATTCACGTCCCGGCCGAGGTTGTCCCACCGGCTCAGGTTCTGGTCATGAAAGAAGTTTATCCGGGGAAGACGGACAAAGCCGTGGCCGTTCCAGTTCCTTATGGCCCCTCCGCCGCTCTCGCCGAACCCGTCGTCCGTTCCGGCAGTATTGACCGGGGCGCCGGTCTGAGATTCATCAGGGGAGGGAGACAGAACTGCCTCCGTCCCGCCGGGGAGGAAAAGGCCGACCATGGCGGGTGAAACGGTCAGGGAATGATTGGGTGGGATTTCGGCATACTGTCCCTGGGCGTTCTGCAGGAGCACCGCCCCGGCCCGGGTGACGAGTATATCGCCGGGGGCCAGGTATTCCCCCGGAACCACCTGCCTCATATTTCCGTCCGCTCCCCGGGTAAGAACCTCGCCGCTTACCGAGAGCACCCTCATTCCGTTTCCGACGGGATTGTTCTGTGTGGTCATATCTACCCCTCCATCTTCTGCTCGCCCGACGGGCGCTAAGGAATTTCTCTTCAATGAGAAAAGTCTACCGTTCTCTGAGGGCATTCGCCCTCGCCCGAAGCAGCGGCTTCAAAAGGTACGATAAAATCGTCTTTTTTCCGGTCATAATATCGACCTGGGCAACCATTCCCGGCAATATGGGAAGGTCTGCTCCGAATTCTTCCCGGTTCGTCCGGATGCGGGCCTTGTAGAAGGTATTTCCCCGCTCATCCGTTATCGTGTCGGGGGCGATATACTCCACCACCCCGTCGAGTCCGCCGTAGACGGCGTATTCGTATGCTGTGAACTTGACGACTGCGGCCTGTCCGGGCTGAATGAAGGCCCGGTCCTTCGGGGAAAGCTGGGCTTCCACCACGAGGGCGTCCTCTATGGGAACGATCTCCGCCACCACACCTCCGGGGAGGATCACCCCTCCCGGAGTGTTGACGAAGAGCCTCTTCACCGTGCCGTTTATGGGTGAGCGGATGTCCGAGTGGGCGAGCCGGTCGGCAAGACCTTTGTTTCCCTGGGTCAGGCTTTCCATCTCCGCAAGGGTCGTGCTGAGTTCGTTTCTCCAGGCGTTGCGGTATCGAAGCTCCACCTCCCGCACCTGTCCCTCCGCTTCCTCGATCCCGGCCCGTATCCGGGCGATCTGGCTCCTGGCCTGGTCCCGCTCCCCCGCTGCCCTGGCTTCCTCTTTTTCAAGGCGCATGACCTCGACCTTCGGCACGGCTCCGCTGGCAAGAAGAGGACGGGTTACGGCGAGCTCTTTGCCCGCAAGATCATAGGCCCGGAGGACGTGGGTGAGTCTCGAGTTCGCCTCCGCCAGTTCCTGACGCCGCTGGGAAAGCTGATCCTTCCCGACGGAGATTTTGGAATTCAGCTCTTCGAGGCTCGTCCGGTAAAAGACCATCTCCTGGTCCACAATCTGGGGCATCTCGGCGACGGCCTCCGGGGGAGGCACGAAGGGTTTTCCGGAACTGAGGGCGGTAAGCCGGGCGGCCCTGGCTTTGAGGGTGAGAAGTTTCGCCTGCTGCTGCCCGAGCATGGAGCTCGACCGGGTAGGGTCCACACGGAGAAGAAGGGTGTCTTTGTCCACCCGCTGGGCTTCGGAGACGAAGATCTCCTCCACCACGCCGCCGTCCACGGACTGGATGATCTGGGTGCCGGAAGCCGGAATGGCCTTGCCGACGCCGTGAACCACCTCGTCGAGGGAAGCGAAAGCCGCCCATGTGAAGAGGAGAAGAAATACAACAAACACAATGTAGATTATCATCCGCGCCCTGCGGGGGTTTTGATCTTCCAGAGCCCAGCGGGCATCGGCCCCCCATTCGAGAGGCCGGGGGTCAACAGGAGGCACAAGTCGTGAAAGAACCCGTCCGCCGACCTTCCGCCCGGCACGCTCGAGCCCTCCCACGGCGCTTCCAAGTTTTTCAAACCCCTCCTGCTGCCCGGGGTCGTATCTCATGATGCTTCCCCTCCCATTCCCTTCGAGAGGGCGTTCAATACCCTGTCCTTCGGCCCGTCGGCCACGACTCTTCCTCCGTCGAGAAGGATGAGGCGGTCCACGAGGCTCAGCAGAGCCGACCTGTGGGTGACAAGGAGAAGGGTTTTATTCCGTCCGTAGACCTCGATATTGCGCCGGATCCTCTCTTCGCTGGCCTGGTCCATGGAGGCGGTGGGCTCGTCGAGCAGGAGAACCGGAGGGTTTCTCAGAACGGCCCTTGCCAGTGCCACGGCCTGACGCTGTCCGCTGGAGAGACGGTCGCCCCGTTCTCCTACGGAAAGGTCAAAACCCTTCGGGTGACGCTGTACGAAGGTATCGACCCCGGCGATACGGACGGCCTGAAGAAGCTCGCCGTCCGTGGCCCCCGGGTTGCCGAAGAGGATGTTCTCCCGGAGCGACCCGAAAAAGAGGACCGCATCCTGGGGGACGGTTCCGATGTTTCTGCGCAGTTCCGACGGATCGATCTGCCGGATGTCCGTTCCGTCGACGAAGACGGCCCCCTCCTGAGGTGCGTAGAGCCCGAGCAGCAGCCTGCCGACCGTCGTCTTTCCCGAGCCGATCCGGCCGATGAAGGCGACCTTCTCACCCTCCTCTATCCGGAATGAGACGTTCGATAGGGCCGGGCGTTCCTGTTCAGGGTAGGAAAAGGTGACGCCGGAGAATTCGATGTTTCCCCTAAGAACCGGACGGCTGAGGAAGGACGTCTCTTCCGGGCGCTCCGTGGGCTTCTTCATGATCTCGTCAAGGGCGGCGAGAGATCTCGATGCGGTGTAATACTGAAGCAGCAGCCCCGCCACCCGGCCGATGGGGGCCATGAACCGGGAGGAGAGCATATAGGCGGCGATAAGGCCGCCCATGTTCAGCGAGTTGGAGATCACGAGGTAGACGCCGATGATCATGGTGGCTACCGAGACCATCTGCTGCACCCACTGGGTTCCTGAGATCACCGATGAGGAGAGAAGCTTGAGCCGGGCGTTGGTCAGCTCGAGAAATGAAACGGCCTTTTCCCAGCGCACCTGAATCTGCCCCTCCGCCCCCTGGGTCTTCAGGGTTTCCATCCCCACAAGGCTTTCAACAAGGGTTGCGTTTTTCAGGGCGCTCGCCCTGTTGGTGCTCTCTGCGAGCTCGCGCATCTGCCCCTGAACCAGAACTGTGTGAAAGAGGATGAGAACAGCACCGATGACCAGCGGAATCGCCAATGGCCAGGAGATGACGGCGATGATCACGAGAAAGAAGAGGGCGAAGGGAAGATCTACATAGGTGAAGAGGGTGGCGGAGGAGATGAAATTCCGAACGGACTCGAACCCCGAAACGCTGTTTGCGAAGGAACCCACGGAGGCCGGCCGTTCCTCGGTTTTCAGGCCGAGGACCTTCTCCATGATCCGGGAAGAGAGACGGATGTTTGTCCGCACCCCCGCCCTGTCCACGAGGTACCCCCGGGCAAGCTGGAGGATAAAGTCGGCGGTCAGCATGATGCCCACGCCGATGGCCATGACCCAGAGGGATTCCACCGCGCGGTTCGGGATCACCCGGTTGTAGATGTTCATGACGAAAAGGGGCATGGCGAGGGCGAAGATGTTGCTCAGAAGAGAGGCGAGCAGCACATCCCGGTAGAGGCCACGGTTCTCGGCGATGGCGCTCCAGAACCAGTGGGCGTCTTTGGGCTTCGCATAGTCGGGTGTTCTCTCGTCGAAGCGGAACTTGGGCCAGACATAGACGGCATACCCTGTCGTCCGGGGCCGGAGTTCTTCCAGGGATATCTCCGTTTCTTCCTTCCCGAGCTCGGGAAAGAAAACCCTTGCGGTCTTCTCTTCCTCAGAGAGGGAGAGAAGTACACAGGCCTTCTTTCCCCCGAGAATAAGAATCACGGGAAAGAGCAGTGAATTAAGCCCGTCAATGGAGGTTCTGAGAAAACGGCTTCCGAACCCCGCCTTTTCGGCAGCACGGCTGAACACCGAGGGGGAAAGCCTGCCCCCCTCGAGGGGAAGCCCTGCGAGAACCGTATCCCGGGAGGCGGGACGGCCATGATGCCGGGCGATGTAGAGAAGACATTCCGCAAGGGCGTCCTCCTCCATGGTTCCGGGAGGAAGAGTCCAGGGAACGTCTCCTTCAGCCAGAGTTCCGGCCCCTTTCGGGAAGGATGCCGGAAGGGAAATTCCCATGACTTTTTCTACTTCCCGACCTCGGCAGCCGCGGATTTCGCCTTCGTGATGCCGGCCTCATGAGGGGTGGGAACGTCCTCCCGCTTCACGTTGAAGAAGGAAAGGAGTTCTCCTCTTTCCGCGAGAAAGCGGGCCTTGGTGATGACCAGATTGACGAGGGCGTTCTTGTAGGCCCTTTCAGCCTGGTAGGCTTCGTTTTCGGCGTCGAGCACATCGAGCAGACTGCGGCGTCCGACCTCGAACTGCTGGGCATAGGCCTGTCTCATGATCTCGGCCGACTGCTGGTGCTGGGCCAGAGAAGGAAGCTGGGCCTCGATGGCGAGGATGTCATTGTAGGCGATGAGTACCGACTGGCGGACTTCCCGCTCGGTCTTCTTCACCGTCTCATCAGTCTGCTTAGAAAGCTCCCGGTATCGGCGGATCGTCGCCCGATCGCTTCCGCCGTCGAAAAGATTGTACCGGAGAAGAAGTTCCACCATAGCCTTGTCCCGCCGGCCCTCGGTGCCGTCCACATCGTTGTCGAAGTTGAGTCCGGCCCGCAGGTCAAGGCGGGGGCTCATCCGGGCCTGCTGTTCCTTCATCGCCGACCGGTAGAGAAGGGCGTTTTCCATGGTGGCCGAGAGCCTCGGTGAATTTTCGAAGGCCTCCTCCACTGCACGCTCCGGAGTGGGAGGCAGGGGTATTTCTACCACGGATTTTTCAAGTTCGTCGCAGGGAGACTCCCCCACAACCCGGATATACTGGGTGCAGGCGTCGTGAAGATTGCTCTCCTCGGTCACGAGGTTCACCTTCGCAAGGGCGAGCCTTCCCCGGGTGGTCTCGAGATTGACGGAGCTGTCCACCCCGGCCTTCGTCCGGTCGCCGATCTTCTTCAGCAGCGTCTCGTGCCGCTTCAGGTTTTCGGCGGCAAGCCTGGTCATCTCCCTATAGCGCACCACGTCCTCGTGGCTCTTCACGGCATTCAGGGCAACCGTCTCCAGGGAGCCCAGAAGATCGAAGTAGCGCATCTTCCGGGAATGGTCGAGCTTCTTCACCTGGCTTGCCGTCAGGCTGCCGTCGAAGATCATCTGGGTCAGTGTCAGGGAGACGCCGTTGCGGGTGTAGTCGTACTGGTCGCGGCCTTCATACCCCTTGCCGTCGAGATTCTCCCACCCCACACCGGCGCTGAGGTCGAGGCGGGGACGAAAGCCTCCCCGAGCCGCCTCCTGCTCCTCCTTCGAGGCGGAGAAAGCGTACCATTTCTCCTGCACCTCGGGTTCGAAAGAATCGATCGTGAAACGGACTCGCTGACCGTAAAGGCATGCCCCTGCTGCGCTGAAGGAATAAAGGCAAAACAGGAAAGGGCAAGGCTAAGAGCACAAAGCTGACGTATACGCATTCTCATTATGGTCTCCTCCAATGGGTGGAAAGATCTGATCTCAAAACTGAAACGAAGCTCCGGCTTAAAAAATAACCGGATACAAAAAATCCCGAAAGAAATTTTCTGATCAGGAGAAATTCGTTCACGGGGAAATGAACCGCTCAAACGAAACCTCATGCCGCATACACGAATACATGAAATCAAAGATTAATGTTCGGTTATTATACAGTGCAGCATCTATGAACTCAATAGGGGTTCGAATGTCCCTTTGGTATTTTTTCTGAGTAAAGATGTGACGAGGATTTATCTAATCCGAATTAAATTTAACTCTATCGTCTTCGAAAGGATAAGGGATAATAAAGATACATAAAATACTCAGCGAATTTCCCCCGGGGAAAGAACTGGGTTTAACCTAATCTCTTCAATACTGCTGCCGCTGCTTCGACAGCTCCTCCAGCATTTACCCTTATTTTCTGTGGTTTGCAAGAAGAAAAAAACAGAGTATCCTGAAGTTCGGGCTGGTCCCATGTTCCCCAGAAGCCGAGATTTTTTCCCAGATTCTGCAGGGCAATTTCTCTCCCGATCGAAACCTGATTTTCTGCAACCTGAAAGACTGCAAGAGGTTTTCCCAGGGCCAAAGCTTCGTAAGAGCTCACGCTGGATGTGCAGATCACTGCTCTTGCCCCTGCCATAAGAGCGGGCAGATTCGGAGGGTTGAAAAGGACATTAAAATTGTCCTTTTCTTCCGCCGCTGACGTGAGAAAATCCACCCTTTCTTTCTTCACCAGGGGGCCGAGAACCAATTGCGCAGCTGCCCATTCCTTTTTCCACCACAGAAGAAACGTTTCTCCGGTATTCAATGGATCACTCGCGCCGGGAAGAATGAGAATGGACTCCCCCTTCTCCGGGGTAATATCCCAAAACTCTCTTCGCAGCAAGGCGTAGCAGGGACCCAGAAGCAGTTCCGCCCTGCCCGGAATATAGCCAATCTTCTCTGCGCCAAGGTTATAGTTCAGGACGAAGTCGCACTCTTCCTCCACAGGGCGGCTGCGTTCGTCATCAATTATTGCCAGAAGGCATTTTCTTCGCAGAGCAGCCAAAAGATCGGAAGCATGGGTGTAGCTGTCGATCAGACAGAGGGAAGGTGTAAATTGCTCAACGGCTTGCAAAATTATTTTAATAGGCGATGAAAAAGAGCCTTCAAGTTCAGCTATTGAATCAGCCATGACCCCTTTTTCGCGCAGTAGAACTGCCCCTTCCGGGTTGATCAGCCAGAAAACCGGAACTCCCAATTCCTCGAAGGCTTCCGCAAGGGCAAAGCACCGGGAAATGTGTCCTCCTCCTACGGAAGGACCGCCGTGAGTGAGGATGAGAACAGATTTCCCCCGGACTGCGGAATTCATGCTTTTCTCGCCAGCCGTTCCCTGAAGACAACTTTTTGTACAGACCATAATGATCTGAAATTAGCAATCCAGATCAGATCCACCAACTCCCCGTTTTCCCTGCGGATATGTTTCTCAAAACACCCTTCCCTGTGAAAGCCGTACTCCTGGTAAAGCTGAAGAGCCCTGATATTATCGCCGATCACCGAGGTAAAAAGACGATATAGCTTTTTTTCTTCATATGCCCACGTCATAAGATCGAAAAGCATCGACCGGGCGTAGCCATGGCCCAGATAATCCGGCTCGCCAATATACATCCCCCAGTCGCTCCTTGAGGAATATTCATCCATATCCTTCAGCGTCAGGATTCCGAAGGGCTTCCCTTCCGTAAAAGCAATTCTTACTGTCTGCCGGTGAGGATTATTCTCCAGAAAGGCGAGCCATCGCCCATGCTCTTCGGAAGAAATAATTTCGGAAGTGAGCATGTTGCCTCGCACATGGTCCTTGTTTCTCCACTCCCGGACTCTCTCCTGAAGTTCGGATGGAGCACTGAGAAGGTTTCTATAGGAAAGGCCGGTTATGGAGGATTTCAGATCATATTCCAGGTTATCCACGAGTCCTCCTCAATATCCCGAAGGGCTTTCCGCCCCAGGAGAATCGGCAGGTACTTGGGGCGAAGACCGTATCCGGGGCGCTTCACCGTGAGCATTTCCCCGGTGATCTCCATTCCTGCAGGGATATCTACGGCAGCGTGAACGCTCCGCCTTGCCTTTTCGTAAAACTCCATCTCCTCGGGGCTAGGCCCCAGCTTTCGTCCGTCGCCCATTGCCGCCTCCACGTCGCGAATCTGACGAACAAGATTCTTCAGTTCGTCCGGCTCTATGGCGAAAGGGTGGTCAGGTCCTTTTAGAGATCTGTCGAGGGTAAAGTGCTTCTCTATGATGCTTGCCCCCATGGCCGCTGCAGCCACGCTGACATGAATTCCTTCCGTGTGGTCGGAGAGCCCCGTGGGAACTCCGAAGGCTCTGCGGATCGTCTCCATGCTTTTGAGATTCATGATATGGGGAGGAGCCGGATAGAGGGAGGCGCACTGGAGAAAGGCAATCTGTTCGTTTCCCGCACCTCTGCAGGCGAGATAGGCGTCTTCGATCTCCTCCATATTGGCCAGCCCCGTGGAAATGATCATGGGTTTTTTCTTCGAGGCGCAGTATCGAAGGAGGGGAAGGTCGACGATCTCGAAGGAGGCTATTTTGAAGAGAGAACTGACTTCATCCAGTTCGTCCACGGCCTCCGCGTCAAAGGGAGTGGCGAAGAAGACTATTTTCTTCTCTCTGCAGCAGGCGGCAAGCTCGGGAAGCCATTCCCGAGGAGTCTCGATCTCCTGTATGAGGGTGAAAAGGTCTTTTCCGTATCCGGAATGGCGGGGCGTTTTTTTTGAATAGAGCTTTTCGGCGCTGTAGATCTGGAACTTCACGGCATCGGCTCCAGCCTCAGCCGCTGCGTCGATGTGCTCTTTGGCCAGAGAAAGGGAGCGGTTGTGGTTCGCCCCTATCTCGGCGATGATAAATACGGGGGGAGATTGACGAAAGCTGGAAGTCAAAATTGTAGAAAAAAACGAGGAGGTTTCTTTCGTTTCTCTCGTATCGTTCATTTTTTCATCTCGTTTCTTTACCCTTTCTGTTCCTGCTGTCAGGTCAGTGGGGGTGCATCAGGTTGACCGCAGCAATCTCGGGGTTACCCAGCAGAAAGAGACGGTATTCTTCTGTGTCGGCCATCGGGCCGACTTCATTATACAGTCTTTCCAGGAGCAGAAGATCCTCGGGGTAGTCGAGGGTCAGCCGGCATTCCGGCCACGGCGCTCCGGTGTTCTCCATCCAGTGGAGGGAGAATTCAAAACTGTGGGTATCGAAGATATAAGGTCCCACATGTTCCCGCTCGAAGGGTGTCTTCGCCTTTGCATGTGCTGTTTCGAGGGCTCTGCGGGTGAATACCTCCACGTCGAGGCCGATAGGGAAGGCTCCCCGTACAGTGCGCACTGCGTCGGCTTTCCCTTCTTTCAAAACGGCTACACAGCGGTCCACAAGGTTCCAGTCGAAATAAGGGCAGTCGGAGGTGACCCGGACGATGACCTCCGCTCCTGTCTCCTCCGCCGCCTGCACATAGCGGGAGAGGACGTCCTCCTCTGACCCCCGGGTTATGTGGACCTGAGGAAATTCGGCCCGGATCTGTGCAGCAAGAGAATCATCTGCTCCGTTGTTCGTCGTGGCCACGCAGATTTTTGAAAGAGATGAACATCGAAATGATCTCTGTAAAAAGCAGGAGAGGACTGTTGTATCCCCGATTCTTTTCATGACTTTCCCCGGAAGCCGGGTGGAGCAGGTTCTGGCCTGGGTGATGAAGACCGTCTTTTTTTCTTCGGTCACGATAGAAGCCTCTTGATCTCCTCGATATCGAGAAAGCAGGGGTTGGTTCCCGAGCTGTATTCATATCCGTCCTGCACCGGAACTCCCCGCTCTCCCCGGGGGTTTGTCGAGTAATCTACAGCTGAGGTAAACATTATGCTCGGCCTGAGGACATAGTGGTCGTCAAATTCGAGAACAAGCCGGCTGTCGTCGGCAGGACACATGATCTCGTGAAGCTTTTCCCCGGGGCGGATGCCGATGACTTTTTGAGGGATATGAGGAGCAAGGGCTTTTGCGATGTCCGTGATCCGGGCCGACGGGATTTTCGGAACAAAGATTTCCCCTCCCTGCATCCGCATGAAGGCTTTGAGGACAAAGTCCACCCCCTGGTCGAGGGTGATCCAGAAACGGGTCATTCGGGGGTCTGTGACGGGGATCTCGGAAGCGTTGTCCTGCAGAAGTTTCTGAAAGAAGGGAATGACCGACCCCCGGGAGCCGACTACGTTGCCGTAGCGGACCACCGAAAAACGGGTCCGGCCATGCCCCACGAGATTGTTGGCGGCCGTGAAAATCTTGTCGGCGCAGAGTTTCGTGGCTCCGTAAAGGTTGATGGGGTTTGCCGCCTTGTCGGTGGAGAGGGCAACGACTTTCTCCACGTCGTTTGCCATGGCGGCGGAGATGACGTTGGACGCTCCCATGACGTTCGTCTTGACGCACTCCATGGGATTGTACTCCGCCGCGGGGACCTGCTTGAGGGCCGCGGCATGAATGACAAAGTCCACCTCCCTCATCGCCAGGGTCAGGCGGGGTTCGTCCCGAACATCTCCGATAAAGTAGCGCATCTGGGGAGCGGAGTAAATCTGCTGCATCTCGAACTGTTTCAGTTCGTCCCTGGAGTAGACGATGATCTTCTTCGGAGAATAGTTTTCAAGGAGGGTCTTGACGCAGTGCTTTCCGAAGGAGCCAGTACCACCGGTGATCATTATTGATTTGCCCTCGAACATGAATGCCCATCTCCTCTTATTTCTGCTCTTTCTGTATCGGCCGTCTGTTCATAGGCATTAAAAAACGGCCCGTGGAAGCGGCCGTTTTGCAGCAAGTCTCTACTGTGCTATCCTTTAACATCGAGAAGCGCGCCGAAAAGAGCCCTTATGTTCTCGACAAACCGAACTACCTCATCGGAAGGAATCTTCCGAACCACTTGATCCTTCGAAGTATCGATGACGGAAACCTGGTACACATCAGCTTCTTTTCGGTATTCGTATCTCAGGCTGCGCGAAAAGACAACCGCAAGCTCGTTCGCCTGCACCACCGCTTCTCTGACATGATCTTCTGCCATGTGAGTTTCCGGCTTTTCAGCCTCTCTCTTCTGGACCGAAGGCTCGGCGGGATTCAGGGGAGATAGAGCTTGGGAGACCCCTTCGGCCTGGGTCTGCTGCACTAAGGAGGAACGGAGAACGTCCATAATTTGCTCACCTCACTCTTTTGAAGAAACGAGGGGAGAGATTCTCCCCTCGTTTTTACACTCTGTCAGAGATTACCGAAGGAGCTGGAGGACGTTCTGGGGAAGCTGGTTCGCCTGGGCAAGCATGGAGTTGCCGGCCTGCATCAGGATGTTCAGCTTCGTGAAATTCATCATTTCCTTCGCCATGTCGAGGTCGCGGATGCGGCTTTCGGCTGCCTGGAGGTTCGTGCCGGCCACGGTGAGGTTGTTTATGGTGTGCTCGAGCCGGTTCTGATAAGCACCGAGCTTGGCCCTCTGCCCCGAGACCCTGTCGAGGGCGCTGTCGATAATGGTAATAGAACGGCCAGCAGCCTCACGATCCGTAACGAGCACGCTGTCAATCCCCAAAGCCCTCGAACTCATGTCGCCGATGCTGATGCCCATGTCTTCCTTTTCGTTTGCTCCGATCTGGAAAACGGTGGTATTGTCGGCAAGGTGAAGAATGGTCTCATAAACACCTTCTTCTTTTGTAAGAAGGAATCCCTTTGCAGCGTCTGACCATTCGACATTCACGTTCGCCATAGCGTCGAATTCAACGTCAACATTGGGATGGACGATGCCAATGAGCTGGTTCCCTGTTATTTTCACGCCCGAAGCCACGGTATTACCGTTGTGGGCATCCTGCACTGTGACGCGGTATTCGGATTCCGAGGCTTTCTGAATGACGTTGAGGCTCAGAGCTTTGATTACCTCCTCGTCACCGGAGAAGTTCAGTTCTCCTGCCTTTCCGGCAACGGCAGAACGAATCACGAAGGTCCCTTCCACTGCCTCAGGAGTCGAATCAGTTACGTCATCTTCCTCGACATAGGAAACGAACATGTCGGCTTTTGCCCCTACGTATTTTGCCTGTCCGAGACCGAAAGCGACGGCATCGTTCAGCTTTTTCGCCACATCCCGGAGGGAGTCGGTGGAATTGATGGTGAACGAAGACTGCTTCCCGTCTCCCTGGGTCATGGTAATGGTCTGGGAATCTTCAAGAATAAATCTTCCGTTAGAATCCCAGAACTTATCCAGGTCACGAAGAGCCACATCTTCCTGAGCAACCTGTCCAATAAACGCAGCGGTGAAGCTGGCAAGGTTTGCTGATGTTCCAAATGCTGTATATCCCGTTGTTTTATCGTTAAAGCCGATTTTGATGTCGGACTGGAAGACCTTGCCGTTTTGAGTATTCAGATAGAATGTTCTGAAGTGAACATCCTTGTTCTGAATCGCACCGAGGTCTACGTTAAATCCCCGCGACTGAGTCAGGCTGCCTGTGCTCCAGTTTCCCGCAGCTGCCCAGCTCGAATTGACCGAAGCACTAACATTGATGGCTCCATCTACATTTGCTGCGCCACTTCCGGCAAGATGCATGACAAGACGACCGCCCACGACAAAGCTTGAAAGATTGGAGATCGCCAGAGCAGCCGTTCCCATCTGGAAACCGAGACCTGTGTAGCCCGAGCGGTTTGCGGTAGTCAATGTAAGGTTTTCATCAACAAAGTTCGACACTGCTCCGCCTGCAGACAATACATACGCTTCAGCACGGACAACCACAGTTCCGGCGGCAGTATTGACGCTCAGAACTTCGAAGAGGATGCTTGCCGCCGCCGCTGCCGTGGCGTACCCTGTGCCTGCGCCAAGGGTGCCAAAGTTATAGGTTTGAGTCGCTGCAGTAGCCACACCCGTTGGAGTGGTGACAGAAATGTTGTATTCCCCCGCAGGAAGGTTGTCCACAGAAATGCTTCGAGCACCCGCTTCCGTGTTGATACCAACGTTCATAATGACGTTTTCATGCTTCACCTTGAAAACATCGCTCTTTTGAATCTGCGCGTCTCCGGGATTGGCGCTGATCCGGATAACATAGTTCCCCTCAGCTGAAGCTTTCTGCCCAAACTGGTCCACCGTCCGCAGGGCGCCGCGAATGATGGCCTTCGTGTCGAGTTTGTCAGAAGACCAGAGGGCGGACGCACTGCCGTCGAGAAGTTTCTTTTTGTTGAACTGGGTGGTGGTGGATATCCGGGTAATTTCTTCCTTGAGCTGGTCCACTTCGAGCTGGATGTAGCTTCTGTCCTGGCTGGTGAGAGTGTCGTTCGCAGCCTGGACGGAGAGCTCACGCATACGCTGGAGAATGGAATGGGTCTCGTTCAGGGCTCCCTCAGCGGTCTGGATCATGGAGATGCCGTCCTGGCTGTTCCGCACGGCCTGATCGAGGCCCCCGACCTGGGCGCGCATCTTCTCGCTGATGGCAAGCCCTGCGGCATCGTCGGCGGCACTGTTGATCCGGAGACCTGTGGACAGCTTGGCAATGGACTTCTGAAGACCGTCATTTGTTGCTGATACTGAGTTGTAGGCAAAAAGTGCAGGGATATTATGGTAAATCCGCATCGTTCAAAACCTCCTTGTTTTGAATGGGTATCCTTACCGGTGGAATGTGAGCGCGAGTGCTTCTGATGACTTCATACAGAACGTATCTCCTCAATCATCCCCTTTCATATCTTTTTATTCTGTATCGGCGGTCTGCAGGGAGAACTGAAGGCCTGACTGCTGCAGAAGATCCATAAATTCCTCTGGAAGTTTAAGATGAAGAGGAGCCCAGATACGCGGATTTTCGGCCATCAGGAATAGAACCTCCTGAACCGTATCTGACAGAATTCTGTCCTCGGCATGAAAACATTTTGTCAGGGTAGAGACAAGCCATGATGCAAGAGGTCGCACCGAGTCAGGCTCTGCATCCGAATAGTCATGAACGATTGACCATACGATGCGCAGCGTTTCCGGAAGCTCTCCACTGTTGAGAGCCCGCTCCGCAGCTATCCGTCGGGCCTGAAGACTCGCCGGAGTCCCCATCATCCCCGAATTATAAAGGTCGTCAAGATAACCTTGCTGATCTTTCAAAACGCGATCCGTCATCTCTTTCAGTTCCTCGTCATCTTCTCCATACCGTCTCGCATTGTCGAGAATGAGCTTGGCAAATCTGTATTGAGGAATAAAGCACAGATCAGGAGTTGTAAGAATGCGGGCATAGTCCTTGAAAAAAGACAAGATTTCCTCTCGGGGCATTTCCTTATCCTCAAATTTCATGGCTGCAGAGGACATGAGGTGTGATGCCTCTTCCGCTCTTCCCTGGCTGTGAAGAAAAAGGGCAAGCTGCCATTGCTGTTCAGGCGTCCATGGAGAAAGACTGCCGTCGCTTCGGGCGGCAAGAAGATTCATCGAGGCAATTTCTTCTCCTGAACGATCGATTTCTTTCAACAACGACATTTTTTCCAGAGCGGAAGAAAATATGTCTGCGGCATCTTCCGCCGGAAGCTCTTTTTTAAGATTCTCAATTGATTCATCAAGCCATGTCTTCCCGTTAAACAGCATCTGAACCAATGTTCTAACATAAAGGGACCATTGTGCGAGATACTGGATATTCATTCGATGAGCCCGGATAATTTCCAGATGAACTTTCCGCCATATTTCAATCTCCTCGACGGTCTCAAGCCAACGGCTTTTCGCAATATCGGCGCCGGATAAATTGGCGTAGCTCTGCCCGATGAAAGCCAGTACTGGATTGAGGGTATTCAGATTATCCATGGCTTCCGAAAGCTCATAAGCAATACTCCGCCTTCTCTCGGTTGAAATTGCCGGGCCGGCCGCGCGATGGACATCTTTTTCCATTTCATCAAGAATTGTTTTGCATTTCGTCAGCTGCTCCAGCGATTGGTCAATTCTTGTAAGGGTTTCTTTCAACTCCAGATTGCGTGTTCCAGCTTTTAATGTTTCATCGGCCGGTGTGGAAGTCAGGGCAGTCTGTGTCGGAATAGTGTTGAGGAAAGTCTGCAGTGACTGAATATCTGCTCCCTTGATTAAGGCCCCCCCTTCGGTACAGTCATAAACAGGGCGTCCCGACTCCGGAATCAAAGATTCAAACACTTTCAGGAAAAGAAACCAGATATTCGTGGTTTTCACAGTGCCTCCGAGAGCCCCTGGAATCTCCAGACTGTTTTCCAGCCCTCGCTTCCGCTCGATTTTCAATGCAGAAGCAGCAGCCGTTTTTCCTGCATGACTGGCTCCATCCTCGCCAAAAGCAAGGTCTTGTCCTATGAGAGCTATCTTTTCGGCTTCCCATACAGAGGCAAGCATCAGAGCCATATGAGCGACAGACATTCCAGACCGGAGAATATTTCCCCGCAGAATTCCTCCGATAAACCAGCGGTCAACAGGAATTTCAACTTTTCCAACAACTATTTTCGGTCCCGGCCAGCGACCAAAAACTTGAGGGGGAGATACTCCCTGGCCTACGAGCAGGATTTTTCTGCATTGTTCACCATAATTTTCCACAAGCACTTTAAAGTAATTCGTATATGTATGGGTGGGCCGTTCGAGCGTGACTACTACATGGGGAAGAATTCCTTCTTCAAGGAGTCTCCGAAGAGCCGTATCGGCAGAAATGATGATACATCTATTCTCATTTCCCTTCAGGAGATGAATATTTTTTTCCAGGGATGGCCCGGAAGCAACGCATATAAATGGCAGCCCTTTAAAGGAAGCGCCTATTTCCCGAAGATTAGGACTCCACAGGATCCAGAGAGCATTGAGTGCGATTTGCCGGAATCCCAAAAGGGTATCTTCGGCAGAATTTCCGAGGATATCAATGTGGATTCTGACTTCTTGAGCAAAGAAATCCCGAAGCTGCTTGAATTCGGAGGGGAAAGCTTCAGCTTCACCATCGTGAATGATAAATTCGCCATCCGCTACCACATATGCTCCCATGGGACGAATATTTACGTTCAGGACTTCCTGCATATACTCTCTTTCCGGCAAGTGAGCAATGGAAAGTCTGCAGCCGACGGGAAGGGCAAGATATACAGACGTTGAACAAAGGGTATGAATAAGAACGTTCAAATCGGGTTCAAAAAGAACGACAGCGAGGGTCCCTTTGGGAAGAGAGCGAAACTGATAAAAAAGAAAAGGAGGAGCTCCCGCACCGACAATAAAAAAAAGGGATTTTTTCTGATAACTTTTCTTGTGCTTCGCCAAAGGATTTGGTTCAAAAAAAGGCAATTTTGCCAACCCTTTGACCCATCGTCCGTTTTTTTCCTTTACGATTTCAAGTTCCGGCAAAGCTTCATAATCCTTTTTCCCATTCTCGATAACCTTTGCAAGAAGGGGTTGCTGGTTCCTGAGTTTTTGTAAGTTTTTTTCAAAAAGAGGCGTAATCTGCATAATGGAGCCTCCTATTTCTTTTTTAACAGATCGCTGATTTCTGTGACGGCAGCGGTCCCTCTGGCTGATTCGACATTCACCGCCTGAACCTGATCAAACAATTCCTGACGCAATATAGTGACATTCCTGGGCGCGTTGATGCCAAGTCTCACCGTATCTCCCCGCACTTCCACGATGGAAATCTCGATGTCGTCGCCGATGCGGATGGTCTCGCCGGGCTTGCGGCTGAGCACAAGCACGGAGCTACGCTCCCGCGGCGGCGTTGGGCGTGGCTTCAGCTGCCGCTTTTTTGCGAAGTGTTTCCCGCATTTCGTCGCTGAGGACGGAGGCCCGCACTCCGTACTCCTCGTTATGGGCGATCACCTGGGCGCCGATCCGTTTTTTATGGTTGAAAACGAGAGGAGCCCTCAAGTTTGCCGTCATGTCCCACGGCGCCTCCGCCGGAATGGCGAGGACGATCAGCAGGGCAAGGTCATCGCTGCCCGACGCTTCGAGATGGGCAAGTTCCCCTTCGGGAAGCCGGGCTTTGTAGTCTCCCTTCAGGACCTGGGGAGATGCCACGGGCAGAGCCACTTCCCCGTCGGCGAGGCTCTGAAGCCACTTGATGGGGCTGTCGTCGTCCCCGGCAAGGGCCCACTGGCGGTGGTTCTCGAAGCCGGGGATCCCCCGGGGAAAGGTGAGAATATCCTCGTCGCTGACAGTGAGCAGGCCGAAACGGCTCGTTTCTTTTTCTATGGACACTACGAAGCACCTCCGGAAAAATAGAAATTCTGGGTAAAAAATACGTTCTGCCCGGGAAAGAGCCTTCAGGGCAGTTTAGCTCAGGAAGTCCACCAGGGTCGGCTGGACGATCTTGGCGATCACGGCAAGGCTTGACTGGTAGACGGCCTGGGCCATGGAGTATTTCGTGCTCGTCTCGGCGAGGTCTATATCGGAAATCTTGCTGTAGAGATCGGTGAGATAGATGTCGTTCTGCTTGAACCGGGCCTGGTTATTTTCGTAGCGATTCATCAAAGCTCCCTGGGAGGTTCTGCACTTAAGCAGGTTCTCGAGGAAATCGTCCACCTTGCCGAGCATAATGTTGCTGAGCCCTTCCCGGTCCTCGGCCTTAACGGCATCGACGAGATTGTCCAGTACTCCGAAGAAGTCGGTCTTTTGCGCGTTCGATGCTGTGCGGACAACCACGTTCTGGGTGTTGCGGGCCGAAGGAGCCCCCCCCCGCGAAGATGTGGCAGTTGCCGTGCCGAGGAGGGCAGCCCTGGCACTCCCACCCGCCTCGATGGCGTATCCTCTTGGTGAGGTCAGCACGAGATACTGTCCTCCGCCGTTGTCCACAAGGGTCGCCTTGATATCCTGTCCCTGGAAGCGGCTGTTAATGGCAGCTACGACATCGTCCGCATCGATGGTGCCGGAGGAATTGCTGTCGAAGATAACGTCGAGGTCGAGAGTGTGGGTATATCCGTCCACGGTCAGTGAGAGGGTGTCCCCTGCAGCAGGGGCCCATCCGGTGATATCCGCGTCCCCCCGCACTGCGTTGTCGAGGGAGAGGACCGTGGAAGCCACGTCCCCTTCCACATCGTAGAAGGAGAGGGGGGAACCGTCCTTGGAGGCGATTGAAATCCGCGCCCCTGACCCGGCAGCGGGCAGCTCCGGGTCGAAATAGGTCACGTCGAGCCATTCGCCCCCGGCCTGCCGGATTTTGTCGGCGATGATTTTCGGGGTATCCCCCGCCGAGATGAGCACGTCGAGGGTGCGCCCCAGGGATTCGACTCTGATCGTCCCGGCACCGGACAGAAGATTGTCCGGTATGGAAGGGCTGGTGAGCCCCGAGGAGAGGCCCATCTGGAGGGCGATCCCGGCGCTGTAGGAGGGGGAGAAGGAGGGGTCGGACAGAGGAAGGTCGACGATGCGAAGAGCCTCTCCGTTCAGGGCATAGAGGGCCCCCCGGCCCGAGGCGGCGTCGAGAACTGAATATCCGAGCACTTCGCCGCCCGACTGGACGTTGACCTGCTTGACGATCTGCTCCATCACCTTGAGCTGGTCTACCTTCGGCGGAGTGTTCGAGAGGACGTCGCCAGGGTAAATCTTCACCCGGAATTTTTCTCCGCCCAGGGTGACCGAAAGGAGAGCAGCCATATTGGGGTCTACGCAGGGTATGGAAGGAAAGACCGTGCCCGCGGCTGTGTCGTTCCGGCTCTGCACAGCTGTGGACAGCCCCAGGTCGAGGGCATATCCCGCGGTGTTCTTGTCGAAGACAACGAGTGGGGCATTGTCGACCGGACGAAGCAGAAGCCTGCTCGTCATCTCTTCGAGGCTTCCCGTCGTACCGAGGCCCGACTCCGTCATGTCCTCCCGGACTGTCACCTCGAGCCATTCTCCCGCTACCTGGCGGATTCGTTCGGCCAGCTGGTCCGCCGTGAGGCTGACTCCGCCGTTGATCTTCAGCTCGGCGGAGTTTTTCCCGCTCTCAAAGCGCACATGGAGGTCATCCGTCAGGGAAAGGACTTCCCCCGGTCCGAACTGGCGGCTCTTGAGGGCCGTCTCGAGGCCGAGAAGGGAGGCGAAGTCGATGTGGCTGTGGTCGACGGGCCGGACAGCAGGCTGGGAAGAAACGGAGACCGTCTCTTCCGCCGAAGGAGAGAAGAGGGACCGGGCGGAGCCGGTGAGCTCGAGGGTGAAGGGTTTTCCCGGCACCTGGGAGGTGACGAGAAGGTGATTTCCGTCAGGAGAGACCCTGGCGGCCACGCCGAGGACGGTGGTGAGTTTGCCCGCGATGCTGGAGAGATCGTCCGTGCCGTCGACGGAGAACTGCACGTCCTCCCCTCCCTGGAAGAAGAGGCGGATCGTTCCGTCTCCGGCAGTCCAGGCGGAGGCGTCGAGTCCCTTGATCGTCTGGGCTTCGGCCGCGGCGTCCGTCTCCGGCCACCCCGTCACGGCGAGGGACTCGCCCGTGTGGCTCGTGAAGACGAGGCGCTGAGTTCCCGCGGCCTCATCCTTGTCCACGGTGACCGAGAGAAGGCGCTCTACATCCCCCATGTTCAGGCTCGACCGGATGATCTCGGCGATGTCGTCCAGGGTGTGGCCGGCAAGTTCGCCGCTGTCCCGGAACCGGTTATAGTCCGTGGGGTTGTCCGAGCCGTTCAGATTGGCGTCGGTCCATGTTTCAGGAAGGTGGACTTTTACCGTTCGGCTGCCCACGGAAATCTGGAGAATTTCGTCCCTGCCGGTCCACAGAAAGTCGAGGGGAAGGTCCACGCTCGTGAGGCTATTGGAGGCGTAATCCTCCGGAAAGACCTCCCGGCCGTGGAAGGAGACGGTCCCTTCGACGCCCCGCTCCATTTCATAGGTCACCTTGCCTGTATTTCCCTTGTAGACCACTTGGCCGTTCTCGTCCCGCAGAAATGGTTTGACTCCCGTGGAGAGCCCCGACAGAAGATAGCGCCCCTCCACGGAGTAGTTGGCTGTATTCCGGAGCTCTTCCTGAAGCTCGCTGATCTCGGCGGCGATGGCCTCCGACTCCCCCGCTCCCAAGGCGCCGTTTCCGGCGTAGATAGTGAGCTCCCGGATGCGGTGAAGGATGTCCGTCATCTGGTTGAAGGCCGTATCGGTGTTGGAGAGCCAGGCCATGGCGTCGTCCTGGTTCCGGATGTACTGGCTGTTCTCCGTAAGCGAGGTCTGCATGGCGAGTTCCCTCACCACGTCGATGGGGTTGTCCGACGGGCGGGAGTATTTTTTCCCCGTGGCAAGCTGGTGCTGGTAATCCAGCAGCTGGGAGAGGTTTTTGTGCATGTCCGACAGCATGATCTGCTGAATCATGGGGTTGCTTACGCGGTTCATCTCTGTCCCCCTATCTTCCGACGATGCCCATGCCGTTGATGATCTTGTCGAGCATCTCATCGATGGTGGTGATGTATCGGGCCATGGCGTTGAAAGCCTGCTGGAATTTGATTATATCCATCATTTCCTCGTCGATATTGACCCCCATCACCGACTGGCGCTGATTATCAATCTGGCCGAGGAGAGCGTTCTGGTTTTCGAGCATGGTGTCCGCCTGCTGTCCCCGGGCTCCGAGCTTGGCGATGAAGGCCTCGTAGAATTCGTTGAAATCGGAGCTCTGATTTTGAAGAACCTCCGTCTGCTTGAGCTGGGCCATTCTGAGGGCGTTGCTGCCGTCTCCGGATCCGACGCTGAAGCCGTCTCCTCCTCCCGAAGAAGCGGCAATGAGGCTCCGGTCTTCATCCACCGCCCGGTTGAGGGCGAGATGCCTGCTTGCTCCGTACTGCACCGCGATGGGGTCGAAGAAGGCCACTCCCGTGGTCGTTTCGCTGCCTCCGATTCCGTGTCCGCTGTAGTGGATGGCGTTCATCTCCGAGGCGAGGCCGAAGGCCATTTCGTCAAAGACATCGAGGAAGTCGAGGATGATGTCGTCCCTGGCCTCGAGAAGCCCCTTCAGCGCCCCTCCCTTGACATGGTGCCGCACGGTGATTCCCGACTCGCCCACGGCCCGTAGCTCGAGGCGCAGCCCCGGAGAGATCTCTTCCATCGTTTTGCCCGAATAGTCGCTTTTGAGCGGAACACGCCGGGCGTCCTGAACCGAGTTGCTCTCCGAGAGGTAGAGTTTTCCGTCGAAGGTGAAGGCCGCGTCCCGGGCGACCTCCTTGTAGTTCGTTGTGCCGTCCCCGTTAAGGAACCCTAGGCGCTTGGCGATCTGAAGGCTTCCGTTTCCGTCTCCCGAGACGTTGATCCGGTGAGCCTCCCCCACCCGGTTGCTCTCCAGGGCAATATAGTAGGTCCCCGTGGCGTCGTCGAGGCGAATGTCGGCGTGCAGCCAGTCTTCGGGGCCGTTCAGTCCGTTCTCCTCCGAGTACATGCTGTTGATCTTGTTCCGGATGGTCTCGAGGGTGTCCTCTTCCGTCACCTCGATGGAGATCGTGGGGGCATCGTTTTCAATCCCCAGGATACCCGCGAGGTTTCCCTTTATGTCCATGACCGAGAGAAGGCTGCTGTCGGCGCTTGCGATAGTCATCTGGGTCCCTGCCGTATTGAGGGTGACGGACGCTTCGCTGCCGAAGCTTGCCGTGAGAAATCCCTGCAGGTCGGCCAGAGTGAGATCCCCTGAGACCGACGAGGCCGCATTGGCGCCGTCGGAGAGATCCCAGACGCCCGTTCCGTCGTTCCAGGCAACGGAGATGGTGCGCTCGGTTCCTCCAGAGGATATGCGGAGGAGGGATTCGCTTCCCGGACTTCCCGGCCCGAGAACGATTCCCCCGGTGAGTATGGAGGAAACGGATCTCGTCCCCTGTCCTCCCACCTGGAGGGAGAAGATGCCGCTGAGGTTGAGGGCCTCGTCGGTCTCCTCCGGTTTGATCCGCTCCGGACAGAAGGAATCGCCCTGCCCCACGGACCAGGCAGTCTCCGTGGCCAGGCGCTTGATGTTTACCGTGTGGACTGCCTCGGGGGCATTCTGCTCGATCAGGGCTCCCAGAACCGCGGGGTTCGAGACGTGGTCGAATAGGTTGTCCTCCACCTGGACGTCGAACATGCCGCCGTTTCCGGCAACGGGGACGAGGACGAGGTGCCGGGTCCGGTCCCCCTGAACGAGCATCTTGCCTCCCACGTCGATCTTGAAATCGCCGTCGTCGGAGGAACAGGGCGGATTCACCGTGATGTCAAGAATTTTGGAGAGTTTATCCACGAGAGTATCCCGTCGGTCGAGGAGATCGTTGGGGTTTCCCCCCACGCCCTTCACCTGCGAGATGGTGGTGTTAAGCGCGGCGATCTGGTCGATGAGGCCGTTGGCATCCTCTACCATGAGCTTGACCTCGCCGTTGAGGGATGCCCGGTATTCGTCGTAGTTCCGGACAAGCTGGTCGAGATAGACCGTGAGGTTTTTCGTCTTCTCCACAATGTTTTCCCTGACCGAGGAGTCGTCGGGGCGCTTCTGCAGTTCCTGCAGGCCGGTCCAGTATTCATCGAGGGCGGCCTTGAAGCCTTCCCCCGCAGGTTCGTTGACGTAGACCTCCACGGTAGAGAGAGCGTTTTCGATCTGCTCCCAGTATCCCTGCACAGTGGTCTCCTCCCGGTACTGAATGTCGAGGAAGGCGTCCCTCAGGCGGACGATGGCGTCAATCTGAACTCCCGTGCCGATCTGCCCGGGGATATCCGGCCGGGCGAGGCTAGGATCGGTAAAAGGGTACGCCGTGGAAGCCTCCACCCGCTGACGGGAGAACCCCTCCACGTCGGCGTTGGAGATGTTGTGTCCCGCCGTTTCCATCCCCCGGCGGAAGTAGTCCATGGCCCGCCGGCCCATCTCGAGCCCGAAGAAGCTGTTCAGCATGGCGGCCCCTCCTATCCCCGGAATTCCACTCCCGAACGGGAGGGATTCATGCCCTGAAGGCGTTTCCATTCGGCGGCCATCATGCCGCTGAGCCTCTGGTTCTCGTCCACGAGGGCTGCGAGAATCTGCATCTCCGCCTGCACACGCCGGACGGCCCCGTCGAGCTCTTTTCCCTTTTCCGAAAGGACCGCCCCCTCTTCTTCGGGAAGAGCCGCGCAGAGAGCGGACAGGGAAGATGGACATCCGAACTTTTCGGCCAGATCTCCGGCCAGGCGGGAGCGCCGTCCTTCCAGGGCTTCGGCGGAAAAAGAGAGGGACTGCATCTCCCTGAAGAGATCCTGCAATAATTCGAGGCGCCCTTCCCGGAGCGCCTCTCTCTGCCGTACGGTCACATCCCCGAGGGTACGAAGTACCTGAGCCTGCCCGGCAAGCACATCCCCGAGAGCCTTTGCCGACGATGCCATGCTACTCTTCCGGCTTCATCAAACCGGCTGCGATCAGGCTGCGGGCGACTTTTTGCATATCGGGACTGTAGGTTCCCGCGGAGATCTGGCGCTTCAGGTCATCCACCAGGTCTTCCCGGACGTCCGGGATCTTCTTGAGCTCCCCTGAGACTTTCGCCAGCTCCACGGCGAAGGAGCTGAACTCAACGCCGTCGGTTCTGGCCTCTTCCTTCGGGGAGGAGTACCCTTTTTTCCCGTTCACCTTGTCGATTGCCTTCGGTCCGTAGACTCCTGATATCTTCTCTATCATGCTCTCACCTCATCGAAAAGGAAATTGCTTCCTTGGTTCAGTTATCGGAAACCTCAGGGGGAAGCTTTAGGGGAGTGGGTCCAAGTAACGGCAAGGAGAGCCCGTCCGCCTCCCCGGGCGATGGCCTCGGCAGCCCGGCGGATGGTCGTGCCCGTGGTGGCCACGTCATCCACCAGAACGGCCCGCTTCCCGGCGAGTTTTCCCCTTCGGGCAGAAAGGGCGTCCGCGGGCATGTTCCGACGCTGTTCTTCCGTCAGGGCGGTCTGGCTCCTTCGCTCCTCCTTCCAGGCAAGCCCTTGGACCACGGGGATCTTCCACTCCCCTGCAATTCCAGAGGCGAGGGCTTCGGACTGGTTGAAGGTACGGGAGCTTCCCCTGTGGAGGGGAACGGGGACGAGACAGTCCGCTTCAGGGGGCGGAAAGATCCGGCCAAGTGCTCTGCCCATCACGAGGGCGAGTGGGCGGTTTCCGCCGTACTTCATCTCGAGGGCGAACTCCCGGAGAAGCCCCTCGTGGGGGCCTCCGGTCCAGAGGGCTACCGGGCCGAGATTTTCGGCGAGAGGAGGGCGCAGAAGCGGAAGAAGGCATTCCAGGCAGGCCGGTACGCCGAGGGCGCCGCACAGGGGGCAGGACGACGGCCAGAGCAGATGCCCCGCGAAGGCGAGGATGTTTTCAGGAATACTCAATCGGCCTTCTCAGAAGCATCAGCGCCCCGTCCCGGGGAGCGAAGCCGTGGGGGGAGAGAAAGGGGGCAAGCTCGCTCGTGTAGGTCAGAAGAAGGGGGATGTTCCGGATGGCGGGGTGTTCGAGGGCATATTCGAGAAGGGCGGTGCCCACCTTCTTTCCCTGGTGGTCCGGGTGGACCATGATGTCCCAAAGGGACCCCCGGTAGACGAAGTCCGTGAGTATGCGGCAGAAAGCCACAAGGTGTCCGTCGTGGCGGACGGAAAAGCACATGGACGTCCCCTCCAGCATCCGGGCGATGTCCTCGACGGACCTGCTTCTTCCCCACCGGGTGAACCTGTAGAGATTTGCCAGCTCCTCGGGCTGAACGGCATGCTTGCTGTCGTAGAAAAAATAGCCTCCGTTCATGATCCGCTCCGAACCCGTGACGCAAGGGCCATTCCGCAGACGATGGTGCGCAGATCGGACTTCCGTGCGTCGGATGTGACCGAAAGCTGCACCACCTGGCCGGTGCCGCAGCGGGGGCAGGTCCAGGTCGCCCTGGCCATTCCGTCGCAGTCGGGCGTTCCGGCGATCACCATGGATTCGCCGCAGATCTGACAGGCTACGATAAGCATGGGGCATTCACCATCCCTGTTCTTCAGTCTCCGGCCGGGGAGAGGGAAAGGGCGACCCTGACCGGCCCTTCTGTATAAATATCCTCACCCGCCGTGACCTCCACCATCACGGGGCCTTCCGCCTTCTGTATTTTTTCCACGGCATCGAAGAAGGCGGTGGCGTCGAGAGCTCCCACTTTCCCTGTTATGGGGTCGGGCTTGATCGTATCCCGTACCGCTTTCTGGTTGACCATCCGGAGAATGAGATGCAGATCCGCTTCGGCCCGCGTTCCCCCCGGATCGGGTTCAACCTTCTGGCGGTAGAGAACGTCTCCCTTTCGGTAGATCAGATCGCTGTCATAGACCTCGTAGACCAGGCGTATATCCTCGCCGAAGACGGCGTTTCCCTCAGCCACCGCCCGGACGAACTTGCGCTCAGGAATGTCTGAGACAGCCATGATGCTCTCAACTTCTTTCTCGATATCTACGGCCAGCACGATTTCGGAAGCGGAGAGGCCCGTACGGGACGACACCACGAACTCCGCCTCCCTGCGGAGATCCTGGAAGGTCCTCTCCACCTCGGAACGGGTGCTCATGGGTTCGATGGGCTTCTGCCCGAGGACTTCCCGGGCGAAGACGGCAATGCGGCCGCTGCGGATTGCGATCATGCTCTTTCGGAGTGTTTCCGCCTCGTTTTTCAGATCGCTCACCGAAGCGTCCAGGGCGGCCTTTTCACTTTCGAGCTGCGACTTTTCTTTTCTGAGGTCCTGAAGATTTTTCTGGGCTTCCTCGAGAAGGGGACGGCTGGCCTCCAGTTCTTTCTGAACGGAGACGAGCATTTCCTGCTGCTCTCTCAGTTTTTTCTCGCTGTCGAGGAGATTTATGGAGGAGAGCTGGGCTTCGTCCCGGCTTTTCCGAAGATCGAGGGTGAGGGTCTGAAGCTGGGAGGAGAGAAATTTCATGCTGAAAAGGGCTGTGCGGACATTTTCCGAGATGACGGACATGGTGATGAGAATGGCGATGGAGATGAGAACTCCCGTAAAAGCGGTGATCAGCCTGCTCGTATCCCGGGGCCGCAGTCCGAAAAGGGAGATGCGTTTTTTTCCTATTTTCATGCCCAGCACGTCGCCCAGGTATGCAAGAACGCCGCTGACTACGATCAGCGTGAGGATGAGCCTCCAGTTCATATCCGACCAGATCTGCATCTGCATGGCGCTTCACCGCTTCTCTGCAGTTTTGTCCGGAGAAGAATCCCCTGGGGAACGCACCTTCGGACACCGGCCCTATTATAGTTGACCGGAGCCCGCCTTGCCATGAGAGAGTTACGGATTTGCTATAGAAGACCCGGAAAGGGGTTTCGGGAGAGCAGCCCGGCGATCTCCCCCGAGGAATGCCATTCTCCCCAGTTCATTCCGGGGCATTCGGAGGCAGTATTCTCCCATTCTTCCCTTGATTCGAGAATGGAAGGCCAGAAGGGGAAGAGACGGCACTGGAGCGGACGAAGAGCATAGACGCAGCAGCGGTTTTCGGAAGAGGAAAAGAAGACGCATTCCCCCCGTTCTTTCTCCCGAAGGCTCGCCCTCTCCCACCTCCCCGTCTCGAAGCGGCGGCGGAATTCTTCCCGTTCCAGGAAATGGAAGGCGGCCAGGGCATCCTCCTCTTCAGGAGTAAGGAAGATTGCCCCCGGTTCGCCTCGGCAGCATCGTCCGCAGCCGAGGCAGGTGAAGAAGAGCCCGCCGCTCCACCACGGGAAGTTCAATCAGTTTTTTCCTTCTCCGGAAGAAGCAGGGCGAGGCGGTCGTAGAGGACGGTTCCAAGGCCCATTCCCCCGTTTTTCGAGAGGTACTCCGACGCCATCTCCACGGACAGGTCCTCGAGGGGTCCGAAGGGGCGGTCCTCATCCTTTTTTCCGCCGATCTTCCGGGCGCTTGAGGCCATCTTCTTCCACAATTCGGCCATCAGAAGGGATTCGAACTGAAGGCAGGACTCCCTGAGTTTCTCCCGCTCCTTTGCAGTACCCCGCTCCGGGTGCGATTTCTGCGTTCCCGAAGAAGAGGCAAAAGCCCGGAGAGAGGAGAGGGAGATATCCATCTACATCACCACCAGTTCGCCCTGGAGAGCCCCGGCTTCCTTCACGGCCTGGAGGATGGCGATGACGTCCCGGGGAGAGGCCCCCACGGAGTTGAGGGCGTCCACGAGGTCCTTCACCGTACTCGTGGCGTTCAGGGCCACCAGCTGGTTCGCCGGTTCATCCACGGTGATGTTCGTCCTGGGCTGCACCGCAGTTTGTCCTCCCCTGCTGAAAGGCTCGGGCTGAATAACCTCTGGCGTCTCGGTGATGCGGACGGTGAGATTGCCGTGGGCTACCGCGACGGAACTGATACGGACATCCCCGCCCATGACCACGGTTCCGGTCCGTTCGTTGACTGCGACCCTGGCCACGCTGTCCGGCCGCAGGGAGAGCCGTTCGACCCGGGCGATGAAAGCCGCCGGCGAAGCGGCGTACTGGGCCGGAATGACCACGGCCACCCGCCCGGCGTCCACCGGCCAGGCCGTCCCCTTGAAGGCTGCGTTGATTGCTCCGGCCATTCGTTCGGAGGTGGTGAAGTCGGGGTTCCGCAGCAGGAGGTTGACCTGGGTTCCCCCTGCGACAAAATCGGTCTCCACGTCCCGCTCGATGATGGCACCGCCGGGAATCCTGCCGACGGTGACGATATTTTTCGCCACCGAACCGGCTGCCCCTGCGGCGGCAAACCCTCCCACGAGAAGGGGCCCCTGGGCCACGGCATAGACGTTTCCATCGGCTCCCTTGAGGGGAACCTGGAGGAGGGTGCCCCCCTGGAGGCTCTTGGCATCCCCCATGGTGCTGACCGTCACGTCGATGGTCTGGCCTGATCGTGCGAAGGGCGGAAGGGTCGCAGTCAGGGTGACCACCGCCACGTTTTTCGTCTTGACCGCCTTGTCGTCCACCGTGACGCCGAACTGGCTCATGAGGTTGCGGAGCATCTGGGTTGCCATGGTCCCCTTGTCGCCGGTGCCCTGCAGTCCCATGACGATCCCCACGCCCACGAGCTGGTTCGACCGGACCCCCGCCACGTCTGCGAGGTCCTTGATGCGGACCGTGGGGTGAACCTCGGCGCCCCACGAAGCCGCAGCCGCGAGAAGAAGGACAAACGAAAGAACGGAAATTCTAAGAAATCGAGTGAATTTCACCATGGGGCCTCCCTAAAAAATTGTCTGGAGTATCTGGGTGAGAATTCCCGGCTTCTGAAGGCGGGTGAGGGCTCCCCTTCCCTTGATGCCGATCTCGGCGTTCGCCACCCGGTCGCTTTGTATCCGGTTGTAGCTGTCCACGTCCTGGGGTCGGATCACCCCGACGATCTGAAGCTGAAGAGTCTCTTCATGGGTGGTCACATCCCTGGTCCCCTCGATGATGAGATTGCCGTTGGGCAGGGTATCCGTAACCAGGCAGGTGATCTGTGTCTGGGCGGTGTGGGTCCGCTCCGTGGAGCCGTCCCCCTTCATGTTGGACTTCGAGCTGAAGCCGAAGGCACGGATGAAGTCGAGAATGCCGAGGCCGTCGGCAACGGAGCTGTTGTTGCTCTTCGTCACGTCCGTCTTGCCCTGGTCCTTCGTCTTGGTCTTTTCATTCACCACGACTGTGACGATATCCCCCACGTTTTTCGGCCGCTGGTCCGCCACGAGATTGCACGAATCCGTCCAAAGCGATCGTGCTGCGGCAGCCAGAGGGAAAAAAGCCAGAAGATAAACTCCGAGAAGAAAAACTGACCGAACTCTTCGTCTCATTTCACTGCACCTCCACCCTCCCCGGGCCTGTGACAACTCCCCGGAGAACGGTCCTGCTCTGAAGATTGCGCACTCTCACCAGGTCTCCGGCAGCTCCCCCGTCGAGGGCTTCGCCCCGGACTTCGATGAGAAACCCTTTTCTGCGAAATACGATGAGGACAGGATCTCCTCTTTTGAGTATCGGCGGCACGGCCAGAATATTGAGGGGGATGGGCTCTCCGGCGGACAGGCTTTTCTGAAGTTCCCGGCCCAAGGCTTCCTCCGGCGAAGAGGCCAGAGCCTGGGAACGGAGCACCCTCACGGTCTGAAGGGACATATCCCCGGGGGCGAGAACTGTCCCTCGTTCGAGGGGCCTGGCCGCGACCAGGGCGGGCTGACTCCAGGAGAGGCGGACTGCCAGGTACGTCACCGACCCGCCGCCGTCGAATTTGAGAGTGACAGCTCCCGTTCCGGGAGCAATGGAAAGGGGGGCGATGATTTCCCCCTCCGGGACGGAGCCGAGGGGTTCCGCCTCAAGGGTCCACGGCCACTGCGCGAGGGCTCTGATCCGGGAGGTAAGATCCTTTGAAAGGGAAACCGACACCTCAGGCGGCATGACGAAGCGAATTCGCAGCCCCCCGATTCCGGCCGCCGTCATGGCGTTCACAATCTCATCCCTGGTGATATACCCCTTCCCGGAAACAGAAAAGGAAAGACCCCCCGTTTTTTTTACCGCTTCGGGGTCGCCGGACAGGCGGGCAATTTCAGAAAGCAGGAAGGGAGAGGCGCTGACAACCACCGAGGCAGGGATCTCCACGGAGAGGTCCTCGGAAGTTTCGGCGGCCGAAGATGGACGACAGAACAGGACGAAGAGGAGAAAGAAAAAAAGGGGGAAGAAAGTTTTCCCCCGGAGAGACATTCTTTTCAATTCCACTTCCGGAACCCTATCTCTTCAGACCGTTGGCGATGCGGAGAAGATCGTCCGCGGTCTGAACTCCCTTGGAGTTGGCCTCGTAGGCTCTCTGGGCGATGATGAGCCCCACCATTTCATCCACCACCTGGACGTTGGACATCTCGAGGATCCCCTGGTGCAGTTCCCCGAGTCCCTCCTCTCCGGGAAGCCCCACGATGGGCTCGCCGCTCGCAGGAGAGACGAGAAAGAGATTCTTGCCTATGGCCCGGAGACCGCCGGGGTTCACGAAGCGGGCGAGTTCGATGGTGCCGATCTCCTCCGCCTCCTGCTGCCCGGCGATTCGTACGGAGAGAAGCCCCTCGGGGCTGATCATGATCTCGGTGGCATTGTCCGGTATGACGAGGGCAGGCTCGAGAAGAAGGCCGTCCACGTTCACGATCTGGCCGTCGGCGTCCACGCTCCATCCTCCGGCCCTCGTGTAGGCGATGTCGCCGCCGGGAAGGAGCACCTGGAAGAATCCCTCCCCCTCGATTGCCACGTCGAGGGGCCGGTCTGTCACCTGAAGGTTCCCCTGTCCCATGAGGCGGGTCGTCCCCACCACTCTCGTGCCCAGGCCGACCTGTACGCCCGTCGGAACGACGGACCCCGTCTCCGTGGGAGAGCCAGGTTCCCGGTTGATCTGGTAGAGAAGATCGGCGAAATCGGCCCTCTTTCTTTTAAACCCCGCAGTGTTCACGTTGGCCAGGTTGTTCGTGGTCACGTCCAGGTTCGTCTGCTGGGCTATCATACCGCTTGCGCTGGTCCACAATGCTCTGAGCATGGTATTACTCCTTTCTCTACCCTGTCCGACCCAGGGAGGCGACAAGTTTTCCCGTGAGTTCGTCGTGGGTCGTCACTGCCTTCGAAGCCGCTTCGTAGGCTCGGTTGGCCTCCACCATTCGGACCATTTCCTCCACTACGTTGACGTTGGACATCTCGAGGGCTTCGTTTTCAATCCGCAGATTTTCTCCGTCCACGGGGACGGGAGGCCCTGAATCGTCCGTGGCCTGAAGAAGGCTCTTCCCTGCCTGACGAAGATAGGTTGGCTTTTCAAAGGTGACAAGAGAAAGGGTATCCACGATCTCTCCGTCGGCAATCACCTCACCGGCAGGACTAAGGGAAAGGGATGAGGCGTCCCCGAATTCCACGGGGCCCCCCTCCCCGAGGACGGTCATTCCGTCCTGGGTGACGAGCTGCCCTTCGGAGCTCCTCTGAAAATGTCCCGACCGGGTATAGAAAGTATTTCCTGCGCCGTCCCGGACGGTGAAATATCCCTCCCCCACGATGGCGCCGTCAAGCGGATTTCCGGTGACATTGAGGGCCCCCGGCTCGGTGGAAAGGGACGTCTCGGACATCACGCTGGCGAGGCTGAGTCCCCCTATGGAAAAAACACCCCTCAATCCCGGGCGTAAGGGGGCGGTCAGAATCGATCTGCCCCCGTCGCCGGAATTTTTCTCCATGCGGTCTACGAGTACGTCGGGAAAGGATTTGTTGACGGGAATTCTCTTCCGGAACCCCGATGTGGAGGCGTTGGCGAGATTGTTCGCCGTCACGTCGTGCATGCATTCCTGTACGATCATGGCGGATGCAGCCGCGTAGATCCCTTTATTCATGCCCTTTCCTCCCTGGCGATTTCACTGAAGGTGTCCGCAGGAAAGAGATGTTCTCAGGCGGTCCTTCAGTGCCCCGCCCGAAAGGCGGGGATCAAAATTTTCTTTTTCGTGTCTTTCTCCGGTTCACGAGGATACCGCTTCTGCCCAGGGCCTGGAGCTTGTCGATCTCCGCCAGGGCTTTCCCGGTTCCCAGAGCGACGCATTCCATGGGGTCGTCCGCTGTAAAGCAGTTAATGCCCGTCTGGCGGGTTATCAGTTCCGGAAGACCTCTCAGAAGCGAGCCTCCGCCGGTCAGTACGATTCCCCTGTCTATAATATCGGCTGAGAGTTCGGGCGGCGTTAGCTCGAGGACATTTCTCACGCCGTCGATCAGCGCCTGCACCATCTCACCGATGGCCATGGAGACACTCGAGCTCGTCACCTCGATCTGCCGGGGGAGCCCCTGCACCAGGTCTCTTCCCTTGAGGACCATGACGCTCTCCTCTTCTTCCTGAAGGCAGGTGCCGATCATGATTTTGAGATTTTCAGCGGTCTGCTCTCCGATGGCCAGGCTGTACTGCTTGCGGAGGTACCGCATGATCCCCTCGTCGAAGCGGTCTCCGCCGATCCGCAGCGACCGGGAGACCACGATCCCCCCGAGAGAGATGACGGCAATGTCCGTGGTGCCGCCTCCTATGTCCACCACCATCTTTCCCCGGGGCTCTTCCACGTTGAGGTTTGCCCCGATGGCCGCTGCCATGGGTTCCTCGATCAGATAGGCCTCCTTGGCGCCCACTTCCATGGCGGCCTCGAGTACTGCCCGCCGCTCAACGTCCGTCGCCCCGGAAGGGACGCAGATCATGACGCGGTTGCGGAAGAAGCGGCTCCACCCCCGCTGCACCCTGCGCATGAAATGATGGAGCATGGCCTCTGTCATGGTGTAGTCGGCAATGACTCCGTCCCGGAGAGGACGGACTGACGTGATGCTCCCGGGCGTTCTGCCCACCATGTTTTTCGCCTCGTACCCCACGGCGAGTATTTTTCCCGTGTCGAGATCTACCGCCACAACGGAGGGCTCCCGCAGGACAACCCCCTTGTTTTTTACGTAAATGAGCACTGTTGCCGTTCCCAGGTCTATTCCGATATCCGATCCGAACAAGACGTCTTCCTCCTTTGGACGACGAAGAACCCTTCTTCCGGGCACTCCCGGATTTTTCCGTTCTATTCTACCCTTTTGCAGCCGAATGGGGTACCCGTTTTATAAAATCCGCCCCGCCCGGCACTTCTCCCTCATAGAGGAGGATAAATATCTTCGTACCCCGCTTTCCAGAAATAGAGGCCGTCAGGGGGCGCCGTGACGAAGGAATTTTCCCGGCCCTGCCCCGAGAGAAGCCGGGAGATGTCCCCTGCGCCGGCTTTCCCGCGCCCCACGGCATGAAGATTGCCGATCATTATCCGCACCATGTTGGTGAGGAAGGATTCTCCCCGCACGGTAAAAATCGTCATGTTCTTTCTCCTTCGCAGAGAGGTCCGGAGGATCGTCCGAACGGAATCGGCGGGGCATTCGGCCGTTTTGCAGAAAGCCCGGAAATCGTGGGCTCCTTCGTAGAGTGTACAGGCCTTTCGCACCTCAGTCATATCCCAGGTATATTTATCCCACCATACCCGGTTCAGGAGAAAGGGGGAAAGAACGTTTCCGTGCCAGACCACGTAGCGGTATTCCCGCCAGAGGGCGGACCGGCGGGCGTCGAAATCCTCCGGAACCCGCGCCGTCTTCATGATCCTGATGTCCGGGGGGAGATGAAAATTCAGGGCGAGCAGCAGCCTGTCGGGCTTCCATTCCTTCTCGAGTTCGAAGGAGATGATCTGTCCCCTGGCGTGGACCCCCGCGTCCGTGCGGCCTGCCGCGGCAGCGTGAATTCTGCGGCCGGCCAGGGCTTCCAGGCTCTCCTCCACCCTCTGCTGAACTCCAAGCCCCTGAGCCTGCCTCTGCCATCCCGAATAGGCAGTTCCCGCGTAGCTGACACGCGCAGCGTACTTCATGCCAGAAATCGCCTGTCCGTGAAGATAAGGAGGGCAACGAAGAGAAGAGCCCCCCCGAGGGCCAGCGTATCGGCCCTTTTCCACCGAAGGGGGTTCATCCTGGTCCTTCCCTCTCCTCCCCGGTAATTTCGGGATTCCATGGCGGTGGCGAGATCCTCGGCCCGGGCGAAGACGATAACGAACAGGGGAATGAGCACGGGAAGAAAGGCCTTGAGGCGCTTCCAGATCCCTCCCCTGTCGAAGGAGGCTCCCCGGGCAAGCTGGGCCTTGAGGATGCGGTCCGTCTCGTCAAGGAGGGTGGGGATGAACCGGAGGGCAATGGTCATCATCATGGCCAGTTCATGGGCCGGAAAACCGAGAGGGACGAGGGGTGAAAAGAGTCGTTCGAGCCCGTCCGAGAGTTCCATGGGCTTTGTCGTCAGGGTGAGAAAGGAGGCGAAAAGGACGAGGAAGAGGAGCCTAAGTCCCATGTAGATTGCCATGATGACTCCCTCCCGGGTGACCACCACGATTCGAAGATCGAGAAGAGGACTGCCTTCCGTGAAAAAGACATGGATGAGGGATGTGAAAATAACTAGAATAAGGACAGGTTTGGCCGAACGGAGGACCATGGTGAAGGGCAGGCGGGAAAGGGCCGTCAGCCCGGCGAGAAGCACTCCCCAGGCAAGGAAGGCCGAGGGATGGCGGACGAGGAAGATGCCCGTCAGCAGCACGAGGACAGACAGGATTTTCGCTCTTGGGTCAAGGCTGTGAACGGGCGACTCGGCCGGGATATACTGACCGAAGGTGAGATGGTTCAGAAACTTCATCTCTCGTCTCCCGTGATCGCTTTTTTCAGGATTTTCCAGTCCCAGGTGAGAGGAACGTCTCTGCCGCAGGTGCGCAGCTCGGCGGAGAGGGCGGGAATATCCGGAAGGAAAAGGCCCGGCAGGGGATGGGACTGAAGAAAATCTATGACCTCCGGGGGAGGGGCTGACAGAACCCTTCGGCCTTTCTCGAGGATGAGGATTGAATCGCTCGATTGCAGGGCTATATCGAGGTCGTGGGTCACCATGAGGATACCAATGCCCTCATGCTGAAGCCGTTTCAAAAGAAGCACGAGTTCCTTCCGCGAGAAGGAATCGAGTCCGGCGGTGGGCTCATCGAGAACGAGATATCCTGGAGCCGCCGAGAGGACCGAGGCAATGGCGATCTTCCGTTTTTCTCCTCCCGAAAGATGGAAGGGACTTCTGGCCAGATAGCCTTCGTCAAGTCCCACGAGGGAGAGGGCGGAAGAGACCCGGGAGGGGATATCTTTCTCGTCGGCGCCCCAGTTGCGGGGCGCGAAGGCAATCTCCTCGAAAACCGTCTCCGCGAAGAGCTGCTGTTCCGGGTATTGAAATACGAGCCCCACTTTCCGCCTGATCTCCCGAAGTTGGGGGCTTTTCTCACGGACCGCCATACCGTCCACAGTCACAGTACCTCTCTGGGGGTATAGAAGACCGTTCAGATGCTGGGCAAGGGTGGACTTTCCGCTTCCCGTATGGCCGGCGACGGAGATCCAGCGGCCCGGTGCGATTTCGAGGGAGACATCCTCAAGGGCACGGGTTTCCAGGGGGGTTCCCGGATGATAGGTGTGAAAAAGACCGTCGACCACTATGGACATAGGGCTTCCGCCATTTCATGAAGTGAGGGAAGAAAGGGCATTTCCATATCGCTCCTGGTCCGGAGGTCTGCCCAGAGGGAGACGAGGGGGGGGATGTCGAGCCCCCAGGCTCTGAAGGAGGAACTGCACAGGAAGAGGTCATGGATATTCCCCTCCCAGGCGACTCCTCCGCTTTTCAGGACTACTGCCCGGTCGCAGGGAATGATTTCCTCGAGGCGGTGGGTTATGGAGATGATCGTCTTCCCCTTTTCATGAAGCGCCGCGAGAACGCCCAGAAGATCGGACCGCCCCTGGGGGTCGAGCATGGCCGTAGCCTCGTCGAGGACGAGGCAGGGTGTCTCCATTGCAAGCGCCCCGGCCACGGCGAGACGCTGCTTTTCTCCTCCCGAGAGAGTATAGACGGGCCTTTTCCGTTTTTCCAGCAGGCCGACGGCGTCGAGGGCATGATCCACCCGCTGCCTGATTTCCAGGGAAGAGATCCCCTGGTTTTCAGGACCGAAGGCGGCGTCCTCCTCCACAACGGTCCCCACGATCTGGTTTTCCGGGTTCTGAAAGACCATGGCGACGGAACTTCGGATGGAGAAGACATGGCCGCTCTCCTTCGTGGACATTCCGTAGACAAAACAATCGCCCTGCGTGGGAAGAAGCAGGGCGTTCAGATGTTTCGCGAGGGTCGATTTTCCTGAACCGTTGCTTCCGAGGAGGGCAACCCATTCTCCCTCGGCGACTGACATGCTGACCCTGTCCAGGGCGGGATGAGCCGGAGGTGAACTCTCGGCCGCCTCTCCGGGATAGACGTAGGTCACATCCCGGAGTTCGCACACCGTTTTTCGGAGCATATTCAGTCGACCAGCGATATTACCGCCATGGGGGAACCGTCTCCGTGACGGAACCCGGTCTTGATGATTCTGGTATACCCCCCCGGACGGTTGGCGTACCGCGGAGCGATATCGGCAAACAATTTGATTGCCGCATCTTTATGGGCCATCTTCGACCGGACGATGCGCCGGTCGTGAATGCTGCCGCCCTTGGCGCGGGTGATGAGCCGCTCGGCGAAACGGCGAAGCTCTTTGGCCCGCGTTACGGTCGTATTGACGCTTTCTTCAAGGAACAGGCTGGCCGCCATGTTCGAGAGCATGGCCATCCGATGGCTGCCATATCTCCCAAGCGTCCTGCTGTCCATACGGTGTCTCATGGATTGACGTCCTCCTTCACTGACTTATCTTCGCTTTTTTCTGTCGTGAGAACACTGCCGAGTTTTTCCATTTTGTCTTCGATCTCACGGAGGGAAATTTTCCCGAGATTTCGTATTTTCAAAAGGTCTTCGCGATTTTTGCTCAGAAGATCTCCTATGGTATGAATTCCGCCTCTGAGGAGGCAGTTTTCGCTGCGGATGGACAACTCCAGATCCCGGACGGGGCGGGAAAGAAAATTGTTCGAAGCGGCTCCTGCTGCGGCGGCCCCTTCTCCCTCATCGTCGGAGAGGACTTCGTCGGAGGTCTCCGCTTCAGCCTTGCCCGCAGGATGGATTTTCTCCATGTCCTCCACGAAATTATCGTAGTAGCTTCTGAGGATGGAGGAAGCTTCGCGGACCGTCGCCTCGGGGGAATGGACCTTGTTTGTCCAGACCTCGAGGACAAGGCGTTCGTAGTCCGTCCGCTGCCCCACCCGGGCTGCTTCCACGTCGTAGTTCACCTTCAGAACGGGCGAAAATATCGCGTCCACCATGAGGGCGTCCACGGGGAGATAGGCCGGACGGGTTCTTTCAATTGAGGCGTAGCCCGTTCCCTGTTCGACATAGATATCCATGGAAAGGCGGGCCCCTTCCTCCATGGTGCAGATGGGGGCTTCGAGATCCACGAATTCAACTTCACTGTCCCCCTGGATGTCCCCGGCAGTGACGAGACCGCCTCCCTCCGCCTCGAGGCGAAGCACCCGCACTTCACCGCTGAAGGAGCGGACGGGGATATGCTTGAGGTTCAGAAGGATTTCGATGACGTCCTCCCGAACTCCGGGGATGGTGCTGAATTCATGAAGCACGCCGTCGATTCGGATTGAAGTGATGGCTGCGCCGCTGATCGAGGAGAGAAGAACCCTTCGGAGCGAATTTCCGAGGGTGGCTCCATACCCCCGGTCGAGAGGCTCGATAACTACCTTCGCATAGGTGGGTCCGCTTTCCTCTATCCGGATTTCAGGCCGTATATGTTCCAAGGCTTCCAACACCTTTCACGCCATTATCTGGCATAGAACTCGACAACGAGCTGTTCCGTCACGGGCGCGTCAATCTGGTCGCGCGCGGGGAGCGAGAGAACCTTTCCTTCGAATTTTTCGGCATTCACCTCGAGCCACTGGGGAGTGGTCCGGGCTGCGGCAACTTCTGCGTGTTCCTTGATCAGTGCCATGGTGCGGCTCTTTTCCGTGGCCGCGACGACGTCCCCCGGATTTACAAGGAAGCTGGGGATATCCACCCGTTTCCCGTTCACGACGAAATGCCCGTGAAGAACGAGCTGCCTTGCCTGCTTTCTGCTGCCGGCGAGACCGAGGCGATAGACCACATTGTCTATTCTCCGCTCAAGAAGCTGAAGGAAGTTGTGTCCCGTCTGGCCCTGGAGCTTGTTGGCGATCTCATAGATGCGATGAAACTGCTTTTCGTTCATGCCGTAAAACCGGCGGAGCTTCTGCTTCTCCCGCAGGCGTATGCCGTATTCGCTGATCTTGTTCCTGGGCCGGCCTTTTTTGACCCGGGTGTTTTTAGCGGCCGCTTCGCTCTTCGCGATAGCACATTTTGCCGAATAGCAGCGGTCGGCCTTGAGGAAGAGCTTCAACCCCTCCGCTCTGCACTGCCGGCACGAAGGTCCTATATATCTGCTCATATGAAATGTTTTCCCTCCTTGAATACCTTGAAACTACACTCTGCGCCGCTTTGGAGGGCGGCATCCGTTATGGGGTATGGGGGTGGAGTCTTTGATCATGTTCACCTGCAGCCCTGCAGCCTGAAGAGAGCGGATTGCCGATTCTCTTCCCGGACCGGGGCCTTTCACCACCACGTCGATCTCCTGCACGCCGTGCTCCTGGACCATCTTGGCCACCTGAGAGGCGGCGATCTGGGCGGCGAAGGGGGTTGATTTCCGGGTCCCCTTGAAACCCACATTGCCGCCGGAAGCCCAGGCGAGAACATTGCCGCCCTTGTCGCTCACGGACACGATGGTGTTGTTGAACGTGGAATAGATATGGGCTACTCCATAGCTTATATTCTTTCTTTCCTTCTTTTTTCCTCTGCGAACCGTACGCTTGGCCACTTATTCCAGCCTCCTCGTTTAACTTTTCAGTGAAGGCTACTTCGTAGCCATCTTCTTGCCTGCCACAGTGCGGCGGGGGCCTTTTCTGGTGCGGGCGTTCGTTTTCGTCTTCTGCCCCCGGACGGGAAGTCCGAGCTTATGTCTCTGGCCGCGGTAGCAGCCGATATCCATAAGCCGTTTAATGCTCATGGAGACTTCTCTTCTCAGGTCGCCTTCCACCTTGTAGCTATCCTCGATCTCCCGGCGGAGTTTCTGGGTCTCCTCGTCGGTGAGGTCCTTCACCCTGGTATCGGGATTCACCCCGGTGACGGCAAGAATTTTATGAGAGGTCGGAAGACCAATTCCAAAAATATAGGTCAGCGCTATTTCCACTCGCTTTTCGCGGGGGATGTCAACTCCGGCGATTCGGGCCATTCCCTGCCTTACCTCCTTGCTCCCTGTCTCTGTTTATGCCGCGGATTTCTGCTGCAGATAATCCGAACGACACCCTTGCGCCGGATAACCCGGCAGAACTCGCACATCGGTTTTACCGACGGTCTCACTTTCATGCCTTTCACGCTCCTCTGATCAAGAACTGAAAACAGCAGCCATGGGCTTCTGTCAATACCGTTTTCGCTTCAAGCGTTTTATTATACAGGAGATCTCCCGCAAAAGAAACATTTCGGCGGGCTTCCCTTTTGCTTTTGCCGTTATTTATACCTGTAGATAATCCGGCCGCGGGCAAGGTCATAGGGTGAAATTTCAACAAGGACCTTATCCCCCGGAAGTATGCGGATGAAGTGAAGGCGCATTTTCCCGGATACGTGAGCGAGAACTCTATGGCCGTTGTCGAGCTCCACCTTGAACATTGCGTTTGGGAGGGGCTCAATCACTTTTCCCCGCACTTCTACCACTTCGTCTTTATTCGCCATACGGTTTCTTCACCCTTCCTGCTGTTCATTTCGATCGCGGGCCGCGAGAAGAGCCTGAAATCTTCCTGCATCCATTTTTTTTTCCGTCAGAATGCCCTGCGTCAATTCGTCAAATGACCATCCCGTAGTCTGAAGGTGGATCGTGTTTTTTGCCTTGGGCCTGAGGACGGTGAACTTTTTTCCGTCCGCAAGAGAGACCCTTCGGCCATCCTCTGAAATCCCGACGATCACATACCATCTTCCGGCATCTTTACCTTTTCGGGATATGACAATTTTTCCGATTGTCCGCAAGTTGCTGTCGAAAGAATCATTCAGCTGCATGTCCATGGAGTCAGGATCTCCGGCTCTCCATCCCTGATGAGAACCGTACGTTCGAAATGAGCGGCATCGGAGCGGTCGGCGGTGAACACGATCCAGTTGTCCTCCCCTACCTCCACATCTTCCCCGCCCGCCATGACCATGGGTTCGATGGCAAGGGTCATTCCGGGCTTCAGGGTGATGCCCCGCCCCGGGCGACCGTAATTTGGAATCTGGGGAGGTTCGTGAAGATGGGTCCCGATCCCGTGACCGGAATAATCCCGGACAAGCCCGTAGCCGTGGGGAGCTACCCAGCTTTCCACGGCGTATCCTATGTCGCCGAGAGTATTGCCGGATCTTGCCTGCTCTATGGCCTTTTCGAGACTCTCTCTTGTCACGGCGAGGAGTTTTTTCCGCTCCGGGCTGACAGAACCGACAGGGTATGTAAAGGCGGCGTCGCCGTAATACCCCGAATAGCAGGTCCCCACGTCGATGCTCAGGATATCCCCTTCTTTGAGGATGCGGTCCTTCGAAGGGAATCCGTGAACGATCTCCTCGTTGATCGAGGCGCAGACCGCCGAAGGGAAGGGAACCGGAATACCCGGTACGCGATACCCCTTGAAGGCGGGCGTCGCCCCGCCCGCCCGGATAAGCTCCTCGGCCGCATCGTCGATATGTCCGGTGGATATTCCGGGCCGGATCATGGCGGCGATCATATCGAGAACATCGGCCACGATTTTTCCGGCTTTCCTCATATAGACAAGGTCGGCTTCCCTTTTCAGAGTAATCATTCCGTAAAGCCGGCCGCCTCTTCCAGCTCTTCGAGAAGGGAATGCCCGGAACCGGGAGGCAGAAGCCTCGTCAGCATTTTCCTGTCATCATAATAGGCGATGACGGGCCGGGTCTGTTCATAATAGACATCCAGGCGACTGCGCACAACCTTCTCATCGTCGTCCTTCCGCTGGTAAAGTTCTCCGCCGCATTTCTCGCATCTGTCACCCGCAGCCGAGGGACGGGAATCCACGTTGTATATGGCCCCGCAGCAGCGGCACATCCGTCTTCCGGAAAGCCGCTTCACCACCGTATCTTCATCGACGTCCAGCAGAACTACCGCATCAAGGCGAAGATCGTGTCTTTGGAGCATCTTCTCAAGAACTTCAGCCTGGCGTACATTCCTCGGGAAGCCGTCGAGTATGAATCCCTTCGCGCAGTCAGGCTCGACGAGCCGGTCCTCCATCATGGCGATGACGATGTCATCCGGCACGAGCTGCCCAGATTCCAGATAATCTTTGGCCTTTTGCCCGAGGGGAGTATCATGCTTCACGTTTTCACGGAAGATGTCCCCTGTGGAAATATGAACGACGGGGTACTTGGCCTCAATTTCAGCTGCAAGGGTTCCTTTTCCCGCTCCGGGTGATCCGAGAAGAATTATGCGCATTTTTTCGTCTCCTTAAAAACGAAGTAATCCCCCGGCTTTATCCTTGCGCTTGAGGATGCCTTCATAATGCCGCATCAGAAGCTGACCTTCGATCTGGTGCACCGTATCGAGGGCGACGCCTACGACGATCAGAACAGCCGTGCCCCCGAAATAGAAGCTCGATATGCCCATGAACTGGGTCATGAGATTCGGCACGAGGGCGACGCAGGCGAGAAAAACCGCTCCCCCCAGGGTGATCCTGCTCATGACCTTTTCAATGAAATCAGATGTGGGCTTTCCCGGGCGGATGCCCAGGATGAAGCCGCCGTACTTCTTCATGTTATTCGCCACGTCCGATGGGTTGAAGACCACAGCCGTGTAAAAATAGGAGAAGAAGATGATCAGGGCCACGTAGATAAGGGTGTAGACGAAACTGCCGGGTCCGAATATCCGCTGGAAGAAAATTGCGATGTCCCCTGAGAAAAACTTCGCCACGGAGTATGGGAAAAGAAGCACCGAGGAGGCGAAGATGATGGGGATAACTCCGGCCTGGTTCACTTTCAGGGGAATGAAGGTGCTCTGGCCCCCGTAAATTTTATTTCCCACGACCCGTTTTGCGTACTGGACGGGAAGCCTGCGCTGCCCCTCCTGGAGAACGATGCATCCGGCTATGACCGCTACCATGAGAAGGAGGGCAAGGAGCAGAAGAAGCACGTTCATCTCTCCGAGACGGATCATGTTCCAGCTCTGGACGATCGCTTCGGGTACCCGGGCTACGATTCCGGCGAAGATGAGCAGTGATATGCCGTTTCCTATGCCGTGGTCGGAAATTTCCTCTCCGAGCCACATGACGGCAATGGATCCTGCGGTCACCGTGCTCACCACGATAAGCCCATCAAAAAGCTGCCCGCTGAAGATTCCGAGCCCCCGAAGCCAGATGGTCATGCCCACAGCCTGGATGAGGGCAAAAAGTACAGCGGCCAGGCGCGTCCACTGGACGATTTTCTTGCGCCCGTCCTCCCCTTCCTTCTGCATCTTTTCAAGGGTCGGAAAGATGACCACGAGGAGCTGCATGACGATGCTCGCATTGATGTAGGGAGCGACGCCAAGGGCAAAAATGCTGAAACGCCTCAGGGCGCCGCCTGCAAATATGTCGAGAAATCCGAGAACACCGCCCTGGTCGAAAAGATGCGACATGGCTTGAGCGTCGATGCCGGGCGTAGGAACGTGGGCTCCCAGGCGAAAGACCAAAAGCACACCGAGGGAGAAGAGAATTCTTCTTTTCAGGTCTGGCAGTCTGAAGGCATCCCGGAAGGAATCGATCACTTAGATCACCTCGGCCTTCCCACCCGCTGCTTCGATCTTCGCTTTCGCCTGTGCGCTGAAGGCATTTGCCCGAACCGTAAGGGCCTTGGAAAGGTCGCCGTTTCCGAGAATCTTTACCTCGACGGTGTCCTTCTTCACAAGCCTGTGGGCATAGAGTTCCTCGAAGCCCACGGCTTCGCCCTGCTCAAAATGCGCCTCAAGGGACCCGAGATTTACGACCTGGAAGATCTTCGTGAATTTCGCGTTGTTGAAACCCCGCTTGGGAATGCGGCGCATCATGGGCATCTGGCCGCCCTCGAACCCGGGCCGAACGCCTCCGCCGCTTCTCGATTTCTGTCCCTTGTTTCCTTTTCCCGCCGTCTTTCCTGTACCGCTGCCCAATCCCTGTCCGAGGCGCTTGCCATTTTTCTTCGAACCGGGCGCCGGGCGAAGCTCGTGCAAACTCATGGAGTGTCCCTCCCTAATTCTCCACGGGGACGCACTCCACCAGGTGGCTGACCTTGTTGACCATGCCGCGTATCTGGGGGGTGTCCTCGTGTTCAACTGTCTGGTGAAGCTTTCGCAGCCCAAGGGCCCGGACGGTCCGCTTCTGAGTTTCCGGCTTGCCGATGGAGCTTTTCTTCCAGGTGATTCGCAGTTTTGCCATGAGACTGCCTCCTAATTCCCGGACGCTTCGGAGGTCTTTTTCCCTCGAAGCTTGAGTATTTCGTCGGGAGTTCTCATCTCTTCAAGGGCCTGCATCGTTGCCCAGGCGACATTGATGGGGTTGGAGGTTCGTCCGATCACCTTCGTGAGGACGTCCTTTACTCCTCCGAGTTCCATGATGGCCCGCACGACGCCTCCCGCGATAACTCCCGTTCCGGGAGCCGCGGGCTTGAGAAGTACGGAGGCTGCACCGAAGACCCCGTTGATAGGATGGGGAATCGTGTTTCCGATTCTCTTCAGCTCGTGCAGATTTTTTCCGGCCTTTTCGATGCCCTTGCGGACCGCTTCCGATATTTCCTTGGCCTTGCCCATCCCCACGCCGACGATGGAGTTGCCGTCGCCGACCACAACGAGGACGCTGAATTTGAAGCGCTTTCCGCCCTTTACAACCTTGCTCACCCTGTTGATCGCAACGACCCGTTCAGTGAGTTCAAGGCCTTTGGCATCCAACTTCTTTCTGATCATACCATGCGCCTCCCCATTAAAACTTCAGGCCGGCTTCGCGGGCGGAATCCGCAAGGGCCTTCACTTTTCCGTGGAACATGTGGCCGCCCCTGTCGAATACCACCGACGTCAGGCCTTTGGCGAGTGCCCGTTCAGCGGCTGCTTTTCCGATGGCCCGTGCGGCATCCATATTGCATGTCCCCGAAAGGGTGCCCTTCATCCCCGGTTCGACCGTCGACGCCGCGGCCAGCGTATGGCCCGCTTCGTCGTCGATAAACTGAACGTAGATGTGGTTCAGGCTGTGAAACACAGCCATCCTGGGTTTTTCGGCGGTACCGGAGACGGTTTTGCGGAGACGGGCGTGACGAATTTCCCGCATAAAGCTTCTGTTCTTCTTTTTCATCCGATTCACCTCGTATTACTTGGCGCCGGTCTTACCGGCCTTGCGGATAATGTGCTCTCCGGCATAGCGAATTCCCTTGCCCTGATAGGGTTCAGGAGAACGGAAACCCCGGATGATGGCGGCGGCCTGACCGACAGCCTGCTTGTCGATTCCCTTGACCGATACCTTCGTCGGACCGTCAAGAGCCACTTCGACTCCCGCAGGAGCCTCGTACTCGACGGGGTTTGAATATCCGAGGCTCAGCACGAGCTTGCTTCCCTGCATCTGGGCACGGTAGCCCACGCCCACGATCTCGAGATCTTTTTTGAACCCGACGGTCACGCCGGTGATCATGTTCGCTATGAGGGCCCGCATCATTCCGTGCCAGGATTTCGTTTTTTTCTCTTCGTTCTGTCTGGTCACTATGATATTGCCACTCTCTAGGGCAACATCCACTCCGGGCACCGTCGGAGTCGAAAGCTCCCCCTTGGGCCCTTTCACCTTCACTGCACCGTTATCCACTGTAATGGTTGTTCCTGCAGCCAGCGGAATTGGTTTTCGACCGATTCGCGACATTTATTCCACCTCCGCCTTACCAGACGTAGCAGAGAACTTCGCCGCCAAGACCAAGCTGGGAAGCCTCGGTATCCGTCTTGAGTCCCTTGGAGGTTGAGATCACTGCGATCCCCAGACCTCCCATAACCTTGGGAAGATCGGAATGGCCGGCGTACATTCTTCTGCCCGGCTTGCTGATTCGGCGAAGTCCCTGAATGACCCGTTCCCTGTTCGGCCCGTAGGAAAGAATCAGCCGGATGGTGCTGTAGGGCTTTTTCGGATCGTTCACGACTTTAAAGTTCTTTATGTAGCCTGCTTCCTTGAGGATGCGGGCTATTTCCATTTTCATCCTGCTCATGGGCACATCAACGCTTTCGTGATAGACGATGTTGGCGTTTCTGATGCGTGCGAGCATATCCGCAATCGGATCGGTGACGTACATTCCTCGTTACCCCCTTCGGCCCGCTCGCCTACCAGCTTGACTTCACGACGCCGGGGATTTTCCCCTCGCGCGCGAGTTTTCTGAAACAGCAGCGGCACATGTCGAATCGTCTCATATAAGCATGAACGCGGCCGCAGAGCGGACACCTGTTATATTTCCTTACCGCGAACTTCGGGGGCTGCGTCGCCTTGAACTTCAGAGCCTTGCGTGCCATTCCGTCTCCCCCTTTCTATCGGTTGAACGGCATGCCCATCTCACGGAGAAGTGAGAAGGCTTCCTCATCCGTCTTTGCGGAGGTGACGATGGTCACATTCATCCCCCGAGGCCGGATGACCTTATCGTAATTAATCTCGGGAAAGATGAGCTGCTCCCGCAGACCAAGGTTGTAATTTCCCCGTCCGTCAAAACCCTTTTTCGAAATGCCCTGAAAATCCTTGATGCCGGGCAGAGCGAGGGTAATGAGGCGATCGAGAAATTCCCACATGCGGTTCCCCCGAAGGGTCACCGTCGCCGCCACGGGCATCCCCTGGCGAAGCTTGAAGCCGGCCACGGACTTCTTGGCCCTCTTCAGGAGAGGCTTCTGCCCGGCGATCGCCGTAAGCTCCGCCATGGCGACGTCCATGTACTTGATATCCACCTTTGCCTCACCCACACCTATGTTCAGCACGACTTTCTCGATGCGGGGAATCTGCATGACGTTTTTATAGCTGAACTCCTTCATCATTTTGGGTGAGACGTCGCTTTTATACTTCTCGAAAAACCGAGGGGTCATGGCGCACTCTCCTCCTTATACCTGATCCACGATCTCGCCGCAGGCCTTGCACAGGCGGACTTTTTTTCCGCTGTCAAGAAATCCGCGGCCGACGCGGGTTGCGGCACCGCAGGAAGGACACACGAGCATGACTTTGCTGGCGTAGATTGCCCCCTCCTGTTTCACGATGCCGGACTTGGGGTTCTTCTGGGAGGGTTTGACGTGCTTGGTGGCCATGCTGACCCCTTCAATCACCAGAAGGTCTCTGTCGGGAAGGGCACGGAGAACCTTGCCTTCCTTCCCTTTATCTTTTCCGGAGATGACCCGGACCCTGTCGCCTTTTCTGATCCGCATTTTGCCCATAGTCCATTGCCTCCGTTATACGACTTCCGGTGCGAGAGAGAGAATGCGCATGTATTTTTTCGCTCGCAGCTCTCTTGCTACCGGCCCGAAGATTCGGGTTCCCTTTGGGTCGCCGTTGTTGTCGATGATGACCGCGGCATTGTCGTCGAAACGGACATAGGAGCCGTCCGCTCTGCGGACTTCCTTCTTCGTCCGCACGATGACGGCCTTGACCACGGACCCCTTGGCAACATTGCTGTTGGGGATTGCCTCTCTCACGGAGGCTACGATCACATCGCCGATGGTGCCCCATTTCCGTTTGCTTCCGCCGAGGACCTGGATGCAGAACAGCTTTTTTGCACCGGAATTGTCGGCCACATTGAGAACCGTAGTCAGCTGAATCATGGTCTAGGCCTCCTCGCCGTTCTCCTCGACCGAGTCGAACACGGGTGCCCGCCGCACGATCTCGAGAAGGGTCCATCTCTTTGATTTGCTCAGGGGCCGCGTCTCACCGATGCTCACGAGATCCCCGTTTCTGCATTCGTTGTTTTCGTCGTGGGCCGTATATTTTTTGGCCTTCACGATTCTCTTTCCGTAGAGAGGATGGGTGTCATACCGCGTCACCCGGACAACGACGGTCTTGTCCATCTTGTCGCTGATGACCGTACCTGTCCGAGTCTTCCGGTGTGGTGTCCGCTCTTCCATTCAGGGTTACCTCCTTCCGGCAGACTGCTCGCCGGCCATCTGCTTCTCACGGACAACCGTCAGCACCCTGGCGATTGTCTTCTTGACAACGTGAATTCTGCTCGAATTCTTAAGCTGCCCTATAGCGTTCTGGAACCGCAGATTGAACAGCTCTTCCTTATACTGCCTGTGCTTCTCGTTCAGTTCATCGATCGTGAGATCGCGCAAATTTCTGGCTTCCATGTTCATTCACCACCAAAACCGTCTCGGGCGACAATGCGCACCTTGACAGGCAGCTTGTGGGAGGCGGTCCGGAAGGCTTCTTCCATGACATCCTTCGACACTCCCGCGATCTCGAAAAGGATGCGTCCGCGCTTTACCGGGGCGACCCAGAACTCGGGTGCTCCCTTTCCCTTTCCCATTCGGGTTTCAAGGGGTTTCTTCGTGAAGGGCCGGTCCGGGAAGATGCGGATCCAGATTTTTCCGCCCTTTTTCATCTTTCGCGAAATCGCCACACGGGTCGCCTCGATCTGGCGGGCGGTGATCCAAGCGCAATCGAGAGTCTGGAGGCCGTATTCACCGAAGGCAACCGTGGCCCCTCCCTTTGCCTTCCCCTTGAGGGGGCGACGGAAGGGCTTTCGATACTTTACTCTGCTCGGCATCAACATATCGGTCTACCCCTTTCTCCTGGACTGGCGGGCAGGCTGGGCAGGACGCTCGTTTTCCTTGTCGCGGTAGATCCAGACCTTGACGCCGATCACGCCGTACACGGTGAAAGCCTCTGCAAATCCGTAGTCGATGTCGGCCCTGATCGTGGAAAGAGGAAGACGTCCTTCGTTGTACCATTCCGTCCTGGCGATTTCGGCTCCGCCGAGGCGGCCCGAAGTGGAGATCTTGATCCCCTTCGCCCCGCCCTTCATGGCACGGAATATGGACTGCTTCATGGCCCTGCGGAAGGAGACCCTCCGCTCGAGTGCCGCTGCTACGCCGACTGCGACGAGCTGAGCCACTACGTCGGGGTTTTTGATCTCCTGAACGTTGATCATGATCTTTGCCCCGGTTTTCGCCTGAAGCTCATCCTTCATGATCTGTATCTCGGCCCCGCCTCTGCCGATGACTACACCTGGCCGGGAGGTCCAAATGGTGAAGCGGATGACATTGCCGACCCGCTCTATTTCAATGCGGGAAATCCCCGCGTGCTCCCATTTCTTCGCGATGTACTTCCGAAGTTCGAGGTCTTCGTGAAGATTTTTCGAATAAGTCTTTCCGTTTGCGTACCACTTGGATTCCCAGTCGCTCACGACTCCAAGTCGGAATCCGATTGGGTGAACTTTCTGTCCCACGAGTTCCCCCTCCTTAACGTTCTGCAACTATGACAGTCACATGGCTTGTACGGTGGCGATAGGGATGGGCCCTGCCCATGGACACAGGACGAAAACGCTTCATCGTCGGTCCCTGGTCCGCCGTAGCTGTTATAATCCGCAGTTTGTCCGTATCGAGGCCGAAATTATGCTCGGCATTCGCCACGGCGCTCTGCAGCACTTTCCCTACAATTTTCGCGGACTTCTGCTGACTGTACCGAAGAGCGACAGCAGCATCTCCGACTTTTTTCCCCCTGATCAGGGCAAGAACGCGCCGAACCTTGATGGGGGATATACGGACCTGCCGTGCAACGGCTTTCGCTTCCATTTCCATTCCTCCTAACGAACCCTGGAAGAACGTTCCTGCCCCGCATGTCCTCCGAACTTGCGGGTGGGAGCGAATTCGCCGAGTTTGTGTCCAACCATGTTCTCGCTGATGTAGATGGGGATGTGGATCCGGCCGTTGTGAACGGCGATAGTGTGCCCGATCATGGGGGGAACGATGGTGGATCTCCGCGACCAGGTCTTCATGACCCTTTTCGCGGTACCTTCGTTCATGTCCTCCACTTTCCGGAGCAGCTTCGTATCCACATAGGGCCCCTTCTTTCTGGAACGAGCCATCTCGAGTCCCTCCTTACTTCTCGAACCGCCGACGGACGATCATTCTGTCGGACGGTTTTTTCTTCCGGGTGCGGTACCCCTTCGCCGGAGTTCCCCAGGGCGAAACGGGGTGCTTGTGGGATTTGCTCTTCCCCTCACCGCCGCCCATGGGGTGATCGACGGGGTTCATGACCATTCCCCGCACCTTGGGGCGTCTTCCCATCCAGCGGGTCTTGCCCGCCTTACCGTAGGAGATGTTTTCGTAGTCCTCATTGCCGACCTGCCCGATGGTGGACATGCACTCGTTGAGGATGAGGCGAAGCTCTCCGCTCGGCATTCTGAGGTAGGCATATTTGCCTTCTTTTGCCATGAGCTGGGCAGACGTGCCTGCGGCGCGGACAAGCTTTCCCCCGCGGCCGGGTTCGAGCTCGATATTGTGCACCATGGTGCCTACGGGAATATCCTTCAGCTTCAGGGCGTTTCCCGGCCGGATGTCTGACTCGGGTCCGGCGACTATATTGTCTCCGACCTTGACGTCCTTCGGCGCGAGAATATATCGCTTTTCTCCGTCCGCATAGTTTATGAGGGCGATGCGGGCGTTCCGGTTGGGATCGTACTCGATGGCGGCAACTTTCCCCGGAACGCCGAGCTTGTTCCGTTTGAAGTCGATGACCCTGTACTGCCTTGGGGCGCCGCCGCCCCGGTGGCGCATGGTAATTCTGCCGCGGTTGTTCCTTCCGCCCTTCTTGTGAAGGGGTTCGAGAAGAGAACGCTCAGGATCCTTTTTCGTGAGGTCATCATTCTTCTGAACGGTCATGAACCTGCGGCCGGGAGTATAGGGCTTGAACTGTTTTATGGCCATTTGAAATGCCTGCTCCTTCCGCTATATGCTCGCGCCTTCGAAGAATTCGATGCGCTCGCCCTGTGCAAGACTGACGATCGCTTTCTTCCACGACCGGGTCTTTCCCAGGAAGGCACCCATTCTCTTGGGCTTCGAATGAATTGAAATCGTATGCACGCTGAGCACCTTAACCTTGAAGATCTCCTCTATGGCTTTTCGGACCTGGATCTTGTTGGCCGAGGGATGCACTTCAAATGTGTACTTGTTCAGCTCCATGAGACGGCTGCTTTTTTCAGTGATGACAGGACGAAGAATAATGTCGTGTGCGACGAGATTCATCCCGCATACACCTCCTCCAGCTTGCTGACGACCTCGGGAGTGAGAACCAGGGTTCCCGCGTTGAGGAGGTCATAGACGTTGATGTTGCCCATATTGATCACCTTCGCGCCCGGCACGTTGCGGGCTGATTTCTGGACGAACTCGTCCCCCTCGGGAAGAATGATGAGGGGTTTTCGTGCCTTGACCGCCGTAAAGAAAGCGAGCATTGCCTTTGTAGACGGCGCGTTCATGTCGAAGGAATTCACCACCGTGAGAAGCTCATCCCTGACCTTGAGGGAAAGGGCGCTTTTCATGGCGAGGCGGCGGACTTTCTTGTTCACTTTCTGGCTGTAATCCCTTGGTTTCGGGGCGTGGGTGACGCCGCCGCCGGTCCACAGAGGAGAACGGATGCTCCCGTGACGGGCCCGTCCGGTCTTTTTCTGTCTCCAGGGTTTTTTTCCTCCACCCCGCACTTCTCCGCGGGTCTTGGCTGACTGGGTGCCCCTGCGGCGGTTCGCCAGCTGGGCCACTACAACCTGGTGCATGGCGGGAACGTGAACGGGAGCGGCAAAGACCGCGTCTCCGAGGTCCACTTCACCGACCTGTTCTCCCTGGAATGATACGAGTTTCAGGGTAGGCATTGTAATTCCGGCCTCCTTCTCTGCCGACTAGCCTTGCTTGAAAAGGGTCACCAGGCCGTTTTTCGCGCCCGGAACTGCACCCTTGACAAGAAGAAGGTTATTGTCGGTGTCCACTGCTACGACAGCGAGATTTTTTACGGTGACTTTCTCGCCGCCCATCCTGCCGGGCATTCTTTTGCCCTTGAAAACACGGCCGGGATAGCTGCTTGCGCCGCTGGAACCGCTCCGTCGGTGAACGACCGAGGCTCCATGGCTCGCATTGGAACCCTTAAAATGGTATTTCTTGACGACTCCGGCAAAACCCTTGCCCTTGCTGATGCCGGCGACGTTCACCATTTCTCCTTCGGCGAAGAGGGAGACAAGTATCTCCTGCCCGACGGAATAGTCTTCCACTGAATCGAGCCGGAATTCCCGGAGGGTATTCTTCGGTTCCACGTCGCTTTTTTCGAAGAGCCCTTTCCTGGACTTGTTCAGCTTCCGCTTATTCACCGAACCGTATCCCAGCACGAGGGCGCTGTATCCGTCCTTCTCGGGGGTCTTCATATCCACCACAGGGCAGGGTCCCGCCTGGATCACGGTGACAGGCACCGCCTGCCCCTGCTCGTTGTATATCTGGGCCATGCCAAGCTTCTTTCCCAGAATACCCATACTCATTGCACTTCCACTCCTTTCAGCTCAGAGCTTCCCCTACAGTTTTATCTGGATGTCTACCCCAGAAGGAAGGTTCAGCTGCATAAGCGCGTCCATCGTCTTCTGCGTCGGGTTGATGATGTCGATGAGGCGCTTATGAGTCCTGGTTTCAAACTGTTCCCGGGCGTCCTTGTCCTTGTGAGGGGACTTCAGGACTGTTATCTTGTTGATCTCGGTCGGAAGGGGGATCGGTCCCGATACCTTTGCGCCGCTTCTCCCCGCCGTCTCGGCGATCTGGGATGCCGAACTGTCAAGGACGCGATGATCGAAGGCCTTCAGCCGGATTCTGATTTTCTTAGCCACTGCCAATTCCCCCTCTGGGGTTATTCGAGTATTTCGGTGACGACTCCGGCGCCCACAGTATGGCCGCCTTCACGCACCGCAAAGCGAAGCCCCGCCTCCATGGCGATGGGCACGATAAGATCCACTTCAAATGTCGCGTTGTCTCCGGGAATGACCATCTCCACTCCCTCCGGAAGCTTGATACTGCCCGTGACGTCCGTCGTACGGAAGTAGAACTGCGGCTTGTAACCCGCAAAGAAGGGCGTGTGGCGGCCTCCCTCCTCCTTCTTCAGTACGTATACCTCCGCCTTGAACTTCGTGTGCGGCGTGATCGATCCAGGCTTCGCCAGTACCTGACCACGCTCCACTCCCTCTTTATCCACTCCGCGCAGAAGCACTCCAACGTTGTCTCCCGCCATGGCGCTGTCCAGTATCTTGCGGAACATCTCAAGGGACGTGGCCACCGTCTTCGTGATGTCAGGCTTCATTCCGATGATCGCCACTTCTTCTCCGCCCTTGATCACTCCACGCTCTACACGCCCCGTGACCACCGTACCCCGGCCCGTAATGGTGAAGACGTCCTCGATGGGCATGAGGAACGGCTTGTCCACTTCACGAAGTGGCGTGGGAATGTAATTGTCGCACGCGTCCATGAGCTCCCAGATGCATGCGCTCACCGGGTCCTCACGGGTTCCCGTACCCTCCTCAAGCACCTTGAGGGCGGACCCGCGGACGACAGGAATGTCGTCTCCAGGGAATTCGTACTTGCTGAGAAGCTCCCGGACTTCCATCTCCACAAGGTCGAGAAGCTCGTCGTCGTCCACCTGGTCCGTCTTGTTCATGAAGACCACCAGGGCGGGTACGTTGACCTGCCGGGCAAGAAGCACGTGCTCACGGGTCTGGGGCATGGGGCCGTCGGCTGCGCTGACCACGAGGATTCCGCCGTCCATCTGGGCGGCCCCGGTGATCATGTTCTTGATGTAGTCCGCGTGCCCAGGGCAGTCGATGTGGGCATAGTGCCGGTTCGCGGTCTGGTACTCCACATGGGCGATGTTGATGGTGATTCCCCGCTCGCGCTCCTCGGGGGCCTTGTCGATCATGTCGTAGGCCGTGAAGGACGCGAGGTTCGACGTCGCAAGGCACTTCGTGATCGCCGCCGTCAGCGTCGTCTTGCCGTGGTCGATGTGGCCGATGGTGCCGATGTTCAGATGGGGCTTTGTTCGCTCGAATTTCTCCTTTGCCATTGTGAAGATTCCCTCCTTGATGATTTTCTTTTTGTATTTGGTCGGCTGTCCGTCAGCCCTTGAGGACCTTTTCGGCCACTTCCGCGGCCGCCGGCTCGTAATGGTCGAACTGCATGGAATAGGTGGCCCTGCCCGACGTTTTGCTTCTGAGGTCTGTGGCATAGCCGAACATCTCCGCCAGGGGAACAAAGGCCCGGACAAGACGGGTGTTCACCCGGGTATCCATTCCTTCGATCCGCCCTCTCCGGGACGAGAGGTCGCCGATCACATCTCCGAGATAATCCTCGGGAGTGACGACTTCAACCGACATGATGGGCTCCATGAGAACGGGTCCCGCCTTTCTCATCGCTTCCTTGAACCCTATGGAGGCTGCGATCTTGAAGGCCATTTCAGAACTGTCCACTTCATGGAAGCTTCCGTCCACAAGGGCGACTTTGATTCCGATAACAGGATAACCGCCGAGCACTCCGTTGTTGAGGGCATCGTCGAGGCCCTTCTGTACGGCAGAGATATATTCTCTGGGGATAGTCCCTCCAACGATCCTGTCCTCGAATTCATACCCCTTGCCCTCGGGAAGAGGCTCCATTTCGAAGACCACGTGGCCGTACTGCCCCCGGCCGCCGGACTGGCGGATATATTTTCCCTCCGCCCGGGAACTGTTGCGGATGGCTTCCCGGTAGGCCACCTGGGGGCGTCCGACCCGGACGTCCACGCCGAATTCCCGCTTGAGGCGGTCGACGATGATCTCGAGGTGAAGCTCGCCCATTCCGCGGATGATTGTCTGAGATGTTTCCTCGTCGGTGTTGACTTTGAAGGTCGGGTCCTCTTCGGCAAGAGCGACGAGGCCCTTTGTCAGCTTGATCTTGTCGTTTTTCGTCGCCGGCTCCACGGAAAGGGAGATGACAGGCTCGGGAAAAACGAGGTTTTCAAGGACCACGGGGTTCTGTTCGTCGCACAGAGTGTCGCCGGTGCGGGTCGCCTTCAGCCCGGGAAGAGCCACGATCATGCCGGCCATGGCATCGTCGAGTTCCTCCCGCTTGTTGGCATGCATCCGCAGGATTCTTCCAACCCGTTCCCTCGTGTTGCTCACCGGGTTGTAAACCGTCGTCCCTTTGACCAGCGTGCCGGAATAAATTCTGGTGAACACCAGTCGGCCGACGAAAGGATCAACGGAGATCTTGAATGCAAGGGCGGTAAAGGGCTCGGAAATGCTGCTTTCCCTGTGCACTTCCTCCATGGTCCGGGGATCGATGGCCACGGTGGGCGGAAGGTCCACTGGACTCGGAAGATAGTCGATCACGGCATCAAGGATCATCTGAACACCCTTGTTTTTGAAGGCGGACCCGCAGAGAACGGGAACGACTTTCAGGGCGATCGTCCCGGCCCGGAGGGCTTTTTTGATCAGCTCGGTGGAAACTTCCTTGCCGTCGAGATAGAGAGCCATAAGCTCTTCATCGTAATCGGCGAGAAGTTCGATCATATTCTCCCTGGCAGTGCGCACTTCCCCGGCCATGTCTTCGGGGATAGGAACGACATGGGGGTCCGTTCCGAGATCGTCCGTGTACCGGATGCCGCGCATGTTTACGAGATCGACCATTCCCGAAAAACTTTCCTCCATGCCGATGGGAAGCTGAATGACAACCGGCCTGGCACCGAGTTTCCGTTTTATGCCCTCAACGACATTGAAAAAGTCTGCCCCGACGCGGTCCATCTTGTTCACAAAGGCTATGCGGGGGACATGGTATTTGTCCGCCTGCCTCCACACGGTCTCGGACTGGGGCTCGACGCCGCCGACCGCGCAGAAGACCGCGACCGCTCCGTCAAGCACGCGCATGGACCGTTCAACCTCAACCGTAAAATCCACGTGGCCGGGCGTATCAATAATATTGATGTAATGATCCTTCCACATGCATGTTGTGGCGGCGGAAGAGATGGTGATTCCCCTCTCCCGTTCCTGGTCCATGAAGTCCATGACCGCAGCGCCTTCATGAACTTCGCCCATTTTGTAGCTTTTTCCGGTGTAGAAGAGAATTCGTTCGGTGGTTGTCGTCTTCCCTGCGTCTATATGGGCGGCGATGCCGATATTTCGAATTCTTTTCATATCAAGTGTCTGCATAACTTATTCGAAAGCCTCGTTTCCGTTGATGGGCGTTGATTTCCCTTTCAAGGGATTACCAGCGATAGTGAGCAAAGGCACGGTTCGCTTCCGCCATCTTATGGGTATCTTCCTTCTTTTTAATGGAGCTTCCTTCACCCTTGTAGGCATCCATGAATTCCCGGGCAAGTCTCTCGGACATTGGCATTCCCTTTTTCGCCCTCGAGAAGTTCAGCATCCAGCGGATCGTAAGGACCTGGGCACGCTCTGCGGGAACCTCTACGGGAACCTGGTATGTCGCTCCGCCGACTCTGCGGGGGCGGACCTCCACCAGGGGACGTACATTCTCTACGGCCTTCGTGAACACCTCGAAAGGCTCAACGCTGAGCTTTTCTCCGGCGATATCGAGGGCATGATACATAACCCTCTCGGCCACGCTCTTCTTTCCCTTCCGCATCAGGCTGTTGATGAACTTGGCCAGTGCGAGGCTGCCGAACCTGGTATCCGGCAGAATCTGACGTTTTTTGACATGCCCCTTGCGCGGCATAGGTCAATCCCTCCTCAAAAAATGCTTCTTCATGAGCCGCAAAACCTACTTAGGCTTCCGAGCGCCGTACTTCGAGCGCGATCTTTTCCGGTTTTCCACGCCTCCGCAGTCGAGCGTCCCCCGGATAATGTGGTACCGCACGCCGGGAAGGTCCTTTACCCTTCCTCCCCGCACGAGGACCACCGAGTGCTCCTGGAGATTATGGCCGATCCCCGGGATATAGGATGTCACTTCAATTCCGTTGGTGAGACGGACGCGGGCGACTTTTCTGAGGGCCGAGTTCGGCTTTTTCGGCGTTACCGTGTACACCCTGGTGCACACGCCCCGGCGGGCGGGATTTCCCTGAAGTGCGGGGGCATCCGTTTTCTGCCTTTTGTCCTCCCGGCCGTGTCGAATGAGCTGGTTGATTGTTGGCACACAACTTCCTCCTTCCGTCTTTTCTTTCTTTTCGCGGGCCTTTATCTGCCCGCTTATCTTTCAATTCCCGCTGCGGAAGCTCCCCGGGCGATTGCACAGGCCCGGCCGAGCCGGACCATGTCGCTTACCCTTTCAACGGGTATTCCCTGCCGCAGCGCTTCGGCCTCAAGGGGAGCCGTAAGCTTCGGGTCCGCATCGTCGGCGATAAAGAGCTTCGCCACTTTTCCTGCCTTCAGCTTTCTGGCCACCTGCCGTTCGCCGGTGATTCTTCCGGGTACTGCCAGCTCGTTTACAGGCAATAGAATTCCTCCCGTGCAAAAGCACCAAGGAATAATACCAAACAGGCAGGAGCCGTGTCAAGCACGACTTTTCCGGCTCCCGCCCGATTTGCTGAATTTATCTTCACCCGGTCTATCCCTTTCGCCCCTCCGCTTCCTGCTTCGAACACTTGACCCGTATCGCCCGGAAATGCTCCACTCCGGTCCCCGCGGGGATGAGGTGTCCGATGATCACGTTCTCCTTCAGCCCGTCAAGGGGGTCGATCTCCCCCTTCACGGCCGCTCCTGCAAGAACCTGGGCGGTCTGCTGGAAGGATGCCGCGCTGAGGAAGCTGTCCGTGGCGAGGGCGGCTTTCGTGATTCCGTGGACGAAGGGTTTCGTCGTCGGTCCCTCCCGGAGCTTCCGGACGAAGGTGGCCCTCTGGATAATCTTCACATCGTCCTTCCGCGGAGCTCCCATGGGACGGACCACCAGCTCCTGGATATCGGGGCTGCCTGCGAGGATCTCGATGACCTGCTGGTTGACTTCCTGCCCGGCGTCGGCCAGGAGCTTGTTCCCCCTGTCGTAGACGGGTTCGAGAAGTACCTTGCCGTAGATCTTCGTTGAGAGGAGATCCCGGAGGAAACGGTCCCGGGAGAAGATCGCCCCTTCGATCTCTATGGCCGAGATGTGCCCGTCGAGGATTCCCTTGATGATGGAGCCGTCCACGAGCTGGGGAATTTCGGTTACGGCGTTCCCCTCTGAGTCGATGGCCTGGTCGAGGGGCTTGCCCCAGCGGTCCTTCAGGCTTTCCTCGAGCTTGTCGGGGATGTTGACCCGCTCCACCGTGTGCCACAGGGTGAGGGAGGGCACGTTCCGCGCCCTGCACTGCGCCGCGTCCGATGCGGTGAAGAGCCGGTCGGCGGAAGCGATTTTCTCCTCCCCGTCGTGGATGTCCGCGGCGAGATAGGCCGAGTCGGCCAGCTTGTCGAGCATTTCTCCGTCCCGTACGAGAATAGGCCGGGGGTCGTCCGCCGTGATGAGGGCAAGCTGTCCCAGGGTGAGGTGGGTACCGGCAGGTATTTCCTTTCCGTCATCGGTGGTGAAGCCCTCTATGAGGTCCATGTCCTCCATGTGCTTCCGGAAGGCCGCCTCCCCCACGATGAGAGTTACGTTCTGCCCTTCCTCATATTCGACCACAAGGGCGGAGATGAGCATTCCAGGTCGCAGGAGCGTCCGGATTGCCTCCTCGTCGAGGGGAGCGCCTATGAATTTCTGGACGGAATCGTTCATCTTCTGGGAGACCACGTCCTTGAGCATCCTCCCCGAGAAGATCCGGACCGCTTCGTCGATATGCTCTTCGTTCTCCTGTTTTATGAGGGTCATCTCGTCGTCGATGTCCTTGGTCCAGACGAGATCTCCGGCGACGAAGGATGTGTCCCCCTCCTCGTGGATCTTCACCCGGTTGACCGGAGCGACCTTCCGGAGGATGACCTCGATGTGCTTATTGTTGATGGAGACTCCCTGGGACCGGTAGACCTCCTGAATCTCGTCCACGAGAGCCCTCTGGACGGCCTCGATCCCCTCCACCTCGAGAAGCTGCTGGGGATCGACGTTGCCTTCGGTGATCTTTTCGCTCTTCCGGACGGCGTCCCCCTCTTTCACGAGGAGGTTCTGGCTGATGGGGATGTTGTAGGTGACCTTTTCGCTTCCCTCTGCGTCGTCGGAGGAGAGAATAACCTTCCTCTTGCCCTCCATGGTGCGTACTTCCGTGACCCGGCCGTCGATTCCGGCGAGGAAGGCCACTTTTTTCGGACGGCGCACCTCGAAAAGCTGCTCGATCCGGGGAAGACCCTGGGTGATGTCCTCGCCCGTCAGACGCACTCCACCGGTGTGGAAGGTCCGCATGGTGAGCTGGGTTCCCGGTTCACCTATGGACTGGGCGGCCACAACGCCCACCGCCTCGCCCATGGGCACTTCCTTGCGGGTGGCCAGGTCCATGCCGTAGCACACCTGGCAGATCCCCCGGCGCACTGTGCACGTCATGGGACTGCGGACCCAGACGCACTCTATCCCGGCTCGCTCGATCTCCTCGGATTTCACGAAGGAGATGCACTCTCCCGCCTTGAGGATGAGTTCCCCCGTTTCGGGAGAGAGGATGTCCTCCAGGGCGGTCCTTCCGTAGATGCGCTCCGAAAGGGGGATCATGACCTTTCCGTCCTGCCGGAGGGCCTCGATGCAGACTCCCTGGTCCGTTCCGCAGTCGTGCTCGGTGATGATGAGGTCCTGGGCCACGTCCACGAGACGCCTCGTGAGGTATCCGGACTTGGCCGTCCGCAGGGCGGTGTCGGCAAGGCCCTTCCGGGCGCCGTGGGTGGAAATGAAGTACTCGAGCATGTTCATCCCTTCCCGGAAGTTCGCCGTGATGGGATAGTCGATGATCCGGCCCGAGGGGTCGGACATGAGCCCCCGGATTCCCGCCATCTGGCCCATCTGGCTCCTGCTTCCACGGGCGCCGCTGTCGCTCATCATGCGGATCGGGTTATCCCTTTCCATGTGGTCCACAATGCTGTCGGCGATGGCCCGGGATTTCTCCGACCAGAGGCTTTCCTTCTGGAAGAGGTATTCGTCCGAGGTAAGAATACCCATGTTGTACTCCGACTTGAGTTCTTCGTCCTGCTCCATGGCCTCCCGGGTGAGCTCCGCCTTCTCCGGCGGGATGATTATGGACTGGACGCCGAAGCTGATGCCGCTCACCGTCGCCCAGTGATAGCCCAGGGACTTGATGTCGTCGAGCATGGTCACCATGGAGACCCGGTCCACGAGGTCGTAGGCCCGGTCCAGGATGATTCCGAGGTCCTTTTTGCCGAGCTGCCGGTTGATGTACCGAAGCCCCTCGGGAAGGATGGAGTTGAAGACGACCCGTCCCGGGGAGGTCTCCATCCACCGGTCGTCCCCCTCCGTGTCCTTTGCATCCCGCGGCCACAGGGGATCCCGCTTCATGCGCACCCGGCTGTTGACGTGAACCACGTTATGGTTGAAGGCCACGAGGACGTCGTCCAGCCCGCTGAAGTGGGGCAGGTCCTCCCCCTCGACCTTGTCCTTCATGTCAGTAAGATAGTAGATCCCCAGCACGATGTCCTGGGTGGGAGTCATGACGGGACGCCCGCTCGCCGGAGAGAGAAGATTGTTCGCCGAGAGCATGAGTAGCCGGGCCTCCGCCTGGGATTCGATGGACAGGGGCACGTGAACGGCCATCTGGTCTCCGTCGAAGTCGGCGTTGAAGGCCGTGCAGACCATTGGGTGGAGACGGATGGCCTTTCCCTCCATTAGTACCGGCTCGAAGGCCTGGATGCCGAGGCGGTGAAGGGTGGGGGCGCGGTTGAGCATGACCGGGTGATCCTTGATGATCTCCTCGAGGATCCCCCAGATCTCCTCCCGGCCCCGCTCGATGATGCGCCGGGCGCTCTTGATGTTGGGAGCGAGACCCCGCTCCACGAGCTGGCGGATGACGAAGGGCTTGAAGAGCTCGAGGGCCATCTGCTTGGGGAGGCCGCACTGGTAGATCTTGAGCTGCGGGCCGATGACGATGACCGACCGGCCCGAATAGTCCACCCGCTTGCCGAGAAGGTTCTGGCGGAACCGCCCCTTCTTTCCCCGCAGGAGGTCGGTGAGGCTCTTCAGAGGACGGTTGCCCGCCCCGAGGACTGCCTTGCCCATCCGGCCGTTGTCTATGAGGGCGTCCACGGCCTCCTGAAGCATCCTCTTTTCGTTCCGGATGATGATCTCAGGGGCCTTGAGCTCCTGGAGCTTCTTCAGGCGGTTGTTCCTGTTGATGACCCTCCGGTAGAGGTCGTTGAGGTCGGAGGTGGCGAACCGGCCGCCGTCGAGCTGCACCATGGGACGGAGGTCGGGGGGGATGACCGGCAGCACCTCGAGGATCATGGACTTCGCAGTGGCGTTGCCCTTGCGGAAATCCTCGGCCACCTGGAGCCTCTTGATGAGCTTGCGCTTTTTCTGCCCTGTGCTCTCCGAGACCTCCTCCCGGAGGGATGCGGCGAGCTGGACCAGGTCGATGCGGTCGAGAAGAGCCTGTACTCCTTCGGCGCCGATCCCGGCGTGGAACTTCTTGTCGTAGGATGCGCAGAGCTCGTACTCCCGCTCGAGGATGATGTCCGAGGGGACGAAGGGGGACATCCCCTCACCGATGACGAGGTAGCAAGGGTCCTCCACCGTGACGACTTCCTTCTGGGCGGTGAACCGTCCCGCGTACTTCGTGCTGTAGAGGCGGAATTCGCTGTCCGAGACGACGTCGCCTCTCGAAAAGGGAAGATGGACCGCAGCGGTGACTATAAAGGCCTCGGAATTTCCCATGAAGGCCCGCTCGGCCTCCACTGCGTCGCCGAAGCGCTTCCTGAGTTTTTCGAGATCCCCCGCAGAGAGGGTGTCCCCTGCCTTCCATTCCGTATTCTCGGGAACCGAAAGAAGGCTCATGGCCGTTTCGACCTTGAAGAGTTCGTCGCCGTACTCGGTCTTGTGGCGGGAAACCTGGTTCGCCGAGAGCATATCCCCCTCGTTCACGGGCACATCATCCACTGTGATGATCTTGTAGGCCTCCTCGGCCTTGAACTTCGGGTCGTAGTGGGTATGAATCCGGACTTCGCTCTCGGAGAGAACCGCGTTCTTCCGGGCGAGGTCGATCCGTCTGCCCTCCATGACCACCTTGTAGGCGGCCTCCCGCTGGCGGGTGGGGGCGAAGTAGACGACCTTTTCAAGGTCCTTCGTGGTTGTGCCCAGGAGAAGGCTCAGACGGCTCGGAATGCCCCGGAGGTACCAGATGTGCACCACGGGAGCGGCGAGCTCGATATGACCCATACGCTCACGACGCACCCGGTTGTCCGTGACCTCCACGCCGCACCGGTCGCAGATTATCCCCTTGAACTTGGGACCGCTGCGCTTGTATTTTCCGCAGGCGCACTCGTAGCTCTTCGTGGGTCCGAAGATGCGCTCGCAGAAGAGGCCGTCCTTTTCGGGACGGAGCGTTCTGTAATTGATGGTCTCGGGTTTTTTTACCTCACCGCTTGAAAGCTCCCGGATTCGCTCGGGACTGGCGAGCTTGATCCGGACGCCGAGTATTTCCCTTTGGGCCATCTGTTTATTCATCCCCTTCTTCTATGGACATTCCATCGGGAAGCTTCTCACCGAAGAGGACTTCCTCGGGCAGCAGCTCTTCCAGCTCTTCTTTGTCAAATACAGGGTCCTTTTTCTCCCGCTGCTGCTCTTCGAAAATACGCTCCCTCGGAGAAGAGTAGCGGGGGGGCGGAGCATCGGCATCGTCCTCGTCCATCTGCAGTTCGCCGATCTGTCCGTCGCTGTATTTCACTTCCACGTCGAGACCGAGTCCCTGAAGTTCCTTGACGAGCACTCTGAAGCTCTCGGGAACGCCAGGCTTCGTGAGATTCTGCCCCTTGACGATCCGTTCGTAGGTCTTGAGCCGTCCCCGGATATCGTCCGACTTGACGGTGAGCATCTCCTGGAGAATATTTGCCGCGCCGTACCCCTCGAGAGCCCATACTTCCATTTCGCCGAAGCGCTGCCCGCCGAACTGGGCCTTGCCCCCCAGGGGCTGCTGGGTGATGAGACTGTACGGGCCGATGGAACGGGCATGAATTTTGTCATCCACGAGATGGATGAGCTTCATCATGTACATGCACCCCATGGTGATCTTCTTCTTGAAGGGGTTCCCGGTCCGGCCGTCGTACAGGGTGATCATGCCGTCCGTCGTAAGCTCCGGGTATTTCTCTCTGCTCAGATTTCCGAGAAGCTCGAAGATCTCGTGCTCCTTCGCTCCCTCGAAAACCGGCGTCGCCACCTTCCATCCGTTCTGCATGGCCACGAACCCCATGATGGTCTCGAGAACCTGTCCGAGATTCATCCGGCTCGGCACGCCGAGGGGGTTCAAGACCACATCCACGGGAGTGCCGTCGGGAAGGTAGGGCATGTCCTCCACGGGGAGGATGCGGGAGACGACTCCCTTGTTTCCGTGCCGTCCGGCCATTTTATCCCCCACGGTGATCTTCCGGAGCTGGGCGACGTAAATCTTCACGACCTTGTTCACCCCGGGGCTCAGGGCATCGGGGCTGTCCGCCCGGGTCATTTCTTTGACTGCGACAATTTTTCCCCGGGCACCGTGGGGAACTTTCAGCGAGGTGTCCCGGACCTCCCTGGCCTTTTCTCCGAATATGGCCCGGAGAAGCTTTTCCTCGGGCGTCTGGTCTGACTCTCCCTTGGGGGTCACCTTTCCCACGAGGATATCCCCTGCGTTGACCTCGGCTCCCACGCGGACGATGCCGCCCTCGTCGAGATTCTTGAGCATGTCCTCGCCAACGTTGGGAATGTCCCGGGTGATCTCCTCGGGCCCCAGCTTCGTATCCCTGGCCTCGATTTCGTACTCCTCGATGTGGATGGAGGAATAGAAATCTTCCTTCACGAGCCGTTCGCTGAGGAGGATGGCGTCTTCAAAATTGTACCCTTCCCAGGGCATGAAGGCCACGAGGACGTTGCGCCCAAGGGCGAGTTCCCCGCCCTCCACTGCCTGGCCGTCGGCGATGATCTGCCCCCTGACAACCGCGTCTCCCTTCGAGACGATGGGTTTTTGATGGATGATGGTCCCCTGGTTCGACCGGCGGAACTTGACGAGGCTGTATATGCGCGTCTCGGCGCCTCTGCGGATTTCGATCCGGCTGGAATCGACGTATTCGACCACGCCGTCGTTTACGGCGACGACGCAGGAGCCTGAATCCTTGGCGATGCGGTGCTCAACTCCGGTGCCCACTACAGGGGCCTCGGGTGCGATGAGGGGCACAGCCTGGCGCTGCATGTTCGACCCCATGAGGGCCCGGTTGGCGTCGTCGTGTTCGAGGAAGGGGATGAGGGCCGTGGAGGCAGAGACGATCTGCTTCGGCGAGACGTCGAGATAATCGACCTCTTCCTTCGGAACAGTTTCGATATTTCCCAGGTGCCGGGTAAAACACATATCCTCGAGTATCAGACCGCTGTCATCCACGGGGGTGTTGGCCATTCCCACACGGATCATGTCCTCCTCGTCTGCGGAGAGGAATACGATCTCGCCCGTCACCCGCCCGTCTTCCACCTTCCGGCGGGGAGTGATGAGAAAGCCGTACTCGTTCAGCCGCGCATAGGTGGCGAGGGAGGTCACAAGACCGATATTCGGCCCTTCGGGTGTTTCGATGGGGCAGACCCGGCCGTAATGGGTATAGTGAACGTCCCGGGCCTCAAACCCCGCCCGTTCCCGGGAGAGTCCTCCGGGCCCGAGGGCCGAGAGGCGCCGGCGGTGGGTAACTTCGGCAAGGGGGTTGGTCTGGTCCATGAACTGGGAGAGCTGGCCGGAGCCGAAGAACTCCCTGAGGGAGGCGGCTATGGGACGGACATTGATGAGATCCCTGGCCATGGCGCTGCCGAGATCGGGAATAGTGGTCATACGCTCCTTGGCAATCCGCTCCATCCGGAGAAGTCCCACCCGTATCTGATTCTGAAGCAGCTCGCCCACGGAACGCACCCGGCGGTTTCCGAGATGGTCGATGTCGTCATCCATCATCTCGGGATTTTTCAGATCGATAATTCCCCGCATAATGTTGACAATATCCTCTTTCTGAAGCAGCCGGATCTCCTCGGGGATCTCGAGACCGAGGCGGCGGTTCATCTTGTAGCGGCCCACCCGGCCGAGGTTGTACCTCCGGGGGTCGAAGAAAAGGGTATGGACATACTCCCTGGCGTTTTCTATCCGGGCCGGCTCGTTGGGGCGGAGCTTCCGGAAAAGCTCCACCATGGCCTCGTCGGCGTTCATGGCGCCGTCTTTTTCAAGGGTGGTGGCGATGGCCGAATCCACGTCCCAAACGCGGATTTTGGTGCGGCCCATGGTCCACAGGTTTTCGAGATGCTCCTTCGTGACGGTCTTGTTCCTTGGAAGGATCAGGTTCCCCTCCGGGTCAAGAACCGCCTCTGCGGACATCATTCCCCGGATGTCGTCGTCGGAGACGTCCTTTTCGATCTGGCGGCCTCCGAAGAGATCGATGATGCTCTCGTTCGTGGCGGCTCCGAAGATCTTCAGAAGAAGGGTGGCGGGGATTTTTTTCCTGTTGTCGATATTCACGGAGATGAGATCCCCCGGGGTCAGGCTGAATTCGAGCCAGGCGCCCCGGTCGGGAATAATCTTGGCGGAATAGACTTCCTGTCCGGGGATCTGCTCGTCCCTGGTGAAGTACACTCCGGCGGACCGGGCAAGCTGGTTGACCACAACCCGCTCCGTTCCGTTGATAATGAAGGTGCCCCGGTTGGTCATGAGGGGGAAATCACCGAGGAAGATCTCCTCTTCCTTAACCTCCTTGGTCTTTCGATTGACGAGCCTGATCGTCGCCCGGATCGGGCGGGACCATGTGATGTCCCGCTGCCGCGCCTCCTCGTCCCCGGTGGCGGGGTCGTCGAGCAGATAGCGGACGAACTCGAGAGCGAAGGAGCCGTCATAGCTTTCAATGGGAAACACCTCCTGGAGGAGTTCCTGCAATCCGTGAAGGACCCGCGCCTCAGGTTTAGTGTCTTCCTGGTAAAACCAGTTATATGAATCGCGCTGGACCTCGATCATGTCCGGAATCTCGACGAGATCCCGGGCCCGACCGAAGGTCAGTCTCTGACGCTCTGCGCTGACGGGGACAAATTCGGCCATGAAACATATGACCTCCCAAAAAAAGATTGGTGGGAAATGAACATTGACAAATAGAAAAGATAACAAAAAGGTCGCATTATGTCAACAGACATAATACGACCTTTTCAAAAGGTTGCTCTTAAGTTTTTGTATGGTGCCGAGGCGGGGACTCGAACCCCGACAGGCTATCGCCCACTAGAACCTGAATCTAGCGCGTCTACCAATTCCGCCACCCCGGCTTGGAAAGTACGGGGGTAATTGTAGCAAGGGGAAGGGGCTTTGGCAAGGGGGAAGAAAAATCATGTGGAACGGGAAAGGGGCAAAGTGCTGAACTCCTCCCTGGACGCCCGGTAGAGCCTGTCCCGAAGGGCCCGGCCGATCCCCGCCTCCTCCGGCCACTCGGCGACGATGATCCGGGCTCCGCTGGCCTCGAGGGTCCGCAGGGCGGAAAAAAGGCCCCTTGCGTAATTTTCCGGATTTGAAAACCGTATGCTGTACTCGTCGGGCACGACGTCCCTGCCGAAGAAAGCCTCGGGAGATGCCATGCCGACCCATGCGGCCCTTCCCTTCTGGGCGAGCACCCGCTCCCGGACCCCTTCGTCTCCGGCGAGAAGGAGTGGAACGAGGGGAGCGTAATGACGGTACCGCGTTCCGGGAGAACGGTTCACGGCACCTCCTGCAAGGAGCACTTTCTCTCCCGTCCGGATTTCTATCTCCTCCACAGGGCACCCCCCCGGCCGAAGCAGGATCATTTCAGGGCCTGTCAGATCGAGCACCGTGGACTCCACCCCGACGGAGGAAGATCCCCCGTCGAGGATGAGGTCAACCCTGTCGCCGAGGTCCGAGGCGACGGATGCGGCGTCAGTGGGGCTGGGCCGTCCGCTGGAATTCGCGCTGGGTGCGGCGACCGGAAAACCCGTGCGGGAAAGAAGGGCGAGGGCGACGGGATGAGAGGGCATCCGGACCGCCACGGTGGAGAGGCCTGCAGTCACCTCGGGGGGGATGCCTTCCCTTGCGGGGAGGACGAGGGTGAGAGGCCCCGGCCAGAAGATGTCCATCAGGCGCCGGGCTCTCGGGGAAAGGCGGGCGGCAACTTCGACCTCACCGGGAGCGGAGAAATGGAGGATGAGGGGGTTGTCCGGAGGACGCCCCTTGGCGGAGAATATCCGGGCGGCAGCTCTGCCGTCCAGTCCGTTCGCCCCGAGGCCGTAGACCGTCTCCGTAGGAAAGGCCACGAGCCCCCCGGAGCCGAGCAGAGCTGCCGCCTCTTCGATGGGTTCCTCCCCGGGGTTCCAGGGATCCACCTTCAGGATGCGGGGCATTATTCCGCCTCCCCCTTCCAGCGGCTTCGGAAATCGGCCAGAAAGGCGGGAAAGCGTTCTTCGAGTATGGCCTCGCGCATCTCCTCTCCGAGCCGGACGAGGAACCGGAGGTTGTGCCAGCTGCAGAGGCGGGAGGCGAGAATTTCCCTCGCGCGGTAGAGATGGCGGATATAGGAGCGGGAAAAAGTCCGGCAGGCATAGCAGTCGCATCCGGGAACCAGAGGGCCGAAATCCTTCGCATAGCGTTCCTTCTTTATGTTCATGCTTCCCGCCGGGGTAAGGAGGGTGCCGTTGCGCCCGTTGCGGGTGGGAAGAACGCAGTCGAACATGTCGATTCCGAGGGCGACCCCTTCGACTAGGTTGTCCGGTCGGCCCACTCCCATGAGATAGCGGGGTTTTTCCCGAGGCAGTACGGTTTTCAGCTCGGAGAGCATGGCGTACATTTCCTCGGCGGGCTCCCCCACGGAGAGACCGCCGACGGCGTAGCCGGGAAAATCAAGGGGGAGAAGCTCTTCCGCCGAGCGGAGACGGAGATCTTTATAGACCGACCCCTGAACGATCCCGAAGAGCGCCTGGGCTCCTCCCTTCCCCTCCTCTTTTTTGTGGGCCTCGAGGGAACGTCGGGCCCACTTCGTCGTGCGTTCCACCGCCAGGGCGGCCTCCTCCCGGGTGCACGGATAGGGGGCGCACTGGTCGAAGCACATGGCGATGTCGCTTCCGAGAATCCGCTGCATATCCATGGACCATTCCGGGTTCATGAGGTGGAGGGATCCGTCGAGGTGGGAGCGGCAGAGAACTCCCTCGTCCGAGATGGAGTTCAGGGTGGCGAGGGAAAAGACCTGGAAGCCGCCGCTGTCCGTGAGTATGGGCCCCTTCCACTGCATGAAGGAATGAAGCCCTCCGGCGGCCTCGATGATCTCCCGTCCGGGCCTGAGGAAGAGATGATAGGTATTTGAGAGGATGACTGAGGCCCCGATCTCCTTCAGCTCGAAGGGAGCCATGGCCTTCACGGTCCCCTGGGTGCCCACAGGCATGAAGACGGGGGTTTTGATCTCACCGGAGGGAGTGGAAATCCGCCCGGCCCGGGCGCCGGTAAATGGGCAGACCTTTTCGAGGATGAAGGCAAATCCTTCCGGCATGCCCGTCTTATTCACGGAAGACACTCCCTTCGGCCGCCCGGTCCTGCCAGCGGAAGAGCTTTTCCGCGTTCCGCCGGACCAGCAGGGCCATGCCCTCCAGGGTCATTCCCCGGACCTCCGCCGCCTTCTCATAAAGACGGGGAATATAGGCCGGCTCGTTTCTTTTTCCCCGGAAGGGAAGGGGGGCGAGGTACGGAGAGTCGGTCTCGAGGAGAATGCGGTCCTCCGGGAGGTCTGCGAAGAGCTTCCGGAGATCGTCGTTCTTTTTGAAGGTCAGCGGGCCGGCAAAGGAGAGATAATACCCCATGCCGAGAAATTCAGCCGCATCCTCTGCTGTTCCCGAAAAGCAGTGCACCACCCCGCAGGCGGGAAGACTCCCCTCCTCCCGGAGAATGGCGAGCATCGGGGCGCAGGCTTCCCGGCAATGGAGCACCACTGGCTTTTTGACTTCCGCCGCGAGGCGGAGGTGCATTCTGAGACCTTCCTCCTGCTGCTCTCTCGGAGAATTGCAGTAATGGTAGTCGAGACCGGTCTCCCCGACGGCGACGACCTGTTCGCGGCGGGCCAGGGACGAAACTTCCTTCATGATTCTTTCTCCCTCGCCGGAAGGGGCGAAGAGGCAGGAAGCTTCATGGGGGTGGATTCCCACTGCCCCGTAGATGCCCGCGGAGGAATGCTTTTCCGCCATGCCGGAGGCCATGGCGTTTTCCTCCGCTCCGCCGCCGACTATGAGCATGCGGATCACCCCCGCCTCTTCCGCCCTGCGGAGGACATCCCCGGTCTCCGTCCCGTAGCTTCCCGGATGTACGTGGCAGTGAGTATCCGCGAAGAAGAGCGGTTTTTCGCGGGGGGGTATGCCTTGTTTTTCTTTTTCCATGATCTCAATCCTCTTTTTCTTAAAAATCGGGAGCCCCGGAGAACAGCCGGAGGCTCCCGAGAAAGGTTTCAGGATTTTCTTTTTTTTTAGCTGACCCGGCTGCCCAGGGGAATGTCCCGGTCGGGAGTGAGAAGGGAGAGGGTTGTCTTCTTTCCGTCCCCGGCGGCGAGGAGCATGCCGTTGCTCTCCACACCGCAGAGTTTTGCCGGCTTCAGATTCACCACTACCACGATTTTCTTGCCCGAAAGTTCCTCCGGGGTGAAGAATTCCTTGATCCCCGAGACGATGGTTCTTTTTTCATATCCGAGATCCACAAGGAGCTTGTAGAGCTTCTTCGACTTGGGGATCTCCTGGACTTCCAGGATTCGGGCGACCCGGAGCTCCACGCTCCGGAAGGCGTCGATCTCCACGGTCTCCTCGTGCTGGATGGCCTCCTCCGCTTCCGGTGCAGCAGGGGGAACTGCCCCTTTCCCGTCCCGGGCATCCTTCTCTTTTTTCCAGGCCTCGAGGTCGATCCTTGGGAAAAGGACCTTCCCCTTTTTGACCTTCTGTCCCCGGGCCGACTTCCCCCATTCGTACCCAAGGAGAGTCAGCCCCCGGGGATCTTCTTCGAGCCCGAGCTGCTCGCGGATGCGCGAGGCCGTGTCGGGGATGAAGGGGGCGAGAAGAAGGGCGGCGAGGCTCAAAATTTCGTAGAGGGTATGGAGCACCGGAAGAAGTTCCTCCGTCTTCCCCTCCCTGGCGAGCTTCCAGGGCATGGTCTCATCGATATAGCGGTTTCCCCTCGAGATGAAGACCCAGATTGATTTGAGCGCCTCGTCGAAGGCGAAGGAAGAGATCTTCTCCTCCACATCCTCGAGAGTTTTTCCGGCCAGGGCCGCTATTTCGGCTTCGAGGACCCCCCTGCCCCCTTCCGACGGAACGGAGCCTTCGCTGAAATTGTCGATCATCTGAAGGGTGCGGTTCAGGAGATTTCCAAGGTCGTTGGCGAGGTCAGAGTTAATCCTGCCGGCGAGGGCCGCCTCGGAGAAGTCGCCGTCGTTGCCGAAGGGCACCTCCCGGAGGAGGAAATACCGGAAGGGATCCCGGCCGTAGCGGTCCACCATTTCGAAGGGGTCGACAACGTTTCCCTTCGACTTGGACATTTTCTCCCCCTCCACTGTCCACCAGCCGTGGGCGAAGACCGAGACGGGAGGGGTCACCCCCAGGGCAAGGAGCATGATGGGCCATATGACGCAGTGAAACCGGATGATGTCCTTTCCCACGAGATGACGGGCCTCGGGCCAGTAGCGGGCGAATTTCTCGGGATCGTCGAGGTAGCCGCAGGCGGTTACATAGTTGATCAGGGCGTCGAACCAGACGTACACCACGTGGGCGTCGTCCCCCGGAACGGGGATGCCCCATTTCAGGGTCGTCCTCGAGATGGACTGGTCCCGGACTCCGCTTTTCAGGAAGCTGACAATCTCGTTGTAGCGGCTCCGGGGCATGACTGCCCTGAGGTTCTTTTCGTAATAGTCGAGGAGGCGGTCCACGTACTTCGAGGCCCGGAAGAAATAGCTCTCCTCCTTCATCACCTGCAGGGGCCTTTTGCAGTCGGGACAGGTCTTGTCCTCCCCCATGCTGCTCTCCGGCACGTAGGTCTCGCAGGGCACCCGCAGTACCACCCTTCGTATGACCCCTTGTAGATATCCCCCTGGTCGAGGAGTTTTTTGAAGATCCCCTGGACCGTGCGGCAGTGACGGTCCTCCGTCGTCCGGATGAAGTCGTCGTTGGAGATGCCGAGGACCTTCCAGAGCTCTTTAAAGTTCACCACCGTCCTGTCGGCAAGCTCCAGGGGGGTGATCCCCTTCGCGGCGGCCGTCTGTTGTATCTTCTGGCCGTGCTCATCCGTTCCGGTAAGAAAGAAGACGTCGTACCCCGTCATCCTTTTGTACCGGCACAGAACGTCGGCGGCGATGGTGGTGTAGGCGTGGCCGATGTGGGGGATGTCGTTGACGTAGTAGATCGGCGTGGTGAGATAAAAGGCTTTCCGCTGTTCCTGTGAACTGGCTGTCATGAAATTCCCTCCTGGAAAGATACTCGTAGCGAGAAGGAGATCTACTCTTTTCCCTCTGAGAAAAGAAAAGATTTGACCTCATTTTTTGATAAACCATACTCCCCGGAGAGGATTTTGACAACCTCTCGGGGGGAATTGCCCTGCTTCAGAAGCTCCCCGGCCCTCTCCCGCCAGATCTCCGGAGCAGGAGCGGATGGGGCGGTTCCCTCCACGACGAGGACAAGTTCTCCTCTTACGCCCTCCCTGACTGACTCGGCAAGGAAGGAAAGGGTCCCCCGCCGGGCTTCCTCGTAGATCTTGCTGATCTCCCGCACGAGGACGGCGCTGCGATCGCCGAGAAGTTCGCAGAGATGTCTCAGGTGTTTTTCCGCCTTGTGGGGTGAAAGGTAGAAGATCAGCGTCCAGGAAAGGGACGCCACGGAGAGGATGGCCTTTTCCCGCTCCCCCCTTTTATCGGGGAGAAAACCGTAGAAAAGAAAAGGATAGGGGGGCAGTCCCGAGAGGATAAGGGCGGGAACAAAGGCTGTAGCCCCCGGCAGAACGGTGACCTCCGCCCCGGCCGCGATGCACCGGCGGACGATTTCATACCCCGGGTCGGAGATCCCCGGAGTTCCCGCGTCGGATATGAGGGCCACCCTGGCCCCTTCGGCAAGGCGGGAGAGGAGCTCCTCCGCTTTTCCTTTTTCGTTGAAGGAATGATAGGCGGCGAGAGGCCGGGATATGTCGAAATGCCGGAGGAGCGGCAGGGAGGTCCGGGTATCCTCGCAGGCGATGAGGTCCGCCTTTTTCAGTTCCTCCACAGCTCTGGCGGTCATGTCGCCGAGATTCCCCACGGGGGTGGGCACGATTACGAGCGGCAGGGCAATCCCTCCTTCGTATAGGCCTTCATCAGTTCCTCCGTATATTTTCCCCGGCCGTCCTCGATGTACAGGGGGGTTCCACGACCATTCCGGGTTTCCCCCCGGCGGCGGCTTCCACGAGGACGACCGAGGCAGGCCGGCCGGGAAGGGGATGCACGAAGCGGATCCTTTTCGGCTCAAGTTCCCGGAAACGAAGGGCCGTAAAAAGCTCCGCCCCCCGGGAGGCCTTGAAGACGAGGTAAAGCCGTCCCCGGAAGGGAAGAAGATACCGGGCCGCCCGGGCTACGTCCTCTGGAGCGCAGAAAAACCCCTGGCGGGCCGTCTGCTCTTCCCGGGACGCCCTGAGCCGTCCCCGGCCGGGAGCTTCATAGGGAGGGTTCATCACCACCGCCGAAAAGGAGCGGGGGGGAAAGAGCGTTTCCACCGCCCGGAGGTCCCCCTCAAAAAAGGAGACCCTGTCCGAGAGACCGTTCCCGAGGGCATTTCTCCGGGCCATCTCCACAAGATGTTTTTGAATGTCCATTCCGGCCAGGCGGGGTATTTCAGGAAATCGGAGAGCCAGGAGAAGGATGACGGCACCGGAGGCGCACCCCATTTCGAGAACCCCTCCTTCCGAGGGAGGAAAGGGCGGGCGAACCCAGGCAGAGAGAAGAACCGTATCCACATTGACCCTCGGCCCGGGAAGGGGCTGTTCGAGGGTGAGGGCTCCGAAGAGGATCTCGTCCCGGGTCACGGTCATCTCCTTCGCCCTCCCGAAAGTTCGGGGGAAGGTTCCACCCAGTCGCTCATCCGAATTCCAAGGACCTTCGAAAGTCCCGGTTCGGCAAGGGTGACGCCGTAGAGAATGTCCGCCCGTTCCATGGTCGCCCGGCGATGGGTCATGACGAGGAGCTGAATTCCCCGGCCGTCTGCATATTCTTTCGCCAGTTCGCCGAAGCGGAGAAGATTCGACTCGTCGAGGGCAGCGTCCACCTCGTCCAGCACCGCAAGGGGAACCCCTGCTACCTCCATGGAGGCAAAGAGGTGGGCGATTGCCGTGAGGGACTGTTCTCCTCCGGATAGCTGGGCCAGGTTCTGAAGGTGCTTTCCCGGAGGACGGGCAACGATCTCCACTCCCCTGTCCCAGGCGGGAGAGACGTCATCATTCTCTTCTTCCATATCTTGTGCGGCGCTGCCCGGTTCACTTGCCGCCTCAAGCTGAAGGCGGGCTTCCCCTCCTCCGAAGAGCCTCTGGAAGAGGGCGTTGAACCGGGAATTGATATTTTCGAGAGCTCCGCTGAAAAGTTCGGCCACCTGCCTGTCCGTTTCCTCCACGATGGCCTGAAGTTCCCTCACGGCGGCCTTCACATCGTCGAACTGTCCCGTGAGAAAGCCGATCCGCTTCGACAGGGCCTCCTCCTCGGAGAGGGCTCCCCATTCCACCGGTTCGAGGGCTTTGAGCTCCCGTTCGAGACGGCGGACGGCTGACTCGGAGGCGGAACCCTCCCGGGCGTCAGGGACATTCTCCCGGCGGTAGGGATAGTCCTCCTCCCAGAGCTGGGCAAGACGGTCGATTTCTCCGTCGAGGGCATTCTTCCGGGAGGAAAGAGCTGCCAGGGTTTCCCGCACGGCCCCCGCTTCCTCCGTCGCACGCCGTGTCCGGAAGGCAATCCTGCCCGACCGGGAAAGAAATTTTTTCTCCCTCTCCAGCAGAAGCTGCAGCATCCTCTCCTTTTCCTTCAGTGAAGAGAAAATGCGCCCCTGTTCTTTTCCCCAGAGGAAGAGGCGCTTTTTTTCTTCCTCTTCCCTTCCGAGAATACGGTCCCTTTCTTTCTGCAGAAGGGTCAGGCGCTGCCGTTCTCCCTCGAGCTCCTCTTCCGCTCTTTCCCTGAGGGCGCGCTGACCGAGAAGACGCTCCGCCGCCACGGCGAGAAGATTTTCTTTTTGCGCCAGGTCTGCGGCCATTTTTTCATGGGGGATCCCCTCGGCAGGACGCCCTTCCTCATGAAGCCCCTCCATTTCCGCCGCGATGGCGTGCACCCGTTCTTTCAGGGACAGGATGTCCTGCCGGGCGGAGACCAGTTCCTTTTCAAGACGAATTTTCCTGTCGAAAGCGAGGGCCAGTTCTCTCCGGTTTCTCTCGAGGTCGGCGCGAATCTCCCGTACCTGGAGGGCAATGCCTTCTTTTTCGGAGGAAAGTTTTCTTTCCTCTTCCTCCTCCTTCCCCAGGCGGAGGGAAAGAAGGCGAAGTGATTCGTCCCGGTCGGCAATTTCACGGGCAGCCGCGGCAATGCGCTGCCGCCGCTCGATCGCCCCGCCTGCCGCAGAACGGCTTTTTCCGCCGCTTACGGTGCCCGAGGGGGCGAAGACATCTCCCTCGAGAGTGACGACGGGAAAGGACCCTCCCCGGCGGATGATCTCGGCGCCCACAGCGTAGCTGTTCACAATCAGGAGGTCTCCGAGAAGGTGGGCCACGGCGGAACGCCATTCATCCAGGGGGACCACCACGTCCGCCGCCCATCCCGCCACGCCCGAGGAGGGGAGAGAAAAAGTTCGGATCGGCGAACGGGGGGAACTTCGTTCCAGAGGAAGAAAAGTCGCCCGGCCTGCCCTGCGCTCCTTGAGCATATCGATGCACCTCCCTGCCTCCGACACGGTATGGACGAGGACCCAGTACTGCCTTCCTCCGAGCCAGGACTCGAGGGCAAGGGTGAACTCCTCCGGGCAGGAAAAGGCCTCAGCGGAGGTAAGGACCGGAAAGGGGATTTTTCCGAGGCGGGACGCGGAGACCAGAACCCTTACCGGCTCGGGGAAAAGAGAGCTTTCCGTGTTTTTCAGATCTTCCAGGCTCCGCTCGAGGGCGGTCTTCTCCTTTTTTCCCTGCTGCACCAGGGATGCGGTGGTGCGGCATCCTGCCAGGCAAACCCCGTGCCTTTCCCTGACCATCCCTTCACCCTCCTCGGTTGCGGCGAGCTTTTCCTTCAGCGACTCGTCTTTCTTTCCGAGGGATTCTATGGTCCGAAGGGCGGATGAAAGATCTGCACCGCAGTTTTCTTCCACGGCTTCCTTAGATTGAAGCCTCGAGGCCAGGGTCTCTTTCTCGGCGGCGAGGCAAGAGAGCCTATCGAGCCTTTTTTTTCTGCGGATCCGTTCCTCCTCCAAAAAGGCGAGATGCTCCTCGAGGGTTTTTCTCAGGGCGCAGCACTCGTCCTGAAGAGACCGGTGCTCCCCCGACAGTTCCTCCTCCCGCCGGAGAATTTTGCCTGATTCTTCCTCCCGGAGGCGGATTTTGCCGGCAAGATCCTCTCCTTCCTTCGACAAAGAGCCGAGGCGGGCCCTGATTTCCCGCACCGAGGATGCCGCGGCGAAACAGCTCCGCTGCAGGGAGGAGCGACGGGTGACCAGTTCTTCCCTTTCTTCCCGCGCTCTTCCGATTTTCTCCTCGAGGGCGCCTCTTTGAGAGAGGGAGCGGGCGCCCGTCTTTTCCCACAGTTCTTTCCACCTCGCCTTCCGCTCTTCTTTTTCTTCGAGAAGAGCGAGTTCCTCTCCGAGGCCCGTTCTTTCGCTCTCGAGAAGAAAGCGCCGGTAGAAATAGGCCGTCCCCCGTTTTTCCCGAAGTTCGTCCGTGAGGCCCCTTGCCTTTCGGGCGGTCACGGCCGCCGGGGCTATTTCATCCCTCCGGTGGGTCAGTTCCGCGAGCAGGGCGTCGAGGCGCCGGTTCTCCTCTCCGGCAGCGGTCAGCCTGACCAGGGACTCGGTCCTTTTTTTTCTGTACTGGTCGATTCCAAAAAGCACTTCGAGATGAGCCCTTCTCTGGGACGGACGGTGGTGAATCGTGTCGGCGATCTCCCCCTGGCCGATGAAGGCGAACTGATCCCCCTCGAGATGCCAGAGCCGCTTCACTCCGTCGAGATCCGCCAGGCGCATCCGCAGTCCGTCCACGGTAAGAACGGTGCCGCTCTCGGCGGAATAAAACCTTTTGAGCAGGCATCGAGGTGAGGCCTCCCGGTCGTCTTTTCGAAGGGAAAGGGTCACTTCCGCCCGGGATGCCGGGGGAAGGCTGGGACTTCCTGAAAAGAGGAGATCCCCCTGCCTGGCTATGCGCAGGCGCTGGGCGCTTCCGTCGCCGAGCACCCAGCGGAGGGCGTCGAGAAGGTTGCTCTTTCCGCTTCCGTTGGGTCCGACTATGGCCGTGAGCCCCGGAGAGAAAAGAAGCTCGGTGGCCGATCCGAAGCTTTTGAACCCTTTAAGATGAAGCCGTTCTATAAACAACGACCCGGGCCTCCCATTTTTCAATCTGTTCGATCCGCCGCTCCACCTGGTCGATCCCCCCCTGGGTGTCGAGACGGAATTTGCTCCAGGGGTATTCCGGCACTGCCGCGATGAAAATGCGCCGCCCGAGCTCTTCCTCCCAGAGAGGAAGATAGGTCTCGCGGATGTAGGCCGCCACCACGGGATTCGTCTCGAGAAGAAGGGCTTCCGATTTGTTCGCGCCGGAGACCTTTCTCAGGAAACGCTTGATGCTCATGGAGATGGTGTCCTCCCGGTAGACGATGCCCGTGCCGCCGCAGAAGGGGCAGCTGCGGGTGAGGGAGAGGCGGATATCAGGGCGGGCCCGCTTCCGGGTGATCTCCACGAGGCCGAGGCGTGAGACGCCGAAAACCCTGGCCTTGTAGCGGTCCGGCTGAAAAACCTCCTCGAGTCTTTCGAGAAGCTTCGCCCTGTCCTCGGGATGATCCATATCGATGAAGTCGATAACCACTATCCCGCCGATGGCCCTGAGTCTGAGCTGCCGGGCAATTTCCCCTGCGGCTTCGAGGTTGGTGGCAAGGACGGTATGGCGCAGATCGGTTTTGCCCACGAATTTCCCCGTGTTCACGTCGATGACCGTGAGCGCCTCGGTGTAGTCTATGACGAGATAGGCACCCGAAGGAAGCCAGACCTTCCGCTCGAGGGCGGCGTCAATCTCCTTCTCGATGCCGTAGAACTCGAAAAGGGGGTTCGTCCCGCGGTACAGGGTGACTTCCGGCAGGGGGCCGGGACAAAGGGCGGAGAGGCACCCCGTGACATTTGCGTATTCTTCCTCCCCGTCAACGATGATCTCCGAAACCGAGCAGGTCAGTTCGTCCCGCAGAACCCGTCCCAGAAGACCGAGATCCCTGTAGAGAAGACAGGGGGCGCTTTGAATTTTCCCCTGATGCTCGATATCCTCCCACAGGGCAAGGAGGGTCTCCACATCGTGGGAGAGAGCCTCTTCGTCCGCTCCTTCCGAAGCTGTCCGGAGAATGATTCCGTAATCTCCCCCCCTGAGTTTCCGGGCGATGGATTTGAGTCTTTTGCGCTCGTCTTCGTCCACAATCCGCTTGGAAACTCCCGATTCCCTGCCCTGGGGGACGAGTACGGCATAGCGGCCTGGAAGGGAAATCCGGGAGGTTACCCGGGCTCCCTTGTTTTTCCGGGCGGTCTTCGTTACCTGGACGAGGAGCTCCTGGTTTGGCTGAAGGTCAAGCCCCTTTGCGTCGTTCAGATAGAGAAAGGCGTTTCTGCCGTCTCCGAGATTCACGAAGGAGGCATGGATTCCCGGAAGAACGCTTTCAACCCGGGCCTTGTATACCTCCCCGGCTTTCTGCCGTTCCCACATCCTCTCCACGTAGAGTTCGGCCAGCCGTCCTTCCTCCACGATTGCGACCCGGGTTTCCTCCGGTTCGATGCAGTTCGCGATGATCTTCCGGGACAGGGGCTCCTCCCGGTCCTGAATTTGAGCCGGACGGTTTTCCTCCTCCAGGGGGAAATCAGGAGGAAGGATTTTTGCTCTTTTTCCCTTGCCTCTTCGATGGGTCATGATTTTTCTCCTTCCCGGACGGATAGGAAGTCCTTTTCCCGGCCTTCCGCTTCCGGCAGAGCGAGGGGGATCACCCGGGGCGGGACAGCGGGGAGATTGCCTGAATCGAGGGCGCCCACGGCCTCCCTGAAGAGAAAGACCTCCGGCCATCCCCGGATGATCCCCGCCTCAGTCAGGGCCTTCACGAGAAGTCCGGGACCTCTTCGGGAGGGCTCTTTCATAATGCAGCGAAAAAAACCTTCGGGCAGACCGGGAGCCTCTTCAAAGTAAAAAAGGTCCTCCCGCTGCACCAGCTCCTGAAGACAATCCGGGATCCTCTCCCTGCCGCCCCCGCTCCGGAGGGCGAGAAGGCATGAGGCGGCTTCGCACCTTTTGCTGAGGGACTTCGCCCCGTCGGTCCCGGGAAGAGCCGTGATCTCCGCGCTTCCCGTGAGGGCGAACCCTTCCGGCAGACAGGCATTCCACCTTCCCTCCATTCCGGCCTCCCAGGAGGAAATACGAGCTTCGAAGGGTTCGAAAAGTGCGGGGACCCCCACCGACAGCTCCGGGCCCAGGCTGATCTTCGGCCGGGGGGTAAAGCCCTCGGAGAGTTCGAAAGGAATGCCGGCCCGGCTCCCCGCCCTTGAAAAAATTGTGGGGATGGCGATATGGGGTATGAAGCAGGCTCTCCCCCTCTTGGAAAAGGTCAGGCGCACCCTGGTCATGATCTGCCTTTCCCTTCCGCCGCGGGGCAGTCGGGAATGCCGCAGAAGCGGCAGGGACTTCCTCCCTCGTCGCCGAGAGGCCTGCAGTCCGGCGAAAGGAGCTCCTCCCGGGAGCGCTTCCGTTCCCTTTCGAGAAAGCTGCGGGATACCCCGGGGTCGATATGATCCCAGGGGAGGGCTTCGCCGAGGGGACGTTCCCTCGAGGCGTAAAAGGCCGGATCGATTCCTTCCTCGGAGAAGGCGTCATTCCAGAGGGGCCATGAGAAGGTCTCCGTCCAGCCGTCGAACCGGGCGCCCCTCTTCCATGCGGCGAGGAGAACCGGGGCGAGCCTCCGGTCTCCCCGGGCGAAAACCCCCTCGAGAAAAGTCTGCTCGGGTTCGTGGTATTTCAGGGTGAGAGGGCTGTTTTTCCCGCCCCATAGGCGGGAAACCGCGTTTTTCAGGTATCGGCCCCGCTCCCGCAGCTCTTCGATGGAAAGCTGGGCCTCCCACTGGAAGGGGGTATGAGGCTTGGGGACGAAGCCGGCCACGGAGAGGGTGATCTTCGCCCGCTTTTTGAACCGTTTGCCGAGGGCGACGGCCCTTTCTCCCATCCGGACGATCCCGTCGAGATCCTCCAGGGTCTCCGTAGGGAGGCCCATCATGAAGTAGAGCTTGACCCGGTCCCATCCGCTCTGAAAGGCGGCGGAAAGGCACGTGTCGAAATCCTCGTCGGTGACTCCTTTGTTGATGACATTCCGCAGGCGCTGCGTCCCCGCCTCCGGGGCAAAAGTGACTCCTCCCCTTCCGGCGGACTGCATTTCAGCGGCGAGGTTGACCGAAAAGGCATCCATGCGCAGGCTCGGAAGGCTCACCGTGACGTTCAGGGGGGAAAGGCGCTCAGTCAGTTCCCGGATGACGGGGCGGATATCCGTGTAGTCGCAGGAAGAAAGGGAGAGAAGCCCCACCTCTTCCCATCCCGTCTTTTGAACGAGATCCACCGTCTTTTCCACTACCGATGAGGCCGAACGCTCTCTGACGGGGCGGGTCACCATCCCCGCCTGGCAGAAACGGCACCCCCGGGTGCATCCCCGGAAGAGTTCGACGGGGATCCGGTCGTGGACAATGCCTCCCGACGGAACAAGCAGCATGGAAGGGAAATAGGCGTCGTCGAGAGAGGCTACTGCCCTCCGGCGTACGGGAAGGCCGTCCTCTCTTCCCGGAAAGGCCATGCTGACGCCTCCCCCTTCGTCGTAGAAGACTTCCAGCAGGGAGGGAACATAAACTCCCCCGATCCGGGAAAGAATTTCCAGCCGTTCTTTCCGGGGCCTTCCCTCCGTTCGGGACAGGGCGTCTATCACCTCCGGCAGAAGGTCCTCTCCGTCCCCCACGCAGAAAAAGTCGATGAAGGGAGCAAGAGGCTCAGGTGTCAGCGCGCCGACTCCGCCGGCGCACACGAGGGGATCCCGCTCTCCCCGGCAGGCGGAGAAGAGAGGAATGCCGCCGAGATCGAGCATGGTGAGAATGTTCGTGTAGCTCAGCTCATACTGGAGGGTGAAGCCCACCACGTCGAATTCCGACAGAGCCCGGGAACTTTCGATGCTCGTCAGGGGAAGGCTCTTCTCCCTCAGCAGGGTTTCCATGTCCGTCCAGGGACAGTAGACCCTCTCGGCATCGCCGAGAGGGTGGTCCTTGAGAAGAAAATAGAGAATCTGAAAGCCGAGGAAGCTCATTCCGATCTCGTATACGTCGGGAAAGGCCAGGCAGAAACGGACAAGACCCTTTTTTTCCTCTTTTGGAGGACGGGCGCCGAATTCGCACCCGGCGTAGCGGGACGGCCGCTTCACATCGGAGAGAAGGGGCCACATCTCGTCTTGATATTCCTGATATTTCATAAAAATCCTCCTGCAGGATGGTCCGTTCCCTCCGGCTGCCTGCCGGAAGGAATCAGCCGCCCTCAAATTTGCATGGTGCTGTCGTACTCCCTGTATTTCCTTTCTCCGCCGTCTTCGTTCAATAGCTTTTCAACGTGGAGATATAGACGCTCTGGGCCAGGGCAAGGGCTGTCGAAAGGGCGAGAAGGGAACTCCCGCCGTAGCTCACGAAGGGCAGGGGCAGTCCCGTGATGGGCAGAAGGCCCATGCTCATCCCGATGCTTTCGGCCATCTGAAACCAGATCCACGCGGAGATCCCGGCGATGAGCACCTTTGCCCTGCTGTCCTTCGTTCGCATTCCCGTCTCGAGAAGACGCCAGAATAAAATGCCGAAAAGAAGAAGGATTCCGGTTGCTCCCGCAAAACCGAATTCCTCGGAGAAGACGCTGAAGATGAAGTCCGTGTGGGGCTCGGGAAGAAAGCGGAGCTTGCTCTGCATCCCTTCCAGAAAACCCTTTCCGAGCAGTCCGCCCGAGCCAACGGCGATCCTGGACTGAATGACGTTGTACCCCGCCCCGAGAGGATCGGACCAGGGATCGAGAAATACCAGGATCCGGGCCTTCTGGTACTCCTTCAAAAACCCCCAGCCGAAGGGGACGGACAGCAGACCCAGGGCGCCGAGACCTGCCGGATATTTCCACGGAGTTCCCGCGGCGATTACCGCCACGAGGGTGATGGCCCCGTAGACCAGGGCGCTCCCCGCATCGGGCTGAAGAAGCACGAGAATTCCCGATGCGCCCGCAAGACCGAGGGCGGAAAAAAAGGAAGACCCGGTAAGGGGAGGATAGCGGCAGAGATGCTTCGCCAGCACCAGCACGAGAGCCACCTTGCCGAACTCGGAGGGCTGAAACCGGAGAAACCCGAGGGAGAGCCAGCTCTGGGAGCCCTTCACCGTCATACCAAGGATCATGACGGCAAAAAGTACCGCCAGAGCGGCCATATAGATCGGATAGGCCAGGGAGAAAAACCGGGCGTAGCCGATATGCAGCACAACCAGAAAAGCCGCGGCGGAAATCCCCCCCCAGACAAGCTGGCGAAGGGCGAACCGCACACCTTCTCCCGCCGTTCCTGCCCCCGCGCTGTAAATTGAAAGAATTCCGAGGAAAAAAAGGAAAAGAACCGGCAGAAGCTGAAGCTTATCCAGTACGGCCAGTTTTTCTCTTAGGCTGAGTCTTTTTTCCTCCATCGCCCTTTTTCTCTCCTTCGGTCTCTTCTACCGGTACGACACCCCGCTTGATCCGGATCACGGGGATGTTCGCCACGAAGGCCACCGAACGGTCTGCCCTGTCGAAGTCCATTTCGATTTTCGACGTGTCGATATCCATGTACCGGGTAATAACGCCGATCATGTCCCTCCGGAGGTTATCGAGCATCTCGGGGGAAATGTCGGCCCGGTCGTGAATGAGTACGATCTGCAGTCTTTCCTTGGCGGCATTCTTCGAACCGCCCCGGGAAAAAAACTTCTTCAGAAACTCCATGGCCATATCCTCTTCCCCCTATTCCTTTCTTCCGAAAAAATTCCGCAGCGCTGCGAAAAAGCCGGAGGACCGGTCTTCATCGAATTTCGGAAAGGGAACTTCTTCTCCGGCGATTCGCGAGGCGATCCGCTGAAAGGCCTTTGCGGCAGGGGACGTGTCCGTGAATGTAAGGGGTTCGCCCCTGTTGGCGGCCTTCACCACGCTGTCGTCCTCCGGCACGATGCCGAGAAGGTCGATGGCGAGAATATCGAGAACATCGCTCACATCGAGCATATCCCCCTGGCGGACCATATTCGGGCGCAGACGGTTGATCACGAGGCGGATGGGGGCCTTTCCCATGGATTCGAGAAGACCGATGATCCGGTCGGCATCCCGCACCGAGGAGACCTCGGGAGTGGCGATGACTATCGCCTCATCGGCTCCGACAGAGGCATTCCTGAAGCCTGCCTCGATCCCTGCGGGGCTGTCGAGCAGAATAAAGTCGAACTCCTTCCGGAGCATGGCGCACAGTTCCTGCATCTGGGCCGCATTCACCGCGTCCTTCGTCCTGGTCTGGGCTGCGGGAAGAAGAAAGAGGTTGTCCACCCTCTTGTCCCGGACAAGGGCCTGGTGGAGCCTGCAGGTCCCCTCCAGAACATCGATGAAGTTGTAGACCACGCGGTTTTCAAGCCCCATGATCACGTCCAGATTCCGAAGCCCGATGTCGGCATCGACGGCCACGACACGATATCCTCCCCGGGCGAGAGCCACTGCAATGTTCGATGTGGAGGTTGTTTTCCCCACACCGCCTTTCCCCGAAGTTATCACGATGACGCGAGGATCCAAAAAAATTCTCCCCTTCCGGCCCGTCAGGCGCTTCGGTATGCGAAGCCCTGCGGGATCTTTTTTTTACAGCTGCAGTTCCCTCACCACAAGGGAATTGTTCTCGCAGGTAATGATAACAGGTTTTCCCCACCATTCCATACCGCTTCCGAGAGATGCGCTCACTTTCGAGCCGAGGCGCACCTGGGCAGCCTCGAAAAGTCCTGCCACCACGGTATGCTCATCGCCGCCGTCAAGTCCCGCATGGGCAATGCCCTTCAGTCGTCCCCATACGCAGATGCTTCCCGAGGCAAAAACCTCGGCGCCGTCGTTCACATGGCCGATGATCAGGACATCCCCGTCGTGCTCCACCCGCTGACCTGACCGGAGGGAACGAAGAAGTACCAGGGAACCGGAGGACGGCTTCTCCCTCCCCCCCGTTTTCTCCGGCACCGGTTCTCCAGTGGCCGCACCCATGCTTCGCAGATCGTTCATCGTCTCCGCATCAAGGGATATCCATGAAAGGACCCGGATATTCCGGGGCCAGACGAATTCAGAAAGGAGGCGAAGCAGAAAGGTGCGGCTCAGATGGCGTCCCTGAAAATCAAGGACGGTGCCGAGATTGCCCGTCAGAACGGGAACTTCGGCGGAAAGACGCCCTAGGGAAGAAAAGATCTCTTCCTCGGATGTCTCTTCGGGAAAGATCATCCGAAGACCGTATCCCGTCCCCTTGAGAAGGATCCCCTCCTCCGGAAAATTTTTATTGCCCGTAACGTAGGACATGTTCGTTCCTCCCTGCGGAATCATTGAGTTTTGCCTCTCGCCTCGGGAAGGAGAAGATAGGAAAGAATCTCTCCGACCATGGGCGAGGCTACCGAGCTTCCGTGAAGCCCCTCTTCTATCATGGCCACGGCGACATATTTCGGATCGTCCATGGGGGCGTACCCGGCGAAGAGGGCATGATCGTCCCCCTGGGCGTTCTGGGCAGTCCCCGTTTTCCCCGCCACGGTGATTCCGAAGCTGCCGGCCTGCTTGCCGGTCCCCCGGCGGACGACGTAATCGAGTCCCTTCCGCACGATGTCGAGGTCTTTCTTCGAGACATTCAGGTTCTTCGGAGACTCTCCTCCTCCTGCGGAAAGGTGGGGCGTAACGAGCATCCCCCCGTTGGCGATGGCCGCATAGAGACGGGCAAGCTGAATGGGCGTGGCAAGAAGAAATCCCTGGCCGATGGAATAGTTCGCCGTGTCTCCGAGGTACCATGCTTCCTTGATGCGGGCCTTTTTCCAGTCAGGTCCCGCAGTGGTCCCGGAACTCTCTCCGGGCAGGTCCACCCCGGTGGCCGAGCCGAGGCCGAAAAGTTCCGCCCACTCGATGAGCTTCGTTATTCCGAGCTTCAGACCCGCCTGATAGAAGTAGACGTCGCAGGAATTCTGCAGGGCGGTCAGCAGGTTCATGGTGCCGTGCCCCGAACGTTTCCAGCACCGGAAAACCCGTCCCCCCAGACGGAACTCTCCCGAACAGTAAAATGTGGTGGACGGGGTCACCGCCTTCTCCGCCAGGGCCGCCAGGGCCACAAGGGCCTTGAAGGTCGACGCGGGGGGGTACTGTCCTCCTATGCTCCTGTCCATCATGGGCCTTTCGGGATCGGTCATCAGGGCGTTCCATTCCTTCGGCGACACGCCCCAGGCGAGAGGGTTGTTGTCATAGGACGGAGAGGAATAGAGCACGGGAAGTTCTCCCGTTGCCACGTCCATCACGACGATGGCCCCCCTGTAGCCTTTCATGAGATCCGCGGCAAGGCGCTGCGCGCCGAGGTCAAGGGTGAGACGGAGATCCTCTCCCCTTTCGGGAGGCCGGATATGGATGCTCTTCACCTTTCTTCCCCGAGCGTCCACCTCCACCGACTCCTCGCCGGGAGTCCCTCTGAGGAGGTCTTCATAACGGCGTTCAATCCCCGTTTTTCCCGTCTGATCGCCTCCGGCGTACCCTTTTCCCTCGGCCTGCTTCATCTCGTTTTCACTGATCTCCGCCACGTAGCCGGTGATGTTCGACGCCAGGCTTCCGGCAGGATAGGTCCTCCGCCAGACGGGAAGGGGGAAAAACTGCCGGGGGAATTCGGGATCGGCCACGAGATCCGCCATCTGGGCCAGGGTTATGTTCGAGACGACCCGGACAACCCGGTAGGGAGCCCAGTACTGCTTTTTCACGTTCTTCGCCAGGTCATCGGCCGCAACGGGAATGCCGTGCCGTGAGAGGAGCCGGGCGAAATGGTCGATCATGTCGTTCTTTTCTATATCCAGGGGATACCCCATGATATCGAAGGTGGTGACATTTGCCGCCACGGGAGCGCCGTTCCGGTCGAAGATCTCTCCCCGGACGGGAGGAAACCGTATCAGCCGCAGCCGGTTGCCGGAGGCGAGGCGCACATAGGTGTCTTCGTGGAGGATCTGAAAATAATAGAGCCCCGCGCCGAGGAGGAAGAGGGTTGCGGCAATTGCCCATCGCCAGAGTTTCAGTCTTCCGTTGAGAAGGGTTCTCAGATCAGACATCGCTGTTTTTCAGCCTCCAGGCATAAAGGGCGCAGGCGAGGAGAAGAAGGGGAAGCATGTAGCTCTGCTGGAGCAGCCAGGCCATGAAAAGCCCTCCTCCCCGGAGACCCGAGAGGAAAATGCGGGTCAGGGCAATGGGAATGCTCGCCGCAAGCAGAGCTGCGCCGAAAAGGGGAACCGTCCGTCCGGAAAGAGGAAGAGAATCCCAGAACAGCTGCACCGCCGTGAGGGTGATGCCGTACACAAGGGACGTGATGCCGGGAAAGCCCACCCAGCGGAGGTCCCACAGAACTCCTCCGAGAAAGGCAGCCCAGAGGATCTCCGTTCCCCTTTGGGGACGGAAGACGGAGAGCACCACAAGGGTCAGCAGAAAAACCTCGGGAACGAGGGATGTTCCTGTTCCGAGCACCTGAAGAAAATCCTGGGCGTACCAGGAGAGCAGATAGATCATGGCGTCTTCTCCGCTTTTTTCGGTGAAGCCGGGCTTGTTCCGGTATTCTTCTCCCTGGGGGTTCCGCCCAGTACCTCGAGGGCATACAGCTGGGAGAGGGAGGAACCGGGCAAAACTCTCCAGGCGAGGTAGGAATTGCTGTCCCTGCGCGTCTCCGACGAAAGAGCGCCTATTTTTATCCCCGGCGGAAGGGCCTCGCTCACCATGGCGGTGCTCACGGTCATGCCTTCGCCCAGGGAGCGTCCTTCCGGAACGTAGAGCAGCCAGAGTCCTCCCTCTCCATCCCCGGCGACCACGCCGAGGTCGCGGGTTTCCTCGATGACAACAGGGACCATGAGCGAGGAGGATGTGATCAGTTCGACCCATGCGAAGGAGGACTCCGCCGAAGTGATCCTCCCGGCGAGAAATCCGTTCTGCAGGACGGGGTCCCCGGAACGGATGCCGTCCCGGAGTCCCTTGTTTATGCGGACTTCGGACCACCAGGAAAGGGGTTCCCGAAGCGTCACACGGGCATAGCCGAAGAATCTCTCGAGCTCCTGCTGAAGGTGAAGGGCGGAGCCGACCGACCAGGCGAGCTTCAGGCGGACATTTTCCTCTTCGAGGTTTTCAAGGCGCTTCTGAAGAGTTCTTCTGTCCATGAGCCAGAAGGCCGTCTCCCTGGCGGCTTTCTCGAGGACAACGGCAGGATATTCCGGAATGCTCAGCAATGTTCCGAGAAGGTCGGAAGCACCCCGGAAAATCTGCCGCTGAGGTGCTGCGGCAAGAAGAAGCAGGCTCGCTATGGTCACGAGAAGGCCGTGAATCCATTCCTTTCCCGGAGATTTATCCGCCATGGGACCGTCTCTTCAGACCGGAGGCTATTTCGAACCCTTCTCCACGGAAAGAAGAACCTTCTTCATATCGTCGAGGTTTTCGAGAATTTTTCCCACTCCCCGGGCCACCGCGAAGAGGGGGTCTTCCGCCACTACTACGGGGGTGTTCAGAGCCTTTGAAAGGCGTTCGGCGAATCCCCGAAGAAGGGAAACCCCTCCGGAGAGGATGATTCCCTGGTCCACAATGTCCTTTGAGAGTTCCGGAGGGGTCTGCTCGAGGGCGACCTTCACCATGTCCTCGATCCGCAGGATGATGGGCTCCAGGGCCTCCCGCACTTCAACGGAGCTTACCACGTCGGCCTTGGGAAGTCCGTCTGCGAGATCCCTTCCCTTCACGGCCATCTCCATCTCGGGATCGAGAGGAAGGGCCGAACCGATGGTATTTTTGACCTCTTCGGCGGTATTTTCTCCGATGAGCAGGGCATACCGCTGACGGAGCATGGCCACGATAGCGCCGTCCATATCCCTTCCCGCCGCCCGGAGAGAGTTCGTGATGACGATTCCTCCGAGGGAGAGTACGGCGACTTCGCTCGTGCCGCCGCCGACATCGAGGATCATGCTTCCCCTGGGCTCCTGGATTGGAAGGCCCACACCGAGCGCCGCGGATACCGGTTCCTCAACTACATAGGCCTCCCGGGCCCCCGCGCCGAGGGTGGCGTCGATGACCGCCTTCCGTTCCACCTCGGTCACCTCGGCCGGAACGGAGATGACCACCCGGGGGTGGGAGAGCAGCCCTCTTCCGCCCCCGGCCTCCCGAAGGCAGTGGCGGATCAGCTCTTCCGTCATCTCGAAATTGGCGATCACGCCGTCCTGAAGGGGCCAGATGGTGAAGACGCCGGCAGGAGTCTTTCCGACCATGGCCTTCGCCTCTCTTCCCACGGCAATGACCTCCGTCACGCCCCCCTTGGGCCGCTTCCTGATAGCCACTGCCGACGGCGCGCTGAGGACGATCCCCCGGCCCTTGACATACACGACGATGTTGGCGGTACCGAGATCGATGCCCACATCACCGCCGAACATTCCTGAAAGATATTTAAACAACCGCTTCATTCCCCTCTTTCCAGACGTCTCCGGGAAGGGAAATGCTCTCCAACTTCCCTTTCGACGCCACGAAATGGCCGATGAGCCTTATATCCAATATGGAAGCTCTCCGCAGAAGAAAATCGGTGAGCATCCTGTCCTCGGTGCTCGGACTGAGCGTTCCGTCCGGATGATTGTGCAGGAGGACGAGTCCCCATGCGTTCAGCCGCACCGCTCTCCGCAGAAGGTATTTTACATCAAGATACGCTCCGTCAATACCACCCCAGGATATTCGGTCGGCCACAATGACAGTGCCGTTCTTCCTGACATGGAGAGCAAAAATATATTCCCTGTCTTCTTCCGCGAGATCTGACGCGATTTTTTCCAGGGAGCATCTCCATTTCTCCTCTTCCGGACGGAGGGTCCGCTCGGCGGCGAGCCTTCTTCCAAGTTCGAGGGCCGCTATAAGCGCCGAGGCTTTCCCCGCTCCCAGTCCGGGGAAGGCCATCAGTTCCTCTTCCTCGGTCCTGGAGAGGCCCTGAAGGTCACGGTACTCCTTCAAAAGGTCGGAGACGACCTCGAGAACATCTTTTCCCCGGGTTCCGGTCCGGAGAAGTATCGCCAGGAGTTCGGCCAGGGAGAGAGCGGCCGCCCCCCTGCTGCGCAGCCGCTCCCGGGGACGTTCCTCCGGCGGAAGGGATGAAAGCTTCATGATATCAGATATTTCGCCCCCTGGAGGGCCAGAAGGGATTTTCTCTTTTTTCTGTCCCGATGGTCGTCTCGGGACCATGGCCCGGCAAAACCGGCAGGGACTCAGGAAGCAGGGCCAGCCGGAGAAGAGACTTGTCGAGAAGGCTGGAATCCCCTCCGGGAAGATCCGTGCGCCCCACGCTGGAGGCAAAGAGCGTATCACCCGAAAGAAGAAGCTGCTCGTCCCCGTCCGTCACGAGGTAGCAGACGCTTCCCGGCGTGTGGCCGGGGGTGGCGACCACCTCGATCTCCATCTTTCCCACGGAGAGATGTTCCCCCTCCTGAAGAAAGAGAAGCTTCTCCGTGCCGGTGAATGAGGACTGCATCCATGCCCGGATCCCCGCATCGGGATTCTTCACGAGGGAAGCGTCGCCGGAGGAGATGTGCGCCTTGCCTCCCGTCAGCGAAAGGGCCTCTTCGAGCCCCCCCACGTGATCGAGATGACCGTGGGTCAATAGAACCGCCTTCAGGGAAAGCCCCTTTTTCGAGAGAAAGGATCTGACCTCCGAAAGCTCTCCCGCCGGATCCACAAGAAACGCAGCGCCCTCGTCGTCCCAGAGAAGATAGGAGTTCGTCCACAGGGAGCCGAGAGGAAACCTTTTATATTTCATTTCTTCCGCATCCTTCCGTCTTTGAGCTCTCACCCTCCCGCTCGAGGAACAGGGTGACGGGCCCGTCGTTTATGATATGGACCATCATGTGGGTCTGGAAAATACCGCTTTCCACCGGGACGCCCAGGGTCGCCGCGGCTTTTTTGAAGACCTCGTAGAGGCGGTTTGCCTCGTCAGGTTCTCCGGCCGAGATGAAGGAAGGGCGCCGTCCCTTCGCGCAGTTGCCGTAGAGGGTGAACTGGGAGACTGCGAGCAGCCCTCCTCCGATATCGAGAAGGGAGCGGTTCATCTTGCCCTCGTCGTCCTCGAAAATCCGGAGATTGACGATCTTCTCCGCCAGCCACTCCGCCTCCCTTTCGCTGTCAGTGCGGGACACTCCGAGAAGGACGCACAGACCGGGGCCGATGGAGCCCGTCACATTCCCCTCAACCGTTACCGATGCGGAAGAAACCCGCTGCAGTACCGCCCTCATATTTTCACCCCCGGGAAACCTGGATCATTCCCTTGATAGCGTTCAATTTCGCCACTATAAAATACAGATGCTCGAGATCCTTCACCCTGACCTCGAGCTTCATCCGGGCAAGGTTTCCCCCTACGACCCCGGCCTTGATCCCGGACATGGTGCCTTCTCCCGAGATGATCGCCTGGGCGACGTCGCCGATAAGCCCGCCCCGGTCGATGGCTTCGAGCTTCAGCCTTGCGGTGAAGCGCCTGTGTCCTGTGTCACCCCATGAGACGGCGACAGCCCTCTCCTCTCTGGCGTGCTTCACGTTTTCGCAGTCCGCCCGGTGGACGGTTATCCCTCTCGTCCGGGTGGAAAAGCCGATGATCGGGTCGCCCGGCACCGGCTCGCAGCAGTTCGCGAGGACGACCTGGACCCCTTCCGCGCCCTCAACCACCACGTCCGATTCACCCTTTTTTCCGGAAAAGGAGGTCTGCTTCTCCGTCTTCTCCTGCTTTTCCGGCTCGAGGGGAGGCGGGGCCTGCACCTGCGCCTTTCCGGCCAGCCTCTGGGCTGTCTGGGAGACGCTGGCAGTTCCGCTGCCGAGGGCGGTAAGCAGGTCTTCTCCGTTGGAATGTCCGCCGTCCCTGGCAATCTTGTTGAGAAGGGGGAGAAGTTCTTCGAAATCCTCAAATTCCGGCGTTCCTCTTCTTTTCAGCTCCCGTTCCAGAATATCTCTTCCCCGCTGGAGCTTCTCGAGACGCTCCGATTTTTCGAGAGTGCGGAAATGGGCCCGGATTTTGCTGCGGGCCTTGCTGCTCCGGGCAATCTTGAGCCAGTCCCGGGAGGGAGTACCCTGGGGAGATGTGATGATCTTGACTATATCTCCGTTCTGCAGCTCGTACCCCATGGCCACGATGCGGTTGTTGACCATTGCGCCGACGCATTTCATCCCCACCTGGGTATGGATGGCGTAGGCAAAATCAAGGGGAGTCGCCCCTTTCGGGAGGGAGACCACCTCCCCCTGGGGGGTGAAGACGAAGACGTCCGTAGAGAGGACATCCTCCTTCAGACGCTCAAGAAATTCGCCGGGGTCGGGGGACCCGTCGTGATCCGCCTCGAGGGCCTGGCGGATCCAGGCCAGCTTCGCGTCGAGGTCGTCGAGCCCACCTCCGCCCTCTTTATACCGCCAGTGGGCGGCAATGCCGTATTCGGCGAGAAAGTTCATCTCCCTCGTGCGGATCTGCACCTCCAGGGGTTCTCCCGTGGGCCCGACGACCGTGGTGTGCAGGGACTGGTACATATTTGTCTTCGGATTGGCGATGTAGTCGTCGAACTGGCCGGGAATGGGTTTCCAGATGGTGTGGACGATCCCGAGAACCGTGTAGCAGGCGGCGATGTCGTCCACCACCACCCTGAGGGCGAGAAGATCGTAGAGCTGCTCAACAGGCAGCTTTTTACGGTTCATCTTTTCGTAGATGCTGTAGAAATGCTTCGCCCTTCCCTTGACCCGGCATTCGATCCCTTCCCGGTCGAGTCTCTCCGTCAGGATGGTCAGGGCTTGTTTTACCACGGCCTCCCTTTCGGGCAGCTTTTTCCGCACTCTCCGGCGGATCTCGTAGTACATCTCGGGCTCGGCGTATTTGAAGGCCAGATCCTCCAATCCCCTTTTGACCTGGTATATCCCGAGACGGTGGGCGAGAGGGGCATAGATCTCGAGGGTCTCCCTCGCGATCCTCATCTGCTTGTCCTTTCTGAGGGCCCCCAGGGTGCGCATATTGTGCAGCCTGTCCGCCAGCTTGATAAGGACGACCCGTATGTCCTTCGCCATGACCACGAACATCTTGCGGAGATTTTCCGCCTGGTAGTCCTCGAAGGATTTGAAGGGGAGCTTGCCGAGCTTCGTCACGCCGTCCACGAGAGTGGCCACATCGCTTCCGAAGGCCTCTTTCAGCTTCTCCAGGGTGACGTCCGTATCCTCGAGGACATCGTGGAGAAGGGAGGCCACGAGGGTGACCACGTCAAGCTGCATATCCGCGAGGATGGACCCTACATTGATGCTGTGAACGATATACGGATCTCCCGTGGAGCGCTTTTGGTCCCGGTGGGCGTCCCCCGCGAGGACAAGGGCCTCGCCGAGCTGCATGAGATCTTCCCTGGAAAGATAGTGTACGACCTTCGACCAGAGTTCATGCCAGGCGAACTTGACCGAGATGGCCCTCTCTTCCTCCGGTATGCGGCCGATATAGCTGTCCCGAAGTTTTCCGGAGGCTTTTCTGTCCATCTCGGCCGGAGGCGGAAGGGCTCCTTCGGGGTGAAGATCCGTCCCTCCGAGGAGGTCCCTGGGATCCATGGCTATGTTCTCCGGCAGGTCATGTCAGACCACCACATAATCCACCACATACTGAAGGCGTTCCGTTCCCCTCCAGCTGTCGAGGCGGGGGCGGTAGAGCCACCCTTCGGAGCTGTTGATAGTGCCCCGGTCGACGGCTCCGTCGAAGGCGAGAAGACGGATGCCGTCCTTCTCTATTTGAAGGTGCCGGCCGTCCTTTCCCAGGGGAAGCATTCGCTCTTTCCCTTTTCTTGCAGTGAAGAAGAGGGGGGGTGGATTGCCGTTGCCGAAGGGGCCGAGACGGGAAAGCTCTTTCCACTCCTTCAGGCCGATATCTCCCGGGTTCATGTCCACGGCGGAGAGCCTGAGCGGGGTGATCTCCATGGACGCCATCTCTCTCTCGAGAAAGGATGCCACATCCTTCCACTTGCTTCGGGAGACGGAAAACCCCGCCGCGTACCTGTGCCCTCCCCAGGCTTCGAGACTGGAGGAAATTCCCGAGAGGAGTTTCATGGCATCTCCTCCCTCCGGAACCCTCACCGTTCCGCGGATGCCCTCCCGCACGGGAGCGGCAAGAACAACGGGAGCGGAATTCCTGCTGCAGATGCGGCTGGCCACTCCGCTGAGCACCCCTACCGGCCAGTCCTCCCCGAGGGCGACATGTCCCTCGGTGCTCTCGAGCATGAGGAGAGCCTCCCGGGATATTTCCCCCGAAAGGGCCTGGCGGCGCTTATTCAGAGCGAGAAGATCTTCCACCCCTTTTTCGGCCGTAGAGCTGCCCTGGAGGACTGTAACGGCAGTGTCGGCAAGCTCCATTCGCCCCGCGGCGTTGAGGCAGGGGATCACCTTCATGGTGAGGGATTCTTCGGTGATGGAGGAAGGAGAAAGATTCAGCCGGTAAAAAAGCCGGGCGAGCCCCGGCCTGGGGAGGTTGGACATCATGTCCATCCCCCGCCGGACGAGCATCCTGTTCAGGGGCGTGAGGGGCATGCAGTCGGCCAGGGTGGCGAGGGCAACGAGATCGGTCATCTTTTCGAGGGCGCTTCCTGGAAGAATGGAATATTTCCATGCCCATGTCCAGAGGACTCCTGCGGCACAGAGAGCCCGGCAGTTTTCACACCCCGATGCTCCGTGGGGATTCACCACCGAGGAATGGAGAGGCCGGCCGTCCTCGGGAAGATGATGGTCGAAGACGAAGACCCGAAGTCCCATGGCAAGAGCCATATCGAGAAGAGGGCCGTCCTTGGAGCCGCAGTCGACGATCACCAGGGTATCCCAGCCGTAGGAGAGCAGATCTTTCAGCACGGAAGCGTGAAGACCGTACCCCTCCTCGTGGCGGTGGGGAATGAAAAATCTGGCGGATTTTGACTTGCTTTTGACCAGCTCGAGGGCAAGGGTCGTCGACGATACGCCGTCCACGTCGTAGTCTCCGTAGACGAGCACGCGGCCGAGATCGGGAACGCTCTTCCACCGTTCGGCGGCTTCTTCCGCCCCGCTTCCCAGGAAAAGTTCGTCGAGGAGGGATTCATCCCATTCAGAGAGGGGAGGAAAGCCCGGGACCTGAGATCCGCCGGAGGACCGGCATTCGAGCACAGCTGCGGTGAGAAGAGAGCAGCCCAGGGATGCGGCCAGCCTGCCGGTGGAAAGTGCCGGGATAAAGAGATCGAGATGGCGGGAGCTGCACCTGGCCGTCACTTTCCGGATAAGCCTCCGTCCTGTTTTTTCAGGGGATAGCTCTCTTTCTCGGGGCCTGAGGGAGTAAGAGGAGTTTTGCCCTCGGGGGCGGATTTCGGCTGGTCGCCCCCCGATATGGCCCTGAGGATGGAGATGCGCTCCTCCTCCAGTTTTTTGATTTTCATGTCCTGCTCCCTGAAACGGCTGCGGTAGCTTGTCCGAAGCTCGAGAAAGGCCGAGAGAGAGACGACCCACATGAGGACGCATCCGCCGGCAAAAACTGCGGCTTCCCAGATGCCCTGGGGTACATCCCTGGTCCAGAGAAGGAAACGGACTGTCACGTCTCCGGCGTTTTGAAAGGCATAAACGGCCGCAAGAAGAACCGAAAAAGCGATGGCAAGGGCATAGCTTCGCATGAAACAAACCTCCTCAAAAGGAAAAATCATCGGCAAAGGGCAGCGATCCGCCATCAGCGGAACCTTCCGTCTTACTGAAAAGAAGGATGCTGCTCCGCGTCTGATTATAACCCAAGGAGCCCTTTCCTGTCCTCTGAAAGGGCATCTTCCCGGGCCGGGGGCCGCAAAGGAAAAGTTGGCCCGGCAAAACCCTCCCGGGGGATGCCGGTCTGGAAATCAAGGGATATCAGGTTCTTTATGCTTCAGTATTTTCCTCGATTCCCGGCCACAGCGTCGGAATTTCCCGGGAGGAAAAGTCCGAAAGCTTTTTTCCTGATGCGGCCCGAAGGAAATTATCCACCCACCAGAAGACATTCTGCCGGGCAATGGATTTCCGCATAAAATTCATCCGTCTCCGCTTTTCCCCTTCCTCCATGGTAAAGCCCCGGAGAAGAGAAGCGGCAATGGCATCCTCGTCATAGGGGTTTACGAGGACCGCCCCCCGGGCAAGCTGAAGGGCCGCTCCGGCAAATTCGCTGAGGATGAGGACTCCGGCATCCCGCCCCTTGGAGGCGCAGTACTCCTTGCTGACGAGATTCATCCCGTCTTTCAGTGATGTGACGAGGAGCATGTCGGCAGCCCGGTAGAGGGCGGCAAGTTCCTCCTTCGGCACCGAGCCGTACCGCCAGTTCACCGGAATCCACCGGGTCGTGCCGTATTTTCCGTTGATCCTGCTGACGAGGAGTTCTATCTCCTCCTTGAGGGCCTTGTACTCCTCCACCGCCTCCCTGCTCGGAACCACGAGCTGGTAGAGGGTCATTTTTTCCCGAAGTTCAGGGAAGAGTTCAAGAGCCCTCTGGAATCCCCGAAGCTTCTGGGGAATCCCCTTTGAATAATCGAGCCTGTCCACTCCGAGGATGAAGCGGTCGCCCCGGATTTCCTCCCTGATCTGCCGCGACCTGGCAATGACCTTTCTGGAGGATCCCAGGTGGGTGAAGGCCTTGAAATCGATGCTGATGGGAAGGTCTCCCACGAGGAACGTCTTCCCCTCGAGGGAAAACTTCGATATGTGCCCCCTTCCTCCGATCTTCATATCCGGGAAAAATACCCGCAGGCAGTCGAGAAAATTCCGTTTGTCCCTTGGGGTCTGGAAGCAGACGAAAGAGTAGGCCATGAGAAAGATCAGTATTTCCTTCCTTTTGGGCATTTTCATGAAGATATCCACGCTCGGGAAGGGGATATGAAGAAAAAAAGAGGACGTAAGGGCCGGATTGCGCTTCTGAAGCATCGCACCGAGGGGAATAAGCTGGTAATCGTTCACCCAGATGAAGTCTTCCGGACGGGAATGCTTTTCCGCCACCAATGCGAATTTTTCATTGGCCCGGATATATCCGTCCCAATGGGAGGGAGAGAAGGAGCAGCGGCTCTGGAGATCGTGGAAGAGGGGCCAGAGGACGCTGTTGGAAAACCCGTGGTAAAAATCCTCCATGTCTTTCCTCGTCAGCATGACGGGCAGAAGGCGGTACCCGCTCTCGGCCGAAAGAGGCTCGAGCATCTCCCGCACCTCCCGGAGGCTCACGTTCCGCACATCCCCGGGCCAGCCGGCCCAGAAACCGCCCCGGTCGCGCAGCACCGGGCTGAGGGCGGTCACAAGGCCTCCCGATGCCGGAGAAGCGGAGAGATGCTTCTCCTCGTAGGAGAGGCTCACGGGAAGCCTGTTCGAGACGACAAGAAGCCTGCCCGAACTTTCGGTCACTGTCGATTCTCCCCTTTCCTGGTCAGTCCGTCCCTCCAGAGGGCAAGAAAAGTCCCGACGGAGAAAGGTCGTATCCATACCCCGGCGGCCGAGGGGCGGTTTTCCCCGGCCACGAGGACCCCGAGCCCTCTTCCGTCGAGAGCCTTGAAGGCGTCCTCATCGGTAACATCGTCCCCCAGATAGCATACGGGGTCAGAAAGGGGCCGGGCTTTCAGAATGGATTCCATGGCGGTCTTCTTCGACGCGAGGGGAAGGCGGAACTCGACTCCCTCGCTGAAGGGAAGGATCTGGAATCCCCTTTCCAGGGCAGCTGCAGCGAGTTTTTCCGACCTCAGGGAGTAGAAATCCTTCACCTCCGGCCGGTCCCGCCAGTGAAGGGCGAAGGAGATCGGTTTGATCTCCAGGGCATCCGCCGGAAAAACAGAAAGTTTCCGGCGAAGGTATTCAAGCCTTTCGGCATTCTCCGGCGAGAGGGGGGGCGTGGTGATCTTCCCCCTGGCCGTTCTGCGCTCCCAGCCGTGGCTTCCCCAGATCTCGAGGGGAAGATCGAGAAGGGCTGCAACCTCCTCAGCCCTTCTTCCGGAGAGAACCACTACGTCTCCTCCGGACACGGAGATTTTCATGAGAAGCCGCCGGATCTTCTCCTCGGGAACTGCCTCGCCCCGTTCTTTGCGGAAGGGAGCCAGGGTGCCGTCATAATCGCTTACAAGGAGCGGGCAGGCGGAAAGAAAGGAGTCGAAAAAGGGACCGAGGTCGCCGATCCCTTTTCCAGGAAGACCTAAATCCAGCGGTCCCATTGACTTTCTCCTCCGCCGAGGGAGATGAGCAGGGAGAGATAGTTTCGAAGCTGCCCGGTGATGAGAAAATTTTCGAGGACGTACTGCCGGGCGTTCACCCCCATGCGCTCCCGCTTCCACCGATGGGTCAGAAGGTATCGTATGCGGATGGCGGCTCCCTCGGGGGAGCGAACCCGGAAGCCGTTGAAGCGGTTGATGATCTGGAGGCGGATCCCTCCCACGTCACCGCCGATCACAGGCTTTTTCTTCCACATTCCCTCGCTCACCGTGAGTCCGAACCCCTCTTTCGTCGACTTCTGCATGATCACGTCGGAAGCGGTCTGGAGGGCGTTGATCGTCCTGTGGGCATCTGAGGGAAGGAGCAGCACGAAGATATCAGGGTCCCCCGCCGCGGCTTCACGGACCCTTTCGAGGACCTCTCCCGATTCGGGGTCGTCAGAGGCGCCGCCGCCGGCGAGAACGAGCCGGATATCCACGTGTTCCTTGGCGATCCTGTAGCTTTCAATCACTCCCAGGGGATCCTTGAAATGGTCGAAGCGGGAGACCTGGAGAACCATGGGCTTGTCCAGCTCGATCCCGAGATTCCTGCAGGTGCTCACCACTTCAGATCTCGGAAGGGGGATGTTTTTCTCGCTCAGGGGATCGATGCTCGGAGTGATGAGATATTGGGGATGGGGCAGCGGCTGGGCGAAATCGGGCAGGGAGAAGATCGAGGCATCAAACCCTTCCACCTGTTTCTTTACGAAGCGCCAGACGCTCCGGTTCGGGGCGCTCACGTCGATATGGCAGCGCCAGACCCATTTCCCCTTTCTTCCCGGCATGAGGTTCAAAAGGGCGGCGGGCTGAGGGTCGTGGATGAAGACGTAGTCGGCCTCTTCAAGGATCGGCCGCAGCCTTTCGGCATTTCTTCTGTTCGTCTCCATATAGGCCTCGGCCTGAACATCGGAAAGACCTCCGGCCATCCCCTGGAGGGAATTATGCAGAGTCTTCGTGCAGGCGAAAAAAGCCGGATCTCCTTCTATAACCTCCCAGGATACGTCGAGACCGAGTTCCCGGGAGAGAGGGACCATGGAAAGCAGGATCTCGGCCACCCCTCCGCCGGCCTTGGTGGAATTCACGTGGACTATTTTTTTCCCCTGAAGTCTCTCGGCGATGGCCATCAGTCCGTCCATTGCGGGGAAACCGATGACCTCACCGTATTGTTTCAGCATTGAAGACATGGTCATTCTCCCCCCTCCTGCAGACCTTTTTCCAGTATGGATACTATCTGGTTCCGGAGCTCCCCGAGGGAGAAGAGATAGGTATCCACTCTTTCGAGACTCCTTCGGACTGACCGGGTCCGTTCTCCGAACTGCTCGAGCCAGAGGGTGAAATCATCCTTCCCCTCTGACGAACGCCTTCTCGCATCGAGAAAATGATGGAACAGGCTCTGCCGGCTCGCCGTCTTCACCGCCAGGGGAAAATCCCTCAGTTCGGCCGTCTCTCTCCCCGTGTCGAACATGAGTTTTCTGCAGGCGATGAAGTAAAATTCTCGTTCTCCTTTTTTCCAGCTCAGGAAATCTCCGTCTTCGAGATGGCCGTCAAAGATGTCCGCCAGAATGGCGCGAATCTCTTCGAGATCCGAGGAGACCGGGTTGATGGCGCTCAATGCCTCTGCGAGTTCGACGGCTCCGAGGCTGCTGTCGGCCCAGGAGGCGAAGTCGTTGATGTATTCAGACTCGGCGATATGGGGACGGAGCATCTTTCCCCAGAAATGGTAGTAGATGGAGCTCAGCGGAACCGACGGCAGAGCTGCCCTCAGTTCCCTAAGGGTCTGCACCCGGATGCCCGTGCTGAGAGGCAGTAGAGAGCATTCCATAAATTTGAAGGGAAGAATTTTTTCCCTGTTGTCCATGCATATTCCTCCTTTTTACAGGCCTTTTCACTCCCCTTTCTTCTTTTTCGGCCCGATTCATTGAATATAAGCATACCATAAAAGAGCAATGTATTCAAAACTGAAAGCAACAAAACGGGAGGGCCGCATGCGGCCCTCCCGGAGGAGACTCTTCTTCTGATCCCTCAGCGGGTCTTCTGGGGAGACTTGATCCACCATTCTGCGAGCAGAGCGGAGGCGATGTAGATCGAGCTGTAGGTTCCCACGAGAATGCCGATCAGAAGGGCGAAGGAGAAGCTTTGAAGGACCGGGCCGCCCCACAGGTAGAGAGCGATCACCGGCAGAAGCGTCGTGAGGGACGTATTGATCGTCCTGGAGAAAGTCTGGTTGATGGACATATTGAGCATATCCAGAATTCCCTTCTCCCGGATATACTTCCAGTTCTCCCGCACCCTGTCGAGAACGACGATGGTATCGTTGAGTGAATAGCCGACGATGGTGAGAATGGCCGCTATGAAGGAGGAGGATATTTCCATCCCCGTGAGGCTGAATATCCCGAGGGTGATCACCGCGTCGTGGACGAGTGCCGCCACGCTGACGACAGCGAAGCGGAACTGGAAGCGGACGGTAATGTAGGCCAAAATTCCAGCGAGGGCGAGAAGAAGGGCGATGACCGCCTCTTTCCTGAGTTCGGACCCCACGACGGGGCCGACCTTTTCGAGCCGGATGACCTGCATCCCGGCCTCCCTGGCCCGAAGGGCATCCACTACCTGTTTGCGGACCGATTCTTCATTGGCGCTTATGCGGATGATCATCCCGCGATCGCCGTAGGCCTGGATCACCGCACCCTGCTGGCCGACGGAGGAAAGAATATCCCTGACCTCTGCTACGGGAACAGGCTGGGAGAATTCCACCTGGACCACGTTGCCGCCGGTGAAGTCGATTCCGAGGTTCAGCCCCCTGGTCACGATCAGCCCAAGGCTCGCGACTAAAAGGATAAGGCTGAGAAGAAGGGCCGTTTTGCGCTGTTTCATGAAGTCGATGAAGAATATTTTCATGATTGTCTCCTCTAGGACCGGCGCAGCAGCGTTCCCGCCGCTCCCCGTCCTCCCATGAAATACTGAAGGAGAGCCCTGGTCACGAGGACGTTGCAGAAGACGCTCGAAACGATGCCGACGCTCAGGGTCACCGCGAATCCCCGCACGGGACCGCTGCCGAAGTAGAAGAGCACGGCGGCGGCGATGAGGGTCGTGATGTTCGAGTCGAGAATGCTGGAGAGGGCCTTCTTGAACCCGGCGTCAATGGCCGCCAGGGGAGTTTTTCCAGCCTTCATCTCCTCTTTCATTCTCTCGTAGATGAGGACATTGCCGTCCACCGCCATCCCTATGGTGAGCACGATTCCCGCGATTCCGGGAAGGGTCAGGGTGGCTTTCAGGGCGATGAGCCCGGCGAAGACGAGCAGGATCGTCACTGCAAGCGCCGTGTCGGCCGCAATGCCGAGCAGGCGGTAGTACAGCAGCATGAAGAGGAAGACAAGGGCGGCACCTATAAGGCCGGCCCGAATCCCCGAATTGATGGAGTCGGTTCCGAGGCTCGGTCCCACGGAGCGGTTTTCGATGACCTCGACGGCGATGGGAAGAGCTCCTGCCCTCAGCATGATGGCAAGCCTCCCCGCCTCCTGGGGAGTGAACCGACCCGAAATCTGGGCGTTTCCGCCGGTGATTCGCTCCTGAACAACAGGAGCGGAGATGACGATTCCGTCGAGGACGATGGCTACCTGCCGCCCCACGTTATCCGCCGTCGCCTTGTCGAAGAGCTTCGCTCCCTCGCTGCTGAAGGAGATGCTCACCACTGCCCGGCCGAGATTGTCGTACTGGGTTTTCGCATCCACCAGTTCCTTTCCTCCCACGAGAACTCCTCCGAGGAGGAAATACCGGCCTTCTTCATCCCTTGTGACAAGGGAACCTTCAATGGCTTTTCCGCGCTCCTGAAGGGTGTCCTTCATTGCGGCGATATCAGCCTTCGCCTTGTTCCAGCGTTCCTGGGCCAGGCGGAACTCTTCGTCGCTGTCGTAATTCGGCCGCTGGGGACCGGGAGGGACGGACTGGGTAGCCTGTTCCACCGCCCGGAACTCAAGCTGGGCGGTCTTGCCGATCAGATCGAGAGCCGCGTCGGGGTCCTGTATTCCGGGCAGGTCGACGATGACCCGGTCCCGGCCTTCTCTCTGTATTACCGGTTCCGCCACGCCGTACTGGTCCACCCTGTTACGAAGAACGGCGAGAAGGCGCTCGATGCTGTCCTCCGTCACCTTGTTCTCAGCTGTTTCCCTTGCCTGAAGGACGATATGGGCTCCGCCCTTCAGATCAAGCCCGAGGTTGATCTTTCCCTTGATGGGAAAGACCGTCGCAAGGGCCGCAAGTACCACTACGGCGACTATTCCAAGCCGCCAGCGGTCTCGTCTGAGCATATTTTTTCCCTCCTGAACATTCCGCGAATTGAATCTCTGCTGCGGTATTTCCTGCAGGCAGAGAGGCCGTCCTGGGACGTCCTCTCCGCCCATTTACGAATCATTTTTCAGCTTCAGTGCTTTTCCTCTTCACCGGAAACGACAGGAGTCTCCTTCGGCTGAGAAGCTGCAGGAGCTCGTTTCGTCGCTACCGCCGATTTGAGTATGCGCATCTTCACACCGTCGGCGACTTCGACCACAAGGCTGTCATCCTTCACTTCCCGGATTGTCCCGAAGAAACCGCCTATGGTGACGATCTGGTCTCCCCTCGACAGGGAGGAGAGAAGTTCGTCCTGGGCCCTCTGCCGCTTCTTCTGGGGCCGGATGATGAAGAAGTAGAAGATGACTACAAAGATTGCAAGGGGGAAGAGCATTCCCATGAGCCCCCCCTGCCCTCCGCCCGTTAACTGTCCGCACTGCTGTTCCAAATATAACGCCTCCTTGATAGAGATAAAGTGCGGGCCGGCTTTTCGGCCCCGCATATTGTACCAAAAGCTAGCTCTCTTTGTGCTTGAGATAGAAAAGAAGCTTTTCGAGTTCCACGGAGATATCCACGGCATAGACGAGAATACGCTCCGGGACCGTTATGGATACCGGGGAAAAGTTCAGAATGCCCTTTATTCCCTCGGCTTCCGAGACTTTGTCGACCACCTGCTGCGCCGACTCGGCAGGAACGGTCAGGATGAGGACCTCGATTTTTTCCTGCTTGATTATCCGTGGTGCGTCTTCAAGGGACCAGCAGGGAATTCCGCGAAATTCACTGCCGATCTTCGAAGGATTGACATCAAAAAGCGCCTTGATCAGGAATTTATCGTTCTGAAAAGGCTTGTACCCCAGGAGGGCCTGGCCGAGCTTCCCTACCCCTGCCAGGGCGATGGACCATTGCCTAGGGGAGGAGAGAATCGAACCGATATGATTGTGCAGCCTGTCCACGTGGTACCCCACGCCCCTCTTCCCGATCTCGCCGAAATAGGAAAGGTCTTTTCGAACCTGGCTTGCCTTGAAGGAGAGAATCTCTCCCATCTCCTGGGAAGAGACGACCTTCCGTCCCTCTTCCGCAAGCTGCTCGAGGAGGCGCTGATACTGTACAAGGCGTTCGATGGTGGGTTCGGCGATCTTCAGCTTCTCACCTTCGTTCTGCGGAGAGGATGAGAGGGTTCTTTTCCCTTTTTTCCCGGGGCTATTCTTTCCAGGCGATGACTTCAACTTCCACCAGGGCTCCTTTCGGCAGGGCGCTCACCTCGACGAAGGACCGTGCAGGAGGCTCTTTCTCGAAATAGGACGCATAGACACCGTTCACCGTTGAAAAGTCCTTCATGTCCGCGGCGAAAACGGTGGCCTTGATCACGTCGGCCAGAGTATATCCGGCAGCCTCGAGGACTGCCTTCACATTCTTCATAACCTGCTCCGCCTGTTCCTTCACGCCCCCTTCGACAAACTGACCTGTCGACGGGTCGAGGCATATCTGCCCTGAACAGAAGAGAAAGGGTCCGGCCTTGACGGCCTGGCTGTAGGGACCCACTGCCGCAGGAGCATTTGCTGTGGAAATGATCTTTTTCACTGGTATTCCTCCTTCGCAGATTGTATGGATGGTTTTATCTGTTGGGATTTCCCCGAAACTGGGACAGCCGGGCATAGGGCGCCCGCTCCAGATCCTCGGCAATCCTCAGAAGCTGATTGTATTTTGCCACCCGGTCGATCCGGGCCGGGGCGCCCGTCTTGATCTGTCCGGCTCCCGTCCCTACGGCAAGGTCGCTGATGAAGGCATCGTCAGTCTCACCCGACCGGTGGGAGATCACCGTGGCATAGCTGTATCTTTTCGCCAGGGCGATGACGTTCAGGGTTTCCGAAAGGGTGCCGATCTGGTTGAGCTTTATGAGAACCGCATTGGCGACCCCTTCCTCAATTCCCCGCCGGAGCTTCTCCGGATTGGTGACAAAGAGGTCGTCTCCGACGATCTGGATTTTTTCTCCGAGACGGGCAGTCATGAGAGCCCACCCCATCCAGTCGTCCTCTCCCATGCCGTCCTCAATGGAAAGGACAGGGTATTTTTCGCACAGTCCCTCATAGTAGGAGACCATCTCCTCCGGAGAGAAGATCTTGTTCTCTCCGGCAAAATGGTACTTTCCGTCCCTGAAAAATTCCGATGCCGCGGGGTCGAGGGCGATGCTGATGTCCTTTCCCGGGGCATATCCGGCCTTTTCCACGGCCTCGAGGATCAGGTCGATGGCCTCGGTGTTGCTCTTCAGGTTGGGGGCGAATCCGCCCTCGTCCCCAACGGCCGTGCTGTACCCCCTGGAATTGATCGTCTTCTTCAGTGAATGATATGTCTCGATCCCCATCCGCAGCGCTTCGGGAAAGGTCTCCGCACCGTGGGGAACGATCATGAACTCCTGGATGTCCACATTGTTGTCCGCATGAGCGCCGCCGTTGATGACGTTCATCATGGGCGTGGGGAGGCAAAAGGGTCCGAGCCCCCCGATCCACGACCAGAGGGGAAGATCGTGGTCATCCGCCGCGGCCCGGGCCACCGCCAGGGAAACCCCGAGAATTCCGTTGGCCCCCAGTTCTCCCTTGTTGGGAGTTCCATCAAGTTCGATAAGGGCCGAGTCGAGCTCCGCCTGGTCATCGGCGTCCATCCCCGTGATCTCAGGGGCGATTCTCTCATTCACGCCGTTCACGGCCTTGAGAACACCTTTGCCGCCGTACCGCTGTCCGCCGTCCCGAAGCTCCACAGCCTCGTAGGTGCCCGTGGAGGCTCCCGAGGGAACGGACGCCCGGCCCGAGGCTCCGCTGTCGAGCCATACTTCCACTTCCACTGTGGGATTTCCCCGGGAATCGATAATTTCCCGCCCGTGAACTCCTAAAATCATGCTCATTCCATCAGCTCCTCTTCTGTCTGCAGGCCTTCTGTTTCCGGCCCTTTACCATGGCTTTTCCGTCGGTTCCACCCGCCGCTCTTCCATAATCCGGTAGGCTTCGCCGGGAGGGGATTTCTTCAGCACTCCCTCATCGGCACAGAGAACTTCAATGGTAAGAACCCGATAGGGATAGGCGATATCCACCACATCGCCGATGCGGATCTCCGTGGAGGGCTTGCTCTGCCTTCCGTTGATCCGGACGGCTCCGACGGAGGCGATTTCCCGGGCCGTCGTCCGGCGCCGTATGAGGCGGCTCAATTTGAGGAACTTGTCCATTCTCATTGTGCACCTCCATAAATCGGGCCACAGGGAGTATATCAAATATCAGCTCTCTATTTCAATTCTTTCACAAAGTATTTTCCTAAGTTTTTTCTTTTTCTCCGCCGGGAGACCCCTTGAGGGACCTTGCGAGCCGCCGGAAACGGAGCAGGTCATCCCCGGAAGCCTCCCCCCGGGAAAGGCTTTCCCGAAGCAGATCGTATTCCCTGCGTTCTTTTCGCTTTTCGAGCATCCCGACCAGGAGATCGAAACTTCCTCCCGCCGAGGCGAGTTCATCGCACAGGACGCCGCCCAGGGAGATCGCCCGCAGGGGAAAAGCATCGCCGAGGGTATGCCAGTGAGCCTCCAGATCCTCGAGGGACGGGGTCGAGAGCAGGGCTGCAGCGAGAGTCTGAAGCCTCTCGTCCGTGAGGAGGGCGAGAATTCTTTTGCCCTCCGCCCTCCTTCGGACGGATTCATCCCTCCACAGACAGGCGCACAGAGCGGCCTCCTGCACGTCGAGGGGGGGGCGGCTTTCCTTTTCGGGAAGGGTTCCTCCATCCTGTCGGTCTTCCCTTTCCTCCCTCCCGCTCTTCTTCCTCGCTTCTTCGACCATGGCGCTCAGCTCGTGAGGAAATATTCCGAGGGCAGACGCGGCCGCAGGAAGATACGGGGAGGCATCCACCGGGGAAAGAAGGGCAATTCCGGAGATGATCTCGTCAGCGGCCTTTCTTCTTTTTTCCGGCAGGGAGAGCATGTCACGGCGGAGATGGATGTGATGCAGTACGAGGGGACGGGCAGAAGCGAGGGCTTTCTCGAATATTCCCGTTCCCTCCGGCAGGGAGAGCAGCTCGTCCGGGTCCTTTCCCCGGGGAAGCTCCACAACACGCACGTCGAGGCCGACCTTCTGAAGAACATACATCCCCTTCACCGCCGCCTCCTGTCCGGCCAGGTCCGAGTCGTAGCAGATGAAACACCGGTCGGTCAGCCTGCGGATGAGCAGCGCCTGCTCTTCCGTGAGGGCAGTGCCGAGAGAGGCGCAGGATTCGGAAAACCCGCTCATGTGCAGCCGGAGGGCGTCCATGTATCCTTCCACGAGGATCACCCTGTCCCGGGAACGCACCGATTCCTTCGCCCGGTGAAGAAGGTAGAGGTTCCGCCGTTTGCTGTAGAGGGTTCCCTCGGGGCTGTTGATATATTTCGCACCCTCGCCGTCGAGCAGGCGGCCGCCGAAGGCCAGAAGTTTGCCGGTTATGTCCCTCACGGGAAAGATGATGCGGCCGCGGAAGCGGTCGTAAAACCCGTTCTTCCCCTCGAGGATGAGCCCTGCCTCGATGGCCTCGCCGGAGGTGATCCCCTCCCGGAAGAGGGCGTTCCAGAGGGAGTCCCACGAGGCGGGGGCCCAGCCGATCTCGAAGGTGCTCCAGGCCTCGGGGGGGAGGTTCCGCCGCTCGAGGTAGCCCCTCGCTGCTGCCCCTTCCTGGGCTTTGAGCATGGTCCTGTATACTGCCAGGGCCTTTTCGAGAACATCGTAGAGATTGCGGTCTCTCCTCGAAAATCTCGAATCGGACGAGAGGGTGACTCCGGCTCTTCCTGCGAGAAGCTCGAGGGCTTCCCGAAAAGAAAGACTTTCCTTTTCCATCACGAAGGTAAAGATATCCCCTCCTCTGCCGCAGCCGAAACAGTGCCAGGTCTGCCGGGAGGGAGACACGCTGAAGGACGGGGTCTTTTCCTCGTGGAAGGGACAGAGCCCCAGGAAATTATTCCCCGCCTTCTTCAGCCGGACGTGGTCTCCTATGACCTCTGCGATATCCAGACGGTCTTTGATCAGGCGGACATCCTCTGACTGCATATCCTTTCCCTCCCCGAAAAAGCAAAAGGGGGAGGGTCTCCCCTCCCCCGCTGGAAATGTATCCTAGATGAAAAGAGGGGCCAGCACCAGGGCCACCACTGACATGAGCTTGATGAGAATATTGAGGCTCGGCCCTGCGGTGTCCTTGAAGGGATCTCCCACGGTATCTCCCACCACTGCCGCAGCATGCTGGGGTGTACCCTTTCCTCCGAAGTTTCCTTCTTCGATGTATTTTTTGGCGTTGTCCCATGCTCCTCCTGCGTTTGACATGAAGATGGCCATCATGACGCCCGTGACGATGGAGCCGCCGAGAAGCCCGCCCAGGGCCTCGGCACCGAGGGTGAACCCGATGACCACGGGAGAGAGGACAGCGAGCAGCCCTGGAAGGACCATTTCCTTGAGGGCCGCTGCGGTGGAGATGTCGACGCAGCGCTCATACTCAGGCCTGCCCGTCCCCTCCATGATGCCGGGGATCTCACGGAACTGGCGCCGCACCTCGTCGATCATGGCCTCGGCCGCCCTGCCGACCGCCTGGATGGAGAGGGCGCTGAAGAGGAAGGGAAGCATTCCTCCGATGAAGAGGCCGACCATGACCTTCGGGTTGTTGAGATCTATGGCGGTGAGGTTCACGGAATGGGCATAGGCGGCGAACAGGGCCAGGGCCGTCAGGGCGGCGGAGCCGATGGCCAGTCCCTTTCCCATGGCGGCGGTGGTGTTTCCGATGGCATCGAGCTTGTCGGTGATTTTCCGTACTTCCTTCGGAAGGTGGCTCATCTCGGCGATCCCGCCGGCATTGTCGGCGATGGGGCCGTAGGCGTCAACGCTGAGAGCCATCCCCGTAATGGAGAGCATTCCAACGGCGGCGCAGGCGATTCCGTAGAGGCCTCCGAAACGGTAGCTGACGAGAGTGGCGGTACAGATAAGAAGCACGGGGACTACGGTGGATTTCATGCCCACGGCTACGCCGGAGAGGATGACAGTGGCGGGTCCGGTCTTGGAGGACGCCGCGATATGCTTCACCGAAGCATAGTCGCCGGAGGTGTAGATCTCGGTGACGAAGCCGATGAGAACTCCGACGCCTACGCCGGAGAGGACGGCCCAGAAGAGGGTGAAATCACCGAACATACCCCTTGTGACAAAGAAGGCACCGGCGATCATAAGGCCGCCGGTGACGAAAGTACCCTTTCGCAGGGCAACGGCGGCGTTGCCTCCTTCCTTCACCTTGACGAAGGTCGTTCCGATGATGGCCGCGAGAATTCCCACGCCCGCGAGCACAAGAGGATAAACGGCTCCCCGGGAGCCGAAGACCGTGATGCCCAGTGCCATAGCCGCAATGATGGAGTTCACGTAGGACTCGAAAAGGTCAGCACCCATTCCGGCGATGTCTCCCACGTTGTCCCCCACGTTGTCGGCGATGACGGCCGGATTTCTCGGGTCGTCCTCGGGGATTCCGGCCTCGACTTTCCCTACGAGGTCGGCACCCACGTCGGCTGCCTTCGTGTAAATGCCTCCCCCCACCCGGGCGAAGAGGGCGATTGAACTGGCTCCCATGCCGAAGCTCGTGATAAGGGCAGGATCGCTGAAGAGAGCGAAGCAGGCAAGAATGCCGAGGACACCGATGCCGACCACGGACATGCCCATGACGCTTCCGCCCTTGAAGGCCATGCCGAGAGCCTCGTTCATCCCACGGGTCGCCGCAAAAGCGGTTTTGCCGTTTGCCCTGGTGGCGACCACCATCCCGGCGTATCCGGCAGCGGCGCTGCAGAGTCCGCCCACGATAAAGGCTACTCCCGCAGCCGTTCCGATGGCCCACCAGAGGAGTGCGCCCACAACCAGAAGAAAGGGGAGAAGCCAGCTGTACTCCCTGTACATGAAAGCCATGGCACCCTTGTGGATGATATCGGAAAGCTCCACCACCCGGGGGTTGTCCACCTTAAAAGCCTTTATTTTTCCATAGGATAAAAAGGCGAAGGCAAGAGCGAATATTCCTGTTCCGGCCACCATCCACAACAGCAGAGCGTCCATCTGTATTACCTCCTCAGGGATATGAAAACTTTTCTTTATCCTTCACCTCGGAAGAACCGGGGTGAAAAACGTTCGGATGCCATTATAGGGAGCAAAAATACAAAATACAAGCGTTCATTTCAAAAAAACACATTTACTTCGTTCCTTTCAGAAAAATATCAGCACCGTCCCGCAGTGAATTCACTCCCTTGAGAGGACCTATCATTCCCGCAAGGGTTCCGGCGAGCATTTCAGCGATAAAGGGCTTCAGGGGAATCAATTCTCCCCGGACGTAAAGTTCCGCCGGAGGCCGGCTTTTTGAAAGATATACCTCCAGCCGGTCCGCCAGAGCTCTCTCTTCACCGGAGGAAAAGAGAAAGGAGCCGTCTCCTGCGGCTGCGGTGCGGTCGTAGACGGCGAAAATTCCCGGGACCTCCCCGGGAACGGAACGGAGTGTCCCCACCCATATCCGGGGCAGGGGCACGGACTTTGCTCCCTCGATCAGGACGAGATCGAAGCCCGGAAAGAAGGAGCGGATATTTTCAGCGGTCATGTCTCGTCCGGGAACTTCTTTTCTCAGCCCGTCCGCCCCCCAGTACAGGGCGGGTATTCTCATGGCCGCCACGCTTCCCGAGTCGGTGGAAGGGCAGGAGAGGACCTCTTTGTCCGTATGTTTTACGTAGCCGACGGAAAGGCCCTTACCTTCGAAAATGGCAAGAAGCGCCCTCGCAAGAAATGTTTTTCCCGAATTTTTGAAGCCGGAGAGGGCGAGCATGAAGGGCATGAAAGAATCATCCTATTCTTCCGGGGATTCCCCGGGTCTGCAGCGCGGCCGAAGGGCCGGGTTGATGTAGGCCGTCCACATCCGGCGGTAGCTGTCGAGCAGAAAGATGAAAAGGCTCAGGACGAGAGGACCCATGAAGAGCCCCATGAATCCCCAGACGGCCAGACCTCCGATGACCCCGATGAAAACCACGAGCAGATGGGTTTTTCCTCCTCCGGAGATGAAGAGAGGACGGACGAAATTATCCACCATCCCGACAATTACCGCTCCCCAGACGAGAAGAATGATCCCCTTGGTCGTATCACCGGTATAGAGGAGGTAAATCGCTCCGGGGACCCAGATGACCGCCGTCCCCACGAAGGGGATCATGGAGAAGAACATCATGAGCACAGTGAAGAAGATCGGACTGGGAAGGCCCGTATACCACCACCCGATCCCGCCGAGAATACCCTGAAAGAAAGCCGTCACGATCAGTCCGTAGACCACAGCCTGGAGAATCTGCCGGGCGCGGCTGAAAAATTCCTCCCGCTCCCCGGAGGGAAGGGGCATGATGTCCTTCAGGTAATCCACGATGACGTGGCCGTCCCGGATGAAAAAAAAACAGACGATGACGATGATTGCCAGGTAATAGGCGATGGTGAGGGTGCTTCCCACCACATCCTTCGACGTCTCCACAGCCGTGGTGGCGATCCAATTCCCCCCCTGTTCGAGAAGGCTCCGGACCCCTGGGTAGCGCTGAATGACGGGGTTCAACCATTCGGCAACGACATCGGGCATGAGTTTTGACAGGTCGAGCTCCCCCGATTTGTCCATCTTGGAGATCACCGGCGCGATATTGTCGTAGAGCCGTATTCCCTCCCGGGCGGCAACGTATCCCGCAAAAACGGTCGGCAGAACGATGAGCAGGGCAATTACGCCCGTGGTTATTCCGGCCGAAATGCTCGGCGATTTCCTGAAGGAAATCTTCTTTCGGAGCCAGCAGTAAAATGGATTAACGATAAAGGAGAGAAGAATCGCCCAGGCAAGGGGTTTGATCAGGGGATAGGAGACGCTGTAGGCGAGATATCCCATGAGCAGGAAAATAAAAAGAAAAGGGAGAAACCATCCCCTCAATTTCGTCGATTCCCGCCTGCTTTTGGAAAACATGAACACCTTCTCCTCTCCGGCGCCCCTATTCCCACTCGATCGTGGAGGGCGGTTTGCTTGTCACGTCAAGGGCAACCCGGTTGATGCCGGGGACTTCGTTGCATATTCTTCGAGCAGACCGGTCGAGGATATCATAGGGAACGCGCACCCAATCGGCGGTCATGCCGTCGTGGGATTCCACCGCACGGAGAACCGCCGCCTCGGAATAGGTGCGGGAGTCTCCCATGACGCCCACGGTCTTCACGGGCAGAAGCACTGCGAAGGCCTGCCAGATTTCAGGATATTTCTCCCACTTCGCGATCTCCTCCCGGAAGATGGCATCCGCTCCCCTGAGGGTTTCAAGCCTCTCCGGGGTGATTTCGCCGAGACACCGTACCGCCAGGCCGGGGCCGGGAAAGGGCTGCCTGGAGAGAATCTCCTCGGGAAGCCCGAGAAGTCGTCCGGTAACCCTCACTTCATCCTTGAAGAGATCCCGGAGGGGTTCGAGCACCTTGAGCTTCATGTCCTCCGGAAGACCGCCCACGTTGTGGTGGCTTTTGATCACCGAGGCGTTTTTGCCCTTGAATCCGCTTTCGATGATGTCGGGGTAGAGAGTTCCCTGAAGAAGCCATGCAGCGTCCTGAAAAGACGCAGCAGCCTTCTCGAAGACCCGGATGAAGGTCTCGCCGATGATCTTCCGTTTCCGTTCCGGATCGGAGACCCCGGAGAGGGCTGTGAGAAACTGCTCGGAGGCATCCACATAATGAACCCGGAGATTCAGTTTTTTGTACTGTTCGAGGACCTCCTCCGCCTCGGAAAGGCGAAGAAGCCCGTTGTTGACGAAAAGGCAGTCAAGACGGCCGCCGATCGCCCGGGCAGTGAGGACGGCAGCAACGGAGGAGTCGACCCCGCCCGAGAGGCCGCAGAGGACCCGCTCATCCCCCACTTTCTGCCGGATTTCCTCTGTCATGGCGTCGATCCAGTTCCCGAGATCCCAGTTGGGAGAGCAGGAGCATACCCTGAAAAGGAAGTTGGAGAGTATCTCGGTGCCAAACCTGGTGTGAACCACCTCCGGGTGGAACTGGAGTCCCCAGATACCCTTTTCAGGATTTTCCATGGCGGCAGGGACTCCCCCGGACGTCTCAGCGACAAGGCGGAAACCGGGCGCAAGCTCCTCGATGTGGTCGGCGTGGCTCATCCAGACCTCGAAGGAGGAGGGAACCCCCTCGAAGAGAAGGGATTTACCGGAGACCGAAATCTCCGTCCGGCCGTACTCCCTGGCCTTTCCCGAGGAAACCCGACCTCCCATCATGCGGGTGACGAGCTGCATCCCGTAGCAGACTCCCAGAACCGGCACACCAAGAGAAAAGAGCCCCTCAGGCACGGATGGGGCATCTTGGTCGGTGACGCTCATGGGGCCCCCGGAAATTATTACGCCGCTCGGTTTGCGGCTCCCGATCTCCACGAGGGAAACATCCCAGGGAAGGATTTCGCTGTGAACCTTCAGTTCCCTGACCCTGCGGGCGATGAGCTGGGTAAACTGGGAACCGCAATCAATAATGACTATGTTGTCCAAAAAACCATTCCTCCCGAATCAAAAAGGGGTGTATGACACCGGTATCTTATCAGAAAGCCCTGATACGTTCCACAGAAGGGAACATTACCAGATCAGCAAGACCACATAAATCATCCTCCCCCGTCAAGGGGGGGTAAAAAGGAACTCCCCCACTCCTTCGAGGGTTATCTCCCTGCCCCCCCCCCGGGGGCGACAAAGGCACTGTCGCCCGTAAGTATTTCCAGCTCTCCGTCAGCCGACGAGAGCCGGGGTTTCCCTCTCTCGCAGAGCACCGAAAGAAAGGACTCCTCCCCATCGCCTGTGAGCGCCGCCCATGAGCAATTTAGCACCCACTAAAATGCGGCGCATAATCACGTCTGAGGCCTTGAGCACATGTTTTCTCACCGGTTCAAGGCCAGGGTTTTCTTCAAAAAAAGTCCGAAGCAAGTTTTCTGGTCCGACCTTTCATTCCGGCTCACGGGCACGCCGGTTTTTCTGATCTTACACCCCGTCGCACGAAGAGGGCATTTCCTCTCCCGGGCCGGCTCTGTCTGGAGTCAGAACTCCAGGCAGCCCCCGGGACTTGCGCATGATCCTGTAGTTCTCAAGAAGAAACAGGAAGAGGCTCATAACGAGAGGCCCCATGAAAAGACCCAGAAGTCCCCAAGAGGCGAGTCCGCCGACAATGCCGATAAAAACGACGAAGAAATGAATCTTCCCTCCGCCGGAAATAAAAAAAGCCTTCAAAAAACGGCCGATCATCCCTACCACCAAGATCCCCCAGGCAAGAAGGATCAGGCCGCCGCGCCAGTCGGACAACGCAAAAAGATAGACCGCGCCGGGAAGCCAGACAAAAGCGGTCCCCAGGAAGGGGATCAGGGCAAAAAACGCCATGAGAGCGCCGAAGAGCACCGGGTTCGGCAGGCCTGCGATCAGCCACCCAAGCCCTCCCGCGACTCCCTGGGCGATGGAAGTCAGCAGGACTCCATAGATTACTGCCTGCAGGGTCCTTTTGCCCTTCTCAAAAAAAGGCATAACCTGGTCTTCGGGAAGGGGAACAATCTCCCTCAGGTAGGCGACAATATGCCGCCCGTCCCGAATGAGGAAAAAACATGACACAGTAATTATGGAAAAGTAGTAAAGAAACAGGGCAGCATCACCGGCAGCAGATACTGCCTCCACGGCTCCCCGGGCTGCCGTCTCCCGAATCCATCCCCGGATCGCCGGATAGCGGATCATCCAGGGACGAATATGTTCCACCACAACTTCCGGAAGGAGAGTAGCGAGGGCCCCTTCACCGGAAGACTCCATGGCGGCCAGCACCTCGAGGACGAAGCCGTGAAGGCGTGCTCCTTCCCGCAGGGCCAGGACAATGGCGAACAGGCAGGGAAGAAGGGCGAAAAGGACGATGAACCCAGTGGCTGCCGCTGAGGAAAAAACCTCAGACTTCCTGCGGAAAGGCCCTTCTCTCATTTTCACATAGATGGGGTATATGGAAAAAGAAAGAAGGATAGACCACGCAAGGGGTTTTATCAAGGGAAAGGCCACAGCAAGAGCCAGCAAGGCCACGAAGGTGAAAATCCCAAGAAAGGGAATGGGCTGATTGCCTCCCCTGCGTTCCGGCATTCCGCTCCCTACTTCGGCTTCTCTCATGACAGGTACCATCCTCTCCATGAAAGAATAAAAAAAGCCTCCCGGATCGATCCGGGAGGCTTCACTATACCATTCTTTTCCCCTGAGGGATCTGTTTCCTAATACATATCCTCCATGCCGCCCATTCCGCCCATTCCGCCTCTGGGCATGCCGCCCGAATCCTTCTTCTCGGGCTTGTCGGCAACGATGGCCTCTGTGGTTAGGACCATGGCGGCGATGGAGCCGGCGTTCTGGAGGGCACTCCTGGTGACTTTCACGGGGTCGATGATGCCGTCCTCGATCATGTCGACATACTCGCCAGTGACTGCGTTCAGGCCGTGTCCGGTCTTCAGGCCGCGGATCTTCTCCACCACCACGTCGCCCTGATATCCTGCATTCTCGGCGATGAGGTGAAGGGGAGCGGTCAAAGCCTTGAGCACGATCATTGCGCCGGTGCGCTCGTCGCCGGAAAGGGTGCCGACGAACTTGTCGAGGGCTTCCATGCAGCTCACGGGAGCAACGCCGCCGCCTGCCACGATCCCCTCTTCCACCGCTGCCCTGGTGGCGTTGAGAGCGTCTTCGATCCGATGCTTGAGTTCCTTCTGCTCGGTCTCGGTCGCGGAACCGACCTGGATGACCGCCACGCCGCCCACAAGCTTGGCAAGGCGCTCCTGGAGCTTTTCCTTGTCGTAGTCGGAGGTGGAATCCTCGATCTCCTTCTTTATCTGGGAGGAACGCTTGCGGATCTCCTCGGGATTTCCGGAACCTTCGACGATTGTGGTCTCTTCCTTGGTGATGCGGACCTTTTTCGCTTTGCCGAGCATGGAGAGTTCGGCGCTTTCGAGCTTGATGCCGATCTCTTCGCTGACCACCTGGCCGCCGGTGACGATGGCAATGTCCTGAAGCATGGCCTTGCGCCGGTCGCCGAATCCGGGAGCCTTGACGGCTGCAACCTGCATGACGCCCCGGAGCTTGTTCACCACGAGGGTGGCGAGAGCTTCGCCTTCCACGTCCTCGGAGACGATGAGGAGGGGTTTGCCGGTCTGAACGACCTTCTCGAGAGTGGGAAGAAGATCCTTGATGTTGCTGATCTTGCCGTCATGAATCAGGATATAGGCGTCGTCGAAGGAGACTTCCATCCTCTCGGGATCGGTGACCATGTAGGGGCTGATGTATCCCTTGTCGAACTGGAGGCCCTCCACCATCTCGAGGGTCGTGCCGACTGTCTGGCTGTCCTCGACGGTGATAACGCCGTCCTCGCCGACCTTGTCCATGGCCTCGGCGATCAGCTGGCCCACGGCCCTGTCGTTGGCGGAGATGGAGGCGACCTGGGCGATCTTGTCGCGGTTCTTCACCGAGATGGCCTTCTTCTTCAGCTCGTCCACCACGAGGTCGATGGCTTTCTCGATGCCTGAGCGCATGAGCATGCCGTTGGCTCCTGCGGCCACGTTCTTCATCCCCTCGGAGATGATCGCCCGGGCGAAGACCGTTGCGGTGGTGGTGCCGTCTCCGGCGATGTCGTTCGTCTTGGAGGCCACTTCCTTCAGAAGCTGCGCTCCCGTGTTTTCATATACGTCGTCGAGTTCGATCTCCTTGGCGATGGTTACGCCGTCATTGGTGATCGTGGGGGAACCGAACTTCTTCTCGAGCACCACGTTGCGGCCCTTGGGCCCGAGGGTAACTCCGACCGTGTCGGCAACTTTATCGATACCGCGGAGCATTGCGCGGCGGGCTTCTTCTCCGAAAATAATAATCTTAGCCATTCGTTTTCTACCTCCTCAGGGAATAATGGAACTACTTCTCTATAATTGCGAGCACGTCCCGCTCGCTGAAAATGACCATGTCCTCGCCGTCAAGCTTCACTTCTGTTCCGGCGTATTTGCTGAAGATGATCCGGTCTCCGATTTTTACCTCGAGAGGCAGCTTCTGGCCGTTTTCGAGAACTTTTCCCGTGCCAACGGCAAGAACTTCACCCTCGGTGGGTTTTTCCTTCGCGGTGTCGGGCAGAACGATGCCGCCGCGGGTTTTTTCCTCGTGGTTGATAACCTTCACTACGATTCTGTCTCCAAGCGGTTTCAGATTCATTGTATCGAGTCCCTCCTCAAAATATGTTCTACAGTGTGCTAGCACTCATACCTGTCGAGTGCTAATGTCCGCTATAGATATTACGGAGGAGACGGGATATATACAACCGCAGTGAGTTTCGAAGAGCGGTGTTTAATCTCACAAAAATGGCTGTTGGGTCGTATTTTCTTCCAATATCGAAGGTTTTCTTTAAAATAGATTTACCAGATAGTCCAGGAAGGGTCAGCGGCGAGATCGAGACCCGAACGGCACCCCCGGGAAAAGGCCGCGTACCCCGCTCCGGCGATCATGACTGCATTGTCCGTGCATCGGCTCACGGGGGGAAGCCAGACGGTCCACCCTTTTTTTTCCGAGAGGGCAAAGCGGAGAGCGCTGTTGGCCGCGACTCCTCCGGAGATGGAGACGGAAGTAATTCCTGTCCTGCTGACGGCCCGTTCGAGCTTCCCCACGAGGGCTTCCACGACCGCTCTCTGGAAAGAAGCGCAGATATCCTGCAGGGGGACGGGCTCTCCATTCTGCTGCCGCCTGCGGATTTCCGTCAGGACGGCAGTCTTCAGCCCGCTGAAGCTGAAGACAATCTCCGGACTTGCCTTCATGGGGACCGGAAAATCAAAGGCGAAGGGGTCGCCCTCCGCCGCCAGCCGGTCGATCTCCGGACCGCCGGGGTAGGGAAGACCGAGTACCTTTGCCACCTTGTCGTAGGCCTCCCCCGCGGCATCGTCCCGGGTTGCCCCGAGAAAGACGTATTTTCCGAACTCCTCGGCGAGGATGATCTCCGTATGCCCCCCCGACACGATGAGGGAGAGAAAAGGGGGGACCAGCCCGGGAAAGGAAACCACGTTCGCGAAAATATGTCCCTCGAGATGATTCACGCCTATGAGGGGAACCTTCCACGAGAGAGCCAGGGCCTTTGCGGCGATGACGCCCACGAGAAGCGACCCCATGAGGCCGGGGCCCGCTGTCACGGCAATCAGCGAAAGCTCCCGCCTCGGATCGGTGATGCCTCCCCTGCGAAGGGTCTCTTCCGTGAGGGGAAGAAAAGCCTCCAGGTGCTTCCGGGCGGCGAATTCGGGAATAACCCCTCCGAAGGGTGCATGATCGGCGATCTGGCTTGCGAGAAATTCGGCCCGGACATTCCTCTGCCCTTCGAGGAGGGCTACGGCGGTATCGTCGCAGCTGCTTTCGAAGGCGAGGGTCAGAAAGGGCCTGGCACTCTCCCTCATCGCCCGGGAAGCTCCATCTCGGAGAAATAGTCGCCGACTTTGACCTGGAATTTCCCCCCCTTGACTGCGGAGGAGGGGATCGCCACGGCGAAGGGGGCCGTCAGATCCGGGGGAAGATCTCCAACGGGAATATAATGCTTGTTCGTCAGAGCATCCTCCGCCGAGAGCACATGGGTTCCTATGGAGATCATGGGAAGTTCGAGGGTGAAATTCCGTATTGTCTTCACCAGGATGATGAAAAGAGTTTTTTTCCTCGTTCTTCCGTCCCCTGAAAAGGCGACGTTCGTCTTCAGCCACTCGGGAGCTGCGGGGTCGTTCCACGCCGTCTCGGCCAATTTACCGTCCACGGCGATGAAGGTTACCTGCGCCCTTGCGCCGATGATCATATCCCCGAGGGCCTGTCCTTCCACCCAGACGACCGTACTTCTCTTCTGCAGAAGGGTATCGAGATCCTCGGCACATTCTCCCGGGGAAGGCAGCATCACGAGGGCGAGAAGCAGCGCTCCAGCCAATCCTTTCAATAATTTCATGGTCATTCATCCTCTTTTCTTATTTTTTCGGAGGAGGCCTTCCCTGTTTTGCGGAGAAAAGCCCCCGTAATCCATTTCCATTCGGGAAATCCCCCTATCCTCGTTGCTATAGCATATCCCCCCGCCCCCAGGAAAAAAACCCCGAGGAACCAGGCGCTCCTGAGGCTGAGGCTTGAGGCGGCGGGATAGGGAAGAATATGCTTTACTCCAAGGACGAGGGCAGACAGGACAAAGAGGGCCCCTGCCATTTTGCCGGTCCAGGAGAGGGTGAAAATACCGAACTTCATCCCGAGGCTGCGGGAGAGAATGCGGACCCCCACCAGCCCCGAGAGGGAGAAAGCGAGGGATGTGGCCAGCGCCAGCCCGCCGAAGGAGAAGGGGCCCATGAGCAGCAGGGAAAAGAGGGCCGTGGCGGCCACGCTCGAAGAGGTGACCCACAGTGCGCCCCTCGCCATTCCCCGGGCGTAGAGCCCCCTCAGCACCACGGTGGAGCAGGCCATCCCCGGCAGTCCGACGGCGTACATTGCCAGGGAGAGAGACGTCCCCCTCCAGGCCCATTCTCCGAAGGCTCCCCGGACGAAGAGAAGGTGCACCATCTCCTCCGAGAGCAGGATCGTCGCCGCAGTCACCGGAAGGACCACGAAGAGGGCAAAGCGGAGGGCGTCCCCCATGATCTCCCGAAATTCTTCCTTTTTGTCTGCGGGACATCGGGAGAGCTGGGGAAGGACGGCCTGTGAGATGGCGATGACGAAGAGGCCGAGGGGAAGCTGGATCACCCTGTTGGCGTAGTTGAGGACGGAGATGGATCCCTCCTGAAGAAAGGACGCGAGCATCCTGCTGAGAACCGGATTGACCTGGTTCAGGGAAAGCCCCGCAGCGTAGGGCAGAAAAAGGGTGAGCATGGAACGAAGCTCGGGGTCGCTTCTTCGGGGCCTCGAAGGAAGCAGGACGAACCCCTTTCGGAAAGCCCAGAACCATTGAAGAAGAAACTGGAAGCCCCCCCCGGCGAGGACGGCGGCGACGAGTCCCCATACCCCCCAGGCCGAGGCCAGAAGAACGACGAGGAGGATATAGACCAGGTTGCTCAGGGCAGGGGCCAGGGCGGGAACGAGAAAGGAGCCGAGGCTGTTGAGGACGCCCATTGCAAGGGCCCCGAGGGAGACGAAAAGAAGAAAGGGAAAAAGCCATCGGGTCATGCTCACCGCCAGATCGGCTTTGACAGGATCGAACCCGGGGGCCATAATCTTGACGAGAAGGGGAGAGATGGCGGCCCCTCCCGCAGCCGCAGCGATGCCCGCCGCAAGAAGTACGGCGAAGGCCTGCCGGGCAAGCCCTTCGGCCGGTTCTCTTCCTCTGGCGGAGAGCACCCGGGAAAAAACTGGAACGAAGGAGGCGGACAAGGCCCCTTCGGCGAGGAGCTGCCGGGCGAGATTGGCGAGGGTGAAGGCCACGTTGAAGGCGTCGAGCAGACCGGAAGCGCCGAACCATGCAGCGGTGATGATCTCCCGGGCAAGCCCGAGGACTCTGCTGGCCAGAGTTCCCGCCATCATGAAAAGAGCGTGCCGTACCATTGTGGACGTACCCTTCGCCACCGGCGGAAACCTCCTGTTCTTTTCCCCGAGCCTTTTTTTCGAGGAGCGTGAGATGCAGTGAAACAAATAGTCCTCTGGTGCGTGGGCAATCCCCTGCTTTCAGACGACGGCGCGGGGCCGGCACTCTACTCCCTGCTGAAGGAAACTCTGCCCTCCCATATGGAGCCCGTGAACTGCGAGACCACTCCGGAAAACTGGATATCTCCGCTGAAAAAAAATCCGCCCTCCCTCCTCATCATTGCGGACGGGGCGGATATGGGCCTGCCGGCAGGCTCTCTCCGCAGGATGACCCTGCCGGAACGGGAGAACCTCTCCTTCGGAACTCACGGCATACCCCTTTCCCTTCTGCTCGCTCCCCTTTCAGGCAGCTTCGGCGTTCTGGCCGCCGCAATCCAGCCGAAGAACCGCGAATTCGGCACAGAGCTCTCCCAGGAGGTCAGAGAGGCCGTATCCCGGCTTGCATTCCTGCTGCGGGAGGAGAGATGGATGGACCTCGAACCCTACCAGGAGAACCGGTCGCCCAGGTAAAACTTCCGGGCTATTTCGCTCTCCGCGACCTCCCTGGGCGACCCCTCGATGACGATCTTTCCCTGGTGGATAAGATAGGTCCTGTCGGTGATAGCCAGGGTATCCCGAACGTTGTGGTCAGTGAGGAGTATTCCGTACCCCTTGTCCCTCAGCCCCAGGATGATCTGCTGGATGTCGTAGACGGCAATGGGGTCGATTCCGCTGAAGGGCTCGTCGAGGAGCAGAAAGTCGGGCATGATGGCGAGGCTCCGGGCAATCTCAACCTTCCGGCGTTCTCCTCCGCTGAGGGAATACCCCTGAAGGGAGGCGATCCTGCCAAGTCCGAAATCGTCAAGAAGCCTCTGGACCACCGCAGCCGGGGCCTCCTCGGGAGGAGGGTTCTCCTGCAGCACGAGTTCGAGGTTCTCCCGGACGGAAAGATTGCGGAAAATGGAGGATTCCTGGGGAAGGTACCCCACGCCGAGACGGGCCCGTCGGTAGACCGGGAGGGAGGTTATGTCCCGGGAATCGATGGAGACCGAGCCGGAATCGGGCTTTATGAGCCCTACGATCATGTAGAAGGTGGTCGTCTTGCCCGCTCCGTTCGGGCCGAGAAGCCCCACGATCTCCCCCATGGAGACGTCGAGGTTCACCGAGGCAACCACTGCCCTGCCCTTGTAGGATTTGCAGAGGGCCCTCGACGAGATCGTCTTGGTCATTTTTTCGGTTTATCCTCTTCCATTTTGAAGATGAGCTGGGGCCTCCCCGAGGCCTCCACCCGGTTCTGCCCGGGGAAATAGACGATCGTCTCCGACTTCAGCGATCGTGCCGCCTGGACAGCGGTGACATTTCCCGAGATGACGAGGCTGCCCCGGGATTTCGAATAGACCGCCCTCTGCCCCCGGATTTCAGTGGGCTCTCCCTTTGCCGGACGGGAAAGGAAATAGACGCTGCCCACGGCGGTGAAGTCCTCGATCTCTCCGTTGGACAGGGTTCCCTCGAGAGAATTGCACCTCAGAAGATATCCTTCCCGCGAATCCTCGTAGCGCCGGACATTGCTTCCGAAAAAACGGTCGCCCTTCATCCCGATTCTGTCCGCGTCCACCAATCTCGGCCCCCATGAACCCTTCACATTTCCTTCGAAGGAGTACCCCTGGGGATCTGCGAATTCCCCGGCGAGAAGTTCCCCCTTCATGTCCACCTTTTCCTCGGCCCAGGTGCCGAAGACATGCACGGAGCCGATCAGACGGAATTTTTTTTCGTTCATGTTTCCGTCGGCGCTCGTCGACGTGGCGGTCAGGGTTCCCCGGGTGACCTTCACATTCTCTTCGGCCGCGAAAGCCCCGGTTCCGGAATCGTAGCGCATTTTTTCCGAGGTCAGCTCCAGGTCCTGGGCGTAGACCGGCGACAGAAATAGGAAGGCCGCAAGAAATACCCCGAGGACAGTTCGAACGAGTCTCATTGATTTTCCTCCAGAAAAGGGATTTTTATCCATTGTACACGAATTTTTCCTTCCGGGCACGGGACTCCTCACGGAAGAAAGGCGGCGGAAAGAGCCCCCGCGGCCTTCTCCATTTCAGAGGCGGAGACGATGCAGGCGATGACGGTTGCTGCTGCCGCGATCATGTCTATATTGATGTTCTCTTCCGCCAGAACGGAAAACATCTGGGACGGAATGGAGGAACACCCCGCAAGATTTTCGCCTTCAACCGCGACCTTGGCGATCTCGGTATCGAAGGTCACGCCCTGGGCCTTCACTTCGAGGGCGAATCGTCTGCAGATATCCATGGCTTTGCCGAGAAGAGACCCCCTCACGATGAAGGCAATATCGTTTGTCTGGCCCCTCATGACGCTCTGTACGATCATTTCGGCGCCCACTTCCTGTTCCGCGAGGGCCGAAAAAAGACGGGCCGCCACACCGGGGACGTCGGGAACGCCGAGCACCGCAATCTTCGCTATCCGGCGATCTGAAATCACTTCCTCCACGACGCACCGCCCGGAACTGTCCAACCCCATGTTCACAGGGATCACCCTTTCATTTTTTTCTTTCGTCTCAAGGGAAGTCTGCACGGCACAGGAGGGTTTGTCTCTCTCCCGGAGAACCGACAGTCCTTCCGCGTCCTCCGAGAGGACGAAAAAACGGGAGCGGACGCCGAATCGGGAGAATATGGAGCACATGAGCTCCGCCATCTCCGGCACCTCCGACCGGGCGAAGGCGAGAACGCTCGGCCCCGAGCCGCTGATGGCCACCCCCGAACACTGCCCTATCCCCCGGACTTCTTCGAGGATCGACTCTCCTCCGGGAAAGAGCCGCGCCCGGAAGGGCTGGTGGAGCCTGTCATCCATGGCCCAGGGAAGATTCTCCCAGTTGCCCGTCGCCCAGGAGGCGGCAAGGAGGGCTGCGCGGCTCAGATTATACACGGCGTCCTTCAGAGGCACCTGGTCCGGAAGGGCCCGGCGGGCTTCCTCGGTGCTGAGTTCTACCGCCGGCACGGCCACCACGGCGCAGATCTCAGGAGGAAGAGGCGGCATCCGGACGAACTTGAGTTCCTCTCCGTCCCAGCAGCTCACCACCATGCCGCCGAGACAGCAGGGGACCACGTTGTCGGGGTGCCCCTCCATGGAGACCATCAGGGGCAGAAGAGCCTCCCTGGGCAAGGGAGCCTTCCGCAGCTCGTTGGCTATGGCCACTCCGCCGACGATGGCCGAAGAGGAGCTGCCCAGCCCGCGCTTCATAGGGATGGCATTCAGTGTCCTGAGGCGAAGGCCGGGAGGCTCCATCCCCCAGGTGAGGCAGGCCCCCTCGTAGCTGGCGATTACGCCGTTCCTCAGGGCAAGGCTTTCGTCGCCGGCCCCCTCCCCTACGACTTCCAGATCATACTGACCGACCGGGAGAATTTCAAGAACATCGAAGAAATTGTACAAAGAGAGGGCAAGCCCCACCGTGTCGAACCCCGACCCGAGATTCGCGCTCGAGGCGGGGACCTTTATTCTCATGAGAGTCACAGTTCGAGGGCTCCCGAGAGGGATTCCCAGGTACCCTCTATCTCTGCGGGGAGAGGGGCGCGGCTCATGACCGCGTCAGGGTCTTTCAGTCCATTGCCTGTAAGGACCATGACGGCGCGGATTCCCCCGGGGAGTTTCCCCTGGGCCTTCAGCTTTCTCAGCCCCGCGAGAGGGGCGCAGGATGCAGGCTCGGCGAATATCCCCTCGGATGAGGCGAGAATTTTCTGGGCGTCGAGGATTTCTTCGTCGGAAACCGCCAGAAACTGCCCTTTTGAGACCTCCACGGCCCGACGGGCCTTCTCCGAACTTACAGGACGGCCAATCCTTATGGCCGTGGCGAGGGTCTCCGGATTGTCCACCTCGGCCCCCTTCACGAGGGGGGCCGCTCCCTCGGCCTGAACTCCGAAGAGCCGGGGCAGCTTTTCGATTCGGCCAATCTCACGGTAAAACTCGAATCCCGCGCAGTAGGCGCTGATGTTTCCGGCGTTTCCCACGGGCAGAACGAGCCAGTCCGGAGATCCGCAAAGTTCGTCGCATATCTCCCAGGCGCCGGTCCGCTGGCCGAAAAGACGGAAGGGATTGAGTGAATTCACCAGGGCCATTCCTTTTTCTGATGCTGCCTGACGGGCCAGTTCAAGAGCCTTGTCGAAGTTCCCCTTCACGGCGAGAACCCGGGCCCCGTAGAGAAGTGCCTGGGCCAGCTTGCCGGCGGCGACTCGTCCGGCGGGCAGCAGGACGAAGCAGGGGATGCCCGCCGTCGCCCCATAGGCGGCGGCCGACGCGGAGGTATTCCCCGTGGAGGCGCAGACGATCGCCCGCGCTCCTTCCTCGAGAGCTTTCGCCACGGCGAGGACCATCCCCCGATCCTTGAAGGACCCTGTGGGGTTCAGCCCGTCGAACTTCGCAAGGAGGTCGATGCCCAGATCACCGCCGAGATGTTTGAGAGAAAGAAGGGGCGTGTCTCCTTCGCAGAGGGACAGCCGGGGCGTTCTTTCCGTGAGAGGCAGAAACTTTTCGTAAGTATTTAAAATGCCTTTCTTCATCATGGATAATCCTCCTGAAAATAATCGGCCTCTTCCGCCGGGTTCTGACGGCGATTTCTCCGCCTCGGGGGTGGAGAATACTTTCCCGGTCTTTTCAACGGGAAAAAAATACTTTAATATAGCAGTTCAAAGGCTTTTAACTTATACCCGCCGACAGGGGAAGTGTCAAGATTTCCTGAACTATGCGGGGCTTCCGTCTTCGGCGGAGAGAAGGAGAATGTCCATGAAAAGTTTCGATATTGACCATATGCAGAAGTACACGGACCGACCGGGATTCATCGGCACCTTCATTCATTCGGAGGGGACAACCCTCGCCCACTGGCAGATCGCCAAGGGCACCGAGTTGGCTTTTCACAGCCATCCCCACGAGCAGATTTCTTTTCTTCTCTCAGGGAAACTCGAGCTTCGCTCCGGAGACGACACGGTCCATCTCGAGCCGGGCAACGCAGTAGTCTTCGCAGGCGACGAGCCCCACAGCGGCTTTGCCCATGAGGACTGCATCGTCCTCGACGTCTTCTGCCCCTGCCGGGAGGACTTCAAGCTCGGGAAGTAGGGTAGTCTTCTCCGGAAGACCACGGACAAGTGATGCAAAACGAGGAGACCATACTATTGCGGTGGGGAAATTTTCGGGAAGAATTATTGTTTCCATTCTATTGATAGATGCTGTGCCGGAAAGGTTAGCCATAAAAAGGAACGCCCCACTTTCATGAAACAGGGGGGGCGGCTTCAAGTCATAAAAAGGGACGGAGTTATTTTTTGCAATAGAGAAATCCTCCTCTTCTTTGGCCATTTCAATTTCGAAAACAAACACCGAGGAAAAAACTCTATGCAGTGTTCGCCGTTCATAAAAGCTTTAGGACAGGGATAGCATTTCCCCTGTCCTAAAGCTTCAAAAAACTAAATCTCTTTCTTATACCTCTTCACGATGGAAACAAATTCATCTGTGGTAAGATCTCTTTTTTGGGATATCGAAAAATTCTTGACATCTTCCAGAATAAAGGGCAAATGTTCATCGGAAACAACTACCTCTAAATTTCCCAACGCAGCCTTTATAGAAGCCATTCCACTTTTTTTCCCCAAGAGAAAGTGTCTTTTTTGGCCTACAAGTTCAGGATCGTATGCCTCTGCGGTAAAAGGATTTTTAAGTACACCGGAAACAGTCAAGCCAGTTTCATGAGTAAACGCATTTTTTCCTATTATTGATTTATGCGGGTGTATCGGAATAGAAGAAAGATGCTCAACTAACTGCGCCGTTTTATAGATATTCTTCAAATTAATTCCGGTATGTATTCCATATAGAGTTTCTAGGGCAACTGCAATTTCTTCCAAGGCAGTATTTCCACATCTTGAACCGAGTCCGTTCATAGTGCAGGAAATATACTCGCATCCGTTCAATACAGCCTCGATGCTGCTTGCCAGTGCCAAACCAAAATCATCATGGCAGTGAACTTCGATTGGAATCTCTCGAAGAACTCCCTTCATAGCGCGAGCCAGAAATCCGATCGTCGCCGGGGTAGCGCTGCCGACCGTATCTACCAGCCTCACCCGATCAATGAGACCTCGTTGCTTCAGATCGCCGATAAGGGACAAAAGGAAAGAGAGCTCGCTTCGCGCGGTGTCATACGGACTGAATATGACATACAATCCGCTCTCCTTTGCAGCAGTGGTAGCAAAGAGTGCCATATCACGCACTTCCTGCTCGGTTTTTCCAAGCTTGTACTTGAGTTGAAGAGGGCTTACAGGCAAGCTTATACGAATACCCCAGGCGCCTGTCTCTTTAACAAGCTGAATATCGTCTTTGGTCGCGCGTGCCAATGCGCTGATTTTGGCTTCAAGCCCTTCCTGGACGATTTCACATATGGCCTTGAAGTCTTCTGTCGATACAGCGGGGGTACCAGCCTCAATTTCAGAGATTCCCAGCTCATCAAGCTGCCGTGCTATGCGCACTTTGTCGTCTTTGGAGAAAACAAGGCCTGGCTGCTGTTCTCCATCCCGCAAAGTACAATCTACAAGCCTCACTTCACGACCGACATAAAGGTCTGTGTTGTATTGACTGACCGCAGAATCCACAATACATTCTCCTCTCCTGGGGCAAATGCCGTAGAATGAATTATATGACTTCGCAACAATGAACGACGCGCGGTAGATATGTCGATGCCAGCCCAACCCTCTTTTGTCAAATACGTTCCAATTTGATGAATTTATGGATTTTGCTCAGGCCCAATGTGGCAATGAACAGGTCTCCGCGCGAATTTCCACCGATACTGTGAGCGAGCAGCGGCGAATTCTTATAGCCTATTTGAGCTACGGCTTCCATTTCCATATTAAAGATTGTGACCCCTCCATCAGTTTCCGAGCAATATATATATCGACGATCTTCCCAGAAATCAGTCGGACGGAGCATTCCTTCCGCGATCATTTTCAACTCGCCATCACGCGTAAAGACTTGCACCCGGTCGTTCTCCCTGTCGGCAACCCATACCCTGTCCTGCTTGTCGGCCCAAACACCGTGAACAGTTCTGAAGGCTCCCGGTTCATTTCCTGGTTTTCCCCAAGACATTTCCAACTGCAGATCCTTGGAAAACCTATGAACAGCGGCGTTGCCATAGCCGTCGGAACAGAACAACGTTCCGTCAACGGCGGCAACCAATCTGGTCGGCCTGTTGAACGGTCCCGCAGCCCGCTGTATTGTGCCGAGCCTTGCCAGAAATTCAGCCCGCTTGTCGACAGACGCATCTGCATGTATAGTGCCTGCAGCCTGAAGCTTCTTATAAATATCGGGATCATAGCCGGTGTCTGAAGGACTGTTCATTTTTCCAAGCGTTTTGTATACTTCTCCATACCTGTTCATGATATAGCAGACATGAGTCTCCGCATCCGTACAAAACAACCATCCGTCCGACGAAACGAAAAGTCCGTGAGCCTTTGCGAAGCAACCTTCAGCTCCGGCATACATAAATTTTCCTTTTTCATCGAATACGACAAGAGGTTTTTTCGTATCCCTGGTCAGGATGAAGATATTGTCGTCGCTGTCGCAGGCCACGGAGGCAACAGTGGCCTTCTCGTAGCCTTCCGGCCACAGTAGCGGGTCGACAATCATACGATAGGAAAATTCGCTGCTAGTAAATATAGTTTCAGAATGTATTCGTTTCGATGGATCCAAGCGAATTTCTTTCAATGCACCCACTCCTATTCCAGATCAAGCAAGACAGCAGGATTTTTTTTCATCATAATATCCAGGTCAACTCTGGATATGCCCTGATGCAAAAGCAATGAATAAAAAGAACGTAGCATTTGGACGTGGCTTGGGTTGATAACATCTCCTCCGTCGGTTACCAAAATTACATGTTCCGCACCGAGCTGCTGGATTGCATCCGCTATTTCTGCCGGGTCCTGCCGGCAATGATGGGGTGTCAATCCGCCGTATGCAAAGGAAATAATTGCACTGTAACCGACCAGTTCCTTCATCACGGGAACGGTAAAATCATCTATCCACAAATTAGGATGGGTAATCTTCAGTTTTTTGAAGCCGATGCGGGAAGATTCCTTTGCCAGAGCTAGGCACTCTTCAGGGGATATATGGCCAGTAGAAAGGATTGCGTCATTTTCCTTGCAGATTCTCAGTATGTCGTGCATAACCGGCTTCAGCGCTCCGCTTTCGTCGGTTATCGTAATATATTCGATTGGAAAGCCAAATCCGGCGACCTTGCTGTAACTCTTGATCCAGTGCCCCTGCCCTGTTTTGACAACGCCTCCATAATAGGCATCCGTGGTCGGAAGCCAGATAAGTTTTCCACCGGTACGGATTGTCGCTTCAACTGTACGGGGATTTAAACCTCCACAAGGGCCATTGAGCGTAATGCCTCCATAACATACAGTTCCCTCGACTGCCTTGTTGGCAAAATAGGCATGGGGTACTGTAGATGCCAAATGCGTCTTTAGCCCCAAAGCCCGGATGCCCATCTCTGAAGCCTGCGTTGCCAGTTTAATACTGTCCCCGTAACGCATGACATAATCAGGACCTACATGCAAATGTAGATTGATGGCACCTTCCATCATTTCTCTTTCATCAAGAAACTGCATTCTTATCCGCCCCCTCTTTTTTCCGCTGCAAGTTCAGCAGTGCTATTGAAATTACAATTATGCCTCCGGCAAGATCCGAATACCAATTGACATCAATCATCAAAAGTCCGCCAATAAAAAGGACAAGCCGTTCCCACTTTTTAAGCGGGGCAAATAAAAAACCCACATTTGCAGCTGCAAGAGCAAAAACGCCAAGAATGCCCATCAATACCGCCCTGCCGACTTCAAACCAAGTTCCGTTCATCAAGAGTGCTGGTCCAAAAATAAACATAAAGGGCAAGATAAAACTTACAATTCCAAAGCGAAATGCGAGCCATCCAACTTTTCCCAAATCCGCGTCGGCGAGTCCTGCAGCTACGTACGATGCAAGAGCTACCGGAGGCGTTATGGCAGATATACATGCAAAAAAGAGAACAAAGAGATTTGATGCCAAAACAGGTTGCCCAAGCTGGATGAGAGCCGGTACGGCCACAGATGCAAGGACAAGATACGAAGCGGAAATTGGCATTCCCATGCCAAGAAGCAAGGCGGTCATCATCACCATCAGCAATGTAATAATCAGATTACCCTGAGACAAAGTCACAATCAAAGTCGAGAGCCGTGACCCCAATCCTGTCATGGCAAGGATTCCGACGATTATTCCCGAGGCACCGCAAGCAATCGTCATAGAACTCGCACCCATGGCGCCTTCTTTTATAGAGATGAAAATATTTTTGATCACTTCTTTGTCAAACTTTAAGTTTTGGATTACAAACAAGGCGATCAGGGAAATGCTCGAGTAATACGCTGATTTAACTGGAGAATAACCTATCACAAGCGTGCCGACCATCACAACGAGGGGAAGCATTAAGAACCAGCCCTTTTTCAAAATCTCCCATGCGGATTTGTCAATCGGAGAATCAATTCGTTCGCAATCGATGGAGGTGCGTTTGCATTCAAAGTGAATTCCAAAGAAAATTGACAAAAAATATAGCAATGCTGGCAGAAGAGCGGCCTTCATTATGTGAACGTACCGTACACCGGCAATTTCCGCCATAAGAAAAGCTGCAGACCCCATAACCGGCGGCATGAGTGGACCACCGGTCGAAGCTGCTGCTTCGTAGGCAGCCGCCAATTCTTTTCTGTATCCACGTTTTTTCATCATTGGAATGGTAATTGAACCGGTCACGGCGACATTCCCGGCCGGAGATCCAATGATCATTCCTATCAGCAGGCTGAAAATGACAGCGGTTTTAGCCGTGGCGCCAGCCATACCGCGAGTGATAGCGGTAGAGAGCCGAAACATAAAGTCCGATGCATTGAAATTTTTAAGGAACGCCCCAAAAATAGAAAACATGATCACATATGTTGCCGCCACGCTCATAGGAATTCCATATACAGCGTTCGCCGATGCAAACATGGTTGTAAAAACTCTGGTAAAGCTATACATCCTTGCATGGAGTATGCCTGGAAGATTGTTAGCCACAAACGGATATGTCAGGAAAAGGAGGGCAACAAGCGCAAGAGTGCCAGAAAGATATCTGCGACAGGTCTCAAGCAGTACTGCCACAAGAATTGCGCCGACAACAGCATCGCTCATCCGCGAGGACCCTCCGGTATGAACAATGATGGGCCACATGAAAAATAGTGCATAGATTGTACATGCAATGGCTACCAGCATCAAAACAAAACGCAGTGTTAAATCAAAAGATGTAGATTTTTTATTCTTTTCTGGAGCGGTGAAGACAATAATCATCATAGCAATAAGATGAATGACCCTTATGCTTATGGTGTCAAGGGAGATCAAGCCTGATATATTTGCAATGTGCATTAAGCCTATTGCCAAGGCTGTAGAGGCGGCCACCCATTCAAATGCAGTTTCTACTTTCGAGACCAGTCCATTCTCTTTCACTTTTTCTTCCCCCCGGTTCTAAAAGGGGATCCGGGAAAACATCCCGGATCCCCAATTGAGAATACTATATTCGAAGTATTATTTACTCTTTACTGAATCCCAGTATTTCTTAGCTCCCGGATGAAGTTCGAAGCTAATCTTTGAAGCACTTTCCTTTGTAATTGTCTTTGCATTGGGGTTTATAGAACCTAATTCAGGCAAATTTTCAAAGATAGATTTCGTGACCCAGTACACTACGTCTTCAGGCATATCCGGCCGAACAATCAGGCAATTCACAGTTCCAATCGTAATTGCAGGACTGTCAGTACCATAAGCATCTGCGGGGATTACGACTTTAGCGTAATATGGAAATTTCTTTTCCATCCGATCAATAACATCTTCTGGAATATCGATAAAACGGATTTTCTTTTTGGAAGCCAATTCCATTGCCGCACTTCCAGGATATCCAAACAACCCAATGGAAGCATCGATATTTCCGTCAGCAAGCTGTGAATAGCCATCGCTTGTCTGCAGATAATTTGCCACGATGTCGTCAAAAGTCCAGCCCAATTCTTCCAAGAGTCTTCTTGCTACAGGTATTCCACCACTGCCGGCCGCACCAAGAGTGATTCGTTTGCCCTTAAGATCTTCATATGTTTTTATCGGCGAGGAGTCAAGCACTACGACATGGAGGGCGCTGGCATGAAGGCGTGCAACTCCCTTCAATTCAAGCACTTGATTGTATGGAGCATTTCCATCCAGGGCATCCCATGCGTTGACTTCCCCAGTAATGGCAAAGTCTACTTCTTTGGCGTTAATCAGTCGCGGGTTGTCAACAGCTCCACCTGTGACTTCAGGTGTCATGGTAATTCCATCTGAATATTTTGCAACCATATTCGCCATCGCCTGGCCTAAAGGATAAAAGGCCCCTCCCATGGAGCCTACACCCAGGTAGACTTCAGCCTTCACCTTCGGAGGTTCGTTGCTGAAGGCAGCTGTAAATCCACCAAGGACAAGAAGCACAACCATCATTATCAATGTCGAAAACCTGAGCTTTTTCATAAATAGCCCTCCTTTTATATAATAAGTTGACCAAAGCAACTGCACCTGATGGGTTGTTCATATCCTCCTTTCTATTCCCCTGAATACTTTCCCATCCCCATAAGCTTCCGCGGATTGTCCCTCACCATAACATCCACTTCTTTTTCCGAGATGCCTGCGCTTCTCAACAGGTAACAAAAGGTTCTTAAATCTTCCGGTGGGGGTGGCGAATCTATCGCTCCGGAATCAGTCGCCAATATACAATGCTGATGTCCGACTGATTTTATGGCATCCGCCATTTGATAAAGGTCTCCATGCCCTCGATTTGGACTCAGCCCTCCCATGGTAAACTCCAATATAGCACCCAGCTCAACCATTTCATGCAGTATGGGAATAGTAAAATCATCGAACCACAAATTTGGGTGTGTAATGACGATATTCGTTCCGATGTTCTTATTGGCCCGAAGTAAAGCCAGACATTCTTCCGGAGAAACATGCCCAGAAGCAACTACAGCGCCATATTGAGCAGCAAGGGCCAGAATTTCCCTGACTACTGGGATACATTCTCCTGAATGATCAATGATCATGTATTCCGGGTTTGCTCCTCCGAAAGCGTTTCTGTCACTCACCCGTTTGATCCAGTGTCCGGCCAACCCCTTCCGATAAGCATATTTCGCGTCAACCGTCGGCAGCCAAACAATCTTTGCTTCAGCTTTGAGCGCATACAAAACGGCACGGGTGGAAAGCCCCCCACAAATCTCGTTTAGAACAATTGCGCCAATCACATCGATTCCAGGCACAACTTTCCTTGTCAAAGCTGCCTTAAACATAGACGGGCAGAGTTGATCCTTAACCGCAAAACCGGCCATTCCTGCTTCTGCCGCTTCATGAGCTAGATCGATGCTGTCATAATACCGTTCCACAATATCCGGGCCTATATGGATATGCAAATCCACTGCTCCCAATAGAGGCTGCCATTTCTGAGCCATAGAGTCATCTCCTTTTGAATTATTTAGAATTTGATTTTACTGAAGAATTAATAAGCCATTGCTTTGTGAGCTTTCTTTATTGCTCATCAAGCTGATTTCCTAACCTGGTCCATTTATCGGAAACGTAGACCATTCGTCCGGTTGTCCAGCGAAATCTTTTCGTCGATGATTCTGTCAGTTCATTTTCTGTTATCATTTTGATTGCCCGTCCGGGGCAATGTTGAACACAACTCGGCAGTTGAAAGTTTCTTCTCTTATCAACACAAAGAGTACATTTCACAGCCTTTTTATTTGCATTAAGTCCTATTGCTCCATACGGACATGCAGAGAGACAGAGCCCACAACCGATACACAGAGCATCGGCAATCTGAACTGTTCCGTCCAACTCTCGGGAAATGGCACCGTAAGCGCAGACTTCTAAACAGGCGGGGTTGGAACAGTGCTGACACATCGTGGGAACAAAGTCTCTCTGAAGCTTTCCATCTATTTCCCTTGGTCCTACTTCAATAATCTTCATCGGCGAAAAACCGACTCCAAGACCGAGTTCCTGCTTGCATGCTACTTCACAGGCTTTGCAGCCCCAACATCTGTCCAAATCAATAATCATGTAGACCTTTTCTTCACTCATGGTTCTCAGTTCCTTCCCCGTTGTTTTCTTTGCTCCTTGCATCAATTTTTTTAATACGGCAGAGGATACCCCTCATTGGGACAGTCCCTACACCCTGTGCATATTTTCCCCATGGAATGACGCGGTTTATGTTCTCTCTGCCCCACCATCCCGGGGTAGCTTGAATGACATCAGTATGAATGCCCTTGGTGAATACGGCATATCCTGTCGCAGAGCCGGTTGGAGTTTCTATAATGAACGCCTCTCCTTCATAGATCCCGTGTTCATAGGCTGTTGTAGGATGTATCAGGAAAGAGGGCTTCGGGCAAATTTCTCTCAGCAGGGGGTTTTCTCTATTCTCTGAGTGCCTAAAGACCGAAACGCGTCCTCCAGTTGTAAGAAAATAAGGATACTCCCTTGTACGTTCAGGTGTCTCCGAAGAACTCTCAAAAGGATCAGTGTATGTTGGCAAAGGATCGCACTTGTGTTTCTCAAGGACTGATGAGTAAAGCTCAACTTTGCCGGAAGGGGTATTAAAGCCTTTTTTCTTGTATTGGTAGTATTCAAGCGGTGCAAAAAGGCGCCCTTTTTTCTTGAAATCATCAAATGTCATCTTTGTGGGTTCCAAAATATATTCATACAGGCTTCGCGCGTCTTTCCAGAAATAATGGCCTAGTCCAAGTTTTTCTGCAAGCGCACATATAATATCAACATCGGAACGAGCTTCTTCAAAGGAAACAACTTTTTGCTGGGCAATGGTATAAGTGGTAGAGGCTTGAAAGGCAGATATTACGTTGTCTCTTTCAAGCCAGGAAGAGGCGGGAAGTACAATGTCCGCTAGTTCCGCAGTCGGGGTCATGAACAAGTCAGCAACAACCAAGAAATCTAGATTGTGTAGGGCTTCCTTTATTCGGTTTGCATTGGAATAGCTTATCATTGCATTGGCGCCGAAAATAAGGGCTGCCTTAACTGGATATGGCTTTTCGGTTGCGATGGTCTCCCATAGCATCGGCATATGAGCGGAGGCTACTCGGCTTAAATCAGTACAAAGGAAGGGGAATTCGTCGTACCCCCTTCGCAGAAGAAGCAGTTCGGGGTCGATCATTTTTGCACAAACAAACTCGTGGCTGTTCTGACTTCTTTCACCTCTGTTTGAAACCAGAACGTTTCCGCCCGGTATATCAATATTGCCTGTCAGAGCTCCCAGCAGAGAAACAGCCCGGCAGGCCTGGACCGAATCATGAAGATGGTCAAGGGCAACGCACCTGTAAATACATGCCGGTCTAGTTACAGCAAACATTCTGGCTGCATCGACGATCAGGTTTTGTGGAACTCGGGTGATTGTCTCCCCCCATTGAGGGGTGTATCTCTTCACATGTACTTTAAGTTCTTCAAAACCGACAGTCCAATCTTTGACGAACTCGTTGTCGAAAAGGCCTTCATTTATTATTACGTTGAGCATGGACAGTGCCAAAGCTGTATCTGTCCCAGGTTTGAGCTGGAGCCATAAATCCGCTTTTGACGCAATTTCTGAAAGATAGGGATCAACTACTATAAGAGGAGCTCCTCTCTCCCTGGCATCCATTACATCTGCAGCACTTACGGCCCAGTTCACTGGAGGGTTGACTCCCCAAAGGAGAATACACCGCGTATTGAAAAAATCGCAGGCATCTATGTACACAGCTCCGAAAGTTGATTTGTCTGCCGCAATTCTGGGATAACGACACTGTGCCCATCCTGTAGCTCCATGGTTCACGGCTCCAAATACATTTGCCAGTCTCGAAAAGACTCTGCTCCACCCTCTCATCGTTCCTTCAAGAAAAGCAACTCCCTGTGGGCCAAGTTTCTTTCGATACTCCAACAGTTTCTCTGCTGTAGTCGAAAGAGCCTCTTCCCAGGAAATCCTCTCCCATTTGCCCTCGCCTCTTTTCCCAATTCTTTTGAGGGGGTGTGCAAGACGAGCAGGGTTGTATACTAGATTTTTTGAGGCAAGCCCTTTGGCGCATAAAACACCTTTTGTTATCGGTGATTCTGGATTCCCTTCAATTTTTAAAATTTTGCCGGTTTTTTCATCAACATAAACTAAAACTTCACAGGAACTCTGACACCCAAAACAGGCAGATTGAACTATCTTCACTCCATCTGAACATGTTTGGACTTTTTCTTCCCTATTCTGCAGTAGAGTGCTTGTTTGAGAATCGTTTAAGAAATGGCTTGCGATTTTTGAACCGATTTGTTTTTCACTGAGTATGTGGTTGCGATAGTTATTATTAAGCTTTCCTCCCAGAAGTTTTTGGGCAAAATCTAGTCTCCGCTCCATCCCCAACGCATCTCACCTCTCTTTCACGAACTCGCTTCTAAAATTTTAATTTTCCTTTGAGTTGAATCAAGAGAAAAGGAAAAACATTAGATGGTCAAAGAGTGTTAATTCTGAAGCTCCCAAATAACGGCATCTGTAACCTGAGCAATGTTTGCTTTCCCTCCAAGATCTTTGGTGACTGTTTCTCCTTTGCGTATAACCGCAGCTACAGCGTTTTTTACAGCTTCTCCGGCCTCTGACTCACCAATGTAATTGAGGAGCATTGCCCCGGAGAACATCATGCCCATGGGATTCGCTATCCCAGTGCCCGCGTATTTGGGGGCAGTTCCGTGAACGGCTTCAAAAACGGCAACATCAGGACCAAAATTGCCTCCGTAGCCTATACCGAGACTTCCAGCCAGACCAGCAACCAAATCAGCAAAAATATCCCCATAAACATTTGGAGCTAGAACCATGTCTAGTTTTAATGGGTCCTTGACGAGTTGGTAAGCCATATGGTCCACCATCATGTTGTCGCATTCGATGTCAGGGTATTCCTCTGCAATTTCCTGGGCACTCAGAAGAAATAAGCCGTCTGTCAACTTCAATGCGTTTGCTTTGTGTGTAATAGTTATTTTTTTGCGGCCCATTCTGCGTGCGAATTCCATTGCGAACCTAGTGACTTCATGAACATTTCTTCGAGTGACAAAGTTCAATCCCACAGCCGCATCAGGTCCAACCTGCTGTTCTGCACCAGCATATCCGCCTTCTTTTGTCTCTCGAATAACCACGATATCTACTCCAGGATAGAGTGTCTGTACACCGTCATAACTTTTTGCCCATTTTACGGCAGCGTACAATCCAAGTTTTCTTCTTAATGCTCTATTGGGGCCAGGATAACCCTTCGCAACAAAGTTAGTTAGCGGAGCTTTTAGAGCAATGCCATTTTCTTTTATTTTTTTTATCGTCTCGTCTGGAACCGCGTCCCCCATTTTTTCGAAGGCTTTTTCACCGGCCAGGACATAATCCCATTCAAATGCTACTCCTGTTGCTTCAAGAACTTTTAATGCCGCTGTGACAACTTCTGGTCCAATTCCGTCTCCTTGGATTATCGCAACGCGATGCGCCATAATTAAGACTCCTTCACAAGAGCTTCTCAATTTTGATAAATTTATGCCCGTGGCTTAGGCCAAGGGGCGCTCTAAAAAGAGATTCTGCTTCGAATTTCCCCCAATACAGTGAAGTCTTAGGGGGGAGGTCTTTTAGCCGATTTATGCTGCTAGCTTCATGGTCGAATCGAAAACACTTAGCCTATCGTCACACTCCGACACGCAAATATATTTTTCCACTGCTGTCCAAAATAAATCGAAATCTGAAATAACACGCTGAATTTCCAAGGCTTTGCGGAGCTGTTTCAGACAGATTTGAAAACAGGCCCCTGTTTTCCTGAACCTCGAATTTTAACCGGCTGTCCGACTTACGAGAACCTCAAAGGCAACTGTTCCGTCTCCGGCACAATGGGCGGCGTTTCATAAAGTTCATCGAGCCAGGCCTGCAATACCCCATAGGTAAAGAGGTTCAGCCGAAGCATGGTCGCCATGTTTGAAAAGGACCACCCCGCTTTCGAAAGGTGATGAAGCCACTTGATCACCAGCAAAAAAATTAGGGCTGTCCAAATCTGGATGCGAAGGGCGTTCTCGCTCTCCCTTATGAAGGTTTTGACCTTCAGGTTGTACTTCAGGGTCTTGAAGAAGAGCTAGATCTCCCACCGATCCTTGTAGATCTCCCCTATGGTGCTCGCTCCGAACTTGAGGTGATTGGTGAGAAGGACGATATCCTCTCCTGTTTCAGGATTCTCGACCATGAGCCTGCGGAGCGGAAGTGATCCGACAACTTCCAGAACAGGTCCTCGAAGAGCTTTGCAGGGCGGTGATTGTTGATGAACAACCTAGGCAACCGGCACGACTCGAAAAGCGCCTCGTCGGTCATCTGCTTATTGCACAGGAGAGGGTAGACCTCTTGGGAGGCTCCTTTATTCTCAGGTGAACGAGCTTTCCGTTGCAGCACTTAAGGCCATTCACGATCTCTCGAAGGGAGTCCGAGCCTGCGAGGTGACAGAAAAGCATGGAGATGAGTTGCGTCTTGGACCGGAATCCTTTTGTGTGACGCTCCGCGCGCCATTTGGCGACCAGATTTTCAAAGTTCACGATGGAGAAAATCTCCGAAAGCAATTTACTGAACAGGCTCGTTGGTTTGAGCATTAGTGCGCTCCCCTTTAGGTAGGTTACTTTGAGGTGTTGTTCTGTGTCGGTGCCTAATAATATCTCAAGGGCCTCTCAGGGGGCATTTAATTTTCTCAAAAAACTATTTTGGACAAGATTGGTTCTAAAATAGAAAAAGAAATAAAACACCATCTTCAAAACTCTGCAAGGGATGACGAACTAAATGATTTTATGTATTATTTCTAAAAATTCCTCTTTAGCAACTAAACGTTTCTTCTTCATACCAAAATTTTTTACATGCTCAAGAATAAGGGATATTTGATCTTCACTTGCATCAATCCCCAGCTTATCAAGGTAATATATAATTGAAGCTTTGCCGCTTTTTTTGCCAAGAACAATTTCCGCACTTCTTTCAAAAATGACTGGGTTAGTGGCAAACATAGCCAATGGTTTTTCCATTACAAGATTGACGCCGATACCAGATTCACGTGTATAGTTTCGACTTCCTACAATTGGCTTATTAGGAGCAATTGAAACACCCGACACCCTCTCAACCGTTGCACACAAGTCAGTTAGCTTATCTAACCTATATTGCGTTTTCATCCCCATCAGAATATTCAACGCAACTATCAATTCTTCCAAAGAAGCATTGCCCGTACGCTCCCCAAGTCCATTTACACATGAATGCAGAACCTCCGCACCCGCAGCAGCTCCCGCGAGCTCGCAGGCTACTGCCATACCAAAATCATTATGTGTATGGACTTCAATTGGGAGATTGGTTAATCTCTTGAACCATCGCACCATGAAATCGATAGTCTGAGGCAATGCACATCCCATTGTATCTACCACTCCTATAGAATCAGGCGGAGAACAACGCATTATTTCAGTAAGCAGCTTCTCAATATCCTCTTCACATGCACGGGTTGTGTCGTAGGGGAAATAAACAACCCGCAACCCTTTTTCTTTCGCATATTGAATACAATCCAGGCTTTTTTCCAAGACATTTTCCCATGTCCAGTTAAACTGATACTTTAATTTTGGATATCCTATAGGAATTTCGATTACAACCCCCATAACGCCGCAGTCCACAGCCATATCAATATCTTGTCTCGTTGCTCGAGAGAATGAATATACTTCAGCTTGTGGAAATCTTGCCCTTATTTTTTGAACTGCCTCAAAGTCAACACGAGAGACAGCAGGCATTCCTGCTTCAATTCTAGTCACACCAGCTTCAATTAGCTTTTCGGTAATTAACAACTTATCTTCCAATGAAAAGACAACGCCGGGTGTCTGCTCGCCATCCCGCAATGTGGCATCGTGAATAACAACAGGTTGCTTAGGTATAGCATTCTCTAAAACTTGAGCTTTTTCATTGTAAGGGCTAGCCCACCACATATTTTCCTGATGATACATTAAAGATCACCTCTTAATAAATTTATGGTGCCCCTCTGTATTTTTTAAGATTTTTTGATATATGATATATTGTATTTTGAAGCTGTTTCTTTGTCAACGCTTAAAAAACTCAATTTTAAAGAACCTCTGAACAAGAACTGATCCAGCGTTCAACAGTAGAACCTTGACAGCCGAATCCGTTTCTTGTGTACTTCCTTACCCATATTCAGTCTATAAAGGTGCTTCTTACACGTTGAGTTATACTCATATCTGGTGTATGGACATTGAAAAAGAAGTGGCGTACCCTGCCGATTGAGCTAGCAGGCTCATAATCGACATTGGAGGGATACGCCATGAAAAAGTGTACTGCATCCTGCTCTTGTGAAATGAAACCACCCACATAGATAAGCAGAACAAAGACTCTGAATATATTTTCTATTACTGGAATAACTAGACCGGCAGGAGCGGAGAGCACACGCTCCTTGAAAAATATCCACAAAATTAGAGTTTCCAATGCTCTTTGCCTTGGAAGAAACAAGGGCGCAACTTACCGAGAAAACACTAGACTTCTTCAAAGAGAAATGAAAGCGACATATCTTAATTTGCCTTCCCCTTGCAGGGAGAGCAAATAAACAGACTCACCGAATAGAAGTTAAAAAAATGGAGGAAAATAATGGCAAGAGAGACGATTTGCTACCAATCGAAAAGTGATTATGTTTTTGCTTTTCTAAAATCGGCAATAATGGATGGTCAGCTATTGCCCGGAGAAAGATTGGTTATCTCAAAAATTGCGAAAAAACTTGCTGTTAGCGAAATCCCTGTGCGTGATGCTATTTTTAAGCTCACGGCAGAGGGTTTTGTTGACATGAAGCCTAATAATAGGGCCGTTGTATCTGAGGTTTCCTTCGATGATCTAAAAGACATTTTAGAGATGCGAATTATTCTTGAACCAGAATGTTCTAAAATGGCAACACCTTTTGTAAGTGAGGATGATATAAAAGAATTAAAAAGACTTGTTGCTTTGATGTTTTCCTGCTCCGAAGCGGGTGATTATATGAGTATGAGCACGATTAACAGGAAATTTCACTCTCGCATTTATCATAATTGTCCCAATAAGGTGATGATTACCATGGTCGAGGATCTTCTAAAAGCCTCCATTCGGGCACAGGCGGTTTTCCATGTTGAGCATGGCAGAGGTCTAATATCCAATAAAGAGCATGAGCAGATTGTAGAAGCAATTGAAAATCGCGATGAGGAAATGGTTTTTGAGCTAATGACGATCCAGAAAAAAGCTTCTTTGACTCTCTTCCTCGAAAAACTTTTGAGCTACGGAATAAAGAATAATTTGAATAAGTGTTGATTGCTGAGGGAATCTCTGATTTAATCTCTAAAACGGTCTTGTTCGTACCTGCTGGGCTGAAGCCAAAAAGAAATACGGCTATCCTCTCTCCCCGATGGCCAAGATCTTTCACTTTCTTTGGGATCAGAATGAAAGCGGAAGAGGTAGATGTGATCTTGTTTACGATGATCCAGAAATCGCCCTTTATTTTCTCAAGAGACGTACCAAGCGTTACAGGAGCGCGTTTACTAAGAATGGCAAGTTTAATTTGGGCATCCTGACTGTTGGCTATGATATCTACGCCACGAGCGTTTCTCACCGCAGGCAAAACGTTCCAACCCAAGAGCGAGAGATGGTAACAGGAGAAAAAAGGACCTGAATTTCCAATCAGCTGCGGATCAAGTGACATAGGTTCTTCCATCGCTATCTTTCCATGAAACAACCAAATTTTATCAGCTCGATTGGGCACAACAGCACGGAGCAAAAGGGCTTGCCCGAAATTCCCCCGGCCAGCTTTCCGAAACCCTTGTCTATTGTCCGCAGGTAATACTCATTAAAAGGACGATCAGCAGAGGCAGCCCGACAAGAAAACCAATCATCCAGAATGCGCCAGCCCGGCATCCGATGTTTACCGTCCAACCCATCCACGGGATGGATTTCGGAACCCAGGTCCGGCTGTCTTTTTTGCTGAAGTAGAAGCCGACCGACCAGTTGTCGGGGTTGCTCCATTCAGCCTGATTGATTTCTTTCTGGTTTATTTTTTTCTGCTCCATTTCACACCTTCATCATAAAATAAGATCTTCGGCGGCACTCTGCCCTTCTGAATCTGTCTCCGTCAAATCCGGGGAAGGCCACTTCTCAGAGTCTTCTTCCGGACAAGAGTGATTGCCCATGAAAATCAAATATCGTCAAATCAATTATGAATGATTTCCTCTGAAAGGCAATTCCATATTCATCGGTTTTTTCGTTGTCCCGATGAATTTCCGGAGACTATTTCAGCGGCAGCACGATTTCGACGATGAGTCCACTGTCCTGTGCATTGCGCGCGATTATCGTTCCGCCATGGCAGCGGATTGCCCGTTCGGCAATGGCGAGCCCGAGCCCCGTGCCGCCGCTTTTTCGGTCTCTGGAGGCGTCCAGACGGTAGAAGGGATGAAAGATCCGGTCCAGTTCCTTCTCGGGAATTCCGGGTCCCTGATCGTGAACTGAGATGACAACCTCGCCATCTCTTCGTTCTGCGCAAATTTCTACCGTTCCGCCGGGAGGTGTAACCCACAGCGCGTTTCTGATGACGTTCTCTACAGCCCGACGAAGCAATTGAGCTTCTCCGTGAATCTCCATATCGCCGGGCGTAATCGACACCGTAACCCTCTTCCCCCCGTTCACTCCCTCGAAGCGGGCATCCTCCGTGATTTCCTCGAGCAACGAGCCAATAGCGACCGGGGCAGCGGGCATCTCGCGCGGATACAGCTCTGCCTGGGAAAGCGCAAGGATTTGGCCGATCATTTCGTTCATCCTTTCGGCATCACGTCCGGCGCGGTCCAGAAATTCCGCCGCCTCGGAGGTGCATCCCCTGCGCGCGAGGGTCAGCGCCACGTCAAGACGCTGGAGGGGAGAGCGAAGTTCGTGGGAGATGTCTCCCATCAGCCGCCGCTGTGAGGTCAGAAGTTCCTGGATTCTCTCTGCCATACCGTTGAAGGCTCTCCCGAGATCGGCTATATGGTCGCCGCGGGCCGTGACTGATTCACCTGCCCTTGCAGCCAGGTCTCCCCTGCCGAGCCTGCCGGCTGCCTCCCGCAGCGAGAGAATCGGGACAACAATATGCCGGACAAGGATCAGGCAGAGAAGCGCCCCGATTCCCATGGGGATCAGGAACATCCACCAGTGGCGCGGAGGGAAGGGAGGGCTGCCCCGGAAGAGAGAGAGCTTTGCCGAAAGCATGTACATCCCTCTGGACGTAACAACGGGGACCGTGACTGCGACAACGCCTGGTGGAATGGGAGCGTTTGCGGTTCTGTTTTCGCCGGGGGGAAGAAGGGAAAAATCGGCGCCGCTTGTCCCCTTCTCCTGAGCCAGAAGTGCAGGGACAGCAGACTCTCTTCCCTGTTCGAGAAGATCACGGAGGTTTCCTGCCAGAGTGTTCGCTGACCACGTCAGCAGACGCTGAAGTTCTTCAGGAGGCTTGAAGGTATGGCGGGATTTTTCGATAGCAAAAAAGGTCTCGTTTGCCACGAGCGAAAGAAAGAGTGCGAGAAGGAAGCCCAGGTAAACCTTCCAGAAGAGCGAGAAACGTTTCATGGCGCGCTCCTCTCCTTTCCGCAGCCTGGGCGGTCGGGAAAGACGAGGATATATCCTTCGCCCCGGATGTTTCGGATTCGTTCCGTGCCGTCCCCATAGGGGCCGATCTTGCGCCGGAGATTACTGACGTGCACACCGATGCTCCGGTCAAAGGCGGAGTGGCGGCGTCCGAGGACCTCCCGAGATATCCTGTCGAGCGAGACGATATGCCCTGCAGAGAGCATCAGAAGCTCCAGCAAGCGGAATTCGGTCCCTGTCAGCTCGACCGTTCGTCCTTCAACCAAAACGGAACGCGACTTACTGTTCATCGAGAGATCACCGATCTCCTCGGAACATTCGTCGTCGCTTGCTGTCCCGGTGCGGCGAAGGACGGCCCGGACCCGCGCTGCCAGCTCCCTGGTGTTGAAGGGTTTCGACACGTAATCGTCCGCTCCCATTTCCAGGCCCACGATCCGGTCGACATGCTCTCCCCTGGCAGTAAGCATAAGAACAGGAATGCGGCTTTTTGCCCGGATCTCGCGCAGCGCGTCGAAGCCGCTGCATCCCGGCAGCATAACATCCAGAATCACGACGCTGTAGCTGCCTGAAAGAGCTTCCGATATCCCGGCAGGGCCGTCGTGAACAGCGTTAAATTCAAAGCCCTCTCCGGAAAAGAATGTTGCCAGCAGTTCGCACAATTCCACGTCGTCGTCGATCAACAAAATGTGCCCCATTGTTTTTCTCCCTCTCTCTGCGCCCAAACGCTCTTCAAAGTATAGCAACGGCAACGGCAGAGAGAAAACATCTTTATTTTTCTTTGCACTTCTTCGTTATATAAGCGTATTTCTTGACGATCTCTTTTCCGCTCTTCACCGAAAACAAACAAGAGACGCAGTGTTGTATGCGGAAAGGAGGGAAGGTGCCGGCACGAGTTCGGTCTGACCTATCTTTTCATGAAAGGGGAAAAAGTGCATGCGTATTTCGGAAATGTCAACGTTACAGGCTTCGGATTCACTGCAGCTCCAGAGCATCGCATCCCGGACAACTCAGCAAGAGGAATTGTCCGTCGGCAAAATGCAGGACAAAGCGGGCATATCGCCTTTCGCACAATTTTTGAACAAGCTGGAGCAGCTTCAGGTAAAGGATCCGGATGCGTTCTCCGAAACATTGACGGAGATGGCGAGCGAGGCTCGCGAAAAGGCGGCATCTGCTACGGGAACGGAGGCAAAAATGCTCAACCGGCTCGCCGACAATCTGGAGGAAGCTGCCGGTACCGGAGATCTCTCCGTTCTGCAGCCTAAGCCACCCGAGGGAAAGGACGGTTTTTCGGTTGCTTCGGACGGGACCTATGGCCCGAAAAACGCCAGGAAGATGCCGGAGTTGTCAGAGCGACAGGAACCCTCCGCTCTGATGCTGGAACTAATGGAAAATCTCGAAAGCCAAGTCGACCGAGCGCTCGCGGTCTAGCGGGCGACGGTACGGGAGGTGTGCGGAATGTCAATGGAGATACAGGGGGCGGCGCAGAGGATTCCACAATACAGCGTGCGAATCAATTCGGATGAAAAGAACGAAACGTCGAAGGGACAGGAAAAGGCGGCGGCCTCTTCTTCGTCCGGAACAACTCAGGAGTCGAAAGCGTCCGGGGCCCCTGCGTCGTCAGGTACGGGCGAGGCTTCTACCGAAAGCAGCGGCACATGCAGCAACTGTGGAGCCACCCTCGCATCGGGAGCCAGCATCTGCGGCAAGTGCGGCACGGTGGTTGAGTCTGCTGCAGACAAGCTGCTCAAGGAGCTGACCGAGAGCGGCCAGAAGGCGAACAGCACGGACCACGGAATTTCCGCGATCTCTGTACAGGCACTTCTCGCCGCTCAGCAGGAGGAAGGGGCATAGAGTTCCCGTTCCGGGGAGACGTCAGTATGCTCTGGTGACCTTCACTTTTCGGGCGGCAAACCATTCGTCTGTCCTTGCGATCTGGTCGCCCTGGAGTAAAATGCCGTCTCCCTCCATCGTTTCTGCACACCCCATCACGGTGCGCAGGTTCTCCGCAAGCGCAGGCATGTCCGTGGCGCGATGGAAGGGATGGCTGCTTTTGACAGGCTGTTTTCACATGGCCTATGTGCTTCGTCTCTCCGCAGGACTCAGTCTGACGGTGTCCTGCGGGATACCCGTTGTCGGAGCCCTGCTCTTTGCCTCGATGGCAAGTCCGTTTCTCCTCTTTGCGGAAAAAATTTTCATGGCGGGAACCTTCGTCTGCACCATGAAGTTCCAGGCTGACAACTTCGAGGAGGAGCGATTCGCCACCCTCTAAAGCGTGACCTCCCTTATCGTATCTCCAAGTCCTTTAGCGCTTTTTAATTTTCTCAAAAACTCATCTTGGACAAGAGTGAACATTCTCTATGTTACCCACAATCAGGAAGAGAACTTTATCAATTCTCAAAACTGTTGAAATTTTGTTTCCGGTTTAATAGTTAAACAGCTTGTATTTCCGGAGCGTTCTTCTATGAATCTTGAAAATCTGATTTACTCTTAACAAAGTGGAGTGTGGGTAAACAAGTGCCTAAAAATCCATTCAAAGACTAAATTTTTTCTCTTTTAAAATTTCGTAAAATAACTTCGCACCCCTTGTCAAACCCGCTATTTGTGGTAACATACTCCCGCACAACCGATAAGATTGATGCCGATTGGGGAATCGTCCAATGGCAGGACACCTGACTCTGGATCAGGTAATCTAGGTTCGAATCCTGGTTCCCCAGCCAGAAAGTTAGCGGCCCCATCGACTAGTGGCCTAGGTCGTAACCCTCTCAAGGTTAAAACACGGGTTCGAATCCCGTTGGGGCTACCAAATATATCCCGTTCATCCCGAACGGCAGATTTAAATAGAGGCCGCCTCTCCGGAGGCAGCCTCTATTTTTCTTTCAATTGGTCATTGAACTGAGGAATTGCAGTGCGAGTTTACCGCTTCCGGCAGTACAATGATAATATATTTTCCATTCTGCAATCGAGGTGTTTTGAAAATGTCGCTGTGCTACTTCAACGGGTCCTTTCTCTCCGCCGATTCGGCCGCCATTCCGATCACCGATCTCGCCTTCCAGCGGGGAATCGCCGTCTTCGATACTGTCCGCACCTACTCCGGGCGTCCCTTCGCCCTCTCCCGGCACTTGGAGCGACTCCTCTTCTCTGCCGCCGCGAGCCATATCACCCTCCCCGTCTCCTCGGACGAAATAGGCGACATCGTTCGGGAAGGGGTCTCCCGGATTTCTGGCGACAGCCTCGCCAAGATCTTCATCACCGGAGGGGACGTTGAACAGGACGGGACCTTTCCTTTTCCCCGTCTTCTTATTCTTTTCACTCCCCTCGCCTCCATACCGGAGGAAATCTATACAAAGGGCGTCGCCCTCTCCCTCCTTCCGGAGGAGCGTCATTTTCACTTCGTGAAGAGCATCAACTACATGGTCCCCTTCAGCAGCCGGCGCCCGGATACCTTCGAGCCCCTGTACTGTCCGGGCGGAGAGATCACCGAGTCGGCCACGAGCAGCTTCTTCGCCGTGAGAGACGGCGTCCTCGTGACCGCTCCCGATTCGAGAGTCCTGCGGGGGATCACCCGGGAGATCGTCCTCGATCTCGCCCGAAAGGAAGGAATAGGTGCTTTACTGCGCTGTCCGCGGCTGGAAGAGCTGCCCTTTTTCTCGGAGGCCTTCGTTACGGGGAGCGTGAAGGAAGTGGCTCCGGTGGTAAAAATCGGAGATCTGACCGTTGGAACAGGAACTCCGGGACCCCTGACGATACGGCTTCTCCATCTCTTCCGCGCTGCCGCTCCCCGCTATCTGTAGGGTATAATGTCGGTGAAGCCAATTTTCTGAAGGAGGACAGCCATGGACAATCTACTCTGGTTTCTCCTGGCGGCCGCGGCCGCCGTGCTGCTCTACCTCGTCTACATCTACAACTCCCTTGTAAAAAAGAAGGCCCACGTGGAGAACGGCCTCAGTCAGATCGACGTCCAGCTCAAGCGCCGGTACGATCTCATCCCCAACCTCGTTGAGACCGTGAAGGCTTATGCGGCCCACGAGCGCGGTCTTTTCGAACGGATCGCCGCCCTCAGGAGCGCATCTCTTTCCGCTTCCACCCTCGAGGAGACGGCCCCCCTCGAGAACCAGCTCACGGGAGCCCTGAAATCCCTTCTCGCCGTGTCGGAGAACTACCCCGAACTGAAGGCGGACAGGAACTTTCTCGCCCTTCAGGAGGAACTGGCCTCCACGGAGAACAAAATCGCCTTCGCCCGCCAGTACTACAACGACACCGTGAGGGAGTACAACATCGCCATCTCCGTCTTCCCGAACAACCTGCTGTCTTCCCGCCTCGGCTATGCGCCCCGGCCGCTGTGGACGGTGGATGAGGCGGCTGAACGGGAGACCGTCCCCGTTTCCTTCGGTGAAGGCCATGGCGAACTTTAATCGACTCATAGACCACAACAAGCGCCTGTCGGTGCTGCTCTTTTTCTTCACGGCCGCACTCCTGGGCCTCCTGGGAGCTTCAGCGAGCTACTGGTGGGGAGGGAACTGGATCAGCGGACTTCTTATCGCCCTCGGGGTGGCCGCGATCTATTTCTTCCTCTCGTGGAAATTCGGCGCCTCCCTGATTCTCAGCTCAAGCGGCGCTCATGAGGTAACCCATGACGAGGTTCCCCAGCTCTGGAACGTCATCGAAGAACTCTCCATCGCCGGAGGAATACCTCCGCCGAAAATCTACATCATCGAGGACGAGGCCCTGAACGCCTTCGCCACGGGAAGGGACCCCGCGCACGCGAGCGTGGCCATTACCCGGGGACTGCTCGAAAAGCTGAACCGCGAGGAGCTCCAGGCCGTCATGGCCCACGAGATGTCCCACGTCCGGAACTACGATATCCGCTTTTCCATGCTCATGGCCGTCATGGTGGGCTCCATCGTCCTCCTGGCGGACGGCATGAGGCGAAGCATGTTCTTCGGCCGCCGAAGAAGCCGAAGTTCAGGCGGCGGACAGGGGCAGGCGATTCTCGCCGTCTTTGCCATTCTTCTTTCCATTCTCGCTCCCCTGCTGGCCACCCTCATTCAGCTCGCCGTCAGCCGGCAGAGGGAATACCTCGCCGACGCCTCTGCAGTGGAACTGACACGGAATCCAGCAGGGCTCATCTCGGCGCTGAAAAAGCTCACGGCAGACCAGAGCGTGCTTGAGACGGCCAACCGGGGAATGCAGCATCTCTACATCGTGAACCCCTTCAACCGCAAGAAGAAAGGGGCGAACAGCCTCTTCAGCACCCATCCGTCCCTCGAATCGAGAATTGAGCGTCTCCAGTCCCTCATCGGGCAATACCAGTGATTCTGCGGAGGCATTTTCTCATCGAGGGAAGAGTTCAGGGGGTGGGATTCCGCCACTGGACGGCGAGGAAAGCTCAGGAAATGGACGTGAGCGGATTCGTCCGCAATCTCCCCGGAGGCTCCGTCGAGGTTCAGGCCCAGGGAGAGGAAAGATCGCTCGAACTGTTCGAGAAATGGCTCCGGAAAGGGCCGTCCTCCGCGCGGGTTGACCGGGTGACCGCTGTTGCCCGCCCCGTGGAGAAATCGGAGGATGGTTTCCGCATTCGCCATTTTTAGCCTCTCTTCACACTTTTCGAAAGGTGACATTATGGAATGATAGGTCTTGTTTTCGCTTTTCTTACGGGAGCCGCCGGCTGCTGGGTTTTCCGCAAACTCTCCCTTCCCGTTCCGGGTATTCTCGGCTCTCTTTTCTTCGCCGCAGCCCTGAATCTTGCCGGGTATTTCCCTGACTTCCCAATCCGGTGGCTCTCCTGGTACAGCAACATCGTCATAGGAGCCTACGTGGGGCTTCAGGTCAACAGGACCTCTATCGCCTTTCTCCGGGAGCTGCCCTTTCCTGCCATGATCGTCTCGGGAGGAATGCTTTTTCTCTCCCTCGCAGGAGGGGCGGCACTTTACTCGTTCAGCGATCTCGATATGGCTACAGCATTCCTTGGCTCAACGGCCGGCGGTATCGCTGAAATGGCCCTTCTCGCCATGTCCCTCGGTGCCGACATGGCGAGCGTGACCCTGCTGCAGGTTTTCCGTCTCCTCACCGCAATTCTTCTCACGCCGGTGGTCTGTCGAAAATGGACGGAGTGGCAGAACAAAAAAGAGAAAGATTTGTCTTCATGCGCCGCTCCCGGGGCAGGGAACAGGATCGCTACAGCTCTTTCCGATGACGACGAACTTCCGCCCCCTGCACCCCCCTTCTCCTTTTCGAAGTTTTTTCTTCTTTTCTCCGTTGCTCTTGCCGGAGGCCTCACTGGATTTTTTCTCCGGATGCCCGTGGGCCTGCTTACCGGCGCCATGTTCGCCGTTGCGGCCGCAGGGCTTGCGGGTATGAGACTGGGGCGGGTTCCTCCTATTCTTCGGACCTTCGCTCAAATCGGCATCGGCGTGGTCATCGCCTCGAACGTGACCCTCTCCACTCTCAGACAGTTTGCCCTTCTCGCCGGGCCGGTGATCCTCCTTACAGGAGCTATGGTGCTGTGCAGCATAGGCCTCGCTGTGCTCCTTCACAAAATGACCGGGTGGAACTACCCAACCTGTCTTCTCTCCACATCCCTCGGGGGACTCTCCCAGATGTCAATCATCGCCGAGGAGATGGGTGCTGACCCGCTGAAGGTAAGCATTCTCCAGACGGTGCGCCTCGTCTCTATTCTTGTCGTACTTCCCTTCCTCTTCAACGTCCTCTTCCATTAAGCCTTTTTCCTGCCGGGGAACTGCAGATCCTCCGCCATTCTCCGGAACCTCTCTCTCTCCGGAACATACATTTCGGTCAGTTTCCCCTCAGGAAAAATGACCGTCCCCGGTCCGCCGGGCATTTTCACCTTTGCCTCCCCGACGGCATCCGAGACGACAGCAGCGAGAAGGGCGTCTCCGAAGGAAGCGTCCACCTCGGGATGAATCCGGAGGGCTCTGCCCGTTATGGAGCTGAGAAGCTCCATAAGCCTGCGGTCGTTGCACAATCCCCCCGAGACATCCACGACTTCGGGGAAGGGCGCAGCTCCCGCCGCGAGGTCGAAGAGCATGGCGAGTTCATATCCTAAAGATTCACGGGCCGCGAGAAGGAGTAGTTCCGGTGTCGTGGATGAATCCATGCCCCAGAAGGCCATCTTCGCACCGGGATCGTGAAAGGGCGTCCGGGAGCCGTCAAGCCACGGGAGGATGAAAATGCCCGAAGGGCGTTCCGTCCTGGCCGGTTCTTTTGCGGCAACAGCCCTTCCCATCCACTGGAGAAAGCGGGACCCGGAGGACGTGGCAGCTCCGATGCGGAAAGTGTTCTCGAGAAGGGACATCCCGGAGATGAATCCGGGAAGGCGGACTGGTTCGGCCGTGGTGAGCAGCATGCTCACCGTCGAGCCGAAGACAGCAACGCAGTCTCCCGGATGAAACGCCCTGGCCGCCGCAGCTTCCGCATTGATGTCGCACGCCCCCACGGCCACGGGAATTCCCTCCGGGAGGCCCGTGGCCTTCGAGGCAGAGGCAGTGATTGTCCCGAGCTTCGAGAGGGGCCACCGGAGAGGGGGGAAAAGGGACCGTGGGACTCCTTCCTCTTCAAAAAGCCCCGCAGGCCAGTCGGGAAGGGAGCGGTCCACGAGCCCCGCTCCGGCAGCGGAGGGAAAGTCCCATGCTTTCTCTCCGGTGAGCCGGTATGTTACGAAATTGTTCGGCTCGAGGAAGAAAGCGGTCTTCGCGAAAACCTGCGGACGCTCCTCCTTCAGCCAGAGGATTTTCGGAAAGACGGAATGGGTCGTGAAGGGCCCGCCGAGGGCATCGAGACGCTCTTTGCACCGTTCGTTCAGACGGGATATCTGGTCCACAGCCCTGCGGTCGATTCCGTAGAGAATCGCCCGGGAGACCGCCCGTCCCTCTTCATCCACCGGGACGAAGGATCCGCAGACAGAGCTGACGCAGACCCCCTCTATGGAAGAGAGGGAAACGGAACGGGCCAAATCCCGGCAGAGGGCGAGAAACCCCTGCCACCAGTATTTTTCGCCGTCCACCTCGTACCAGTCTTTTTGGGGAGATTCCATGACTGCCTCTCTCCTGGCCCTGGCATGAACCGCCCCGGATTCGTCGAGGACCGCGGCTTTGAGTGATGAAGTTCCCATATCCACACCGAGAAACAGGGACATCCGGTCACCTCCTGAAAAAAAACCGCGCGGCAGAAAAAGACCGCGCGGCCGCAGAACCGAAAAAACTCTTCCGAAAGGGCTATTCCGCGGGAAGGCCCGTCTTGTCCACGAGAGGAGCGTCCATGTAGAATATCTTTCTTCCCCCCGTAGCTTCCTCGGCAGTCTTTCCCTCAACAGCAACGGCGTTCACGAGATCCACGGCCTTCTGGGCCATGGCCTCGAAGGGCTGGGCCACCGTGGCAGACATCTGTCCCGCCCGGATCCTGCGGAAGGTCTCCTGGTTTCCGTCGACGCCGACTATCACTGCCTTCTTGTTTCCATGCTCCTGCAGCACATCTCCGGCGACATAGGCGAGCTGGTCGAAGGCGCACCAGACACCGTCGATGGTATCGCCGAACCGGGTGGCATAGGTCTCCATGGCTGCCCGGGTGTCATCCATGAAGCGCTTCGTGGCAACCACGCTGTATTCGGCGAGGACCTTCACGCCGGGATACTCCGTCAGTACCACGTCGAGGACTTTCCCTCTCCTGCGGGTTCCGTAGTGCTTCTCGAACTTGATGACGATGATGTTCCCCTGGCCGCCGATGGAATCCATGAGGAAGGTGGAGGCCTTCGCCCCCATGGCGAAGTTGTCGGCGGTAATGTCGGCCACCACTCCGTCGACATACCCCGAGTCGATGGTGATCACGGGGATTTTTGCGGAGATAAGCTTGTCGAGGGCCGGCCGGATCTCCTGGGGATGAGCCATGGCCATGACCACCGCGTCAACCTTCATCTGGTACAGGTTTTCGAGCTGGTTCGACTGAGTTTCGATGGAGCCGGTGGAGTTGAGCATCTTGACGTCCCAGTTCTTCTCTTTTGCAATCTTTTCGAAGGCATTGGCCACCCTCGACTGGGCCTCAGCGGAAAAGTTCGTGGCGACAAACCCCACGGTGATCTGTTTCGCGAAGGCGCCTCCCGAAAGAAGCATCATCAGAAAAACTCCTGCTGCTGCAGCTGCTGCGATCTTTTTCATGTCTTTACCCTCCCTGCGTGAAATATCCCCCCGTGAGGGGATGAGAACCATTTTTCAGTTCCGCATCATTCTTTTCGCCTGCAGCGACGTCACCGCAACCGAAAGCAGAATAATCAGACCCTTAACGATATCCTGGGTATAGTAGGGCGCCCCGGCAAGGGTCATGCCGTTATTTATGACTCCGATGAGAAGCGCGCCGATGAAGGTTCCGAAGGGATTCGCCCTGCCGACGCTGAGCACTGTCATTCCGAGGAGGGCCGAGGCAAAGGCATCCATCATGAATCCCGAGGCCCCTTCCGGGTTGGCCGAGCCAAGCCGGGAGGTCAGAAGAATACCCGTGAAGGCCGCCGCGAGGCCCGAGAGGGTCAGGGCCAGGATCTTGTACCGGTCGATATTGATTCCTGCGAGGCGGGAAGCCGCCGGGTTCGCCCCCGTGGCCTGCATGTATTTTCCCGTACGGGTCGAGGATATCATGACCTGGGCCGCCGCGACAACGGTGAACATGATGACGATGAGAGAGGGGACCGGTCCCACCATTCCCCGGCCGAGGGAGAGAAAAGCGGGGGGCATCTGGCCGTAGAAGGAAACTCCCCGGGTATACATGTAGACCATTCCCCCGGCGATGATCCCCGTGGCCAATGTGGTGATGAGGGACGGTATTCCGATTTTCGTCACGAGAAAACCCGCCGCAAGACCGAAAAGGGCACCCACGGCCAGGGAGAGAAGAATTGCGGGAAGGGGATGCATCCCTCCGAAAATGAGCCCCGCCACAAGGGCCCCGGAGAGGCTCGCGATTTGGGGGAAGGCAAGGTCCAGTTCGCCGACGATCAGGCACATGGTGAAGCCCTCGGAGATCACCGCGAGAAGGGCTATCTGCCGGAGGATGTTCATAACGTTCTCTCCCCCTGCGAAGCCTGGAATCCAGAGCGCAAACCCCGCAGAGAGAAGGATGAGAGCGATGATCGTGCCGAAACGGGTGAGGGTTCTCTGGCGGTTCATGCTTTCCTGGGACATGTCAGCGGTCCTCCCCCATCATGGCTGCAAGTATTCTCTCCGTCTCGTAGGGAGGGGTAAACTCCCCGGCGACGGAAAATCCCTTCATTGCGTAGATGCGGTCAGCCATGGCGACAAGCTCCCGCAAGTCCGAGCTGATGAACCATATGCCGGCGCCTCCTTCGACCAATTCCTCCATGATCGTATAGACCTCCCGTTTGGCATCAACATCGATCCCCTGGGTGGGTTCATCGAAAATCCAGAGTTCCGACGAGGTGCCGTACCATTTTCCGACCGAGACCTTCTGCTGGTTTCCTCCGCTCAAGGTCCTCACATCCTGGCCTGAACCTGCCGCCTTGATCCTCAGCCTGTCCATCACTTCGGAGACGTGCTCCTCCGCCTTCCCTCTTCTTACGAACCCCAGGGAGGTGAATTTGCCCAAGGTGGGGAGGAGAAGATTTTCCGCCACGGACATCCCGGCGATGACCCCTTCTTCTCTGCGGTTCTCCGGGATCATGGCGATCCCCCGGGCTATGCTCTCCCCGGGGCTTTTTGAGACGAAGGGCTTTCCTCCGAGCAGTATCTCTCCTCTCTCGAAGGGAGCGCCGCAGAATATCCCCCGGGCAAGTTCCGTCCTGCCCGCGCCAACGAGACCGGCGAATCCAACGATCTCCCTTCTGCGGATGGATATGGAGATACCGGAAAAACGGCTCTTCTCCGAGCTCCAGTTTTTCAGGGAGAAAAGCTCCTCTCCCGGGGGAAAATTACGTTTGGGATACTGGCCTGCCATATCCCGGTTTATCATGAGGCGGATCAGCCCCTTTTCGTCCACTTCGCCTGCGGGAAGAGTGGCGATCTTTTCGCCGTTCCGGAGGACGGTCACCCGGTCCGCCAGGGAGAGCACCTCAGAAAGGTGATGAGAGATATAGAGGATGGCCAGTCCCCTGCTCCGAAGATCACGAATGAGGGCGAAGAGGCTTTCGCATTCCCTGACGCTCAGCGGAGCGGTGGGCTCGTCGAAGATGACCGCCCGCGGATTGCGGAAAAGCACCTTGAGAATCGAGAGCATCTCCTGCTGTCCGCTTCCGAGTTCTGAGGAGGGAAGGTCGAGATCCACATTCATATCGTATTTTTCAACGAAAGCGAGGGCCTCTCTCCGCATCCGCGACTTCTCGAGGAAACCGAGGGTGGAAAATTCCAGCCCGAGAAAGAGATTCTCCCAGCCGGTGAAGTGAGGAATGAGTTCTCTCTCCTGGTAGACCACCCCCACGGATTCAGCCGCATCCCCCGGCGACCGGAAATGCATCTCTTTCCCTTCCAGAAGGAAGGATCCGGAAGTAGGAGTGTAAACCCCTGCAAGGATTTTCACCAGGGTGGATTTCCCCGCCCCGTTTTCGCCCACAAGTCCATGAATCTCTCCCTTTTCGAGGGTGAAGGAAAAATCTGAAAGAGCCCGTACGCCAGGAAACTCCTTCGTGAGATTCAGGGTCTCGAGAACGGTCATTTCATCTTTTCCCGGACATCCCTCGCGTGGCGCATGAACGCGGCGGCTTTATCGGGGTCCACGGGGTTGAAGGTATTTCCGTCGATTTTGACGCTCGTGCCCATGATCACTCCATCAGCCAGGCAGAGCATCCTCTGTACGTTCTCCATATTCACCCCGGTTCCGGCAATCACCGGCGCCGCACCTGCCCCTTTCCGGGCGCCCCGGAGGTCCTCCTCCGGTATTTCGCTTCCCGCTGTAGTTCCGGCCAGGCATACTGCGTCGGCGAGGCCGAACTTCACGGCTCCCCGGGCGATATCCTCAATTTTTCTTCCACCGAGAGGCTCCGTATGACCGGAGATGTTGGCGAAGACCTTCATATTCCCCGAAAGGGATGCTTTCAGGCGCTGAATCGCTCCGGCATCGGGGTCCACGATCCCCCAGTCGCCCACGAAGACCCAGGAGAGGAAAATCCGCACAAAATCCGCCTCCACGGCCGCTCCTATCGCTACGGCAGCCTGTGGATCGGCGAGGACGGAAAGGCCGAAGGGAAGATCGAAGGTGGCCGAGGTCTCGGAAATGACCCTGGACATGGCGGCAACGGTGGCGTTGTCCACCCTTGAGAGATAGGGACGGTCCCCTTCGTTGCTGAAGACGATGCCGTCGAACCCGGCCTTCACAAGTGCCTCGGCATCGCGAAGGGCCGTCTCCCGGATTTTTTTCATCCCCGCTGAGGAATCATAGAGAGGAGAGCCGGGAAGTGGCGGAAAATGAACCATCCCGAGAATGGGCTTCTTTACCTTGAAAAGATCATCGAATACTGTCACCTTTCATCGCCTCCAGATGCAAAAGATAAGCTGCCGTTTCCAAATCCGTGATGAGCACGGTTATGAGATGTCCTTCAAGGGCGGCGCGGATTCCACGATATTTCTGAGGGCCTCCACCCATACCGATTCTCCGTGGAATTTTTTTCAGAACCTCCAGCGGGATGCTCACGAGCTGGTCGTTATATGGAAATTTAGTCTCCCTTCCCCGGTCGTCAATGATCCTTCCGAGGACATCGCCGACTCCGCCAGCCCTGCGGGCTTCATCCATAGAAAGAAATTCGGCGGGAATATAGGGAAAATGTTCTTCCCGAAGCTCCGGCCCGATGGAGAAAAATGCCGTGTCCACGGTATCCCAGAGATGGGTCGTCTGGAGAATCTGGGGCTCCCGAAGAAGTATGTCCCGCACGGCCTTCGAACTCACGATCGCCGGCGCAAGAAGATAGGAAAAGGAACATCCGAGGGTTCTTCCCATCATGCTCGCGAGGCGGTTCGTCTCCCTCTCCGCCTCTTCCTTCCCCCACCCGCCCATCAGGGGCAGGATCCGCAGCTCGGGAAATCGTCTCGAAGGGTCCAGGGACTGGACAAATTCATGCATGGTGACCCCGCATCCTATTCCCAGGGTCGAACCCCGGGCGCAGTAATCCGGAAGAAGTTCGCTTCCCTTCCTGCCCAGAAGCTGCCGGCGGAGGTTCTGCTCCGTGCCCGGGGGAACTTCGATGACTACAGCGTCCTCGAGGCCGAACCTGAGCTTCAGTTCGTCCTCCGTCTTCTTTGCCCTCGCCAGGGTGTCCCGGATTTTGACCTCGATAATCCCCCGCTCCATCGCCTCCTGGAGCATACGGGAAACGGTGGGGGAAGAAACTCCGAGTTTCCTGCCGATCTCCCCCTGGGAAAGCCGGGAATAGTAATAGAGTTCCGAAGCCTTCATGAGCAGCGCGTTAGAATACATGGGCCCTCCGCAAAAATGAAAATAAATCCTGAAAGAAAATTCATCCGGAGAGAGTATATCCATCCAGAAAAGAGAAATCAAGGGGAAAGCTTGAAATATCCGGGTAAACAGCGCCGCCTGAGGCCGGAATGCCCGAGGAGAGCGCATCCTCCATTGAAATGCGCCGGCCTCCTTGCGGAAACCGGCGCATTTTCGGTCAACTGAAATTCAAAGGGTCAGAAAACTCAGAGAGTCGCCCTGCTCTGACTTCCGTCGTTCCATGTGAGTACAATTTCATAGCTCGTAATCAGGTTTCTCCTCAGGAACCCCTCATCCTCGACGAAAAGCTGAAGGTTCTGGTTCGGGGGGACGTCGAATCGGACGGAGCCGTTATTGCGGTTGAGAAGTCCGCCCTTGCCGGGGGCCAGAACACCCAGAAGGGGAAAACCGTTGCCGGGAATGGTGTCCCACCGAACAGTGTCCCGGGAGCCCTTGCCGGTGAGCTCTATATTTTTCACCCGTCCCTCTCCGTAGATTCTGAATTCGAAGACCCAGTCCTTGTTTCCGCCCCGCCCCGGCCGCTCGCTTTTGCTGACATAGTCGCTGCTCGAGGCCTGCCTGGGAGGATAGAGACGGATTTCGTTATCAGCTGTCGGTTTTTCACCTGCGGCAGTGGATCCTGAAAAGGGGGTGATCTCCCTTGAAAGCACCCGTCCGTCGTCATAGGTGAGGGTGATTTTCGACCGTGTTCCGGAGTTGTCGAGAGTGCCGTTGTTCTCCATTCTCAGGCGATATTCCCCTGCCCTCGAGACGGGGATGGAGACCGAGCCGTCGGCGTTGTTGAGAATCCTGTCATTGCTGTCGAATACTCCGAGAAGCCAGCGGCCGTTTCCCGGAATGGTGTCCCATTCTCCCGCTCCTCCGGCAGTATTCAGAACCGTCATGGAGACTATGGTTCCGGGGGTGTCTATCCGAAGCTCGGCCTCCCAGTCGAGGGAGCCGTTTCCTGCCCGGTTTTCGTTGTTTCCGACGAAATCCCTGCTTCCCCTGCCGAGCATCCTCGCCGAACCGTCAAAGGCATTCTTGACGGCAGCGGGTGCGGAAGGGCTTCCAATAGTCGCCCTGGCCTCCGTATCGTCGGAGAAGGAGAGGGTAACCACGAATTCGGACCGGCCTTTTTCAATGGCGCCGTTGTCGGACAGCCAGAGGTCAAGAACCGTTTTTCCCCGGATGGCCGTCTGGATGCTGCCGTCCTGCCGGTTGAGGATATTGCCCGAAGAGCTTGCCGCAACGAGCCAGGTGTTGTTTCCGGGGACCGTATCCCACTCTGCCGCGTCACCCCGGACGCTCTGTACGCGGACCCCGGTAAGGGTCGCGTTTCCCTGAAGAACGAGCCGGGCGTGGCGGTCGATGATGCCGTCTCCCCGCAGGGCTTCGTTCTTTCCGGTGAGATCCCGGCGCTCTTCATCGCTCCAGGCCGCGGAGGTGATCTTCACCGAAGAAGTCTGCCGATGGGCTGTGGCGGGTAACGAGACCGCAGCGCTGTTTTCGGAATCGTCCACGAAACGGACTGTGAGGGTGAAATTCCCCCCCCTGGCCAGGGACCCGTCATCGGGAACGGTGATGGTGAATCCGAACCCCAGAAGAAAGGGGGTCAGGGGCATATTGCCGTTGCTTTCAGTGAGGACTTTTCCCTGGCCGTCCTTCACCTGCATGCCGGGTATTCCGTTCCGGCCGTTGTATCCCACACAGACCGCCCGTCTTCAGACTTGAGCTGAAAGCCCGTGATGGCGCCGCCGATCCCGTTGATGTTTCCCGTGAAGACGGCGTCAGCCCTGCCGTCCTTCTGGATATTCTCCCCTTGTCCGAGAATATCTCCTGTCATTCCCTGGAAGGTCAGATTCTGTATGTCCCCCATGGCCGCGAAGCCGGAGCCAGCGGTCAGAAGCAGAAGCAATGCGGACAGGGATGCAAGAGTGATTAGAAAGCGTTTTCTCATTTTTCTCATCTCCTTCAATCAAGATAGTTAATAGGTATCAACATACCATGATTATAACATATGGAAATAATTTTTACCTCCTGAAAAGAAGATCGATCTTAACAGGTGTATAATAAAAAAAGAAAATACCCTCGTGAGAAGGAGGTCCTACGGTATGAATACTCTCTATATCCGTCATTACGTTCCCGCCTCAAACTCGGGAGCCCAATGTCCCCCCTGCGGCGAGACGAGCCGGAGGCTTCAGGCCATGGTCGGGGAACTCTCTCCCAAACTGGCAAATCTCGATGTCGCCCTTTCTCTTCAGACCCTCGAAATTCCGGAGATCACCCGAAAGAACAGCGGAAAGCTGAACTATCTCTCTTTTTACGGGCCTGAACTGGGGCTGAAAACCGAACGGGCCATTGAGGACGTTCTCGAGGCTTCCGTAAGCTACAGTCAGTGTGACGGGTGCGTACTCCCCGATGGAGAATCATTTGAAGTCCGCACCCTTGATATTGAAGGAGAGCCCTGCCAGGCTCTTCCTCCGGGGGTTCTCACCGATGCCCTCATCCGGATAGTCTTTTCCGCCATGGGAGACTGCGCCTCCACGGGAGGATGCGAAACCTGCTCGGGATGCGGTCCCCGATGAACGAATCCAAAACGAACGGCCCGGAGGACGTCTGGGTCACCACCAGGGGAGGCGATCGGGGAGAGACGAGCCTCGCGAACGGCCAACGGGTTCCTAAGGATCATCCCCGGGTGGAAACCTACGGCACCCTGGACGAATGCCAGGCCCACGTGGGGCTTGCAAGGTCCCTCTGCGAATACCCGGAGATCTGCGAGCAGCTCTGCCTTATCGAGCAGGAGCTTGGGAAAGCTATGGGGCATATCGCCCTCTATCCGGGGCTGGCCTGTCCTGATATATCAAAACTTGAGAAAATCACGGAACTCGCCGGAGAGCGGGCGGGTAAAAATTTTCGTTTTATCCGGCCCGGAGATTCCGCTCCGGGGGCGGCCCTCCATATCGCAAGGACAGTAGCCCGCAGGGCCGAGCGGTGCGCCGTGAAGCTCTTCCGGGATCATGAGATGGAGGAGGATATTTACCGCTACATCAACCGGCTTTCCGACGCCATCTACGCTCTTTCTCTCTGGTACGATTTTCTCTGGAGGGGTGAAAATAAAAACTCCTCTCCCTGTGTCTGACTGAACTCTTCCGAGGGGTTCTTCCTGCACTTTCCATGCAGTATAATATGTACCTATATTGTATGGGAGGAGTTTGACCATGGAAAAAAAATCTCTTTCTCCCGCTGCGAACCAGGGGCTGCGTCAGATTGTCTACGAAAAACTCCGGGAGGCCATTGTAGACGGGGTCCTTTCCCCGGGCTCGAAGCTTTCTGAAATCGAGCTTGCGGAACAGATGGCTGTTTCCCGTACCCCGGTTCGGGAAGCGATCCGGCAGCTGGCCCAGACCGGCCTTGTCACCTTGTCCCCGAGGAAGGGGGCCTTCGTCACCCTGCCGAGCGTCAAGGACGCCTCCGATCTCTATGAGCTTCGGATAGCCCTTGAAACCCTGGCCGTGGAAAACGTAAGCATAGATCCCCCTGTTGAGGAGCTCAGGCGCTTTCGTTCGGTCTTCGCCTCCATGACGGACCAGACCCCCGTTTCGGAATACGTGAAGGAAGACCGGAAATTTCACTCCGCTCTTTACGAGTCGGGGACCAACCGATTTCTCGCTCTGATGCTGAACAATATTTCAGATCTGATCAACCTCTGCCGCCCATTCTCCGTGGAGCGCTCTCCCATCACCGCTTTCACCGCAGGGCACCTGGCGATCATCGACGCGCTGATCGCCGGGGACGCCGCAAAGGCGGCAGAGGAGACGCAAAGGCATATCACCGTCAGCAAGGAAGGGCTCCTTTCTTACCTGCAGAATCACGCAAGGCGATCAGTTTCCTTCGATTGAGACGGACGGACGAATGACCCTTTCTTATTTTCTCTACAAGACCGCAGGCGCTTTCGTCACCCTGCCGGGGTGCCTGGTTCTTTTCTGCCTTGCCGCTTCCCTCTATTTTCACCTCAACCGCCGAAATCCGGGAAGGCGGCGATTGACCCCCGCCGGCTTCGCCCTCTTCCTCGCCCTTGTGCTTTTTCTCCTGTCCATTCCGGCCTTCGCCAAGCTCGTCCTCTCTCCTCTCGAAAAGGGGTTTTCCTTTGACCTCCCCGATCCGGAAAAGAGGACGGCTGTTCTCGTCCTCGCAGGGGGAGTCGAGGCGAGGCGGATGGGCGAAGGAACCATGAAGTTCGCCATGGGAGCGGAGACCCTGCAGCGATTCGTCGCGGGATGTGCCGCTGCGGAACGCCTCAAATGTCCGTTGGTCTATTCGGGAGGGTACCCGGAGAAAGCTTCCCCCGGGGAAATCGAGGAAATGGTTCGAAGGACCGCCGATGCACTTTCCTTCCGGCGTCCACTTATCGTGGAGGGGACATCGAGGACGACGGGAGAAAACCTCGAACGCTCCGCTCCCCTGCTTCGGGAAGCCGGAGCCGAGCGGGTCATTGTAGTAACGACAGCCTATCATCTGAAGCGGGCCCTGGAGGAGGCAGAGCGTTTTCTTTCCGATATGGAGATCCTCCCCCTCTCATCCGGGATGCTGGAAGACGAGGGGCAGTTCACTCCCATGGATTTCCTTCCCTCCGCCTCCGCCTTTCTCCATACGGCGGCGGCGGCAAAGGAATATATCGGCCGTGCGGCCTCGGCAGTTTTGCGCTGAGGGAATCGATCCGGCTACCTGGGCTGATCCCTGAAGCGCCTCCAGAATTTCTGCAGCCGCTCCGCCATTGTCTTTTCTTCGCCGAGTTCTCCGGGGAACCAGAAACGGCGCTGAGATTCCATGTACTGCTGGGGAACCCAGTGGCGAGGGTCGGAATGGGGGTAGAGATACCCCGAACCTGAGGGCTTCAGATGAAAGGGGACCTCCTGGAGGTCTCCCTTGTTTATGGCTTTTTCCGCCTCGTTCACCGCCATGTAGGCGCTGTTGCTCTTGGGAGCGGCGGAGAGGTAGAGTACGGCTTCCGAGAGAATGATCCTCGCCTCGGGCAGCCCCGTCATGTCCACGGCCTGGGCCGCGGCGGAGGCGACCACGAGAGCCTGGGGGTCGGCAAGACCGATGTCCTCGGCAGCTGAGATGAGAAGGCGGCGGCAGATGAAGCGGAGATCCTCTCCCCCGGCGAGCAGCCGGGCGAGCCAGTAGACTGCTGCGTCTGGGTCAGAGCCGCGGATGCTCTTGATGAGGGCAGAAATGATCGCGTAGTGGTCATCCGAGGCTTTGTCGTAGCGAACCGCCGCAAGGGGAAGGGATTCTCTCACGGCCTCCTCCGTCAGAAGAGAGCCTCCCCGGGCGGCTATGGAACCGGCCGCGAAGTCGAGGCGGGTCAGGGCCTGGCGGGCATCTCCCCCCGACATGGAGGCGAGAAGGCGGAGTGCCCCCTCCTCCCCCTCGAGACGCAGGGTTCCCAGTCCCCGCTCGGCGTCGGCGAGAGCCCTTTCGAGAAGTAGAATCAGATCCTTCTGCGGCAGGGGGTAGAGTTCAAAGACGACCATACGGGACAGGAGGGTCTTGTTGATCTCGAACCATGGATTTTCGGTGGTGGTACCCACGAGGATCAGGTCACCCTTTTCCACGGAGGGTAGGAGGGCGTTCTGCTGGGTCTTGTTGAAATGATAAAGTTCATCCACGAAGGCGATGGCCGAATGCCCCGCCCGGAGGATCTTGAGATTGGCCGCCTGGGCGACGACCTCCCGAAGCTCGGAGACCTTGGCTGAAACCGCGTTGATCTCGAGGATCTCCCGGTCGGTGGCTGAGGCGAGCAGGCGGACGAGGGTCGTCTTCCCCACGCCTGGAGGACCGTACAGAACGCAGCTGGGCACGCTGCCGGACTCGATATTTCTTCGAAGGGGCGCATCGGGGCCGAGAAGATGGGCCTGCCCGGCGAATTCATCGAGGGTCCGGGGGCGCATCCGCTCGGCAAGGGGGACCTCCCACCGGGTTGGGGGAAGTGTCATGGGACGTTTCCGATCAGCCGGTCGAGTTCTTTTCCCTCTCTCAGAAATGAGCCTCCTTCTCCGAAAGAGTGGATCTCCGCCAGGGGAAAACGGAAGCGCAGCAGCGATGCCAGAGCAATTCCCGCAGGCTGATCGAGAAGGGAAGGAGGTATGCCCGGAAGGTTTTTCCATTGTTCAGGAGAGAGGGAACCTTCATCCTCCAGGGCAAAATGCAGGATGCCCCGCTCCGCAAGGGAAAAAGCTTTTCTGAGAATCAGGGGATCTTTTCCCGGGAGAAGAACTCCCCGTCCTGCGGTCTCAGACAGTTTTTCCCTTCCCCGCTCTTCCGCAAGAGAGGCATATTCCCACGGAACCAGGGGTTCAGGGGCCTTGAGGGAGGCTGCAAAATCAGTCATCCTGTCGAAGGAGACATCCGCCCAGTGCTTCCATTCCGCCCGGGGCCTCTGGACCAGGACGGCCCTCATTCCTGCTCTCCGGGCACCCACGAGGTCGTAGAGAAAATCTCCCACCATGAGGCACTTTTCAGAGGGGACGCCGAGGGAGAGAGCCGCATTCCACAGGGCCTCGGGCTCAGGCTTCACAGGGGGTTCGTCCCGACTCTTCACCACGGGGGGAAGGGGCAGTCCGCACCTCCTGGCAGCAAGACGGATAGACTCGAGAGAATTCCGGGAGACGACGCACCAGGGCTTTTTCTCCGCTCCCAGCCATTCGAGCAGCTCCATCGCCCCGGGAACGGCCTCAGCGGTCTCGGCCCCGGCCATCTCGAGGTCATGGATATCCCGGTTCAGCTCCTCTGCGATTTCCGGGGAGAGGGACGCAGCGGCTTCAATGAGGGGAAGAAACCTGCCTTCGAAATATTTCTCCCGTATGGGAGTGAAGTTGAGCTTTGTCTCCGCGAGAACGCCGTCCCAGTCGAGGATGAATCCTTCAGAAAAGGCCGGATGCCAGAAGGGAGGAGAAACGATGAGATCCACTAAATTGCCTCCTTTTTTACAAGACAAAGGAGCCGGGTTTCCCCGGCCCCTGGATGTTCCTCCCCGCAATGTCGTGTCATGAACGTCTTGACCCGTTCCTTCAGTTTCGGGGCCTGCTGAACCTCAGCTTCGTCGATGCCGAAGCATCTCCTCCGCCGGCTCAAACTGACGGCCCGACAAGGCTCGAGTGTTGGCTCAAGACAAATATCACGATCACGGGCATCGCAGGGTCATATCAAGGTTCTTTAAATCTATGCATATTATACCACAAAAAAATGGCTGGAAGTAATGTCCTCTCTCTTTGGCCGAATATTCGCTTATTCGATATCCGCCACGTCTTCCTTGAAAATGAAGAAGTAGAAAACCGCCACGAAGAGCCCCCCCCCACAATATTTCCAAGGGTGACAGGGATGAGATTGTGAAGATATCCCCCGAGGGAGATCCGGGAAAGGGCCTCTACGGAAAGACCCGAGGCCGAGGCCGCGCCGGGCGCTCCCCTTCACCATCATACTGAGGGAGAGAAAAAACATGTTTGGCCACGGAATGTTCAAATCCTGAGGCCACGAAAGCCATGATGGGGAAAAATGCCGCCCATATTTTCCCGGTGATGTCCCCGGCCGCCATCATCATCCACACGGCGAGTACCACGATCCAGTTGCACAGCACTCCTCGAAAAAAGGCCTGGGAAACCGGGAGGGCCATCTTCCCCGCCGCAATGGCGAGGGCTTTGCCTCCCGCTGCGCCGTCGGCAAGCCCCGCGAAGTACACGAAGGCCGCAACGAGAGATCCGCCGAGAAAATTCGCGAAGTAAACCCAGCTCCAGTTCCGGATGATTCGTTTCAGTGGGGTGCACCCCGCAAGGTATCCCCATGGGCATCATGCAGTTGCCCGTGAAAAGCTCCGACCCTGCGATGACCACCATCATGAGCCCCACGCTGAAAGCCGCCCCGGAGACCAGCTTCGCGAACCCGGTTCCCAGATGTTCCGCCATATCGAAGGTCACGGCGACCATAAACCAACCCGCGAAAACCGATGTAAGCCCCCGCAAGGATTCCCATGAGCAGCATCTTCCGCAGGGGAAGGGCCCCCTTTGCCTTCGAGACGACGCATGCCGTCCGTGCCAGTTCTGCCGGCGTCTTCATCTGCATTCCTCCTCGAACACTCCCTTCTCCGTCCTGGAAGGAGAAGAATATTGATAGGGCGTCCACCCGATATCCGACAGGTTTTCGCCGATATACTCTTTTACGCTGCCGAGCAGCGAAACATCGGAGCTGAAATCCCTTCCGAGAGCGGCTTTCAGTTCCTCGCTGTCAAGAAGAAATTCCCCCCTGTCCGTTCTGTGACGGTACCTCAACCGGATGTTTGTCCCGGACAGAAGAAGGGTCACCAGGGTGGAGGGGATATCCCCAGGAGGCGGGGTGTCGATGCAGTTCTTTCGAAAGCTTGCGGCAACGAGGGTACCTTCTCCGGGCTGGCTTGAAAGGGAGAGGGCTCCGCCGCACAGCTCCGCCGTCTGCTTCAGAAGAGGAAGGCCGAGGCCGACCCTTCGGGTCGTCCTGCTTGTGACGAAAGGGTTCAAAACAGCCCGGGAGGTCTTTTCGTCCATCCCCTTTCCGTTGTCCCTAATCGAGAAGGAGACGAATTCTCCTTCTTCGTCGAATTCGATGTCCACAGCGGTGCTTCCGGCGCCGGGAGCTGTTCTCGGCGATATCGAGAATATGGTGGGAAAGATCTTCGAGCATGCTGCGGGCCTCCAGTTCATAGAGTATTTCGTTTTTTCAGGCAAGAGCAAAGGAGCCCCGGCACAATTGGGCAAGTGCCCTGAATCCCGGAAAAAAACTTATGGGAGCAGGGGGTCTGATGAGTGCGGTTCACGCTGCGGATTTACGGGACCGGCAGATCATTCACTGCCCGAAGGGTTTCCGGGAGAGGCAAGGGGAAGATAGATCCCCTTCAAGAAAAGGCTCAAAGCCTCGGGCTATTTTCTCCTCTCTCGAAAGGGTCGGCCATTCGGGCCTCCCCTCGACCTTGACAAGAGCCTCCTCCACCGAATCAGCGATGTCGAGAGCATCGGCGAGGACCATCATCTTTTCCACATCCTCCGCCGGAAAGAGGGATGCCGTCAGGCCGAAGAGAATGGTTCCCCGGGCCAGCCAGTTGATCAGCTCGGGGTCGGAGGACCACTGGTCTTCGAAGAGGACCGCAAAATTGTAGTCTTCATACTCCTCCTCGGAGGCGTCGTCTCCCGGCTCACCGGCGTACCCCAGGATATAAAAGGGAATTTCCGGGCCGGCGCCGAAGGCGTCCCCACAACGCCCTGTAGGCCCCCCGGTCCTCCTCCCGTGAGCCGGAAGGAGGCGATGGCCCGGGCATGAAGCATGGCAGGGCTTTCAATATCGTCCTTCAGGGCTTCTTCAAGTACCTCCGAGTCCCCGCTTCATATCGAGGAGGACAGTATAGTAGAGGGTTCTGCCCAGGGTCTCCTGGTTCGGATCGTGCCGCTGTATCTCGAGGGCGATCTCCAGTGCCTCTTCGTTGTTCCCTTCGGAAAAAATGGGCAAAGCCAAGCCGCTGGAGAACGGCGATATAAAGCATTCCGATGTCGTCCTCGAGAAAAGAAGCATCGTCGTTTGCAAGCAGGGCCTCCACATCGTCGGACAGTATGCCCCGGGCATTTTCGAGAATGCCTATTCTTTTCTTCCGAAAATTCTCCGGCGTCCGCAAGGAGGATCATCGCCTCCACGTTCTCGTCGTCCATTTCGAGCACTTCCCGGGCAAGACGCTCCATTTCGGCTTCGTCATCAGTCGAATAAGCTTCGTCGAGAAGATCGTCGATTCTTTCCTCGTCCACCATGGCGTAAATCCCTTCTTTCTCCGGTTCTCTTTCTCGAAAAAAAGTGTATCCCAAAGGGTGGAGTGCGTCAATTTATTTCACTTCCGTTCTTAAAAAAATAAAAAATTATAATTCATGGTATATCTATTTTTTTAGGAATATGATATTGTTATAAAAATGAATTAAATCTACTAGGAGGGATAACCATGAGACATAGAATTGTCAAAACAGCACTCGCATCCGTTCTCGCTCTTTTTCTCGCCATCGGCGGCATTGGCCTCGAATCTGCACGGGCCAACACCGTGGAGGGAAGAATACAGGAATCCATTAAGGCCCTGAAGGAAATGTCCACCCAGGAAGACGCGGGAACGATGGGAGATCTTCTCTCCCAGGCCAAGGGAGTGGTGATATTCCCATCCGTGATAAAGGCGGGAATCGTCTTCGGCGGACAGTACGGCGAAGGTCTGGTCCTGAGGCGGAATCCCGCCACGAAAGCCTGGTACGGT
>CAXXXO010000001.1:0-525904 GCA_963674625.2 Aminobacteriaceae bacterium | reverse complement strand
ACGGAAGGGCTGTCATTCCCCTTTTGACGAGGGACACGATTTTCCAGGTTGTCTCACCCTTCATTTCCATAAAATCCTTTCTTTCCGGAAAATTTTTTCTTCCCGGACTGACTCTTTGAGATATACTTATTTTTGAAATATAGAATACCATGGGAGGGATAATTTATGCTTACGCGAATCCTTTTTCTCGCCGATGTATCCCCTTTTTCAGATAAGGCCCTTGCCTGGGCAAAGGACAAGATGAGAGCGGAACAGACTGATTTCCTTCTCCTTCACGTGGTCGATCCGGCGGCGGGGCTTGAATCTCCCCGTCTGGTCAGCGAAGCCGAGGACTATTTCGAGCGGCTCGGCTCCCGGGTCCTTTCACCGGAGGCCTATTACAAAACCATGGTCCTTTCGGGAGACGTGATGGAGATTCTGCCGGAAGTGGTCCGGTCGGAAGGGTGCACCTTCGTTCTGCTTCCCCTTCCGAAGGGGGTGGACGGCTTTCCCCTGATCAGGACAGTTTCGGTTCCGCAGATGGTGGTTCAGGAGGAAGACGAATTTTTCCCGCCGGGAGACATCTTTCAAAAGGTTGTCGTCGCCCTCGACCTCGAACCGGCCCGAACCTCCCTTATGCTTGAAAATCTGCGCACGATCCTTACCCAGACCGGCGGCAATCCCTTCATCACCCTCGTCCACGCCTTTTACCCCCAGTCTGCGGAGGGCGCCCCGGAGCTCATGAACGCCGCCGCCGAAGCTATGGGAGAAGTACAGAAAGAAGTTTCGTCCTGGGGGTACGATACCACCGTGGAACTCGTCACGGGACAGCCCGAGACTGATCTTCCCAGGAAGGTCAGCGATCTGGCGCCCACGCTCCTCGCCCTCGGCCTTCCCTACGCGGGGGAGATGGGCCAGCTCGTCCTGGGAGCAACCGCAGAGGCCCTGATGAAAGGGACCGTATGCCCCCTGCTTCTTTTCCCCCTCTAGTCTGCCAAAGCCGCCAGGCGGTCCGACCGAAGCCAGAGGACCAATTCAGAGAAAGCCCGTATTTTTTTAGGAGAGAGGGGAAGGGAGAAATAACTTTCCCCTCTCTCGTTTTTCTGTTCATCCGCCAGAAGGGAAAGACGCCGGCGGATGAGTTTTTCATCGTCCCTGCTGGTTCGAATCGGCATGCCCTCCCAGGCCGCCTGGAGAGGCGAGACTGGAGAAAGAGAGGAAAGACGCCCTTTTTTTGCCTTTCTCAAGAAGGATTCAAGGGGGTCGGCATACCCCGTAAGGACCCGCCAGCTCCTCTCTCCGTCCTGCGAAAAGAGAAGATAGTTGCCTTTATCCCTTCTCTCTCTTTCGTAGATCTCCCAGGGAAGATCCAGAAGAGCGGCAGTGCCGCCGAGGCTGAAATCCTCCTTCCATTCCACGCCGAGTGGGATGATCTGCAGACGGTCCCTGAAGGCATGGAGCGCCTCCGCAAAGGCAGGGTCAAGATGCCAGCTCGGAAGAAAAAGGCGGGGAACGGGGGAATGGACGAGAAAGAGCACGGCCGTGCGGTGTCCTTGTTCCGCGAGATTTCCCAGTTCTTCCACGTGCTTTTTTCCACGGGTGGTGGGAGAATCCGGGAACATGGCCATTTTCTCCCCGAACTGGGATGTTGATTTTACCTCGAGATAGAGAAGCTCCTGATTTCTCCTCAGAAGAAAGTCGAACCTGGAATGACCGACAGCAGCCTCCCGCCTTTCGATGTCCCACTCTTCCAGGCCGGGGATCAACCCTTTTCGCAGAAGCCGTTCCACCACCGAATTTGCGAAATGGGTGTGCAGAAGGACCGGCCGTCCCCGGTACTCCGCGCCCCATACCGTATATTCTGTCCTGCGGAGAGAAGGAGTCTCCTCCCGGGAAAGGAAAATGGGGGTATCGGGAAGGAGGATTGCCTCGAGCCTCCCCGGATTCGGCAAAAATGCTTCGACGCTCTTTCCTTCCACCATGCATCGAACCAGAAAGCGGTTCGGCCTGTCCAGGAAGATCCCTTTTTTCAAGCGGGAAGGGTGGACTGCGAAAAACCGGCTCGAAGAGTTCATGAATTTTCCCTTTTCTTCAGCACAGGATCACTTTACCGTAAAAGCCGTCCGTTCCGGAGAGGGGAAACGCTCCCGGACGGACGGCTTTCAGGGAGTCGGAAAATTTACAGAACTCTCTCAATCCGGATTTTTTTCAGCCCTTCCCTCTGGCAGCGGGCGCAAAGAGCGGCAAAAGGGTCGAGATTCTCTTCGATTCGGGCGAAAAGAGTGCTGGGCTTCCACCCCATGGGGAGGAACAGCCTGCTGTCCCTGCCGTAGAATATTCCGAAATCGTAGACGATGTTCGGGCTGCCCTGCCACTGATAGGGAGCATAGGCGTTCCAGACGATATCTCCGGGAAGGGGGATGGTGATCTGGTTTTCCTGGGGGAGAGAAAGCCCCTCCTTTTCGGGGAAAAGGTCGCCGGGAAAGGGAAAGGAAATCTCCCTGCCGGTCCACATGGCGTGAATGCCCATTCCCTCGGCGGGTCTCTCGAGGGCCTTCCAGAGACACGCACAGGTCGCAGGGGCCTTGTCCTCCAGCAGCACCGCGGAAGCGGCGATATTCTCGTCAACAAAGGAAATGCGAAGCTTTTTCATTATTTTGCCTCCCTTGATTTTACCCCTCTGCTTCAGAACAGAAGTACCTGGGGCATTACTATCTGGGCGAAAAAGGTGAAGAGGCTCCAGATGAAGACCGTTACGACCAGAGCGGGGAGAAGGACGGTCTTTGCCGGAGATTCCCACCGGCGGAAATAGAAGAACATGGTCAGGAAGTAGAAAAATGTCCCCACCGCGAGCCCTATTTTAATCACTGCAAGGACATAAAGAAAGGCAAGGCCGAGAAAAAGGACGATATGAAAAGTCCGGATGTCCCTGTACTTCGGCGGTTTTGCCTCTTCTTTTTTCCGGAAGAAAACGGCAGCCCCGGAGGCGAACATGATAAGGATGGAACCCTGGGGAAAAAGTCTGGCTCCTATGCCTGCCCCTGAGCTCCACTTGCCGGTGATCGTGAAGAGGAAGAAAAACAGGGAGGCGGCCATGATCAAAAGTCCCGGAAGCCTGCCCGAAGACAGGAGGGAATCGCTTTTTGTCTCCGTCTGTATTTGGTCGGCCATGGCCATCAGTCCTCCTCCACCAGTTTTTTCTTCACGGAGAAATGAATCAGCAGCAGCGAGACGATGCAAAGTCCGTAGAAAGCCAGGGCAATGGGGCTCTTGAAGAGAAATGTCCATTCCCCCCTGCCCATGAGAAGCGCCTGCCGGAGGGCTTTTTCCGCCCCCGGCCCGACGATGAAACCCAGCACGAGAGGGCCGAGGGGAAATTCGTTCTTTCTGAGGTATATTCCCAGCAGTCCCGCTGCGAGAAGAACCCACACGTCGAAGAGGGAGTTTCGGGAAGCGTAGGTGCCCAGAAGGGCAAGGGAAAAGACTGTCGGGACCAGATAGCAGGTCTTTATCTGGGCGAGTTTCGCGTAGAGGGGAATGAGTCCGTGGGACAGAAAGAGATTGATGAAGGTGGCGTAGATGATGATGACGAAGAGGGTGTAGATGACCACCTTGTTCTCCTCGATCATCATGGGGCCGGGGTTTATCCCCTGCATCACCAGGGCTGCGCCGAAAAGGGCTGCCGTGGCGCTTCCTGGAATGCCGAAGGCAAAAAGCGGAATGAGAGAGGATCCGGCGGTGGCGCTGTTGCCCGCTTCGGGAGCAGCGACCCCTTCCAGGGAACCGTGGCCGAATTTTTCCGGGTTCCGGGACAGTTTTCGCGCCAGGCCGTAGCTCATAAAGGCGGCCAGGGATGAACCCGCTCCCGGTAGAGCTCCGATGAAGGTTCCCATACCCGAGCCGATAAGAGTGGCCCTGATGGTGGACCAGTAGATTCTGAAGCTCATTTTATCCTTTGACGGATCATATCCCGCGAGGTCCCGGGCCTTTTCCTCGAAATCACTCATCCGTTTTTCAGAACGCAGGGCACATTCTTTCGCGAACTGAATGATAAGCTCGGAGACGGCAAAAACCCCGACGAGCAGCGGAATGAGGGGTATCCCTCCCCGAAGGCTCGAAATTCCGAAGGAGAGGCGGACCGACCCCATCATGGGGTCCATGCCCACAGTACCGATGAAAAGACCTATTCCAGCGGCGGCAATACCTTTTTTCATCTCCCCCACCACGAGAAGAGAGATCATCATCAGGGCGAAGATATAGAGGGCGAAGAACTCCACCGGGCCGAAATGGAGGGCGACCCGGGCCATGGGAACCGCTACAAAGACGAGAATGAGGGTGCTCAGAAGATCCCCCGTAACGGAGGAATACAGGGCTGTGAGCATGGCCTGTTTCGGGTGCCCCAGCAGTTTCGCCGGATAGCCGTCCTCCACCGTGGCCGCGGCTGCGGCGGTCCCAGGCACCCCGAAGGAGATGGCCGAAATTGACCCTCCGAACATGCTCCCTTTGTAGATGCCCATGAGCATTCCGAGGGCCGATGTGGGAGAGACCTTGTAGATGAGCGGCAGCAGAAGGGCGATGGCCATGTCGCCGCTCAGTCCCGGTATGGCGCCGACGGTTATTCCAAGGAACACTCCCACTACAGTATAAAAAATGACAGGCAGGGAAAAGGCACCCTGCAGAACTTCCATAAGCAGGTCTTCCACGTTTTCTCCTTTCGTTGCCGCAGGTGCAGCCTTGAATATTGTCAAAAAAAGCGGGAATCCCCCTGTTAAAGGGGATATTCCCGCTTTCGTGTACCTCAGTGTTTTACTTTTTCACATCCGCAAGAATTTTCTTCAGATTGGCGATAGTCCCTTCATAGAGGGGGACGGTCTTGTCTCTTCCGTAGGGAGTGAGAAGAACATTGGCCTTCCCCGCCATTTCCACCGCTCCCTGGGTGCGGAGGGCCTCAAGGAATTTTTCCTCGAGAACTTTGAGGGCAGCCTCGGGCGTACCCTTGGGGGCGAAGACCGTGTACCATGCGGGCAGAACCACATCGTACCCGAGTTCCTTCATGGTCGGCGTCTCCGGAAGGAGAAGCGACCCGCTCGAGAGAGCAGACTGCCAGGGGACGGACGGTACCGGCCTTCACTGTCGACGCGATGGTGCTGGGAACGGAGGCGCCGATATCCACTTTTTTGCCGAGGACGAAGGCGAGGGCTTCGGAGCCTCCGGTGGTGGGGACATGGGTGTTTTTAATACCCGCGGTCTTCTCGAAGAGAATGAGAGGAAGATGGGGCACGCTCAAGTGGCGGCCGTGGCCGACGGAAAGGGACTCCGGCTTCTCCTTGGCCATCTTCACCCAGGTCGCAACATCCTTTACGGGAGAATCGGAGACGACGAAAAAGGTGGGGACCACTTCGGTGATCTGCACGAGGGGCAGCCAGTCGGAAAGTTCGTAGTTCACGTCCTCGGTGAGAGCGGTTGTTACCAGGGGGCCGTAGTCCGTCACGAGAAGAGTGTAGCCGTCATGGGGCTGCTGAAGGACGAAGTTGATTCCCTCCTGGCCGCCCGCTCCGGGCATGCAGACCACGTCCACCCGCTGGCCGAGGGTATCCTGGGCGGCAGCAGCGAGGATCCTGGAGGAGATGTCGACTCCGCCGCCGGCGCCGTAGGGGACCACCATCCGGATCTGCTTGTCCTTCGGGAACTCGGCCGCACCAGCAACCGACCCCATGAGAAATACCGCCGCCGCTATCGCTGCCCACAGAATGAACATGTTTCTTTTCACTTTTTGCACTTCCCTTCCTGGAATGATATTCTCTGCTGTTTCTGATTTTCCTTCCTGTCAGTCGTTCAGGTCCACGAGCCGTCCGGGGTTGATGCTGCTGACCTTCCGAATTTCTTCGTCGGTGAGGCCGAGGTCCATCAGGCAGGCGATAAATTCACGAAAACCCTCCACGGGAGTCGGCAGGGTGTAGACTCCGAAATCCGTCCCTATCATGAAATGATCGGCTCCGAATTTCCGGATCTGCTCGGCCACCTTTGCCACTCCTCCCACCGTGGTGGACTGGAGGCCTTCATCCATGGCCCGGTATTCAGGCTCCACATAGTAGTGTGTTTTGGGGATGGGGGTCGTGTGGGTATGGGCCGCAAGAAGCCTTTCGATGACCGCACCGGAATCTATGGCTTTCTGCATTTCCGCATCGGTGAAATTCTCCACCACGGCATTTGAAACCACGACTTTCTTTATTCCGAAGCGTTTTGCCAGCTCGATGAGGCGGAACGCCTCGGCCACCGATACGTGGCCCGTCTCCATGTACATCTGAGGGTTCGCGGCAATAACTTCAAGAATCTCGGTAAGTTCGTCCCCCGGTTCGCCCTCGGGGATGCGGATGCATCGGCTCAGTTCTTCCGTGACGAATTTCGGATATTTCTCCTTCAGCAGAATCCATTCGCCGTCTTCATACCGACCCTCTTTATCTGCCTGGTAGAAGGTGGAGTGAGCTCCGAAGGTGACGTACCGCGCCCCGGAACCGTAATAAACAGCGGTTTTCACCGCCCGGGGATTCATGCCGCCGAACACGGTATTCAAAATGATTCCGCCGTATACCTGGATTCCCTCAACAACCTGCATGACCATCCATGCCGTTCCCACGGACATATTGAAGACATCCATGATTGCGAAGGCTCTCATGCCTGCGTCTCGGGCTTCGATGGCTGTTTTGATGGGGTCTGTGCTTCGGGGACTGCTTATGAGATGAGGACCGGGATGTACGTGGAGATCGATGGCGCCTTCAAGAAATTTTTCGCTTCTGCTGCGGGAGCGGCTGTACTGCCATGTGTCTTTTGTCATGCTCTGGCCTCCTGAGATGTTTTGAAAAACGGGGTTCACGATGAAAGAATGATTTCGGCATCTTCCCTTACAGAAACATATCATGTACAATATTTATTGTCAAATACCCCTGCTCTGAGTCCGGCTCGGAGAGTCGATCCGGGAGGGAAAGTGTTTTTGATCCATAAAGCATAACAGGAACACGGGGAAAAAACGCACAAACTTATGAAATATTTATCAAGGAATGATAGAATACAGAAGACAGAATATCGGGAGAGGGGTTGGGATTTGTGGCAAGCCGGATTTTTCATTCTCTAGGGGACCAGGTCTTTGAGACGATCAAGGAATATGTGATCAACAATACCTATCAGCCCGGCGAGGTTCTTCAGATCGACAAGCTCGCCGGTGAATTCGGCGTGAGCACCACACCCGTTCGGGAAGCCCTTCTTCGCCTCGAGGGAATCGGTCTTGTGGATATAGAAAGAAACAAAGGCGCCGTGGTCACCCAGGTCAGTGAAAAACGTTCAGGCTACGTCTGGGAATTCCGCAGAATCCTCGAGGCGAAGGTAGCCCGGGACGCCGCGGTAAAGTGCACCGACAAGGAAATCGACGCAGTCGAGGCGAAGGTGCAGAAAGTGCGGGAGCATCCCGACAACTTCGATCTGTACCAGGAGTCTGACCTCGTACTTCACGGGCTCCTTGCCGCCCACACGGAAAATCCCCTCATCCTCGAATCGCTGAACAACCTGAGCGTTCACGCCCGCCGCATTCGCTATTTCGCCGAAAACGGCCCCTTCCGGGAAGAGGTCATCGAGCAGGTCAGCGAAGAACACAGCAGGATCATCGAGGCCCTGCGGTCCCACGATCCCGACAAAGTCGAGAAGATCGTCGACCTCCACCTTCGGAACGCCGAGGAGCGAACGAAAAAGGCCCTCTCCAGAAGCAAATAAGGGCCGGATTTCACCCGCTCCGCAGAGCGGTCGGGAAGCTTGCCTTCGGCAGATTTTTCCCTGTGTTTTTTTGCACTCCGCTTCTGAAAGCGTATCAAAAAAACACTTCAGGCATCGGGTTATGGAACCGGGGAAAGCCCTGCCCTCCATTATAATTCTTTTCATGAAGCGATTCTTTTTTCCAGGAAAAAGGAGAGGCCTTTTGCTGACCTCTCCCTCTCCATATCGGCAAAGCTTTCCGCTCCCCGTCCCTTACGTAAGGAGGGTGAGCATGACTCCAGCTGCAACGGCGGTGCCGATGACCCCGGCCACGTTGGGGCCCATGGCGTGCATGAGCAGAAAGTTCCCCGGGTTCTCCTTCTGGGAGACCCGCTGCACTACCCGCGCGGCCATGGGAACGGCCGAGACTCCCGCCGCACCTATCATGGGGTTGATCTTTCCTCCGCTCCACTTCTTCATGAGCTGACCGAAGAGCACTCCACCCGCAGTGCTGAAGACGAAGGCCACAAGACCGAGCACGATGATCTTCAGCGTGGCCACCGTGAGGAATTTCTCGGCGTTCATGGTCGCTCCCACGGACAGCCCCAGGAAGATGGTCGTGGCGTTCAGTATCTCGTTTTGCGCAGCGAGGTTGAGACGCTCCGTGACCCCGCACTCCCTCAGGAGGTTGCCGAACATCAGGATCCCCACGAGGGGAACAGACGCCGGAAGGATGAGCCCCGCAGCCACCGTGGTGACTATGGGGAAGAGGATCTTCTCGAGCTTCGCCACGGGTCGGAGGGAGTCCATGCGGATGGCCCTGTCCTTTTTCGTGGTGAGCAGTTTTATCACCGGCGGCTGGATGAGGGGGACGAGGGACATGTAGCTGTACGCCGCCACAGCCACGGCCCCGAGGATCTGGGGGGCAAGCTTCATGGTGAGGTAGATGCTCGTGGGACCGTCAGCTCCCCCGATGATGGCGATGGAGGCCGCCTCCTTGACGGAGAAGCCCAGGAGCATGGCCCCGAAGAGGGCCACGAAGACGCCGAACTGGGCCGCCGCACCGAGCAGGAAAGTTATCGGGTTGGCCAGAAGGGGCGCGAAGTCCGTGAGGGCACCTATGCCCATGAAGATGATGACGGGGTAGATTTCATGCTCCGTGCCGAAGAAGATGTACCGCAGAAAGCCTCCGTCGTCCATGATCCCCGAGAGGGGAAGGTTGACGAGAAGACAGCCGAATCCTATGGGGACGAGCAGAAGGGGCTCGAATCCCTTGCCTATGGCGAGGTAGAGCATGACGAGCGCCACGAAGAGCATGACGAGATGCCCCGCTGTGAGGCCCGCAAATCCCGATGATTTGAGGATGGTGCCTATCGCTTCAAAATAGATGTCCATTGGCCTGTGTCTTCCTCCTTGTCAGGGCGCCGGAGATGCACCTTCCCCCTCCGGCCGCGTTTCGGCTGCCCGTCAGCCGATGATCATCATGGCGTCGCCCGTGTTGACCGTCTCGCCGTCACGGACGCGCACTTCCCGCACCACGCCGTCTGCGGGGGAGAAGATTTCGTTTTCCATCTTCATGGCCTCGAGGATGAGGACAAGGTCGCCGTTTTTGACCGCCGCTCCGTTGGCCACCACGACCCGCAGGACCTTGCCGGGCATGGGCGCCGTGACGGGGGTGCCCCCGGCGGGAGCAGGGGAAGCCGCAGGGGCAGGAGCCGGGGCCGGAGCAGGAGCCGGGGAAGGGGCGGGAGAGGGTGCCGGGGCAGGGGCTGAGACCGGGGCCGGCGCGGATGCGGGGGCGGAAGTGCCGGGAGCGAGGTCTTCCACCTCCACGGTATAGGCGGTGCCGTCTACGGTGATTCTGTATGTTTTCGTCATGGAACTGCCTCCTTCAGAAATGTCATTTTATAATCCTGTCTCAGGGTGCTTGTATACTTTTATACTTTTATACTTTTATACTTTTATCCTTTTATCCTCCTGTGTTCCTGTCTCTTTCTCTTTTCCTCTTTCTATTTCCAGTCCCGGTAGAGGGCGGCATGGCTTTCCGCTATCCCCATGCGCTTCCACTCCCCTCCGCATCCTGCGGAGACCGGCACCGGCGTGACGGTACGGATGGACATTGCTCTTCCCGAAGAGGCCGCTACGGCCGCTGCCAATACCGCCAGAAGCCTGCCCCGGTCAGGAGAAGTGCCCGAGGACGGGGGAAGGACGGAGGCCGGGGCGGAGGGCGCCGGCGCCGTCAGAGGGGAGGCAGAAGATTTGCCCCCGGGGGGGAGGGTGACTTTTTTGCTGCCGAGCCCCGCCGCGAGGTATTTGATTCCGTAGATGATGGCGCTGAGGCCTCCGAGGACGAGGAAGACCACCGTGAAGGCGATGACCGACATGGTGAAGGCCCCCGCTATGCCGCTTTCGCTGATCTGGGAGTGTATGGATGTCATGCCCGTGTGTTTCTCCTTTCCCTGTGTGCTGGTTTTTTCCTGTCTCTTTGCTTTGTCTCTTTGCTTTGTTTCTTCTGCCCTACTGGGGCATGACCCCGTGCTTGCGTTTGGGCCGGAGGCTGCGCTTGCTCTCTATTCCCAAAAGAGCCTGCCAGATTTCCTCCCGCGTCGCCTCGGGGAGGATCACCCGGTCGACAAGGCCCCGCTCCGCCGCAACGTAGGGGTTCGCGAAGGCCGTACGGTATTCTTCTATCTTTTTGCTCCGCATGGCCGCACTGTCCTCCGCCTCTTCGATCTCTCGGCGGAAGACGATGTTCGCCGCTCCTTCCGCACCCATGACGGCTATTTCCGCCTGCGGCCACGCCAATACCATGTCCGCCCCAAGGGCCTTGCTGCACATGCCGAGGTACGCTCCGCCGTAGGCCTTCCTGAGCACCACCGTGATGAGGGGGACGGTGGCCTCGCTGTAGGCGTAGAGCATTTTCGCCCCGTGGCGGATTATCCCGCCGAATTCCTGTTCCGTGCCCGGGAGGTAGCCCGGGACGTCCACGAAGGTGGCAATAGGAAGGTTGAAGGCGTCGCAGTGGCGGATGAAGCGGCTGGCCTTGTCCGAGGCGTCGATGTCGAGGCATCCCGCAAGGTAGTTGGCCTGGTTGGCGATGATGCCCAATACCTTGCCACCTATCCGGCCGTATCCGGTGAGGATGTTTTTGCCCCATTCTCCCTGGACTTCGAAGAAGTCTCCCCCGTCGAGGATTTTCTTCAGTACGTCCCGGACGTCGTAGGCCTTGTTGGGGTTGGTGGGGACGACTTCCCGAAGGCTTTCTTCCCGCCTCCAGGGGGAGTCTTCCGTCTGCTTTTCAGGTCCTCCCTCAAGGTTGTTGGAGGGAAGATAACCCAGGAGCTTTCGTACCTGGGCGAAGCATTCTTCTTCCGTGCCCGCACGGAAGTGGGCGTTGCCGCTCCTGGCGTTGTGGGTCTTCGCTCCTCCGAGCTCTTCGCTCGTAACCTCTTCTCCCGTAACTGCCTTGATGACCGCAGGACCCGTGATGTGCATGATCCCCGTGCCCTCCACCATGAAGATGAAGTCCGTGAGGGCGGGGCTGTAGACCGCCCCTCCCGCAGTGGGGCCGGCGATGATGGAGATCTGGGGGATGACGCCGCTCGCTATGGTGTTGCGGTAGAAAATGTTCCCGTAGCCGTTGAGGGAGTCCACCGCCTCCTGGATGCGCGCTCCCCCGCTGTCGTTGATGCCGATGACGGGGCTGCCCGCGGCAAGCGCCATGTCCATGACCTTGCAGATCTTTTTTGCATGCATTTCTCCCAGTGATCCCCCGAGGACCGTGAAGTCCTGGCTGTAGAGAAAGACTTTCCTGCCGTCGATGGTGCCCCAGCCGGTGACCACTCCGTCGGTGAGGTATCTGCTCTTCTCGAGGCCGAAGGTGCCGCAGCGGTGCTGAACGAATTCGTCCACTTCCACGAAGGACCCTTCGTCGAGAAGACGGGCGATCCGCTCACGGGCCGTCCCCTTCCCCTTCTGCCGCTGCTTTTCCACCGCCTTCGCTCCTCCTCCGCTCCGGGCCTCCTCACGCTTCGATTCAAGCTCCTCGCAGAGTTCGTCTATGCTCCGATTCGCCATGAATTATTCCTGCCTTTCGCTGAGTTCGAGGAGGATCCCCCCGGTCGCTTTCGGATGGATGAAGGCAATCCGCGCTCCCCCTGCACCATAGCGGGGGGTTTCGTCGATGAGGCGCATTCCCTGTTCCTTCAGTTCGGCGAGGGCGGCGTCGAGGTCATCCACCCGGAGGGCCAGGTGATGGATCCCCTCTCCCTTTTTCTCGATGAACTTCGCCACGGGGCTGTCATCGGAGGTTGCCTGGAGAAGTTCGATCTCCGTATCGCCCACGGGAAGGAAGGCCGTCTTCACTTTCTGCTCGGCCACCTCCTCCACCCGGGTGCACTGAATTCCCAGGGACTTCTGCCAGAAATTGAGAGCTTCGTCGATGGAATGAACCGCTATGCCGATGTGATCCACTGCTGCAGGCTTCATTTCTATGACTCCTTTCACGTATTCTTCTGAAAAAATTATTCAGAGTTTATCTTATCAGAAAAAAGGTCCAAGACCCATTGAAACAGAATCATGCCGTTTCGTCCATACCGGGAAGTAAAACCGGGGAAGAGTTTCCGCAGGGGGTTCAAGACAGCCGAATGTAGAGAGGAGGTGAAAAATCCCTTTCCTGCAGCAGGCAAAAATGATATAGTATTTTTATACGGGAAGGGGGGAACGGGGTGAATCTTGTGACCTGCAAACTTTGCGGCAGACTTTTCAGCGCCGCCCGGGGGAAGATATGCGTTGCCTGCCTCGAGGAAGTGGACAGTCTTTATCCGAAGGTAAGAGAGTATCTGCGGGACCATGCGAAGGATGCATTCGATCTGGAACGGGTCTCAGAAAATATGGGCATTGACATACGCTACGCCCAGGCCCTTGTGGAACTGGGATATCTCGACCGGGCCGTTCCGGGAGAATCCGGCGCGGAGGAAGAAAAGCAGCGGAAGCAGCTTCTGGTCCGTGAGCTTCAGGCCTCCCTGAACACCTCTCCCCTCAGGAAAAACGAGGAGATGGCCGGCAAAATGTACGGCCAGAAGCGGTACGGGGCAGGCAGAAAGACCGATTCATAAGGAAGCTGCGGGTACCCTTTCTTCTTATCCGCTCACTCGGAAAATATGCTGCCCCCTGCGCAAAGTGACTGCAGGGGGCTTTTTTTCAGCAAAAAGATTTTCAGCAAAGAGGGCGCTGTGCCCCGAACGGGACGGCCGGGATTGCCGGCCATCCTCAGGAGAAGCAGGACCTTTTTCCCTGCTAGAGGATCTGGGTGCCGGGCCGATAGATAAGAACTGAGCAATGGGCGTAGCGCGCCACGTTCGCGGCGGTGCTTCCCACGACGAGACGCTCTATGGTGCTCTGGCCCCGGTAGCCGATCACGATGAGGTTGAAGTCCTTCTCCCGGGCGTAATTGATGATGACATCCGATGGGTTCCCTTCCTTCACCACCATCTCGTAATTCATGCGGACAAGCTCCGGGAGATCCTCCTTCGCCTTCCGAAGGTAATAATCGAGCTTCTTCCTGGCGATCTCCGCCACCTCGGCATCGATTTCCGGCGGAAGCCAGGGTTCATACCCTCTCCACAGGGTCGGATGGGGAAGGACGTGAACAAACGCCGCATCGGCCCCCAGTCGCAGCGCCAGAGAACAGCCGTAGCTGAACACTTCCTCCGACATTTTGCTCATGTCCACGGCAACAAGAATTTTCTTCGGCATTTTTTTCTTCCTCCTCATCAGACTTTACATAGTTCGGGCAGTCAATCCTTCCGCTTCATTATACAATATTTCATTTTCTCACCCATCTTTCTCGGGAAAAAACAGCACTTTCCCGAAAAAAGACGAACTGCTACAATCCTTTCAGAGACAGGAAGGGAGCATCAGTTCATGGAGAAATTTGCCGCCGTCCTTTTTTTTACCATCCTTGGAGCCGCCCTCGGCTCATTTTTCAACGTCGTCGCAGGAAGAAGCGTTTCCGGCAAACCATGGTGGGGGAAAGAACGGTCCCATTGTCCTTCCTGCGGCCACATGCTGAACTGGAGAGATCTCTTCCCGCTCCTCTCATGGATCCTCCTCGGGGGAAGGTGCCGGTACTGCGGCGAGCCCATTTCTGTACGCTATCTTACAGTGGAAATTCTTGGCGCTGTTATAGGAGGAAGCCTCGCCGCCCGGTGGGGGCTCGCACTTCCGCTGGCCTTCGCCCTTCCGGCGGCCTTCGGGCTTTTGCTGAACGCCCTGACGGACCTCGAGGAAGGGTATGTCTTCGATATTTTCCCCCTGGTCATGGGGGGATGCGGCCTGCTGCTCCGTCTCTTCGGCGGAAAGGGGGCCGTGATCGACGGCGTTCTTGGGGCCCTGGCCGGATTTTCCGTCATTGCGGTCATCATCCTGGTCTCCCGGGGAGGCATGGGATGGGGAGACGCAACCCTCATGGCCGGGACAGGCTCTCTTCTCGGATGGAAGTTCACTCTTCTCGCCCTCTACCTGGGGTTTATGCTTGGAGGGGTCATCGCCCTCGGTCTCCTCGCATCCGGAAGAGTGAAACGGAAAGACGCCCTTCCCCTCGTTCCGTTTCTGGCCCTCGGGGGATTTCTCACCCTGCTTGCCGGCCCGGAGATCCTTCTTTTTACAGGGTTCGTTCCGCCATGGCCATGGTGAGTTCCGCCATTTCCTCCACGGGCTTGAAGGAGGGAAGGTCGTCCACCGTCCGGAAGGAATGGTCCGCTCCCGGCATGATGTGAAACTCCTTGCGGCCATCAGGCAGGGGAATCAGACGGAAAAGCCTGCGGGAGGATTCTTCGGTGAAGGTGCCGTCCCGGCTGCCGTAGAAAAAAAGAGCGAAGGAGAGAGCGTCCGCTCCCGAGGAAGCCCTGTGGAGAAGGCTTTTTTCGCCCAGGGTGTCAAGAACGGGCAATGGCAGGGTTCCAGTTTTCGGCTTCGCTGTTTCGTCCCCGCTGCCGGAGACCGCCAGTCCTTCGGGCCTTTTCCAGGTCGGTGCGGGAAGTGCCCCGAGGGTTTTTGTGAATTCCCCCGTCTCCCCCCCCGCCATCAGAAGGGCAATGAGCCCTCCGAGGGAAAATCCCCACAGGACTGTTTTCTTGTCCGGGTACATTTTTTGCGCCTCCGCAAGGGCGGAACAGGCGTCAAAAACTTCCATGGAAAAGGTTTTTCCCGAGAAGGCGGCATGAGCCCAGGAGGTCCGGTCAAGGCCGAAGCTCTCTCTGTCGCGTCGGAGTCGGCTGTTCTCGGCGATGCAGACCACCGCCCCTTTCCGGGCAAGGCCGGAGGCGAGAAAGCCGTATTTATTCGACTCGCTCGGCTGGGCCCACCCGTGGACACCATGGTACAGAACGTAAAGGGGCTTTTGTTCTTCAGCTTTCTCCCTGAGAAAGAAAAGATGCACTTCCCTGTCCCCGAAGCTTCCGGGAGCTGTTTTCGTTTCGACTTTCACTCAATCGTCTCCTTTCCGTTCTTTTCAGGCTGCAAAAGAATTATCGCCCCTTTTTCCCTCAAGGGCAAACGGGGAAGAGACAAATTATCACCGGAGCGCAGAGGGCCGTTGACAGGGACGCTTTCGAAGAGTATCTTTTTTTGGACAGCTACTGGGGGAGTCGGCGTGTACCGGCTGAGAGGGGGCGTTTCGGCCCCGACCCCTGGAACCTGATCCGGGTCATGCCGGCGAAGGGAAGTGGATTATCCGCTCAGGCGAAGATATTCTCTTTTACTTCCGGCATCCTCTGCCGGGAGTTTTTTTATGCTCGAAATCCGTTCCCTCTCAAAATCTTTCTCCGGCCGCATGGTTCTCTCCGATTTCTCCCTTCACCTTCCGGAAGGGAGCTTCACGGTGCTTCTCGGCCCCTCCGGATGCGGAAAAAGCACCCTCTTCCGTCTTCTCATGGGCTCCCTCTCCTCCGACGGTGGGGATCTTCATGTCCGGGGAAAGCCCTGCGCCGATCTCCGGGGGATGGCCGCCTACATGCCCCAGAAGGACCTTCTGCTCCCCTGGCTGACCCTTGAGGAGAATGCCCTTCTCCCCGTCCGGGCCAAGAGAAAGCCCGCCGGGTCCGATCTTCGGAAGGTGACGGAGCTTTTCGCCCTTCTCGGATTGGCCGGCTCCGGGGGGTGCTATCCGGGCGAAGTATCCGGAGGGATGGCGCAGCGGTGCGCCCTTGCACGAACAATTCTTTTCGAGGCGCCTGCGGCTCTTCTGGACGAGCCCCTCTCGGCCGTGGACGCCATAACCCGCCGTTCCCTGAGAGAACTCCTTCTGCTTCTCCAGTTCCGGTCAGCCAAGACGATCCTCATGGCCACCCACGATGTGGACGACGCCCTTATCCTGGCGGACAGGATCCTTCTTCTCTCGCCGATGCCCATGAAGATTATCGGTGAAATTGCTCTGAATGGGACGAAACCCCGAGATCCCCTGAGCGACGGGCTGCTGAAAATAAAAGCCCGTATTCTTTCTCTCCTCGACGGGGGAGAGAAATGAAGAGGCTTCCGGCCTCGCTTCTCTTTTTTCTTTTCTTTCTGGCCCTCTGGGAGGGGGCAAGCAGAATCGGGGACATTCCTCCCTTCCTTCTGCCCGCGCCTTCAAGGATCGGAGCTCTTATGGCCGCGGAAGCTCCTCTTCTTCTGCACCATTTCCTCGTGACCCTTGCCGAAATTCTTCTGGGCATCTTTTTTTCCGTTTCTGCGGCCATCCCCCTTGCTCTTCTTCTTTTTCTCTTTCCCTCTTTCGATGCCGCCCTCTCCCCCCTTCTGGTGGCCTCCCAGTCCATCCCCGTCTTCGCCCTGGCTCCCCTTCTCGTTGTCTGGTTCGGATACGGAATGGCAAGCAAGGTGATCATGGCCTCTGTGATCATCTTTTTTCCCCTGACCATAAGCCTTCTGGAAGGGTTCCGGAGCTGCGATCCCGATGTGAAGGCCCTCTTTTTCCTTATGGGAGCGGATTTTCCCTCAACCTTCAGCCTTCTCTACTGGCCCTCCGCTCTGCCCTACTTTTTCGCCGGGCTGAAGGTCGCCGTCTCCGTGGCCGCCATCGGAGCGGTCCTCGGAGAATGGGTGGGCTCCACGGAAGGACTCGGTTTTCTCATGATGCAGGCCAACGCGAGGCTTCGGGTCGATCGGGTATTTGCGGGGCTCTTCCTTCTCTCTTTTCTCAGCGTTTTTCTCTGGCGGGCGGTTTCTCTCGCGGAGACGAAGGTCATTTTCTGGAGGAGTAAAAAGAACGGAAACAAACAGAATTCCAATTCAGGGAGGTTTGAACAATGAAGAAAATTTTTTTGACGTTTCTCGCGCTTTTTCTGCTGCTGCCCGGCCGGCTATTTGCAGCCGACCGCCTTACCCTCATGCTCGACTGGTTTCCCAACGCCGACCACGTTCCGATCTACGCGGCCCGGGAAAAGGGCTTTTTCGAAGAAAGAGGCCTGAGCGTTGAAATTCAGGCTCCTTCGGACAGCGCCGACCCCCTGAAGCTGGCCGCCTCGGGTCATGCCGACATCGCCCTGGGGTATGAACCTCAGATCATCATCGCCAGGGGGACCGGCCTTCCTCTGAAAGCGGTGGGGCGGCTGGTGGGCTCTCCCCTCACATGTCTTCTCTTTCTGAAGGAGACGGGCATCTCCCTTCCGGCGGATCTCGAGGGGAAAGTCCTCGGCTACACGGTTCCGGGAATGATGGACTATCTTCTCGAAGCCTTCGTCCGTCTGAACGGAATCGGAAAATATACCCCCGTGAACGTGGGGTTCTCAATCCTCCAGCCCCTGGCCTCGGGGAAGGTGGACGCCGTTATGGGCCCCTTCAGGAATTACGAGCCCGTTGCCTTCGAGATGGAGGGGTTTGAAGCGGACTTCTTTGAAATCGAGAGCTTCGGCATTCCCTCCTACGATGAACTGGTCTTCACGACAGGAGAAAAGGTATGGAAGGAGAAGAAAGATCTTATCGGGCGTTTTCTGGCTGCCCTTGACGAAGGCCTGGCCTTCACCGCCCGGCACCCGGACGAAGCTCTCGAGCTCTATCTCCGGGCTGTCCCTGAGGCAGAGGCCGGGATGGAAAAGCGGGCCTTCGGGAGAACCCTCCCTCACTTCGCCGCCGATACGGGCCTCGATCGGGAGCGGTGGAAGACCTTCGGCCGCTTTGCCCTTGAATATGGAATGGTGGACAGGGAGGTGAACATGGATGATCTCGTCGTACTTCCCTGAGGGGAGGCCCTTTTCGACGAAAAAAGTCTGCATGGCGGGAATGCTCGCCGCGGCTGCGGTGCTGCTCTCGGGGTTTTCCTTCCCCGTGGGTCCGACCCGGTGTTTTCCCTTCCAGCACACGGTGAACGCCCTCGCGGGGGCCCTTCTCGGCCCCTGGTGGGCTGCGGGGATCGGCTTCGCCGCCTCAGTGGTGCGAAATCTCCTGGGGACGGGAACCCTATTCGCCTTTCCGGGAAGCATCCCCGGGGCCCTGGCCGCCGGGTTTGCCTTCCGGCTGTTCAGAAGACCCGCTGCCGCCCTCGGAGAACCCCTGGGGACGACCCTTGCGGGGGCTCCACTTGCCGCGCTCGTCCTCGGCCCGGCCATGGGAAAATCCGCGGGGCTGCTCACCCTTTCGGGGGCCTTTCTTCTCAGCAGCCTTCCCGGCGCTCTGATCGCCATGGCTCTCCTCGCCGGGCTCGAAAAAACGCCCCTTTTCGCCTCCCTGCGAAAAGACCGGTCCTGATCCTTCTTTCTTTTCGCAGAGAGGATTTTTTTATCTCTTACCCGACTCCCAAAGGGAAAAAATTTCCGCCAGACGCCGAACTGCTGCAGAGATGTCTTTTCTGCCCACCACAGAACCTATGACGGCCGCGCCCATTGCTCCGGCGGCGAGAACTTCCCGCAGATTTCCCGCAGTGATCCCGCCAATGGCGACGGCGGGAATTGAGATGGCCGAGACCACCTTCCGGATCCCCTCCGGCCCCAGAACGGAGGCTTCTCTCTTGGCGGTCGAGGGAAAGGCGGCTCCCACTCCGACGTAATCAGCTCCGCCCGCCTCGGCGGACCGGGCCTCCTCGACGGAATGGGCCGTGCCGCCGAGGATAAAACCGGGAGGTGAGATATGTCGTACGGCTCGGAGGGGAAGATCGGTGACCCCGAGGTGAGCTCCGTCGGCCCCCGATGCCAGGGCGACGTCGAAGCGGTCGTTCACCACGAGGGGGACCCCGGATTTTCCGCACATTTCTTTCAGACGACAGGCCGTCTCATAAAGTTCTCTGCCGGACATCTCCTTGTCCCTCAGCTGAATCATGGTGGCCCCTCCCTCGAGGGCCTGTTCCGTCTGCTCATCCAGGGAAAGCGGAAACCCGATATCCCTGTCCGGTATGACGCAGAGCCTCAGCGCCTTCTCAAGATCGACCGTCATTTTTCTTTTTCCTCCCCTGCAATTCTGTTTCCCTCTTCAAGGAAGTCCTCGGGACGGGTTCTCCAGATACAATCGAGAAAACAGGCCTGAAATGTTCCCGGCCCCCGGGAAATATTTTCCGCCTGATGCGCCGCCCGGCGGTAGAGGACAAGGGCGGCCTCCGCTCCCGCCGCAGGAAATTCGGCCCCAGCGGCCAGCACTGCCATGAGGGAGCCGAGGGCGCATCCGCCCCCCGTCAACGCGGCGAGAAGGGGGCTTCCGCCGGTGAAAGATGCGGTCTTTTCCCCGTCGCAGATCCAGTCCACTGCGCCGGTGGCGCAGACGGTCCTCCCCGGAGATGCGAGACACTCTACGGCCTCCCGGAGAGAAGAGCTCTCCCCGCTGCTGTCTACCCCCTTCATTTTTCCGCCTCCGAAGGCCATCATGGATATTTCGCCGGAGTTTCCCTTCAGAACGGCGGGGGGATAATCCCGGATCAGGCCGTCCGCGAGTTCTCTCCGGAAGGCGGATGCCCCGTACCCTACCGGGTCGAGGAGCCAGGGCTTCCCCGAAGAAAGAACTTTGCGGAAAAGCTCACCATCGGACGGAGAGGGTGTCCCCGTGTTGATCACGAGAAAGTCGGCCCGCCCGGCAAGCTCTTCGGCCTCGAAAAGGCAGCGGGACATGAGGGGCGACCCGCCTGCGGCAAGGGTCATGTTCGCCTGGAAGGGTGCGGCGGCAAAATTTGTGAGGGTATAGATCAGCGGACGGGTTTCCTGTGCCCTCCTCCAGGCCTCCGCCCAGTACCCTGGAGAAGAATCGCCGAAGATCATTTTTCGATCCAGGGAGGGCATACGGCATGGCCGAGAGGCCCCCATCCTTTTCCCGGCCGGAAACTCCCTTCGAGTCCCATCCGGAGATATTTCCTTCCCCGCCGGACAGCCTCGGGCAGAGGAAGTCCCGCCGCGAGCTCCCCCGTGATGGCCGCGCTGAGGGTGCACCCCGTTCCGTGGGTATTGTCCGTGAGGATCCTGGGATCGGTAAAGACCGTGATCTCACCATGTATGGACAGCACATCCGTCACGGTCGTCCCTCCCGGAAGATGGCCTCCCTTGACGAGGACTGCCTCCGGCCCCATATTCCCTATCGCAAGTGCGGCTTTTTCCATGTCCTCCCGGTTGTTTATGGTCATGGAAGCCAGACGCTCCGCCTCGGGCACGTTCGGAGTGACGAGAAAAGCGAGGGGAAGCAGTTCTCCCATCAGAACGGCGACGCCGTCGTCCTCCATCAGGGAGGCTCCGCTCTGGGAGATCATCACGGGATCGACCACGAGGTTCTTTACCGACCAGCGCTTCACCCCCTCGGCGACTTCACGAATCGTTTCGGGGCAGCTGACCATTCCCGTCTTGGCGGCCTTCACCGGAAAATCGCTCCAGAGGGCATCCATCTGCGCCCTGACCATTTCGGGAGGGACATTCCAGATTGCCGAAACGGCCGTACTGTTCTGGGCGGTCACGGCAGTGAGAGCCGTCATTCCGAAAATCTTCAGCGCCGCCCATGTCTTGAGATCGGCCTGAATACCCGCCCCCCCGCCCGAGTCGCTTCCCGCGATGGTGACCGCGATTCCCCTGTACATTTCCATACCGGCACCTCCTCAAAAAAATAAGGCCCTCCATATAGGGGGCCTCTTGCCGAATAGTGCGGCACAAGAAATATCTGCTCCCTCCGCCGGCATTATCCGGATCAGGTCAGGGGTCGAAGATGCAATCTTCCTCTCAGCCGGCGAACCGGCTCCCCCGCATGGATCAGTTATTTTCAGAGATCGCCCGGGGGCATTTCTCCCAGGGCCGTTTTTCCTGCGGCTACCCTGTCTCCGACCTCAACAGAAAGGCGGGCTGCGGCGGGAAGCCAGATATCAACCCGCGAACCGAGGCGGATCATGCCGAAGCGCTCTCCCCGCTCAAGGCGCTGCCCCTTCCGCAGGCGGCAGACGATCCTGCGGGCGAGGAAGCCCGCCACCTGGACGAGATAGACCCTTCCCCGGGGAGTATCGAGGCCGATGCACATCCGTTCGTTCAGCTCCGAGGCCTTCGGTTGGAAGGACATCCACTTTCTTCCCGGTATGTACTCCAGGCTTTTCACCTCTCCCTCGGAGGGCATACGGTTCACGTGGACGCTCAGGGGGTTCATGAAGATCCCGATTTTCACTGATCTGCCCGCAAAGGGGTGGACGGTGGGAATGATCTCAAGTATCCTGCCGTCGGCGGGAGAGAGAAAACCCTCGCCCTCGGGAACCCGTTCGGGATCGCGGAAAAACCAGACGACGAGCCCCAGAAGGGGCGCGAGGAAAAAGGCCACGCCGGGAGAGAAGAAGAGGCTTCCGAGGAACATGAAGGCCGTGAAGGCTATGAGGGGGTATCCCTCCCGGGCGATTTTCATCCTCTACTCTCCCTCAGGGCATTCGTCGGAACAGACAATGCTCACGTCGGCCACGAGGTCTCCTCCGTCGAGGCGGACGGCGATGCTTCCCGCGGCGGTTCTGCTGAGCTGGGGAATTTCCGCGGCCGCAAGACGGATCATCCTTCCCCGGGCGGTGATGGCCATGATCTCGTCGTCCTCGGCTACGGCCCAGCTTCCTACGAGACGGCCGGTCCTCGGGCCGATGTTCATCGCCTTGACGCCGCTTCCTCCCCGGTGATGCAGGGTGAATTCGTCGAAGCGGGTTCTCTTGGCCACCCCTTTTTCGCTCATGACCATGGCGAGACGGTCGGGGGACACCACTTCGCAGCTGATGACCTCGTCATCCGCTGCGAGGCGGATCGCCCGGACTCCCCGGGCCGACCGGCCCATGGGACGGAACTCGTCCTCCGAGGCCCGCAGCCCCTGCCCTCCGGCGGTCATGAAAAGAAGTTCGTCCGTACCCGTGGTCAGTCGGACCTTGGAGATCTCGTCCCCTTCGTCGAGGGTGAGAACCCTCTTCCCCGCCCGGTTCAGCCTCGTGATCTCGGAGAGGGGGAGGCGTTTGGCGATTCCCTTCTTCGTGGCGAAGAAGATGAAGCTCTTTCCTTCGAGGCTGCTGCCGTACATGGAGACCACCTGCTCTCCCTCCTCGAGAGGGATGAGCCTGCTGATGAGCTTTCCCTTTCCCGTGCGGGATTCGGGGATCATGTGCCCCCGCATGCCGAGAGCTCTGCCGGAGGAGGTGAAGAGGTAGACATCCTTATGGGTGCTCGTGACGGCAACGAGGGCGATCTCGTCCTCCTCCTGGAGGCCGCCCCCCTTTCTGCCCTTCCCGCCCCGGCCCTGAAGGGAATACTCCCCGAGGTCCTTCCGCCGGAGATAGCCGTCCTTCGAGAGGATGACCACGATGTCGTTCTCGGGGATGAGGTCCTCCATAGAGACCTCCTCGTAGTTGTCGATGATCTCGGTTCTCCGGGGCCCTCCGAACTTCTTCTTCAGTTCGGCAAGCTCTTCCCTGATCACACCGTCGAGGGCCGCCCTGTTGCCGAGGATGGTCTGGAAGCGTTCTATGTCGGCGAAGAGGGATGCCAGCTCGCTCTCGAGTTTTTCCCTTTCGAGCCCGGTGAGGCGCTGAAGGCGCATGTCCAGAATCGCCTGGGCCTGGATCTCGGTGAAGGAAAGCGCCCCGACCAGCCCGTCCCGGGCTTCCAGAACGGTCTGGGCTCCCCGGATAAGGGCGATGACCCGGTCGATCATGTCGAGGGCCTTGACCAGTCCCTCCACGATGTGGGCTCTCGCGAGAGCCCGGTCAAGACGGAACTGGGTGCGCCGCCGCACCACGTCCCGGCGGTGTTCGAGAAAGTGGGAAAGCATCTCGGTAATGGGAAGCTCCGTGGGATGATTCTTTACCAGGGCGAGGTTTATCACCCCGAAGGTCGACTGGAGCTGGCTTCTGCGGTAGATCTGGCGAAGCACGAGGTTCGAGTCGGCATCCTTCTGAAGCTCGAGGACGATTCGAAGGCCGTCCCGGTCCGACTCGTCACGGATATCGGAGATGCCGTCGATGGTCTTCTGCTGAACGCAGGACGCAATCGTCTCGATGAGTGTCGTCTTGTTCACCATGAAGGGGATCTCGGTGATGATGACGGCAGTCTTTCCCCGCTTCCCCTCCTCCACGTGGGTCTTCCCCCGGAGGAGAATTTTTCCCCTCCCGGTGCGGTAGGCATCGATGATGCCGTCCCTGCCTAGGATCTCCCCTCCCGTGGGGAAGTCGGGACCGGGAAGGCGGGCGTAAATTTCGCCGAATTCCCAGTTTCCGTCGGCGTCGATCATATATTCGAGGGCGTCCACCACTTCCCCGAGGTTGTGGGGGGGGATGTTTGTGGCCATGCCGACGGCAATACCGGAGCTGCCGTTGACCAGGAGGTTGGGTACGAGGGAGGGAAGAGAAAGAGGCTCCCGGAGGGATTCATCGAAGTTGGGACCCCATTCCACCGTGTTCTCGCCGATGTCGGCGAGCATCATCTCCCCCATCTCCCGGAGCCGGGCTTCCGTATACCGCATGGCGGCGGCGGGGTCGCCGTCGATGGAGCCGTAATTTCCCTGCCCGTCCACCAGGGGGTAGCGCATGCTGAAATCCTGGGCCATTCTGACCATGGTCTCGTAGATCGCCGAGTCGCCGTGGGGATGGTACTTGCCCATGGTCTCGCCGACCACCCGGGCGGACTTCTTATAGGCCGAGTTCGACCGGAGGCCGAGTTCCATCATGGCATAGAGAATGCGCCGCTGTACGGGCTTGAGACCGTCCCGCACGTCGGGCAGCGCCCGCCCGACGATGACGCTCATGGCGTAGTCGAGGTAGCTGTGCTTTATTTCATCCACAAGAGGAAGGGGGATGACCTTCCCGAAGAGCATGTCGCTTTTTTTTTCGTCCATAAATTCAGTTCGCCTCCAAAAACTTTTCTTACTGCATTCAGAAATGCAGAATGCAGTACAACCCTAGTATTTTACCATATTTTCACTGAAAATGGACGAATTCTTCTCTGTCCGCCGGGACGTTCTTACCCGTTCACCAGCGGTTTCGATGCACTTTTTCGGCCGGGTACCCCTTGTGGGGTTCCTTGACCTCGGAACCTTTCCCGAGGGCCGCGATGCCGATGACCTGGACCGTCTCGGGGACATTCAGAAGAGGACGGATTTTTTCGTTCCGGGGGGAGCGGTCCATGACCTTGAGCCAGACTCCTTCGAGTCCGAGACCCCTGGCGGCGAGAAGGATGTTCTCGAGGACGGCTGCGGCATCCTCGACCCAGGCCCGGTCTCCCTCGGGATACCCCGCCGTCTCGGCGCAGACGGCTATGGCAAGTGAGGCGCGGTCGAGCATCTTCCCCGTATCGTGAGCCTCGGCGAGGCGGGCGAGCTGCTCCCTGTCCTCGATGACGATGCAGTGGCAGGGGCGGCGGTTGTGGGCGGAAGGGGCGGCAAAGGCGCATTCGAGAAGCAGCTCCCCGACCTCCGGGTCCGCCTTTCCGGACTGAAAGGAGCGGATGCTTCGCCGGCCGAGAATTGCCTCTACAACGGGGTTGTCTTTTCTTTCCATGTCAGGTATCCTCCTTGGTCAAATTGTATTGCCATATGATAAACTTACAGGGAATGAATGTCACGCTCTTACTATTGAAAGGAGTGATTTCCATGGCAAAAAAAGTTGCCATTCTGGTTGAAGATTCGGTGGACGACCGGGAATTCTGGTACCCCTACTACAGGATTCAGGAGGCTGGATTTCGGCCGGTGATTGTCGGGCCTAAGGCGGGGAAAAAATACACGGGCAAATACGGAACATCCATTGAATCGGATGCCGCCCCCGGCGATCTTTCCCCTGAGGATCTGGCCGGTGTGATTATCCCCGGAGGATGGGCTCCCGACAAGCTCCGCACCTCCGGAGAAGTGCTGGATTTTCTCCGGGAGGCCAATTCGGCGGGATGCATCATCGCGGCCATCTGCCACGCCGGAAGCCTTCTGGTCTCAGCCGGCATCATCAGGGGAGCGAAACTGACCTCCTACAAAAGCATCAGGGATGATCTCGCGGCGGCAGGAGCGGAGTGGGTGGACGAGCCCGTGGTCCGCTGGGAGAACTTCGTCACGAGCCGATGCCCGGATGACCTCCCGGTCTTCGGGAAAACGATCGTGGAAGCCCTGGCGGGCGCCGGAGGAAAAAAAGGCAAAAAGAAATAGGAAGATTTTCCCATGGGAGGGGCCGGCGTACGCCGGCCCCTTTTTTCCGCTATTTTTTGAAGACCGCGCCCCGGGAACCGGAGGTTACAAAGGTACGGTACCGTTCAAGGAAAGAGCTGTTCACGGGCCGTTCTTCGGGCTTCCACTCCGCCTTTCGCCCCGCCAGCTCCTCTTCGGGGAGCGCAAGGGAGAGTCTGCGTTCCGGGATGTCGATCTCTATGGTGTCCCCTTCCCGGACAAGGCCTATGGCCCCGCCTGCGGCGGCTTCGGGGGAGACATGTCCTATGGAGGCTCCCCGGGACGCACCGGAGAACCGACCGTCGGTGATGAGGGCCACGGACCGGTCCATCCCCATTCCCGCCAGGGCAGAGGTGGGAGTGAGCATCTCCCGCATTCCCGGCCCTCCCTTGGGACCTTCATAGCGGATGACCACCACATCCCCTTTTCGGATTTCCCCCGCCAGGATGGATTTCGAAGCGGCTTCTTCGCTGTCGAAGACCCGGGCCGGGCCGCTGTGTCGCATCATTGCGGGGTCCACGGCCGACTGCTTGACCACGGCTCCCTCGGGGGCGAGATTCCCCTTCAGAATGGCAAGTCCGCCCTCGGCATGATAGGGATTGCCGAGAGGGCGGATCACCTCTTCGTTTCTGACCCTGGCCGTGCGGATATTTTCCTCCACGGTATGACCCGTGACGGTCATGGCTGAGCCCTCGAGAAGGCTCCCGTCGAAGAGACGGGCCATGACGGCCTGAACCCCTCCTGCCGCGAAGAGGTCCTGGATATGGTAGGATCCCCCGGGGCTCATGCTGCACAGGTGGGGGGTCTTTCGGCTGATCTCGTCGATGCGTTCGAGGGGAATGGAAAGCCCGGCGGATGCGGCGATGGCCGGAAGATGAAGGGCCGTGTTCGTCGAGCCGCCCAGGGCCATGTCCACGGCGAGGGCATTTTCGAAGGCAGAATCGGTGAGGATGTCGAGGGGCCGGATGTTCCGCTCCACGAGCATCATCACATGCCGTCCCGCCTCCTTGGCGAGCCTGTCCCGGGCGGAGTAGACCGCGGGGATCGTGCCGTTTCCCGGAAGGGCCAGGCCCAGGGCCTCGATCATGCAGTTCATGGTGTTGGCGGTGAACATCCCGGCGCAGGAACCGCAGGTCGGGCAGGTGGTATCCTCGATCTCCCGGAGCTGTTCTTCCGTCATCAGCCCCGCAGCTTCCTTCCCGACAGCCTCGAAGATGTTGCTCAGGTCCGTGTCCCTGCCGCCGTCCGTTCCGGCAAGCATGGGTCCGCCGCTGATCATGACCGTCGGCAGATTGAGAACGGCGGCCGCCATGGCCATGCCGGGGATGATCTTGTCGCAGTTCGTGACCATCACCAGGGCGTCGAGGGCATGCCCGCGGGCCATGACTTCGATGGAGTCCATGATCAGCTCCCGGCTCGGAAGGGAATAGCGCATCCCCTCGTGGTTCATGGCGATTCCGTCGCAGACTCCGATCACGGGAAACTCGAGGGGGAGCCCTCCGAAGGCGTAGACGGCGGACTTTACTGCGGCGGTGATTCTTTTCAGATGAATGTGGCCCGGGATGATGTCATTGTAGGCGTTGACCACCCCGACCCATGGGCGGGCAATCTCCCAGTCGGTGTATCCGGATGCCTTGAGAAGGGAGCGGTGGGGAGCACGCTCCGGTCCTTTTTTCGCCTTGTCGCTCTGCATGAAGAAAAACCTCCTGTCCCGGCAGCCGGGCTGCCTCTATATTCCCGCTCCGCCCCAGACGAGCCCGGGGAGAAACAGGATGATCGACGGAAAATACGTGGCCAGCAGAAGCACACCGATGAGGACGAAGACCATGGGGATGATGGGCTTGCTGATCTGCTCGATGGGAAGTCCAGTGATGGCGCTTGCAACATAGATATCGATGGCTACGGGCGGAGTGGCCATTCCGATGGCCAGGCCGATGGCGATGAGAACTCCGAAATGGATGAGATTTCCCCCGATCTGGATCACCGTGGGCAGAAAGATGGGGGTGAGAATGATGAGCGCCGACGCGGTCTCCATAAACATCCCCGCAAGGAGGATGATCAGGATGATCATCAGGTAGATCATGGCGGTGCTTCCTCCGGCGAAGCCGAGAAAGACCTTCGCCACTGCCTCGGGAATTTCGTAGAAGGCGAGCCCCCAGCCGAAGAGCTTCGCCGTGGCGATGATGAACATGATGAGGGACGAGGTCACCCCCGCTCCCACCACGAGATTATAGAGCTTTTTGAAATCCATGGATTTGTAGACGAAAAAAGCCACGAGAAGGGAATAGTCCACGGCGATGGCGGCGGCCTCGGAAGGGGTGAAGAACCCGGAGAAAATCCCGCCCAGGATGATGACCGGGGTCATAAGGCCCCAGGATGCCTCGACAAAGAGCCCCCACTTCTCCGTTCCCGTGGTCTTTCCGCTGGCGGGATAGCCCCGCTTGCGCGCCACGTAGATGGCATAGAAAATCAGGGCGATTCCCATGAGAAAACCCGGGATGAAGCCGGCCATGAAAAGCTTCGCCACGGAGACGCCGGCGATGACGGCATAGAGCACCATGGGAACGCTCGGAGGGATGACTACGCCGATCGTCCCCGAGGCGGCGATGAGGGCCGCGGAGAAGTCCACGTCGTACCCCTTCTCCTCGAGCTGAGGGAGAAGGGCGGAACCTACTGCGGCCGTGGTCGCAGCCCCTGACCCGGAGATGGCGGCGATGAACATGGAGGCTACCGTGGAGACGATGGAAAGTCCGCCCCGGAAGCGGCCGAGGGTCGCCTCGGCGAAGGCGATGATCCGCTGGGAGATCCCTCCCCGGGCGAGAATATCCCCGGCAAGGACGAAAAAGGGCACCGCCACGAGGGCAAAGGATTCATTTCCCGCGAACATCATCTGGGGCACCATGGCAAGGGGGAATCCGCTGAGCACTACCACGAGGAGGCCGGAAGCTCCTATGGCGAGGCCCACGGGAACCCCGAGGAGAAGAAAGACCGCGAAGCCGCCCGCAAGAACCCACCCCATGATCAGGATCTCCGGAGGGAGCCGGCGAGTCCGGCCACGAGGTGCAGCAGGATGATCCCGCCGATCAGGGGGTACATGGCATAAATCCAGGTCATGGAGATGCCCATGGCCGGAGTGGTCTGCTGCGCCTCGCTGCTCATCAGCTCGGCCCCGTAGAAGGCGATGACCGCAAAGAAGACGATTCCGACGGCCTGAACGAAAAGGGCCGCCCCCTTCCGGAGGGGGGACGGCAGCTTGTGAGCCAGGAAAGTGACCGCGATGTGGGATCCGCGCTTGAAGGCCACCGCCGCCCCGAGAAGAGACGCGGCGACAAGGAGATAGGTGGTAAGCTCCTCCGACCAGATGAGGGCTTCGAAGAAAAGGCGGCAGATTATCTGGAGGGTCGTCACGGCGATCATGGCGATCATCATTACGAAGAGGACCATTTCGCTGATCCGGTTGACGCTGTCGCTCAAGCGAAGAAGAGGCGGGCGGGTCGCCTCGCCTCTTCTTTCGTTGCTCTGCTGTTGTTCCATAGGGAGGCGGAGCCTACTTTACCGCGAGAATGGACTCTACAAGCTCCTTGCCGAACTGGGGCTCATATTTTTCGTAGACGGACTGAACTGCCTTCCGGAAAGCGGCGAGATCCGGCGTGGTGACCTCCATCCCCTTGTCCTTCAGAAGCTGCAGCCATTCGGCCTCCCGGGCGTTGTCATAGGCCCGGTTGTGCTCCGCTGCGGCCTGGGATGATTCCTGAACGAGCTTCTGCTGCTCGGGAGAGAGCTTTTCCCATGTCTTTTTGCTCATCATGATCGGGGCGGGAGCATAGGCATGCCGGGTCAGGGCGAGATGCTTCTGGGACTCGAAGAGGTTGAAGGAGACGATGACGTTCAGCGGGTTTTCCTGGCCGTCGATGGTCCCCTGCTGAAGGGCCGTGAGGGCCTCCGTCCAGGCCATGGGGACGGCGTTTGCCCCGAGGGCCTTGAAGGAATCCACGTAGACAGGGTTCTGCATGAGCCGGATCTTCAGCCCCTCCAGGTCCGCAGGAGAATTGACGGGGCGCTTGCTGTTCGTCAGGTTGCGGAATCCGCGCTCGCCGTAGGCGAGTCCCTTCCAGCCGAAATTCTCCATGTCGGCGAGCATTTTTCTGCCGACAGGGCCGTCCAGCACTTTGTAGGCCTGCTCGGGGGTGGAGAAAAGGAAGGGAAGGTCGAAGACGCCGAACTGGGGCATGAAGTTGATGATGGGACCGCCGGTGATGATGGCGGAGTCCACCACGCCCATGCGCATGCTCTCCAGAAGGTTCCGCTCGTCCCCGAGCTTGGCGTTGGGGAAAATGGTCACGGTCAGTTCTCCGCCGCTCCCCTTCTCGACAAGTTCCTTGAACTTCAGGGCGCAGACATGGAAAGCGTCGTTCTCATTCACTACGTGGGCGAGCTTGATGTCCATCGCCGCGAAAGCGCATGCAGCCGAGGCTCCGATAATGAGACAGCCCACCATCAATAAAGCCATAAATTTCCTCATCTTACCTTCTCCTCCTTCTTGAACCGAATTTTCGATTGAAGCAGCCGCTCCATCGTGGTCATGTATTATAGAGAAAACCGCAGGAATTGCAAGTTTTTTCTTTCTCCCTTCAGGTGCGATTTTGTCCGGGGAGATGAAAAAACTTCTGGACAGGTTTTTCTGCAGGTGATAGCATGCATTCTGAGTTGGAAGAAATGCAATTCGATGATAGATGACTGGAGAGTGACTTCTATGGCGGATTCAAAGAAGTATGCGGGGAAATTTTCGGATATCGGGGTGACAGAGGATCCCGTTCATTCCGGTGACGTGGAGAAGCGCATCGTCTTCGCTCCGGGCAAATTCTGGAAAGACTGGGTGGCCCGCCATTTCACCGTGGCGCCCGGCACGGAGACCCCCTTTCACACCCACGACTGGCCTCATTACGTTTTCTTTCTGTCGGGGCAGTGCACCGCCGAGATCGACGGAGAGCAGTATGACCTGGGCGGAGAGTGCTGGGCCCACGTCCCCTCAGGTGTGAAGCATTTTTTCAGAAACACCGGAGACGAACCCCTCGTCTTTCTCTGCATCGTTCCGAAAGAAGGAGATTCCGCCGGTCAAACCTGTTTTTCCTGAGAAAGGGGAAGGGCTTCAGATCGGAGTTTTCATCATCCCGGGAAGCCAGGGGTAGATGGTGAGGAGAAAGGCCGGATCGAGGGCGAAGATGACGAAGAGCCCCATGGCAAGAGCGGAATGAAGGACCGAGATGACCCCGTTGTAGGGTTCTCTTTTTGCCACTATCCCGAGGATGCCCTCGCAGATGAAAAAAGCGCTGACGTAGTAGAGCCATCCGTTCGTCTCCGGAAGCCGGAGAAAGGCCATGGTGCGCAGCACGCACCACGCGGACCAGATTCCGAGCACCCAGGTCTGGGCAAAGGCGAGGAGAAAGCGGACAAGCAGGGCCATGAGCCCGGGGTATCGTTCTCCCGATGCTTCGAGGGCCTCAAGGGGCTTGTTGACCGATGCGATGAGGGGAAGGACATACCGCACGTAGCCTGTCGCTAGAATCCATCCCCAGAGGATCATGAATCCCGCATATTTGAGATAGGTCAAAAAATTCCCCGCCTTTCTTCTGATGGATGATTCGGGATGCCTGGGGCGATTATACAATCTTTCCGCCCTTCCGTCCCCACAGGATATGGTATAATCTGTCCTGTAATCCATTCTTGGAGGTGATGCCCATGGAGGGAATTTCCGCAGCGGCCCCTTCGAAGTCCGGCCAGGAAGTCCTGCAGATTGTAGGCTACTCGGTGATGAAGCAGGCGGCCGAACTTCAGAAGGACATGCTCGGCGAACTTATGCAGAGCATGGGGATCGGGCAGAAGGTTGACTTCAGGGCATAGGAAGCTTCCTGCTGTCCTTTGCAGAGGGCGGAGATTTTTCTCCGCCCTCTTTTTCGTCTTCATTCCCCCTGCTGCATGTCCACTATGGGCCTGGCATAGGCCGTCTCGGAGTCCCAGGGGAAGAGAATCCAGGTGTCCTGGCTGACCTCGGTGATGAAAGTATCCACATATCCCCGTCCCGCGGGCTTGGCATAGACGGCGGCGAAATGAGCCTTCGGCAGCATGTTGCGCACCACCCTCGCCGTTTTCCCCGTATCCACGAGATCGTCGATGATGAGCCACCCCTCTCCGTCCCCCGGTATCTCCTTCAGAATCTCCATCTCTCCCTGGGTGCGGAGTGTGTAGCTTGAGACGCAGACCGTATCGACGAGGCGCACGTTAAGCTCCCTGGCGATGATGGCGGCGGGGATGAGCCCTCCCCTCGCGATGCCGATGATCCGCTCCCATTTCCGCCCTCCCACGAGACGCCAGGCCAGTGCCTTGCAATCCCGGTGGATCTGCTCCCATGAGACCGGATAGGTCTTATGATATCGTTCCGTTTCCAATCGGTTCAGTCCTCCTCTTTCTTCGAAAGGGATATGAATTCCAATTGTAGCACGGCCCTCCTTTCTTTTTTCCGCTGTTCCCTCTTTCTTTAACCCAAGGTATAATGAGTTCCGGAAAGAACCCAAAATTTCGTTTTTCGGGAGGTAAAAAAGCGTGAAAAAATTTACCCTGCTCCTTTTCATCGTCTTCAGTCTTTTTCTGAGTGGTGCGGCCTGGGCGGCCTTTCCTCCGATTCCGGCGGAAGAGATCAATCCGGGATTCGTGTACATAGGGCCCATCGGCGACGGCGGCTATACTTTCATGCACGACATGGGAAGGCTTGAAATGGAAAAAGCCTACCCCGGGCTGAAATCCACCTACGTCGAATCCGTGCCGGAAGGCCCCGATGCCGCCCGGGTCATGGAAAGCCTCGTACGGAACGGCTCGAAGGTCGTTTTCGCGAATTCCTTCGGCTACATGGATTTCGTCATCGACGTGGCGAAGAAGTATCCGGAGACGATTTTCATGCACTGCTCGGGCTACAAGGTCGCCCCGAACGTGGGGACCTACTTCGGCAGGATGTACCAGGCACGCTATCTTTCCGGCCTCGTGGCTGGAAGCATGACGAAGAAAAACGTCCTCGGGTATGTGGGCGCCTATCCCATTCCCGAGGTCATCCGGGGAATTAACGCCTTCACCCTCGGCGTCCGGCATGTCAACCCGAAGGCCGAAGTGCGGGTGGTATGGATTTTCTCCTGGCTCGATCCCGGCAAGGAAAAGGAAGCCACGAAAGCCCTCATCGATTCGGGCGCAGACGTGATCGGCATGCACGCCGACACCGGGGCCGCTCCCCAGGCAGCCGAAGAGGCGGGAGTCTACGTTGTGGGATACAACAACGACATGAGCAATTATGCCCCCACGAAGCATCTGACCGCACCCATCTGGGACTGGGGGATAGCCTACAAGTACACCATCGATCAGGTCGTCAGGGGAACATGGAAATCCGAGCAGCTGTGGTACGGCCTCAAGGAAGGCATGGTGGGCCTGGCCCCCTACGGCAAGGATGTTCCCGAATCCGTGAAGAAGCTGGTGGACGATGAAAAGGCGAAGATCATCTCCGGCGGCTGGGATGTCTTCTACGGACCGGTGAAGGACCAGTCCGGGGCCGTGAAGGTCGCCGAGGGTCAGAAGATGACCGACGGCGACATGCTCTCCATGAACTGGTTCGTGGAAGGGGTCAAGGGTGAGATCCCGAAATAAATTCTCCCTTTTTGTATTATAATCAACGGGAAATTCCGGAGGGCGCGGATTTTCGGCGCCCTCCTTCTTTTGGCCGCCCGATTTTTCCGATCCTGGAGGAGAAGAAATGGATGTTCAGCAGCCCCTGGTCCGCATGGAAAATATCACGAAGCGTTTCGCCGGAGTGACCGCCAATTCGGCCATCGATTTCGACGTCCGGCCCGGGGAAGTCCACGGGCTTCTCGGCGAAAACGGCGCCGGGAAATCCACGCTCATGAATATCCTCTACGGACTCTACCGCCCCGACGAAGGGACAATTTTCGCGAACGGGGAAAAAAGGGTGTTCTTTTCTCCCCGGGACGCCATCTCCGCGGGAATCGGCATGGTCCATCAGCATTTCATGCTCATCCAGAGCCAGACGGTCTGGGAAAACATGATCCTCGGCCTCGGGGATCTTCCCTTCGTCCTCCCCAAAAAAGCGATCCGGGAACGGATCCTCGGGATTTCCTCCCGCTACGGCCTCGAGGTCCAGCCCGAAGCGTCCGTGTGGCAGCTTTCCATCGGAGAGCAGCAGCGGGTCGCCATCCTCCAGATGCTCTTCCGGCAGGCGAAGATTCTCATCCTGGACGAACCGACAGCCGTTCTTATTCCCCAGGAGGCGGAACGCCTCTTCGAGACGATCCGCCAGATGACCGCCGAGGGGCACGGGGTTGTCTTCATCTCCCATAAGCTCGACGAGGTCATGAAGCTCTCCTCCCGGGTCACTGTCCTCAGAAAGGGAACTCTTGTCGGAACGGTGGACACTGCATCCACGACCAAGGAGAAGCTTGCCGAGATGATGGTAGGGCGGAAAATGATCTTTCGGATTGACCGTCCCGAACTGACTCCCGGCCGGGCAGTTCTCTCCTGCGAAAATCTTACGGCACGGGGAGACCGGGGATTTCCGGCCGTGAGGTCCGTTTCTCTGGCGGTTCGGGAACGGGAGATCCTCGGAATTGCCGGCGTGGCGGGAAACGGGCAGCAGGAGCTCTGCGAAGCCCTCACGGGTCTTCGGAAGGCGGAGTCGGGCTCCATATTCGTCGACGGGAAAGACCTTACAAATGCCCGGCCGAAGGTCTTCATCGACAGCGGCATACACTACATTCCCGCCGACCGGAGGGGGACGGGAATGGTGCCGAACATGAACGTCAGCGAGAACTCCATCCTCAAGCGCTACTGGAACCGCCCCGTTTCAAAGGGGTGGTTCATCCAGTGGAAAGAGGTCTTCTCCTTCGCCCGGGACCTCATCCTCCGCTTCAGCGTCAGCACCCCTTCCATCGACACTCCCGTGCGGAACCTGTCGGGGGGAAACCTTCAGAAGCTGATGCTCGGCCGGGAGCTGAGCGATTCTCCCCGGGCCGTTCTCGCTGTCCACCCCACCTGGGGGCTCGACGTGGCGGCGGCCGGCTTCGTCCGGGAGCAGCTGCTCTGCCAGAGAGAAAAGGGGGGCGCCGTGCTTCTCGTCTCGGAGGACCTCGAGGAACTCATCGCCATGAGCGACCGGCTTGCGGTCATGTGCAAGGGAGAGATCATGGGCATTCTCGACACCCCTTCGGCCGTTCCCGTGGAGACCATCGGCCTGATGATGGCCGGAACACCCCTCGAAAACCTGCAGCCGAAGGAGGCTCTTTCCTCATGAGGATGACCGTCACCGTCGAACCCCGGCTTTCCGTTCCTCCGGGGCTGAAGGTCCTGATTCCGCTCCTCTCCCTCGGGGCAGCCCTGCTCTCGGGAGGAATTTTTCTGTACTTCATGGGAGTATCGCCCGTCAGGGCCTACTCAGTTATCCTGAAATCCTCCCTGGGGGATGCCTACGGCATAAGCGAAACCATAGTGAAAGCCATTCCCCTGACCATGGCAGGGATCGCCGTCATGCTCTCCTTCACCATGCTCATCTGGAACATCGGCGCGGAGGGACAGATCTTCATGGGCGCCATAGCCACGGCCGCGACGGTCCGATACCTGACCGTGGACAGCAGGCCGGTGATGTACCTGCTCATGTTTCTTGCCGCCGGAACCGCGGGGGGGATCTGGGGGGCCATCGCCGGATATTTCCGGGCGAAATGGAACGTCAACGAGATCATCACCACCCTCATGCTCAACTACGTGGCCATGAACCTGCTGAACTACTTCGTCTTCGGTCCCTGGAGAGACCCGTCGAGCCTCGGGTTCCCCATGACCGCCGTCTTCCCCGACTCGGCGCGGCTGCCCTTTCTCTGGGGGACGCGGATCCACACGGGCCTCTTTCTCGCCCTCCTTCTCCCCGTGCTCTTCTGGGCAATTCTCAAGTACACCCGCTGGGGGTACGAGATCCGGGTCATGGGCGAGAACCCGAGAGCTGCAGACTTCGCCGGCATGAGCTATCTGAAGAACGTGGTCCTCGTGATGTTCCTCTCCGGGGCGATCGCAGGGATCGCAGGAATGGGCGAACTCGCCGGCCTCCAGGGACGGCTGCAGCACGGCTTCTCCGGAGGGTACGGCTACACGGCCATCATCGTGGCCTGGCTCGCCAGGCTTCACCCCCTTGCCATCGTCCTGGTATCCTTTCTCATGGGGATTCTTCTCGTAGGAGGAGAGACCCTTCAGATCGTGATGCGCCTTCCCCTCTCGAGCATCATGGTCCTCCAGGGGCTGATCCTCTTCTTCGTGCTGGGGGGAGAATTCTTCCGGAAGTTCCGCATCCGGCTCCGCCTGTGGAAAGAACCTCTCGCCGGGCCGCTGAGGGAGGATGCGCAGCAATGGAAATAATCATCCCCATTCTCACTGCGGCAGTGCGGAGCGGCACCCCCATTCTCTACGCGACCCTCGGGGAAATTCTCACTGAAAAGGGGGGCGTACTGAACCTCGGTCTCGAGGGAATCATGCTGCTCGGGGCCTATTCGGGCTTCTCCGTGGCCTACAGCACAGGAAGCGCCTGGCTCGGCGTCGCCGCCGCCTTTCTCGTCGGATGCCTTCTCGGGCTCGTCCATGCCTTCATCTGCGTCACCCTCAAGGGGAACCAGGTTGTGGCAGGCCTGGCCATGACCATGTTCGGCACGGGGGCAAGCTCCCTTCTCGGCCGTTCCTTCGTGGGCTTCACCATTCCTGGTCTTGACCGGATATCCGTCCCCCTTCTGGGGGATATCCCCCTCCTCGGTCCCGTTCTCTTTCAGCACGACGCCATGGTCTACTGCTCCTATGCCCTCGTTCTCTTCTTCTGCTGGTACTTTTCCTCTACCCGTCCCGGGCTCAACCTCCGGGCGGTGGGGGACAACCCCCGTGCAGCCGATGCCATGGGAATTCCGGTGGCAAAGATCCGCTATATCTACACCATGGTCGGCGCGGGGATAGTGGCCCTGGGAGGGGCCTACATGTCCCTGGCCTATACGAAAATGTGGGGGGAGCTCATGACCGCCGGCCGTGGATGGATCGCCGTGGCCCTCGTGATCTTCGCGATCTGGAACCCTGCCCGTGCCGCCCTCGGGGCCTATCTCTTCGGCGGGGTTGAGGCTTTTCAGCTTCGTCTTCAGACTGCGGGAACCACCATTCCAGCGCCCGTTCTCATGATGCTTCCCTATCTTATGACCATAGGGGTGCTGCTCTTCATCTCCATCCGGAAGGGAAAGGGGATCGTCTTCGGTGCCCCCGCATCCCTCGGACTTCCCTTCTTCCGGGAGGAGCGGGACTGAAGCCCCTTGTATTCCCTATGAACTCAACAGGAGGTAGAATTTCCCGTGATTTTTTTTCTTGACCATATACCTGCCGCCGGAAGCGTTCTCAATTCCGCGGCCATCCTTATCGGCTCTCTTGCCGGGCTTGCATTCCGCTCCCGCCTCCCCCAGCGCTACGTCGCCATAACTTTTCAGGGGCTCGGGCTGCTCACCGTTTTCCTCGGGGTCTTCATGGCCCAGAAAACCCACAATTTCCTCATCCTCGCCTTCAGCATCGTCATCGGCTCCCTTGCGGGGGAATTTCTGGACCTCGACCGCCAGACGAACCGTCTTGCAGAATGGACAAAGGCGAAAATCCGGTCGAAGAACGAAAAGTTTACCGAGGGGTTCATGGCCGCCACTCTTCTGTTCTGCGTCGGATCCATGGCCATACTCGGCGCCATCGAGGAGGGAATGGGGGGGACTCCCCGCCTCTTCATCACGAAATCCCTCATGGACGGCATGGCGTCGGCCGCCCTCGCCGCGTCCCTCGGCGCCGGCGTCCTCTTTTCGGCTCTCCCCGTTCTTCTCTACCAGGGGGGAATGACCCTGCTCGCAAGCACGGTGCAAACCGTCATGACCCAGCCTGTCATCGACGAGGTGAGCGCCGCCGGAGGGCTGCTGCTCATCGGAATCGCCCTCTCCGTCCTCGAGATCAAGAGCCTCAAGGTCATCAACATGCTTCCCGCCCTTCTCGCGGCGGGGATCCTGGCATCGTTTTTTTCCTGAGTCAAAAAACAGAAAAGAGCCGGACGGCGGGAAAAATGCCGTCCGGCTCTTTTTTGAACAGGCAGAGGGTTTCGCGGAACCTAGAGGATGATCTTTCCGCCGCCCTGCTTGCCCCCCATGCGGTTGAGCTGCTGCAGCACCGCGGGGGAGGCAACGTCGATCTTCGGCTTCTGGGCCTGGCGGTTCATGTTTTCCTGAAGGCGCCGCTCGTACTCCTCCATCCCCTTTTTGAGGGCATCCACATCCCCCTTGATCCACTGGAGAATGCTCTCGGAAATGGCTTTCACCGTATCTTCCGAGGGCTCCTCGGCGATGAGGCCGAGGCCGAGAAGCACCCTGTGTTCCTCCCGGATTGAATCCATGACGTCTTCATCGGTCAGAATCCCTTTTTTGTAGAGAACCCTCGTGATGATATTGAACTTGCTCTTTGAATTTTCATCGCTCAGTACCAGGCTATCCACCCGGGCGAGCAGCATGGACAGAATTTCATCGAGACTTACCTGCATCGGCATGGCCATGAAAAGCGCCTCCTTTTACGTTGAATTGGTTTTTAATTGTATCATATTCCCGCCTCAGACGTTGAAGCGAATCTCGATCATATCCCCGTCGGCCACCCGGTAATCCTTTCCCTCGAGGCGGAGCAGTCCCTTTTCGCGGCATTTCGCGAGGGAGTTCTCCGATGCGGTGAAATCCTCGTAGGAGACCACCTGGGCGCGGATGAACCCCCGGGCCAGGTCGGAGTGGATCGCTCCGGCTGCGTCCACGGCATTCTGCCCTCCCCTGAGGGTCCAGGCCTTCACCTCGTCCTTGCCGGAGGTGAAAAAGGAGATCAGCCCGAGAAGCCGGTAGGCCTCTCCGATCAGCCGGTCCCTCCCCGGCTCGGTGACGCCGAGGTCCTTCATGAACTCCTCCTGTTCCTCCGGAGGCAGTTCCGCCAGCTCCATCTCCATGGCGCCGAATACTTTCAGAAGGCTGAGGCCTTTTTCGGCCGCCAGGTCTTTCAATGCCGCCAGGGAGGGAAGATCCCCCGCCGTCTGGCTTTCGTCGAGATTGGCCACGATCATCTCGGGCTTGAGGGTGACGAAGGTGAACCCGCTGACCATCTTCTGTTCCTCCGGAGAGAGGGGGAGATCTCTCAAGGGACGCTCCTCGAGAAGATGGTTCTGGCACCGTTCGAGAAGCTCCGTCTCCGCCTGTTCCGCAGGGAGATTTTTCTTCTTCGCCGACAGCCTTGAAAGCCTGTTCTCGATAACGGCGAGATCACGGAAGATCAGCTCCATCTCGACGATATTCCAGTCCCGGACAGGATCGACCGAACCTTCCGGATGGGGTACCTCAGGGTTGTCGAAGAAACGGACCACGTGGATCAGGGCATCCGACTCGGCCACGAAGGAAAGAAAGGCGTTTCCCACCCCCTCCCCTTTGCTGGCGTTCCGGGAGAGGCCCGCGAGGTCGACGAATTCAACCGTTGCCGGGGTCACTTTCCGGGGCTCGAAAAAGGCCGCCAGGTGATCGAAGCGGGAATCGGGGACATTTACCATGGCCCTGTTGGGATCGGTCTTTCCGCTGGCGTAGGGCTTCACCTCGGCGCCCGCACGAGTCACCACGTTGAAAATCGTGCTCTTTCCGCTCAGCGGAAGGCCGATGATGCCGCATTTGAGCACAGAAATCCCTCCTTTTCCCCTCAGAGGGGATAAAAATCTTCATATTCTTTTCTCAAGCATTATAACCGCTCAAGGCCGGAAAAACCCGAAGGACCTCCAAAAAACGTCCCGTAAGTTGGCCATGCACTTCCCTGCTATAATAAAAAGCGGTGGAGAAATAATTTCCCCGAAATCAAAAGGAGGGCAACCATATGAACTTTCCCGTAAAATTTTTTCTGTTTTTTTTCGCTCTGTTCCTCTTCGGAGGGTGTCAGCCAGCCCTTTCCATGCCTCAAGGGACCTCTACGACGACGGATCTCTATCCCGAAGGGGCACGGGTCATTTTTTCCGTCCCCTTTTCAGAGAATGTTTCCTTCGAACTTCCGGCGACCTTTGATAAAGATTCCATCCGTCCCCTTGGCACGGAAGGGCTGATCGTCCAATCCTTCTCAGTGGAGGATCTGCCCCGGCCGGGATGGATTCCCCCCGTTCTTGTCGAACTCAAATCCTCCATTGACAGCAAAGTAAAGGGAAAGGCGCTCCTCGAAGCGAAAAAGGAGGCGATCAGTCAGTCTTTCGGTCTTCTGTCGGGCCCCCTTCCCCGGGACCTCAAGGGCCCCGAAGTAACGGCCTATATCGAATCCACCCGGGAGCTTCGGGAAAAACTGGAGACAGAGCTGATCTCCCTGGCCGAGGAAATCAGGAAAACAGACGAAAGCCTTTCAGTCCTGACGGATGAGTACACATCCCGCATGCCCGAGATGGCCGACCGGGTTCTTTCGGTTTCAGCAGTGCTTTCGGGAAAGGGAAATCTCCGCGTGGAGGGGTGGACGTCCCGGGCCGGATGGTCCCCTTCCTACCGAATGGACCTGGAAAGCGCCACCGGAAAGATAAACGGAAAACTGAGCGCCGCTGCGATGCAGAAAACGGGAATTGCCCTCGCAGGCACGCTGGTTTTCCATACGGCGACCCCTTCCCTTTCCGTGAGTCCCCCCAGGCTGACCCCGCAGATCGTGGACTTCGAAGAGGAACTGGACGTGGTCAGGCGCCCCATGATGATGGAGAAGAGCGCCGCGAAGCTGAACGAAGAGTTCTTCGGGGCAGCACCCTCTGCACCTCCGGCCATCGTCCGTACGCTCACCGACATGTCTGTGAGCGTTGAAGGAAAGATCGAGGGAGACGGAACACCTGCAGAATTTACCCTCGGTACCTTCGGCATGCAGGGCGAGACGGCCATCGTGGCAGTTCCCCTCCTCTCGAAGGAGGCCTGGATCACTGCGGAGGTGAAAGAACTTCCCATATCTCTTCTGCCCGCCCCGGCGGACCTTTTCGTCGACGGAAACGCGGCGGGAAAAACAACCCTGATGGAACAGGGAGAGGGAACGGATTTCACGGCTGCCTTCGGGAAGATGCCCCTCCTCACTGCCGTCCGGGAAAAAATCGTGAAAAAGGAAGGAAGCAGCTGGATCGGGAAAGGCCGCCTCGAGGAAGGATATACCATCGAAGTGACCAACGGAACAGCCTCGAAGGTAACCCTCCAGCTGAAAGACCGCATTCCTCTTTCAGCCCAGGAAAAAATCGCCGTGGAGACGGTGACGACCGATCCCAAGCCCGCCGAGCAGACGGACCAGAACCTCCTCACGTGGAAGATCGATCTCAAGCCGGGGGAGAAAAAGACCGTCCGCGTGGTCTACAAGGTCAGCTACCCCTCCGACAAAGAAATCACCCTGCATTGAAACACTGAAATGAACGAAGGGAGCCCTTTTCGGGGCTCCCCTTTTTGTTTTCATGGGATACAAAAGAAAAAACCGGCCCTGTCCCTTCTACCCCGCCAGAGAGAGTACATGCCCGGAGCAAGTCGCCAGGGGCAGGGAAAGAGAACACCTCTCCGCCAGGTACCACGCGCCGTTTTCACCCTTGTTCCAGACGAGGCCGCAGCGGGCCGTTCCTGAAGAACAGAGAGGGCAGTCATTGTACCAGTTTCCGCTGTCGTCTTTTTGCCACATATCCGGATCCTCCCCGAAAAGGGCGTTTTTCCACCGCCTTTTCTGAGAAATGTTATAGCACTCCCCTTCTCCAATGTCAACCTATGTGCATATAAAATTTATTTATAAACCGCAGTTTCTTTACTGCTTGACGTAGGGGATGATCTCTCCTCCCGGAGACTTCAGGAGAGGGGGAAGCCAGATCACTTCAGGCAATGTCCTGCTGCCCGAAAGGACGTTCAGGGCCCGGCGGGCGCCCATGGTCCCCATCTCGAAGGCCGGCCATTCGAGACGGAAAAAATCGTCCTGCCGGGGCGACTCGGGGAGGGAACAGAGACATCCCCTTCTCCCGAAGGGAAAGCAGCCGTCAAAAACCGGGAAGATATTCCTCTCTCCGGGTGTACCCTTCGGAATGCTCCGGGAGAGAAAGGGAAAGAGGGGTCGGGGACCGGAAAAAAGGCGGAGCTCCTCCCCTTCCGCAGCCGCCCGAAGCCTGAGAACCGATTCCTCTTCGGTCACCCTGACGGAGGGCAGAGGCGGAAAGGAGAACCCCAGGGTCACCAGGGGAAGAACCGTACCCCGGGGATTTCGGGCGAAGGCGGAACCGCCGCCGGCCCAGAGGACGCAGTCCACCTTTCTGGCTGCAAGAGAGGGGAGGATGTCTTTCTCCGCTCCTCCCGGCAGCTTCAGAAAAATGTCGAGGGAAGCCCTCGAGAAAACCCTGGAAAGCCCTGCAAAAAAAGGGGGGGAAATCCAGGGGAGAAGATCTTCGAGGACCACGGCGGCAAGGCCGGTTCTTCCTCCCGAGAGGCTGCTCGCGGTGCGGTCGAGGCGGTATCCCAGTTCCCTGGCTGCCTTCCAGACTTTTTCCCTTGTGGGTGAGGATATCCGCGGGTCGCCCCTCAGGGCCCTGCTCACCGTGGCCTTGTTCACCCCCGCAAGGCGGGCCACATCCTCCATGGTCGGACGGGGTGCCATCCTTCCTCCTAAATATTGAAGCACGTTCCGTCAATGAACTCCCGCAGAATGGAATTGTTGGGGATGTTCTCCGACGGGAGCATGGGGATGAACTTGAGCATGAAGAGAAGGCGAGCCGCTTCTCCGTAGACAGGAGAGTCCTCCGGGACGGTGTGGAGGACGGGGTCGACATAGGCCCGGAGAGCCGACAGCTCGTAGGGAAGGGATGTATTGAACATGACATCCGCCTTCATCTGGTAGGGGAAGATGAATTTCATGGCTCCCCGGGTGACCTTCGGCCAGAGCAGCAGGGTCGCCTCGGCGGAATGGCCCCTGGTCCGGGAGTCCCTGACGAGACGGCGAAGAAGACGGTTGTCAGTGGTGCTCGTGCGGTTCCGGTCGTCGAGGTTCACCCCCGTGAGAGGGGAGACGAAAATTCCGTACCGCTGCTCTTTGGGCATGATGTCCACGATCTGGTCATTGAGCCCGTGGATTCCCTCCATGATGAGGATATCGTCAGGCCCGAGGCGCACGGTCTTTCCGGCCTTTTTCCGTCCTTCCAGAAAATCGAAGAAGGGTGTGACCACCTCCTCTCCGGCAAGAAGGCGGTGGATCTGGTCTTTCAGCAATCCTATATCGAGGGCCTCGAGGACCTCGAAGTCGAATTCCCCCGTCTCGTCCCGGGGGGTCTGCTCCCGGTCGACGAAATAGTTGTCCATGGCGAGGGTGATCGGATTTTTGCCGCTGACCTGCAGCTGGATCTTCAGCCGCTCCGAGAGAGTCGTCTTTCCCGATCCCGAAGGACCGGCGAGGAGAACGACCTTGACGGCTTTCCGGGAGGTGATCTCTCCTGCGATATTTCCCAGGTTCCGGGCGTGAAAGGCCTCGGAGATGAGGATGAGCTCCACCCCCTTGCCGTCGGCGATTTTTTTGTGAAGACTGTCCATTGTCCGCAGCCCCATGACCTCAAGCCACCGGGCGTAGTCGAGAAAGACGGCAGAGAGTTTTTTGGACGCCCGGAAGGGGGGAATGGAGGTGGGATGGCTGATGGTGGGAAACTGAAGGACGAGGCCGGGACCGAGAATTTTCAGATCGTAGAGCTTCAGGTAGCTCGTCGAGGGCGCGAGAGGGGCGTAGTAATAGCCGTAGAGATCGGCGCAGCGATAGAGCTCCACGGGGTCGATGGCGCACCAGTGAAAGAGGCGGGCAACTTCATCGCTTCCCTGGCGTTTGAAGATCGCCTTCGCCTTGTCGAGGGAGACCACCTTCCGGATGAAGGGCAGATCCCTGGCGACAAGATCCGCCATGGTCTCCCTGGCTGTTTCGAGATCGGCCTCCGTGACCGGACCTTCGGCTGACTCCCAGTAATATCCCTCTCCGATGGAATGACGGAGAATAATATCCTTCCCCAGCCCTCTCCGCCACGCAAGAACGAGAAGGAAGCTCAGGGACCTCCGGTAGACCTCCATTCCCTCGAAGGTCGTCGTGTCGATGAACTCGACATCCGCATCGTCCTCTATGACCCAGTCGAGGGAGCGGAGGTAGTGGTTGACCCTCCACGCAACGATGGTATCGCTGCCGTCGGGGCGGCTTTCGGCCAAAACCGCCCGGCCGGTTGCAGGAACGTCGCTGGTGAGAATGGGACCGTTTTTTACCCGTACGGCAAAGGTCATGCAGGGTACCTCCCGAGAAGGAATAAGGCTGTTGCCTGAAAGATCATTGTGTTCTATCCTGTAGGATATTATACCCTGCCTGACGAAGGAGAACTCCATGGAGAACGGAAAGACCAAACAGAAAATATACAATCAGGTCGTCGAAAAAATCAGAGAGGGAATCGCCCGGGGACATTTTCCCCAGGGTTCCCCCCTGCCTCCGGAGAGACAGCTCATCGAGGAAATGAAAGTAAGCAGGAGCTCCCTCCGGGAGGGGTTCCGCATACTCGAAATGGTGGGTCTTATCGAAAGCATCCCCGGGAAGGGGCGTTTTGTGCGTACCTCGAGAAACGAAGGAAAGTCGGCTTCCGGTCTTCCTCTTCAGGATGAGGCGATCCTCGAACTGGTGGAGGCCCGCCTCGTGCTGGAAGCCGCCGTCGTCGCGGAGGCGGCAAAGCATGCGTCCCCGTCGGACCTCACCAGGATCAGGAGGATTCTGGCGAAGACCGGAAAGGACGTGGAATCCCTCGAGCACCGGGCCCAGTGCGACTACGACTTTCATCTTGTCCTCGCGGAATCCACCCACAATTTCATCTTCGTGAACATCGTCAAGATGACCTTCAACCTCATCATGGAAACCCACGAACGGATTTACACCCTCCTCGACGACCGGGAAATTTTTCTGAGGGAGCACGAGGATATTTATGACGCCATCGTCGTCAGGGACATCCCCGAGGCGACCCGACTGATGACGGCTCACGTGCAGCGGGTTTACAGGACCCTTCAGAAAGGAATTGCCCTCGAGGGCATTTCAGCGGAAAGCAGGGCTGCTCCTTCTCTCTCTCCCTCTCAAAGGGACCACTGAAAATCGGGAAGCCCTTCCGCCAGGATGCGCGAGCGGACATCCCCCGCGATCCGATCCCGGACTGAAGGGGTCTTCCCCTCGCAGCGGGCCACGATCACCGGCTGGGTATTCGAAGCGCGGACCAGTCCCCAGCCGCCGTCGTAGAGAATGCGGACGCCGTCCACGGTTATGGCTTCGTGGTCCTCCAGGGCATGTCGGCGGATTTCGTCCACCACGGGAAATTTTTCTTCGTCCGGGCAGGGAATGCGTATCTCCGCCGTGCTGTAGTAGACCGGAACGGAAGAAAGCATTTCAGAGAGGGTCCGGGGGGAATTGGAGAGTATCCTGAGCAGCCTTCCGGCGGCATAGAACCCGTCGTCGAAGCCGTAATATTCATCGGCGAAGAAGAAGTGGCCCGATAATTCCCCCGCGAAGACCGCGCCGATTTCCTTCATCTTTGCCTTGATGAGGGAGTGCCCTGATTTCCAGAAAAGAGGGCGCCCTCCGAGCCTGAGTATCTCGTCCAGGAGGGCCTGGGAACATTTCACCTCAACGATGGCCTCGGAACCGGGGTAGACGGGCATGATCTCCCGCCAGAAAAGGGCCATGAGGATATCCCCCCACACCATCTCGCCCCTTTCGTCCACCACGCCGAGGCGGTCAGCGTCGCCGTCGAAGGCGATCCCCGCGTCGGCCCCGTGCTCCCGGACCGCCGCCGAGAGGGCGGCGAGATTTTCCCTTTTCTGCGGGTCGGGATGATGGTTCGGAAAATTGCCGTCCGGCTCTTCAAAAAGAGGGATAACCTCACACCCCAGCCCTTCGAGAAAAGCCGTCGAGGGAAATCCTCCCGTTCCGTTGCCGCTGTCCGTGACGACCTTCAGCTTTCTGGGGCCGAGAGTGATCTTCGAAAGAAGCATCCGGATGTATTCAGGGGTGATCTCTCTGTCCATAATCTTCCCGGGAGGATCTTTCCGCAGAAAGTCCTCCTCCAGGATCATCCGGAAAATCTCCTGAATTTCCCTGCCGTAGAGGGTACCCTCCCCCTCGGCGAGCTTGAGTCCGTTCATTTCCTTCGGATTGTGGCTCCCCGTGACCATGACTCCCCCGCCGATGCCGAAATGCAGGATGCTCCAGTAGAGCATTGGGGTGGGGACGGTTTCGAGGCGGAGAACGTCGAGACCCGTGGACGCGAGACCTTCCGTGAGGGCTGAACGGATCCGTTCGGTGGAGAGCCGGACGTCGCCGCCGACGGAGACGGTCTTCGCCCCCCTGCGCTTCAGCCGGGTGCCGAAGGCCTGCCCGATGGCCCGGACCACCGGGTCGGTCAGATCGGCCTCCGCGATGCCCCGGATGTCGTATTCGCGAAAAATGTGGGACGGAACATGCATGAAGGATCCTCCTTTTTGCACCAACGCTATTGTATGCAGAGCTTCGAGACTGTAGAATTGGATTCGTTCTGCTGCAATAATCAGCTTCCCCATAGAATCACGAAAAGGGGAGGAAAGTCAACATTATCCCTGTGGAGGAGGCTCCCCCGTGAACGAACTATCCATAATAGCCCCCATGGCCGTAATAATTTTTCTCGGATGGTGCTTTCCGAAGTTCGGAATACTCCCCCGGGAGACCTTTCAGGACAACAATAAGATTCTGTACTGGCTCGCCATTCCGGCTCTTCTGATCCGCCTGACAGCCCGGGCCGACCTTTCGACCCTGGGCAACTGGAATATCTTTCTCGCCGTTCATGCCGGGTACGTTCTCCTTCCCCTCATCGCCTGGACCGCAGGAAGACTCGCCGGCGAAAAACGGGAGCGCCTGGCAATCTCCGCCCTCGTCTCCCTGCGGTCGAACCAGGTCTTCATGGGAATTCCTGCGGTTTCCATCTCCATGGGGACACCCGGGCTCGAGGCACTCTCCGTCTACCTCGCCGTCAGCCTCGTGGGGTACCACATCATCTCGATCTCGAGCTCGCAGCTCGTGCTCTCCGGGGGAATCTCTCCAAAATCACTGAAAAATTCGCTGAAAAAAGTCCTCACCAACCCCATGGTCCTCGCATGCTTCATAGGAATTTTCTTCTCTATCAACGGAATTCACGTCTTTCCCCGGGCCGTGGACACGACCCTGAAGGTCCTCGGGGACATCGGAACCGGACTTGCCCTGCTCGCCATCGGGGCGAGACTCGAAGTAAGAGCGCTCCCCTCCCTGCTGAAGACTACCTGGAGGGACAGCACGGTGAAACTGCTGGTCCAGCCTGCGGTGGTCTTCGGACTTTTTCTTCTCTGGCCGGTCTCGCCATCGATGATGAAGGCAGTAGTACTTGTCTCGGCCATGCCGGTGGCGGTCAACTCCCTCGTGGTTGCCCACGGAATGGGAATGGACGACCGCTACGCCGGAGAGGTCATCACCCTGTCGACTCTTCTCTCCATCGTGACCATCCCCCTCTGGATCCGCATCCTGGGATTGTAGCCGAAAAAAAATCAGCCGCCCCTCTTCCAGAGAAGCCGCCCCTCCGACACCACCGGGAAAAGAAGCCCCCTTCCCCTGAGCCAGGTGAGGTGCGCTCCCACCACGGCATGGTTCAGCACGTATTCGGTCACTGACATGGAGAGGGTAAAGCGGTCGGAGAGGGTTTTCAGTATCTCCTCCCGGCTTGCCGGCTCGATGCACCGCTCAAGGACCAGCTCGCTCACCCGCAGAAGAGCCCTTCTGTTCGCCTGCACGAGGGGGCCGATATCCTCCGCAGGCTGAGCGTGACTCGGAACGAACCAGCGGGCCTCCGTTTTTTCGAGAAAGTCCAGGGTCGCCAGGGCCGCCTCCACGTCGAGGACAAACATCATGGAGTACCTGGATATGAGTTCCTCCGAAAAAAGAGCGTCCGCCGTGAAAAGAACGTCATCCGGAGTCCGCACCCCGATCATGTCGATGAAATGCCCCGGAAGGGGGACGGCTTCGAGGCCCGATTCGTCGAAAGGACCGCTGTTCCCGATAACGAGATCGACTTCCGAGGGTTTCGACTGCAGAAACTTGTTGCTGATCTCGCCGAAGGGGCGGGCTGACCAGAGCAGAAGAGGTTCGAGGAAGGGCTGCTCAATGATGACGGACTCGATCTTCGTGGCCGCCGCGGAGCATCCGGTCCGCTTCCGCAGGAAGGCATTTCCTCCGCAGTGATCCGCGTTGGAATGGGTCGTGACGATCCGCCGGAGCGTGAGCTTCTCCCCCTCTGTCCAGCGGGCTGCCTTCCTTCCGGCGTCGTCGTCGAGTCCTGAATCGATGATCCAAATATTCTGCCCCTTCCGATACACTCCTACGTTGACCCGGCCCGGGAAATAGGATGTCTCTCCTGCAAGATGCCGGATTTCCATAAGAACTCCCCCTTGATTTATTTTCAATTTTCTGTATAAGAATGAATATATCTGAAGGATATTGCACAGAAAGACCTTTGTGCTATAATAAGCCAATCAATGGTACGGACCAATAATGTAATATACATTCTGCCTCGGCATTGTCAAGAGATATGAAAAGGAGGAAAACCTCATGGAAAAAGCCCTTCTCGAAAAAAAAGCCGCCCCCCAGAATAACCGGGATGAAAACGGCGATTTCAACAACCTGATGGCCGACGCCAACTACGATACCTATAAGTCTCGCTTCGACCAGTAATTTCTGTCCTTCCGTTTTTTCCGGAAGGTTGGTGAGCTTCTCCTGTTGAGTTATAATACATCAGTTCAACAGGAGGTGACGGTGTGGTACAATTCGGCAGCAAAGCAGCCAGCGATATTTCTTCAACGAACCCTCCCGCTGCGGAAGTTCGGAATCTGTGCAAATCCTTCGGCAATCTCTCCGTCCTGAAAGACGTCTCCTTCTCCCTCCGGGAGGGAGAGGTCGTCTCGGTCATAGGGCCGAGCGGCTCGGGAAAGAGTACCCTCGCCCGATGCATCTGCCGGCTCGAGGAGATCAACAGCGGGGAGATCTATCTCTACGGCGACAGAATCGACAACGGAAGGCATTCAAACCGGGATATTGCCCGTCTGGTGGGGATGATCTTTCAGCAGTACAATCTTTTTCCCCATCTCTCGGTTCTTGAGAACCTGGTGCTGAGTCCCATCCGCATTCTCGGCCTCTCCCGAAGGGACGCGGAGGAAAAAGGGATCGCCCTTCTCCGACGCGTCGGCCTCGAGGAAAAGAAAAACTCCCGGCCGAGGAACTCTCCGGAGGGCAATGTCAACGGGTGGCCATCGCCCGGGCCCTGTCCATGAACCCGAAGATCATGCTTTTCGACGAGCCGACGAGCGCCCTCGACCCGGAACTCGTGGGGGAAGTTCTCGACGTGATCGCCGACCTCGCCGACTCGGGAATGACCATGATGATCATAACCCATGAGATGATGTTTGCCAAAGAAGTTTCCCACAGAGTCCTCTTCATGGACGAGGGGAACATCGTCGAGGAAGGGTCCCCCGTGGAAATTTTTTCATGCCCCCGTCTGCCCCGGACTCAGCTTTTCCTTCAGAGGATGCTCGTCCATTTCGGCAGGGAACTTACGGAAGCCGACGGGAAGGAGGGGTGCACCGATGTCTCTTGATTTCTCGGCCGTCTCCCCCTATATTCCCATGCTCCTCGCAGGGGCGAAGATGACCATCCAGGCTTCCGTTCTTTCGGTTCTTTTCGGTTCCCTTCTGGGCACGCTGGTCGGCGCCCTGCGGGTCGTTCCTTTCGCACCCCTGCGCTATATCGCCGCCGGCTACATTTATATCATCCGGGGAACGCCCCTCCTGATCCAGCTCTTCCTCATCTATTTCGGACTCCCCTCCCTGGGATTGAATCTTCCCGCCTTCGCCGCCGGGATCATCGGCCTTTCCATCAACTCGTCGGGGTACGTGGGAGAAATCGTCCGGGGGGGCATCGAGGCGGTACCCAGGGGACAGTGGGAAGCGTCGAAGGTTCTCGGCCTCTCCTATTTCAAGACCATGCGCTTCATCATCCTCCCCCAGGCAATCCGGAACATGCTTCCCGCCATAGGGAACGAATTCGTCACCCTCATAAAGGAGTCCTCCCTTCTGTCGACCCTTGCCATCACGGAGCTGACCATGGTGGGACAACAGGTCCGAAGCGTCACCTACGCGTCCTTCGAGACTTTTATTCTCGTGGGACTCATATATCTCGTGATGACGAGCGCTACGAGCATCCTTCTTCAGTACGTGGAGAAAAAATGGGAGGTCGCCTGAAGGGGCCGTCCTGATAAAAAATCGCCGGGGACAAAATGTCCCCGGCGATTTTTCGCTATCCCCGGCAGCTCAGGGAGCCCTGGCCGCTGAACCTGCTTCTTTCCTTCTCCGCCGCCATCCCGTCGAGATACCCCCAGGAAGCGGTGACGATCTCCCGGATGGAGAGTTTCCGCCTCTCCCGCATCTCGTTCCAGAGGGGTATGGGCAGAAACATCCATATCCGGAAGGCCGTCTCAGGCCCCTCTCCGCCATAGTCGGACAGGATGAGATATCCCGCCTTGCTGTAGAGCACCACGGGACGGGAGGATTGGGAGTTCATCCGCTGAAGATCGTCCAGGGAGAAGGAGAGCCCCTCCATCTCGTCGATGGCCTGTCTTCCCGGAAGATCGGTGAGGGAAAACCAGATCCGGGGAGAGGGTGTGCCGCCTTCGAATATATCGGAGGCGGCCTTGAGCCATGTTTTGATACGGGATACGGCCTCGTAGTCGTTCCGGTAGAGGGCGAGGCGGATTGCCCAGTAGGGAAGGCGCAGGGCGGGCTCCTTTTCAAGGGATTCGAGCATCGCCCCCTCGTTGTTGATGAAGTCCTCGTCAAAAATGAAGTGATCCTCCCGGACGAGCCCCCTCAGAATGAGGGCCGTGGGAATATGCTCGCCCGGTGCAGGCATCTGGCAGAGAAGGTGCGACCGCAGTTCGCAGACAAGCTCTCCGGAAAGGTGAACTTTTTCTTTCTCGCCCAGCAGAAGAGAGAGGGGCTTGCCGTCATAGAGGAAAATTTCTTTTCCTTCATCCGTTCCCATCTTTCCGAAGGTCCATCGTTCATCGGTTTTGAGTTGAGCTGTTCCAGCGATGCAGCGGTTGTAGGGGAGAAGCAGAAAGACGTTCGGGAAAGGGATCTCGGGAAGTCCGGCCACGGGCATTTCGTCCGGAAGTCTGGCCATGGTCCCGTTGGACATGAGCTCAAAAATCATGAAAATCCCCCCCTTTCATTTGCATAAGGGTAGCACCAAATCTTTCCCTCTTCAAGGTGAAAAATGCTCATTGAGAATATATACACGCCTTTATTTCCACCGCCGATGAAACCAGAGCCATTGTTCCGGGCAGACCCGAATCATTTTTTCGATTGCCTGGTTCATCCGGAGGGTATTCTCCCGGAGAATGTCCATCCTGTCGCCCTGGGTCAGGAGGTCGAGAGGAGGTGAGATGACCACCCGATGACGGAAGGGTTCTATCCGGTAGGAGACCACTGGAACCACGGGAACCCCGGCGAGGTTTGCCATGGCGGCGGGACCGGCAGCGGTGAAGCAGGTGCGGCCGAAGAAAGGGCCCCGGATTCCCGACGCGTTCCACGCCTGATCGGGCAGCAGGCCGAGGAATCCGCCCTTCTTCGCGAAGCGGACCGCCTCCTTCATGATGAAATGCTTCTCGAAGGTCCCCACCCCGGACCTGTGGCGGTAGTCTTCAATGAGTGCCGCGAGCTCGGGATCATCCGGATTCCGCACAACCGCCGTGAGGGGATATCCCGACTGGGCAAGCCATGCCGCGAGGAGTTCCCAGTTGCCCACATGTCCTGCGAGGATGATGCACCCTCTGCCCGAGGACTTCAGCCCGTCGAGAATTTCCTTTCCCTCCGCGGAGATGACCCAGGAGAGGACCTCCCGGGGCCGGGAGACGAGGGAAAGGTATTCTGCGGCCATCCAGGAAAGGTGGGTATAGCATTTCCGCACAGTCTCCTTCCGCCACGCTTCGTCCGACCCGGGATAGGCCTGGCGGAGATTTTCGAGGGCCTCCTTTTTCCTGGGAGCGATGCAGCGGAGTCCGCCGGAAAAAAAGGCGGCCACAACGTCCGCCCTCCATCCCGGACGGGCAAAGCGGCGAAAAAGCTCGAGAATCGCCGCCTTTCCCCTCATTCACCCTTCTCCGAAAGAGCCCTGTAAAGGCTCAGCAATTTTCCGGACCCCTTCGAAGGGGGAAACTGCTCCGTTCCGTACCTTCTTGCCGATGCGGAGGCATTACGCCCCTCGTCGCCGACCAGCAGGCGCAGGGCCGAAAGGACGTCTTCCCTGTCTTTCCATGAGGAAAGACGGATGTACCCTTCTTTGCCGAGGATCTCGTCGAGGAGCGCCGAAGGAGCCCCCGCCGCCGGAATCCCCATGAGCGCCCCGTGGGCGGCCAGGAGAGCCGAGGACAGACCGGGCCGGGGAAGAACCAGAAAGGCGTTTCCCGCGGAAGGAAGCTTTCCGCCCCCTCCATTCTCTTCAGGGTCGGAAAGAGTGCCGGAGAATTCCTCCGCAGCGTTTCCGAAGATTTTCCACTCCTCCCGGGTCCCTCCGGGCAGAAGAAAGAGCGGAGCCGGGTCCTCCTTTTCGGGGGCCGAGCCGTCCTCGATCCAGTGCACCTTGACATCGAAGGTCGGGGGGATGTAGGTCTCGCCGCCGGAACAGAGAGACGCGGCGAGCCGGGTCGGATGTCCCTTCCACTCGCAGGCGCCGTCGAAGCGGGTGTGAACGGTCCGTGCGCGGATCCGGAGGAATTTCCACCAGAACGGGGGCGTTCCCCAGAGATGCCAGAGGGAACCCCGGGTTCCGACGAGCACGCTCCGCTCGAGAAGAGTCAGGGAATTCCAGGACAAAAGCTCGGGTATCCCCAGGTTCTCCCCTCCCCCTCCCGAGAAGCACCGGAGAGGGACCCCCTCTTTCAGCAGGGCCCTGGCGAGAGCGCCGGCGACTGCCGATTCCCAGGGGCGAAGGGATGCCCCGATATACCAGTAGCATTCTCCGGTGCTCAACAGTTCTTCCTCCTTCTTGTCGCTGCCTTATTGAAAATCGACGAGAAAAAATCTTTTTTTGCCGAGCCGCAGGAAGAGATACCGTCCTCCGAGGAGGTCATCTTCAGTGATGCTCCTGTCCTCGGCGGCGACCCTCTCGCCGTTGAGAGTCAGTCCGCCCCCCTTGACCAGCCTGCGTCCCTCGCTCTTCGAAGCGCAGGCCCCGGAAGAGGCGAGCATGTCGAGAAGAGGCAGGGGGAAAGCTCCGTCGGCATGTCCTGCGGGAACCTCCTCCGCAAGGGCCGCGATCATCTTCGGAGAGAGCTTCTTCAGATCGAAGGCCTCGCCGAAGAGAATGGAGCTCACTCTCGTTACTGTTTCGGCAGTTTCCTCTCCGTGGACAAGGGCCGTGACCTCCCGGGCAAGACGTGCCTGGGCCTCCCGCCGCTCAGGGGCCCTGAGGGAAAGCTCCATTATCTCCCGGATTTCCCCTAGGGGAAGGAATGTGAAGAGTTTGAGCAGCTTCTCCACGGCGGAGTCCTCCGCGTTCATCCAAAACTGGTAAAAACGGTAGGGGGAGGTCCGTTTCGGATCGAGCCATACCGCTCCGTCCTCGGTTTTGCCGAATTTTGTCCCCGAGGAGGTGAGAAGAAGGGGCTGGGTGGCGCCGAAGGCCTCTCCGCCCGTTTTTTTCCGGACAAGTTCGACCCCCGAGAGGATGTTCCCCTGCTGGTCGTTTCCGCCCATCTGGAGCCTGCACCCGAAGTTCGAAAAAAGATGAAGAAAGTCGTAGGCCTGGAGAAGGACATAGGAGAACTCCGTGTAGGAGATGCTCTTCTCCGGATCGTCAAGCCGGCTTTTCACGTATTCCCGGGATATCATGGAGTTGATGGAAAAATGCTTTCCCACGTCCCGCAGCACTTCGAGAAAGGTCAGTTTTCCCAGCCAGTCGTAGTTGTTGATCATGAGGGCGGAGTTCTCTCCGCAGTCGAAGTCGAGGAAGTGGGCAAGCTGCTTTTTGACCCCCTCCATGTTTTCATTGACTTTTTCGGGAGTGAGGAGGTTCCTCTCTTTGCTCTTTCCCGAGGGGTCTCCTATGAGACCGGTCCCTCCTCCCGCAAGGGGAATTGGGCGGTGGCCGCAGCGCTGCATCCATGAAAGGGCCATGATTGGGATGAGATGCCCCACGTGGAGGCTGTCCGCCGTGGGGTCGAACCCCACGTACCCGGTGACCATCTCCCTCCGGAAAAGATCTCCGAGTTCCTTCTCGCTGCTGCACCATTCAATATGTCCCCGGTCTCTGAGGATTTTAAGCGCGTCTTCGTACATGAATTTCCCTCCCGAGTCTATCGTCCTTCAGAATTTTTTAACTCACTTCCGCGGCTTCCCCGCAGGATTTTCCTTATCCGGTGAAAGCGGATTCTCCCACTCCAGCGTTCCTCTCGCGGGGGTGAAAAAAACCGCCGACACCTTTCCAAGGCGGCTGAGCCCCGCAGCAGCGTCCGCCATGTCGCCTGGATCCATCCCCACGGTTCGCCCCAGCTTTTCAGCGGTCTTGCCTACCCGGGCGAGATTCTGAAGGGCGGAACCGAGACGGGGAGCATCGAGATACATCCAGGAAAAGGCCTCCGGGGATTCTTTGAGAGCGGGAATATGATCGGAAAGCTTTTTCAGCCGTTCCGGGCGGAGGGATTCTCCGTCGAGAAGGCCCATCCATACCATATCCGGCCGTGCCGCCCCAAGCAGGGAGAAGGGGATGGCCGCCGTGCCGCCCCGGGAAAATCCTTCCAGGGGTTCAACCGAGGGAACGAGAAGCCCCCAGTCCTGGTTCCAGAAGGCCGAGACAAAGGCCATACCCTCCTCCCCCCTGTCCGGCAGCTGAAGAAAGAGCCCGGGAAGGGAGAAGACGAAGAGCTTGCTGCTCCCTCCCAGAGATGCCATCACCGGTCCCGGGAGAATCTGTTCCATTCTGTCCGCAAGGCCGATTTTTTCGGCCCAGACTTTCAGCCGGGTCTTTTCCATTCTCCCGGCCGCTGCGGGGGGGATATTCGCCCCAAAGGCCGCGAGAAAGGGCTCGGGAACCACAAAGCGGTCATCCCACGATACGGGGCGAAAGGCTTCGAGAATCCGCTTCGGCAGCAGGTCGTCGAGTCCGTCGATCACCCATTTCATCCTGCCTCCCATTTCATCCTCCCGCCAAGCCCCGGCACATTCCAGCTGCGCCGGATTCACGGGATACCCCTCCGAGGCGGCGATCCTTGAGACGAAGCCTCCGTCCCGCAGAAGAAAATGGTTCGGCCAGGCCTCTTCCACCTTCCAGGAGATATTCATGCCGCCGCCCTTTTTTTCGAGAAGATTTTTCATGGCAAGGGCATTTTCAGGGGAAGAGGCGATGAGGACGATCCCCCCGTCGACGGAGAGGGTCAGGGGAAAGGGAGACGAAGGGCCCTGAAGAAGGAGAAAGGGCCCTTCCTGTCCTTCCATGGTGAGCCCTGGAGAGGCTTCACTCCATTGGGACGGCATTTTGCCCCCGCCAAGGCTCTTGAGAATATCCCGGGGGTACTTGGCCGTGAGAAAGAACTGAAACCCCTTTTCCTCCCGGATCATGAGGACCGCGACTTCCCGTGCCGACTTCAGCACCGGGGAAAGGGTCTCGAGATTTTTTAAAAAGGGACGTACTTTGAGCTTTCCCTCGGCCGGAATCGGCGGAAGAGAGACGGCGAGGCTTTTCCCCTCTCCTTCCATGTACAGAAAGGGGAAGGAATCCTGAGGCGGCGGAATGGCTCCCGAAAGCCGGCGGATCTCCGGTTCCCTGCCGATAAAAATCAGTGCAAGGGCGAGGAGGGCAAAACCCGAGAGAAAAGCCCCCCAGAAAACCAATCCTTTGCGCATGGCATTTTTCCTCCACTCGGTACCGGGAAGGCTTCAGCTCTCCCGGGAGATCATTTTCTTCGCAGTCTCGAGAAGGAGTCTGCTTGACTGAAGCAAAAACAGGACCTTTTCCCGGTCCTCGCCGTTTCCGATACCCTCGAGATCGGAGGCAAGGGTGCGGATATCCCACGTAAGGGAGACAAGTTCCTCCGCAGAGGCCCTCGAAGGAGACGCAATTTCAGCTACCTGCCCGGGAGTGCCGTTCGGTTCAAGGGAAATTTCCTCTCCCGCCGCAGGCACAGCCGATTTTATCCCCTCTTTCCGCAGCGTCTCGGAAAAGGCGAGGGAGGATTCCTGCTCTCCGTGGGTGATGAGGAAAAGAGGATGGGTGGTGAAGTTCTTCGCCCATGCGAGGAGGTCATCCCGATCGCCGTGGGCCGAGAAGCCGTTGATCGTATGGATTCCCGCCTTGACGGCAACCTCTTCGCCGGCGATTTTTATGACCTTTTCGCCCTCGACGATCCTGCGTCCGAGAGTTCCCCGGGCCTGGTATCCCACGAAGATCACCTGGTTTTTCGGATTCCAGATGCCGTTTTTCAGATGGTGTACAATGCGGCCCCCATTCACCATTCCGCTTCCCGCGATGACCACGGCCTGCTTCACTCCGTTGACTGCCTTTGACTCCTCCACGGAGGTGACATATTTGAGGTTTTCCGGCGCGAAGGGGTCATTTCCCTCGTTGACGTACTGCTGGATCTCCGAGGAGAAAAGGTTGAGGTGTTTCCGGTAGATTTCAGTGGCTTTCACTCCCATTGGGGAGTCAAAGAAGATGGGGACGCCGCCGTCGAGAATCCCCTCGTCCTGCAGCAGGGAAAGCTCGTAGAGAATCCGCTGGGCCCTGTCCACGACAAAGCTCGGAATGAAAACCTTCCCCCCGGACTTCAGGGCTTTTTTCAGCACATCCCGGAATTCCTCCCGGCTCTCTTCGTTGGTCTTGTGTAGACGGTCGCCGTAGGTGGACTCCATGACCACGTAGTCGGCATCGGAGATTACAGCCGGGTTCCGCTCCATGACAGTCTTCTGGGGGCCGAGGTCGCCGCTGAAGACGACTTTTACCTTTTTGCCCTCCTCTTCGAGCCACACCTCGAGGATCGCGCTGCCGAGGATGTGCCCGGCATCGCGGAACCTGACGGAGATGCCCGGGGCCACCGGCAGAAGGTCATCATAGCTCGCCGCAGTCAGGTGTCCGATCGTCCCGTCCACATCTTTTTCCGAGTAGAGGGGTTCCACGGGAGGCAGGCCTTTGCGGGAGTTTTTTTTGCTCTGCCATTCGGCCTCCTCCTTCATGAGATGAGCCGAATCGTACCAGAGGACTTTCACCAGCTCGATGCTCGGAAGGGTGCTCCAGACCTTACCCTTGAAACCCTCCTTCACGAGAAGGGGGATGCGGCCCGAATGGTCCATGTGGGCATGGGTGTACAGGACTGCGCTTAGGCTTCCGGGCGCGAAGGGAAAGGGGGTCCGGTTCTTTTTGTCGTCATCCTTTCCCTGAAAGATTCCGCAGTCCACGAGCACCCGGGACGAACCGCATTCCAAAAGATAGCTCGATCCCGTCACTTCTCCGGCAGCGCCGATAACTTTCATTCTCATGCAGCCTGATCTCCTTTCGATGTGGGTGAATTTTGTGCATTCCTTTTCCGGAAATCAGAGAGACGGCTCTTCCTCGGAATCGGGAAGAATGCAGCGGACGAGGGTTCCCTCGCCGGGGCTGGAGATCACTTCGAGTTTCCCGCCGATGAGCATCATCCGTTCGAGCATGTTCGCGAGCCCCCGGTGTCCTGCCACCCGGAGGGTTTCATAGTTCATGGCGGGGTCAAATCCGGCGCCGTTATCCTGAAATTCAAAAAAGACCGAACCGTCCCGGCGGAAGATATGCCCCTGCATCGCCGTTGCCCTGCCGTGGCGTACCGCGTTTGAAACGCCCTCCTGAAAGATCCGGAAGAGGGAGAGCAGTTTTTCGTGGCTCAGCTCCACCGAATCGTCCACCTCCATGATGATGGGAATATTGTAATGGCGGGAGAGCCGGTTCGCCAGTCCGGACATGGCCTGCTCGAGGCCGAGATCGATCCAGGGAGGTGACAGTTCGTCGCACATCTCCCGAAGCTCCCGGACCACAACCTGGGCCGTCTCCTCCGCGAGGGCAAGATGTCTTCTGGTCTCTCCTTCACCGCCGGCCATCCGGGAGAGCCGGACCTGCTGTATCATGGCAGTCACGTTCTGGATGGGGCCGTCATGAAGCTCCCGGGCGATCCGGGATTTTTCCCCTTCCTGGACCCGGACGATATCGTTCACGTACCGGTTGCGAAGGGCAGTCCGCTCCACAGCACCCCGGGCGAGCTTGGAAAGAACCCGCCTGAGGCTTCCGATCTCACCCACCGCAAGAGGTTCCGCGGAAGAGGGAAGATCCTTTCCCCACCGGAGAATTTCAATTTCGGCCACAAGTTCCCGAAGCGGAACGATCAGCCACTTCCAGAGGGCCCAGAGGGCCAGGAGAATTCCCACCGACATGAAGATGGCGAGAAGGGTCCAGAGCCTGCCGACCCGGACAAGAGGACCGAGAAGCTGGTCCCATGCCACGGCCGCCACGACGAACCGGTCGCCGCCGCTCACGGGGTAGACGGCGATGGTGTAGAGATCTCCTGCTTCATCCTTGACCTCCATGGCACGGCCGAGGGGGAGGTCGGGACGCCATATCCGGGCCAGCTTGCTTCCGCCGGGGGAGGAAAAGAGAACCCGCCCGTCGGTGGCGACCAGTGCGACCCAGCCCGGAAGGGACGGTCCCCAAGTGAATACCCGGAACCTCCGGATCTCGAGGCTCGTCAGGTCGTTCCCCCCCCACTGCCTCGTCTCTGTCCCGGCGAGACGGGTGGCGAGATTCTCCGCCATGTCCTGGACGTAGGAACGGGCCACGGATTCCATGGCCCATTCATGATGGAGCAGTCCGATTCCCGAGACGATGAGCACGGCGAAGGCCGGAAGGAGGATGGCGAAAATGAGGATGAGAAGAAGGTGGCGCCTCATTCAATGAGCTCCTCCAGGGTGACGACGCCGTATTTCAGGGCGAGGAGCAGGGCTTCAGTCTTGTTCTTCGCCCCAAGCTTGTCGTAGATGGATGCGAGATGAGTCTGCACGGTCCGCTCGCTGATGAAAAGCTGAACAGCCACCTCCTTGCTCGAAAATCCCTTGGAGGCGAGGATGAGCACCTCTCTTTCCCGGGCGGAAAGGGCTTCGGGAGCAAAATCCCGGTCTCCCACGGCCGAGGCCACCTCGGAGTCGAGATAGAAGCCTCCCTTGGCCACCGTGGCGATGGCCCGGGTGATCTCCTCAGGAGTGGCTGTCTTGAGTATGAAGCCCCGGGCTCCTGCCCGCAGGGATGCAAGGACATACTGCTGGGCATCATAGGAGGTGAGCATGATCACGGCGACCGGAAGGGATGATTCTTTCACCCTCCTGGCGACGGCCACTCCGTCTTCTCCGGGCATACGGATATCGAGAAGGGCCACCTCGGGCTTCAGCTCCGAGATCAGCTTCCATGCGGACAGTCCGTCCTCCGCTTCACCTACGAGTTCAACGGAACTCTCCTGGGCCAGGTAGGCGGATATTCCCGCCCTCGTCAGGGGGTGGTCGTCGGCAAGCACAACGCGTATGGGCATGGACATCGCTCCTTTCTTGAATTCAAAAAGTTTTCTTTTTTCAGGACTTCATGGTATCAGGCCGCCGGCGGGGTACGCATCGGCAAAGATGCGTGTTCTGCCGCTGTCCCGCAGAAAAGGGAAGCCCTCCTAGGCAGCGCTTCCCAGGCCGAGTTCCCCCTCGATGGGCCTGAGGGCGAGGATGACCCACTCGATGACCGTATCGAGTGGAAGGGGGATCATCTCCGCTCCCTGCACGATGATCTCCCGGTTCACCCCCCGGGCGAAGGCCTTGTCCTTCCATTTCTTTTTGACCGACTTCACCTCGAGGTCTGCCAGGGAGCGGCTCGGCCGCACGAGGGCGGCGGTGATGATCAGGCCGGTAAGTTCATCCACGGTGAAGAGCACTTTTTCCATGTCGCTCTCGGGCTTCACGTCCGAACAGATGGACCATCCGTGGGCGAGGACCGCCCGGGAGAGTTCGGCCGGATACCCTTCGGCCTCGAGCCACTTCGCTCCTTCGTGGGTATGCCTTTCCGGCATCTCCTGAGTCGTCTCCCAGTCAATGTCGTGAAGGAGGCCGGCCATGCTCCACTTCTCCGCGTCGCCCCCCATTTTTCCGGCAAAGTACGCCATGGCGGCTTCTACGGCCAGGGCATGCTTTATGTGGCTTTCGTCCCGATTGTATTTTCGGAGCAGCTCCAATGCATTTTCCCGCGTCTTTTCCATTCCGTCGCCTCCCGATTATTTTTCCGCCGGCCGAAAGAGCCCCTCGAGAAGGGGCGCCACCGAGGCGAAGACATCCTCTCCCAGCCTTTCTGTCCGCACTCCCCCGTCGGCGCGCATCTGCCTGGCGAGCTCGTCGGGGTAGGGATGAACGAAAACCACCCGAATTATTCCTGCGTTGATGATCGCCTTCGTGCAGAAGGAACAGGGCTCATGGGTACAGTAGATGGTTCCCCCGGCCGTGGCGGTGCCTACGGACGCCGCCTGGACGATGGCGTTGAGCTCCGCATGGGACCCCCGGCAGATTTCATGCCGTTCACCCGAGGGAACGTTCAGAAGGGTGCGGAGGCACCCGACCTCTCCGCAATGGGGAAGTCCCCTGGGTGCGCCGTTATAACCCGTGCTGATGATGTGGCTGTTCAGGACGATGACCGCCCCCACCCGGCGGCGGGTGCAGGTACTTCTGGATGCGGCGACTCCGGCCATCATCATGAAATAGATATCCCATTCCGGTCTTCGGATGATTCTGTCCTCCTTCGGCTGAGCGTGTTCTTTCGATTATAGCATTGCCGGAAGGACTTTCCGGGAGGAAAGGTCAAATGAGCGCAATGAAGAAGAGTGTGATACTCTTTATACTGGTCGTTTTCATCTCTCCTTCGAAAGGAGCTCCCATGCCGTTTTTTCGCGGTGATTCTCTTAAAATACTCTCCTGGTGCGGGTACGATGTGGGAAACTCGGCCTTCGCCACGACCATCATGGCAGCCATATATCCCGTCTATTTCCGGGAGGTGGCCGCCCAGGGGCTTGCGCCCAATCTTCCCATGGCATACTGGGCCTATGCCTCCGCCCTCTCCCTTTTTCTGAGCGCCTTTTTCGCCCCCATCCTCGGTGCGGCGGCGGATCTCAAGGGATCGAAGAAGAAAATGCTGGGGACCTTCACCGCCCTGGGAGCGGCCTGCACGGCCCTGATGGCCCTTGTCGGGCAGGGAGACTGGGTCCTCGCCCTTCTTCTGATGATGGGCGGAACGGTTGGTTTTTCCGCCTCCATGATCTTCTACGACGCCCTTCTTCCCTCCCTGGTGGCTCCCGACCGGATCTCCGCCGTCTCCTCCCAGGGGTACGCCCTCGGATATCTCGGCGGGGGTGCGCTTTTGGCCGTAAACCTCCTTTTTCTCCGGGCCCTTCCCGGAACAGCCGGAGCGCGCCTCTCCTTTCTCTCCGTCGCCCTGTGGTGGGTTCTCTTCTCCATTCCCCTTTTTCTCAACGTGCCGGAACCTCCGCCGGAACCCGAAGGGGTGCATTTCAGGGGGTGGACTCTTTTCCGGGAGGGAATCCGCAGGCTCGGCATGACCTTCAGGGAAATCCGAACCCACAGGAACGCCTTTATTTTCCTTCTCGCCTTCTGGATGTACAACGACGGCATCGGCACCATCATCAAGATGGCGGCCATCTATGGCTCGGCCCTCGGAATCCCCATGTCCCACCTTGTTGGATCTCTCCTCGTCACCCAGTTCGTGGGGATCCCCTTCTCTCTCGCCTTCGGCACCCTGGCGACCCGCCTGGGAAGCAAAAATGCCATTCTTGCGGGACTCTCCTTTTATCTCTGCATCACCTTCGCGGCAATTTTCGTCTCGAAAATATGGCACTTCTGGGCCCTGGCCATCGCCGTGGGAATGGTCCAGGGAGGAACCCAGGCGATCAGCAGAAGTTTTTTCGCCTCCATGATCCCCCCCGGGAGGAACGCTGAATTTTTCGGATTCTACGATATTTCCAGCAAGTTCTCGGGGATCCTCGGCCCCGCGGTTTTCGGAGTGGTGACACAGGTCACAGGGTCGAGCAGGCTGGCCATCGCCGTCCTGTCCTATACGTTCATCCTCGGGATCTTCATTCTTCGGAAGGTGCGGAGCTGAAAAGACCGGCGGCGGGACAGCCGGCCGAAACTTCTGAAAGGAAGGGATTGCAGTGTATTCTTTTCTCGTAATCTCCACGGGAGGGACAATCGCATCCCGCCAGGGGAAGGACGGGCTCGCTCCCTCCCTGCCGGGAACGGAGCTGCTTTCCTTTGTTCCCCAAATTCACCGTTTCGGAAAAATCTCCATCCGGGATCTTTTCTCCAAGGACAGCTCGAACATGTCCCCCGATGACTGGAGAAGAATCGCCCTCTGCCTTCTCGGAGAAGAGGCCGGATATGACGGCTTTCTCATCCTTCACGGAACGGACACCATGGCCTATTCGTCATCGGCCCTGTCCTTTCTGCTTCCCGGCTATTCGAAACCGGTGGTGCTCACCGGATCAATGGTCCCCATGGGGGAGCCGGGAGGAGACGGAGAGGACAACATCTTCGGAGCCTTCATGTTTCTTGCGGCCATGGCGGACAGGGGCCAGCGGGGCATTTCCATCGCCTTTCACAACCGGCTGATCCACGGCCCCCGGGCCCAGAAGGTCCTGAGCCACGATTCGACTGCCTTCTCGAGCATCAATTACCCCGAGCTGGGGCATCTTCCCGAGGGCAAAGTCCGGCTCGGCAGCCTCCCTTTTCTGAAGCAAACGTACCCTGTCGATGTGAGCGCCCTGGCTCTCGAACCCTCCATTTTTCTTCTGACCCTTTTTCCGGGGTTCCGTGCCCGCTACCTCGACCACATTGTGGACGCCGCCCCGAAGGCAATCGTCCTCGAGGCCCTGGGACTCGGAGGAGTCCCATACCTCGGAGAAAGCCTCCTGCCCCCCATCGCCCGATGCAGGGAGAAAAATATCCCTGTGGTCATCACGACCCAGTGCGTCTACGGAGGGGTCGACCTCAGCGTCTACGAGGTGGGACGGAAAACCCTCGAACTGGGGGCCATATCAGGCCATGACATGACCCGGGAGGCCATCATCACGAAGCTTATGGTCCTGCTTCCCTCCGTGGGCACTGGGGAAGTCGAGGAAATGCTCTCCGCCAATTTCTGCGACGAAATCACCCCCGGAAGCTAAGGGAAAATCAGGGAGAAAAGAGCCGCCGCCGACCGAGAGTCCGCCGAAAGCAGCATGTCATACTGGGCAAGGGCCGCGGGGCGGTCTCCGAGCTCCACGAAACATACCCCGAGGTCATAGAGAAGGGGGGCGCTCTCCGGGCCGAGGCGCAGTCCCCGCCGCAGAAGGTCCGCACAGCCTCCTCAAATCTGCCGGCGAGCCGATAGGCCCTTCCGAGGACGCCGTATCCCAAGGTGCTCTGGGGTGCAGCGCCTATTGCCGCCCTGGCAGCGCCGAAGGATTCTTCCCATACTTCGAGCCTGGCAAGGCTCTCGCTGAGCCCGGCCCATCCGTCAAGGGAATCGGGGGTTGTTCCAAGATATCGCCGGTACCAATCCACTGCCTCCCGGTACTCACCCAGGGAACTATTCGCATGGGCCCTTTCGATCAGCGCCGGGGCAAATCCGGGACTGCGCCGGAGAATATCCTTCGAAAACGAAAGGGCCTTGCCGTACTCCCCCCGCCTGTTGTACTCCCGGGCAAGGACGGCCTGGGGGTGGAGGTCACCGGGGTTGGCCCCGGCATTCCGAACTGTCTATCGGAAGGAGAGCTCTGCCGCAGAGAGCCGTTCCGGGCAAAGAGAGAAAATCGCCCTCGCAAAAAGTATAAAGGCCAGTCCAAGACGGAGCCCGATGCGAGCCTTCATTCTTTCTGTCCCTCCAGACATTTCTGAATAAAAATCTGTTCATTCATCTCAGGGCGTATTCCGAACCGGGTCAGGACAAAATCATATTTCAGGGGATCCGACGGAAGAACCGACCGGAAGACCTCCGTCACCTCGAGAGCGGTCTTGAGGTCGGGGTTTTTCCGGGCGGTGAGCCCGAGGGCGGAACACAGGCGGAACATATGCACATCCAGCGGAACGATCAGATCTGCCGGGCTCAGCAGCGTCCATCCTCCCGGATCGACGTCGTCATGCCGCACCATCCATTTCAGGAAAAGAAAGAGCCGCTTGCAGGCGCTTCCGCCGCCAGGAGAAGGCAGAAGAAAAGTGCCCTTCAGGCCCGCCTTGCGGCGAAGTTCCTCCGTGAAGAGGGAGAGGGCTTCCATCAGTCCCGGCGTCTTTGCCGCGCAGCGCCCGAGATGCCCTTCTATTCCCCCGTGCTCCCGGAGAACTTCCCCAAGGGCAACCAGAAGGCCGCCCATCTCCTCCCCCGAAGTGAATCGATGGCGAAAGGATGAGCAGAGAGAACGGAGATGCTCCGGATCACTTTCCATGAGAAAGGCCGCGGGAGATGGCCCCATAGCCTTCAGAATGCCTGAGGCGCTCTTCACGATCTGGGCGGCTCTTCCGTAGGCAAGGCACGAAGCGATAAAGGCCGCTGCCTCCCGGTCCTCTGTTTTTTCATAAGGCAAGACCAGTTCCAGGGGGTCGGGAGAGATGAATTCCCCGCGGTTCCCCTCCCGGTAGGTCTCTTCCAGCAGGGGCAGGAGAGCTCGCAGTCTCCCTGCCGCAGAGGGGCTCCGGCAGAAAGTGAAAATTTCCGCTCTGCCCGTTGACGGCGCAGCTCCCTTTATTCTGCCACTCCTCCGTGCAGGCAAAAAGATCACTTCACCTCGTTGAATATGGAAGAGGGAGCTTTTTCGGGAGATTTCCCCTTCTTCACCCGGTGATAATTGGCATAGGTAAGGGGGGTTCCCTCCTTCAGCAGACGGGCGTCCTCCACCTGTCCCACGAAAAGCTTGTGGGTGAAGACCTCCTGCACCGACAGTACCTTGAGCTCTATGGCCGCCAGGGTATAGTCCGTGACCACGGGAAGCCCTTCATCCACCTGGTAGGTGCACTTGCCGAACTTGTCGAAATCCCGGCCGCAGTGAAAGCCGAAGAGACCGATGAACTTCAGGGGAACCGCGTCTTCGAGGACGGAGATGGAAAATCTGCCGCTCTTCTCCACAAGCTCGGTGGTGTAATTCTCTTTGTGAAGACAGGCGCCCATGCAGATGGGATCGGATGTAAGCTGCATAAGGGCGTTGATGATCTGGCCGTTGTATGTCCCTTCAAATCCCGTGCTGAGAATGTAGACGCCGTAATTCAGCGTGAAAAGTGCTCTCGGATCGATGGAAGAATCCATGACGTCTCCTCCTTCGTTTCGTATAGGCAAAAGGGCAGGAGTCTTAAGACCCCTGCCCCGATTTTCAGCTGCACCGATATTGCCCTTTGAAGTCAGTCAGCTCCCCGTTTGCCCAGTTCGCGGTCGAGCATGTACATTCCGTTTTTGCTCTCACCGATCATCTCGAGCTTCTTGACTATTTCGTCGGCATTGGCCTCTTCTTCCACCTGCTCCTTGACAAACCACTGAAGGAAAACCTGGCTCGCGAAATCCTTCTCCGGAAGGGTAAGATCCATGAGATCGTTGATCCGCTTCGAGATGTAAAGTTCGTGTTCGTAGGCGGCTTTGAAGATTTCAAGGGGAGAATTCCACTCGGCCTGGGGGGTTTCGATCCCCTTGTAGACGACCCGGCCTCCCCGTTCGGCGATAAAATCGACGAACTTCATGGCGTGCTCCATTTCCTCTTTGGCCTGAAGCTTCATCCACCGGGCCATCCCCTTCATGGACGTATCTTCAAAATGGGCCGCCATGGCGAGGTACAGGTAGGAGGAGAAAAGTTCCGCGTTGATCTGATCGTTGAAAGCATCCTGAATCTTTTTGTTCAGCATTCTCAGTGTTCCGCCTTCCATAAGCCATGGATGTTGCAGTATTCCCTCGCCTTTTTCGGGGTGAAGGTATCGAAAACCGCTTCCGGCGCGCTGCCGGGCTTCAAAAAGATCCTGCAGATTTTGTCGTCCGCCATGATCTCGATGAATTCGATGTGGTGCTCTTCCGTCATGGGATGGGGAACGCTGCCGACCTTCACCTTTTTCCCCTCAACCACGGGAACGTGCTTCTCTGTCGCCGCTTCCGCAGTCTTTTCATCGAGAAGCTTCATGGGCTGGCCGCAGCAGACAAGTTCGCCGCCGCCAACGTGAAGGAGTTCAACTATATTTCCGCACACTTCGCATTTGAATATGTCCAGCTTTTTCATCTCTTGATCGTCCTCCTTTGCATATTTGTCCTGTTTCGTTCATTCATTATATCATTTATTCCCTTTTTTACCCCGAAACGGAGAACTTTTCAGAAGCATATTGTTCAGCAGGCGGAGATACTCTTTCCTTCAGGCTTTTGAAAAGGAGGTCCGATACATAGAGCAGGAATGATGCGTCACCACGAAAGGATGAACTTTTCATGAAATTTTTCTCCCGGCTCACCGGTTCGTACAAACTCCTCGCACTTCTCCTGCTGATCCTTATATTTGCCTTTCCCGCGGTCTCCGCGGCCCTTCCCGTTTCGAAAATCATACTTCTGCCCACGGTAAACCTCACCCCCTTCGAAGTCTGGGAGAGCAAATATTATCCGGTAAACATTCTTGAGAGAAAGATGACTGAATATCTTGCGTCCCTTCTCCGCAAGCACCCTCTCACGGATGTCGTTCTGCTGGACGGGGAGGAGGCGGCCCGGTGGATGGCCAATCCCTGCCGGCCGGGAGAATATGCCCTCCAGATGGAGCTTTTCGACGCCAGCCTCAAGGAGAGGGAGGTTCTCGGGACCTGGGAGCGGGGAGACGTCTCTCTGCGGATGAAAGTGTATTCCCCGAAAAACGCTTCTCTTTCAGACGCCAGGGTCGTGACGGGAAAAGACACCCGCTATACCTTCGCGCCGGGGGATGACCGCTTCTACTTTCTTAACGTCCTGGGATATCCGGCAATTTTCAAGGACGGCCTCGATTTCTTTCGCCTCGCCCCCTCCGGAAAGGGACAGAAAATGAGCCGTCCCACCTGGAAACAGTTCTCTTCGACTTCGGGATGGAGCGCTTTTCAGAAGGCCCTGGCCGAAGTCGTTCATGAATTGGCCGCTGCACCGGAGAGAAAAATTCCTCAAGGCAGGGTTCTCGCCCTCGCCCCCGATTCGACAAAACAGAACCGGCAGTTCATCGTGAGCCTGGGGAGGGAGAACGCCCTTCGGCAGGGAGACCGCCTTTCCGTAGTGCGGGAAGTCCCATGCCCGGGGACCGATCCCCTTCGTCCCGTTGTTTTGAAAAAGGTCGCCGGAACACTGAAGGTCCTCTCTCTGCAACAGTCGGACGCAGTTGTTTCAGTTGTGGCCCAGGACGAAAAAGCTCCCGTGGAAATCAACGACAGGGTCGAACCGGAAATATAGAACCATCTTTTTTCACACTGGCACCGGGTGCAGATACAGCGCGAGGACGTTCCTTTCGGGAAATGTCCTCGCGCTTTTCAGTAAGGATTTTCGGCTGTGCCCTGCTTTTCCGCGGATATGCTGCATAGCCCATCGGTGCCGGATCATGAACCATCCTGCATGAATTCCCAGTTTTGGCCATGTCGAGGAATGCTTCCGGTACGAATTGCGGGCGGGTAATTGCTTGACATGAAGTGGCGGATCTGGTATGAATAAACCACTGAATGGCAATTATTACCGCAGAGCAGAAAAATTTCACTAGAATAAAATCATTGTTTTTTGAATCACCGAACCATTCGGGAAAGGAAACCAGGGAGAAGAAGCGAGCTGAAAGGGGCATGAAAATCCATCCTCTGCGGGGGAGGAGATAAAGATAGAGAAAAATTTCCAGACCGGCGGCCGCAATCATTCCTGCGGCATCTGCAGACAGGGTGATCAGGATCAACCGCTTTGCACAGGGGACTCCGGGGCGGTTCACGGGGCAAGACATCTTCAGTCCGGCTCAGGGCCGGCAGCGGAAAAAGGGAGTGTGCCTGTCATGATGGAAGAAAAAACATTTTGGGCGGATACCGAGTTTTTTGGGCTTCTCGGTTCACCCGTCAGAAAATCGCTGTCTCCGGCAATGCACAATGCGAATTTCAGGGCCCTGGGGATGAATGCCCTCTACACTCCCTACGAGGTCACTGAAGCCACCGTAGGACATGTGATTCCCGCCCTGGAGACCCTGCGCTTCAAAGGTCTCAACGTGACCATGCCCCTGAAGCAGAAGATCATAGGCTATCTGGATGAACTGGACGAGATCGCCTCCATGTGCAAGGCCGTGAACACGGTCTATTGGGGAAAACGGCAGGCTTTGCGGATCGAACACGGACGGCCTTGGTTTTGTCACAGGACTCAAAGAGCAGGGTCGGTACGATCCGTCAGGCAAAAAATGCCTTATTTTCGGTGCCGGCGGCGCAGCCCGGGGAGTGGCTTTCGCCCTCGCTGCAGCGGGAGCAGGCGCCATAGCCCTCTGGAAGAGGGATTCCGGGAACGAAAAACTCAAAAAGCTCGCAGGGGATCTCAACACCTACCGCTCCGGCGTATGCCGGGTGCAGTCCAGCGACGCAGCCGACATACCGCGCCTCCTCGCGGAGAACGAACTGATCATAAATGCAACCCCTTCAGGCATGGCGCCGAATGCGGACACTGTACCCTTTGACACCTCTTTCCTCGGGACGGGGCATATGGTCTGCGATCTCGTGTACGTTCCTCACGACACCCTGCTTCTCCGGCAGGCGGAGGCCCGAGGGGCCCGGATCCTTTACGGCTACTGGATGACCATCTGGCAGGGAGTGGAGGCCTTTCGGAAATGGACCGGCAGAGAGCCCGATGTGGCAGTCATGACGAAGACGATCCTGGAGCACCTGACGAGAAAGGAATAACCTGTCAGGGAGACGCCGCATCTGCCCGGGGTCGGAAAGCCCTGGAAATCAGGCGGGAGGGAAAGATCTTGAAGGTATTGAAATGGCTGAATGAACATTTCGAAGAATACATCCTGAGCGGTCTGCTGGTCGTCATTGCCGCAGTGATGATGCTCCAGGTAATCATGCGGTATGTCTTCAACGCCTCGCTGTCGTGGGCCGAGGAGGCTTCACGCTATGCTTTCGTATGGTCCGCCCTTGTGAGTATCGGCTACACCATCAAGGAGAACAGCATCCTCAAGGTCGACACTCTCGTAGAAGCCCTGCCCGGCTTTTTGAAAAATCTTCTGATCACTCTGATTAACTGTGCCGTAACCCTTTTCTTCGGCTATCTCTTTATAAGCTCAATTCCGGCGGTTCAAAGGGTAATCAGCACAGGCCAGAGAAGTCCCGCCCTGAACATCCACCTGGGCTGGATATATTTTGCGGCCATTGCGGGCTTCTTTCTGGCTGCAGCCCGGGCCATCCAAAAAACGGAACAGGACATTAGGATATTGATCAGGAAGAGAGGCTCCTGAAGATGGTTCTGACATTGTTCCTTATCCTGCTGGGGGGACTTGCCCTCGGAATTCCCATAGCCGTTGCGCTGGGTTTTGCCACTATTTTCCCCGGTTTGACGGATCCGGGTTTTCCGGCATCAGTGGCTTATATCATACGGAATGTGGTAAGTGCCCTCGACAGCACTCCGATGCTTGCCATCCCTCTCTTTATCCTCTCGGGAAACATCATGACCAAGGGCAGAATTTCCGACAAGCTCTTCAACTTTTTCGCCTTTTTTATCGGAAATTTACCCGCCGGAATTCCCATGACGGCTATCGTCACCTGCCTGTTTTATGGTGCGATTTCCGGTTCCGGCGTGGCGACGACTGCGGCTGTCGGCGGCATGGCGATCCCGTTCCTGACATCCCTGGGCTATGACAAAGTCTACAGCGCCGCACTGGTGGCCACTGCGGGAAGCCTCGGGGTCATCATTCCTCCGAGCATTCCCTTCGTGACCTATGGAGTCGTCACCGGCGTTTCCATAGGCAGCCTCTTCATCGCGGGCATCATCCCGGGGCTCGTCATCGGTTTCTGCCTCATGGGCTACGCCTTTTTCTACGCCAAAGTGCACGGCGAGGACAGAGCGAAAATTTCTGAAAAGGTGAGAGCCCTCAGGTCAGGAGGGCTGCTGCGGCTTTTCAGGGAGAGCTTCTGGGCTTTGCTCACGCCGGTCATCATTCTCGGAGGGATCTACAGCGGTATCGTTACTCCCACTGAGGCTGCCGCGGTTTCCGTCTTCTACGCCCTCCTTGTATGTCTTTTCATCTACAAAAGTCTGACAATAAGAGAGCTGGGAGCAGTACTGAGGGACACCGTAAAATCCTACGCACCCATCGTGGTGCTGCTTTCTCTCGCAATTGTCTTCGGCCGGGTTCTGGCCCTTCTGCAGGCCCCGGTCGCGCTGCGCGACTTTATCCTGAGCAATTTCGCCGGGAACAAGTACATTTTCCTTCTGGCTCTCAACGTTATCCTTCTGGTCCTGGGCATGTTCATGGACGTGGGACCGGCCATAGCGATTCTCGCTCCCATGATGCTCGCCTCCGCAACGGCTCTCGGCGTGGACCCGATACACCTGGGAATCATCATGGTAGTCAACCTTGCCATCGGCATGGCAACGCCTCCCTTCGGTGTGGACCTCTTCGTCGCGGCACCTCTCGTGAACGAACAGGTAATGAAAATCGGCATCAAGGCCATTCCTTTCATCCTCGCCTTCATAGCCGCGCTTGTTTTGATCACCTTCATACCGCAGATGAGCCTCTTTTTCCTCTGAGCCCGGAGGGTAGCCTTGATCATTTCAGTCAATCCGAAAGCTTAGAAATATTTCCTGTACCCATAAGGGGGTGAAAAAGGCAAAAAAACTTGTGCAGCCCGATAGGAAGAAAACTCTTCGGGAGGTTTTCGTTGAAAAGGGAGAAACGGGGAAAAACAAGCAGAAGGAGGGGTATGAAATGAAGCAGACCAGGTGTTTTTCACTGCTTTTGGGAGTAATTTTTGCTGCATCCGTTATGTTCGCCTTCTCAGGTCCGATCATGGCTCAGGAATATACGCTCCAGCTGGCAGGGGCCTATCCTTCCACAGGCGGAACTCCGAGAGCACTGGCAACAGAGAAGATCAAGGAGCTCATCGAGACGAAGTCCGCCGGCAAGATCAAAGTGCAGATCTATCTCGACAGTCAGCTCGGCGGCGACAGAGAAATTCTCGAGGGGTGCCAGCTGGGCAATATTGCCATGGTGGCCCAGACCACGGCTCCCCAGGTTGGGTTTATCCCACAGCTTGCCATTTTCGATATCCCCATGCTTTACGATAATCTGGATGTGGCGAGAAAGGCCCTGTCAGGATCTTTCCGGGGAAAACTCGCGGAATGGTACGAAAAGGCCGGTCTCAAACTCCTCCTTTTCGAGCCTATCTATTACCGTGAACTGACGACCAGCAGGCCGATTCAGACGGTTGCGGATTTCAACGGGCTCAAGATCCGCACTATGGAGAACAAATATCACATGGCCTTCTGGAAAGCCCTCGGAGCGAACCCCACTCCGCTGAATTTCGCAGAACTCTATGTCGCACTGCAGCAGGGGACCGTGGATGCCCAGGAAAATCCCTACGAGATCATCTGGGCAAGCAAATTCTACGAAGTCCAGAAGTACCTCATCAATACCCATCACATAGCGTTTATTCTGAGCATAACCATGAACAAGGGAATCTATGACGGCATGCCTGCTGAATACAAGACGATTGTCAACGATAGCATGAAGGAAGCCGGAAACTATCTTTTTGAACTTGCCAAGGCAAAGAACGATGAAATGCTGGCATCTCTCAAAAAGACAGGGATGAATATTGTGGATCCCGACCCGCAGCTCCGGGCCGAATTGAAGAAGGCTGCGGCGGAAACAATGAAGATGATCCGCAAGGACGTGGGAGACGAGGTGGTCGATAATTTGATAAAGGCCGCCGACGAAGCGGCGAAATAGCACCGGGTTCACCCTCTTCCGGGAAGCCCGAGCCTGAGACCGGTTCGGGCTTCTTTCATGTACGTCCCTGCCCTCGCCCCCGGATACGGAGCCGAAGGGATGCTGAAGGGGAAATACAGCCACGGGCAGTTTTGAATACGGCACGAGGGCATTCCTTTTGGGGAACGCCCTCGTGTTTTGTTTGTAAGGATTTCCGGCAGCGACCTACTCTCCCACGGATAGCCTCCGCAGTACCATCGGCGCTGGAGGGCTTAACTGCCGGGTTCGGCATGGAACCGGGTGTGACCCCTCCGCAAAAACCACCGGAAATCCAATTCATAAGATCTCCACAGACACTACAGCTTCTAGAAGAAGAAAGAAAAAAGAGGAAAAGGCCTCGGCGTATTAGTACCGGTCAGCTCAACCCCTCTCAGGGCGTACACCTCCGGCCTATGTATCCCGTAGTCTACAGGACGCCTTACTTCTTGCGAATGGGGTATCTCATCTTGGAGGCGGCTTCCCGCTTAGATGCCTTCAGCGGTTATCCGTGCCGAACATAGCTACCCGGCTTATGCAACTGGCGTCACAACCGGTACACCAGTGGTTCGTCCACTTCGGTCCTCTCGTACTAGAAGCAGATCTCCTCAAATACCCTACGCCCGTGGTGGATAGGGACCGAACTGTCTCACGACGTTCTAAACCCAGCTCACGTACCGCTTTAATGGGCGAACAGACCAACCCTTGGGACCTGCTTCAGCCCCAGGATGCGACGAGCCGACATCGAGGTGCCAAACCTTGCCGTCGATGGGAAACTCTCGGGCAAGATCAGCCTGTTATCCCCAGGGTAGCTTTTATCCGTTGAGCGACGGCCCTTCCATTCGGAACCGCCGGATCACTAGCACCGACTTTCGTCCCTGATCGACCTGTCGGTCTTTCAGTCAGGCCACCTTATACGCTTGCGCTCTCTGTAGGGCGGTTTCCATTCGCCCTGAGGTGACCATCGCGCGCCTCCGTTACTCTTTGGGAGGCGACCGCCCCAGTCAAACTGCCCACCTGGCAGGGTCCCCCGCGCCGATTCAGACGTCCGGGGTTAGAATTTCGTCATATCAAGGGTGGTATCCCAACGTCGGCTCCGGATATGCCAAAGCACATCCTTCAATGCCTCCCACCTATCCTGTGCATGATAGGACAAAATCCAGTACCAGGCTACAGTAAAGCTCCATGGGGTCTTTCCGTCCCACCACAGGTACCTGGTGTCTTTACCAGGACCACAATTTCACCGGGTCTCCCGTCGAGACAGCGCTCAGATCGTTACACCATTCGTGCAGGTCGGAACTTACCCGACAAGGAATTTCGCTACCTTAGGACCGTTATAGTTACGGCCGCCGTTTACTGGGGCTTCATCTCAAAGCTTCGCCTTGCGGCTAACCTCTCCATTTAACCTTCCAGCACCGGGCAGGTGTCAGTCCCTATACTTCGGCTTACGCCTTATGCAGAGACCTGTGTTTTTAGTAAACAGTCGCCTGAGCCTGGTTTCTGCGACCTCCCTCAGCTCCGACAGCATTGTCTTCACCAGAGAGGCACCCCTTCTCCCGAAGTTACGGGGTCAACTTGCAGAGTTCCTTAACGAGAGTTATCCCGCTCACCTTAGCCTGTTCAGCCAGCCCACCTGTGTCGGTTTCGGGTACGAGCGCGGTGCGTCCTCCCTAGAGGCTTTTCTCGGCAGTGGAGCGTCAATGGCTTCTCTCCTATTACGGGAGATCCCCGTCAGGTCTCGGCTCATTCCTCCGGATTTCCCTGGAGAATATGCCTACACCCTTGGTCCGGGACTTCCATCACCCGGATCCACCTAGCTTCCTGCGTCACCCCTTCAGTTTTAACGGCCGCTCCGCGGGACAGGAATATCAACCTGCTGTCCATCGACTACGCCTTTCGGCCTCGCCTTAGGTCCCGCCTTACCCTGGGTGGATTAGCCTTCCCCAGGAACCCTTGGGCTTCCGGTGAGTATGTTTCTCACATACTTTGCGCTACTTATGCCGGCATTCTCACTTCCATGATGTCCACCGTACCTCACAGTACGACTTCTCCCCTCATAGAACGCTCCCCTACCGATCCGCAACCTAAATTGCGAATCCCGCAGCTTCGGCGCTATGCTTAGCCCCCTGTATTTTCGGCGCGGAAATCCTCGACCAGTGAGCTGTTACGCACTCTTTAAAGGATGGCTGCTTCTAAGCCAACCTCCTGGCTGTCCGGGCATTTCCACATCCTTGCCACACTTAGCATAGCCTTTGGGGCCTTAGCTGACGGTCTGGGCTGTTTCCCTCACGACTACGAAACTTCTCTCCCGCAGTCTCACTCCCATGGTCCAACATGATGGTATTCGGAGTTTGGTTGAATTTGGCAGGACCCCAGTCCCCCGCGTCCATCCAGTGCTCTACCCCCATCTGTCATCCATAAGGCTGCACCTAAATGCATATCGGGGAGAACCAGCTATCACCGTACTCGATTAGCTTTTCACTCCTATCCACAAGTCATCCGAGACTTTTTCAACAGGCACCGGTTCGGTCCTCCACCCCGTTTCACCGGGGCTTCAACCTGCTCATGGATAGATCGTACGGCTTCGGGTTCATTTCCAGAAACTTATTCGCCCTATTCAGACTCGGTTTCCCTGCGGCTCCAGTCCAGACGGACCTTAACCTCGCTACTGAAAATGACTCGCCGGCTCATTTTACAAAAGGCATACCGTCACCTTCCACATCCTCGCGGATGCTTCCGGCTCCGATTGATTGTAGGCACACGGGTTCAGGTCTCTTTCACTCCCCGCCAGGGGTGCTTTTCACCTTTCCCTCTCGGTACTGGTTCGCTATCGGTCGCCAACAGTATTTAGCCTTGGACCATGGTCGGCCCGGATTCAACCGGAATTTCACGTGCTCCGGCCTACTCGGGTCTCAGAGAAGGAAGCCGTCATCCTTTCGCCTACGGGGCTCTCACCCTCTGCGGCATGCTTTCCCAATACACTTCGACTAAAATGACGGTTTGTAACTTCCCGGCTCCCCTGCGGGAGAACCAACTCCGAAACCCACAACCCCCGAAAAGCAACGACCGCAGTCTTGGCACTCTTCAGGTTTAGGCTCTTCCCCTTTCGCTCACCACTACTCAGGGAATCTCTTCGATTTCTTCTCCTCGGGCTACTGAGATGTTTCACTTCGCCCGGTTCCCCCCTCATAAGAGGGTGCCTGGACTGCTCCAGGCGGGTTGCCCCATTCGGACATCTCCGGATCACCGACCGCTTGCGTCTCCCCGGAGCTTTTCGCAGCTTGCTGCGTCCTTCATCGGCTGTTGGCGCCAAGGCATCCACCGTGTGCCCTTAGTACCTTTTCCTCTTTCTTCTTCGCTTCCTCTATTCTGCTGTCAATGTCCATGGAGATTTGCTTATAGGCGGAACGAGAGAGGTGTGCGATTCCCTTACTGCTTTGAGGTCTGCCTTGCTTAAATGACGCAGATCTCCTTAGAAAGGAGGTGATCCAGCCGCACCTTCCGGTACGGCTACCTTGTTACGACTTCACCCCCCTTACCAGACACACCTTCGACAGATCCTTCCATTGCTGGTTAGGCCTCCGGCTTCGGGTGCACCCAACTCGGGTGGTGTGACGGGCGGTGTGTACAAGGCCCGGGAACGTATTCACCGCAGCTTGGCTGATCTGCGATTACTAGCGATTCCAGCTTCATGAAGTCGAGTTGCAGACTTCAATCCGAACTGAGACCGGCTTTAAGGGATCCGCTTCACCTCGCAGTGTCGCTTCCCGTTGTGCCGGCCATTGTAGCACGTGTGTCGCCCTGGACATAAGGGCCATGATGACTTGACGTCATCCCCACCTTCCTCCATCTTGTCGATGGCAGTCCCTCCAGAGTGCCCGGCCAAACCGTTGGCAACTGAATGCAGGGGTTGCGCTCGTTGCGGGACTTAACCCAACATCTCACGACACGAGCTGACGACAGCCATGCAGCACCTGTGTACGCTCCCCTCCCGAAGGAGGAGTCCTTCAACTTTCATCTCCGTACCACGTACATGTCAAACCCAGGTAAGGTTCTTCGGTTTGCATCGAATTAAACCACGTGCTCCACCGCTTGTGCGGGCCCCCGTCAATTCCTTTGAGTTTCAATCTTGCGACCGTACTCCCCAGGCGGAATGCTTATCGCGTTAGCTCCGGCACGGATGTATCTCTACACCCACACCTAGCATTCATCGTTTACGGCCAGGACTACCGGGGTATCTAATCCCGTTTGCTCCCCTGGCTTTCGCGCCTCAGCGTCAGTTGCTGCCCAGCAAGTCGCCTTCGCCACCGGTGTTCTTCCCAATATCTACGCATTTCACCGCTACACTGGGAATTCCACTTGCCTCTACAGCACTCCAGTCTGATAGTTTCAACCGCATATAAGGGTTAAGCCCCCATATTTAACAGCTGACTTGTCAAACAGCCTGCGCGCCCTTTACGCCCAGTAATTCCGGACAACGCTCGTCCCCTACGTATTACCGCGGCTGCTGGCACGTAGTTAGCCGGGACTTATTCGTATGGTACCGTCACGTCCTTCTTCCCATACAAAAGAGGTTTACAACCCGAAGGCCTTCTTCCCTCACGCGGCGTCGCTGGGTCAGGGTTGCCCCCATTGCCCAATATTCCCCACTGCTGCCTCCCGTAGGAGTCTGGACCGTATCTCAGTTCCAGTGTGGCCGTTCACCCTCTCAGGCCGGCTACCCGTCGTCGCCTTGGTGAGCCGTTACCTCACCAACTAGCTGATAGGACATGAGCACCTCATCGGGCGGGATTACTCCCTTTCACCTTCCGGCATACGGGGTATTAGCAGCCGTTTCCAACTGTTGTCCCCCTCCCAATGGCAGCTTCTCATGCATTACTCACCCGTCCGCTACTATAATCCACTTCAGCAAGCTTCCATGGATTACCGTTCAACTTGCATGTGTTAAGCACGCCGCCAGCGTTCGTCCTGAGCCAGGATCAAACTCTCAAATAACTTCTCAGGGTTCGCTGCTTTACCTCTCTCTTCCACCTATAATTCTGTCAAGGTCCTTAAGGCTGCTTCGCCTTCCACTCGGCCAGCGCCAGAGTGCCTGAAGATAATACCTGAGGATGGATGCGCTGTCAATGCTTACATTTAGATGCCTAAAACCGACATTATGATAACGTAATGTAAATTTTGCAATACAATCAACAGGCAAAAGAAAAGATAAGAAGCCCTGTTCCGCACATTTAGGCATTGTCATGCGGAAAGGGCTCCTATAAGTAAAATTCGGTATATTTACTTATTTCTCTTCTTCGTCCAACTCGAGAATTCCATCTTCAATGGAGAGGGGGACTTCTTCTTCCTCTCCGTCGGGAAGTTCCTGTTCCGTCGGCGGAAGCCCGAGAGCGAGGCCTTTCGCAGCCGATTCAAGGACTTCTTTGACGATCTCATCCATGAGCTCGGGATGCTCTTCCATGTACAGGGCGACCGACTCTTTCCCCTGCCCCAAGGTTTCTCCCCTGTAGGCGAGCCAGGACCCCTTGCGCTTGACCACGTCGAAGTCGATGGCCATATCGAGAATGGACATCCCCCGCGGAAGCCCTTTGCCGTACACCAGCGTTCCATGGCCGGTCTTGAAGGGGGGTGCAAGCTTGTTTTTCACAACCTTCATCCACAGTTCATGGCCGATGGTGTCGTCTCCCTTGGTTACGCTCTTGCCCCGCTTCACCTCGATGCGGACCGAGCTGTAGAATTTGAGCGCCCTTCCGCCGGTGGTGGTCTCCTGGGGGCCTGAGCTGTAGCCGGTGTTGATCTTGGCCCGCAGCTGGTTTATGAAGATGACGACGCATTTGCTTTTCGCTATGGCAGAGGTGAGGCGCCGCAGGGCATAGGACATGAGCCTGGCCTGGAGTCCCACCTGGCTGTCGCCGATTTTCCCGTCGATCTCCGCCTGAGGAGTGAGGGCCGCCACCGAGTCCACCACAACTATATCCACCGCGCTGCTGCGCACAAGGGTGTCGAGGACGTAAAGGGCCTGTTCTCCGCTGTCCGGCTGCGCGATGTAGAGGGAGAGGACATCCACTCCGAGGGTTGAGGCAAGACGGGGGTCCAGGGCATGCTCGGCATCGATGAAAGCGGCGATTCCGCCCTTTTTCTGAGCTTCCGCAACGGCATGAAGGGCTACGGTAGTCTTTCCAGAGCCCTCGGGGCCGAAAATTTCAACGATACGCCCCTTGGGAAGACCGCCGATTCCCAGAGCCACGTCCAGAGGGAGAATTCCCGTGGGAATGACCTCAACGGCGGCCCGGAAGGATTCACCCAGACGCATGATGGATCCCTCGCCGAACTTGCTCCGGATATCGTCCAGGGCAAGTTCGAGGACATCCTCCTTTGTCTGGGGGGTTTTTTTCTTCGCCAATCAAAAACACTCCTTTCAGATAATGTTCGGATCTAAGACTGCCTGAAATCCCTGTGTTTCGCCCAGCGGCCAGGAAAAAAGGGGCGCATACTCCGGTCCGGATGGGCGAAGGGTACTTTTCATGAGGACGATCTCTTCAACCGTCCAGGCAAAGGGAGGAAACTCCGGAAGCTCCTCTCTGAGGAGCCGGAGAGGGGTCCTTGCCCGCGCCAGGGTTATGTGGGGCAGAAAGGGCCTGGCACTGCGGGGCAGGCCGCACTCCTCCCCCGCCTTTTCCGCCGTCTCGGCCGCAGCCCGCAGTACTTCTTTCTCTCCTTCAACCCCGACGCAGAGGGTTCTCATCCGGGAAAGAGACGGAAGGCCCCCGGAAGCGCCGGGAATCAGCCCAAAAGGAGAGATGCCGGCCGATCCGCAGAGCCTCCCGAAAGAGGCGGCGAACTGCTCCACGGTTTCAGGAGAGCCTTCTCCGCAGAATTTCAGGGTGATATGCAGAGAATCCGGATGAACCCACCTCAGATCGGGGTACCTCTTCCGAAGGGGCTCTTCCCCTCTGCCGAGAGCCTGCCTGACAACCTCCGGCAGTTCAATGCAGAGGAAAGTTCGGATGACCCCTTTCACGGACTCATTCCTCCCTCGTAATTCTTCTCCAGAGCAATTCCAGGCCTGCCATGAGGGCTCTGATCCGCACCGCCTTTCGATTTCCGGAGAAAAGGCGCATTGTTGCCTCTTCGATTCCAAATCCGTCCGTTCCAAACCACACGGTTCCCACGGGCTTTTCCTCGGTGCCACCGTCGGGGCCGGCGATTCCCGTTACCGACAGGGAGAGGTCAGAGCCGTATATTTTCCGGGCTCCCCGGGCCATGGAAAGAGCGCACCGGGAACTCACCGCCCCGAAGGATGCCAATACTTCTTCACTTACTGAGAGAATACTTTTTTTGGCTTCATTACTATAGCACACCGCGCTTCCGAGGAAAACCTCCGAGCTGCCGGAAATCTCCGTAAGGGCCGCACCGACCATGCCCCCGGTGCAGGATTCCCCGCAGGAAAGGGTGAGGCCTCTCTTCCGGGCCTCCAGGAGCACCGCCTCCTGGAGGGAAGATGCTCCCCGGGGGAGGCAGTCCCCGGGAAGAAGGGAGCGGACCTGGGCCGATGCTTCCTGCAGCCGCGAGGGATCGCCCCGGATAACGAATTCGATGAGTCCCGGCGAGGGGAGAATGGAAATATGAAGGTCTTTCTGCAGGATCACCGGGACGAGATGGTCTTTCAGGAGATTTTCAGGCCAGCCGACCACAAAAAGCGAGGTCATCCCGGGGTCGTCCATGAGCATGTCCTCCCCCAGTTCCTGTTCGGCCATGGCCCGGAATTCGGACGGTACTCCGGGAAAGGCATAAATCCTCGTGCCGCGGCGCGCAAAGGCGATACCGAGAGCCGACCCTGCGGGATTGTGGACCGCCCTCGAGCCAAGGGGGATAGCGGACTGGGCCTCTCTGCTTCTTTCAAGTCCTTCCCTGCGTTCGGCGGGATATCGTGCCAGAACCGCATCGTAGGCCTCCCGGTCCTCCGCGAGGGGAACGGAGAGATAGCGGGAAAGGGTGAGGCGGGTGCAGTCGTCATGGGTGGGACCGAGGCCTCCGGAGAGAACGAGAAGGTCAACTTTCCCCTCGAGATCTTTCAGCGTTTCCCCCAGGTCGCTTCCTCCGTCGGAGAGAATTTCGATCCTGTCCACGCTCCACCCCGCCCGGGTCAGTTTCTCCGCGAGCCAGCAGCAGTTTCCCTCCTGGCGAAGACCGCTGAGGAGTTCGTCTCCCAGGGCGATCAAAACTGCATGTTTCACATTCTTTCCTCCTTCTGACCTAGAAAAGAGCTTCCCATCCGCCCTGAAAATAGAGCCACCGGATTCCCGTGAGGATCAGGTTGACCAATAGTCCCCCGACGAGGTCGTCAGCCATGATCCCCCATCCTCCGGGAAGTTTTTCGGAGGCGCTGACGGGAAAGGGCTTGAGGATGTCCACAATCCGGAAGAGAAAAAGGGCCGGCAGAAAATAACCTGAGGGGAGACCCCACAGGGCTATCCATGTTCCGGCCACCTCGTCGATGATCACTTCCCGGGGATCGGTTTTACATTCACGCCGGCAGTACTGGTGGGAGGCCCAGACTCCTCCGGCGATCACAGCGAGGAGAAGAACGAGAGGTACGGGGTAGAGAATATAGATCAAAAACGCTGCCACCGACCCCACCGTGCCGGGCATGGAGGTAAAGAAGCCCAGGCCGCAGAGGGTGCTGATGCACCAGGGAAGGTTCCTGCTACCCTGAAATTTCCGCATAAAGATCATGTTCGTCCCCATCAGTCACGGTCACCTCGGCAAAAGTTCCCTCCAAAGGAGGGACGGCACCTGCGGCGCAGGCGATGCCCACCAGTCCGTCCACTTCCGGGGCGTCCCGGTAGGACCTTCCCCAGGCAAAGCCCTCAGAGTCCCTGGTTTCCTCCACGAGAACCGTCAGTTTTTTTCCGATGAACATCTCCTGGCGCTCCAGGGAGATTCCGGACTGCAGCTCCAGGAGGCGGGCATAGCGGTTTTCTTTTATTTCCTCCGGGACCTGCCCTCCCATCTCCGCCGCGGTAGTTCCCTCTTCGGCCGAGAAGGGAAAGGCTCCGACCCTGTCAATCCGTGCATCCTCGAGAAAGCCGAGGAGATTGGCAAACTGTCCCTCCGTTTCGCCGGGAAAACCCACCATGACCGTCGTCCTGAGGGCAAAGAGGGGGTCCTCTCGCCGTGCGTAGGCGAAGATTCTGCGGATATGGTTCTCTTCGTCCGGGCGGTTCATTCTCTTCAGGATGCCGCCGTCAATGTGCTGAATGGGAATGTCGAGGCAGGAGAGAATCCGGGAACTTCCGCTCACGAAGTCGATGAAGGACTCGTCGATGCGGGAGGGGTGAAGATACAGAAGGCGGATCCATACCGACGGGGGAAGCTCCCGGTCCAGGTTCTCGAGAAGTTCCCGGAGCATGGGCCTGCCTGAAAGGTCCCGTCCGTAGATTGTGAGATCCTGGCCCACAAGACAGAGCTCTTTGGCTCCCCCTTCCGAAAGGCTCACCCCCTGGGCGATCAGTTCCGGCAGGGGGATGCTGCGGGCCCGGCCCCGGATGGAGGGAATCGTGCAGTAAGAGCAAAGGGTATCGCACCCTTCCCCAACCTTGAGATAGCGAGTCCAGGGGCGGGTTTCCGGAAGGCGGCCCCGGCGACTTTCACAGGGGGGCAGGCCGAGAGACTCAAGAAGACCCTTCCATTCCTCCGCTTTTGCCCAGAAATCCACAGAGGGAAGTTCTTTTCTGAGCTCTTCTCCGTAACGGTTGACGAGGCACCCCGCCACGGCTATTTTCTGCAGTTTTCCCTGTTCCTTGAGAAGTTCGAGATCGAGAATGACGCTTACGCTTTCCTCCACCGCGGGCTGAATGAAACCGCAGGTATTGACGAGGGCAATGTCGGCGGCAGCGATTTCCTCCACGATCTCCACCCCGGCCCCTTCAAGCATGCCGAGGAGGTTTTCGCTGTCCACAGTGTTCTTGGCGCAGCCGAGACTTGTAATATGAAGCTTCACTGGCGAATCCTGCCGGAAGTTCCGTCCGGAGCGTAAAACATTCGCTCCACGCCCTTGGTTCGTCCGGGGTTTCCGATATCTTCACCGTTCCACCGGGTAGTCACGGCCCCGGCTCTGCCGTAGATGACCGTGATCCTTTCTTCCACCGGGAAGGATACCTGGTCCCCCGATTTCAGCGTACGTTCGAAGAGCGTCTTTGTCCCCTGCTGAACCCTTACCCAGCAGTCCGCCGTCGCGTTGATGACAAGTTCTTTCGTCCTGTTTTCCTCGGGCTTCGCAGCGGGGACGGACGGAGTTTCAGGAACGGCTTTTCCCACAAGCTCCGCCGCCGTAGGGGGTACCGTCATCCCCGGAGGGGTTGAGGCAGCGTTATCGGGAAATTTTGCTCCGGCTGCAGAGACCGCCTCCCCCGAAACTGCAGCGGCAAGGGGGCGATCAGTTTCCGCCGGAGCCCCGCCGGGGACGGCCACTCCTGCCGGCTGTTCTCCCGGGGAGGCAACGGCGCTTTCTCCGCCTTTTGAAGATTCCTCCAGCATTGAAAGAGGCGGGACTTCCGAGGCGCTCCATGTGTACCAGACATACCAGGAAGAGCCTATGACCACGAGCACGAGTATGGCGAAGAGCCAGAAGCGGGAAGCCGGCCTGAACCCCTTTGCCGGAGGGGTGCATGTTCCGAGCACCATCTCCCCCGGGCATTCGGGGAGGCTTTCCCCGTCAAGGGCGGGAAGAAAGCTCTCCCAGAGTTCTTCCGCCCCGAGAAAACGGAGATAGGTTCGTATAAACCCCCGGATATAGACCGTCCCGGGAAATTCACTGTAGTTTCCCCCTTCGATCCCCTCGAGAAACTGAGTTCTGATTTTCGTGCCCTCATGGGCGTCCCGGAGGCTCAGCCCCAGTTCTTCCCTTTTCTGGCGAATTCGTATTCCAAGATCCCGCAGAACGCTTTCTCTATTTTCAGGCACCGTTCATTGCCTCCTTTACTCTCCGTCTGATTTCCTGCAGGAATTCCGCAGGGTCGGGCGCGCCGAAAACTGCGCTTCCCATGACGAGGACATCGCACCCCGCCCGGGCAATCCGCCCCGCGTTCTCCATTCCGAGCCCTCCGTCCATGGCGATGAGCCAGGGATAATGCCCCGCGGCTCTCCATCGGCAGAACTGCCGGGTTTTTTCGAGAACGGGTTCAATGAAGGTCTGACCGCCGAATCCCGGGTTCACCGACATGACGAGGATGTGATCTATAAAGGGAAGAAGAGGGCGCAGCAGCTCTTCCGATGTGCCCGGGTTGAGGGATATGCCCGCTTTGACCCCCCGTTCCCGGATGCGCCCCAGCGTCCGGTGCACATGGTGCTCCACCTCGACATGGACCGTGAGGATATCGGGCCTCGCATCGAGAAAGGAGTCGAGGATTGCCGAGGGCTCTTCGACCATGAGATGAACGTCCAGTACTGCCCGGGGGTATCCTTTTCTCAGGGCGGCTACGAAAGCGGGACCGAAGGTTATATTCGGCACAAAATTTCCGTCCATCACATCCACGTGGAGCCAATCATACCTTCCCCCAAGGGATTCGATGGAGCGGGAGACATGGAGAAGGTCAGCCGAAAGAAGGGAGGGAGCGAGAAGAACCTGTCGGGTCATTTATACCGCTCCTGCCAGACGAACTCGCCGCCGAGGTAAATTGTGACCACGGCTTCCCGCACGAAGGGAGAATCAATGGAGATATATTCTCCCCCTTTGACATCCCGGGATAAAATAGAGCGTGTTCCCGAAGTGTCCACAAGTTCGATCTTCAGGCTCAGGGATTTCGTCAGGGGAGGAACCTGGTAGCGGATTTTAGCCGTCCCTGTGGCTGCGGGGCCCGGTTTCGCCTGGACCTCAGGAGCACTCTGGTCAGCGGGAGCGGAGGGCGGAGTGGAGAGTCCAGTGGCGGCCGCAGCCTCCTGCTGCCTTGGAGTCAGCACCGTCTGGACCGGACCGGCGGGACCGACCTGGCGGATGGTGGACGGCGTTTCTTCCACGACGACCGTTCCCGAAGGCTCTTCGCCCTTTTCGGGGGGCGTTTTTTCAGCCCGGGGCTCTTCCCGCCGCCGGTTGGTCGCCACCTGAAGAACCACCGTGTCTCCTTTTTTCACCATGGTGCCGGCCTTCGGCCTCGTGGACATGACCATCCCCTCGGGGGTGTTCTGGGTCGGCACGTATTCAACCCCTCCGAGGCGAAGGCCGCTCTCGGCCAGGAGATCCCTGGCTGCGGCCTCCTGAGACTGGGCGAGGTCGGGAAGGGGGATTTTGCCGTCCCTGGGCACCGGTCCGAGGCTCACAAGAAGATCGATTTTCCGGTCCGGCGCCACCATGGATGCCCCCGCGGGATTCTGGGCGATAACTGCTCCGGCTGGGCGGAGGTCGTCATTTATCTTCAGCGTGTCCCCGGCCGCAAAGCCGAGTTCCCCGATTTTCTGCACCGCCTGGGAGTATTCGAGACCCCGAAGATCCGGGACCATCTTCCGGTTTCCCCCCTTGCTTACCTTCAGAATGATATTCTTGTCCTTGCGGACTTTCGTTCCCGGTTCAGGCCACTGGGCGAGAACGGTTCCAGACGGGATGGAGGAATCCACCTGCTCTATCTTCACCGCAAGCCCGACCCTTTCCGCCTCGTCCACGGCGTCAAGAACGGACATCTCCCTCAGGGGAGGGATCACCAGGTCTTTCCCGCCGAAGAAGACGGTATAAAAAGCCACGCTTCCGGAGATCATGATCACAAGCACAACAAGGACGACAGCCCATCGGAAAATTTTGCTCATCAACGGTTTTCCCCTCCCGGTTTTTTCATCAGCAGCGCCATATAAAAGCCGTCCATCCACGGGAGTCCCGGCAGAACGTAGGTTCCCCACGGCTTTCCCCTGCGGAACAAATGCCCTTCAAGAGGAAAGGAGAGCTCCACGCAGTTCTTCTCCGAGGAAAGAGCCCCGGCAACCACATTTTCATTTTCATTTTTCATGAGGCTACATGTAGAGTAGACCACAATCCCTCCCGGCGCAATAAGGGAAAGGGCTCTTTTCAGCAGATTTTCCTGAAGGAGGGCAAAGGCGGCGAGTTTTTCAGGGGTGAGCCTCCATTTTCCCTCCGGATGCCGGTTCCAGGTCCCGCTTCCCGAACAGGGAGCATCGAGGGAGATCATCCCCGGAACGGCTTCGGGCAGAAGCTCGAGGGCATCCCCCTGACGAAGGATGATAGGGCCTCCGAGACCGAGGCGCTTCAGTTCTCTTTTCGCTGAATCGCTTCTCCCCGGGGAAAGTTCCATGCACTCCAGGGGAACGCCCGGAAAGAGCCCGGCGAGGTGCCCGGTTTTCACTCCCCTGCCGCTGCACATCTCGAGGATGGGCCCTCCGCGGTACACTTTCTTCATGACTTCCCCCACGAGCATTGAAGATTCCGACTGGGGAGTCGCGAGTCCCTCGTCGTACCCGGGAAAATCCCCGGGGTAGATTGTGGTCCCCAGCCTCAGGCCCGAGGAAACAGCCGGAGACTCCCAGCATCGAATTCCCTTCTTCCGTGCTCTTTCGACCATATCCCGCGGGCAGGCCCCCGGAGAAAGGCGGAAAGAGGCATAGGGCCGGATCCGGGCCATTTTCAGAAGGGATTTTGCCTCTTCTCCCCAGGTGTTTCGCCAGGAAGCCGCCACCCAGCCGGGAACGCCGGCAGCGAGGGCCTGTTCCTTCTGCCCGCCGGCCCGCTCGATTTTACGCAGCTCTTCGGGCCCCTCGGAGGCTATTCTCCGGAGGACGGCATTCGCAACCCTCGCCCCCTTTTCCTCGCCATGTTTTTTCAGAAACTGGACGAGGCCGTTCACAAGGACTTTTGGGGCGAAGTTTTTCAATTCGAGAATTCCTGCCGTTCCGATGCACAAAACATCCCCCGTGAGCTGGGAAACTGAGGACGGGGATGCGGAAAGAAACCTGCCGTAAATTTCCTTCCAGAGATATTGTCTTCGAAGGGCAATGTAGACGAGAGAGGCTGCGAGGGTGAGATCCCCCGGCGTGAGGCCGGGGGCTATCCGGCGGATTGACTCGGAAGCGAACTGTCCCTTGCGGACCTCGTTCCAGACGGCAAGGGATGCTTCGATCCCTCTCATCAGGAGACCACTTCCGCCTCGAGAGGCTCCCCGGTCATCCTCGTGCGGACAAAAAGGGCCGACGGGGCGACGAAGGAGAGGGGTCCGAAACTTTTTCTTTCTCTCGCGACATCGATTCCCGTGATCTCCAGGCCGTCCAGACGGGTATCGGTGGTGATGTACCGCTGAACTGCAGGGCTCACTTTCGAGCCGAGGAAATGCGCCACGACAAGGGCGACGATAACTGCGAGAAGACTGAGATTATCCGTCAGCCAGAGAAGAAGAAGGAAAACAAGGGCTGAAAGGGTATTTACCACTACGATCGTGGTGCCGCACTTCCGGTGGATCGCCAGGGAGATCTCACCGCTCCGAAGGCGCCTGAGGGCATGGCCGGCTGCCTCGAGGACCTCATCGGGGTCAAGCCCTCCCCTCAGCGAGAAGCCGTTCTCATCGGACATGCCTTCGATGGAAAGTGGCCCGTGCCGTTCTTCGAGAACAGCGATGGTCGCATGTTCCAGGGCGTGGTTCCGCCGTATTTTTTTATTGGAGAGAATGCGGAAGAGCTGCGTCGGCCCCATGAACACCCAGAAAAAGGAACGGAGAGTGAACCCCAGGGGTATGAGGAGGGCGAAGAAAAGCAGCAGCAGAATAGCCAGCCACGGAAAGACAAAAAGGAAGAGCAGGATCACGAGAAAAGGCACGGTTATTCTCCTTTCTTCTTCTGGATGTAAATTGTTTATGTATTCGATATAAAATGGAGCGACCGAAAAGCCGCTCCATCATTCCTTCGCGGTTTCGACGGAAAAAGGGAGAATGAGAGGAGCCTAGTCCCGGCTGCTGAACATTCCCCGGAGAAAAAGGAGCCGGATAAGCTGCGCGAAAGCCATTACCGTCGCGGCTACGTAGGTCCATGCAGCTGCCTTGAGTACCGATCGCGCTCCCCCGATCTCGTCGGCGGTGAGAATGCCCGTGTCGGCAAGAACGCGGAGGGCCCTCGAGCTGGCGTCGAATTCCACCGGGAGGGTCACCAGGTGGAAGACGATCACGCCGAGAAAAAGTACGATGCCCAGGTTCATGAGAAGCTCTCCCCGCATGAGAATGCCGATGAAAAACAGGGGAAATGCGAGGGTGGACCCGATGCCCACCACCGGGACGATGGCATTCCGCACCTTCAGGGGAGAATAGTTCAGGCTGTCCTGAATTGCGTGCCCCACCTCGTGGGCGGCCACGCCGATGGCTGCGATGCTCGTGCTGCCGTACACCGAGTCGGACAGGCTCAGGGTTTTATCCCGGGGATCGTAATGATCCGTCAGGCTGCCCGAAACCCGTTCAACGGGAACCTGGCTGAGGCCGAAGCGGTCGAGCAGCGCCCTGGCGGCAGATGCAGCCGTCGTTCCCCGGCGGGAACCCACCTGGCTGTACTGCGCAAAAACCGATTTTACCCGGAACTGGGCCCACATGGCGAGAATCAGGGCCGGTATCAGCAGCATCATCGTAGGATCAAAGAAAAAGGGAAACATGGCTGTCACCTCCTGAACTCTTCAATTCCAGGAAAAGGGTACTCTTTTTCTTCCCTTTCACCATCCGTATTTTACATGGTTCCGGAGGAAAGAGCAATATTGGTCAGACATTTTTTCCATAGAATTTTGCGGCTGCGGAAACAATGCGCCGCTGTTCTTCCATGGTGATTTCCGGAAATATGGGAAGAGCGAGGGTCTCCCTGCTGAGCTGCTCGGAGACGGGGAAATCCCCCTCCCGGTATCCCAGAAAGGAAAAGCATTTCTGAAGATGAAGGCTTACAGGATAATAGATCCTGCTGACGATCCCCTCGTCATCGAGAAACTGCTGAAGTTCATCCCGCCTTTGGGCTTTAACGACGTACTGATGATAAATGTGATAATTTCCGTAAAGCTCCGCCGGGGGGGTTATCATGTCGAGAAGGTCGTATTCCGCGAAGAGGGCGGAGTACCGGCCGCTGACCCGGCGCCGCTCTTCGTTCCATTCTTCCAGATGGCGAAGCTTGACCCTCAAAATTGCCGCCTGCAGCGTGTCGAGGCGGCTGCAGAGGCCGACTTCGTCATGGTAGTAGGTCGTTCCGGCTCCGTGAACCCTCAGCTTTTTCAGACGATCCGCAAGTTTCTTTTCGGGAGTGGTGATCATTCCGCCGTCGCCGTATCCGCCAAGGTTTTTCGTGGGGAAGAAAGAAAAACACCCCAGCGTCCCTACAGTCCCTGCCCGGAGGGGTTTCCCGTCAATGGTCCTCCAGGAGCCGAAAGCCTGGGCCGCGTCCTCGACGATCGGAATATTGCGGGAGGAAAGCTGGTCCGCCACTTCCTCGAGGGCAGCCATCTGGCCGAAGATATGCACGGGAAGAAAGGCTTTCGTCCTCGGGGTCACGGCGTTCAGGACCTTTTCGCAGTCCACGTTGTAGGTCCGGGGATCCACGTCCACAAAGACGGGCCTGGCTCCGTGGCGGGTGATGCAGCTTGCAGTGGCAAAGAAGCTGTAGGGGGTGGTGATAACCTCATCCCCTTCGCCGATGTCGAGGGCCATGAGTGCAAGAAAAAGGGCATCCGTACCGGAAGCGCAGGAAATGGCGGAGACGCCGCCGAGATACTGCTCGCACTCCTCTTCAAACCGGGAGACCTCGGGGCCGAGAATAAAATGCTGGCTTTTGAGTACCTCTTCGATGGCCCCCTTGATTTCATCTTCTATGCGGGCATAATTCCGGGTAAGATCGAGGGTGGGAATTTTCGTTTTCATCATGAAGGAGAACCTCCTGGGAATTCGTCCGGTGAAATTCCGGACGGTATGTGACGTCATTCTATAATATCTTCACTGAAAGCGGAGGATTTTGGCGAAAAAAAAAGGGAGCAACCGAAATTTCGGGCTCCCCGGGCGCACTCTTCGTCGGCTCGAATGCAGGCTACTCCTCCACAATCCTGCTCAGACCGGAGAAGGACTCGCTGAGATGCCGCCGCATAAGCTTCACGCATTTTTCCCCGTCATGGGAGCGGAGAGCCACGAGTATCTCCCTGTGGGCATCCACCGTAGGAATGGTCTCCGTCTGGTAGAAGGGGTCGTAAAAGACGATGTAGGCGTTCGTCCTGGCGAGTATGTTCTCCACGTATTCCGCAAGCACTTTGTTTCCGCTCGCCTCGGCTACCGTCCGGTGAAAAGATTCATTCACCTCGAGATAGATTTCAAGGTCCCGCTGGTCTATGGCCCGGGATTCCTCCACAAGGGCCTCCTCGAGCCGCCTCAGGTGCCGCTCTCCCACCCTCTCCGCGGCAAGACGGATCGCAAGGCATTCAAGCTGCTCCCGCACGAGGAAAGTATCCTCGATCTCCTTGGCCGTAGGAGCGGCAAGACGGGCCCCGCTGTTCGGAATGATGATGACAAGCCCTTCGCTCGCGAGCCGCCTGAGGGCCTCCCGGACGGGAGTTCTGCTGACTCCCATCTGGACGGCGATGGAGACCTCCGGAAGCCTCTGGCCTGGCTTGAGCTGCTTGGTAATGATGCGGTGGCGCAATTCCTGGTATGCGTAGTCTGCGGATGTAGTGTAGAGTCTTGGTTCTCTCATGAAAATACCTCCTGTTTTCTTCCTCGCACTGAATAGGGTTTTATTGTATAACAGTCAGTATTATATATTTTGGCATACTTTAGCATGTCCTCGAAAAAGATACAAGACGAGAAAAATTTTTTTGCATGCTACAATCGGAAGAATAAGGGGGCTGAAAATATGCGCCAGTTCGTCCTGCTGCTTTCCATGGGAACAATTGTCCTTTACGGGTACGCCCTCGCAGGGATGGGGGGGTACCTCCTCGGCCGCGGAAGGATGGATTACATCCTTGGAGGTCTTGCGGGAGGCTGCCTCTGCGCAGGAGGGGCTCTCTTCCTCTGGAAAAAATATCTTGTCGACCTCGAAAGGGAGCGAAGGGAACCCGAAGATTTTCCCCGCCTCTAAAGAAAAGCCCCCCAGGCCTTCTTCAAAAGCCTCGCTCCTTCCTCCATTTCAGGAGCCCTCACCGAAGCGAGGGCAAAACGGACCCCCCGGACGGAATTACCGGAAGGGGAAAACAGCCTCCCGGGAGCCACAAGGACTCCTTCCTGCCGGGCCCTTTCCGCCGCTTCTTCTCCGCTCAGCTTTCCCGTGGGAAACCACAGGTACATTCCTCCGTCGGGCTTTTGAATCCTTATTTCGGGAAAAGCTTCGTTCAGGGACGAAAAAAGGGTTTCCATCCGTACCGAAAGAACCCCCCGGGCCTTTTCTATGGCATCCGCAAGGGCGCCCTCCTGGATGAACCGGCAGAGAAGGAGCTGTACGAGGGAGGAGACCTGTCCCTGCCGGAACCGTGCCGTTTCAAGATAGAGCCCGGACAGAAAGGATGGAAGAAGAATATACCCCATCCGCATTCCCGGAAAGAGCAGCTGGGTGAAGGACCCCAGGTACACCACTCCGTCTCCGTCGTCCATTGCCTTCAGTGCCGTTATGCTCTTGTCGCAGTACCGGAGCTCTCCGTAGCTGTCGTCTTCGAGAATGAGAAACCCCTTTTCCGCCCTGATGGAGAGGATCTCTCTCCGGATTTCCGCAGAGAGGGTGGTCCCCATGGGGTTTTGAAAGGTGGGGACAAGATAGAGCACGTCTTTTTCGGTCATATTCAGGAGCGGCGACAATCCGTGCTTCTCGAGGAGCGGAACGGCGGCGAGGGGCATGTCTTCGTTTCGGGCGATCCCCTGGATATCGCTGAAGGTAAGCTCTTCCGTCACGACTCTCGAAAAGCCCGCCTTTCGGCAGGAGCGGAGAAGGGAGGAAAGGCCGTCCTTTCCTCCGGACGTCACCACCACCTCCTCGGGCCTGGCGGGTATTCCCCGCAGGACCGCATGGCGCAGGAGGGCCCGGCGAAGTTCGGGAAGCCCCTCGGCCGGCAGCCCGCCGAGAGACCTTCCGCTGTCCGCCAGAAGGACCGCCCTGCTGATTTTCGCCAATCTGTCCGCGGGGATCAGGTCTGCCGTCGGCCGCTCGGAATCGAAGCGGAGATAATCCCCGCCTCCTGCGGCAAGGACATCCGCAGGAGGAAGAATCTCCGCCGCGAAGGTTCCGCTTCTCCCCCTCATGAGGATGAGCCCCTTGTCGGCGAGAAGTTCGTAGGCCCCGATCACCGTGGACCGGCTCACCCCCAGCCTGAGGGCAAGCTCCCGCGTCCCTGGAAGCCGCACGCAGCCGGAGATGGCGCCCGAGCGGATCATTTTCTCCAGGTGCGAGGCTATCTGGCGGAAGAGCGGTTCCCCGCCGAAGTTCAGGGGGATCTCCAGGAGCATGCCGAATTCCTCCTCTTTTCTTTTTTCTGCTAGAATGGCCGGTATTCAGGTGAAAGGGGGAGTATCCCATGGTTTCTTCAGATTCGGCACCTGACATGATTGTCTTCGATGTGGACGGAGTTCTCGTGGATACCTCCGGTTCGTACCCCCGGGTCGTATCGAGGGCCCTTCTCTGGGGGTGGACCCGGGTTCTCGGCAATATTCCCGACTGCGAAGGCTTCTCGGCCCGGCACTTTGCGGCCACAAAAACCCATCCCGCCTTCAATGACGACTACGACATCGCCTGGGCCGCCCTCAACTGCGCGGCCTCCCGGGGGAGCTCTTCCCTCTCGGAAAGCCTTCCGTCCCCGGGGGAATGGAGATCTCTTCTGGACGGGTGCACCGGATTCGACGTCGTCTCGTGGGTGAGGTCGGCCTTCGGAGAGACGGTTCTCCGGAAAGCGGTCCGGCAGGCGTGCGAAGAGATGTACTTCGGATGCGAGGAATACGAGGCCATGGGCGAAATCCCCCTCTATACCACCCGGAGAGCGGGCCTCTGGGAGGAGGACCGTCCTCTCGCCTCCTTTTCATGGAGAGATCTTCCCCTTCCTGCGGGGATCTACACGGGAAGACCCCTCAGGGAGCTGCGCCTGGCTCTCAGACTCCTGAACTGGGAGGACTTCCCCGCCGCCTTCATCGTCACCCCTGAGACGGGCATATCAAAGCCATCTCCGGACGGCCTGGCCCTTCTGTGCGAAAGAGCCTCTGCCTCCACGCCCCTCTTTCTCGGGGATGCCGAGAGCGACCGCCAGACTTCGAGGGCCTTCGGAAAGGGGTTTTTCGCTCCCCTTGGAGATTTTCTTCCGGGAGTGCGGGGGTATGAAACCCCGGCGGAAGCGCTGAAGGATTTCGGCCTGCTGTAGTATCCGCACTTCACGTTCTGCAGAGGGCCAGCCATCTTCCCACGGCATCGATATTGCTCCAGGGCTCGATGCAGATCTCCGTGGCAATGCCGTTTCCCCTGCTCCATCCCGACATTCCCCAGTCCTTCGTTTTGTTCGCCTCCCGCACTGTCCAAAGGGGAGGAGCCTCATCCCCCGGATTTATGACGGCACAGCAGGAGGGAATATACCCCCGCATCTTTTCTCCCATGTTCAGCAGGAGGTCTCCCTCCCGGGAAGAAATCTCCACTCTCCGGATTCCGGAAGCAGGCATTCCGAACTTTCCCCGGAAAGGAAAGATCCCCATCCCCTCATACTGGCGTTCGTTGGGAAGGGAAAAGGATTTTCCGAGGAGCGGAGTAACTCCCCCGTTCACGAAAATGCCCCGGCGGGAGCGGAAAAAGCTGCGAAACCATTCTTTTATTGCCGGATTCCCCAGGAGGTGTTCGGCCAGGAGGAAGCCGGGGCCGTGGGGTATGTACAGGGCGCTGATATCAGGCCCCGAACGGCTCTGCAGGTCGAGAATCTTCACCGAGCAGCCGAGCATGGAGAAAAGCTGGCGGGCATTGTCTCCCTCCAGGCGCAGCGCCTCGTGGTCGACGATGCCTACGGAAAGTCCCGCGAACTTGCCTTTCAGAGGTTCGGGATTCGGGGTCCAGTCCTCGTAAAAACGGGCAAATCCCCAGAGGACGTTCCAGTCCACCTGTCCGGCGGAAGTTCCCAGCTGGGCTGCCGCAGTCTTCATCTGCAGCGAAATTTTGGCGGAGGAATCGGGAAGGCACATCTCGAGAAGTTCGGGCGCGTTTTTTTCGAGGGTTCCGGGGATATATCCAAGAGCGATAAGAGGGGACTGTCTTCCTGTTTCTATTTCGAGAAGCTGGTATTCCCGCGGGTTCAGCACCGAGGAAAAAAGGATCGCTGGAAGGGAGATATCGCCCTGGGCCGAAAAACGGTCCTTCAGGTCCTGGATAACCCGGGCCGCCACTCCTGCGGACGTATCCGAGTAGATCACCGGAATCATGGGACACTGAAGAAGTCTGCAGATCTCAGCACCCTCGGGGAAAAAGGCGGGGGAATCGCCTCCGTTCCGCTCTCCGAGGGGAGCGAGAATGATATTGAGGCTGTCGGGACGGGAGGCTCTCTGAAAGAGGGTTTTGAATATCCGGGCGCTTCCGCAGCAGAGGGGATCGAGAATCGTCACTTCTTCTCCGAGGACGAGGCCGGCAAGCCGGGACAGATATTCGTCCGGCCCGGCGCAGAAAATCTTCAGGGGATGCCCCAGATTCTTCAGTGCGGCGGCCGCAAGGATGCTCTGGGGGACCTTTCCCTCCCTTTTTTCGTGGGCAAGAACCAGACGGGGAATATTCACTCTTTTTCTCCTTTTTTTTCTCCTGTGGTTTAGTGTATCATATACTCGCATACGGAAAAGGGGGAAGCCCCATTTTTGCTTTTTACAGTCTGGGAGGTAGATTGGGTATGACAGCTCCATGGGTGTATATCGGGGATCTTCCCTCAAAAATCGGCTCTGCAGTCACCCTGAAGGGGTGGCTCTACAATATGAGAAGCTCGGGGAAAATTCACTTTCTTCAGCTTCGGGACGGAACGGGTACGGTCCAGGGGGTCATGGTCAAATCCGAGGTCGCCGAGGATCTCTTCGCCTCCGCCAAGGCCCTTCGCCTCGAGGCATCGGTGGAGGTGACCGGCCTGGTACGGAGTGACGAACGGGCCCCCTCGGGGGTCGAACTCACCGTATCGGATGTGAAGGTCCTTCAAAACCCCGATTCTGAATATCCCATCGGAAAGAAGGACCACGGCATCGATTTCCTCCTCGATCACCGGCATCTCTGGCTGCGGAGCAGCAGGCAGTACGCCATCATGAAAATCCGGGAGAGGGTCATCTGGGCAGCCCGGGAGTTCCTCCATTCCGACGGCTACCTCCTCGTGGACAGCCCCATCATCAGCGGAGCCGCAGGGGAGGGAGTTTCCGGCCTCTTCGAGATCGATTATTTCGATTCGAAGGCCTACCTTGCCCAGACGGGGCAGCTCTACGCGGAAGCGGCCGCAGCCGCCTTCGGAAAGGTCTACTGCTTCGGCCCTACCTTCCGGGCCGAGAAGTCGAAGACCCGCAGGCATCTGACCGAGTTCTGGATGCTCGAGCCCGAGGTTGCCTTCTGCGACCATAAAGACAACATGGACCTTCAGGAGAGGCTCATCGTCCGCCTCGTCTCCCAGGTTCTCGAACACTGCGGCGAAGAGCTCCGCACACTCGAAAGAGATACTTCAAAGCTGGAGAACATCCGGTCCCCCTTTCCTCATCTGCAGTATTCCGAGGCCATCGAAATGCTCGCCCGCCTAGGCAGCACCACACCCTACGGCAGCGACCTGGGGAATGACGACGAGACCATTCTCACGAAAGAATTCGACCGGCCCGTTTTCATCGAAAACTATCCGAAATCGGTGAAGGCCTTCTACATGAAGGAGCATCCCGACAACTCCGACCTCGTCCTGTGCGACGATCTTCTCGCCCCTGAGGGGTACGGCGAGATCATCGGGGGCTCCCAGAGGGAGGACGACTACGACCGGCTGCTGGCGAGAATTCGCGAACAGGGACTTCCCGAGGAGCCCTACGACTGGTATCTCGACCTCCGGAGGTACGGCACCTTCGTCCACAGCGGATTCGGGATGGGAATCGAACGGGTAGTCGCCTGGATCAGCGGTCTTCAGCATATCCGCGAGGCCATTCCCTGGCCCCGGACAATCTACCGTTTGAAGCCATGATGAACATTTCTGTCCGGCTGCAGGGAGGCGCCTTTTTTGATCTATTCCGATTTTGATCCGAAACCCGTTTTTCGCCAGTACAAGCGCCTGATCGGCGACGGCGACGTGGGAGGCAAAGCCCGGGGGCTCGCCTTCGCATTCAATGCCGTCACGGGAAGCCCCCTGGAAAACTGCGTGGATTTTCCGGACATCAATTTTGTCCTCACCACGGAGGGATTCAGCGATTTTCTTTCCGACAACGGAATCGAAGCCCTTCTTAAAGAACAGACCTCCTCCGAAAAGGACAATTCCGACGAAGAATTCTCCCTGGAGCTCTTCTCTCTTCTTTCGGAGGCTTTTCAAAAAGGACGGATACGCTCTTCCCTCATGGCGGACATGGAGAGGATGATCTCCGCCATCGGAGATGTCCCCCTAGCCATCAGGTCAAGCTCCATTCTCGAGGATTCCCGGAAGCTCTCCTTCGCCGGGAAGTACAGCACCAGATTCTCGGCGAATATAGGTTCCATGGAGGAGAGAGGGGCTCTCTTCCTCTCGGCCGTCAAGGAGGTCTGGGCCTCTCTCTACAACCCCGCCGCCCGGGCGTACCGAAAAAAACACGGGCTCACGGACACGGATGAATCCATGGCGGTGGTCATTCAGCCGGTCATGGGAAAAAGCCGGGATTTCATGTACTATCCCGAGATCGCCGGAACGGCCTTCTCGAAGGTCTACCGGCGCCCTTCCACCCGCATCCGCAAGGAAGACGGAGTAGTACGTTTCTGCTTCGGCCTCGGAACGCGGACCGTGGACAGGCTCAAAGCCACCGTGGCCTATCTCTCTCACCCCCGCCTCCGCCCCCAGGGAAATCTTCCCGCAGACATTGCCCTCACCAGCCAGACAGAGTTCGACTATATCGACCGAAACTCCGGCGCCTTCATGACCGCTTCCCTGGCGGAGAATCTCCCCTTCATTCTCCGGGAGCACCGTCTCGCGGGAGCCTTCATCGAAATCTATGCGGACAATCTGCTCTACTGGGCCGGTTCGGACCAGGTGACGGGCGGCCGGCCGATCTTTTCTTTTTCGGCCTTTCCCCAGAGGCATCCCCGGTTTTTCGACCTGGTAAAGGAGCTCGGCGCATTTCTCGAGGAAAAGATGGGCATGCCCGCAGACATGGAATTCACCTATGATACCGACCGGGAGAAGCTCACCCTTCTGCAGCTCCGGCCTCTGGCATCCTACGAGGAGATGGCCCGGGTGACGATCCCCGAGCCGGGGGACAGGCAGGTGGTGCTCCGGGGGAACAAGATGGTCAGCAACGGCAGACTCGAGAATATCCACCATCTCGTCTACGTGGACCCGGACCTCTACGGAAAAGATACCAGTTTTTACGAAGTGGCCAGGGAGATCGGCCGGATCAACCACAAACTCTCCGGAACAAACTATATCCTTGCGGGGCCGGGCCGCTGGGGAAGCACAAATCCGAAGCTCGGCGTTCCTGTCCGATACAACGAGATCTGCCATTGCGGCTGCCTGGTCGAGATCGGCATTCTGGAGAGCGATTATACGCCGGAACTCTCCTACGGCACCCATTTCTTTCTCGACCTCGACGTGGACGGCACCCTTTATCTTCCGGTCTTCGACGGAATGAAGGGCAACCTTCTCAACCGCGAATGGCTCGAAAGCGCGTCCTACGAACCGAAGCGCCACCCTGCGGTACGCCATTACACCGGGAACTTCTCTCTCTACCTCGACGGTGAAAAAGAAGTGGGGGTTCTGCTCGCCTCCGACTGACGGCGTCTTTTCCCAGCCTGACCGTACAATCCGCTCTCCCTGAGGGAGAGCGGATTGTACTTTTTTTACACTTCCGACTATTCGTGTGAACAATATGAGCATAAGTTGATTCTCCCCTTGGAATCACTGGCTATTTTCAGACAATGAGTGTATAATTTATTTAATCTTACGCTCGTTTCGCGGGGCTTCGGGGCCGGGAGCAACTGTCCCGGAAGGATCGTTTCCAAAAACCTAATCTCAGGAGGCTGAAAGAATGACGATTTTCAGGGGTTCCAGAATTATTCTGTCTGTCATGCTCCTTCTTTTCCTTACACAGGCTGCCGCTGCATGCACACCCATGGGGGTAGGAAAGAATGCGAGCGCCGACGGTTCGGTCATGGTGAGCCACACATGCGACGGCTGGTATGACCAGCGCATCCAGATCATCCCAGGCGGAACCCACAAGCCGGGAGAAATGGTCGACATCTACAATATCCTGTGCTATGCCACCCGTCCGGACCGCCCGATCAAAAAAGTGGGCGAAATTCCCCAGGCTGAAAAAACCTATACCTATTTCCATATCGGCTACCCCTTCATGAACGACCAGCAGGTCATGATGGGCGAGTTCACCTGGAGCGGACGGGACGAACTGGGAAGCCCCGAGGGAATGATGTACATTGAAAACCTCGAGGACCTCGGACTTGCCCGGGCCGCCACGGCACGGGATGCCATCCGAGTCATGGGCGAAATGGCCGAGAAGTACGGCTATGCCGACGGCGGAGAAACCCTCGTGGTCGGCGACCCGAAAGAACTCTGGGTCTTCGAGGTCTGCGGCCCCGGCCTCTGGAATAAGGAATCCGGTCGTCCCGGAGCCCACTGGGCCGCCCGGCGCGTCCCCGACGACCAGGTTTTCGTCGGCGCGAACCGAGCCCGGATCGGCGAGATCGATTTCAACGACAAAGAGAACTTCATGTACTCCACCGACCTCACCAAGCTGCCCGAGCAGATGGGCTGGTGGAAACAGGGCGAGCCCTTCCATTTCGCGAACATCTTCAATCCCGAACCCTACGGCTACCCCTACTACCAGGCCCGCAGGGAATGGAGAGCCTTCAGCCTTGTGGCCCCTTCTCAGAAATTCGAGGTTCTCGACGAGTACGAACATTATCCCTTCTCCGTCGTGCCCGACAAGAAGCTGAAGATCCAGGACATCATGAACATCTACAGCGACCACCTCGAAGGAACCGACTACGACCTGACGAAAGGTCCCGCCGCAGGTCCCTTCGGCGATCCCAACCGTTGGTCCACCCCCGCAGCGGTCCGTCCCGAGGGCAAGAAGGGCCTCGACTGGGAGCGTCCCATCGCCATGTTCCGCTGCTCGTACAGCTTCGTATCTCAGAGCCGGGACTGGCTTCCGAACCCCGTGGGCGGCGTTCTCTGGTTCGGCGAAGACGCACCCGACACTACGGTCTACACTCCAATATACTGCGGCGTGACGGAGCTGCCGAAGCCCTGGACGACGGGAAAACGGCACGTGTTCGACCGGGACAGCGCCTGGTGGGCCTTCAATCTCGTCAATAACTGGGCAAACCTCCGCTGGAACGCCATGTACGCCGAGATCAGAGAGAAGAAGGCCGAGTTCGAGAACGTCTTCTTCGAGAAGCAGGCGGATGTGGAGAAAAAGGCCGTGGAACTCTACAAGAAGAACCCCTCGGAAGCCGTGAAATACCTTACGGACTACACCAACGAAGCATTGAACAAGGTTGAAAAGGGCTGGTGGGACTTCGCTTTCCATCTCATCGGGAAATACCAGGACGGCGCGGTCATCAACGAAGCTGGAAAACAGATCTCCGTGGGCTACCCGACGGAGTACCTCGAAGAAGTGGGCTTCGGCGAACTGACCCTTCGGGATCTTGAAAGGAAAAAATCCGGCGCAGCCGGGAAATAAAAAACTTCGGAGAAGTGCCGGGGCTGCGGCACTTCTCCGAAAAGCACGTCACCAGAAAGGCAAAGGAGGTTCTTAACGATGAAAAAACTCATTTTCGCAATGGCGTTCCTGCTGCTCTTCGGCAGCATCGCTTTCGCTGCGGAAACTGAACAGGTCAAACTCGAAGGGCCCTTTCTCGTCACCACCTGCGGCCAGAGCCCCGGTGCCGTGATGATCAAGATGTCGTCCATGCAGGTCGGGGTCAAGGCGGAGAGCAACAATCAGCTGCGGGCCTCCGACCTCGAGGGTACCGACGCGAAAACCCTGATCGTCACGAGCGGCACGAGCATGAAGGGGATGGGCGCTGCAGGAACCAACGTGGACAAGGAGATTGAACGCTGCACGGAACTCATCGCCGCTGCGAAAAAGGCCGGCATGAAGGTTGTCGGCGCTCACGTGGAGGGCATGGCCCGGCGCACCGACTCCTCAGACCAGGCCTCCATCGAGGCCGTGATGAAGGATGCCGACGTGATCCTCGTCATCGACGACAGCGACAGCGACGGCTACTTCACGAAGTACGCGGCGGAGCACGAAAAACCCCTTCTCAAGGTCAAGGATGCCCTCGCTATCGGCCCTGCGCTGAAGCAAACCTCTCTCTGATTTCAAAGGGCCTCCTTCGAGGCCCTTTTTCTCTACCTTTTTCGAAAGGGTGTCTTGAATGACCATATTTCAGCATTCTCTGCTCGTCCTGGCCGTTATCGTCCTGGTCTTCGCCCTGGGTAAATTTCTGAAGCTGACCACTGAGATTTCCATGTTCGCCTCGGCGATTGCGGCACTTATAGCCCACGCTTTTCTTCCCAAGGGAGTCGACCCCCGGTCAGCCCTTCCCTTCGCCGAAGCAATCCGCCATCTCGTGGAGGGGGCTTTCACCTATTTTGACGTCTGCCTGATTTTCCTTACGGCCACCTATTTCATGGCCCTTTACAAAGAAGCGGGAGGAGTCGCCTTCATCGTGCGGGGGATCGTACGCACTTTCCATGCGAGGCGGTTCGTCTGCCTTCTCCTTCTCGTCCTCGTGATGATGGTCCCGGGGGCGATCACCGGGTCGGGAGCCACAACGGTTCTTACCGTAGGATCCCTTGTCGGCGCCGTGCTGGTGTCCATGGGAGTTCCCGAGGACAAGCGGGTCGCCCTGATCTTTCTGCTCGCCGCCATGAGCGCGGCCTGCCCCCCCATCAATCTCTGGGCGATGATGGCCGCCGCAGGGGCAAACATGCCCTACGTGGGTTTCGCCGTTCCCCTTGCCATCCTCTCCATCTCCGGGGCGCTCTTTTCGGCCTTCTGGCTCGCTGGACGGGGAAAATCCGTCGACCTTGACAAGGCCCTCGCCGATCTTCCCGAAGCGCCGAAAGGATGGAACTGGACAAAGGCGTCCCTTCCCTTCATTGTCCTCATCGCTCTTGTTCTTGCGGGAAGGATCTTTCCCTATTCCTTTCCGATTCTCGGCCTGCCCCTCATTTTCATGCTCAGCGGAATTGCGGTGATTATCATCAGCCCGGTGAAGCCGCGCCTCTTCCCCGTTGCCTGCTCCACGGTGAAGAATCTCCTGGGGCTCGTGGGAATAATGGTCGTTGTGGGCGCCCTTATCCAGGTCATGGCCCTGAGCGGAGTGCGGGGGCTTCTCTCTCTCGGAGTGGTGACCCTTCCCCTGAGCGTCCTCTTCTACACACTGTGGATCATTCTTCCCGTCTCGGAAGGGGTTCTTCAATATGCCGTGGCGCCCCTTTTCGGCGTCCCCCTCGTCATGCTTTTCAATATGAAGGGGCTGAACCCCGTCCTCTCCCTTGCGGCGTGGTCGGTCATGTGGCCCCTCGGAGACTGCCTTCCTCCCACGGCGGTGGTCGGAAGAGCCTCCGTCATGGAGCTGAACTATAAGGGCAGCTATTTCGGAGGATTTGTGAGAGCCGCCCTCGTCCCCATGGCGTTCATCCTCCTTCTTTCAACGCTCTTCATGATCTACAGCAAGGAACTGTCCGATTTGATTGGAGGCTAGCCCTATGAATCTCGTAATGCTCAATACAATCGTTATGGTGCTCTATTACGGGATCACACTTTTCTTTCTCGCCGCGATCCTGAAGAATTTCGTCAAGACCGAGAATCGCCAGGAGGCCCTTCTCTACGGCATAGTCATGATTCCCTTCGTCCTTCGGATTCTTCGTCTGAAGTAGGTAGAAGGGAGACAATGAAAATGAACATGAGAACTTTCAAACTGACTGTTCTTCTGATCCTCGGCGCGTCGGCCGCCCTGTCGGGGTACCTCTTCCGGGAACACCGGACGTACCGGGAGGCCGTGGTCGTCAGCCCCGCCATTACCGAGGTGAAGAAGCTCAGCGACTACGATGACGCCGTCAAGGGAACGATCAACGACGCGAACGTCTATATATTCGACAGCGGCGTGGCCGGAGGCACAGCGGTCATCATAGGAGGCACCCACTCCGAGGAGCCCGTGGCGATCCTCGCCGCCCAGATCTTCACCGAGAACGTCAAGCCGACCCAGGGGCGCCTTATCGTCGTGGACCGGATCAACACGAGCGCCTCCACGCTGACGAGGCTCGGCGAGGCCTATCCGAGGTTCTTCCACGTCAAAACTCCCTGGGGGACAAAAAAGTGGCGCTACGGAGACAGGCTGGCCAACCCCCTCGACTCCTGGCCCGATCCCGAGGTATACATCCACTATCCGAGCGGACAGAACCTCGCCTACATGGATATCCGCAATGCCAACAGGAACTGGCCAGGCAGGCCTAACGGCCTCCTGACGGAGCGGACAGCCTATGCGGCCATGGAGATGATCCGGAAAGAGAAGGCGGACGTGGTGATGGACTTCCATGAAGCGGAACTGGAATATGCCGTGGAGAACACCATCGTCGTCCACGAGAAGGGGCAGTCCGTGGCGGCCATGGCTTCCATGATGCTCACCTCCCAGACCTTCGACGTCCCCATCGGAATGGAATTCTCACCCAAGGCGCTTCACGGCCTTTCCCACAGGGAGGTGGGAGATCATTCCGATGCCGTCTCCTATCTCGCAGAGGTGGCAGAACCCATGCTCGACCGGATCCGGGGCATCACCGACGAAGAACTGCTCATGTCAGGAAAGGACCGCTTCGTCATGAAGGCCGGCGAACACAAGCTTCTCTATTCCCCCATCGACGAAAAGGGGTGGCCCGTGGAGAAACGGGCGGCCCGGCACGTGACGACCTTCCTGACCATCCTCAGCGTGAACAACATGGTGAATCCCGGCCAGACCATTCTGCTGGAGGGAATTCCCTCCTACCAGGATATAGTGGCCCAGGGAATCGGCCCCCTCTTTCACAACCCCGCAGAGGCCCCTGCTGACAGGATCTACTACGACTGAAGAAAATGATTCTCTATCGAAAGACCGAGGGAGCCTCCGGGAATGAATCCGGAGGCTCCCTCGGTCTTTCTCCTTATCTTTCTCCTGCGGACACTGCAGCTTTTCTAAGGCCAGATGCCCCTGAAGCGCATGGCATCCACGATCCGTCCGATGGACTTCACATAGGCGGCCTGCCTGAAGCTGATGTCCTTTTCCTTTCTGATGCGCCATACATCTCTGAATGAGGAGACCAGCCTTTCGTTCAGCTTTTGGTAGACGTAGTCCTCCGACCAATAATCTCCCGAACGCCCCTGAATCCATTCGAAACAGCTCACGATCACGCCCCCGGAATTGGCGAGGACGTCGGGAATGACGAGTATGCCCCGTTCGTTGAGCTTGGCCTCCGCTTCAGGGGTCGTGGGGCCGTTCGCGAGCTCGAGGACTACCGTTGCCTTGACATCACCGGCATTCTTCTCATCGACTGCCCCGCCCATGGCGGCAAGGACCAGGATATCGGCTTCCACTCCGAAAACGAGGTCAGGGAAGAGCACCTCGCCGTAGGGACAGTCCTTGAGAGAGCGGTTGTCGCTTTTATATTTTCCGACCTCGCTGTATTTCAGACCCTTCGGATTATGAACCGCCGCCCCGCTGTCGGAAACGGCCACAACCGTCAGACCAAGGTCCTGTTCGACGAAGCGGTGAGCCCGGGTTCCCGCGTTTCCGTACCCTTGAATGGCCACTGTGAGAGGTTTTCCCGCCATTCCCATTTCCTTCAGAACCTCCCGGAGGACGAAGATTCCCCCTCTTCCGGTTGCATCTCCGCGCCCTTCCGAGCCGCCGATAACTACAGGCTTCCCCGTAAAGGCCGAGGGTTCGCTGTATCCCTTAACCTTCTCATAGGTGTCGAGAAACCAGGACATGATCTGGGGATTGGTGTATACGTCCGGGGCAGGAATATCCACATCCGTCCCCACAAACCGGGACATTCCGAAGGCAAAGGCCCGGCTCAGCGTCTCGAGTTCATTGCGGGTCAGCTCACGAATGTCTACGGAGATTCCTCCCTTGCCTCCTCCATAAGGAAGGCCGGCCAGGGAGCATTTGATGGTCATCCACGAAGAGAGGGCAACTACTTCGTCACGGTCCACGAGGGTATGAAAACGGACTCCCCCTTTATAGGGGCCGAGGGCATTGTTATGATGACTTCTCCAGGCCCTGAAGACCTTCACTCCGCCCCCCTCGAGCCTTACGGGAAGGGAAAGCTCCAACACTTCCTTCGGATGGCGGAGGATCTCCAGATATTCCGGCTCCACGGTCAGATACGGAACTGCCTGTTCAAGCTGCTGAAGAAACATCTCTCTCGGATTCATTTACCGTCTCGACCTCCTCGTTTTTCTTCACAAAATCCCTCCTGACGGTTCCGTCAGGATACCCTTTTTCCTAAAAATCATTCTACCATATTCTGCATAATATGATCTAATCTTTTTTATCGGATAAGTTTATAAAAACGCGGATATCTGAATTTATAGAATTTTTTAATTTTATAACTTATTCCCCGGGCAGAAACAAAATTCATAAAAAAAGCCGCAAACAACCCGTGAAGGGTCGTTTACGGCTTTGTCCTTCTTTTTCGCAGATTCCGGCAGATTCTAAAGGAAGATTCCTCTCATCCGGACTGCGTCGGCAACTCTCTGGATCGCGGCCATGAAGGCAGCGCGGCGCATCTTGACTTTCTTGTCCTTCGCATAGCTCCATACCCTCTGGAAGTTGTCCTTCATGATCCGTACGAGGCGATCGTTGTACTCCTCTTCAGACCAGAAGAACCCGCCGAGGTCCTGGGCCCACTCGAAGTAGGAGCCGATGACTCCGCCGGAGTTGGCCAGGAAGTCGGGGACAACGATGATTCCCTTTTCGTCGAGGATGGCGTCTCCTTCCGGAGTGACGGGTCCGTTGGCAGCCTCTACAATGTATTTCGCCCTGATCTTGCCCGCATTCTTTCCGTTGATGACTCCTTCGAGAGCCGCAGGAATGAGAATGTCGCAGTCCAGATAGAGAACTTCGGCCAGTTCGAGCTTCTGGCACCCCTCGCAGGTAAACCCTTCGAGAAGGTGTTTCGGATGGCTGCTCACATGATCGAAGGCCTTTTTGATGTCGAGGCCGTTGGAGGCAGAATAGGTTCCGGTGATGTCGCTGATGCCCACCACCTTTGCTCCGGCTTCGATCATGTTGAGGGCGGCATAGGTTCCCACGTTGCCGAACCCCTGGATGGCGACCTTTGCACCCACGGGATTCTTCCCGAGGTTTCTGAGAAGCTCGAGAGCGCAGGTGGCGACGCCGTAGCCCGTCGCCGCGGTGCGGCCCTTGGATCCCCAGAGGGGAATGGGCTTGCCGGTGAATATGGCCGGCTCGAGCTGATTTTTCATCTTGCTGATGGTGTCCATGAACCAGACCATCTCCGGACCGCCGGTATTCACGTCGGGGGCGGGAATGTCGGTCCAGGCGCCGATGACGGGAGCCATGCGGGCTGCCCAGGTCCGGGAAATTCTTTCTTTTTCCTTTTTAGAAAGCTCAAGGGGTTCACAGGAGACGCCGCCCTTGCCTCCCCCGTAGGGAATTCCGGCGAGGGAGCACTTCCAGGTCATCATCATGCCGAGGGCTTCACACTCGTCGAGGTTCACCTCGGGATGAAACCGAACGCCGCCCTTGCCCGGACCGATCGCCGATGAGTGGAGCACCCGGTATCCGTCGAAAACCCTGACTGTGCCGTCGTCCATTTCAACGGGGATGGAAACGCATGTCCGCCGCTCGGAATGGCTGAGAATGTCGATGAGCCCGTCTTCGAGCCCCATCTCCTCAGCAGCCCCGTAGAAGTTCTTCAGAGCGGTGTCGAGAAGCACGTTCGAGGAAGTACGCCGTACCACTGCCATTAAACACACCTCCTGTATAATAACGGCCTATGCCGTTTCAGACCATGAATATCATAACACGCTTTAGTGAAAGTACAAACAAAGAAAGAAAAAAATCACAAAATAGTTCTAAATACCCACGACAAAACTCGACAATTCACTTCCTGCATTCTGTATTTCCTTCAAAAAGAGCATTTTTTTGTGATCTTCTCCCGCGCTTTCGGGAAAGGATTGTCTCTCCCGGAAAAAGCTGTCTGCCCTCAGGCAGGCAGCTTCCATCCCCGGCTCCGGAGAAGTTGCGCCATATCCTCGGCCGGAGGGGCGGTGATCCTTCTGCCCGAGAGATCCGCGAGCTCTCCCTCCATGTCTCCGAAGCGGATGGAAAAGCTGTGAAGAAGGGGGCGGCGTATCCCTCTCTTTCTCCATTTTCCGTTGATTTCTTCCGTTCCGTAGCGGATATCGCCGAGGATCGGATGCCCTATGGAGGCCATGTGCACCCTGGCCTGGTGGGACCGTCCCGTGACGAGATCGATCTCCGCGAAGGAGATGTCCCCTCCTCCCGCAAGGAGGCGATAGCGGGTGAGGGCTTCCTTGCCTGCCTCATCCACCCTTACGGTGTTGGACGCGGGGTCCTTCAGCAGCGGAGAAGCTATTTCGCCCTGCCGCTCCGGAACTCCCGCCACCACGGCGAGATAGGTTTTGCGCACCTGCCTCCCCCGGAAAGCATCCTGCAGTATCCGCAGGGTGACTCCCGAAAGGGCGACGAGTATAACGCCGGTGGTGTTGCGGTCGAGCCTGTGGACTGCGTAGGCCCGCTCTTCCTCTCCGGCCAGCCGAAGCATGTACTTCACCCGATCGAGGACGTTGTCCTGGTCCTTCCGGTCCGGCTGGACGAGAATGTTGACGGGCTTGTTCACGGCCCAGAGCCTTGGATCGGAAAACAGAAGAGGGAGCGTCCGCCGGAAGGCGAACTCTCCCGCGCTCTCCTTCGGGCTTTCCCAGGGGACATAGAGCTCCTGTCCGCCGGTCACCCGGACGTCGCATTTCGCCTTTTTCCCGTCAAGGCGCACCGAGCCGGTGCGGATTCCCTTCATGACGACGCTGAGGGGCAGGCCCGGCCAGACCGAGCGGATAACCTTGTCCAGCCGCCGCCCGTCGTCCGAGGGAGAGATGGTTATTTTACAGGTCATTGGTCCCCTCCCGTCTCCAGAAACGCCTCTGGGCCGAGGGATTGTAGTCTGAAATCTCCCGTCCCTCCTCCATCTGGTCCGTGGTATTCTTCCAGCAGAAAATGCGGAAGTCCAGTTCATCCGCGGCACTCACCATCATGGCCTCGGGGGTCGCGGGCAGAGCCGGGGAGCCGTATTCCCTGCACCCGTGGTGGCTCACGAGGATGTGCCCGAGGGCGAGAAAAAGCCCCTCCCCGAGGCCGAATTCCCGGGCGAGGATGGAAAAGGTGGTATATCCGAGGACGATATGGTCAATGACCGTCCCTTTCACCGTCATTTTTAGCCCCGGAGGGATTTCATAGGATTCCATCTTTCCGATGTCGTGAAGCAGGGCTCCCGCTATGACGACAGGAAGATCCACATCCATCCCCCCTTGCCGATAGGCAAGGGCAAGAGAGCGGGCCGTCCTCGCCACTGCGATGGTGTGTTCCAGCAGCCCGCCGACGTAGGCATGGTGGTGGGTTACTGCGGCAGGACAGCTGCGGAAGACCTCCCACAATCCCTTTTCGAAGAAGACGAAGGAGAGGAAATTCTCCACTCTTCCGCCGCATTCCGAAAGAAGGCTGCGGAATTCTTCCTCGAGGCGGGCCTCCGGAACGGGAGAGCGCTGAACATATTCATGGGGAGGATATTTTTGCTGGTTGACCAGGTAGACACCGTTGAAATTGTACTGGGTCTGCCCCCGGAACTCCGTCACCTGCCCCTGGAGAGCGAAGGTCTTCCCCTCAAGGTCGCGGAAAAGCTCAAGTTCAAGGGGTTCTGCGACGGCCAGAGGTTTTTCCCCCCGGTAGTCCCACCACTGGGCGTTCGACCATACCTTGCCCTCCAGGGTTCCTTCCCGGTCCATAAGGACAAGATCCCAGTAGCTCTTTCCGTTTTTGTCCTTCCGAAGGGAGGTCCGTGACGCCACCGCGAAGAGGGTGAACTTTCCGTCCCGCTCCAGGGAACGGATTTCCCCGGTGGTCATTATTTTCTTTTCTTCCACACCATCACCTCATACATTTCTAAAATCAATTCATGCCCCGTATTTGTCCAGCCGCCGGGCGTGGGCGAGCATGAGCCCCAGGAGCTTGCTTCCCGGCATCCGCCCCGCCGCGCCGATGCGGCATTCCCTCTCGCTGAAGGTCTTCGAATCCCCCGAGCGGACGAAAGGACTCGAGAGAAGAAGGGGTGACGGGTGCCAGGAATGGGCGCTCATTGCGCTCGGCGTGCTGTGATCCCCCGTCACGGCGAGAACGTCCGGAGAGAGGGCCAGCAGGCGGGGCAGAAGACCGTCCACGGTCTCCACCACTTTCCGCTTCGCGGAAAAATCGCCGTCCTCTCCGCGGCTGTCCGTGTATTTTACATGAATATAGAAAAAGTCATAGTTCTTCCACTCCCGCTCCACCGTGTCGAAAAGCTCTTCAAGGGTCTCCCCCGCTTTGGCCACATCCATCCCCACGAGCCGGGCGAGCCCCTTGTACATGGGGTAGGTGGCCACCGCCAGGGGCCGGATGCCGTAGAGATCCGGAAGAAGCGGAATATCGGGGGGGGCGGAAAAACCCCGGAGGAGGCAGCAGTTCGCTCCCCCTTCATCCTTCAGGATCTCCGATGCTCTTTTAATAAACGTGTTGACTATATTCGCCGTTTTCTCCCCCTCGGGGCCTCTGGCCTCGGCCCAGCGCATGGGGACCTCCTCCTGCTGCGGGTCGGCATCGGCCACATTCTCCGACAATCCCTCTCCCGAGAAGACCACGACGAAGCGGTGCTCCTTTCCCGGATAGAGCTTCACGGAGATGCCGTCGATCTCCCTGATGCCCTCGGCGAGCTTCTGCACGAGGAGGGCGCTTTTCTCCGTGGCGATGCGGCCGGCCCTGCGGTCGAGAATGAATCCCCCGCTGTTTTTCGTGCAGAAGTTGCCCCTGGCGGAGACATCCCCCCACCCCACTTCTGCCCCCACTCCGATGGCCTCGAGGATCCCGCGGCCGATGGTGCACTCCAGGGGGTCGTAGCCGAAAAGAGAAAGATGCCCCGGGCCGCTTCCCGGGGTAATTCCCACATCCACCATGTCGAGCAGCCCGAGTTCGCTGCGCAGGGCAAGTTTGTCGAAGTTCGGCTTCGCAGCCGCCTCCAGTTCCGTCATTCCTTCGGAACCCGGAAGACCGCCCAGGCCATCCATCACGAGAAGGGCCATTTTCGTATCGTTTTTCCGTACGAGGCTCTTCAGAAGATCCCTTCTTTTCATGAAATTCTTCACCTCCGAAAAGATTTGTAGAAAGTTCCCGCTTTTTTCTGCAAAACTCACCCTATTTTATGTTATCATTTTCCTAAAGGGTCCATACAATATCGCAAGGGGGTCTTCCAAGGTGAAATTTTCCGAACGAGTTCTCGCGATGCAATCTTCACCCGTACGACGCCTTCTGCCCTACGCTGAAAAAGCGAAGGCAAAGGGAAAAAAAATTTATCCGCTGAATATCGGCCAGCCGGACATCAAAACTCCCCCGTCTTTTCTCGAATCGATCCGAAGTTTCTCCCAGGATGTCATAGCCTACGCCACATCCCAGGGGAACAACGACCTCAGGGATGCCATGAGCAATTACTACAAGGAGTTCGGCATCCCCTTCGAGCGGGAGGACATCATCGTCACCAACGGCGGCAGCGAAGCCCTTCTCTTCGCCTTCATGGCCATCTGCGACCCCGGGGACGAGATCCTCATCCCCGAACCATTCTACGCCAATTATAACGCCTTTGCAGGAAGCGTGAACGTGAAGGTAGTCCCCGTCACGACGAAGGCCGAAGAAGGCTTCCATCTTCCCCAGCGGGAGGTCATCGAAGCCCTCGTGACGCCGAAGACCAGGGCAATCCTCGTGGCAAACCCCGGCAACCCGACGGGAACGATCTATACGGCCGGGGAAATGGGTATGCTCGCAGACCTCGCAAAGAAGCATGATCTGTATATCATCGCCGACGAAGTCTACCGCGAATTCGTCTACGACGGACTGAAATACAAGAGCTTCGGCCATATCCCCGAGATCGCCGACCGGGTCATCATCATCGACTCCGTTTCGAAACGGTACAGCGCCTGCGGGGCCCGGATCGGCTGCATCGCCTGCAAAAACAGGGATTTCATGGCCCAGGTCCTCAAAATCGCCCAGGGACGGCTGTGCGTTCCCACCCTCGAGCAGGTCGGAGCGACCGCCCTCTACAGCACCCCCAAGTCCTACCTTGAAGAGGTAAACAAGGAGTACCAGTCACGCAGAAACACCCTCTACAACGCCCTGAAGAAGATGCCCGGCGTGGTCTGCGCCGAGCCCAAAGGAGCCTTCTACGTGATGGTGAAGCTCCCCGTGGACGACGCAGAGAAGTTCATCATCTGGATGCTCGAGAACTTCGACGTGAACGGCGAGACCGTCATGGCCTCTGCGGGCGAAGGATTCTATGCCACCCCGGGGCTCGGCAAGCAGGAGTTCCGCCTTGCCTACGTCCTGAACAACGAAGACCTCGTGAAGGCCATGGACATCCTGAAGGCAGGCCTCGAGGCTTACCCGGGACGGATCGAGCCGGCCGTTGCCCTGTAAGTTCCTGCCCTGTCTCCGCCCTTCCCGGTATACCGGGAAGGGCATTTTTGTGCTAGCATACGGACATTGGAGTTTTGCCTCCTGAAAAAAAGACCGTGAAAGGAAGATTTGCTGAATGCTGAAAGTCAGGGAAGCCATGGCAAAGGATGCCGGGCGGGGAATTGCCCGGATGGACCCCGGGGACATGACCGGCCTCGGTTTTTCAGAGGGCCAGATTATCGATATCGAGGGGAAGGCCGTTACGCCCGCCAGGCTTCTGTCCTGCGACTCCGATATGGGCGAGGGCGGAATGAAGGGGTTTCTGCAGATGGACGGCATCCTCCGGGACAACGCACAGGTGGGCCTCGACGATCGGGTCTCCATCCGGAAGGCGGACCATCACTTCGCGGGGAGCATCACGCTGCGCCCTCTCACATCCACGACCCTTCTCGAAAAGGAGCGGGATGCCGTCTATATCCGGTCCCTTCTCGAGGGCATGCCCGTGCGGAAGAACGACCGGGTCCGGACGAACCTCTTCGGCAGCCGGATCTGCGATTTTCGGGTGATGGACACGACCCCCGACGGGACCGTGATCATAAGCAAATCCACCTACGTGAACGTGGAAAAGCAGGCCGAGGGGGAGAAGAAGGCCCGGATCACCTACGAGGACATCGGAGGCCTCGGCCCCCAGATTCAGCGGATCAGGGAGATGATCGAGCTTCCCCTGCGGTTTCCCCAGGTCTTTGACCGGCTCGGCGTGCAGCCCCCCAAGGGAGTGCTTCTCTACGGCCCTCCGGGCACGGGAAAAACGGTCATCGCCCGGGCAGTCGCCGCGGAGACGGACGTCTACTTCACCCATATCTCAGGCCCCGAGGTGATCGGAAAGTTCTACGGAGAGAGCGAGGAGCGCCTGCGGAACGTCTTCGAGGACGCCCAGTCCCACGCCCCCTCCATCATCTTCATCGACGAGATCGACGCCATCGCCCCGAAGCGGGAGGAGATGGGGGGAGAAAAACAGGTGGAACGCCGGGTCGTCGCCCAGCTTCTCGCCCTTATGGACGGACTCGAGTCCAGGGGACAGATCGTGGTCATCGGGGCGACGAACATCCCCAACACCCTCGACCCCGCCCTTCGCCGCCCGGGGCGATTCGACAGGGAGATCTCCATCCCCATTCCCGACCGCAAGGGGCGAAGGGAAATCCTCACCATCCATACCCGGGGGATGCCCCTCGCCTCGGACGTGGACCTGAAGCGCATCGCCGAGATGACCCACGGCTACGTGGGGGCCGATCTCGAGGCCCTGGCCAAGGAGGCCGCCATGGCGAGCCTGCGGGAGCTTCTGCCCGAGATCGACATGGAGATGGAGGACATTCCCTACGACCGTCTCCTCGCCATGGACGTGAACATGAGCCATTTCCTCGAGGCCTTCAAGGAGGTGGAGCCCTCGGCCATCCGGGAGGTCTTCGTGGAGGTCCCGGACGTCACCTGGCGGGACATCGGCGGTCTCGACTCCATCAAGGAAGAGCTGCGGGACGCGGTGCAGTGGCCCCTGCAGCACGGAGGGATCTTCGAAAAATACGACATCACCCCTCCCCGGGGGATCATGCTCCACGGCGCCTCGGGGACGGGGAAAACCCTTCTCGCCAAGGCGCTGGCAAGGGAGAGCGGAGTCAATTTCATCTCCGTCAAGGGACCTTCCCTCATGTCGAAATACGTGGGGGAGAGCGAAAGGGCGATCCGGGACGTCTTCCGGACGGCGAAGCAGGCCTCGCCGTCCATCCTCTACTTCGACGAGATCGAGTCCCTCGTCCCCGTCCGGGGGAAGGAGAGCGGCAGCGGGGCGAGCTTCACTGAACGGGTGATCAGCCAGTTCCTGGCCGAGATGAGCGGAATCGAGGAGCTGAAGGGCGTCGTGGTCCTCGCCACGACGAACCGCATCGACCTCGTGGACCCCTCTCTCCTGTCGGGAGGACGGTTCGATCTCATCCTCGAGCTGCCCCGGCCCGACGCCGCTGCCAGGGAGACGATCTTCGAGATCCACCTGCGGAAAAAACCCCTCTCCTCGGAGGTGCGGATAGCCACCCTCGCCCGGCTCACCGACGGAAGGACCGGGGGAGAGATCGCCTTCGTCTGCCGGAAGGCCGCCATGCTCGCAGTCCGGGACCATCTGAAGTCGGGTGACGAAGGGGAGTTCATCCTCGAGTGGAAACACTTCGAGACCGCCATGAAAGAGATGAAAGAACTTCCGGGCTCATGCCCTCCTGAGAAAAGCCGGTAAAAAAACCTTAAATAAAAGATAAAGAAAGACCCTCCCGGTGTGTGATTGGGAGGGTCTTTCTTTTCTTTTATTTTCCTCCGTCGTCCTGGGGAAGGGGCTCCTCCCTCTCGTCCGTGTCGGGGACCTCTTCCATTTCTTCATCTCCCGAAAGTGGGGCAATAAGAAAAGGGTTTGCCCCGGAAGGGGGAGCTCCGTAGAGGGCGCGGTATACGGCCAGGTTCGCCATGACTTTCTGGACGTAGTCGTTCGTCTCTTCGTAGGCGACGGCCTCGATCCACTCGTCCAGAGGGAGACCGGTCCTCTCCCCGAGCCATCGGCGGGCCGAGCCCCCTCCGGCGTTGTAGGCCGCCACGGCGTGCTCGATTTTCGAAAAGGACTTCAGAAGACGGGCGATATGGGCGGCGCCCAGGGTTATATTGTCCTCGGGGTCGTAGAGAGCGTATTTCTTCATCTTCAGCCCCCGGGCCTCCCCCGCCGCCGTCCCCGGCATGAGCTGCATCAGCCCCGCGGCGCCGGCCCAGCTCGTGACCGTGGGGTTGAAGGCGCTCTCCTGGCGCATGACGGCCCAGATCAGATTTTTTTCGACGGAGAAGCGTTCGGCTGCCCGGGCGACGATCTCCCGGAAGGGCCGGGGATAGAGAAATTCCATGGCCTCCCGGTAAAAAACCGGCCCTCTGGAGATCTCTCCGGCCAGCCTTCCGGCCACGGCGTAGACCCCGAGGGAATCGTCCAGCCAGTCCGCAAGCCTGGCGGCCCGGTAGAGGGAGGGAAGATCTCCCCGCAGGAGGAGCCTCCTCCTGGCATGGCTCACAAATCCCCAGCGTTCGAGTTCCGACGGGCCGAGGCCGCCGAGGGAGGGGGGGGCGCCGGGTGTGAAGGAGAGAGGTTTTTCCGACTGCATCAGGGCATAGACGGAAAGGGGCAGGTCCTTGCTCAGGGTCTGCAGGAGAGCCTCTTTTTTCTCCCCTCGTCCCAGGGCCTCATTGGCCCGGGCCGTCCAGTAGAGCACCCTGGCCCTCCAGGACCGGTCCATGGACGGGGTGATGCTCCTTTCCCAGTTCTTGAGGGCGGAGGCGGCGTCTCCGTCCTTCCAGTTTTTCCACCCCCGGTTCCACAGAATGCGGGTGGTGAGGATTGAATCGGGAGCAGCGGCGATCACTTTTTCCTCCAGTTCGTCCCGTTCCTTCCCCGAGGCATGGGTGGACAGGGAATACCATGCCCTGGCCCGGTAAATTCCTTCCCTCGATTCGGCCACTTCCCTCAGCACCCGGAGAGACCGTTCTTTTTCGGCCCGCCCGGCGAGAATGGAGATGCGCCGGATGGACGACTCGGCGTAATCGGCGCCTGTCCGGGCAAGGGGACTCCAGAGCTCAAGGGCCTCTCCATATTTCTTTTTCCGGTAGAGGGAGTAGGCCCTGTAATACCTGGCCTTTCTGCCGTTCCTCGAGTCGAGGGGAACATCCTTCAGATAGGAAACTGCCCGGTCGAACTGCCCCCGGAGGTATGCCCCGTACCCAAGGGCGAAGCGCACGTCCGTTTTTTCCTTCTGCGGAGAGGCTTCGAGGGCCTTGAGAGCAGTGCCGTTTCTGGGACTGATATTCAGAAGATTGAGTGCGTAGGCTGTCCGATCTCCGGGCAGAGCCAGCAGAAGATTCAGCGCGGCGGTCTGCTGCTGAATATTCTCCGCCTCGGCGTACATCCTTTCGAGATATTTACGTCTCTCCTGTGTTTTCTCCTCCGGAGTGAGCCGGTAAAGGGCATAGGCGACGTAATAGGCCACATCTCCGGGTGCAGTCGGGAGAAAGGCCGAAGCCGTCGCCCGGGCCTCATCCTTCCTTTCAGTCCTCTCGAGGGCGAGGATGGTGAGAAGCGTTCCGAAGGGCTTTACCTCTTCGGGCCAGGAAGGAGCGCTTTTTTTCAGCAATGTTTCAGCTTCCTTCCACCGGTTCTGAAGCCACAGGGCATTTGCCGCCAGGGACTGCTCCCTGGGGGTCAGAATTTGTCCGGCGTCGGCGAGGACGGCATCGATGCCCTTCCAGTCCCGGGCAAGAAAAAGCTCGTCCACCCCGGCGGACCACCCTGCCCGGGGAAATAAAAAAAGGCAGAGACACACTCCGAGGAGCATGTTTTTCGCCAGGGAAAAGAATATTCTCTTCACATCTTCAGCCCCTTTCCGGAACATCCTGCTATTGTAGAGGATAACAGGCAAAAGGAGCCCCGTAGATTTCATGAATTTACTACCGGCTCACCCGGTTTCTTCCGTTTTCTTTCGCCCTGTAGAGGGCATTATCGGCCTCTGTAAGGACGACATCCACTTTTTCGCACGGAGAGGGGGTTTCGCAGAGTCCGAGGCTCGCAGAGAGGGGAAAGGGTTCCTCCCCTTCATGGGGGGAGGCGGGAGAGAAGGGTTTTTCCATGATAGAGGAACGGACTCTTTCGCAGATTTTAACTGCATCACTCCCTGAAATACCCGGGAAGATCAACAGAAACTCCTCACCCCCGTAGCGGCCTACGGAGTCATACGAGCGAACGGCCTCCTTCATCCGGACGGCGATCTCCCTGAGCACCTTGTCGCCGGTGCCGTGGCCATAGGTATCGTTGACATCCTTGAAATTGTCGATATCGAGAAGAGCTATGCTCATGGGAATTCCTGTCCGGCACGACCTGCTCAGTTCGCTTTCGAGGCGCTCGATCACCGCTTTCCGGTTGAGAAGATTCGTGAGGGAATCGTAAAGCGCCGCTTTTTGAAGCTGCTCCTGGAGGTGAAGAATTCTTTCTCCCACCTTGAGACGCATCTGTAGTTCATGGGAATCGAAGGGTTTCGCAACGTAATCGTCAGCTCCCGCTCCGAGCCCCGCAATCACGTTTTCCTTCTCCCCCTTCACGGTAAGGATGAGAATGTACTGGTAGGGTTTGCCGCTGCGCTCTCCTCCCTCGGCACGGAGTGCCGTGCAGATTTCCGGAGCGTTCATCCTGGGAAGCATCCAGTCCAGAACGGCCAGCAGGGGTGGTTCGTCCCCGTTGAGAATATTGAAGGCTTCCAGGCCGTCCGTTACGGCCTGGACCGTGTACCCCCATTTTTCGAGGAGTGATTCCAGCATAAAGAGGGTTGTTCTGTCGTCTTCCGCCACGAGGATCTTCATCGACGTTTTTCTTCCCCTTCCACAGTAGGTTCAGCCGAAAAGTTCTTCTCTCCCGAAATTTCGGCCTTAAAACGCGCCCGGGCCATTTTCATGGCTTTCAGTCCTGCAGCGATGCTCCTCCTCTCTCCCCGTTCAGCCGCCCGTTCCATTCCATCCGCAATGGCCGTCATCTCCAGCGCTTCCACATTGGCCGACGCCCCTCGCAAAACATGCGCCTTCATTTGAAGATCTTCTGCAGACATCTCCTCTCCGGACGCTTCCATATCCGTCAGAATCCGTCCGGAATCGCAGAGAAAAAGCTCGATGATCTTGCCGCAGAGAACCTCATCGTTTCCCATTCTCTCGAGAAAAACCTCACGCCGGAAAACAGGATGCTTCAATAATTCATCTTCATTTTCTGGGGGACAAACGGAAAGGAGGGGTTCGTCCCGGCAAGAGTCTGTTTTATCCGGAAAGAGACGGCAGAGAAGATCTCGAAGTGCCTCCGGAAGAATGGGTTTGGCTAGAAAATCGATCATTCCGGCTTTGAGATACCGCTCCCGATCAGACGAGAGGATATTGGCCGTCATGGCAACCACCGGTACCTGAGGATTCTGCTCGGAAAAGGCCGGATCCCGCAGCCTGAGCACCGTTTCGACGCCGTCCATGAAGGGCATCTGAATATCCATGAGCACAAGATCATATCTGTGGAAGGCAAGTTTTTCAAGAGCGAGAAGACCGTTTTCAGCGGTCTCCACAATGTCGATCCCTAGCTTTTTGAGCATGGAAACCGCCACGAGCCTGCTGGTTGCGTTGTCGTCCACCACTAGCACTGCGAGATTCTCCGGCCATGGGCTTGGGAAATCCTTCCGCTTTGGAGCGTCCTCCGTGCCGGAGAATATGGAAATAGACTCCAGGGGCAGGGAGAAGGAAAAAACCGATCCTTTCCCCTCCTCGCTCTCGAAGGAGATCCGGCCTCCCTGGCTTTCCACGATTCTTTTCGAGATGACCAGCCCAAGGCCGGTTCCTCCGAATTTTCTCGTGGTGGAGGCATCTCCCTGAACGAAGGGCTGAAAGAGATCCGAAGCTTTTTCAGGGGAAATGCCGATGCCCGTATCCTGTATCTCCACGGAGAGCAGTATTTTTCCGTCTTCCCTTTCCTCACCCCTTCCGCGGACGGCCACTCTTCCGGAAAAGGTGAACTTCAGGGCATTCCCTATGAGATTTCCCAGGACCTGCCGGAGACGGTGAAAATCTCCCGAGACTCTTTCCGGCACAGCTCCTTCCAGGGACATCTTGAAAACAAGGTTCTTCTGCTCCGCCCGGGGAGAAAAGCTTTCCCGCACGCTTTCCCAGAGCTCCTTCAGGCTGAAGGGCACATTTTCGAAGAAGAGCTTGCCCGCCTCCATCTTGGCGAAATCGAGAAGGTCGCTCACGAGCCGCAGAAGGGAGTCCGATTCATCCCTGAGAATCCTGACCATCCCCTTCTGCCTGCCGGTCAGTTCGGTGTCCTCGAGAAGGGCAGCCATTCCGAGTATTCCGTTCAGAGGAGTGCGGATCTCGTGGCTGACGTTTGCCAGGAAGACATCCCGGGAGCGCATGGCCGCAGCGAGATGTCCCTCCGATTCCTCCAGCCGGTTCACCTTGCCTTTCAGCTCGGCGTTCAGATTCTGTACCATGGAGTAGAGTTCGGCGTTTTGCAGAATTGCAGCCATAGAGTTGAGGAGAACCGTCAGAAAGGCGAAGGAGAGGTCGAGAATGCCTGCCTCGTCCTCCCCCAGGAGGCCCATGAATATCCCCATGGTGCGGTTCTGGGTAATGACGGAATGCAGAAGGATCTTCCGGCTGCCGTCGGAGGCGGTGACGATCACCGGCCGGCTGCGGTCTATGGTCCAGGCGAAGGTTCTGTCCTCCACGAGGAGCTCCATCTCCTTTTGAAAGAAGGGCAGCTCCGCGGGCGGGTCGGCAAAGGCCGGAGAGATGTCGAGTCCGTCGGAAGAAAATATATAAAAAACCAGGGCATCGAAACGGACAAAGGCGCGGATCTTCCCTGCACACTGTTCGAGGAGATCAGCCGCAGAGAACCCGTCGTCCACAAGGACAGAGAAGCCCAGGGAGTCCACTGCCGATTCGAGAATCCTCTTCGTCGTCTCCCGCTCTTCAGAGAGAATCCGAACCCGCTCTACAAGCTTTTTTTTCCTTTCAGTATGAGCCATAGGCTGTCACGCGACCAGGAAGATGTTCATGATCTCCCGGAGCTGCCTCTCCCCCTGAACGAGCACCGATTCAGCGTCCCCCGCACCGAGAGAGAGGTATTCCCAGACGGAGGCTCCGAGGAGGGAACAGTAGACGGAGCCGCTTGTTCCGAAGCGCATGGCGTTTGCCAGAAAATCTCCTCCGTGGACGAAGGCGGCCTCCTCCGGGGCATCTTCGTCCAGTGGATCATGGTGGTAGTCGCACAGGCGGCGGATGCCCTCCGGAATGTTCCATTCTTCGAGAAGGATCTTTCCCACGGCAGTGTGATCGAAGCCGAAGACCCTTTTCTCCGCTCTCCACAGGGGAATCCGCTCGAAGAGGGAGAGCTCGAGGGCATAGGTCATCTCGGCGGGCGTTTTGCTGTAGAGGACAATTCTTCCGAGATCGTGAAGAAGCCCCGAAAGAAAGAAGCGCTCCTCGTTCCGCTCCCTTTTCCCGTAGGCCAGCAGGCGGGAGAAGACGCCGCAGGCTATGGAGTGCTTCCAGAAGGATTTCATGTCCACGTATTTCGGCGACACGTCCCGAAAGACCGTCATGGTGGAGACCGCAAGGGCAAGGGAGGTAAGCTCGTTCGACCCCACGATGGCGATTGCCCTGGGGATGGAGAGGATGGGCTGGGGAAATCCGTAAAAGGAGCTGTTCACCAGGCGAAGCAGCCTGGCCGTGAGGCTGGGATCCTTGCTGACGACCCTTGCTATGGAGGTGGCCGAGCTCAGGGGAGAATTGATGACCTCCCGGATCTTGAAGTAGATGTCGGGGAATGAGACGAGGCGGACCTGGTTCTGCGCCAGGGAGCGGGCGGAGAAAGTCCTGCCGAAGTGTCCCCGGGGCGGACGGGGCGGCTCGCTGCGGAGGGGAAGAGGCTCCGGCGGTTTTCCTTCTTCTATCTTCTCGGCGCATCGCCGGACGCAGTAGGCCCTCACTTCGGAAAGACGGCTGTCCTCATCCTCAGCGGGGGGGAAATAGGACGCCACATAGGACTCCCCCTGCCGGAGAGCTTCCTCCCTGAGCCGGACCTCCTGAACGATCTCGGCATCCTCCGCGCCCTCCACGGCGGCGCCGGTGATGCCCCAGATTTTGAACATGCCGATGTATTTTTCCTTCAGCACTGCGCCCTTTCCCAGTATTACCCGGCCGTTTGGTGCAACGAGGTCCTCCTCGAGGAGCATCCCCTCCCGGAGATTGTTCACGCTTATTCTTCCCATCCCGTCCACCGCCCGGGACCGCCCGGGAACCGGAATTCATCTTCCCGGCGAAAAAACCGGTCCGAGAAATGGGCTAAAATCTTTTCTCCCGCCTTCAGCCCCGACCCGGAGAGAAGGGCGACCACGGGGTCCTTCGGAGAAAAGGCTTCCAGGGCGGCGAGGCGCTCAATCCCGGCGGCCACGATGGCGCTCGTGGGTTCCACGTAATACCCCCTCCCGGCGAGGAAGAGAAAGCCCTTCCAGATCTCCTCCTCGGAAAAGGAGAGGATGTCTCCGCCGCTCTTGCGCACTGCTGCCAGCACCGCGTCTCCCCGAACGGGTTCGGCCGAGCTGATCCCCTCGGCGGCTGTCTCCTGCTTCGAAACAGGGACCGGCGAAGGAGAGCCTGTGCGGAAAGCCCGGGCCAGGGGATCGCAGAGTTCAGGCTGAAGGGCGTAGATTCGTGGAAGGGATGAAATCTCGCCGCTCGCCAGAAGCTCGTCGAAGGCAAGGGCACAGCCGAGCACAAGACTGCCCTGTCCTGCCGGCAGCAGAACCGCCTTGGGAGGGCGGAAACCGAGCTGCTCCCAGATCTCGAAGGCGAAGGTCTTTATGCCGTGGGCGAACCAGGGACTCCAGTTGTGGCTTGCGTAAAAAGCCTTCTCCGCCCCGGCCTCCGCGGCCCTGGTGGTATCCTCCCTTGTCCCCGGTATCCGTTCGAGAACTGCGCCGGAGGCGAGGATCTGAAGGCACTTCCCCTCCGAGGTATACTCGGGCACAAAGACCCTGCAGCGGATCCCCGCCCGGGCGCAGTACGCGGCCATGGACGCCCCGGCGTTCCCGGAGGAATCCTCTATGACCTCTCTTACGCCGAGGGACAGGAGGCGGCTGACAAGATAGGCCATTCCCCGGTCTTTGTACGAACCGGTGGGCATGGCGTAGTCGACCTTGAAGTAGAGTCCGGGGTATATATCCGGTTCGGCGGCAAGGGGCGTCCATCCCTCCGCCATCGTGACCCTCCGTCCGGAGGAGCCGAGGGGAAGAGAAGAAGCATAGCGCCACATTCCCCCCTCTCCCGGGCGGATGGCCCGCCTTGACAGGGGCATGATGCCGCTGTCGTCGAGATCGAAATATCCTCCGCAGGGACACCTCCAGAGGAGGGTCCCTTCATCTTCAGTTTTTCCGCACCTGGAACAATGAAGCATGCTCTTCCTCCGCTCTCGTTTTGTCTATTATACGTATTTTCACCCTTTCATGCCTCAAGAAAATGAGGAACAATTAACTTGAAAGAAAAAAAATCAAGGAACTCTCGACGACAGGAGGAGGATTCGCTATGAACAGATTTCATAAAACGGTGGGCGTCCTTCTTTTTCTCCTGATCTTTTCCATTGCGGGAATCTCTGAAGGAGCCATCGATCAGAATACGGTGAACAGGGCCTGGAAACGGGTTTCCGCTCAGACGGGCATGGAGTACAGGGGCGTGATCTTCGAGCAGAAGAAGGAGCCGAACGCCTGGGTAAAATTCGCCTCCGGAGACCACAGCGTCCACGTGACCTCCGGGCTCATGAACATCCTCGACCGGGAGGACGAGATCGCCGGAATCCTCGCCCACGAGGCGGGGCATATCAAGCTGGGACACTACAACAGCTCCGTAGGGCGGAATCTTCTGTGGTCCCTTCTTTTCAGGGGCCTTTCAGGAAATGCCGCAGGAGAGGTGGCCGGCAGCGTCGGCATCGCCCTCGCCGAATCGGGCTTCAGCAGGGAGCAGGAAGTGGAGTCCGACGACTACGGAATTCGTATAGCGGCGGACGCGGGATATTCCCCCTGGGGGCTTGTCCGGGCTATGGAAAAGATGAAGGCCGCGGGCTACAGCACATCCCCAAGCGGCTTCAACTCCCACCCCCCGACGGACCGGCGGCTCGAGCACCTTCGAAACAGTGCTTCGGCCATAGAACCGAGAAAATAAAATTTTTCAAAAACTGAAAAGAAAAAGATTCGCTCCGAAGGGATGTGTCATTGACGCATCCCTTCGTGGTATTATTGGAGTGGAATTTGTTTGGCTTGTGGCGTAAAATCGGAATAATAAAGCAAGAATATCACAATTCGAGGGAGGCATGGAGAATGAGTGGAATCTGGCAGGAAAATTTCAGTTCCATAGCGAAGAATAACCGTCCGTCGCCGATCAGGGAGATGCTGGCTTTGATCAAAAAGCCGGGGATGATCTCCTTTGCTGGAGGAATGCCCGCGCCGGAGATTTTTCCCGTGGACAAGTTTTACGAGGGAGTCCACATCCTCAAGGACGACGGCCAGAACCTTCTCCAGTACGGAACCACCGAAGGGTATCCTCCCCTGAAGGAATTCCTCGCCTCCTGGACGGCCCCCCGGATGGGCCGGACCGTCTCCTCCGCGGAGATGCTCATCACCACCGGCTCCCAGCAGGGCCTCGATCTCTTCGCCTGGTCCCTTCTCGACGAGGGGGATTACGTCATCACCGAGGACCCCACCTACCTTGCAGCCCTGACGGTCTTCTTCAACCACGGCGCCCGTTTCCTGGGCGTTCCCATGGACCGGGACGGCATGCAGGTGGAACTTCTGCCCGACATGATCCGCAGGGCCCGCTCCGAGGGAAAGAAAATCAAATTCATCTACACCATAGTGAACTTCCAGAACCCCGCGGGGAGCACCATGTCCGTGGAGCGGAGAAAGCGCCTCGTGGAGATCTCGAAGGAGTTCAATCTCCCCGTCTTCGAGGACGATCCCTATGGATACGTCCGCTTCGACGGCGACCATCTTCCCTCCATCTTCTCCTTCCATGACGAGGGAGGGGTGGTCTACGCAGGTTCCTTCTCCAAAATCCTCTCCCCCGGCACAAGGGTGGGGTGGATCACCGGCCCGAAAGAGATCATCCGAAACCTGACGGTCTTCAAGCAGGCCACCGACCTCTGCTCGAGCACCATCACCCAGGCCCTCGTGGCCGAATACTGCAGGAACGGACACCTTGACGCCCATCTGCCCGTCATCATCGGCAACTACAGGGAGAAACGGGACGCCATGGAGAAGAGCTTCGAAAAACACCTCGCCCCCCTGGGAGTCACCTGGGTGAAGCCCGACGGCGGATTCTTCTACTGGCTCAACTTTCCCGGGGTGGACACGAACAAGCTCTTCGAGCGCTCCATCGAGAAGAACGTGGCCTTCGTCCCCGGCGGTCCTTTCTGCCCCTCCCAGGGGACGGGAGTGCACAACGCCCGCCTCTGCTATACCTTCCCCTCGCCGGAGACCATCGAAGAGGGCGTCCGCCGTCTCGCCGAGGCGGTGAACGAGCTGGGCATTCCGGCGGTTCACTGACGGCGCGGCAGACAAGACATTCAGCCCTCTCTTCTTTTTTCGAAGAGGGGGCTTTCTTTTTCGAAAAAAAGGCTTTTGCTGTAAGATACAGGCGGGATATGAATAACTCACCCCGCCGAGGAGGAAAGACCATGGAGAGAAACGAAACCCTGCCCCCCCGCGGGGATATCATCGCCGCCATAGGCACCGCCTGGGGCGAGGCCGGAATCGCCATCGTCCGCATGTCCGGGGAGGGCTCCCGGGAGCTCGCCGGAAATTTTCTTTCCATGGCCGCTCCCCTTACGGAGACCCCTGCCCGTTTTCTTCGCAACGGCACCCTTCTGGATGAAAAAGGCAGCGCCGTGGACCAGGTCCTCGCCGTATGGTTCGCCCCTCCGAAAAGCTACACCGGGGAGGAGCTTGTGGAGATCCACACCCACGGAGGAACCCTCGTCGCCCGAAAATGCCTCGACCTGCTTCTCTGCGGCGGCGCCCGCCTGGCAGAGCCGGGGGAGTTTACCCGCCGGGCTTTTCTCTCGGGACGGATCGATCTCACCCAGGCGGAGGCTGTCCTCGGCATCATCCGGTCCCGAAGCGACGAAGCCCTCCGGGCGGCCGTCCGGACCCTTCGGGGTGAACTGGCCGATTTTGCCCGGGACATCTACAATGAAATTCTCGCCCTCTCGGGGACTCTGGAGGCGGGCCTCGATTTTCCCGAGGAAGAGCTCCCCTTCGGAGAGGAGAACGAACTGGTCCTCTCTCTCCAGGCCGTGGAGCAGACTCTGAGGGACCTTCTCGACCGCTGCTCCACCGGGCTTCTTCTTCGGGAGGGGATAAGGGTCGCCATCGTCGGACGGCCGAACGTGGGAAAATCCTCCCTTCTCAACGCCCTGCTGAAGGAGTCGCGGGCAATCGTCACGGCCATCCCGGGGACAACGAGGGATCTCATCGAAGAAGTCATCACCTGCCGGGGGGTCCCCCTCCGCCTCATAGACACGGCCGGAATGGGCATTCCCGCCGACGAGGCGGAAGCCATCGGCATATCCCTCGCCGAGGGGGTCTTCCGGGATGCGGACGTCCGTATCTGGGTCGTGGACGGAAGCGTCCCTCCCCACCCTCTCGACCTGGAGACTGCGAAACTCCTTTCGGAAAATGTGCACGTCGTTGCCGTGAACAAGTCGGATCTTCCTCCGGGACCTGCCGGAGAGGACAGAACAACCGCCGAGTTCGTGGCGGACCTTCTGCCCGAAAGCACGATCCTCTCCATCTCGGCGAAGGAAAACCGGGGAATCGAAATGCTGAAGGACGCCCTTCTCGCCTCCGTCGCCGGCGGAGGCACCCTCGAGGCGGGGCTGAACGCCTCGGCCCGCCAGGTGGGGGAGATACGGTCTGCGGCAGGCTTCCTTAAAGACGCCTCTGAGACCCTGGCTGCCGGGATGGGGCAGGATGTGGCCGCCTCGAGCCTCGGCGAAGCCCGAAGGGCCATGGAGCGCCTTCTGGGGATCGGGAGCGACGATACCCTTCTGGACTACATCTTCAGCCAGTTCTGCCTGGGCAAATAAGCCTGCTGTCTCAGCGCAGGAGGGCGGCCCTGAAGGGCCGCCCTCCTGCTTCTATCTGTCTATCTGCAGCTGAGAAGATATTCAAGGCAGGTCCTGACGGCGTACCCGCTGGCTCCTTTGCAGCAGACGGAGTATTCCTCCTTGAAAAAGTCCACCCCTGCGATGTCCAGGTGAACCCAGGGAATGCCCTCTTTCACGAACTCCCGGAGGAACTGGGCCGCGAAGATCGCACCGCCGTACCGTCCCCCCGCGTTGACGAGATCGGCCACCGGGGATTTCAGCGTCTCGGCGATGCGCTCGTCGTCGAGGGGCATTCTCCAGAACCGTTCTCCGCTCCGGGCCGCTGCGGAAAGAATATCCGACGCAAGTTCGTCGGAGGAGGCGAAAAGCCCCCCCATATTGGTGCCCAGGGCGACGACGCAGGCTCCCGTCAGGGTCGCCATGTCGATGATACAATCCGGTTCAAGTTCGGAGGCGTAGCTGAGCGCGTCGGCAAGGACAAGCCGACCCTCTGCGTCCGTGTTGTCCACCTCCACGGTCTTGCCGTTCCGCATGCGGAGGATGTCATCGGGGCGGAAGGCCCGCCCCCCGGGCATATTCTCGGCGAGGGCGACGATGCCGTGGACCTCGCAGGGGATCTGCATCTTCGAGACTCCCCGCAGAATGGCGAAGATATTGCATGCCCCGGATTTGTCCCCCTTCATGGAGCGGATGAAATCCCCCGGCTTCAGGTTGAGGCCGCCGCTGTCGAAGGTGATCCCCTTCCCCACCAGGACGATCTTCCGCAGGGAGATTCCCTCGGGCTTCCAGATCATGTGGACCAGTCGGGGAGGGGTGGCAGACCCCATTCCTACGGCGTAGAGGCCCCCCATCCCCTCGGAGGCGATCCGTTTTTCGTCCCAGACTTCCACGGAGAAGCCGAAATCTCTTCCCCATTCAAGGGCCATCTCGGCAAGGGTGAGGGGGTTATGCACGTTGCCCGGCTCGTTTGCCAGATCCCGGGCCCAGTTCTGGGCGCAGGCCAGCATTTTCCCCTTCTCCAGGCCGGCTTCGTCGCCGTCGAGCAGGACGGCTTCCTTCGTCTCGGGGAGGCGGTCCTCCTCCCTAACGGTCTTGTACCGGTCAAAGGAATAGGCTCCCAGCTCCGCTCCCTCCGCGAGGGCAGCGCTCATCCCCTCTCCCGGCGTTTCGGGAAGAAGAAGGGTGATCCGCTCCACGCCGTCGGCGCGGCATCTTCGCAGCAGCTCGGCAGTCCGGGAGCGGACATTGTCCTCGGAATACCCCTTTTTCTCTCCCAGGCCGACAAGGTAGAGGAAGGAAAAGCCCTCCCCCTCCAGGGGTATGCGGGCAATTTTCCCCTTTTTGCCTTTGAAGGACGGATCCTTCATGAGAAGTTCCGCCATACCGGCCGAATTCTGCCCGGGAAGGCGGGAAGGAACGGGCTCGTCGGAAAGAAGATAGACAGCCATGGACCCGCTGGAAAGGGCCTCCTCAAGAGAAAAGGGCTGAGACAAAATTTTCATCCGTTAAAACCTCCTGAATAAAATGTTGATAGTGTTCTACCTCCGGCTTCGGTTGACGAACCAGACTCCGAGAAAGACAAGAGAACCTCCCGCGATCATCGAAAGGGTCAGGGGCTCTCCGAGAAAGAGAACGGAAAGGAATACCGCCACAACCGGGTTCACATACATAAAGACTCCTACCACGGAGACAGGAAGTTCCCGAAGGGCATCGTACCAGAAAAGATAGGCTGCAGCGGAGCAGAAGACCCCGAGATAGAGAATATTCGCCCATCCGGAGGGGGCAATGGCCGGAATTTCCCGGTATCCTCCGGTCCAGAAAAAAGGAATCGTGGAGTAAAGCCATCCGAAGAGGAGAGCATACCCCATGGCCAGGGCAGGGTCGCTGTTCTGAAGGGCCTTTCTCGAAAGGACTGAAAAAAGGCCCCAGGAGAAAACGCTGAGAACCATGAAGATTTCTCCCGGAGCAAAACCCCTCCCTGAAAAGAAGGAGAGGCTTCCCTTCGACATGATGACGAGCACTCCGAAGGCGGCCAGAAGTATTCCGGCGATCTTCCTTCCGTTCAGCCCCTCACCGAGGATCAGCGCGCCGAGAAGGGCGATGGCGATGGGGTTCGCGGCGACGATCAGGCCGGACATCCCCGCCGAGAGGCTGCGCAGGGCAGCCCCCTGAACCGAGTTGTGAAAAAACACCCCGATAAAACCCAGGGCCGCAAAGATGAGGGTATCCCGGAGGGAGAGCACCCTGAGCTTTTTCCGGAGGGCGAGAAAGGCAAAAAGGACAAGGACGGCGGTTCCGAAGCGCAGCCAGAGCAGCGTGGGAACGGATGCCTGGGATACGGCCACCTTCATGGAGGGAAGGGACCCTCCCCACAGAATGACTGCGAGGAGGGCCTTCAGCCGCGCCGAAGCGGAAGGGCTCATTCGTCCCCTGGGACGCTCCGTCCCTCGAGGCCGGTAGTCATCAAATCGGAGAGGCGGCGGGCAAATTCACCGGGGTCCTCGATCTGTCCTCCTCCCGCAAGAAGGCACTGATCGTAGAGAAGCCACGCGTATTCCTCGAGATTTTTCCTCTCGTCGCCCCTGGCAGCGGAGAGGCGCTTTTCCAGCGCCCTGATGAGCGGCGAGGCCGGATTGATCTCGAGTATCCTTTTTTCGGCCGGGACCTCCTTCCCCATGGACCGGAGAAGCTGTTCCATGGCCATGGAACCTCCCTCCCTGTCGTTCACCAGGCAGGAAGGAGAAGTGGTGAGACGGTCGGAAAAGCGGACTTCCTTGACGACGTCCTTCAGCACTTCCCGAAGAAAAGCGGCAGCGCCCTCGGGGGGCTGGTCTTTCTCCTGTTTTTCTGTTCCGGCGGGAAGAGCATCCACCCGTTCGAGAGAGCGGAACTCCATGCCTCCGTAGATCGTCAGGGTCGGGGCGATGACCTCGTCCACCGGGTCCGTGAGAAGAAGGACGTTGCAGCCGCTTTCAGCGCATCGCTCGAGAAGAGGAGAGGAGCGCAGAGCGGCCTCCTTTCTGCCGGTGAGGTAATAGACCTGTTCCTGCCCTTCTTTCAGCTCCTCCCCGTATTCCTTCAGGGATATGACCTTCCCGGGGTGGGCAGAGGAAGAGAAAAGACAGAGATCGAGAAGGGCGTCCCGGTTCTCCGCCTCGCTTCCGTCGAAGGAGACGAGCCCTTCCTTGAGCACGGACCCGAATTCCTTCCAGAAAAGAAGGTATTTTTCCCGGTCTTCCGCCATCAGTTTTTTGAGCGCGTTGAGCACCCGCCGTACGATCCCCTTGCGGATGATCCGGAGGAGGGGGTCCTCCTGCAGCATCTCCCGGGAGATGTTCAGGGGCAGATCCTCGGAATCGACCACCCCGCGGAGGAAGCGCAGCCAGGAGGGGAGGAGTTCCTTACAGTCATTCATTATAAATACGTTGCGGATATAGAGGTTCACCCCAGCCTGGTTCATGCCGAAATGGAGGTCGAAGGGGGCCCGGGAGGGGATGAAGAGCACGCCCCGAAACTCCGTCCCCCCCTCCACGGAGAAGACCATCCGCAGCAGGGGATTTTCCCAGTCATGGCTGATATGCTTATAGAATTCGTTGTACTCTTCTTCCGGCACGTCCTTTTCGCTTCGGCGCCAGATGGGTTTGCCCGAGTTCAGGGTCTCGTCGGCAATCTCCTCTTTTCCGTCCTTCGTCTTCTTCACAGCCATGACGATGGGGTATGTGACGAAGTCGGAATATTTCCGGATGATCTCCCGGATCGTCCATTCATCCGTATATTCCCGGTCGCCCTTCGAGGAATCCCCTCTTTTCAGATGAAGGAGCACCGTGGTACCGGGCTCCCTGCGCTCCGCCGGTTCGATCGTGTAGGTGCCGTCCCCGGAAGAGGAGAATTTCCATCCCTCTTTCTCCCCCAGGCGGCGGGTCACCACATCCACCCTGTGCGCCACCATGAAGGCGGAATAGAAGCCCACGCCGAACTGGCCTATGAGGGCTTCGGCGCGCACTCCTCCGCCCTGGGCCCTGAGGGCGTCAAGGTATTCTCTGGTGCCCGATTTCGCGATAGTGCCGATGTAGTCCCTGAGTTCCTCCCGGTTCATGCCGACGCCGTTGTCCGAGACGGAGAGGGTTCTCCCTTTCTCATCGGGGGCGATGCGGATTTCAGGAGCGCCAAGAGCTTCCGAGGGGTCCTGCTCTTCGAGGTCCGGATTCGCGGCAATCTCAAGCCTTCGCTTGTCCAGTGCATCCGAGGCGTTGGAGATGAGTTCTCTCAGAAAAATATCCCTGTTCGAGTAGACGGAATGAATCATGAGGTCGAGCAGCTGCTTCGCCTCCGTCTGAAAAGACAAATGTTCTTTTTCCATGGGTATTCTCCTTTCCTTACAGATAGTTCGAGTCGATTTACTGCGATTGCTGCAGGTTTCCCTCTTCGAGGGCGTCGTCTCTGTAGACCCGCGGAACCCGCGGGCTGATCATCGCGGCAATGGCCGCCACGATGGTATCCGTTTTTTCGGCGTATTCATAGATGGTGATCTCTTCCTCTCCCTGCCTTCCGATGAGCACGACTTCATCCCCCACTGCCGCATCCGGAAGGGCGGAGACATTGACCATGCACTGGTCCATGCAGATCCGGCCCGCCACGGGGCAGCGCACTCCCCGGATGAGAACGTCGGCCTTGTTGGACAGCCCCCGGGCGAATCCGTCGGCATACCCTACCGGCAGGACCGCCATGCGCTCCTCGGAAGCGGTGGTGTAGGTGAGGCCGTAGCTTACCCCCTGCCCTGCGGGCAGAGTGCGGAGGGCGGCAATCCGCGTCCTGAAGGAGAAGCCGGGGAGGAGAGGGATGGTTCTCGGCACCTCGGGGGAGGGGTACATCCCGACCACGAGCTGCCCGGGACGGACTCCGTCCATGGCCCATTCGGGAAAGGAGAGGGTCCCTCCGGAGTTGCAGCAGTGCCGGATGGGGATATGGATTCCCCTGTCCTCGAGCGCCTCCAGGACACGAAGAAAAACTTCATGCTGCTCTTCGGTATAGGCCAGATCCGCTTCGTCCGCCGTGGCGAAGTGGGTGAAGATCCCTTCGCAGACGATTCCGGGAAGAGAGGCCACCCGGGCCGCATTTTCAACAACCTCGACGGGAGAGAAGCCGATTCTTCCCATTCCCGTATCTACCTTCAGATGGACGAAGGCTTTTTTCCCGAGCCGCTCCGAAGCGGTCGACATGGCCCGGGCCATCCCCATATCCGTTATGGATGCACGGATTCCCCGGCGGACATATTCCTCCGCAGCATCGTAGGGGGACGCCCCGAGGACGAGGATGGGGGCGGTGATGCCCCCTCCGCGAAGTTCCAGGGCCTCGTCTGCGGTAGCGACGATGAAAAAATCGGCCCCTTCCCGGCTAAGTGCCCAGGCCACCGGCAGAGCCCCGAGATTGTATGCGTTTGCCTTCATGACGGCGAAGATCCGGGGAAGGGGCGTCCCTTCCTTTCGGGCGGCCATTATATGGTCGCGGATCGCCCTGTAATTTGCCCGGATATTGTCGAGACGAACTTCCATCCACGTGGGTCGCAGAGTCATGGGTAGATCCTCCTCTTTCAGCAGAAAAAATGATTTCAAGAATGCCTGGAGATGACGAAGCCTTCAACCGACCGCAATTGTACCACGGCGGGCGGAAGGGAAAAACCGCCTTCAAAGGGAAAGCGGACCTTTCAGATCGCTCTGAAAAGCCCGCTTCGCCTGATCTTTTTTTCAGAGAAAGATCATCTCTTTCTCAGGACTTTGCCTGCCGCTGTGCCGGTATAGACCCCATCCTTCACGGCAAGACGCCCTCCGACAAAAACATGGGATATTCCTCTTGGCTCCCCGAAGGGATTTTCGAAGGTCGCTCCGTCGATAACGGTATCCGGATTGAAAAGAACCAGATCGGCGTCCATCCCCTCCCGAAGAAATCCCTTCTTCTGCAGATTCAGCCGGGTGGCGGGGAAACCGCTCATTTTCCATACGGCTTCCTCAAGGCGGAGCACTTTTTCCTCCCGCACATATTTGCCGAGAACTCTGGGAAAGGTGCCGTTTGTCCTGGGATGGCATTTCGCCCCCGGAGCAGGTGGAATCGTATCCGAGGCGACCATGACGATGGGATTCTTCATGACGTACTTAACATCACTTTCATCGAGCATGAAATAACAGGATGTATCCGAACCCCCGTTTGCGAGGATAACATCAAAGGCTGCGTCGAGAGGATCCTTGCCCATCATCTCCCCTATGGCAGGAAGTCTCTTCCCTTCATATTCGGGGGTCCGGGGAGTATATAGCACCATGACACCTTCGGGCCCTCCGCTGCTGAGGAGCATATTCTCCCAGTTGTCCGTGGTCAGAATCTCCTTCTTCATCCGTTCCCTGAGGGCGGGATCCGAAAGACGCTCCATCACCTTCGAAAGCCCTCCCTCGTGCACCCAGGGGGGGAGAATGCTCCGGAGCGTCGTGCTGCTCGCCGCGTAGGGGTACTGATCGACGGTCATATCCACTCCCCTCTCCCTGGCCTTTTCGAGCACCTCGAGCGTCTCTTTGACCTTCCCGAAGTTTTTCCGCCCGCAGGCCTTGTGGTGAAGAACCTGACCGGGTATTCCTGCGGATTCAGCCACCGCGATGGTCTCGTAAACGGACTTTACGACGTCCACGGATTCATTCCGCATATGGGAGAGATAGAGGCCGTTCTTGTCCCGCAGTCCCCTGGCGATCTCCTCGACTTCCTCCGCCGTCGAATAAACCCCGGGGGGATAAATGAGACCGCTCGTCATGCCGAAAGCCCCGTCATCCATGGATTCATGGGCGAAGGATCTCATCTCGGCCAGCTCGGAGCCGGTCGGCAGACGGTCATCGAAGCCGAGGACGTTGAGCCTGATCGTCCCGTGCCCGACGAAAGAGCCCACGTTCACGCCGAGATCCAGACCGTCCAGGACAGCGAGATATTCTCCGAAGGATTTCCAGTTCCATGCCGGATCGGCCCCCGCTTTGACGAAGCCGCAATAGGCGTCGAGAAGCTGAACCTTCTCCTCCTTTATGGGAGACGGACTGATGCCGCACTGGCCGATCATGATGGTCGTGACTCCCTGCAGCAGCTTTGGAACCGAAGCGGGGTCCTTCAGCAGGAGAAAATCGTTGTGGGTATGCATGTCGACGAATCCCGGGGCGAGCACATCATTCCGCGCATCAATTTCCAGCCGGCAGGGGACATCCGCCGGGATGACGCCGACCGCTTCTATCGTCCCGTTCCGAACTCCCACATCTCCCCGGAACCACGGGGTGTTCGCCCCGTCCACGATCCGGGCATTTCTGATGATCACATCGAATTCTGCCATAAGAGCACCTCCGGAATTAATCGATTCGGTCCAGCGGAAAGACCGGACGAAGAATATTTTTGAAGCTGAAGTTTGCGAAGTTGTTCGATACCAGCCCGGGAAGGTCGACCTCCAAAATTTTCCCAGCGATGGGCTCAAAAGCTGCCCTGAAGTGAGCCGCAGATTTCACAACAATAATTTTCCGATTCGCGGGATCTATTCCCATTCGCCGGAAGGCCTCTGCATCCCACGGCTGAGTCCTCAGTTCGGAAACGATCACTTCGATGCCGTCAATATCCAGAACAACCGTTTTACCCATGTCAATAGACAGTCCTGTGCACATGGGGCCGCGAATAATATATTTTCCGTCAGCTATGGTAAGCACTTTTGCCTGAATATCGAGCGGGAAGCCATGATTTTCCGCCGGTGCCGTTTTTCCTCCGAGACGAAGCCGGACGAACTCTCCGACTCCCGATCGAATAGCAGTCTCGACGCTTTCAGGATCTACAATCAGTGCGAATGCGGCGTTTTTAACCTTTTGCCTTATCAATTCCGCCAGAAGCTGCGTTCCGTCCGTCGGTGCGCCCCCTCCGGGGTTATCTGAAGTATCGGCAAGGAGGACGGGCCACTCGGACGATTCAAGGGCTTCTCTCACGGCTTCTTCAGGGGTAAGGAGATGCTTTGAGAAAAGGTTCCTTTCATCCCATATTCTGCCGGCAAGTTCATCGAGAATTCTCTCTGCCAATTCTTCGTCGTTATCGGTCACAACGACCACGGAAACCCCAACATCCGGAATGTCAGACCAGGCGAAGCCGTGCATTAATGAAACCGAAAGTATTCCCGGAATCTCCTCTATTTCCGAAACCCTCTTCATCAACCCTGCGTAGGGTTCCTTTGATGTCGGAATCGTCGGAGAGAGTATGGGAATTCTGCGATATCGCATCAAAGGGTGCACTTCGGCTCTCAGGGTTTTTCCCATCAGCTTCGCAGCCTCGTACCCTCGTTCGAACATATCGATATGGGGGTATGTATCATATCCGAAACACGCAGTCGCAGCCGCTTCCATCTCGGCGGTAAAGTTTCCGTGGAGATCAAGGGTGGCCATTACCGGCATGTCAGGACCGGCCGCTCTCCGGATATCGGAGAGAAGCTCTCCCTCTGCATCGAAGCAGTCCTCCAAGACCATCGCCCCATGGAGCGCCAGAAGCACTCCGTCAAAGGGCCCTTGTTCCCGCAATGCTCTTATTATGATGTCTTTTGTGAAATCGAAAAAATCCCTTGAAACCGGCCCTCCGGGCATTGCTTCTGCACCGAGGACAGCAAGAAATTCAGTCCCGTCTTCTTCAAAAGCGGTCATCATTCCCTTGAGTTCGGTCTCGATATTCATAAAGTAAGGAACGACGTCTTCTCCAAGTTTCAAGTGGAAATTTTCATAAGAATTCCTGTCGGTTTTCTTTTCAATGAATGAATTGGTCTCATGCTTGAGCTCCCCTATCAGAACCCTCTTTTTCATTGCATAGCCTCCTTTCAATAAAATTTACCATTTCCCGACCGTATCGATTCCGAGCAGCACCGTTGGAAGCCAGCATGACAGTGCAGGAACGAATGTAGTCAGCAGAAGAACAGGCAGGCCTACAAGAAATAGAAAGATTGCCATGGGTTTTATGAGTTCCGCATATTTCACGTCTGCCAGCCGGGACCCCACAAACATGGAAATGGCAAAGGGAGGCGTCACAACTCCAAGCCCTACGTTCACGATCACGATGGCGCCAAGCTGTATCAGGTTCACATCAAGCTGTTGAATCAGGGGCAGAATCAGAGGCACGGCAAGGATCAGAATAGGTGTTCCGTCGATGAACATACCAAGAATGAGCAGAAACACGTTCATGGCAAGGAGGATCAATACCTTGCTTTCGAACATCCCAAGAATTCCGGCGGCTACTGTCTGAGCTACTCCCTCTCTGATAAGCAGTCGGGTGAATACCGTTCCTGTGGCAATCATAAGATTGATCATTCCCACGGTCAGTATTGATCCGAAAATTGCCGCCCAGAGCCGTTTCATTGTCAGGTCGCGATATACGAGAAAGCCTACGAAGATGCTGTAGATTACTCCTACCGCTCCAGCCTCATTGGGGGTGAAAAATCCGCCATAGATCCCCGCGAGGATAATTCCGGGAGCACCCAAAGCCGGAAGAGCTGTCCACGTCGCAGTGAAAAGTTCTTTTCTTCTCAGCGTTGGTTCAAGGGCCGGAGGAGCTTTGGTCTCATCAATATACCTTGAGCAGATGAAATAGTTCACAACACCGTAGCCAAAAGCGAGGATCAGGCCGGGAAATATTGTCGCAAGAAACATGGCGGCAACAGACTGTTGGGCGATGAGACAATAGATCATCGCCGGTACGCTGGGAGGGATAAGATAACCGAGAAAACTGCTTGAACAAAGAACGGAAGTCGTATATACCCTATTATATCCGTATCTTTCGAGTTGAGGAACAAGAAGCGGTATGAGGGCCGAAATGACAGGAAGAGAAGAGCCGGTCAGGGCTCCCATTATGAGGGAAGCCACGATTGCGACGATAATGAGTCCTCCTCGGGCTTTTCCTACAAGTGCATAGGAAAAACGCACAATTCTGTCCGCAAGTCCTGCTTGAGCTATCAGCGCACCTGCAAATATAAAGAAGGCGATGCCCATCAGCACATAATTGTTTATAGAATGGTAAAATGTTCCGGCAATAAAGCCGAGAGGTTCATCAAGACCCCATAATCCGGCAATAGTGCTTCCAAGAAAACCCCATCCCAGAGGAATACCGATCGCAATAACCACAATAAAGGTGACGAGAGCTAATACAATACCGAATTCCATGGTTTCTACTCCCCCTTGACCAATGGTTTTTTCAATTCGGCAAGTTTCCCGAAGCCAATAATTACATTATAAATAAGATGCAAGAGGCTTAATATCATAGTGAAAAAAAGGCTCTCCATCAGCCAGCTCTCGTTGAACCATTGGACGAGGTTGCCAGGTTGGGGATATTGATAGGCGTCCATGGCAAAATAATATGCCGGGATAAGAAAAACGGCGATCGTCAGCATACAGAGAATTCTCGTGAAAAGGAGATAGAGCGCTCTTCCAAAAGGATTTTTTTCAAAAAGAAAATCCACGAACATGTCGACACTTGTATGGCCATCCTCCCTCGTGGTGAGGACAATGGCAAAGAAAACAAAGAAGATAAAGATGAAAAGGGAAAGATCGTTGATCCACTTTATGTCGAGGCGCAGCCAGAATCGGTTGAGGATTTGAAAAGAAATCATCAGGCTTGTACCCAGAAGACCGGCGGCACAAATTATGTTCTCGACAATTGAAAGGAAAGAGAAAAACTTTCGAAAGAATGTAGCCACATAAACCCCCCCTGTCTGTGAATGAGGTACCCTCTTCTTCGAATTAGTTTTTGGAGGAAAGGTTGGAAATAGGAAATAACCAATAAATTCCTTTGTAAAAAGGATAAGTCAGCAAATCGAAAATGCACGGGCGGACCATACAATCCCGCCCGTGCGAGTGATTCATAAGAAATTCCGTGGATAAATTCTACTTTTTGCCCTTTGCTGCGGCAACCTCTTTATGAACCCGTTCAATTTCAGCGAGCATCTTTTCCTGCATATTCTGCCCTGGAAATGCCTTCTCGAGCCAGGGTCTTGCGAGCTCATCCCAAATCTTCGGCATATCGGACATCTTCCGGAAAACTTCCCGCTCCTCCGGAGTCAGCTCAACCAGCGTAAAGCCAGGAATCTTGCGGACTTTCTCGATATATTCGTCCTCGATTGCCTTCTGTTTCTGGAACTGTTTTTCCTCAACAATCATGGCAGCCTTGTTTACGGCATCCTTGAGATCCTGAGGCAGTGCATCCCAAATTTTCTTGTTGATAACCAGATTATTGCAGTCCCATGTCCAGTTCAAGTTGCTGTAGTATGATAAAACTTCTCCGTGACGCTCGTCGATCAAAGAGGGCCACATGCTCCAGATTGTATCGACAACTCCTTTAGCAAGAGCGTTGTAGAGGTCGGCCCACGGAATTGTCTCAAAAGACATATTGACGCCCGCATTCTTTACGATGTTCTCAAACACTTTTACGGACGCAAGGGAAGCGGAAACTCTGAATCGAAGTCCGTCAAGATCTTTGGGGGTCCTGATCGGACGGATTTTAGAACCCACACCGTAAGGGCCATACATAATATTGAGAATCTGATGCGTTCCGACTTCATTATAGGCAGCCTCTGTGGCTATCCAGATTATCCCCTCGCCATGCTTATAGAGGATTTTGGCTGCGTCCCAGTTTTCTACGCTCCAGGGCATCCAGTTGATCATTCCGCCCGGGATAAGATTGACGTAAGCAGAGAAAAGTCCCATGGTGACGTCCCCTCTGCGGACGGCATGAAAGGTCTCGTCATGGGATCCAAGTTGTCCATCGGGGTAATATTTCAGTTCGATGCGCCCACCCGAATACTCCCCCACCAACTGACAGAAGAGTCTCAGGTTCTCGTCAACCGCCGGCCGTGTCCATGGAATCCCCAGCTTCCATTTATATTCCGGATTGCTCGCTGCTTCGGAAGAAAGAGTAAGGAAAGAAAAAACAAACAACGTAAGCAAAAACACACCAAAAATTAATTTCGAGATTTTTCTTACATTTCGCACCCATTTCATCCCCTCTCTATTATATGGAACCAAAAAAAATCGGAATATTCCTCCTCAATTTTTATCGCTCTTCTCTCACCTCCAAAATAAGCAAATACCCCATCATCCCCCAAAACCCCCTTTTGTTAAGATACTTGTCAGGAATCAAGGTTCTCGCTTCAACTGTTTTATCAAACATTATACATGCTATTTCATGGAGTCCTTATTGTCAATTCAAATTACCAGCCAGGTTATCCCTAAACTCACCACGGTCCCACTATCTGTTCTCCGAGCAGCAGGGTGGGAAGCCAGCATGAAAGGGCAGGGATGTACGTTGTCAGAAGCAGCACAGGGATTCCCACGAGGACGAGAAAAAGCATCATGGGTTTTACCAGGTCGCCGTAAGACACTCCGGACAATCTCGACCCGACAAAAATAGATATGGCATAGGGGGGCGTCACCACACCGAGTCCGACGTTGACAATGATCATGGACCCGAGATGGACAAGGTTCATGTTCAGTTCACTGATAAGAGGAAGAACGAGGGGAACGGCGAGGATGAGGATGGGAATTCCGTCGATGAACATCCCCAGAATCAGAAGAAAGATGTTGAGGGAAAGCAGGATCAAAATCTTGCTGTCAAACATGCCGAGGATCCCAGATGCAAGGGCCTGGGCGGCGCCCTGACGAATGAGAAACCTTGTAAACACGGTTCCCGCCGCAATGAGCAGACCGATCATTCCGACGCTGATGAGGGTGCTCATGACGGCCGAGCCGAGGCTCTTCAGTGTGAGCTGCCTGTAGACGAAGAAGCCGATGAGCAGGCAGTAGACTACGGCCACTGCCCCGGCTTCATTGGGGGTGAAAATTCCTCCGTAAATTCCCACGAGGATGACGACCGGGGCCCCGAGGGCAGGAATGGCCGACCATGTGGCGGATTTGAGTTCCTTCATTCTCGCTCCGGGTTCAAGAAGATGGGTGGGCACCTCGATATCGGGGTCCATGTATCTGTCGCAGATGAAATAGTTGAGCACGCCGTACCCGAAGGCGAGCATCAGTCCCGGAATCACCGTCGCAAGGAAAAGGGCCGCGATGGACTGCTGGGCGACAAGGCAGTAGATCATGGCAGGGACGCTGGGAGGGATGAGGTACCCGAGAAAACTGCTCGAACAGAGGACCGCGGTAGAATAGGCCCGTTTATAGCCGTATTTTTCGAGGCGGGGGACAAGAAGGGGTATGAGGGCTGAAATTGTCGGAAGGGACGATCCGGTGAGAGCGCTCATTATGACTGTCGCGATAAGCCCGACTACGATCATTCCCCCCTTTACCCGTCCCACGACGGCATAGGAAAAACGGACGATCCGGTCGGCGAGTCCGGCGTAGGAAATGAGGCTCCCGGCAAAGATGAAAAAGGCGACGGCCATGAGAACATAATTGTCTATGGCATGGTAAAAAGTGCCGGACATGAAGGACAGCGGTTCATCCAGCACAAAAAGCCCTGCGGCCGTGCTTGTCAGGAATCCCCAACCCAGGGGGAGTCCGAGAAAAATACCGGCCAGGAATACGGCAAGAGTTACAAGAACACCGATAGACACGGCGGCTACCCCCTTTCTCCGGCCTTGCGGAGCCTGCGGATTTCAGCAGTGTCGCAGATAAGGCCGTAGACGAGATGGAGCAAGGAAAGGGCCATGCAGACAAAGAGAGCCTGCATGAGCCAGCTGGTATTGAACCACCGGACGAGGGTGGCATACTGAGGATACTTCGCCGCCCGGAGGGCGAAGGCCCAGGAGGGGATCATAAAAACTCCGATGGTGGCGATGCTTACCGCCTTCAGAAAAGCGTTGAATCCCAGGGTTCGGATGCGGCTGGCCCCGAAAAAAGTCTTTACGAAGACGTCGACTCCCGTATGCTCTCCCTCTCTCGTCGTCAGGGGTATTGCGAAAAACATGGTAAAGATGAATACGAAAAGGGAAACGTCGTTCAGCCAGATGATCTGGAAACGAAACCAATAACGGTTCAGCACCTGAAAAAAGGCCATGAAAGTCGTAAGAAAAAGCCCGGCAGAACAGAGAACGTTTTCCATAACGGCTATAAGCCTGAAAAAAGAGCTCAGAAAATTATTGAACCGCACTACGATTGTCCCCCTCTCGCAGCAACCTTTAGAGATACAGAAAAGAGGGGAGCGCGCAGGAAAACGCTCCCCGTCTTTACGGACCGCTTATTTTTTCGCGGAAACCTGCTCATGGATCTTCTGGAGTTCGTCCTGGATCTTCTGGGTCATGTTCTGTCCGGGATATTTCTTCTCGAGCCAGGGCTTGCAGAGTTCTTCCCAGATTGCGGGAGTATTCGATCTCTGCCGGAAGGCTTCTCTTTCTTCAGGTGTCAGAGAATAGATCGCAAACCCTTTGTTTTCGGCCAGTTTTTTCTTGAAGCCGGCTTCGAGAAGCTGCTGCTTCTCATAGAGCTTCGCTTCGACCTCGAGAGCGGCCTTCTTTACGGCATCTTTCAGATCCTGGGGCAGTTTATCCCAGATTTCCTTGTTGACGACCACGTTGTTGTTGTCCCATGCGAAATTGAGATCAGAATAGTACTTCAGGACTTCCGCGTGCCGCTCCTCCACGAGGGAGGGCCACATGCTCCAGCAGCCGTCGACCACTCCCTTGGAGAGAGCGTCGTAAAGGTCTCCCCAGGGCACTGTCTGCAGCGTCATTCCAGTCCCTTTTCCCATATTCTCGAGGGCACGGACAAGACCGAGGGAGGCGGAAACCCGCATCTTGAGGTTCTTCAGATCCTCAGGAGTCTTGATCGGCCGCTCCCTGTTGCCGAGGCCGTAAGGACCGAAGGAAGTCTGATAGAGCATGTGCATTCCCACTTCGTTGTAGGCATCCTCCATGACCTTCCAGAGAACTCCTTTTTCCGCTTCGAAGGCGACCTTCGCTTCATCCCAGCCCTGTATGGTCCACGGCATCCAGTTCAGCATTCCGCCGGGGACGAGGTTAACATAGGGGGCAAACATGGAAACCTGAACGCTTCCCTCCTGAACGGCGTGGAAATGTTCGTCATGGGTTCCGAGCTGGCCGTCCGGGAAGTACTTCATCTCTATTCTGCCGTTGGAGTACTTTCCAACGAGGTCGCAGAACATGCTGTGGTATTCGTTCTGGGTCGGACGCGGCCAGGGAACTCCGAAGCGCCATTTGTATTCCGGGGCCGCCATGGCCATCCCAGCACTCAGCACTGCTGCAAGGACGATGAGAAGGATTGCTGTTTTTCCCGCTTTTCCGCACAAAAGTTTCATTTTTTTCCCTCCTTGAATGAAATCATGGAAAACACCGGTTCCCGCCTCGAGAAATACCCTCTCTTCCTCCCTCTGTTTCAGATACCCGCGCTTCCCTTGCCGCGCAGGGCTTTGCCGCACCGGTTTCCGGTGAGACTGCCGTCTCTCACTGCAAACGCTCCTGATACAAGTACCGAGGTGAATCCCGCCGGATACCGGACAGGCTCTTTATAGGTCCCCATTTCAGCGACCAGGTCAGGGTCAAAAGCCACAAGGTCGGCAATCATACCCTCCCGGACGATTCCCCTGTCCTGGAGGCCCAGGCGGGCAGCGGGTCCCGAGGTCATCCTGCGTATGGCCTGGGACAGGGAGAGGGTGCCTGTTTCCCTGACGTAATGACCCAGTATTCTTGCCGCAGATCCGTAGGCACGGGGATGGGGTTTCCCCCCGACAATGCTGTCGGAACAGAAAAGCATGGCTTCGTGCCGCATGATGGTCCGGACATCTTCTTCGCAGCCGTAGAAAACAGTCATGGTCGCTTTCCCTTCCTCGGCGATCAAAAGATCGCAGAGGGCATCCACCTCGGAGCCGGAGGACGAGGAGGCTATTTCAGCGAGAGTTTTTCCCTCCATCCACCGGTTTCCTTCGGTATGTACAGAATTGATTAAAATGCCTTCCCACCCGCAGGAAGCAATCCAGTTTTCCCAGACGGAGCCTGTTTTTCCGTCGATCAGATCGCCGATTTTCCTCCGCATTGAAGAATCCTTGAGATCTTCAAGCATCCTTTTCTGTCCCGAAGCATGAAAGACGGGTGGGATCAGTGCATCGAGCATAGTGCTTCCGGCCGTATAGGGGTACTGGTCGAAGGTGACCTCGAGCCCCTTCTCCCGGGCATGGTCGATGCGGGCAAGGATCTCCGCAGCCCGTCCCCAGTTTTTCTTCCCGGCTATTTTCAGATGGGAAATATGCAGGGGGCAGGCTGCCTTCGTGCAGATGGAGATGACTTCGCGGAGGGAATCTTCTATATAATCCTGTTCGTTTCTCATATGAACGACAAAAAAGCCTCCGTGAGACGAAGCAGCCGCAGCCAGGGCCACAAATTCCTTTTCTTCGGCGTAAAGACAGGGAGGATATATGAGTCCGGTGGAAAACCCATAAGCCCCTTCTTCCATTGCCTTTTCCACCATTTCCGCCATCTGCCGGATCTCTTCGTCCGTCGCGGGCCTGGCTTCCCATCCAAGGACGGATGCCCGCACCGCTCCATGGGGAACGAGCATCGCCGTATTCGCTGCCGGATTGACCTCATCGATGGCGGAAAGATATTCGGCCATGGAGTTCCAGTTCCAGTTCTCGAGGGACCCGTTAAGGCCCAGAAGACGCTGCTTCATTCCCGGCAGGGCAGAGAGCGACAGAGGAGCTACGGAAAGTCCATCCTGCCCGACGAGAGCGCTGGTAATTCCCTGCATCAGTTTCGCATCTTCCCGGGGGTTCAAAAAAACACGCAGATCGGAATGGGTGTGCATATCGATAAAGCCGGGACACAGGACCTGGCCGTGAAGGTCCTCCGTCTCCCGGGCTTTTTCAGGGATGGCGCTGCGCACAAGGACGATCCTTTCCCCAGAAATTCCGATATCCCCGCGAAACCACGGGGCTCCTGTGCCATCAACTATGCGGCAGTTCGTCAGCTTCACATCGAGCATCCGGTCCACCTCTTCAGGTCAAGGAAGTTTTTTTGAGTTTTACAAAAAAGTCATTATACTTTTTGTATTATATCAAAACCACCGAACTCTAGCAAAGGAAGGAGCAGCGGACTGCCCCTTCCTTCTGCTTCAGCAATTTATTTTTGCTGTGCAAGCACTTCATCGTGGATTCTCTTCAGCTCATCCTGGATCTTCTGGGTCATATTCTGTCCGGGATATTTCTTTTCAACCCAGGGTTTCACGAGTTCAGCCCAGATTGCAGGTGTATTGGAGCGTTCCCGGAAAACTGCCCGCTGTCCGGGGGTAAGCAGCGTTATCTCGAAGTCGGGCATTGCAGACAGTTTTTTTATAAATTCCGCCTTAAGCATTTCCTGGCGTTCATAAAGAGCCGCCTCCACTTCTAAAGCGGCTTTTGCCACCGCATCTTTCAATTCCGGGGGCAATTTCTCCCAAACATCCAGATTGACAACCACATTATTGGTGTCCCAGGCAAAATTCACATCGGAATAGTGTCTGAGAACTTCAGCCTGGCGGTCTTCCACAAGAGACGGCCAAAGGCTCCAGCACCCGTCGACCACCCCTTTTGAGAGGGCGTCGTAGACATCTCCCCAGGGAATGGTCTGAAGGGTCATTCCGTACCCCTTGCCCATTCCCTCCAGAGCCCGGACCATTCCGAGAGATGCCGAGACCCTCATTTTCAGATTTTTCAGGTCTTCCGGTTTTTCCAGGGGCCTTTCTTTATTGCCGATGCCGTAAGCTCCGAAGGAAGTCTGAAAAAGCATATGAAGCCCCACTTCGTTGTAGGCATCTTCCATCACTTTCCATAAAATTCCCTTTCCGGCTTCGAAGGCTTTTTTCGCTTCTTCCACATTCTCTATGGTCCAGGGAACCCAGTTGACTACCCCGCCGGGGACAAGATTGACATAGGGAACAACAAGAACGAGCTGGACACTTCCCTCCTGGGCGGCATGAAAATGCTCGTCGTGAGAGCCAAGCTGCCCATCGGTGTACAGCTTAATTTCAATTTTTCCCTGGGAGTAGTCTTTAACCCGGTCACAGAACATCTGGTAATACTCATTCTGTGTCGGCCTCGGCCAGGGAACTCCGAATTTCCACCGGTACTCCGGTTCTGCAGAAAGAGTTCCGGCATTCAAAAAAACAAAAAGCAGCACAAAAAAAAGTCCGACAGTTTTTTTCCCAAGGTTTGTTCGCTTCAAAAGAGCCCCTCCTCATCCATTTGTCCAGGCCGTCCTCGCCGGCCTTCCCGTCATCCAATCTCTCACGCTCTGCATACCCATTCCAATAAAAATAATGTCAGGGTCCATTCCGGCATGCACCTCCTTTCTTCTGACGTTTTACGATTTGGCCCTTCTGTCTCCGCAAGAGAGGAAGGGATTTTCATCTTGTGTTAACGCTTTACCAAGGAAGAGAAACAGATTTTTGTTTGAGGAGGATTTTATGCTATCCCCTTACAAATGTCAAACGGATATGACATTCGTAAGGGGATATTTTTTCAGTATGGGTTTCGGATGGAGTTTTTGAAGGGAACGAAGTGTTCTGCAGCCCTACCGGGCCGGTGCCGGCTGGTATTCGCTCATGGCCTGCTTCAGGCTCACAAGCGCCAGGTACATCTCCTTGATGGCCGTCAGATGCTCCGTTCTCACCCGCTGGTTGTCCACCTGGGCGTTGAGGAGGTCGATCTGGGCCCCCATTCCTTCCTTGTACATGAGCTGGGTGATCCTCAGTTCTTCGTTTGAGCGGGCGAGCTGCTTTCTCTTGCTGGCTTCGATGGCGGCGGCTCTCTCCCACTGGGTGATGGCCTTCACCACTTCTTCGGCAACTGAATTCCGCCTGGCCCTCAGGCTTTCCTCGAGAGCCTCGATGGTTTTGGTTTTCTCCGCCACGTCTTCCCGGGTCTCTCCGCCGTCATAAACCGGCACGGAGAGGTTCAGGGAGAGCAGGAACTCGTTCTGGCGCTGCTGGGCCACAGGGGCATCGGTCAGCATGGTGTACCCCACCGATCCTTCGAGCACAGGGGACATTCCCTTCGCCGCAAGGGTTTTCAGCACCCTTCCTCTTTCGAGAGCCGCTTCGATGGAGCGGACGTCATTACGCTGCTCCCTGGCCTCTTCAACTCCGGCTTTCACCGAGAGGGTCGGCATGAGAAGAGCCTCAGAAGCCGGCGTCACGGCAGTTCCTCCCGCAAGGGAAGCCATTTCGGCGAGGGCGCTTTGATAGGTTGATTCGGCATCCACCACGAGGCTGTCTGCTTCCTCTATCTTGGCCTGGGCTCGGATAACGTCCAGGCGGGGAATGAGCTGCTGACGGAATTTTTCCTCGGTGATCCTGAGGTCCTCCCGTCTCTGGGCGAGAATTTCTTTCTGAAGGGCGATATTTTCCCGGGCGATGAAGGAGCGCCAGTACAGATTCTCCGCAAGGGCGAGGGTATTGTTGACGAGGGAAAAATGATCGAGGGCCAGCACATTGTACTGAAGGAGCAGCTCCTTTTCCCGGGCCGGATATATGCCGCTGACGTCGATTATGGAGGAGACCGCCGCGGAAAGAGTGTACGAACCCTGACGGGCCCTGTCGCTGTCGCTGTACCATCCCGTGTTGCCCCTTACTCCGGCGCTTGGGCGCTGCATGGCTACAGTCGATTTGACCGTGTGGGAAAAGGCCTCAACCCGGTTTGAGGACGCCTGAAGTGTGGGGTTGTTTTCCCTGACGAGATTGAGGAATTCGGCGGACGAGACTTCCACCGCCAGGGAGGCTCCCTGCGAAAGACTCAGGATGACAAGGGAGAGAAAAAGAACGGATATTTTTTTGATCATGGAATTTCCTCCTTATATACTGCACGGGTTCCGGATGAAAAATCTCTGCCCCGGATAAACCGGAAGTCGACGGGAAAGAATGCTTTCCGGGCATCCGGGGCTATTATAAATGAAATCCTCCTCAACAGGAATCTTTCGCCTCTTTTTCGCCTCTTTTTCGCCTCTTTTTCGCCTCTTTTTCGCCTCTTTTCCGCCTCTTTTCCGCCTCTTTTCCGCCTTTTTTTCGCTGACAAAAGATTTTCTGATTTTCAGAAGGGATAAAAATTGCAGTTTGGAATAAGTTTCAAAATTTGCTTGCTAAAAACAGTATTTTTTCTTATCTAAAACGCAAGATGAAAATTGACTTCTTTTCACAAGGGGGCTATCATTTCTGCGGTGGCATATATTATTCTGGAGGAGGCAGGTTTATGAAAAGATTTGTTCTCACTGCACTGGCCCTGATTTTCGCGCTCGCTCTTTCTGTATCTGCATTTGCTGCGGATGCTCCATTCCACATCGGCATCTGCACCGGTACCGTCTCCCAGTCGGAAGACGATCTCCGCGGAGCGGAAAAGCTCATCGAGCTTTACGGCGACGTCAAAAACGGCGGAATGATTCAGCATATCACCTATCCGGACAACTTCATGACCGAGATGGAAACCACCATCTCCCAGATTGCCAGTCTCGCCGACGACCCGAAGATGAAGGCAGTCATCGTCAACCAGGGAATTCCCGGAACGGCTCCGGCGTTCAAAAAAATCCGGGAAAAACGCCCCGACATCCTTCTCTTCGTCGGCGAAGCCCATGAAGACCCCGGCACGATCGAACCGGTAGCAGATCTTGTCATCAATGCGGACAACATCGCAAGGGGATACCTCATTATCGACGCAGCCAAGAAAATGGGCGCAGACACTTTCGTTCACATCTCCTTCCCGAGACATATGAGCTACGAACTCCTCTCCCGCAGAAGAAACATCATGGAAGTGGCCTGCCAGGACCTCGGACTGAAGTTCGCCTTCGAGACCGCTCCCGACCCCACAAGCGACGTGGGAATTCCCGGAGCCCAGCAGTTCATCCTTGAAAAAGTCCCCGCATGGCTCGACAAGTACGGCAAGAACACCGCATTCTTCTGCACGAACGACGCCCATACCGAGCCTCTGCTGAAGAGAATCGCCGAACTCGGGGGATACTTCGTCGAAGCTGACCTTCCCTCCCCTCTCATGGGGTATCCCGGAGCTCTCGGTATTGAGCTTTCCGACGTGAAGGGCAACTGGCCTGAAATTCTCAAGAAAGTCGAAGCCGCCGTTGTGGAAAAAGGCGGAGCGAAGCGTATGGGCACATGGGCCTACTCCTATGGCTACACCAACTCCGTGGCCCTCGGCGAACTCGCGAAAACACTCATTGAAAAGAATGTGACCCCCGATTCCCTGAAGCTGAAGGTGAAGGATGTAGCCGAGGTCTACAGCAAGTTCACCCCCGGCGCAAAATGGAACGGCAGCCTCTACACCGACATCGCCACCGGCGTGAAGAAGAGAAACCATCTCCTCATGTACCAGGATACCTATGTCTTCGGGCTCGGATATCTCGGCATGACGGACGTGACAGTACCCGAGAAATATTTCACGGTGAAGTAAGCATTCTCTTATGACACCGGACGGAGGGGAGAGAGGAAGGCTCTCTCCCCTCCGTTCCTGTGCTCCCGTCTCATTTCCGCAGTGAAACAAGCTTCCGCAGGGAAGCATGAAGAGGTGACTCAATGGCTGTTCAGGAACTTCTGAAAATGCAGGGAGTGGGCAAATCCTACTTCGGCAACAGAGTACTCGCGAACGTGAATTTTACCCTGGGAAAAGGACAAATCCTCGGTCTCGTGGGAGAAAACGGTGCCGGCAAGTCCACCCTGATGAACATTCTCTTCGGTATGCCCGTCATCGCAGAGACCGGCGGATTCGAAGGAAAGATCTTCCTCGACGGAAAAGAAGTGTTCTTCACAAATCCCTTCGAAGCCCTCGAGGCCGGAGTAGGCATGGTGCACCAGGAGTTTTCCCTCATCCCCGGTTTTTCCGCCGCCGAGAACATCGTTTTGAATCGGGAATCGACAAAATACAATATTCTCGTGGAGGCCTTCGGAGAACGGCTCAGGACCTTAGACCGCCCGAAGATCGACGCACGGGCCGAGAAGGCCATAGACACGCTCAATGTTGTTCTCGACAAGAAAACGATCATCTCGGAAATGCCCGTGGGACATAAGCAGTTCGTGGAAATCGCCCGGGAGATCGACAAGGAGACCACCAGGCTGCTCGTTCTCGACGAACCCACGGCAGTCCTGACGGAAGGAGAAGCGGCCATTCTCCTCCAGTCCATGAGAAGACTGGCCGGCATGGGAATATCGATAATCTTCATCTCTCACCGTCTTCAGGAAATTCTCGACGTCAGCGATAAAATAGTCGTCCTGCGGGACGGCGAGGTGGTAAAGGAACTCGCTCCTGACAAAACGGATATTTTCGAGATCGCCTCAGCCATGGTGGGGCGATCCATAGACAAGCAGTTTCTACGGGAGGAGCGGAATGAAATTCCGGACGAGCCCCTTCTGAAAGTTGAAAATCTCTGGGTAGATATGCCCGGTGAAACTGTGCGGGATGTGAGCTTCGAGGTCCGGAAGGGCGAAATCTTCGGCATCGGAGGTCTTGCCGGACAGGGAAAGCTCGGCATCGGAAACGGGATCATGGGTCTCTATGCGGCAGGAGGAAAAGTCACCTTCGACAGCCGCCCCGTGCCCCTCAATAAACCCATGGCAGTACTGAGCATGGGCATAGCGGCGGTCTCGGAGGACCGGCGGGAAGTCGGGCTTCTCCTGGACGAACCTATATCCTGGAATATCATCTTCACGGCCCTCCAGGTGCAGAACCGCTTTCTCCGCACCCTCCCCGGGGGGTTCGTCAGGATCCGGGACATCAAAGCCATCCGGGAATGCGCCCGGCAGTATATTTCCGCCCTCGAGATCAAGTGCGTCTCCGAAAGGCAGAGGGTCGTGGAGCTTTCAGGAGGAAACCAGCAGAAGGTATGTCTCGCGAAGGCCTTCGCCCTGGAACCGCGGCTGCTCTTCGTCGCCGAACCCACCCGGGGCATCGACGTGGGAGCGAAAAAGGTCGTCCTCGACACCCTTCGGGAATATAACCGGAAAAACGGGGTCACCATCGTAGTTATCTCCTCCGAGCTCGAGGAGATGCGGTCCATCTGCGACCGGATTGCCATTATCGACGAAGGCCGGGTGGCCGGAACGCTCCCCGCTTCGGCTCCTTCCGCGGAGTTCGGCCTGCTCATGCTCGGCAAGGTCGAAAAGACAAGGGAAAGGGTGAGCGTCTGATGGAACGGGTGAAATCATTCATAGAGGCTGCAGGATGGCCGCGGATCATCATCGCCCTCTTTCTGCTCTCTCTTTTCGTCATCGCCCCCTTCGTCCAGGTGCGCCTCGACGCCTCCATCAGCGACACCCTCGTCAGATTCGGCATGAACGGCGTCATGGTCCTCGCCATGGTCCCCATGGTGCAGGCCGGCTGCGGTCTGAACTTCGGACTTCCCCTCGGCATCATCGCCGGGCTCCTCGGCGCAGTGACGAGCATCGAGCTCAACCTCACCGGTCTTGCGGGAGTTTTCACCGCCATGGCCATTGCCATCCCCATCGCCGTCCTCCTCGGCTTTGCCTACGGTCTTCTTCTCAACCGGGTAAAGGGGGGCGAGATGATGATCGCCACCTACGTAGGATTCTCCTCCGTGGCCTTCATGTCCATCATGTGGCTGCTTCTTCCCTACAAGAGTCCGAGCATGGTCTGGGGGTACGCGGGAACGGGCCTTCGGACCACCATATCGGTGGATCAGTTCTGGATACGGGCGATAAGCGATCTTTTCTCGATTCAAAAGGGCAATTACTTCTATTTTCCCACGGGGATGTTCCTTTTCCTCGGATTGCTCTGCTTTCTGATGTGGATCTTCATGCGGACAAAGACCGGGACCGCCATGACGACGGTGGGGTCGAATCCTGATTTCGCCAGGGCCTCCGGGGTGAACGTGGACAGGATGCGCACCATTTCCGTCATACTCTCCACCGTTCTCGGCGCCATCGGCATCATCGTCTACCAGCAGAGCTTCGGATTCATTCAGCTTTACATGGGGCCTTTCTACATGGCCTTTCCCGCAGTGGCCTCAATCCTTATCGGCGGAGCCTCGGTGAACAAGGCGAGCATCCTGAACGTCATCATCGGGACGATCCTCTTCCAGGGGATCCTGACCATGACTCCATCGGTCATTAACAGCATCGTACAGACTGACATGTCAGAGGTGGTGCGCATCGTGGTATCCAACGGAATGATTCTCTACGCATTGACCAGGGTGGTCTCGGTGAAATCCCGATGAATACAACATGGCGCGACCGGGTCACCCGGTTTCTCATTACCTACGCCGTCCCCATCATCTTCATCCTGCTGAGCATCGTGGCCATTCCCCTCTCCCGCTTCACAGGCCAGTATCTCGTTCAGGAAATGGTGGCGCGGCTCGCAAGGGATTCCTTCCTGGTTCTCTCCCTGCTCATCCCCATCATGGCGGGCATGGGTCTCAACTTCGGAATGGTCCTCGGCGCCATGGCGGGGGAGATCGGGCTGATATTCATCTCCGACTGGAACATCATGGGAATTCAGGGGCTCTTCCTCGCCATGATCATCTCCACCCCCCTTGCAGTCTTCCTGGGGTGGATGACCGGTTCCATCCTCAACCGCGCCAAGGGCCGGGAGATGGTCACATCCTTCATCCTCGGGTTCTTCATGAACGGCGTCTACCAGCTCGTGGTGCTCTACGGCTTCGGCAACATCATCCCCATCAGCAACCCGGCCCTCGTCCTTTCGAGGGGCTTCGGCATCCGGAACGTGACGAACCTTGCGGGAATTCACCGGAGCCTGGACAATCTTCTTACAGTCCACATCATGGGGATCACGATCCCAGTGGCGACATTCATCCTCATCGGGATCTTCTGCCTGTTCATCCTCTGGTTCCAGCGGACGAAACTGGGACAGGACATGCGGGCCGTCGGACAGGACCAGGGGGTCTCCGGCTCGACGGGAATCCCCGTGGAGCGGACGCGGATGATCTCCATCATCATCTCCACCGTCCTCGCCTGCTACGGACAGATTATATTCCTCCAGAACATCGGGACGATGAACACCTACAACAGCCACGAGCAGGCAGGCATGTTCGCCATAGCCGCCCTTCTCGTGGGGGGGGCGAGCGTGTCGAAGGCCGGCATAGCAAACGTCTTTCTCGGGGTGGTCCTTTTCCACCTGATGTTCGTGGTCTCACCCATGGCGGGCAAGTACCTCATCGGTGAAGCCCAGCTCGGCGAGTTTTTCCGGGTATTCGTCTCCTACGGCGTCATCGCCATCGCCCTGGTCCTCTACTCCTGGCGGAGGCAGAAGGATCGGGAGCGGGCCCGGCGCAGCCTGAGGGGGGCCTCCTGAGATGAGAAAACGCCTGCTCATCGACGCCGCCCTGGTTCTGTTTTTCGTCGCCCTTTCCATGTACCTCTATTCCTCGGGAAAGGGGTATGCCCTCATCTTCGAGAACCGGGACATCACCCTGGGCGGCCGGACCTACACCTCTCCCGGCTATATCCGCATCACCATGGACAAGAAGGGGCGTCCCCTGGAGATCATGGAAAAGGACAGGGACATAATGACCATCAAGGGGAAAAAGCACCTCCTGAAGGTGGAGGTGCTCGCCGAGGACGAGGAAACGGTCCTCTCAACGACGGAACGGAAGATCTCCATACGTTACGACGGAGGGAACCTCCTCAGCATCCCGGCCTTCCTCGCGGAGGATCCGGAATGGAATCAGCAGATCGACCTGAATCAATAAATTCCGCAAAACGGCTGATGTCTCTTTTTACTTGACAAATAAGTCAAATTACGGATAATAGAGACGATTCAATGGAGGGAAACACCATGATCGGACCCCCTGAAGAGGGTCCGATCTTTTTTTGAGGGTAAAAGAAGGGACTGCTCCTCTTCCGGCGCCCCTGGGGCCTTCCAAATTCGAGGAGGAAAAAAATATACATGAGTGACAACGGTTTCGCGCTCTACGGTCTGCGGGAAGAACTGCTTCTCGCATTGAAGAAGAAGGGCTTCTCCCTGCCGACGCCTGTGCAGGAAAAGGTCCTCGACATGGAGGATTTTTCCACCGACCTTATCGTCCGGGCGAAGACGGGTTCGGGCAAGACCCTCGCCTTCCTGCTTCCCCTGCTGCAGGAGATGAAGCTGCCCCTCTCTGCCCCCGCTATCCTGATCCTCTCCCCCACCCGGGAGCTGGCCCAGCAGACGGCCCGGGAGGCGGAGTGGCTTTCCCGGTACCTCGACATCTCAGTGGCAACCCTCGTGGGCGGCCTCGACATGTCCGCCCAGATCCGGACGCTCCGGGAGGGCGCTGTGATCGTCGTGGGAACCCCGGGGCGCACCCTTGACCATGTGAACCGGGGCACCCTGAAGACTGAAGAAATTCATTCCGTCATCCTCGACGAGGGTGACCATATGCTCGACATGGGGTTCCGGGATGAACTCGAGGGGATCCTCGACAAACTTCCCAACCGGAAGAGGACCTGGCTGTTCTCGGCCACCATGCCCCGGGAAGTCCGGGACCTGTCGAAAAAATATCTCACCTCCCCCGTCTCCCTCTCCCTCGTGGAGGACGGTGAGCAGCACGAGGACATCGTCCATCGGGCGTACCTCGTCCCCTCCCGTCACAAGATGGAAGGGCTCGTGAACATTCTTCTCTGGGAACGGCCCAAGCGGGGACTGATCTTCTGCCATACCCGCCTCGAGACCATGGCGGTCGCCCAGAGGATCACCGCCGAAGGATTCAGCGCCGGGTCTCTTCACGGAGAAATGACCCAGCGGGAACGGAACGCGGTACTCGCCTCCTTCAAGAATGGCCATCTCCCCCTTCTCGTCGCGACGAACGTGGCGGCCAGGGGACTTGACGTGGAGGGGGTCACCCACGTTATTCAGATCGGCCTCCCCGACGACCGGGACACCTTCATTCACCGGAGCGGCCGCACGGGAAGGGCAGGACACGAGGGAACGAATATCCTTCTGCTCTCCCCCCAGGAGGGCGAAAAGTTCAAATACATGCTCGGTTCCGCCAAGGTTTCGGTGGAATGGAACAACGTCCCTGATGTAGAGGCCATCGGCCGTGTGCAGCGGGAGATCGCCGAGGAAAAACTTCTCACCGGAAAAGAAACCGGCGAGGGGAGCGACTATATCGAGTGGGCAGAGGATCTCCTTACCCGGGTGAACCCGAAGGAACTCGTCGCCCGTCTTCTGGCGGCCCTGGCGTCGAAGCGGTCAGCCGGATACAACCTCAGTTTGGAACTCGACCGGGAGCTTCGCCGCAAGAGCCGCGGCCCCGTGGAAAAGGACCGCTCCTCTGGCTCCCGTCCACTCAAGGGACGCCGCCCCAAGGGAAGCATGCTGCGGCTGAGCAAGGGTCTCTCCGACGGCTGGGACGTGGGCCGGGTACTTCATTCCGTATGCACCTCCCTGAACGTCGACCGTTCCGAGGTGGGGGCCATCCGGATGAAGGATGACCACGTGCTCGTGGAACTTCTTCCCGTAGCCCTCTCCCGCTTCGAGGCGGATTCTAAGGGCCTCGAGCGGTGCGGCCTCATCGAGGAGGGAAAAGACGCTTCCTTTGTCTCCGCCCCTCCTTCAGGCGGCAGAGGCCGTCCCGGGGGCAGCAGTCCCAGGCCCAGGAGGCAGGGTAAGCCGGAGTACAGAAACCGGTAAAAGAGAAACAGCCATACTAAGAAAGGCCGGTCCCGAAGGACCGGCCTTTCTGTATTCCCGCGTATAAAGTATCGAGGGAAGCGCTATGCTTTGTGGACGTTGGAGGCCTGAGGGCCCTTATCGCCATCCACTACGTCAAAAGAAACCTTCTGACCCTCTGCGAGGGTCTTGAAGCCATCGCCGACAATCGCGCTGAAATGAACGAATACGTCCTTGCCCTCGTCCGTCGTAATGAAACCGTACCCTTTGCTATCGTTAAACCACTTTACTGTGCCCTGACTCATCCAAAGACAGCCTCCTAAAACTTTATTAAATTTTGTGGCGTATGCCACGATGAAACAATACGGGATTTTTTCTCTGATGTCAAGGGATTTTTCGGATCCGGTTCCGAAGGGGAATCTTTTTCGTACTTTTTTTCTCAAAAAGAACCTTTTTTCTCCTCCCCCGGGCCTCCGGTGATGGTTTCCCGTCCGGCTGAAACGCCCCCGCTCTCCCTGCCGGAGGATACATTCCCTCCCGTCTCCGGCACGAACCAGGCGGAGACTATAGAAAGGACCGCCGTTCCTAGGGGAAGAAGCAACGCCCTGTTGTATGCCTGAGCAAGAGAGAGCGAAGAGAGGGCATCGATGATACACCCGATAATGGAGGTGCTGAGAGCTATGGCGAGAAAACCGACCGCGTTCAGAACCGATATGGCAAGGCCCGTATATTTTTCAGGGGTGATCTCCTTTGCCACGGACCAGGCGAGGACAAAAGAGCTATTTGTTATTCCGAGAAAAAGAAAAATCGCCTTAAGCCAATGTAAAGGAGGCATCCCCTGCCCATAAAAAAGAAGTGTACACCACAAGAAGGTATAAAAGACCGCGCAAAGAATCATTGGGATCTTTCTCCTTCCAACCTTATCAGAAATCCAGCCTATGAAACATCCTCCTATCATGTTTCCTCCTACAAGCATGACAGTATAAGAGGAAGCATCAGCAACTGACAATCCATATACCTGAACAAGCCACGGAACTCCCCAAGCCGCAGTAAGTGCGTAAAAACCGGATTGGTTTAAGAGAAAGAAAAGAGAAACAGGAATTATTCCTTTTATAGCTAGAATCTCTTTTAGTCCCTTAACGAGATAAAACTGATCTCTTGTTTTATCTAAATTCAGCATTTCTCTCTCATTTATTGGAGGAAAATTCATTTCCTGCGGTCGATTTCTTATAAATCGATAACATAGAAGAGAAATTAGAAAAGTAAATAAACCAATGATCACAAAAGACGAACGCCATGAGACAATGGTTAGGAAAAAAGCAAAGGGTCCTTGTGAGAGGATGCCTCCCGCGTTACCCACAAAGCTTGTCGCCCCTGAGAGAGTGGCAAATTCCCGGTTCCGGAACCACTGGGACTGAATTTTCATGATGCATACGAACACTGTGGAAACGCCGAGTCCGACGAGGAAACGGCCCGCAAAGAGCCAGAAAGCCGTGGGAGCGAAACCGAAGAGAATTGAGCCGATCCCCGCGGCGAACATGCCGAGGGAGACGGTGATCCTGGCGCCGAGGGTGTCGGCGAGATACCCCACTGGAATCTGCATGATCATGTAGGCGTAGAAATACATGGATGCCATGGAACCAAAAGCGGCGGAGCTGAGGCCAAAGGCCTTCGTGACATCGTCCTTCACCACGCCGGCGGCAAAGCGGTGAAAAAAGACCACGATGAAGGCAAAAACCATGACGCCCCATACGACCCAGCGGTACGCCAGAGCCCTTCGCAGGCCTTCCGTCTGCATTTCTCCCTGCATCCCGATCGACTTATCCTTCATGCATCTTTCTCCTTTTTCCCTTTTCCCGGCCCTTCCGGCTTCGGAGGTGACCGCAAAAAGTAATGATACCATTGAACAGGCCGTTTATCCCTTCCTCAAAAAGGAAGTTTCCCCTTATAATGGACAGAGTTTTGTACGTTTTTGAGGAGGAATATCCGCCAGTGATCCGTATTTCAAATGTCTCTCACCGATTCGGTGAAAGGGTTCTTTTTTCAGATCTTTTCTGGTCAGTTCCCCCGGGGAGCAAGGTCGGTCTCGTCGGTAGCAACGGGGCCGGAAAGACCACTCTCCTGAGGGCGCTCACCGGCGGCTTCTCTCTCGATTCAGGGACAATCGAAACAGGAAAAAACGAAAAGATCGGCTATCTTCCCCAGGATCTCGTTGAGCTTCCCGATACGGACCTTCTCTCCTTCCTCCGTCAGAAGACCGGCCTTGCCGCCGTGGAGGAGGAACTGGGCCGCTGTACCGACAGGATCGTCTCCCTTCCTCCCGATTCACCCGATCATGGCCGGGCCGTTGCCCTGCACGATACCCTGATGAAGAGGTTCGAGGCTCTCGACGGGTACGCCTTCGATGCCATGGCCCGCAAGGTCCTCAAGGGGCTCGGCTTCTCCAACGGAGAACTGGAGAAATCCACCGGGGAATTTTCGGGGGGATGGAAGATGCGCATCCACCTGGCCGGGCTGCTCCTCGCCGCCCCGGACATTCTGCTTCTCGACGAGCCCACGAACCATCTCGATTCCGAGAGCATGGAATGGCTCGAAGGGTGGCTTTCCTCCTATCGGGGCATCATGGTGGCGGTCTCCCACGACAGGCGCTTTCTCGACAGGCTCTGCTCCTCCATCGCCGAGCTGTACAGCGGCAAAATCACCCTCTACAGCGGGAACTTCTCCGCCTATCTTGAAGAACGGGAAAGGCGGCTCGAGGAGCTCCGAAAGACCCGCCGTCTCCAGCAGGAGGAAATCTCCCGGATGGAGGATTTTATCCGCCGCTTCCGCTACAAGGCATCGAAGGCCTCCTCGGTTCAGAGCAGGGTGAAGCGCCTCGAAAAGATGAGCCTCGTGGAAATAGAAGAAGAATCACGACGGGTCTCCTTCCGTTTCCCTCCATGCACCCGCTCCGGCCTCGACGTTCTGACCCTTCTGGAAGGGGAGAAACGCTACGGCGCCCATCCGGTCTTCCGGGACGCATCTCTCACCATCCGGAGGGGTGAAAAAATCGCCCTCGTCGGTGTGAACGGAGCAGGCAAGTCGACCCTGTCCCGGGTTCTGGCGGGAAGAGAGCCTCTTTCCTCCGGCACGGTCAGGCTCGGGCACCAGGTGACGCTGGGGTTTTATTCCCAGGAATCCTCCGAGAACCTCGACTACGGCAAAACGGTCTGGGAAACCCTGTCGAGCAGAAACCCCGCCTGGACCGAACAGGACAAGCGCAACCTCCTCGGAGCGTTTCTCTTCTCCGGAGAGGATATTCATAAACCGGTCTCGATCCTCTCGGGGGGAGAAAAATCCAGGCTCGCGCTTCTGAAGCTGCTGCTCGAGGAGGCGAACTTTCTCATCCTCGACGAGCCCACGAACCATCTCGACATGCAGACCCGGGATCTCTTCCAGCGGGCCCTTCTCGAATACGACGGAACCCTCGTCATCGTCTCCCATGACAGGTATTTCCTCGACAATCTCGCTACAAAGGTCGTTGAAATCGCCGGAGGGACCCTCCGGGAATATCCGGGGAACTATTCGGAGTTCATCGAAAAACGGAAGTCTTTTTGTTCCTGCAGGGAAAGTGAACTCCCCCGCAGGGACGATACGGAGAGTTTCCGGGACCAGAAAAGGATCGAGGCGCAGCGGAGGAACGATCTATACCGAAGGAAAAAAACCGTCCTCGACCGCCTGGCCCCCCTGGAGGAGCGGATCGAAACCCTCGAAACCCTTCAGCAGGAGCGGGATTCTCTTCTCGCCGACCCTCTCTTTCTCTCCGATTCGGCGAAGACCTCCGCTCTCCTCATTGAAAGAAACGAAACCTCCCGGGAACTGGAAGACCTTCTCTCCCTGTGGGAGGATCTGGTCTCAGAGATGAACAACATCGAAAAAACAGGATGAGACCGAAGAACAAAAGGAGGAATTCATCAATGGCAAAAAAACGGGGTATCCTGCCGGGGATGTTCATTCTGTGCCTGCTCTCCCTGCTGCTTCTTCCCGCAGCGAAAGGCTTCTGCGCCCCAGGGGCGGGGCAGGCGCAAGACGATCGTGGGGCCTTGCTTCTCGAGTATTTCGTAAAGGAACTCGCTCCGGAAAAAGTCACCATGATCCTGGCCGACCAGCCTGACGATGAAGGGAATGTCAGGGAGATCTACCTCGATCTGAAAGGGTGCGTCATCGGCGGAGTGCGCATCGACACCCTCAGGATGAACGCCGCGGGGGTCAGATTCAATCCCCCGGAGGAATGGAAGGAAAAAGCGGTCGAGCCCCTTGAAGTGCTGAACGTCCATGCCTTCGCACGGCTTACGGAGGACGACCTCAACCGCAATCTCCTTCAGAAGCAATTCGGAGACGACGACAGCTGGCGGAATCTCCAGGTGGATATCCATCCGGAGGGAATATATGCGAGGGGAAACTATATCGCCCAGTTCATCGTGAGACTGAACATCCTTATCGAGATCTTCAGCAAGTTCAAGATCGTGGATATGCAGCAGATCTGGCTCGACGACTATTCAATCAAGGTAAATACCCTCGATGTCCCCAAGTTCATCACCGACAAGGCAGTGGCGGAGATTCAGCCCATCCTCGACCTCGGCAAGTTTGTCTTTCCGCTGAAGCTTCACTCCATAACCTACGATGAAGAATCGATCACCATAACGAGCAGGGTGCTCCCCGCACCCTTCATGGGGATCGTCTATCACTGGGGAATCCCCGGAGAACAGGCGAAAAAGTAGTTTTTTATTTTCCCGGAGCCTTCGGGCCGAAGGCTCCGAGAAACCCCTGAATGCTGTTGCCGATAAATTCCCGCTCCCGCTTCCGGATGTCCGGCTCCATTCTGTTCCACGCCGCCAGGAAGGGGTCCCTTTCAAGGAGTTCCCGGAAAAAACGATCTTCCTCCGTAGGAGGAACACCCTGGCGAAGCAGTTCCAGAATCACAATTTTCCAGAAGAGAATCTGTTCCTTCGCGAAGGTAAGCATCTCCCCGGCTCCCTCGGCAGCGCCGAAGTGGGCATAGCAGATCCGCTTCGCACCCAGCCCGAGAAGCCGGTCAATGGAGGCCAGGGTCACCTCCGGAAAAAACCTGGGAGGCGTAGCGGGCCGGAGATATGGAAAGGGCTCTTCCCCCTCGAGATAAATGCCGGCAGCCTCCCCTGCAAAGAGGATCCCCCCTCCGTCGTCGCAGAGAAAACACTGATGGTGGGAGGCATGGCCGGGGGTATCTATCGCCGTAAAACCCTCCGGAAGGGTGCCCTCGGGCAGGATCGCTTCAGGCGGAACGGGTTCGGGAATTCCGTAGAGCAGGGCCGTTTCTCCCAGGGTATCCACGCTCCCCTTCCACAGATCCTCCGGATCGATAAGATGGCGCCTGCCCTTCGCGGAGACGGCCACGGAACATCCGTAGTCCCGGACGGCGAGGGCCGCGGCTCCCGAATGATCGAGGTGGACATGGGTCAGGAGCAGGGCATCGACCCGCCCGCCTCCCCTGGTGTCCACTGCCTTCCGGACAACGGGCCATGTCACCGAAGGGCCGACGTCCACAAGGTAGGTCCTGTTTTTTTCTTCATCCCGAAGGAGCCATGAGGAAAGGAATCGGCGGAAACCGGCTTTCGGAACCGCAAGATCGAGGATGGAATATTTCATAGCTGCCTCCCCTATTCGGAGATAAGAACTTTCATGCCGGGATAGACCAGTCGTTTCAGTTCCTCGAGGTCTGAATTGTGCATCCGTATGCACCCCTGGGTTATCATGGTTCCGATGGAATCCGGCGCATGGGTTCCGTGGATTCCTATTCCTGTCCACCCCGGGGTTTTCAGCCGGATGAACCACGGCCCGTAGGCGCCCGGGGTGGGTCCCCGACCGTCTCCGAAGTCATAGGTCCATGTCCGGGCATTCTGTATCTGCTGCACCGTGAAGGTCCCCGTGGGCGTGCGGCTGTCGCCTATCCGCTGCTTCTGGCCGCCGTTGGAGCCGACAGCCACGGGAAAGGTCCTCTCGAGCTCTTTCCCCCGGTAGAGGTACATGCGGTATGAACTCTTCACCACGTGAAGCCAGAGGTTCTTTCCCCGGACATCTCCCGGCACGGGAGGAGGAAGGGGCTCGGAAGGCCTCGGCCCGACAGGTTCCGGAAGAGGGGCCGGAACAGGGAACTGCGGAGCGGGAACGGGCTCCGGTACGGGAGTCCTGCGGTCCCTGTATATCCTGTACCCCTTGTAGCCTGAGAAAAGAAGCAGAAAAAGAACGAGGGCTGCCGCAGCGCCCTTCATCCAGAGCGGAAAGTCTCTTCGTTTTGAAAACATGCAGTTCCTCCTTGAAAAATCCCTTCAGGCAAAAAACAGCATTGATTTTATCATGGAAAATCACCGGAGGGCCGCTATTCTCCTCCGTAATTTTCCCGATATTCTCCCAGAAAAAATTCCGTCCCCTTCAGTTCCTTTTACCCAAAACCCTTTCGGTATAATCTTCTATTGCCTGAGAAAGAAAAATTCATGGTTTTTTATACTTTTCCTCTGTTTTTCTTATTGCATTTCTCCATCTGAAGCCTTACACTGCATCAGGTTTTACACTTTTTCCCTACAGGAGGTAGAGATATGGAAAACGAGTACCAGTTCGACCTTGAGAGGTATATCGCTCCTGAGCGGTTCGCCCGGATCAAAGAGTTCGGGGCGGACAAGGAGACCCCCTTTCTTGTCATTGACCTTGAAAAGGTCGGACAGAAATATGACGAACTTCTCGGCACCCTGCCCTTCGCAAAAATCTACTATGCGGTCAAGGCGAACCCAAACGAGGCAATCATCCGCCTGCTCATTGAAAAAGGAAGCTGCTTCGATATCGCTTCCGTCTATGAATTGGATTTCATTCTTTCCCTCGGTGCCTCACCGGACAGGATCAGCTACGGCAATACCATAAAGAAAGCAAAGGACATCGCCTACGCCTATTCGAAAGGCGTGCGCCTCTTCGCCACGGATTCCGAGGGAGACCTCGAAAAGATAGGGAAGAACGCCCCCGGATCAAAAGTTTTCTTCCGGATCCTCACTGACGGCAGCGGAGCCGACTGGCCCCTCTCCCGCAAGTTCGGCGCCCATCCCGACACGATTTTCTATCTCATCCTGCAGGCCCCGGAGCTTGGTCTCCAACCCTACGGGATATCCTTCCACGTGGGCTCCCAGCAGCGGGACATCGGCCAGTGGGACCATGCAATCTCCACCTGCAAGTATCTTTTCGACTCGGCGGCGAAGGAAGGCATTCAGCTTCAGATGATCAACCTGGGAGGAGGCTTCCCGGCGGACTACATCTCCCCCACGAAGAAAACCTCCGTCTACGGCTCCGAGATCATCCGTTTCCTTACGGAGGATTTCGGCGACACTCTTCCCGAGGTGATCGTCGAACCCGGCCGGTTTATGGTCGGAGACGCGGGAATTCTCGTCACGGAGATCGTCCTCATCTCCAGAAAATCCGATGCCAACCAGTACAGCTGGATCTACCTCGACGCGGGTAAATTCGGCGGGCTCATCGAAACCCTCGACGAGTCCATCAAGTATCCGATTTATTCTGAAAAGACGGGTCCCATTCAGGAGGCAATTCTGGCAGGTCCGACCTGCGACAGCATGGACATTCTCTACGAGGACGAAAAGTACCAGCTTCCCGCTTCCCTCGCCGACGGAGACCGGCTCTATTTCTTCACCACCGGGGCCTACACACAGAGCTACTCCTCCGTCTGTTTCAACGGCTTCCCTCCGCTCCGTGCCTACGTGCTTGATGAAGAGAAGTAAAAGCTCTATACTCTGAAAAGCGAACAGTCACCGGGAGGACAGGATGCGAGACTGTCCTCCCTTTTTTAATTCCCTGAAAGGAGAAAACCCATGGACATGCGGGAAAAAAGGACCAACGAACTCTGGATCAGCGAACGCCAGAGCAGCGATATGATCCTTAGTCTCCGGGCATCCGGCGTGCTTCTCAACGAAAAAAGCCCCTACCAGGATATCCTCGTGGCGGAGACGAAGGAGTACGGCCGCGTGATGCTCCTCGACGGCGCCATTCAGATTACCGAACGGGACGAGTTCTGCTATTCGGAGATGATGGCACACGTGGCCCTCTGCTCCCACCCCGATCCGAAACGGGTCCTCATAGTGGGGGGAGGAGACGGAGCGGTCCTTCGGGAAGTCCTCCGCCACAAGGGTGTGGAGAAGGCGACCCTTATCGATATCGACCATTCGGTCATCGATGCCTCCAGGAAATTCCTTCCGACCATCAGCGTCGGCCTCGACGATCCCCGTTCGGACGTTCAGTGCCTGGACGCCATGGAATATATCCGCGGCTGCCGGGGAGAATTCGACGTGGCCATCGTGGACAGCACCGACCCGGTGGAGTTCGCCGCGGGCCTTTTCACCTCCCCCTTCTACCGGGATATTTTCGCCGCCCTTCGGGAGGACGGAATGATGATCGCCCAGACGGAATCCCCCTTCACGGACACGAAGGTGATGCAGGATGCCTTTTCCGCCATGGAGGCGGTATTTCCGGTAGTACGGCTCTTCTGGGGAGCCATGCCCACCTATCCGAGCGGAATGTGGACCTACACCGCGGGATCCAAGGCCCCTGACCCCTCCCTTCCGGTACGGGAAGCCCCTTCCGGAACCCGCTACTATTCCTCTGACATCCACAGGGGGGCTTTCTTTCTGCCGCCCTTTCTTGCCGGCTTGCTCGAAAGGGCGCCCGGCAGTTAGAATCATGGAACCGACGATGAACATCGAGGAGGAGAGTACGGAAAGATGAGAGTTTTAGTCGCCCTTGGAGGAAACGCCATACTGCAGCGGGGGCAGCAGGGCCTCGCCTCGGAGCAGCGCGCCAACGTACAGAAGACGGTCGACCAGATCGTCCGGATGATCAAGGCCGGGCACGAGGTGGTGGTCACCCATGGAAACGGCCCCCAGGTGGGAGCTCTCCTGATCCAGAACGAACTCGGCAGCGCCTCTGTTCCCGCCATGCCAATGGACATCTGCGGCGCGGAAAGCCAGGGGCTCATAGGCTACATGTTCTGCCAGAGCTTCCGCAACACCTTCGCCCGGGAGGGAGTGGCGGGACGGGAACCTGTCTGCCTGGTCACCCAGGTGGAAGTGGACCCGGAGGACCCGGCCTTCGCCCATCCGACGAAACCCGTCGGCCCTTTTTATACGGAAGAGGCGGCAAAAAAACGCGTTGAAGAATCAGGCGAAACATGGATCAACGACGCCGGCCGGGGGTGGCGGCGGGTGGTCCCCTCTCCGGACCCCAGGGCCATCGTCGAGAAGGACGTGATCAATTCTCTTCTCGAGAAGGGCTTCACCGTCATCGCCTCGGGCGGCGGCGGAATACCCGTCATAAGGCGCCCCGACGGACAGTACGAGGGCGTTGAGGCCGTCATCGACAAGGACCTGGCCGGGGAGATCCTCGCGGCCTCGGTGAAGGCCGACATCCTGATGATCCTCACGGATGTCCCCCAGGTCGCCGTTCATTACGGAGCCCCTCAGCAGCAGTGGCTTGGACGCCTCACCCTGACCGAGATGGAGGCCCTCGAAAAGGAGGGGCACTTCAAGGCGGGGTCCATGGGACCCAAGGTGAAGGCCATTCTCCGCTTCGTCCGCAGCGGCGGAGAGCGGGGCGTTATCGCGAGCCTCGAGGAGGCTCTCGAAGCTCTCGAGGGAAGGGCGGGTACCCAGATATATAACTCCTGATTTTATTTCCTTTCAGTCAAAAAAAGCCTCCCTCGGGGAGGCTTTTTTTCGAACTGACTGTGAAAAGGCCTACATGCGGACTGGCGCGCCGGGGCCGAGGGGGATGCCCAGAAGGTACCACACAATGAGAAGCGCCGTGAAGCAGATGAGATAGGCAATGGTATAGGGCATCTCCAGGGAGACCACCGTGCCGATTCCGATCTTCGTGTCCGGGTCGGACCGGTACTGCTCCATGAGCCCTATCACCACCGGAACGTAGTAGGAAAGGGGAGAGATGATATTCGAGGATGAGTCCCCGATCCTGTAGGCTACCTGGGTCAGTGCCGGAGAGAACCCCACGATGGAGAACATGGGGACGAAGATGGGCGCCAGGATGAGCCACTTGGCGGACCCGCTCGTGATGAAGAGGTTGATGAAAGTACACAGGAGGATGAACATGATGAGCAGGGGTATTCCGCCCAGGTTCAGCTTCTCGAGGCCGATAGCCCCCTTCACGGCGAGCACCGTGGTCAGATTGCTCGCGTTGAAGAGCTGAACGAAGATGGCCGCCGGAAGGACGACCACGAGAAAACTGAGTCCTCCGGCGAGCCCCTTCTGCATGAGCTTCGGCACGTCCTCCATCTTCTTGATGGTTCCCGCGCCGTAGCCGTAGGCGATTCCCACGAAGAAGAAGAGGAAGAAGAGAATGCCCACCACGCTGCTGAGGAAGGGCGAGCGGGGAACGATGGTTCCGTCGTCCGCCCGGAAGAAGGAGCCCGCCGGGAGGGTGAGGTACAGGATTGTCCCTATGACGAGGACTGCGGCTATGGCGGACCAGAGAAGGCCGCGGTTTTCGGCCGGAGTGACGCTGTGCTTCAGAAGTTCGTCGGAGTCTTTGCTGTGGGCGGTGTCGCCGAGAATTCTGACGGTGAATTTCTCCGTCACCCAGGTGGTGACGAACATGACGATGATGGTCGCAACGGCCATGAAATACCAGTTGATCAGGGGATGGGTCGGCCCGGGGACGTTCATCCCCTTTGCCGCCGAGGCGGTGATTCCTGCCAGGAGCGCGTCCGTTCCGGCGATGAAGAAGTTGGCCGTGAAGCCTCCCGAGGCCGCGGCGAAACCAGCCACGATACCGATCCAGGGGTTGCGCCCCAGTGCCTTGAAGACCGCGGCACCTATCGCCGGGGTGAAGATGATTCCCGCGTCGGAGGCGAGGTTGGCGTTGATTCCCACGAGGGCGAGCACTGCCGTGACCAGGTAGGACGGGGCGCCGAGGATGGTCTTTCTCATGAGGGCCGAGATCATCCCGGTCTGCTCCACGAGGCCGATTCCAAGGGTCATGACCATAATCAGCCCGAGGGGCGCGAAGCTGATGTAGGTCTTGACGAAGTCCGCCATGAAGGGACGCATGGCCTTATAGCTTATGAGATTCTCCACCGCCACGGTGGTCTCCTTGGGTGCATCTCCGGCAGCCCGTGCCGCGGCCATATATTTTACCGCCACCCCGGCATTGCTCAGGAAATAGGACAGGACGAGAACGATGAGCGCAAGAAATACGAAAAGCCAGAACGGATGAGGCAGCATGTTTCCAACAACTTCAATTCCCCTGATGAACCTCTCGAAACCTGATCGTTTGGTCGGAATCGCGGTTTCCTTCATTTCTGTTTCCCTCCTTTTCACTTTTCAGATAGGGATCTCGTTCTCACTTCTGACAGTATAAAGGTCTATCCTCCTCCTTTCCTTCGCTCTCCTCATTTCGGTCCGGCCAGGGCAAAGGCCAGTTCTGCGAAAAGAAGAGTGCCGGGAAGGAGCATTTCCTCGTCGAGGTCGAAATATTCGTTGTGATGCCCCGCGGCGATATCGCTTCCTAGGCCGAAGTAAACCGCTTTACCGCCGCCCTTCTGCACCGCTTTCATCATCCACGAGACATCCTCGCTGCCTCCCAGGTTCATCAGGGGGCCGACCTTCGAAATTCCGGGGACATGAACCGCTTTTTCAGCGACGAGGTCCACCAGTTCCGGATCGCTCGACGCATCCACGGCCTCCCCCATCTTCGCCACGGACATCTCCACGCCGTACATGGCAGCGGCGCCTTCGGCGACCTCCATGGCCCGGGCATGGACGTAGGAGTTCAGTTTCGACGTGGAGCCTCTCGTCTCGACTTTCATCACCGCAAGAGACGGGATGACGTTCCGTCCCGTGCCGGCCTCGAGAACACCCACGTTCACTCTCGTCGCCCCCTCGCTGTGGGGTGCGATTCCCGCCATGGCAAGAGCGGCCGAGGCCGCGGCGAGGAGAGCGTTTTTGCCTTCCTGGGGAGCGGCTCCTGCATGGGCGGCCTTTCCCCTGTATACAAGATCAAACTTCGTGGTGCACAGAAATCCGCCGATCCCCGGGGCAACAGTGCCGGAAGGAAGTCCGTTTCCGATGTGGGCTCCGACGAAATAGTCCACGTCGTCGAGGAGCCCTTTCTCGGCCATGGCCTTGCCTCCCCGGACTCCCTCCTCGGCGGGCTGAAAAATCAGCTTGATCACGCCCGTCAGCTTTTCCTTGTTTTCCATGAGCATTTCTGCGAGTCCGAGCCCCATGGCAGTATGGCCGTCATGGCCGCAGGAGTGCATGGCTCCGTCGTTGAGGGACGCAAACCCCTCGGTTCTTGGCCTGTGGCTGCCGTCCTGCGCCTCGGAGACGTCCACTGCGTCCATATCGAACCGGAAGGCCAGGACAGGCCCTTTTCTGCCCGTGTCGAGCACTCCCATGGCGCCGGTGAAGCCGTCCATTTTCTCTATCCAGCAGGGGTCCGCCCCCTGGTCGAGGGCCCGCCGGACATACTCCACCATCATATCCTCAGGGGGCCTTCCCATTACGGCCTCCTTCTTCACCACATCCCTGCCGACCGAGACGGCATATCCAAGGTCCGTAAGAATTTCCGCCACCCTGGCTGTCGTCCAGAACTCCGTCCACCCCGTCTCCGCATGGCGGTGAAAAGTGCGCCTGAGGTCGATAAGCTTCTGCCTCATTTCAGCGTTGTGGGTCATCATTTCCCTTCTCCTCTCTCCAAATGGCTCTCAAGATAATCGAGGGCGCAGAAGGCCAGCACTTCCACCCCGATGGGAATGGCCTTTCCGTCCGGGACGAACCGGTTGTTGTGAAGAGGGGACATTTCCTCCTTCGGAACTCCTGCGGGCCTGCAGCCGAGCCACAGAAAAAGGGAAGGAACCTCCCGGCTGAAGAAGGAGAAGTCCTCTCCGCCGAGGGCGGGCTTATCCGCGGTGATGACATGATCGGGGCCGAGAATTGCCTTCAGTTTTGAAATTGCCCTTTCGGCCAGCTCCGGGTCGTTCATCAGCGGAGGATACCCCTTCACATAGTCCATGTGACAGTCTCCCCCCATCCCCCTGGCCACTCCCTCCGCAATTGAGCGGATTCGGCCGGGCATGCGCTCTTGAATTCCGGGATCGAGGGTGCGCACCGTCCCTTCGAGACGGACCTCGTCGGCGATGACGTTGTACCGGTCGCCTCCTTTGATGGTTCCGAGGGTGACGACGGCCGAGTCGAGGGGACTGATATTCCGGGACACGATCGTCTGAAGGGCCGTTATGGCCTGGGCGGCGATGGCGATGGCGTCGACCCCGTTTTCAGGCTCCGACCCGTGGGCTCCCCTGCCGGATATGGTCAGGAAGAGGCGGTCTGAGGCGCCCATGAGGGCTCCGGGGCGTGTGGCGACAATGCCGGTCTCGAGGGCGGGCCAGACGTGCATGCCGAAGAGGGCGTCCACATCGGGGTCCTTCAGGGCCCCCTCCCGGATCATGGCGGGGGCTCCTCCCTCGGGATTGTTTTCCTCCGCCGGCTGAAAGAGAAATTTCACCGTCCCCGGAAGGGAATCTTTTCTATCCGACAGAACGAGGGCAGCGCCCAAAAGCATGGCGGTGTGGACGTCGTGGCCGCAGGCGTGCATGACCCCCTTGACGGACGAAGCGTTTGGAAGTCCGGTCTTTTCCTCCATTGGAAGGGCGTCCATATCCGCCCGCAGGGCAACGGTCCCTCCGGGCAAACCTCCCCGGAGGATTCCCAGGACGCCATGGCCGCCGACGGAGGTCTGCACCTCCAAACCCATCTCGCCCAGGGTCTTGGCCACAAGGGCGGCGGTCTTCAATTCTTCCTTGCTCAGTTCGGGATTCCTGTGAATTTCCCACCGGAGGGAGAGTATACGGTCCAAGTGCCGTGAGATCAGGAGACGGACGGTCTCTATCATGGTTGATTCCTCCTCAAAAAAACAGTTCATGGAAAAACCGTGGTAAAGCGAACAAAATACCGTGTCGAAAAGAGCGTCTGTGGGCTGTACCGACTATTTCTGAAGAGGGGCCATCCGGCCGGTGGCCGGACTGCTGCGTAAAGTGCCAGGTCAGGTAAAAGATCGCTGTAAAAGTAAAGTAGCATAGAGGTCAGATAATTTCAACCGAGGCAAATATTTTTTCAGCGGAATACAGAATACAGAAAAAGTGCCGGAATAAAAGCTTCCGGCACTTCTGACGCTTTATTTTTCTCCGTTTCTCCGGAGCACTTCCTCCCAGGTGATGAAGGAGTGGTAATACTGCATGTCTCCGTCGTCGAGTCCCCGGGTGATCTCTGTTATGTGGGTGTGTTCCGCCCCTATCTGTTCGAGGACGTAATCGACCGCCACCTGGGGTTTGCTCGCCTCGCCGCAGGTGTAGATATCGAGGGCCATGTACTTCGCTTCCGGCCACGTATGAATCGAGAGATGGGACTCGCTGATCACGATGACTCCACTGACCCCGTCAGGGGGGAAACGGTGAAATGAGACAGACCAGACCTGCGTGTTTGCCCTTTTCGCGGCTTCCACAAGGATCTCCTGCAGCCTGTCCACCTGGGAGATGACAGGACCGCAACCCGAAGCCTCCACAATGAAATGGAATCCCTTTGGCGACATTTTTCCGCTCCTCCTTCTTGCTGTCAGCTTGTCCTGAAATGAAAAAAGAGCCGTCCGATCGAGCTTACCGGACGGCCTGATCTTTTTGAAATGGTGGAGCTAAGGGGATTCGAACCCCTGACCTCTTGAATGCCATTCAAGCGCTCTCCCAGCTGAGCTATAGCCCCTCAGACGCAAACGGAAGTATTATAAGGACCCCGGGGGGTTCTGTCAACCACTATTCCGACGAGAGGGCCCTTCCTTTTTTCTCTATGGACTCGAGAAGAGAGAGGTAGGATTTCTCGAAGGCCGCCACCCCTTCCTTCAGGAGACCGGAGGTTACCTCGTTGAGAGAGATGCCCAGGGTTACGAGGAGCCCCAGCCGGTGGTCCATTCCGTCACGGTCCGCGGTTACCGTAGTCTCGATTGTCTCGACTTTTTCGAAGGCCTCCAGGGTGGCGGGAGGAACGGTGTTCACCGTAAAGGGGCCCATGAGGGAATCGATGTAGAGGGTCGGCGGATAGGAGGGGTTTTTCGTTCCCGTGCTCGCCCAGAGGGGACGCTGTATCTGGGCCCCTCTCTCCTCGATGGCATGCCATCGGGGAGAAGAAAAAAGAGTTTCGAAATCACGATAGACGGCCCTGGCGTTGTCGACGGCTATTTTTCCCTGAAGCTCCCCGTCTCCCCGGGCCGAGAGAAGCTTGTCCACCGCAGTGTCGACCCTGCTGACGAAGAAGGAGGCCACCGAGGCGATCCCGTCCAGGGGAAGCCCCCGGGAAATCCGGTCCTCGAGCCCCGAGATGTAGGCTTCCGCCACGTCTCCATACTGGTCCCGGGAGAACATGAGGGTGGCGTTGACGCTGACCCCCGCGGCGATGCATTTCCGGATGGCACCCATCCCTTCCTCGGTGGCGGGTATCTTGATCATGATGTTCTTGCGGTCCGCAAGGGCAGAAAGGCGCAGGGCTTCCGCGACGGTCCCCTCTTCGTCATGGGCCAGCAGGGGGCTCACCTCCAGGCTGACGAAGCCGTCCGTTCCCCCGCTCTCTTCGTAGACGGGAAGAAAGCGGTCCGCGGCTTCCTGTACATCGGCCACTGTGAGGGCTGTATAAATTTCCTCCGCGCTCTTTCCCTCTTTTCGGAGGGCACGGATGTCCGCGTCATAGTCGGAGGTTTTTCCGATGGCATTATCGAAAATAGAGGGGTTCGTGGTCACTCCCCGGACGCCCGAGCGGATCATTTCGTCGAGCCCGCCGGACGTCAGCAGATCCCTGCTGAGAAAATCGCACCAGATGCTCTGACCGAGCCTGTGGGCACGCTGAATCGGATGAGGTTTTGTCATATGGATCTCCTTTCATTTTCAGCAGTTTTCATTTCATCCGACATTCCGAGACCGGACGTTACCGGAAGGTCTTTTCTGTAGAACGAGGCGGCGGAGCGCAGCTCTTCCTCGCTGACCCCGGGAAAGAAGACCCGCCATCCTCTGTCCTTCAGAGGAAAGAGAACCATGGTCCCCTTCGGCGAGGGCAAAAGGACCATCTCCTCCATGGCCTCCCAGGAAAGAGTTTCGGTTTTTCCCCGGCCCCAGAAGAGAGTTTCCCTCGTAAAACCCTTTTCGGAAAGAATCAGCCGTTTATCGTACCCGGCAATATAGACGCAGGCAGATCCGATGAGCAGGTACGGTACAAAGGCGGAAAGCCCCCCCGAAAAGGAGATGACCCGGCGCAGTCCGTCCGCCAGCAGAAAAAAACCCGTGACGAGACCGGCCCATTTAACCCATCGGGGAAAGGGAAGTCCCCGGGCGGTGATTCTGGGGGGGTGGATCACACCTTTCCTCCCGGTTTTTTCTCAACCCAGGGAATGCCGATCCCCATTTTCGTCATGACGAGTGCCACCACCGGGTTGAGGTAGTTGAGGAAGGCGTAGGGCAGATAGGAAAGGGTCGGCACGCCGAGTACCCCTGAATTGTAGGCTCCGCAGGTGTTCCAGGGAACGAGCACCGAGGTCAGGGTTCCCGAGTCCTCAAGGGAACGGGATAGAAGGCGCGGATCCAGCCCTCTGCCGTTCTGTTCGAAGGCAGCGAAGGCTGGGCGGAACATCCGTCCCGGCATTACGAGGGCGAGATACTGGTCCCCGAGGAACATGTTCGTGAAGATGCACGAGACAATGACGGACGCCACGAGGCCGAAGACGGAGCGGACGCTCTGCATGAGCCGGGCCAGCAGAACCTCGAGGAAGCCGCAGGTCTCCATGATCCCGCCGAGGACGAGGGCCACGAGGATGAGGGCGATGGTCTCGAGCATCCCCGAGAGGCCGCCCCGGGCCAGAAGGTCGTTGAGCATTCCGGCGATCTCCTTGACCGAATCCAGGCTTTCGGCGGCGAAGACCGCGCCCCCTTTCAGGGCTTCGTTGAGAGCGCCGATGTCGGCCGCTTCAGAAACCCGGGCGATGACTGTCGGGGAATAACCCGAATGAAGGGCTCTGAGGACTTCCCCGAGTCCCGATCCCTGAAGAAGGGCCATGAGAGCCGCAAGGAGCATCCCCGCCACGATGCCGGGAATGGCAGGCACCTTCATGGCCGCAAGGGTAAGAACGAGCAGCGGGGGGACAAAACCGAAGAGGGAGATGGTGAACTCGGCGGACATCATCTGCTGAATGATGGAGATCCTCGTCGTGTCGAGGGCGGCTCCGCCATACCCAGTCCCCATGAAGAGGGCGATGACCGCCACGATGACAAGGGTGGGGCCGGTAGTCCAGACCATAGCCTTGATATGGCTGAAGAGGTCGCTTCCGGCGACTGCCGGTGCGAGGTTCGTCGTGTCTGAGAGCGGAGACATCTTGTCTCCGAAATAGGCCCCCGAGATGACGAAGCCCGCCGTTACCGGTGCGGGGACGCCCAAACCGGCACCGATGCCCATGAGGGCGATGCCCACAGTTCCGCTCGTGCTCCAGGAGCTGCCTGTCGAAAGGGAGACGATAGAACAGATGAAGAGGGAGGCCACGAGGAAATAGCGGGGGGAGAGAAGGTTGAGTCCGTAATAGATCAGGGTGGGGACCACTCCGCTGAGGATCCAGGCCCCTATGAGGCCCCCGATGGCAAGGAGGATGAGAACCGCCTGAAGGGCTACGGTGATTCCGCCGATCATCCCCTCCTCCACTTCCCTCCAGGGTTTGCCGAGGAAAAAGACTCCCATGAGGGCCGTGAAGACCGCCGCGAGAAACAGGGGAACGTGGGCCGAGAGGGCGAGCCCGAAGGAGACGCCTGAAGCGAATTGAATGTCGAGAACACCATAGCTGATGATGAGCGCGTCAATGATGAGGACAATAAGTGCTTCACCGAATCGGGGCTTTCTTCCCTGTTCCTTCTCCATGAATATCAATCCTTCCCGAAGATGAAATAGCGCCCTGGGATTCGAAAGCGCCTTCGGCAATTATAGTGAGTCCTCTTCCGTCTGTCCAGAAATTCCACCTTCAGGAGAGAAGGAAAAAAAGGTGCAGCCGGATAAATTCACGGGCCGCACCTTTTTGATGAACCGGGGAACAGGAAATCAAACAAATTCAGCCCCGGAATTTTTCGTGCAGGCTGTTCATCGTGGGGCGTTTCGGATAAGGAAGGGGAATATACTGAACGGAGGGCCGGGCCGTCCCCGACTGGGGATAAAGGCTCATAAGGTTGCAGAAGGCGTCTTGATCGTTCTGCACCACGGGAAAACCCAGGGCTATGGCCTCGTCCTCGGTGATGGGGTAATCGTGGGTCCAGCGCCCGTCAGTGAGTGTCTCGGCCAGGACCGCGGCTTTCTCATCCCCCATGCGGTCCTTCACGAGTTCGAAAACGACTTCCCTGGTCTGCCGGATGGCCTTGCTGCCCATATCGGCGAAGATGAGCGTCTCGTCGTCCACCTCGTCCTTCGATTTCTGCTCGACTGCCCTGAGAATGGAGGCCGCAGGATACTGGCCGATCTGGGGGTCCACCGGTCCGAGGACGGCATGCTTGTCCATAAGGATTTCGTCAGCAGCGAGAGCGATAAGGGTTCCGCCGGACATGGCGTAATGGGGAACGACCACGGTAACCTTTGCCTGATGCCGCTTCAGCGCTCTTGCGATCTGCTCCGCCGCAAGAAGAAGCCCCCCAGGAGTATGGATAATGAGATCTATGGGGGTATCCTCGGAGGTGAGGCGGATGGCCCGCAGCACCTCCTCGGAATCTTCGATGTTGATGTAGTTTCGGGAGAACATCCCCCAGAACCCCATGCTCTCCTGCCTGTGGATGAGGGTGATGATCCGCGTCCCCCTGTGTTTTTCGCAGTTTCGGAGGGCGGCAACCCTCCTAAAGCGCAGTACCTGCTGCCGAATCTGGGGAAAGATGAAGAAGAGCAACAGGAAATAGAACCAGAGAGACGAACCGTTCATGGTGTTCCTCCTTCGGTTTGAGCCTTATTTTTGAAGCGCTTCCGTTCTGGCCTTTCCGTTCTCGGACAGGGGCCGGAAAGCGGCGATGCCGTCGGATACGTAGGCCTCGATTGTGCCGCACCTTCCCTCCGTTCTTTCGAGGAGGTAATCGGCCAGCTTGTCCTCAATGAGGGTCTGGATGGCCCGGCGCAGGGGACGGGCTCCGAATTTCGGCTGATACCCCTTCTCGAGGATGAGGTCCCTGACATCCTTGTCCACCACGAGGCCGATGCCCTGGCCTCTCAGCCGGTCCCGAACTTCCTCGAGCATGATCTCCACGATATGGTCCATGTGCTCCCGGCTCAGCGGGCGGAAGACGATGAGCTCGTCAAGCCGGTTGACGAATTCGGGACGGAATATTCTGTTCACCTCGTCGAGAATGGTGCCCCGGAGACGGTCCCAGTCGAAGGAATCCTCCCGGTTCCCTCCCGAGAATCCGAGCATGCCGCCTTTCGCCGAGTCCCTTGCCCCCACGTTGCTCGTCATCAGGATGACCGTGTTTCTGAAATCCACGGTGCGTCCCTGTCCGTCGGTGAGCCGTCCGTCCTCGAGAATCTGGAGGAGGATGTTGAATATATCGGGGTGGGCCTTCTCGATTTCGTCGAAGAGGATCACCGAATAGGGACGGCGCCGGACGGCTTCTGTCAGCTTGCCTCCCTCTTCGTACCCCACGTATCCCGGAGGGGCTCCGATGAGTTTCGAGACTTCGTGCTTCTCCATGAACTCGCTCATGTCGAGACGGATCATGGATTCGTCCGCTCCGAAAAGGAAACGGGCCAGGCATCGGGCCAGTTCGGTCTTTCCCACCCCTGTCGGTCCGAGCAGCAGAAAGCTGCCGATGGGGCGTTTCGGGTCCTTCAGTCCGCTCCGGGCCCTCCGGATTGCCCGGGCGACGGAGCTGACTGCCTCGCTCTGGCCAACGAGCCGCTTTTCTATTTCTTCCTCCATGCGGATCAGCCGCTCGGACTCCTCGCCGGTCAGCTGGAAGACGGGAATCCCCGTCCACTCCGAGACCACGTCGGCGATGTCCTCCCCGGTAACCTCCGGCTCGTAGGTGTTCTTGCGGGAATGCCACAGGGTTCTCTCTTCCTCGAGTTTTTCAGAGAGGCACCGCTCCTCGTCCCGAAGCTCGGCGGCCTTTTCGAATTCCTGCTGCCCGACGGCCCCTTCTTTTTTCTTCCGGACCGTCTCCAGAGTCTCCTCGAGCTCCTTCAGTACATCGGGAACCTCCATGGCGCGGATGCGCGCCCGGGCAGCCGCCTCGTCGATAAGATCGATCCCCTTGTCGGGAAGATGGCGGTCAGTGATGTACCGGGCAGAGAGACGCGCCGCCGCCTCGAGGGCGTCATCGCTGATTTTTGCCCGGTGGTGGGTTTCATACCTGTCCCGAAGGCCTTCCAGGATGAGGATCGAGTCATCCACCGTAGGCTCCTGCACCTGCACCGGCTGGAACCGCCTTTCGAGGGCGGCGTCTTTTTCGATATGCTTGCGGTACTCTTCGAGGGTCGTGGCTCCCACGACCTGAAATTCTCCCCTCGAGAGGCTGGGCTTCAGAATATTGGCCGCGTCCACGGCCCCTTCCGCTCCTCCCGCCCCCACGATGGTGTGGATCTCGTCGATGAAGAGGATCACGTCCCTGGTGTCGGTGAGCTCTTTCACAAGCTTCCGCATCCGCTCCTCGAATTCGCCCCGGTACTTCGTTCCGGCCACGAGATTGCCGATGTTGAGCTGCATGACCTTTTTGTCTTTCAGAATGTCGGGAATGTCCCCCTCGGCGATCTTCTGGGCAAGCCCTTCCACTATTGCGGTTTTCCCCACCCCCGGATCTCCGATGAGCACGGGGTTGTTCTTCGTCCGCCGGGAGAGGATCTGGATGATCCTCTTGATTTCCTTGGCCCGGCCGATCACTGGATCGAGCTCACCCTTCCGGCTCTTCTCCGAAAGGTCGATGGCCAGCTGGTCGAGGGTCGGAGTTTTCGTCCGTCCCTTCTTGGAGCGGCTGTCCTGAAGATCTCCCGCCTTCTCGGGGGCGCCTTCCCCCGCCGGAGAAAATTTCGCCATTTCATTGACCACGAGGGTGTGGTCCACTCCAAGGCTGAGAAGAATGGACGCGGCAACGCCCTCCCCCTCGGAGAGAATGCCGAGGAGGATATGCTCCGTCCCCACGTAATTGACCCCCATATTCCGGGCTTCCCGGATGGAGAGATCGAGAACCCGCTTTGCCCTCGGGCTCAGGGGAAGATCGACGGGCTTCAGTATGGGATGGCTTTTTCCGGTAGTGGACTCGATGCGGTTCCGTATCTCGTCGAGATTGAGGCCCAGGGATTCGAGGGCCTGGACGGCCGCCCCTTCTCCTTCCGCGAGAATTCCAAGGAGAATGTGCTCCGTTCCGATCACGTCATGACCGAGCCGGAGAGCCTCCCTGTGGGCAAGCTGCACCACCTTTTTTCCTCGTTCAGTGAAAAACTGCCACATTATTCATCATCCTTTGCTTGGCATCAATAAAGAAATTGATTGAGGCTTACGCCAGGGCCAGGCTGCGCATCATTCTCTTCAGCAGCTCGGCCGAAATGGCATTCCGCCGGTAGGGTGAAATATCGAACTCCGTGCTTCCGAGTTCCTCCGCATGTCTCAGTGCCACTTCGATGAGTATGCGCTCCCGGGCATCGATCATTCCCCGTTCCTGAAGGGAGACGAGAAGGCGCCGGGCTTCCTGGTCGGTAATCGCGTCCCCGATGAGTTCGTCGATATGGTTGATCCTGTCCTGGGGCATGTCGTAGCAGATGCGCAAAATTCGTATGTAGCCGTGGCCGCCCCGCTGGCTTTCCACAAGGTATCCCCTTTCGGGGGTGAACCGGCTGCGGAGAACGTAGTTGATCTGACTGGGCACGCACCCGAATATCTCGGCCAGCTCCTTTCTTCGAAGAGATACGGACTGTTCGTCCACCTCGGAAAAAAGATTGTTGATGTACGTCTCGATGACTCGGGTCAGACTTGCCATGCGGTTCCCTCCAAAGAGCAGATTTCACCGCCCATTCTACGGTATTGGTCAGCATTAGTCAATAAGAGAGGAAAATACGGTATTTTTGCGGAGGCAGAGGCGGGCAGACTGTTTGTGAGAAGCCTGTCCGGTGGAAAGAATCAGCTATTTCGGCCGTCCGACCCGGGACTCTTTTCCCTCCCGGAGCCTCCGGATATTCTCCCCGTGGCGAAGGGTGGAGAGAAGAGCGAGGGAGGCGAGAAGGAGGATATAGGGGGAAGGAAATTTCATAATCAGGGCAAAAAACGGAAGACTCCAGAGCGAGAGGAGAGAGGCAAGGGAGACATACCCCTTCGTCTTGAGCAGCAGCAGCCAGAGAAGCCCGCCGGCAGGGGCAAGGGCAAAGGAAAAAGGAGGGTACAGGAAGAAAGCGACTCCATAGGACGACGAGACGCCCTTGCCGCCCCGGAAACCGAGCCAGAGAGGAAAATTATGCCCGCACACCCCTGCAAAAGCGGTCAAGGCGAGAATCCGCGGATCCGCAACGCCTGCGCTTTTCGCCAGAAGAAGCCCCGCCGCCCCCTTTATCATATCCACGAGGGTGACCGCCACGGCCCATTTTTTCCCCATCAGCCGCCCGACATTGGTCGACCCCACGTTTCCGGACCCGACCGTCCTGATGTCCACGCCCTTCACGACTTTTGCGGCCAGATATCCCGTGGGAAAGGAACCCAGAAGATAGCCCAGAAGGATCCACAGAAACCCCGTCATCTCTTTCCTCTTTTTTCCATAAACGCGTCCACGACGAGGACACCCCTGATGTTGACGAAAAGGGGGTTGACGTCGAGCCGCCGGACTTCGTCCTCGCACCACGCAAGCCGGGAAAAAGCGGAGAGGGCCCCTGCAAAGGCCTTTATGTCAAGGCGCTCCCGCCGCCATCCTTCCTCAAGCAGGGGGTACCCCCGGGACTCGCGGATCATGCACAAAGCCTCGGCTTCGTCGAAGGGCGCCACCCGAAGCACTCCGTCGGGAAGAATCTCCCGGTAGACTCCAGCGATCCCCATCTCCACTACGGGGCCGAAGCGTTTGTCCCGGCGGAGTTCTATGCGCCACTCCGTTCCGCCCCGGATCATCTCCTGGATGAGAACTCCCCGGATCCTGGCCTTCGCGTCTGCAAGGCGGGCTTTCTCGAGGGTTCTGCCGTAGGCGTTTTTCAGTTCCTCTTCGTCCTGCAGGTTCAGGGCAATCACCCGCGCCTCGGTTTTGTGCAGTATCGAGGGGGACATGACTTTCATGGCCACGGGATACCCTATTTCCTCGGCGGCGGCCGCCGCCTCGGGAAGAGAGCTGCAGAGGCGCTCCCTCGCCACGGGAATTCCGTAGCGGCCGAGAAAGATCTTGGCGTCGTACTCCGTCGGCTCTGCCGGAAGGGGACATTTCGATACGTCCGTCTTTTTCCCATCGTCTTTCAGAAGATCCTCCCCGGGCAGGGCAGCCAGCTTCAGAGCGGCCAAGGTCCGCCCCACTCCCGGGATGAAAGGAAGAGAACGATCGGCAGCCCGTTTTTCAAGGGCGGGTGAATCTTCAAAGGATGTGAAAAGCACGGTTTTGTCCCGTTCTTCAGAATTCTTCCCATTTTTCTCCCCTGCCTGAAGGGGATGCTCTTCGAGAAAGGCGAGAGCAATCCCTCCCTCTCTCTCCTCGGCCTCCTCGAGCTCCGCGTCCCGGGTTCTCTGCCGGAGGAGAGCGCATCTTTCCCTGTCGGAAGAAAGAAAAAAGAGTTTTTTCCCCCGAAGACGAAGGGAAAGGGAAAAAGCGACTGCGCCGTCCACTATTTCTCCCGGTTCGGAGAGAAGGGTGATTCCATACTGCATGAAGGCAGCTTTCTCCAGCCTCACGTCATCCTCGTCGCGGGAAAGAGTCAGCAGGGCGGTCCGTTTCCCTTTCCGGGAGGCCAGGGCGGCAAAATTCAGCAGATCCCGCCCCTTTTCCAGTTTTTCAAGCAAAAAAACAAAAAGGGAAGCCCGGCTGTCCAGGGCAAGGATCGTCCCGGCCGCCTCGAGGGGCGAATAGTCCCACAGTGCGCCGAAGGAAATGGCGTAGAGAAAGGAGATATTCCGGCTTCTTGCCATGGCCATGGTCCGAAGAAAAAGACTTCCTCCTCCGGCGAGAAAAACGGTGTTTCCTCTTCCCTCCGAAAGGGCCGGGGTCAGGATCCCTTCGCTGCGGGGTCCGATGATACGGACTCCACTTTTCCGGGCTTCCGCCAGGATTGCGGCAGGAGGAATTCTCGGCCAGCCTCTTCCGAGGACCACCCAGGGAATTTTCTCGTCCATTGCTTCCTCAAGGAGGGCAGAAGCTGCCCTTTTGTTCTTCGCCGAGAGAAAGACCGTATCTGGACGGCCATGGCAGGAAAGCGCCCCCAGGGCGGAAGAAAGGGACGGCTCTGCGGCGGAAAGTCCGAAAGCCTCCGGGCAGTCTCCCCGGAAGCTGATTGTCCCTTCTCCTGGGAAAAAAGCGGTGTTTTCCATTATGCTTCCTCCTCACACCCCTTCCCGCTGAAGGGAGGAAGGGCTTGCGGCGGCCTGCCGGCTGTTCAGGAAACTTATTTCGCTCTCGCCGGTACTCGTGAATAGAAGTGTATCAAAAAAGACGGGCAATGGGAAAGCCCGCTTGCCCTGATTTCCTCATAATTTTTTGCCCGCTGTCCCGAGTTCTTCCCGGCATCAGGGGGATCAAAAAAAGGCCCTCTCCGTTCGGAGAGAGCCTTGTTTTCAGATGGTGCGGAGGGGGAGACTCGAACTCCCACAGCTTTGCGGCCACAAGGTCCTTAGCCTTGCGCGTCTACCAGTTCCGCCACCCCCGCACAACGTCGGATATTATAATCTCGCGCTCCCGGAGAGTCAAGAGCCGGAAAGAGGAGAAAAGCTAAAATTCTCTTCTTTCTTTGATTCTGGCCGACTTGCCGCTTCTCTTGCGCAGGTAGTACAGCTTCGCCCGGCGCACCTTGCCCAGGCGCTTGACCTCGATCTCCCTGATCGACGGGCAGTGAAGGGGAAAGACCCGCTCGACGCCCACACCGCTGGAGATCTTCCGCACGGTGAAGGTCTCGCTCAGTCCCCCGTGCTTCCGGGCGATCACGACTCCCTCGAACACCTGGATGCGCTCCCGGGTTCCCTCCCTGACCTTTACGTGCACCCGGACGGTGTCTCCGGCCCGAAAGGCGGGGATCTCATCTTTCAGATACTTTTTTTCCACAAGACTGATGACATCCATTATATTGTATCCTCCTCGAGTCCATTTCTCTGAAGCTTTTTCTTTTTCAGCGCCATCCGAAAAACCGGTCGAAGACCACTCCTGCGGCGGTCCTGACGGAAAGATGGTTGTAATCTTCAGCTCCTCCTGAAAGGGGCTGCAATATCATGGAGCATTGCTCCAGTACTTCGTCGGAAAGGCCCGATCCCGTTCCGAAGACGAAAAGAACCGCTTTTTTCTCTCTCAGCATCTTTCTTTTCGCCTCCAGCCAGTGAAAGGAGCCCTCCCGTTTTTTTGCGCTGGTACCGATGACCAGGGGCGGTTCTTTCTCCCGCTTTGCGACCCATTCGATCGCCCGATCAAGAGAAGCCACTGTCCTGAGGCGCAAGAACGCCTCTTTCCTCGCGGGGTTTGCCTTTCCTCCCCCGCCCTCCGTCCAGTGGCGGGCCATGGTCTTCACGAGCTCTCTCTGGCCCGGAAGGGGCGTGGCCACGAGGAACCGGTCGATCCCGTAGGTCCTGCACGACCGGGCGATATCCGAGAGGTCGAGGCCGGTCACCGCCGCCGTGCTTTTTTCACCCCGCCGATCGAGAACGGGAGAGTGGACCAGGACGGCATACACTCCCCGGCCGAGGTAGGGCCTGATGTTTGCCCGGGCGATAAGATCGCCCCTCCGCGAGAGGGTTCGCTCCACCGCCGAACTTCTGCGCCATTCTTCGATGAGGGCCGCGTTTCCGCCCAGAAGAACCTCCGGTACCTTCTCCCCCTGCCATTCGGCCGGACGGGTGAAGTGGGGATGATCGAGCATTCCCCGGTAAAAAGAGTCCTCCACTACCGCCGATTCCTTTCCTACCACGCCGGGAACCAGCCGTGCCATGGCATCGATCATGGCCATGGCGGGAATTTCCCCCCCCGTGAGAACGAAGTCGCCGAGGGATATCTCCCGGTCGACCCTGCGGGCGGTGAACCGTTCGTCCATTCCCTCGTAGTGGCCGCAGAGGATGCGGACATGCTTCTGGGCCGCAAGGGTCTCCACGATTTCCTGGGAGAGGGGGTCCCCCTGGGGGGACGGATAGACCACGTAGCCGGGACCCTCTTCTTTCTCAAGGGAAGCCAGGGCCTCTTCCATCACCTCGGGAAGAAGGACCATGCCGCCTCCTCCGCCGAAGGAATAATCGTCCACCTGGCGGTAGCTGCCGAGGCCGTAATTCCGAAGGTCCTCCACGTCCACCCGTATCTGTCCGCTCTTCACGGCGCGGCCTATCATGCTCGTGGAGAGAAAATCTGCGAAGAACTCGGGAAAAGCGGTAAGGATCGTTACATGCACGATTCCCAGAGGCCTTCCATTAATGCGATTCGAATCTGCCGGTTTTCAAGGTTCACTTCCCTGATGAATTCCTTCACCGCCGGAATATAGTGGTCCTTTCCGTTTTCGTCCCGGACAACGTATATATCCTGCTCGCCCGCGGAGGCAACATCCCGGACTGTACCGAGTTTTTCCCCCGACTTGGCGTCGAGGGCGGTCATTCCGAGAAGATCGTCAATCCAGAATTCTCCCTCGTCAAGGTCATACCGCTCTTCGGGGTCGATTTCGATGAAGCTTCCCGAAAGGCTTTCAGCTTCTGAACGGGACGTAACCTCCCCGGTCTCCGCCACGATGAGCCCCTTGTGTTCTATCCGCCGGGCGGAAAGCAGGGTGAGTTCCCTGCGGAAAACCCCTTCATCCGTATAGACGCGCATCTTTTCCATGGAGAGAAACCTCTCCGGAAGATCGGTCAGGGCGAGAATCTTCAGCTCTCCCCGAACTCCCTGGGGTCCGAGAATCCGTCCGATGCGAACCCTATTCGTCCTCACGGATATCCACGTCCACCCGGTCGTTCTCTTTGACCGCCGACGCCTTGGCGAGAAGGCGAATCGCGTTGATGGTCGCTCCGCGCTTTCCGATGACACGCCCCACGTCCTCCGGGGCGACATGAATCATGACGGATATGACGCCGTGATCGTCGTTTTCGGCACTGACCTGAACTTTGTCGGGGTCGGTGACAAGACGGCGGACGACGAAATCAACCAGTTCTCTGTAATCCGGCATGATTATTCCACCGGCTTCTTTTCAGCCTCGAACTTCTCCCAGACCCCTGCTTTTTTGAGCAATCCCCTGGCTGTGTCGGATGCGCTGGCCCCGACCTTCAGCCAGTGCATTGCCCGCTCTTCGTCAACCTTAATCGCTGCGGGATCCGTCATGGGATCGTAGGTGCCGAGAAGTTCGATAAAACGGCCGTCTCGCGGGGCCCGGGAATCAGCCACCACCAACCGGTAAAACGGGGCCTTTTTCCGTCCATGACGGGCAAGGCGAATACGTACTGCCATATACCATACACCTCCTGAAATATACCGGTTCACGCCCCCTCGGCATTGCCGTTCGGGGCGGACCGTGACCGGACTGCTGTTTAGAACCGGAAGCCTCCGCCGCCTCCGAAGAGGCCCTTGGGAAGGCGGAAACCCTTCCCCTGCTTTCCGAACTGCTTCCAGAGCTTCCTCATCTGTTCGTACTGGGCGAGAAGCTGGTTCACCATCTGGACGGATGTCCCGGAACCCTGGGCGATCCGCCTCCGGCGGCTTCCCTTGATGATGGCGGGGTCGCGCCGCTCGGCTTTCGTCATCGACTGGATGATGGCCTTCGACTGCTTCAGACGGGAGGGGTCGAGATCGTCGCTGCTGATCCCTTTCATCTTGCTCATGCGGGGATCATGTCGAATATCTTGCCCAGAGGGCCCATCTTTTCTATCTGTTCAAACTGGACGAGCAATTCCTCCAGGGTGAATTTCTTGGATTTGATGCTGTCGGAGATCTTGTCGGCGCCGCCCGAATCGGCCATTTCCCGGATCTTCTCCGCAAGACCCATGACGTCGCCCATGCCCATAATCCGCTGGGCCATTCTCCGGGGGTCGAAGACCTCGAGGGCATCGGTAGCCTCCCCCACTCCGGCAAACTTCACAGGAACGCCTGTGACCTGGCGGATGGCGAGGGCGGCTCCGCCCCGGGCGTCACCGTCGAGCTTCGTGAGAACTACTCCAGTGAGAGCGAGTTTTTCATGAAAGGCCGAGGCCACCTTCACGGCCTCCTGGCCGGTCATGGAGTCCACCACGAGAAGAACTTCCGTGGGAGGCAGGATCTCCTTGATCGAGGAGAGTTCTTCCATGAGTTCCTCGTCCATGTGAAGCCGTCCCGCCGTATCGAGAAGAATGACGTCGTTCAGATGCCCTGACGCGTAGTTCAGGGCATCCTTCACCACGGAGAGCACGTCCTTCGTCCCCTCCTCCGGGCCGGAAAAGGAGATCTTCGACTGGGCCGCGAGGACCCGAAGCTGCTCCACGGCGGCAGGGCGCCTGAGATCGCAGGCCACCACGAGGGGATTATGGGTTCCGACCAGCCGGCGGGCGATCTTCACGGTGGTCGTGGTTTTTCCGCTTCCCTGAAGGCCCACCATGAGATAGACCGTTGGCGGTTTCGAGGCGATGGTCAGCGGAACCGGATCCGGCCCCATGAGAGCGGCGAGCTCCTCGTAGACGATGGCGGAAACCTGCTGTCCCGGAGTGATGGAGTCGAGCACATCCCGCCCGACGGCGCGGACCTTGATCGACTCCACGAGGGTCTTTACGACCTTATAGTCTACGTCCGCCTCGAGGAGCCCTCTGCGGACCTCCCGGAGCGCCGACTCCACATCGCTTTCGGCGAGCTTTCCCCGTCCCTTGAGCTTATCGAAGACGGCTTCGAATCGTTCACGGAGTGAATCGAACATGATTTTTCTCCCTTACTGTCAGCGATTTTTCCGGGAATTTTCCGCCGGGTTCGTTTCCGTCCGAAGAAGATCAATTTCCCTTTTCAGGGCACTTTCCCGGCTCAAAAAACCGAGGAGTCCCTCGAGTTCTTCCAGACGGTCCCTGCTGCGGGAGATGAGATCGAAAACAGCCTGCCGGCTCGTGCCTATTCTTTCGGCCGTCTCGGCCAGAGAGAGATCGGAGAATTCGTGAAGCTCCCACGCTTCCCGCTGTTTTTCGGTAAGAAGAGGGCTGTAGAGATCATAAAGCCGGTTGACATGCATTCTTCTCGAAAAAAGCAGATCCTCTCTCGCCACGAAAAATCCCCCTTCAGACAGAGGCATTATAGCGGGGACCGGAAAGGCTGTCAAGATATTATTCTTTACACCTCGAATTTTTCTTCTCCCCGGCTGGACAAAGAGGGACTTTCTTGCCATCATTACAGAGGACCGAAAATGACGGGGAAATATTTGAAAATTCTCCTGCAGGGAGGAATGGAAATGGCTGCAAGCCCTTTTGAAGAGGCACGAAGAAAGCACCGGCAAATACTCGGGGATACGGTGGTGAAAAACCTCAGATCCCGGGGGTTCGAGGCGCTCTACGTGCCGACTGCCGAAGAGGCTCTCGGGGAAGTTCTCAGGATAATACCGGATGGAGCCTCCGTAGGAATACCCGGAAGCGTGACCATCCGCGAAATCGGCGCTCTCGAGAAGCTCCGGGAGAGAGGATGCAGGGTGATCCACCACTGGGACCCCGAACTGACCCCCGAGGAGCGTCTCCAGGCCCTGCAGGACGAACTGCTGGCTGAATACTACCTGACCGGGTCCAATGCCCTGACCCGGGACGGAATGCTCGTGAACATCGACGGCAATGGCAACAGAGTAAGCGGCATGGCCTGGGGGAAGAATACCCTTATCTTCGTGGTCGGGATGAACAAGGTCACCGCCACAGTGGATGAGGCGATCTCCCGTACCCGCAATACGGCCACCCCGCCCAATGCCCTTCGGCTTCACCTCGACACGCCCTGCACGAAAACCGGACACTGCATGGACTGTTCATCTGATGCGAGAGCCTGCAAGGCCCTTCTCATCCTCGAAGGCGCCACCGGCGGAAGAAAAACCCACGTGATTCTCGTGGGAGAAGACCTCGGATTTTAGAAAGTCGGCACCGGATTTATCTTCTGTTCTTCACCGCCGGAAAACCTTCGGCCGGGAAGAACGGAAAGGGGGAATAATCATGTCCAACCGGGGAAAGATCGCCCTTGTCATTGCGGGCGGCCAGATGTGCATGCGGCTGAATCCGCAGACGGACATCCGCCAGCCCACCCTTCCCGTGGAGGAAATGCTCTCATGGCTTCCGGAGGAGCAGCGGGAAAAGCTTTTCGTAGTGGACTGGAGCCGCCAGCCAAGCAGCCACTATACCCTCAGGATGACCGGGGACCTGATCCAGATCCTTTCCAAATCGGTGGTGGACGGAGCGGGGGGGCTCGTCGTCACCTGCGGCACGGACGCCATAGAGGAGATGGCCTACCTGACTGATCTCTACTGGGCCTATCCGCAGCCGGTCATCTTCACGGCTTCCCATCACCCCTTCTATTCCATCGGCTCGGACGCGCCGCTCAATCTCTGCCAGTCCGTACTTGCGGCCCTTTCAGGAGAATGCTGGGGCATGGGGGTGCTCGTCTGTCTTCAGGACCAGCTCTTCGCAGCATCGGAGATCACCGAGACGGCGAATCAGAGGCGATGTTCCTTCCTCTCCCCCGACAGGGGGCCCCTGGGACAGTTCATCGGCAACCGGGTGGACATACTGCGCCAGCACCGGCGCTCCAAGGTTCTCGAAGAATCATCCCCGCCGGCCAGGGACGTTGAGATTCTCTACGCTTCTCTCGGAGGGGGCGACAGAATTCTCGAGCTTCTCGTTCCGGACGAAAAAAGACAGCTCGACGGACTGGTCATCGCGGCCTTCGGAGGAGGGAACGTCCCCCCTTCCTGGGTTCCCTACATAAAAAAACTGGGGAAGGAAGAAGTTCCCGTGGTGATCGTCAGCCGCTGCCAGAAGGGACATACCCTGGCAGCCCCGAACTCCTTCGAAGGGTCCATGAAGCGCCTGCTTGAGATCGGTGTGCTCGACGGCGGGCCCCTGAGCCCCATGCAGGCGCGGATCAAGCTCGCGGCCGGGCTCGGAGCCGGGCTGCGGAAAACGGAGCTGCAAAACTACCTCCTCGAGGAATAAGACGGTTTCTTGCGCCTCCGAAGTGCTATGATAAGAGAAGATCAAGCTGTTGCGCATGTTTTCGGAGGATTTTCCTGCTTTACAACGGGAAAGGAGGAAGAGAAGGATGAAGTATGCCGCAACGGACGAGATTATTGCGATCCGTCTGGCCGAAGGCGACGACCTTGCTGACTCCATCGTGTTCGCCTGCAGAAAAGCCGAGGTTGATTCGGCCATAGTGGTCGGAGGGGCGGGAATGATCTCCTCAGTCACCTTCGGCTGGTACAACGGCAGAGACTACAACACGGAAAAGTTCGAGACGACAATGGAGCTCACCGCGCTGAGCGGCAACGTGAGCTACCGGGGAGGATCCCTCTATCCCCATCTTCACGGGGTCTTCAATCCGCCGGATCACCACTCCCTTTCGGGTCATATCCTTCAGGCCATCGTCTTCAACAACGCGGAGATTTTCCTTCGGCCCTTGGCTACAATCCATCTCGGGAGATCCTTCGACGGCTCCTTCGAAGCCCTCGACCCGGAAAAAAGAATCTGAACGGCACAGAAAAAGTGAAGAGAGGCGCGCGCCTCTCTTCACTTTTTCTTTTTCACAGCTGTTTTTTCAGGGGATGTTTCGCTCCTCCGGTAAGCTCCGCAAGGTCTGAAGGGGATACGGGAAAGAAGGAGTGATCCGTCCCAGCAGCGGCCCAGACAACCGGGTACTGAAAAAGATCCTCGTCGAGAAAAGCCCTGGGGCTTTGGTCATAGCCCACGGGAGGGACGCCGCCGGTCCGGAATCCCGACCACCGATGAACGAAATCGGCGTCGGCCATGCGGATTTTTTTCGCTCCCGCCGCCAGGCGAAGCTTTTTCGAGTCAACCCGGTTTTCCCCTGCCATGAGGACGAGGATCGGCTTATCGTCCGCCAGGAAGATCAGGCTCTTGAGAATATGCTCCTCAGGCGCCCCTACAGCCAGGGCGGCCTCCCTGACGGTGGATATTGAAGCTTCGCAGATCGTCACATCCTCGGAATATCCCTTCTCACGGAGAGAGTTTTTTACTTTTTCGACAGGGTCATCGTCACCGGAGGAGCAGGCCTCCGGTGACGGCTGTACCTCTGGAAAGCTCATCCCGCCTTCAGTCGGCGGCCAGAAAGGTCTTCCGCTCGAGAAGAAAATCGAGAAGAATCTCCATGGCTTTCGTCGTCATGGTGCCATGGGTGATGGAATAGGTCCTCATGAGGGCCGGCCGGAAGGGAAGAAGCCTCATGCCCGTGATGCCGGCACCGGCAAGGCGGGAGATGACCGCGCCCTCGGCGCCGTTCTTCACCGCCTCGATTACGGCGCTGACATGGCCGAACTTCATGTAGACATGCTTTCCCTTGCCCGTGTGGGCCTTGAAGGCGTCCTCCCATATCCTGGTGGTGGACGACCCGGTAACCCTGCCGATGAGGTCGATATTCTCGAGGTCCTTCAGGGTGACGGATTCATTGTCGGCGAGGGGATGGTCCTCTCTGACGAGCAGAACGAGTTCATCCCGGGCAAAGGGGATGGTGTTGAAGCCCGAGGCATGCCGTCCGTGGCCGGTGATGGAAATGTCCGTCTCCCGGGTCACGAGTTTTTCGATTGCCTCCCGGGAATCGGAGATGCGGACTTCAACCTCTATATTGGGATAAAGTTTCCGGAATTCCACCAGCATGGCCGGAAGGATGAAATCCCCCGGGATCGAGCTTGCGCTGATGCGCACGATGCCCGAAACGTCGTCGGCGATGTCGGAGAAGTCCCTCTTGATGTCGGAAAGCTGGGAGATGGTCTTCCTGGCGAACTTGTAGAGCACTTCTCCCTCCACGGTAAGATTGGAACATTTCTGTCCCCGGGCAAAAATCTTGACGCCCATCTCCCGTTCGAGCTTCGCCACGTGCTTGCTTACCGCTGGCTGGGATATTCCCAATGATGCGGCCGCAGCGGAAATGCTTCCTTTTTCCATAACTTCCACAAGACTTTGCAGTTCACGAAAATCCATTTGTAATTCCTCCCCGTTCGATTGATGTTGCCTGTTCATTATTACTCCCCACATATAATATATTCTAAAACGGAAAGAATTACAACAGTCATAAGCCAGCATTTTTTCTGAATTTTTATCGTCCTTGCACATGCGGTTATCATTGCTATAATAATATATATGCTGTGAAAACAATTTTGAGGAGGAATGCGTCATGAGCCTCGGTATGAGAATACGAACCCTCCGAAAGGCGCTGAATCTCACCCAACAGACCCTGGCCGATAAAACCGATGTGAGCCGCATCTATATCCAGGCCCTCGAGAGCAACCGGAGAATGCCCTCCATGAAGCTCCTCTCCCGCCTTGCGGAAGCGCTGGAGGTGGAGGTGCAGGACCTGGTGAAAACAGCCGACTCCCCGTCCGGGCGTCTTCAGCTCGAGGAGGTCTTTCAATCGAACCCCGAAGTGGAGGTATGGTACCGCAGCAAAAAACTCAAGCCCCGGGAACTCAAATTCGTCCAGAGCCTTATCGACGCGGCCATCTCACGCTGGGAAGAGGAGGACAGGACGGATGAGAGCGTCTGAACCCCGAAGGGAGAAAACGGAAAAAATTCAGTTTCCCGTCCCTCCAGAATTTTTCCCCTCCTGGGCTCTCCGGGAGGCGAAAGAATGGTCGGGCATGGACGAATTCTCCCTTCTCGTCCGGGCCGAGGAGAAAACGGGAAAGAAGCTCGAGGTCAGGTATGTTCCCCTTCCTCCCAACTCCTGGGGGTTCCATCTCCTCCGGGGAAACCGGGCAGCCTTCTTCGTCAACAGCAAGCTTCCTCCCCTCTGGAGGCGCTTTGCCCTCTTTCACGAACTTTATCACCTCCTCGAGCACCGGGGGGGATTCGAATTCTGGGAACGGACCGCCACGCCCCTCAGCAGCTTCGAGCACCAGGCCGATCTCTTCGCCTGGGCCGTGGTCATGAAGGAGTGGAGCTCCTGCTGGCAGGAATCCACCCTCGAGGACATACCGTGAGGAGACTTCCCTTTTTTCTCTCCATGGAAGGCTGCCCCCGGAGGTGCGTCTACTGCCACCAGGGGGAGATCACCGGGGTCTCCCGGGCCCCCTCCCCCGCAGAAGTTGAAAGCAGAGCTGCCGAACAGAAGGAACCCTGCGAAGTCTGCTTTTTCGGCGGAAGCTTCACCTGCCTTTCCTCCCGGCTTCAGCGGGAATATCTGGAGGCATCCCGGGCCGCGCCGGCAGGGAGCATCGTCCGCTTCTCCACTCATCCCGAATGCGTTTCACATGAAGCCCTTGAACTGCTTGCCCCATACCCTGTCGGCATGGTCGAGCTGGGAATTTCGTCCCTCGACGACGACGTTCTCAACAGGTGCCGCCGGGGATACTCTTCCCGGTTCGCCCTTGAAGCCATGAAGAGGGTTCTGGACAGGGGCTTCTCCCTCGGATGCCAGATGATGATCGGCCTTCCGGGGCAGACAGAGGAAAGCTCCCTGGCCGACCTTGAGCGCATTGCCAGTCTGAAGGCCTGTTTCCCTCCGACACTCAGGATCTATCCCTGCCTCGTTCTTGAGGGAACTCACCTCGCACGATCATGGAGGGAAGGAGAATACGCCCCACTCACGGTCGAGAATGCGGCTCGCTGGGCGGGGAAGCTTCTTCGGAGGGCGGAGTCGCTAGGGTTTGCCGTGCAGCGCATCGGGCTTCAGGAGACGGAAAGCCTTGCGAAGTCGGTGCTCGCCGGCCCCCATCATCCCGCCCTCGGTGAACTGGCCCGCTCGGCAGCGCTGGCCCTGCGGCTGGGAGAGGAAAAACCGAAGGGGCCATGGAGTGTGAAAAAAGAAAAAATCTCCTGGATGCGGGGTCACAGAAATTTTGGTCTGGCCCTCTTGCAGGAAATCACACATCTTCCCGATGGGGAAGTCGAAAAAAGAATCTCTTACGTATGATCTACCTCCCGAAAAATCCTCCCTTTTCTCAAGGGAATTTTTGATTGACGGATTCTCTTCCCTGCAATAAACTGTAGTCACAAATACTTGCTCAAAATAGCATTCAGTTTCGGAGGTGCCTCCCATGGAAAGTTCGGAACTTCAGGCCATGCTCCGCGAAAAGATGGAAAACATGCCCACTAAAGCCCGCCGGGTAGTGGAATACCTCCTTTCCAATACCCGGGAGGCAGCCTTCCTCTCCATAGGAGAGGTGGCTGAAAAGCTCGAGGTCTCAAAAGCCCAGCTCGTCCGGGTCTCCCGAATGGTGGGGTTCGAAGGGTATGCCGACCTGAAGGATTCACTTCAGAACACCGTCCTCGAACAGGTGAATCCCACGGCCCTTCTGGGCAAGATCATGAAGAACCGCCAGGACCTGCCGGGCGAAATTCTCCGGCTGGAGCATGCCAATATCGACGACACCTGGAACCAGCTTAAACCCAAGGATATCGTCGCCTTCTGCGGCATGGTGAAGAAGGCGAGCATGGTCTACTGCATGGGATGGGGAATCTCTTCAATTCTGGCAGAGTCCCTCTATACCCGCTTCCTCGAGATGGGCATCCGGGGGGCCCTGATGAAGCGGGGATCCCTCGCCCTCATCGAGCAGGCCCGGACGGTCACGAAAGGAGACCTTGTCGTGGTCTGCGAGCTGCCGAGCTACGTCATCGAGGTCACCGAATCCATCAAAAAGGCAGCTGCCAACGGCGCCTCCATCATCACCATAACCGACAGCCCCGCAGCGCCGGTATGCCAGTATTCGAACCTTTCCTTCTACGTGAGCGATACGAGCCCCACCTTCGGAAGCAGCATCGTCGGCCCCGTCTTCCTTATCCATGTCCTCACATCCGTACTCTGCGTCAACCTCGGGGAAAAGGTGAAGGCCGCCCTCGAGGACCAGGAACAGGGGCTGCACGACGAACGGATCTATTACCCCGCCTACGGGCTGAAATACTCCCAGGAAAAAACCGAATAGATCCAGCCCAGATTGAAAGCCGGGATGTATTCCCGGCTTTATTGCATTTCTTCAAATTGCTGCAGGCGGAAAGGCAGAAAAACTGTGCGGCAGTTTTATGCCTCTTTTACCACCGTCAGGAGCATCTTGAACCGGGTAACCGACATCACACCGTGGGTCACGTTCAACCTATATTGAGAAAATGGAAAAGTATCTTTCGGCTTTGTCCGTAAAATTATCTCTTTTGTAATTGACGTCGCACCCTTGAAGACAAGGCGGGGAAATTACTGCAGAATCTACATATAACAGAGAGTCCGAATACCAAAGGAGGAAGTGCAACTTACAGACAATGCCACAGCGATTTTCTCTTCAGATTTTTCGTTCCGGTAAAAAATCGTGTCAAAAATAGTTTGGACAATCAATCCCGCTTCTGGGACATTGATTCGTTGTGTTCATGAGTGTCTCTTCTGGAAAATTTTTCGACTGCTACTCCTAATTTTGCTGTCATATGAATCAATTGCAATTATTTCTTTGTCGGCAGCATGATTTTCCGTGTTTGTGACTTTGATAAGTCAATAGCGATGGTTTGCCAGCCAGGAGTCGAGAATGGATTGGGCGTTGTCTTCCCAAGACCAGGGCGTACCGTTGATGAAAACATTGAAGGAAGTTTCCTGAACCTTGACGTCAAGAGCAAGAAGAGTTCTTTGAGATGCATATGGGAGAGAAGCATTCTTACCTGGGAGGATATTCACCATTTTTAAAATTGTTTTATAAGGCGCTTTGATCTTTTTTAGAGTCGCAGAAGACCTTCTTTCTCCAGTTGGACAGCGTCCATAAGCGATTCCTGTCAATGTTTTTCGTGAAGCCAACCCTACACCATGCAGTCATCAAAAATTTGCTTACCATTTGTCTTAAGGGCATCCAGTGGAGATTGTTTATTGCGCAAAGGTTTCATGAGTGAAAAATACAACAGTGTGATTTTCCCCTGCCCAGTGACAAAAACAGAATCTGATAATTTTTTCAAGGCAATAAACAAGCAGAGCAGTTCGGCTATAAGCTTCGATAATCTTTTATTGACGATGTGCAGGGGTTTCTTTTAGCAAGCGATGTGACGGCACTGAACTGCTAAGCATTATAAATGCGAATAATTGAAAGATAAAAATTAGATATGGATAACAACACAGCATAAAAAACTATATAAAATCAGCATTTATAATGCCAATATTTCATGTTAAACTTGAAAATAATTATTTCAATGTTCCCAACCTTTAGTGGAGGTGAATGAAGATGCCAGACGAGTCTCGTAGGGGAAGGCGGCAACGAAAGCCTATTGCCATGCGTGGCACCAAACCAGTACCTGGGATTCTTTCTCCCGTCCCACCTCCCACCGATGAAATTAAGGCTGTGACAAAACTATTCGCTGACGAGATCAAACATTCCGTGGTAATCGCCGCTTCAAGCCCACTCACTGAACACTTTCCCAAAGATAGTTATGCCAGCATCATGCAGGACTATCTGAAGAAAAACACTCCTAAGCAGACTGAGATAGCAATAAAAGCCCGTGCATTTCTGACCGCCCCACTTGCAAAACAAAAAATGTACTTCGGACGATACGCCCAGATGGATGCCAGTGCATTGAAGAGGAGAACCCCAGACGCCGAGGCCGAATTGGACTCCGCAATGACAAGGGCTTTTGAAAGCGCTTTGAAAACAAAAGAACTATATGACAAGTTTGGCGTTTTAGGAAAATACAAGAGAGAGGCGATATTAAAGACGCGATTGAAGATTGACCTTTCAAGCGGCGAATTTCAGGGAAATTTCCGCACTAATTATGAGTTCAACCAACCAGAGCATCTTTCGTTCAAATGGGAGACTTCTGAACCTGAGGCAACATCAGGACAGTGGGAAATGAAGTTTCTGGACAAACCAGAAAACGAAGCAAAAAAAGGTTCCGCGGGGACGATTCCCCCTGGAAAGTTCACGATTGATTTTCATGAGTATTTTGCAGCGACACCACCGCCGGAACCTCAAACTGTCCTGGTGCGGATTCAGCCGATGAAAATTTCCGCACCGCCGACCACACCCACACCCCATGGAGCAACTTATCGTAAGTCTGTACCCGTTGGCGAACCCTCTAATTGGGTTTCGATCACATATATTAAGGCCGGGGCACAGACAGAATTCAATCTGCTGCCCGAAGATACTGGCCACTATCAACATATTGAGTTTTTCATAAACAGGATCACTTGTGTCAAAGAGACTGGTGAATGGAGCGGCTCCGATGAAATCTTGCTTGCCGGGTTTCACAATCTTTCTGACGGCAGAATTATCAAACAAGGAACATGGACAGTAGGAAGTTTCGACCAGGGAACCACACTGCCTATACCAAGCAACAGGCCGATTCGCTGGACCTCCTTCAAGCTTTTCCCCATGCAGTTCCCGACAGGCAACCTTCTTGGACAGGAACCTGTCGACAATTACCTTGTGGCCTGGCCCAAGGCATATGCCTTCACACTCATATTGATCGAAAAAGATGAGGGCGGAACAGAAGAAATTGTCGCTAATGTGATCATTAAAGTCCTTGATTGGATCAATAATTGGATAGAAGAGGCTGCAGGAGGCATTGCCAGCAGCTATTTGGGTGATGAAGCGGGCGCAATCGTTGGCTCTATTGTCGGAGGCATAGTCGGCGAGTTATTCGGCCTGTTCCAGGAACTTTTGGATAATTGTGACGACCTGATCGCTCAGCAGACATATACCTTATGGCTTGAGAGTTCCAAGGTGTCTTTTATTCACAACCTCCCCGGATATGTTAACGATCTTGGTAACGCTCTCGGCCTGAATACCCCGCAGACCGAATTCGTCAGTAACCCCCAGGTACTGAGATTTGAAGGAGGAGACGAGAGTTCAGGGGGAATCTATGACATCGAAGTCTTTTGGAAGGCAAACTACAGGTACTTCAACTACTAGCGGTTGCAGCCCAGCCTGTCCCTAAAAAATTGAATCGGAAGCACCGCTGAATGCTCCTCTTCTCCTGAATCGAAACAGCAAAACAGAAACATAAAAAGGGCTTTCCCATACTCCGGGGAAGCCCTTCATCATTCAGTTCGAGGCCGTATGATCCGGCTCATATATCGGCTTCGAGCTACCGGCCTCTGGAATCACTTCTCTTACAGCACTTGCCCTTGAAAACAGGTCTCCTCTATTCAACCAGACGACGAAACAGGCGATGACAACGAATCCAAGCATGTCATAAGGCTGTGCGTCTGGCCACAGGGGATTGTTTAACTGAAAATGAAACAGCGCTGGAAGCAGGATGCTGCCATGCGTTTTATTGAACAAGGGGGTCACTATTACGCTTACCGCCACAGAACCAGCAAAAAAGGGAGCAAAGGACCAGGCGCATTGCGGGGTTCCGCTTAAGAGGAAGGCCGGGAGGTGCCAGAAACCCCATACAAGGCCAAGGATAAGGCCAGCCCAAACAGGGGCGAATTTTCGCTGGATCAGGGGCAAAGCCACTCCCCTCCAGCCCAGTTCTTCGACAGGTCCCTTGATCGCAGTCAAGGCCAGGGCCATCCCAATTGATTTCCAGGATTGAAATTCGCCGAACACATTCGTCGACAAGCTCCCTTTCCCCCAAGCGCTTCCGAAATAAACCAAGGGAATCCCGAGGAAGAGAAATGCGCTCCAGTAAAAGGAGCAACGCCAGAGCAACAGTCTTGAAAGAAATCTCCGCAAACCTTCAAACCCACTGAAACAAAGGACGACAATGACTCCGGCGATAGCTGGTGCATACACTGCCAGGAAGAAGAGGGGATGGTGCCCTGTCAATTCTCCAAAGAGACTCCGCATTGGGTCCTGGAAAAAGATAAAAAGCGCCAAAATCCCCCACGCCAATCCAAAAGTGATCAGCAGAAACGGGACAATTGAAACGAGTGGGACCTGGAATCTCATTTCGCCAGCGGAATCTTTCATCATGCCTCTTCCTCCTCGATCTGAAAGCTCATTCCTCAATGAAAAACTACTTTGGCAGTGGTTTGTTAAGTGCCTTGTCCAAGCATGATTATACCTGTGAAACCACTAAAGGGACTCCAAGGAGGTCATTCATCATTCAGTTCGAAGCCAGTCTTTCCGTATTCTCCTTTTCTTCCTGCGTTAGATCACTTTGCCGCTGCAGACCTCGCACAAACAGCGTTCCGTGCGAAGCAAAAGCCCTCCTGCAATAAACCGTCATATAAGGGGTGTTCCCCCATAAATAGACACTGAAAACACACGAATTTCTTCCTCTTTCGTAGAATTGCTCGAACTTTTGCCCTATTGCTCACTCCACTCTGGCAGCAATGCAATATTCTTCCGGCGTACGGTACCCATTCCCTGCATGAAGCCTCTGCCGATTGTAAAATATTTCGACGTACTAAAATGCCGCACCCCGGGCATCTTCCCTCGTCCTGAAACGCTGATCGACCAGCCATTCGTATTTCATCTTGCCCCAGCAGGCTTGCATGGGCGCGTTGTCCCGGCAATTGCCTTTTCGGGACATGCTGCAGATAAATCCGTATTCCCTTCCGAATTCACGCTTCAGGATATTTTCAGCTGCCGGCAGTTTATTCCTTATTTTCAAGGCTTATAGTGCTCTTCGGGCGTTTTTCTCATGCGCAATACCCGCTACTGGAGACTTTGAGTACCTTGCATATCTTCGCCGCCCGAAAAATGCGGCGGTAGGTGCGGATAAATTTGAACCTCTTTATTTCTGGTTCTTTGCGAAGTACACCGCCGTTTTTTTAGGATTTCTACATTTTCCCGAAGATCCAGGTTATCCCGTTCCATTTTCCGCAGCCGGTCATCTTCAGGACTTAAACTTCCGCTCCCCCGAAAGAGGCAGACCGGCTGCTGACGATAACGCTGTAACCAGCTATGGAGAGTGTTGACATTGATTCCAAGTTTCGCAGCCACACCATCGCGACCGTCTCTCCTGTCCGTTCAACACGTTTTACCGCTTCCATCTTAAAGTTACCTGCAAAGTATTTACTCATTTTTCTCTTCCCGCTCTCTGATCTTCAGTATATCGTCTCTTTATACTGTCCATCAAATGAGGGACATGGCACATAAGCCGTCCTGCTAATTGACAATGCTGGATAAAAGATCTATAAACCATGAGGATTTATATTTAAGACTTTTATCAATTTTAGGCTAATTCCCAATATGCCAGAGTCCAATGAATGCGTGCTTGCCCCTGGCTGAATTCGCAATTATTCCAACGGAGGTGTTTGTATGCGGATGCATAGGCTCTTTGGGCTTCTGGTACTGGTTTCGATATTTCTCGTTACGTTAGCCGATCATGCTTCAGCGGCAGAAACCTGGGTAACGGACATCAAGTCCGGATGCAAGATTGGCTGGGTTTCGAACTCCAGCGCTACCTTGACTTCCGCCACCTGGAACGGTCCGATTGTCGACGGCAAAGCCCAGGGAAAGGGAACTTTCACCCTCGTGATCCATCAACAAGACGGAAGCAATCCGGTGGGAGAGGGCGAAGGTGAAATGCTGGCCGGACTGTTAAATGGGAAAGTGATCATACGCTGGTCGGACGGGGAATCCTTTGAAGGGATTTTCGCAAAGGGACAGGCTAATGGGAAGGGAATCGGCAAATCGCCACGCGGCAATTCCTATGACGGAGAGTGGCTCAACGGACTACCCTCAGGGAAAGGGATTTTCACCTGGAATGACGGCAGGGTGTATGAGGGAGAATTCCTGAAGGGCCTGGCACACGGGCAAGGGATCATGAAAGACGGCAACGGCAGAATCCTGCAGGAGGGAGAATGGAAAGACGGGAATCCCGTAGTTGTGGGCCTGAAGACGGACAACGTGCTCGGCATCCCCTGGAAAGCCTCGGAAAAAACAATCAATGGCATCATGAAGAAGCGGCCTGATACAAAGTTTTATGCAAAGTGCAATGATAACGGAAAATTACGCCTGACATACAACACAACCTATAATGGAATTTCTGTTTTTTGTTATATTTACCTTTATCAGGACCAGATGTACTGGGTCCAGGTCGTTGCCCAGTATAAGACGGACGAGGAAACCCTGAAACAGTATGACACATTCAAACAGGGCTTGATGGTCCGTTACGGCCCTATGCATAATGAAGACGGGAAAGGAATGGAAGCATCCGCCTTTTGGGATTTGGGTGAGGATCATATTCTTTCCCTGAAGATGGGGAAATTCAAGTTCCTGCAAGACAACCCTTTCCCCGCTGTTTTCATCAACTACTGGTACAAACAGACCGACGACCTCGTCGAAAAACCGGAAAAGGAAAAAAGCACGGCAGATTATTGAGCGGGGTTTTCGTTCCTGGAAATTATGAAGATCGAGCAGGCTGGAGGGATTTTTTTCTTCAGCCTTTCACGTTGCAGGGCGTACTGTTCCGTACCACGGCAGAGCCCTATATTGATAAACTTCGCGTCCGCCAGAGCTCATCCGCCGACAGAATAGCCCACTCGACGAATAGTCCGTTTTTCTGCTCCTCAACTCTTATTTGCCCCAGCTGAACAAGAAGCCGCACCGCAGACAAACACCAGCCTGTTTTTCCTGTGTTGTTTTCGCTGCCTTTTCCTGCAGATTCCTTAATAAAAAATGCGCGCAATGCAGGATGGTTCGATGTGTCGTGATTGTCTGAAAGGGACACGCCGCAAAAAAAGAACCTTCCGGATACTTCCCGGAAGGCCTTCGTGTTTTTCTGGATTTTCTGAACCCTTTTTTTGCACACGCTGAAACAATTTGGAAGCAGCACCCGCATTCAGACAAGTGTGAAGTACCCGCAGTTCCTCAGCTTTCCTTTTTTTCGCCATCCGCAGGGACGGTGCAGATGGAAAGCTCCTCGAGCTGGTCGTCTCCCACAAGCGAAGGGGCACCGGACATGAGGCACTGGGCCTTCTGGGTTTTCGGGAAGGCCATGACATCCCGAATGGAGGATGCGCCGCAGAGAAGCATCGCCAGTCGGTCAAGGCCAAGGGCAATCCCTCCGTGGGGAGGGGTTCCCGAGGCAAGAGCGTCAAGGAGAAAGCCGAACCGGGCCCGGGCGTCCTCTTTTGAAAAGGCCATGCGCGAAAAGACTTTTTCCTGCACCGCCGGGTCGTGAATTCGGATGGAGCCGCCTCCCACTTCGCTTCCGTTGAGTACGCAGTCATAGGCCCGGGACCGAACCGATCCGGGGTCGCTCTCGAGAAGATCGATGTCCTCCCCCAGGGGAGCCGTGAAGGGGTGATGGACCGCCGCCCAGCGGCCCGCTTCTTCGTCACGCTCAAGGAGGGGGAACTCGGTGACCCAGAGAAATTCCCACCGGTCCTTTGCCACGAGCCCGTGTTCCCGGGCGAGTTCAAGCCGAAGGATCCCGAGCATCTCGGAGACCTGCCGCCAGTCGCTGCCTGCGATGGCGAAGAGAGCATCTCCGTCCGTCAGGCTGCCCCTGCTCTTCAGAAGCTCCTGCCGGTCCTCCGCCAGGAATTTTACCAGAGGACCCTTGAGTTCTCCGTTCTTGACCTGGAAGGCCGAGAGGCCGGAGGCGCCGAGTTTCTTCGCCCGCTCCTCGAGGTCGGCCAGGTTCTTCCGGGAGAGGGATGCGCCTCCGGGAAGGGGAAGCGCCCGGACGTATCCGCCTTCGGCGAGAATCTTTCGAAAGGGTTCAAACTCCCCTTCCGCAAAAACTTCAGCGAGATCAACAATCTCCAGGGGAATGCGGAGGTCGGGCTTGTCGCTGCCGAAACGGTCCATGGCCTCCCGGTAGGTCATCCGGCGGAAGGGAACGGGAATGTCCACAGAAAGAACCGATGCGAAGAGTCCTTTGAAGTATTCCTCCATGAGGGCATAGATGTCCTCCTCGGTGAGGAAGCTCATCTCAATGTCGACCTGGGTGAACTCGGGCTGCCGGTCGGCCCGGAGGTCCTCGTCACGGAAGCATTTCACGATCTGGAAATACCGGTCGAAGCCGCTGATCATGAGGATCTGCTTGAAAATCTGGGGCGATTGGGGTAATGCGTAAAAAGTCCCGGGATTCACCCGGCTGGGGACGAGATAATCCCGTGCCCCTTCAGGAGTGGACAGGGTAAGCATGGGAGTTTCTATCTCGAGAAATCCCTTTCCCGAGAGATAGTTTCGGGTCTGCATTGCGATTTTGTGGCGAGTTCTGAGGTTGCGCTGCATTTTCTCCCGTCTCAGGTCGAGGTACCGGTAGCGGAGACGGAGATTTTCGTCCACCCTGTCAGTCGCCTCGGAGATTTCGAAGGGTACAGGCGAAGCGGGAGAAAGAAGGAGAAAGTCCTCCGCGGCGAGTTCCCAGTTTCCCGTGGCCATGGCACCGTTGACCGTTCCCTCCGGGCGCGGCCTGACTTTGCCCCGAACGGCGAGAACATACTCGCTCCGAAGGGATGAGGCCCTTTTGTGGACCTCGGGGTAAAGCTCGGGATTGAAGACGACCTGAAGCGCCCCGGTGTGGTCCCACAGGTCGATAAAGACGAGGCCGCCGAGGTCCCGCCTTCTGCGGACCCATCCGTTGACCCTTATTTCCTGCCCTTCCTCCCGGCCCGATACCTGGCCGCAGTAGGCTGTTCTTTTCCATTTTCCGTCAAAGCGGCGCTCTGTGCCTTCCATGGGAACTTTTCCCTCCAATAATGCCCTTTACCCCTTCAGGGTAGAGAGAAGCTGGCGTAGCTCGGACGGGGCCCCGGAGGCAGGAATTTCCCTCTGTTCTCCGTCCTGAAGATTCTTGAGAATGACCGTCTCCGCAGCGACTTCACTTTCGCCGATGATGCAGGCGAAGCGGGCTTTCCGGGATGAGGCGGTTTTCATCTGGGCTTTCATGCTTCGCTTTCCGTAATCCATATCGGCGGAGATGCCGGCTCTTCTGAGGGCGTCCACGAGTCGGAGAAGCTCCTCACGGGAGGGATCGTCCAGAGCCACGCCGAAGACATCCAGGGAGGGTTCAGAGCCGAAGGAGCATCCCTCCTGCTCCATCACCATGACGATGCGGTCCACTCCGGCGGCGAATCCCACGCCGGGGACGGACGGACCGCCGATGGCCTCGGCGAGGTTGTCGTACCGTCCTCCGCCGCAGACGGCGTTTTGAGAGCCGAGAGCTCCGGAAAGAACTTCGTAGGCGGTCTTCGTGTAGTAATCGAGTCCCCGGACGAGCCGCTTGTCGATGCGGTAGGATGCACCGATTGCGTCGAGCCCCGACCGTACTGCGTCGAAATGCTCCCGGCATTCTCCGCAGAGGCTTCCCAGCACATCGGGAGCGTCTTCCGTCACCTTCCGGCACCCTTCCCGCTTGCAGTCCAGAATGCGCAGTGGGTTTCTTTCAAGGCGGTCCCGGCACGTATCGCACAGTTCATCAGAGCGGGAAGCAAAATAATCCGCGAGTTCCTTACGATAGGCGGGCCTGCAGGCAGGGCAGCCCACGGAATTGAGGACCACTTCGAGGCTGGAGAGTCCGAGCCGCCGGAAGGCCTCCAGGGACAGGGCGATGATCTCCACGTCGGCATAGGGATGAGGCGAGCCGAGGCTTTCGAAATCCACCTGCCAAAACTGGCGGTACCGCCCCTTCTGGGGACGCTCATACCGGAACATCGGCCCAGTGCACCACATCTTCACCGGCTGGGGAAGAACGGTCATCTTATGCTCGAGATAGGACCGCACCATGGATGCCGTCGCCTCGGGACGGAGGGTGATGCTCCGCCCGCCCTTGTCGGTGAAGGTGTACATCTCTTTTTCAACAACGTCCGTGGTATCGCCGATTCCTCTGGCGAAGAGCTCCGTGTGTTCGAAAACAGGAAGATGGACCTCGGAGTAGCCGAAGTCCCGGGCCGTCTCTCCGAGACGTCTGAAGACGTGGGCCCATTTCCACGATTCATCGGGAAGTATATCCCTCACTCCCCGGGGCGCGCTGATCTCTGCCATTCTATCTCCTCCAGAATCCGCTGCTTTTCTTCTGCGTTTCGCTGAAGCGGAAGGGGTTCTTCCGTCATGCAGGTTAGTATACTCCATTTTTCGGTATTTTTCAGGCATAAAAATGCCCGGCTTCTCCGGTAGAGGCCGGGGCAAGAAAGACTGCTGCCAGTTGAAAGGACGGGCTACCGCGATTCTATCTGAAACTTGAGGGCCGTGCGTTCTTCATCGTCGATGGTGATTTTCGAAAAGGCCGGGATGCATATGAGATCGATCCCGTTGGCGGCGACATACCCTCTCGCGATGGCGATGGCTTTCACCGATTGATTGACCGCTCCGGCGCCCACGGCCTGAACTTCCACCGCGCCGGCTTCCCGGAGAACGGCCGCAATAGCTCCTGCCACCGACTTCGGCTGCGATTTGGCCGAGACCTTGAGAATTTCCATCGAGAAGACCTCCTTCATAGTGAGACGAATCCGGCATAACAGGAAAAGAACCCTGTATAACGAGCTCGAGAACCAGGTGAAGGAAATTGTCAAATAAGTATAACCGATGATCATGAAAATATGCAAGAAAAAATATTTTTGCCGGAAAATATTACGGGCAGCCGCTGGTCCCGCTCCTTTTCCTCAGTGCCCTGATCTCATCTTCTTCCTCCCGGAGCTTCTGCCTGACGGAAGAATCAAGGCGTTGAAGGAGCTCCGTCCGCATGCGTTTTCCGAGATCGTCCCGGTTTTTTTCCCTTGCGTCGGTCCCGCCCCACGAGATTTTTTCCCGACGGGAATAAAGATCGAAATCCACAAGGCGCTCTCCGTCTGAGCCGTATTCGAGGCCCATGAGAATTTCTTTGACATCCCGGGGGGAGAGAAAGGTGAAGAGCCTGATTTTGTATATCCGGATCGGCATGAGAATGTGGGCGAAGTCCTTTCCCCAGCCTTCCCCCAGGATCATGCCAACCTCCAGAGCCTCGAGGGTGAGGCGCAGCCTTTCGTACTGCTGGCGGAAGCACCCCCAGGTATCGGTGATGCGGATTTCCATTTCGTTCCACTGGCGGTTTTCCAGCCCTTCGCTGAAGTACCAGAGGGCTTTGTTCTGAAGGGAAGCGAGCAGCTCGTCGTACCCGATATTTTTAATGTAAAGAACTTCCTCGAAGAGATCTTCCATGGAAAGGGGCTGATTGAGGGCCTTCTGGGTAAAGCAGACTGCGATGCTCTCTCTCCGGGGGGAACGAAGGATATGGCGGAGGGTTCCCCTGGACGCGCCGTAATCCTCGGTCATCTGCCGCAGAACCCGCTCCTTGTCTCCAAAGACCCGGAAGAAAAGGATGCGCGGGAGAAAAGCCGCCGAATCGACGAACTCCTTTGCCTTCCCGCTGATAAGGTGGGCGAGAATTTCTTCCGAGGGGGCATCTGCGATCCAGAGGGTTCGTTGCCTTCTTCCTCCCCCCGATACGACGAGGATGGTCTGCCCCTCCACTGCGGCGTCGAGGGCCCCGGCGAGGGTATGCTCCTCGAGACTGAAGCGCCCGGAAAGAGCTGTCTCAAGCTCTGCCTTCCGGCCCCGGAGCAGGAGCGTTCTCGGACCGCCGCGGACAATGGACAGCATAAATATCTCTCCTCTCTACAGACCCCTTCTTCTTCGACCGAGCCTTGCATCGTTCACATACTCCGGATAGGGCATGGGGTACACGCTGCCCGTCTCCGCCGAAATGGCATGCACAGCCGAGATGCCGCTGAGGAACAACCCTTCTTCTCCGGATGGGGCGGATACGTTCGGATCATGGCCGTAGAGGTTGTACCGGCCAAAGGGGGTGAGAAACCCCGCCATGTCGTGGCTGAGGTTCAGATCGAGGCCGCAGGCAGTGACCCTGCCCTTTCCCTCGAAGAGAAGGCTTTCCGGAAAGAGGGAGCGAAGTGTGGGGGGATGGTCGTGATTTCCCGCTACTATCACAATGCGGCGTTTTTTTCCCGGCGCCAGTACCGGTACAAGCTGTCTGACCGTACGGATATACCGGGGGAGCTCCCAGGGTGCTATTTCGAGTTTCACATTGTCGGCCAGGTCCCCGGTGTGAATGATCCAGAGGGGATCGAGAAGGCGGATAAGCCTGGCGAGGGGCGCGTAGAAGGTGAAAGGGGTGTCGGAGATGTGAAGGATTACCTTTCCCTTCAGCCTTCGAAGCTCCTCGGGGACGTATACGCCGAACAGGATGCCGTAGAGGGGACTCCACCAGTGTTTTTTCATGAACATATCGCCTCGGTCAAATTGTACCACGATCCCTCTTCGTTTTTTCCTTCCGTCATCCGTGCTAGAATGGGGAAAAATGACCGGAGGTCTTTCATGAATCCTCTTATCGTCCGCAGGGTATCCCAGGAACTGAAGCTACCGGGCCCGTCCGTGGAGGCTGTCCTCTCCCTTCTCGGGGAGGGATCCACCGTGCCCTTCATCGCCCGGTACCGCAAAGAAGCCACGGGGAGCCTCGATGAAGAATCCATCCTCGCCATATCCGAACGCTACGGCCGCCTCGAGGACCTTGAAGCGAGAAGAAAGGCCATATGTTCATCCCTGGCCGAAAGGGGACTTCTGACAGGCGAGCTCGAACAGCGCCTGCTTTCAGCCTCCTCCCTTGCTGTCCTCGAAGACATCTATCTTCCCTTCAGGCCGAAGCGGAAGACCCGGGCCTCCGCAGCCGTTCTAAAGGGGCTGGCCCCCCTGGCGGACCTCCTCTTCGCCCAGGAAGAGGGGGTCCCTGCCCTTCTTGCCCGCCCCTTCCTTTCGGAAGAAACCGAAGTCAGCTCCGTGGAAGATGCCCTCCAGGGAGCCCGGGATATTCTCGCCGAAAGATTCAGTGAGGACGGAGAGGCGCGGAGGCTCATGCGGCATCTCTTCGGCCGGCGCGGACGGATCAGAAGCTCCCTCGCCCGGGGAAAGGAAGAGGAAGGAGCCAACTTCAGAGATTATTTTGATAGGGAAGAACCTGCCGCAGCAGCGCCCTCCCATAGGGTCCTCGCCATGTTCAGGGGTGAGAAGGAAAAGGTCCTGGTTCTCTCCTTTCTTCCCCCCGAAAAGGAAGCCCTCGAAATTCTCCGCCCCCTCTTCGTCAAGGGGACGGGCCCGTCCTCCCTACATGTGGAGCAGGCCCTCGGGGACGGCTACCGGAGGCTTCTGGCCCCCTCCATGGAGACGGAGCTGCGCAACGCCCTGAAGAAACGGGCCGATCGGGAGGCCATCTCGGTCTTCGCCCGAAATATCCGGGAAATGCTGCTCGCTCCTCCCCTTGGCCCGAAAAATATTCTCGCCTTGGACCCTGGCTTCCGCACGGGGTGCAAATTCGTCTGCCTCAACCGCCAGGGAGATCTTCTCCATTCAGGAGTCATCTACCCTCATCCTCCCCGGAAGGACGAGGAAGGAAGCGCCTCGGTCATCAGAAAAGCCCTTGCGGACTACTCCATCGAGGCTGTTGCCATAGGGAACGGCACCGCAGGGCGTGAGACGGAGCGCTTTTTCAAAAAACTGGATCTTTCCCCCTCCCTGATCGTCACCCTCGTCAACGAAAGCGGCGCATCAGTCTATTCGGCCTCCGAGGTGGCCCGGAGGGAGTTTCCCGACCAGGACATCACCGTGCGGGGAGCGGTCTCCATCGGCAGACGGCTGCTCGATCCCCTCTCTGAACTCGTGAAGATCGATCCAAAGGCCATCGGCGTGGGGCAGTACCAGCACGACGTGGACCAGAAGGATCTGAAAAAAACCCTCTCCGCCGTGGTGGAGTCGTGCGTTCATGCAGTGGGGGTCAACGTGAACACAGCAAGCACCGAGCTGCTTTCCTTCGTCTCGGGAATAGGCCCTGCCATGGCGGACCAGATCGTCCGGACCAGGGAGGAGAAAGGCCCCTTTCCCGACCGGAAGGCACTGCTCTCCGTTCCCCGGCTGGGGGCCAAGACCTTCGAGCAGGCCGCCGGGTTCCTTAGGATTCCGGAGGGAAGCAGCCCTCTCGACGGCAGTGCTGTTCATCCCGAACGGTACAGCCTGGTGGAGAGAATGGCCGCCGACCTCGGCTGCGCCGTGGAAGACCTCATGAAAAACCGGGAGCTTCGGGAGAAAATCTCCCCGGAGAAATATCTTTCCCCCGATACGGGAATGCCCACCCTTCAGGACATACTCGCCGAGCTGGAGAAGCCGGGAAGAGATCCCCGGTCGACCTTCGAGCTTTTTTTCTACGCCGAGGGAGTGGAGACCATGGAGGATCTCCGCGCCGGTATGGAGCTTCCCGGCGTCGTGACGAACATCACGGCCTTCGGGGCCTTCGTGGACCTGGGAGTGCACCAGGACGGGCTCGTTCACCGGAATCACATGTCCCCGGCCGAACGGTCCGGCCTGAAGCCGGGGCAGCAGGTGAAGGTATCGGTCCTCGAGGTGGATCTCGGCCGGAAGAGGATCTCCCTCTCCATGAAAACAGGCCCGAAGGGGAACAAATCATGAGTCCCCGCAGGGTGGTGGTCATCGGCGGAGGAGCCGCCGGGCTCATGGCGGCGGGGCGGGCCGCTGAGGCCGGGGCCTCCGTCGTCCTCGTGGAGAAGAACCAGACCGTGGGGTCGAAGCTCGTCCTCAGCGGAAAGGGGAGGTGCAATCTCACGAGCGGCGAGGAGGACATGGAGGTTTTTCTTTCGAAATTCGGCCCGAAGGGGAAATTTCTCTATTCGGCTTTCTCCCGGTTCGGCCCCCGGGAAACCCTTGAATTCTTTCATTCCCGCGGACTGGAGACGAAGATGGAGCGGGGCAAGCGGATCTTTCCCGCCCGGGGAGGGTCCGAAGGGGTGGTGAACTGTCTTCTGAACTACCTGAAGGAGGGCGGGGCCGCCGTCTACCGCAACAGGGAGGCCATCAACCTGGAGATCAAAAACGGTTCGGTCGTCCGCTTTCTGCTCCGCGGACAGGAGATTGAAGGGGACGCATTTATCCTCTGCACGGGAGGAAGATCCTTTCGAAAGACCGGCTCCACCGGCGACGGCTACCGCTTCGCCCAGAGAGCGGGACATACCGTCGTCGACCCCCGTCCGGCCCTCTGCCCCGTCCGGACGAAGGAAAAATGGCCTCTCGTCGCCCGGGGCCTCATGCTCAAGAACGTCTCCCTCACTCTTCTCCGGGAGGGGAAAATTCTCTCGAAGCGTTTCGGAGAGCTGCTTCTCACCCACTTCGGCATCAGCGGCCCCATCGCAATGGACATGAGCCGGGAGATCGCCGATGCGGAGACCCTCGGAAACGCTGCCCTGGAAATCGATCTGAAGCCCGCCCTTTCCCCCGAGATTCTCTCCGCCCGGATCGGCCGGGATTTCGCCGCCTTCTCCTCCCTCCCCTTCCGGGAGGCCCTGAAGGACCTTCTCCCCCGGGGGATCATCCCCGTGATCGTCTCCCTCGCTTCAATCCCCCCTGATCAAAAGGCGGGGCAGACCTCACCGGAAGAAATCCAGAGGCTCGCGGCCTTGCTGAAAGCCATCCCCCTGACCCCCGAAGGCCTGCTCGGCTTCGACTGGGCCATCGTCACCGCCGGCGGAGTGGACCTGCGGGAGGTCGACCCCCGGACCATGCACTCGAAACTGGTGAAGAACCTCTACATCGCCGGAGAGCTTCTCGACCTGGACGGACCTACGGGGGGGTTCAACCTCCAGATGTGCTGGAGCACCGGGCACATCGCCGGGGAGAGCGCAGCCCTGGCAGTAGAATAAAAAGATGAGGCCCTCGCTGAAATTCAGCGAGGGCCTCATCTTTTTAACTTTTTTACGGTCGGAAGCCTGCCGGGTTTTTTTACGCCTTGTTCGCCATGAACCGGGCCAGGTCGAGCATCCGGTTGGAATAGCCGTACTCGTTGTCGTACCAGATCATGACCTTGGCGATCCGGCCCAGCACGACCTTTGTGGAGGGGGCGTCAACGATTCCCGAATGGCTGTTTCCGATGATATCCGCCGAGACGATCTCCTCGTCGTTGTACTCGAGGATGCCCTCGAGCTCTCCTTCGGCGGCCTTTTTCAGGGCTGCGTTCACCGACTCGACAGTGACGTCCTTTTTCAGGTTCACCGTGATGTCAGTGAGGGAGCCGTCAGCCACCGGAACCCGCACGGCGATCATGTCCATCCGGCCGTCGAGCTCGGGGAAGAGGGGAATCATGGCCTTCGCAGCGCCGGTGGTCGCCGGCACGAGGGAGAGAGCCGCGGCCCGTCCCTTTCTGCCGCCTCCCTTGGGAGTATCCACGAGAACCTGGGTGGAGGTGTAGGCATGGATCGTTGTTCCCATAAGAGAGTCGATTCCGAAGGCGTCGTTGAGAATCTTGGTGACGGGGGCGAGGGAATTGGTGGTGCACGAGGCATTGGAGACGATCACATGCTTCGCGGGATCGTACTGTTTCTCGTTGACGCCGAGGACAATTGTGAGATCGGCATCCGGTGCCGGGGCGCTGATGATGACTCTGTGAGCTCCCGCAGTGATGTGGGCCATGGCCTTCTCCCTCTTGGTAAAGAACCCGGTGCATTCGAGGACCACGTCCACTCCAAGGTCTTTCCAGGGGAGCTTCGAGGGGTCCTTTTCGCTGTAGAGGGGAATGCTTTTGCCGTCGAGAATCAGGGCCTTATCCCCCGGTTCCACCGAAAATTTTGCCCCGCCGTGAATTGAATCGTACTTGATGAGATAGGCCATCTCATCGGGAGAGGTGAGATCGTTCACCGCCACAAGCTCCACATTGTCGGGCTTCGTCGCCATGTAGCAGCGCAGTACAAGCCGCCCTATTCTTCCCAGTCCGTTGATCGCAATTTTTTTCATTCAGGCACCTCCAGAGTTGGTATACTATTTCTCTTTATAACCACTATCTTAACATAAAAGAAAGTTCTGATGTCCCCTTTTGTTCTCACTCTCCGGCCGCAGGTTTCTCCCTTTTAATATGTCCGAACCGCCAGACTGCGGCAGCCGCGGTGAGGGGGATGGTGAGAAGCAGCCCCATGGTCCCCGCGAGGCTGCGGAGAATTTCCTGTGCTATGTGGGGGTCGTTCAAAAGGCCGAGAAAATCGGCTCCCTCCGTGGCAATGAGGACCACGAAGGGAAGGGAGCTTCCGAGGTAGGCCAGCAGCAGGGTGTTGATCATGCTGCCGAGGATCTCCTTTCCGACGGATATTCCTCCCTGCCACAGCCGTCCCCCCGAAATCTCCGGATCGTAGGCGAAAAGCTCGGCCATGGATGACGATATGGAGATGGCCACGTCGAGGACTGCCCCGATGGAGCCGACCATGACCGCCGCGAGAAGCAGCCCCTTCATGGAGAGAAAGGGGGATGTGGACGAGAGAAGAGCCGCACTTTCACCGTCGAGGCCGGTAAGCTGCCAGAGCTCAAGCATGAGCCACGCGGCCGCCGATGCGGCCACGGTACCTCCCACGGCCCCGAGAAAGGGAACGGGCCACTGGGCAGGGGACCGGACAACGAAGACGATCGTTACGAGGGAGACCCCGGCCACGGCGAGGATCGCGAGGGGAATCGGAGAAAAGCCCTCCGCGGCCCGGGGGACAAACCAGCCGAGAAGAAGAAAAAGGGAAAGGAAAAGCCCCGCCATGGCCTTGATTCCGCTTTTTCCTGCGGCCCCGGCGAGAATGAGGCAGGCGGCGGCCAGGAAACCCGCGACCTGGGGAATCCGGTACCGGTCGCTGACGGAGTACTGAATTTCCCCGTCGTCAAAGACGTCCGAGAGAAGAAGGTAGTCCCGCCCCGGAAGGATTTCGAGCCGGCTGTCCGCCAGCCTGACGATCTCGATCGTCTCGGTCTTCCCCCCGTCGGGGCCGCTTCGCCTGACGACTTCAAGGGTCATCCTCTCCGAATGCCACTCCTCTCCCTCTTCGGCGCTATCGGCTTTTATTCCGAGAACTTTTTCCACGGTAACCACGGAAGAGTCCTCCCCGCTCCAGCGGTAGAGGGCGACCCTGTCCGCCCCCAGAGAGATTATCCAGGTAAGGAGGGGGAGGACAAGGAGAAAAAAGACGAGCCGCCAGTGTCCCTTATTCAGGACAGGTTTTCCGTCCAGGGGATGCACTCCTCGAGCCCGAGGGAACGGAGGGTTTCCGGAAGAGGAATTCCTTCAGCGCTCCATCCTCTTGCGGGGTAGTATTCTTCGAGTTGAAGCTGCAGGTCCGGAAGGGTATCGGCCGAGCCTCCCGTTCCCCGGGGTTCGGTCAGAATGCGCTCCGGAAGGGAGTCGTCCTCCCGGGTCAGCCCGCAGGCCACGTTGAACACTCTTTTGAGATTGAAGATCCTCGCACCGGTTTCGAAAAGCTCCTCCCTGTCCGCGTCCCACCCCGTGATGCCGTTGAGCCAGAGGAGGATATCGTCGAGGGAAGTGGCCGAGAAGGGAAATTTGCACATCTTCAGGGAGTCGAGAATTCCCATCATGTTCTGCAGGGGGACATTCAGTTTCCCCTTCCCCTCGTCAACGCTGCGGTTGAGAACCGAGTTCACTCCCAGTTCCGGGTAGGTCACGTTTCTCTCGGCGGAATAGGTGAACCCCGAGAGATGGCACGCTCCCCGGTTCGAAGTGGCGTACCCGGCGGCGAGGCTTTTGTAGCAGCGGGGATCGTGGGCCGGGAAGTCCATCCCCTTCGAATGGATGGCGTACCGCTCCGCTCCCTTGCCTATTCGCTCCGCGGCCTTCCTGGTTCCGTCCGCAAGCACCGCTCCGAAGCCCTTCTTCTCCACCACGTCGCCGAGAAGCCGCACCATGGCCTCTCCGTCTCCCCAGGCAAGAGGATACCCCACCTCCTCCTCGGAAATAATTCCCCGCTCGAATAGCTCCATGGCGAAGGCCACGACGGACCCTCCGGAGATGGTATCGATTCCGGCCCGGTTGCAGAGATCGTTTCCTCTGCCGATGGCCTTGAGATCGCTGATGAGGCAGTTGCTTCCGAGCATCCCGATGGTCTCGTACTCGGGACCTCCTCCGGAGATACCGTCGAAGGCCACCTCCCGGCCGCACCGGATGGGACAGGCCATGCACCCCCAGTTGCCCGTAAGAATGGTCTCAGCCATGGCCTCGCCGGTGACGGACTGCACCTCCGGCCAGGACCCCTGGCTCCAGTTCTTCAGGGGAAGGTCGCCGTTTTTCTCAGAGAGGGAGACGCCCCCCGCTGTGCCGAACTTCGACATGGCGGTGAGCTTCTCCCGGTAGAACTTCGACTTCTCGGCAGACTTGGCCCGGACAGCCTTCTCGTCGGCCATGACAACCTTGGCGCTTCCCCTGGCAATGATCCCCTTGAGGTTTTTCGACCCCATGACGGCGCCGAGGCCGCCCCTTCCCGCAGCCCGGGCGTGGGAGCCGTCGTGCATGATGTTGGCCAGGGCGATCTGTCCCTCCCCCGCCGGACCGATGCAGGCCACTCCCGCGGGCTTTCCTTCCCTTTCAAGAAGAAGTTCCTCCGTCTCGAAGGTGTCCTTTCCCCAGAGGAAGGCACCGTCCCTGATCTCGATCTTTCCGTCGATTACGGCGAGATAGACTGGGGAAGAGGCCTTTCCGAGAATGACAAGGCCGTCGTATCCTCCTCTTTTCAGGTGAAAGCCGAAGAACCCTCCGCAGTCCGATTCGCCGAAGGCCCCCGTCAGGGGGGATTTGCTCACAACCTGGTGCCTTCCCGACGTGGGAATGCCGGTCCCCTGAAAGGGGCCGTTCATGAAGATGAGCGGGTTTTCAGGGGAGAGAGGGTCTGCGGCCGGCGAGCCGTGCAGAAAGAGCAGGTAGGTCCCGAGGCCCGAACCGCCTATGTATTTTCGCAGCACATCGTCAGGGATCGTCTGATCCGCTACACTCCTCCCGGTGAGGTCCACAAGGGCTATTTTAAATTCCATGGCTGATTCCTCCTTTTCATTTTTTCCAGTAATACAGTCCAAAGCCTTCAGTGCCGCTTCAGAAGAGAAAATAGCCCGCAGCTCCCGCTCCGAGAAGCAGAAGCTGGGGAAACCGCTTGAGCAAAGGGATTCTCGTCGCTGCCCAAAGTACCGCCGTGAGGAGCCAGAGCCTTTTATCCCCGAGAATGGGGCGCAGAACCATCCAGAAGGCGGTGAAGAGCATTCCCGTTACCACCGGGCGGAGGGCTTTCTGCACCTTTTTCGTCCATACCCTCCATCTCCCCGATGTCTTCGAGAGCAGAAATGTAATCAAGACGATCACGGCCAGGGGCGCCCCGATGACGGCGGCGGTGGCGACGACCGAACCGGGGAAACCTGCGATCCGGTACCCTACGAAGGTCGCTGCATTCAGCGCAACCGGTCCGGGGGTCATCTGGGCGAGGGAGACCACCTCGGCGAACCCTTTTTCCGTGAGCCACGGCCTGGAGACCACCAGTTCATAGTGGATGAAGGGGATCGTGGCCAGGCCTCCGCCGAAGGCGCCGAGACCTATTCTCATGAAGGTCTGGGCGAGGATGAAGAGCTGCTCTGCCATCACGCTTTCACCCCGAGGGCCAGGCGAAGGAGGATGCCGCTGCCGAGGGCCAGAAATGGAGAGAGACGAAGCCCCATCAGGAGAACGACCACCAGCAGGAAGGCGGAAAAGTCTTTCCAGCCGTCCATGACGGTGATCTTCGCCATGCCGTAGACCACCTGCCCGATGATGACCGCCACCGCGCAGGATGCCCCGAGAAAAAAAGCCGTGACGGACGGGGTATGAACCGAGGAGAGAAGAAAGTGAGAAATAAGGAGGATGGCGAGAAAGGGAGGCAGGCTCGTGCCGAGGACGGCAAGAATCGACCCCCGGGTTCCGGCGAGTTTTTTCCCGGCCAGCCAGGCGACATTCACGGCGATAGGCCCCGGAAAGGCGGTAGCGTAGACGATCATCTCGGTGATCTCCCCGGTTGAAAGACTGCCGGTATCCCGGAGTTCCCTTTCGAGAAAACCGATCATGACGATTCCTCCGCCGAAGGTGAAGGCGCCCATACGAAAGAAAAGAAAAAAGAGCGAGAGCATGGACATGGAGTTTCTCCCTTCAGGGAGGGTTCTTTCTCAATCCGCGAAAGAGGAAAGGAGGGCGGCAAGTTCCTTCTGAATCAGGTCGTTGTATTTCCCCCGCCGGAGATCGAGGACCAGGGCTTTCTGCCGGGATGGATCCTTCTCTATCCCGGTCTTCAGATCCGCCGGAAGTTCAACGTAGCTTCCGAGGAGACTTCCGTTTTCGTCGAAAAAAAGGAGGGTGGGTATGCGGGCCGTGCCCGAATACTCCTTGAGAACAGTCTCGAAGGGGCTCCGTTCGAATATGGAAATCTCGACGAGCGGGTTCAGCTCGGCCATCCGGCAGACGAAAGGCATGGTCACCACGGTGTCCGGGCAGTAGATCTCGGCGAAGACCGCAAGTTTCAGCCGTCTGCTCACTCCTCTGCAGGCAGCCTCGAATTCGGGAGTGAAGACCGTGTGCTCCCCGGCCTTCTGCTGTCTTTCCCGTTCTTCCTCGTACCCCTTCTGAAGATATTCATCGTAGGAGCATCCCTGGGCGAAGTCTATCATTTCCCTGTCCCCCTCTCATTCGTGCCGCTGCGGCTCTATAGTATCCCAAAAGAGAGTTTTTTTCAAAAGGCCGGGGCGGCCTCAGACCTGTTCGGGTGTCTCTTTTCTTTCGTGAAGGCTGCCCCGGAACCACGAGAAGAAGACTCCCAGAAAGCACACCGCCGCGGAGATGGAAAAACAGATCCGCACGGCCGTGAGGAAGACGCCGTAAAGGGCGGGGGTTACGGCCTCCTTTCCGAGGAGGGAGGCGAATATTATAGTGATCACCGTCATGCTGGACATCTGGCCCAGGACCCTCATGGTCCCCACCGATCCCGAGGCGACGCCGTAGAATCGGGCGGGCACGGACCCCATGATGGCGTTGGTGTTTGGAGAGGAGAAGAAGGCGAAGCCCACCCCGAGAAGCACCAGGGCGCTCACGATGAAGGGCAGGGGGGTGTTTCGTCCGAGAAAGGCGAAGAGGGCAAGGCCGAGCCCCGTGGAGAACATCCCCGCCGAGGCCAGCAGCCCTGGCTCTATCCGGTCGGAGAGCCTGCCTGCAAAGGGGGAAAAAAGTGCCTGGAGGAGGGGCTGAATCATCATGATGCTTCCGGCCTCCGACGGGGTCATCCCCTTGATGTACTGAAGATAGAGGCTCAGCAGAAAGGCCACGGAGTAGGTCGCCGCGTAGTTGATCAGGGCGGCGATGTTCGAAAAGGCGAAAACCCGATTTCCGGAGAAGAGACGGACATCGAAGAGAGGGTCCTCCGACCTGAGCATCCTCCGGAGAAAGAGAAGAAAGGTCCCTCCTCCGAGCCCGAGGAGGACTCCACCCTCCAGGGAGGGAAGAATTGAAGCCCCGTACATGATGGATACCAGGGACAGACCGTAGAGAAGGCTTCCCGGAATATCGATGCTCTTGCTCCCTCCCTCTTTCCATTCAAAGGGGACGAATTTCACCAGCAGCCCGATGGAAAGCCCCGCCAGAAGGGCGTTGATGTAGAAGACGGAGGTCCAGCCGAAGAAGGAGATGAAGAAGCCCCCGATAAAGGGGCCAGCAGAGGAGCCCATGTAGACTGCGGCAACGTTCACCCCGAGGGCTTTTCCCCTCTGGTGGGAGGGGAAGACCGAGGTGAGGATGGCCATTCCCATGGTCAGCATGAGAGCGCCGCCCACCCCCTGGACGCTTCTCAGAAGCAGGAAGACGGGCATGTTCGGCGCGAAGGGGCAGAGAAAGGAGGAAAGAAGAAAGGTCCAGGTTCCCGCCAGGAGGACCTTTTTTCTTCCCCATATGTCCCCCATCTTCCCCGCCGGCACGAGAAAGACCGCCGAGGAAAGGAGATAGGAGACGGCAACCCAGCTCAGCCAGACGGCACTCGCGGCGTAGGTCTTCGAAATGGCGGGCAGGGCCAGATTGACCGCCGACAGCATGAAGGGAGGCAGGAAGGCCGTGAGTGCGGCCACTGCAAGAACGATATTTCTGGAGAGCTCCGGAGAGCCTGATTTCTCTGAAGGCATTTTTTCTCTCACCTTCCGGTTTCAAATATTTTCAGGCTCACAGTATATCCTAATATCCTGTATTCTGCATTTATGCCTTCAGGGCCTCTATTCCCCGGGCAAATGCTTCCTCGTTCTTCTTCACTCCCTGCCGGGGAAGCCACTTCGGAAGGACTCTCCCCCATTCCCTCTCTTCCAGCCCCAGGAGAGAGACGGCAGCGCCCAGCAGGACCATGTTCGCCGAGCGGGGTTCACCAACCTCCCGGGCGATTTTCGATGCCTCGAGAACTTTGACGGATGCAGCGAGGGTCGGAAAGATCTCTTCGAGCCGGGGCGGATAGACCTGCCGTCCCAGGATTACCGGCATGGAACAGATCTCCTCGCTGTTGACGAGAAGGGTTCCCCGGGGAGAAAGCCAGGGAAGCCACCGCAGAGCCTCGACTTTTTCAAAGGCGACGATGAGGTCTGCCCCTCCCCGGTCGATAACGGGAGAGTAAACCTGCCTGCCGAAACGGATGTGGGTTGAGACGCTTCCCCCCCGCTGGGCCATGCCGTGGATCTCCGACATTTTCACATCCTCTCCGAAGGAAAGCAGCCCTTCGGAGAGGATCTTCCCGGCGAGAAGTATCCCCTGCCCTCCAACCCCTACGATCAGAACGCTCGTATTTTTGTTGCTATTCATGGCCGATCGCCCCCTTCGTAATCGCCCCGGTCGGGCAGAGCTGCAGGCAGAGGCCGCAGGCGTTGCAGAAAAAGGGGTCGATGGCGATCATTCCGTCAGTTTTCGTGATGGCCGGACATCCCGGCTTGAGGCACGAGAGGCAGAGGACGCATTTCTCCGGATCCACCACGCAGACCATGCCCGCCCGTTCACTCCGCACATCCCGGAGAAGGGCGCAGGGTCGGGTCGTCAGGATCACCGCAGTCTCGGGCGTGTCCATGACTGCCTGAACCGCCTTTCGGGAGGCGGCGAGATCGTAGGGGTCCACTTTGTGGATGTTCTCCTCCTTCACTCCGCAGGCCGCGCAGAGAGTGCCGATGTCGAGGGCGACGGTCTCGTCTCCCCCGAGGGTTCTTCCCGTCCCGGGGTTTTCCTGCTGCCCCGTCATGGCGGTGATGCGGTTGTCCATGATGACGAAGGCCGCCTTCGACTTGTTCACCACTGCGTCGATCAGCCCCGTAATACCCGAGTGGAAAAAGGTCGAGTCGCCCAGGATTCCGAAAACTTTCCGGGTTCGTCCGGCCCGCTCGTCAGCTTTCTGAAAACCGATGGCCGCCGAGAAGCCGGCTCCCATGCAGATGGTGCTCTCCCCCACGTTGAGGGGAGGAAGGGAGCCGAGGCCGTAGCAGCCGATATCGCCCATGACCGCTGTATCCTTCTTCTCGCTCAGGGCATAGAAGAGGCCCCGGTGGGGGCAGCCGGCGCAGAGAAGGGGCGGCCGGTCAGGGACGGGAATTCCAGCTTCGGGTCCCGATGGATTTTCTTCTCCGAGGATGGCCTTCGCCACGATTGCGGGAGACAGTTCTCCCACGATGGGCAGAAGGCCTTTTCCCCTGCAGGGAATGCCTGCACTCAGAAGGGCAGTCTCCACGAAGGGATCGTTCTCCTCAACGACCCACAGCAAGGTCTTCACCGACGAGGCGAAGTCGGCCATGAGCTTCATCGGAAGAGGCCAGGTCATCCCTATCTTCAGGTAGGACGCCCGGTCCCCGAGGGCCTCCCGGGCGTGCTGAAAGCCGATTCCCGTGGCGATGACCCCGAGGGGACCGTCCCCCGGGACGACCGTATTGAAGGGAGAGGTCTCGTTGTATTCCTGAAGCTTGAGGAGCCGTTCCTCTGCCAGAGCATGCTTCACCCGTGCCGCCGCAGGAAGCATGGCGTTCTTCCCTGGGTTTCGGACATATTCCTTCACCGGAAGTTCCGTCCGTTCTCCCGTCTCCACCGCTCCCTTGCTGTGGCAGATTCGGGTGGTCAGGCGCAGGAGCACCGGGGTATCGAATTTTTCCGAGAGGGCGAAGGCCGCCTTCGTGAAGTCGAGGCATTCCTGGCTGTCCGTCGGCTCGAGCATGGGGACCTTGGCATGAAGGGCGTACCAGCGGTTGTCCTGTTCGTTCTGGGAGCTGTGCAGCCCCGGGTCGTCGGCGTCCACCACCACGAGCCCTCCGTTCACCCCTATGTAGGCCATGGTGAAGAAAGGATCGGCGGCGACGTTCAGCCCCACGTGCTTCATGGCGCACAGGGAGCGGGCTCCGGCCATTGACGCACCCGCGGCCACCTCCAGCGCAACTTTTTCGTTGGGAGACCATTCGCAGTAGACCCCGTCGTACCCGGCGAGATTTTCAAGGATCTCCGTGCTCGGGGTTCCGGGATAGGCGGCCGCCACGTGGCACCCCGCCTCCCATGCTCCCCTCGCCACAGCCTCGTTTCCCGTAAGCAGTTCTCTCATGGTCTTTCCTCTCCTTCCCTGCCCCATCGCTCTTCGAGCTCCACGCCCAGTCCGTCGGCCATCCGGTTGACGAAGGCGAAATAGGCCGTGACCGCGCACAGGTCATGGATCGCCCTGTCGTCGAGCCCCTCCGCCCGAAGAATCTCCACATCCCGTGCATTCATCTTCTGCGGGCGGGCAGTGAGCTTCAGTGCGTAGTCCAGCATCGCCCGATCGGCCGAAGGCAGGTCCGCTTTTTTATAATCCGATTTCAAAGCCTCAAGCAGGCGGTCCTGCTCCTCACCTGTCCGGCCGTCCTTCTCCAGCAGTCCACGAAGCCCCGCTTCGTGATGGGTGATTCAGTAGAGACATCCGTTGTACGCGGAGACGGCCACGGCGATCTGCTCCCTCTGAATCCGGCTGAGGGGGCTCCGTTTCCGCATCACCTCTATATACAGGTCGTAGTGCCCCTTCATGACTTTTCCATGGACGCCGTGGATCTGGATGATGTTGTCGGTATCGGCGACCCGCTGATTTTCGGGAATCTCCTCCTGAGACAGGTACTTTATATAAGCCACTGTATCCCGCTCCCTTTTATTGTTCTCATGTTACTTTGTATGCCTTATAGTATAGACACCGTGGACATATTACAATCAGCCAGATCAAGGCCTTCCTCGTCTCAATACAATCCCAGGCAATTTCCCCGTATATCCATCAGGAGTCACGACAGGACATCCATTGACAAAAACATATTGTATACCCGTTGGATACTGCATCGGGTTATTGTACGTCGCAGTATCTGTTATAGTATTTGGATCAAAGAGCACCAAATCTGCCCATTTCTCTTCACCAATAATTCCTCTTCCGTGCAATCCCAAGATTAACGCAGGATAACTTGTGATTTTCCTCACCGCTTCCTCCAAACTCAGCAGCTTTTTTTCACGGACAAAATGACGTATGTAGCAGGGAAATGTTCCATAGAGTCTTGGATGGGGACGCCCCCCATAAATCCCGTCACTGCCGATGGTTCCGAGCGGATGACAAATCACTTTTTCCATGATCTTTTCAGATCCGTAGAAACTTATCATAGTCACTGCCAAATTTTCCTCTGAAAGTAATTCAAGGACAGCATCAAGAGTTTGCTTGCTTTGAAACTCTCCGATTTGCTGACAGCTCTTTCCTTCCATCCATTTATTTTTTTCAAGTTTAACCGCAGAAACAATAATGTTCTCCCAGCCAACAGATATTTGTCTGTTATGCCACACATCCAAGCCTTTCGTGAAATCTTCGTGAATCCGCCGACGGTATTCTGGTTTCATGAGATTGCGGACCAACTTCGGGATCCCTTCGTTAAATGTCCATGTAGGAAGGATCGCGGCAAGAAGAGTGCTTCCGGCAAGATAGGGATATCGGTCCCAGGATAAACTGCCACCTTCAGCGGCAAACATTTCTGCCTTCTCCATTACTTCGTCCATCAAAGGCCAGTTTACCTTACCATAAGCCTGCCAGTGGGATATTTCCAAATGCGCTCCTGATTCTCTTGAAATTTTTGAAACTTCATCAAATGAACGGGAAAGATAATATCCTTCATCACGCTGATGCACAACGAAGATCCCTTTGTATTTGGATACCTCTTTGTTCAATGCGATGAGTTCTTCAGTATCTCCATAGGCGCAAGGCGGATAAATCAGCCCTGTTGAAAGGCCGAACGCACCGTCCTCCATACATTCGCGAACCGTAGCACACATTTTAGCCATTTCATTTTCTGAAGCCTGTCCTTCTCTTAAACCGAGCGTTTCAATGCGCACCGCACCATGTGCTAGGAGCACAGCGGCGTTATTCGGCAACTGTCTCTTTTCCAGAGCATCCAGATATTGTTTAAAACTTCTCCAAGTCCAGTCTTTCTCGGCCAACACACCATCCAGCCCTGCAAGAAGGTCACGGGTCAACGAAAGGGTATCGTCCCGGACGGGGGCAGTTCCAAACCCATCCTGACCGAGCAGTTCGGTAGTAACTCCTTGTCGAATTTTGGCTTCCGGGGGCGGATTCCGAAAAAATTCGAGATCGGTATGACTGTGCATATCGATAAAACCGGGAGATAGAACGAGCCCCGATGCATCGATTTCTTCCCCGCATTCTTCGTTCTTCTCAATGAAACCAACGCGAAAAATCATTTTCCCCATAATGGCAACATCTGAACGGTAAGCTTCGTTTCCGGCTCCATCAACAACCGTAGCGTTTCGAATAATGTAATCGTACATCTTTTCTTTTCCTTCTTTCAATAAAAATGCAATCTTATAAAATCAAGCGATTATCCACAAGAAAAAACGATTTTCTGTCTCTTTGATTTTTCTGTGCCATTGAATCTCTAAACTTTGGTCTAAAACAACTCACCCAAAATTTTTGAAACAGTCGTTATAAGTTTTTGAAAACGGGAGTGGAATAAACTTGCTAGCAAATTCATACCTTGAGATAAGCAAAAAAGAAATTCATCAGACCTTTGGTTTCTTTCTTTACAAGATTCCATCAGCAGAAACTATAAGTTGCGCGGCATAAAATAATTCTAAATTATAATTAATCTATATAGCACTCCTCGAATTGGAATTATGCTCTTTTCTCGGAATCCATGCTCCATTCTTTCTGCATCTCTTCATATACAAGCCGGGCTATTTTCCTGTTCAATTGTATGCCTTGATCATTTTCTGGAAGATCCTTCGTAAGGACAACTATGACGCACTGCCGATTTCTCACGAATAAAATCCCGGCATCATGTTCCGTTCCGACAAGGTCTCCTGTCTTGTGAGCAATTACTGCCTCGGACGGAAAACCTGCAGGAAGTTTATTGTTGCATTGCTGTTTTTTCAGAATATCAATCATTTCTTCACGGTATTTGTCGCATATATCAGGATTTACAGCAAGATCCCGAAAAAAAACAGCGATATCACCAGGCGTTGTGAAATTATCTATTCCACGCTTCGGCGAATCGTAATCCATCATCATCCGATTCAATTCTGTTCCGGTCATTCCAAGCCGTTTGCACATTGTGTTAATTGCCTTCATTCCAAGAAGGCGGATAAGCATGTTTGTCGCCGTATTGTCGCTCAACACTATCATTAGAACAGCAATATCTTTTAAAGAGATTTTCAGCCCATTGTTCATCTCTTTCAAAATGCCGAATCCGCCAACTTTTTGTTCTTCTGTAACGGTCAATTCTTGAAAAAGATCAAGTGCCCCTTTCTGAACTCTTTGATACATTTCTCTAAGAATGGGAAGCTTTATCAGGCTTGCTGCCGGAAAAGATTCATTTTCATTCCAGGAGAAATTTATATTTTCGGAAGACACAACTACTCCGGCAGTACCTTTAAGACTGTTGATCAAAGACCGCATATCCCCTTCAAAATCATTCATTTTTGCAGCCTCCCATGGAATGGTTTCAGGCAATTCCTCCTGCAATAAAATCATTCATCTATTTGTCGGTTCTATTTATTCAGGATCAACATTTTCCCGGACCTGCGCATCTAAGTGTTTTGCAAACCACCAGAGCAACAGACAATACCGGTCCATTCTCGCAGCAGGAGACCCAATGGCGGCATATTCATGAGACTCCCCGGGGAATCTCACCAGAAGAGCATTTTTATCCAGAACCTTCAATGCCGTAAAAAGTTCCTCCGACTGGGTTATATGGCAGTTCACATCTTCTTCTCCGTGAAGAAGAAGGAGCGGGGTATGAATATCGTTGACAAAAGAAATCGGTGAATGCTGTGAATAGAACTGCGGATTATCCCATGGGAATCCATCAAACTCAAATACACCGTACCTGTACGCACAATCGCTGGTGCCTGCTTGGCTGAAACGGTTTGAGGTTCCTCGTTCGGAAACTGCGCAAGAGAAAATATCCGAATGCCCTATAGCCCAGTTTGCCATAAACCCCCCGTAGCTTCCTCCAATTATGGCGAAGGGAGTATTTTTCAGAGCAAATCGTTTTTTTGCAGCATCAATAGCTGTTCTTATCTCCTGAAAATCAGTTCCGCCCCAATCGTGTTTTGATTTCGCCGCCACATTTTGTCCATAACCAAGACTACCTGCGGGATTTCCATAAAGAACTGCGTACCCTGCAGCAGCTAAAAGCTGAAAATCATAATTGAAAACATTACCGTAGCATTGATGAGGGCCTCCATGAACATTTAACACTACACCTTTAGGAAATCCACCTCCAACAGGGGGGAGATACCAAAATTCGCGTACACCGTCTGAAACGGAAACGGAAATGGATCCAGGAACCGAGGTCTGAGGCTCCCATGACTGCCAAACGATAATCTCTTCTCCATTTTTTTCGCGCACTATAACAGTGGCTGGAGTACTGTTTGAAGAAACGATGCAGGCTACTCTTCCTTCAAAGTCACCGCACAACCCGAAAATTCCTCGGTGTTCCTGCGACATCCTTTCCGGTTTTTTCCCTGGGGCAAGGTTCCAGAGAGCACTGTCCCCCCCCATTGTTGTCACGCATATCAACGAATTGTCATTTATCCAGACCGGCGCAGATGCATTCGGATCAAGCCCTATATCAGAAAGGATGTGATTCATTGCTGATATATCGGGAAGCGAAAGCTGCTCTACAGAGCCTGCATTCACGTCTGCAATGAAAACAGACCGGTTGGTAGCCTCAAAGAAAGAATAATCATGCCCCACGAAAGCGATACGATCTCCCCCTTGTGAAGCGGAAACAGCTTCAACAGGACCACCGACAGCAACGATTTTCCGTTCGCTTCCTCCTTCGCAAGGCAGAGAGAAAACCCCTTCCCTATCAAACTGGTCAGGCATATCGGGATCCTCATTTGTATTTTTTACGTAACCAGCTGTAACATCATCGATCCAGAAAGGGTGCCTATGATCCCTGTTTCCATCAGTCAGGCGCATGATCTTTCGAATATGGCCATTTTCACAGGGAACACAAAAAACCTGGCGCCAAGTCTCGTCCCATATCCCGGCATTTCCATTATTATCCTCTTTAAATTTCAGTCGTGTGACCAACTGGGCGCTTAAAAGCGGAGGGGTATCGTTATAGAAAGGGTTACTTTTCTCTTTCGCAGTAATGAGGAGGGATCGGGAAGAACGATTCCATACAAGCTCTCTCATCGAAGTTCCGCTTTCCATCCGTGAAACATTTCCTGTTTCAAGCTCGTGTACGGTGAGTATTTCACCGCGCATTCCTTCTACATAAGCTACAAATCGACCATCAGGGGATAATGCCGGATATTGCCCTGTACCTATCACCTGCGTTCTTCCAGTTTCTCTTGTCCAGAGGATGATTTCGGTTATATATTGTCCCTTATGAACACGTTTTTTTTGAAAACATACCATCTTCCCCCTGCAGTCCATCGACGGGAAAGATGGTATGTCAATACGATAGAAATCTTCAGGCACGAGTCCGCTCAAATTTCTTGTCAATTTCATCAGAATTCTGCGCTCCTTTCCTTTTTTCGGACATATAAGGAAAAAACGTGCGTTTCTCTTCTCGTATTAAAATGAGCCGTTCGAAAAACGCTTATTGGCAGGTAGTAAAAAGACGGGGAATTTATCCGGTCAATGAAACGAAAGAACAGGGGTGAACGTCGCCATCCACCCCTGTATAGCCTTACATTTTTTAGAAAAAGATTGCGCCGACAAAGCAAATTAAGGCTTAATTTTAACGAATGGCCTGCTTTTTCCTCCTTCGGCTTTGAGTACTACCCCGTCTTTGTCGATAGGATTATGATTTGCAGGGTCAATAGTGATAGTTGCATGATGAAGCTTGAGACCTTTTGTTTCTTCAAGAGCCGTCCGCAGAGCTTTGCTGTCGACCTTTCCAGCTCTGGTCAATGCGTCTGCCACCCAATATACGCTGTCATAAGCCATAACTCCATTCGCAAATTCCTTGCATTCATCGTTGAATTTTTTCCTGTAGGCCGCAAAGAAGGGCTGCATACCTTCATCCTCGGGTGAAAGATGGGTTATCCAATAGGAATCTTCGAGGGCCTTGCCTGCTATCTCCCACATAAAATCGCCATATCCATCGCCACCGATAAAAATAATATCGTCCATGCCCAATTCACGGGCCTGTTTGACTATCAAAGCGCAATCCTTACCTACGTTCGGGAGAATCAAAACTTCTGCATCCGTTGCCTTTATTTCCGTAAGCTGTGCCCGAAAATCGACGTCCTGCCCTCCGCGGAAGCCAAGGTCAGAAACAATTTTTCCATCGTATTCTTTGTAACTCTGCATGAAAAATTCTCTAAGCCCCTGGGCAAAATCACTGGCAACATCGTAAAGAATGGCCGCTTTCTTCTTTTTGAGTTCATTGGCTGCAAAGAAAGCAATCAGCTTCCCCTGATAGGGGTCGGTAAAGCAGATACGGAAAGAATATGGGCGAACTTTCCCGTTTTCATCCACTGTCACAAGCGGATTTGTGGGCATTGTCCCTATCTGCGGTATTTCAGAACGGTTCACGAGAGGCGCTGTCGCTATGTTAACTCCGCTTGCGTTGGCTCCCACGATAGCTACTACTTTGTCTTGCTCAATCATTCTTCGAACCGCATTGACAGCATCATCTGCCCGTGAACGAAAATCGTACATAACAAGTTCCAGCTTCTTCCCCAAGACGCCGCCATTCGCATTAATTTCTTCTACTGCGAGTTGTGCCGAATTGTATTCCGCCTGACCGTAGGCCGAAAAATCTCCCGTTGTAGCGACAAGACAACCCAGCTTGATCGTATCAGCAGCAAAAGCAGCTCCGGAACAAATACCCAAGCAAACTATCAATAGAGCAGCGAACAATTTTCTCCTCACTTTACGCACCTCCCGTTTTATATAGTACTGATAAAATTGCCTTCTCATGGCAATCACGCCACATCATCGTCCGGGCAAATATAAGCTTTCCCGGGAAGCAGGACACAGAATCATCCCTGCAATCTTTCTTTTTCATAGCGTTCCGGTGTTTCATACCCGATTCCGGAGTAAAAACGCTTTGGGTTCTAAAATATTTCTATATACCTGAAAATATTACTCTTTGTCCCTTTGCTCGTCCGATCCTTTTTCCTGGCAGAGACACATTCGTTCTTCAATGGCCCGAAGAAGCTTTCCATTGGTGCATTTGCATTGTTCCGGCACTTCCCTTTTCTGCTCATGGAACCTATGATTCCACTTACCCACAACTTTTGCTGATAGAAAGAACTCTTGTACTGACTGCCCCGGTCGGAAGAAAGAATCAGTCCCGGGGGCAGATTACTTTTCTCTCCTGACCGGTCAAGGCCCTTCGATTTTAAGGCTGTATCTCTATGCTCGCTTCCCTTCCCACCCCGCGATGTTTCGCCTGGCGAGGTACAGGCAGGCTTCTCTTCCGCTGCAAAACACAAACCTTCCTGTTGGAATTCATGATCATACGTCTTGGGTTTTGTCCCTTTTACATTACAGACCCCCTCAGCGAGATTTCTCGCGTTGTCAGATCTCTTTCTGTGTCCGTCAAAACTCCGGGGAAGGTCAAACTTCGTAATCCGTGAGAAAACTTCCAATAGGAAAAAGTGAACTTAATTTCAAAAAAACAATATCACCGAATATGCCTATTGTCAAATATTTTTTCAATCGAGCGTGAAGCCTCAGAATCCTGTAAATTAGGAAATCTCTGAATAATAGTCTCCCTTTTCTTTCTCCACAAGGGGACAAGATGGTTTTGTTTCTGTTTTTTACGTAGTTTTTTGACCTTTTGTTTGCTCTGGGGGAGAAGAACGTGCTTTCGGAAATCTTTTTCTATGCTACTTTCGGATTTTTATATTTATTATCTCACAACTCAAGTTACACCCTTTGCAACACTATAAATTATGCCGCTCACTTAATTTTCGCTTGTAATCGAAGGTAAAAAAATCGCTTGACATTACAATCTATATTTAAATTAATGTTCTCTCAAAGGTTAATAAGCAGGGATGCTTCAATTTTTCAGATTAATTTTCAACTGGAAATAGAGAAACGTCTCTCCTCCTGCTATACTTTTTTCAGAAATCGATTTCGGAGGTGACAGCCAGGTGAAAAGGGTGAGCATTCTCAATTCCGTCCTGGGCCCCATCATGAGGGGACCGTCCAGTTCCCACACCGCCGGTCCGTGGAGGATCGGCCGGATGGCGAGGGATCTTCTGGGATCCCCTCCCCGGAAGGCGGTCTTTACCTTCGCCCCGGGAAGCTCCATGGCAGTCTGCTATTCCGACCAGGGAAGCGACCGGGCCTACGTGGCCGGCCTTCTGGCCCGCCCCCTCACGGATTCCGCCTTTCCCGACATGCTCGGCCTTGCGCCCGGAGAAAATCTCGATGTCCGGTTCGAAGTGAGCCCCTTCGCCGAGGCCGACCATCCGAACAGCGCCCTTCTTACCCTGACGGGTGAGGACGGCAGGGAGATCGTCCTCCATAGCCGCTCCGTCGGAGGCGGTTCCTTCGAGATCGCCTCTCTGAACGGAGTTCCCCTCCTCCTGAACGGCGACTCCTGGGTGATCTACTGCGAGGGGGGACCGGGATCCCTCGGGGATATGGAAAGCCTTCTCCGCCTCTGGGCTCAGCGTCTCGAAGCGCTGCCGGGAGGAGATCGAATCGTAATGCTGGCCTCATCCTCCCTTCCTCCCGAAGAAGAATTTTTTCAGCGGCTGTCCGCCGCTTCCGCCGTAAGGGATGTCTTCGCCGCCGACCCCGTGATGCACCCCCTGAGCGGAAAAGAGCTGTTTACCGATGCCGCGTCCATGGAGACCTTCGCAGCCGAGAGGGGGCTGTCCCTCGGCCAGGCCGCCATCGCCTACGAGAGCGCCCTGCTGAATCTGGACGAAACCGTCCTGATGAAGGAGATGGAAGAACGGCTCGACATCATGCTCGGGGCAGTTTCGCACGGCCTTTCCGGGCAGATTGCCCCCATGAAGCTCATGGAACCCCTGGCCGAAAAGCTGTGGAAGGGGGAAAGGAACGGAAGCATGTTCCTCGGAGGCCCTCACGCCCGGGCAGCCGTCCGCTCCATGGCCGCATTGCACGAATGCGCTTCCGGAGGAGTGGTCTGCGCGGCCCCCACCGGCGGAGCTGCGGGAGTGATTCCCGGTGTGGCGGCCACCCTGGGTACGGATTTCGGACTGTCCAGAGAAAAGGTTTTGATGGCCCTGTGGGCCGCGGGGGCCGTAGGGCTCTTTCACGACCTCCGAAGCACCTTCGCAGCCGAGGTGGCGGGATGCCAGGTGGAGATCGGAGCGGCCGGGGCAATGGCTGCCGCAGCGATTGTCGAGGCCGCCGGAGGAACTCCCCGCCAGGGATGCGATTCGGCAGCCCTTGTCTTTCAGAACGTTATGGGATCGGTCTGCGACCTCGTTCAGGGGGTCGTGGAGATCCCCTGCCACAGCCGCAACGCGGCCCTTGCCTCCCAGGCCTTCCTGTGCGCCGACCTGGTCCTCGCAGGGTACGAGAGCCCCGTCCCCCTGGACGAAACCATCGACGCCGTGGATTCGGTGGGGAGAATGCTTCCGGAGGAACTGCGGTGCACATCGAGAGGAGGGCTGGCCCTTTGCCCGTCAGCCCGGAAAATGCGCCGCCTCGACAGGGCGAAAAAGGAGGATTTCTGATGCCGTCGGTACTCACCAGCGTCAAGGAGGAGATCGGGTATATCACCCTCTCCCGGCCCGAGGCCATGAACACCTTCAACGAAGAGCTCGCGAAGGAGCTGAACGAGGGGCTCCGGGAGATGGAAAAGAACCGGGACGTCCGGGTCGTTATAATCAACGGAGAAGGAAAGCATTTCTCCACGGGAATCGACCTTCGGGAGATACTCTCGAAGGAACGGCACGAGATCCGGGATTTTCTCGAACTCATGAATCTCCATAATCTCACCCTTCATGCCATGACGAAGCCCGTCATCGCCTCGGTGCAAGGCTACGCCCTCGCAAACGGAACGGGGCTCGCCCTGGCCTGCGATTTCGTGGTGGCCTCCGAGGACGCCGTTTTCGGCACCACGGCCGTGAATGTGGGGCTGATCTGCCTCGAACCTGGCTACCAGCTTGCCCGGTGGATCGGAGAAAAACGGGCCCTTCAGTACGTACTCTCCGGCGAACTGATCCCTGCCGAAAAGGGGCGTGAGCTCGGTTTCGTCTGCGGGGTCGCCCCGGAGGGGAAACTGGAGGAGATGACCCTCTCACTGGCAAAGCGCCTGGCGGGCAAAAGCCCCGCCTCCCTCCGCACCGGAAAGAAAGGGTTCGCCCGGATGGAGGGGCTGACCACAGAACGTGCAATCCCTGCGGCAGGAGATCTCTTCGCCGCCCTCGCCGCATCGGAGGACGGCAGGGAGGGCGTGCAGGCCTTTCTCGAGAAGCGCCACCCCAATTTTACAGGCCGGTAGACGGCCCAGGAGGAACAGCGCATGATCATCACCACGACCCATACCGTAGAGGGCAAGACAATCACCTCATACCGGGGTATCGTCTTCGGCGAGGTCATCGCCGGAGCGAATTTTTACAAGGACTTCAAGGCGAGCCTGACGAATTTCTTCGGAGGACGATCCGGCGCCTACGAGAAGGAGCTGATGGACGCCCGGACGGACGCCCTGAGGGAGATGGAGCAGCGGGCCCTGGAGCTGGGAGCCAACGCCGTGGTGGGAATGCTCGTGAACTACGAGGTTCTGGGTACTAACGGAAGCAACATGCTCATGGTGACCACCTGCGGCACCGCGGTGCGGGTGGACTGACCGGTTTCCCTGAACCCGGAGAGGAGGACCTCACAGGTCCTCCCTCTCCAGGGGCATGGTGGTGCAGCGGGGGCCCCCTCCGCCCTTCACCAGCTCGTCGGCGTCGACCGGGACGACGGTGATCCCCGCCTTTTCCAGGGCCTTCATGGTCCCCCTGTTGCGGTCCCAGATGCAGACTTTCCCGGGCTCGAGATTGAAGGTATTTCCCCCCGATCCCGAGCGCTGTTCCGAAAAGGCCACCGCCTCGGTCTCCTCCCCGCCTACCTTGATAATCCGCAGGGCGTCAAGCTTCAGCACCTTCCGTATGGCCCCGAAGAGGGAATTCTCCCTTCGTATCTGCAGCCGTTCACCCCTTCCCCTGGTGATGCGGAGGACGGTGATCTTCTTCTCGATGTAGGGAAAGAAAAGAAATGCATCGTGGTCGATCATGTTGAGGAACATATCCACGTGGACCGAGAGGCCTATGGAATCGGTGGAGCTGATCCGGGGGTTCTCGAACATCAGGGCGAGGACGTCCGTGATGGCCCCGTTGGCCATGGTGCGCCGGGCGATCTTCTCGATGGAGACCGGTGAAGTCCGCTCATTCACCCCCACGATGAAGACGGAAGGGCTGTAGCAATGCAGGTTGCCTCCCTCGGCCGGGGTATTGTCATCCGGGGAATCGCCGTACCACGTCCGGAAGGAGCATTTCCGGAAGTCCTCGTGATGCCGGAAAATTGCACGAAGGCAGACCGGTTCCTTCACCCTGTCCCGGTTGAACATCTTGCCGAAGACCACCCCCTCTCCGAGGACCGCTGCCGGGTCCCGGGAGTAGAGAACGTTCGTCATGGGAAAAAGGGCCCATTCGTTTCTGCCGTCGGCGAGATCCGCAAGGGAGACCTCCGCCGTGGACCTGTTCAGCTCTTCCTTTGTCATGCCGAAGAAAAGGCGGTCCACCAGCTTGCGGGGGGAGAGGTCGAGAAGGAGTTCCGCAAGAACTTCGAGGGTCTGCTCCGTCAGAAAGGGACGCTCCGTTTCGAGGACGCCGGAGACGACCTCCTGCTTTCCGGCGGGGTCGGCGAGGACCGGGCGGAGCAGGTCTTCGAAAAGATAGACCTTCGCCCCGGAGGCCTCAACTATCTCCACCCATTTTTTATGCTCCGCGGCTGCCTTTTCGGGGCTCGGGACGGAGTCCCACGCAAGGGAACCCACATTGAGGGGTGTGCACCGCTCGATCCCCCGGCCCGGGGGCTGCATGATCACTGAACGAAGCCGGCCGATTTCAGAATTCACCCTGATCTGCATTTTCTCTTTCTTACTCCTTCGCCAGAAGCTTTTCCGCCATGCGGAGCAGCACTTCCGCCCCCGCCAGAAGATCCGCCCGCTCTGTGTGCTCGGCGGGGCTGTGGCTGATCCCTCCCCGGCTGGGAACGAAGATCATGGCCGTCGGACAGATACGGGCCATCATCTGGGCGTCGTGGCCGGCCCCGGAGGTCATCCTTCTTGAGGAAAAACCAAGCTCCCGGGCGGTCTCCTCCACCAGGCCGCACAGGTCAGAGGAAAATACCACCGGGGAAAAACGGACAAGCCGTTCAAGGGAGACTTCAAGCCCCTCTTCCGCGGCAGCCTTTTCCGCAAAGGCCTTCAGTTTTTCATCGGCCTCCGCCAGACGCTCTTCCGAGGGATCCCGGATATCCGCGGTGAAGACCGCCTTCGAGGGGATTATGTTGACGGCCCCCGGTTCTAGGGAGAGGGTCCCCACCGTCGCAAGGGTCGTTCCGGATTCCCGGGCAAGGTCCCGGAGAAAGACGATCGTTCTTGCGGCGCCGTACCCCGCGTCAGACCGGAGAGCCGTCGGGGTCGTTCCTGCGTGGTTCGCCTTTCCCGAGAAGGTGATCCTCCACCAGGAGATTCCCTGCACGCCCTCCACCACACCGATGGAAAGGCCCTCCCTGTCGAGGACGGGCCCCTGCTCCACGTGCAGCTCGAGGTATTCTCCCGGGGAAAAAAAGCCCGGGGAAAGGGGGCCGTCATAGCCGATTTCCTTCAGGCTCTTCTCCAGGGAGACCCCGCCGCTGTCCGTCACCGCCAGGGCCTCCTCGGGGGATATCCCCCCGGCGAAGCAGAGGGAGCCGAGCATGTCCGGATGGAAGCGCACCCCCTCCTCGTTGGTAAAGGCGGCGACCACGAGGGGGCGGGACGGGGACCTTCCCGCCCTGCGGAAGGCCCGGGCGACCGCAAGACCGGAGAGGACTCCGAAGCATCCGTCGTAGGGGCCGGCTGAGAGGACCGTGTCGATATGGGAGCCCAGCACGAGAGGCTTCTTCCCGGCGCCTCCTTCTTCCGGGGAGAGCAGGCCGAAGATATTCCCCACCGAGTCGACCTTCACGTCGAGATCCAGTTCCTTCATCCATTCCGCGAGCAGGTCCCGGCCTTCGCCGTCCTCCCGGGAGGCGGCGACGCGGGTTCGCCCTCCCCGGGGGTCGGTGCCCACGGAGGCGAGGCGTTCAATCTGTTCAACGAGGGTTTGTCCGTCGAGGCGAAGGGGCTGCAGGGTCTGATTGTCTTTTTTCATGGCAAAACACCTCCCGAAATGGAGTATAGCGGGAAAAGGGGCGGAAGGGTACCCCTCTTCCCTGCGCGTAAAAATCTATTCTCCGAGGTAGGCCCTGCGGATCTCGGGATCCCCGGCGAGATCGGGTCCGGGGCCGCTTTTGATTATCCGCCCCGCCTCGAGAATATACCCCCGGTCGCTGATCTCGAGGGCCTGGGTGGCGTTCTGCTCCACGAGCAGCACGGTCATTCCCTCGCTGCGGATGCGGAGGATAGTCTCCATGAGAGTTTCAACAATCAGGGGGGCGAGGCCGAGGGAGGGCTCGTCCAGCAGGAGCACCCTGGGGCTGCTCATGAGGGCCCTCGAGATGGCGAGCATCTGCTGCTCTCCTCCCGAAAGGGTGCCGGACCGCTGCTTCAGCCTCTGCTTTATTATGGGGAAGAGGGAGAAGCACAGTTCCATGTCCCCTTCGATCTCCTTTTTATCCTTTCGGCGGTAGGCTCCCATGACGAGGTTCTCCCGCACGGTGAGAGCGGAAAAAAGACGGCGCCGCTCCGGCACGAGGGCTATGCCCATGCCCACAATATCGTGGGGCTTTTCGGGCAGGGGACGGCCGAAGACCTCCACACTCCCCGACGACGGCTTCACCACTCCGGCCATTGTCCACATGACCGTGGATTTTCCGGCGCCGTTCGATCCGACGATGGAGACGATCTCTCCTTCCTCCACGGAGAAGGAGATCCCCTGCACCGCGTGGATGGTGCCGTAGTGGACGTTCAGATTTTCTATGCTCAGGGCGTTCATTTCCCTTTCCTTCCCTTTCCGAGATAGGCCGCCACCACGTCGGGGTTTGCCCGCACTTCTTCGGGGGTTCCCTCTGCGAGAAGGGCGCCGAAGTTGATGACGATGACGGGGGAGCAGATGTTCATCACGAGATCCATGTGGTGCTCGATGAGCAGGACGGTCACGGCGAATTTCTCCTTCACATCGGCGATGAGCCGGGCGAGGCTCCGGGTCTCCTCGGGATTCATACCCGCAGCGGGCTCGTCGAGGAGCAGCAGGGAAGGGTCCGTGGCAAGGGCCCGGGCAATCTCGAGTTTGCGCTGCAGCCCGTAGGGGAGCGTATTCGCCTGCAGGGAGGCGTATCTATCGAGGCCGAGGGAAGTCAGCAGATCGAAGGCCTTCTCCCGGAGGGAGCGCTCCGTTCTCCGGGCCGAGGGTGTCCCCGCGAGGGCGGCAAAAAAGCTGCTCCGCTCCCGCTGCAGGAGGGGAGTGAGGACGTTTTCAAGGCAGCTTCTGCGGTTGAAGAGACGGATATTCTGAAATGTCCGGGCGATTCCTGCCCGAACGATCCTGTCCGGGCGATGTCCTCCGATGGACTCTCCCTTAAAGAGTATGTCTCCTGCTGTGGGGCGGTAGACCCCGGTGATCAGGTTGAAGACCGTGGTCTTCCCCGCGCCGTTGGGGCCGATGATTCCGGTGACTGATCCTTCCGGGACATCGAAGGAAAAGGAGTCCACGGCCCGGATGCCGCCGAAATCCCGGGTGAGCCCGATGACGGACAGAAGGGGGGAGGTCGTCATGGCTGCACCCTCTCGCTCTTTCCCTTTTTCGTGAAGAAAGAGGAGATTTCCGAGTACCCCATGAGCCCCTGGGGACGATAGACCATGATGAGGACGAGCAGAAGGCCGTAGGCTACGAGCCTCCACATCTGGGCGACCCGGAGGGCCTCGGGAAGGGCGATGAAGACGAAGGAGGCGATGAGGGGGCCGGACAGGCTTCCCATTCCTCCGGCGATGACCGCCGCGAGAAGCTGGGTGGACTGGATCAGGGTGAACATCACGGGCTGGATGAAGGAGAGAAAGTGGGCCAGCAGTCCTCCGGAGAGGCCGCAGTAGACGGCGCTCACCACGAGGGAAAGGAGGCGGGTCTGAAAGAGCCTCACCCCCGCCATCTCCGCGGCGATGGGGTCCTCCCGGATGGCGATGCAGGCCGCACCCCACCGGGAGCGAAGGAAGTTTCTGGCGACCAGAATGCCCCCGGCCAGGCAGAAGAGTACTATGGGAAGGGTGGTGAAGCTGTCGATGCCGGGAAGGCCCCGGGCGCCGTTGGTGATCTCGAGATTTTCGAGGATGACCCGCAGGGCCTCGCCGAAACCTAGGATGGCGATGGCGAAATAATCGCTCCGCAGCTTGGCCCGGAGGGTGGGGACGCCGATGATGAGGCTGACAAGACCCGCAGCCGCCGCTCCCGCCAGGAGGGCCAGTGGATAGGGGACGTAGTAGTAGTAGGTGAGGATAGCCGAGGTATAGGCTCCCACTCCCACGAAGGCGGCATGCCCCAGGGAGAAGAGACCCGTGAACCCCGTGAAGATGGAAAGGCCAAGCACGGCGATCATGTTGATTCCGGCCAAAACGACGATGGAAAGGATATAGTCCATAAGTTTATACCTTCTCTTCGGTGTCCCGGCCGAGAAGACCGTTCGGCCTCAGGACAAGGAAGGCTATGAGCAGGGTGAAGCTGAAGACGTCTCTCATGACGCTCGAGACGTAGACGGAGACGAAGGTCTCCACGACGCCGAGGATGAGCCCCCCCGCGAGGGCCCCCGGGAGGCTGCCGAGGCCTCCGATGACGGCTGCGATATAGGCCTTGTTGGTCACCCATCCCATGGTGGGATAGACGAGGTACTTTATTCCCAGAAAGACCCCCGCCACGCCCGCGAAACCGCCCGCGAGCAGAAAGACGATGGAGATGAGCCTGTCCAGGTCAACTCCCATGAGGGAGCACATGGTCATGTCGGAGACCCCCGCCCGGATGGCTATCCCAGTGCGGGTGCGGCTGATGAAGAGATGAAGTCCGAGTATGGCGGCAAGGGCGAAGAGGAAGGCCCCCACGTCGAGGAGGCTGACGCTCGAGCCGCCGAGGGTAACGATCTGCCGGCCGAAGAACTCGGGAAAGGCGTAAAACCGCGATCCGATAGTGGCGTAGACGAGGTTTTCGAGAAAGACGGCGCATCCCATGGCGCTGATCATGAGATAGAGGGAAGGGGCCTTTCTTCTGCGGAGGCTCGAGTAGGCGAGCCTTTCGTTGAGGACGGCGATGATTCCCGCCCCGGCTATGCTTCCCGCAAGGACGAGGCCGAACCCCAGGCTGAGCTTTGTCGCAAGGGCGAGCCCCACGTAGGCGCCGAGCATGATCACTGCGCCGTGGGCGAAATTGCTGAAATTCAGCACGCTGAAGACGAGGGAATACCCCACCGCCATGAGGGCGTAGATGCCCCCGATGGAAAGTCCCGTGACGAGAGTCTGCAAAAACAATCCGTGCACCCATCCTTTGAAAACGCATTCAGGGGAAAGGGATCCTCTGCTCCCCTGAATGCGGTCCGGCCATCTCTTTCCGGGGGCGTTCAGAGCCCCCGGAAAGGCTTTTTGCTATTCTACGGAAACGTACTTCTTGACGAACTTGAAGGTCTTGTTGGGAACATCCACCTGCTGGATAACCGCAGGCTTGTCGAGGGGGTTGTGATCCTCGGGGTTGATGGTGAGCACGCCGCTCGTAACCTTGAGATCCTTGAGATTCGCCAGGGCTGCAGCGAGCTTTTCGCCCTCGGTCGAACCGGCCTTTTTGAGGGCCTCGACGATCATCAGAAGGGCATCCTGGGCCATGACCGGGTTGGGAAGAACCGGCTCGTCGCCGTAAGCTGCCTTGTATTCGGCCACAAAGTCCTGAATATCGGGGTCGGCGAGGTCGGCGAGGTTTACGAAGTAGCCGCCGTCGATGGCGCTGCCGCCAAGCTCGATGAGGTCGGGGCTTCCCCAGTTGTCCGTGCCGAGCAGGACCGCCGTGAGGCCGAGGTCCCGGGCCTGCTTGGCGGCCATGGCGGCCTCCTTCTGGCTCGTGGGGATGAAAATGACGTCAGGGGCGAGGTCTTTCATCTTGCCGAGCTGGGCGCGGTAATCGAGCTCGTCGGTGCGGAAGGCCTCCTTCGCGACAATCTTTCCGCCTTTTTCAGTGAAGGCATCCTCGAAGTACTTCGCGAGCCACTGACCGTAGTCGGAGCCCACATCGTACAGGATGGCTCCCTTCTTTGCCTTCAGGTCGGTCACTGCGAAGCGGGCGGCCACGGTCCCCTGGAAGGGGTCGATGAAGCAGGGGCGGAAGGCGTAGGGACGGACTTTACCCGACCGCTGGTCCATGGTGACGTAGGGGTTCGTTGCGGTGGTGACCACCATGGGGATCTGCGCCCGCTCAAGGACGGGGGCTGTGGCGATGGAGTTTCCGCTCTGGGCCGGGCCGATGACGGCGACGACTCCGTCGGAGACGAGGCGCTTTGCGACGTTCACCGATTCGACGGCGTCGTTCCGGTTGTCATACCTGACGAACTCGATCTGACGGCCGAGCACTCCGCCGCCGGCGTTGATCTTCTTCGCCAGCATGTCGAGGGCATTGGCCTCCGACTGCCCCCACATGGAGGCTCCTCCCGTGAGGGACACAGTATGGCCGATGCGGATCGGATCGGCGGCAAAGGCCGTTCCTCCGAGGACAAAAAGCATCAGTACTCCCAGCATCACACAACTCTTTCTCATTTCTCTTCTCTGCCTCCTTCAAATGGCGTTTCTCTTCTTCGTCTTTTCGTCAGGCTGCACAGACTGACGCCGCCCACTTCCCCGCCGGTCTCTTCTCCGGGGCGTTCACCTCCTCTGAAGAAAAATATCAGTTCAATTTCAGATGATCCGGTATTTTTTCTCCCCGCACCAGGTCCTCAAAGGTCTGGCGCTCCACGATCACGTCGGCCCTTCCAGGGCTCACGAGCACCACTCCCGGGCGGGGCGTACGGTTGTAATTGCTTGCCATGGAAAAGGTATAGGCTCCGGTATTCAGAACGGCGAGAAGATCACCCACCGAGAGGGGGGGAACCTTCAGCCCTTCGATGAGGATGTCCCCCGACTCGCAGCACTTTCCCGCCACGGTGACCGTCTCCGTCGCCTCCTGGTCCAGCTTCTCCGCGGCCACCCCCCAGTATTTCGCCCCGTAGAGAGCCGGGCGGGGGTTGTCCGTCATGCCGCCGTCCACGCCCGCGTAGGTCACCATGCCGTCGATGGTCTTCAGGGACTGTACCCGGTAGAGGGTGATGCCGGCCTCCGAGACGATCCATCGTCCCGGCTCGATGACCACCCGGGGGCGGGGAAGTCCTTCTCTCCGGCATCCCTCCTCGAGGGCCTCCATCATGGGGTCCGTGAAAGAGCGGACGGACGGAGTCCGTCCCTCGGGGTCGAAGTCCACTCCGAAGCCGCCCCCCATGTTCAGCTCATCCGTGACCAGCCCGAGGTCCCTGCGGAAAGCGGCCATGGTGCTGACAACGATCTCCACTGCCCGCACGTGGGACGTATTCTCAAAAATCTGGGAGCCGATGTGAAAATGAAATCCCCTCAGGATAATCCGCTCGGACCTCATCGCCCGGACGACCGCCTCTCTCAGGGAGTTCCCCAGAAGAGGAAAGCCGAACTTCGACCCCGTATGCCCGGTGAGAATATATTTATGGGTATGGGCGTCCACCCCGGGAGAGACCCGAAGAAGGATGGATTGCCGTTTGTCTTTCTCCTCCGCAATTTTTTCGAGGGTTTCAAGCTCGGAAAGGCTGTCCACAACTATTCGCCCCACTCCGCCGTCAAGGGCGGCTTCAAGTTCCTCCCGGGTTTTGCTGTTCCCGTGAAGAATCGTCCGGGAGAGGGGGAAGCCGGCCATCCGGGCCGTATAGAGTTCCCCTCCGGAGACAAGGTCGAGTCCCAGACCCTCCGACTGGATGATCCGGGCCATGGCAAGGGGAAGAAAGGCTTTCCCGGCGTAAACCGCCGCTGTACTTTCCCAGCGGTCGAGAAAATCTTCCCGCACCGCCCGGCACCGTTCTCGGAGGATATCCTCCGACAGAACGTAGAGAGGCGTCCCGAAAAGATCCGCCAGTTCCGCCGTGTCCCATCCGCCGAAATGAAAATGCCCCTTGATATTCTCTATTCTTCCCGTCATGATGACCGCACCTCTTCCGTCTTCCGCACTTTGGGCAAATAAAAAAATGGCCCATCCCGATGAAGGGACGAGCCAATACACTCGCGGTACCACCCTGCTTGGACGCATAATGCGCCCCGCTCTTACGCCCTGTGACGGGAGCGCCCGGAAGCGTACTGCCGGCCCGACGGGCCGTTTCGGCTTCGGCTCCGCAGTCTTTCGCGCCCTGTAATCCCTGCCGGGAAAGCCTTTCAGCCCTCGAACTTTCCTCTCTGTCGGCAGTTAATGGACGGGGGCACTCTGCATCATCGCCTGTACGTTCTTACAGTTTCGCACATTATATCCAGTGAGGGGGAGAACGTCAACTGGAAAAGGCAAGTCCGGATAAAAAACACCTTCGCTTTTTGAGGAAGAAACTTCTTGACAGGGCAAGCGGGGTGATGTATTCTCATTTCTATAACGCAATGCATTCCACTCGCGTGTTCTGAACATATGTTCATCCATCAAGGAGGAAAAAATCATGAAGAAATGCATTCTCGCGCTGCTCGCTCTCGTCCTTTTCAGTTCCGCCGCCTTTGCCGTCGCCGCCGCTCCGAAGGTTTTTAAGGTCGGCACGGAAAGCACCTACCCTCCCTATGAATTCCGGGATGAAAAGAACAACCTGAAGGGCTTCGACATCGACCTCATGGAGGCCATCGCGGCAAAGACCGGCATGACCATCGAATGGGTGGATATGCCTTTCGACAGCCTCATCCCCTCCCTGCTGGCCAGGAAGATCGACATCGTCGCGGCCGGCATGAGCGCCACGGAGGAACGGGCGAAGAAGGTCGCCTTCTCCATGAACTACGAAGTTTCCATGAGCGCCTTTCTCGTCGCGGCGGACAACAACTCCCTGAAGACAGTCGCCGACATGAAGGGAAAGACCGTGGCCGTGCAGCTCGGAACGGTGCAGGAGACCTACTCCAATACTCTGGAGGGCGTCACCGTGAAATCCTTCCAGAAATTCGACGACTGCGTCCGGGAAGTCATCCTCGGCCGTGTGGACGCCACCCTAATGGATATCCCCGTGGCCAAGAGCTACGTTGAGCACAAGGACTTCAAGGGAAAGATCAAGATAGCCTTCGACCAGGAGATCACCGGTTCGGGAAAAGCCCTTGCGATGAACCTGGGCGACAAGGAGCTTCAGGAAAAGGTGAACGGCGCCCTCGCCGAGATGGACAAGAGCGGCGAGCTTCAGAAGATGAAGGATCTCTGGTTCAAGTAGACCGGCATCCCCTGTTGCAAAAAACCCCTCCGCCCCGGAAAAGGGCGGAGGGGTTTTTTGCGTTCAGGCATCTGCTTTCAGGAAGACGCAGTTCCCTGATCCGACAAAAACCACCGGTCCCTCCGGTACCCTGGGAAGAATCCATTCCAGCCCCTCGGAGAAGGAACTGAAGGTTTTCCCCGGAAAGGGGATCCCATGCCGCGGGGTCACAAGGGCCGACGGATGTCCCCTGAGATCGTGGGGCACCTTGAGTGCGATGAACCCGGGGATGGTGAAGTCCTCTCCGAGCTGCTTCAGAAGAGCTCCCTGGTCTTTGAGGGAGAGGGGGAAATCCCTGGCGAAGCTGCCCGGCCCCATGCCGTCATCGAGGCCTGCGCAGAGGAGAAGCCCTCCGCCGGGAAGCAGGGCGCCTAGGGTGGCGGTGACGCTCTTCGTGGCCTGGTAGAGGTCGATGTCGTAGGGATGGCCCCCGCTCGAGACCACCACGAGGGCGGCCCTTTCGGGGATGTAGAGTGTCTGGAGGGCCCGGGCGAAATCGACGCCTTTTCTCCAGGCCTCACCGGCGCTGCCGGCGGTGTAGCACCACGGCCTGCCCCCGTCGTCGGGGACGACGTTCAGCAGAAAGAGGGGAACAAGAGTTTCCACTAGGGCGCGGTATTCCTCCATGTCCTCTGCCGTGCCGTTTCCCTCCAGCCTGCCCGCGTTGACCTCGAGCCCTTCCAGCCCCTTCTCGATGGAGAGACGATGATTGTTCTGCACCGATTCCCTCCCGCTGATGGCGGGAAGAATGCCCTTTCTTCCTCCGCTGAACCCCGCGAGGTCGTGATAGACGATCCCGCCGGCGAGGACGAGGAGGTCGGCGTCAAGGGCCTCCGGGGCGATCGCCACGGGAGTGCCCCTCGAAGTGACAAGCCCTGTGTTCCGCACCTTCCGGGGGTCGGCCCAGAAGATCCGGTCTCCGGGCAGAAGGGCGTCTCCCGCGAGGAGGGCGATTTCCTCTTCCGTGGGTGCCCGGTGAAGCCCAGCACCTACAAGCCAGGTGACCTCGGGGACTCCGGCCCCGGCAATCTCCTGCCGCAGGGCGCCGGCCATGAGGGGGACGTTCTGCCACAGCCTCGTGGCATCGGGGAGGACGATGGCGGCCTTCTTCGCTCCCCGGGCGCGTTCTCTCAGGGGAGGCGAGCCCACAGGATGAGCGAGGGCGTCCCCGGGGGTTCCCCGGTCGGGGCGGCTGCCTCTCGGTACGGGAATAACCGTGCTCTCCGGGGCGCTCCATGAGATAGTCTCTCTTCCCCATGGGATGAGCAGTTTTTTTTCAGCCATTGAATTTCTCCTCTTCTCTTCCCCCAGAGGGGGAAACGGAATAGTAGGTTTTTGGCCTTCCGGGCTTTCCGTCCTGAACTCCCGGGCTCCGGACGACCAAACCCCGGTCGGCGAGATACTCGAGATACCTGTGGGCGGTCACGTAGGCAAGTCCGCAGGCTTCGGCCACATCGTCGCAGTCACCGGGGGCAGTAAATTCCTTGAGCTTCTCCAGAACTTTGCGCATGGTGTCCTTGCTGACTCCCTTTTGCCTTTCGTCCCAGTGAAGCTGCTCCCGGTGGGCGAAGAGCTTCTCGTGAAGACGGATCCTGGCGGTAAAATCAGCAAGGCGTATGGGTTTAGAGATGAAATCGTCCGCTCCGGCCATGATGAGCCGTGAAGCCAGCTCTCCTCCGTCCTCCACGGTGAGGGCGATGAGCACGAGCTTCGGCGAGAGCTCCCGGGCCTTTCGGATCAGGTGGAGGCCGTTCATCACGGGCATATGATAGTCCACGAGCAGAATATCCACCTCGTCGAGGCGGATCCATCCGAGGCATTCCTCCGGTTCGCTGGTGGTGAGCATCCGCCAGCCTTCGGTGGAAGCCATGGCCTCGAGAGTGTAGAGAATGGTCTTGTCGTCGTCGATCGCGCCGATATGCAGGGCCATCAGCAATTCTCCTTTTTTTCAGGGCGTCTCGGAAGCAGAATCGACGCCTCGGCTCCGCCCTCCGGCGCTGCCGTGGGGACAAACCGGCCGCCGTGATTTTCCGCTACCATTGTAACGTATTGGAGGCCCAGTCCGGTAGAGTTCCACCCGGAACTTCCCTTTTCGGGAGAGGGAAATCCCGGTCCCCGGTCGGCCACGGTGATCTTCGCCCAGCTCTCCGACAGGGTAAGGATGATCTCGATGGTATCTCCTCCGGCCTGGAGGTTCGCCCGGTGGGCGTTGTCGAGAAGATTGACCACAGCCCGGGAGAGGCGCACCACGTTTACCGTCACCTTCTCGGCGAGGGCGGATTTTTCCGCCCGCAGATTTACCGTCTCCCTCCACGGATAGGGGCTGATCTGGGTGAAGACGTACTCGAGAAGGTCCCCAAGGGATATGGGGCGGCGGAAATCTCCGTGGAGGATTTCCGAGATCATCTCCTCCATGGAGCGCCCCGCCTCGGCGATGACCGTCCCGTACTTTTCGACCCCCTCCCCTCCTCTGCCCGAGACGATGACGTCCGCGAGGCCGAGGATTGTGGTGAGGGGGCGCTTCAGATCGTGAACGAGCTGCTGCATCTCGAGGATGATCCGGGCGCTGAGATTTTTCTCCCGCAGGGATGCCATCTTCTGCTCCCGGTCCCGCAGAAGGGCGAGGCTCGCCAGCCGCGCCCCGTAGCTCACCAGGAGCTCCGTGGTCAGCACGCCCGAGAGAAAGAGCCCCCCGAAGACGGCCCCTCCCGCCCGGTTGAGAAAGGCCGTCTTGCCCAGCAGGGCCGCCGCCGTCTTCACCGAGAGGGAGAGTTCGCCCCATCCTGCCCCGTAGGGGGTGAGAAAGGGCAGAACATCAAGCCATTGGAAGGAAAAGACGAAGAGAGCGAGGGCAATGGATTTGTACCCCCAGTCGGAGATCTCCCGGGTGAGGTACCGCAGGACGAGCACTGTGGTGACGCTGAGGACGGCCGGAATGCCGAAATGAAGCTGAAGCCCCTCTCCGAGGGCAGGCAGGAGAAAATAGGTCAAAGGTATGGCCGTGACCGGGATAATCCACGAAAGGGGGGAAAGGGAGCTTTTCAGCGAAGAGATGCCGCTGCCGAGAAGGAACCAGCCGAGGTAGAGGGCGATGGCCCGCACGCCGTTCAGCACAGCCACGAATGACGCGGCAGCAAGAAGGTCGCCGCTGTCCAGGGAGTCGGCCACGCTGCCTATGGCCGAGAGGACTGGGAAGGCGGAGATGCGCTGGGAGGCGACCCAGAGGAGGAGAAAGAGAGACCCTGCAGCTATGTGCTTTGCCGCCATGCCCTTTTTCATGCCTGTTTTTTCCACCTTGGAAAGAAAAAAAGGAAAGCCAGAAAAAGAAGAAGGCCGAGGCCCGACAGGGCCGTTCCTCCCCCTGAGAAAAAGCGGGGAAGGGGACGCCCGTCATAAGGAATTCCCGCCTTTCCGGCAAGGGAGCGGAGGTTCAGGAAATGGAGCACCGGAATGCCCTGCTTCAGGGAATTTTGAAAGACCCCCGTTCCGGGGTAATTTCCCCCTTCCGAGGGGACATAGTACCCCCCCGATGGGAACTCCTCCTCGCCGGACCCGAAGGTCGCCGCCGATCCCCCCACGGTGATCACGAGGCGGGGGGAGAAGCTCCGCAGAAGGGCCGTCTTCTTCTCGATGATCTCGGAGAGGGAGTTTCCCTCGAGAAGGTGAACTCCTTCCCGGGCGGCAGCTTCCCGGAGAAGAGAGCGGCTTTCCGGGGGCATGTCCCGTCCCATCTCCCCTCCTCCGCCGAGGGTGTACCAGTCGGCTTTCATCGAGAGAAATCCTTTTTCCCGAAGGGTCATGGCAATCCGGGGCCAGGGAAATTCGGGAACGTTCGCCCCCCAGGTGGAGGATCCGAGGGAATGGACCCAGAGAACGGACAGCTTCATGCTCTCCGCCGCGGAGAGCAGTGAGAAGACCAGTCCGGGGAAGGAGGATGACGAGAAGACAGCCACCCGATCTCCGGACTTCAGGCCGAGGCGGCGGAAGGTCCTCAGGGCATGGACGCTCCAGAGGGGGTCGGCGGCGGTTCTCTTGGCCTCGAGGGGCCCGAGAGTCGTTGTGATGCCGCTCCACTCCACCCCGGGAAACCCGGTCCGCCAGGGGTCGACCGCCCGCGGAGCCTCCGCTCCCCGGGCGGCCCGTTCGGAGAAGAGGGCTTCCTGGGCCGTCCGGACCTTTTCCCAGAGGAAGAGTTCCTCTTTCGTCAGGGGCGGAGGTCCCGAAAAATACCAGAGAAGAGCAAGGGCAAGGGCGAGCAGAATCAGCCCTGCGTGGACTTTCATCGCAAAGCGCTTCTGGGCGGTGAGCCATTCTCTTCTCATACTCTTCCTCCGGCGGCAGCGATCAGCGCGGCGGCCATGGCTGCCGCCAGGGCGGTCGCGAAGGACGCCCCCAGGGTGGGAAGGACTCCCTGGCGCTGCATGTCCGCTCCGAGCAGCCCCGGGATGACCCACCCGACCCACAGGGATGAGAGAGAGAAAAGACCGCCGAAAAGAAGACGGATTCCGAGGGCCAGCAGCATGGCCAGGCCCGTCCGCTGGCGGCCGTAGATCCCCGTGGCCCTCACGGCGAGGGTCAGGAGCAGGGCAACGGCCCCGGCCGACAGGAGAAGAGCACCTACCCGCTCAGGGGAGGCAAGCTCGAGGGCGAGGAACCCCGGGGTAATGATCCCCCCCGGCGAATACCCCGTACGGGAATAAAAAAACATGCCCAGGGCGATTCCGAGGGCCAGCAGAAGGATCTCAGCGTTGCCGTACGTGCTGCCCACCTTCCTTTTCGTCTGTCCTGCGCAGCAGGAAATCGAGGGGGATCCCCGCCACATTGCCGCAGCCGAAGACATGCCCCGAGGCGGATACGAATTCTTCGAATCCCGCCACATCTCTCACCGGAGCGGCCTCCATGCCAGGGGGCAGAAAAAGAGGGCGGCTTCCCATGAGAAACACCCCTTTCCACGGAAAGGAGCGGAACCAGGGGAGGAAGGAATGCAGCCGGGCGAAACGATCCCGCCGGGAATTGTAGAGGATCGCGGTCTCCTCCCGCTTCCAGCCGGTTGTGCGGAAAAGCTCCTCCGTGGATTCGGTGTCGTTTGCCGAGAAAGCGGAGGCCAGAATCCCCTCTGCCTCGGAGAAGAGGCGGAAATCCGCCAGATCCTGCGGGAGGGCCCGGGCGGCGGCAAGTCCTTTCTTTTCGTCAAGACCGAAAAAGCGGCAGGCCCCTTCCGTGAGAGCCAGATGGATTTCCATGTAGGACACCCCGTCGGGGCAGGGCAAGAGGTCACACCCCTTTTCCTCCAATATCTCTCGTAAAAGGGGGATCTCCGCCACGGATCGAGGCAGGATTACCGGACCTCCCTCGATCCCCGCGGAAAGCGCCTGGATGGCGCTTCTCTCCCCTGCCCCCCAGACCTCCTCGTGGTCGGGGCGGACATTCGTGAGGACAGTGCAGGAAGGATGGAGCCACCGGAAGGCCAGAGGCTGAAGCTCCGGGTCCACAGCGCTGTTCTCGAGGACCACGGCTTCCGTACCCGCAGGAAGGGAGGCAATCCACCACTTCATCTCCTCCACATTTCCGGGGCCGGAGCGGAGGATCAGCGTCTCGGCCGTCCCGGTGATCTCCCGGGGAAGGACACCTGTGATCCGTCCTCTCGTTTGAAGACCGGCACCTCCGAGAGCCGCCGTAATCAGGCGGACCATGGAGCTTTTTCCCCGGCTTCCCGTGACGAGTACAGAATAGGGAAAGTCTGCCCTTTTTTTCATGACGCCATTCTACCCCATCCCCGAAGATTAAAAAAGGAAGGCCGGATTTCCGGCCTTCCTTCCCTGCGCCTCGCTTTTTCAGTACCCTACGGGCACTCCGAGACGGCGGCTGTCCGCGCCGCCGTTGATGCTGTTCTTCTTCCAGTCGAAGCGGATTCCCTGGGCCGTTCCGAAATAACCTCCGAAGGGGCGAACTTCCAGGTCATGCCCCCTGAGCTTCAGATAGTTCACGGTATCGGGATCGATTCCCTCCTCGATGAGAAGCTTGCCGGCCTTGCCGCCTCCGGCGGGATTGAAGATCCGGGGCTGCTCGATGGCCTCGTCCATGGACATGCCGAAGTCCACCACGTTCATGACGATCTGGCTCACTGCGGTGATGATCCGCATGGCTCCGGCGGCACCCAGGGTCATGAAGGGACGGCCCTCAGGATCGAGAAGGATCGTAGGAGACATGGAGGACAGGGGGCGCTTTCCCGGTTCCGGTGCGTTGACGCTCTCGGGGCTCTGGGCGAAGTCGTCCATCTCGTTGTTCAGGACGAAGCCGTACTCGGGAACGATCACTCCCGACCCGAAGAAGTAGTTCACCGTATTCGTGGAGGCCACGATGTTGCCCTCGGCGTCAACCACGGAGAAGGAGCTGGTGGACATATGGACGTCTCCGCCCCCGCCGGTGAAGGATGACTTCTTCACCCCGTCGAAGGGCCAGGGATCTCCCGCCGGAACTTCCATCATTACGTCGTAGGGCTTGATTTTCCCGGCAAGCTGTTTTGCGTACTCCTTGCTCGAAAGCCCCTGAAGAGGGACCTTGACGAAGGCCGTATCGGCCATGTACTTCTGCCGGTCGGCAAAGACAAGCTTCATGGCCTCGGCGAGTGTGTGGAGATACTCGGGAGAATTGTGCTTCCACGTCCCCACGGGGAAGTTTTCCATGATGTTCAGGAGCTGGACGATGTGGGTTCCGCCGCTGGATGCGGGAGGGGTGGAGTAGATGGAATATCCCCGGTAGGTTCCGTGGACGGGCTTCTGCTCGATGAGGCTGTAATTCTTCAGATCCTGCATGGTCATTGCGCCGCCGTTTTTGTTCACCGCTGCGATCATGGCCTCGCCGATGGGGCCGTTGTAGAAGGCGTCGGGGCCGTCAGAGGCAAGAAGCCGGAAGGCCTTCGCCAGTTCGGGCTGCTTGAGGACAAAATCCGCCTCGGGAGGAAGGCCTCCCGGAAGCCAGACGGTGTTGGGGCTGTATTTGGTGAGTTTTTCGAATTCGTCCGTGACGATCTGCTTCTGCATGGGGTGGACGGCGAACCCCTCCTCGGCGAGACGGATGGCCGGAGCGGCCACCTCGGCGAAGGTCATTGTCCCGTACTTGTTCAGAATGGTGAAGATTCCCTTCACTATTCCCGGAACTCCCACGGCCTTGCCGCCGAGCATGGACTCCTTCGCCTTCTTCGAGGCCTCGGAAGCATACATGTCCTTCGTAGCGGAAAGGGGGGCCACTTCACGATAGTCGAACTCCACCACTTCGCCCGTCTTGGCGAAGCGGATGGTGGTGAATCCCCCGCCGCCGATGCCCGAGGCGTTGGACTCCACCACGTTCAGGGCGAGCATTGTGGCCATGGCGGCATCTATGGCGTTTCCGCCCTTCTGCAGGATTTCAACCCCCGCCTTCGACGCCAGTTCATGGGCCGATGAGACCATCCCCTTCTCCGCGTAGACCTCCTTCGTTTCGCCGGCGAAGGCCGCCGCACTGCAGCACAAAAGAACCACAACAAGAATTCCGACCAGTGCCTTTCTCATACAAAAACACCTCCTTGGATTGATGTTTCCTTTGTTTCCGGGGAAATAACTCCGTAAATCCTTGAGACTTTTCTGCCGGGAATCACCCCGCCTTCGGCGAAAAAAATTTTTTATCTTCTAAAGTTTCGCCGGCGTCAGGAAATATCCCACGCCCTTTTTCTGGAGATCTTCGAAGGAAGGGATATTCTCTACTCTCACCGCTTTCGATTCGTCGAGAAGCTCCAGATTGTCCAGGAAGGAGAGGACAGCCGCAGTATGCCTCCCCACACGGTATTCGATGGGCTGGGAACCGTCATAGGGGATGTAGAGACGGCCGAGGGCCGCGGCTTTCACATAGGCTTTGTCCACTCCCGTCAGGGCGAGCCGTTCGTCCGTCTTTCCCCGGAAGCGTCCCTGGACGGGGTTGCCCGTCTCCATGAGGATGGGCATGGTGTCCGTGTAGTCCCCCCACTCCCTGTGGGTCAGTCCCCGGAGGTTCTTCGGGGAGGGCTCGAGGCGGATGGGGATCCCCTTGAACTCCAGGTCCATGGCGGTCATGGCGGCGAGCTCCATGCTCCGTTCGTGGGCGACGATGGCGTTCACCACCGGATATTCCGGGGAGGCCTCGTGAAGGTCGAAGGCGAGGTCCACCTTCTCTTTCCGTATCATCTCGGTGAGGGCGTAGGCGAGCTGCTCCGTAAGGGAACCGTCCGGAACGCCCGGATAGCAGCGGTTCAGATTTCCCCGCTCCTTTCCCGGAAGCTGCTGCCCCGAGGCGGGATGGATGTAGATGTCCGGCGAGGGCCATTCGTAGATGGGGTTCGTCAGGCGCGATCCGTACCGGAATGTCCGGGGACTCCCGTCGGCGGTGATAAAGGTCAGATGCTGGGGATGGGCCTCCTGGGGCGAGTTGTGGGTGAACCCCATGCTGTTTACCTGGGTTATTACGATGAGCCTCCCTCTCGTGACCTTCGCCCGTTCGAGAAAGAGGGTGGCCGTGGTTGCCGAGGCAGGCTCAGTGGGATGGGTTCCCCCCATGAGGAATACCGTTCCTCCGGGTTCCGGGCCCTGCTGAATGTAGACGGGGATATCCGCCGGGGTGTTTTTGATCCCTTCGTGCCATTCGGAGAGCAGGTGCTTCTCGAACCCCGGGGCAGGCAGAAAGACATCGTCCTTCCACATGCTCATGAAGTTTCTGCCTGCCAGAGCGCTCACTACGAGGGCTGCCAGAAGGAGAAGAAGGGCCGTAAGATGGGTTCCCCTGATTTTCATCTCTGTTCGTCCTCTACTTGATGAGCAGCAGCCGGAGGACAAGGGGCACGACCACGAGGGCGGCAGTGGCCTGCTTCCAGAAGTCCTTTTCCCGGAACTGGCAGCTTATCACGAGAAGAAGGACGAAGAGCACGATGGCGCGATAGACAAGGGTCATGATATGTTCCTCCTAAGGCAGATAGCTCATGATGACATTGGAGTTGAGAATGACCACCATGGCCCAGACGGCAGTGACCACCGCCGGGACCAGACAGTACCGAAGCACCCTGAAGTAATTTTCCTCCCCCACCACCTGGGCTGCGAATATTCCTGCGAGGGCCGTGGGGGGCATGAGGTCGCCGAGCCCCGCCAGTAGGCTGAGGGCCGAGGCCACCATGATCTCGTTGCGGCCGAGCAGGGCCAGCAGAAAGGGAACACCGAGGACGGAGGCCGCTCCGAAGGCCGACACGGCGCCGAAGAGGGGAATGGACGTGGCCATACCGAGGTACATGAGCCATGCGGGAAGGGCGAGCACGGAGACGACGATGAACCCCTGAACCCCTATGAGGGTCATGATCTGGATGAACATGCCCACGCCCATGAGAATGCCGAGCACCGGAATGGCGTCATCCACTGCCTCCCGGGAGGCGGTCAGAAAGTTCAGCGGTCTTCCTGTAAAAAGGGCCGAGAGAGCCGCGAGGAGAAAGTTCACGGGCAGACCGAGGGGGGGCCACAAGCGGGGGAAGAACTGCTCTCCGGCCATGAGGATCACGAGGACGAAGATGGGAAGAAGAAGGCGGAGAGAAAGGGGGGCCTCCTCCATCTTCCGAAGCTGCGCTTCCAGTTCCGCTTCGTCTCCGGCCCCCTTTCTGAGAGAGGGATAGATGAGTATCAGCCCGGCAAAAATCGCCAGCGGAACGGTGCAGACCAGAAGGGGCCAGGCGAAGCCGACGTAGGGCATATCGATGCCGCCTCCTATGATCATGGCGGGGACGTTGACGGGAGGGGCGATCATTCCGTAGATGGCGCCCAGGGCGATGGCCGCCGCCGTCTTGAGAACCGGAACGCCGAGGCGAATGAGCACAGGGGCGACGAGAGCTCCCGTGGTAAGCACGGCTGCGGTTGAAGAGCCGGTGATCATTCCGGGGACCATGATGATGAACATGAGCCCCAGGGTGAGAAAAAGAGGGGCGCGCCTGAATTTCCGTATCACCCAGGCCGCCAGGCTTTCGAGAAGCCCCGTCTTCTGAACCGTTTTCATGAAGATCATTGCCGTGGCGATGATCAGTATGGTGTCGAGATAGCCGAAGGTTCCCTCGACGAAATGCCGGAGGGGAAACCCCTCTCCGCCGGCGAGGGCACCGACTGCTGCTGCGGCCCCGAGAGCGATGGCGATGGGGAGCTTCAGGGCAAAGGCCCCGAAGACGAAGCTCCCCACCATCAGCAGCGTATAAAATCCTTCAGGCCAGAACCAGTCCATGGAAGGGCACCGACAGCCTAGTGAGCGGCCGCTCCCCACTCGGAGAGGGTGGACTTGAGAGGTTCAGCCGTTTCTGTTACCGTGGGAGCCGTGAGGATCTTTACGTCAGGGGACTTTTTCAGACGGTCGAAGATGCCGTCGCTGTTTCCGCCGTCTACGATGATGAACCGCTCTCCCCAGGGGGCGGCAGCCTCGATGAAAGCGTCGGAAAGGGTTCCCCGCCTTCCTTCGCCGCCTATATGCATGACAAGGATTTTCATTCCCTTTTCCGCGGCGGCTTTCAGAAGCGCGGTGACCCGCTCGATCTCCTGATCTTTATTGATGCCCGCAGCTCCCAGTCCCTTGGAGCTGCCGCCCAGGACGGCAACGAGGACTTTCTGGTCCGCAAGATCTTCGGCCCTGAGAAGGGGAACGTTCTCGGCATCGATCTTTACCTTTCGGAGGACTACCCGCACCATCATGGAGTCGGGGCTCTGGCCTACAGAGGTCAGAACGATATCGGCGGCAAAGGCTGATCCGGCGAAGAGAAGCAGCAGGGCTATTCCGGTCAAGATAATTTTCTTCATGGCGATTCCTCCTTGAGATATTATTTGATTGAAACTCCTGAAGTGAGCATTTTAATTGTACAGCCTTGTTTTTCTCCGTCCATAGTTATTATCATTCTTTTCAGTAAATGCATACTCCTGAATATTTTTCACTGCCGCCGTACTTTCCTGCTCTTTCGGCCTCTCCCCTTTCCGATGGAGATTCAGAAACAGAACCTCAGAAGAAGGCGGGCCGTTCCTTTTTTAATTGCGTTTTTTGCCGTTGACACCCCGTAGGCGTCATGACATGATACAGGGTCGTTTCAGGCTGTTTGCGCACCAAAAAAACGGACTCAGGAGGCACCCTATGAATCAGGAAATTTACGCTCTCGACCTCACCTACGAGGAATGGGTCGATATATGCACCGACAGGCTGGAGCTGCCCCGGTACCGGGCCGACCAGATCTGTTCATGGATCTACGAAAAAAAAGTTTTCAATGTCCACGAAATGACCAACCTGCCCAAGGATCTTCGGGAAAAACTGGCCTATGAACTGCATATCCTTCCGCCCATTCCTGTGCGGGAGGAGACGTCCAGGGACGGAACGAAGAAATTCCTCTGGCAGCTCTACGACGGCGAACGGATCGAGTCGGTGCTCCTCTCCCACGGGAACCACACCACGGCCTGCCTCTCGAGCCAGGTGGGCTGTCCTCTTGCCTGTGCCTTCTGCGCCACGGGCGATTCGGGGTACACCAGGGATCTTACCGTCGGTGAGATGACGGGACAGCTTCTCGCTATGGAAAAAAGAATCGGGACCAACATCAACAATGTGGTCTTCATGGGCATGGGAGAGCCTTTTCTGAACTCCGACGCCCTCTTCAAGGCCCTCTCCATCCTCCACTCCCCCAAAATGAGGAATCTCGGCGCCAGGCACATCACCATCTCCACTTCCGGCGTGGTTCCCGGCATCCTCGAGCTCGCGGAATCTGGCTTTCCCGTCCGCCTCTCCGTCTCCCTCCACGCTCCGAACGACGCCCTGAGGAGCCGGCTTATGCCCGTGAATCGCAGGTTTGCCCTGAGCGCCCTCATGAAAGCCCTGAAGACTTATCAGGAGAAGACCGGGGAGCGGATCACCTTCGAATATGTGATGATTCAGAAGATCAACGACGAACCTGAACTCGCCTATGAACTGGCCGCCCTGCTCTCGGGGATGGACGCCTACATAAACCTCATTCCCTACAATCCCGTGAACGATTCTTTCCAGCGGTCCGACACGGAGAGAATCAAGGCCTTTTCCGCCATTCTCACCCGACTCAACATAGAAAACGAAATACGGAAAGAAAAGGGTACCGACATCGACGCCGCCTGCGGCCAGCTTCGGCGAAGGGAGTGCGGCAATTGATTCCCTCAGCGTCAGAAGGACGGAAAAAACTCTCCCTCAGGGATCTCGCCAACGGAGAGGAAGGGCAGATTACGGCCCTTCCGTCCGGCGAAGGATGCGCCGATCGCCTCGAAGCTCTCGGTCTCCGGGCCGGCAAAGTCGTGAAGAAAGTCTCGGGAATGCCCTTTCACGGCCCCGTCACCCTTCTGCTCGAGGGCCGTCAGATTGCCATCGGATGGAGGCTCTCCTCCGGGATTCTCGTCAACCCCATGAAAGGACGTCTGCTTCCCCATGGACGATCAGGGGAATAAGAAGCTCCTTCTCGTCGGAAACCCGAACGTGGGGAAGAGCGCCCTCTTCACCCGCATTACGGGCGTGCATGCCATGTCGTCAAACTATCCGGGAACGACCGTCGGCTTTCTGGAAGGATGGCTGCGGAGGAAGGATGAAGTCTGGCGGGTGATCGATGTTCCCGGGGCCTACACATTGTCCCCGACCAACGAGGCCGAAGAGGTGGCCAGGAGGATGGTGAACGAGGGAGCCGATGTGGTGGTCATCGTCCTCGACGCGACGGCCCTCGAACGGAATCTCTTTCTCGCCTTCCAGGTCATGGAGAGGCGCCTTCCGGTCATCGCAGCCCTTAATATGGTGGACGAGGCCCGGCACAAGGGAATCGACGTCGATCCGGAAAAGCTCGAGGAGCTTCTCGATGTTCCGGTAGTTCCCACGGTGGCGGTTTCGGGGCAGGGAATCAGCCGGCTTCTCGACTGCCTTTCCGAGGCCCGTCCCGGCAAAGAGGCTCCCCTTTCGAAAGAAGATAAATGGGCAGCCATCGGAAAAATCATTGAGCAGGTCCAGAAGGTCCGCCACCGCCACCACACGTTTCTCGACAAACTCGAAGACGCATCGGTGGATTCTTTCTGGGGCCTTTTCATAGGGATAACAGTCATCGCGGGGAGCTTCACCGCCATCCGCTTTCTCGGCGAAGGGCTCATCGACATTCTCCTCGACCCTCTCTTCGAGCGCTTCTGGAGACCCGTCGCAATGGGGGCATCCAGGCTTCTCGGCGGAGGAGGAGCTTTTCACGACATCCTCGTGGGGCGGCTTTTCGACGGAGTGATAGACTTCGAGCAGAGCTTCGGCCTTCTCACCACGGGGCTCTACGTTCCCGTCGTCATGGTGATGCCCTATGTCCTCTCATTCTATGCCGTCCTGAGTTTTCTCGAGGACTTCGGCTATCTCCCCCGACTCGCGGTCATCTTCGATTCCCTGCTGCACCGGATGGGCCTTCACGGCTTCGCCATCGTCCCTTCCCTTCTCGGACTGGGGTGCAACGTCCCCGGCATTCTCGCAACCCGGGTGCTCGATTCCCAGAGGGAGCGATTTATCGCCGCCACGCTGATCTCCGTGGCCATTCCCTGCGCGAGTCTTCAGGCCATGATCATCGGCACGGTGGGAGCCCTCGGCATGAAATGGGTTGCCGTGGTCTACGCCACCCTTTTTCTCTCCTGGGTCATCCTCGGCAGGCTGCTCCACGCCCTGATGCCCGGCTTCAGCCCGGAGCTGATCGTGGAGATCCCCCCCTACCGCATCCCCTCCTTCAAGGCCATGGCTTTCAAGCTCTGGCTGCGGATCAGCGGTTTCATCCTCGAGGCAATCCCTCTCGTCCTCGGCGGAATATTCCTCATCTCCCTTCTTGACATCACAGGAGCCACGGCTTTTCTCTCCCGCCTTCTCGCCCCTGTATTCCGGGGCCTTCTGGGTCTTCCCACGGAAGCGGCAGCACCCATCCTTCTCGGCATCCTCCGAAAGGACGTGGCCCTGGGCATGCTCGGCACCCTCGGGCTTTCGCCGACCCAGCTCGTCGTGGCCACCGTGACTCTTGCCATGACTTTCCCGTGCATCGCCACCTTTATCGTTCTGTGGAAGGAACTGGGAGGGAAACGCCTCGCGGCGTCCCTAAGCATCATGATCGCCTCAGCCCTCGCGGCGGGGATGGCAGTCCGGCTGGTTCTCTCCTTCAGCCTTTGAGAAGTTTTAAGAACGAATTTTCCATCCCATGAGTCAGAAAAGATGAGAGCATACCCATCAAAAGAGGAGGAGCTGCAATGACCTACGGAAAACAGGCGTATCTCGAACACGTGGCGGTCAGAGTGAAGGACATCGGGTGGCATATCCGTTTCTTCGAGGAGGTCTTCGGAATGACTCTCCGGAGGACGGATGGTCCGGAGAATCAGCCGAAACAGGTCTGGACCTTCGGTGGAATTCAGCTGGTTTCCGATCCATCCTTCGAAGGACCGGAGGGAAGGACGGCCCACCTCGGAATCATGGTGGACGATCTCGACTGGGCCCTCGAACAGGCCTACAACAAGGGCGTCACCCAGATGCCCCAGGGAAGAAACTGGTTCACCCTTCCCGACGGTCTGGCCATCGAGGTCATGCAGGCGAAGCGGGGGGCCGTCTCGGCTATTCTCGCTGTGGATCCGAGGGAATAAAACTTCAGGGAACTCTTTCCTCTTTGCCTGTACAAGGCGGAGTTTTTTAACCTGCTGACATGTAAAAGGACGAATTGTTCTTTTCAGCAGATTGCACTATTATGTATCCACCCTTCAAAAAAGGATTCCGTACTGCGGCATCTTCGGAAGGATCAGCTTCAGTGCGAAAGGAGCACTTCTGTATGAAAGAGGACTCTGTCCGTTCAGTCGAAAGGGCCTTTCTCATCCTTGGGGCCTTCACAAGGGATGAATACAAGCTTTCCCTCAGCGAGATAGCCGAAAAAATTTCGCTGCCTGTGACCACGACCCTGAGGCTCGCCAACACCCTGGAAAGGCTGAATATTCTCAATCGTCTCGAAGACCGGACCTATACCCTGGGAAACAAGGTCTACCTGCTGGGAAGCATCGCGAAGGCAAACTTCCGGCCCCAGCAGCTCATCTATCCCTTCATGAAATCGATCCGGGACAAAACGAAAGAGGCGGTTTCCCTCTACGGAGTCGAGCGGGAAGAGCGGGTCTGCTACGAGCATGTGGAAAGCCTGCTCACCATGCGCTGCGTCATGAGGGTGGGAGACCGGGCGCCCCTCTGGGCGGGAGCGGGAGGCAAAGCGCTCCTCGCCTTTCTCGGCGAGGAGGCCATACAGAGGGAAATCAAAAAAGCCCATCCCATAACGGCCACGACGATCTTCACTGCCGAGGCCCTTCGAAAGGACCTCGAGGAGATACGAGTTCACGGGTACTCTCTCAGCTGGGGAGAGCGGGAGGAAGGGATTCTTTCAATTGCCGTTCCCATCTTCAACCGGCGGGGGGACATTCTTTTCTCCTTTTCCCTCGCCGGCCCGGCAACGCGCTTCACCGAGGAAGCCGCAATGGAACTCATCCCCGAAATCCAGGACATCTGCCGGGGGATCGCCAGACAGCTCTGAGCCCTTCTCAGGTGAGAGCACAGCAAAGGGACGGAATTCCTTTTTTTCTGGAATTCCGTCCCTTTGCTGACCTGGAGCCTCTCTGATTATTTCAGATGGGCCTCGCAGTATTTTTTCGCGCTCTCAAGGCACCGGCGGGCATGCTCCTGATAGCCGTACCGTTCCACGTTTTTGAGATGAGGAAGCTCTATGGAACAGGGCACGGGAGGAAGGGCCCGGAGAATGGACGCCACGTCGATTCCGCCCTCACCCACATAGGAGCGCTCCTCCCTCAGGATCCGGGTCATTTCATCCCGTTCGGCGGGAATTTCCGAAGGAGCATCGCAGAGATGGACCATGTGGAACCATTCTTCCGGAAGTTTTTTCAATTCCTCCGGGCTGTCGCCCGCCCTCTGAAAATGGTGCACATCGATCAGCAGCCCGGCATTCGGCCGGTTTACCGCCTTCAGAACATCCGTCGCTTCCGCGAGGTTTTTCACTGCCGCAATGGGGACGTATTCGAGATCGACCGTCAGGCCGTACCCTTTCGCCAGATCGCACACCTCGGCGAATTTATCGAGGGCGTAGCCGCGGTTTTCCGTCCAGATGCTGCTAAGGACGTGCCGTCCTCCAAGCTCCCGGGCCGTCTCCATGGCAGGCTCGTATTTTTTTGTGTCCATTCCGTCGAAGATCCTCGCCAGTTCGATGTCGAGAAGTTTTATTCCCGTCCCGGCAAAGACGGCCTTCGTCTCATCCATGAGTTTTTTGTTCTTCGAAAGATCGTAGTCAGGCTCTTCAGGCAGGCCCATGTAAATCTGCCGCATACTTACAAAATCATATCCTGTTTCTGCCGCGATCCGGGAAATTTCAACGGGTGATGTCTTCAGTACCGTAAGCTGCGCCAGAGAAAACTGAAACTTCCTTGTCATTCTCTCTTCCCCTTTCTTGACTTTGCAAGGGCAAACTTGCAATTTCCACTAGATGGAAATGATATCCACCAAAAGGAATTACCTCCACAATAGAGAGAGAGAATGAGTTTGTCAAGCGCGAAAATGAACAAAGTTATCGAAGAAGGAAAAGCCGGCTCCTCGAGGTAAGAGAAAGCCGGCGATTACAGCAGGAAGCAAAAGAACTTCCCGGGATTATTTTTGTTCCCGGGAAAGCACCTTCAAGAAAAACTTTTTACGGTCTCTTTATGCCGAATTCCTCCGGCGAAAATTTCGCTCCCCCGGCATCATAGAGAAGCCAGGCGCTGACCGACTGGTTCTGCTTGATGAACTCTCTGGCCTTGTCGCCGGTGAGGCCGAGCTTGACGCCACCCATGTTCTTCGCGAAGTCGTCGAACTTGGGGTCTTCGTAGGCCTTCTGGTAGGCTGCCTGAAGAGCGTCGTAAGCCTCTTTCGGAGTTCCCTTTTTCACGAAAACGCCGAAGAAGGCTCCCCAGGGAAGGTAGGGACCGTACTGCTCGTAGATCTCGGTGACCGCAGGGACTGAGTCGAGCCCGGGGATCCGTTCCTTCGAGATCATGGCGAGGCCGTTCACCGATCCCGCCTTGATGTGGCTGGCGGCGGCGAGAAGCCCTACCGCTACGGCGTCGATATGTCCGCCCATGAGAGCCGTGAGGCAGGGGCCTTCGCCGTCGAACTGGACCTTGTTGAACTTCACTCCGTGGATCTTTTCAATCATGGTCGTCGCCACGTACGGGAGTCCGCCGGGGCCCGTCGAACCGACGGTGACCGTCTTGCCCGAAGCGGCCGCTTCGATGAGGTCTTTGTAGGTCTTGAAGGGGGAATCCTTCGGAACCACTACCACGCCGACGTTTCCCATCATGAGAAATACGGGGTCGAACTGGTCGTAGTCTATCTGGGAGAGCCCGGTCACCTTGTAGAGGTTCGGGTTTTCCGCTCCGAAGAGCAGCGTGTAGCCGTCGGCGGGCTGATTGGCCACGAAGGTCGTGGCGATGGCTCCGGTGGCGCCGGTTTTGTTCTGCATGATGATGGTTTTTCCGAGATGCTCCTGGGCCATGGGGGTGATGGCCCGGGCCACGTTGTCCATGGCGCCTCCGGCACCCCACATGATGTACCCCTGAATGTTCTTCTCGGGGTAGGCCGCAAAAGCGGACCCGGCAAACAGGAACAACACAACAAGCGCGACGGTCAGTTTCCTCATGATATCTTCCTCCTCTGAAATGAACTGCATTTTTCCCTTTTCGGGTTGAAGCCTATTGAATGCCCCTCCATCTCCTGTATGTAGCCGTCTGGGAAAAGACCAGAAAGACAATCGCCAGGGTCAGGAAGAGGCTGATGGGGCTCGTCACGAACCCCTGCAGAAAGGGAAGAAACTGGTCTTCTGCCCCCTGCATGGTCCTCCGGTAGTTTGCGTCGAGCATGGGACCCAGGATGAGGCCAAGCACCATGGGCCCGGTGGCATATCCGTAGAGGCGCATGAAGTAGCCTGTGATGCCGAAGCCGATCATGTAGAAGATGTCCACGACGCTGTTCTGAATCGCATAGGTTCCTATGACGGAGAGTATGATCACCACGGGCATGATGATCTCCTTGGGGATCTCGATGATTTTGGCGAAGGGCTTGACGCTGATGAGCCCGAGGACCAGAAGGGCGATGCTGGCGATGCTGAGGCAGCTTACGATCATCCAGAAAAGGTGGGGTGTTTCTATCATGAGCATAGGTCCCGGCTTGAGACCGTGGATGTAGAGGGCTCCGATGATGATGGCCGTCACGGCGTCGCCGGGTATTCCCAGGGTCAGCATGGGGATGAAGGCCCCGCCGATGGCCCCCTTGTTCGCAGTCTCAGGAGCGACGATCCCCTCATAGGCCCCCGTTCCGAAGGGCCTCGAGGGGTTGCGGACGGACCGCTTGGCCTGATCGTAGGCCAGCAGGGCTGCCACGTCCCCACCCGTGCCCGGAAGAGCCCCGATGAAGACCCCGAGAAGGGACGAACGGATGGACAGGGGGAGATACTTCACGAAGGTTGCCCAGCTCGGAATAATTCTGTCGAGATTCTGTTTGGGCGATTTGAGCCCGGCATTGCGGAACTGGGTCAGCGCTTCCGAGACGCCGAAGAGTCCGATCATGGCCGTCACGAAGCTGATTCCCGCCATGAGGTAGATGTTTCCGAAGGTGTAGCGCATCTCCCCCGTGGAGGGGTCCATTCCCACCATGCTGATCAGGATGCCGATGACTCCGGCGGTGATTCCCTTGATCGGGTCTCCCCCGCCGATGCTTCCGATGAGGAGAATTCCCATGACTGCCAGGAGAAAGAAATCTCTCGGGGCAAACTTGAGGGAAAAGTTGGCGATAACCGGAGCAGCTATGGCGAGGACAATTATGCCGACAAAACTGGCGAAGACCGACACTGTGGTGCACAGGCCGATGGCCTTCCCGGCCTCCCCCCGCTGGGCGAGGGGGTACCCTTCGATGCCCGTGGCGATGGCCGCCGGGGCTCCGGGAATATTGAGGAGGATGGCGGTGATAGAACCGCCGTAGACCCCTCCCACGAAAACGCCGCAGATGAGCGCAAGAGCGCTGTTGACATCCCAGGAGAAGGTGAAGGAGATCAGCAGGGATGCCGCCATAGTCACCGACAGCCCGGGAATTGCCCCCACCCAGATGCCGGCGAATACGCCGACCCAGATGAGGAGCATCATCTCCCAGTTCAGAAAGGGTATGAGAAAGTACTGAAGGTTTTGTTCCATATCGCGCCTGTCCCCCTTAGGGCAGAATGACCAGAAATAGATAGCGGAAGACTGCTACGAGCACCGCAAGGGCGAGGGCTGAGACCAGGATTGCCCGCAGGATCTTTTTCCCCCGCTGAAGATAGACCATCGCGAGAACCATGAAGAGATAGGATGAAGCGATGAAATGAAGCCTCGGCAGCACGATGCAGTAGGAGACGAGGAGCAGCAAAACGACCACCACGTCCGCAGGGAAAAGATACCGGCCCAGGGAGGATGACGCTTCCGGTTTATCCCTGTGAAGGGCCTTCACGAAGTTGAATGCCGATAAGGCCATGATGAGAGCTGAGGCGAGTTTCGGAAAAACCGACGGTGAAGAAAATTTGCCGCTCGTCATGTCGAGGGCGTAGTAGTATCCGAGCGCACCGATAAAGAAGGCCACGAGAGCGATTCCAAGCTCTCCCGGTTTTCTTCGGGCTTCGGGAACGTATTTCGAGAGGTCCTTTGCGGGAAGGGCGGTCCCCAGGGCCGCTCCGTTAACCGGCATTCCTTTTGGATCTTTCATAAACGATTTCACGTCCTTCCATGACTTTTGCCCGGCCTTATGCGCCCGTGCGCCGGGGAAGGACAGATAAAACGGTCCTCCCCCGGCAATTTCAGGAGATGCTATTTTTTAGGTTCAGGAATGCTGAAATCGGCGGGAGATTTCTTCGCTCCCCCTGCGTTGTAGATCAGCCAGCTCGCCGTGGACTCGAACTTGTCGAGAAATTTAACGGCCTCATCGCCGGTGGCGCCGTTTTTGAATCCACCGGAATTTTTGATGTATTCCTCGAAACGGGGATCATCCATGGCTTTCCCGAAGGCTGCGCTGAGCTTCTCAACCACCTCGGCGGGAGTTTCCTTCTTCACGAAGACTCCGTAGAAGGGTCCCCAGGGCAGAAACTGGTCGTATTCGGGGTAAATCTCGGTAATCGCCGGCACATCGGGAAGCTGGGGAACCCGCTTCGTGGTGAGCACCGCAAGCCCCCGCAGCCGCCCGGACCGGATGTACTCGACGGAGGTCGAAAGGGCCAGGGGCATGACGTCCACATGGCCTCCCATGAGAGCCGTTGCGCCGGGGCCGTCTCCGTCGAACTGGATGTAGTTGAAGTCGACGCCGTGAATCCCCTTCATCATGGCGCCCGCCACGTAGGGCAGCCCCCCCACGCCGGAATTTCCCATTTTAATCTTCTTGTCGGCCTTTGCCGCCTCGACAAGATCCTGCATGGTCTTGTAGGGGGTCTCGGGGTTGACGCAGATCACCACTGCGCCCTCGACACCGATGAGAATAGGCTGAAGATCGTGGAAGCTCAGCTCGGAAAGCCCGAGGACACGGTAATTGGCGGGGTTCTCGGCTCCGTAGAGAAGCGTATATCCGTCGGCGGGCGAATTGACCAGCACCGTCGTCGCCACCGCACCGGAGGCGCCCGGCTTGTTCTGAAGCACGATCGTCTGGCCGAGGTTTTTCTCGGCTATGGGGGTGATGGCTCGGGCGAAATTATCCGTACCGCCCCCGGCGCCCCACATGATGATCCCCTGCAGGCTCTTTTCGGGATAGGCCGCAAAACCCGAAACCGCGAAAACCAGAAGCAGCAGAACGGACAGGCTTGCAATGAACGTCTTTTTCATACTATTGCCTCCTCTATATTGTGATCTTTCTTTCGGCTTCTCCGCCCGTTTCCCCGAGGCCCGCGCAGGAGAAAGGATACTCAGCCTTCCCGCTTGTTTGCGGGGTCGAAGAATTCACCGAAGAGAACCTCTTCCGAGGGAGCATCGGTCAGAATGGGCTTCGCCACCCAGGTGCTGTTCATATAATGCTTCAGGGCGATGTTCTCCGAGACCTGGTTGCCGCCCCAGGTGCCGCACCCCATGCTTGACGTCATGGGCATGCCGTTGTTCGCGCTGCCCGCGTTTGCCTTCGACTGGGGCTGCCGCACCATGATCCTCGTCACTGGAGCCCGCAGGGCGAGAGCTTCGATATGGTCTTCATCGTGGCTGTAGATGCCGCAGGAATGCCCCCGTCCCCCGACTTTGTAAACTTCGTCCACCATCTTGAGGGCGTTTTCGAAATCTCCTTCGTACCGGTAAAGGGCCAGAAGGGTCGTGAGCTTTTCGCCGGAGAAGGGGTATTCCTTGCCGATGCTCTCCCCGACGACCATGACGAACTTCCTGTCCTCCGGAATCTCGAACCCCGCCGCTTTGCAGAGTTTCCGGGGAGATACCGCCACGGTGTCGACGATCCGGTGTCCCTCCTCGTCCCACATGGCCTTCTTCAGCATTTCACGCTCTTCGTCACTGGCGAGGTATCCTCCTTCTTTCTGAAGCTGGACCACCATTTTATCGTAAATTCCGCCGTAGATGATCAAGTTTCCGTCGGCGGAACATCCGGAACCGAAGTCCGAGGTCTTGCTTATCCTGGTATTGCGGGCAGCCACCTCGATGTCGGTGGTTTCGTCGAAGACCATGGTGGCGTTCCCCGCTCCCGAACAGTAGGCCGGCTTGCCTGAGCTGTGGGCGGCTTTCGACATGGCCGGTCCTCCCGTGGCCATAATGAGATCGGCCCGGGCCATGGCGTCCTCGACGATGGCCATGTTGACCTCGGGGAGGCACTGGAGGAAGTCCTCCGGCTCACCGATGGATTTCAGTGCCGAACGCATCAGCTCCACCACTTCGAAGGTGGTCTTCTTCGTTCGGGGGTGGGGAGAAAAGACTACCACGTCCCGGGCCTTCAAGGCGTAAATGGCCGTAACGGTAGGAGTGAGCTCCGGGTTGGTCATGGGGATGAGGGACGTGATGACCCCTGCGGGCTTTCCATACCGCACAATCCCCTTCTCGGGAAGGACCTCGATGGGGCCGACGCTCTTCTGCCGCAGGGCGTCCCGAAGGACGCCGAGGATCTTGTGCCGTTTGCCGAACCGGCCGCTCCAGTCCCCGGCTCCGCTTTCTTCAACCCCCATCTTGCAGATCCGGTCGAAATCCCGGGGGTTTCCCACCGCCCAGGCAACACAGCGGCACATTCTGTCCACCCGCTCCTGGCTGTAGTTCTCTATGATCTTCTCAGCGACCCGGGCCTTTTCAAAAACCCCGTCAAGCATCTGCCTCTGTTCAGCAGTCAGTTCCTTCTTTGCCATTGCAAACATCTCCTTCACAATTACCGATTTTTCCGACCCTCAGCTGAAAAACGGTCTTCCCTACTCCTCCATCCTCCAGGGCTCAGTTTCCTCCCAGGACCAGATTCTCCAGGATTTTTCCTCTCCCCGTTTTCTGAAGATGTCGTTGATGTTCCAGCACCCCTCGGTGACCACCGGGGCGTTCTCCATCCGGACGTCGATGACGCAGGGTTTGTCCAGAGCGAGGGCTTCTTCGAGAACGGGCTTGAAATCCTCCGCCCGCGTCACGGTATACCCCTTGATGCCATAGGCCTCCCCGATGGCTGCGAAGTCGGGGCTGTAGGGCTTGCCGTCCTTCTCGAAAAGGGTGGCAAACTGATGGTCGTAGTGCTGCCTCTCGAGCCCTGCGATGGTACCGAAGGCGCAGTTGTTCATGACGACCCATACGACAGCGATATCCTCCACCGCTCCGGTGGCGAAGGGTGAGACATTCGCGCCCATTCCGCCGTCTCCGATGAGGGCCACTACCTTTTTATCCGGGCAGGCAACCTTCACTCCAAGAGCGGCGGAAGGGCCGTACCCCATGGTTGCCAGACCGCCCGGTGCTACGAAGGTACCGGGCTCATAAACGGGGAACTGCTGCCCGACGCCGTTTTTGTTCCACCCCACGTCTGCCACCACGTATCCGTCCCGGGGAAGCACCTCCCTGAGGTCGGCGAGAATTCTCTCCGGCCGCATGGGGAACTGGTCCGACTTCCGGGCATCGGCGATAGACTCTTCGTAGGCGGCTTTCGCGTCGGCGATTGCCTTGACGGTCTCCGGACGCTTCACTCCGTCGGGGTACTTCCTCTTCGCCGCCGCGAGGATGGCGTCAAGGGCCATTTTCGCGTCGCACACGGCGCCGATAAGGGTCTTATAGTTCCTTCCGATCTCCTCCTGGTTGATGTCGATATGAATCAGCTTCGTGGGAGGGATGTCGAAGGTCTCTCCGAAATACCAGGAGCTGCAGTCGGCCTCGGAGAGCCTTGTTCCCACGGCCAGCATCACATCGGACTTTCTGGCCATGGAGTTGTTGAATTCCGTGCCCCAGAAGCCGGTCATCCCAACGGCAAGGGGATGATCGTCCGGAATGGACCCCTTCCCCATGAGGGTATAGAGGACGGGAATTTCAAGATGGGCCGCAAGTTCCGTAAGGGCTCCGGCTGCTCCGGAGGCGATGACGCCGCCTCCGGGGTAGAGAATCGGGTGTCTGGCTTCAGCAAGATAGGTGGCGATCTCTTCAGCCGTTTTTTCATCAAGCCCCGGCTTTGGAAGGAGAGGATCATTGTCGATCCGGTGGTCGAAGAACCGCGTATCAAGCTCCATGGAGAAAATATCCATGGGGACGGATACGAGGACCGGGCCGGGCCTGCCGGTGACGGCAAGGCGGAAAGCCTTGTCCATGACCTCCGGAAGAAGCTCCGGTCGGTCGACCCGCCATGCCCGTTTCACGAAGGGACGGAAGATCTCGTACTGGCTGGCGTCGGCGTGGAGGTTCACCTCCTGATGAGGATGGCGGCCGAAATAGCAGCTCGGCACGTCTCCGGCGATGACGACAAGAGGAATGGAGTTCAGCCCCGCCTCGGCAACGCCCGTTGTGGCGTTGGCGAGTCCCGGGCCGAGATGGGTGAGAAGCACCCCGGGAACGCAGCATCCCTTCCCCCGGGCATAGCCGTCGGCGGCGTGGGCCGCGATCTGTTCGTGCCGGACTGAGATGAAGCGGATCGAACTTTCCTTCAGGGCATCGAGAAAACCGATGATCGTGTGTCCGCAGAGTCCGAAGATATTCTCCACTCCCCGGGCCTCCAGAAACCTGACGAGCTGAAACGCCACAAGATCTTTCTTCATGTTTTGCGCCTCCATTCGTATAACTGCAATTTTGTCTTATTCTCTCAGGAGTGAATCACTGACAGGCACTGTTTCAGGGCCGCCACCGGGATCTGGCCCGGGGCCGAGGCTTTGCTGCCCACGGCGAAGGTGAGATCCGATCCGAAAAGCCCTCCGGTAATTCTGCTCATGGCTCCGATCTCTCCCATGGACATGGTGATGAGGGGCACATCGGGATATTGGCGGCGCACCATGAGAGTCGCGGAGAGAAGGGCGAGAACGTCCTCCTCGCATCGGGGCATGGCGGCGAGCTTCGCCACAGAGGCTCCGGCCCTGATTTCGGCGGCGAGGAGAGAGAAGATCATCTCTTTGGACGGGGTCTTTTCAAAATCATGGAAGGAGAGGATGAGCGAAACGGGAAGGGAACCCAGGAAAGAACGCATTTCTCCTATTCTCTGGTCTCCGCAGGCAAGCTCCACGTCCACGAAATCCACAAGCCCCGCGGCGGCAGCTTCTCTGTAGAGAAGGAACTTCTTTTCTTCAGAGACCGCTTTGATGCCACCCTCCCAATGCCCGCGGCAGGTGAGGATGACCGGCATGTCTCCCACGATTTTCCGCACTTCTCCAACCATGGAAAGCGCCGGGGCGGTGTCCTCCACAAAATCCCAGGCATCGACCCTCAGTTCTATGGCATCGGGGGCAATGGCCGGGATGTTTCGGGCTTCCTTCAGTATTTCCTCAGAGGTTCTGCCCACGAGAGGAACGCACACGAGGGGCTGAGGCCCTCCAAGAACCTTTCCTCTGACATCGACGGGCTTTTTCGGCCTTGGTCTCATGAATGAATCTCCTCCTGTTCTTTCCGTTCTGCGGAAATATAAACCGTACCTAAGAAATGATTATACAATAAGGAACGGAGCGCTTCTTGTCAAGAAATAATTTCCATGCCTTCTGCGCTTTCCTTATTTTCCCATAGAACAGCGGGCGCATTTTTATCAGGCGGAAACTCTTGCCGTTTGACAGAAGGTTTTTTTATGATTACAGTGTTCTGAGAAAAGGATTCATTCCATCGACTTCATTCAGAGGAGGAGCATACCATGTCCATTCAGTGGCCCGAGAAAATCGTCTTTTGCGAGGTCGGCCCCCGGGACGGACTGCAGAACGAACCGTCAGTCCTTTCCGTGGACCGCAAGGTCGCTCTTATCGAAGGGGTGGTCGAAGCGGGAGTTCACGTCGTGGAGATCGGCTCTTTCGTTCATCCGAAAGCGGTGCCCCAGATGGCGGACACCGATGAAGTCGCGCGCAGGTTCCACAGAGTAGACGGGGTGGAATATCGCGCTCTCGTTGCAAACCTTAAAGGGGTTGAGCGGGCCCTCGCCTCCGGCATCACGAAGGTGAAGCTGACCCTTTCCGCCAGCGAGTCCCACGCGAAGGCAAACCTGAACAAAACTCCCGCCGAACTGCTCGAAGGGTTCACAGAGTGCGTGGACTTCGCCCGTTCCAATGGGATGGAGGTCTCCGGAGCCATTTCCACCGCCTTCGGATGCCCCTTCGAAGGAAAAATTCCCTCGGGGAAAATTATGGAGATCGCCGCTGGATTGACGGACCTGGGGCTGACGGAGCTTTCCCTTTCCGATACCACGGGAATGGCAAACCCCCGCCAGGTCTACGACCTCGCATCCATGGCCCGGTCCGAATTTCCTCTTGTCTCGTGGTTTCTTCATTTCCACAACACCCGGGGCATGGCCCTCGCAAACGTGATTGCCGGGATGCAGGCAGGTATCATCCGCTTCGACGCATCCCTCGCGGGGCTCGGCGGATGTCCCTTCGCTCCCGGAGCATCTGGAAATATCGCCTCGGAGGATCTGCTCCACATGATGGACGAAATGGGAATTGAAACGGGCGTCGACCTGAAGAAAATAATCGCTCTGGCCAGACAGCTTCAGGAGTGGGTGGGACACGTAGCCGACAGCTCCATTCTGAGGGCCGGTACAAATGCGGACCTCGTCCCCCTGACGGCCGCGAAAAAACAGGGCTGACCCGGAGGCCCTTTCCTTTCTCGAAAAAAAGCTGCTGGCCGATGCTGAAGAGCACCCCCAAAGTCGGATTTATGTCCGACTTTGGGGGTGCTTCATGTCAGGAGGCAGGGGTTTTTCTTCCGGAAAAATTCAGCGGTCTAAAAAGCGGCAGGCCGTTTCGTACATGTAATCAACGGGAGGCTCGATCCCCGTCCAGAGACGGAGGGCCTCGGCTCCCTGGTTCACCAGCATCCACAGCCCGCCGATCACCCTGCACCCCTTCTCCTTCGCCTCCAGGATCATTTTGGTCTCTCTCGGGTTGTACACCACATCGCACACAGCCTGGGACGGGCTCAACAGGTTCGTATCGAATACCGTCTGATCGGCATAGGGCCCCATTCCCACCTTCGTGGCGTTGATGATCACCTCGTGGGCCGGCACGGCCCTGCGCAGGACTTCCCCGCTCATCTCGTCTATGACGCACACTCCGGGAAAATATTTTTCCATTCTCTGCTGCAGATTTTCCGCCCGGTGAAATCCGGACTTTCGCGCAAGGACGAGAATCCGCCTGACGCCCTTGGACGCCAGGGTGCACGCAACGGCGGAGGCCGCTCCTCCCGCACCGAGGATAAGATATTCCTTCGAAGGGACATCAAGACCGAGGGGAGAATAGAGGGACTTCACGAATCCTTCTCCGTCCGTATTGTGGCCGATTTTTCGTCCGTCCTCGCCGGGAACGATGGTGTTCACCACTTCCGTGTAGCGGGCGGAATCGGCGAGCCCGTCGAGAAAGGGCACTACCTTCGCCTTATAGGGCATGGTGACGTTCGCTCCGGCGCAGTGCCACGTCTCCATGGTTTTCACGGCGGTTCCGAGTTCCCCTTCGGCTGTCTCAAGGGGAGAATAGAGACAGTCCATCCCCAGTTTCCTAAAGACGTGGTTGTGCATCCAGGCCGACACGGAAAAGGCGAGAGGATCTCCGAAAAGAACGAAAAATTTCGTATGTACCGAGGGAATAAAAATCGGCGCCATTGTATTTTCAACTGTCATGAAACTTCACATCCTCCCTTTTCACATATTTCTTTCTTCAAAGGAAATATCCTGAATCACTCTCTCCTTAGGATGATAGCATGATAAGAGAAGTCACTTTCTGTTTGCATGTTCGATGAAAGGGCTTAAAATCCCTCCCATTCGTGACGAGGGGCATTCCCCTTTTCTTGCCCGATGAGTTCGGTCCGGCCCGCTTTGAGCATGATCTTTTGACCGAAAAATGCTCAGCGAACTACGGCCTTCCGCCGAGGTCATATCCTCCGATGAGCTGCCTGTGCCGCTGCTCTCCATGCTGGATTTTTCCAGAATCCGGCGGCGGGTTTTCCGGAGCTGCGGAGTACCGCGCCGGGATTGCGCTTCTCCTTTGTATTCCCCCTGGAAGAGGCAGTTCGGATAGAAGAAGGCTTGGAATCTGTGCAGAAGGTACAAGTCGGGGCACAAGTTGAGGCACAAGTCATTGAGCGGAAATGTTCGCAGAACTCTCCGGCATTGCGGAAAGCGGGATTTCTTAAATACACCATTTCCGACAAATCCGACAGCCGCCTTCAAAAGTATCGCCTGACCCAAAAGGGAAAACAGGCGCTGGAGGATGGGATATGAATCGTCCTCAAACAGGCTGTTTCACTAATTTCAATGCGACCCGCAGCCCATTTTCCTGGCTGGAGCATTTGACTGAGGAGGATGTGCCGGACAGAACGGAGGCGGTTTTTCTTCATGTGTTCAGGGCATACCCGACAGTACCGTCACCCTGCTGCGAGAACAAGGCATCCTGGACGGTGGTGAAAAACTGAAAGAACCCGAACTTCTTCGAGGGAAGGCAATCGTAAATCCTTGCTGCCCGCGTTCAGGCAAAGAGAAATTCATTTCCTTCTGCCTTACCAGCCAATTCACCGCTGATTCGGAAAAATGACCCGACCGACTTCTGCCACCGGCAGCGCAGACCTGCTCCCCTCATCAGAAATATCCAATTGCTGCCGACTCTCAGAAAGGCGGGTAGGTTATGTTTGTGCCGTGCACTTCCGCCCAGGGAGTTCGAACATGCTCCCGTCGTTCTCCCTTGCCCAGAATGTCCTCGACAGGGATTCCCCGGACCAGCAGGGCATCGGAGATCAGTGAGCGGTGACAGCGCCAGGGGACCGCTTCGGCGCACATGAGGGCAACCCGTTCCGTCCGGGCAAGGTCTAGAAGTGCTGCAAGATTCTCTTCAAACTCTTTCGTCTGCATATAATCGGCGAAGCCCCGGAAGCCGGCATTGCGCCAGCCGCTGTTCAGCGAATCGTACGCGGCGTGCCTGAAGCCTCCCAGTCCCGCCATATGCCGATAGCCGATCCCCGCCTCACGCAGAGCCTCCGGCAATGTGTCCCTGTTAAACTGCGGAGTGTACCGGGATCGGGGGACAGTTCGAACATCGGCAACCAGCGTAACTCCGTTCGTTTTCAGCAGCTCGATGAACTCTTCCAGCGTCCGGGTGGAATGGCCGATAGTGAAAACCGGTCCTCCGTTTTTGCCGTTCATGCTGTGTACCTCTCTTCTGGATGCCCCTAATCATCCTCCCGGATCTCTCCGAAGATCTCCCAGATTACCGCAGATTTGAGAATGCGGCCCTCCTCCTGAATTTCCTCAATCTCCGTCCACACTTCATCGGAGTATTCGTCGTTGCTGACGAAGGGAAGATTGACCTGGACGTTCATGGAAGCGATCTCCAGTCCTCCGAGGACGAGGATGGCGGCAGCACCGAGATCGGGGGCGGCTTCGACCTTGACCATACCGGAGATCCGGACACAGAGCCGGAGAACCTCGAGGCAGTCCCGGGCTATCCGGCGGGGAGATTCGCAGGCATCCCGAAAGGCGGCCCGAACAGCCACTGCCCGTATCTTCTGCTCGTCGTCGTTTCTTTCAGGAAGGGCTCTGGCCTTCAAAACTTTCTGAAAGGCGTCGGCGTCGATATCCACAGAGGAGAGCAGATCTCTTCGAAGGCCTTCGGAGTCGGAAAGGACAGAGTTCAGTTCTTCCTCAGCCTCTTCGAACCCCTCTTTTCCCAGGGTGAGGCGGCAGGTCATGGAGACGAGCCCTGCTCCCAGGGCTCCCGCGAGGGCGGCGGAACTTCCGCCCGCAGGATAGGCTGATTTCGCCGCAAGCTGCTCTATAAAACCGGAGAGGGGCGTTTCCCGCAGCAGAGTCATTGGAAATTCCTCCTTTTCCTTTTCCCGTAAATTAGCATGAAATCGCCGGTGATTTTCTCTTTCCTTTATAACACATCCCCATGAGGAAAGGAAAATTTTGCCCCTTTATTTCGCCTGCATTTAAAAGGAGCCCCTGATGAAAAGGGGCTCCCGGGTCAACCATTCCGTTTTCTTTTGCTTTCTGCGGGCTGGTGTCGAAAATTGTCTTTTTACCGAGGCTCGGGAAGGTCTCTGTCCCCTGCGGCCTACCTGCCTGAAAGGACCGCCTCAACTCCCCTGGCGACGAGATCTTTCAGCCCTTCTCCCTCGGCCCTCCACCGGGCGCTTTCCGCCGCCGCGGAAGCTGTGTAGGCGGCGTCTTTTATGGAGGGAAGGTTAATGGCCACGTTCATCAGGGCGCCCTCAAGTCCTGTGTGGGCCGAGGATGAGGCGACGCCGAGGTCGCTGATTGCGTTGACGTTTACCTTTCCAAGAAGGAGTTCACAGAGCCGCAGCACTTCCAGGCATTTCAGGGCGGTATTCCGGGGGGATTCGCAGGCCTCCCGGAAGGCAGCCTGGATCGCAGAGGAACGGCGGGCTTTTTCCTCGTCGCTCCCCCTGGGAAGCCGGAAGGCGTCCATCACCCTGTCGAAGGCCTCGGCATCCCGGTCGACGGCCGAGACCAGATCGACCCACAGAAGGTCCGATTGTCCGAGTATGGCCTCCGCCTCTTTTTCAAAGGGCTCATACCCTTTTTTGCCGACGGTGAGCCTGCATACCATGGAGACAAGAGCCGCTCCGAGGGCTCCGGAAAGGGCCGCCGCGCTCCCCCCTCCGGGGGCGGGGGAACTGGAAGCGAGTTCGGCGACGAATCCCTCGACGGTCTTGTTCCGCAGGGCGCTCAGGGCTGCACCTCCGCGCGATAGCCGGGGAAGATTTTCATTGCGTAAAAATATTCTCTCTGTGTCATGTCCGACCTCCTCCTTGAAAAAACGGCCCCCCCGAAGAAAGGGAGGCCGCGGGGTTTCCCGCACTTTTCTAACGGGACTTTTTCGCCTGTCCGAGGGTGTTCTCCAGAAGCATGGCGATGGTCATGGGCCCGACTCCTCCGGGGACCGGAGTGATCCAGGAGGCCTTTTCGGACACCCCCTCGAAATCCACGTCTCCCACAAGCCCGTCTTCGAGCCTGTTGATCCCTACGTCGATGACCACGACCCCGTCCTTCACCATGTCCGCAGTGACGAACCGGGGTCTCCCCACTGCCGCCACGAGAATGTCCGCCCGTTTCGTATGCTCGGCCAGGTTCCGGGTGCGGCTGTGGCAGACGGTGACCGTTGCGCTTTCGGCGAGGAGCATGAGGGCCACGGGTTTGCCCACGATATTGCTTCGTCCGATGACCACTGCCTCTTTGCCTTTAAGTTCGATTCCCGATTCTTCGAGCAGACGCATGATCCCCTTCGGGGTACAGGGTTCTATTGCAGCCATTCCGGCCATGAGGCGGCCCAGGTTCACCGGGGAGAAGCCGTCCACGTCCTTTTCCGGCTTTATTGCGGTGATGACCTTCTCCTCGTCGATCTGCTCCGGAAGAGGGAGCTGGACCAGGATGCCGTGAACCGAGGGATCCCCGTTGAGCTTTTTGACAAGATCAAGAAGATCTTTCTCGGTGGTGCTGCCGGGAAGGCGGTGAAGAAAGGAGGCGAATCCCGCCTCGAGACATCCTTTCTCCTTCTGCCCAACGTAGACCTTCGATGCGGGGTTGTCTCCCACGAGGACGACCGCAAGGCCCGGCACGATGCCCTGCTCCTTGAGCAGCCGGGTCTCGTTCTTCACTGAGGCCCGTATGTCCGCCGCGATCTTTTTGCCGTCGAGTATTCTGGCCGTCATGCCGTCCCTCCTAGAAGAGGCCCGAGATCCGGCCCTTTTCGTCGATGTCGATGGACAGGGCGGCGGGCTTCTTCGGCAGGCCGGGCATGGTCATGACCGATCCGGTGATTGCCACGAGGAAGCCAGCTCCGGCGGAGAGGCGCACTTCCCGAACGGTCACGAAAAAGCCGCTGGGCCGGCCCAGCAGGGAGGGATCGTCCGACAGGGAGTACTGGGTCTTGGCCATGCAGATGAGCAGGTCGTCCTTGCCGAGCTCGTGGATCTGGGCGAGGTCCTTCTCCGCCTGGTCTGTGTATTTGACCCCGTCGGCCCCGTAGATCCTGGTGGCGATGGTCTCGATTTTCTCCTTCGGGCTCATGGAGGGTTTGTAGAGATAGACGAAATCGCTCTCCTTCTCGGTGGCCTGCACCACTTTTTCGGCAAGGTCGATTCCGCCCTCTCCCCCCTTCTCCCAGACTTCGGAAAGGGCGACCGAGGCTCCGAGAGCCTCGCATTTTTCCTTCACGAGGGCCAGCTCAGCCTCGGTGTCCGTGGGGAAGCGGTTGATTGCAACCACGGAAGGAAGGCCGAAGGCGGCGATGTTCTCTATGTGCTTCTCGAGGTTCGTCATGCCCTTTGCCAGGGCATCGAGGTCTTCCCGGGCCAGTTCGGTCTTTTTCCGGCCTCCGTGCATCTTGAGGGCCCGCACGGTGGCGACGATGACAACGGCAGAGGGAGTAAGGCCTCCCATGCGGCACTTGATGTCGAGGAACTTCTCCGCGCCGAGGTCCGCGCCGAAGCCCGCCTCGGTCACGAAATAGTCGGAGAGCTTCAGCCCCAGCCGCGTGGCCTGGAGAGAATTGCACCCGTGGGCGATGTTGGCGAAGGGACCGCCGTGGATGAAGGCGGGCACGCCCTCGAGGGTCTGGACCAGGTTCGGCTTGATGGCGTCCTTCAGCAGCACTGCGGCGGAACCGGCGGCTCCGATGTCCTGAACGGTCACGGGCTGTCCTTCATAAGTGTAGCCGATGACGATCTTCTTGATGCGGTCCTTGAGATCCATGAGGTCCGTGGCCAGGCAGAGGATGGCCATGATCTCCGAGGCAACGGTGATGTCGAAGCCCGTCTCCCGGGGCACGCCGTTGGCCTTGCCTCCGAGACCGACGATGACGCTGCGGAGGGCCCGGTCGTTCAGGTCGATCACCCTTCTCCACACGATGCGCCGGGAGTCGAGGTTCAGCTCGTTTCCCTGCTGCAGGGAGTTGTCGATCATGGCGGAGATGAGATTGTGGGCGGAGGTGATGGCGTGGAGGTCTCCCGTGAAGTGAAGGTTGATGTCCTCCATGGGGATGACCTGGCTGTATCCGCCGCCGGCGGCTCCGCCCTTGATGCCGAAGCTGGGGCCGAGGGAAGGTTCTCGGATGGCCATGCTCGCCTTCTTGCCGATCTTCGCCAGGGCCTGGGCGAGCCCGACGGTCGTGGTGGTCTTTCCCTCTCCGGCGGGGGTCGGGGTGATGGCCGTGACGAGGATCAGTTTTCCGTCCGGATTGTCTTTCACCCGTTCCCAGACCTCAGGTGAAACCTTCGCCTTGTACTTTCCGTACAGCTCGAGTTCGTCCTCTTCGATGCCCAGCTTCTGGGCAATTTCGACGATGGGACGCAGCTCGGCATTCTGCGCTATTTCGATGTCGCTCGGTACTCTCATAAAATCTCCTCCTCATTTCACGGACCCCGAAAGGGGTCCGATTGTAGACAAACCTTTGCTTCAGCTTTCAGGATAACAGAAATATCACCTTTAATAAAGAGAATTCCCGACTCCCCTTGGGTCTGTTTCCGTCCCATTTTGTTTCTTCCCGCCTCAGGCCGGGGAGATCTGCCGGGGATATCTCTCTTCAGTATATGCCGGCAATCTTCGGCAGTACCGTGGTGATCCACGGGATGTAGGTGAGAAGCAGCACATCCGCGATCATGACGAGAATGAAGGGCCAGACGGCCCGGGATATGGCCTCGAGGCTGATTCCGCTGATGCTGCACCCCACGAAGAGGCAGACCCCGAGGGGAGGGGTGACCATGCCGATGGCGAGGTTCACCACGAGGACGATCCCGAAGTGGAGGGGATCCACGCCGAGGGAGGTCACCACGGGCAGCAGAACCGGCACGAGGATGATGATGGAGGCCACGGTCTCCATGAACGTCCCGATGAACAGAAGCAGCAGGTTGATCAGGGTCAGGATGACCACCGGGTTGTTCGAGACGGCCAGCATGGCCGAGGCCACGGCCTGGGGAATTTTCTGGGCGGTGATGATCCAGCTGAAGACCGAGCTGGCGGCGATGATGAACATGATCATGGCGGTGCTGACGGCGGTTGTGACGAGGATGTCCTTCAGTTTCGACAGGGGAAGCTCCCGGTAGACGAGGAAGCCCACGATGAATCCGTAGACTACGGCCACGACGGCGGCTTCTGTGGGGGTGAAGACCCCTCCGTAGATGCCCCCGAGGATGATGACGGGCATGAGAAGGGCGAGGATGGCATCCTTGAAGGTCTTCCAGATCGCCCCTCCGCTCGCCTTTTCATCCCCCTTGTACCCCTTCTTCCGGGCGATGATCCAGGCGACGGCCATGAGGGAGATTCCCACGAGGATGCCCGGCAGAATTCCCCCCATGAAGAGGGCTCCTATGGATACGCCGGTCATGACGCCGTAGATGATCATGGGGATGCTGGGGGGGATCATGACCCCGAGTGTTCCCGCCGTCGCCTGAACTGCGGTGGCATAGGGAGCGTCATATCCTCTTCGCACCATGGCGGGGATGAGGATTGAGCCGATGGCCGCCACGCAGGCGGCGGCGGCACCGGAGATGGCCCCGAAGAAAAGGCTCGCAATGATGGCCACGAATGCAAGCCCGCCGGAAAACCGGCCCACGATGGAGTTTGCGAAGTTCACCAGCCTCCTGGAGATTCCGCCGAACTCCATGAGCGATCCGGCAAGGATGAAGAAGGGCACCGCCATCAGGGGAAAAGAATCCGAGGCGGTGAACATCTTCTGGACGAGAATGACCGGAGGAATGCTTCCCGACCAGAGGATGGCCGCAAGAGAGGCGAGGCCTATGGAGACTGCGATGGGGACATTGAGGAGGAAGAAAAAGATAAGGCTGCCGAAGAGAACCGCGGTCATGAGATTTCAGCCTCTCTTCCGGTGAGAATTTCGGCCATCTGGAAGAAACTGTAGATGAGCATGAGGGCTCCCCCCGTCAGGATCGAGCTGTAGGGAAGGGCCATGGAGATCTCCATGGCGGGGGAAAGCTGCATCCCAACCGTGCGGAGAATCAAACGGCCGTAAATGACAAGGGTGGCGAAAAAGACGCATGAAGCCGCTGAAACAAAGAACTCCGCCCCCTTCTTCCACCCCTTCGGAAAGAGGGAGACGAGAAACTCCACCCCGATATGGGATTTCCGCTTGACGCCGATGCTCGCGCCGAGGAAGGAAATCCACACCAGGAGATACCGGGAAAGTTCCTCCGACCACGGAAGAGAAGAATGAATTATAAAACGAAAAATCACCTGAAGAAAAATGACGGACACCATGACCAGAAGCATGGCCGAGACGATCAGCTCCACAAGCCCGTTCAAACTGTCGAGAAGCCTTTTGAAGGAATGCATGAAACTCCCCCTCCCCCGTTGCGGAGGGAAGGGGCTGCCCTTCCCTCCTTTTCACCTGCAGCTATTTGCTGAGAATTTCGTCGAGGAGTTTGGCGTCGTCCCCCAGTTCTCCCCGGAACTGGGCATAGACCGATTTCGTCGCTTCCCTGAAAGGGGCCACGTCGGGAGTTGTGACCTCCATTCCGAGTTCCTTCAGCTTGGCGACCTGCTCGTTCTCCATACGGGTGATCTGTTCTCTCTGGAACAGGGCCGATTCCCGTGCAGCCTTGAGGATGATCTCCCTGTGGGCTTCGGGGAGGGCATCGAATTTCGCCTTCGCTATGGCGATTATCGCAGGAGAGAAGACATGCCCGGTGAGGGCAAGATGCTTCTGAACCTCATAGATTTTCTGCACGTAGATGACGGGGATGGGATTTTCCTGTCCGTCCACCGTACCCTGCTGCAGGGCTGTAAAGACCTCCCCCCATGCCATGGGGGTGGGGTCGGCTCCCATGGCCCTCCAGAGGGCCATGTGGATCTTGTTCTCCATGGTGCGGAGCTTGAGCCCCTTCACATCCTCAGGGGTGTTCACCGGCCGCTTTGAATTGGTGAAATGCCGGAAGCCGTTCTCGTACCAGGCAAGCCCCTTGATTCCAATCTTGTCGAGAAGACCCATGACATAGGTTCCTATCTCCCCGTCGAGGACTTCGTAGGCCTGGGCCTTGTTCTTGAAGAGAAAGGGGAAGTCGAAAAGCATGAATTTCTTTTCGAACCCGCTTGCGGGCCCTGTAGAACCGACGTAGACGTCCACAACCCCGAGCTGCAGGCCTTCGAGAAGGTCCCGCTCACCCGTGCCGAGCTGATTGTTCGGAAAGAGGGAGATCTCCACTTCGCCGCCGGTCTCCTTCTCCACAATTTCCTTGAACCTCTGGGCACCCAGGTGGTAGGGGTGCTGATCGCTCACGGCATGTCCGAGCTTCAGCGTCACCTTCGCCTGGGCAATTCCCGAGTACCCCACTGCAGCGAAAAATACAAGCGCAAATACAAGAGCCAATCCACTCCGTTTCATTTCTTCCTTCGCCTCCCTTTTCATTCGGTTTCACCGTAAGTTTTCTGGCGCACTTTTACAAGGTTCGTCAGCACGAGATTTACCGGAGCGGGAACCCCCAGCCTCTCACCTTCCTCCGCGATCGCCCCGTTGATGACGGCGATCTCCGTCTGTCTGCCTCCAGCCACGTCCTGGAGCATGGAAGAACGGTTCGAAGCCGTCCGGCGGGCAATTTCCCGGCAGTGCTCCACCGGGTCTTCGATTTCGAGCCGGATTCCTTTTTTCTCCGCCACGGATACCGCTTCGAGAACGGCGAGCCTGAGCAGTTCTTCCGTCTCGGGAAAATCGAGAAGTCTTCCGTTCCGAAGGCCCGTCAGGGCAGTCAGGGCATTTATCCCGACATTCGCCATAAGCTTGGTCCAGATCAGCCCCGAAACATTTTCTGTCATCTTTGTCGAAAATCCGCTCTCTTCCAGGGCAGCGGCTATCCTTTTCAGCCTGTCGGTGATCTTTCCGTTCAGTTCGCCCAGGACCGTATCCCCCTGTCCCGCGTGGCGGATCCGCCCGGGGCCGAGAAGGGTGCATCCGTTTCCGGTAATACCGGCGAGAATCCGCGATTCGCCGACCGCCTCCGCCAGTTTTTCCACGTTGCCCAGGCCGTTCTGCAGGGTCAGGACCGCCGTATCCGGGCCGAGCAGAGAGCGCGCCCCCTCCATGGCCGTCTTCGTGGCTGTCGCCTTGACGAAGACGATCACGAGGTCGGCTTCCCCCGCGTCCCTCGGATCGGTGACCCCCTTGAGAGAAGAGATCATCCTGTCGCCGCTCACCCCCTCGATGGAAAGTCCCGATTCGTTCACCCTGTCCATATGCTCTTTCCAGATGTCGACGAGGGTGACGGAATGCCCCCCTTCGGCGAGCATTCCGCCGTAGAGCGACCCCATGGCTCCCGAGCCGAGAATCGCAATCTTCATGGCCGATCACTCCCCGGTTCCTGCCGCATCGCTGTATCTGCCATCATTCCGCCCTCCCCTTCCCATGATATGGGTCCTGCATAGCCGAGTGAACGGGAAAATCTGGCTGCCACATCCACCAGAAACCCGCAGACCGCATCGATTTTTGCCTTGTCGTTCGCGTAGAGAAATTTCGGCAGGGCGACGCTCAGCGCGGCTGCGACCGCGCCGGAACTGCCCCGTACGGGAACGGCGATGCAGAGAAGCCCCTCGACGTATTCTTCATTGTCGAAGGAGACCCCTCTTTCCCTGATTTTCCGGAGCTCGTTCATCAGGGAGTCATAGTCGGTGATCGTATTGGCCGTAAATTGCTCGAAAGGAGAGGGGCCGACGATCCCTGCGGTCTTTTCTTCAGGCAGCCAGGCAAGGAGGGCTTTCCCGAGGCCTGTGCAGTAGGCCGGAAACCGTTTCCCCACGGCAAGGTCCACCTTGATGGTCGACTGGCTTTCGATCTTGTCTATGTAGATGACCTTGTCGCCGTCGAGGATGGCGAGGTTCACCGCCTCATGGGTTTTTTCGGAAAGTTCCCGAAGGAAAGGAGCAGCCTGCTGCCTGAGGCCGAGGCGCTTGACCACATCGCTGCCGATCTCGAAGAAACGGAAGCTGTTGCAGTATTTGGAATTCAGCGGGTTCTGGGAGAGATAGCCCATCTTTCGAAGAGTCGAAACAATCCTGTGAACGGTGCTCCGCTCGAGAGAAAGGCCCCGGCTGATCTCAGCGATTCCCAGTTCTCCCCGGGCATCGAGCAGTTCGATCACGGCAAAGGCCCGTTCGATGGACTGAACGCCCCCTGAAGGATTTTTTTCCCTGTCTTCCATAGCATTTTTCCCCCGGTTGAAAATTTTTTCAGGGAAATTTGTTCCGCCTTATGGAATGGCATTGAAAATAACGGAACGAATTTTTGAAATGCCTCATTATAGAAAATAAGAGTTTTTTTTGTCAATAGAATGCCTTGAATATTTCCTGAAAGTGAAACAGAAAGAGGGGCAAAAAAATCAGTGGGACGGAAAGGGCGAGGGATACCCGGGTAAGAGAATCGTGAGCATGGCCTTACGTCACCTGGCGAGGAATTTTCCCCGTCCGCCTCTGCCGAGAAGGGCGCCTTCGGAATAAATTATTTCACCACGGGAAAGAGTCTTCCAGACTTTTCCCCTGACCTGCATTCCTTCGTAGGGGGAGAAATCCGCCTTCGTCCGGAGCTGGTTTCCGTAAATTGTCCATTCCGCTTCGGGGTCAAACAGAAGGATGTCTCCGTCGGACCCGGGAAGAAGGGACCCCTTGCGGGGGAAGAGACCGTAGAGCTTTGCGGCCTCTTCCGATGTTATCCGGACGAGATCGCATAGGGAAATTCTTCCCTTCAGCACCCCCTCGGAATACAGCAGCGGCACAAGGGTCTCCACTCCGGCCAGACCGCCGGGAAGATCCGCGAAGCTTCCTTTCCACTCCTTCTGCTCCCGGGAGAAGGGACAATGGTCCGTCGCGGCGAAGTCAATTTCACCCTCCCGAAGCCCCTTCCAGAGAAGATCGTTGTCGAGGGAGGAGCGAAGGGCCGGAGCGGCGGAGAAGAGATGGCCTTCGGCTCCCCTGTAGGCCTCGGAGGTAAGCAGAAGGTACTGGGGGCACGTCTCGGCGGAGAGGCGGGCGCCTCTTTTTTTCCCTGCAAGCACTTCCTCGAGGCCGAGGGCCGAGCTGATATGGACGAAATGGCACCTCACGGCTGTTTTCGCCGCAAGCCAGGCCACGGTATTCACGGCGGAAGCCTCGCACAGGTCCGGGCGAACCATGGCAAGGACCTCCATTTCTCCCAGTCTTTCAGGAGGGAGCATGGCCGTAAAAGCATCGATCATGCTTTCATCCTCGGCGTGGATGAGGGCCACGGCATCCTCCTCTGCAAGGGTGCGGAAGGAAAGGTAAAGAGGTCCGGTGTCCGTCCGTCTTCCCGAGCCGCCGTAGGCAGTGAAAAATTTGAAGCTCTTGATTCCGAGGGACATGGCATCCCGGATCTCATCGAGTTTCCCCGGGTGCCACCCGACGACTTCGCCGTGGAAGGAATAATCGACAACGGAGGAGCGGGCGTCCTCGAGGCGGCTCTCAAGATCTTCGGCGATAGTCCTTCCCGCGGCGCCCACGGTGAAGTCGATCACCGTGGTAATTCCTCCTGCACAGGCCGCTTCGCTGCCCGAAGAGAAGTCATCTGCGGAGAATGTCCCGGCCGCGGGAAGGGCGAAGTGGACGTGAGGGTCGATTCCCCCGGGAAAGACGAGTTTCCCCCGGGCGTCGATCACGTTCCGCCCATCCAGGGAATGGCCGATAGCGGCGATTTTTTCCCCCTGCACCGCCAGGTCGGCATCGAGAACGTCTTCCGGGGTGACGATGGTTCCCCCCCTGATCACGAGATCATACAAAGTCTTTTTTCCTTCCTGCGGCAGGGCCCGTCGGAAGTCAGCTAAGGCTTCTCGGGATAGCGGGAGAGAAAGAAGAGCATATTCCTCTTCTTCAGTGCCTCTTCCGCCGCCGCAACGGTTTGTTGAATTTCGGAGGAGATCGTCTCGCCGTAGGAGACTTTGACTATACCCTCCGCTACCCCCAGTTCATTGACCACAGGGGTGAGAGAACCGTCGAGAAATTTGCCCACGATCCATCGGTAGATCTTCTCAAAATCGAAGTACACGCTGGCGATAACCGTGCCGGGGGCGATTGCATTCTGGTCGGCGGCAAATCCGATGAATTTCACGTCCCTCTCCGCTGCGGTCCGGATGGCTCCCAGGCTCGCCTGGTTCGCATAGAAGAAAAGGACATCGGCGCCGCTGTCCACCATGGATGCCGCCATCTGGCTTCCGAGGGCGGCATCGGTCCACGAGTCGGTGTAGGCCCTCGAGACTTTCAGATCCGGCCGGCCGATTCGGGCGGCCCATTCATAGGTGTTCAGAAGACGGATCATGAGGCTGTCGGCAAAGGCTCCCGCGAGGCCTATTTTGCCGGTTTTGCTGACATGCCCGGCAACGATTCCCGCCAGAAAGCTTGCCTCGTATTCCTTCACAAGCAGAGGAGCGAGGTTCGGTTTTGCGGCCGTCACGCCATTGATCACCGAAAAAACCGTCTGCCTGTGCTCCGGCGCTGCGGCAGCTGCAGCGGAATCAAACTGAGACCCTGCGGCCAGGACGAGGTCGTATCCTTTTTCCGCATACTGCCTAAATGTGCTCTCATACTCTTCGGGCTGGACATTTTCGACCAATTCGATCTTCGTGCCGAGCGCTTTGTTCACCCCCCGGATCCCCGCGAAGTTCGCGGCGTTCCAGCTATTGTCGCTGACGGGCCCGGGCAGGAGGAGCACCATTTTGTACTCTCCCGGCGCTTTGGCGAAGGAAGGGGACGCATTCCACGCCCCGACAGTTCCCAAAATAAGGATGAGCAGTAGACACTGCATTTGCCGCCTCATCGATTTCCCCCTTTTCCTTTCGGAAGCTTCTCGCTGAATGAACTGCAAAACATGATCAAAGACACAAAAGATATATTCTTCGTTTGTGTCTTTGAAATGATTCTTTTTCGCCTGCTATTATACTTGAACTTCGCCGAGTGCAGATTCAAAAAAAGATTACGCCCGGAACCGGGTTTTTCTTCCGGAAGCAGGGGAATTTCCGCGCAAAACCGATACCCCTCCTGAAAACCGGCTTCAGGCTCGGCCGAGAACAGAGCGGATGATGCCCCTGTAGCCTGCACAGGCTTTTTCAAGCTCTTCGATTTCGATATATTCGTCGATCACATGGGCAAGCGACTCGAGGGATCCTCCGAATCCGATGGTCGGAATGCCGGCTTTCCCCGCATAATAGCTGCCGTTGGTGCAAAAGGAATAATGAGAGACCTCCGGATTCAGTCCCGAGCTTCTGAGCCCTCTCAACGCCGCCGCCACAAACCAGTTGTCCTCCGGGAAAAGCCATCCCGGGGCAAATCTTTTCGCCGAAATAGGCGAGCCTGTGTAGCATGCGTCATCTGCCTCGGCAAAAAAGACTTTTGCGTCCAGTTTCGGATTTTTCTGCTTTTCCTCCTGGATGATCCGCTGCAGCGGCGCAAGGACGTCCTCTTCCTTTTCATCTATGAGAAGCCGCCGGTCATAGGTCACCCTGCAGCCTTCAGGGACGACGCTCGCTCCTGGGTAGGGCTTGGAGATGATGTCGGTGAGCTCGAGAATTCCCTTTCCGAGGACGGGGTGCGTTCGGGGTTCGAACTTTTCCTCGATGGATTCAAGCAGGGGGAGGATCATTTTTACGGCATTCAGTCCGACTTCAGGATTCGAGGAGTGGGCGGGCTTCCCGTAGGACTCCGCGACGACTTCCGCTCTGCCCCGCTGCCCCCGCTTCAATGTGAGGGAGGAGGGTTCGCCGATAACTACGCAATCGGGAGCCCATCTCTTCCCAAGCGCCTCCGAGGCGATTCCCTCGAAAATCTCCTCGAAAACGCTGCCCGAAACGATCACTTCTCCGTCGAGATCCCTGTCGTCCCTTTTGATCGAAGCGGCCGCAATGATGGAAGCGGCGAGATTACCCTTCATATCGGTGGTGGCGCGGCCGTAGATCCGTCCATTCTCGATCTCCGCTCCGTAGGGGTCATGCCTCCATTTTGAAGGGTCGGCCACGTCCACATGATCCATGTGCCCCTCGAAAAGAATTTTCTTTCCTCCTCTTCCCAGGACAATCCTGCCGGAGACATTGCCGTAATGATCCCGCTCGACTGCGTCGAAACCCAGTTCCATCATATTGTGCTCTATAAAATCCGCTATCTGCTCTTCCTGACCGGAGAGGCTCCTGATCTGAACCATACCGCGGCAGAGTGAAACAAGAGGCTCTTTCCATTCCTGCATCATCCGATATACCCTCCCGGAAAAGTGCGATAATTTTTTTGACCGGCGGTATCTTTCCGCCCGGGGCTATGCCTCGAACCGGACCACGCCGCCGCTTTTGCCTCCGTTGACCGCCCCATCTTCGACGGCGAGCCTTCCCCCGACGATGACATAAGGAATTCCCGCAGCGAACTGCTTCGGGTTTTCGTAGGTGGCCGTATCGCACACCTTTTCTTCATCGAAGAGCACCATGTCGGCCGCATACCCTTTTTTCAGCAGCCCCCGGTTCTTCATTTTGAAGATCGACGCGGGACGGGAGGTCATTTTCCGAATGGCCGAGGGAAGATCGAAAAGGCGCCTTTCCCGGACATAATGCCCCAGGATGCGGGGAAAACTGCCGTAGACCCGGGGATGGGGATGAGCCCCGAGAATTCCGTCGGTGCAGGGATTCTGCAGCGGGTGGGCCATGATCTGCTCGATATGCTCCTCGAGACCATAGAAATCTACAAGGCCCACGGACATGTCCTCTTCGAGAAGAAGATCGAAGGCCGCGTCCAGGGGATCTTTTTCCCTTATCTCACCGATCTGAAGCATGTTTTTGCCCACAAGATCGGCATTTTTTTCCGTCTTGACGAAAGTCACGCAGATATTCTCCATACCGGCAAAATCGATGAAGTTGTCCCATCCGTGGATTCCGTTTCTGATATCCGTCTTCATCCGGTTTCGCGCCCCTGAATCGGCCAGCCTCTCCAGGGCTCTGTCGGGGCCGCCGTCATGAGCCCAGGGAGGAAGGATGACGCTGAAGGTAGTGCTGCCGGCAGTGTAGGGGTATTGGTCGAAAGAAACGGGAAGTTCTTTCGACGCCTCATCCAGTTTTTTCATTACGGATTCGAAAAGGCGGGCGTTTTTCTTTCCTGCTATCTTGAAATGGGAAAAATGAATGGGGCAGCCGGATTTTCGGCTGATTCTGAACACTTCGTCCATGGAATTCAGAATATCGTCCGCCTCGCTTCTCTGGTGGATGACGAAAGGGAGGCCGTATTTCGCGAGGACTTTCGTGACCTCGGCGATCTCTTCTTCGGGGGCATAATTGCAGGGAGGGTAGATCAGGCCTGTGGATAGGCCCACGGCTCCTTTCCGGATGCCCTCTTCCAGGAGATCTGTCATCATCGAAATTTCGTTTTTCGCCGCGGGGCGATTGTCGAGGCCGATGGCGCACATGCGGATATTTCCGTAGGGCACGAGATAGGCCAGGTTGGGGCCCAGAGGCTGCTCATCGAGTCGGGCAAGGTATTCCTCCGAACTCCGCCAGCTCCAGTCCACGTCGTAGCTTCCCTCCAGCCCTGCCATGACTTTTTTCCACGAGCTGATGTATTCCGGCCTCATCGGGGCCAGGGACATTCCGTCCTGGCCGATGATCTCAGTCGTGATCCCCTGGGTGGTCTTGTTCGCGATCTCTGGCTCGACGAGGGCCACGAGATCGGAGTGGCTGTGGGTATCGATGAAACCCGGGGCGACGGAGAGATTTGCCCCGTCGATGTCCTTCACCGCTTTTTCGGCGGCCAGGGCGCCGATGGCTTCAATTTTTCCGCCGAGTATGCCTATATCCGCCCGGAAAGGGGGTTTCCCGTCTCCGGAGTAGAGTGTTCCGCTGCGGATGATGATATCGAAAATCGGAATCTCCTCCCATCGATAAGTAGTTCGTCACCATTGCCCGACGACATTGGCGCCCAGAAGAATCTGGGGAAGCCAGCACGACAGGGCGGGAATATAGGTCGTGAGCAGCAGCACGGGAATCGATACATAAAAAAGAAAGGGCATCATCGCCTTCGTGAGGTCTGCGGGAGGGACATCCGCCAGCCGCGATCCCACAAAGATCGACATGGCAAAGGGCGGAGTCATGACGCCGATCCCCACGTTGACGACCATCATCGAACCGAGGTGAACCAGGTTGACCCCCAGCTCCTGCATCAGCGGAAGGACGAGGGGAACGACGAGGATCAGAATGGGGATCCCGTCGAGAAACATTCCGAGGAACAGAAGAAACACATTCAGCATCAGGAGGATGAGAATCTTGTTTTCAAAGAGGGTGAGCATGAACCTCGCGACTTCCTGCGCCACTCCCTGGCGGGTAAGATACCTGGTCAGCACCGTACCCCCCGCGAGGAGAAGGGTTGTCATCCCGAGAGTTCCTATGGTGCTCGACAGGGCTTTTATCAATTTCTCATTCGTCAGCTCCCGGTAGGCGAACCAGCCAATGAGAAGACAATAGACCGCCGCCATCCCGCCCGCCTCGTTGGGAGTGAATATTCCTCCGTAGATTCCCACGAGAATAAGCACCGGACAACCCAGGGCGGGGATGGCCAGACGTCCCGTATGGAGAATATCTTTGACGGAAGCTTTCAAAGTCGCGGGCAGGACGGGTTTCTCACTGCTTTCGAAGGTATATCTGTCGACCCTGATGTAGTTGAGCACTCCGTAGCCGAGGGCGAGAAGAAGTCCGGGAAAGACCGTCGCAAGAAACAGAGCCGCTACGGACTGCCCGGCAAGGAGACAATAGATCATTGCCGGAACGCTCGGGGGAATGAGATAACCGAGATAACTGGAGGAACAGAGAAGCGCGGTTGTATACACTCGTTGATAGCCAAATTTTTCGAGACGGGGAACGAGAAGAGGAATGAGGGCAGCTATGCAGGGAACGGAGGAACCTGTCAATGCCCCGAGGAAGAGCGTGGCAATGATTCCGACAGCGGTCAGTCCGCCTTTGAGGCGGCCGACCAGGGAGTAGGAAAAATTCACGATCCGGTCAGCAAGCCCGGCCTCGGCAATGAGGGTTCCTGAAAAAACGAAGAAGGCGATCGCCATGACCGTAGTGGAATCGAGGGAATGGAAGAAAGTGTTGGCGATGAAGGTGGCGGGCATGCTCATGACAAGAACTCCCAGGGCCGTCGAACCGACGAAAAGCCATCCTATCGGAAGCCCCAGGACAAGCCCCGCAACAAAACTGATCAGAGTGGTGACTGTCCCGAGATCAAACATCCAGTTTCTCCTTCCCCTGGTTGTGAGAGAGCCAGTAGAGCTTCTTCAGTTCAAAAACGCCCCTTGCGGCGTGCCAGCCGTAATGGAGCAGCACAAGAACGACCATGACTCCCATGGCGTAGGTGAGCCAGTTCATATTGAACCAGCGTATGAGAGTCGCGTATTCGGGATACTTCAAAGCTCTTTTGACAAGTTTCCAGGTTGGGCCGGCCATGCCGATAATCAGGACTATTGTGACGGTGCTTTTAAAGATCTCGAAAACCGCTCTCCTGACCTTGCTGTTCCTGTAAAAGATGTCGGGCAGGACATCCACGGCGATATGGGTCTTTTGGGAGGCTCCGTAGGGAATTGCAATGTAGATTGTAAAAATGAAGATGTAGAGGGCGAAGTCACTGATCCACATGATTTCATAATGGAGCCAGTATCGGTTTATTACCTGGCAGAAGGTCAGTGCAACCGTGGCGAGCAGTCCGCAGGATGCGAGAAACAGTTCTGCCTGGGTCAACCTCTGGAAAAAATTTTTCATAACGAACCTTCCTTCCGTTTGAACACCCGGATTCGGACAGCCGCTCTCCGGCAGAAACGGCTTTTTCAGGAGCAAAGGGCAGCCCTCGGCAGGCTGCCCTTTGTAAGCCTTGTTATTTGCTCTTTGCAGCGGCGACTTTTTCCCGGTTGGCCTTCAGCTCGGCAAGAATTTTTGCGGTCATATTCTGACCGGGATAATGCTTCTCGAGCCAGGGAGTGCACAGCTCATCCCAGATGCTCTGCGCATTTGCCTTTTCGCGGAACATGGCCCGCTCGGCATCGGTGGGATAGTAGATTTCGAAATTCTTCTGCTTTTTGAGGAAGTCCTGGAATTCGGAGGCCATCCGCTCCTGAATTCCATACTGGTGCAATTCCGCTTCATCGGCGGCTTTCTGAACGGCAGCCTTCAGATCGTCGGGCAGTTCTTCCCAGACTTCCCTGTTGACCACAACCTGATTCGCATCCCACATCCAGTCGAGGGACGTGTAGAACTTCAATACCTCGTAATGGCGCTCTTCCACAAGGGAGGGCCACATCGACCAGCAGCCGTCCACAACTCCCTTGGAGAGGGCATTGTACAGATCGCCCCAGGGCACGGTTTCAACGGTCATCCCGGTACCCGACGCCATGTTCTGAAGCCCCCGGACACTGCCCAGGGAAGAGGAGACGCGCATCTTGAGATTTTTGAAATCCTCCGGCGTCTTGATCGGGCGGACATTGTTTCCCACGCCGTAGGATCCCTGGGAGACGGTGAAGAGAATGTGCATTCCCACTTCCTTCATGGCTTCCTCCATGGGAACGTACAGGCAGCCGCTCGGACGGGCGAAGGCAAGCTTGCATTCGTCCCAGGATTCCACGGTCCAGGGCATCCAGTTGAACATGCCGCCGGGAACGAGGTTGACATAGGGGGCTATGCCGCAGAGTTCCACGTCGCCGATCTGCACGGCATGAAAGATCTCGTCAAGGGTGCCGAGCTGATTGTCAGGGAAAAATTCGACGCTGATGCGGCCGTCGCTGTACTTTTCGATCAGATCGCAGAAAAGCTTGTACGATTCCCCCTGGGAAGCCCGAACGGAGGTCTGTCCGAATTTCCATTTGTACTCGGCCTCTTTGGCCGAGACAAGGGTACCCAGGCTGAACAGAAAAACAAGGACCAGTGCGGCGAACAAACTGCTTCTCATGAATCCGGTTCTGCTTCCGCTTCCGACACGCTTCATTGCAACCCCTCCTTAAGTTATACTCCTCATCGGAGTTTTCATAGTGCCGTTATTGAGTGACCCGATTGATGGCTTCTTCCCCGCAGGAAAAACTTCCTACAGGATTCCCACCATTCGGTTGAACTCGTCGATTTTTTCGTCGATCGGGTCGGCCATGGACTCCACGCCGCCCCAGTACTCCTCGGCGTCGTACCACTGGGCGTTCAGCTCCTCGGAGGTTTTTCCCTGCTGCTCCACCCAAGTGTAGTATTTCAGGTTGTGGATCCGCTTTTTGTCCTTGTAGGAGAGCTCCTGAAGATTGTCCGTCCGCACCCCCAGGACGTGGCGGGCATGGTCCGCCGCAGCGCGCAATTCAGTGTAGGGGCCCGATTCCTCGGCCATCTCCTTCACCCGGGAGCCGTACATCTCCATGGAGTCGGTGAAGACCGTCAGAAGAACATCCTTCGACGTGAGCTCGTAGTATTTCGCCATTTTGATGGCCATGATGACGTTGGCCGCCCCGGAGATACCCATGAGGGGAAGCTGTTCGATAAACTCGTCCTTCAGGCCGAGGGAACGGAGATAGGCAATCCCCTCCGGCTCGTTGCACAGGCGGATGAATCCCATGCTGTCCTCGTCGTCCACGGCGATGACCATGTCGGTGTTCTTCACGTTGTGGATCCAGGGGACGTGCTTGTCGCCGATGCCCTCGATCCGGTGGGCGCCGAAGCCGTTTTCGAGAAGGGTGGGGCACTGAAGGGCCTCCCCCACGGCGATGAGGCTTCCGGGGAAGACCTTCTTGAGATAGTCGCCCACGGCGGTCGTCCCGGCGGACCCGGAGGTCACGGTCACTCCGCAGTACCGCTCCCCTTCCCCGAGGATTTCGTGCAGAACCTCCTCCATGGCGTGTCCCGTCACCTCGTAGTGCCAGAGGTGGTTCCCCATCTCGTCGAACTGGTTGAAGACGACGATGTCGTCCCGGGTATTGCGGAGCTCCCAGACCTTGTCGTAGATCTCCTTCACGTTGCTCTCCGTGCCGGGGGTGGCGATGATCTCCCCCGCCACGGTCTCGAGCCAGTCGAACCGCTCGCGGCTCATCCCTTCAGGAAGTATGGCGATGGAATCGCACCCGAGAAGCTGGGCGTTGTAGGCGCCGCCTCTGCAGTAGTTCCCCGTGGAGGGCCATACGGCCTTCTGATGAACGGGGTCGAACTGCCCCGTGATGAGCCGCGGAACGAGGCAGCCGAAGCTCGCCCCCACCTTGTGGGCTCCCGTGGGAAACCATTTGCCCGCGATGGCCACGATCCGGGCGTCCACTCCCGTCAGGGCGGAGGGAAGTTCGACGTAGTTCACCTTGCCGAAAAGACCGCCCGATTTTACCGGCTCGTTCTTCCATGTGATGCGGAAGAGGTTCACCGAGTCCACGTCCCATAGACCGGTAGACTTCAGCTTCTCCTTTATGGCTGCGGGAGTGTACCGCTCGGGGTCCTTCATCTGGCGGAAGGTGGGGACGACGATATTCCGCCTTTTTGCGAGTTCGACGGCGTGCTTCAGACCTTCCCTGTTGACTGTGAGATCAATTCCGTGCTTCATGACGGGCATTCTCCTTTGTATTTATTCCAGCCCCGGATAGAGGGGGTGATTGGCGCAGGCTTCGAGGACCTCGGCCCGGATCGAGGAAAGGCTTCTTTCGTTCTCCACGTCCTGGAGGACCATGTCGATCCAGCGGGCCACGAGCTTCATATCCTTCTCTTTGAAACCTCTCGTGGTCACGGCGGGAGTTCCCAGGCGGATCCCGCTCGTGATGAAGGGACTCTGGGTATCGAAGGGGACCGTGTTCTTGTTCACGGTGATCCCGGCCTTGTCGAGGGCTGCCTCGGCGGCCTTTCCCGTTACGCCCTTGTTCGAGAGGTTCATCAGGATCAGGTGGTTGTCAGTTCCGCCGGAGACGAGATGATAGTCAAGGGAGAGGAGCTCCTCCGCCAGCGCTTTCGCGTTGGCCACGATCTGCTTCGAGTACTCTTTGAAGGAGGGCTGGAGGGCTTCCTCGAAGGCCACTGCCTTGGCGGCGATTATGTGCATGAGGGGGCCGCCCTGCATGCCCGGGAAAATGCTCTTGTCCACGGGCTTGGCGTATTCCGCCGTCGTCATGATCATGCCTCCCCGGGGCCCCCGGAGGGTCTTGTGGGTCGTGGTGGTGAGGAAATGGCAGTGGGGAACGGGATCGATATGCACTCCGGCAGCGATGAGCCCGGCGATGTGGGCGATGTCGAAGAGCAGAAGAGCTCCGACCTTGTCGGCGATGGCCCGGAACTGTTCGGCGTCGATCTCCCTCGGATAGGCGGAGCCGCCGCAGACGATCATCTTCGGCTTGTGCTCGAGGGCGAGGCGCTCGACCTCGGCGAAGTCGATCCGCTCGGTTTCCCTGCTGACGCCGTAGGGGACGATGTTGTAGAGCTGTCCCGAGAAGTTTACGGGGGATCCGTGGGTAAGATGGCCTCCGTGGGAGAGGTTCATGGCGAGGATCGTGTCACCGGGCTTCAGCACGGAGAAATAGACGGCCATGTTCGCCTGGGAGCCGGAATGGGGCTGCACGTTCACATGATCGCAGCCGAAGAGCTTCTTCGCCCTCTCCCGGGCGAGATTCTCCGCCTTGTCCACCACATGGCATCCGCCGTAGTAGCGGGCCCCGGGATACCCTTCGGCATACTTGTTGGTGAGCACCGATCCCATGGCCGCGAGGACGGCCCGGGAGACGAAGTTCTCCGATGCGATGAGCTCGATTCCCTTTCGCTGGCGGGAGAGTTCCTCGGTGATAATGTCGAATATTTCAGGGTCCGTCTGCTGCAGAAATTCCTGTCCTTTTTCTAGCATGGAAATCCGCTCCTCTCAAAATTTTTCGAAAACTCCTCTATTGACGCCCCCACAACCATGGGCTTCCCCACAGCCTTCCGCGCGCTCTCTATATCCTTCAGTCCATTGCCTGTCACAACAAGGGCTATTCGTTCCTTCCGTCCCAGAAGTCCTTCCCGGGCCATCTTGCGAAAACCCGCGAAGGCCGCGACGCCTGCAGGTTCGCCGAAAACCCCGGTTTTCCGTGCCAGCTCGGGGATGGCCGAGAGAATTTCACCGTCGCTTACCGCCACCATGCTCCCCTGCGACTTGCGGACCGCCCGGAGGGCCTTGGCCCAATTCCGGGGTGAGCCGACGGAGATGCTGTCGGCCACTGTATCGGCGGGCCCGAAGGCAACCCGGTCCAGACCTTTTTCTATGGCGTCGCAGACCGGCCTGGCCCCTTCCGCCTGGACGCCCGTGATCTTCGGAATATGGGGGATGAGCCCCATCTGCAGCAGATCGCTGAACCCCTTGTACAGACCTCCGATGCAGCATCCGTCCCCCACGGAGATGAACACCCTGTCCGGGGGGTTCCATCCCGATTGTTCCGCGATCTCGAGAGCGCAGGTTTTTTTCCCCTCCACAAGATAGGGGTTGATAGCGCAGTTCCTGTTGTACCAGCCGTATTTTTCGATGGCCGCCGTTGCGAGACTGAAGGCGTCGGCATAGTCGCCCTTCACGAGCACCACCGTCGCTCCGTAGACGAGAAGCTGGGCTACCTTTGCGGCGGGGGCCTTTTCAGGGACGAAGATGAAGCTCCTCAATCCGCTCACTGCGGCGAAACCGGCGAGGGAGCTGGCGGCGTTTCCCGTGGAGGCGCAGGCGACCACCGGCTGCTTCAGCTCAACCGCCCGGGCGACCCCTACGGCACTCGCCCGGTCCTTGAGGGAACCCGTAGGGTTGCGACCGTCGTCTTTTACATAGAATTCACCGACGCCGTACTCCCCGGCGACGGAGGGACAGCAGTACAGAGGAGTCCATCCCACGGAGAGAGAGGGGATGCTGCTTTCATCGGCTATCGGAAGTATCTCCCGGTAGCGCCAGAGAGAAGCTTCTCTTGTCGCGAGAGACTCCGCAGTCATGGTCGCCGCAGCTTTTCCGTAGTCGTAGAGGACATCCAGAGTGCCGTCGAGGCCGCAGACCGGGCAGGTGTACTCCACTTCTCCCGGCCCGTAGGCGCGGCCGCAGAGGACACACCGGAGTTCAACTGGTTTTCCCATAGAGGTTTTCTCCTTCTCCTGAATTCGTCAGCGGGATTTCAGCAGGGCAGATTTCTTTTGTCCTCTTTTCCAGAAGTCCTGAGGCAATGGCGTAATATCCCCTGCATGCGCCCACCAGATCTTTGATTTCAATGTACTCGTCGATGCCGTGAACCTGTTCTTTCTTCGAAGGTCCGTAGATCACGGAGGGAATGTCCCGGACTCCGGCAAAATAGCATCCGTTGGTGCCGAAACCGGGACGGGGTGAAACGGCCGAAGGAAGTCCCGCCTTCGACAGGGATCCGGAGAGGAGAGCGAGAAGGGGAGAGTCTGCCGGCAGAAACCAGGCGGGGGCGTAGTGATTGCCCCGCAGGGGGGAACCGGTATAGCACCGGCTTTCCATGACGGGAAAGGTTACCCCTGCCCGAAGTCCCGGAATGGACGGTGCTGCGTCTTCAATAATTCTTTCGATCTGTCCGATCACTCCCTCCAGCGTTTCACCGGTCAGGAGACGCCGGTCGAAAACGGCCGTGCACTTCTCGGGAATGGCGCCGCTGTTCGATAAGGGAGTGGAATGGAGGCTGGTGAGGACGAGGATGCCATCCCCCAGAAAGGGATCCCGGGGAGGAGCGAATTTCTTTTTCATGAAGGCGAGAAGGGACGCCATGGTGTCCGCGGCGTTGACCCCGAACTCGGGATGGGAGGAGTGGGCCATCTTTCCGAAGGTATCGATCCGGATCTCCGCCCGCCCCCGCTGGCCCCGTTCGAGAAGGAGATCAGAGGCTTCGCCGACGATGACGCAGGTCGGCTCCACAGAATCGCCGATCGCCCGGGCGGCCACATCCTCGAAGGTCTCCTGGTGCACCGCCGCGGCCACGGTCAGTTCCCCCCGGAAAGCCCCTTCCCGGTCGGCCTTCAGAAATGCTCCGGCGAGGATCATGGCGGCGAGAGCCCCTTTCTGGTCGGAGGCGGCCCTGCCGAAAATTCTGTTCTGCTCTATGAAGGCGCCGAAGGGATATTTGGACCACTCCGCCGCGTCCCCGGCATCCACGTGGTCCATCTGGGCGGTGAAAAGAAGCCGTTCCGGCCCGGGAGAGAAAACAATCCTGCCTAGAACGTTTCCGTAGAGATCGGTGGTCACGGAGTCATATCCGAGAGAGCGCATGGTGTCGGCGACGAAGCGGGCCACGGTGCCTTCCTGCCCCGAGGGACTCGGACGGCGGACCATTTCCCTGCATACCTGTATGAGGCTGTTTTTTCTGCTCTCTTTCAAGAAACGCGCCTCCCTCTCGTTTTTAAGATACACCTGATATTATTATTTTCAAGAAGCAAAAAATGATATAATCCATAAATAAAACCTATATTATGGGGGGGATCACCGTCAACCTTCATCAGCTCAGGGTTTTTTGCGCAATCGTCGAGGAAGGAACATTCCGGCGGGCGGCGGACAAGCTCTACCTCTCCCAGCCTTCAGTCAGCCAGCACATCGCCTCCCTCGAACAGGACTACTCGGTCCGTCTTTTTCTCCGAAAAGGAAGAACGATCTCCCTGACCCCTGAGGGGAGAGCGCTGTACATTCTCGCCTCGGATCTGCTCCGCAGGGCCGATGAAATCCCGGAACGGTTCCGGGATATGCAGACCCTCGGCTCCGGCAGGCTGGAGATGGGAGTTTCCCCTTTCGCCGGAGCCTATATCCTTCCCGGCGCCCTCGCTGCTTTCCGGCGGGCTTTTCCCGGGATATCTCTTTCAGTCAGATCGGGGAACGTCCAGGAGGTTCTCACGGATCTCAAAAAAGGCCGCCTTGAGCTGGTGCTGCTGGGACAAAGTTTTCTCTCCTCCCGGGATTCGTCCCTCACGTACCGGTCCCTGGGATTCGATCCGCTTCTTCCCGTGGAATCCCCCGGCAATATACGAAACCGGAAAGGACCGCTGAAGACAGCGGATGAGACCTTCATCCGCTTCGGAGGGAGCTGCCCTCTCGCCGCCCACGTTGATGAATTCCTTCTGCGAAAAGATGTCCGGTTCGGACAGGAGGTGGAGGTGGACGATATCGAGACGGCGAAAAGCCTCGCTGAGGAAGGGGTAGGAATAGCTATCACGAGCGCCCTGTCGGTCGCCCGGTCTCTTGCGGAAGGGCGGCTCGCTGCGGCTCCTCTCCCGGAAATGGACCCTCCGCCCTGGGAAATCCAGTGCGTCTACTCCTCTTCAGGGGGTCTTTCCTATCCGGGGTGGGAGATGGTAAAGCTGCTGGAAGTCTACGGCAAAAGGCTGCTGAAGGAGGGCGGTCCGCAGACCGCCCTGTGATTATTCACTCAGCAGCTGTCCGAGAAGAGCGGTCTTCTCCCGGAAATTCCCGATAGTCCTCTCGAGAGGACCGGAGGTGGCCATATCCACCCCTGCCTCCCGCAGAATATCGAGGGACCAGGCGGAGCTTCCCCGGGAGAGGAAATGCAGGTATCGGCTCCGGGCCTTCTCCCCTTCCTCCCGCAGCCCCCGGGAGAGAGCCGCCGCGGCGGCAAAGCCGGTGACATATTTGTAGACGTAGAAGGCGGAATAGAAATGGGGAATACGAGCCCACTCCACCTCGATCTCCCGGTCGACGACCATGGCCGGACCGTGATAGTCCCGGTTGAGGTCCATCCAGCAGCTGCAGAGGCGCTCGGCCGGCAGGGCCTCCCCATCTTCGGCCAGGCGGTGGGTTTCCCTCTCGAACTCGGCGAACATGCCCTGGCGGAAGACCGTGGTCCGGACCTGGTCGAGGTAGTGGTTCAGAAGGAAAATACGCTCCTCCTTCGACGCCCGGTCGAGGAGGGATTCGAGGAGCAGGGCCTCGTTCGTGGTGGAGGCCACCTCGGCGAGAAAGATTGTGTAGTCTGCGTAGACCTGTGGCTGGTTTCTGTGGGAAAACCACGTGTGCAGTGAATGGCCCATCTCGTGGGCCACGGTGAAGACATCCCGGAGAGACCCGTTGAAGTTCAAAAGGACGTAGGGGTGAGTTCCGTAGCTGCCCCATGAGTAAGCTCCCTTCCGCTTCCCCCGGTTTTCGTAGACATCCACCCATCCCGAGCCGAAGCCCTCATTCAGGACCGACAGATACTCCTCTCCCAGGGGGGCCAGCCCCTCCGCCACCATTTCCTTCGCCTGCTCCCAGGAATAGGAAACCTCGGGCTCGTCCGCAAGGGGAACGTTGAGATCGTACATGTGGAGTTCATCCAGGGAAAGGGCTTTTTTCCGGAGGACCATGTAGTCATGAAGGGCGTCGAGGTTCTTCCGTACGGCGGAGATCACCGAGGAGTACACCTCCGTTGGGATATTGTCTCCGTGGAGGGCGGCCTCGAGGGAGGACGGGTAATTCCGGGCCTTGGAGAAGAAGAGGTCGGATTTCACGCTTCCCGAATAGAGGGCGCCGAGGACATTTCGATATTTTCCGTAGGTGCCGTAGAGTCCGATGAAGGAATCCCTCCGTACCCGCCGGTCCTTCGACCTGTTCAGAAGGAAGTACCGCTCCTCCGAAAGCTCCGTCTCCGCGCCCTTTTCGTCGAGGATGAAGGGGAAGGTCATATCTGCGTTGGTGAGCAGGGAGAAGGCCGTCTCCGCAGTACGGGCCACTTCGTCGGACCGGGCGAGAAGCTCTTCCTCCGCACGGGAGAGGACATGCCCCTCCATGCGGAGAATCTCCTCGAAAGAATGTCTGTATCTCTCGAGAGCCGAAGAAGTCTGAAGGAACTCCTCCACTTGCTCCCGGCCTGCGGCGAGGACCTCCGGACGGAAAAAGGAGAGGGCCGCGCCGAAGGACGCGAGGAGGGTTCCGGCACGGTCTGCCATCCCCTGGTAGAGAGAAAGGGCCGTGTCCTCGTGGCTTTTCATGGTGGCATAGGCGTAGAGCTTGCCTGCTTTCTCCCCCGTCTTTTCCTCGGCGCGAAGAAATTCGAGCAGTCTTTCGGGGCCGGAGAAAAGATTTCCCCGAAAGGAGGAGAAGGTGCCTGCCTCGTTTTCAACATCGGAAAAAACCCTCTCCCAGGCCTCGTCGTTCGGGAAGATTGCCCCCAGGTTCCAGAGAAACCTTTCGGGGATGTCCTTCCGGAGAGGCGTCGCGCCGGAGAGCAGGAAGTCCTCCGGCCGGCCGGAGGAAAGAAAAGAAAAAACCATCGTTCGAAACTCCTTTCAGCTGCCCTTTCCGGGGAAAGGGGACGAGGATTCGGAGGAAAAAGGTCGGGAAACCGGTTCCGCTACACTTCCCTTTCCCGGATTGACCGTCCGTCCCGGAAAGCGTGGCCCACCACGTCCCCCAGGCCGTAATAGGCCCCGTACTGGGGGGCGAAGACGAGGGGGCGGACCTTGAGGGGGTCGGGATAACCGGAGTCGTTCAGACATTCTTCCGCAGCCCATGTTCTGACCACTTCTCCGACGAAGAGGACGTGGGACCCCAGATCATGGGAATGGACCACCCTGCACTCCATGGAGATGGGAAACTCCTCTATCAGGGGGGCGTTGACCTCCTCTCCCCTCCGGGGAGTGAGGCGGGCAGCGGCAAATTTATTTTCGTCCCTGCCGGAAAAGATGCCGAAGTAGTCGGCCTCGGCAGTATATTCTTCCGAGGGAATATTCACCGTAAAGGCCTGATGGGCCGAAATTCCCTCGTAGCTGTAGCGGGATTTGCGGATGCCGACGGAAATGCAGGGAGGTTCGGAGCAGCAGACTCCTCCCCAGGCCACCACCATGCCTCCGGGAACACCCTTTGGATCGTAGACCCCCAGGACGATGCAGGGAGCCGGATACAGGGGAGTGGAAAGAGCGATAGTTTTCTTCATCAGCAATCACCTCTCTTGACGGATTGTCCTTTCGAAGACCACTATACAGCAGAAAAGCAGAAAGGGGAATTGCGATGGAAAGTAAAAAGAAGAAAATAAAAGAAATAAAGAGCTTATCTCCATTTTTAACCGTTTATTCCCTTTTTTCCTTCCGTAAATTCCCCTTTTTCCCGTTGTCATCCCAATGGTTATGATTATAATAATCAATATATATTCAATTAACTTCTAATGGAGGTGAATGTTATGGTACGGAGATATCTTTCTGTGCGGCCCCTCGATACGAACTACTCTCCCGTGGTCTTTACGCCTATGGAGCGGATGATGCGGGATATGGTCAGGATTTTCGGCGATACCCGTACCGAGGGCGGATATTCATCCGAAAACGAGTCCGGATTGTCTATTCCCCGGGGGGATTTCTACCGGAAGGACGGGAAGGTGTATGTGGAATTCGAGCTTCCCGGAATTGATCCGTCAAAGGTGGAGCTCAACGTCTACGAGGACCGGCTCACGCTGAAGGCGGAAAAATCGGATGAAAAGACCGTGGACGAAAACGATTATTTCCGGTCGGAACGGTACTACGGCACCGTTTCCCGGTCCATCCAGTTCCCTTCGGACGTTGATCCCGAAAGCGCCCGGGCCAACTTCAAAAACGGCGTTCTGACCATCGATATCAAGGAAAAGGCCCAGACCGAGCGGATGAAGAAGGTGGAGATCGGAAGCGGCCATGAGACCGTGGATGTCAAGAACCTCAGGCATTCCGAGGAGAAGAAGAGCGAAAAGGAACGAAACGAGAAGGAAAGAAATGAAGAGAAGGAGTCCAAAGAGAAACGCTGACCCTCTTTCTGAATACCCTTCCAAAAAGCAGGAAGCGGCCTCAACGGCTTCCTGCTTTTTTGTTTACAGCAAAAACACTCCGCGGGGAATTCTCATTCTCCGGTGGTGCTTGCTTTTGCTCCACTTCCCCCGGCGACGGGCCTGTCCCATTTCAGGCGGCCGGCATCCACTTCCATGGCCAGGAGGGCAGCGGTGAAGGATTTCGAGATGGAGCCGATCTGAAAAGGGTTTCAGGAGTTACAGGATCCTCTTTGCCGAGGCGGCGGACTCCATACCCCCGGGCAAAGATGACCCTGTCACCCTGAACTACCGAAACGGCCATACCGGGGACCTGCCATTCTTTTCGGGCCGATTCGGCGATCCGGGAGAATTCCTCGAGGACCTTTTCTCTCGACTCCCCGCCCCAGGTCTTCTCCTCGGCCGCCCGGGCGGAAAAGGGGAAAACCATAAGCGCCAGCAATGCTGTGAGTCCCTTTGTCTTTGTCTTCATCTTCATCAGCCACCTCCTCATTACGTTCGATGCTGTATTTTTTCGAATATCAGGTTCATTTCTTCCGAGAAATTCAGAAAGACCTCGAGTACTTCCGGGCTGAAGTGTTCCGGCTTTGTCCTGCCGTCCCCCTGAAGAATGATCCGTGCGGCCTCTTCGTGGGACATCCTCTCCTTGTAGACCCTCCTGGAACGCAGGGCGTCGTAGATGTCGCCAAGGGCCACCACCTGCCCCTCCCAGGGGATGGCGTCCCCGGCGAGCCCTACCGGGTAGCCGCTTCCGTCCCATTTTTCGTGGTGGGTGAGGCAGATCCGCCGGGCCATTTCGAGCCATCTTCCTCCGCCGATAAGCTCCGCCCCCCAGAGGGGGTGAACCTGAACCACTTCCCGCTCGTCCTCGGTGAGAGAACCGGGTTTCGCGAGAATTTCCAGGGGAATGCGCAGCTTCCCGATATCGTGAAGCCTCGAGAAGACGGCGATATCCTCCTGCTCTTCGGCAGATCGCCCGAGGGCCCTGGCGAGAAGGCGGGAATAGGCCCCCATCCTGTCCATGTGGTCCGCAGTCTCGAGGTGGTAGATCTCCGTGACGGACTGAAGTTTTTCCGCAAGGTACCTATAGGAATTCCTGATTTCTCCGTGGGCATCCTCCACCTCGAGAAAACCCGCCAGGGCGGAAGCCACGGGGAGGAGAGTCTCCAGGAGATCGTCGTTTCTGATCTCCTTCCGGTCGAAGGCGACTTCGAGAACACCCTTGGGATTGCCGAGGTGAAAGAGAGGAATTTCCACCTCCGTGACGACAAGAGGGTGGACTTCCAGGTATTCCCCCTCCGCTGACACATCCTCAACCCAGAGAGGAGCTCCCTCCGCAAAGGCTCTGCCTGCCACGGTCCCCTGAAGGGGCGTGCGGAAACCCGACAGGTCGAGGGCATCGTAGCCGCAGAAGGCGACGGCCTCCAAGCTGCCCGAGGAAGGGTGGGCGAGAAGAACCCCGTATGCCCCGGTGCTTTTGCGGATGCTTTCCATGATGGAGGGAAGTTTTTTCTCCGTCTCTCCCGGTGCGGCCAGAGTATTCATGACTTCGAGGGTGTTCTTCCAGATCAGCTGCCTTTTCGTGAGCTCTTCGTTCGTCGCGAAGAGATCTCTCTGCGCCGCTTTCCCTTCTTCCGTGAGGGCGGCGATCCGCTCCCCCTGCCGGGCGATGGTGCGGAGGGTATTTTCCATGCTTCCCAGAAGACGGCGAAATTCAGGAGCATTCGTGGATGCCACGGCCTCCCCTATTTCCACTGCGGCGGCCTGGACATTTTCGGCGGCTTCTTCGAGGTCCCATACGGCAGGGATTTTCGTCCCCAGCCTCTCGAAAGTCTCCGAAAGGGAGGAAAAGGAACGGGATAATTTGAAAACTACCGGAACGAGGAGGATAAGGGCCAGAAGGAGGATGGTGAATCCTCCGAAAAGGTGCAGAAGGGAGATGTCCCGGATGAAGGCCCGCAGTGGTGGGTCGGGCAGCAGCATTCCCATGGTGAGACCCTCTCCCGCAGAAGCGGCGAAGAGAGTTGCCCTGTCGCCCTGAAATGGAAGACGTATCGGCCCCCGGTCGCCTTCGATGATTTTCTTCCCTGCGGCTGCCAATTCGGGAGAGATGGTGGCGGAGAGGCGCAGGATGCTTTCGGACATGCTCCACCCCGGGAGAGCGCTCCCGAGAAAATGCCCTTCCCTGTCCACAAGGAAGGGCAGTCCTGCCCCGAAGAGCCTTCCTTCTGAAACGTTCTTCCCCAGGGCGTCAACATTTACATCCATCCCTACCACACCCATCAGTTCTCCGTTCCGGGAAACGACGGGGGTGGTGACACTTACGAGCAAAGAACCGGAAATGAGGTCCACGTAGGGTGCCGTGAGAAGGGTCTTTCCGCTCAGTACCGCGTCGGAGTACCATTCTCTTTTCCTCGGGTCATATCCCGGAGGCGGGGTCCATCCCGAGGCATCGGCGAACCCTCCGTTTTCGAAGCCCATGAAGATGTTCAGAGCGTCCCCGGAGAGGACTCCCCCGAGATAACGGGAGAAGAGCTTCTCGTAATTTTCGGATGCGCCTCCGTCCGGTAGGGACGCGAGAGATTCGGCAAGTAAGGCGGAAAGTTTTTCCAGCTTTGAAAAATACAGGGAAAAGGACAGGCCCTTTTCTCTCACCACTGCGAGGGCCGACTCCTCCACTCTGGCGCGGACGCTCAGTCCTGTCAGGGAATAGCTTCCGAAGGTAAGGACAAGGGTGATGAGGAGAAAGCCGCTTAAGAGAAGAAGCATTTTCCGCTGGATGGACATGGGCTCCTCCCCCTCTTTTTAAAGGTATGCGGAAAAGGTCATCGGAACCATCCCTGGATTATCTCCTTCGCCTCGAGTATCCCCTGGGCTCCGTACCGGGCGATCACGTAGAACACGAGGGAATAGAGAAGAACCGCCCCGGCTCCGAAGAGAAGGGCCGCCGCCAGGGCGAGCCCGTCCCTTTCGGTAAGGGCCACGCCCACGCAGAAGATCACCATGGCGGGAAGGGTGTTCGTCAGGGGAATGGGAAGTATCATCAGGCCGCTCATGACGAGCAGCAGAAGGGCGCATACCCTCGTCCCCGTCCTTCCCGTGAGGGAGGAATACCGGGGGCGGATGAACCGTTCGAGAAAGGCAAAAAACTTAGCCCCTCCGGAGATCATGACGTCGGCGGTGCTTCTTTTAATGACCCGCCGTGAAGCCCATTGGGGCAGCCAGGGCGTTCTCCGGCCTGCCAGGAGCTGCAGGCTCAGAAGGAAGAGGATAATCCCGAAGGGGGTGCTGTAGCCCGGAGCCGGAAAGGGAAGGGCGCTCGGCAGAGAGAGAAGAAGAAAAAGAATTCCGAACCCTCTCTTTCCCACAGCAGCAGCAAGTTCTCCCAGAGTAAGATCTTCCCCCTCCCGAAGAGTCAGCAGATCCTGAATGTCCCGGGAAAGGGTCGAGGGTGCAGCATCAGGCATTTTTACATCATTCTCCTTTCTGCCCGCGTAAATGTCAGGGCAGACAGGGGGAATGATAGCACAGGGGATGCGCCCTTTTCCTCTGACCAACATTGACGGGAATTCGGCCTCTGGTATATACTCGATCATGGAATTGAACGGGTCATATCATCCTGACGAAAAATCTTCCCTTCGGTAATATTCCCGGCCGCTTATTCACCGGAAAAGCCGATTATTCCGATTGCCGGGGTGCATCACCCCGCAGAGGAGGGGGGAGAAGATGAAAGGAGAGAGAGCATGCAGCAATATATCGAACCGGCAGATACCCTCGATCAGAAGACTACCGACCAGTCCAGGGCAATCGTGAGCCTTATGGAGGAACTGGAGGCCATCACCAACTACAACCAGCGGGTGGCCGTGGCTCCTGATGAAGAGCTGAAGAAAATACTGGCCCACAACCGGGATGAGGAGATCGAGCACGCGGTGATGCTCATCGAATGGCTTCGAAGAAACATGACCGCCTGGGACGAGCAGCTGAAAACCTATCTCTTCACCACTCCTTCGATCCTCGAGGTCGAAGAGGCGGCAGCGGGGGGATCTTCAGAATCGAAAGCATCCGAAGGCAGCCTTGACATCGGCAGCCTGAAATAGAGCAGGAAAAAAGGAGGTCATTTCATGGAAATTCTTCGAAGATCTGCAGCCCCCATTACCTCTGAAGCCTGGGAAGAGATGGACCAGCAGGCGAAGCGGATTCTCACGACGACCCTCTCGGCGAGGAAGTTTGCCGACGTGGAAGGGCCCTTCGGCTGGAAATACGCCGCCCATCCCCTCGGACGGCTCAATTTGGCGGAGAACCAGAACAGCCAGGGCGTCCGCTACGGAGTACACAAGGTTCTGCCCCTCGTGGAGAGCCGCAGGACCTTTGAACTGAGCATCTGGGAACTCGACAACATCAGCCGGGGAGCGAAAGACCCCGATCTTTCCGCCCTTGAGGAGGCGGCCCGGGAGATGGCCCTCTTCGAGGAGAAGGCCGTCTATTTCGGACTGGCTGCTGCCGGCATCGAAGGGCTCGCCAAGGCCGCCGAAGGCCGGGCAGCTCTCACCGCCGGCGAAGACGGCAACGGAATGGTGAATTCTGTCACCGAGGCCTGCCTCAGGCTCAACGACGACGGCGTCGAAGGACCCTACGCCCTCGTGGCCTCACCGGAACTTTGGAAGAGAATCTATTCCGAATCCTGCGGATACCCCCTTTCAAAGCGCGTCGAAAGAATCACGGAGAAGGTCATCCTCTCAAGCCAGAACGCCTCATTCGTCCTTTCCCTTCGGGGAGGGGACTTTGACCTCGTCCTCGGACAGGATTTTTCCCTCGGGTTCGAGGAGCGTTCCGGAGACCGTGTGCGCCTCTTCTTCGCCGAGTCCTTCACCTTCCAGGTCAACACTCCGGAGGCGGTAGTCGCCCTCGGGTAAGAAGCCCTTTTCCGGGAAGGGAGGCCGCAGAGGCCCCCTTCCCTTTTTTCTGCTCAATCATTCCCCAAGGAGGAATCGTAAGTTATGGAAAAAACGAAAAAAGCGCTCTCCGAGGCCTTTGCCGGAGAGTCCATGGCAAACCGGAAGTACCTTGCCTTCGCCGCCCAGGCGGAAAAAGAAGGATATCCCGCCGCAGCGAAGCTCTTCCGCACCATCGCCGAGGCTGAAACCCTTCACGCGATCTCCCACTTCAGAGCCCTCGGAGGAGTGAAGACCACTGCAGAGAATCTCAAGGGCGCCCTTGAGGGAGAGACCTACGAGTTCACGACCATGTACCCCGCCTTTATCAAAGACGCCGAAGCGGAAGGGCAAAAGGATGCCCTCCGGAGCTTCACCTATGCGAATGAAGCCGAGAAGGTCCACGGAGAACTCTATAAAAAGACCAAGGAGTCCCTCGAAAAGGGACGGAACGCCGAGTTCTGGCTCTGCCCCGTGTGCGGGTACGTGGAGGAGGCCCATGCTCCCGACGTCTGTCCCATCTGCGGAGCGAAAAAAGAGGTCTTTCGTACAGTTGCGTGACCGGTCACGACTGCTCTTTCGGGGCCTCTTCGGAGGCTCCTTTTTTTTCGGTTTTTTCTTTTCCTTTTGTTCGTTTTTTCCCTTCTTTCCCCCCTTGTATTTCCTGCAGAAAAGCCTATAATCCGCTTTAAACAAGCCCGCCTTTCTCCCGAAGCCGACCATGGGGAAAACGGGATGGATGGCCGTTCCCGCAGCACTGCGAATTCCGCAGATTCTTATTGTGCACCGCCTCCGGGAGGAGATTTTTCATGAGGGAAGAATACGGCCAGAAGCCGGATGTTCCGTTGTCCCAGGTAACCCGAATTTCTGTTGTCTACAACCTGAAGAAGACCCCGGCACCGTCCGAACCGGACGACAAGTACGAAGAATATGACCCCATTTCCACGGTTCAGTCCGTTGCGGAGACAGTTTCCTCTTTCGGCTTCGACGTTTCCCTGTGCGAACAGGACGAAAACTTTTTCGCCAGGCTGGAGGAACAGGCTCCCTCTTTCGTCGTCAACCTCGCCGAAGGCCGGGGCAGCGCCCGGGGAAGGGAAGCGCAGGTCCCCAGCATTCTGGAAAGCATGGGCATCCCCTTCTGGGGGTCGGATTCCGTCTCCATGGCCCTGGCCCTGGACAAGCTCCTCACCGCCCGTACCCTTGCGGGGGAGAAAATCCCCGTTCCCCTTTCCGCCTCCTTCCGGACCGAAGACGATCTCGGCAAAATCCCGTCCCTTTTCAAAAAAGCCGGCCGCTTCATTGTCAAGCCCCGGTTCGAGGGCTCATCGAAGGGAATTTTTACCGACTCGGTAGCCCATGACGCCACCGAAATGGAGGAAAGGATACGCCGCCTCTGGACCCGCTACGGACAGCCCGCCCTCGCCGAGGAATACCTTCCCGGGGACGAGATCACCGTTGGCGTCGTTGGAAACGAAAAACCGCAAGTCGCCGGGATGATGCGCATCTCTCCCCGCACACCCGGGGAGGAATTCCTCTATTCCCTCGAGGAAAAAAGAAATTACATCGAACGGATCCGATACGAAGGGCCCGAATCCATTCTGCCCGCCGTCAGGCAATCCCTGGAATCAAGCGCTCTCGAGGCTTTTTCCGCCCTCGAGCTGCGGGACATGGCCCGGATAGACTTCAGACTCGACAGCGACGGCATGGGCAGGATCATCGACGTGAACCCCCTGCCCGGCCTCTCACCTGTCTACAGCGATCTTCCCATTCTTCACCGCCTCAGCGGAGGAGAATACGAGGAGCTTCTCCGGTTCATCCTGCAGAGCGCCTTCTCCCGGTACGGGCTTGTTTTTCCCGTCCCCGCAGAGGAGGCCCTCCCCTCATGACTTCCGCCGCAGCGGAGCCTCCCGGGGCCGGCAAGCTGCCGGTCGTCCTTATTCCCTTCGCCCGGGAGACCGCTCCCCGGCGAGACGTGGAGGATGTCTTCTCCGCCGTGGAGTATGCCGCAGCTGCCCTTGAAAAGAGGGGCTTCCGTCCCCTCGCCTTTCCGGTTACCCCGGAAGGGCTTTCCCGCCCGCAGTTTCTGGCCCGGGCCCTGCTGGAGAACGAACCTCTCTGCATCTTTAACCTTTTCGAAGGGTTCGGTCCCGACAGCGGAGCCGAACATCGTTTCCGCGAACTGCTGGAAGAACTGCACCTGCCCTGCACCGGAAATCCCGCCTCCGTGCTGAAAATATGCCTTTCAAAGGAAAAATGCGCATCCTTCCTGAAGGCGGGGGGCATCCCGGTCCCCCCGGGAGTCGCCCTTCACCCCGGTGACGGGGCGGAACGGGCCGGCTGCCTTTCTTTTCCCGTCTTTTTGAAGCCTCTCCGGGAGGACGGAAGTGTAGGGATCGACGCCCATTCCCTCGTTTCCGAAGAATCGTCCCTGAAAGAGGCCGTGGCCCGGAAGCTCGAATCCTTTCCCTCGGGGATCTACGCGGAAGTCTTTCTTCCGGGAAAGGAATATTCCGTCGCCTGCCTCGGGGGAGACCCGTGCAGAGTCGCGGGGGTCTCGGTGATCGACTACGAAGAAGAGGCGGGAATCCTTCCCTTTCTGGACTACGGGTCAAAATGGGAGGAGGACTCACCGGGGTACGCCCTGTGCCCGAAAAAGGCGGACGGTCCGCGGGCTGCCCGCGCCGAGGAGCTGGCCAGAGCAGCGGGCAGGGTCCTCGGGTGTCGGGGAGGATTTCGGGTCGATCTGCGGGAGAAGGAAGGAGAACTCTTCGTTCTCGACGTGAACCCGAATCCCGACATGACCCCGGGGGGCGGTTTTCTCCGTCAGTGCAGAGAGAGCGGAATTGAGGGGGAAGAGGTCATTCTTCTCCTCCTGGACCAGGCTCTTGAATATCATAAGGAGAGGGACGAGAGATGAAAATGCTGGAGAACACCCTGGCCGAGCGCTGCCTGGCCGCCGCCGGAAATACGGGGACATTCAGCCGGGAAGAACTGGAGGTGCTCGAGGACGTGCTTCTCGAGTGGACCCTTCACCCCGGAAGGGACTATATTCTGCTCACGGAGGAACAGGACGGCGCCATGGCGGGATTTCTGATCTTCGGCCCAACGCCCATGACCCGCTTCGCCTTCGATCTTTACTGGGTTGCCGTGGATCCTGCCTTTCAGAAAAGGGGCGTCGGCAGAAAACTGGAGGAACGGATGTGCTCCGCCCTGCTCGAACAATCCGACCGGGCGGTCATCCGTGTCGAGACCGCCGGGAGGGACGACTACCTCGGCCAGAGATTTTTCTACCTCGCCAGGCAATACCGGGAATGCGGACGCATCCCCGACTTCTACAGAGAAGGTGATGACCTTGTCCTCTACTGCAAGAGAATCGGAAAAGAGTCATAATCTCACGGATACTGGAGGAGACGAAGGGAAGCCTCCGTCTCTCCGGGCAGCGAAAGCCCGCCGGGCCCTCATTCCACCCCTCCCCTTTCTCACTCCGGGCAAGAACTACCTCGAGGCCCTTCGGGAATCGGCGGGAGAGGAGCGTTGGAACGACTGGCACTGGCAGATGAAATCCCGCATCACCACTGCCGACGAGCTGGGGCTGATCCTGCCCCTGTCGAAAAGCGAATCTTCCACCCTGAGGCGAAGCCTGAACACGCTGCGCATGGCCATCACTCCCTATTACGCCTCCCTCATCGACGGAAGCGATCCGGACTGTCCCATCAGGAAGCAGGCCATTCCGTCCATGAAGGAGACCCTTATCGCCCCCACCGACCTGGTGGACCCCCTCCACGAGGACGTGGACTCTCCCGCTCCCGGTCTGACCCACCGCTACCCCGACCGGTGCATTCTCCTGGTGACCGACCAGTGCGGCATGTACTGCCGCCACTGCACACGCAGACGGTTCGCCGGGCAGACGGACATGGCCCGCACCCCGGAGCAGATCCAGAAGTGCATCGACTATATCGCGGCCACTCCCGAGATCAGGGACGTACTCATCACGGGAGGAGACCCTCTCACCCTTTCGGACGAATGCCTGGACGACATCCTGACGAAGATCCGGGCCATCCCCACAGTGGAGATCATTCGTCTGGGGACCCGCATTCCCGCCGTCCTCCCCATGAGGGTGACGGAGAAACTCTGCGCCATGCTGAAAAAGCACCATCCCCTGTGGATCAACCTTCACTTCAATCATCCCAGGGAGCTGACTCCCGAAACTGCCCGGGCCTGCGCCCTTCTGGCCGATGCGGGGATTCCCCTGGGAAACCAGTCCGTTCTTCTGAAGGGGGTCAACGACTGTCCCTATCTTTTCCGGGAGCTCAACCAGAAGCTTCTCAAGATGAGGGTCCGCCCCTACTATATTTACCAGTGCGACCTCTCCCGGGGAATCGAGCATTTCCGCACCTCCATCGGCAAGGGGATGGAGATCATGGAATATCTGAGGGGGCACACGTCGGGGCTCGCCGTTCCCACCTTCGTGGTGGACGCCCCGGGCGGCGGAGGGAAAATCCCCGTCATGCCGAACTACGTCCTCGGTCAGTCGGACCGTAAGACAATCCTGAGGAACTTCGAAGGGGTCATCACCGTTTACACGGAACCCGACGACAACCAGAGCCGGTGCGCCGGCAAATGCAGGGAGATATGCGAACGTTCGAAGAACCTCTCCTCAGGAGGCGTCCAGTCCCTCTTTGACGGCGACGCCGCGGCCCTCGAGCCGAGGGAACTCGGCAGAGAGAAGCGGCGGAAGAAGTGGGAGACAAAAGCATCTGAAAAATAAGACACGGAGGGGCGGAAAAAAACCGCCCCTCCGTTTTTTCGGCATTGCAGGTCCGGCAATTACAGCTTTTTTTCTGCGTCCCGGAAGGGGGGAGTGAAAAGAATCGGCAGGGAGAGAAGGGGAAGGGCTGCCACGAGAGTGAGGGTGGCATTGACCCCGTAGAGGTCGCCTATTTTTCCGAAGGGTCCCATAAGCAGATTACCGACTCCCCAGGAGAGCCCCATGACGATGGAGCTGGCCATCCCCCGGGAATTCGGGACCATCTCCTGGGCGATGGCGGCGCTGATGGGCATAGTGCCGTTGATCGCCGCCATGCCCACGACGAAGCAGAGGACCGCAATCCATCCTCCTGCGAGACGGCCGAGAAAAAGAAAAAGGGAAGCGGCCAGCATGGCCCCGATGAGCACCCTCTTCTTCCCCAGCCGGTCCGCCACCCGCCCCATGTAAATCATGGAGAAGGTGCTGCCCAGCATGATGAGAAAGAGAACGGTTCCCACATGGCCGATGTCGCCTCCCTCCGCTGCGAGGCGGATGGGAAAGAACATGCGTATTCCCTGGCTCGTGGCGTCCCGGATGGTGGAGATGGCCCAGACGGGGTAGATGATGGCGAAGACCGATTTGATCGTGATGAAAAGCCCCCGCTGGGGTGAATGGACGTCGCCGCTCTCATGGGACAGGGAAGGCATGGTCCGCCAGGTGAAGAGGGCCAGAAGCAGCACGGGAAGAACCCCCACCACGGGCATGAGGCGGAAGCCCACAGTTTCGGCGAGAAAGACCGCGAAGAGAGGGCTCAGGGTCACCCCCGCAGTGCCCGCCACGGCGAAGAGGGCCAGGGATACGGTGAGCCTTTCCCTGGGGACCACGTGCCCCACTCCTCCGTGTCCCTGCGGGTGGAACATGGCGCTTCCGAGACCCCACATGCCCACGAAAAGAAGGGCTGTTCCGTAGGATGGGGAAAGAGGAATGAGGGTCGCTCCGAGGCAGGTGAGCACAGGCCCCCAGATTATCAGCCATGGGTTTGACGACCGGTCGGACATATACCCGAGGAGGGGCTGAAAAATGATGTGGATTACCCCGAGAAGAGAGCTGAAAAGGCCCGCCTGGGTCATGGTGAGGCTCAGCCGTTCTATGAGTGTGGGTATGAAGGTCGGCAGAAAGGATGCGTAGAGATCGTTGAAAAAATGTCCGGCCGAGAGCAGGGAGAGCTTGAAGCCTGAGGTGCCGGCGCGGATGGGGCTGTGAATTTTTGTCTGCATGGAAGAAACTCACTCCTCGGGGTGATTGTCAGCACCAAATAATAACACGAAAAAAGCCTTTTGTAACACGACATTCTGCAAAAAATAAAAAGAGGGGGTTCTCCCGAAATGAAATGCACCCCCGGGCCGAGGATGAATCAGGCTTCGGGGGTGTACTTTTGCGTTCAAATATAGTCAGGGGAAGGCGGGCATCACGCTGTCGGCTTTCACAACTGCGACAACCTGCGATCTTGTCCTGATTTCGAATTTGGCGACCGAACCAATTGTAATGACAGAGTCCGTGGACTGCCCTCCGCTGATGTTCATCGGCCCCCGGGCTTCAACTGCACGGTCCTTGACGGCAGCACAGGTGCTCTTGGGCCTGTTCGCTGAAGCTTCCTCAGTTTTCAGCGTTCGGGAAAAAAAGCTGCTTTCCGAGCAGCTCGAAATCCCCGATGGCCTTCTGGGTTGAAGGTGATACCAGCCAGTCAATGTAATTCAGGGCAAGGTCATACCGGATGTTGTTCCACTTCACGGGATTGACCGCAATCACGCTGTACTGGTTCTTGAGGGAAGCGTCTCCTTCCACGATGATGACCAGATCGGCCTGATCCTTGCGGGCATCCTGATACTTTATGAAGGTTCCGCGGTCGGTGAAGACGTACCCCTTCCGTTCTCCCGCTATCATGAGGGTATCGAGCATTCCCTGACCTGTCTGAATGTACCACCTCTCTTTATCAGGGTCAGGCATACCTGCCGCAGCCCAGAGACGAAGCTCCGCCATGTGGGTTCCCGACTTGTCGGCACGGCTCGCAAAGGGAGCCCCGGAGAGGGCTATTTTCTTCAGGGCCTCGGTTACGGAGAGACCTTTTACTTTCGCCGGATCTGAGGCAGGACCCGCGATGATGAAATCGTTGAACATCACCTGCCGGCGGTTCACGCCCGATCCTTCAGTTACGAACTTTTCCTCTGCCTCCGGATCGTGGACGAGCAACACGTCCACATCACCGTTCCGTCCGTATTCCAGAGCCTTCCCTGTCCCGACGGAGACCCATTGGATTTCGATTCCCTTTTCCTCCAGCAGAAGAGGAGCCAGGTAATCAAGCAGCCCCGTATTATCCGTACTGGTGGTTGTGGCCATGCGAAGGACCTCCGCGGCCCCGGCGGCGACTGCGGCGGAGAAGCAGATCATGAAGCAGAGTGCGGGCAAACCCAGAAACTTTCGGAGTTTCATTTTCGTTCCTCCCTTATAGAATTTGGACTTCCTTTGACAAATCTCCCGAAAAACCGCCCAATGCAACGGCAAGGGACGGATCAATGTGCGTTCTCTGTCTCCCTGCCGACAGGAGATGCCGGCCTGTTTCCCGACTGACCCTGACGGCCCGCATCTGCAGAATGACCTTCAGGCTGCCGGACGTCCGCACCCCTTCCCGGGGCTGAGACCGCAGGGGATAAAGACTCGATTTTTCCCTGCCTCAGTGAGACCGTGCGGGCACATACACCTTCGAGCCACTGAAGGTCATGGGACGCTACGATGGGCACTGTGCCCCATTTGATCCAGGCGTTTTTTACCACGTCGGCGACGAGGAGTGCGTTCTCCTCGTCCACATTGGCAGTAGGCTCGTCAAGCAGGATCGCCTTCGTCCGAAGCACAAGGCGGGATGCGATGGCGACACGCCGGGACTCACCTCCGGAGAGCTGGAACCACTCTCTTTTGGCGAAATCCGGTGGGAGGCCCACCATCCCGAGGGCCTCGGCAACACGGTCCCGCAGGGAACGGATGTCGTTCCGGGCCCGCAGACCGTAGGCTATGTTCTCGAAGACGGAGCGGCGAAGGAGGTAGGGTTCCTGGAGCAAGAGGGTGGCCTCACGCCTGAGCTCCCTCTCCCTGCCTGCCGTTTCGCCGCCGAGAAAGCGTATGATTCCCGATGCGGGCTTCAGGAGAAAGGCAAGGGCCATGAGCAGGGTGCTCTTGCCGCTTCCGTTGTGGCCGATCAACACCGTGGGGCCGTCCGACGGAATATCAAGCCGGTCGACGAGAAGAACGGGGTCGTCTCCGTAGGAGCATGTCAGGCTGCGGATCTCATAGAGGAGGGCTGAACCGCTCATGCCTCGCTCCTCCTTCTGAGGAAGGCGAGGGACCAGTTGAGGAGAAAGGAGAGGGCGAGCAGCAGCAGCCCGAGAGCAATCCCCGTGGAGAATTCGCCCTTCCCGGTCTCCAGGGTGATTGCGGTGGTGATGGTGCGAGTGTGCCACTTGATGTTTCCGCCGATCATCATCGAGACGCCGACCTCGGCGGTGACCCGCCCGTAGGCCGTGACCGCGGCGAGGAGGATTTGATGCCTGATCTCCCAGAGGGTGGACAGGAGAAGCCTTTTTCCTCCGGCGCCGAGGGTAAGAAGGGTAAAACGGAGCCTGCTGTCCATGGACTCCACCGCGGAGGCAGTGAGGGCGACGACGATGGGAAGGGCAAGGATCGTCTGGCCTATGGCCATGCCCGGGATGGTGAAGAGAAGACCGTATTGCCCCAGGGGGCCCCGGTTGGATATGAAGGCGTAGACAAAAAGGCCCACCACGACGGTGGGGATGGAGAGCAGGGTATCCACAGTCACCCGGAGCAATTTTTTCCCCGGGAAAGTGCAGTAGCCGAGAAAGAAGCCGAAGGGAACGCCAAGGGCAAGGGTCACCAGCATCGAGAGGGCGGAGAGCCTGAGGGTCGTGAATACGGCCGTCCAGACCTCTTCTTCCATGGAGAAGATAAGGGATATTCCTTTGAAAAAGCCGTCAGCAAGGTAGTCCAAAGCCTTCGTCTCCATATAAAAATGCCTCCCCCGGACGGCAATGCGGGAAAGGCGCGGAAAAGGCGTCCTTCCCTCCTTGCCAAATCGGGAGGCGCCTCTGTTTCCGGAGGCACCCTGTCGGCCATGGACCCGTGGGCTGCGCCTGTAGGCTCCATGGCTCGGAGGGGATATATCGGGAAATATTGTACAGTTTTGAATTGAGGAAGGCAACTACAGCGGCGGGAGGTTCGGTGCGTTCCCCGGTGCCCCCCCGGCCGAACAGAATCACCATTGGTTATTGACAAGGACATTCTGCAAAAATAAAAGGCCGGGACTTCCAAAAGGAAGTCCCGGCCCAGGAATTCATATGAAAGCAGCTGTGCCGAAGACGGCGAGCCAGACGCAGGGGGGGGCTTTCGTCGTGGAGGCCACCCGGTGGCGGACGCGGGCGGGAATGAAAACCCAGTCCCCTTCCTTCAGCACATCTCTCCTTTCGTCCTCGAACTCAAGGATACCCTCGCCGGAGAGCACAACGACCCATTCGTCCTCTTCCTGGTCAAACCAGAAGGAAGGAGGAGACGAGGCGCCAAAGGAGACGATGCGCTCGACCCTGAATGACCCGGTGCGGCAGACTTCCTCGGAGATCTCGCCGGACAGCGGGAAGGAAAGGGGAGAAAAATGCCCCCGGGAGGCCGCTTCCTTTTTTTCGACGGTCATCACTCCGCTTTCATCCGGGCCCTTCTTCTGATCTCGTCCATGGCGGCCCTTTCGGCGTGAAACTCCCGCTGCAGCAGGCGGCGCTTCTCCCTGTCCTTCTCGAGCAGCTCCTTGCGGACCTGCCTGTCGTAGAGCTGTGCCGATTTTTTGACCGTCTCATGGTGGCGGTCCAGTATTTCGATGCGGTCACGCTCCACTGCAGCCCTGGCCTTGCCGAGCTTTTTCAGTCCTTCTTCAGCTTTTTCGGCTCTTTCCGGCGTAACGTCCCGGGAACGGGCATTTCCGCCCTCATCCGCTGCTATTTTCATGATTCCGTTTCATCTCCCTCTTCCTCCGCCCCTCTGGCAGGGCAGGAGGAGCTGAGGACGAGCTGTCCGTTCTTCTCGTCCACAAGGATGACGCATCCATCGGAAGCCTCCCCGGAGAGGATCAGCCGGGCAATTGGGGTTTCGAGCCTCCGCACGACGAAGCGCTTGAGGGGGCGGGCGCCGTAGACCGGGTCGTATCCCTCCCTGGCGATGAACTCCGCTCCGGCCCCGGTGAGCTTCAGGGTGATGTTCCGCTCCTGCAGCCTCTTCGACAGGGATGCCGTCAGCAGGCGGACAATTCGGCCGATCTCGGAGGGGGACAGGGGCTTGAAGAGGACGATGTCGTCCACCCGGTTCAGAAACTCGGGGCGGAAGGAGCGGCGCAGCTCGTCCATCACCTGCTCCCTCGCCTTTTCGGTGATCTGCCCTTCCGGGGTGATCCCCTCGAGAAGCACAGGACCGCCGATATTGCTCGTCATGATGATCACCGTATTCTTGAAGTCTACCACATGTCCCTGGTTGTCGGTGATCCTCCCGTCGTCGAGGATCTGCAGCAGTATGTTGAAGACGTCGGGATGGGCCTTTTCGATCTCGTCGAAGAGGATGACCGAGTAGGGATGTCTCCGCACCGCTTCCGTAAGCTGCCCGCCCTCGTCGTACCCGACGTAGCCGGGAGGGGCCCCCACCATCCTCGACACGGAATGCTTCTCCATGTATTCGGACATGTCCAGGCGGACCATGTTCTCCTCGCTGTCGAAGAGGGCCTCCGCAAGAGTCTTCGCCAGCTCCGTCTTGCCGACACCCGTGGGGCCGAGGAAGATGAAGGATCCTATGGGCCGCCGCGGGTCCTTGATCCCCGACCGGGCCCTGAGGACGGCGTCGGCTACCAGCTCCACTGCCTCGTCCTGCCCAACGACCCTTTCGTGAAGAACATCATCGAGCTTCAGCAGCTTCTCCCGCTCTCCTTCGAGAAGACGGGTTACGGGAATGCCCGTCCACCGGCTCACGATCTCGGAGATCTCGTCCTCCGTCACTTCCTCCCGGAGGATTTTTTCAGCACCGTGGCCGTTCTCGAGGGTTTTTTCCTTCTGACGGAGCTCCTCCTCGAGCTGGGGAAGCCGGCCGTGCTTCAGCTCTGCCGCCCGGTTGAGGTCATACTCCCTCTCGGCCTTTTCGATATCCCGGTGAAGGGCGTCGATCTTCTCCCGCAGCTCCCGGACGGCTCCGATTCCGCCCTTCTCCGCCTCGTATTGGGCCCGCAGGCCGGACTGCTCCTCCCGGGCCTCCTGCAGTTCCTGCCGCAGAACCTCGAGTCGATCCCTGCTCGCCGGGTCCGTCTCCTTCTTCAGGGCGGCCTCCTCGATCTCGAGCTGCATCACCCGGCGGGAGACGGCGTCAAGCTCTGCTGGGAGGGAATCGATCTCCGTCCGGATCATCGCGCTCGCCTCGTCCATGAGGTCGATAGCCTTGTCGGGAAGAAAACGGTCCGTGATGTAGCGGTTTGAGAGCACCGCCGCGGCGACGAGGGCGTTGTCCCGGATCTTCACGCCGTGATGGACCTGGAAGCGGTCTTTCAATCCTCTCAGGATGGAGATCGTGTCCTCCACCGTGGGCTGCTCCACGAGAACCGGCTGAAACCGCCTCGCCAGGGCGGCGTCTTTTTCGATGTGCTTGCGGTATTCATCTATGGTCGTGGCGCCGATGCAGTGGAGCTCTCCCCGGGCGAGCATGGGTTTGAGCATGTTTCCCGCGTCGATGGCCCCCTCTGCGGCCCCGGCCCCCACGATGGTATGGAGTTCGTCGATGAAGAGGATGATGCGCCCGTCGCTCTCCTTGACCTCGTTGAGCACGGCCTTCAGGCGTTCCTCGAACTCCCCCCGGAATTTCGCCCCGGCCAGAAGAGAGCCCATGTCGAGGGCGAAGATGGTGCGGTCCTTGAGTCCCTCAGGAACGTCCCCGGTGACGATCCGGGCGGCAAGCCCCTCCACGATGGCCGTCTTTCCGACCCCCGGATCGCCGATGAGGACGGGATTGTTCTTGGTCTTCCGGCTCAGAATCCTTATGGTCCTGCGGATCTCTTCGTCCCTTCCGATGACTGGGTCGAGCTTGCCGGATCGGGCCCGGGCGACGAGATCCTGGCCGTATTTTTCAAGGGCTTCATAGGTGCTCTCCGGATCTTCGCTCCGGACGCTCGCCCTTCCCCGCACATCCGTGAGGGTCTCAAGAAAGTTCTTTTCGGTGATGCCCGTTTCGGCGAGAATTCTCCCCGCTGCCGTCGACCGGCCTTCGTCGAGAAGAGCGCCGAAGAGGTGCTCCACCGAAACGTATTCGTCCTTGAGGCTCCGGGCCCTTTCCTCTGCCTTCACGAGAAGGCGGGAGAGCCTGGAGGAGACGTAGACCTTGCCCGGCTCCACTCCGGGGCCGGAGACCCGCACCCTCCGGGACAGTTCTCCTTCGAGACGGGACGCCAGTTCTGAGGGATCTTTTCCCATGCGGGAGAGCAGCCGGGGGATGAGGCCGTCTTTCTGCCTGACCAGGGCGAGAAGGAGATGTTCTCCGTCCGCCTCCGTATGGCCGTAGGATATGGCGATATTCTGGGCTTCCGAGATGGCCTCCCGGGATTTTGTCGTGAGTTTTGCAGGATCCATGAGGATCGCTCCTTTCTCATCATGAGTATGAAGATCTCCCCGGCAGAAAAGATGCTCCAGGGAAATTTTTTCTGTGAACCGGAGGGAGAGAGAAAATATATTCCATCCGCTAATTATTTTTCTCTTTCTTTCCCTTATTGTCAATAATATACCTCTCGGTCCTTAATCGCGGAAATATTTCTCCTTTCCGCCCCTTGTTTCTCTTTTGAACCCGTGATATTGAATGTATAATTTCAGAAAGGTTTTCCGGGCCAGAGTCGTTAATACTGCTGTTCAACAGAAGGAGGATTCCCATGAAAAAGTCGATTTTTTGGCTTCTCGCGCTGGTTCTGGTCTTTGGAGGAACGGGATGGTCGGAGGGGGCCCCCTCTCCCGAGTTCACCATTCTCTCCTTCTCCCCCGAAGGAACCGTCAAGGGAAAACCCTCCGTGAAGGTCACTTTCTCCCAGGCTGCGGTTCCGAAGGAGATTGTGGGAAAGGCATCGGCGCCCGAGAAGATGCCACTCTCCTTCTCCCCGGCAATTGCAGGTACGGGGAAGTGGACAGATCAGTCCACCTTCCTCTTCACCCCCTCCCGGCCCCTGACCTCCGCCACCCCCTACCTGGCCACTGCGGATCCCTCCCTCCGGGACCTGAAGGGTCGTCCTCTCTCGGGCAAACAGGCCTTCAAATTCTCTACCGAGGAACTGAAGCTTCTCTCGGTGCAGCAGACGGACGTCACGAAGGAGAGGAGCATACTTCTTCAGCTTGCCTTCAATCTTCCCGTCTCACCCTACCGGCTGAGGGGATTTCTCGGCCTCCACGACGAAAACCGCAACGCCATCGGCTATACTCCCTACGGAAACGCCCCTGCACAAAGAGTGACCGTCGCCACCGCCCCCTTTGACGGGAAAAAGATTGCCCTGTCCATCGTCCCCGGACTGACGAGCGATGCCGGACCCCTCGGCATCGAGACGCCTGTCCGCCAGGAGGTCGCAGTGACCCGGAAGCTCGTGGTAACAGGAGCCTACGGTGACAGCCGCTATCCTGAGAAGAGCGCCGTAAGGGTGGATACTTCCGTGGGGGTGGACATATCGAAAGCGGCGAAGTTCGTCGTCCTTTCCCCGTCGATCCCCTTCACAGTCGAACCGGAGTACAGCGGATTCTCCATCCTCGCGGATTTCAAGCCCCGGGACCGGTACACCGTCACGCTGCTGAAAGGGCTTCCCTCCCGGGACGGCACGAAGCTCGAAGAAGAGTACAAAAAAGCCGTCATCTTTCCGGACCTGTACCCCCAGATAACCTTCCCCTCTGCCGGCACATTTCTCTCTCCGGCCGCGGATCTTCGAATTCCCCTCGAGACGGTGAACATCGAGGAAGTGAACCTGAACCTGTGGCGGGTATATGAAAACAATATTCCCGTAGCCCTTACAATAAACGACTATTCCATACCCAGGGACCTCACCCGGAGGACGGCCTCGAAAACGGCCCGTCCGGAGGGGACGCTGAATACTCCCGTCCGGAGGGCCATCGATCTCCGGGAGCTGGCCGGGAAGGAAAAAGGGGTCTTCCTCGTCACCGCCTCGGACGGCGGAGGGCAGTTCTGGGGCGAGGCCGAACAGCTCGTGGCCGTCACTGACCTCGGAATCGTCGCCAGGGTATGGCCTGACGGCATCACGGTCTGGGTCAACTCCATAGCCGGAGGAAAGCCCGTACCCGGGAGCAGGGTAAAAGTCTACTCCAAGAGCAACCAGCTTCTCGCCTCGGGGGAGACCGATAAAAACGGTCTGTGGGCCTTCCGCAGGGAATCTCCCTGGGACGATCAGCTTCAGCCGCTGATTGCCACGGTGGAAAAAGACGAAGACCTTTCCTTTTTGAAATTCGACGGGAACCTTCTTTCGGACAGCGGCTTCGATACGGGCGGCCGACCCTGGAACCGGGGGTACGAGGCCTTTCTCTTCCCCTCCCGGGGAGTCTTCCGCCCCGGAGAGGAAGTTTTCTTCTCCACCGTAGTGAGGAACAGCCGCTTTCTTCCTCCCGAATCCTTTCCCTTGATTTACGTGGTCCGCTCCTCCCTCGGAAAAGAAGTGGCTCGGGGTACGGCCATGCTCTCCCCTGAGGGGATGGCAATTTTCTCAGCCGTCCTGTCGAACGCTACCCCAACGGGAGTGTACAGTGCCGTCGTCGCCCTTCCCGGAGAGGAGAAAAACCCCCTGGGACGGACGGAATTTTTCGTCGAGGATTTCGTCGCCCCCCGCCTCGCCGTCAAGGCAGTGCCGAACGCATCCTCGGTGAAACCGGGGGAGACGGTGACCTTTGACATCAGCTCGGATTGGCTTTTCGGCGCCCCGGCGTCGGAGCTTCCCTTCGAGGGAGAAGTCCGGGTCCGGCCGGCTTCCTTCGCTCCTCCAGGATGGGAAGCCTACACCTTCGGCGACCCGGAAAAAACCTTCGAACCGACGGTGGACTTTCTCGGCGACGGGAAACTCGATGCCTCGGGAAAAGGGCAGCTTTCCTATACGGGGCCGAAGGAATGGTCCCCCCCCTCGGCGCTGGAGCTGACATTCGTGGTCCGGGTCATGGAGGAAGGGGGACGATGGGTTCCCACCGCCCTCACCCTGCCCTTCCACCCCTACTCTGTCTACCTCGGCATCGAGAAGCCCCGGGATGACCCCGCTCCAGGCAGGGAGACGGTCTTCTCCGTCGCCGCCGTGTCGCCGGATGGAAGTCCGTCACCCCTCTCCTCGGCGAAGGCATCCCTTTACAGCGTCACCAGGCATTACAACCTCGTCCGCACGGGAAACCAGACGAGGACGCAGGTGCAGCGGGAGCTCGCCCTCCAGGCAGAGCAGACCGTTCCGCTCCGGGAGGGAGCAGGAAAGGTCGCCTTCACTCCTCCCTCTTCGGGGGAATACCTCCTCCGGATCGACGACGAAGCCACGGGCAGCGCAGCCTCTCATTCCTTCTACGCCTGGGCTCCCTGGGGAACCGAAGCGGCGGGAGGCTCGAGCCTTCTCGACCGAATCGAAATCCGGCCGGACCGGGAAACCTACGCTCCCGGAGATACCGCTTCGGTGACCTTCCGGGCCCCCTTCAGAGGGAATCTGCTCGTGACGGCCGAGACGGACCATGAAATCCTCCGGCGCGTCCTGACCATCGACGGGGGCGAAGGGACCATTGAAATTCCCGTGACGGCTGAGATGATCCCCAACTTCTACGTGAGCGCATGGGTTCTCCGGCCGGTGGTTGAAGGTGAACCCTGGGGCAATCACCGGGCCCTGGGGATCGCCTCCCTGAAGGTGGAGCGGAAGGAAACCCGCCTCACTGTCGACCTCGAGGCTCCGGAAAGGGCAGCTCCCCTCGAACCGCTGAACGTGAAAGGACAGCTGACCGACGGAGCGGGACAGCCCCGAAAAGGAGAGGTCGTCCTCTATCTCGTGGACGAAGGGATTCTCTCTCTTACGAACTACGCCACGCCGGATCCCTGGGCTTTCTTCATGTCCCGCCGGGCCGCGGGGGTCTCCGTCTTCGACATCTACGATCAGCTTCTGCCCCTCGAGGCCCGCAGCACTCCCCTCCTCAAAACGGGAGGCGGCGAGGGGGAGGATGCCATGGCAGCCCTCCGGGCCGGTCTTTCCCCCGTTTCGGCGAAAGCCCGCAACATTCTCTCCCTTTTCGCAGGCAGAGTCGCCACGGACGAGAACGGAGCATTTTCGGCCGTTTTCTCCCTGCCCGAGTTCAGCGGACGGGCGCGCCTCATGGCCGTAGCAGTCGCCGGAGAAGCCTTCGGCAAGGGGGAAAAGGCGATCACCCTCGCCCGTGATGTGACCGCAGAGCTCTCCCTTCCCAGGGCAGTGGCCCCCGGAGATGACTTCACAGTCTCCCTCGAGCTCTTCTCCGCCGGAGAACAGCCGAAGAAAGTCACCGTGTCCGCCGCCGTCAGCGGGCCCCTCGCCCTCGCGGGAAAGAGGGAGTTTCTCGCGGAGCTCGATCCCAAGACCCCCAAGGCGCTTTTCTCTCTCCGGCTGAAAGCTGCGGAGACCGCAGGGGTCGCCCGCCTGACCCTCACGACGGCATGGGACGGCAATTCCTTTGTAGAAGAGACGGAGCTTGCGGTCCGCCCCCCCTGGCCGCCCATCTCCCTGAGCGGCTCGGGTGTTCTGCGCCAGGGAGCGGATACCGTGATCGCAGTACCGCGGAAGTGGTTCCCCGGCACTGAAGAGGGACAGCTTCTACTCTCCGATTTCCCCTCCCTTGATCTCCTGGGGGCCGCCTCCTTCCTTATGTCCTATCCTTACGGCTGCCTCGAGCAGACCGTCTCCGGGGCATGGCCCCTGCTCGTCCTCCCCGATCTCGTGGCGGAGGTAGACAGTGAACTGGTCAACGAGGGGGAAAGAGAAACTGCTCTCGCCGGGGTACTGCGGAAAATCTCGGCCCTTCAGCTGCCGGGCGGCGCCTTCGCGGCCTGGCCAGGAAAGGGGGAGCCCGCACCCTGGGGAAGCATCTACACGACCCACTTCCTCGTTGAGGCGAAAAAGAGCGGTACCCGGGTGCCTGATGATCTGATGGATGGAGCTCTCTCCTGGGTCAGACAGTTCCTTACCTCCCTTCCGGAGAATGACAGCGAGGAAGCCCTTGCTGAAAATATGACCCTCAAGGCCTACGCCTCCTACGTCCTCGCCCTGGCGGGAGAAGCCCCCCTGGGATGGATGGCCCATATCGGGGAAAACCGCACCCATCTCCGAAACTCGGGGGCAGTCTTCCTCGCCGGGGCCTACGCCCTCTCCCTGAATTCTTCCGAGCCCCTGAAGGAGCTCGGAACGCTGCCGCCGGCTCTTCGCAAGGGGTCCGACTCGACCTTTGAGTCTTCGTCAAGGACAAATTCCCTGAAGCTTCTTCTGTGGACCGCCGTGGATCCCCTCTCCTCCACAGCGGCGGAACTCGCCCTTCCCCTTCTTGAGGAGGCGAGAAAATCAGCCTGGAGTACAACTCAGCAGAACGCCATGGCGGTCCTGGCCCTCGGCCGGTGGCTTGAAAGAACACGGAGCGCCAGGAAACCCTTCGAGGCCGTGCTGAAGGACTCGAGCGGCGCTGAGATTGCCGCCTTCAGCGACGGAAAACGACTCTCCCTTAACCTCGCAGACCTTCCTCAGGGCCCCCTGACCCTTACTCTTGCGGGAGAAGGGACCGCCTACTACGCCTGGACTGCCGGAGGCGTTCCCGAGGTCTCCCCCCCTGCAGCAAGCCGCGGCCTTTCGATAAAACGGACGTGGAAAAACCGTGCGGGAAAGGTCATCTCCAAAGGAACACCGGTGGACCAGGGAGAACGGATTGAAGTCACCCTCTCTCTCGCTCCTGCGGCTCCTCTGAAGGATTTCGTGGTCATCGACATCCTCCCCGGAGGCATGGAGATCGAAAATCCCCGTCTCTCCGGAGGAGCAGAAGAGGAAAAGGCCCTTGCGGGCATCCGGGCGGAGCGGCGGGATGACCGCCTGCTCCTCTTCATCGACAGGGCGGATAAACCCCTGGAATACCGATACCTCCTCCGGGCGGTGACCAGGGGGACCTTCACGGTTCCTCCCCTGGCCGCCGAGGGGATGTACGCCCCTGACGTCCAGGCCCTGACCGGCTCAGGCACGGTGGTTATCCGGTGACCGGAAAGCCCTCCTTCCGGCGGTTTGTCCTCGCGGCTCTTCTCGTCTGCACAGCCGTGGTCGGAGGGGGCTTTCTCTTTACGGCGCTTATTCCCTTTTCAGCGAAGCAGCTTGAAGAATGGAAGACCTCCCCCTTCCTCACCGATCGGGAGGGGGAGGTCTTTTCTGTTTTTCTCTCAGAGGACTCGGAGTGGTCTCTCCCAGTCTCCCTCGCCTCCATGGGGAAATGGATTCCCCTGGTCGCACAGGAGGTGGAGGACCGCCGGTTCCGCCAGCACCCCGGGGTCGACCCCCTTGCCCTTCTCAGGGCCTTCTACGGAAACCTCCGGGCAGGGCGGGTCGTGTCGGGTGCCTCCACCATAACGAGCCAGCTCGTCCGCCTCTCCAACCCCCGGCCCCGGACCTTCCGCACGAAATTTTTTGAATTCGCCGAGGCCCTCCGGGCGGAACGTGTCCTCTCAAAGGACAGAATTCTTGAACTCTACCTGAACCGGGCGCCCTTCGGGGGCAATATCCGTGGGGTGGAGGCGGCATCCCGGATGTACTTCTCGAAGGGGGCCCGGGAACTCTCCCTCGCCGAGGCGGCCCTCCTCGTGGGAATGCTCAGGGGGCCCACCTTCTACCGCCCCGACCGAAACCCCGGCCGGGCCCTCGAGCGGCGGAACGCAATCCTCGACGGGCTCGAAGAACGGGGAGTGATTCCGAAGGAGACCCTCCATCTTGCGAAAGCGGAAAAACTTCCTCCGGGACGGGGGGCCTTTCCGTCCAGGGCATGGCATTTCGCCCTCGCCGCCCTCGGGGAGCGAAAAGAAGGAGGGAAGATCGAAACGACCCTCTCCCTCCCCCTTCAGGAGCTGCTCGAGCGTACCCTTGCGTCGTCTCTGGCCTCCCTCCCCGGGGAGATCACCGCCGCCGGGGTCATCCTCTCGAGCAGGACGGGAGAGATCCTCGCCTACTGCGGAAACGGGCGGCTCGGTTCCGAGGCCGCGGGAAGCTGGGTGGACTGCGGCCGGAGCCTCCGTTCTCCAGGCTCGGCCCTCAAGCCCTTCGCGTATCTCGCCGCCTTCGACCGGGGACTCTACACTCCCGCCTCCCTCCTGGCCGACACCCCCCTGGCCTTTTCCGGCCAGTCTCCCCGGAACTTCGACCTTACCTACCGGGGTCCGGTCCCCGCCAGAACCGCCCTGGCCGACTCCCTCAACGTCCCGGCGGTCAGGGTACTGCGGGCCGTGGGAAACGAGACGGTCCTCGACCTTCTGCGGAATGCGGGGTTCCTCTCCCTCGACAAATCCACCGGCCATTACGGCGACTCCCTCATCCTCGGAGGATGCGAGGTGACACTCCTTCAGATGGCTGAGGCCTATACGGTCCTCTCCACCCTCGGGACAGTCCGTACGCCCACCTTCCTCCGGGGGGAAATTCTTCCCCCCCGCCGGGTGGTCTCCGAAGGAGCCGCTTTTCTGATAGCCGATATCCTGAAGGACCCGGGACGCCTTCTTCCCCTTCATGCCCAAAGAGTGGAGAGCCGGGGGCACTGGTTCGCCTTCAAAACGGGGACCTCCTACGGCTACCGGGACGCCTGGACGGCCGCCTATACACCTTCGGTCACCCTCGTGATCTGGTTCGGCGACCCTTCCGGAAAGCCTCACCCGGAGCTTGTGGGTCTTCATGCCTCCGCGCCGGCCATCGTGGAGATCCTCCGGACCGTCTCGAAGGGAGAATGGTATGATCCTCCCGCGGGAGTGGATGTCCGGAGGGTATGCTCCCTTTCGGGGCAGCCGCCCTCCCATGCCTGCCCTTCCGTCCGGGATGACTATTACCTCCCCGGAATCTCCTCCTCCCAGCCCTGCTCCCTTCACCGCTTCGGCACGGCGGGAACTTCTGTGGTCTGGCCCTCGGAACTCGAGGACTACGCCCTCCGCAGGTCCCTTGCCGTCGAAAGCCCCCCGGAGGTTTCCATCATCTCCCCCCTTCCCGGTTCGGTCTATTTTCTGACCCCCCTGGGAAAAGATCAGAAAGTCCCCCTGAAGGCCGAGGGGGCGAAGCTTCCCGTCTACTGGTTCGTGGGGGGTAAATTCGCCGGAAGACAGCAGACCCCCCTCCCCCTTTTCTGGCCCCTGGCGGGAGGAACCCATACCGTCTCTCTCGTGGACGGAGAGGGACGTACGGCTTCCTCGGCCATGGAGGTGAAGACCATAGAAAAAGGACCGGAAGGCGGCCCCTCCGGTCCGGATGCATCTCTTTCCCTTATGCCCTTGGATTGAAGGAAGAACCCTTCGCCAGGGCCTCCCACAGATTTTTCTCCTCTTCGCCGAGGGAAGAGGGAATGACCACCTCGAGGGTCACGATCAGATCCCCGGGAAGAGCGCCTTTCCTTCGGGGAATTCCCTTCCCCTTGAGACGGAGACGCTTTCCGTTCTGCGCCCCTCCCGGGAGCTTCATGGTGACGGTTCCGTCGAGGGTCTGAACGGGAATCATCCCTCCGAGGGCGGCCTCCCAGGGGGCGACCTTCACGGGAGCGACGAGGTCGTACCCCTCCACGGCAAAGCGCGGATGAGGAGCTATCCTGAGGACGAGATAGAGATCTCCCCCCCTGGACCCCTGTCCCTTGAGACGGATTCTCGACCCGGCGGTCACCCCGGCGGGGAGGTTCACGTTAACGGTCTTGCGGGCTCTCCTCGGGTGTCCGTCGGGTCCCCGCTCGGTCCGCTCGAAGGAGATGGACTTGGTTCCCCCCCGAAGCAGCTCCTCGAGGGAGAGTTCGAGCTCCATCTCCTCGTCCCCTCCGGGGCGTCCGCCGAAGAAGATCTCCTCCATCCCGGCGTTTCTGCCGCCGCCCCCCTGACCCTGGGCGAAGCCCCCTCCGAAGATCGTACGGAAGAAATCGCTGAAGCCGCCTCCCTCGCCGAAGTCCATGTGAACCCCGCCCCCCGTGCCTCCGGACCAGTCCGGGGGAGGGGTGAAATCCTGCCCGGCGCTCCAGCTGCTGCCGAGGGTGTCGTATTTTTTACGCTTCTCGGGGTCTTTGAGAACTTCGTAGGCCTCGTTGATCTCCTTGTATTTCTCCTCGGACCCGGTGTTTTTGTTCACATCGGGGTGGTACTTCTTCGCGAGCTTCCGATAGGCCTTCCGAAGCTCATCCGGAGAAGCCGTTCGGCTCACCCCGAGGATTTCGTAGTAGTCCTTAAATGAGACAGCCAAGATCTCACCCGCTTTCTTTCCTGAAATTGAACCAATACTGACGTTTCATTGTACAACCTTTTTTCTCTCCGCAAAACCCCGGGAGGAAAAAATCAAATGCGCCTTTACTGACTCTTCTCCCCCCGAAGGGCCGCCACGTCGGCCCCCCGGTCGGCGGCTATGATCTCGGCGAGCACGGAGACCGCAATCTCCTCGGGGGTCTCCGCTCCGATGGGCAGGCCCACGGGCTGATAGATCCGGTCAAGGTGGGACTCGGAAACTCCGCTGTCGAGAAGACGCTGCCGTACGAAGGCGATCTTCTTTCTCGAGCCGATCATCCCGAGGTAGGCAAGGGGAAGTCCCTCGAGAAGACGCACCACCTCGGCGTCGAGGGCATGCCCCCTGGTGACGGCCACGACGCTCGTCCGCCCGTGGAACCGCTCTTTCTCCGCAAAGAATTTCTCCAGGGAGCAGCAGACCGTTCTCCCCCAGGGGATGTTTTCAGGATTCGCGAATTCCTCCCGCTCATCCCAGACGGTGACCTGGAACCCCGCCATATCCGCTGCCCTGGCGAGGGCCCGTCCAACGTGCCCTGCGCCGAAGATGACGAGCTCCCGGCTCCTGCCGATGACCTCGAGATAGACGGCCAGGGTTCCGCCGCAGACGGCCCCGTCGAGGGCCGCTTCGTCGGCGGTGAGATTTTCCCGGTGCAGCAGGGGGGCGGACCCTTTTGAAAGCATTCCGAGGGCCTCTTCGATCACCCTGTGTTCCATGATTCCGCCCCCCACGGTCCCTTCTATGGAGCCGTCGGGGTAGACGAGCATGGCTGAACCGGCGCTCCGGGGCGTAGACCCCTCCTCCTCCGCCACGATGCACAGCACCCCCCGGCGTCCCTCTTCATAGAGCGCCGAAAGGCGTCGGGCGATCAATCCGTCCATTTTTGTTCCTCCCCCTTTTCTGCAATGTCCCCCGCCGCGACGACGCAGTCCGCTTCATCATAGAGCACGAGACGCTGCCCCGGGGCCGGGGCGAACTAGGGTTCATCGAACCGCACCATCATCCTTCCGTCCCCGCAGTTCAGGAGGGTGCAGGGTGCCGGTTCTCCCTTCGACCGGCACTTGCCCCGAAGAGGAACGCAAAGCCTTAATTCCTCCGGCAGGAGGAGGTTCACCCTCTCTGCGGCGACATTCCTGGAACAGGCCCGTTCCCGGGGGCCCACCACGACCCGGTTGCCTTCCCGGTCCAGCCGCAGCACGTAGAGGCCCTCCCGGGAGGCGATTCCGAGTCCTTTGCGCTGCCCCACGGTAAAATGAAGAATTCCCCCGTGGGTTCCCAGGGTATTTCCCTCTTCATCGACGATGACGCCGGGGATGCTCTCCCCTTCCAGAAGGGAGCGGTAGTCCCCCTCCCCGGCGAAACAGAGCTCCATGCTCTCCGTCTTCTCCGCTGCGGGAAGACGGGCAGACCGGGCCATTTCCCTGACCTCGTCCTTCGTCCTGTTCCCCAGGGGAAGAAGAAGGCGGGGAAGCCGCTCCCTCGAAAGACCTGAAAGAAAGTAGCTCTGGTCCTTGTCCCGGTCGATTCCCCGGGCAAGGGCGAATCCTCCCTTTCTTTCCGCCACCCGGGCGTAGTGTCCCGTGGCGAGACTCAGAGGACCGAAGAGCTTCTCCAGTTCCTCCCAGAGAAGACCGAACTTGAGCTTTTCATTGCAGAGCACGCAGGGATTCGGCGTTTTTCCTGAAAGGTAGCATTCCGCAAAGGGGTCGATCACGATCCGGCGAAATTCCTCGTCCATTTCTACGATATAGTGGGGAAGAGAAAGAAATTCCGCCACTGCGGCAGCGTCTCCGGTTTCGCTTTCCTTCCTGCCGGGAAGGTTCATTGTCAAGGCAAGAACCACTCTTCCGGAGTTTTTCAGCATCCACGCGGCCACGGCGCTGTCCACCCCGCCGCTCAGCAGCACGGCGACGGCGGAGGAGCGTTCGGAGGAGATGAAAGGGGGAAGGGAAGACGGCCGTATGATCAGGGCAAGCACCTCCGGAGGATGGAACGCCCCGGTCTTCGCCGCATGCCGGAGCATCGTAAGTAGTATAGAATAGAGCGTACAGGGTCACAAGGGAGGGGTGGCGAAATGAAGGGAAGTATTGAAAACAAAACGGAAGGGCTTTTTGCGATTCTGAAGGAACTGGACCGGGCTGTTGTGGCCTTCTCGGGAGGGGTGGACAGTACCCTCCTTGCCGCTGCGGCTTTCCGGGCGATGGGAGAGAACGTCCTGGCCGTGACGGTGGTCTCCCCGACCCTGCCGGACCGGGAACTGGCAGATGCGGAAGCCTACGGGAAGAAGATAGGCATCAGGCATGTCTTTGTGCATCTTTCCGAGCTTGAAGACCCGGCCTTTGCGGCCAACGACTCCGAGAGGTGCTTCCACTGCAAAAAATTCCGCTTCGAGTCCCTGCTGGCCTGGGCGAAGGAACAGAACATCCCCTGGGTCCTCGACGGATCCAACCGGGACGACCTGGCAGACTACAGACCCGGCATGAGGGCCATCGCCGATCTGAAGGGAGTGCGCAGTCCTCTCCTGGAAGCGGGGTTCACCAAAGAGGATATCAGAAGCCTGTCCCGGAAGTGGGGGCTCCCCTCCTGGGAAAAACCCTCCTCGGCCTGTCTCGCCAGCCGGATAGCCTACGGAATTCCTCTCACGGAAAAGGCTCTGAAGCAGGTCGAACTTGGAGAGGAGATCCTGAGGACCTTCTGCCCCGCAAATACCCAGATCCGCCTCCGCCATCACGGTTTTCTGGCCCGGATCGAGGCGCCCTCCGAACTTCTCCCCTTTCTCGCCGCTCCGGAAACAGCTGAAAAAATAGGGGAGGCCCTGGCGGCCCTTGGATTTTCCTTCGCTGCCCTTGACCTCGCAGGATACCGAATGGGGAGCATGAACGAACTGATCCCCGGCAGCGAAGCTTCTGAAAAAGAATAGTCCGGTTGCTCCGCCGGATCACAAAAAAGCCCCCCGGTTGAACTTTCTCGTCCAACTCGGGGGGCAGCTTCTTGGGCCGGCTGTTTCTTCTGTTTCAGGCTATTTCGACTCGGGGATGAACTTGAGCGCGACGGAGTTGATGCAGTACCGCTTTCCCGTGGGCTTGGGCCCGTCGTCGAAGAGATGCCCGAGGTGGGCGTCGCACCGGGAACAGTGCACTTCCGTCCTCGTCATGCCCCAGGAGGTATCCTTCGTCGTCCCGATCGGGGCATCGGGGGCGATATCCCAGAAGCTGGGCCACCCCGACCCGGAGTGGAACTTTTCCTCCGAGGTGAAAAGGATTGCGCCGCAGCCGACGCAGGCGTATTTTCCCTTTTCGTAAAAATCGTCGTATTCCCCCGAGAAGGCCCGCTCGGTTCCATGCTTCCGGGTCACTTCATACTGTTCAGGGGTCAGCAGGGCCTTCCATTCGCTGTCCGTTTTTTCCACTCTCTCCGGAGAAGCGGCCATCGCTCCCGCTGCAGGAAGAAAGATAAGCAGTCCCGCAAGGAGAAGGGCCGTCATTCCATGGCTCATTTCTTCACCTTCTTTCAGATATTCCGGATAAACTCCATGAACTCCCGGATTCCCTTCGCATTCGTCCAGGAAATATTGAACCGTTCGCGCATCTGCAGACCTTTCTCGCCCCGGGTGAGCAGCTGGCAGCTGAAATCGTTGTCGGAAAAGACCAGGTCGAACTTGAACTGCGTCTCGTAATTTTCGTCCATGGCCAGCAGCTTGTCGTCATCGGTAAAATACAGAACAAGACCTCTTTCTTCCATGTTCTGCCGTATGAAACGGGTGATGATTGCGGAAACGTGCTCCATCAAGAAATGTCCTCCCTCCCCGGTGCGGGAAATGTTTTCTTATTTTACGCTATTGCCGGAAAAAAAACATGGGGAAAACCATTAAAACTTTTCTTCCAGGAAAAAGATCAGCCTCTTCTGCAAAATTCAGCCCCGAATCCGCAGTTTTGAGCAGGTTCCCGGATGCTGCCGGGAACCTCGCCTGGCTTGGGAGCCGCCAAAAATGTCGGTTTCACAAGCAGGCAGCCGGTGAGCTTTGCGAGTCGTGCTGTTCGCTCACGACGGTGTCATGGATGACAATATGAACCGACGGTCCAGAGGTGCACTAGAGAAATCACCCGTCTAGAAACAAGGAGCAAAAAGACGCTCCTCTCGTCTGCCGGCGGGAATGTACTCTGACCTGCGGATTTCGTTAGGCCGTGTTCATTTCTTATCATACCCCCCTGAGGTATGATATACTTTACAGCAGAAAATTTTATTACAGGAGGCTGCACCATGAAAAGACAAAATCTTCGGAAGGCCCTTCTCGTAATCTTCATCCTGTCCCTTCCCGTCACCATGTTCTATCTCTCCCCCGTTCTGACCCTGCAGGGGGCGGCCAGGGGCATTGTCACGGCGAGTCTTATCTTCGTCGGCCTGTCTGCCCTTCTCGCTTTTTTCGCCGGCCGGATATTCTGCGGATGGATCTGTCCCGGGGGGGCGGTGCAGGAAGCCCTCTTTCCCGCAAACGACCGGAGGCTGAAAGGAGGACGGTATGATCTCATCAAGTACGGCATCGCCGCCCTCTGGCTTGGAGCCCTTGTACTTCTTTTCCTCCGGGCGGGGGGAATTCTCTCGGTGGACCCCCTCTTCGGCATACCGGGAGGGTTTTCCCTCGGAACACCCCTTTCCTACCTTATGTTCTATATCGCCATGGGGGGCATGGTCTTTCTCTCCCTCGCCCTGGGAAGAAGGCCCTTCTGCCGCTACGGATGCCTGCTTGCTCCCTTCATGATCGCTGGTAAATCCGCCGCGCGAAAGCTGCACCTCCCCCACCTTCACCTCGAGGCGGAGAGCGAAAAATGCATCGACTGCAAACTCTGCACGAAAAACTGCCCCATGAGCCTCGACGTGAACCGGATGGTGAGGGAGGAAAAAATGGCGTCGCCGGAATGCATCTCCTGCGGAGCCTGCGCGGACGTATGCCCGAAAAAGGTCATCTCCTTCGCCTTCTTCCACCGCAAAAAGGCGGAAAAAGAGCAGGGGGAAAACCCACACTGAAGTTTTTGAATTTAATTTGCAATAACCCTTGACAGGGCGAAAAAAAAGGGGTATCATCCTACGCAATATTCAGACAGGCTTTGTGCCGGAAAGGAACGGACGCGATTATGAGAGAAAATGCCCGACAGGTCAGCATGCTTCTCCTTGTCCTCGTTATTATGAGCGGTCCCCCTTCCGGCGGGTTCGGCAAGTAAGCCGCATACTCGAAACCGGAACCGGGGACCTCTCTTCCAGAGGTCCCCGGTTTTTTTTCAGTTTCTCATGCGGCCACGGCAATTCTGAAAGGAGCGGTGAAGAATGAAAAAGAGACAGGAACATCCTACGGAGCTGAATGGGACGAGTGAATTTTACCGGAGAGACGACCGCCACCTCGAGGAGCTCTTCAGTATAAGCTGGAGAGGCCCTTTTGAAGGGTTCAGCGCCTCGAGAAAGCCCGAAGTACCGGAACCTTCTCCTTCCTTCTCGGAGATGCGGTGGCGGGGTCCCTTCGAGGGAACGCGATAATCAGAAGCCCCGGGGAAAAAACGAATTTCTTCCCGGGGCTTCTGGTTATCCTTTGAAAGAGGCTATTCCTCGTCGGCCCCGTGAAGGTGGTGTTCGAGGATTTCGTCGTGGCTTTCCTCTTCATCCACCGGAAGCCCCTTCTTTCTGCGGTAGTCGTTGATGGCGGCGTGGATGGCTTCCTCGGCGAGAACGGAGCAGTGCATTTTCACCGGGGGCAGTCCGTCCAGTGCTTCCGCAACGGCACGGTTCGTGAGGTTCCATGCTTCCTCGACGGTCTTTCCCTTCACGAGTTCCGTGGCCATGCTCGATGAAGCTATGGCTGAAGCGCAGCCGAAGGTCTTGAACTTGATGTCCTTGATGACGTCGTTCTCTACCCGAAGATAGATCTTCATGATGTCCCCGCACTTGGGGTTTCCCGCCTGGCCTACGCCGTCAGGATTCTCTATTTCCCCGACGTTCCTGGGGTTCTGAAAATGGTCGAGCACTTTTTCGCTGTACATACCGGTCACCGTCCTTTATCGAGGCTCTTCATGTAGTCCTCCCACAGGGGGGACATCTCCCGCCGCTGCTTCACGATGCCCGGAAGAACCGAAAGAACATACTGTATATCTTCTTCCGTGGTCTCCTCCCCGAGGGTGAGACGGAGAGAGCCGTGGGCCAGTTCATGGGAAAGCCCTATGGCCATGAGAACGTGGGAGGGATCGAGAGAACCGGATGAGCAGGCGCTTCCCGTGGAGCCGTAGATTCCCGCCCGGTCGAGGTCGAGGAGCAGGGTTTCCCCCTCGATGCCGATGAAGCTGAAATTGGCGTTGTTGGGAAGACGCTCTCCGGAGGGTGCGCCGTTCAGTTTTGTGTGGGGAACGGCTTTCATCACACCGTCTATGAGCATGTCCCGAAGACGGGAGATCCGCTCCGAGGCGCTCTTCATTCTGGAGGAGGCGAGCTCGATGGCGGCCCCCAGGCCCACTATCCCCGCAACGTTCTCCGTGCTGGCCCGGCGTCCCCGTTCCTGGCCGCCGCCATGGATGAAATTCTCGATTTTGACGCCCTTTTTTATGTAGAGAGCTCCCACGCCCTTGGGGCCATAGAATTTGTGGGCCGAGAGGGAGAGAAGATCTATGTTCATGGCCTTCACATCGATGGGGACATGGGCCGTTGCCTGAACGGCGTCGGTGTGGAAATAAATTCCCCGCTCTCTGCAGAAGGCCCCTATTTCAGCTATGGGTTCAATTGTCCCTATTTCATTATTCGCGAACATCACCGAGACGAGGACGGTCTTGTCGGTAACTGCATTTTTGAGGGCCTCGAGAGAGACTCTCCCCTCGGAGTCCACGTCGAGAAAGGTGACGTCATATCCGTTCTTCTGCAGGAATTGCCCTGTATAAAGAATTGCATGATGTTCTATTTTTGTCGTTATGATGTGATTTCCCTTCGATGAGTTCTTGAAGGCGATGCCCTTGAGCGCCCAGTTGTCCGCTTCCGTCCCGCTGCCGGTGAAATAGATTTCTTCGGGGGACGATCCGAGAACGGCGGCCACCTGTTTCCTGGCGCCGGCGATCGCTTTACGGTTGCCCTCCGAGAAGGAGTAGATGGATGACGGGTTTCCGAAGGACTGGGTAAAGTAGGGGGCCATTGCCTCCACCACCCTGGGATCCGTAAATGTGGTGGCTGCGTAATCGAGATAGACCTGTCGAGACATGGAGTGCTCCTTTCTGACGGCCTCAGCCGTTCATTATTTCTGTGGATTTCGAACCGAGAAGATCCCTCAGGGTCGTATCCTCGAGTATCTCGTCGATGCTTCCCTTGAGACGCACCCAGAGATCGTGGGTCGGGCAGGTCTGCCGGTTGTCGCATTCTCCCGACCCCGAACAGTCGGCGAAGACGATGTCCCCTTCGAGAGCCTCGACTACGGATGCTGCGGTTATCTCCTCCGGAGGCCTTCCCAGCACATATCCTCCCTGGGCCCCCCGGATGCTGTTGATGAGGCCAAAGCGGCGAAGCCGGGTAAAAAGCTGTTCCAGGTATTTCTCGGAGACCCCCTGTTCACGGGCGATTTCTCCCACAGGCAGAGCCCGGTCTCCGTCGTACCGTTCTGCCATATAGAGCATGGCCCGAAGGCCATAGCGGGTTTTCGTCGAAAGTTTAATGGCTGTCACTTCCCTGTTGTGAAATCTGCATACACCATACTATACCCTACCATTATTGTCAACTTTAAAAATCATTGAATATTTCCCCGGAGAGGTGATATTATTAGATTTATAAAGAGAGTTTCCATCATGGGGAGGAAGAGAATATGAAGACACGAATACGGAAAGTGCTCTGCGGATTCTTTGTCGCAATTATGCTGACAGTTTCAGTTTTTTCGGGAGACGCCTCTGCCAAGGCCCGGATCGCCATTCTCGAGTTCGAGGACAAGAGCGGCGCGGGTGCGCCGGGCGGGGCTATCGCCGATATGCTGACCACGGAACTCTTCAACACCAAGGCTTTCACGATCATCGAGCGGGCAAAGATCGACGCCCTTCTCTCGGAGCAGGACCTCTCTTCCATGGGGTACGTGGATTCCTCCACTGCGGTGAAAATGGGCAAACTCCTCGGCGTGGAGTTCCTCATCACGGGAGCGATCACGAAGTTCACCACCGAGACTGCCGGAGGGGTCATTCCTCTGCCCCTCGGGAGCTTCGGCGGAGTGGCGGTGGGTTCTCATACGGCCTATGTCTCCCTCGACATCCGCACGATCAACGCCCAGACCGGAGAGATCATGCTGGCAGCCCGGGAGGACGGGGCGGCCAACGCCACCATAGGAGGAATCGCGGCCTACGGCGGCGCCTTCGGCGGAGGAAAGACCGGGGGGGTCCTCGCGTCGGCCACCTACAAGGCTGTCACGAAAATCGTCCCCCGAATCGTGGAGCTGAAGGATGCGAAGATGGAACCCGCTTCCGGAATGGTCTTCAACGTCATCGAGGGAGGAAACGTCATGGTCATGGTGGATGCCGGAGCAGGCAGCGGCATCGAAGCGGGGCAGTATCTCGCCGCCTACAAGGAGGGCAAGGTCATCAAGGACATGCAGGGAAACGTCCTCGACGCCGAGAAAATATACACCGCCGTCCTCGTGGTGCGTGAAGTGAAGGCAAAATACAGCAAGTGCGAAATTCTGAGGGCATCGAAGCCCCTTGCCCGGGGAGAAAAGGCCGAGTTTTATTCGGGAAACCCAGCGGACCTTCCCCTGGGCAAATAAATTCTCCGCTCCGCAAAAAACGGCCGCCCCCGTCAAGGAGGGCGGCCGTTTTTCGTCTTCCTTCAGCTCAGGGCCTTCGTGGTCTTCCCCGCCCCGTGACCGCCTCCGAGATAGGCGGCCTTGATATCGGCGTTTGCGAGAAGGTCCGCCGAGAGTCCCTCCTGAACGATCCGCCCGGTCTGGAGAACGTACCCCCGGTGGGACAGGAGGAGGGCCTGCCGGGCGTTCTGCTCCACGAGGAGGATGGTGACCCCTTCGTTGTTTATTCTGCGAAGCTCCCGGAAGATATCCCGGATGATGATCGGCGCAAGCCCCAGGGAAGGTTCATCCAGCAAAAGAACCCGCGGCCTGGCCATGAGAGCCCGCCCGATGGCGAGCATCTGCTGCTCGCCTCCCGAAAGGGTTCCGGCATACTGCCCGATCCTTTCCTTCAGCCTGGGAAAGAGGGAGAAAACCCATTCGAGATCTTCCTCCACTCCCCTATCGCCGCCCCGGGAGAAGGCCCCCATGCGGAGGTTTTCCAGCACGGAGAGGGGGGCGAAGACCTTTCGTCCTTCAGGGCTGAGGGAAATCCCCTGCTGCACGACCCGGAAGCTCTTTGCCTCGAGGGGTTTGCCTGAGAGGACGACCTCCCCCTTTTCACGGCGCACCATGGCCATGATCGCATTCATAAGGGTCGATTTCCCCGCGCCGTTGGAGCCGATCACGCAGACGATCTCCCCTTCGCAGACTTTCAGGGAGACGCCCGTAAGGGCCTTTATGGCGCCGTAGCTGACGTGGAGATCCCGGACCTCGAGGAGGATGCTGGATTCTCTGCATGTATCGGTCATTCGACTTCCTCCTCTCCAAGATAGGCCCGAAGCACCTCCGGATGATTCTGAATTTCGTCGGGTGTGCCTTCGGCGATCTTCGCGCCGAAGTTCATGCAGATGATATGGGGGCAGATCTCCATGACGAGATCCATATGGTGCTCGATAACGAGGATTGTGAGACTGAAATCCCGGTGGATATCCCGGATGAGGACGTTGAGGGAGGCCACTTCCTCGGCATTCATGCCCGCCGCCGGTTCGTCGAGAAGGAGAAGCTCCGGATCGAGGGCGAGGGCCCTGGCGATTTCGAGGCGGCGCTGATGGCCATAGGGGAGGGTTCCGGCAGCCTGTTCCGCCCGATCCGCAAGGCCGACCCTGGAAAGGAGGTCCATGCTTTTTGAATGAATTTCCTTCTCTTTGCTTCTCCACCGGCCCAGGTGGGACATCCCCTCGGCGAAGGTATAGGGAATATGATACTGGGCGGAAGTCATGACGTTTTCAAGGACGGTGGACCGCTGAAAGAGCCTCAGGTTCTGGAAGGTCCGGGCAATTCCCCTTGAAGTGACCTGGTAGGTTTTGAGGGGAACGAGGTTTTCTCCCTTGAAGAGGATGCTTCCCTCGTCGGGATCGTAAACTCCGCTTATCAGGTTGAAGATGGTGGTCTTCCCCGCGCCGTTTGGCCCCATGAGGCCGGCCAGCTCTCCTTTCGGTATGGAAAAGGACATGGAGGAGACGGCCTGGACTCCGCCGAAGTTCTTGGTAACATTCGAAAGCTCGAAAAAGCCCGCCATCATGCCTTCCTCCTGAAGGGAGCCTTGATCCAGGAGAGAAGTTCACGGTTGCCCATGATTCCCTCCGGACGGAGAACCATGACGATCACGAGGACTGCTCCGTAGATCAGCATTCGATACTGGGAGATTGGACGGAAAAGCTCAGTGACCAGGGTGATCACGGCGGTTCCGAGGAGGGCGCCGCTCATGGAACCCAGACCGCCGAAGACCACCACGGCCGTCAGCTCCGTGGACTTGAGCATATCGAACATGACCGGCTGGATGAAGGAGAGGAAGCCGCCGAGGAGGGCTCCGGCCACTCCGCAGTAGAAGGCGGAGATCATGAGGCTGACCACCCTGATGCGGGCTGTATTGAACCCCAGCAGGGACGAGGCGATGTAGTCGTCCCGGCAGGCCTTGCATGCCCTGCCGAAACGGCTGTTGATGAGGTTGAACATGAATATGGCGAGGACGATGAAAATCCCCGCTGCCACCGGAAGGGTGGTGTAGGGGTCGATCCCCGGATAGCCCCGGGCTCCCCGGGTGACGGACTGCCAGTTCTCGAGGATAAGCCGGATAGCCTCGCCAAGGCCGATGGAGGCAATGGCGTAATAGTCGCCCATGAGGCGGAGGGTTGGAACTCCGATGAGGTAGGCTATCACCACCGCAACGATGCCTCCGCAGATAATTGCGGGGAACCAGTGAACGCCGTGCTGGATCGTGAGAATTGCCGTCGTGTAGGCCCCGAGGGCCATGTAGGCTGCATGGCCGAGGGAAAAGATTCCCGTGAAGCCCGTGAGGAGTGATACGCCCATGGCAGCGATGGCATTGATGCAGAGCAGGATGATAATTCCTTCAGTATAGCCGGACATGACAGGCCCCCTCTACACTTTCTCGCTGACGCTCTTCCCGAAAAGGCCTGTTGGCTTCACGAGAAGGGTGATGACCAGCATGGAGAAGACCACGAGATCCCGCATCTGGCTCGAGATGAACCCCGCCGTGAGCATCTCGGCGAGTCCGAGGATAAGGCTTCCGACCACGGCTCCCGGAAGGGAGCCGAGCCCTCCGATGACCGCCGCCACGAAGGCCTTGATGGTGATGGCACCCAGCTGGGGGTATAGGGTATAGCGCACGGAGAGAAAAATTCCACCCACTGCGGCAAGGGCTCCCGCAACGAAGAAGACGATGGAGATGAGGCGGTTGACGTTGACCCCCATAAGCCCCGCAGTTCTCAGGTCGTAGGCCGCAGCGCGGATTGCAAGCCCCCACCGGGTCTTCAAAAGAAAGAGCTGCAGGGCACCGAGAAAGACTACTGCAGAGACGAGAGAGAGAAGATCGAAGGCGCTCGTTGTGGCGAGGCCGAAGAAGTTGATGGGAGTTGTGGGAATGACGGGGGGAAGAGCCCGGAAACGGCCTCCGGCCACGATGACGAAGACGTTTTCGATGACGATGCTCATTCCCATGGAGGCGATGAGAAGATAGAGGGTCACGTTCGTCCGCTCACGGATGGGACGGTAGGCGAGACGCTCAGTCAGTACTGCGGCGATGCCGGCTCCGGCGAGGGAAAGCCCTCCCGCGAGCCAGATGTTCGTCCCGAAGGTCTTGAGAATTCCGTAGCATATATAGCCGCCGATGACCAGGAAACCTCCGTGGGCAAAATTGGAAAAAAGCAAAATGGAATAAACCAGTGAATATCCTACGGCAATGAGAGCATATACCGACCCGAGGGAAAGACCGTTGATTATCTGCTGCAGCAGCGTGCCCAAATATGAATCACCCCTTCCACGTATCGGAGAGGGCGTACGCTCAGGTTCGCCCTCTCCGATGAAACTATAGCATATTTATTTTTCGGGAAAAACCGGTTTTCTCATTTTTTTCTGCGGACTTTTTGCAGACTGTCAGGGTTTGATCTTCATGAAGAACTGTCCTCTCCCGTCCTTCGCAATGAGCACCACGCCGTCCTTGTCTATCGGGTTGTGGGTGGCAGGGTCCATGGTGATGGTGGCGTGATGGAGCTTCAGATTCTTCGTCGACTCGAGAGCGTCACGGATCAGCTTCGGATCAGCCGCTCCGGCACGACCGATGGCATCTGCCACCCAGTAGACGGAGTCATACCCGAGTACGCCGTTGACGAACTCTTTGCATTCGTCCTTCCAGCGCTCTTTGTACGCCTTGAAGAAGGGCTGCATCTCCGGGTCTTCAGGCGCCACGTGGTTGATCCAGTAGGATCCCTCCATGGCCGATCCGGCGATCTCCCACATGAACTCTCCGTAGCCGTCGCCGCCCACGAAGATGATATCGTTCAGGCCCAGTTCACGGGCCTGCTTCATGATCAGGGCCATTTCCTTGCCCATGTTCGGGAGAATGAGAACGTCCGCTCCCTTGTCCCGGATGTCCGTGAGCTGGGCGCGGAAGTCCACGTCCTGACCTCCACGGAATCCATGGTCAGCAACTACCTTACCGCCGTATTCACCGTAGCTCTTCATGAAAAACTCACGAAGACCCTGGGAGTAGTCGTTCCCCACGTCATAGAGAATAGCGGCGTTCAGACGCTTCAGCTCCTTCGCCGCAAAGTAGGCGATGAGCTTTCCCTGGTAGGGGTCCGTGAAGCAGATTCTGAAGGAGTAGGGACGGACGTTCCCCTTCTCGTCCACCGTCACCAGGGGGTTCGTGGAGACCGTTCCGACCTGGGAAACCCCGAGACGGTTCACGATGGGCGCCGTGGCGATGTTGATGCCGCTTCCGTTCGCACCGACGATGGCGAGGACCTTGTCCTCCTCGATCATCCGCCGCACTGCGTTCACGGCGTCCTCCGCCCGGGTGCGGAAGTCGTAGACCACGAGCTCGAGAGGCCTTCCGAGGACGCCGCCCTTCGCGTTGATCTCTTCAACAGCCAGGATGGCCGTTTTTTCTTCCGTCTGGCCGTAGGCTGCCCAGTCGCCGGTCAAGGCTGCCAGGTAACCTATCTTCAGGGGCTCTTTGCCCGCCAGGACGGGAGGGATCACCACTGCCGCGGCAACTTTTTCATCGGCCTTCGGAGCTTCGGAAACAACGGGCTTCTCCTCAGGCTTCGGTGTTTCAACCGGTGCAGTAACGGAAGAAGCAACTGTCTCAACAGCTTTTTCTTTTGCCGCATCAGTTGCGGACTCGACGACAATAGCCACGGTAGGAGCATCTGTCTTTACCGTTACGGTAAGGACAGCCTCCTTGGGAGCTTCGGCTGCAGCAGTCTTTTCCTCGGGCTTCGGGGCTTCCGGAATTGCAGGCTTTTCTTCATACTTCGGAGTTTCAGAAACTGCCGGCTTTTCTTCCGGTTTCGGAGTTTCCGGAACCGCGGGCTTTACCTCTACTTTCGGAGCCTCCACAAGGGCAGGAGCCGCAGCGGGAACGGACTCCGCCTTCGGGGCTTCTGTCGGCGCAGGAGCAGGAGTTACTTCTGCTTTCACAGTTTCAGAAACTGCCGGCTTTTCTTCAGCCTTCGGAGTTTCCGGAACTGCGGGCTTTACCTCTACTTTCGGAGCCTCCACAAGGGCGGGAGCCGCAGCGGGAACGGACTCCGCCTTCGGGGCTTCTGTCGGCGCAGGAGCAGGAGTTACTTCTGCTTTCACAGTTTCAGAAACTGCCGGCTTTTCTTCAGCCTTCGGAGCCTCTGCCGGTGCAGCCGCAGGGGCCGAAGCTTCAGAATCGGTGGGTTTGATCTTCATGAAGAACTGCCCTCTCCCGTCCTTCGCAATGAGCACCACGCCGTCCTTGTCTATCGGGTTGTGGGTGGCAGGGTCCATGGTGATGGTGGCGTGATGGAGCTTCAGATTCTTCGTCGACTCGAGAGCGTCACGGATCAGCTTCGGATCAGCCGCTCCGGCACGACCGATGGCATCTGCCACCCAGTAGACGGAGTCATACCCGAGTACGCCGTTGACGAACTCTTTGCATTCGTCCTTCCAGCGCTCTTTGTACGCCTTGAAGAAGGGCTGCATCTCCGGGTCTTCAGGCGCCACGTGGTTGATCCAGTAGGATCCCTCCATGGCCGATCCGGCGATCTCCCACATGAACTCTCCGTAGCCGTCGCCGCCCACGAAGATGATATCGTTCAGGCCCAGTTCACGGGCCTGCTTCATGATCAGGGCCATTTCCTTGCCCATGTTCGGGAGAATGAGAACGTCCGCTCCCTTGTCCCGGATGTCCGTGAGCTGGGCGCGGAAGTCCACGTCCTGACCTCCACGGAATCCATGGTCAGCAACTACCTTACCGCCGTATTCACCGTAGCTCTTCATGAAAAACTCACGAAGACCCTGGGAGTAGTCGTTCCCCACGTCATAGAGAATAGCGGCGTTCAGACGCTTCAGCTCCTTCGCCGCAAAGTAGGCGATGAGCTTTCCCTGGTAGGGGTCCGTGAAGCAGATTCTGAAGGAGTAGGGACGGACGTTCCCCTTCTCGTCCACCGTCACCAGGGGGTTCGTGGAGACCGTTCCGACCTGGGAAACCCCGAGACGGTTCACGATGGGCGCCGTGGCGATGTTGATGCCGCTTCCGTTCGCGCCGACGATGGCGAGGACCTTGTCCTCCTCGATCATCCGCCGCACTGCGTTCACGGCGTCCTCCGCCCGGGTGCGGAAGTCGTAGACCACGAGCTCGAGAGGCCGGCCGAGGACGCCGCCCTTCGCGTTGATCTCTTCAACAGCCAGGATGGCCGTTTTTTCTTCCGTCTGGCCGTAGGCTGCCCAGTCGCCGGTCAAGGCTGCCAGGTAACCTATCTTCAGGGGCTCTTTGCCCGCCAGGACGGGAGGGATCACCACTGCCGCGGCAACTTTTTCATCGGCCTTCGGAGCTTCGGAAACAACGGGCTTCTCCTCAGGCTTCGGTGTTTCAACCGGTGCAGAGGTCGATGTCACTTCTGCTTTTGGGGCTTCGGAAACTGCCGGTTTTTCCTCAACCTTCGGAGCCTCCGGGACAGCAGGCTTCTCCTCCGGCTTCGGCATGTCAGGTGCCGGTGCTGGAGCAGGTGCAGGCGTTGGTGCGGGTTCAGGTACCGGCATAGGGGCTGGTTCGGGTACCGGAGCCGGTGCAGATGTCGGAGCTTCAGAAACTGCAGGTTTCTCCTCAGCCTTCGGCATATCGGGAGATACAGGAGCGGATGCAGGTTCAGGAGCTGGGGTCGGTGCAGGTGCCGGCGCAGGTTCAGGAGCTGGGGTCGGTGCAGGTGCCGGCGCAGGTTCAGGAGCGGGTGCTGGGGCAGGAGCGGGTGCTGGGGCAGGAGCGGGTGCTGGGGCAGGAGCGGGTGCTTCCTGTTTCGGCGCCTCCTTGGGCGCCTCGGGGGCAGGCTTTTGCTGCATCATAAAATATCCGGCGATGACAACAAGTATTACGATCGCAATGATCCAGTTGCGTTTCAAAATATACCACCTCCTGAGAGTTATGCGGCATTCAACCTTCGTCATATTCTACTACGTCCATCTTCATCTCTCAAACTCTTTTTGGATTTTTCATTCTTTCGCAGCTTGCCCTTCTTTGCTCCACTCTCTGAGGTATAATTGAGAATAAAGGAAAATCAGCAGCAAATACAGCTATTGGAGGGGAGTTTCATGGGTTTTGAGCTTTCATGCTACCGGCAGCCGGATTTTCAGAGAAAACCCTTTGCATCGGCTTCTGAAGCCCCAACCGGCGATGTGGCAATTCCTGGAGTCGCTCCGGCGGGATATCACGCCATGTCAATTTTTCCGGAATACTTCAAGGTCGGAGGAAAGTGGCGCCTGGCAGAAGAAAGCCGAATGGACTGTGTTGCCGTAGTTCAGGAAGACGAAACTATCCGGGTCGTGGAATTCAGGAACCTCAGGATCGGAGACAAAGTCGTGGTCGGCCGGAAGGACGACGGAAGCGAGGGAATTTTCGTCCATACCAACGGGTTCGACCAGTGCGAAGAATGCGGAGACGCCTTTGCCTTCCGGACCGGCAGGTCCCGGGAAACAGCCTACTCCCGGGATTACGACACCCTTTACGACGTGCTCCGCTACGAAAAGGACAAGGGTTATATTCTCTGGGTCCTCGGTCCGGCAGTGGTCTTCGATTACGACTCCCGGGCATCCCTCGCGGCTCTGATCCGCATGGGCTACGTCGACTCCATCCTCGCCGGGAACGCCCTCGCCACCCATGACCTGGAGGGTGCCCTGTACAAGACCGCCCTTGGACAGGATATTTATACCCAGAAACAGATGCCCGGCGGCCATTACCATCACCTGGATCTTCTGAACCGGGCGAGAAAGCATTCCTCCCTGAAGGAATTCGTGGAGAAGGAGGGGATTACGGACGGAGTGGTTGCCGCTGCCGTGGAGACGGGAATACCCCTGGTCCTCGCCGGATCCATCCGGGACGATGGGCCCCTGCCGGGGGTAATCGGCAACGTCTACGAATCCCAGGACGCAATGCGGGCCGAAATCCGCAAGGCTACGACAGTCATCTCGCTGGCGACCCAGCTTCATACCATAGCGGCAGGGAATATCACTCCCTCTTACAGGGTGCTCAAAGACGGAACCGTCCGGCAGGTCTGTTTCTATACGATCGACATCTCCGAGTTTGCGGTCAACAAGCTGCGGGACAGAGGATCCCTCTCGGTAACATCCATTGTCGCGAACGTGCAGGATTTTCTCGTCCATTTGAAAAACAACCTCTGCAGATAAATCCACCCCGGCCCCGGAATGCAGAAGGGGAGCCTCCGGAATTCAGGAGGCTCCCCTTCTGCATGAAGATGCTTCTTTTTTCGTCAGGAAAGATCAGGCTTTTCGTCCCTGGCCTCGGGGGCCTCCTCGCCGAGATACTCCACAAATTTCCGGAAGAGAGCGGGAAGGGTCTTGAGGTAGTAGGGAAGATAAATCCTCTCCGCGTTTTTGTGGTCATCCTTCCCCACGGGGCCGAAATTCACAACGGGAACATCTATTTTTTTCAGAGCCTCCAGGGGAAATTTATATTCCCTGTCCCAGAGGGGCATGTTCGCTCCAAGAGGGTCCAGTTCTGCCGGATCTCCCTGAAATCCGAAATAGCTGAGATCCATGATCCCCTGAAAAACCTTCACGGTTGAGATGGAAAGCCCGCATTGCTTTCCCGCCTCTTTGAGCCGCTCAACTGCCCGCAGCACACCCCGCTCGCCGGCGCTCTCACCGAGGTTCTGCTTCGGAGGGTAATAAGGAGGCAAAAAGCCGACGACGATGAGAGGCCCCTTCTCTCCCGAAAGATCGAGAAGGAAGGCTGCCGTTTCGACACACCGCTCCCTTTCATCGAGATGGGGCGGAAGGGCTGTGAGAAATTCTTCCAGCCTGCCGTCGAAGCCGCCCTTTCGCTTTCTTGCGAGGGTTTCCAGTTCTCCATAGGTGAGCACCCTCGGTTCCGCCTTCTGCCGGGCAAAGGAAGCACCCCCACGGGCTTCCACTGCCTTTCTCTGTTTCTCGAGGTAGTCGAGGGTTTCCGTGAGGGCCGTCATGGCTGTCGATTTCATCTCCTCAAGAATGGCCCCGGGAGTTTTCGATACGGTGAGCAGGTTATAGTAGGCAACCGCCCGCTCCGGCAGGGTCACTGAATAGTTCTTCACGAGGTCGTGAAACCTCAGGCACGCCTGAGGAGGAAAGGAGACCCCGTCCTGCTTCTCTGACGTTGCCGCGGCCCCTTCAACGGCCCGGGCTATATTTGCTATGAGAAGGGCGGAGCTGATCCCCTCGTAGTAGTCTCCCACGTGGGCCTCCCTTCCCACGCAGAGATAGAAGGGCATGATTTTTCCGATGGTGCCGAGATAGACGCCCCCTGCCGGTACGCCCCTTCCTCCTACGGAGGGTTCTCCGTTGAGGCAGGCCGAAAGTTCGATGTCCCATTCCTTCTGAAGCTTCAGCAGCCAGGGAAGGGCCCCTCTCATTCCCGCCGAGGTGTTCTCCTCGTCGGGCACCGCCAGAAACAGGATATTGCAGGGAAAGTTCTTCTCCCTCGAGACCTCCCCGAGGAGGCACATCTCGAGGGCTATCCCGGCCTTCATGTCGGAGACTCCCCGGCCGAAGAGATAGTCTCCCGAGGCCAGGTCTTTCCTGGCCTCGTCAGAAATCTCGAGGTCCCCCACTCTTCTCGAAAGCTCTGCCGGCAAAAAGGCCAGGTGCTTCAGGGGACCGTAGGCCTCCGCGTCCACCACGTCGAAATGCCCCGTGACGATGACCGTTTTTTTTGTCTTCCGCCCTGTTTTGACAAGGGCGGCAACGGCCTTGCGATCGAGAGGGTCGCCCTCGACAGGGAGAAAGCGCAGTAAGGAGGGGTTCTTCTGAAAATATTCAAGCTCGGACAGCCTTGAATGGATGAAGTCGGCCGTGCGGTTTTCCTCCCGGGACATGGAGATTCCGGGTATGGACACGAGTTCCACGAGCAGTGAATAAAGGTCTTTTTCGGCAAAGGAGAGCATCTTCGATCATTCCTCCTGGAGTTTTTCCCTGTCCTCTTCGGGTGCGCCCTGGATACGGAGGGCGAGGGGAGCCGCTGAATCCAGATGGACATCCATCTGGGGAAAGGCGATGGTGATGCCGGCATCCTCGAAGAGAGCGACAAGCCTGTAGCGCACATCGCTCGGCACCTTCACCGTGGAAGCCACGGCCATGTCGATCCAGAAATAGACGGTGAAGTCGAGGGAACTGGGTCCGAATTCCCGAAAGAGAACATAGGGCTCGGGGTTCTTCAAAACCCGCGTGTGCTCGCTGACGGCCCTGTAGAGCAGCCGCTCCACTTCCCGCACGTCCGACCCGTAGGCCACGCCCACGTTCACCTTTACCCGCATTTTCTGATCGGTATGGGTCCAGTTGATGATCTTGTTGTTCAGAAAGTAGCTGTTGGGGACGAGCACGTCCACGTTGTCGAAGGTCCTGACCAGGGTAGCGCGGGATCCGATCTCCTCCACCGTGGCATACAGTCCGTCCACCTCGATGATGTCCGCCATCTTGATGGGCTTGCTGAACATGAGGATGAAACCGCTGATGAGGTTGTTGAATATGTTCTGGGCTCCGAAGCCGATGCCGATGGCCAGGGCGCCTCCGAGAAAAGCGAAGGCGGTGAGGGGGATTCCGATGAGGTCGAGAGCCGACAGAAGAAAAGTGCCCATGAGAATGTAAAAGATGATCTTTCTGACGGCGAAGGCAACTGAGGTGTCCATGCCGAACCGGACGAAAATTTTCCGGCTGACGAAGTCGGTGATCCGGCCGCTGAAAAGGAAGGCCGCGCTGAAGAGGAGAACGGCGAGCACGACCTTAGCCACAGTCACGTTGAACCCATCCCCTGACCAGAGGGTGGTGTTCCAGACGGAAAGAAAACGGTCTTTTCCGTAGCTCGTCACCTTTTCTGCGATGCGGAGGGCGTTGAACTGGGTGTTCATCTCCTCCTGAAGCCGGTTGTACTGCTTGAGAAGATTGAATGTGCCCGACACCGAGTCGGTGACCATCTCCGTCATTTTGTTCAGGGCGGCGATCCTGCTTCGAATGCTTGCCGCAACCTCGGGATATTCAGCATTTTCCAACTCTTTCTGGGCCGCGAGAAGATCCGCCTGGCTCGAGACGAAGGCGCTCTGTTTCACCTGGAAGGAACTGTCGAGTTCTTTCAGCCGCTCGGTCACCATGGAGCGGATTTCCCAGAGCTTCTCAGCGCCGAGGGCATCCTTGACCAGGTCATACCGGATGTTCCAGATCTTCCTGATTTCATCGAGAAAGAGCAGTTTCTGCTCGCCCAGTTCGATGGCGGCCTGATTCTGACGGAGCCACGCTTCGACTTCAGCCGTTTTCACATCGGCGAGAAGCCTCTCCTTTTCGGTGCGGGCGGAATTCTGAGCCCCCTGACTGCTCAGAAGATCGGCCCTGAGCTTTTCCCGGGCCTTCTGGAGATCTTCTATCTCCTTCCGGACCAGGGTGATTCGTTCGTCAAAGCGGTCGTTGTTCTCTTTTCTGTCCTTTTCGTCGTACTGAAGGCCGGTTCGTACTCTTTCCACTGCCTCGGCGAGGGTCTTTTTCTTCTCTTCGTAGAAGGCCTTCTTCTTCGTCGAGTCATCGAAATTTCTTCTCTGGATAGCCTGATTGAGCCTGGCGATCTCCAGTGCAACTTCCGCTCTCTGAAGTTCCAGGGGTGTCGCTTTTCCGCTTTGGGCAAGCACATTTTTTCGTTCCTCCGCAGCGGAGACCTCTTCCTGCAGTTTTCTCGACATTCCGTCGAGAGCGGCAAGAGCCGAGACGACCGTTTTCAGCCGCTGATCGGTTATTTCATATCGATTCAGCGTTTCATCATAGACTGAAAGGGAATAGGGAGGTTTTTTCTGAAGAAGTTCCTTCTCGCCCAGTTCTCCCTCCGTTGGTCTCTCTGCCTCGGCGGAGAGGCTGTTCAGGGCAGTGGAATAGCGGGTATAGGCGTTTTCGAGAGTGCCGAGGGCAAGAAGAAGGGACTGGAATTTTTCCTCTTCTTCTGCAGCATATGCCCCATTTGCTTTCCTGGACAGGAGAAGTTCTTTTTCCTGCCGGATCTGCTGAATTCTGAGGTCGATCGCCTCCTGGTCAGAAGGAGGACTCCAGGAGATCTTTCCGTTTTTCTTCCCCTGTTCCCCGGGCTGGGCTCCTGCCGGGACGGCGAGAAAAAGGCACAGCAAAAAGAGAGCGATCAGCGTGTATATGCCGCGGGTATTCCACCCCGATTTTCGAAGGATATTTTTCATCGGTCATCTCTCCTTTCCCGGTCGGGTAAAATCATGCGCAAAGGGCGGGAGAGAATGCTCCCGCCCGAAATTTGTATCCGACGAACTTCACCGGCAGAGAAAACCTATTCGGGAAAGAGTTCCCGGATGATGTCCTCCACATGCTGCTTCTCCGTCACCTTCGTCACGTTTGAGCCGCAGAAAAACAGCCCGTCCTCCCAGTTGCCCCGGTAGGCGTCTATCAGGGCCTGGGCGATGCAGAAGGTCTCCTTTTCGGTGCGGTACCGGCAGTGGGTCAGGCAGTTGGCGATGCAGGGCTTGCTCTCCACGTGTCCTTCGAGATACTTGGCGATGAAGGGCGAGCGGAGGGCTCTCCCGGGAAGTCCCGCCGGGCTCTGGATAATTACTACGTCCTCTTCCACGGCATCGATATATGCCTGCTTGAACCGGTCCGAGGCGTCCCCTTCGTAGGTGCAGGCAAACCGGGTTCCCATCTGCACTCCTTTTGCCCCGAGGCTGAAGGCGCGCTCCATATCCTCCCGGTTCCAGATTCCTCCCGCGGCGATGACGGGAATATCCGGCCCCAGTTCCTTCTCAACGAAGTCGACGAGGTCCGGGACGACGTTTTCGAGGGAAAAGGCATCGTCGTCCACCTGGTCCATCTTCGTGACCCCGAGGTGGCCCCCGGCGTATTTCGGGGTTTCCATGACGAAGCCGTCGGGGATGCGTCCGTAGGTCTTCTCCCAGCGGCGGGAGATCAGGGATGCCGCCTTCACGGAGCTGACGATGGGAACGAGGGCGACGTCGGGAAAGTTTTTCGCGTATTCGGGAAGCCGGAGAGGAAGCCCGGCGCCCGAGATGATGACATCCACTCCCCCCTCGCAGGCTGCCTTGATATGCCGGTCGTAATCGGTAAGGGCAACCATGCAGTTCAGGGCGATGACCCCGTCGGGTCCGGCAATATCCCGGGCCTGGCTGATCGATTCCTTCACGGCCCTCACATTGGCCTCGAAATAATTCCGTCCGTTGTAGAAGGAAAAATTGCATGCCAGCCCCACGCTGGCAATAGTTCCCACTCCCCCGTTTTTCGCAACGTGGCCCGCGAGGCGGGGGCCGGAAATTGCCACTCCCATTCCCCCCTGGATCAAAGGATAGCGCGGCCGGTGCTTTCCCAGCTGTAAAACAGGTAATTTTGCAGTCAAAAAGCCTCTCTCCTCTGCATTTGTTCTGACAATATTTATATTTCTATCGAAAAAACTCTATTGAACCGTCACATTTTATCCCATAGAGAACCATTCAGGCAAGGATAATTTACGGAACCTGCTTCGGACAGATTTTTCCTCCGTGTCGAAGATCTTCATAATTCATTGACTGGCAACTTACCGTCGTATACCATAAGAATAGAGTCCATGCGGTTCAAAAAAAACCCGATTTCCCAGGAGGAGGCAGCAGAGTGTTCACGATAAAGGAATTTCTGCGTTCCGAAGTAAAACCGGCTCTCGGATGTACCGAGCCCGGTGCGGTGGCCCTGGCCGTCGCACGGGCACGGGAGGAACTGTCCGGAACCGTCGAGTCCGTCACGGTGACGGTAAGCGACAGCATTTACAAAAACGGCGTCGACGTAAGCATCCCCGGCGCAGACGGACTCAGGGGAAACGAAGTGGCGGCGGCCCTTGCAGTCCGGTGCGGTCATTCCGCCTACGGTCTCGAAGTACTTCGCGACTGCACTGCGGCCCACGTGAAGGAAGCACTCGACCTCATCCGGCGGGAGGCCGTAAGGGTGGTTCCTGACATGGAGCGGCACGGAGTCTTTGTCGAGGCGATTCTGAAAACGGATTCCGAAGAGGCTCTCTGCAGGATAGAAGGTTCCCATACGGGCATTACCCTCGTCCTGCTGAATCAAGAGGCGGTCTTCTCCGCTCCGCCGGTGAAAAAAGGTGCTGAAAGCAGCGGAGAACTCTCCATCCCCGATCAGGTGGCCGCAATGAAGTTCTCCGACCTGGTTTCCCTCGTGAATGGCATGGACGATGAAGATGTGGACTACGTCATGAACGGAGTCGCCATGAACATGACCATCGCCGAATACGGATTCGACCCCGCGAACAGGACAGGGCTGGACATCGGCAAGATGATCCGGAAGCACAGCGGAGACGCCTTCGATTCGGACGACCTTACCATGAAAATAAAGGCCTACGCCGCCGCCGCATCCGGTGCCCGCATGGCCGGCGCTCCCCTGCCGGTCATGAGCAGCGCCGGAAGCGGCAATCACGGAGTGACGGCCATTCTGCCCGTGGCGGTTTTCGCCGCCCACCATAATAAAAGCCGGGAGGAGACGGCAAAGGCCGTAGCCTTCAGCCACCTCGCCACAAGCTATATCAAGAGCAGAACCGGAAAACTGACTCCCACCTGCGGATGCACCATCGCAGCGGGAGCCGGCGCCGCTGCCGCCATGACCTGGCTGGCCACCGGAGACGTCAAAAAGGCTGCCCAGGCAATGCTGCTCATCCTCGGCAATCTCGTGGGCATGATCTGCGACGGCGCGAAGGACACCTGCGCCCTGAAGGTGAGCACGGGAGCCGTAGAAGCCTACCACGCCGCCCTTCTGGTCATGGACGGACACAGCCCGGATCCCCAGGGCATTGTGGATGAAACCATCGAAAAGACCGTGAACAATATAGTCCAGGTATCGGCGAAGGGTATGGAGAACCTCGACCGGGCGATCATCGAGGTCATCGCGGCGCGCTTCGCCTGATCCGTTTCCGGCTCTTTTCAGCTCTGCTTACCGCCGGATCCGGTCCATTTTTCTCCGGCGCGATGCACCCCTTCGAAAAAGGGAGCCAGACCGGGATCGGGAGGAAGCTGCTCCAGGATCCACGAGAAGGCTCCCTCTTTTGTGAGCAGGCGGAAGGCCGGGGCATAATTCAGATCAAAAATCCAGGTAAGCTGCAGAAGAAGAAAATCCGCCGCGGAACGGACATTTTTATAGGACCCCCTCCCCGTCTCTGCCACCTCCGACAGAATGGCCGGAGAATACCCCCCTTTCGGATCGATCCGGGGCAGAAGGTCGCAAATGCGCTCCTCCTGCACGTGTTCCCGGACGATCCGGAAAACGTCCATCTTATCGCTGTCCCGGACTATCCGCACAACCGGAAGAGCGGCAGGAGCGATATCCTCCGGCAGCTTCCTGCGGTTGTGAAGACGCACCCCCTCCAGGATGACCAGAGCATCCTCCCCTTCCGGGTCAGGCCAGGGAAAATGCTCCCGAAGCACCTCCTCTCCAAGGGCCCCGTGGTCCGTCGAAGCGCCGTCGTAAAAAGTGCCCCACCTGGCGTACTGGGGAAACCGCCCCGTGTCGTGAAGAATTGCGGCCGAAAGGGCTCTCTCAAAAAGGGAACCCTCCCATCCGAGCTCTCCGGCGATGCGGCGGCAGTTTTCGGCCACCCGCTTCGTATGGGACCGCTTCAGTTCCAGAAGAGGATGGAGATCTCCCTTTTCATTTCGAAAGGTCGATACGAAGGACGACATCCACTCTTCGGCAAGAAGAGGAAAATACAAAGTTGTTCACGCTCCCTTTTTTTGACCATTTTATTCTTAAAAAGCAATAGATCCTTTGAAATATACGATCTCATTCTCAAAAGAGAAAAACCTGGTGTATAATTAACCTGTTAAAGTTTTTAAATTCTCATGGAAAGAGGTGGGCAACATGGAAACATTACGATTCAGAAGATCTTTCAAGCTCCTCCTCGGGGTATTCCTCGCCGCGGGGCTTCTTGTCGCTTCCTTCGTCCCGGCCCAGGCATGGCAGGGGACACAGAAGTGGGCCTTTACCGCAAAGAGCAGCGTCACCGGTTCACCCGTCGTCGTCGGCGGCAAAGTCATCATAGGCGACAACGAAGGGAATCTCTACGCCCTCAACGCGAATTCCGGCAGCCCGGTCTGGACCTTCGACAGCAATTCGACGATCAACGGCGCTCCCGCTGTGGCAGATAATACCGTCTTCGTGGGAAGTACCGGAGGAACGCTATTCGCCGTCAATCTCGCGAACGGAGCCCAGCGGTGGAAGTATACGCCCAAGGACCCGAACACTCCCCTCGGCATCTGGGGATCTCCCGACACCGGCGGAGGCATGGTCTATTTCAACAGCTTCAACGGTAAAGTATACGCCCTCCGAACCTCCGGCGGAAATCCCGTCTGGACCTACGACACGGGAAGAGAGCTGCGCTCCACTCCCCTTTACGACAACGGAACGGTATATATAGGGACCTACGAGGGGCTCTTCCGGGCTCTCAACGCCAAAACGGGAAAGAAAATCTGGGGCGGCGGCAGCGGCGGGCCCATTAACTCCTCGGCGGCTGTGGCAAACGGAGTCGTCTACTTCGGAAGCTGGAGCGGAACGATTCAGGCGGTAAAAATCAAGGGCGTCGTCCCCCAGTGGCGCTACAACGCGGGAGAGTCGATCACAACGGCTCCGGTCGTCTCCGGCGGAAAAGTTTTCTTCGGGACGATCAACGGAAAGATGGTTGCCCTGAACGCCTCAACCGGTGCTGTTCAGTGGGAATTCCCGATTCCCGGCGGAACCCATTCAACTCCCGCCGTCTCCGGTTCTCTTCTTTTCTTCGGCAGCGACGGGGGAATCATGTATGCCCTCGATACCGGCACCGGCCAGGAGCGCTGGAGATTTGAAATGACGGAGAATAACGGCAAAGGGATCGTTTCATCTCCCGTAGTCGTAAACGGCGTGCTCTACTTTGGAGGAGAAAATGCCAAGGTGTATGCATTTCAATAGGCAGGCTCTTTAAGGAACTTGTGGCTGCTCGGGGGGAGAAATCCCCCCTTTTTTCTTTCCCTCTCTTCTTCAGGTATAATCAGGAAGTACTTCGTATTTTATTGCAAAAAAGGGTGCTGCCCTATGGACGAACCTTTCTCCCGGCTGTCGGGCCGAAGGAAAAAAAACGGACTCTGGAACGATATGCAGAGGGAGGATCTTCAATCCGCCCTTGAAAAAGCCCGGGATAAAAACCGCCGCAAGAGCGGCTTTATCGCCGGCCTGAGCCACGAAATCCGCACCCCCCTGAACTCTATCGTCGGGGTGGTGAATTTTCTGCAGGGGACAAAGCTCGATCTCGAACAGAAAAAATTCGTAGATATCCTCGCAGCCTCTTCAAGCGAACTTCTCGTCCTCGTGGAAGAACTTCTCGACCTTTCCCTTCTCGAAGCGGGAGCCCTGCTGATCCGTCCGGCACCCTTCGCCCTTCGCTCCTGCTGCGGCCAGGCCGTCTGCCCCCTCGCTCTGGCAGTCCGGCAGCGCAGCCTTGACCTTGAAATGACAATAGACCCTTCCATACCGGACCTTTTAGTCGGAGACAGCACCCGGCTCAGGCAGGTGCTTCAAAACCTGGTGAAAAGCGCCGTTGCCTTTACCCCGAAGGGGAAGATCTCGCTGAAAGTCTCCTCCGAAGATAAGAAGGGAGATAAAGTTCCCCTGAAATTTCTTATCTCCATGGAAGAAGGAATTTCCGAGAAACAAATTCGGGAGGCCCTTGAGCATTCGCCCCTTGACCGAACCTCTTCTTCAGACCGTTTCGACCGGGCCGGCATGGGTTTTCTGATAGCCCGGGAGATCATCGGCGCCATGAGAGGAGACCTCAGCATCGGAACGGGGAACTGCGGAGAGACGGTCATCTACTTCACACTTATCCTGAAAAAAACATCTTCCCCTCCCTCCCCGGAGGAAGCCTCCTCCCCTTTCGAAGAACCGGCCTGCAAACAGAAGGACCGGGAACTTTCCATTCTCGTCATCGATGACAATCGGTTCAACGGAACGCTGACGAAGACCGTCCTCCGCAAAAAAGGAGGGCCCGAGTGGACTGTCGCCCTGGCTGAGAGCGGACCTGAAGCCCTTTCCATGATGGAGAAGCACTTTTATGACGTGGTTTTTCTGGACGTCCGGATGCCGGGCATGGACGGGCTGGAGATAGCCGGGGAAATGAGAAAGAGAGAAGAAAAAGACGGGAAGAGGTCCCTGATCATCGCCATGACGGCCTGCGCCATGGACGGAGACAGGCAGATGTGCCTTGATGCGGGAATGGACGATTATCTCGCGAAGCCTGCGAGTTTCGCAGACATGAAGAACAAGATCCTGCGGCACGGGCGGAATCCTTAAAGGAAGTGAAGTCCGAGGGCCGTCTGGTCGTCCCGGGGCACGCCGGAATAGGCGAGGGAGAAGAGATGATCGTAGCATGCGGAGAAAGTCATCCCTTCCCGGGGCATCATTCCGGGCCGTTCGAGAAACCCGTCGGAAAGAAAGAAAAAGTAGTCCCCCGGTTTGATCTCCATCGAACCTTCTCCATAGTCCGCAGGGCCCGAGAGCCCGAGCAGAGAGCCTGAAACTTCTTTTTTTTCAATGCCCCTCCGGTTTCCGGCAAGAAAAGCCGGAATGCCTGCAGAACACCACTCGATCCTTTTCCTCGAAAGCTCGGCGCGGAAACAGAGGGCCGCCGCGAAGGAATCTGAAAGTATCCTGTTCATGGCCATTCGGTTGACCCAGAAGAGTTTTTCGCACAGGGGCTCGCCGGCCGGCCGCTCTTCGAAGGCCTGCCGGAAAAGGATCATGAGGACGGAGGTCTGCAGGGCCGCAGGCACGCCGTGCCCCATGACATCGACGATGAAGCCGCTCAGGACTTCTCCTTTTTTTTCCCAGGAATAACCGAACATATCGCCGCTGATGAGAAAAAGCGGGCGGTAGATATTCCGGATTTCCAGGATGCTTCCCTCGGTCAGATCTCCCGGAAGAAATTCCCGCTGAATCGCAGAAGCCAGGACGACGCTCTCCTGGGCCGCGCTCTGAGGAGAAATATCCGCGGCGACCATCATCACGATCTCCCCTGCCGGGGACGGAAAAATGCGGCAGGTCATTCTGACCGGGACCACCGAACCATCTTTTCTGCGATGATTTGCAGTGCTGACGGAATAGGATGAATCCGGCCGCTCCTTCCACTCCGGATAGACCTCCGAAACGAACAGGGGAAGGTCATCGGCGCAGCCGTAAAGAACTCTTGCCGCTTCATTCATGAAGAGGACCCTCCCGGTTTCCTTCTCCCAGAGCACAAGGGCTTCGCTGAACATATCGAGAAGCTCCGATCCTTCGAAGGAAATGCACCCCGTCCCGAGTCGAAGGGAAAAGGGCAGAGAAAACCCGCTCTCTCCTGTTTCGACATCTTTCCGTTCCTTCATGGATTCGTCTCCTCTCCGGGGTTTTTTTCCATGCAGAGAGTAACCTGCAAACCCGTTTCTTCGATCGAAAAATAATCCACCAGGGACCGCATGATATGCAGCCCCCGCCCGCTTTCCCGAAAACCGTCGGGCTGAAGGGAATGATTCGGAAGGGAGGGAAGGAGACGCTCCTGCCCCGCGGAGCGGATGTCGATGCACAGCCGGCTGCCCTCCGTCCGGAGGGCAAGATTCACCGCTCCTTCGGGAATATCCCTGTTCCCGTGAAGGAGGGCGTTGTTGACCGCCTCGTTCAGTGAAACAAACAGGGCGAGGCCATCCACCGGTCCGCAGTTTTCCTCGCAGATCCTCAGAAGGGACTGCCGGTGGGGGATGAATTCACCGATGGAACTGAACCGCAGATTCATCAGCTCTCTTCCGGAGTCCATGCTCTCCCCTCCGCGGAAGCCGTTATTCTCCCCTCGCCATGCGGGACATCTCTTCCGCCCGGTCGGTGCGCTCCCAGGCGGGGAGAGGGTCGAGATCGATCCGCCCCATGTGTCCGTAGGCGGCAAGACGCCGATACTGAGGTTTTCTGAGGTCCAGGTCCCGGATGATCGCCGCGGGACGGAAATCGAAGACCTTTTTCACGATAACCGTGATCTCCTCGTCGGAGATGCCCTGCGCCGTTCCGAAGGTGTCGATCATGATGGAGACGGGCTCCGCAACGCCGATGGCGTAGGCGACCTGGACGAGGCACTGTTCGGCCAGACCTGCGGCCACCACGTTCTTCGCGGCATACCGGGCCATGTAGGCGCCGGAACGGTCCACCTTCGTCGGGTCCTTGCCGGAGAAGGCTCCGCCTCCGTGGGAGACCCAACCCCCGTAGGTATCCACGATGATCTTGCGTCCGGTGAGCCCCGTGTCCGCCATGGGGCCGCCCTTTTCGAAGCACCCCGTGGGGTTCACGAGGATGCGGGTGTCTGCGGCCATAAGCTCGGGAGGCATAACGGGGTCGATGACGTGTTTTTTAATGTCCCTGCGGATCTGTTCTGCCGCCGCCTTGGGATGATGCTGGGCGGAGATCACGATGGTATGGGCCTTGACGGCCTTGCCGTCGACGTACTCCAGGGTTATTTGGGTCTTGCCGTCGGGCCGGAGATAGGGAAGGGTTCTGTCCTTCCGAACTTCCGCAAGTTTCCTGGCGAGCCGGTGGGCGAGGGCGATGGACATGGGAAGGTACTCTTCCGTCTCGCTGCAGGCGAAGCCGATCATCATCCCCTGGTCGCCCGCACCGGTCTTTTCGAGCTCCTCTTCGCCGCCAAGGTGCTCCCGGACTTCGAGAGACGAATCCACTCCGCGGCAGATATTCTCGGACTGCTCGTCAATGGCGGTCAAAACGGCACAGGTGTCTCCGTCGAAGCCGTACTTTGCCCGTGTATACCCTATTTCCTTCACGATCTCCCGGGCGATCTTCGGAATGTCCACGTAGGTCTCGGTGGAGATCTCCCCCGCCACCATCACCAGGCCGGTTGTGCAGAGAACTTCGCAGGCGACCCGTCCCTGGGGGTCCCGCTCGAGAATCGCGTCGAGAATTCCGTCGGAAATCTGGTCGGCTACCTTGTCGGGGTGCCCCTCGGTGACAGATTCGGACGAGAAGAGATAATGCTTTTTCGTCACAATTTTTTCCTCCTGTTTCAGAATTGGGTAGACAAAAAAAGGCCCTTCACGAAGAAGGGCCTTTGAATGTGCGTCAAACGTCCCTCTTATCAGTCAGCCATTGGCTGCTGGTATTGGCACCATACCTTTTCAGGCAGGTTGCCGGGCTTCATCGGGCCAGTCCCTCCACCTCTCTCGATAAGAGTCTCAATTGTCAAGGAAAATGCATCACAAGAATTATACCTTTTTTACGTCCCCTGTCAATTTTCCCTGCACTGCCTGAAGAATTTTTGGAAATTGCTTGACTTCTTTCAGTCCCGGGAAGTATATTTCATAAAGCGGCATGATCTACCGGAGGTGACAGCCATGATCTCTCCCGTTCCTGTTTTGTCTCCCCTCGCCGGGAAAAAATTTCCGCAGGCTCCGGGCGATTCCGATAAGCTTCGGAATTCCTACGGGGTTCAGCGGGCTTTTTCGCAGGCGTTTGCCAGTACCCGTCAAACCGGCAAAGATCTCGAAGGGGCCCTCGAGAACTATCAGAAACTGGCCGCCCTTCACTTCCGCCATCTCCGCTTCGCCATCCGGGAGGAGGCGGATTTGATTCAGGTCGTGGTTACCGAGAGCAACGGCGAGGACAGGATTATACGCAAAATCCCTCCCGACGAAATCGTCCGGATGATCGAGCGGCGAAACGAAATCCTCGGATTCCTCTTCGACAGGGTCGTCTGAACTTCTTCAGGCCCTTTATCCTTCTGGTTTCGCCCCGTCAGTTCACTTTTGGCCGTAGTTCAAGAATTTTTCCGTGATTTTGTCCATCTCTTCTTTGGGCAGGATCACCGGCTCTCCCATTGCTTTCCCCCGCACGTAGATCTCGGCCGCAAGCTCGATCTCCTCGGCGGTGGAAAAGGCCCGGAGCATTGTCCCCCCCACGGCGAGCAGGCCGTGATTTGCCATGAGGACCGCATTGAAGCTGCCCAGGGCATCGGCGGTGTTTCGGGCAAGTTCCTGCGTTCCGAAGGTAGCATAGGGAGCTAGGGGAACCTTGCATCCTGAAAAGCCGACTACGTAGTGGACCGCCGGCAGTTCCCACCCCATGCACGCGATGGTCGTGGCGAAGACGGAGTGGGTGTGGACTACCGCATTTATGTCGTCCCGCCGCCGGTATACTTCCAGGTGCATCGCCGTCTCGCTCGAGGGCTTCTTCGGCACCTCCACGGGTGTCCCGTTCAGTTCGAAGAGGGCAACATCCCCGGGTTTCATCTCGAAATAGTCCACCCCCGAGGGCTTGATCGCCACGAGCCCTTCCTTCCGGTCAAAAACGCTCAGATTTCCGCCCGTCCCCGTAGTGAGGCGGGCCGTCACGAGACGCCGGCCGAACTCGACTATCTGATTGCGCGGTCCTTCAAGCCGCATGGGCAACCCTCCCTTTCTTCAAAAACCAAGCCGTTTATTTGCAGGGGGAATAGCCGCAGCTGAAGCAGTATTCGCACCCCGAGATCATCTCCATGGGAGCGCCGCATTCGGGGCACTCAACTCCTCCGTCATGCCCGGGGACCGCCCCGTCCTTGCCCAGAAGCTTCTCCAGAAGCACGGCGATGGCGTCGGGGATGGACCGGGCCACGTGCTTGTCGTCGAACTGGAAGAGCCAGTATTCCTTGCCTGACAGCCCCTTCAGGGTGGCAATGAAGTCCTCCAGCTTGCCTCCGCTTCTCAGCCCGATGGAGATCGCCCTCGAGAGGGCCTCCGTCATGGCCTTCAGCTCCGAGCCGCTCTTGCCGATGGTGGCGAAGACCTCGAAGGGCTCCGTCCCGTCGTAATTCACGGTAACGTAGATGCTTCCCCAGGGGGTCTGCTCCTTGATGGTCTTTCCGAAGACCACGAGGCCCGGCCGTTCCTTCACCCGGCTTGTGTGGACCACCTGCTCCTCGGGCTTTTTCGCCGCCTCGATGGGCTGGAAGGACCGGGAGCCGTCCCGGTAGATGGTGATCCCCTTCGCCCCCATGGAGTAGCAGCGGCGGTAGATTTTCTTCACATCGTCCACGGTCGCCGCCGTCGGGAGGTTCACCGTCTTGCTTATGCCGCTGTCCACGACTGCGGCAAAGATGCCCGTCACCTCCACGTGCTCCTCGGGGGAGATGTCATAGGCCGTGACGAAGTTCCGGTCATCGGGACGCCCCTTTTCATGGAGTTCTTCCACCTGCCGGGGAGAGAGAAGGCGGTGGCAGTACTCCCTCGTTTCCTGCCCGTCGCCGTCGGATTTGGCGATCCGTCGGGTCCAGCTCCAGGCGAAATTCGGCTCGATCCCCGCGCTCGTGTCGATCAGCATGGAGATGGAGCCCGTGGGGGCGATGGAAAGTCTTCTGCTGTTCCTGAGCTGCCCCCGGGAGAGGGCGAGAAGAACTTTTCCCGCGAGGACGAGGCGGGACTGTTCGTCTCCGAGTCCCCGGGCCGAGAAAAAGCTCTCGAGGGCGTTGACCAGGGTAAAGGGTATCGTGGAAGATGAGCGCATTTTTTCAAGCAGCGCCGTAAGGCCCGGACGGTCGAGCTTTCCGTACCAGGATTCGGGAAAAAGCTCCTCCCCCTGCTCCCGGGCGAAGGCAGAAAAAAGCTCTTTGACCAGGGGAGCTTCCTCGAAGGGGGGCTTCTCCATCTCGCTGACCATCCCCGTTGTGGCGCAGAGGGCGGCGCTTGCCATGGAACTCCCCAGAAGATCGCAGAAATCGGTGAACTGCCCCGAACCATAGCGCATTCCGAGAAGGATCGCCGCATCCGCCAGACCCATGACGCCGAGCCCGACGGGGCGGATTTTTTTCGTCCGCTCCTCTATTCTTTTCAGGGGGTAGGAACAGGCGTCGATGACGAGGTCGAGATAGTACATGGAGCGGAAAATCTGGTCGACGAAGGCGACGAAATCGAAGCTCCGCCGTCCATCGGGAGAGGTGGTCACAAAGGCCTCCACGTTCACCGACCCCAGATTGCAGCTCGTGTAGTTGGGCAATGGTTGCTCGCCGCAAGGATTCGTGGACTCGATCTTCCAGGTCTCGCCCATCTTCAGGAGGTTGTCAGCGTTTGCCCGGTCGATGAAGAAAATACCGGGGTCCCCCCGTTTCCAGGCGTTTTCGCAGAGCTTGTTCCACAGGTCTTCGCCCTTTACCGTCCGGACCGGGTCGCCGGTGCTGCGGGACCGAAGGGAGAAGTCCCCTCCCCGCTCCGCCGCCGCCATGAGGGCATCGGAGACGCAGACGGAAATATTGAAGTAGGGCAGTTTTCCGTCATCCACCTTGGCGTCGATAAAGTCGAAGATATCGGGGTGATCGTCGAAGAGCATCCCCATGAGAGCCGCCCGCCGCCGGCCCCCCTGCACCACCACGGCTCCCATGGTGTTCCATGTCTCCATGAAGGAGACGGGCCCGCTGGCCTGGCCGCCGATCCCTCCGTTTATGGCGCTGCTCCGCTCCCGGAGATGGCCGAAGTTGCCCCCCACTCCTCCGCCGTACTTGCTGATCACCGCGGCATCCTTCACAGAGTCGAAAATGCCGTCAATGCTGTCGGGCACATCGATGACGAAGCAGGCGAAAAGCTGCTGGCTCTTCGTCTTGGAACGGCGGAGAAGATCGTATTTCTCAAAGGTCATCTCGCCGGGATCGCAGTAAATTATTTCTGCAAGGGACGGGTCCACGGTCATTCCGGCTCCCGTGCCGAAAAGACACGGAGAGTTGAAGAGGAAGCGGCGGTTCAGGATGTCGTCGAAAATATTGCCCTCGAGGGTTCTGAGCCATTCCACGTCTCCTTCCTTTCCGGAAAGAGAGAGAGTTTCGGCGCCGGCAACCACCCTTGCCACCCTTCGGGCGAATTCCCGGAAGGTTTTTTCCTTGCGCACATTGCCCAGGGCGGGATCATATCGCCGGGCAAAATAGCGCTGATCGAGAAGCCAGAGAGCATTCTCCGAAAGACGGTTTTCCCCGTCTTTCGACGGGGAAAGAGAGGGGACGGAACGGAAGCGTTCTTTATACGATAAGGCCAATTTACATCCTCCTTCACACCATTAGAGCCATTATAACCGGCCTACACACAATATATGCCGTAGACAGAGCATCAATCTACCATGAGTTATCTCTTACCACAAGTAGAAAAGGCGACTTCAGAATAGGAAGAAAATGATATGATATGTTCGTTTCAACTGGAGAAATCTACTATTTTCGGGAAAGCGGTGAAGATGCATGAAAAGATATGATTTCGACACAATAATCCCCCGGCGGGACACGTGCTGTCAAAAATGGGATGACATGGAGCGTCTCTTCGGCACAAACGACCTCCTCCCCATGTGGGTCGCCGATATGGACTTCCAGGCTCCCCCGGAGGTCATCGACGTTCTCCGGGAGCGGGTGGACCATGGAGTTTTCGGATATACCTCCCGCTGCCCTTCTTACTACCAGGCCATCACGGGCTGGTTCGCCCGCCGCCACGGCTGGGCCATCGAACAGGAATGGATCCGTCATACCCCCGGCGTTGTTCCCGCCCTCGCCGCAGCCATCCTTGCCTTTACCCAGCCCGGCGACGGGGTGCTGGTGCAGCCTCCCGTCTACTACCCCTTTTTCAGCGCAATCAGGGGACGGGGGCGCACCGTAGTGGAAAATCCCCTCCTTTTCAGAAACGGCCGGTTCGAGATGGATTACGCAGATCTTGAAAAGAAGCTGGAGGATTCCTCCGTAAAGCTCGTCTTTCTCTGCTCTCCCCATAATCCGGTGGGCCGGGTCTGGTCGCGGCAGGAGCTTGAAAAATTTGCCGCCCTCTGCACGGCCAGCGGAGCTGTCGTCATCTCCGACGAAATTCACTGCGACATCCTCTTCAATGGGGCAAAACACATCCCCTACGCCTCAATTTCAGAGGAAACCAGGGATCATTCCATCACCACCGTCGCGCCGAGCAAGACTTTCAACATCGCCGGACTCTCTACAGCGGCAGTGGTCATTCCTTCTAAGCGCCTTCGGGACAATTACCAGTCCGTGGTCGATTTCCTCCATGTAAACGGAGGAAACGTCTTCGGTACCCTCGCTCTCGAGGCGGCCTACACCTCCGGGGAACCCTGGCTGGATGAACTTCTCGCCTATCTCGAGGGCAATCTGGATTTTATCGAAGAGTTTCTTGCGGAACACCTGCCCGAGATCAGCCTGGTTCGGCCCGAGGGGACCTACGTTCCTCTTCTCGACTGCCGGGCCCTTAAAATGTCCGGCCCCGAACTCGAACGGCTTCTTGTGGAAAAGGGAAGCGTCGCCCTCGACGGGGGGCACTGGTTCGGCACCGGCGGCACGGGCTTCGTCCGGATCAACATCGCCACGCCGAGAGCGCTATTGAAGGACGGGCTGGAAGGAATCGAAAAAGCACTGGGTTAGTGTTCCCTTAAAAGAGAGCAAAGCAGCGCCGGGCATAAAAACCGGCGCTGCTTTTGCGTTGCCTCTTCTCAGGGTGGAATCGCTTCGATATTATAAAGATTCCCCGGCGTCCGGCGGAGTTGGCCCTTTTAAAAGTCCCTTATCGGGGGCCGACCATATTTTCCGGAACAACCCACCGGTCGAAATCCTCTTCCGTGAGATAGTCGAGGGCAAGGGCAGCTTCTTTCAGGGTTGTACGCTCCCGATGGGCTTTTTTGGCGATTTCCGCCCCCTTGTCGTACCCGATATGGGGAGTCAGGGCAGTCACGAGCATCAGAGACTCGCCGAGATATCGTGCGATCCGCCCCCGGTCGGCTTCCATCCCCCTCACGGCGTTTTTCTCGAAAGACCGCATTGCGTCGGCGAGGAGACGGCACGACTGGAGGAAATTGTAGATGATCACTGGCATGAAGACATTGAGCTCGAAGTTCCCCTGGCTCGCCGCGAAACCGATGGCGGCGTCATTCCCCATGACCTGCACCGAGACCATGGTGATGGCCTCGCACTGGGTGGGGTTCACCTTGCCGGGCATGATGGAGCTTCCCGGTTCATTCTCGGGAAGAACGAGCTCTCCGAGGCCGCACCGGGGACCGGAAGCGAGCCAGCGGATGTCGTTGGCAATCTTCATCAGGTCCGCCGCCAGGGCCTTCAGCCCGCCGTGGAGGAAAACCAGCTCGTCTTTGCTTGTCAGGGAATGGAACTTGTTCGGAGCGGTACGAAATTCCTTTTCCGTGAGAAGGGATATTTCCCTCGCCACCGATCGGCCGAAATCCGGATGGGCATTCAGCCCTGTCCCGACGGCCGTCCCTCCGAGGGCGAGATCTTTCAGAAATTCGACGGCGTTCCTGAGCATCTCCCCGCTCCGCCCGAGCATACGGACCCATCCGCTGATCTCCTGTCCAAGTGTCAGGGGCGTGGCATCCTGAAGGTGGGTCCTTCCGATTTTCACAAAACCGGAGAATTCCTCCTCCTTTTTTTCCAGGGTTTGCCGGAGAATTTCCATGGACGGCAGAAGAACATCCTCCACTGCCGCGACGGCCGCGATATGCATGGCCGTGGGGAAGGTATCGTTGGAGCTCTGGGACCTGTTCACGTGGTCGTTGGGGTGAACGGCCAGAACCCCCTCCGACAGCTCGGCCGTCCTTCGGGCGATGACCTCGTTCACGTTCATGTTCGTCTGGGTTCCGCTCCCCGTCTGCCAGACGGCGAGGGGGAAATGGGCGTCAAGTTCGCCGGCGAGAATTTCGTCTGCGGCCCGGCAGATCAGGTCTCCCCGTTCTTCATCGAGAAGGCCGAGAGAGACATTCGCCCGGGCGGCCGCCTTTTTCAGGATGGCAAAAGCCCTGATTATCTCTGAAGGCATCTTCTCAATGCCGATCTCGAAATTCTGAAGGCTTCTCTGGGTCTGAGCCCCCCACAATTTCTCCCCGGGTACCTGCACTTCACCGAGGGAATCTTTTTCCGTACGAAAGGTCTTGGTCACTCCGGGTGACACCTCCTGTTTCTTTTGTATACCGGATTGAAGAATTGAGCGTGTTCCGGCCTCATTTTTCTCAGAGTCTCTAGAAGACAATTGGGTGATTTCAGGCTTCGAAGCATGGTCGCCTCTGATGAAGTACGGAAAAATCCATGATTTCCGTCAGAAAGATACTCTTTGATTCTCTTTTTGTCCAATCTGTTTCCTCCTGGGGAAAAAAATCGAATTGTTGAAACAGCCCGGGATAGTATTTGCAGTATTTTTTCCTGGATTGCGATACTGGCCCTGTGCTATGCTTTTGCCGATTCCACTTGAAAAGAAGAAAAGGGAGGTCCCATGTACAAAATTCAACTGAAAAATCTCATCGAAGATTTTCTCTCCGATTCCGGATTCAACCGCGTTCGCCCGGAGGTTGCCATAAATGAGGATGTTGCGGACCTGGAAATTTTTGCTTCTCCCCTTCTCGGTGCAGCGGGGGCGGATGACCCGGCCTTTCTCGATCTGAAAAAGGAAGGGGTCGTAGGAGCGCATCTCCTTCTCCCGGAAGAGTGGCTTCCCGGTGCCCGGTCAGTAATCTCCTTTTTTCTGCCCTTCACGGAGACCGTGCGGCGGGCAAACAGGGAGGATCCTGCCGAGCCTTCACCCGAGTGGCTCCACGGCCGTATAGAGGGACAGGAGTGCATCAATCGGCTTATGGCCTTTCTTGTCGCCCGGCTTGAAGAGGGGGGAGAAAAAGCCCTTTCACCTTCAATTGACTGCCGCTTCGCATCCTGCACGGGAGAAAACAGGGTTTTTCTGGACGGGAAAGATAAACCTCTGCCCCTCTCCTTCACGAGCAACTGGTCCGAGCGGCATGCGGCCTATGTCTGCGGTCTCGGTTCCTTCGGCCTCTCAAAAGGGTTCATCACCGACAAGGGCCTGGCCGGAAGGTTCGGAAGCGTCATCACCACCGCCTTCGTTCAGCCGGACAACTCCCTTCCGTCCTCCGTCTACGAACGCTGCACTCTCTGCGGGGCCTGCGTCAGGAACTGCCCGGTGGGGGCCATCTCCATCGAAAAGGGAAAGAATCACGTTCTATGCTCGGAATATCTTGAAAAGATGAAAAAAAAGTATTCCCCCCGCTACGGCTGCGGAAAATGCCAGGTGAACGTCCCCTGCGAGGAAGGAATCCCCGGACAGGGCCGAGGGTAGATCGCTTCTTCCGCGTCAGATGCCCTTGCCCCTGAGCTTATGCGTCAAAAAGGCGAAGCGCTCAGGAGTCGAGGCGCTCCGCCCCGTATTCGGAATATCCTTTTCCGTCAGTACCGCAATACAGCGGCAAGCCATTCCCCGCCGGGCATTTCGTCCGGCTCCATGGCGTAGACGGCGCCTCCGTTCCGCATGGTCTTCGCCGCAGTGAGGTCGAGGAGATCCTGAGATCCTGCTGGATGTTCCTTGGCGATTTCTATTGAATCATTTTCCTTGTCATACCGGCCCCAGATCTGCAGCTTCTTCGGAACGAAGAGAGATTCTATCCTTCCCTGCTCCGCTCCGCGAAGGGCTTCGGAGATATCGCTCGTGATCTGTTTGGTGCCGGTAAGCCCAAGGTACTTTTCTTTCGCTTTTCTCATATCCTCACCGAAGACCGGTTCGACGAGGGGCCACGCCTTTTCATGAAGGCACTCGGGGCTGAGTTCGTCCGGATTTCCCTTCACCCCCTCCTCCAGGAGATGGGGGTAGGTATTCGCCTCCCGGTAGAGGGGAAAGAGATATTCAACTCCCGCAAGGACGAGAGGCACTTTTCTTCCCTTCAGAATGCCTGAAAGTTCACCGTCGATCTGGTTGAACCATTTGCGAATCCGGTCCTTCTCGTCATCCTCAGGATTGTGCCCGTGGTACATGGCGGGCCGAGCTCCTCTCGGTGAAGACGTTCCCGTGTGAAACTGAAGATGGCTCTCCACATCGTCCAAGTTCAGCGCCTCGGCCATGCTCCGGGGCATATCCTCGAGATTGACTTCTTCCACACGGTACCTGGTGCCCTCGAGGAGACGCACCTGCTTCTGACTGAGAGCAAGAACATAGAAACGGCCGTCCCGGGCGAAGTAGGGAAGAAGAGGCTTCAGATGAAAGCGGTCGGACACGACCGCCAGTTCCTCAAAGGAAATGGGCAGTCTGTAGAAACGGTTCTCTCCGCTTCCCAGAAAAGCGGCCAACCCGTCGCTCTGGTTCTGCCAGAAAAGGGGATCCTGAAGAAACTGCCGGCCGGGATGGAGACATTCTCTGACGTCCGGAGACCGCATTCCTTTTTTTTCGAGCCGTTCCTCTGCTGTCCGGAGAAGGTTCTTCCACCGGATAGGGTCCTGTTCGATCTCGGCCCCGCCCCGATGGGTGGGCATATACAAAGAGACGAGCCACTCTTCATTTGCTTCAAGAAGCGGTTCCAGCTCTTTCATTGTGAAAAAATCCATCCATTTCTCCTCCTTCATGTGAAAAAAACACTGTCGATGAGTGTTCCTGCAGAAATTTCGCTTCTGCTCTGCCTTGATTTTTTGGTCATGTTTTATCAACTAATATAACAGATTGTAGGGTGTTGCACTGAACATGTCAAGATTCTGCAGATATTCGCAGATATTCCCCTTCTTTCTGCCCCCTTTTCACTGGATGTCCCCGCCGATAATGGCTTCCGTTATCAGAAAAAATACCATTTAACCTTCTTTTCTCAACGTATTGACATTCTTGAACTCGTCCTTCAAAATTATCGAAACTTGCCAAGCCCGAGAGAAAGGAGGAAACCGGAGATGTCTATAAGTTTGAGCAGTTCACGCAGTTTTTCCGCTTCCCTGGCGCTCCTCCTTATTTGCCGGTTCCCCCCTGGAACGCCGGCAGCCTGGTAAGCTGCGAAACGGTATTCCCGGGCCGGAACCTCTTCTTAAGAGGTTCCGGCCTTTTTTTGTGCTTTTTTGGAGATGAGAGAAAGAAAGGAGTGAGGATCATGACGGAGGACCGACGGTGCCGGATTTTTGACACCACACTGAGGGACGGAGAGCAGGCGGCGGGGATCAACCTGAACAGGGAGGAAAAATTGCAGATCGCCCTGCAGCTGGCGAAGATGAAGGTGGATATCATCGAGGCGGGTTTTCCTGCCGCATCCCCCGGAGATTTCGAGGCGGTCAAAATGGTGGCCGAGCGGGTACAGGGGCCGGTCATTGCGGGGCTTGCAAGAACCCGTCGGGAGGATATCTCCGCTGCGGCCCGGGCCGTGGAGGGAGCTGAGAGAGGAAGAATCCATACCTTCCTCGCCACCAGCCCGATTCACATGGAGTACAAGCTTAAAATGACCCAGGAGGAGGTGCTTGCGGAAGTCCGGGAAGGCGTCGCCTTCGCCCGCACTCTTGCAGAGGATGTGGAGTTCTCCGCCGAGGACGCGAGCCGGTCCGACCCAGCCTTTCTCGTACAGGTCTTCCGGGCCGCAGCCGAGTCCGGGGCTTCCACCCTGAACATCCCCGACACGGTAGGATATGCCGTCCCCGAGGAGTTCGGAACCTTCGTCCGGGAAATCATCGAGGGGACGAACCGCCCCGATGTAATCTGGTCGGTCCATTGCCACAACGACCTCGGAATGGCCGTAGCTAACTCCCTCGCAGCCGTGCGCAGGGGTGCCAGGCAGGTGGAGTGCACCGTGAACGGCCTGGGAGAGCGGGCGGGGAACGCCTCCCTCGAGGAGATCGTCATGGCCCTTCGGACCCGAAAGGACAGCTACGGGTGCGAGACCGGCCTCGATACCCGGCGGCTCTACGGCGTCAGCTCCCAGGTCTCCCGGATGACCGGGTTCCCCGTTCCCCCCAACAAGGCCGTCGTGGGGGCCAACGCCTTCGCCCACGAGGCGGGCATTCATCAGCACGGAATGCTGTGCAACCGGGCGACCTACGAGATCATGAGCGCGGAGGATGTGGGTGCACCCGGCACCCGGCTCGTCCTGGGCAAGCATTCCGGAAAGCATGCCTTCCGGGCACGGGTCGAGGAAATGGGATTCACCCTGTCGAAGGAGAAGCTCGAAGAGGCCATGGTCCTCTTCAAAGACCTCTGCGACCGGAAGGAGATCGTCACCTCCGAGGACCTCGAAGCCATGATTGCCAGCGAAATCCTCGCCGCCGGAGAAAGCCGCAGAATCACCCTCAAGGGGTTTCTCGTCCAGGTAGGGCGGGGGCACGGCAGCGCCACCGTCACACTGGAGGACGAAGGGCGGGAGGTCACCGACGCCGCCGCGGGGAACGGCCCCGTGGACGCCGCCTACCGGGCAATCCGCCGTATTCTCGCCGTCGAGCCGGTTCTCGAGGATTACTCCATCCGATCGGTGAGCGAGGCATCGGACGCCATCGGCGAAGCCCGCATCACCCTTGCCCTGGACGGCAACCGGGTCGCGGGCAGGGGCGCCAGCACGGACGTGATAGAGGCGAGCATCAAAGCCTACATCGACGGAATAAACCGCCTCTTTCAGAAGGCGGCAACGAAAGGAGTCTCCATATATGAAAAGAACGTTGGCTAGCGCCATCATCGCAGCCCACTCCTCCGAAAAGGGAGTGGAGGGAGAGATCTGCAAAGTGAAGGTGGATTTTGCCTTCGCAAACGACATCACGGCAGCCCCGGCGGTTGAGTCCTTCCGGGAGATGGGAGCCGAAATGGTCTTCGATCCGAAGCGGTGCGCCGTCCTCCCCGACCACTTCACACCGAACAAGGATATCGCCTCGGCGGAACAGACCAAGAAGGGAAAGGAATTCGCCCTCGAACAGGGGATGCTCTACTGGGAGGTGGGACGGGTGGGGATCGAACACGCCTTCCTCCCCGAGAACGGGTACATCCTTCCCGGAGACATCATCATCGGGGCGGACAGCCACACCTGCTCGGGGGGAGCCCTCGGAGCCCTCGCCTCGGGCGTGGGAAGCACCGATCTTGCCGCCGTCTGGGCCCTGGGCGAGACGTGGATGAAGGTGCCGTCCACTGTGCGGGTGGAGTATAGCGGCCGTCGTCCCGGGTGGATCACGGGGAAGGACATGATCCTTGCCCTTCTCGGGCGGATCGGCGTTCAGGGGGCCCGGTACATGGCCCTCGAGTTCGGCGGAGAGGGGATCTCATCACTTCCCCTCGACGACCGCTTCACCATGGCAAATATGGCCGTGGAGTGCGGGGCCAAGGCGGGACTCTTCGTCCCCGACGAAAAAATTCTCGCATACGTCAAAGAACGGGCGGCCCGGAACTTTACCCCCATTTACCCCGACGAGGGAGCGTCCTATGTCCGCCATGAACGATTCACTCTCGATAAAATGGAGCCTGTCGCGGCCATGCCCCATTCTCCCGACAACGTCAAGGCCGTGAGAGAATGCGGTTCTCCGAAGATCGACCAGGTCTTCATCGGTTCGTGCACCAACGGCCGCCTGAGGGATATCGCGGCGGCGGCGAAAATGCTCGAGGGGAAAAAGGTGGACCCGTCTGTCCGGTGCATCGTCATTCCGGCGACCTACGAGGTCTACAACAAGGCCCTGGACATGGGATACATCCGTATCTTCACCGAGGCCGGCGCTGCGGTCTGCACCCCCACCTGCGGCCCCTGCCTCGGAGGATACATGGGCATTCTCGCGGCGGGAGAGCGGTGCGTCTCCACGAGCAACCGGAATTTTGTCGGCAGGATGGGAAGCCCGAAGAGCGAGCTTATCCTTGCCAGCCCCATGACCGCCGCGGCGAGTGCGATCACCGGAAGGCTCACGGACCCGCGGGATGTGGCCGGTTCTGAATTTTTCACTGCCTTGGAGGAGGAGTAGAAATGTCGAAAGCGTATTCAGGGAAAGTCTGGAAATTCGGCGACCATATCGATACGGACGTCATCATCCCGGCCAGGTATCTCGTCTCCAGCGTTGAAAAGGAGCTTGGAAAGCACTGCATGGAGGATATCGACAAAGATTTCGTCTCGAAGGTTTCCCCCGGAGATATAATCGTGGGAGGAGAAAACTTCGGCTGCGGCTCATCCCGGGAGCACGCCCCCCTGGCCATCAAGGGTGCAGGGTGCAGCTGCGTCATCGCAGCATCCTTCGCCCGCATCTTCTTTCGGAACGCCATCAACGTGGGGCTTCCCATTTTCGAATGCCCGGAGGGGGCTGCCTCCTTCGAGACGGGAGACGTGGGAAGGGTCGATCCGGCGGCCGGAACAATCGAAAACGTCACGAAGGGGCAGACCTTCACCATCGTCCCCTTCTCCCCCTTTCTTCAAAAGCTCATCGCCCTGGGCGGACTTGTTCCCTGGGTCCGGGAGGAGCTCGAGACCCGGAGGAAAGGAGCATGACGGCAAAAGAATACGCCGTCGGCAGGCTCTGCGGCGACGGCATCGGACCCGAGGTGGTCGCCGCGGCCTCCTCTGTTCTCGAGGCTGCGGCCGAACGGGAAGGGTTTTCCCTTCGATGGGCAGATTACCCCTTCGGAGCGAACCATTATCTCCGCACAGGGGAGGTCCTTCCCGTTTCGGCAGTGGATGAAATGGCCTCCCTGGATGCCCTCTTCCTGGGAGCGGTGGGAGACCCGAGGGTCAAGCCGGGGATTCTCGAGCGGGGAATTCTTCTTCACCTGCGCTTTCACTTCGACCAGTACGTAAACCTCCGGCCGGCCAAAAGCTACCCCCGGGTTCCCCTCCCCGTGCAGCCGAAGAAGGGGGCCGGGCTGGATACCCTTGTCGTCCGGGAAAACACCGAGGATTTCTATATGGGCATCGGCGGGCGCACCGAGGGCGGAGAGGCTTCTGTCGACCTCGGCACGGAAAGAAGGCTCTATACCCTTCAGGGATCCCTTGAAGGGCGATTCTCCAAAGGAGTGGAAGGAGCCTTCCAGGTGGGAGTGGCCTCCGAACCGGCAGTCCGGCGAATCGTGGCCTGGGGCTGCCGTGCCGCCCGGGAACGGGGGGAGGGAAAAATCACTCTGGCTTCGAAGTCGAACGCCCTGCCCCAGATCTACGGTTTCTGGGAGGATGTGGCTGCCGACGAGGCAGGCAGGCAGGACATGGCCCTTTCCGTGGTGAATGTGGACGCCATGTGCTATCACCTCGTCCGAACCCCCGATCTCTACGGCGTGATCGTGGCCCCCAACATGTTCGGCGACATCGTGAGCGATCTGCTGGCCGGACTTTCGGGCGGGCTCGGCGTCGCCGCGGGCGCAGATATCGGCAACAGCCTCTCCATGTTCGAGCCGATCCACGGCTCGGCCCCCGACATCGCCGGAACCGGAAGGGCAAACCCCCTTGCCGCCGTTCTTACCGGAGCCCTGATGCTCGATCACCTCGGTGAAAAAGGAGCAGCCCGTCGGGTTGAGGAGGCAGTCACCGGCTATCTCGAGTCTGTCCCTTCCGCAAGCCTTCCCGTCGAGTTCGGCGGAGAGGCCTCGACGGCGGAAGCCGGGAGGCTCATCCTGGGCCGCATCTGAAGTTTTTTTCTTAAAGGACAGGGCAGGGCTGCAAGTCTCTCCGCCCTTGCAGTTTCGAAAAGGCCGGTGCGAAAATGTTCGCACCGGCTTCTATTTTTGAACTTTTTTTATTTTTTCCTTCTTTCTTTTATCGCAGCAATTGACAGGGAGCCCGGTGAATTTATATACTTTGAACATCACCATGAGAAAAGAAACACAAGATGAGACCTCGGAATGAAGGGAGGGAAGGTTTTCTCTGTTTCTCGAAGCTGAGGCTGAGCCTGAAAAAAAATTCTGATCAGGGAGGAATGACGTCTTATGCGTTCAAAGAGTACGATTGCCCGTTTCCTCGTTTTTGCCCTCTGCGGAGTGTTTCTTCTCGGCGGTGCCGCTTTCGGAGCCGACAAAGTCATCAGGATCGGGACCCTCTTTCCCCTCACGGGCCCCTCGGCCGTCTCAGGACAGAACTGCCTCAACTCGGTTCTCGCAGCCGTTGAAATCATCAACAACGCTCACCCCGAAATCAACATTCCCCTCGCCGCCAAGGCGGGGCTTCTCGACGGATACAAAATCGAGCTCGTGAAGGCCGATCACCAGGGAAAGCCCGACGTGGCCAAGTCCGAGGCCGAGAGGCTCTACAATCAGGAGAAGGTCTTCGCCATTCTCGGAAGCTACAACAGCTCGGCCACGAAACCGGCCAGTGCGGTGGCCGAACGGGCGAAGAAGCTTTTCCTCTGCGGCGCCTCCAGTTCCGCCGCCCTCACGGAACGGGGGTACAACTATTTCTTCCGCCATGCTCCTACGGACGCCATCGAATCGAAAGAATTCACGGACTATGTCTCCTGGCTCAATAAAGAGAAGAACGCGGGGATCAAAACCCTCGGACTTTTCTATGAAAACAGCGAGTTCGGAAAGCACGCCGCCGACGAGGGAAAAAAGGCGGCGAAGGAAGCCGGCCTCGAAATCGTCGCAGACGTTCCCTTCAATGTGGGCGCGACGAACCTCAGCAGCGAAGTGCAGACCCTGAAGGCCGCCAACCCGGATGCCGTCTTCGGAGCGGCCCTCGGCGGCGACTACTCCCTCTGGGTGCGCACCATGAAGCAGGTGAACTGGCTTCCGAAGATCGCCATCAACTACTGCACCGGCTACCAGAACCCGGCGGTCCAGAAGGAACTGGGAGCCGACGGCAACTATTTCATGGGCGGGATGGGGTTCTCCCCCGAGCTCGCCGAGAAGTTCATGCCCGAGGCCCTCGTGGTTCAGGAGAAGTTCTACCGCCCCCTCGCGAACCAGCCCTTCGACAGCGACTCCGTGCAGGAAGCGGTCATGCTCTTCATCCTTGGCCAGGCCATCGAAAAGGCCGGAGCAGTGGATACTGAAAAGGTCCGGGAAGTCCTTGCCTCGGCGACCTTCACCTCCCCCCTCTCCCTGAGCGGCGAAGTGGCCTTCGCGCCGGGCGGCCAGAACGTCAAGGCCCTCAGCGTCATCACTCAGATCGAGAACCAGAAGTACAAGACCGTCTACCCGGAGAAATTCAAGGACGCCGAGCCGATCTTCCCCATGGTTCCCTGGGACAAGCGGTAATTTTTGTCTTTTTTCACAACAGCACTTAAGAATTTGCCATCATCTGGAAGTCGGGCGGGTCTTTCAGGGGCCCGCCCTCTTTTGTACGGGAGGATATGCGCCTATGGGTAATTTTCTGCAGGTTCTCATCGACGGAGTGCTGAACGGCCTTCTCTACGCCCTCGTGGCCGCAGGGCTCAGTCTGATATGGGGAGTCATGGACGTGATCAACTTCGCCCACGGCGAGTTTCTCATGGTGGCCATGTATCTCTCCTACTGGCTCGGCTTTCTGCTGGACATCGACCCCTTCATCTCCTGGATCGCCGGAGGTCTTTTTCTCTTTCTCCTGGGAGCGGTCACCTATCGCCTCATCATCCGCAACAGCCTCGGCAAGGCGGCAATGGCGCCCCTTCTTGCCACTTTCGGCCTCTCCATGCTTCTGAAAAATTTCTGCATGAACGTCTTCACTCCGAACTTCCGTCTCCTCTCGGGCAACTGGCTCGAGGGGCAGACCATCTTCTTCGGCGGAGCGATCGTCCCCCTTCCCCAGCTCGTCACGGCCCTCTTCGCCTTCGCCGTGCTCGGCCTGCTCTACTGGATGCTGAAGAAAACACGCCTCGGCTGGGCGATTCAGGCCACGGCCATGGACAAGGAAGCCGCGGAGCTCATGGGCATCGATACGGAGCGGATCTACCTTCTCGTCTTCGGCATGGGGGGGGCCTGCGTCGGAATCGCCGGCAGCCTCATGACCTCCTATCTCGCCGTCTATCCCGAGGTCGGAGGGCTCTTCAGCCTCATCGCCTTCGTAGTGGTGGCCCTCGGGGGCTTCGGCAGCATCCCCGGGGCCCTGCTGGCAGCCCTTCTCATCGGTCTCGTTGAATCCTTCTCCGGATTCTATATCGCGGCGGTGGTGAAGTACGCTGCGGTCTTCGCCGTCTATCTCGGGGTCATTCTCCTTCGGCCCCGGGGGCTCTTCGGGTGGTGAGGCCATGGCGTCCTTAAAAAACAAGCGCTCCTCCGCCCTCTGGTACGCTTTTCTCCTCGCCGCCCTTATCCTTCCCTTTCTTCCCGGGGGAATCGGAAACACCTTCCACGGGCACGTCCTCACCATGGTCCTCCTCTACGCCTCCATGGCCCAGTCGTGGAACATCATCAGCGGCTACTGCGGCCAGATCTCCTTCGGGCACGCGGTCTTCTTCGGAATCGGCGCCTACGGCGCGGCCCTCGCGGTGGTGACCTTCGACTCCCTGCCCTGGTACGGCGCTCCCGCCGGAGCGGCCGCGGCCGCCGTCGTCTCCGTCCTCATCAGCGCCCCCTGCTTCCGGCTGAAGGGGCACTATTTCGCCATCGCCACCTTCGCCACAGTGGAGATATTCAACCGCCTCTTCATGATCTGGGACTGGGTGGGAGGGGCCATCGGCCTCGACTACCCCATCCTGGAGGACGGCTGGAGGAACTTCTCCTGGTCGGGGACGAAGAACGGCTACTACCTCGGCGCCCTCGCCCTCTTCACCCTCGTCTTCGGCATCGTCCGGTGGATCGAGTCCCACCGGATGGGTTACTACCTCCGGGCAGTCCGGGAGGGGCAGGAGACCGCCGAATCCCTGGGGGTGAACAGCACCTTCGTGAAGCTGTCCGCCATGGCCCTTTCGGCGGCCCTGGCGGCCCTCTGCGGCGCCTTCTTCGCCCAGTACAACTACAGGGTGGACCCCCCAATGGTCATGTCCCTGGACATGTCCATGAAGTTCGTTCTCATCACCATCCTCGGCGGCCTCGGCACCTTCTGGGGCCCTCTCCTCGGAGCGGCTATCCTCATTCCCCTCCAGGAATACACCCGGGCCTACCTCTCTCACCTCGGCTCGGGAGTTGACCTGATGATCTTCGGACTGATCATCATCGTCACCATGATCAAGCAGCCCCGGGGGATCATGGGGATCGTCCATTCCCTGCGGAAAAAACCGGAAGCGCCGGCGGCTTCGGAAGAAGTCTGCGAAGACAAGGAGGCTGAGCGCTGATGTCCCTGCTGGAAGTCCGCAACCTGACCATGAAATTCGGCTCCCTGGCGGCCAACAGCGACGTCTCCTTCTCCGTGGAAGAGGGGACCATCGCCGGGCTCATCGGCCCCAACGGAGCGGGAAAGACCACCCTCTTCAACTGCGTTGCGGGGCTCTACAAGCCAACGGAGGGACAGATTTTCTTCGACGGCAGGGAGATCACCGCCCTTCCGTCCTGGAAGATCGCCCGCCTCGGCGTGGCCCGAACTTTTCAGGTCGTCCGCCCCCTGAAGGAAATGACCGTCTTCGAGAATATTCTCGTGGGGGCCTACATGCGCACGGGAGATTCGGCCGAGGCGGAAAAGACGGCGGAGCGCTGCCTTGATCTCTGCTTTCTCGCCCCCTGCCGGGAGCGGCCGGCGGGAGGGCTCACCATAGGCAACAAAAAACGCCTCGAGGTCGCCCGGGCCCTGGCCACGGGACCGAGATTGCTGCTTCTCGACGAGGCTGTGGCGGGGCTCACCTCCACGGAGGTCAACGAAATGGTACAGGTCATCCTCCGGCTGAAGGAGGAGGGAATCACCATCCTCATGGTGGAGCACATCATGGAGGCCATCATGCCCATCGCCGACAAGCTCGTGGTCCTGAGCGGCGGGGTGAAGATCACCGAGGACGTACCGGCCGCAGTGGTGAGGAATCCCGAGGTCATCCGGGCCTATTTCGGAGACAAGTATGGCCGCCGCCTCCAGGAGGCCGGAAGCGCAAAGGAGGACCGCCATGGACCCCATGCTTGAAGTCCGCAATATCTCCTGTTCCTACGACGAGGCCCGGGTCCTGACGGACCTCTCCCTCGAAATCCGCCCAGGGGAGATCGTGGCGATCCTCGGCGCCAACGGGGCGGGCAAGTCCACCACCATGCGGGCCATCGCGGGCCTGCTCCACCCGGAAAAAGGGTCCATCCTCTTCGAGAGGGAGGACATAACGGCTCTTTCCGCCTCGCAGGTCGTCCGGAGGGGGCTGTGCTACATCCCCGAGGGACGGCGTCTCTTCTCCCGGCTCACCGTCCGGGAGAACCTTGAGCTGGGCGCGTATACGGAGAGCAGCCGGGCGGCCGTTGACCAGCGCCTCGAAGAGGTCTTCGCCATGTTCCCCATACTGAAATCCAGAAGCTCCCAGAGGGCAGAGACCATGAGCGGCGGCGAGCAGCAGATGTGCGCCATCGCCCGGGGGCTCATGTCCGGACCCAGGCTGCTCATGCTCGACGAACTTTCCCTGGGGCTCATGCCGAGCCTCGTGGAGAAGGTCTTCGAGACCGTGCAGGAGATCCGGCGCAAAGGAGTCACCATACTGATAGTTGAACAGATGGTCCAGGAGGCCCTCGAGATCGCCGACCGGGGGTACGTTCTGCAGACCGGGAAGCTCGTCACGGCGGGCACTGCCCGGGAACTTCTCGACTCCGACGAGATACGGAAGGCCTATATGGGGATGTAGGTACGAAAGAATTCCTTCGCAAAAAAGGGGAGAGAAACCCGCAGTGAAGCGGGTTTCTCTCCCCTTTTTTGCTCTTCGGAAGCCAAGGGGAAAACTATTTTCCCCGGATACCTCCCACAATGGACCGGCAGGCCTCGCCGAAGATGAAGGTGTCCGTGCTGAAGGAGATATAGGTGAACCCCTGGTCGATCCGGGCCCTGGCCTCCTCCACGGAGCCGACGAAGATCCCTGCGGGCTTACCGGCTTTTTTGGCGGCTGCAAGGGCCTTTGCGACACCCTCGACCATCACCGGAGCGTAGATCTGTCCCGGCACGCCGAAGGACTGGGAGAGGTCGTAGGGGCCCACGAAGATCACGTCCACACCCGTCACGGCGGCGATGTCGCCGAGGCATTCAAGCCCGGCTTTGTTCTCGCAGTGAAGGATGACGAGGGTCTCCTCGTTCGCCTCTTTGAAATACTCGGCCACCCCGGGGACGAAGCCGTATCGGGAGGATCGGGTCAGGCAGGCTCCCCGGTCGCCGAGGGGGAAATACTTCGCCGAGCGGACAACATCCTCCGCGGCCTTCCGGGAGTTCACCTGGGGCACCTGAATACCCGCCGCTCCCACATCGAGAGTGCGCAGAATGGTGGTGGGATCGGGATCGGTTACCCGTACGACGGGGGCCATTCCGCGAAGCTCCGCCGCCCGAAGCATGTGCTGGATGGACTCGGGGTTTCCCGGGCCGTGCTCGGTATCGATAATGCAGAAGTCAAACCCCGCGAGGGCGGCTATCTCCACGAGGTCGGGGCAGTTTATGGTGAAGAAGGGTCCGAGGACCACTTCTCCGGCAGCCAGCTTCCGTTTCAGTTCGTTTGCCATGGGATGTTCCTCCATTCAGAAAGTGAGCGTTATACCGCCATTATAGCCGAAAGCACAAGAACCGCTTACTTACGGATACCGTATTTCTCCTGCAGAACCGAGGGAGGAAGATATTTTTCTTCCTTTTTCCTGATCTCCCCGAGGCGGACCAGGTCGCCGAACTCCCCGAAGGTGAAGAGCTTGTCCTTGTACCCGTCCGAGACCCCTTCCTTCCGTATGCGGCTGAGGACGTCGTACATCCCCCTGGCGGCTGAATAGAGAGCCGACAGGGCCGGCACCACGAGCTTGAAACCCATGGCTTCCGCTTCTTCCACCGGAATGAGTGGGGTTTTGCCCCCCTCGATGAGGTTCAGCATAAGGGGGACGGAGATCTCCCCCACGGCCCGGGCCATCTGCTCCCTCGTCTCGAGGGCCTCGATGAAAACCATGTCCACCCCCACCTCCACGGCGGCCTTCGCCCTGGCGAGGGCGTCCTCGAAGCCGGTGACGTGAAGAGCGTCGGTGCGGTACATCACGACGAAATCCGGGTCAAGTCCATCCCTGGTATCGAGTGCGGCCCGAAGCTTGCCCATCATCTCTTCAGAGGAGATGACCTGCTTTCCCTCCATGTGGCCGCACCGCTTGGGGGAGACCTGGTCCTCCATGAAGAGCCCTGCGGCGCCCGCGGCAATGTATTCCTCCACGGTGCGGCAGGCATTGACGGCGTTGCCGAAGCCGTTGTCCGAGTCGCCGAATACCGGAATCCGTACCGACCGGGAGATTGCCTTCACCTGGGCCGCCATCTCAGTCAGGGTCAGCAGGCCGATGTCCGGCAGCCCGAGAACTGCCGCCGCCGTGCCGTACCCCGAGTGGAACACCGCCTCGAAGCCTGCCATTTCGCAGATTCGTGCGCTGAGGGCATCGTACACCCCCGGAACCACCACGGCACCGGGACGCTTCAGCAGTTCCCGAAGCCGGGTTGTCGTTTTTACCATCTTCATAAATCTCCTTTGCTCATTCTCTGCCGGTTCCGTATTTCCGCTCCATCTCCCGTATTGCCCCGAGGTCCATCAGCTCGTTGAACTCCTCGAAGGGGAGCATGTCCTCGAGGCTTCCCCGGGTGGTACCGGCTGTTTTGAGTTCTTTCATGACCTTCATCACTGCCTTCGCCGCAGCGTAAAGCGCCCCCACTGGGAAGATGGCAGCGTCATAGCCGATCTCCTGAAGTTCGGAGGCGGCAAGGAAAGGGGTCCGCCCGTGCTCCACCATGTTGGCGAGGACGGGCCGGGAAAAGCTCGACGTGATGCGGCCCATCTCCTCCACCGACTCCGGCGACTCGATGAACAGGATGTCCGCTCCCGCCTCCTCGTAGAGATGCCCCCGTTCGAGGGCCTCGTCGATTCCGTGGGCCGTACGGGCGTCGGTGCGGGCCATGATGAGAAATGAGTCGTCCCTTCTCGCGTCGCAGGCTGCCCGTATCTTTCCTGCCATCTCGGAAGGGGAGATTACCTCCCTGCCGAGCATGTGGCCGCATTTCTTCGGGGCCACCTGGTCCTCGAGCTGAATGCAGGCCGCCCCGGCCTTTTCGTACTCCCGGACAGTCCTGGCCACGTTCACGGCGTTGCCGTACCCCGTGTCGCCGTCGGCGATGATTGGTATGGTGACCGTCTCGGCGATGGCCGTCACCCGGGAGACCATCTCGGTGAAGGTCATCAGCCCCGTGTCGGGCTTTCCCAAAACGCTCGCCGACAGCCCGTATCCTGTGAGATAGACCGCCTCGAACCCCGCCTTTTCGATGATCCGGGCCGAGAGGCCGTCATAGGCCCCCGGCGCCACGAGGATTTCCTTCCGTGAAAGCAGCTCTCTCAGACGGGCTCCGGGTGTTTTCATATTCGTCTCCATGTCAGTGCATGACCGACGGCAGCCAGAGGCTCATCCCGGGCCATGCGATGACGAGGATGAGGAAAAGGGCCATGATCACGATAAAAGGGAAAACCCCCTTGATGATCTCACCCATATGAATATCAGAACGAAGTCCGTTGATGACGTAGAGGTTCATCCCCACGGGGGGAGTGATGAGGGCCATGGTCATGTTCACCGTGACGACGATGGCGTACCAGATGGGGTCGATGTTCAGGGCGTGGAGGATGGGCGTCACGAGAGGCATTGTGAGGAGGATGATGGAGACCGTCTCGAGAACGCAGCCGAGAATAATCATGAGGAAGTTCATGGCTATTATGAACATGAGCACGGAGAAGTTGTTGCTGATGATGATCTCCGTGAGCTTCTGGGGGATCATCAGCAGGGTCATGACCCGGCCGAAGAGGACGGCCCCGGCGATGATGATGGCCACCATGCAGGATGTGGTGATGGACCGGAGGCAGATTTCGGGAATATCCCTCAGCCTGAGGGTTTTATAGACGAAGAGGGTGATGACGAGGCTGTAGACGAGACCCACCGCCGCCGCTTCCGTGGGCGTGAAGGCTCCGCTGTAGATTCCGCCGATGATGATGAAGGGAAGAAGAATGCCCCAGAAATTCTTTTTCGTCACCCGCAGCCGTTCTCCCCAGGTGGTCTTCTCCATGGGGATGAACCCTCCCCGCCTGCTCTTGTAGACCGCGTAGATGATGAAGAGACCCGTCAACACAAGGCCGGGGACGACTCCGGCGATGAAGAGCTTTCCGACGGATTCCTCGGTGATGGCTCCGTAGAGGATCAGGGGGATGCTGGGGGGAATGAGGATGCCGAGGGTTCCTCCCGCGGCGAGGAGCCCCAGGGTGAACTTCTTGTCGTACCCCCGCTCCGTCATGGCAGGATAGGCCACCATGCCGATGGTCGCCGCCGTGGCGGCACCCGACCCCGTGATGGCGGCAAAGAATGCACAGGCCATGATCGTGGCGATGGCCAGCCCGCCGGGAAGATGGCGCACCCAGGCGTTCATGACCTCGAAGAGATCGTCCCCGATCCGTCCGTCGAGCAGCACCTGGCTCATGAGGACGAAGAGGGGAATGGAGAGGATAACGAAGCTGTCGAGGGAGGTAAATATGGTCGCCCCGACGATTTTCATGGGAAGATCGAAGAGCAGGATGAGCAGAAGAGAGGTGGAGCCGAGGGAGAAGGCCACCGGAAGTCCCATGAAGAGCACTCCGATGAGAAGGAACACTACGAGGGTAAAGCTCAGCATGGGGATTTTTCCTCCTTTTTGTTGCCGAAGACCTGTTCATACCGGTCGGCGATGATGAGGGCGAACTGGAAGGTGAGCAGGACAAAGCCCAGGAGGAGGGCCATCTGGGGTATCCACATGGGAACCCGCAGGGGCGTGGCAGACACCTTGCTGTAGCCGACAGAAGCGGCAATCATCTCGTAGGCCTGCCATGCCACGATGGCACAGAAGATCATTCCGACGAAGCTCGTGACCATCTCGAGAATATGCTGAGTCCGGAGGGAAAGATGCTCGATAAGGAGGTCGATTCGCACGTGCTTTCCCTTCTGGAGGGTATAGGCGCTTCCGGCGAGCATGGTCCAGATAAAGAGATAGATTGCAGTCTCCTGGGCCCATATAGTCGGAGCTTTGAAGAAATACCGGCAGATCACCTCGTAGCAGAGCATGAGTCCCATGAGGAGAATACCGAGGCCGCTGACGTATCCGAGGAGGAGGTTTCCCTTCTCCACTGCATTTCGAAGAGATTTCATCATGAAGTATAATGCCCCTTTGCTTTTTTCTTAGAGAAAAGGCGGGAAGGGTATCCTTCCCGCCTGGAGAGAATCGACAGAAAAACTGCGGGTTCTATTCCAGCGCCAGGGCCATTTCGATGAGCTTCTTGCCGAGATCCCCGGTCTTTTCCGCAAAGGCGGTCCGGACAGGCTCGGTGGCCTTAACGAATACGACCCGTTCTTCCTTCGTGGGAACGTAGATTTCTACGCCGGCAGCTTTTATAACCTTCTCCGCATCCATTTCGGACTGGGCGATGGCGCCCCGGATCCATTCCTCAGCATCAAGACCGGCCTTCATGATGGCTTCCTTGTCGGCGTCGGGTACGGACTTCCACCAGTCGAGATTGCCCTGTACCACAAACTGGGCGGTGGTGTAGTTCGCCTTGGTCATATACTTCTGCACTTCGTGGACCTTTCGGGAAACTGCCGCTGGCATTCCCGTGGTGGCGCCGTCAACGGTGCCTCTCTGAAGGGCCATGTACATCTCGGAGGAGCTCATGACGGTGGGGGCGGCTCCCAGTGCCTTCAGGGTCTCGGCATCGCCGCTGCCGAAGGTCCGCATGGTGAGCCCCTGGAAATCGGCGGGAGACTTCAGGGGACGCTTGTTGTTGAAGAACTGGATGTATCCGTAGTCGACCCAGAAGAGGTCCTTCACGCCCTTTTTCTGAAATTCCTCGTCGAGCATCTTGCCGGCGCCGGCGGCGATGAACTTCTTGGGAGATTCGAAATCCTTGAAGATGAAGGGCATCTCGAAGATATCCGCCGCAGGGATCATTCCTGACCACTTGTTCACGGAGACGAGGCCCGTCTCCACGAGTCCGTCCTGAAGGGCTTCCACGATCTCAGTATCTTTGAAAAGCTGGGCTGAGTCAAAAATCTTCACGGTCACTTCGCCCTTGGAGTATTCGGCCGCCTTCTCGGCGAAGACCTGAAGCCCCTTGGAAATATGATGGGACGGTGGAAGCTGGTTAGAGAGCTTGAACTCGGTCTTCGCGAAGGCCGAGCCGCTGAGGAGCCCCAGGGTAAACACGAGGGCCGCTGCCGCTGTACAGGTTTTCTTGAACATTATGACATTCCTCCTTTAAGTGGATGCTGCATCGGAATCTTTTCCTTCCCCTTCACGGACGGCAGAGAAATCCGTCCGTCCCTCCTTCCCTCCTTTTTTCTGATGTCCAGTCTCCGCATTATTGGCGATCCCCGATGGGGGGCCAATTTTCCTTTTTCCGCACCCTGCGGGAAAAAATAGCTGTAGTGGCGGTTCTCCCTTAAAGATTCGAGATCTCCCTTTTTCAAAGCCTCGATGATCTTCAGATGGGCTTTTGCCGAGGAGACCAGTTCGTCTTCGTCCTCAAGGTAACGGAGCATTGCCTGGTGGAGCTGAAAGTAGACTCCCCTGAGAATCCTGATTGTCCAGGTCCTCCCGGACCGTTCGGCGATGAAGAGATGGAAATCGAGATCTATCCCGCTGAAGGCGAGTACCTTATCTTCCTTCTCTCCTCCTCCCGAGGCAACGGAAAGAAGCTCGGAATAGAGGGCGTTCATTCTCCCGTAGTCCGCTTCAGTCAGCAGGGAGTTTTTGACGAGGGTCTCGAAGATCTGGGTTTCGAGGGCAAATCGTATGTCGTACAGCTCCTCCGCGTCGTCGGGGGAAAAACCGAGCACCACCGCCCCTTTTCGCGGAATCGACCGGATGAGCCCCTGCCCCTCCAGCTCCTTCAGGGCTTCTCTCACGGGGGCGCGGCTGATGCTGAGTTCCCGGGCCAGCTCTTCCTCCCGTATGAAGCTCCCCGCCGGATAGGTGCGGGAAAGGAGAATATCCTTCCGGAGAAAGTCTGCCACTTCCCGGGCAAGAGATTTGTGGTCTGCGATGGTATGAATAAGGAAACCCCCTCGAAAAAATATCGTCTACAGTCGACAGGGAAGTGTTACCATAACCTTTGAATTTCTGTCAAGTTTTTTCCGGAAAAAAATACATTATGCAAAGAACGTTTTTCCATGCACAATATCCCCGGCCACCCTTATTCCTCTTTTCGCAAAGCGAATTCATTCCTTTCAGGCAGAGCACTTCCGGTCCCGCACATTGAGCGGCATGCAGGGAAAGCTTTTGACAAACTGCGTCAATCAGCTACAATAAAACAATGATGACAAAATTCGACTGGTTTCCAGGCGGCGAATGGAACTCCGACAAGGAGTCCGCCCCAAGGCGTCCCTTTCCTTCCTTTCCTTTTCGGATCAACCGCGGAATAATTCTCGCGGGAGTCATTGCCCTTGTGCTCCTCGTTTTTCTTCCTGCCCTCACCGAGATCTATACGGACTATCTCTGGTACGATTCCGAGGGGTACTCTTCAGTCTTTCTGATCCGCCTCTTCGCAAGGGTTCCTCTCTTCTTTGCCGGATTTCTCTTCTTCGCCTCCCTTTTATGGATCAACCTCGTCATGGTGCGGCGCAATCTTCGGGCTCTCTACCCCGAGCACAGCGATCTGCTGTCATCACGGCTGGTCGGCCTCGGCATTCTCGGGGGAGCGGTCTTCCTCGGCGTGACGAACGGGGCGGCCATATCCTCTGAATGGCCCATGGTCCTCAGATTTTTCAACGGCACGGCCTTCGGAACCTCCGACCCCATCTTCGGCTACAATACGGGGTTCTATGTCTTCAGCCTCCCCTTCTGGAAATTTATTCACGCCCGGCTTCTGAACGTTCTCTTTCTTTCCCTGCTGACCGCCCTTGCGGCCTACGGGGCCTTCATTCTTCCCCGAAGCCGCGGAACGGCCTTCCCCCAGGTGCCCCTGAGAGCCCAGACCCATATCACCCTTCTGGCCGCCCTCGGCGCACTCCTCTGGGGCGCAGGGTATTTTCTCGACCGCTTCGACATCCTCTTCTCCCCCCGGGGAGTAACCTTCGGCGCAGGGTACACTGACGTCCATGCGGAACTCCTCGCCCTGAACATCCTTACGGGGCTCTCCGTGCTGATCTCCCTTTTCCTCGTGGCAAGCCTCTTCCGGAAGACCTGGAAGGTCTCCCTCGGCCTGGTGGGAGCGCTCATCGTCTCCTCCGTCGTCCTCCGGGGCTTCTACCCCGCCCCTCGTTCAGAAATATTTCGTCGAGCCGAACGAATTCGAGCGGGAGAAGGAATACATCGGCTACAACATCGCCGCCACCCTTCAGGCCTACGACCTGCAGGATCTCGAACTCCAGACCGTGGTCCCGGACGATTCCATCACGTGGAGTGACGTGCAGAACAACCAGGACACCATCAAAAACATACGGCTGTGGGACTACAGCCCCCTCCTCCGAAGCTACAAGCAGCTGCAGGAAATCCGGACGTACTACGACTTCTCGAACGTGGACATCGACCGGTACACCTTCGGCGGCGACTACCGGCAGGTGATGCTTTCCGCCAGGGAACTCGACGTCAAGGGACTTCAGAACCCCACGTGGATCAACACCCGCCTCGAGTTCACCCACGGCTACGGAATCGTCATGAACCCGGTGAACGAAGTGGCCGGGTCGGGCCTTCCCCTCCTCTGGGTCCGGGATCTTCCTCCCCGCAGCCTGGTCGACCTCCCCATCACCCGTCCGCAGATCTACTTCGGAGAGAAGCCCAGCTCCTACGTCTTCACGGGGACTACGGTGAAGGAATTCGATTATCCCATGGGCGACTCGAACGTACGGACAGCCTATGAGGGAACAGGCGGGGTACCCATGGGAACTCTCTTCCGAAGGGTGCTCTACGCCGTCAAGTTCGCCGATTTCAAGATTCTCTTCTCCGACGTCTTCACTGCGGACAGCAGGATAAATTACCACCAGAACATCCAGGAACGGCTGCTTCGGGTCGCGCCCTTCCTCTATTTCGATTCCGACCCCTACCTGATCGTCTCTGAAGGACGGCTCGTCTGGATGCAGGACGCCTATACCGCTGCGGACAGCTACCCCTACTCCCAGCCGGTATCCCTCGGACGGAACCTGTCCATCAACTACATCCGGAACAGCGTGAAAGCCACTGTGGACGCCTATGACGGCACCATGAGATTCTATGTCGTGTCGGAGGAAAAGGACCCGGTGGTGGCCACCTGGAGCAGAATTTTCCCGGCCATTTTCCGGCCTCTTTCCGAGATGCCCGAGGCCCTCCGGGCCCATCTCCGCTATCCTCAGGATCTGTTCAATATCCAGAGCGAGATCTACCGGACGTACCACATGACCGACCCGAACACCTTCTACAACAAGGAGGACGTCTGGGACCGGAATGCCACGGGGGACAACAAGGAATCCCTCAACGCCTATTACGTGAACATGCGCCTCACCGATTCGCAGAAGTCCGAGTTCGTCCTCATAAGCCCCTTTCAGCCCCGTGACAAGGGACAACATGATCGCCTGGATGGCGGGCCGTTCGGACGGCGAACATTACGGAGAATTGCTCGTCTACCAGTTTTCCCAAGCAGAAGCTCATCTACGGTCCCTCCCAGGTGGAGGCCCTGACGAACCAGAACCCCGAGATCTCCGCCCAGCTTTCCCTCTGGAGCCAGAGAGGGTCTGCGGTCATCCGGGGGAATATGACCGTCGTTCCCGTGGGCACGGGAATTCTCTACGTGCAGCCCCTCTATCTCCGGGCGGAGAACAGCGAGCTGCCAGAGCTGAAACGGGTAATCACCTCCACCGGAGGTAGGGTGGTCTGGGGAGAGACCCTGGAGGAATCCCTTCTCCGTCTTCTCGGGCCTGACGGAGAAAAGCCGCTGCCCCCGCAGCCCGCCTCTCCGCGGCTGCCCCAGGGCGCGGAAGGGGAGCCCCGGTCACTCCAGTCCCTCGCCGCAGAGGCAGGACGCTACTGGGAGGAAGCCCGGGATGCCTTGAAGGTCTCCGACTGGGAAGGGTACGGCCGGGCAATGAAAAATCTCGAAGAGGTGCTCTCCCGGATGGGCAGCTTCACGGAGAAATAAACGAATTCAAAGAACGCAAAGAGCGGAGCGGGATTTCGATCCCGCTCCGCTCTTTGCGTTCTTTGGAGAAAAAAAGTTCAGTGGACCTTCATCTCAACCGTGTTGCCGTCAACATAGACCTCTCCGGAACCAACGGCGGTTCCGGCCTTCAGCAGCCCCGTACCGGAAGCCATCAGGCTGAGCTTTTTTTTTCACTCCGGAGGAACGGGGGGTGAGATTGTAGGAGATATAGGCGTACAGGTCGCCGCTCGACTTCAGATCGAATTCGCCTACATCCGTTCCTCCGAGCATTTTCTTTACCTCCGCCTCGTCTGCGGCCACGGCCAGATCAGGCCAGTGCCCCTTGTCCAGCTTGAAGATCACCATGACAGACTTCATCGACCGCATGTCGCTGATGATCGAGGTCGCTTCGGCCTTATCCTCCGCGGTCCCCATGAGCAGCAGCATGGCAGACGCGAGAATTCCTATGATGATGATGACGATAAGCAGTTCAACCAGGGTGAACCCTCTTTTTTGTCTGCCCTTCAGCCCCATTGTGCATCCCCTTTCCATCTCAGCAGTGCGGGTGTCTGCGAGTATTCTAAAGATTGGAGAGGATTTATGCAAGAGAAGCGTCGCCCCATGCCAGATTTGTTCCATTGAATTATTGCATACACTTATAAATCAAGATGAAATTTATTACCTTTCATTGGCTGTTCCCGAGGGAAATTCTCATTTCTGTGCCAAAAAAGACTTAAAAATTTCAGATATTCCCTTTTTTCCCGAAGAAATCCCCTCCATTTATTAACATTACCGAACAATATTTGTCACTTTTCCCCTTTCGGTTATAATGAGGCCCATTCTTTCCGGAGCCTTCCGGCGAAGGATAACGGGTTGTTGCCGAAAAAGGAGGGACATGGATGAAGCAGATTCTCCGCCGCTGCATACTCGCGGCACTCTTCATTTCCGTGGCGGGATTTCTTTTTCTCGCCGCCGATGGAAAACATGCAGTCGTCTCGTACCGCGGACTGGCCGATCGCAGCGTTCTTACCGGCCTGACCGCAGATTCCGGCGCTCTTACCCTGATGAAAGAGTGCGCGGAAATAGCGCTTTTCCCCTTCCGAAACTTCGTCACCGCATGCGAGGCGTCCTCCAGAGCCGCAGAGAATATTCTCTCGAGCGCAACGGAGAGCGTCCAATCCCTTTCATTCTTCATAAGAGGACAGAACGGCGGTATATCCCGGCAGGAGGCCCTTCTTCAGGCCTCCGCATTTTTGAAGTACTCCCTGAAATACAGGGTGCCCCTCGATCTGCTCGTTGCCGTGGCCTATACCGAGAGCCATTTCAATTCATCGGCCCGGAGCCCTGCAGGCGCCGCCGGAGTCATGCAGGTGATGTGGAAGATTCATTCGGGCCTCCTTCAGGCCAACGGCATCCTCTGCGAAGAGGAGCTGCACGACCCCGAAAAAGGAATTGCCGCTGGAGCGCTCCTCATCTCCCGCTACCTGAGAGCCTACGGCGACACCCAGACGGCTCTCGGACGGTATTACGGAGGGTCCTCCACCGTCTACTGGGGGCGGATCTCCCGGAATCTCTCCAAGGTGAAGAACGCGAATCTCGTGGCGAGTCTCAACTGAAGACTTTCTTCCCCTGAAACGAAAAGGTCAGGCCCCGGCAAGCAGAGTGCCGGGGCCTGACCTTTTCGTTTCAGGGGGCGGACTATTCTCCGCAGGTGTACCGGGCCGCAAATCCGGCCATCAGGGCTGCTCCGTCGGCCAGGACGTCGTCATTCACGTTGAACCGCGGGTTATGGTGCTGATTGTGGGTTCCCTTCGCTTCGTCGGCGATGCCGAGGAAGCAGTAGGCCGCAGGGATCTTTTCTCCGAAGTAGCTGAAGTCCTCGGATCCCATGGCGATCGGGACCTCCACCACGTTCTCCTCTCCGAGGATCTCCTCCGCCACGGAGCGCATCAGATCGGTCGTCTCAGCTTCGTTCACCGTGACGGGGTATACTGGGGTATAAACGAGCTCGGCAGTGCATCGAAGGGCAAGGCAGATGCCGTCGGCCACTCTCCGCATGATCCCCTCCATGGCTCCCCGGACCTCCCGGCTGGTGGCGCGGATGTTTCCGGTCATCCGGGCGGTTTCGGGAATGATATTCGGGGCGGTGCCGGACTCGATGGTCCCTATGCTCACCACGGCGGTCTCCTGGGGGTCGATCTCCCGGCTCACCACCGTCTGAAGAGCCGTGATTACCGTTGCGGCGGCTACCGTCGGGTCAACTGCCTTGTGGGGCATGGCACCGTGTCCGCCCTTTCCCCTGATCGTGAGGTCCCAGATATCCGCAGAGGCCATGAGAGGCCCTGTCCTGTAGCCAAGTTTTCCCGCAGGAAGAAGGGACCACACGTGGATTCCCCCGATGGCATCCACACCCTCCAGCGCTCCTTCCGCGATCATGGCCGGGGCGCCGGATTTGTACCCCGCCTCCTCGGCGGGCTGAAAAAGAAAGCGGACCGTTCCGCACAAATCCTCCCTGCGGGAGGACAAAATCTTCGCCGCCCCGAGCAGCATGGCCGTATGGGCATCGTGGCCGCAGGCGTGCATGACCCCCGGACAGGCGGACTTGTAGGGCAGGTCGTTCTCCTCGGTCAGGGGAAGAGCATCAATATCGGCCCTCAGGGCAACGCATTTTCCCGGCTTGCCTCCCTCGAGATCGGCCATGACGCCGCTCTCCGTTCCGCCGAACCCCCGGACGATATTGGTGCAGCCGAGATCCCTCAGGTACTCCTCAACGAAGCGGGACGTCTCGGTCTCCTTCCAGGGCAGTTCCGGGTGGGCATGAAACCTGTGGCGGATTTCAATGATCTCGGACGACAGCTCGCCGGCCTTTTCCCGCAGGGACTCAATGTTCATGATAATTCTCCTCCTCTATTGTGTTTATGTTTCAACCCTTCACGGAGATGATCCAGATCCCCGCGAGGATGGCTCCCATTCCGGCGATACGCCAGACATTGACGTCTTCCGAGAAAAATAAGACGGAGACGGCGAGGATCAGAAGAAAGACCATCCCCGCCATCAGGGGATAGGCCACGGAGAGGTCAGTTCTGGTGAGGGCCGCGCTCAGAAAGACGAAGGAGACCCCGAAGCATCCCACCCCCGCCGCTGCCCAGGGATTCAGGATGATTTTGAGCACCGCCTGCACCGCCCCGCCGTCCAGCAGGTCATGCTGCGCCCCGAAGGCGTGCTTCATGAAGGTGTTCGCGGTGGCGTTGAAGACCGCCGAACCGGCGAGAAGCAGAAGAGTCAGCCTGTCCATTTCCTCTTTCCCCTTTCTTTTTCGTCAGGGGGATTATACTGTAAATCAGCGGGTTGAGAAAGTGCAGCCGACGGCGTTCCGAGAGGGAGACAAATTTCGCCTGCTCATAATTTTTTCCCACAAAAGAAGGGTTTCATGTAAAATTGAGGGATGAATTTTTTGGAAGAAAGGTACGATGGGTGTGTCTTCTTCGCAAACTCCGTGGAAAGTCCTGGTTCTGCTCTTTGCGCTTCTCTCCCTCGCCCTCTATTTCGGCGGACTCGGCAATCACGGCCTGCTCGAACCGGACGAGGGACGCTATTCCGAGATCCCCCGGGAAATGCTCGAGACGGGGGATTTCATTACCCCGAGGCTCAACTACGTGAAATACTTCGAAAAACCCGTCCTCTCCTACTGGCTGACCGCCGGGGCTTTCGCCCTTTTCGGCGAAAATGAATTCGCCTCCCGATTCTGGCCGGCTCTCCTCGCACTCGGGGGAGTTCTCTTCACCTGGATGCTGGCCCGGTTTCTCTACGGAAGAGAGACGGCTCTTCTCTCCTCGGCAATTCTGGCCACGAGCCTCGTCTACTTCACCGTCGGGCAGATCAACATCACCGATATGCCCCTCTCCTTCTTCCTCACCATGGCCATGACGGGTTTCTTTCTCGGCCTTGAGAAAGACCGCCGGTACTACCTGCTCTTCTACGCCGGGATGGCCCTGGCCATCCTCACGAAGGGGCTCGTGGGGATCGTCCTTCCCGGAGGGATCATCTTCTGGTACATGATTCTCACCCGCCGCTGGTCCATTCCCCGCTCTGCCCTCTACCTGCCGGGGATCATCCTCTTTTTCGCCCTCGTCCTCCCCTGGTTCGTCGAGGTCTGCCGCCGGAACGCCGATTTCTTCTATTTCTTCTTCGTGCAGGAGCATTTTCTCCGCTACGCCACGAAGATGCACGGCCGGTACGAACCCTTCTGGTTCTTTATCCCCATTCTGCTCGCAGGGCTTTTCCCCTGGACGGGGCTTCTTCCCGGGGCTCTGCGGTCGGTAAAGCTCTTTTCCTGGCGCTCTCTCGCCAAGGGCCGGCAGAGCGAACTCTTCCTTTTTCTATGGTTCGCCGTGATCTTCCTCTTTTTCTCCCTTTCGAGCTCGAAGCTCGTCCCCTATATCGTCCCGGTCTTTCCTCCCCTTGCCATCCTCATGGGGAAGCTTCTCGCCAGGCTTGTGGCCGAAAAAGACGCTGCCGGCACCAGGCGGTTTCTTCTGTGGAGTTCCGCCGCCCTCCTTCCCTTCATAGCGGCCCTTCTGCTCTACCCTTTCTTCAATGACCGCCTTCCCTCCTCCCGGCTGCTCCCCTATGCCCTTCCGGTGGCCCTGGGCCTCACCGCCTTCCTCGCCGCGGGATGGCATTTCTACAGGAAACGGCAGTTCCGGGCTCTGGCCCTCTTCCTCTGTCTGCTGGCCTTCGCCGATATGTTCGCCTTCAGGAGGCTCTTCATCCTCTACGACGGCCTTCTGACCGCCCGTCAGCTCGCAGGGGTCATCGCCCCTCTTCAGAAGGAGGGGGATATTCTCGCCCAGTACGGAAACTACGACCAGGGGCTCCCTTTCTACCTCAAGCGTCGGATCGTCCTGATAGACTACCTGGGAGAACTTGCCTTCGGAGCCGCCCGGGAGACGGACCCGTCCTGGTTTCTCAAGGGATCCGAAATGAAGGCTCTCTGGACGGGGGACAGGCGGGTCATCCTTGTTCTCGACCGGGACAGAAGAGAACAGGCGGCGGGCCTTCTCGGCCTCTCCTCCCTCGAGCCGGCCGCCGAGACGGCAAAACGGCTCGTCCTCGTGAACAAACCGTGAGTCTGGAAAATGCATTTTTTTAAGGAGATGTTCAAATGACGGAAGCGCGTCTCGTCTCGGTGATCGTACCGGTCTACAATGAAGAGGATTCTCTGCCCCATCTTTTCCCCCGCCTGCTCACGACCCTCGAAGGGCTGAACCGCCCCTTCGAGATGATCTTCGTCAACGACGGCAGCAGAGATGATTCCCTCAAAATGCTCTATTCATTCTACAAGGCTAATCCGAAAACAGTGAGGATCATCGACTTCAACGGCAACTTCGGCCAGCATATGGCCATAATGGCGGGGTTCGACAAAGCCCGGGGGGAGATAATCATCACCCTCGACGCGGACCTGCAGAACCCTCCCGAGGAGATCCCCCGGATCGTGCAGAAAATCGACGAAGGGCACGACGTGGTGGGGACGGTCCGGCAGAACCGCCAGGACCCCCGCTTCCGGAAGATGGCCTCGAAGATGGTCAACTCCATAACGAACAGAATTACCGGACTCAAGCTCAGCGACTACGGCTGCATGCTCCGGGGATACCGGCGGGACATCATCGAGATCATCAACTCGAGCTGCGAGACCACCACCTTCATTCCCGCCCTGGCCCAGAAGTTCGCTGTGAACCCCGTGGAAATCCCCGTGGGGCACAGCGAACGGGAGCACGGCACGTCCAAATACAGCTTTTTCCGGCTCATCCGTCTGAACTTCGACCTCATGACGGGCTTTTCCCTCTTTCCCCTCCAGGTGGTCACCATGATGGGGATCGTTGTCTCGGTCCTCAGCTTTCTCTTTGGCCTCTTCCTCCTCCTCCGCCGCATCGTCGTCGGACCGGAGGCCGAAGGAGTCTTCACCCTTCTGAACATCAACTTCTTCCTCATGGGGATCACAATGTTCTGCGTGGGGATCACGGGTGAATATATCGGCCGGATTTACGTCGAGGTCCGCAAGCGCCCCCGGTACGTCATCCGGAGAGAATGGAAGAATGACTGACCTCACTGCGGTGGTCTTCGCCTACAGCGAGGTGGGGTATCTCTGTCTCATGGAGCTGCTGGAAGCGGGATTGTCCGTGAAGGCCCTTTTCACCTGCGGGGACGACCCGAAGGAGGAACAGTGGTTCCCCTCCGTGGCGAAACTCGCGGGAAAAAAGGGCATTCCCGTGCACACCCCCTCCATGCTCGGGGACGAAGAGTATGCCCTGGTACGGTCCCTCGGGCCGGACGCTATTTTTTCCTTTTATTACCGAAGCATGATCCCTGAAAGGTTTCTTGCCATCCCTCCGAAGGGTGCCTTCAACATCCACGGTTCCCTCCTGCCGAAATACCGGGGGCGGGCCTGCGTCAACTGGGCCGTGCTGAAGGGGGAGACGGAGACGGGGGCCACCCTGCACTTCATGACGAAGCGGGCCGACGCCGGGGACATCGTGGACCGGCAGTCGGTGCCCATTCTCTTTACGGATACCGCCTTCGAGGTCTCCCGGAAGGTGGCCGAAGCGGCGCGGCTCGTCCTGAGGCGAAACCTGCCCTCCATAGCGGAGGGGAAACCGGCCCGGACGCCCCAGAGGGAGGAGGATGCGACCCTGTTCGGCCGGCGGACCCCCGGGGACGGACGGATCCGCTGGGGGCAGAGCTCCCTCGAGATCTACAACCTCGTGCGGGCGGTCACCCATCCTTTTCCCGGAGCCTTTACCGCTGCGGGAGGGCGGAAGCTCTTCCTCTGGAAGGTCCTTCCCGGGCAAAAGCATGCGGAAGGAATTCCACCCGGCACAGTGCTCTCCCTTTCCCCCTTCCGGGTGGCCTGCGGAGAGGGCACGCTGAACATCCTCTCCGCCCAGTGGGAGGGAGAGGATGAAGGACCCGGCAGGGAAATCTCAGGAAAACTCCATCCCGGCGAGGTTCTGGGAGACTGACCTTCATTCCCGCCATCGGGCGGGTTTCAAAGCTGCCTATCGGGCCTGAGGAACAGTCTTTTCAGGATTTTGTTTCGTGATATACTGCACGGGGTTTCATTGCCAGAAAAGAAACACTTGGGGAGGTAACACAATGCACATACTTATTCTCGGGGCGAACGGCTTCATCGGGTCCCATCTCATCGCTGCCATTCTCGAAAACACGGACTGGACCATCGACGCCTTCGACCTCACGGACAGCAGCATCAGCCATTTCGGGAGCAATCCCGCCTTCACATTCACCAGGGGAGACATCTTCACCGCCGACGAGTGGATGAAAAAAGCGGTGGAACGGAGCGATGTGGTCCTTCCCCTCGCGGGGATCGCCAAGCCTGCCTACTATCTCAGCAAGCCCCTGTGGACCTTCGAGCTCGACTTCGAGCAGAATCTCAAGATCGTGCGCATGTGCGTGGAGGCTAAAAAGCGGGTGGTCTTCCCCTCCACGTCGGAGGTCTACGGAATGAGCACCGACACCGTCCTGACGGAGGACGAAAGTCCCCTCATCGTCGGCCCCATCAACCGGATGCGGTGGATCTACAGCTGCGGCAAACAGATGCTCGACCGGGTCATCGCCGCCTACGGCCAGGAGCGGGGCCTCCGCTACACCCTCTTCCGCCCCTTCAACTGGATCGGCCCCCGGCTCGACACCTTCAAAGACGCCGAGGAACGCACCGCCCGCTCCATTACCCAGATGGTCTACGACATCCTCTCGGGACGGCCCGTCACCCTGGTGAACGGCGGAGAGCAGCATCGGAGCTTCACCCACATCTCCGACGGAGTCAGTGCTCTTCTCGCCATCCTCGCCGACGAGCAGGCGAGCAACGGAAAGATCTTCAATATCGGCAACCCGGGCAACAACGCCTCCATAAAGGAACTCGCCCATCTCGTCATCGACATCATGAAGGAGATTCCGGCCTTCGCTGAGGCCGCCGCCAATGCACGGGTAACTGTCATGCCCGCGGAGGAATACTACGGAAACGGCTACGACGACATGCAGAACCGCATTCCCTCCATCGAGGCCATCGGCGCCGCCCTCGGCTGGACTCCCAAGGTCCCCCTCCGCGAGGCAGTCGCCCTGACCATCGCGAGTTTTGCGGAGCAGCCGGGGGGAAGATAAGTGTCGGAAATTACCCTCGTCCTCAAGACGGATGTAGACACTCTCACGGGATACCGGGAAGGTGTCCCCCGACTGCTTGAAATATTCCGGCAAAGAAAGATCTCCGCCTCCCTCTTCTTCTCCTTCGGGCCGGACAACTCGGGAAAGGCCCTCCGCCGGATCTTCCGCAAAGGGTTCGTCAAAAAGATGATCCGCACCCGAGCCCCCTCCACCTACGGTCTCCGCACTCTTCTCTACGGAACCCTTCTGCCGGCCCCCCCCATCGTCCCGACGGAGCCGGGCATTTTTCTCCGCTCCCTCGACGAGGGGCACGACTGCGGCGTCCACTGCTGGGACCACGTGAAGTGGCAGGACTGCCTCCCCCGCCTGACCCCCGAAGAGATCAGGGATGACTTTTCAAGGGCTCTCGACCTCTTCGAACGCTATGGCGGAAGGCGGGCGAAGAGCTGCGCCGCCCCGGGATGGCAGGTCACCGCCGACAGCCTTGCCGTCCAGGATGAACTGGATTTCGACTACTGCAGCGATACCCGGGGCCGGGGGTACACCTTTCTTCCCCGGATGGAAAAGAGGACCTTTAAGACCCTCCAGATCCCCACGACCCTCCCCACCCTCGACGAGATCTACGGAAGGGAAGGGCTTCCCCCGGAGAAAATCCCCGATCACTACATGGATCTTCTCAGGCCGGGGCTGAACGTCCACACGATCCACGCGGAGATGGAGGGGAGGAGCCAGAGCGCCCTTTTCGAAAAACTGCTGGACCGGTGCCGGGACAGAGGGGTGAAATTCCGCACCCTCAGCGACATCGCCCTCGAACAGTCCCTGGCCAAAGCCCTGCCCCACATCTGCTCCGTGGAGCCCGGGACCATGGAAGGCCGTTCGGGAACGGTGGCCCTTCAGCGCTGCTCCCGGGAGGAGGAAAAAGCATGAAGCTCACCGTGGTAGGAACGGGCTATGTCGGCCTCGTCACCGGCGTCTGCCTCGCGAAATTCGGAAACGACGTGGTCTGCGTCGATACGAACGCAGAAAAGATCGAATCCCTCTCCCGGGGGGAAGTTCCCTTCTACGAACCGGGCCTCGAGGAGATCATCGGGAACAATCTGGAGGCGGGGCGCCTCTCCTTCTCCACGGACCTTGCCTCGTCCCTGAAGGACGCCCTTATCTGCTTCATCACCGTGGGAACCCCCTCTCTCGAAGGGGGCGGGGCAGATCTCTGCGCTGTGGAGGCCGTGGCCAGGACGATCGGGCAGTCCATGGAGGAGTACAAGCTCGTGGTGGTGAAATCCACCGTGCCGGTCAATACCTGCGAGTTCGTCCGGAAGACGGTTTCGGAAGAGCTGGACAAACGGGGGGCGGACATCCCCTTCGCCGTGGCCTCCAATCCCGAATTTCTCCGGGAGGGAGCGGCAGTCCGGGATTTTCTCGAGCCCGACCGGGTCGTCGCAGGGGTGGACTGCGAGCGTTCCGCCGAGATCATGGGGGAGCTCTACAGCTTTCTTCCCTCCGAGAAGGTTCTCTTCATGGACATCCGGTCGTCTGAGATGACGAAATACGCGGCCAACGCCATGCTCGCCACCCGCATCTCCTTCATGAACGAGATCGCCTCGGTGTGCGAGCGGGTCGGCGCCGACGTGGAGAAAGTCCGCATGGGGATGGGGTCCGACTCGCGGATAGGCTACTCCTTTCTGTCCGCGGGGTGCGGCTTCGGCGGCTCCTGCTTCCCCAAGGACGTCCGGGCCCTCCGGGAGTTCGCCCGGCTTGAGGGGCACGAGATGGAGATCCTCCGCGCCGTGGAGGAAGTCAACGAACGGCAGAAGCACGTCCTCTTCGGCAAGATCCTGCGCCACTTCGGCTCCCTGAAGGGACGCACCATAGGCATCTGGGGGCTCTCCTTCAAACCGAAGACCTCCGACGTCCGGGAAGCACCGGCCCAGTCGCTCATCATGGATCTCGCCGCCGCCGGAGCGAGGGTGCAGGCCCACGACCCCAAGGCCATGGAAGAGACACGACGGGCCCTCGGAGACCTTCCCGGGGTGATCTACGTGAACAACCAGTACGACGCCGTGAACGGGGCGGACGCCCTCGTCCTGGTCACCGAATGGGACATCTACAAGCAGCCCGATTTCAAAAAGATCAGGGAACTCCTTGCGAGCCCCCTGATCTTCGACGGAAGAAACCAGTACTCCCCGGCCGAGATGAAGCGCCAGGGGTTCACCTGCTACTTCATCGGCCGGCGGGCGGTCTGACCAACCGTCAATACACCAAAGGAGGCCGCGCCATGCGAACGAAAGAATTTTCCCTCTCTTTTGTCACCCTGCTTTTTCTTCTGGCCCTCTTCTCCGCCCCGCTGGAGGCCCGGGGCAGCCTCCGGGAATTCAAGGGATCCTTCACCCCGGCCACGAACGGAGAGAAGCTGCTCTCCCTCCTCGTATCCTTCACCGACCCCGACACCCTCGAGCTGCGTCTTGACGCCGAGCCGGACGACAAGGGGAATGTGCGGAACATGTATTTTCTCGTGGAGGGCGCCCACGTGGGCGGGTTCCGAATCGAGCGCCTCGCTCTCGAGGCCTCCTTCGTGGAGTTCACTCCCCCCTCTCAATGGAAAGAGGACGCAGAGGAGCCCATCGGCGTAAAAAGCGCCCTCCGCAGCAATATCGAGGCGGTGATCCTGGAGAAGGACATCAACGCCGCCCTCGCCTCCGCCACAGGGGAGGACTGGCACGGCGTCTCAGTGGACCTGAAGCCGGGAACTCTTCACGCCCGGGGATACTACACCATAAAAAATCCCGGCCTCACTCTCCTCGCGGAGGTGAAGACGGGACTGGAGATCCGTATGGGAAAAGAACTCTGGATGAAGGACGTTATGCTGAAGATCAACCACGACGAGCAGACCAACGTGGTCAGGGACGCCATCGACGAGATTCAGCCCGTGGTGGACCTCAGGGATTTTCCCTTCCCGGTCACCCTGGCCGTCCTCACGGTGGACGAACAGGCCCTGCGCATCTCAACCCGCACCGTCCCCAGGTCTTTCGAAGGACTCACCCTCCGCTACCGCCGGGGGAGTTGAATTTCCCCCTCAGCGGACTTCAGCATCATGGTGGCATAGCTCCCCCTCGGCAGGAAGAAATCAAGGGAGAGGGCGGTTTTTCCGGGGAAGAGGTCATCCTCTTCCCTTTTCCATTTCAGTCCTCCGGGGATGACGAGACATTTCCGGGAGAAGGAGGAAAAGTACGCCTTTTCCACCTCCGGAAGGCGGAACTTCGAGGGGCGCACCCCCCTCTCGGCAAGAAGCTTCGAGAAGACAGCCCCCACATCCTCCGGAAGAGGGGGCATCTCCGGCCCCACGGTGGGGAGGTTGAGCCCTTCCAGCCGGGCGAAGAGGCCGGGCGGCAGTGTACGGTATTGAAGCACGGGGCCGGTTTTGAGGGGGACGGGAAATAAGTCTCCCTGCCCGCCTGAGAGATACCGCGAAAGGGTTTCATTCCACAGGAAACTGGAATAGGCCGAAAAATACATCCCCAGCTCCTCCGAGGGAAGAAGGGAGAGACAGTCTCTGGCCGCCTTCTCCCCTCTCTTTTCGAGGAGAGCCAGCATCCTCTGCAGCAAAGGCTCTGGACAAAGGGGCTTCATTTCGGCCCATCGGCCCCATTTCTCACCCCGGAGGGCATGGCGTTTCCTGAGCCAGTTGGGGGCGTCGGGATGGCAGAGAGTGAAGTATTTCCTCAGGGCCTCGGCGAAGCGCCGCTTGATGAGCATCTCGGCGAGGAACTCCCCCTTCGGCCCCACGTTGCCGAAGCGCTGGTCGTCGAAGTAATTGGCGAATCCCTGACATGCGATCTCCTCAAGACGCTGCTCCGTCCGGTCAGCCTCGGCGGAACCCATGTCCCGCAGCTTCACGGAGAAGAGGTTCCCCTTCAGCACGGCCGGTTCGAGGGGAGAGGCGGAGTATCCGAAGGGACGGAGGGAAAAACCCTCCCCTTCGAAGGCCAGATCGTATTTCGCCGGAACGGAGAGGTGCTGCACCGTGTGGGCGTGGCGGTCCTTCTTGCCCACGGAGCGGATCTCGCCGAAGGGAACTTTTTTCTCCCGGGCCGCCTTTTTCAGGGCGTCCAGGGTGTTCCATCCCTTCTTTTCAAGGAGGTAGATCCTCCAGGGGGTCTCCTTCTTTCCCGGTGCAAAGTGAAGCACCTCCCGGACGAAAAAATCCCCGGGGGTATGCTTGATCTTCACGGCTGCTCCGCCATGCGGGCGAAGGCCCGGAGGTCCACGCCCCGCAGAAGGGAAAGAATTTCATCTCCGGACATCCCGTCGCCCCCCAGAAGCAGCCACCCCTTGCCTGCCAGGTCGACCCAGACGGTGGCTCCGCTCTCGTCCTTCATCTCCACTTTCACGGCGGAAAACTTTTCAAGGGTGAAAAAGCTGAAGACGGCGATATCCGTCTCCGCCCGTCCCGAAACCTTTTCCTCCTCCAGCTCCTCCGGAAGAGGACCTGCGGCTGGCGCTTCAGGCCCGGTGATGACCATGAACTGGAAGGACCGGTCATCCCTCGTATAATCCGCCCCTGCGGTTACGAATCCCTCGTCGGCCTGTAAAAAAGGGGTCTCCCGCTTCCATCCGTCGAAAAGGGGAAGGGCTTTCTCCAGAGCATCGGCGTCGGGCGCACCCGGGAGTCTTCCCGCCCAGAGAAGAAGAATGACGAAAAGGGCTGTAGTGCCTGCCGCTATTTTTCTCATTTTTTCCTCCTCAGCAGTTCTTCTGCTGCAGTATGGCCCGGGCGGCCACTACGCCGCTCGCAGCCGCCTGGATGATCCCCCGGCTCACCCCCGCTCCGTCCCCCGCCATGTAGAGATGGCCGAGAACTGGGACCGAAAGGTCTTTCCCGAGCTGAAGACGGAGGGAGTAAAGCTTGATCTCCACCCCGTAGAGGAGTGTGTCGTTCTGGTTCACCCCCGGAAGGATCGTGTTGAGGGCATCGAGGAACTCCACGATGTCCGTGAGGTACCGGTGGGGCAGCACCAGGCTCAGATCCCCCGGCTCCGCTGCGGCCGTGGGGGTGATCATTCCCCGCTCGATTCTGGACTGGGTGGAGCGCCGTCCGCCCCGCAGGTCTCCGAGGCGCTGCAGAAGAATGCCCCCTCCCGCGAGCATGTTGGCAAGTTTCGCCACGTGGGTGGCATAGCCGATGGGGTCGTTGAAGGGCTGGGTGAAATTCTTCGTCACCAGGATAGCGAAGTTCGTATTCCGGGATTTCACGGTCTTCAGGCTGTGGCCGTTCACCGTGACGAGATCGTGCCCCTTGTTGTATTCATAGACCACGAATCCCGAGGGGTTCATGCAGAAGGTCCGGCACCGGTCGTCGAAGGTGGGGGTGTTGTACAGGCATTTCACCTCGTAGAAATCCTTCGTGAGGTCCTCGCAGACGCTGTCGGGCACCTCCACCCGGACGCCGATATCCACCGGCATGGAGGCGATGGGGAACTGCAGCTTCTCCACCACTCCGGCGAGCCATGAAGCTCCCTCCCTCCCAGGGGAGACGATAACGTTCTTCCCCCGGAGAATCGTGCCGCCAGCGAGGCGGACTCCGGCGGCGCTCCCGTCCTCCACCACCAGGTCCTCCACGAAGGTGTTCATCCTGATGTCGCACCGGGGCTCCAGAAATTCATACATGGAGTTGAGCACCTCCCGGGAGGCGTCGGTGCCGATGTGGCGGATGCGGGCGGGAAGTATTTTGAGCCCCACGGAGGAGGCCTTGCGGACCGTCTCCCGAACCACGGCCCCGGAGGGTTCGTAGGCGTGATTGTCCGCTCCGAACTTCACGAACATGTCGTCCACGTGTTCGATAAGGTCGAGAAGGGCATCCTCGCCGATATTTTCCTCGAGATTGCCCCCGAAGCCGGTGGTCAGGGTCAGTTTTCCGTCCGAGGCCGACCCCGCCCCGCCCCATCCGGAGACGATGCTGCAGGAACTGCAGTTTTTGCACACTGTGCTCAGTCCCTCGACGATGGGGCATTTCCGTTCCCGGATGACCCGTCCCTTATCGAGAATGACCACTTTCTTTCCATGTTCCACAAGCTCCATGGCGGCGAAAATTCCCGCCGGCCCCGAGCCCACGATGACGGCATCATAGATCATAATTTTTCCGCGTCCCGGGAGGACGCATCCCTTCCTTTCAACTGCCCTTTTTCAGCGGCGGCCGAATTTCTGCCGTCCCTTCCGGGCGAGCTTTCGCCCCATGGTCTTCAATGTATCCAGGTCTTTCCGGGCCTGGGTCTTTTCTTCCGCAGAAAGGTCCGTCTGAATCCTGTCCAGCTTGACGAGAAGCTCGATGCTCCGCACATCCACCGAGAGGATCTCCGCCAGCTGGGAGGAGGTGATCCGGGGATGTTTTCCCTCCTCCGCCGTCCGGTCCCGAAGCCACGTCCAGGCCTGCCGGTAGAGGGTGTTGAGAAAATCCGCGCATTCCGCGCATAGAGGGACCTTTTCCTGCTCTCCTCCGTCGAGATAGGCCTTGCCGCAGTGGGCACACATTCTCAGGGCCATGGCGCCGATTCCTCCTCGCGAACTTCCCTTCTCTCCATGGGCTTCCGGGGCCTGATCACGGACCCACGGGGGCAAGAATGGCCTTGTTGCCCCCGCCCCTCTTCGCTTCGCCCAGGGCCTTTTCAGCCGTCCGTCCGAGAGAATCTCCGTCCATATCTTTTCGGAACTCGGCGATTCCCAGGCTCGCGGTGAGACGCCGCTGAAAGACGAAATCGTAATGGCTGATCATATCACGAATTTTATCGGCCATCTGGGCGGCCACCCTGCCGCTCATGGGGGTTAGGATGGCGAAGCCCTCGTCGCTCCACCGTCCGAAGAAGTCGGTGGAACGGATGCGGCTCTTCACGAGGGTGCAGAGCTCCTTCAGGATTCTGTCCGCTCCCTCCGCCCCGAGGCTCTCCCTGAGAGCGCCGAATCCGTCCGGTTCAAGAAGAACGAGGGAGAGGTTGCCCCGGTAGCGGAGCGCCCGTTCCACTTCCGTGGCGAGGGTCTCATCGAACCCCTCCCGGGTGGAAATTCCCAGCAGTCTGTCAGGACCGGTTTTCCTCTTCCTCTCCGGCTCGGACTTTTTCACCGGGCCGTTCCGGAGCACGAACAGGAGGAATTCTTCCCCGTCTCCGGTGAAGGTTTCGCCGGAGACGCGCCCGAAGAAGATCTCTCCCGAAGCGGTCTTCAATTTTGCCTCTGTCTCGAAAGTTTCCTCCCGGGATGCCGATTCGGCAAGAGCCTTCCACCCGTCGTTCCCGGCGAAGATTTCCAGATCCGACAGGGTTTTTCCCTTCGTCCTCCCTTCGGGAAGCCCGAGGGCGTCGGCGAAGGCGGGAGAACAGAAAAGGATGCGTCCTTCCTTCAGGGTCGCGCAGACCACTTTTTCTCCGGTCAAGGCGGCCATTCTGCGGGCCAGGTCCTCATGAGAACGGGCCTTCCCCTCCAGTCGCCGGTGTTCCGTCCTGTCCTCGAGGTGCAGGAGAATTCCCTCCGCAACTCCCCCCTGACCGAAAACGGGCAGAAAACGAAGACGGCAGTAGAGCTCTTTTCCCTCGGAGCCCATGACCGCCTCTTTTCCCGCCAGGCTTTTTTCGAGGGCGACCCGGAGGGGAAGGGCCCCGTCTCCTTCAGGGAAGACCCCGGCAAGAGGGCTGCCCTGAAGAGGCTCTTTTCCCCAGAGGGAACGGGCCGTGCCGCGAAATCCTTCCGTGAAGGAGAGGACGCGTCCTTCCCGGTCGAGAGCGCAGAAGCACAGATCCTCCCTAGGGCGGAGAAATCCGTCCAGCGTCGGAGATATTCCTTCCTCACTCCCGCTGACCGCCTGGAGAGGAAGTTCGTACGCCACGGCGAGGAGGGCGGGGTTTCCCTGGTACTCCGTAGGCGTCACGGCAAAGTCGAGGGCGGCCTGGCTGCCCTTCCCGTCGAGAAGGACTATGGTCTCCCGGTCTTTCCAGAAGCTTCCTTCCTCCCGGGCCTTGAGCAGCTTCTCCAGCGCCTCTCCGGAGCCGGGAGCCGCAAAATCTTCAAGAAGAAAGGCCGGGCGTTCCCGAAGGGAAAAGCCGAAAAAAGACTCTCCCCGGCGGTTCATGTACCTCACCCTCCCGTCGGCTATCACCAGCACCATCAGGAGAGGGTTTTCCGCCAGGGCGAGATATCTTCCCTCCATGTCCCGAAGGGCCTTCTCCTCCCGCTTCCACCGCACCGCTTCCTTTTCGAGTCCGAGAATACGGAACCGCAGTTTCTCCGTCTCTTCAGAGCCCTTCTCCTCCGGGAGAAGGGGCATGACATCATTCATGGAAGAACGACTCCTTCCTGCCCGTCAAAATGAGAAAAATGCGAAAAATCTACTTCCGCTGCATGGGGAAATATCCCCCATAGCACCCTTTCACGTCGGTAATGCAGATAAAACCGCGGTTTTCAGTGTGGGCCGTCACCACGGGAATATCGCTTCTGCGGCAGATCACCTTGATGATCGACCGGATGCCGTCCCGGCCTTTTCCGTACACCACTGTAGCCCCATAGCCGTCGGATCGGATCTTCTCGACCATGATCTTGGTCTCGGGGGTCTTGTCCATGATGATCTCGAGGACCACGTAGGCGTTCATCAGACGCTCCTCGAGAAAAGATCCCACGAAGTTGCCCGTGGAAAATCCGGCGCAGTAGACCACCATCTGGAGCAGGGACATCTCCCGTCCTCCGCCGAGTACGTAGCCGAGGGCGGTGAGATAGATCATCACCTCTGCGAAGCCGAGGGCCGCAGCGATGCCCCGCCGGCCCCGGACGAGAAAGAGAATGCGCAGCGTGCCGATGCTCACGTCGAGAATGCGGGCGCAGAAAATGAGAAACAGGCCGAGAAAATCCATTAAGGGGATCTCCTGGGGTGTTGTGAGTTCATGAAATAACCTCCCGGCATCATATCTCTATTATCCTACCATAGAGAAAAAAAAGAAAAAGGGGCTGTACGGGAAAGCCGCCTTTCCCCTATAATGAATCGTTCAAAAAATTCATTAACCGAAGTCACGAGAAGAGAAGAGGCTGAATACGGCATGCAAGGCAAAGAAACCCTCTCCTTTCTGGAAGAAAGAAACTCCTTCCTCCTTCGGGAACGCCAGGCCGCCCTTGCCGCTCTCGAGACCGCCCGGGACCTCAGCTATTTCACGGCCTCTCTCACGGAGCTTGCCTCGGTGGAGGAGATATTCCGGGAGGCGGCGGCGAAAATGCGCTCTCTCGAATCCTTCGGTCCCCTCGCCTTTTTCATCGCCCATGAGGACGACCCCTCCCTTTCCCCTGTCTTCATCGATCCTCCCGATTCCCTTTCCATGCTCGAAAGAGAAAAACTTCCCCTCATCGAGGACAGGACCATCGCCTGGACCCTTCGGCAGAGAAAACCCGTAAAGGTTCCCTCATCGGACGGCAGAGGAACCCTCTTTCTTCACAGCCTCGCCACCTCCTCCCAGGTCCTTGGAATATTCATGGGGATCCTGAAAGATCGGGACCCGGAAAAAACAGGGGAGGAAGAAGGTGCCACTTCCTATCCCGATTTTCTCTCCGTATTGCTCGCCACTACCGCAGGGCTCGTGGAAAACCTGCTTCTCTCCCGAAAGGTCACGGCGCTGAACGAGTCGCTGCAGGAGAAAATCATCGTCCTCGAAAAATCCCAGGCGGAACTCTCACTCTACAGGGACAACCTCGAACGGCAGGTCTCCCTTCGAACGCTGGAGCTCGGCCTCGCAAACCAGGAACTCCGGAGGGAGATGGACGAGCGGAGGCGCATCGAGGAGGAAATTCGTCATCAGGCCTTCCATGACGGCCTCACAGGCCTTGCGAACCGCCGGCTCTTTCAGTTGCGCCTCGAGGAAATTCTCGGCCGGAACCGTTCCGGAGCCGTCTTCTATATGGACATCGACGGTTTCAAGGGAATCAACGACACCCTCGGCCACGACGCCGGGGACCTTCTTCTTCAGGAGATCGCCCGGAGGATCTCCTCGGAGGTCCGGGAGGAGGACTGCATTGCCAGGATGGGGGGAGACGAGTTCACCCTGCTTGTCCATACCCTCCCCTCCAGAAAGGACATAGAGAAGACTGCAGGAAGGATACTGAAAAAAATCGCCCGGAAAGCGGTCATCCTGGGAAAATCGGTCTTCGTCACGGCAAGCATGGGGATCACCCTCTTTCCCGAAGACGCTGACAGCCCGGTGGATCTCATGAAATATGCGGACATCGCCATGTATTACTCAAAGGAACACGGAAAAAACCGCTGCACCTTCTGGAGCGAGTCCCGTTCCGGCTGATTTCCCCCTGCAAAGAAAAAAGGAAGCCGGACCACTTCGGCCCTGGCTTCCCTTTACGATATTGCCTTCAATATTTTCCGGCTACTTCTTCTCGGGCTTCGCTGCTGCTCCGGCATCTCCCGAGACGGGGGCCTTCGGTTCTTCCTTCTTTTCGCCCACGATCTCCACTTTATACTGTTCCCTGAGCTTCGCAAGCTGATCCTGGTAGACCTTGGCCTTTTTCTCGTTGAGCAGGCCTTCTTTTATTTCATCCTTCACCTCGGCGAGAGGACGAACGGAGGCTTCCTTTTTGTCGGTCAGCTTGATCAGATGGAGGCCGAACTGGGTCTTCACGGGTTCGGGAGTGGTTTCTCCGGCCTTGAGGGCAAAGGCGGCTGTCTCGAACTCGGGGACCATCTGTCCCTTCGAGAAGAAACCGAGGTCTCCCCCCTGCTCCTTCGACGGGCAGGTGGAATACTTTTTCGCCGCATCCTCGAAGGACATTCCGGCCTTGAGGTCCTCCTGAACCTTCTTCATCTCCACGTCATCGCTAACGAGAATATGGCTCGCCCGGACGCTCTCGGGCACCTCGAACTTATCCTTGTTCTTCTCGTAGTAGGCGGCCACCTCTTCATCGGTGACGGTCACGCCGCCCAGAAGATTGTCGATGGCGAACTTCCGGGTCAGGTCTTTTTTCAGGCTCTCGAGATTCCGCTCGAATTCCGGATTGGCGGAGACCTTCTGTTCCTGTCCGTAACGGTAAAAAAGCTCCATGTTGACCAGTTCCTCGAGGATCGCCCGATGTCCCGGCTCGTTGTCGTACATGGCGGCCCGCTGGGGGTCGAGGCGGCCGAGGATGTCCTGCACATCCTTCATCTTGATCTCCGTTCCGTCCACCACGGCCAGAACGGTCTCGGGGGACGGCGCGGCCTTCTGGACCGCAGCCGGGGTATCCTTCGATTCCGGAGCGGGAGCGGCCTTTGTCTCCACGGCTCCCGCCATGGAAACAAGAAGCAGAAGTACAGCAAAGGAAGCGCACAGCAGACTACGGAAACGTTTCATTAAAATTCCTCCCTGAGAGATATCGTGTTTGAAGCCAAGGCCAAAACAGAAAAAAGTGTATCACAGAAAAAGCGAAAAATATCGCGGGAACTGCTGAAAATTATCCTGAAGAGGGGCGCTGAAATGACTTCAGGGGTTGCGGAGCGTCCAGGCCATGACGGCGATGACGCCGGCGCCGAGAAGATCGAGCATCCCTTTCAGGGGGCTTCCGCCCCGGAGACGACGAATTCCAAGAGGCACGAGCACGATTGAGCATCCGTAGAGTATCCAGGGGGCCAGATGGACTGCGAAAAACTGCATTGCTTTTCCCTCCCGGGGAATCAAAATTATCCCGTGGCCTGCAGCCCATATATAATGCTTCTCAGGAACTGTTCTGTCAACGCAGAGGAAAAGAATAAAGAAACCTGTGATATACTTAAAAGATCTAAAATTAATGCATAAAGAGGGTCCCGAAGCCTGGAGGGTTGGGGCGACCCTCTTCTTCGGGACCTGTGCGTGGGGAAGTTCATCAACCGAACGGAGTTTGTTTTTGTATGGCTTCATTATGACTGACCGAAAAAAAAGCGCAAGTTTTTGTCTGTAGAGACCCTTTTGTTCTTTATGGTTTTCCTTATACACTGCGGGGATACTCCCGGTTACAACGAGACCCTTTATTTATTCTGCAAGGATAACAGGGTATAATGATCGGGAAGTATCCGGAAGGGAGAAGATGAACCCATGTCTCAGACGGTTCCCGTCAAGGTACTCATCGCAGAAGACGACCCAATGGTGCAGAGCCTTCATGTTCAGGCCCTGTCGCAGATGGAGGGTTTCGAAATTGCCGGCACGGTTGCCGACGGGCAGCAGCTCGTGGATTTTTTCGATAAGGCTTCCGCAGACCTCATCGTCATGGATATTTACATGCCCGGGATGAACGGCCTCGAGGCTCTGAAAATCCTCCGGGAAAAGGGGCAGAGAGCCGACGTCATCCTTGTATCCGCCGGCAAAAAGGGCGACATCGTCAATACCGCACGTCAGCTGGGCGCCTTCGACTACATGATCAAGCCCTACTCCTTTCCGCGCTTCCGGGCTTCTCTTCAGTCCTATCTGAGCCACCGGGCCATGCTTCCGTCCCCGGGAGAGGATGCTACCCAGGAGACTCTCGACGCCCTTTTCGAAATTCCCTTTACCAGGGAGGGCCTTATTTCAAATGAAGAACTGCCCAAGGGGCTTCAGAAGGAGACTCTCGAGCTCATTTTGAGGGGGATCTCATCGGCTCCCAACAGCTCCGCCGAGGAGATCGCGAAGGAAACATCCATCTCCCGCTCCACAGCCCGCCGCTATCTCGAGCACCTTCTTGAAAAGGGACTCGTTGAGATCCGTTTTGAGTACCGCGCCGTAGGTCGGCCAATAAAGAGGTATGCCCTGGCCCGGCAGCTCGCTTGAGGCGCCGCAGTTTCGGAAGAGGTCTTCGGGGTTTGTGCCTTGCCCATTCGAATGGGAGCGGAGGTTCTATGGATATGTCCGATCATGTCGGGACCGATTGCATAAAGGGAGAAACCGCAGCAGCCACCGTTCTTTCCTCCCGGTCGAAAATTCTCTCCTTCACGGAGGGGAATGACGAATTCGCCCGCCAGATCGTGGCGGAATTCCTCCGAATAACCCCCCCTCTTCTTTCGGACATGAGGGTTGCCGCTGAAAAAAACGACAGGGATTCAATGAAGGGATACTGTCATCGGATAAAGGGCAACCTGGCCTATCTCGGCGAGGACCGGATCATAAAAATCCTGTCGGGCATCGATTGTAATCTCTTCCCTTCCGAGAAACTCAACTCATTTTTCACCGAGATGAATGAAATGCTCGAACGCCTCGCGAAGGAGTGGGAACTTCCATCTCCTCTTTCTTCCGGAGTTTCTCAGTCTGAATGATTTCCCTTCTTCAGAGACAGGCGGGAAAATTCGTCCTCCTTCAGATCCATCCAGAGAAAAGATTCCCTTAGCACCGACCCCTTTCCCGTAATCAGCTTGATCGCCTGGGCGCACTCGAGAGCCGCCACCGCAGCGGGTGTGAAGGGCGGGTTTCCACGCTCCTGCTCTTCTCCCTGGTCCTTCCCCTCCGGGAAAAAATCCGCCGGAGACGGGCCGTCCGGAAACACCACGACTACCTGTCCCCAGAACCCGCCGATGGCCCCCGAGACGACAGGGATATTCCGCTCTCCGCACTGCGCATAGAGGGTCCGCCTGGAGGACAGGCTGTCGAGGCAGTCCAGGGCGACATGGATGCCGTCCAGAATCCCCTCGGCTGAATAATCGTCGAACCGACACTGCCGCTCCTCCGCAATCACCGAGCCGTTGATCTCCTCGACCCTCCGCGCCGCCTCCCGTGCCTTCGGTGCGCCGAGGGTCTTCTCCGTGGCCAGAAGCTGCCTGTTCAGGTTCGACTCGTCGAAGACATCGCTGTCCACGAGGACGAGCCGCCCGACGCCAGCCCGGGCCAGGATTTCCGCCGCGTACCCCCCCAGTCCGCCGCATCCGATAACTGCCGCTGAAGACCTCAGAAGGGCGATCTGCCCCTCGGGCCCCAGGGTTCCCATGGACCGGAGATAACGGGAAGGGACAAATCCTCTCGCAAGGCAGTAGATCTCCCCTTCGGCGGAACTCACCCCGGCCTCGCCGGCAGCCCTTCTCAGCGCCCGGTACGAGACCACCTTCCATGCTCCGATCCGTTCAGCCGTTCTGGCCACAGGGTCGAACCAGTCCATTTTCTCTCCCCCTTCCCCATTTCCGAAAATCATCTCCACGTCCCGGCAGGCTCTTCTTCCGGATCCGAGGGCTCCCTCAGTTACCGGAAAATTTGAATGCCCTGGCCATCCATCCGAAGCTGACGGGTGTCCACACCCAGAAACTCGATCATGGCCTGACGTCCAAACTGCCGGAACGAATCGGCGGCCTCCGCATTCCCCTCCTCCTCAGCCTGATTGTGTCCTGCAAGGGCGAAGATCGCCATGCACGCCAGAACTTCGGCGAAGTCTTTTTTCCTTGCGTTGGTGGCCGACGCTATTCCCGGCTGTTCGGCAAGAAGCCTGTCCATCTGCTTGGCCGCAGCGAGAATAGCCGAGTCGTCCACTTCGTTCTCCGTCGATATCCCGACGCACACGCCGGCAAAGAAAGCGAGGGCAAACCCCAGATCGTAAGGGCGTCCCGCCTGCTTTGAAATCTGTTCAAAACTTACGAGCGCCTCCCTGAAAAAAGCGGCAAGCTCTTTCTTCGAAGCTTTCTCATTGGAAAAGACTTCGGCGACGCGGTGCGGAACGCTGGAGGGAGAGGACGACGGCCGGTACACAGTCCGGGAAAGGGCCGGTGCTTCCGGCTTTACCAAGGGTCCCCGCTGCATCTTCTTCAGAGAAGCTCCCGCCATCATCTTGTTGTATATCATGGTGTCGAGAAGGGCGGATCCGGGATTGTTCCAGGCGCCTCCCGTGTAGGCGCTGTACCACGTATTGGCCCCCTCAGCCCCGGGAACGACCGCGAAAACCCACAGCAGAAACAGGACAATCTTTTTTTTCAATCTCTTCCCCGCCTTCAGGAAAAATGAACTGCCCGGAGGGATTTTACCCTGCCTTCTCTTATTCTACCCGCTGCCGCTTCGGGAAATCAATGAGGCTCTCTGCGTCCGTTGTTCCCGCCCTTTCAGAAGAAGATCATCTTTTTCCGGCAATTGCTGCTGGAAATGAAGAGGAGACTCGGATAGAATGAACGGATGATAGAGGTAGAATTTTTCGCCACGATCCGGGAACTGACAGGGGAAAAGCAAAGTACGGTTGAAAATACCCGTACTGTGGGCGATCTTCTTCGGCTTCTGTCGGCACGGTACGGCCCGCTGTTGAAAGAGGAGATTTTCGACGGCGATCTCCTTTCCGACAGGGTGACCATCCTGGTCAACGGAATGCACATCGCCTCCACCGGCGAACTTGATACCCCCCTCGCCGAAGGTGATTCCGTCTCCCTCTTTCCCATCGTCGGCGGAGGATGACCAAAATATGCTTAAAATTCCCGGAAGGGGACTCAATATAATGAAAAAACCCGTTGAACTTACCGATCTGCTTCGATACCGATTTCTCTCGGCTCCCCAGTTCTCTCCCCGGGGGGACAAAATCGCCTTCCTCGTCCACCGGGGAAACTACGAAGACAACTGCTACGCCTCGGATATCTGGATCTGCGACACCTCCTCGGGGGAAGTCCGCCCGCTGACCTCCTCCGGTAAGGAAAAGGCCTTCACGTGGAAGGGAGACGGCCGGTCCATACTCTTCGCCAGCGGCCGCAAAGAGGGAAAGAAGACCGAGACGGCCCTCTACACCATCGACATCGCCGGAGGCGAGGCCCTTCCGTGGCGGACCATAGATCGTCCCCTCTCATCCCTCTCCCTTGCGGCCGACGGCATCCTTCTGGGCCTCGGCGTCTTCGAGCCTCCCCTGGACAACCCCTACGATGCCGAGATGTACTGCTTCAGCCAGGTCCCCTTCTGCTCCAACGGCAAGGGGTTCACGGGGCAGAAAAAAAAGGGTCTCATAAGCTGCACTCCCGAGGGCGATGAAAAGCGTCTCACCCCCGAAGATATGGATGTGGAGAACTATGTTCTCTCACCCTCCCGGGACAGGGTCCTCGCCTGGGGCCCCCGCTTCGCCTCAGTGAAGGGACAGTACAACGCCCTCTTCGAAATCGATCTGGCCTCCGGGACGTCAGAGGAGCTTCTTCCCGGCACGGATTTCTGCTGCAAGTGGGCCGGCTGGCTGGACGGAGAAGTCCTCGTAGCGGGAAGCGACCTCAAAACCTGGGGGATCAACGAAAACGTAAAGTTCTTCTTTTTGAAGGAGGGCAATCTCGTGCCTCTTACCCCGAACCTCGACCGGGGACTTCGGAACTCCGTGGGATCCGACTGCCGCTATGGCTGCACGGATCTCAATCTCGCCTTCTCCGCCGACGGAGACAAGGCATGGTTCGTCTCCACGGACAACTACGCGTCCCATCTCCACACCCTCGACAAAACCGGAGCTCTCGAGCAGGTCACCCGGGAGCTCTCCTCCATCGACGACTGGCGCGTTCAGAACGGACGGGCCGCCGTGGTGGGGATGAAGGGACTGGCCCTGGAGGAGCTCTATCTCGTGGAGAACGGGCAGGAACGGCGGCTCACGAACTTCAACGGCTGGGTCGAAGAGGAGTGCCTTCTCTCCGAGCCGGTGCACGTGACGGTGGACAACGGAACGGACGAGCCCCTCGACGGCTGGTACATGAAGCCCGTCGGCTTCGAGGAGGGCAAAAAATACCCCGGCATCCTGAATATCCACGGAGGGCCGAAGTTCACCTACGGCGACGTCTTCTTCCACGAGATGCAGTACTGGGCGGCCCGGGGGTACTGCGTCTTCTTCTGCAACCCGAGGGGCAGCGACGGCCGTGGAAACCCCTTCGACGATCTCCGGGGCAAGTACGGCACGGTGGACTACGACGACCTCATGACCTTCACGGACTGGATCGTGGAGAACCTTCCCTTCATCGACGGCGAAAAGCTCGCTGTAACGGGCGGCTCCTACGGCGGCTACATGACCAACTGGATCATCGGCCACACGGACCGCTTCCGGGCGGCGGCATCCCAGCGGAGCATCAGCAACTGGATTTCGAAAATGGGAATCTCGGACATCGGCTACTACTTCGTCCCCGACCAGCAGGGGGCGGACATCTGGAGCGACATTGACAAGCTCTGGTGGCATTCCCCCCTCAAGTACGCCGACAGGGCGAAAACCCCCACCCTCTTCATCCACTCCGAGGAGGACCACCGGTGCGAACTCACTCAGGGGCTTCAGATGTTCACCGCCCTGAAGCTCCACGGCGTGGAAACGGAGATCTGCGTCTTCAGGGGGGAGAACCATGAACTCAGCAGAAGCGGCCGGCCCCGCCCCCGGCTCACCCGCCTGCGCAGGATGACCGAGTGGTTCGACCGCTTTCTGAAACCCGAAGAGTAAAAAATATCAGCGCCCGGCGGAATTCTCTTCCCGCCGGGCGCTGATGAAGAGAAGCGCCAGAGAAGGGGGCTCCGAAACGGAGCCCCCTTCTTGTCTGTCAGAGCCTCAGCAGGGCTCCCGCTGCCGCTCCCGCAACGACGAAGAGGGCGGGGTGGATTTTCGTCTTTATCATCAGCAAAAGTGTGACGGCCCCGATGATCCATGTCGCAGGTCCCGTGAAGGAGCTGGGGGACATATCCCAGGCCGCGAAGGCGAGCATGGCAACCACCACTGGACGCAAGCCCTTCAGCATGCTTGCCACCCGGGGGTTTCCGCTGATGTACGCAACGAACCTCAGCAGCAGCACAATTGCAATGAGGCCGGGGAGGATCGTCCCCATCAGGGCTGCAACCGCCCCGAGCGGGCCTGCCACATCATAGCCGATGACCACGGACATTTTCGTCGCGATGGGACCGGGGAGGGCATTGCCGATGGCGAGGATGTCCATGAAGCTCTCCAAGTTCATCCACTGCCGGAGGTTCACTACCTCCTCCAGGATCAGGGGGATCATGGAGGGGCCGCCCCCGTACCCCACTGTACCGATTTTCAGAAACGACCAGAAAAGAGCGAGAACTGCCTCCATTTATTTTCTCCTTTCCATACTTCCGGAAGATAGTCTGTTATGAGCAGATTCTTTTCTACAGATTCAGCAGCACTCCCGCGACCGCTCCCATCACGACGACGAAGGCGGGATGAATGGGGGCGAAGATCAGCAGGGCGAAGGCAATAACTCCTATGGTAACGGTGGCGGCGTTTTTCAGGGCATTTGGGGCCATATCCCATGCCGCGTAGGCGAGCATGGCCACCACCACGGGGCGAAGGCCCCGGAGCATGCTTGTCACAAGGGGGTTATCCTTCACGAGGGCGACGAAGCCCATCAGCACAAGCAGCGCAAGGGCGCTCGGCAGGATGATTCCCGTCACGGCGGAAATTGCACCGGGCCACCCGGCCGTCCGGTAGCCGATGGCAGCAGCCATTTTCACAACGATCGGCCCGGGAAGGGCATTCCCTATGGCGAGGGCGTCGAGAAAATCGTCGGTGGAGATCCATTGCTTACGCTCCACCACTTCCGCCTTCAGCAGAGGGACCATGGACGGTCCTCCGCCGTAGGCGACGGACCCTATCTTCGCAAAGGAAACGAAGATAGGAAACAGCTCATTACTCAAAAAAACCCCTCCTCTATTGAAACCATACTGTAAAGACCGGAGGTTTTCACCACAACAAAACCGGGCGGATCGTTCTTCCTCCGGGAGAAATTGAATGCATTTTCGATTCTAGGGGGTTCTTCCCATTTGTCAAGCCGACTTGAACCTACTTCAGCACCATTCTTTTCTCTCCCGCCTGGTAGACCGCCGACAGTCCCGCGTAGAGCTGCCGGATCTGCTCGGCCCGAGCCCTGCCCTTTTCCGGGTTTTCAAGGCCCTGCACCATTTCGGCGACAGAACGGCTCGTGAAATAGGCGTTGTCTTTCGAGGGGGCGTCGCAGTCGAAGACCTCCCGTAGAATTCGAAGATCGTGGGGGATGGAAAAATCGTCCCTGGTCTGCTCGTAGCCGAAGAAGTAATAGATCTCCCGGAAGCCTGCCCAGGCAAGAGCGGAGATGCACATGGAACAGGGTTCGTGGGTTGAGAGAAAGAGACAGTCCGAGGGATCGGGGTGCCCCTGAAGCTCGTAGAAAAGCTTGATGGTGTAGACCTCCCCGTGCCACAGGGGGGAGAAGGCCTCGTGGTTTGTTCCCGCGACCACGAGGGAGAGATCCTTCTTCCGCAGCACCGCCGCTCCGAAAACCTTGCTTCCGATGGAGACTCCCCGGGCCGTGAGGGGGGCGATATCGACCTCGATCACGTCGAGAAGCCGATAAAAAAGGGCATCCCTGTCCATGAGCAAACAACTCCCTTCTTCTTTACTTTTTTACTTTTTCTCCGCCAGAATCTCCCGTGCCGCCTGAACGAGCTTTTCCTCCACCGATCCTTCCTTAACGGGCCTCCACGAGGCCCAGTCGGGCTGGACGATTCACTGGTCCACCATGCCCCCCGTATCGAGGGCGTAATCGTAGAGATCCTGTACCCGGTATTCCATTCCGTTCAGGCGGATGTTCCACTGCTGAATTTCCTCCAGGTTCTGAGAGGGTATCTTCAGATAAACGAAGGTCTCGAGCATCTTCTCCCCCTGATCGGTCGGATACTCCACAATTGCCGTGCGGCCGGGGATGATGGAATAGACGACGCCGTCCTTCTCAGTGACGAGGCGCATCTCCTCCTTCCGGTAAGGGTTGGCCCTGGCCGACAGGGCAAAGGCCAGCAGTACCGCGAGGGAAATCAGAATTCTTCTCTTCTTCATTTCTCCACCTCCTGAATTTCCGCTGCATTCTCATTTTCGAAGTTCCCGGCATGATTGTATCAGTTGACAGGAGAAAAAAGACAGGGGATTATGGAGGAGGTTCAGAAAGAGGTGGTATATCCATGGATGTTAAATATCTGCGGGTTATAAACCGGGATCAGTGCATCGGATGCTTCAGCTGCATGTACGCCTGCAGCCGGATGGTGAGAAACGCCGCCGGCAGCGGAAAGGCCGCCCTGAGGGTAAAGGCCTATGCCGGCGTGGAAGGGGCCTTCTCCATCCGGGTCTGTGCCCGGTGCGCCGATCCCGACTGCGCGAAGGCCTGTCCCACGGAAGCCCTGACTGTCGCCCCGGGAGGCGGAGTGCGGCTGAACAAGGCCCTCTGCGTCTCATGCAGGCTCTGCGTCGAAGCCTGTGCCATTCACGCCCTCCAATGGGATGAGGAGGAGCGGCAGCCCCTCCCCTGCATCTTCTGCGGACAGTGCGTCGCCCACTGCCCGAACAACGTGATCGCCATGGCAGCCGAACCGGAAGGAGAAGATCGGCCATGACCGGGACCATTCTCTACGCGGACCTCGCGGCGGGAACGGGACAGATCGTTGAGGACCCCGAACTCTTCGAAAAATTCCTCGGCGGAAGCGCCGTCGGCACGGAACTGCTCTTCCGGCACGGAAACCCCAAAGGAGACCCCCTTGCGCCGGAGAGCCCCCTCATCTTCGCCATCGGCCCCTTCAGCTCTCTCCTGCCGGTGGCGACAAAGACCGCCGCCCTCTTCAAATCCCCCCTCTCAGGAGAACTGGGAGAATCCTACGCCGGAGGGCGGATGGCCATGTCCATGCGGGACGCGGGCATCGACGCTCTCGTGATCACCGGCAGGGCGAAGGCTCCCTCCTACCTCGTCGTCGAAAACGACAAGACCGCCCTGAAGTCCGCCGACACCTTCTGGGGAAAATCAGCCACCGCCACGGACCGCATCCTTCGGGAAGCGGAAGGGCGGGAAGGACGGAAGGTCTCGGTGCTCCGCATCGGCCCTGCCGGGGAACGGCTCTCTCCCATCGCCTGCGCCACCGTGGACGGCTCACGCCACTTCGGCAGGCTCGGGATCGGGGCAGTGCTCGGGAGCAAGAACCTCAAGGCCATCGTCATCAGCGGGACCAAATCCCCTCCCCTGAAGAAGCCGAAGGAATACAAGGCAATCTACCAGACCCTCTACGACCGGGTAGTAAAATCGGGGGAGATGAAAAAGTACCACGATATCGGAACCATGGCCAATGTCCGCCCACTCTCCCTCATCCGGGGGCTCCCCACCCGGAATTTCAGCGAGGGGACCTTCGAAGGGGCCGACTCAATCTCCGGCGAACGGTTCGCCCGGGACTTCCTCGTGCAGCACACCGCCTGCGCCCACTGCCAGTGCGGCTGCATCCACATGGCCCAGCTTCGGGAGGAATTCGCCCCCTGGCACTACAGCACCAACCGCACATCCTACGACTACGAACTCATCTACGCCATGGGAAGCATGCTGGGGCTCTCCTCCCCCGAGGAAATCCTCAAGCTCCTCCTGATAACGGAAAAACAGGGGTGGGACGTCATCTCCCTCGGGTGCACCCTCGCATGGGCGACGGAGTCCTTTTCCCGAGGGACCCTGTCAAAGGAAGCCCTCGGCGGACTGTCGCCGGCCTTCGGGGACGGAGGGACCTACCACGCCATGCTCGAGCGGATAGCCCGGGGAGAGGGGGAACTCTTCCGGGATCTGGAAAAAGGGTGCGCCGAGTGCTCCGAAAAATGGGGAGGGACAGAATGGGCCATCCAGTACGGCGGCGTAGAGCCCGGAGGGTACATGACGGGTGAAAACTATGCCGTCACGTGCCTTCTGGGGGTACGCCACTCCCATCTCGACGATTTCGGCTACTCCATCGACCAGGGCCTCCTGAACAAAAGGAAGCCCCTCGAGGAGCAGGTCCGTACCCAGGTGGACGACGCCCGGTGGCGCCTCGTGCTGAACTCCCTCGTCCTCTGCCTCTTCGCCAGGGGGGTCTACGACGACGAAATTATCATTCAGGGGCTCGACGCCCTCGGGCACTCCTGGGACGGACCGAAGCTGCACGCCCTCGGCGAAGAGGCCCTGAAGCGGAAGCACGAATGGAAAAAGCTCTGCGGCTTCGGCGCTGCCAATCTGAAAGTGCCGGAGAAGATGTACACCGTGGAGACCAGCACCGGACGAATCGACCGGGAATCTCTGGAAAAACGCCTCGAACTCTACCGGGAATACGCAGGAATCGAATGACGGAAATGCGGCAGGGCCCCGCCGGAAAAACCGCGGGGCCCTGCTCTCTATTCTGAAGGTTTTTGACTCAAAAACCGTACTGCTGCTTCACCAATGGAAGAAGAATGGATCCGTCAATGGCCAGTCCCTCGATCAACGAGACCTGCAGGGTCACCACCCCCGCCACGTCGGCGGTCTGTCCGGCGATTTTGCCGTTCCCCTGGAACGCATGCATATCCCCCACGTAACACTCCACACCAGGCACTGACGGTATTCACGGCCATGTGGCCGTCCGTGCGGGCCGAAAGCTCCTCCGCCGTCTTCGCAAACTCATGGGGCACCCCAACCAGGAAGGCACCGAAATCCCCGGCGTTATGAGAATCGGGAAAGGGAAGGGCCGGCGTCGTCTCAAGTTGGCCGAGGAAGGATCGCCCTGGAAGGGGAGCCCTTTTTTTTTGTAGGTTGTGCGGTTGTTTATGGGTTGGGTTCAGCATCTCACCCCTGCTCATGAAGATCAGTTATAATAGAGAAGGGTTTTCTTGTCTCGGGAAAAGATCCTATTGCTATTTTCTTGCATTGTCTAGGGTAATTTATGAGTAATAAAAAGCTTCATTGCAGTTTGATAGCGGCTTCAGCTACACAAATACCCGCTACGACCCCTAAAAATGCTGAAAAGAGGGATCACCAATGAGGGTAGTTGCCAAGAAGAAGATCCTTTTGCCGGGTTTTGCTCTCCTTTGCGCCTATTTGGTTGCCTTTACGGTCCTTTTTATCGACTACAACTCCAAGAAGGATCTTCTCCGTGAGGATTTGATCGGCCGACTTGCTTCTTCCTATTCTGCAGTCACGGGAGTCTATGAGAAGGTGACGGAGCAGGCCTTCCGCAATACCGTGAGAAATCCTGATTTCCTTGAGCTTTACAGTACAGCCATTTTTGCAACCCATCCTGGCGAAAAAACTTTTTGGCGAGCGGTCTTTGGAGATCGGCTCAAAAGTAGCTTCGAGAAGTTGGCCTATTACCACATCCGGACTCTGAACCTGATAGAACCCGACGGCACAATCTTCCTTAGGATGGATAAACGCAGCCTTTACGGAGACAACATTCTTTCCCACAGCCCCCTGCAGGCAATAGCCCTGCGCGAAAGAAGGATCGTTCACGGCTTCCAGCTGGGACGCACTGAAAACCTTTATCGGTACAGCTTCCCCATTTTCTGGAGAAACACCTTCATCGGTTCTGCGGAGTTTGGTGTTTCCGCCCTCGCCATCACGGAGCAACTGAAAACGGAATTCCCGGGAAACTACACGCTTCTTCTCCGGAAAGATTTAGTCGAGCCCTTGCTGGTTCCCTCGATGAAGGATAGATACGAGCAATCGGCATTTTCGGATCTGTACATTGAGAATAAATCCGTACGGGACAAACCACTTCCCTCGTCGGAACTGGATCAAGAAAAACAGAGGCAGATCACGGAGCAGGTGCTTCCTGCCGCTCGTGAATCCCTTGCCAGCGGAAAAAGCTTCCTCGTATCAGGCCGAGCCGGCAGTTTACCCTTCTCCGTCATATTCCTCCAGGTGAAAGCTCCAGGAGGCCCTCCCGTGGGATACATCGTCGTCTCACTGAAGGACAACCGTTTTGAGAATCTGAGGCATTTGTACACCGTTTTCGCAGCGATGGTGAGCGGCCTCTTTCTTTTGGCCTGTGCTCTCCTCCTCCAATGGCTGCGTTACCACGAACGACTCGTGAATGAAGCCCTTTACGACAGCCTGACCGGTGGTCTGAAGCAGGGACAGTTCGATTCCATCGCCACCCGGGAGTCTTCAATTTCCAAACGTTACCGACAGCCTCTTTCCCTAGTCCTGTTCGATCTGGACCACTTCAAGACTGTCAATGACCGTTTGGGGCATCTGGAGGGAGATGCCGTCCTGACCGAGACTGGAAAGGCGGTTCGCAAGGCAGTTCGGGTTGCCGACTATTTCTTCCGCTGGGGCGGTGACGAGTTCCTCCTCATCCTTCCCGGAACGGATCTTTCCGGAGCCCGTAGTATGGCGGAAAAAGTCCGCGTCCTGATTGAAAACCTCAGACATGAAGAAGTGAACAGTCTTTCCATGAGTGCTGGGGTAGCTCAGCTGGAAGAAGCGGACATCAATCTTCGAGAAGTCCTGCAGCGGGCTGACGAGGCCCTATACCGGGCAAAGGCAAATGGCAGAAATCGCGTAAGCGTTTGAGTCCCACACAGGTGCTGGCGAGGGGATAGATCCCTTCCAAAATCAAAAGCCGGGCCGAAGTCATGACTTTTCCTGCCAAAATCGTATGCCCCGATGGGGAAAACAGTTCTGTAATCAGGCACCCCTTCTACATCCTTGACCAAAACCCAGAAAAGCGGGCAGGTATTGATCGTTCTAAAGAGTATCTTGATTAAAAATGCCGGATCACACGGCTTCGAACTGACAGATGAAGAACCTCTCTGGAAGAGGCGGTCCTTTTTGGGGTTCCAGGAGGGAAGGGTGGAAATGGGTCGATTGCGCTTGTTAAAGGGTTAATTTGAACAGTAAAATTAGATGGTGTAGAGATAAGATGTGATCGATGCGGTGCCCCCCCATTAAATAGGCACTGAAAACACACGAATTTCTTTCTCTCTCGTAGAATTACTCGAGTTATCACCCGATTGTTCATCCTGCCCTGGCGGAGGACCAATATTTCTCCGGTGTGAGATAGTCGTTCGATGAATGAAGCCAGCGCCGATTACAAAATATTTCAACATACTCAAATACTGCACCCCAGGTTTCTTCTCTCGTTCTGAAGTGCTGACCATTCAGCCATTCATATTTCATCTTGCCCCAGAAGGATTCCGCGGGGACGTTGTTCCAGCAGTTGCCCTTTCGGGACATACTGGATATAAATCCGTATTCCTTGATTCTTTCCTGGTAGTCATTAGAGCAATACTGGCTTCCACGGTCGGAGTGGATTAAAGTGCCCCGAGGTCTGCCTGAGCGATGGTAGGCTTCTTCAAGCGCATTCATCACTAGCTCTTTCGTCATTCGCTCTCCCATGCTCAAACCGACAACTTTATGGCCGTACAGGTCAAGTACTCCCGCTATATACAGCCATCCCTCGTCAGTCCAGAGGCAGGTGATGTCGGAGACCATCTTCTGCCCGGGTTTTTCCGCTCCGAATTCCCGATTCAGAATATTTTCTGCCACCGGCAGTTTGTGGCTTGAATTCGTCGTCGCCTTGAATTTTTTCGACACCCTCGAACGGAGCCCTTCTTTTTTCATGACTCGCTCCACTCGCTTGTGATTCACTCTTTTACCAAGCCGTTCGAGTTCTTTTCTCACTTTGCGGCTTCCATAGACTGCACGGTGTTTCTTGTGGATCTCCTTTATCAAAATCGATAATTCCTCATTTTTAAGGCTCCTGGCGCTCTTCGGGCGTTTTTCCCATGCGTAATACCCGCTCCTGGAGACTTCGAGTACCTTGCACATCTTCGCTACCCGAAAAATGCAGCGGTAGGTGCGGATAAAACTGAACCTCTTTATTTCTGGTTCTTTGCGAAGTACACCGCCGCTTTTTTTAGGATTGCCACCTCTTCCCGGAGATCCCGGTTCTCCCGCTCCATCTTCCGCAGCTGGTCATCTTCAGGACTTAATCTTCCGCTCACCGGAAAAGGGCAGTCCGGCTGTTCACGATAACGCTGCAACCAGCCATGAAGCGTGTTGACATTGATTCCAAGTTCAGCTGCCACCTTCGCGACCGTCTCTCCTGTCCGCTCTACCCGTTTTACCGCTTCCATCTTGAAGTCACCTGTAAAGAATTTACCCATTTTCCTCTTCCACCTCTCTGATCTTCAGTATATCGTCTCTTTATACTGTCCATCAAATGGGGGACAGGGCATTCTTCTGTGAACCTTGACACTTGCCTTGCGGGCCTTTCTCCAAAAATAGAACGGCTTCATGGTATTCATGCATATCCAGATAAACCCTTCCGGAGCTCCATTCTTCGTCTCGCTCGATAAGGAGCGAACCGATAAGACGCATAACCGATCCGTCATCGGGAAAGATGCGCACGACTTTCTCCACACAGCCGGCTGACCATGCTTTTTGAGACATTCTCTCCGCATAAAGGCTCCATGATACGGCTCACCTTATCACCTTACGGGTGCTGACGCCGTTTATGTACATCTCCATAAGCCCAAGGACCAGAGACCTTTCCATCTTCGGCAACATCTTCAATGATTCAGTGTCGATCTCACCGGACCGCAGAAAAGGGAATCCGTACCTGAATCTTCCCAAGGCGAGTGGTGATCCACCTGCTGCGGTAGCCGTTTCTATACCCCTTCCGCTCTTCGGTTCTTTCATATCTTCCCGCTCCAAGAAGCTCCTGCGCTTTTTCCTCGAGAGCGGCGTTGAGCACTTTGCCGATGAGTTTTTCGAACCCCGAGATATCTCCGTTCATAAGTGATTGGACAAAAGGGTTATCCAGAGTTATCTTTACTTCAGCCATCGGTGTTTCACTCCTTCGGTTTGGTTTTGTAGGTGACTTAACTTTAACCGAAAACCGATGGCTTTTTCTTACCATCCCACCTTAATCAAGTGAAATTTACAGCATTATAGAGACACAATCGGACAGTGTTGACAAACACTTGAAAAGGTTGGGCAAGAATATACCAGGCAAGGGCTCCGTTCGGTTCCTCCAAATCACTGAGCGCCAGTACGCCGCAATGAAACTCCTCGTCGGGGAGAAAACAATCAAAGAAAAAAAGGTCGGATCGCAACAGCTTTTGATATTTTAATGCAATTTTTTATGTGCGGAACGGGCTTGAACCTCAGTGTTCAAGCCCGTTCATCGTTAGGATATTGTAGCATTTCGGAGTGCGGCAGGGAGCTATAACTCTCTCCTTCAATGCATCAAAAACTGTGGAAGAAATGTGATCATACCGGGAAAAAATGTAAGGATGACGAGGTCGAATATTAAAACCCCCAAAAAAGGCAAGCTTTCGCGCGATATCTTCTCGATGGGAACACCCGAGATGTTGGAAACGATGAAAAGATTCATTCCAACGGGAGGTGTCACCTGCCCTATCGCCAGGTTGGTGATCATCAGAACACCGAAGAAGACCGGGTCTATATTCACAGATTGGATAAGGGGATAGAGGATGGGTGTAAAAAGGGCGATGGCCGCCACATTATCCAAAAACGCGCCGGCGATGAGCAGAACAATGTTGATAAGCAGCAGAATCAGGACGGGGTCTTTTGAAAAAGATGTCACAAAGATGACGAATTTCTGAGGTATCTGCTGTGTCACGAGAAGCCACGCGAAAATGGAGGACGCGGCGATGACGAGAAGAATAGCTGCACTGCTCAGGGCAGACTTGTAGCAGGCGGAAAGGACCTTTTTAAGAGGAAGCTCCCGGTAGATGTACCGCCCCACGAAAAAACCGTAGAAGACAGCTATACCTGCCGCTTCAGTGGGGGTAAAGATGCCGGTATAGATGCCTCCCAGTATGATGACTGGGGAAAGGAGCGCGAAGACGCTATCCCAGAGCACTTTCTTTGTGTCAGCCTTCGACAGTGCGATTTCCTGCGATAAATATTTCCTTTTTTTCCCTATGAAGTATTCGAGGATCATGAGCGTGATCCCAATGAAAACGCCGGGAATTATGCCCCCCAGGAAAAGCTCCAGGATCGAGATGTCCGTAATCAAGGAATAGAGAATCATCGTGCCGCAGGGAGGAATAAGCAGCCCCAGAAGCCCGGAACACGCTACGACCGCGGCGGAGAAATCTTCCCGATATCCCGCTTCCTTCATGTAGGGAATCATGATCGTGCCGACAGCCGCAGTTGTTGCAGCGGAAGAGCCCGAGATGGCGCCGAAGAACATCGCCCCCAGGGTCGCCACCATGGCAAGCCCGCCGGAGACCTTGCCCACGAAAAGATTCGCGAAGGCTATTAGACGCTTTGAAACACCTCCCTCCGTCATGATATTGCCGGCAAGGATGAAAAAGACTATGGCCAGAATAGGGAACCCGTTGATGCCCCCCAGCATGCGCTGCGCCACGATAAAAGCGGGAACGGATGTTTTGAAGCATATGCCGAGCAGTGCTGCTCCCGCAAGGGAGAGTCCGATAGGCACTGAAAGGATCAGAAGCGCAAAAAACGAGGAGAAAATAAATCCGCTCATGGAAGGCTTCTTCCTTTCGGAATTCCGAAAAGTTCTCGGGAAATAATCATGGCGTAGTTAAGCGCCATCAGCGAGCACCCGACAAGCAGACTGAGGTAAAACCAGGACATGGAGAAAGGAAGAGAGCCAAAGGTCTGCTTTGCGGTCTTTCCAGCAAGTGTATATGCCTGAATCGCAACGAAGAAAACAATTGTGAGGCTCACCATGTTCGAGAGAGCGTTAAAAAAAGGCTTTATTTTTTCAGGAAGCCTTTCCCGGAGGAATTCCACCCTGATATGTCCTCCTTCTTTAACCGCCAGCCCTGCCCCGAGGAAGACCATCCATATGTTCATGAACTGCAGCAGTTCCTGAGACCATGGAAGTGGAAAGAACACGATAAAACGGGAGATGATCTGCAGCATCAGAATAACCGACATGAAGAGCACAATGCCTGTCAGAATATACCGGGTTATCCGGTTCAAAAAGAACATAAATGACTCGATAATCATGAAACCCTCCCTTTCACCGAAGAAAAAAGCGGCCGGATTGTTGACCGGCCGCGACTCTCCGTTCGATTTCCTACAGACTTTGAATCATCTTCACAATCTGGCTCCACTTTTCGCCGCGGTCCTTCATGTACTGGTCATACATGGGGCTCAGGCTCTTCTGGAACGCAGGCACGTCGACTGCGTTGATCAGCATTCCTTTTTTCTCCAGTTGAGCAAGCTCGTCTGCTTCTGTCTCGGCCACGGCCTTTCGGTCCACCTTAGCCACTTCTTTCCCCGCATCCATAAGGGCCTGCTGAAAGTCTGCCGGAAGCGACTGGAATTTCTGCAGGTTCATCACCAGAGGTTCGAAGACATGCTGGTGCCTGGTCAAAGAAAGGTATTTCTGAACCTCGTAGTACCGCCCCGAAAGGATTCTTCCTGTTGGGTTTTCCTGTCCGTCGACTGTTCCAAGCTGAAGGGCGGCGAAAAGTTCACTCATGGCAATTGGTGTGGGATTCGCTTTCAGCAGAACAAAGGTGTCTATAGCCATCTTGGACTCGCCGACTCGCAGCTTCAAGCCCGCCATGTCTTCGGGAAGCTTTATGGGCCTCTTGTTGTTCGTGATAAGCCGGAAACCATTCTCCCACCACCCAAGAAGCACCATGTTCTTCTCCCTGAGCATGTCTTCCAGCATCTTTGCAGCCCCGCTGCCCTCGAACTTCTCAACATGATCGTAATCGCGGAAGATGTACGGGAGATAGAGAGCTTCGAACTCACCTACAATGTTGCCAACGACAGGATCCGCCGTCAGGACGATATCCTGGGTACCCAGGTGTACTGATTCCGTCATGTCCGGCAACGATCCGAGCTGACCCGCCGGGAAGATGACTACATTCACCTTGCCTCCCGTCTTTTCGGCAACGAGCTTCGCGAAGAGTTCCGAGGATATGTGGTAATGATGGCTGATGGAAGCCGTGTGGCCCAGATTGATTTCGAACTCCGCTGCAAGAGCCGCCCCTGAGAAAAGAACTGCCGCAAAAACAACCATAAGAAATGCTGTGAATCTCAATCTCATAAATATCACTCCCGATATGTTCGATTTAAAAGAACTTTTTCTGTCTCTCACGGATGTCCCTGGCTCCAATGAATTCGAAGAACTCATCGAAGGTCACCATATCCGGCAGCATGGCGTCCGTTTTTCCGTGGACGCGAATTTCCTCCAGACACCTCTGCACTGCCTTTGTGATGGCGTAGGTCAGGCTGCAGGGGAAGACCACGACATCGTACCCCAGCGCCTGAAGTTCCGCGGGAGTCTTGATTGGGGTCTTGCCGCCCTCGATCATATTGGCCAAAGACGGCTTTGGAATAGCAGCATTCGCCCTGCGCATCTGCTCCACGGTCGTCACGGCCTCGATGAAAATGAGGTCGGCCCCGGCATCGGCGTAGGCCTTCCCTCTTTCCAGGGCATCGTCGAAGCCATTGACGGCGACGGCGTCGGTCCTCGCCATGATGACCAGATCCTCATCTTCCCTTGCGTAGATCGCCGCTTTTATCTTGGCCACCATCTCCTCTGCAGGAATAACCGATTTTCCTTCCATATGTCCGCATCTTTTTGGAAATACCTGATCCTCAATAAAAAGTCCCGCGACCCCGGCCCGTTCGTATTCACGCACAGTCCGAATGACATTGTTCACATCGCCGTAGCCGGTATCTCCGTCCGCGAATACGGGAAGATCCACGGCGTTTACCATATTCCGGTACTGCGCTGCCATCTCAGTCATAGTCAAAAGACCTGCATCGGGGAAACCCAGCAGAGACGCGGAGAAACTGTATCCGCCTGCTGTAAGAGCCTTGAACCCCGCTTTCTGGATTGCACGGGCGGAAAGTACGTCATGGGCACCGGGCATCACGAGAATCTCGGGATCGTTCACGAGCTTTCTGAAAAGCGTAGTTTTCTTCAATTCTTTCGTCACTCCTTGGGAATAAGCAATAAAAACCACACAGATTTAATGTGAAAACTTCAAATTTCTTTATACCCCACTGCAAGTGTATTGTCAACCAATATTTTTCTCGAAAAAATCTTATCTCGAGTTGCTAACCCATAATAAACTCATCTCTTACCAATCTCTGATTCATTCAACCCGGATGTGAGAAAAAACATCTTGTTCTCTTTTTTCGTGGATAACGGCTGTAAAAAATGCCTAGGGTCTATTTCGAAGGATCCCTAAATTTGACTCTACTGACGAAAATGACACCAGAAAATTGACCACCCGTGATTTTATCTCTATAATGCTGAAAATTTACTTAGTTAACACGAGTTGATAAGAAGAAACATCGGTATTCATAAAAAGTGTTTATGGAAAGATAATGAAGAATAAGGAGGTTTTTTGTTATGGACATTCAATACATCAAGGCTGCCAGGCTCATCGACGGAAGCGGGGGGAAGGTTATTGAAAATCCCGTTGTTGTGATCAAAGGCGAGCGGATTTCAGAAGTTCGTTCTGATACAGATTCGGCACCGTCGGATGGAATAATCCTCGATTTGGGCTCGAAAACTCTTTTGCCCGGTTTGATCGACTGCCACCTTCACTACGGTATCGACCCGAAAGGGAACATCGAAACGGACATGCTGCGCAAGTCGATCCCCTTTCTGGCCATTCAGGGGGCCTCTTTTGCAAAAGATGACCTGTATGCAGGAATCACCACTGTCAGAGCTGCGGGAGACAAAGGCTTTCTCGACGTGGCGATGAAAGAGGCCGTAAATAAAGGAATAATTGAGGGGCCGCGCATGGCGGTGTCCGGTCATATGCTCACGATTACCGGGGGCAGGGATAATCTTCCGCCGGAGGTCAGCTATTCGGAAAGCCTCTGGAAAGAGTGCGACGGCGCGGACGGCGTGAGGAAAGCGGCCCGCGAGCAGCTCAAGTACGGAGTGGACTGGATTAAACTGGGAGCGTCAGGGGCCGTAAGTGCCGGAGGGGGACTTCCCGGCGGACAGCAGTTTACCCTCGAAGAAATACGGGCTGCTGTTGAATGTGCAAAGATGTACGGCAAAAAAACCTTCGCCCACGCCCACAGCGCGGCAACCATAAAGGCCTGTGTCGCCGCCGGAGTGGATTCCATAGAACACGGGCTCCTGATTGACGAAGAGGCGGTCAGGATGATGGCCGACAAGGGCGTTTACTGGTGCCTTACCAATGCGCCCATCGAGAATATCCTGAACCTTGGTGTCGAGAAGGGTATTCCCGCTTCCATGGTTGAACGGACGAAAGGATTCAGGGAAGAGCAGCTCAGGATGATACGGAAAGGAAGAGAACTGGGAATTAAATTCGTCATGGGGACGGATTCGGGGATGCCCTTCGTATATCACGGAGAGAACCCGAAAGAACTGGAATACATGGTGAGAGTATGCGGATTTTCCCCCATGGAAGCGATCCTTTCCTCTACGAGCGCTGCAGCCGGGATGCTCGGATGGGAGAATGACATCGGTTCAGTTGAGCCCGGACGCTATGCCGATATTATCGGGGTTGACGAGGACCCCTTGAAAAATATTTCGACCCTTCAGAATGTCAGCTTTGTAATGAAGAGCGGAAAAATCATCAAGAACAATCCATGAGAGAAAAACACTCCCGGAAAGACGTACACTATGGGACATTCCTCAACATCATGGCCCAGGCGAGGTTGAAATAGCATCGCGTTTCAGCAGGAGATTGATAAAAAGGGCTGTCGGGTCGGGAAGTTAAGGCATTCCATTTTAAAAGGCGGGGTTGTCACCCCGCCTTTTGTAGTCTGAGCCGTTATTTGAAGAGCAGGTCCGGATGCCAGGTAACCGGTTTGGGAAAAGCGATGCACAAGCCCAGGCAGAAGAGCTGGGTTCGATTGCGTGCCCGGGAATAAAGAATTCGAAGCCCCTGCTCCCTTGCCGGATGCGTGGGCCTTTTTTTCCGGGAAGCTCCGTCAGGGAGTCGACGAATGCCCGGAATACGGTAGAGGGCGATTGCCCGGTCTGCGATATGCTGCAGTGATGTAGCTGGTGCCGCCGGTCTTCTCCGCTTCGACGGCGTTGTACTCGAAGGAGGATGAATGCGCGAGGAGCACGGGGGCCGCGCCGACCGACTTTTGCAGCGTCATCTGGACGAAGAGCGCCCCTCTGGAGTCGATGTTCGCAGGCTGGCGCAGGGAGAGAGCGCGCTCCGGGGCATTCGAGAGGAGCACGGCGAGACTTTCGGCATCCCTTCGGGCAGTCTCCTCTCTGTCGAGGTAGTGGGAGAAATCAGTGCTCTGGACGATCAGCGTTCCGGCGTCCAGGAGCGGTTCGAGACTTCGCACCAGTGCCCTCCACTCGTCGGGGGACGAGTCCCTGCCGATGGCGACGGGCAGCACGAGCGCATCGGGGAAGTGATGGACGATGAACGGGAGCAGCGCCCGGACCCCGTGTTCGTGGGAGAAGAGGGTGGACTCGGAGACCATATCGTTCCGCAGCAGAGCGGCTGCGCCCTCACTGTCGAGCAGGGCCGTGCCGAGCGGCGTGAGGAAGTCGCGTCCGGGAACGGAGAAGGGGGTCCTTCCCCGGTTGAAATGGTCCGGGGAGAGGATGACAACCCGGCGGTATCCTCCCGCCCGCACACAGGCGAATCCCTGGGCAATCAGGTCCGCGGCCAGCAGGTGGTGCGGCAGGATGAGGCCGGAGACGGTGTGCGGCACGGGCTCGACCGAGGCGGCCGCCTTGATCGCGGCAGTGAAGAGGCTGTTCGGGTATGCGGGGGGAAAGGGGTGTTCCCGCAGCCGCCCAAAGCGCTGCTGCTCCACTGCGAACAGAGGAGGAGCAGCAGCGACAAGAACACAGATGCACGCGAGGACAAGCCTACGGGCGCAGACCGTCATACCAGAAGTTTTTGATCGGCAGAGCCTCACCCTCCGCAGGTGCATCCTCCTCGTATTTTTCGTAGACGCGCTTCTTCCAGACGCTGTCGGTGAGACGCCGCCCGTGGGGCGCAGTGAACTCGCGATGGTCGAAGGCCATGCCCAGGACAACCCTGGGAGTATTTTCGTTGCCCACCAGCACCAGCATCAGCGAGGGTTCGGCCGTCGCCTGGTAGAGCACTGCGGGTGCCCCTATGGCGCGCGGATCGATGTTCGTGGTCTGGATGTCGACGATGAGTCCGGACTGGAAGAGTTCGTCCGATACGACGGAGCCTGAGCCGCTCGCCGGAGCGGCCAGATAGTCCAGCGAGAAGAGGCGGATAAATTCGTACTCTTCCTCCGTGAGCGGCTTGCCTGCAAGCTCCTTCGCCGCCAGCTTCGCGCATCGCTCGAGGGTCTCGCCGAACCTCGAGAGCGAGCCGTACTCTTCCGTGTCCATCGGGAAAAGGCCGTTCTTCTCGAATCCATCCCGAATGTAGGTAGCGACCCGGATCATCTCATTCCAGAAGGGGAGGTTTGGTTCTATGAACCCCCTGACGAGCGGTGCCGGGGGATCTTCGAACCCGCCGTCCCCCATTTCTGCGTAGTTCGGCTTCTCGTAGAGGATGGTGTCGTGCCGCAGTTCCGTGTACGAGCCGAGCTGCGTTTCGAGCTGCTTGGCGGCGAAGAGAGGGCTCTGCATGTACAGCGGATACCCCTTGCCGTACTCGGAGACGAGCGTCCCCAGCAGGCGCATCCATGCGGTTCCTATGGAGCTGAACCATGCGGTTTCGGGCTCAGCGGCGAGTTTCTCCCGCAGGGCTTTTATCGCGCCGGGCATGGCTGCAGTGACAGTCTTCAGACGGTCCTGCGAAATATCGACGGGCGCTTCGGGAGCGGGCGCACCTTCGGCGGTGGCCGCCGGGAGGGCGGAGAGGTTCAGCGGCAGCTGTTTCGGGACGAGTTCCATCGCATGCCTGTTTCCGGTGAGCGCGGCCACCCAGAGGCTTGAGAAGAGCACGGGCAGATCCTCCCGGACGCCCATCTTGTAGGTCAGCTCGTCGGTAATGACCCACGGGACGGTGAAGCGCTGCGGAAAGACGCAGAATGTCTCAGTGCTCGCGGGGGAGAAGAGCGCTTTGAAATGAGGTATCGAGGGGACGAGCTGCTCGCTCGCATTCCGGATACGCTCGACGACGGCGGCGTCGCCGCAGGTGTCCGGCGTGAAGGAGGAGACTCCGGCCTTCTCCAGAAGGAGTTTCTGCCATTCGGGGTAGCTTGCGCCGTCCGGATAGCCGACGAAGAAGCAGGAGACCTCCATTACCCGCATCCAGGCTTCGAGAGGGGAACTGAAGAGAATCGGGGACGCTTCCACGGTGCGGCTGGGCTTGCCGCCAAGCACCCGCTTGTACGACATGGCAAGCGCGAAGTTGAGGGCGTCGACGGCCCCTTCGTCGCTCCCGGGTTTCCAGCCGAGCTGCCCGAGCCAGATCATGGCCCGGAAGTAAGCGCGGCTGCGGGAGGTCTTCTCGTAGTGCCCCCTGGGGGTGAACTGCGTGTAGTCGACGTTCTCGCTCTTATAGGCGGGGCTCAGCCCCAGAAGCCCCTTCTCTGTCTTCGCCGCCGCGTAGATTCGCTGCAGCTCAGTGACGACGGAATCGGCCGTCGTCTTCGAGAATGAGCGCTTGTATTTGCTGAAAATCTTCAATGCGTTCTGGAGAGTATCGATTTCGGCGGCGGGTTTTGCGTCCGGATCCTGCCAGACGGGCTCCGCACTCTCATCGCAGTTCATGGCGAGCACCAGCGGAACGAGGAGCTGCGCCTGAAGGCGCTCCCAGTGCGGGGCATTCTTTCCGGAGGCCTTGGAACGAAGGGCTCCGGCGTTGGCGAATACCTCCTCCAGCATGTACTGGACGGCCCCCAGCATTTCGCCCCCCTCCACCGCCTGCAGACGTGTTGAGAAGAAAGTGTGCAGGGCGTGGAGGACGACATCCGGCCCAACGAAACGGGAATTCCACGGCTCGCGGTGTGCCGGGTCCGCATCTCCACCGATGCCGTCGAAGTCGCTCAGCATCTCGTCGTACAACCCGTTCGAAGCAAAGGCGCGCAGAGCGCGTTTCGGAAGCAGCAGAAAGCGATTCTTTTGAAGCGCGTCCCGCTGCGCCGGGGTGAGCGCCCCGATGATCCCCTCCATCTCGTCGAGGTTTGTCGTCTTATCGAGCGGGAACGCCGCCTCTTTGAACGCGGGGGCGACGCTGCTCTTGATCGGCGCAGGGACATTCGAGAAATCCTTGAGTTCAGCCGCCTTCAGCGGTACCTTCGGTGGGACTGCCGACGCTTCGCGCGCCGCGAAGCCGATGATACCAATGACGCACAGAAGAGCGATCAACCACGGGCAATACTTCGTCTGCTTCGCGCCTCCGCGGAACACTTCATGTTTCATGCAGCACTCCCCCTTTTCCCTCTGCCAAAACGCAACTCTCTGGAACCGTTATGAATACCGGATTCTTTGAATAGTTCGAGATGCGCTGTTCCCGCACCCTGCCGTGCATGTCGGTCATGATGTTTATCGCCCGTATTATAGAGTCAAGGCAACGCGCCTTCAAGGCAGGAATCGGCGGCTGCGAGGCGAAGGGATACTGCAAAAAAACAGAAAGGAGGCGACCGAATGAGGCAGGAGAAAGCCCTCTCCTTGCCGAGGGCTTTTTTGGATGTACTTCGCAGAAAATCAGCCGGAAAAGCTGTGAACAAACCGTGACTTTGCCGAGAGAGCTCAAACTATCTGGCCATGCAGCACAAGATAAATTTCTCCAGCGCTTTTCGGGAAACCATCCGGGGGAAACTCTGTGTCTAAGGGGAGGAAAGATCCAATCTGAGAAAAAAAAGATAAACATGCAAATTTAAAGGCGGGGTTTTCACCCCGCCTTTTCGTTTGATCAGTTACTTGAAGAGCAGATCCGGTAGCCAGGTGACGAGTTTCGGGAAGGCGATGCACAATGCCAGACAGAAGAGCTGAGTGAGAACGAAGGGTATGATGGAATAATAAATATCCGTCATGCTGACTTCCTTCGGGGCAATGCCTTTCATCATGAACAGCATTGTTCCGAAAGGCGGCGTCAGGTACCCTGTCTGCGTATTGACCGCATACAGGACTCCCAGCCACAGGGGATCGAAGCCATACAGAGGCAGGAGGGGAAGAATAATGGGGAGGGTTATCATGAGGATGCTCCATGCGTCGATCACGCAGCCGAGCAGGAACCAGACAACCTGTATGCCGATCAGCATGGGCCACCAGCCCACCTGGTAAGTCTGAACCAGGCTGACAACCATTCTGGAGGCGCCAAGGCCCATGTACACCGCCGCAAAACCTTGGGCGGCAAAAAGAATCCACATCATGAACCCCTGGACCTGAATGGTCGTATATGCCACGCTTTTAATCAGGTCCCAGGTCAGCCTCCGGTGAATCGCGCTGCAGACGAAAGCGCCAAATGCCCCGACTGCGGCCGCCTCCGTCGGAGTGGCAATGCCGCTGTAGATGGATCCCAGAACAGCGGTGATAAGGAGAAGGGGAAGGATGACACCCTTGAGAGAGGCGAGCTTTGCGTCCCAGTTGGCCCTTTCTTCAACGGGAATGGCCGGTCCCAATTTGGGATTGATGTAGCACCTGATCAGAATGTAGCCGATGACCAGAAAGGAACAGAGTATTCCTGCAGCCATTCCTCCGGCAAAAAGCGCGCCTATGGACACCTGGGCCATGGTTCCGTACAGCACCAGCGCGATGCTGGGAGGGATAAGGGGACCAAGAACGCCTCCGGCCAGGACGCAGCCTGTAGCGATTCGTTTGTCATACCCCCTCTTCAGCATTGCAGGAAGAGCCATAACGCCCATCATGACGACTCCGGTGGAGGCTATTCCGGACATGGCGGCAATCAGCGTGCAGGCCAGGACGGTACCCACCGCCAGCCCTCCCTTGATGCCGCCTGACCATCGGTACATCATCTCGTAGAGGTCTTCAGCCACACCCGAACGCTCCAATACAACCGCCATCAAGACGAACAGGGGCGCCGCCACAAGCGTCGTGGTGGACATCATGGAAAATGTTCTGGCCAAAATGATAAAGAGCGATTCGGGACCCCAGAACACAGCGGTAAACACCACTGCCAGCCCCCCGAGCACAAAGGCGACGGGAAGGCCCGAGGCAAGCAGAAGCAGCATGCTGCCAAAAAGCAGAAGGGAAATCATTTCTATACTCATGAGCTCACCTCAGTTTCCGTCGGCTGCGCCGGCATTTGTTGCGACAACAAGCTCCCGCCCGGTCACAGCCAGGTACGCATCCTTGATGGTCTTTGTCATTCCCTGAAGAAGCATGAGAAAAGCCGCAAAAGGAATAGTCAGCTTGATCGGCCAAATGTACGGCCCCCACGTGCTGTCGGAGAATTCGCGCACTGAAAAGCTTTCCCATGCCCAGGGAATGCCCTTCCAGAGCAATGCCCCCACAAAAATATAAAACATGCTCCAGGTAATAAGGTCCATGATCGCCTGGGTCCGTCGTGAAAAACGCATGTAAAAAGCTTCTACGCTGACAAAGGCGCCCTTCTGCAGGGCATACGCACCTCCGATGATAAAGTGCGCCCCGTAGAGCATGCAGGACGTTTCGTGGGCCCAGATGGTCGGGCGGGTGAAGTAATAGCGCATGACAACCTCGTACACCAGGACGAGCATCGTCGGATAAATAAGAAAGCTCGTAATCTTGCCGATCCGTTCGACCAGAGCATCGACAAATCGTATGAAGCCGGTCAAAAACTGCAATAGCATCACCTCATCGAAAGCTTCGATTGCCGGAATTCGGAAGAACCCCCTCTCCGGGAAGAGAGGGGGTTCTTCCGCCGGTCTCATCTTTATTTTATGTAGCCGTAATCCTTCATGAACTGCTTGATGATGTCGATGGCCTTTACGACCCGGGGGTCCTTCGGTCCCTGCTCGGCGGCGATCTTGTCGAGATAGGGAAGGGTGAACTCGTTGGTGATCCGTGTCACTTCTTCGGGGCTGAATTCGGTGTAGGTGGTTCCCCACTCTTTGAAAGACTTGTTGAACATTTCCCGCTCCTGCATGGTCACGGCGTCCATGTAATCGGTATTGAAGGTGAGGGCGGCTGTGGTGACGATCGCCTGAAGGTCCGGGGGAAGCTCATCCCATGCCTTTTTGGATGCCCAGAGTTCCATTCCCTGGGGTACCTGGAATGCGGGCCCGATGAAGTACTTGCACACTTCGTAGAGCTTCAGGTCGCGATAGAGCCACCAGGCTGTTCCGCTGCCGTCGAGGGTGCCCATGGCGATGGCCATGTAGGTCTCGGGGTGAGGCAGCATGACGGGCGCTGCGCCGTAGTGTTGCACGAAATCGGACATGGAGCCGAAGAACCGGACTTTGAATCCCTTGAGGTCTTCAAGGGTCTTTATCGGTTTTTTGCTCCAGAAATAGGTGTTGCCCACGCTGTGGCATCCGAGATAGTGAATGCCCCTCTCTTCCAGGGCCGAGGCCACCAGCTCGTCGATTCCCCGGTGATGGAAGAGTTCGTTGAATTCATCGTTGGAACGGGTAACGAAGGGGGGCATATTGGGGGCGGTCACCCAGCCCATGGGGATAGCTCCCCGGAAGAAGAGGGAACTCGTATTGGATATCTGGATCATGTTTGCCTGGAGGGCCTTGTCGACTTCAGCGTAGTCCACCAGTTCGCCCGCATAGTGCAGACTCATTTTCAGCCTGCCGCCGGACATCTTTTCTACTCTCTCGATAAAGGGTTTGATGACGGATTCAACTGCGAGGGAACCGGGGGTATGGTGGCTCTGGAATTTCCATTCGAAAACCTTGCCGTCCGCAGCCATGGCGGGAGAAGTGAAACCTGCTGCAAGAAATCCGCATGCCGCTGCCAATACAATGAACAATCCCACATACTTTCTCAGTTTCATTGAAGCACCTCCTTAAGATTAACTGCTCACTTTGTGAATAATTCCCCATTTCATGAAAACTTACTTAACTCAAGGTGATTATATACCATTATCCTCTCCGGAGGAATAATGTCAAGACAGATCAATGCGCAATGCCTGCGATACAATATCGGCCCAGAAAAATTTTCGCTGAAAGGACCCTTCAGTCCCCCTTCCGGCTTTCCTTCTCCCGGCGGAGGAAGAGATGCTTCTCGATCGCCGCTATCAATGCCTCAGCGGCCCTGGTTGCCGTCAGATCTCCCTGAAGCACCTGGCTCCTGATGGACTCTCTGCATGCCTTTATGCCCGGGTTCTGGGCAATTCGGCTGCGCACGAATTCGTTCACCATGGAGTCAACCCATTCCAGGGTTTGGCCGTTCCTTCTCTTCTGAAAAAGGCCGGACGCGGTGACCTGTTCCCGAAATTCGGAGATGACTTCCCAGATTTCCTCTATGCCTTCTCCCGTTAGAGACGAGCAGACATACGCCCTGGGCGTCCATCCTTCCGACGCGGGTCGCAGGTAGTGAAGAATCTGGTTGTAGTCCGCCTTCGTTGCCAGAGCCCGCTTCTTGTTGTCTCCGTCGGCCTTGTTGACCAGGATGGCGTCCGACAGTTCGATGACTCCCTTCTTGATCCCCTGGAGGTCGTCTCCGGCACCGGTGACGACCAGAAGAAGGAAGAAGTCCACCATGGAGCGGACCGTGGTTTCGCTCTGGCCCACTCCCACGGTCTCGACAAGGAGAACGTCGTACCCCGCCGCCTCGCAGAGGAGCATGGTCTCCCGGCTCTTGCGGGTGACCCCGCCGAGGGTGCCCCCCGAGGGGGAAGGCCGGATGAAGGCCCGGGGATCCCGGGCAAGCTGTTCCATCCTCGTTTTATCGCCGAGGATGCTCCCCCCGGATATGCTGCTGCTCGGATCTACGGCCAGCACCGCCACCTGTTTCTCCTGACCCGTCAGGCAGCATCCGAGGGCCTCGATGAAGGTGCTTTTTCCCGCTCCCGGAATGCCCGTGATTCCCACCCTGATCGCCCGGCCGGTATGGGGAAGAATCCGCTGGACCAGCTCCTGGGCATCGTTGAAATGGTCGGGGTTGTTGCTCTCCACGAGGGTGATGGCCCGGGAGAGGATGACCCGGTCTCCCCCGAGCACTCCCTTCTCGTAGTCGTCGAGAGAAAGTCTGCGGGCCCGGGGGGGCCTGCGGTGCGCCCTGGGCTCACCGCCGCCCTCCGCGGCTCCCGCCACACCCGGCATGACCCTGCCGGCGAATTCGGAACCGGCGTCATCCGGGGTCCATTCGGGCTTGTACTTTTCAGATGCCATTACTCTTCCCGGTCATCCGCAAGGCGGGCGTTGAGAATTTCAAGCATTTCCTTCGCCGCCACGGGGATGATCGTGCCCGGCCCGTAGATGGCTGCGGCGCCGTGCTCCCGAAGATATTCATAATCCTGAGCAGGGATGACCCCGCCCGCAATGACCATGATGTCCTCCCGGCCGCGTTTCCTGAGTTCTTCGATCAGCTGGGGAAGAAGGGTCTTGTGCCCTGCGGCGAGGGAGCTCATTCCCACGATATGCACGTCGTTGTCCACGGCGTCCTGGGCCGTCTCCTCCGGCGTCTGGAAGAGGGAGCCTATGTCCACGTCGAATCCCATGTCCGCGTAGGCCGTCGCCACGACCTTTGCTCCCCGGTCATGGCCGTCCTGGCCCATCTTGGCGACCATGATCCTCGGGCGGCGTCCTTCTCTCTTTTCGAAGTCCGCAGTCATCCTGCGCACTTCCTGGATGATGTCCTCGTCGGCAAACTCGCTGCTGTAAATTCCGGATATGGAGCGGATCACGGCCTTGTGGCGGCCCGAGACCTTCTCGATTGCGTCGGAGATCTCCCCCAGGCTGGCCCGGGCGCGGGCGGCGTCGACGGCAAGGTCGAGGAGGTTCCCCTCCCCCGTCTCCATGGAACGGGTGATTTTATCCAGGCACTCTTTCACCTTCTGCGGGTCCCTGTTGGCCCTGAGCTTGCGGAGCCGCTCAATCTGGGCTGTCCGGACGACGGAATTGTCCACCTCGAGGATGTCGATGGGGTCTTCCTCGTCTTTTCTCAGGTAGTTCACCCCGAGAATTTTCTCCCTGCCGGAGTCGATATGGGCCTGGCGCCGTGCGGCGGCCTCTTCGATACGCATTTTGGGAAGGCCCGTTTCTATGGCTTTCGACATTCCGCCGAGTTCCTCCACTTCCTGGATATGGGCCCAGGAACGTCGGATCAGTTCATCCGTGAGGGCCTCCACGTAATAGGAGCCCCCCCAGGGGTCGATCACCTTGAGGATTCCGGTTTCGTCCTGGAGATAGAGCTGGGTGTTCCGGGCGATCCGGGCTGAGAAATCCGTGGGAAGGGCGATGGCCTCGTCGAGGGCGTTGGTGTGGAGGGACTGGGTGTGGCCGAGAGCGGCCGCCATGGCCTCAACGCATGTACGGGCGATGTTGTTGAAGGGATCCTGGGCGGTGAGGCTCCATCCCGACGTCTGGCAGTGGGTCCGCAAAGCCATGGACTTCGCCTTTTTGGGGTTGAACTGCTTCACGATCTTGGCCCAGAGCATACGGGCGGCCCTCATTTTGGCCACTTCCATGAAGTAATTCTTTCCGATGCCCCAGAAGAAGGAAAGCCGGGGGGCGAAATTGTCGATGTCAAGGCCTGACCTGATTCCGGTGCGGATATACTCGAGGCCGTCGGCCAGGGTGTATCCCAGCTCGATGTCAGCCGTCGCTCCCGCCTCCTGGATGTGATACCCCGAGATGCTGATGCTGTTGAACTTGGGCATGTATTTGCAGGTGTAGGCGAAGATGTCCCCGATGATGCGCATGGAGGCCTCCGGGGGATAGATGTAGGTGTTGCGGACCATGAATTCCTTCAGGATGTCGTTTTGAATCGTCCCGGTAAGGTCCGCCCTGTCCACTCCCTGCTCCTCCGCCGCGACGATGTAAAAGGCCATGATGGGAAGAACGGCTCCGTTCATGGTCATGGAGACGGACATCTGCCCCAGGGGGATATGGGAGAAGAGGATTTCCATGTCGAGGATGGAGTCTACGGCCACTCCCGCCTTGCCCACGTCCCCTGCCACCCTCGGATGATCTGAATCGTACCCCCTGTGGGTCGCGAGGTCGAAGGCTATGGAGAGCCCCTTCTGACCGGCGGCGAGGTTGCGCCGGTAAAAGGCGTTGCTTTCCTCCGCCGTGGAGAACCCCGCATACTGGCGGACCGTCCAGGGCCTGGTGACGTACATGGTCGGGTAGGGTCCCCGCAGGAAAGGAGGAATGCCGGCGCTGTATTTTATATGGGGCAGGCTTTCCGTGTCTTTCGCCGTGTAGACGGGCTTCAGGTCGATCTGCTCCATGGTGGAGTCGTAAAAGGATTCGTAGGGTTTTCCCGTCTGCTCTTCGATGCGCTTCTTCCAGGCCTCGAAGGAAGGCTGTTCCTCCGGAAGCCCGGCGCGGAAGGGAATGCTGCGGAAATCGGGATTCGCGCTCATCATTCAATCCCCCTGGCTTTTTGAATATTTTCCAGAATCTGGCGGCAGTTGGCCCGGACGTGGATGAAATCGTCCACCCCGGCCTCTAAGTAGGATTCCTTGTACTCCGGTGCGGGAGAGCCCGCGAGCAGGACCATCATCTCCGGAGAGGATTCTTTTATTCCCCGGGCGAGGGGCGGGACAATCTCCGGATAGGTATCGTCGGTGGAACAGATGACTGCGGCGTCGGCGCCGGACTGCACGGCCGCTTCGACTGCCTCGTCAACAGCGGAAAATCCGCTGTTCTTTAATACGTCGAAATCGGCCACTTCCATGAAGGACGTGCTGAAATCCGCCCGGGCCTTGTGCTGGGCGAGGGGGCCCATGTTTGCGAGGAAAATGCGGATCCGCCGGCCTGTTTTCGCGGCGTATTCTTCGCTCCTCTTTCTGAGGGCCTCGTATTTTTCCGTCCACCGGCGGGGTTCGATGGCCGCAGCCTCCGGACCGGCTTCACAGCCGCTGTTCAGCCTTTCCCGTACTTCACAAAGGGTCGCCCCGGCGCTGAAGACATCCGCGAGGGTCTTCATGAGGTCAGCAGGCAGGCCGTTCTCCTGCCCCGAGATGCCGGCGAGGGCTTCTTCCCGGCGCTTCTTGTCCGTGCCGCTCCGATACTCCTCTACAGCGGCGCTTCTCTTTCGCTGTACTTCTGCCTTATCAGGGGCCTCCCTCTGCAGGGGCTTCTCAGCGGTATTGGGATACATGTTCGTCCCCACGGCCCGGTCGGTGCGGGTGTCGAGATTGGCGAAACGGGATTCGAGAACGGCGGCCACCTCTTTCTGGACGAACCCGGAGGCGATGGAGTCGGCCATTCCCCCTTTTTCCTCGATCTGCTGAAGCATCTTCCAGGCGCTCTCCGCCACCTGCTTCGTGAGGGCTTCGATGTACCACGATCCGCCGGCGGGGTCCACGGGCTGAAGAAGATTGAACTCGCTTTTCAGCAGAACCTGAATATTCCGGGCAATCCGCCGGGAAGAGGGGATGGACTGCCCCACCGCCTCGTCCAGAGGACGGACCCGCATTCCGCTGATTCCTCCCACGACTGCGGAGAAAGCCTCAGTCGTTCCCCGGAGGACATTGACATAGGGGTCGTATACGGTTTCAGTGAAAGAGGAGGTGTTCGCGAAGATGTCGATTTCCCGCGCCGCCGTGCTTCCCCCGAAGGCCTCGATGATCTGGGACCAGAGCATCCGGGCGGCCCTCAGCTTGGCGATCTCCATGAAGAAATTCAGGCCCAGGGAAAAGCTGAAGCGCATCTGCCCCGCCGCGGACTCGGCATCCATGCCCCTCTGCAGCAGCGCCCGTACATAGGCGATGCCTGTGGACATGGCGAAGGCGAGTTCCTGGACGACGCCCGCTCCCCCGTCATGGTAGACATCCCCTCTCACCAGCACGGTTTTGAGGGAAGACATGGCCTCCTGCGACCATCGGGCGGCCAGGGCCATCTCGTCGTAGAGCCGGTCAAGAGTGCAGGGAAGCTTTCCGTCACGGGCCAGCATGCCCAGGGGATCGGCGCCGATGCACCCCTTGATGCCGGAGCGTCCGGGCTGCGTCTCCTCCCGGGCGGCAAAGAGAGCCAGGAGAGGGAGGGCGGAGGGACCGGCGAAAATATGCAGTTCCTTTTCTTTCATGTCTATTCCGTCGAGAAGGGTTTCCATATCCTTCAGGGTCGACAGGGAAACTCCTCTCTCTCCGTCGCTCTCTCCCTCCCGGCACCGAAGAGTATCGCCGTTCAGGTCAAGGCTTACCGCCGTGGAACCGGCCTTCAGCTCCTCCCGAATGAGGGTATTTGCCTCCTCGGGCAGAGTGGCTTCAACTCCCTGGGCGATGGCCCAGGACCCGTCGATATATCCAAGAGGTTCCGTTCCCCGAAGGAAATCAAGCTCGCCGGGGAGGGTCGTTTTCTGAAGAAAGTCCGCGGTGTTCTCCCCGACATAAAGGGGTTCGAGAGTTATTCCTTCGTAGGTGCGGGTCCGCAGACGCTTTTCAAAGGGAGCGCCCTTGAGGGTAAGCTCCGCCTCTCTTCGCCATTCCTCGTAGGAGACGGGAGGAAATTCGTCAAAGGAAACCTCGGGAACGGATTGAGAGATGTCCTGATCTTCCGTATGCAACGTCAACACCCTTCCTCTTTTTATGTATTTCTTCTGTTTCTGCAATTGACTGAAGTTTTATATGCTTCTTACGGGAGTCCGGAAACCGGAGTGTCCCGGCCCGTTGGTCTTCCGATGCAGCAGTCTGCTCCGTGAGAACAGACTGCCTGAGCGATTCATGGTCCGGACACACGCATACGGACGGAACCGCCGCTTTTTCAGCGCAATTCCCGTCCTTCAGACAGAATTCTCAACTGTATGAATGCTATACTTCATCGTCCCTCCCGTCAAGGGACAGGCCTTCCCTTTCCTCCGCAGGAAGGCGTGCGCAGGGCAAAGAGCCTGACGGCAAAATTCGTCTTCGCCGTCAGTTCTTATAAAACTCCCGCTCTTCCTCTTCGCCCAGGTAATCCACCCCGGCAAGGGATTCCACGTGATGGCGAAGCTCATGGAGGACGGTCTCCTCGATCTCCTCCTCCCATACTTCAGGAGGCTCTCCGCGCAGGTCCTCTGCGAAGCTGCCATAGTAGAGCGCCACAAGCTTGCCGAGCCCCGGATCTTCGATATATTCCCCCATGATCAGGGAGTCTCCCTCGGTTTTCCTTCCGGGGAAGACGAGAATGCCTCCGTTCAGCTCTTTGAGAAGTTCGGGAGGAAGATTTTCGAGAAGTAGGGCCACGTGTTTTTTGAATGGGTTTATTTTCATATCCTGACCTTAGAACAGCTGGCTGACCGGCAGCATTTTTGCAGATTCGTAGATGCTGTGGCTGATGGAGAGCATTTCAGCCAGCCCCTGCTCGACAAGAGGAGCGAAAAAATTGGCGCCCCCGTAGACCAGCATGTATCCCTTGTTCCGATCCTTATAGGACATGCGGTAAAACTGGGGAATCTGTGCCTTGAGCTCCACTGGCCCGCTGAAAAGGCTCGGGTCGAGATCACTGAGGATTTTCTGCACCTCGTCGAAGTATAGGGACGGGAAAGTTTTGATCGCCGCCGTTACAAGGCCGCTTCCTCCCTCTATCACCCCGGAAACGGAGGTGTATTTTCCCCGTATAAGCAATTCTCCGGGACTCAGAGTTATTCCGGCGTGGGAGATAATGTCTGTTATCCCTGAGGGCTTGAAATCTTCCACATGATAGAGGAAGGTTGCGCTCGTTTCCGTAGGAATTCTGTACTGCTGCAAAAGGACGTCATAATTCCGGCTCGAAACGCCGATAAGGGCGTTTTTACCTTTTGGGACTTCGTAATTCCACATTCTCTCTGAAGATTTAAGAATGCCCAGGCGGGAAGAGACGATGACTCCGCTCTCCGCAACGCGAGCGAGTATTTTCAGCGCTCCGGGCATTTTGTCCTCATCTATGAGCAGGGTGTTCACCATAACCGTCCCTTTTCCCGTCGATGAAGTGTAATCGCATTCCAGCGATAGCCTCTCTGTCTCCATGGCTAGCCCGCCTACTCTGTCGAAAACCAGGAGCATTTTCGCCTCATTGATTCCTTTTTCCGTGAGGAGAACTCCCCTGTTGCCGAAACGCTTCAGCAGCGACTTTTTTTCAAGGGTTGTCAGGTGGTACCTGATCGTTCGGGTTTCCACCTCAATTCCCTTTTTCTGAAGAGCATTCTGAAGATCTCCTGAGGTCTGCAGCTTTCCCGAAAAATAGAGAATCCGCATAATCTCGACCACCGTCTCGGGATATTCTTCAATTTCAAACATTATAGACCTCCATAATTCCAAAAGATTTGATTTTCGATCTGTTCCGACTACGGAAATATAGTTCCGAAATATTTTTTCCTGTTCCGTCTCATATCTTTCAAAAATACAACTTGCCTTCAAGAATGAGCTGATAACTGATCTTTTTATAACATGATCCGCATGCATTGACAATGGGATGTAATAAGCTTATGATGCTCTTGGTATTTTCGGAAGTAGACTTCCGAAACTTTTCTCCAGTTTTCAAGATGCATATTTTAAAACCACGGAAGGAGACATATCCATGAGGAAGGTTTCTCTGTTGGTTTCAACCGGCAACCTTGGTGATAATATCATTGAAAAGGGAACATTTTACGAAGGGGTAAAGCGAGATATCGATTGTTTTGGGGCCGACGCCGGGACTGCCGACGCTGGCCCCACATTTTTGGGGGCGGATATGCCCCATAATCCTATCGAGTGGGAACGGCACGACCTCGAGATTACCCTTGTGGAGGCCCGCAAAAAGAAAGTCCCCATGATTGTCGGCTCGTGCAGCACCACCGGAACGGACAGGGGGGTCAACCTCTACGCCGACATCATCCGGTCCGTTGCGAAAGAACGCAAGATGGAGCCCTTCACCATGGCCCTCATCTACTCTCAGCTTTCCATCGACAAACTGAGAGAGAGAGTGCGGCGTGGCGAAACGGAGCCTCTCGGCGCTTCCTACCCTCTGACCGACGAAGTGCTCGACAACACTACAAACGTCACAGCAAGCATGGGAATTGAACAGTTCGTCCACGCTCTTGAAAAGGGAGCGGATGTCATCATTGCCGGAAGGGCCTGCGACGACGCTGTGCTTGCCGCCTATCCGATTTTTAAGGGGTTCGACAGGGGAGTCAGCCTCCACATGGGAAAAGCCGCAGAGTGTGCGTCCCTTGTCTGCTGGCCCCAGAAGGTAAAGGAGTCGATTATCGGAACGGTTTACGACGACTATTTCACCATAGAACCCATCCATCCGGACCAGCAGGCTACACCCCACAGCGTGGCGGCCCATTCCATGTATGAACGAACCAACCCCTTCGTACAGGCGCTGCCCGGAGGCATTCTCGATATGCACAACAGCAAATACGAGGCGATGACCGACAGGATCTGCAAAGTCACCGGAAGCGTCTTCGTCCCCTCCCCCGACGGCAGCTATAAAGTAAAGCTCGAGGGCGCGGGCGAGGCGGGCCACCGGGTCTACCATTTCGTCGGTATCCGGGACACCCGGGCCATCGACCATCTCGACATGATCCTCGCTGACACCCGGAAGAAAGTCTCCGAAATCATCGGGTCCCATCGGGACGGCCTGTATGAGCTTTACTTCCATACCTACGGAAAAGATGCCATCATGAAAGAGAACGAACCTGTGGTAAAAACCAGCTCCCACGAAGTCGCCATCGTCATCGAAGTCATCTCCAAGGATATCGAGCTGGCCACCTCCGTGGCAAAGTGCGCCAAATTTCGCTTCTTCTATATGAGCTACCCCGGACAGATGAACTCCTCCGGCGGCTCCGTTGCCCTGCTCACCGACGAACCCCTCTTCCCGAAGAACAAGTGCTACCAGTGGACGGTGGACCACCTGGTGACCCTGAAGGATCCACTCGACCCAGAGATATTCCGGTACTCCTTCGAGACGGTTTCCGGGGTATAGGACCATGGAGACCGGGCCAAAGACGATCCTTACAAAGCTTTCGAACTTCTACGCCCCTCTGGGAGTTCTGGATATACCCGCAGGAGTCATGGAAAAAAGCCGACGGGTACTGGCAGATTTTCTCAGCGAAACCGCCGCCGGCTATAAGACCGGGGAACTTGCCCGCATCTACAACGCCTACGCCCTGAATATGGGAGGAAAAGAGGAAGCCACCATCCTCTGCGAAGGCAAAAAGGTTCCTGCGGTCAACGCAGCCATGGCCCTGGGGATCATGGCCCACTCCATCGAGCTCGATGACGGCCACCGGTGGGGAACCTCCCATCCTGCCGTCGCCGTAATTCCCGCAGTGCTGGCCATGGCCGAGAAGACAGGGGCCTCCTTCCCGGAAATTCTGAAGGGGATCGCCATCGGCTACGATGTGATGCTCCGGGCAGCCCGGGCCATCAACCCGGCCCATCTGAAGTGGGGGTTCCACTCCACCGGAACCTGCGGCTCCCTTGGCGCAGCAGCCGGGTGCGCTTCTATCCTCTCCCTTCCTGCGGAAGAGTTCGCCTACGCCGTCTCCATGGGGGGACTTCAGAGCGCAGGACTGCAGGAGATGCTCCACGATCATCCTGGCATCAAGCCCCTGCAGCCGGGAAGAGCTGCCCAATCGGGAGTGCTCTCAGCGGACCTGTCAAAAGCCGGGGCGAAATCCCCCAGAACCCTTTTCGAGGGACAGCACGGCTGGCTCAAGGCCATGTGCCGTGAAGAATATTCGGAAGAAGCCCTGACGGGTGAACTGGGAGACCGGTGGGAAATTCTTCTCTCCTACACAAAGCTGTACCCCACATGCAGGCACTGCCACGCGGCCATCGACCTGATCCGGGAGGCCCGGTCGGTTCTGGAATGCACCGATGGTGACGTGGAATCCATCCTCGTGAAGACCTACAGGCTCGGCATCGTAGAGGTCGGCCAGATTGCCCACCCCGCCACGTTCCAGGAGGCCATGTTCAGCCTCCCATTCTCCCTGGCCGTCGCCCTGCGCAAAGGGAATGTCACCCTCCAGGACTACACGCCCGAACTGCTTCAGGACGCGGGACTTCGCCGCACTGCAGCGGCTGTTACTGTGGAGGAAGACGAGGGGATGAACGCCCTGTATCCGGAAGAAAGGGGTGCGTGGATCCGCCTTGCCCTGAAGGACGGCAGAACCTTTGAAAAAGGAATTCCCGTGGCGAAGGGGGAACCTGAAAATGCCGTAACCGACAGCGACCTTCTGGAAAAGCTTTCGGCCATGCTCGACCCCTGGTATCCTCCGGAATTCGTGGAGGGATTGTGGAATATTTGCGTAAAAACTCCGGTTGAGGCTGTTGAGTACCGGAATATCCTCGATCATTTTGGGAGGTTCAATACTGATGAAGACTAAGAATATCTGTGATCTGGCACGAACGATCCGCAGCAAGAACGCAGGAAGCTTCATGATTACCTTCGAGATCATCTTCGCCGACAGGGAGGTCTACGAAAAGGTGAAGAAGTCCGGAACGATCACCCAAAAGGCCATAGCCGAAGCCTATAAAGTTCCTGAGGAGAAGATTCTCGACTTCATGTTCTTCGACCCGGGAATGGGCATCAAGGGAAATATCAAACGGAAATCCCCCAGCGGCGGACCGGGCGAGACGGACGTGTACGGCTGCCAGCAGTATGCCCCCCTCTTCTCGCTGGAAATTCCCTGGCAGGAGTGAAAAGTGGAGAAAAAAGATGAAGACCCTCGCTGAAAAGCTCGCCGGGTTCTCCTCCGGCCTCCGCTTTGAATCCCTTCCCGAAGAGGTCGTCGGCCAGGGGAAGCGATGCCTTGTCGATACCTCGGGGGCAATGCTTGCCGGGAGCCGCCTGTCTCTGAGCGGTCAGGCGGGGCGGCGGTTCGCCGAGCGGATGGAGGAAAAGGAAAGGTCGGTCATAGCGGGAAGCTCTCTCCGCCGGTCGCCCATGACGTCGGCACTGGTGAACGGCATGGCTTCTCACGCTCTCGAGCTGGATGACGGCTCGAAACATGCCACCTATCACCCCGGGGCCTCCATCGTCTCCGCATGCCTCGCCCTCGGCGAGGCGGAGGGCCTGACCGGAAAGGGCCTTATCGAGGCGATCACCGCAGGGTATGAAGTGTCCCTCCGGATCGGCACGGCAATCAATCCGGGCCATTATCTGAAGGGCTTTCACCCCACGGGGACCATCGCGTCCTTCGGAACGACAGCCGCGGCTGCAAAGATCATCGGCCTTTCTGAAGAGCAGACCGTGAACGCCTTCGGACTGGCGGGCAGCCTGGCCTCCGGCATCAACCAGTACGAGATCGACGGTTCCGTTTCAAAGCATCTCCACCCGGGCAATGCGGCCCGGAACGGAATTCTCTCGGCCATGCTCGCCCGGGAAGGCATGACAGGACCAGCCGAGATCCTCGAGGGACGGCTTGGGTTCTTCCACTGCTTCGCCGACAAGGCCGACCCGGCCATTGTGGACAGGGAACTGGGCAAGGACTGGCATTTCCTGCGGATTTACTTCAAACCCTGGTGCTCCTGCAGATACGTTCACTATGCCATCGAGGCGGTGGAGAAAGATCTCGAACAGCACCCCTTCCCCCCCTCGGAAATCGAATCCATCCTTGTGCGCACCCACAGGAACGCCAAACAGGGATCTGACATCCCCGACTACCGCACGCCCCTTCACGCCAGGCTGAGCATTCAGTACGGCATCGCCTCCATCCTGGTGCGGGGAAAAGCAGGGCTTCAGGAATACGAAGAGGAGAACATCCACGACCCGGAGGTGCGGCGGATTTCCGACCTCGTCCGGATAGAGGTGGACGAGGAGATTCAAAAACTATATCCCAATCCGAGGTCCATGATCGTGGAGATTAGGGATCGGAAGGGCAATTCCGCTTCCACCCGGATCGACCACGCGAAGGGTGATCCCGAGAACCCCATGACAAATGAAGATCTTTTCGAAAAGTTCCGGGAAGTCACGGAAACGGTCATTCCCCGGGACAGAGCGGAGGAGATCCTCTCCGCGGCCATGGCTATCGATACCCGGAAGGAGATTCTTTCCTTTACGGAACTGCTCCAAATACAATCTTGAGGGGGAATGCGCCATGATGGACACGATCAACGAAAGACTGTCAAAATTTTCCTCGGAACTGAAATTTGAAGATATTCCCGCGGAGGTTCTCGATCATCTGAAAAAAGTGATGCTCGACTGCTACGGCTGCGGCCTGTTCGGCTCCACCACTCCCTGGATGCAGATTTACCGGGATGTTCTCGAAAACCGGACAGACCGGAAAGAAGCATCCATCTGGGGAACCAACCGGAAGACCTCCGTGGTGGGGGCCATGATGCTCAACGGCTCGGCCATCAACTCCTTCGAACTGGACGATACCCACACCGACGGCATCATCCACGTCTCCACGGGCGTCCTCGGATGCATCACCGGCTTCGCTGAGATGCTGGGGAACATGAGCGGAAAAGAATTTCTCACCGCCGCGACCCTCGCCTACGAAGTCGCCTGCCGCGTGGCGGCCCCGGTGGGGATGGAGCTGGCCCACCAGGGATGGAACAATACGGGCACATGCTGTCCCCTGGGTTCCACCGCCGGGGTAGGAAAAATGCTCGGCCTCACCCCCGTTCAGATGGGGCATGCCATGGGCATAGCCGCCAACTGGTCCGGAGGCCTCCAGGCAGTTCAGTTCGCCTCCATGGCGAAACGGATCGTTCCGTCGAAATCCTCCGAAGGGGCGATTATCGGCGCGCTCCTCGCCCAGAAAGGGTTCACTGGAATCGAAGATGTCTTCGAGAACAAATTCGGCGGCTTCTACAACTGCTTCACCGACGACGTCTACGACGTGGAACGGACGAGCGGCGAACTCGGAAGCCGATGGGAGCTCATGGGGATAGGGCTCAAGTTCTACTCCACTTGCAGAAGCAAGCACACCACCATCGGAGCCCTCCGGAAGTTCCGGGATGACCATCCCGAGATCAGCCCTGACGATATCAAAAAAGTCGTTGCCCACACCACCTCCATTACCCATAAATATTCGGTGGACGCCGATGCGATCACAAGCGTGGTGGCCGCCCAGCTCAGCCACCCCTACGTATGCGCCGTCACCCTCCTCGAAGGAAATGCCTTCATCGACCAGTTCACCGAGGAGAAGATCAAAGACCCGAAAATTCTCGAGTTCGCAAAAAAAGTTGAGGTAGCTGCCGACGAAGAAATCGAGAAGCTTCCCCGGGCGCAGAGATATACCGTCAAGGTCGACGTTCATCTGAAGGACGGCACGGTCTTCAACCTCAAGGAGACCTACCCGAAAGGGCATCCCAAAAATCCCTTCAGCAGGGAGGAGCTTCTCTGGAAATTCAAATCCCTCGCCGGCAAGGTTTTCTCTGACGAAGCCCGCCTTGACAAGATCATCGACACGATTCTCAATCTCGAAAAACTGGAGAATTTCAACGAACTTACGGAGCTCCTGTCCGCGGAGAACTGAAGGGGATAAAGGGAAGGGGGTGCAGACTAATGGGAAAAACTGCGGCGGAGAAAATCCTTTCAGCCCACGTTCAGACGGACGTGAAAGCCGGTGATTACGTTGTAGCTGACGTAGACCTGGCCATGATGCACGATACCACCGGTCCCATCGCCATCAGGGCCTTCGAGGAGTACGGAAAGGAAAAAGTCTGGGATCCCTCGAAGATGGTGATCGTACTCGACCACGCCACTCCGAGCCCGAATGAAAGGATCAGCGGTCTCCACACCCTTCTCCGGCAGTTTGCCTCATCCCAGGGGATTCCTCTCTTCGACGGAGGCGAGGGGGTCTGCCACCAGCTTGTCGCCGAAAAGGGACTCGTCGTTCCGGGGGACCTCGCCGTGGGGGCGGACTCCCATACATGCACCTACGGCGCCCTGAATGTCTTCTCCTTCGGCATCGGGTCGACCGATATGAGCGGCGTCATGCTCACGGGGAAGCTCTGGCTCAGGGTTCCCTCCACCATGAAGGTGGATTTTCACGGCGTTCCCCCTTCCGGCACCTATGCAAAGGACATCATGCTTCACCTCATCGGAAAGATCGGCTCCGCAGGGGCGGACTATCTGGCCATCTCCTTCGGAGGAGATACTGTCCGTGCCATGAGCATCTCCGAACGGATGACCCTGAGCAATATGGCCATCGAGTGCGGAGCAAAGGTCGGATTGATGCAGGCGGATGAAAAGACCTTCGCCCATCTGGAAGGGACCGGCGGCAGGACTCCCCGGCCCGTATGGGACGACGAGGATGCCCGGTTCGCTTCCGCCATGACGATCGACGTGGCCAATCTCCCTCCTCAGGTAAGCTGTCCCCATTCGGTGGATTCCGTCGTTCCGGTGACAGAAGTCGAGGGAACGGAGGTCAGCCAGGTCTATATCGGCACCTGCACGAACGGCCGCCTCGACGATCTCCGAATCGCCGCCCGTATTCTCGAGGGCAGAAAAATATCGGCAAACTGTCGCCTGCTTGTCTGCCCGCCCTCCCGGAAAGTCCTCATGAACGCCCTGGCGGAAGGATTGATCTTCAAGATCGTGGAGGCCGGAGGAAGCATTCTCCCGCCGGGGTGCGGCCCCTGCCCCGGCACGCACCAGGGTATTCCCGGAGACGGCGAAAGGGTCATCTCCACGGCAAACCGGAATTTCAAGGGAAGAATGGGAAACAACAAGGCGGAGATCTACCTCGCCTCTCCGGCCACATGCGCTGCCAGCGCCCTTGAAGGAAAAATCGTCGATCCGCGGAAATTCATCTCCGGAGCGCCGTGAGGAGGGATGAAATGGAAGACATACTGGCAGGAAGGGTCCACAAGTTCGGCGATGACATAAACACGGACTACATCATCGCGGGAAAATACACGAAAACCCTCGATTTCAGCACCCTTGCAGAACACGTCTTCGAGGATATCGCACCTGGTTTCGCCCAAAGGGTTACCCCCGGAGACATCATCGCCGCAGGGAGCAATTTCGGCTGCGGCTCCTCCCGGGACCAGGCCCCCATCGCCATAAAACACGCGGGGATCGGTGCCATTCTGGCGAAATCCTACTCGCGGATCTTTTTCCGGAATGCGATCAACCAGGGAATTCCCGCCTTCCTGTGCGATACGGATGCCCTCCGGGACGGAGACAGGGTGATCATCCGGCTCGAAGAAAACAGGATCGAGCTTCCTGACAGAAGACAGTTCCTCCCATTAACGCCCCTGTCGCCGGTAATGCTCGACATCCTCAGAGAAGGGGGTCTTGTGGGATATCTGAAGAAGAACGGCACCTACGTTCTCGAAAGATAGCATCCGACAGACGACGAAGGGAGGGATGGGAAGGATAAAGGCTCGAAAAGCCCCTGCGCCCGAATATTCTCAAGGCAATTCATGAGAAATACTCAGACAGGAGGAATATATCAATGAAGAAAAGAGCAGCTCTTTTTTCCCGGATAGCAGCACTTGCGCTTCTCTCCCTTTGCCTGGCTGCAGGAGGCGCCTCCGCAGCAGATGTATACCTGAACATGGGGAGCACCTCTTCGAGCTCCGGTGTCTATGCGTGGTGCGTGGCCGCGGCGAACGTCATCAACAAGGCGGACAACGGCATCCAGGTTACCGTGGTGGAGAGCGGCGCCGGCATGGACAACCTCAGGAAGATCAGCTCCGGAGTCTTCGATTTTGCCATGGCCATCGACCTTCCCGGATCCCTCCAGCTCTACAAGGGGATCGAGGGGTTCAAGGACAAAGGCTTCAAGGATGTCCGATGGCTCTTCCTGAGAAACATCTTCGCCGACCGCCTCTACGTGCGAAAGGATTCCGGAGTCACGACCTTTGGCGACCTCAAGGGGAAGAAATTCAGCCCCGGCATTCCAGGATCGGCCTCTGCAGCCTATGTAACACAGTACAACGATATTCTCGGCCATGACATCAACCTCGTTCCCTCGGCATTGGCAGACGGCATCAACGCCCTGAAAGAAGGGCGGATAGTGGGACTTCAGAAGTCAAGCGGACTGAAGAGCATGGATGCCTCACTCATTGAAGTGAACATGACCACCCCCCTCACCGTCGTCGGCTACTCGAAGGAAGACGTGGAGAAGATCCAGAAAGTCATCCCTTACATGACTTTCCTCGAACAGCCCAAGGGAACCATCAAAGAATTCCCGGACGTCGGCCCCATATGGGAGGAATGCCCCATCGCCGGTGCGGTCTCCACGGCAGCCATGCCGGAGGAAATCGGCTACCAGATCGTAAAGGCCTACGTGGAGGGTTTCGATGAGATCGCCTCCGCCTACGGGCCAATCAAGGGATTCGACCCCGTCGCGGACTACTTCAAAAACGCCGGCGAGGACGTAGTTCCCGCCCATGCCGGACTCATCCGGTATGCAAAAGAAAAGGGCATCGAGGTTCCCGAAAGATTCATTCCCCCTGAGTACAAAAAGTAGAAACAGCAGTCCATCATCTCTTCCGGCCGCTTTTTTTTCAAAAAGCGGCCGGAAACCGCACGGGAGGGGTTCAGCGTGATTCTATCGTCCTCAGGAAAAATCAAAACCAATATACTTTTCGTCCTCGGTTTTTCTCTCGCCCTGTTTCAGCTTCTCGCTCCAATCTTCCTGACCGACCTGCTCGACATACAGTTTCGGGCCATCCACGTGGCATTCGGACTGTCCATAGCCTTTCTCTATTACCCCTTCCGGCGGACAGCAGAGGATGATTCCAGTGTAAAAGGAATCTCCCCCTTCGACATTCTTCTGATCGCGCTCCTCCTTGCCGCGAATTTCAACGCATTCATCAAGGCCCTCGAAATCTACATGGGAACCACCGAAGCCGGGATGCTCGATATGTTCCTCGGAGTAACCCTCGTGCTCCTCGTCCTCGAGGCGGCACGGCGGACCGTGGGGCTGGCCATACCCGTCATGGTGATCCTTCTCATGGGATATATCTATATGGGAAACTCCTTTCCGGGAATATGGAAGCTCCGGGGCATCAATTTCCAATTCGTCATCAATTCCCTCTACTACTCTCCCCTCGGCATTTTCGGCAGTGTCACGGGAATGTCGGCCACTTTCATCTCCATGTTCATCATCTTCGGCTCCCTCCTTTCTGCCACGGGAGGAGGAAAGACCTTCATCGACATCGCCCTCGCCATCACCGGGAAATACACGGGAGGCCCTGCCAAGGCCGCCGTGGTCTCCAGCGCCCTTTTCGGAAGCATATCGGGCAGCTCGGTGGCCAACGTCATGGTCACGGGAAGCTATACGATTCCTCTCATGAAGCGCCTCGGTTACAAGCCGGAATTCGCCGCCGCCGTGGAGGCCATCGCATCCTCGGGCGGAGGGATCACCCCTCCCATCATGAGCATCAGCGCGTTCATGATGGCCGAATTTCTCAATATCTCCTATTTCCACATTATCGGATATGCCCTTCTCCCCTGTTTGCTTTACTACACCGGTGTCTTCAGCGGCGTTCACTTCCGCACGGTCCGCATGGGAATCGACAAGCTTCCGCCGGAAGAAATTCCTCTCTGGAAGGATATTCTGACCCTCGAGCGCATAGCGGGCCTCATCATTCCGACGGGGGTGCTGCTCTACCTCATAGGCATCGGACAGCCCCTGCAGCTCGCGGGTTTTTATGCCTGCGCCTCGGCCCTTGCGGTCTTTTTCATCATCGGCATCGTCAAGGGAAAAATGGCCGAGACCATGAAGCTGATTTTCTCCGCTCTCTCCGAGGGCGGCCGGGATGTGGCCCAGATAGTGCCCATCCTCGTCTCCGTGAGCATGCTGGTGAACCTCATCGGCCTCACGGGATTGGCCCCGAAGATCAGCGGTGTCATCCTCGAGGTCGGAGGGACCAACATCTACTTTTCCCTGCTGATCGCCACTATCGTCCCCTTCCTTCTCGGAACTTCCCTTCCGGTGGTACCAACCTATGTCCTTTCCGTCTCCATACTCGTTCCACCCCTGCTCAAACTGGGAATCGACCCTGTGGCCGCCCATCTCTTCTTCATCTACTGGGCGATCCTGGGAGGAGTCACGCCGCCCACGTGCACCGCCGCCGTGGCCGCAGCGGGAATCGCGAAAGCGAACTGGGTGAAGACAGGATTCATGGCCGTGCGCCTCGGGGCTGTGGCCTTCATTCTGCCCTACTTCTTCGCCCTTAATCCTGCTCTCGTAGGACGAGCACCCTTTGCCAGCATCCTGGTCCACGGGCTCACCGGGTTCATCGGGTCCATCTCTATCGCCTATGGGTTGTTCAGCTGCAGAGGAGAAAATGCCTCCGTGAACTTCCTTTTCTGCGCTGCCTTTACAGTCGGAGGCCTGCTGCTTCTCTTCCCCGGCACAGTTCCCTCAGTCGCCGGAATGGTTCTTGTAGGGGGAGCGTTCCTTCTGGACAGAAAATTTTTCTCTCACAATGCCGGTCCTAAAATCCAGATTCTCTAGCAAGGAGGAGTTCCAATTTTGAAGAAGACTACCCTGCTCAAAAAGATGATCAACGAACGGAAGGCCCTGGTCTGTCCGGGTGCTCATGACGCCATCTCGGCAAAGCTCATTGAACGGGCCGGCTTCAAGGCCCTGCAGGTAAGCGGCTTCGGCCTTTCCGCCACTTACCTCGGCCTGCCCGACATGGCCTTTATCGGCTTCAGCGATGTTCTGAACTTTACAAGAAATATCGCCGAGGCGGTGAAAATCCCGGTCATGGCGGACGCCGACACGGGATATGGCAACAGCATCAACGCCATGTACGTAACGAAAGAATTTCTCAAGGCAGGCCTGGCGGGAATGAATATTGAGGACCAGGTCTTTCCGAAACGATGCGGCCACCTGGAGGGAAAACAGATTATCCCCCTCGAGGAGATGGTGCTGAAGATTAAGGCCTGCAAGTCGGTGAAAGACGAACTCGATCCGGATTTCGTCATCAACGCCCGGACGGATGCCATCGCCGTGGGAGGAATCGAAGAGGCCATACGCCGGGGAAACGCCTACGCCGAGGCAGGGGCGGACCTCATCTTCGTGGAAGCCCCCCGGTCAGTGGAGCAGATAGATAAGGCCGTCAGGGAGATCAAGGCCCCGGTGAGCATCAACCTCATGGACGCAGTGACAGGGGGCAAGACTCCCCTTATCCCCATTGATACCCTTCGTGAACTCGGTGTGGGAAGAGTCAGCATCCCCGTAGGGCCTCTTTTCGCCGCCGTAAAGGGAATGGTGGACTATCTCGACGCCATCAAGGGGGACAGAATCGCCGAAGGAAGGACGGAACTCGTCGCCCCCTTCTCGGACTTCAAAAATCTCGTGGGCTTCGAGATGTTCAGAGATCTGGAAAAACGTTTCCTGCCTAATTTCGTGAAATAAATTCTCATTCCGTCAGAGGCAAGGCACGAATTGTGCAATACAGCAGTTTGATTGAGATTGGAAAGGAGGAAAAGAAATGAAGCGTATCGCGGCAACCCTGTGGGCTGTATTGCTTCTCCTCGGTTTAACCGGCGCAGCCTTTCCTGCAGATGATGTTGTAGTCCTCGAAGGAACGGCGGCTGAGGTGGGGAAAATGTGGGGAGAGGTGAACAAAGATTCCATACTGAAGGCCTACAATGCCTTTCTCTCCCGGGCCAAGGAAAAGGACGAACAGCTTCGAAGCTTCGCCAAACTCTCCATCGATCTTTCCCGAAAAATCAACTGCTCTTACTGGATCGATGAACTCAATGCCATCGCCGATACTGTAGGAATCGACCGTGAGCTCTATATCGCCTTTACCTTCGGAAGATACAGGGACCTTGCTCTCCTCTATGAGGGAATCGGGTGCACTTCCTTCGCCGTCACCCCTCCGGCCACGAAGAACGGACAGATCATTTTCCATAAGACCCGCGAGACTGCCGCGGATCTTCAGTCCGGCTATCTCAAAAAGATCACGGGAGTTCAGGGAGGAGACAGTCAGCCCTATAAATTCTTCGGAGAGATGGGTACAGGCGACACGGGCATCTCGTTTTTCGTCAACGAAAAAGGCCTGGCCGGAGGGGCGGACGTTCCTGCCCAATGGCAGAATAAGGACTGCTACGTGGGGAAATTCCAGGGGAAACTTCCCTATGTCAACCCTCCGAAATATGACGGATTCATGAACCACTATGTACCCCGCTACATCGCAGAGCACTGCAAGGATGTGGATGAAGCGAAAGCGACCATGCACTCCTTCGTCGAAAAAGGATACATCGCCAGCGGAAAACTGGGGACGAACTACCTTTTCGTCGATGCCAGGGGGAAAGTGCTTCAGATTGCCGACGACTGCCATAACATCATCGAAGAACAAGTTGACCCTGCCCTGCAGAAAGACGGGAAAGACTACAAGGGGATTTACTTTACCGTCCATCGGGAAAATGACTACGGAACTCCCGAGGATGCCCTCATTTCCAATTACGGGAATATCACCGTTGAACTGGTGAACTCTCCTAAGGTAGGGAAACATCCTGCTGTCTGGAATTTTCCCAGGGCTCAGTCAAGTGCGACGATCCTCATTGATCCAAAAAATCCTGAGACTCTGACGACTATCTTCGTCACCCTGCCGTCCTACGGGTATTCCATTCCGTTCCTTATGGGTGCAGATGCCACACCGAAAGCGCTTATGAACGGCAACGTATATCAAATTCAGAAGGACAGCTACAGGTACAGCGAATTCCTTGAAAGCGGGGTTAATGATCTCTGGAGAAGCTTCATCTTTGACATCAGAGAGAAAGTTCAGAAGGGTGAACCTGTCACAAAAGAACTGAACGACAACTTCCTCGCCATGGTCAACATGATTTTGTCCATGAATAAGTAAGAGAACTTCAGTAGAAACGGAATGAGAAAGCGGAAAGAGAAATCCTCGGATTTCTCTTTCCGCTTTTTGTTGGCTTACAAGCAGGAAATTCGGGATAACCAGCCCTTACCGGTTGTTGGTGTACTTGGCGATGCTGGCGGCGTTGAGGTCCCAATAGGCTTTTTCGGCCTTCGCCATGCATTCGATGGTGTAGTCCGTCAGGAATTTCTCCGCCCTGGCCGGGTCTTCCTTGTACAGTTCCGCCGCTTTTTTCTCGATCTCCGGCTGCTTCGCGAAAAATTCGGCCTCTATGGGGTCACGGACGGCCTTGAGGTCCTCTATGGCCTCCTGGTAACGCCAGTTCACCACGTCGTCCTGGAGCATGAAGGCCCACTGGGCGGAATCGAAGCTGAACTTGTCCCTGTCGAAGTTGCTCTTCCAGGATTCCTTCGTGTCCCTCGTGCCGGTGTAGACGGGCACATAGAGGGTGTGGGCCGGCTGGTCGTAGCCGAACCACATGACGCCGCCGACAGGTTCAGGAAGGTCTTTGCGCATCTGGGAGACCCAGCTGTAGGCGCAGTTGTACACGCCGATGGTGCGGGAATAGGGGATCTTCAGCAGCTTGGCCTGGCGTTTCGTGGGGAAGGGAGTAGTCAGAGGGCTCTTCTCCATCTTGCCGTCTTTTCCGGCGATGAGCCACGCGGGATGTTCCGACATGTCGAAGACGCTCCCCTTGTTGTAGTCCCGGATGAGAGCCATGACGTCCTGCACGGAGATCTTCTTTTCGGGCTTGATGGAGAAGGGGTAGGAATTCGTCGCGGCGTAGGGTTCCCACTCGCGGCTCGGGGCAAGATACTTGTGAATGGTATAGAGGCGGTTCCGGATCCACATGGAGCTGAGGGCCCAGTCGTCGTTCCCCGTTGCGGGGGTGTAGGCCGCCTGGTAGTCGAAGGGCTCTCCGCTCTTTGGGTCGTACAGGCCGGTATCGATGGCGTGCTGCATGTAGTTGTCCGACGCCATGAAGTTCTTTGTATCCTTGGGGTCGATAAACCGGATTCTGCCGATATTGGGGACGACCACAACTTCATCGTCGGGAACCCTCTGGGCAGCCCATACAGAGCCGGGCTTGCCGCTGTCGGGAAGCCAGCCGAAACCGGTGCTGTAGACCTGGAAAATCCACGCTTCGTCGGGGTCGGTGACGGTGAGGCATTCCCCCTCGGTCCCGCAGGAGGGAAGCAGTCCGTATTTCTGGGAGAGGTCTCCCATGATTTTGACGGCATCCCGGGCTGTCTTGGCCCGCTGCAGCCCGATGACCGCGAGCTGTTCGATGGTCATGATGGCTTTCCCGCCCGTGGAGACGGTCTTGAGGATCTCCTTCTGGCCGATGGTGGTCTCGCCCATGGACACCCTGTGCTCGTTCATGGCGGGATATCCGGTGTGGAAGTATCCGTAGGTCTCGGCGACCTGGGGGATTTCGCCGATTTTTACCCATCCCCCGGGCTCTTCGCAGGTAATGTTGCGGTAGATGTCCATTTTTGCCCCTTCCGGGTATTTCTGTCCCGGAATGAAGCGGATCTGGGCGTCGTAATAGGCGCCGTCGGCGGTATGGCAGGTGATGACAGAGCCGTCCGTCGTGGCGTTTTTGCCCGCGACAATATCCGTGCAGGCGAAGGCGGGAAGTACCAGGGCTGCGCAGAAGATAAGAAGCACGAAAGTCCTGAAGAAAGAACGACGGCTGAGCATAGATCATTCTCCTTTCAATTGACTCGTCGGGGACCGGCGTGAGCCGGACTGCGGGCGCTTTTCCATTCAATCCTGAAAAAAATATCCCCCCTTTCATTTATAGTCTGGAATGGTTGGAAAGAAGTCTCTCAAGCACAAATGATTTCGGCTGTATGAATCTTATGGAAGGGCGGAACAGGGATTTTCAGTTTTTCGCATCTTGCAGACCATCATACCGGATGAGGTATGCCCTCTCCATCCATGAAAAAACTGAAGATATTTACGGGTACCTTATTGCTTATCACATATAAAATATCACTTTGATATGGGAGTGTCAATGTGAAGGATCTCTTCCATGTACCGTCCATTTGATGAGGGCAATTATCCGGGAGCCGAGAAGGATCATGCTGCCCAGCAGGGCGATCCAGAGGGCCCAGATAAGGCCGGGCCATTCGGTCATGAGGGCTGTTGCCCATTCCGATACCCTTCCGAGTTTCATATTCTTTGCGATCCGGGCACCATATCGGCCGGTGAGAAGCCACCCCCGGTATACGCCTCCTCTTCGGAGTTTATCGAGAAGGGTCACTCCTGCCTCCCCTTTCTTTGCTGCCGTCTTCAACAGGGCAGCACTGTGCGAGATGTCGTCCGCAGCCTTCAGAAGATCAAGGCCCTTTCGACCTCCGTTTTTTACCAGCAGATAGGCGGCATCGGCATTCCCTTCGGCCGCCTTCGCCAGCCCGGCGAGGTCTCCGGCTGTGTCCACCTGACGGAAGACTGCAGCCGTTCTGCCGAAACCAAGCCCGTTTTTTCCCAGAAGGGAGGAAAGATTGCCTGCCACCGCTTTCGTCGCACCGTCGATGCGGCCGGTTTTCGCGACCCCTTTTCCGAGGGTGATCACGAGGTCCCCGAAGCGGGAAGACAGGGCCCCCATTTTGCGGAAGGCCTTGAGAACCGCCGGAACCCAGTCCACCACGTCCACCAGTTCAGTTGCCACTCCGAACCCCGCCAGGGCCGCGATAAGGGGGTCCACGGGCTCGTCGGTCATCTTGCGGTACCCCTGGACGGCCAGATCCCGCACATCTCCGTAGAGGATGAGGTCGGAGGCGATGGCTCCGGCAGCGGCGGCAGCCGTGGTCCCTTCTCCAGTGACGAAACCGGCGACCGCCCTTTTTGAACTCCCCCAGAAGGAATGAAGCTCCCGGTCAAGGGACTCCTGCAGAGCGCACGCCTCCTGCCGGCCGGGAAGACCTTCCTCGCCGCAGACGTATTCCGCAAGTTCGAAGGCCTCCTCCAATTTTCCCTCCTCTTTCAGGCGGCGGATTTCCGGAAGATAATTTTCCGCAGGGAGGGCATCGAGCTTTTTCTGAAGAGCGGCTCCTGTATAATAGTCGGCAAGAGTTTCAAGGGAGAAGAGAAAAAGAAGCCCCGTGAGGATCAGGACGAAAAATGACCGGAAGAGACGGAACATCCCTGCACCTCCTTGTTTTTTCATCCATTGTACCGTCTTTTGATTTTACCGGCCCCGTTTCTTACGGAACTGGTGTAAAATTATCTATACAAAAAAGGAAAAATGCTCGAGGAAAGGAGTGCAAAAGCGTGATAATCGAAAAACTGAAGGAGATCATTGCAGAAAGGATGAAGGATCTTCCCGTGGTTTATCATCAGAGAGGGGACATCCACTCCTTTTCCTCCGTCATCGCCGAACGGAAAACACTTTTTTCACGGCACGAACTCATCTTTACGCCCAGCTTCATGCTCGATATCGAGGCTGGAGAAGTCACCTACAACGAGACATTGGAGGAACGCCGAACGGGCCTCGGCGCGAGCCAAAGCGGCGATGGAGCCTTGACCCTCAAGAAATGGAAAACATCCTCGGGACCGGGAGGTCTCGAGGGACTTATCGACGATCAGTCGGCCCTTCTGAAGAAAAAATATAAATTCAGCTTCAAGTACCAGCAGATCCGGGAAGAAGTAAAACGTGCGGTAGAGTCAAACGGATATAAATACCGGTACCAGATATGGGGAAAGCTGAAATAGGAGAGGCCCGCTTTTTTCTGGACGAACACAACCCTCCTGCAGCGCTCCGGAGGTGACGGCTATGGCATATCTTTCCGAAGTGGCTCCGGTGAACAGAACAGGAAGAATACTCCCCGCCGCTGACCACACCCTTCGGGAAGGGCTCTTCCGTACCGAGAAGGAGATCCTGAGGCAGGAGAAAAACCTCGCCCGGAACGGCACGGTCACATCAGCCCATTACACCTACACACCCGGGCCTGACGGAAAGCTCTATATCACGGGAGCCACCGTGACCGTGCGCAGGGCCGGGGAAAAGGGGAAAGAAACGAGAGGTTCTTCAGAAAAAACTGCCGGAACTTTCTCTCGTCAAAAAGACCTCGAAATTGCAGCGGCTTCTTCCCGGCTCAAGGCCATAGAAAGGGACGTCATCGCCCACGAGGCGGCCCATAAATCGGCAGGGGGGCCCTATGCCGGGGCGATATCCTACAGGTATATCACCGGCCCGGACGGCAGGCGCTACATAACTGGGGGAAAAGTATCCATCTCGGCCCCGGGAGGGGACACTCCCGAGGAAACCCTCCGGATCATGGAACAGGTAAAAAACGCGGCCCTCGCTCCCGGCTCTCCCTCCGGTCAGGATCTCCAGGTGGCCGCAGCGGCTTCCGCAGCGGCGTCCCGGGCCCGGGCAGAAATGAACCGCCTGAGTGCGCAGAAAGCCTATGAAAACCCCGGCGCTTCCGCCGGTGAAGAGCTTGCCCTCTCCGCATAAAACAGGTACAAAAAAGACGCCCGCATAATGAACAGCACCCCCAAGTCAGATTTGTGTCCAACCTCGGGGGTGCATTTTATAGTGCGTCTTTTTTTTCTCTATTCTATTGTGATCTCTTCTTCCCTGTCTCCGAACTTGCTGCATTTCGCATCCACTTTCACAACCGTTCCCTTTGAAAGCGTTCCGATAGCATAGGAGGCCGAGGCTTCCTTTCCGTCCTTCTGGCTGCTTGCGGTGACGGTATGGACCTTTGTTCCGTCCACAAAAATATCGAATTCCTTGATGAAATGGGTTTTCGGATCGGAGACTGAATGAGCGGCAGTGATCGCAAGCATGCCTTCAGCCTTGTCATAGGACAACGCAAGCGCCGAGGGCGGATGAGCCCACCCCATGCCGGCAGCGGCAAAAACCGCACAAAGGGTACACAGGACAACCATGAGCGTTTTTTTCAAAAGAATCACTCTCCCTTTCGTAAATGGATTTTCAAAGAGTATTTCTCATTTCCCTGCGGAGAAGAACAGGCTTTCCTCTCCCCGAAGATGAAACCATTCAAAGATATTATATCTTAAAACCCATCCCAGCGTACTGATCAGCATCGCATTGCTTTCCTGCGGGTGCATTGCACTTCACAGGGATGCTTTGCCGGCAATTCCTTATGGTTATAAATCTGAAGAAAGAGAAGATTAAATCTCACAATTTCGACTTTTTCCCTTGTGAAAATATCTCGTTTATGGTAGGGTAAAATTGACTGCAAAAAACTCTTTATTCCACCGGTATCCAGTATGGTTTTTTTCTTCGCGCTCTGATCGGATTTTTATCGGACCGGTTCCAATATTTCCGAAATGCCGCATCCGGGGGAGGTGTAATTCATGAATACGGCCACAATGATCTGGCTTGGGATCATGGCAGTGATCGGTGTTGTAATGCTTGTTTTGAAAATGAAGAAGAACGAAGGAGAAGGAACCCGATAGCATTCCCTTCCGGCCGTTCCGAAAGGAGCGGCTTTTCAGGAAAAAAAGCCGAACAGGAGTCCCGTACACCGGGGACTCCTGTTCCCTTTTTATACCCCTTCAGCCGCGAAGACCGCATCGATCATTTTGCCTGCTTCAGCCTGAAGAAGGGCAAGGTGCTCCTCCCCTAGAAAACTCTCGGCATAGATCTTGTAGACGTCCTCTGTCCCCGAGGGGCGGGCGGCGAACCATCCATTCTCCGTGGTGACTTTGAGGCCTCCGATTGGTTCTCCGTTTCCGGGAGCACGGGTGACTTTCGATTCGATCGGCTCGCCCGCCAGAACGTCCTCCCTCACCGCCTCGGGGGAGAGATTCTTGAGCACTTTTTTCTGCTCGATGGTGGCGGGGGCGTCGATTCGTGCGTAGTAGGGCAAACCCAGCTGGTCCGTGAGCCTGTCGTAGCGTTTCCCGGGATGCTCCCCCGTGACGGCAAGCATCTCGGCGGCCAGGAGGTCCATGATGATCCCGTCCTTGTCCGTGGTCCAGACCGTTCCGTTCTTCCGCAGGAAGGACGCTCCCGCGCTCTCCTCTCCTCCGAAGCCCAATGACCCGTCGAGAAGTCCCTCCACGAACCATTTGAAGCCCACGGGAACCTCCACGCATTTTCGTCCCACGAACCGGGAGACCCGGTCGAGAAGGGACGTTGACACGAGGGTCTTTCCCACTGCCGCACCAGGGCTCCATCCGGGTCGGTGGGTGAAGAGATATTCCACTGCCGCCGAGAGATAGGCGTTGGGGGCGAGCAGCCCCCGGTCGGGAACGACGATTCCGTGGCGGTCGAAATCCGTATCGTTGCCGAAGGCGATGTCGTAGGAATTCTTCATCTCCACGAGGCCGGCCATTGCCCAGGGGGAGGAGCAGTCCATCCGGATCTTTCCGTCCCAGTCCACGGACATGAAGGAGAAGGTGGGGTCGACCCGGGGATTCACCACAGTAAGGTTCAGACTGTACCGCTCGGCGACGGCATCCCAGTAATTGACCCCCGACCCTCCCATTGGGTCGGCGCCGATGGAAATCTCAGACCGGGCGATGGCCTCCATGTCGACCACTGAAGCCAGGTCTTCCACGTAGGGAGTGATGTAGTCGAAGGCCCGGATGGAAGGGGACTTCAGAGCCCTGTCGAAGGTAAACCGCTTCACTTTGTCCGGACCGCTGCGCAGAATTTCGTTTGCTCTCCTTTGGATGACTCCAGTCATGCCGGGGTCTGCGGGTCCGCCGGAGGGAGGGTTGTATTTGAACCCTCCGTCCTCGGGGGGATTGTGGGAGGGGGTGATCACCACGCCGTCGGCCGTCACCCCCCTGCCTCCCCGGTTCCAGCCCAGAATGGCGTGAGAGATCACCGGGGTGGGAGTATAGCCGAGATTGTCGGAGATGCGGGTTTCCACTCCTGCTGCGGCGAAGACCTCGAGGCTCGTGCGGAAGGCCGGCTCCGAGAGGGCGTGGGTGTCGATTCCCAGAAAGAGGGGGCCGTCGATGCCCGCCTCCTTGCGGTATTCGGCAATTGCAGCGCAGACGGCGATGATGTGCTCCTCGTTGAAGGATCCCTTCAGGGAGGACCCCCGGTGTCCCGAGGTGCCGAAGGAAACCAATTGAAGGGGGTCTTCCCGGTCCGGTTTCCGGGTGTAGTAGGCCGAGACGAGCCTGGGGATATCCGCCAGCATGGAATAGGGGGGACGCTGTCCTGCCAGAGGGGAAATATTCATGGCGTACCTCCTAGAATTCCCGGTACTGGTCGGGCCGGAAGGGATATTCGATGTACTCCGATGCCTTATGGGCGAAATCAGGGTCGAAGAGAAGGGCCAGAAGCCAGAGGGAGAGGTCTATTCCCGAGCTGACGCCCCCCGCAGTGAGAATGTTGCCGTCCTTCACGACCCGGTGCTCAACGACCTTGACGCCCGGAAAGGAGTCGAGCTCTTCGAAATAGAGATGATGAGTCGTCGCCCTCCGGTTCTTCAGCAGTCCCGCCTTCGCGGCGAGAAAGGCGCCGGTGCAGACCGTGCCGAGAAACCGCAGACCTTCATACTGGTTTTGTATAAAGGAGAGGACTTTTCTGTCCTCCATGGCCGCCCGACGTCCGGATCCTCCCGGGAGAATGAGCAGGTCGAGAGCGCCCTCCCCGAGGTTTCCTGACGGAAGAAAGCGGAGGCCGTTCGCCCCTTCGATCGGCCCCTCCTCCCGGGCAAGCAGCTTCACCTCCATGCTTCCCGGAACGAGAATGTTCGCGGCGGAGAGGGTCTCGAAGGGACCGACGAAGTCGAGCTCCTCCACCCTGGGAAATACGAAAATACCTGCTTTGATCATGATCACCGCTCCTTTTTCGGACATGTTTCCGCCATCCATTGTACAATATAAAATCCTGCCCTTTCTTTTCGGCATAAAAAGTACCCATGGGGAGTATAAATACGGATGTTTTTTATCCGGTGAAAATGCTATTGTCGCTGAATCGAATACAAGGAGTGTGGAAAAGCATGGGGTCCTGGAAAAAGATTCGCTACGGCATTATGATCGGTTTTCTCCTGTTTTTGACATGGGTCGGATACCGCCACCAGGTTCTCGGAGGAGGTCCGGCGGGGGTGCCGCCAGTGGACGCCCTCTGCCCTCTGGGAGGCCTCGAAACCCTCTACAGCTTCCTTCGCTCGGGAACGTGGCTTCGCCGGACGGCCCCGAGCGCCATGGTGCTCTTCGTCTCGGTGGCGGCGATCACCCTGCTTGTGGGGAGAATTTTCTGCGGATGGATCTGCCCCCTCGGGACGATTGCCGAGCTGACCGCCCGCGGAGCCCGAAAGCTGGGGATCCGCCCCCGGGAATTTTCCCCTGCCGTCGACCGCCGGCTGAAAGGGCTGAAATACCTCGTCCTTGCCATTATCCTCTATTTCACCTGGACCCTTGGAACCCTCGCCTGGCGTCCCTGGGACCCCTGGGTCTCCTGGATGCACCTCAGTGCCGGATGGGGGGAAATTGTTTCATCTCCCTGGGGATATGTGGTGCTTTTTCTGCTGGTCATCGGGGCGGGGGTCTTCATCGAGCGCTTCTGGTGCCGCTACCTCTGTCCTCTCGGCGCCGCCCTGGGAATAGTGCAGAAATTCAGCCTCACGAAAGTCACCCGCAACCCCGATATCTGCATCACCTGCGGCAAGTGCAGCCGCGCCTGCCCCATGGGCCTCGAACCCCTCTCCGTCGAGAGGGTGACCGACGCCGACTGCATCGCCTGCGGCCGGTGCACGGAAATCTGTCCGGTTGAGAAAACCCTCTTTTTCTCCTTCGGACGAAGAAAAATACTCTCCGCCCTCGCTGTCGGTCTGCTGGGAGTGGGGCTCTATTTCGCCGCCTACGGAACGGCGCGGCTCACGGGGTACTGGCAGACCTTCGCCCCCGAGTCGGCGGAATCCCTGAAGGACCCTGTGGACGGAGTCTTCGGCTGGATGACCCTGGAACAAACGGCCGCCCAGGTGAAGCTGCCGCCGTCGAAAGTCCTCGAGATCGCCGGTCTTCCCGCCGATTCTCCCCTCAATGTCTCTCTCAAGAAAATGGAGGGAGTGAACGACGAAGAACTCAAGGAGCAGCTTCGGGCGTGGTTCGCCGCACGGCCTTCCGCACCTCCTGCTTCGGCGCCCGCCCCGGGCGTTCCGGCGAATCCCGACGAGATCAAGGGAAGCTTTACCCTCGATGAAGTCGCCGCCGCTTACAGCCTGGCGGGCCGGGACATCCTCTCAAAGGCCGGCTGGCCTGAGGATACGGCCGGAAATATTCCCCTGAAGGACGCGGCAAAGGCCATCGGCCGGGAGACTTCGGACATCCGCACGGCAGTGAAGGAACTGCTGCAGAGGAAGTAAGTAAAAGGAATCTTCGGGCGAGCATATCCGGAGGAGGAGCGCCGTCTTCGGGCTCAGTATCCCCTTTTCTGCAGAAATTCCAGAAGAACCCGCGCGAGGGCGACCCGGGAGCCGGAGAAAGAGTGGTCCGTGTCGATCATCGCTTCTTCTGCCGAAAGGTCCTCTCCCTTTCGAAGGGCCTCCAGGAGGGGCTCGTGATGAAATTCCGGCGGTGTCACCCCGTCCCTCGAGGCCCCGACAAGGAGAATCTTCTTTCCGCCGAGGGAGGGGACGGAATTGCGGAGGTCGAAGGCCTCTCCCTTCAGGGCGATTTCGTCCATAAGGGCGGCTACCGACGTTCCGGCGAGGACCCTCGCTCCCTCACCGAGAAGGGTCCTGAGCTTTCCGGCAGCGTAAGGGTCCTCCGATGAGCGGATGCCGTCGAGGCCGATATTCCATCCTGCGAGGAAGAGCACATCCGAGATGAAGGGGGCCGTCTCGGCGGCCTTCAGGGCGGCGAAGCCCCCCATGCTGTGGCCGAAGAGGATGATCCTGTCCCTGTCCACGCCGTACTCCCTCTCCGCAAACTCCTCCCGCAGAAAGGCCAGGGCGGCGCGGCTGTCCTCGATCACATGGGTGAAGGAAAAATCCCCCTGGCTTCCCCAGGCTCCTCTGTAGGAGAAAAGGGCGGCGTTGAAGCCGGCCCTCCGGAAGACCTGAGCGAGGTCCAGGTTCTTCTCCGTCCCCGGAAAGCCGTGGAGCATCAGCACCGTCGGATGCAGCCCCTTCCCCGAAGGGCGGTAGAGCACGCCGTAGAGATTACATCCTCCTGAGGGGATCGTCAGGGCGTATCCGCAGGGGGGGAAGGCGGGGTCGGCAATCTCCGGATCGGCGCATAGGGGGTCGAATCTCATTTTTTGTGCTCCGTTTCGAAGACCGCCACGACGGGAACGTGGTCGGAGGGGCGTTCCCATCCCCTGGGAGCACGGTCGATATAGCAGTCCCCGGCCGCCTTTTCGAGGGCCGGAGTAACGAGGATGTGGTCTATCCTCCACCCTATGTTCCGCTCGAGGGAGTTCTTCACCCGGTAGTCGAAGAAGGAAAATTCCCCTGCGCCTGGGCGGAATTTGCGGAAGAGATCGACGAACCCCCAGTTTTTCACGTCCTCGAAGCGGGCCTGGATGTCCGGGGAGAAGCAGGGGTGGTCCCGTTTCCGCTCCGGGCTCGTCACGTCCATATCCGTGGGAGCCACGTTCATGTCCCCCACCCAGACGATTTTTTCCTCCCTCAGATATTCCCGGTCGAAGAGGGCCTTCATCCGCTCGAAAAATCGCTGTTTATAGGCGTAGTCGGGGGTGTCGATCGCCTTCCCCTGAGGGACGTAGGTATTCACGATGCAGAAGTCGCCGATGCGCGCCCGGAGCAGCCGGGTCTCCCCCTCGGGTTCCTCGCCGTCGCCGAAGCCGATGGCATATCCGTCCAGAGGGACCTTCGTGAGGATGGCGACTCCGTTGTAGGCTTTTCCTCCTTTATAGAGGGAGCGGTACCCCATGGCGGTAAAGGCTTCTTCGGGAAAGCTGCCGTCCTCCACCTTCGTCTCCTGCAGGCAGAGCACGTCCACGGGGAAATCGCCGAGCCAGCGTTCGAGAAGGGGCAGGCGGCTCCGGACGGAATTCACGTTGAATGTCGCGACGGTGCATCGGGCCATGACAGTTCTCTCCTTCAGTCCAAATAGTCTTCCCGGCGGATCAGGCCGGCGATCTTCTTTCCCCTGAAAAAGGCCCGGACATTCGCCGCTGCAATGGCCGTCGCCCTATCCATGGCCCCTTCGCACCGGTTGGAGTTGTGGGGGGAACCGGCCACGTTGGGCAGCTCGAGGAAGGGATACTCCGACTCGAAGTCTCCGCCTCCCCAGGTGGGCTCCTGCCACCAGACGTCGAGCCCTGCCCGGAAGTCGGGGTTCTCCTTCAGGTGCCGGTAGAGGTCCTCCTCCACGGCCAGTGGGGCACGGGCCACGTTGAGGAGGATGGCGTCCTTTTTCATCATTTCCAGTTCTTTTCTGCCGATAATTCCTCTGGTATGACGGTTCAGGGGAAGGGAGAGGAGCAGCACGTCCGTATCGGGCAGCACCTCGGGCAGATCGGAGAGGGTCCCCGCAAAGTCCACGGCGTCGGCTGTCTTTCCGCTCGTGTTCAGGGCCCGAATCTTCATGCCGAAGCACCGGGCGAGTTCCGCCGTCCTGCGGCCGATGCCGCCGTAGCCGGCCACGGTCAGGACCTTGTCCCTCAGGCAGGAGAGGGTGTAGGACTGGCGGTGAAATTTTCCCGCAGCGAGATCGTTGTGGAGGGGGATGATCCGCCGCGTCAGGGCCAGAAGAAGAGCCATGGTGTGTTCTGCGATCTGAGGAGCCCAACCTCCGGCGTTGCAGGCCAGGATCATTTTTTCGGGCAGTTTTTCGAAGGGGAGAAAGTCGAGCCCCGCCGAGATGGACTGGAAGAGATCGAGATCCGCCAGCAGGGGATACTCGTCCTCCCGGACCTCCCTGTTGAAGAAGAAGGAGAGCAGAACGTTCGCGGAAGAGAGGGCTGCCTTCCGCTTTTCTTCTGATATATCCTCCAGATAGAGGATCTCCCCTTCGCCCTCGAGGGCGCTCCGCACTTCCTCTCTCAGGGAGGCGGGGGCGGGGCAGGTCACAAGAAGCGTTTTTTTCATGAAAGCTCTTCTCCTTTCTGGTCATTCACTGCCTGTTATTGTACCCTAAGAGGCAGAGGGAACCAATCACGGGGAGGGAACCTCCATGGAAAAGAAAATCTACCTCGTCCGCCACGGACGGCCCGAGCTGCCGGACCGGAACACCCGCTTTCTGGGACGGTCGGACCTTCCCCTGTCGGAGGAAGGCCGGGAGCAGGCGGGGGAGCTGAAAAAAGCCTTCGACGGCCTTCCTCTCGAAGGGGTCTTCACGAGCGGCCTCAGGCGGGCCGATGAGACGGCTTCGATCATCGCGGGGCACAGGGATATTCCCTTCACGGTCATCCCCGCCCTCCAGGAGATCGCCTTCGGAAAATGGGAACTGCTCACCATGGATGAAATCCGGCAAAAAGACCCCGGGGCCTACGAAGCCCGGGGGCGGGATTTCGCCCGCTTCCGTCCGGAGGGGGGAGAAAACTTCCTCGAGGTGCAGCAGCGGGCCTGGCCCGCCTTTCTCACTCTCGCCCGGGGACGGCAGGACAATATCCTTGTGGCCGCCCACTCGGGGGTCTTCAAGGTTCTTCTTCTGACCATCCTCGAGCTGCCCTGGCCGAAGCTCTTCACCCTCCGGCAGGACTACTGCGGCGTTCATGTCCTTGTGCAGTCCGGCGAAGAGCTGACCGTGGAAAAGGTGAACTGGTCGCCGGGACTTGGGCAATAAACAGCAGCTGCCCTCTCTTCGCTTCACATATTTCACTCAAGGCCGAAGTGAAGAAACAATCTGTCCCGAGCTGCAAGAAGCCGCGGCACTTTGCCTCCGACGCACAGAAGCATTAATCACCGGAAAAAGTACTTCAGGACATTCCTTTTATCGGGGCTTCGAAACCCGACAGATGAAACCCAGAGAAAAAGTTTTTCCCTGGTTCTCGAGCAGTAGAGTTCCCTTCAGCTGTTCCCCGAAAAGATGACCCTCCCATTTTCCTGCGACGCTGCTTCTTCCCGCCCAGAAAACATTTTCATGATATCCTTCATAAGTACCCGACAGCTTCTCTCCATCAAAATTCCCCGTTAAATTCAGCAGCAGATTCACAGGCTTCATCCCTCCGGAGCGGAGCGGCTCGTAGAGAATATTCACCTTCCCGCTGACAGCACCGCCGGTCAATGGAAAGAGAAGAAAAACATTATTGATTTTTTTCCCTTCGGGGTAATTCAGCATCGAGAATGCCGCGCTTCCTGAAACGGTCCATTTCTCTCCCTCTGGTTCCCTCCCCTTTGTTCTGAAAGGCATATTGACGTATCCGAGGTCCGGCGTTTTCAGATAGATGCCGGAAACTTCGAGAATACAATCAAGGGGTCCATCCGAGCGGACATCCCAGAAGCTCTCGCTGATACCTCCGGAAGGAATGGGCGTATTTATCCGTTGTATATTCGAAGCCTGCCATTTTCCCTTCTCAAGATACAGAAGGCGGAGATCGACATCGTATAACGATTCTCCCGGAAGAGCATTGTTTACAATGGCATAAATCCTGTATCCTTCCGTTCGGGGTTCCTGCCTCCATCCCGTTCTGATGGAGGTCATTGAAGCCCGGTACAGGGTATATACGGCCCGAATCGCATGGGCAATGCCCAGATCGGGGTTTTGCAGAACAACTTCCATATTCTTCCGTGTCCAAGAGGCACTTGATGCTGCAAAAGCTTCGGCGGCAAGACCCTGCTCTTTCCAGAAATCGCTGCCCATGGTCGATTTTCTGTTTTTCCAGAGCGGATCATAGGGAAATTCCCGGAGAAGCCTCCCCATAAGGACGCGTACGTTTTCCCCACTCATTTGAGTCCATGCGGTGAATTCCCACCATCCATGACTGCCTGTCGCAATTCCCTGCGAGGATGTTCCTCCGTATCCGTTGAAATACCACGGATCGAACCAATCGACGCCATCCTCATTTCCCGGGGGATATTCTGTAAAAAGAAGCTGGAGAGCATCCGAAAAATCTCCTTTATTCCCCCAGCCCGCAGGCGGCGGAGAACTGGGGGAATAAAGCCTGGACGGCCCCGCTTCTCTTTCGTCGAGAGGTCTGCCCGTCATAAGAGCGACCCATGCGTCTTCTTCCGGCATTCCGACGACATGGTACGGAACGAACATATCGGCGAGAAAATGTGCTGACCAGGCAGCTTCCTTCGATTGATCCTCTCTTCGTACCCGCTTTGCCATCATTTCATTGAAAAAAAGGCCTGTCTGCCGGGGAGCCTCTCCTTTCCCTTTTTCCGTGAGAGGATTGTAATAATGCCAGGAGAAGGGAGAGTTTCCATCAACATCCGGTCCGGGGCCAATTTTCCCGAGAGGAGTCACGACGACGCAGTCCTGGTTCCGAAGTTCCTGCACCGTTGGGAAAGGCTGATTGAATGCGGGGTCCCTGCCGGCAAGTTCCATTGCACCTGAAAGTATATATTGATGAGTTTCCACTGCTTTCCATATGGCACCCCATGAAAACGCGGCAGAAGGCCAAAGAAAAAATACGAGCGATACGATCAGAAAAATCCGGCCAAAGGCATCTGTTTTTTTCTTCATCGAACCTCGTCACTCCTTCTTGAAAGCCACGATTTAAATGAAGCGTCTTCTTTCGGATATACTGAATAAAGCCGGGCATCCATCAGAATCTCTTTCATGGATGCCCTCCTGAAATTTCCCACGCAAACACCAAAAATCCTCCGGCAGCATCGGGAAGAGGGAGAACGGAGCGCTGGCAAGTGCTTCCGGAGGTTTGAAGATATTCATATTTTCCGCAGTCGGGAAACGCTTCTTCCTGCCCTTTCCTCAGAATCTCGAAGAGAAAAGGACCGTCTCATTTTTTGCTTCAGTCTTCGTACTTGAAGGAGATTTTCACCTTTGCCCGATAGGCCTTCACTTTGCCGTTTTCCATGGCCATATCGAGAAGGCATACTTCGGCCACCCTGATGTCCCGAAGGGTCTTGGACGCTCTTTCCACCGCGTTGGCGGCGGCCTTTTCCCAGGATTCGCCGCTCGTTCCCACAAGTTCGATGATCTTGTAGACGCTGTCCATGTTTTCGCCTCCCATCCTGATTCCGCCCATGACGAAGGGGCGGGTATCCTTCTTCCGGGCCCGGAAAGGGAATCCACCTCCTTTGCAAGAGCCCCTTCCCTCTAGGGAAGAACGGAAGCAATTATCGAGTTTTTCAAAAGAGACTAACTTAACTGAATGTACTAACTATACCTTACTTTTGAAGCCTCCGTCAAGGGGGAAAAAGGGTATAAGCTGTTCGCCCGCCGCCTGTCAGGAATATAAAAACGCGTCCCTCCGATGAGTGAAGTGCACCCCCAAAGTTGGACATAAGTCCGACTTTGGGGGTGTTTTTCGATGACGAATGGCCGCGTTTTTATATAGGGTCCGACAGAATTTTTCTAGTCGAGAAAGTCCTTGAGCTTCTTGCTTCTGCTGGGATGGCGCAGCTTCCGGAGGGCCTTGGCCTCTATCTGGCGGATGCGCTCTCTCGTCACGCCGAAGCGCTTCCCCACTTCCTCGAGGGTGTAGGATCTGCCGTCCTCGAGACCGAAGCGGTAGTGCAGCACTTCCCGCTCCCGCTCCGAGAGGGCGTCGAGCATCTCGTCGATCTGTTCGTGAAGAAGGTGTCCCGCCGCGGCCTCCTCCGGGCTTGGAAGATCCCGGTCCTCAATGAAGTCGCCGAGCTGGCTGTCCTCTTCCTCGCCGATGGGGGTCTCAAGGGAGACTGGAAGCTGGGCGATCCTCCGGATCTCCTCAACCTTCGACGGTTCGATCTCCATCTCCCGGGCGATCTCCTCGTCCGTGGGCTCCCGGCCCAGGCGCTGAACGAGCTGCCGGGAGATCCGCACCATCTTGTTGATGGTCTCCACCATGTGGACGGGCACCCGGATCGTCCGTGCCTGGTCGGCGATGGCCCGGGTGATGGCCTGGCGAATCCACCATGTGGCGTAGGTGCTGAACTTGAACCCCTTCCGGTAGTCGAACTTCTCCACCGCCCGGATGAGTCCGAGGTTTCCCTCCTGGATGAGGTCGAGAAAGAGCATTCCCCTGCCGATGTACTTTTTGGCAATACTGACCACGAGGCGGAGGTTCGCGTCCACGATCTTTTTCTTGGCCAGATCCTCTCCCGCCTCGACCCGCTTTGCGAGCTCAACTTCCTCGGCGGCGTCGAGAAGGGCGACCTTGCCTATCTCCCGAAGGTACATGCGGACCGGGTCAGTGAGAGGAATATCGTCGAGCTTGCCGATCTCCATATCGAAGGCGGGCTGACGGATCACCTCTTCGTCGGGCGTGGTCTGTACAGGTGCGGCCTCCCTCGCGTCATCGTCCACGACCTCGATTCCCCTTTCCATAAGGATTGAGACCACGTCGTCAAGAATCTCGGTGCTCCAGTTCTCGAGGGGTATGTGCCGCTCCACGTCCTTCTGGGTGACGAACCCCTTGCTCTTTCCCTCGGTGACGAGTTCCTCCACCCGGACGAGATAATCGGTCCCCTCGTCATGGGACACATCGTCCTTCTTGGCGTCCTTTTCCTCGAGGGGATCCTTCTCGGCAAGGGGATCCTTGCCGAGAAGTTCCCTCGAGTTCAAAACTTCCTTTTCGCTCAGAAGATCCTTCTCGTTCAAAATATCGTTTTCCATGGAGATCCCGTCCCCTTCTCAATGCAACAGCTTCGATCCGGTTCTTCCTCAGTGGATGGAAAACCGCACTCGACGAATACTGCATAGTATTTTCTGTGGATAAACATTATACCATTAAATGGGAATTTCAAGGCCGAAGAGCAGGGGCAGGCGAATTTCGGGGGATGGCCCGACCCACTTTCTTGTCTCCTCGAACTCCATTTCATAGAGCAGACGGCTGATCTCCAGATTCACCGGGTTATCCGTCTCGTAGGGGATGAAAAACCGCCGGTAGCCGAATTTCTCCGCGAAGAAGGGAAGGTTTGCCTGGAGAGGCGCACGGTTCTCCAGGGCCGCTGCCAGAGCATCGAGAAAGGCGTCCTCCGAAAAGAAGGGGTCGCCGCTCACGAGGACAATTGCCTTGAAGGTCTCCCGGAGGATCTCCCGGTCCCACAGGCAGCAGAAGGAGATCCCCGCCTCCACGCCCTCCAGGCCCGAGGCCAGGGTGGAGAGAAGATCCTCCATGAAGGGGGAATAGCCGAAGAGCATGGTGAACCCCAGGTCGAAACCGCCCCCCTGGCCGGGGACGAACATGCTCTCCCGCAGCAGGTTGCCCGTCGAGCCGCTCTGGGTGCTCGTGAGGCAGAGAAATTCGCTGTTCAGCCGCAGGGAGAGAGAGGCGATCCTGCGGAGGATGCCGCTGTGATGGGCGTTCACGGACACGGGAATATAATCCACTCCGAAGGGAAACCATGAGGGGATTTTCATGTTCATTGTCGAGTTCCAGTAAGGAAGGGCCGTCATTTTCTTCCCTCCGGGCTCTGCCGCGAAATGACGGGGGGCCCCGGAAGAGACCTGAGACGACATTCCCGCCGGAGTGGGGCGGGGAGGTTCCGCGCTGCGTCTTTCATGGTCTCCTCCTTCTGAGAGAGTATCCGGCCAAAGTATACCTGAGAGTTCCCGGGGCCACAAGGACTTTTCCCTTCTGGTATACTTTTGATCATTCCTGCCACATTTGAAAGCGGAAAGGAGGGGAAAGCATGGACAATCCGCAGGCTCTCGGGACGGGTTCCGTCGGCCGCCTGCTTCTCAGGCTTTCTCTTCCGGCAGCCCTCGGAATGCTGGTGCAGGCCTCCTATACCCTTGTGGACGCCTTCTTCGTCGGCAGGGGTGTGGGAGCGGACGGCATCGCCGCCGTCACCATGGCCTTTCCCCTTCAGATGGTCATCATGGCCATGGCCCAGGCCCCCGGGGTGGGAGGGGCATCCCTCATCTCCCGGTCCCTCGGCGCGGGACGGAGGAAAAGGAGCGAGCGTGGCGTGGGGACCCTTTTTTTCCTTGTTCTCTCGGCAGGGGTCCTTTTCGGACTCGCCGGGCTGCGCTGGGCTCCTCTTCTTCTCAGGCTCATGGGAACTCCGCCGGAAATACTTCCCCTCGCCGGGGACTACGCCGGGGTTCTCTTCTACGGCGCGCCCTTCTTCGCTTTTTCAATCACCGCGAACAACTTCGTCCGTGCCGAGGGGAACGCCTCCTTCGCCATGATGACCATGCTCATCTCCGCGGGGATCAATACCCTTCTCGACCCCGTCTTCATCTTCGCCTTCGGATGGGGCATCCGGGGGGCTGCCCTCGCCACGGTGATCAGCCAGGGAGCCACGGCCCTGTGGCTCGGGTGGTATTACCTGGCCGGGCGAAGCGTTGTGGCCTTCCGCTGGAAGAACTTCCGCTTCCGCAGCAGCATCCTTCGGGAGAGCCTCTCCGTGGGGGCGGCAGCCTCGGTCCGCCAGGGAGCGGCCAGCCTCTCCCTCCTGGTGGTCAACGGCTCCCTAGCGGCCGCCGGAGGCAACAGCGCAGTGGCTGCCTACGGCATCGTGAACCGGCTGCTTCTTTTCGCAGTGATGCCCGTCTTCGGCGTCGTTCAGGGACTGCTTCCCGTGGTGGGGTTCAACTACGGGGCGAAGCGGTTCTGCCGGGTCCTCTCCGCCATGCGGCTCTCCATCGCCGCGGCGACCCTGATCTGCACCGCCGGGGCGGGGGTCCTCTTCTTCGCTCCGGAAAAACTCATCCTTCTCTTCACTTCCGCTCCCGAGGTCCTCCGCCACGGAAGAAACGCCGCCCGAATGCTCGCAGTGGGCATGCCCGTCGTGGGATTCCAGGTCATGGCGTCAGGACTCTTCCAGGCCATCGGAAAGGCCGGGCCTTCCTTCGTCCTCTCACTGCTGCGGCAGGTTCTTCTTCTGATCCCCCTGGTGCTGATTCTCGCTCCCTCCTGGGGAGTAAAGGGGATATGGATCGCCTTTCCCGTCTCCGACTTCGGTGCGGGCCTGCTCACCCTTTTTCTCTACCGCAAAGAAATGGGACGCCTCCGCGATTCCTGCGGAGACGCCCCAACCGATGGGGCCGATCCGTCCTAGAGCTTCATCACCGATGCGAGCAGCCAGGCGTGGGAGAGAGGATACTGCTCCGTTCCCTTTCCGAAGGCCTCGGCGATGCTTCTGGCAACGGAGGTGCAGTCCTTCCGGCCCGGAAGAGATGCCAGGCGGAGGGCGTTCGCCAGCATGACGGCATTGCCCGAGGGAATGGCCCCGTCGTAGGCCTCCTTTCGCCGGAGGAAGAGGTGGGGATCATCCCCCCGGGATGTGAAGAACCCTCCCTTCTTCCGGTCCTCCAGGTCTTTTCGGGCGGCGTCGAAGAAAACTCCAGCGCTGTCGCCGTACCCCCCTTTCCCCGTGGCGGCTCCCAGCTCGAGAAGCCCCCAGATAAGAAAAGCGTAATCGTCGAGGAAACCGGGGATGGATGCTTCTTTTCCCCGGAAGCGGTGCAGCAGCCTGCCTTCTTTGTCCCGAAGCTTCGTATCGACGAAACGGGCCGCCTTCTGGGCCGCAGTGATCCACTCGGGCCGGGAGAAGACTGCACCTGCCCGGGCAAGGGCGGCGATCATAAGACCGTTCCAGTCGGTGAGGATTTTATCGTCGAGAAGCGGAGGGGTGCGCTTCTTCCGGGCCTCCAGCAGCCGGACCCGGGCGGAGGCCAGAAGAGAGGCGAGCTTCGGCGGTTCCAGAGAAAATTTCGACGCCGCCTCCTGCAGTGGCATGGCAAGGTAAAGAACGTTGTCTCCGAGAATGCGCCCCGTCACCTCGTTGCGGAAGTTTCCCCCCTTCCGGGCGCCGTAGACGCTCAGAAAGATCCCCGCCTCCTCTGCGGGAAGAAGGGAACGGATCTCCTCCTCCGTCCAGAGGTAGTACTTTCCCTCCTCCCCTTCGCTGTCCGCGTCGAAGGCGGAGTAGAACCCCCCGTCGGGGGAGGTCATCTCCCGGAGGACAAAGCCGGCGATGTCGTCGGCGAAGGCCTCGTAGAGGCTCTTTTTTCCCCTGCTCTGAAACTCTGCGGCCCCGTAGAGGAGCAGAGCCTGGTCGTAGAGCATCTTCTCGAAGTGGGGAAAGTTCCACTGGCGGTCCGTGGCATACCGGGCGAACCCTCCGCCGAGATGGTCGTGGATTCCCCCCTTCCACAGGGCCTCCATGGTCTTGTCCACCATGGCGAAGGCCCTTTCCTCTCCCATTCTCTGCCCGTAGGTAAAAAGGAAGAGGAGCCATGAGGCCATGGGGAACTTCGGCTCTGAAGAAAAACCTCCCCACTCGGCGTCGAAGGAGCCCTCCATCTCCCGGTATGCGGCGCTTATGACCGCAGAGCCGGGGATTGATCCCGGTTCGGGATTCGCAGCGTTCAGGAGCGTTTCGGCGATGCTCTTCGCCGACTGCTCCACCTGGTCTCGCTGGGTCTTCCAGAGCCATTTCACCCTCGGAACCAGGTCCACGATCCCCGGGCGTCCCGCGCTCCCCCGCTTCGGCAGGTAGGTCCCGGCGAAAAAGGGCAGCCCTTCCGGCGTGAGCATCACGTTCAGGGGCCATCCGCCATTTCCGTTCATCATCTGGCAGACGGCCATGAAGGTTCCGTCGATGTCGGGCCGTTCCTCCCGATCCACCTTCACGGAGACGCAGCAGTCGTTCAGGAGAGAGGCGCACTCTTCGTCGCTGAAGGATTCGTCCTCCATCACATGGCACCAGTGGCAGGTGGCATAGCCGATGGAGACGAAGAGAGGGCGGTCCTCCTTCCGGGCTTTCTCGAAGGCCTCATCCCCCCAGGGATACCAGTCCACGGGGTTTGAGGCGTGCTGCAGCAGGTAGGGGGATTTTTCCCCTGCCAGCCGATTGAGTTTCCTGTCAGATTTCATTTCGCTTCCTCCTTTCCGGAAGAGGGCGAAGCTTTCTGAATGGCGGAGGCGGCCTCTTCTTCCCCATCGAGAAGGGGAAGAAGTTCTTCGAGAGAATCGATCACCCGCCATGCTCCTGCGGCAAGCAGGTCTTCCCGGGCGGCGTTTCCGGTGGTCAGACCGACGGAGCGCACCCCCGCATCCCGGGCGGCACGGACGTCGTCAAGGGTATCCCCCACGAAGAGGGTGGACAAGCTGTCGCAGCCGAGATCGGCCATGCACTTCAGGATCATGTCCGGCGCGGGCTTTCCCAGGGGAACGTCCCCCATGCCCACCACGGCCCGGAAGTATTTCCCGAGCCCCGTGGCCTTCAGGGGATGGGCGGGCTGCTGCCGGTTCGATGCGATGCCGAGGACGATTCCCCGGAGGGCGAGCTCGTCGAGAAGCGGAAGAGTACCGGGAAAGGGATGAATCCCAGCGAACTCGTCGGCGAGAAAAAAGGCCCGGAAATCGGTGAGCCACTCCTCCTCGAAGCTCCCCCAGACCTTCAGCCACGACTCCCGGATGGGAAGGCCGATCACGGACAGGACCTGTTCCCGGCTGACCTCGGGAAGCCCTCTCAGCGCAGCAAGCCTGTTCATGGTGTCACGGATGGCCCAGCTCGAGTCCACGAGAGTCATGTCAAAGTCAAAAATTACGCTACGGAACATGGAATTCCTCCTTCACTGCGTTCGTGAACCGATGGTACTCCGGAGCGGCGGGAAAAGCAAAGGGCCGCCAGGGAAAAAATGCTCTCTTGACTTTTTTTGCCTTTCAAGTTAAATATATGATATTAAAGATCAGATGCGTTGCTATCCCCCTCTTAATTTCCTTATACAATTATCAGTTTTTTTGAAGGAATGCAAAGTCTAGTACTCCTTAATAACATTGTTTTACCTGCCATTTGTCTGTAAGAATGCAAATATGGGAGTATTTCGTCCTTTGGTCATAGAAATGGCCAAAGGCATTTTAAGAAGGAGGAATGATCATGGCAGCGAACAGGAAGATCTTTCGGGTTTTGATGGCTATAAGCGTGTTGTTCATCTTCGCGGCAGGAATAGTGGAGGCGGCGGATGATTTTCCCAGGAGACCGATGCGCTGGATTGTGGGAAGAGAAGCCGGCGGTTCAATGGAAAGAACAGTGCGTCTCTATGAAAAAGGGCTCGAGAAAGCCCTCGGGGTTCCCCAGCTGGTTGAATGCCGCCCCGGTGCGGCGATGCAGGTCGGACATACGCTTATACAGAATGCCGCTCCTGACGGATATACCTGGGGGATTTTGGGTATGCCTCACCTCGCTCTCAACCATCTGACTCAAAATGCTCCGTTCACCATCGACGACTTCGCCGTATTGGCAATCGTCAATTCTGACCCGACACTCGTGAATGCCCAGAAAGAGACCGGTTTCAAGACCATTGCCGATTTCATTGAGTATGCAAAGCAGAACCCTGGAAAACTCCGTGTAGGAGCCACGTCGGGAGTCTCCGAATATGCTGCCCTCTGGACGATCGACAAGTTCAAGCTTGACGTCGCCTTCGTCCGTTACGACGGCAGCCCCGGAAGATCCGCTTTCCTCGGGAAGCATATTGACGTCTATTTCGGCGCCGTCGTTTCCAATGAGGAGCTCAGGGATTTCAGCAACGCCATCGGAGTTATGTGGCCGGAGAGAAATATCGCCTGGCCGGATGCACCTACCTTTGATGAAATACTGAAGCCGAAATACGACGTTTCCGCTCCGTATCTGTCATCCATGAGAAGCCTCGGTACCACCAGAAAGATCCTGGACGAACATCCGGAGAGATTTAAAAAGGTCTATGATGCCCTCTACGCTGTTCACCATGATCCCGAATTTAAGGAACAGATCGAAAAGGCAGGTTTTACTCCTGTGGTCACCTGGGTTTCAGGAGATGCTGCCATGAAAACACTGAAGGATTACAGCGAGTTCATCAGCACAATAGTCAAGAAAAAATAAACTGTCGGTTTGCTTCCTGGTTCCCCTCCTCTTTATATCAAGGGGAGGGGCCTTCTTTATTGAGGAGGGAATTTTATGGAAAAAAAGAAAACCGGACTTGATTACGGAGAATTTATTGTCCCGGCAGTCATGGTCATCACAATGGCTGTTTTCCTCTATCAGTCCATTGATATAGAGCAGCCGAAGGAGAATCTGCGTCTTGTGTGGATAGTCCTCGGCGTTTTAAGCATTTCCATAGCACTGATCGTGCGTTCGATTTTTGCAGACCGCCGAAAAGAGCAAAAAAAACCTGCGCTGTTCAAGGATCTGCCCACTCTCAAAAGGCAGGCCGGTCTGTTCGCACTCGTTGTGGCCTATGTTGCCGTGCTGAATCACGCTGGCTTTATCATAACGAGCACCCTCATGTTTCCTCTGATGTTCCTCGCCTCCGGGGTGAAGAAATACCGTTTAATCCTGCTGATTTCCCTCTTGCTTCCCTTTTTCACCTATGTGATTTTCCGGCGCTTTTTCAACATCCTTCTTCCTGAAGGATTTATCGAAGACTTTCTCGTGAACTACGTCCTGTATCGAAAGTGGTTCTGACGAAACGGAGGTAACAGGCGATGTTTGATATGAATGCGCTTCAGGAAGCCTTCAAAATGCTTCTTCACTGGCCGGTTTTATGCGCCATTCCGGCCGGGCTGATCTATTCGATTATTGTGGGGGCAATTCCCGGATTTACGACTTCCATGGCCATCACCACTCTTCTCCCCCTAACCTATGTACTCGATCCCCTCACGGCGATCGTTGTCCTGGCGTCCGCCTACGGCGGAGCCATTTACGGAGGCTCCATTACGGCCATACTGCTTCACACGCCGGGAACTCCCGCATCGGCAGCGACGGCAATTGAAGGATATGCCCTCACTCAGAAGGGAGAGGCGAGCAGAGCCCTTGGCCTGGCGACGACGGCATCTGCCTTCGGTGGAGCTTTTTCCTATATCTTCGTATTTTTCGTCATGGTACCCATAAGCTGGTTTGCCCTTCGCTTCTCGTCCCCCGAGCTCTTTGCGATCGTGGTCTTCGGAATCACCATTTTGGCCGTTATCAGGGGAAGCACTCTTGCCAAAGGGATTGCAGCCGGATTTTTCGGCTTTCTTCTCGGCCTGGTGGGGATGACGGCCTGCGGCCAGACCCGCGCTTGTTTTGGGCGTATAGAGCTTATCGAAGGATTTCCCACAGTTACAGTTCTCATAGGGCTTCTGGCTTTCTCCCAGGTATTTACGATGCTCGAACAGAAATTTATTGTAAATACGGGGCAGACCTTCGAACCCAACTTCAGGGATATGATGAAGGCAAGCGTGGAAACGCTCAAAGACTGGGTGAATCTTATCAGATCATCCCTTATAGGTACCTTTGTCGGCCTGATGCCTGCGGCGGGCAGCTCCATCGCTTCCTTTATCAGCTACAACGAGGCATCCCGGAATTCGAAGGTTCCCTTCGGCAACGGAAATCCCTCGGGAATCATCGCATCTGAAGCGGCGAACAATGCATCCGAAGGAGGAGCCATGGCAACCATGCTCTCCCTCGGAATACCCGGCAGTCCTTCAAGCGCCATCATCATGGGGGCGCTTCTCATTCACGGCATCCGCCCCGGGCCAAAACTTTTTATTCCAAAAGATTACGACCCCTATTCAGGCATGACCTTCGTCTATGCGATTATCTTAACCCAGATAGCGGCGGCAATCGCAACCTGGCCTATCGGGCTGGTCCTTTCAAAATGGATCTCCAGGGTCATTAAAATCGAGACAAAATTCCTGGCCCCTATGATCGCCTTCCTCTGCGTTGTGGGAAGCTTTGCCTCCAGGAGCTATATCTTCGATGCAGGCATCATGGTTCTCTTCGGCCTGATCGGATTCGTCTTCTCGAAATTCGGATATCCTCCTGTGGCGATTGTCCTCGGAATCATACTGGGACCCATTGCCGACGCCGAACTGATGCGTTCAGCGATGCTTTATTTCGGAAATCCCTGGATGATCTTCACGAGACCCATCGTGGTGGTTCTATTCGCTGTTTCCATCGCTACCCTTCTTATTACCGCCAGAAGGGAAATGAAACAAAGAGACAAGAAAAGCAATGCTGGAAATGATGATTTCGACTGAGACAGGAGGTATTGCCTTGCCGGGAATGACGATAACTGAAAAAATTCTCGCAAAATCAGCCGGAGTGAGCGCGGTCCGCCCCGGAGATCTGATCAATGCAAAAATCCGTTCCGTGATGATGACCGACCTCAAAGGTCCCGCCGTCTTCAAGGTCTTCGAGGAAGAGCTCGGAGCGACCGAGCTCTTCCCCGGCCTTGACATTGTCTTTGTCCTCGACCACCTCGGACCGGCAAATGACGTGAAGACGGCAGAACAGTTCAAGGCATGCCGGGAAGGGGCACGGAAATATTCCCTGAAAAACTTCTACGACCTTGGCCGCCAGGGGATCGGACATCAGATCATGTGCGATGAAGGCTTCGTCCTTCCGGGAACCGTCGCCGCCGGAGTCGATTCCCACGCAACGACCTATGGTGCCCTCGGAGCAGTTGCTTTTGGAATCAGCCCTTCCGAGGCCGCAGTCATCTTTGCAACGGGAGAATTGTGGCTGAAGGTTCCGGAGTCGGCAAAATTCACTCTCCGGGGCGTTCTTCCAGGGAGAGTCTCCGGAAAGGATGTTTTTCTCTCTCTTATGGGAATGACCAGGTGGAACGGAGAGGTTCTCTATAAGGCGGTAGAGTTTGACGGACCGGCAGTGGAAGCCATGTCGATTTCCGATCGCATGACCATGTGCAATATGGTGGCGGAGATGGGAGCAAAAAACGGAATAGTGGCTCCCGATGAAAAGACCGTTCAATTTATGCGCCGCCGGCCGGGAAAGATCTTCGATATGGTGGCCAGTGATTCCGATGCCGTCTATTCGTCCGTTTTTGATATTGATATATCTTCTCTCGAACCCCAGGTAGCCTGTCCTCACCGCATTGACAACGTTCAGCCCGTCGGAGCAGTGGCGGGAAGAAAAATAGATCAGGCTTTTCTCGGCTCCTGCACGAACGGACGCCTTCCGGATCTCGCGGAAGCCGCAGAAATACTCAGGGGACACGAGGTTCACAGGGATGTCCGCATGCTCGTTGTCCCGGCCTCCCGGGAAATCTATCTTCAGGCAGTAAAGGACGGTCTTGTTGAGATCTTCATCGAATCGGGAGCGGCCGTGCTGACTCCGAACTGTGCAGCCTGCGCGGGAATCGGCTCCGGTAATCTTGCCTCAGGTGAAGTGTGCATCAGCAGCACCAACAGGAATTTCGAGGGAAGAATGGGGGCAAAGGATGCCGAGATCTATATCGCCTCTCCTGCAACCGTGGCGGCATCCGCTATAGAAGGCTGCATTGCCGACCCTCGAAAATATTGATTACAATTGCCCCCGGGAGGTGAACGCTCCATGGAAAATAAAATTCGAGGAAAAGTTTGGAAAGGCGGAGCAATCAACACGGCTGATATTATTTCCACAAAAATTTGGCTGGCGAATTTAAACGCCCTGGACCCGGAACAGCTGGGCAAACACGCCATGGAACCCCTTGATAAAACTTTCGCTGAAAGAGCTCTCCGGGGAGAATTCAACATTATCGTCGCCGGAAAGAATTTCGGAGGAGGGGGGAAAAGCTACGAACATGGGGTCATAGCTTTGAAAGCCGTCGGAATAAACCTTGTCATCGCAGAATCCTTTGCGAGGTACAACTACAGAAACTCAATCAACAACGGACTTCCCGTGCTGGAATGCAAGGAAATTCTGAGTGCTGCCGATGCCGGGGATGAACTGGAAGTAAACCTGACCACAGGGGAAATATCCAATATTACCCGGGGAACAAAACTCAGGGCAGCTCCTCTTCCCCAATTCATTCTCCGTATCGTGGAAGCCGGCAGCTACACCAAATATATTCGGGAAATGCTGTCCCAAGGAATGCGGTAATCTTCCCGGTGAAAGGAACGAAAAAAATATGCATCCGATGACGGATCCAATCGGCGAGACAGGCATTATTGCCCGGGCATTTCTGAAGCACGAAGAGGACGCACTACCCGTCGGAAAGGCCCTTCTTGCGGGTGGCCTGCCTGTCCTCGAACTTTTTTTTACAGGGGAGCATACTTTCGAAGCGGTGCGGACACTCTCCGCGGAGCTTCCCGCACTGAGCACGGGCATCGGCGGCATCCGCACAAAAGAGGAGGCGGAGAAGGGCGTCTCCTCCGGAGCTCAGTTTCTGACCTCATTCAGATACATTCCGCAGATTGGTGACCTCTGTACAGAAAATGGCATTTTCTATATCCCGGCAGTGCATTCGGCATCAGACATCGACGCCTGTCTTTCCGCAGGTATCGGCAGGGCATTCTTCTCCGTCTCCGAATCCCCGGCAGCCCGCGAAAACCTTCGGACCTTCCCGAAGTATTTTCCCGAGATGCGATATATTCTCTCCGGCGGCATACTGAAAGAGAGCCTGTCCGAATGGATGGCTTTACCCTGTGTCTCTGCGGCAAGCGCCGAATGGATTACTGACCCCCTCTCCGCTGAAAGGGGCCGGTTAGAGGAAATAACCCGCCTTTCGAGAAAAGCGGCTTATGCCGTTCACAATTTCGGCCTGCTCCATATCGGCATAAACAACGCCTGTACCGAAGAGGCCGCCGACGCTTCCGCGAGGATGTCGGCCCTTTTCGGTTTTCCCCTCAGGGAACGGCCGAATTCTCTCTTCGCCGGGCTAGGATTTGAATTCATGAAAACACCAGATCTTGGAGCAAACGGTCATATCGCCATAGGCGTCAACGATATACCCCGGGCGGCGGCCTATCTCAGGCAAAAGGGAGTGCACACTCTCTCCGGAACCGAACGGTATCACGATGACGGAACGCTGAGACGAATCTATCTCGACCTTGAAATTTCCGGATTCGCTTTTCATCTGAGAACATACCGGTAACCCTTTTCCTTCCCCGTCCTCCCCGCTGCCGCACAAGGGGCCTTTTCAAAGGGCGGGGGATTCCTCAAGGATCCTGAGGTTTTCCTCCAGCACCCTTTCGGGCAGAAGGTCCTTCAGCGCTTTTCGATAATGCTCCAGCTCCACTCCGGGGATGAGCTTCTCCCGGGCCAGAACTGCGAGGAGCGCCACGTTCTGCATCCGGGCGTCCGGAACGGCCGTCGTCACGGGGACGCACCGCAGGTTCAGCCTGGCGCAGCACTCCTCCACGTCGCCGGGCCGGATCGCCTCCTCTTTTCCGAGGCGCACCGAGAGGGGCTGCCAGGAGGCGTCGTACCAGATCAGCGTCCCTCCCGGGCGGGCGTAGGTCTCCGCGGCCCGGTAGGCCTCGGTCCGCTCGAGGGCCATCACGAGAGAGGCCCTGCCCCGGCGGAAGAGAGGAGTGGTCACGGGGGAGCCGATCCTGACGAAGGACTCCACCATTCCCCCCCGCTGGGCGAGGCCGTGGGTGTCCACGCCGCAGGCGACGTGGCCGGCGTAGTCCGCCGCCCGCAGGACCGCTTCGCTCAGCAGGCCGATCCCCTGACCCCCCACTCCGGCCATGTAGATGTCGAACCGCTTCATTCCGTCCCCTCCTTCCGGCCCTTCTTTACCGACACGGCCTTGACCGGGCAGGTCTGGATGCACGAACCGTCGCCGATGCACAGGTCAGGAGAGACAAAAACGCTGCCGTCCTTTCCCCGCTGGAAGGAGGGGCAGCCGAAGGACTCGACGCAGACATGGAGACGGTCGCACTTCTCCTGGACGATCTCCACGGACTTGGGAGTGTAATCGGGCTTCCGCTGCTGCTCCCGGGTGTACTTGAGCATGCAGGGGTGCCGGGCGATGACCACCGAAAATCCCTCTTCCGCCAGGGCCTCCTTCACCATGGCGGTGAGCTGCTTCTGGCTGTAGGTGTCCGTCTCACGGATGCTCTTCACCCCCAGCCCCTCGAGGACCGATCGTATGGAGATGGCATCGGCCGGGCCCCGGGCATTCCGTCCGGCTCCCGGGTGGTCCTGGTGCCCCGTCATTGCGGTGGTTCCGTTCTCCATGACGATGAGGGTGACATTATGGTTGTTGAAGACGGCGTTCACGATCCCCGGCAGCCCGGCGTGAAAGAAGGTCGAGTCGCCGAGAAAGGCCACGACCTTCCGGCTTCCGTTGAAAAGGGAGAGCCCCGAGGCCGTGCCGGTGGAATGTCCCATGGAGAGAAGCACCTCCCCCATATTGTAGGGGGGAAGATACCCCAGGGTATGGCAGCCGATGTCGGCCACGGTGATGTCCTCTGCGGCGAGGCCCTGCTTGATGGCGTGGAAGGCCGAGCGGTGGCCGCACCCGGGGCACATCTGGGGGGGCCTGGGCTGAAGGGAGGATTCCCTCCGGGCCCCTCCGGAGACGAGTCCGGGCCAAGTCTTGGCCAGCACCTCCTCCACCTTGTCGGGGGTGTATTCGCCGATCCAGTCGTCCGTGTCCGTCTTGCCGAGGATGGAGGTGTCGATGGCGAGGTCGAAGGCGAGGGCCTTGATCTCCCGCTCGAGAAAATCGTCGAGCTCCTCGAGGACCTTGACCTCCTGGTGTTGGCCGAGAAATTCGGCCACGGCGGTCCGGGGCAGGGGGTGGACCACCCCGAGGCGGAGTATGTCCGGCGTCCGGTCCACGCCCTCGAGAACGTCGAGAAGAGAGCGGAAGGGAAGCCCCGCGGTGATGATCCCCCGGGCCGGATCGGTCCCCTTCCGGAGCTCCCAGAAGGAGGGGGTGTCGGTCTCGCACGCCACGAGGGCGAGCCTTGCGAGGGCGCGCCTCTTCATCTCGAGGGCCGAGGCCGTGAGGGGAACGGATGGGCCGCCCGAAGAATCGAAGGCCGGAGGACCCTTGGGGGTCTCCCCGGCCCAGGTCCCGAAGGCGACTTTTTCTTTTCCGTGGCAGACGTGGGTGGTCATCCGGACGATTACGGGCATCTTCTTCCGGCGGGAGAGGTCCATGGCGTCGAGATAGGCCCGGTAGGCCTCGCCGGGAGATGAGGGTTCGAAGACCGGAATGTAGGCCATCCGGGCGAAGTGGCGGTTGTCCTGTTCGTTCTGGGAGGAATTCGCCCCCGGATCGTCCCCGAGGACTGCGACGAGCCCCCCCGTCAGTTCGAGAAGGGAAAGCTGCACGAAGGAGTCGGCGGCCACATTCAGCCCGACGCTCTTGAAGAAGACGCAGGCAGGGTGTCCGTTGAGAGAGGCTCCGCAGGCCACCTCCGAGGCAACCTTCTCGTTGGTCGAGAACTCGAAATAGAAGGGACGCTTCTCTCCCGGAATGGAGAGAAGCGCTCCTGCGATCTCTGGGGTCGGCGACCCGGGATAGGAGGTGATCACCTCCGTGCACGATTCGATCATTGCCCGGGCAAGGGCCGTATTGCCGAGGACGATTTCGGAAAAAGGCCCCCGCTGCAGCAGCATGTCGCCGAGCTTTTTCATTGTCCCGCCTCTCCTTCCCCTTCTATTCGGGAAGAACCGTGCGGGAGATGAAGACGTCCCTTCCCCGGAAGGTGAACTGCTCGAGAAGCACCCTGTCATCCTTGAATTTCATGGACTTGGGAACATAGAGGACCATGGAATTTGTCCCGTCGTTCACAGGAACGTAGCGGTCCATGTTCCTGGGTGCGCCGCTCTCCACGAGAGCGGAGGGTTCTTCTCCTCAGGTATTCCGGTAGACGCCCCAGTCGAGGGTGAATACCGTGCCGAGGGGCTCGAGCTTTTCCTTCACCCCTTCGCCCAGTTCGAGGCGCAGTTCGGCCAGGGCGGGAAGGGCGAAGAGGAGCAGCAGGGCTGCCGCCAGAAGTCCGTAGTTGAAAAGAGATTTTTTCATCGGATTTTTCCTCCTTGGTCAAGATTTTTACTGTCCTTAAAATTCTACCACGGAAGAGAATAATTGTATGCTACACTATTACTGAATTGAACCCATCCAAGGGAGGTCCCTCCGCTGGAACTGAACACCTACCGAAATCCGGGAGAACTGGCGCCCCTTCTTCAGATGGAAGCGGAGGGCTTTCCCGAAACGGCTTTTCTCGTTCCGTCCTCCAGGGACAAGGCTATCCTCTCGGACATGCTCTTCCCTCCTGAAAGGGCCGATTTCTCCTCCTTTCCCCTCCGGAGGGGGAAAATATGGGTGTGGGAGGATCTCTACCGCTCCCTCATCGAGGCCTGCCCTCCCGAGAAAGTCAGGGTGCAGATCGACCCCCCCGACCACTGGCTCCTGGTGCGCCTCCTGGTCTCCCGTCTTCGCGCGGAAGCCGGGGACGAACTCCCCCCCGGAACGGCCGCTCCGGCCTTCGTGGCCATGGCGGGAGAGGCACTGCGGGAGCTTCTGCGGGAGGACATCCCCCGGGACGAACTCGCCGCCTCCCTCGGCTGCCCCGGATGCCCCTCCGAAGGGTGCCTGCGCCTTTCCGAGGAGAGCGGCATCCTCTGCCGCCTCTACGGCGACTACCTCGCCCTTCTCGAAGCGGAGGGGCTCGCAGACAGCGCCCAGCTTCCCTCCCTCGGGACGGAGCAGATCAGGAAAGATCCCCGGCAGGCCGTCCCCTGGGCCCGGAAACTCCGGCTCTGCTGCGTGGGCTTTCTCAGCTTCACCTCCGGACAGATGCACTTTCTCGACGCCCTGGCAGGAGCCGGGGCGGAGCTGAACTTCTGGGTTCCCCGGTGCGGCGAGGGAGATTTCTATACCGTACTGCAGCAGTTTCCGCAAGGGGAAGCAAAGGCCTCAGGCTCCTCCGGGCCCCTGACCGCCCTCTCCCTGGCAGCAGGGGACCGGCGCCTGTCCACGGACACCCTGGCCCGGGAGCTTTTCTTCTGGGCGTCGGGAGAGGGGTTCTTCTCCCGGACGGGAGAGATGCCCTTTCCCGGGTGGAGCGCCATCACCGTCTGCGGAGATGCCGCCGACATCGACTCGGTCATGGAGAGTTTTTCCCGGTACGGCCTTCCCTTCTCCCTGAAGGAGGGGATGGCCGTGGCCGACTCTCTTCTGTGGAAGACCGCCCTCCGGGCCCGGGACCTGGCCTTCGAGGGGTGGCCCGCACGGGAGACGGCCGATTTTCTGTCGGGGCTGCTCTTCGCCCCACTGGCCTTTCCCCGGAAGGACTTCGCCCTTGGCCTCCCCTCGGGGCGGGAGCAATGGATCCGTTTTCTCCGGCAATTTCCCCCCGACCGGGGAAGCCGGGGGTTTGATCGGGCCCTCCGCTTCACCGACGCCCTGTCGAAGGGAGGCCGGCCCGAGGAGCTGCTCTCCGCCCTTGCGGCCTTCGCCCCTGCAAGGGACGAGCTGAAAGAGCTGCTGCGGGGAGCGGAAAACTCCCCGGCCCTGGACGGAGAAATCCGCAAGCTGAGCCTGGCGATCATGGAGACTGAGCAGAAGGAGACATTCATCCGGGACCTCCGCCGGGACCTCGGGGAGGCGGGCAGGACCCTTCTTACCCCCGAGGAGGCCATGGCCTTCCTCTCCCGCTGGGCCGAGAGCAACATGACCTGGATTCCCCCCGCAATCGAGCCCGCCGTCGCCCTCTATCCGGGAACGCCCCCGGTGCTCTTCTCCTCCCCCGTGTGGGTCTTCGCCGGGGTGACGGCAAAATCGTGGCCCGGACAGGTTCGGGAGTCCCCCCTGCTCAGCGACGAACAGAAGGAGACCCTCCACGCCAGCCCTCTTCTCGGCCTCGGAAGAAGCCACCTTCCCCTCGTGAGGGAAAAGCGGAGCCAGCGGGAGGCCCTCTTCCGCCGCCTCGCCGCCTGCGCCCGGGAACTGTGCATCTTTCTCCGGCCCCTGAGCGACGATTCAGGGCGGCCCCTACCGCCCTCCCCCTTTCTCGAATCGGCCTCCCGCCCTCCCCGGCCGTGGTTACTTCCCCTGGACGGCAAAAGCCTCGAACGCTCCCTTGGGGAGCTTCTTCCCGGGCCGGAGGAACTCCTGGCGGAGGGAGTGGAGATCTCCTCCCTTCCGCTTTTCAGAAGGGGGTACTTCCGGGGCGACCCCTGCGCCATCCCCCTGCCGGTTCCCGAGGAAAGCTTCTCACTCAGCGGAATCGACGACTACGACGCCTGCCCCTACATGTACTACATGCGCCATCTCCGCCGTCTAGAATCTCCAAGGGAGGAGCTGTACAGGGCCGATCTCGCTGGGACGGCTCTCCATACCCTATGGGAAAGGGCCTGGAGAGAGCGCCTCGTCACGGGGAGACCTCTTCCGGAGCTCGTTGAAGAACTATTCCCCGGGGCGGTCTCCTCGGCCTACGCCAGGCTGAACGCGGACCGCCGCCTTCAGCGAAAGCGGGATGACCTGCTTGCAAAGGCCCTCCGCCTCGCCGCTCTTCAGGAGGAGATGGAAAGCCTGGGACTCGGCGCGTCCAGGCGGGAACAGCGCAGGGAGTTTCCCCTTCCGGAATGCCGGATCGGAGCACTCGCCTTCAGGGGGAGATGCGACAGGCTGGAGGTTCTCACAGACGGGCGGGTGGTCCTCTTCGACTACAAGGGGGGGCAGTCCTCCCGGTTCGGCTCGTCCCTGCAGCTCGCGTCCTACGGACTGACCCTGGAGGAGGAGCGGGCCGCCTCGGTCTACCTCTGCCTCGGCGACGGAGGACAGGCGGGCGCCCGGGGGAGCGAAAAACTTCCCTGGCTCGCGGTTCGGGGAGACCTCCCCTCCCTGGAGGAGCGTGCCCGGCAGGTCATGGAGGAGGCGGCCCGCTCCTTCGCCTCGGGGCTTTTTCCTCCCCGGTACGATTCGCCCTTCTGCCCTTACTGCACCTATTCGGTCCTCTGCCGCCGGCAGGAGGGGCCGGGGAAGGAAGGCCGGGAAGATGAAGAGGAGGACGACCATGGAGAATGACCTTCTTCTCACCCGGTTCAGGGAGCTCACAAGAACGACCGCCGCGCTGCTTCCGGCCCAGGAGGAGGCCGTCTTCTCCGACGCCCCTCTCACCCTGGCCGGGGCCGGGGCAGGAACGGGAAAGACCCATACCCTGGCCTGGCGCTTTCTCCGGGCCCTTCTCCGTCCGGGAGTCCGGCCCCGGGACATCCTGACCCTCACCTTCACCGAGAAGGCCGCCTCGGAGATGTCCGAGCGGATAAACGCCCTCTTCGCAAAGGTCCGCCCGGTTCTCGATCCCGACGGCAGCCTTCTTGCCCGCACCGCCGAGGAGCTGCAGGAGGCCCCGATCTCCACAATTCATGCTTTTTCTCTGAATATTCTGAGAGAAAAGGCCCTCTTTCTCCCCTCCGGTCTCTCCGCCCGGCCCATCACCCCTCCCGAGGAGGAGCTCTTCGGGCGAAGGGTCCGGGACGCCCTGGACTCCCTCGATTTTGACTGGTTCCGGCGCAATCTTCCCTCGGGCAGGACGCCGGAAGATCTTCTGGAAGAGGCAGGGGACGATCTTCCCGCCGTCCTGAACGCCTATTCACCCGCCGCCGTGACGGATTTCGCCTTCGGCCTTTCAGATATGCTCGAAAGCCGGGGCGAAACTCCCGACACGCTCCTCGAAAGCGCCGGGAGCACTGCCTTTGCGGACGGCATAGAGGAGCGGCTGAAGGCCATCGCCCTCCCCTCCGCCCGGGAAGCCGCCTCTCTCTGGCTTCAGGATATCCTCCCCTCCCTTCCATCTCCCCTTCCCGGATCCGGCGCCTTCAACGGCCGCCTCTCGGCCTTCCGGGAACGATGGACCGGCAGGCCCGCCTCCGGGGAAGAAAACTTCCTCCTCGCCCTGGCCGACGACCTTTTCAAAAACCTGCTCAAGAACCTCTCGGGGACGGGAAACAGCAAGGCCGCCCTCCTCCTCGGAGAGCTTCTCGGGGAGTCCCTCAAGGACCACCGGGAGCACTTCTCCGTCCTCTGGACCTCCCTGGGTTTTCTCGAGAAGGGGCTCACTCCCCTGGACTTCCGCCTTCGAACCGCCCTGCTCCGGACTGCGGCCCTCCTCTGGCTCGCCTTTCGGGAATTCCGCCGGAGACGGGGCCTCGTCACCTTCGACGACATGATCCGCCTCGCCGGCGAGCTGACTGTCCCCTCCGCTGATAAGGGAACTCCCGTGCGGACCTACAGGGAGATCCTCGTGGACGAGTTTCAGGACACGAACGCCCTCCAGGACCGGCTGATCCGCTCCGTGGCGGGACCGGACAGCAGGATCTTCCTCGTGGGAGACCTCAAGCAGTCCATCTACCGCTTCCGCCACGCAGACCCCTCCCTTTTCGGCGCCCTCCTCGGGAGGCAGGATGAGGGAACGCGGTACATACCTCTTCAGACGAACTTCCGCACCCGCCCGGCCCTCCTCGACGGAGTGAACGAAATCTTCGGCCGGGTATGGCGTGACGGTATCTCCCCCTCCCTCGGCCAGGCCTACGAAGACCTTCTCTTCCCCGAGGACGGCGCCCTCGCCGCCGCCCGGGAGGGGACCACCCTCCCGGCCATCCTCCCCCTGATCCGGTGCGCAGAAGAGGGGGAAAAGGCGCTCCAGGCCAGAACGGGAGCGGCCGAGCACCTCGGCCGAGCCCTCAGCCGGATGAGAGGGCAGCCCGTCTGGGACAGCCGTCTGAAGGCCCTCCGCCCCGCCGAATGGCGGGACATGACCATTCTCGTCCCAACCCGCTCCTCCTTTCCGGCCCTCGAGGACACCCTCTTCCCCCGGTTCGGCATCCCCGTAGCCTTCGAGAGGGGAAAACAGTACTTCGCCCGGGGGGAGATCGGCGATCTCCGGGCCGCCCTCCAGACCATCGCCTTCCCCGATGACCGTCACGCCCTTCTCTCCTTTCTCGCCACCCCCTTTTCGGGGCTCTCCCTCGACCAGGTCGCTCTCCTCTTCGCCCCCGGAGAGCCCCTCGTCGAGGACCTCTACCCCGGGACGGCCCGCAGAATCGAAGAACTGCGCACTGCCGCCCGATACGCAGGGCTCTTCTCCGCCATCGCCGGGCTGCTGAAAAATCAGGCCGTGCTGCTCAGCTGGCCCTTCTGGCGGCGGCGGAACGTGCTGTCCAATCTCTGGAAGGGGCTTGATCTCGTGCGGGAATACGAGGAGGTCTTCGGCAGCGACCCGGCCGGGTGCGCCGCCTACTTCGCCCGGATGGCCGCGGTACGGTCCGGAGGGGAGGAGGGGACGCCCCTCGGCGAGGAGGAGGACGTGGTCCGGGTCATGACGGTCCACAGCGCCAAGGGGCTCGAATTTCCCATCGTCGCCCTGGTGGACCTGAACAACACTCCGGGAAGAGGATGGGGAAATTCCCTGGTCCCCTCCCTTCTCCTCGGTGCAGGCGCGTCGAAATACCCCTCCGGATGGGGGGAGGAGACCTCCGAAACGGGAAAACTGGCCGTCTTTCTGGAAAAAGCCGAGGAGGGGGAGGAATGGGAGCGGCTCTTCTACGTGGGGTGCACCCGGGCCCGGGACTGCCTCATTCTCTCTTCTCCCTGCGGCGGAAAGGACGGCCTTCCCCAGCCGGCGAAGGGGTCGTGGCTCTCCCTGCTGGGGGAGGATCTTCTTGCCGCTTCGGACTCCGGGGACGGAGAGGAAGGGAACGAACCTCCCCTTCTTCCGCAGGAGGAAAAGGCCGGGGACCCGCCCGGGACCGGGGGACGGACCCTTTCGCTCCCCTCCCTCGCACCGCTCTCCCTCGAAAGGCTCAGCGCCACGTCCTTTTCCCTCTTTCAGTGGTGTCCGGCCGCCTGGCGGATGAAGTACCGCCAGGGGGTGGACCTGATCTGGGAGCTTCCCTCCTCGGAGGAGCAGGGGGGAGCGGACCTGGGCTCCTTCGCTCACTGGTTCCTCGTCCGGTGGAATTTCATGGAGTCCGGGCTCGGCGCCCTGCGCTCCTCCCGCTGCCCCCTGACCCTGCCCCCCTCCCTGAGGTCGGTGTGGAGGGATGAAGGGGCCCGGCTCACCCTCGTCCGATGGCTGGAGCGCCTCGCCCGCCTGCCTGCCGGGAAAAGGATGGCCGAAAGAGCCGCTTCGGGCGGCCTTCGGAGGGAGCTCCCCTTCCGTTTCCGCATGGCGGACGGCCCTCTCCTCACGGGGAGCGTCGACGTTCTGTGGGAGGAAGAGGACAGCATCTGCATAAGGGACTACAAGATCACCGCCCGGGACGAGAGCGCCCCGGAAAGCCTTCCCTCCTGGGAGGCCCTCTACCGGGCCCAGCTGCTTTTCTACGGCTATGCGGCCTCCCTGGCCTGGCCGGGAAAGAAGGTGGACATGCGGCTGATTCACCTGAGGGAGGGAAGCGAAGGGGATGCCGTTATCGGGGGGGCACCGTGGCAGGATATGGAAGAGACTCTCCGGAGAACGGCCCGCCGGGCCGTCTCCGGCCCATTTTCTCCGGCGGCGGAGCGATGCCCCGTCTGCTTCTACCGCTTCGACTGCCCCTTCCGGCAGAAACAGCCGGCTCCCGAAGGGAACCCTAGAGACTCTTCCAGCTCTTGAACCCCTTCCCCACCACTTCGGCGGCGTCAGTGACGGACATGAAGGCCCCCGGGTCGTTCTCGGCGAGGTACTTCTTCAGCACCATCACCTGCCGGGGCTCAAGGAGGGTTATGAGCACGGGGCGCTCCTGCTTCGAGAAGCCTCCCACCCCGGACAGTCGGGTGGTGCCCCGCCGGAGAACGGTGTTGATGAAGGCCGAGACCTCGTCGGGGATGGACGTGATGAGGAGGGCCTGCTTCCTCCGGTCGAAGGTGCGGAGGGTGTTGTCCACCACGATGCCGAAGACGTAGAGGGCCACCGCCCCGTAGATGGTGGCGTCGAGCCCCACGACGAAGAAGGAGAGGGCGAGGATCCCCATGTTGATGAAGATGGAGAACTGCCCCATCTCGATTCCGTACCGCTTTCTCAGGGCGACGCCTGGGATGTCGAGCCCTCCCGTGGAGGCTCCCACCCGGAAGACGAGCCCGGCCCCGAGCCCCCGCAGCACCCCCGAGACCATGGCCGCCATGAACTTGTCGCCGATGACGGGAACGGGAACATATTCGAAGAGCTTCAGCAGAAGGGAGAAGAGCACCACCGCCCAGGCGGTCCACAGGACGAACCGGGGTGAAAGCTCTCTCCACGCCCAGGCCATGAGCAGGGTATTGAGGATGAGGATCACCCAGGCGGGGGAAATGGAAAAGACATAATTCGAAAGCACTGCCAGCCCCGATACGCCGAGGTCGGGAAAACGGTTCGGCAGCACGAAGAGCACCACCGCCAGTGCCTGTATGGTCACCCCGGCAGTCACGGCGAGAAAAGCCCCCCATTCAGCCCGCACCTCGACCAGAAAACGAAGAAACTGCCGCCTCATTCCGTGTCCGATCCGCCCCATGTCCATGCCTTTTTCCCCTTCTCTCTTCTCTCAACGCAAAACCGGATAGCTACAGGGTTTTCGCCCTTTTCAAGCCTGTACTTCAAGAGATTTTTTTGGTATAATATACTGGTTTCAGAAGCATGAAACGGAGTGAAAAATATGTTTATTCCTCTTGAAGGACAGGGCATCGTCTCCATCCGCAGGGTTGTCGCCCTTGTACGCCACGGGAAAGAGACAGCCGTTTATCTCAGGGACGGAACACTTCTGGCGACGGGCTTTCGGCCCGAAACGCTTCGTAAAAGATACAACGCTTTCCGCAAAGAGGCAAGGGCTGCCGCCCGGTCTCTTCGGTCACGAATGGGAGGAAAATAGCACATGTCGACAAGCGCTGCGGTCCGTCAGTACACCGCGCGGGATATCCAGGTCCTCGAAGGCCTTCAGGCGGTTCGAAAAAGGCCGAGCATGTACATCGGCGATACCGGACCCCGGGGGCTTCACCACCTGGTCTACGAGGTGGTGGACAACTCCGTGGACGAGGCCATCGGAGGGTACTGCACCCGCATCCTGGTGACCCTCCACGAGGACGAAAGCATCACCGTGGAGGACAACGGCCGGGGCATCCCCACCGACCCCCATCCGTCCAACGGACGCCCGGCGTCCGAGGTCGTCCTCACCACCCTCCATGCGGGGGGCAAATTCGACAACCAGGCCTACAAGGTCAGCGGCGGTCTCCACGGCGTGGGAGTGTCCGCGGTGAATGCCCTCTCGGAATGGCTCGAGATCACCATTCAGCGAAACGGTGAATCCCGCTCCCAGAGGTTCGAGCGGGGAATGCCCGTGACTGAGCTTTCAGATCCCATACCCACGGAGGAGACGGGGACGACGATTCACTTTCTCGCCGACAGCACCATCTTCGAAGAGGTGAAATACTCCCCCGAAGTGCTGAGCGCCCGTCTCCGGGAGATGGCCTTCCTGAATCCGGGCCTGTCCATCTGCCTCGACGACCGGCGGGACGGCAAGATCAGGGATTTCTGCTACGAGGGGGGCATCCGTTCCTTTATAGAATATCTCAACCGGGGCAAAACGACCCTCTTTCCCGACCCCATCACCATTTCGGGCGAAAAGGAGGGCGTCTCAGTCGACCTCGGCCTTCAGTACAACGACAGCTATCTCGAAAGGGTCTTCGGCTTCGCCAACCTCATCCACACCATGGAGGGGGGAACTCACGTCTCGGGCCTCCGGACGGCCCTCACCCGGGCGGTGAACGAAGCGGCCCGGCGGAGCAAGCAGCTCAAGGAGAAGGACGACAATCTCGGCGGCGACGACCTCAAGGAAGGGCTCACCTGCGTGATTTCCGTCAAGCTCTCGAACCCCCAGTTCGAGGGGCAGACGAAGACGAAGCTCGGCAACAGCGACGTGAAGGGGATCGTCGACTCCATCGTCTATGAAGGGCTCCTCGCCTGGTTCGACGAGCACCCCCAGGTCGTGAAGGTCGTGGTCGAAAAGGCCATCAAGGCCCGCCAGGCCAGGGAAGCCGCCAAACGGGCCCGGGAGCTGGTGCGGAAGACCGCCATGACGGGCATGGGCCTGCCGGGCAAGCTGGCGGACTGCTCGAGCAAGAATCCCGAGAACAGCGAGGTCTACATCGTGGAGGGAGAATCCGCCGGAGGCAGCGCGAAGCAGGGCCGGGACCGCAGCTTTCAGGCCATTCTCCCCTTGAGGGGAAAAATTCTCAACGTGGAAAAGGCCCGCCTCGACAAAGTGCTTGCGAACAACGAAATCCGCACCATGATCCAGACCCTCGGGGCAGGTATCGGCGACGACTTCGATGCGGCCAAGCTCAGGTACCACAAGATCATCATCATGACCGACGCCGACGTGGACGGAGCCCACATCAGCACCCTGCTGCTCACCTTCTTCTACCGGCACATGCCCCTCCTCATCGAAAAGGGGTTTCTCTATCTCGCCCAGCCCCCCCTCTACCGGGTGCAGAAGGGAAAAACCGTGACCTACTGCTATACCGAGAAGGAGCTTCGGGCCATCCTGGACGGTTCTTCGGACCCGTCGAAAATATCGGTGCAGCGGTACAAGGGGCTTGGAGAGATGAACCCCTCCCAGCTTTGGGAGACCACCATGGACCCGACGAACCGGACCCTCAAGAGGGTGGAGATCGACGATCTCATGGAGGTGGAGGAATACTTCAGCATCCTCATGGGGGACAAGGTGGAGCCGAGGCGGGACTTCATCACCGCCCACGCCCACGAAGTGCGGAACCTCGACATCTGATCCTTTTTCTGCGGAAAGAAGGCCGGCGGTACGGAAAAGATTTCCGTACCGCATTTTTTTGTTCCTGCAGTTATAATAGTGGAAAGATAGAGAATAAAGGAGGAATTGCCATGCAGAAATACGGCGCAAAAAAAATAAAACCCCGGGAGACCTCACTTCTCGCACGGCAGCTGAGCCTGATATTCTTCACGATCTTTATCTGCATCACCATCGTGATGGTAGCCATCTCTCTCGATCTCGCCATCAACAGCGAAAAGACCTGGTCAGAATCGATTTTCGTCCGGTGGATCATCGAACGGCGCCAGGGGGTGAATTTTTAACGTCCGAAGCAGACTGAAAATGTAATCCTTTTATTTATAATTTTTTCCTCTATATTTTTTGAATATATAGCTTTTATTGGGAACCCCCTTCTAACCGCGGTATTCCGTTAAAAAGACTTGCTTCTTCGTAAATTTAAGGAAAAAGACGAATGGAAGTGCTTGTGCCCCTTTATCTCGATCATTTCTTCCTTGCCTGCATAATGCACGTGATGATAATGGAAACAAGGGAAAAAACCAGTTATTTGCTGACTATTATATTAAAATACTTAACATTCTAAACTCTTCGAGTTTCCTCCTTCGTAAGCTGGTGAACCATCAAGAGTACGTTTCGCAGATCCATCCCTGAGCCTTTTTTTGAAGGCGCTGCTGGTGTTTACTGTGTCCATATTTCCGACGGAGTACTTGCAAACGCCGCGGGAAATTCAAGGAAGGTTGTGTGTGGTGGATATTTTAAGCAACATGAAGACCAGGGGAAATATGTTGCTCCTTTCGGCCGTGCTGAGTGTGCTTTTGGTCGCCGTGGGGTATACGGGTACCATTTCAATCGAAAAAGTGCCGAGAATATGGAAATGATGTACAGCCAGTTTTTTCTTCCCCTGCAAGAGCTTTATGATACCTGGATTCAAGAATGTACAACGGTCGCAGATCTTTACTCGATTATGCTGAATTCCAACGATGCCGAAAATACTGCGGTGGCCGATAATATCAAGAAACAGTCCGGCATTGTGGATGAAAATCTTACGAATTTCGAGTAGACAGGCCTTACCGGATACGAGGAAGATACACTGGCCAAAGTCAGAGTCTCTCTTGAGGTTTCCTCCTCGGCAGATCTGGCCGCCGCAGGGTCCCAGGAACTGGCCTCCCTCTCCATCAAACTGGGGAGGCTAGTGGCCTTCTTCCGTTTAGAAACAGAGAGGGTGGAGCGGGGGCTAGTCCCGGTCGAGGAAAGAGTTCCCGCCGGAAAAGGATCGGAGAGAACCCGGAGGCTCGCTTCGGCCTCTGGAGCGGATTAGGGATTCACGCATGAAAGGCAGAAGATACAGGTAAGGGGGTCCGGAATATCCGGAGCCCCTTTTTGCAATGCAGGCTGAAAGCGTTCCAGGAACTGTGGCCATCTGGTAGGAGGACCAGAGGGAAAGGGCCGCCATGATCAGAAAGGCAACGCCGAGGGGGCGGGTCCAGAGGAAGGAATAGCTTCCCTCGTATTCTTATTTTTACATGAAGCCGGGAGATCGATCACTTCCCCTGCCGTTCTTTGGCGGGGATCAGGATCTCGAAGAGGGCGCCGCCCTCCTTCGGATGAAAGAAGATGTCTCCGCCGGCGTGGAGCAGAATTCTCTTCGCCATGGCGAGGCCGAGGCCGTACCCTCCTCTGCCCCATTCCCCCCGTGCCCGGGAATTGTCTCCCCGGCGAAAGCGTTCGAAAAGGTGAGAAGCCGATTCCTCGGAAATTCCCGGGCCATTGTCCTCTACCAGGACACTCCAGTAGTCCCCCGAGCGTCTGAGGGAGACGGCGATCTCTCCTCCCGCTCTGTCCCCGAATTTTTCATGGACGTATTTCACGCTGTTCTCCACGATATTGTTCAGTCCTCTGGCGAGATCCTGCCCGGGAGCGAGCACGAGAGCCTCCCGGGGGAAGTCCTCTGAGAAGCGGATTTTTCCGGCGAAGGGGTGCCTCCGGTTTTCCTCCACGACGGAGGAAAGAAGAGCCTCCAGGCGCACCTCTTCCGTAGCGGGGCGGGGCGGTTCCGATTCCATCCGCGAGAGATAGAGAAGATCGTCCACCAGTCGGGTCATGCGCTCCTGCTGGGCGAGAATCGTAGCCAGGAGCTTTCTGTCCTCTTCCTCCCAGTCAGATTCGAGCAGATATTCCGCCGCCGCGCGAACGGCGGTAAGAGGCGTCTGAAGCTCGTGTCCCGCATCGGCGATGAAATCGCGGCGGGATTGTTCGATCCGCCGCGCCTCCGTGAGATCGGTGATGACCAGAAGTACCCCCGTGGCGGTTTTCCGGGAGCATATCTGGAGATACCGCCCTCCTCTCCCGGGAAGGCAGAAGGTTCCGCATAGCTCCTCTTCCCCCGGGGCCGACTGAATAAGGCCGTACATCTCCCCCGACGGCAGGATCCGTTCCACGGGAAGTCCCTGGGGAACAACCCCCCGGACCGCCAGCAGGTCTTCAGCCACCCTGTTCAGATAGCGGACCGATCGTCCTTCATCCAGAAGGATCACTCCGACGGGCAGGGCGGTGACGATGAGGGAAAGATCCTCCCGTTCGGAGCGGAGTTCGTCCAGGGCGTTCCGGAGACGGGCCGACATTCGATCGAGAGATTCCGACAGGCGCTGCAGCTCGGGCTCGGCCAGAAGGGGAAAGCGTATCTCCCCTCCGTCTGCGATTTTTCCGGCGGAGTCCACGATGCGGTCGAGGGGACGAAAGACCCTCCGGGTCAGCCACATTCCGAAGGCCAGGATGAGGACAATTCCCCCGAGGAGATTGAGGATGAACCGGTTCCGGGTATTTCCGTAGACGGAGGTGAGAAGCTCGAGGGGCTGGGCCGCCCGGAGGACCCACGGGTTCCCGTCCATGAGGACCCTTCGGGCAAAATAGAGGGAGTACATCTTCGTGGTGTCGCTGTACCGGATGGATGCCCCCTCCCCCTTTTCAAGGGCATCCCTGACCTCGGGTCTCCCCAGATGATTTTCCATGAGGGCGGGATCCTTCGCCGAATCGGCCAGCACCGCCCCGAGAGAGTCGACGAGAGTCACCCTGCCCCGGAGGATTCCTTCCCATCGGACGAAATCCTCATTCAGTTTTTCGACGCCCCCATTCGCCAGAGAGATGGAGAGAAGGGCCGTCTGGCGTGAGAGTTCCTCCGTATTCTGCCTGACGATGGCGCTTTTTACAACGCTGTAGAGAAGGTACCAGCTGACCCCGAAGGCGAGAAAGACCGTCAGGGAGACGATGAGGAGGATTTTGCTCTTCAGCGGGAGCATGTCCGTTCCGCCTCCCAGTGCATTCGGTACCCCCTTCCCCGAAGGGAGGTGATGAGCAGCGCCGGATGAACTCCGTCGTCGATTTTTTTCCGAAGGCGGGAGATATGCATATCCACCGTTCGCGTATCCCCTCCGGAAAGGCTCCAGACCTTCGAGAGAAGTTCGTCCCGGGAAAGTGTCCGCTCCATTTTCATCGCAAGAGCCTCGAGAAGGAGATATTCCGTCGGGCTGAGATCGAGAGGAACTCCCCGAAGCAGAACCCGCTCTTCCTCCGGTTCGATCCGGAGGTTTCCCTTTTCGAAGGCTCCGGCTTCGGACGAAGGAACGGACCTCCTCAAAAGGGCCCTGACCCTCGCAAGAAGCTCCGGAAAGGAGAAGGGTTTTTTCATGTAATCGTCCGCTCCAAGCCCGAGCCCCTCCACCACGTCCCGCTCGTCCCGCCTGGCGGTCAGCATGAGAAGGGGAATGGAGGCCGTCTTGGAATCTGCCTTCAGCCTCCTGCAGACCTCCCATCCGTCCATCCGGGGCAGCATGATGTCGAGGACGATCAGGTCGGGAAGAAGGGCGAAGGACTTCTCGAGGGCTTCATCACCATCGGAGGCGGCCTCCGTCTCGTACCCCTCCCTCCGCAGAGCCCGCACGAGGATCTCCCGAATGGACGTCTCGTCTTCCACCACGAGAATTCTCCTGCCGGCCATATTTACGATCCTTCCTTCGGCCGGCGCCAGGCCGATGCACGGATGGTTTTTCCGGTCACCATGTAAACCACCCGCTCAGCCACGTTGGTGATATGGTCCCCTGCCCGTTCGAGGGTCCGGGCCACGTTCAGCAGCTGCGACGCTTGTTCGATCCGCTGAGGGCGCTCCATCATCAGAAGCAGCAGTTCCCTCATGATCTGCTTTTCAAGATCGTCCATGTGGTCGTCCATGGGGAAGACCTCTTTGGCGGCCACCTCGTCCCCCTCACTGAAAGCGGTGAGGGTTTTCTCCGTCATGGCGGCGAGGACCTCCACCATCCGGGGAATGTCGATGAGGGGCTTGATGAGTTCTTTCTCCGCCAGGGAGAGGGCGACTCGTGCGATATTGCATCCGTAATCGCCGATCCGCTCGAAATCGATGGCCATGTGCATGATGGAGATGACGGTGCGCAGGTCCTCTCCCAGGGGCTGGTAGCGGGCGGCGAAATGCATGCAGGCGCTGTCCACCTCACCTGCGAGGTCGTCCAGTTCGTCGTCCCTTTCGAGGACGGACTTCGCCAGAGCGGGATCCCGGCTTTTCAGAGCCCACACCGCTTTGGATACGGCCTCTTCTCCGAGCTTGCCGAGACGGAGGATCATCCGCTTCAGCTCCGAGAGGTCCTCTTCAAGCTGTTTTCTCGTATTGATGCCGTTCATTATGGATGAACGCTCCTTCCCTCTAGCCGAATCTGCCCGTGATGTAGTCTTCAGTGCGCTTGTTCTCGGGGGACGTGAAGATCTTCGGAGTCCTGTCGTATTCCACCAGGTCGCCGAGAAGAAAAAAGGCAGTCATATCGGAAATCCGGGCCGCCTGCTGCATATTGTGGGTCACGATGACCACAGTATAATTCTTTTTCAATTCCCTCACCAGCTCTTCGATTCTGGACGTGGAAAGGGGGTCGAGAGCGCTCGTCGGCTCGTCCATGAGCAGGACCTCAGGCTCCGTGGCGATGGCCCGGGCGATGCAGAGCCGCTGCTGCTGGCCTCCCGACAGGCCGGTCCCGGGAGATTTGAGCTTGTCCTTCACCTCGTCCCAAAGGGAGGCTCCGACAAGGCTGCTCTTCACGATCCCGTCGAGCTCTTCTCTCTTCTTTTTTCCCGAAAGGCGCGGGCCGTAGGCCACGTTGTCGTATATCGACATGGGAAAGGGGTTGGGCTTCTGAAAGACCATGCCTACCCTGCGCCTCAGGGAAATCACGTCCCGGCCGGGGGCGTAGATGTTCTCGCCGGAAAGAAGAATCTCCCCCTCTACCCGGGCCGACGGGATAAAATCGTTCATGCGGTTTATGCAGCGGATAAAGCTGCTCTTCCCGCACCCTGATGGCCCGATGAGCGCAGTGACCGTTTTTGCCTCCATATCGAAGGAAATGTCCCTGAGCACACGTGCGGAGCCGTAATACAGAGTGAGCTTTCTGGTAGCGATCTGAACTGTGTCCATTTTTTCTTCTCCTATCCTTCTCTTTTTCGCCGGAGGCTGGAGCGCAGAGCGATGCCTGCGGAACAGACCCCCAGGACAAGCAGAAGCAGAACGAGGACCGTGCCGTACTGGATGGAGCGGGTCTCCTCGATGGAAGTTCCGGCGGTGGCAAGGACGTAGACGTGATACGGAAGGGCCATGACCGGTGAAAAGAGGCTTTTTGCCACGTCCGGAACGAAGAAGGCGGCTCCTGTGAACATGATTGGCGCTGTCTCCCCCGCCACCCGACCAACGCTCAGGATGATTCCCGTGAGAATGGTAGGAAGGGCCGCAGGGATCACCACCTTGCGGATCGTCTGCCATTTCGATGCCCCCAGGGCGTAGGAGGCATCCCGGTATTCCTCGGGCACCGCGAGAAAGGCCTGCTCGGATGCGGTGACGAGCAGAGGCAGGGTGAGGCAGGCAAGGGTCAGCCCCGCCGCGAGAAGACTCGGGCCGAACCGGAAAAAGACGACGAAGAGAGAGAGACCGAAGAGGCCGAAGACCACTGAGGGGACGCCCGAGAGGGACCGTACGGCGAGCCTCAGCATGACGGTGAACCAGTCGTTTCGGGCGTACTCGGCGAAATAGAGTCCCGTCGCGGTGCCGATGGGAACCGCGACGGCCATGGAGACCGCCACAAGCTGAAGGGTACCGACGAGAGGGGTCATGATGCCTCCTGCAGTCATGCTGTCCCGGGGCGGCTCAAGAAGAAAATCGAGGGAGAGGGCCGACCACCCTCTGAGAAGCACGAAGGCGAGAAGACCGAAAAGAAGGACCGCCAGAGCGAGTGCAGCCGCCCAGGCGAGGACTGTGAAAACGCGATCGACGATTCTCCGCCGGTTCATTCCGGGTTGCCCGCCTTTCCTTTTTCTATTCTGAGGGAAAGCAGGTTGACGGCGAGAGTCAGAAGCAGAAGAAGGGCCCCCCCGAAGAAGAGCGCGGAATAGTGGAGCGAACCGACTGGCGTCTCCCCCATCTCAGCGGCTATGGTGGATGTCAGGGGGCGGACCGGGTCGAATATCGAAAGGGGAAATATGGCGGCTCCTCCCGCCACCATCAGGACTACCATGGTCTCCCCCATGGCCCGGAGGATGCCGAGGAGGGAGGCGCTCAGAATTCCTGGAAGGGCCGACGGTATGACTACCCTCCGCACAGTCTCCCATCGGGTCGCGCCGAGAGCATAGGATGCCGCCCGAAGGTCCGCCGAAACCGCCCCCAGAGCCTCCTCCGCAAGGGAGGACGTCACCGGAACGGTAAGAACGCCGAGGAGAAAGGAGGCATTGAAGAGGTTCAGTCCCGAAAGCAGGCCGAAGGTCTCCTGAAGCCATGGGGCGATCAGGACCATGCCGAGAAATCCGAGAACTATGGAGGGAAAGAACCCCAGAAGTTCGAGAAGAGGCTTCATGATTTCGCGGATGCTCCGGGGAGCGATCTCAGAGACGAAAACCGCCGTGAGGAGACTGAAGGGCAGGGCGATAAGGGATGTAAGCGCCGTAACCGCCAATGTTCCCGCGATCAGGGGTAACATTCCGAGGACTGGAGGATTTTCCGCAGGATACCAGAGCGTCCCCAGGAGGATCTCCTTCAGGGAAAAGGAGGAAATAACCCCTGACGCCTCCCTGAAGAGAAAAAAGAGGATGAAGACCATGATAAGAATGCCGGCGCTCGAGATACCCCTGATGATGCAGCGTGGAATATGATCCTTCATGAGAATACTCCCTTTCTCTCAAAGGGATTCCCCTTCCCCTTAAGGGGAAGGGGTTCTGTACCGGGTGCTTTCGGCGGAATCTTTATTTCAGCGTCCTGAGGGGGACGAACCCGGCCGCGGCGACGATCTTCTGTCCCTCATCGCTCAGCATCCAGTTGATGAACTTCAGAACGTCGCCTTGTGGCCAGCCTTTAGTGAACATATAGAGGAACCGGGCGACGGGGTATTTGCCGTTGAGGGCGGTTTCGCCGCTGCCGGCGGTTCCGTCGACTGTGAGGGCCTTGACCGTGTCGTTTATGTATCCGATGCCGTCGTAGCCTATGGCGTTCCTGTTCTTCGCCACCGTTGTAATCATGGCTCCGGAAGAAGCTACCACAAGGGCCCGGGGAGTAACCCGGTCCTTCTTCAATACGATTCCCTCCCAGGTTTCGTAGGTGCCCGAGCTGGTATCCCGGCCGACCACAGCGATGGGCCTGTCTTCGCCGCCCACGTCCTTCCAGTTGGTGACAGCCCCCGAGTATATCTTCCGAAGCTGATCAATTGTCAGGTTCTGTACAGGGTTATCGGGATGGACCACGGGGATCACCGCATCCATTGCGATGGCGAAGGGAACGGGATAAACACCTTTTTCTACGGCGGCCTTCACTTCTTCCGTCTTGATGAACCGGGACGAGTTTGCGATGTCGGTGGTTCCGTCGATGATGGCCTTGATTCCGTTTCCGCTGCCGCCTCCTGAAACGGTTATCTTTACGCCGCTGCCCGATCCCATGTACTTTTCCGCCGCCGACTGGGCGATGGGAAGCACCGTAGTCGAACCATTCATGGTAATGTCCGAAGCCCATGCCATTCCTCCGAAGGAAAAAAGAGCGATACCGGCGCAGAGTGCGATCCATTTCTTCATTTTCCAAAAACCCTCCTTTTTTTCTTTCTCTTCGATCACGTCCGAGTATAGGGATTGTCTGTAACGGATGCAGCCGCCGGGCGTAACGGAAGTGTAACAATCCCCGATCTCCGTAAAGAGTCCAACGGGCAATGCACTCGGCACAACTGGACTTTTCAATTTCTGTGAAGAATATGCCCATATATTTGACTATGCAAAACGTTTCTTATAGGATGATTGCGCAGGGTAAAGGGAACTCAAAGGCCCCCGGAAAAACAGGATCGGAAAAGGCGGTTTTTTCGTAAAAGGGCATTGAAAAGAATTCCATCACTTTCGGAGGTGTTTGCAATGGGAAGTTCAAGGCAGCCCGATAAAATTCTCGGAGTTCTCGGGGGCATGGGGCCGGCCGCTACGGCGGAATTTCTTCGCCTTCTGGCCGAACGGGCACCGGTATCCTCCGATCAGGAGCATCCGACGATCTACCTGCTCTCCGACCCCGCGGTACCCGACCGCAGCAGCGCAATTCTCGGGCGGGGCGAAGACCCTACGGAACGGCTGAAAATAGACCTCAACACCCTCTCCGACTGGGGAGCTGACCTGCTTGCCGTTCCCTGCAATACGGCGCATTTTTTTATCGACGGATTCCGGGATTATCTCTGCGTTCCTCTGGTTCACATCATCGAGGAGACCGTAGAGGCTGCGGCCTCTCTCAATCCCGGGGGTGCCTGGCTCCTCGCCACCCGTGGGACCATGGAGAGCGGACTGTACCAGAAATACGCGGCGAAAAAGGAATACACATTTTTTATTCCGCCCCTCGAAGTTCAGGAACAGGTACAGCGAAGCATCGAACTGGTGAAGGAAAACCGCCTCGAAGAGGCGGGGAAACTTCTTCGCCCCCTGGTTGAAAACTTGTGGCGCGAGCGGGATATCCCCATATGCGCCGCCTGCACGGAATTGCCTCTGGCCTACGATGCCTCGGGGCTGCCAGGCGAAAAAACGGTTTCCAGCCTTCAGGCTCTCTGCGACGCCTGTCTTCGGGAGCTCTATCCTTCGACCAAGTCTGTGCAAAGAACGCCAGAGGCGGTATTTATCGACACTCCGGCCTGATGGTCAGGAATAAGCTTGACGCAAATCAGCAATAATGTTATAAATGAGTTGTGATATAACAATTTCTGAAGTTAAAAATTGACGCTGCAATATAAACGATCAGATTTTACTCTTGGAATTCAACGACCCGGCCGCAGCGGCCGGTTAAGAAAGGGAGGATTACCATGATAGGTTGGGCAGCAACATTTATAATCATCGCGCTCATCGCCGGAGTCCTCGGCTTCACCGGAATCGCCGGAACCGCCGTCCACATCGCCTGGATACTCTTCGTCGTCGGACTGGTCCTCGGCATCGTGTTCTTCATCATGGGCAGAAGACCCCGGATATAAGGAGTTTTGCTTCTCGCCAAAACATTTTCTCAGGGCATAAAGGAGAAATTGCCGGGCAAACCAATGACGGAGCTCCGCGCTTTCCTAACCCCACACGGGTGGTTGCAGCCGGAGCAGCGGATGAAAAAGCGCAGAAATTTCCCGTGAATACAGGGATGGATTTTCAGAAAAACTAAGGAGGGAAACATCATGGCAGAACGCAATCTTCAGCAGGAAATTGATAATCTTAAAAAGAACTTCGACCAGCTCAAACGTGACTGGGACGAAATGGCCGGCCAGGGTGGATCCATGGCAGGAGACGTTCTGGCCGCCACGAAGAAGAAATTCGACGAAGAGGCCCAGAAACTCATGGAAAATCTTCAGAAGGCCGCTGAAAGCGTTCAGGACCAGGGCAAGAAGATGCTCGGCCAGGTGGAGCGCCATGTGGAGGAAAAACCAGTCGCTTCCCTGATGACTACCCTGGGAGTCGGTTTCATCATCGGGTGGCTCGTCAGCAAGAAGTAAGGAATGCCATGCTGACTCCCCTGTCGGATTTCGCAATTGCCCTCGTAGAACTGGCAGAAGCCGAGGTGCGGGCGGCCCGGAAGGGCATCGTCAAGCTGGGAGTCGCTCTGGTGCTGGTGCTTCTGGCAGGCATTCTCTTTCTGGCAGCCCTGACGTTCTTTTTCAACGTACTCTATCTCTGGCTTCTGGGCACCATGACGCAGATCTCAGCCCTTTTTCTCTGCGGACTTGTCGCCCTGGCCATTTCGGGAGGCCTGCTATGGTTCGTCCGTCGCAAGATATGCTGACCGTCGCCGAGGCGAAGGAAAAGCTGAGACGTTCCATCGCCCTTCCGCAGCTTTCTCCGCCCATGCTCCGCTTTTACGGGGCAGCCCGGCAGAAGCCAGGCTCCATGCTTCTGGCATGCCTCGCTATTGGAATAGCGGCCGGCGCGTCCAGGAGAGTGCGCAGCATGATCCTGCGGATTATGGAGCGCGCGATAGAGTCCTGAAAAAACACCGTCGGAGACATAAGACCGAAAGAGAAAGACAGGAGATTCTTCCCTGTCTTTCTCTTTCGGTCTCTCTTTCTCAGGAACTTCCTGAAATGTTCCCGATTTGTCCTCTCCGCAAAATTCCCCTTTTCCTGACGCCATCCCAGAACACAAACAAAGCCTCTCTGTGTATAATCAAGATCAATCTTTCTGCATCGGCGGGAGCTTTCATGTCGACTCTTTTTCTCAATTTTCGAATGGCCAAATTCATCCTGTTCTTTCTCGACGGAATGATCCTCTTCACGGGATTATCCCTCCCTGGACTTTTCTCATCTCAGTTCACCGGCCTTCTCACCGGAATCTGCCTTACTTCACTTTATTCTTTCCGGTGCTTCGACTTTACGGACCACAACAGTCCGGCCTCCATTGCCTCAGCATGCATCGGCGCCCTGATCCTTTCCCTTCCGGTCTGTTTTTTCTTTCTCGTTTTTTTTGATGAGCCCTTCAGGGGGACTTCCGCCTTTGGGGTTTTTCTGGTGTTCTTCGCCGTTCTTCCCCTTCTCCACAGCGCCTTCTCCGTTTTACTTCTCCGTTTTCTTCCCCGGGAGAGGGTTCTTGTTCTGGGAGATCTCTCATGGGAGCCTATCTTCAGAGAAATTTCCGAGCGAACAAAAGAAAAAATCCACCCTGAGACCTTCATTCCAGCCGAGACCGGCCGCCTTGCCTCCTGGCTCCGGGATCACCCGGAGGCGACAGGCGTCGTCCTCACGGATCCGGGCTCAATGAAGGATCCAAATCTCGCCGGCCTGCTGGAAGAACGCATGAAAAGAGGATTTCAGGTGAAATATCTCTGCGAAATCGCCGAGTTCACCCTGCAGCGCATTCCCCTCTCCATTCTTCAGGCTTTTGGGGGCTATTACGACATCTCCCTTCGAACACGATCTCCTCTGGCCTACTCCCGGGCGCGGGACATTCTCCTGGCAGCTTTTCTTTCCGTCCTTTTTCTTCCGGTCATGCTTCTGATAGCAGGGGGCATCGCTCTGACCATGGGATTTCCCCTTTTCTACAGTCAGCCCCGGGTTGGCCGGAACGGCTCAGTATTCACACTCCGCAAGTTCCGCACGATGAAAGAGACCGACGGTAAAGCCCCCTCCTTCGCGGGGGACAATATGGACAGGATTACTCCCCTGGGACGATTTTTCAGAAAGACCCGTCTCGACGAACTCCCCCAGCTCTGGAACGTGCTGAAAGGGGAGATGAGCCTCATCGGTCCCCGACCGGAGCAGGTGGAATTCGACCGCCGATATGAGCGGGAGATCCCCTTTTACTTCCTGAGGTCACGCCTCCGGCCGGGAATCACGGGGTGGGCGCAGATCAACGACGCCTATGCCTCCAACCGGGAAGAAACGGTCAGGAAGCTGGAATACGACCTTTTCTACGTAAAAAACGCCTCTCCCCTGCTGGACCTGGAGATTGCCCTCAAGACCGTGCAGATCATGCTCGGCATGAGGGGGAGCAAATAGAATGCCTCCCCCGGCCACCCTTCTCGTCAACGGAATATCCCTTCTTTCGCCCCAGACAGGCATCGGCAGGTATACCCGGGAAATCTGCAGGCACTTTTCCTCCGTTGAGAGGGAATGGGACTGCAGCTATTATTACGGCTATTTCAGCAAAACTCTTCTCGCTCAGGGCCAGGGAACCGGGGATGGAATCGGATCCTCCTTTCCCTTACGGTTTCTCAGGCAAAATCCCCTTTTGAAATCCATTTTTCGCCGAGCGCTCTTCCTGGGGGCAAAATTTTCCCGGCGGGAATTCGATCTCTACTGGGAGCCCGCAATCGTGCCTCTCGCATCTCTCCAGAAGAGAGGGCGAATCACCGTGGCAACGATGCACGATTTCTCCTGGCTCCATCACCCCGAATGGCACCCTCCGGAGAGGGTGGAGGTGATGACCCGTCATTTCAAAGAAAACCTCGGGAAGATCGACGCCGTCATCACCGACTCGGATTTCGTCCGGGAGGAAGCTCTTTCCATTCTTCCCCTGCCCCCGGAAAAAATCCGTTCCATCCACTGCGGAGTGGATCACTCCTTCTTTTTTCCCCGCTCCTCCGCCCTTGTCGGAGAAACACTGCGCTCCCTCTCTCTTCCCGAGCGGTATGTTCTCCAAACGGGCACCTTCGAACCCCGAAAAAATATCCTGCGGACGATCAGGGGATGGTCGGGGCTTCCGGAAAAAATGCGGAGGGAATTTCCCCTTCTTCTCGCAGGAGCCGAGGGATGGAATAACCGGGAGATCGAGAGGGAAATCGCCTCTACTCCCGGCGTGACTTCTCTGGGACCGGTCACTGAAGAAATCCTCTCGGTCCTCTACTCCGGGGCCTCTCTTTTCATCTATCCCTCCCTCTACGAGGGATTCGGCCTTCCCCTCCTGGAAGCGATGGCCTGCGGAGCTCCGGTTCTCGCCTCCAGGGCTTCGTGCCTTCCCGAGGTCTGCGGCGAAGGGGCCCTTCTCTTCGACCCTCAGAACGAGGAGGATTTGAGCTCCGCAATGGAGAAACTTCTTTCAGATGAGGAGCTGCGTTCCTCCCTCTCCTCCCGGGGGCTGCAACGGGCAGCCGGATTTTCCTGGAGGAAATCTGCGGAGGAGCACAGCTCCTTCTTCGCATCCCTTCTCGAAGAAGTGCCCCCCCGATGAATGGCTTTCCGCGCTCAGTTCTGCTTCTCAACAAGGAATACTCCCCCCATATCGGAGGGATAGAGACCGTGGTCAGGCAGCTGGCGGAACATTGGGCACGGCAGGGGGTGCGGACCAGGGTACTCTGCACGGGAATCCGTTATTCCGAAGAGACGACCGGCGGAGTGGAAGTGGTCCGGGCACCGGTGAATTGCCGTATCGGAAGCGCCCGGCTCTCTTTCTCCTTTCTGAAGCTTTTCTCTTCCTTCGCGGGCGATGCGGATGTCCTTCATTTTCATTATCCGAACCCCATCGGCGAGATCGCCCTTCTCGCGTCCCGTCTCCCCTTTTCAAGGGGAGGGAAAATCCTGTGCACCTACCACTCCGAAGCGGCCCGGCCCGCATGGCTTGTCCCGGCATACAACAGGCTCAGCCGGGCCTTTCTGAAGAGATGCGACTCCATCGTCTGCGCGAGCCCGGAATACCTCGAAAGCTCTCCCAATCTCGTCCATTTCCGCAGGAAAACAACTGTCATCCCCTACGGAATCTCCCGGAGGAGGATGCAGAACCTCAGCGAAGAAAATCTGGCCCGGGGGGAAGCTCTCGCCGCCCTTCTTCCCCGCCCCCGGCTCCTCTTCGCCGGCCGATTCGCCTACTACAAAGGCCTTTCCCATCTGCTGGATGCCATGGCTCTTTTGCCGGGATGCAGCCTGCTCATGGTGGGAGAGGGCTCCGAGGAAGATGCGCTGAGAAGAAAAATCAAGGATCTCGGCCTCTCATCCCGGGTCAGAATGATCCCCCCTGTGGATGATGAACTCTACCCCGCCATATTCCAGAACGCCGACGTCTTCGTTCTTCCCTCAACCCACCGGACGGAGGCCTTCGGCATCGTGGGAATCGAGGCGATGATGGCGGGTCTTCCAATCGTTACCACAAGCCTCGGAACCGGGACGAGCTTTTACAATCTCGACGGAGTCACGGGGAGAGTCGCCCGGCCGGCGGACCCTGCCAGTCTCGCCGAATGCGTGAAATGGGTGCTGGAGGATAGCTCCCGGCATGACCTGCTCGGGAAGAAGGCAGCGGCCCGGGCGGAAAATTTCTTTTCGGAGGAGCGCATGCTGCAGGAGTATTGGAAGCTCTATACTTCATGATAAACTTTTCTGCGGAAACAATCGGAAAGGGAGAAGACGCATGGAAGGGAAAGGAAAAGTCCTTGTAACAGGAGGGGCCGGATTTATCGGAACCCACCTCTGTCGGAGGCTGCTCGAAAGGAATGAGCAGGTCTTCTGCCTCGATAATTTCTCCACGTCCAGAAGGGAGTCCATTGCCTCCCTTCTTCAGAATCCCGGATTTCAGGCCGTGGAGCATGACGTGACGGTTCCCTTCCAGGCCGAAACGGAGAAGATCTTCAATCTCGCCTGTCCCGCAAGCCCTGTACAGTACCAGAAAGATCCTGTGAACACTCTGAAGACGAATGTCTACGGAGCGGTGAATGCCCTCGAGCTTGCCAGAAAAACAGGGGCCAGGATCCTTCAGGCTTCGACCTCTGAAGTGTACGGCGACCCTGAAGTGCATCCCCAGCCCGAGGAGTACGCCGGGAGGGTGAACCCCATAGGCCTGCGGTCATGCTACGACGAGGGAAAACGATGCGCCGAGTGCCTGTTCTTCGATTATCGCAGGCAGTACGGCCTGTCCATTAAAGTCGCGAGGATCTTCAATACCTATGGTCCTGGAATGGCCGCCGATGACGGCCGGGTGGTCAGCTCCTTCATAATCCAGGCTCTCAGGGGAGAGGATATAACCCTCTTCGGAAACGGCCTTCAGACCAGGAGTTTTCTCTTCGTCTCTGACCTGGTCGAAGGGCTCCTCTCCTTCATGGACCTTGCGGAAGAAGAGCCGGGACCTCTCAACCTGGGCAATCCAGAAGAAATAACGATGTTCGCCCTGGCAGAGAAAATCCTCCTGCTGACGGGCTCACCCTCGGCCATCGCATACAGGCCCCTTCCGCCGGACGATCCTGTCCGCAGAAAGCCCGATATCTCCAAGGCCCGCAGGCTGCTGAACTTCACGCAGAAAGTATCCCTGGACGAAGGACTCAAAGAGACCATTCGCTTCTTCAGATCCGCCTCCGGTGTCCGGAGATGAAGCTCTCGGTCGTCATTCCCTGCTTCAACGAGGAGCGCACCATCGAAACCCTGATCCGGTCGGTGCGGGAAGGACCCTACCAGCCCCTCGAGATCATCGTTGTGGATGACAGCTCCACGGACTGCACAGGAGAAATTCTCAGGAAAAACAGGGACCGGATCGACCACCTTCTGCTGCACGAGCGGAATTCAGGAAAGGGGGCGGCTCTCAGGACGGGTATAGCCCGGGCGACGGGGGACTTCGTACTCATTCAGGATGCAGACCTTGAGTACGATCCGGGGGAATATCCCCGTCTTCTCGAACCCCTTCTCGAGGGCCGGGCTGACGTGGTCTACGGATCCCGCTTCTCCGGACGAAAAAACTACCCGGGTCCATGGTGGCACCGGGGAATAAATGGTTTTCTGACCGCCTTCTCGAATCTGCTGACCGGACTCGAACTCACGGACATGGAAACGTGCTACAAGGTCTTCAGAAGGGAGATTATCCAGTCGGTTGTGCTGCGGGAAAACCGCTTCGGCTTCGACCCCGAAGTCACGGCGAAAATTGCCAGGAAAAAATGCAGGGTCTGTGAAGTGCCCGTTTCCTACGCTCCCCGAGGATATGCAGATGGAAAGAAGATCGGTCTTCGGGACGGCGTGAGAGCCCTGTACTGCATAGTCAAATATTTTCTCGCTGACGGCCCATGATCGGAAAGGAGAAAAGGGCCGTGGGCAAAGGAGATGCGAACCCATCTTCATTTTTCGGAAAGGAATCAAAGGCGGGGCTCTGGGCGGACGGCCTTCTGATTCTCGTTCTCTCGCTGCTGACTGTAAATGCCTTCGCGCCGCGCTTTCTCAACGCCGATGTCATCCTCAATTCCGTCATGTCCCTTCAGAATGTCACTCTTTTCGTCTGGGGACAGAACCGCCTGCTGAACGTCGTCCCCTTTATTCTCTCTCCGATCTCGAATCCCGGGGTAAACCTCGCGGCTCATCTGGTATTTTTCTCCTGCACGTTCTACACCCTTCTCTATGTTCTTGCCGGCCTGATCTCCAGACAGATGCCCCGGAACTCCGCCCTTGACCGAAGGGAGCTCTTTCTTCTGACGGCTGCCTGCACCGTAGTGATTTTCAGACCCCATGCTCTTTTCGACTTCGCTCTCTGGCATATAGAATATACCCTCTCCTACCTTCTGCTCATCGGGGCGTTCCGCCTTCTTTTTACCCGGGGTAAACTTCCGGTTTCCCGTCTGCTTTCCGCCCTTTTTCTCCTCTTTATCGCCACTGGGCTGAACAACAGCATTCTTCTGCCCGCCCTGGCGGCAGCGGCCCTTTTCCCTCTTCTCACCGGATACGGAAAGCGGGGTGCTCTCTTCGGAGCCCTGGCCGCTCTGGCAAGCTTTGCTGGGTGGTATGGAATATCGAAGTACTACCCCTCCGCACCGTCTAGCTACTACGGAGTTGATCTGACGAGCCTGCTCCCGAATCTCAGGGGAACTCTCCGGACCATGGCCTCTGCAGTCTCCCGCCCCTCCCTGGGGGGTCTCTTCGCCCTTCTTCTTTTTCTTTTCCTTTTTTACAGAAAAGGCAGCCTCAAGTGGGCTGTCCCCTTTCTGTTTCTTCTTCCGTTGTTTGCCGCAGGCTGGGTCCTTCTTTTTTCAAACAATCGGTGGGTAATAGCTAACCAACTCCATTACCGGTATTTCGCGCCGGCATTCTTTTGCTGCATTTTCGTTTCGGTCATGCTTCTCGCCGCAAAAGCGGCGCTTCTCAAACCTCTTTCCCGTTTCCTGCTCTTTTCCCTTCTGCTCTGTTTTCTGCTCTTTCGCCTGGCCGCTCCTTTTTCTTCCCTTGAAGAGTACGAGGCCTTCTCGACGTCCTGTCCGGCGGAAAGACCGGAGGCGACCTTTTACGCAGGGGACTACTGGAAGGTCTGGCCCGCCGTGATGAAAGATCTCATGGACGGGAAAAAATCCTTCGGCTTCGCCTACCGGGGAAACGCAAACCAGGAAGCCGCCGCTTCCTGCGCCGCAGGGCAGATCGCCGAACAGGAAAAACTCAAGGTATTCTGCCTGGGTGCCGCACCGGAGGAGTGCCTCAAGCAGACCGCCTCTTTTCTCGGCGGGCTCTTCCTCAAAGAAGTAATTCCTCTCTCTCCGCAATGCACCGGGATGATCCTCGAACAGGCCCCTGGATGGAAGGGTTTTCCCCGGCTCGGCCCGGGATTCTTCGGGTGGGAAGAACGAGTGGGGCTTCGCTGCTGGGCAGGGGAAAAAACCGCGAAACTGTTCATTCCGGGAACTTCCGGGGCCTCCGGCGAAGGCGTGCTGAAAATGAAGCTGGGGACTCTGATTCCAAGGACCCTCAAGATCGAGAACAGCAGAGGTGAAATCTTCTCCTTCACTCTCGAGCCGGGAAGGATTCAGCCGGCGGAGATCCCCTTTCCTCCGGGCCGGAAGGAACAGCCCGTCGCTTTTTTCACCGACAGGGACGGGGTGGTTCCCTCCAACGGCGACCCCAGAACGCTCGTCTTCTGCCTTTTCGACGTATCCGTCGGGAGACGGGGGACAGGGGACAGATAACGGGGCTATTCCTTGCCGTCCATCTCATCAAGGGAAGGGTATCCGCAAAACCCCTTCTCCGAGCAGAACCTGATTCTGTTGAATTCTTCAAGATCTTTCCGCACCATTTCTCGCACCAGTTCGGGGAAGGATATCTTCGGGCTCCAGCCAAGCTCCCGTTTTGCCTTCGAGGGATCGCCAAGCAGAAATTCGACTTCCGCTGGGCGGAAGAATTCAGGATCCACATCCACCACTACCGTACCGGTAGACTGATCGTACCCCTTCTCCTCCATCCCATCCCCCTTCCATTCGATGGCGATTTCTGCCTCTGCGAAGGCCAGTTCCGCAAACTCCCGCACTGTATGGGCCTCGCCGCTGGCCACGATGAAATCATCGGGTATGTCGTGCTGCAGCATGCGCCACATGGCCTCGACGTAATCCTTCGCATGCCCCCAGTCCCGCCTGGCGTCAAGGTTGCCGAGAGAGATCTTCTTCTGCTGACCCAGCCGTATCCTCGCGGCCGCCCGGGTGATCTTCCTCGTGACGAAAGTCTCTCCCCGAAGGGGCGATTCGTGATTGAAAAGGATTCCGTTTGAGGCGAACATTCCGTAGGATTCGCGATAGTTCACCGTAATCCAGTAGCCGTAGAGTTTCGCCACTCCGTAGGGACTGCGGGGGTAGAAGGGAGTGCTTTCCTTCTGGGGAACCTCCCGGACTTTGCCGAAGAGTTCGCTTGTGGAGGCCTGGTAAAACCGCGTCTTTTTCTCCAGGCCCAGGATCCGCACCGCCTCGAGGAGCCGGAGGGGGCCGAGGGCGTCCACATCGGCGGTGTATTCGGGAGTGTCGAAGGAGACCTGTACATGGCTCTGGGCCGCAAGATTATACACTTCGTCCGGACGCACCTGCCCCATCAGTGAAACCAGGCTCGTCCCATCGGTCAGATCGCCGTGATGGAGAACAAGCCTTTTCCTCTTTTCCGGAGAAGATCCGAAAAGAGGGTCTATCCGCGCCGTATTGAAGAGGGAACTTCTCCGCCGGATCGCATGCACCTCATACCCCTTTTCGAGCAGCAGAGCCGCAAGATAGGCTCCATCCTGCCCGGTGATTCCGGTAACCAAAGCCCGCTTCAATTCAATCGCCCCTTCCATTCACTTAAACCCCACTTTCTCTGAGGATCCCTGGGGAAGCAGCTTGTCGAGCAGGTGCCTGGCGCTCTCCTGCCAGGTCAGGAGAGGCATGTCCTCCGATCGGGGATGCCTCTCCGCTTTCTGCAATTCCATCCATTTTCTGATGCACTCCGCGAGGGATCTTCCGTCCCGAGCCGAAAAATACATGGCATGCTCTCCGGCAATTTCCCGAAAGACCGGAATATCTCGTGCGATTATGGGAAGCTTGTGCCTCGCCGCTTCGACCAGAGGAAGGCCAAACCCTTCTCCTTCCGACAGGGCGAGAAGACAGGTTGAAGCTTCATACACTTTTTCAAGAAATTTATCCCCGATTCCCTCGAGCCAGACGAGCCGCTTTCCTCTTTCCGGATGGCTGCGAAATGCTTCCGCCAGGGATTCGACCATCCATCCCTGCCTGCCGGCAATGACCAGGCTGATCTCTTCCCCGGAATCCCACAGTTGATTGAAGGCTTCCAGTCCCTGGGAATGCCCCTTCCTGGGCTCAACGGTCCCAACCATCAGAAAACTTGGGCGATTCCGGAGCAACGCGATGGTTTCCTCCTCTACTGGAGAGAGAAGGCGAGTTTCTGCGGGAACATATTCGTCGGATCCCAAGTGGAACCAGTCGATGCGAAAGGGCCGGGAATGCCCGGGACAGTGCCTTTTCAGCCACTCCGAGAGTTCCCCGGCGACCGTCGCAGAAATGCAGAAAGCCCCGTCACTTTCGGCCACCACCGAAAGCCACTTCCGAAAGACCTCCGGAACAGATGGGGGAAAGCAACAGGGGATATTCAGAGGAAGAAGGTCATAGACCACAAAAAAGACTTTGACGCCAGTTCTTCGCATCTCCTGGAAGACAGCTCTCTTGGCGACAACTATATGATTCTGTAGATCGAGGGCCAGGAAAATATCCCCCGGAGAATAATCGATCGGATCATCCTGCTCTCCGCACGCCTCCTGGCCGGAGAAATTAGCGGAAAATCTTCGGGCGTAACGGTATTCCCTGTCCACCGAAGCGTAGACCGGCTCCACCCGCCAGCCCTCCGGCGGATGGAGCCTCCACTCCCGGACAATATTGCGGACAACCCGCTGGATTCCGCTTCCGGCATCGCGGCAGACGAATTCGGACAGGTCGACCAGAAGCTGCCTCCGGGGATAATTTCCCTCCACCAGCAGGCCTTTCAGCTTCTCCGTACTCTCTTCCCGGTTGACGTCGCAGCCGTTATGCACCCAGGCTATGGAAAAGTTCGCAGACCGCACCACGCCATTTTCCCTGAGCCAGCTTTTATAGGCGTCCGCAGTCGCCTGAGACACGCATATCGCTCCGTCGCAGGCGGCGATCATTTTCAGCCACTCTTCATGAAGCTTACTGAGATGTGAATCTCGAAATAGATGGGGCATCTGGATAGGAAGCAGGTCATGGACAAGGAATTTGACGGTCACGCCTTCTGAGCGGAGCTGACTGAAGAAGTCTCTGTTGGCGAGCTGGAGATGATGCTGCATGTCGAGGCCGAAGAAAATATCCCCCCGCTGCCACCGCACAGGATCGTCAGCCGGTGTTTCCTCCTCATACTTTTGCTCCAGGAAACTCACGGTAAAGGCCCTTGCGTAACGGTATCCTTTCTCTTCCAGGGCATAGACCGGTTCGATTCTGAAGTCGGCGGGAGGGAAGGCGATCAGGTTCTCGAGATAATTTTTGACGACCCGCTGAACGTCCGTGGCGGCATCGTGCCGGCAGAGCTCTGATACATCCACGAGGATCTGACGGTCGAGGGCCGAATTCCGGTTTTGGGCAACAGCTGCGGCGGCTTCGGCCAGCCGACTCGACGGCACATCGGCCAGGCGGCCCGCCAGGGAATGAATCAGCTTCCGATGCCGAAGGGAGTTTTCGAGATAAAGATCCGCAACTTCCCGTTTATTTTCAAGGGATTCCCAGGCCACGATGGCGCGCCGGGCCGTCTCATCCCATGAAAAACCTTGCGCCTGCCGCAGTCCGTGATCCCGCAAGGCTGTCCGAAAGGCTTGATCATCCAGGGTCCGGGCGATTTTATCCCTTATGGAGAAGACATCGAAGGGATCGAAGAGAGCTTCTTCGAGGCCGATGACTTCAGGGAGGCTAGATGTTCCTGCCCCGATGACCGGGGCTCCGCAGGCCATGGCTTCCAGGGCCGGCAGGCCGAATCCCTCGTGCCACGAGGGAAAAACGTAGAGAGCGCAAAGATTGTAAAGCCTGACAAGGTCCTCGTCGGGGACATACCCCGGGAAAAGCAGATCCTCATCCCCGAGACCGGCAGAATTCCCCACCCGTCTGAATTCTGCGACATATTCCGGAGGCATTTTTCCCGCCAGAAGCAGCTGATGGTTTCGGCGCATTTGCTCAGGGAGGGCGGCGAAAGCTTGTATCAGCCTCGGGAGATTTTTGCGTTCTTCCGCACCCCCCGCAGAGAAGACGAATTTCCCGGCAAGGCCGAATTTTCTCCGAAGGGCCGAGGCCTCTGACTCATCCACGGAAAGGGGCTGGAACCACGGTTCGGCGGCAGAGGAAACGGTCACGATCCGATCTTCGGGGATCTTGAGCAGATCCAGTCCTTCCCTGCGGGAAAACTCGGAGATTGCCAGGCACAGGGCCGCTCTTTTCAGATGTTCCGTTTTTTCCATGTACTTCCTGACAAAACGGGGATCGGAGTGATAGCGATCCGGATTCGCCAGGGGGATGAGATCGTAGAGGGTCACAGTCACCGGCACAGATCGGTCGAAACAGCCGATGCCCGTCGCCGCGCTGTCGTAAAATCCCTCGAAGAGGCTGCTGAGGTGGATCACGTCCGGTGCCAGGCTGATCAGAAAGGTCTCTCGCAGGAGCTCGGCCACCTCGGAATCCCTGTCTTTTTCCGGAATTTCCAGGGCGGCCGGAGCATTCCAGACCCTGATATTCTCCTGGGGCAGAAACCCGTCAAAGGCAGCCCTGATCGTCTCTACCGTGTCGGGAAAACGGCCATTCAGGGCGAGAAAGATTTCATGGGCGCCTCGATTACAGACTATTCCCTTGGCGAAAGACAGGCTATACCTTCCGATGCCCCTGAATCGGCTTTCAGACTGGGCACCCTGCAAATCGAGGACGATTCGCATTATCTCTTCTCCTGTTTTTGCCGTTCTATTTCAGCCTTCAATTCGGCATATATTCTTTTGGCGCCTGCAGAGGGGTTCACATGATCCTCTTTATAATCCCTCTGTCGGGAGTTTTCATGAAAGCCTCTCAGCCGCGCGGCGGCCTTCGGAAATTTTCCGAGAATGGCTCGGGCGAGGGTTTTCAAGTACGGACGGGCCAGAACGATGACCGTCAGTTTCTCAAGAAAAAAATTAATACCCCTGGCGCTCCCCTTCCGGATTTTTTTAACTCCCTCACCCAGGGCTCTATAGGGGGCGGTCATCCGCCAGGATCTGCTCGCAAGAAGTGCGGTGAGCATTTCCCCATTAGACTCGGCTCTGATTGTAGCCTCGCTGGCCTTTCTTTCCGCTTCTTCCGCTCTCGCTTCAGCCTGAGCAGCTCTTATTTCCGCTTCTTCCACTCTCGCATCGGCCTTCAGGGCGGAAAGGGGATCCTTTCGTTCCGCCGGGAGCCTCCGCTCCGCACAGGCTTTCTGCATCCCCTCGTCCAGATCGAACCCAGCAGGGGAGAAACCTTTTTCCGTCATCAGTACAAACCACTCCCCCCGTCCGCATCCGAGATCAAGAAGCGGGCACGTGCTGCCAGAACCCTGAAAAGAGACAAGGAATGGCAGATAGACCTCCAGTCTGGACGAAATCAACTCCCGGGAACCCCGGTATCGTTCCTCAGAGGTACGGTAAAAATTTTTATTTTCCAAAGGCTCAGCCCTCCAGTGCGTTTCTACGATACTATACGGGGCTCTTCCTCAGGATTCGCCGCGAATGAGACCTCCGGTTCCAGTCGAACGAGTCCGGTAAATAAACTCCCTGGAATCCCTGCCACTTCGAAATCTGCCACCCGATCCTTCCAGTTGAAACATTCGAAGCAATGGACATCCTCAGTATGAAGAGCCGCAGAGATGGTATATTTGCCCGGTCCTAGGTTCATGTTCATCCGGAAGCGGCAGCGGAATCTACCTTTCTTTCCGCAGATGACGGGGATTTTTGAATGGAAGGTATTCGTTCCGAAGATGTCCTGGCCGAACCGGTCCCGGATGAGGATACCCACCGTCACGTCGTCCCTCTCCACAGTTGAAGTGAAAAAGACGTCGATCACCGTTTTTTCACCTGAAGCCACAACGGATGAGCCGGAAAGCTCGCCTGCAATCTTCACGGACTCAATTCTGATCTCCATAGTTCCATAGTCTGTCCCACTTGCGGCAGAGTTAAGCGAATTTCCCGACATGAGGACTTCCTCCCCTCGTGCCAGGAGGAAATTATAAGTATTGGCGGTCTTTTCCGGATCGCCATCTTCGACAACCCGCCCCTCCCACAGGAGAATTGACTTCTCGCAGAGCAGCTTCACCGAGTTCAGGTCGTGGGAGACGAAGACAATGGAACCGCCCCCCTCCTTGAACTTTCGTATGGCTTTCATGCATTTCTGCTGAAAATGGGCATCCCCCACGGAAAGAGCTTCATCCACCAGGAAGCATGACGGCTCAGCATGATAGGCAATGGCGAAGGCGAGACGCATGACCATTCCGGAAGAGAAGGTCTTGAGGGGATTATCGATGAAATTTTCGAGCTCCGTGAAGGCGATAATTATCTTTTCCTTGGACCGGATCTCCTCCTTGTCCATTCCCAGCAGAAGACCGTTCATGAAGATATTCTGGCGCCCTGTCATTTCCGGGTTGAATCCCGTACCCAGCTCGAGCAGCCCTGTGACTTTTCCGGATATGGAAATCAACCCCTGGTCGGGAAGGAGAATGCCTGAAAGCAGTTTGAGAAGGGTTGATTTTCCTGCGCCGTTTGGTCCGATAATCCCGAGGGTCTGGCCATTCTCCACCGAAAAGGATACTGAATCGAGGGCCGTATGGAACGTATGAAAAGACCGGCGCAGGACTATTTCCTTCAGTCTCGCCGAGGGAGCGGGATAGATTTTGAAGACCTTCGTCAGCCCTTCCACCCTGATCATTTCAGGCCGCCTTCCCCTTCTCGGCAAAGCACGCAGGAAGGCCTATACTGTGCAAAGCACCGGAGGACGGGGAAACAGCCTTTGAGGTAAGCTGTTCCATGAGCAGGAAAAAGGACGAAAAAAAGAGCCACGAGGCGAAGATAAGAACCATAACCCTTTTCGAGTTCCTGAAAGTTCCCCGAATTCCTTTCCAGACGAGAAAAAGGGACAACCCCAGAAAGACGGCGGAAAAAATCACAAGAAGTCCCTCACGTCTTTTTCTAGTCGTTTGAAGACGAAGTAGGCCAGGGCGAGGAGCAGATGTCCCAGGAGAGTCAACACCAAAAGGGAACGAAAGTTGGGGAGCCGCTGGAAAAAAAAGATGTCCTGGTAGGCTTCAATAAAGAGAGCGGCAGGATTCCACAGGAGAAGAGACTGGGCGAATCCAGGCACCAGAGATTTCATGTAGACAATGGGGGTCATCCAGAACCAGACCTGGATCAGAATTCCCACGAACTCCCGGAGGTCCCGGATGAAGACATTGAGAACGGCAAAAAAGAAGCCGAGAGCATAGGCGAATATCTGCTGTACGGCAAAAACAAAAGGGAGAAACAAAAGGGCTCGCCACGAGATCCCCGCTCCGGTAAACAGAAGAAAGAGAAGGTAAAAAGCGAGGGAAATCGCGAAAGTGATCGTCTCAGAGAGGACAACGTACAAGGGCAGTCGCGGCAGAAAAATCTGCAGCTTCGTCAGGAGATGCCTCTTGTCAACAAAGACCGTTGAAGAGCGGGACACGGTATTGGCGAAAGCCGTCCAGGGAAGAATGCCGGCGATAAGGTAGATACTGTAGCTGTAGACCGAGGATATGCCTGGGAGCTTCGCACCCATAACCCTCGAAAAAACAAGTGTGTAAATTGCGATCATCACGAGAGGCCAGAGAAACATCCAGAGAATGCCGAGGATTGAGCCGGCATACCGTTCGGTGAAATCCCGCCTTGCGAGTTCGAAAAGAAGACCTGGATTCATGACGCTCCTTCCTGAGACCTAGTTTGTTATGGGATTTTTTGCCGAAGGGTTTTTTATAAAAAAACAATCTTTTCCCGATTTTCAGCGAACAACACAGATACAGTTGAAATTTTTCCTGCCTGTCGTTCCTATCTGAAATCCTGAAGATATGCTATCTTCTTTTCAGGAACCGGTCAAGGATTAACGCACCGTCGATCACCCATTCATAATCGGTTTCCATAGTTCTCTACGGGAGGTTCATTCATGGTTTCTACTCTATTTTCCATCGTTCTCGCAGGGGGAAGCGGAAGCCGTCTGTGGCCCCTCTCCAGGGAAGAACTGCCTAAACAGTATCTGAACCTCCAGGGTGATGGATCTCTGCTTCAACAGACCCTCAGGCGGCTTTCCTCAATCTCGGACGCTTCCCGCATCAGCATCGTCACAGGCCGAAAATCGGGTGCGCTGACTTTCCACCAGGCTTCACAGGTGCTCCCCATCGGACGAAAGAGCGTCATAGAAGAACCCGTGGCCAGAAATACCGCTCCCGCCATCGCTCTTGCCCTCCTTCACCTCTTGAAATACGGAGGGGCGCGGGGGAGTGACCTCGCCTTTGTCTGTCCCAGTGATCACGTGATCACGGACGAAAAAAAATTTGGAGATTCGGTGGAAAAAGCCTGTATTGCGGCACGGCAGGGATACATTGCGGTTTTCGGAATCCCTCCGACTACTCCCGAGACCGGGTTTGGCTACATCCGCAGGGGAGAGGAAAAAGGCGCCTTCGCCCTCGTGGACTGTTTCGTGGAAAAGCCGGACAGGAAAAGAGCTGCCCTTTATCTCACCGAAGGAGGCTACTTCTGGAACGGGGGCATGTTTCTTTTTCGAATTCAGGACATGCTGGACGAATTGCTCCAGCTGGCGCCCGAAATCGGCGAACCGGCGTCCCGGGGATATGACGTCTTTCTGGAGTTTTTTGACGACCTCCCGTCCGTCTCCATCGATTACGCCGTTCTGGAAAAATCCAAGATAGCCGCCATTGTCGCCCTTGAGGCTGGATGGTCGGATGTAGGCTCCTGGGACGCTCTCTATGAAATCAGGGAAAAAGACGCGCAGGGAAACGTTCTCTCTAGAGATGCCATGGCCTTCGATTCCAGGAACACTCTTCTTTTTTCCGAAGAACGCCTCCTTGTTGGGGTAGATCTTGAAAATCTCCTGGTGGTCGACTCGGCCGACGCCCTCTTTATTGCCCCCCGGGGAAGCTCACAGAAGGTCCGGGAGATTGTGGCCACACTGAAACTCCTCGGGCGGAAAGAGACCTCGGAGGCCCCTGAAGTCGTGCGCCCGTGGGGACGCTACCGAATCATCTTCGCGGGAGAACGCTTCAAGATAAAACATATCATCGTGGATCCCGGCAAGCGCCTGAGTCTCCAGTATCACCTCCATAGAAGCGAACACTGGGTCGTCGTTCAGGGAAAGGCTTCCGTGGCCCTGAACGGAAGCCGGCTGATTCTATCCAAAGGGGAAAGCACATTTATCCCCTTGACAGTTTCTCACCGCCTCGAAAATCGGGAGATTGAGCCCCTCGAGCTTATCGAAGTCCAGATCGGTGAATATCTCGGAGAAGAGGACATCGTCAGGATAGAAGATGACTTTGCCCGCTTTCCTTCCTGAAAAAGGTTTTCTACGAAATAATGCGAAAAAGATGCTCATTCGAAGTCTCACCTTTTTCTTTCTCCGGACGATTACCGGGCAATAATTTGGACCTTCAACTATTGAGATTTAGAGCAATTGGCTTCTTCACCCGGTATGTATGCTTCCTATACGCGTTTCTGTTCATCAGGACAGCTCTTTGCCTGCGGCTTCCTTTTAACCCCGCCTCACGCGGGGTTAAAAGCCTCCCCTGCCGGGCACACCAGACCAAGGGGAGGCTTCCGGGAAGCCTCTTGTTATGACAGAAACGTATTCAAAATAGGGGATGTTTTTTCGTACTGAGCCTTCAGCCGAATTAGGACGTGCCCCAGGAGAAACATGAGCCACAGGGCACTTGCAGCGCTCGTCGACTGGCATCCGCGCTACTCCTGCCTGCCGGGTGAACGGGCGTAGACTTTTTTAATGCACCATGATATCGCAAGCTATTCATTAAGAATCTTGAACAAGAAGTCGCATTCTTATAAAACCTACGCCCAGTTTCCGAGTATCATTATTATTCATGTCCAACTGCTTTGGCGAAACAGGTGCAGGAGGAATGAATTCTATCGTACGAGAATCCCTATCTGCTAAATGTACTTCAAGAGTAGCAGTGAAGCGGGCTTCCAGTACAGGTATCGCGAGCTCCTGAGCACCAATTTTCAACAGCAGCTCTTTCCCTACATTCGGCCCCAAGACGGTTGCCTCCAACTCCAGAGTAAAATGCTCAGGCAGCGGATCAAAAAAATCGACACGAACAGAAGATCCAACGTCCGCATCGCTCCAACGCCCCCATGGTTCAAAACCAGACAACCCGGAAACACTGCGTACAAAAAAAGGCAATCCTTTTCTCGAAAAGTCTATTCCCTCTGAAAGAGAAGCTTCGTACCGGACACCGTATTCATCTGCGAAAAAACCAGCAATAGACATTATTTCCCTAGGAGTCATCTTATTATAATCGGGGGCAATAGCAGGAGGCTCCGGAAGACTGAAAATAACCAAATTCCCTCCATCTTGAACAAGTGCCGGCGATTTTCCTAATACGCCAGACAACTGAGCAACAATCTCCAAACCATTATCCGAATATCCGCTCCTATCGACATAAATCCCGGCAAAACCAAGACTTTTTATTACCTCTACCTGTTTTTCCAAAGACTCTTGTGAAAGCGCGCGGAAAAACAAATCCCCTTCGCGGGCTTTAGTCCCTCCAAAACTCCAACGCAGCTCTTTTGAATGCAGAAATCCCTTCAATAAATCATAGTGTCCTAGGTGATGCAGCAAAAAAGGCGGTTCAGGAAAAGGCATATACGGTAATTGATAAATCGCGCTCCCCCTGGGCAAGGAGTCTTCAATACGTCTAATAAAATTACGATCATTGTCAAAAACCAAACGATTGGCATCGTTTAAAGCCTTATTGGCAGGCACTGTCTGATCATATAAGCCAATGAAAAGAAAAAAAATAGACAGTATTCCGAAGAACTTATTCTTTTGATGTGAATGTAGCCAATTAGCCTTGCTGAACATCAATTGCAGCGTAAGGAAAAAAATCAGAAGAGCACCGTAGGAAATAAAAATGCTGATTCGATTCCACGCCCTGATAAGTGGAGAAATCAGCAGTGCAAAAACAGTTCCCAATCCACCAATTGTTCCAAACAAAAAAAGAACCAGCAGATTCCCCGCAACGAATTGTAATCTATAATCCAATGCGTTCCCTGCCAAGCTGAAAAAGATGAGCACATAAAGCAGCAGGAAACCTACCCCTCCTATAATCCCTAAGGAGGACATAACGTTTTCATTAATCAAAGGGAAACCAGTAAGATATTTATCAGCCACCTCTGCCAATTCAGATAAACGATGTCCAACTCGTGGAAGAAGAAGTTGAACCATCTTTAAAGAATAAGTTTCGCTTTGCGCAGGTGTTCGCACCGCTACCTCCGGATTAGGCCCAAATTCATATCGGTACATAATATGAGGAGCGATATTTGCAAGAACCCCTAGAGAAATAGAGGTAATCAGCGTAAAAGATAAAAGCACGTTAATGAATTTTTTATTTCTCAAAGAACCCAATATTCCGGATGAAGCGACAATAATCGTACCGAAAACGGCATTATAAACAATGAATGACGAGGAAAAAAAACACACTAAATGTAAAATAAATAAATCAAGGAGAGGTACATTTAAATATTTTTTTCTTGAAAAAAGAAAAACTCTCAGACCAACATAAAAGTAAACGGGTACAATAAAATACCATGTATAAGGAAGGTGGTCTAATCTCAGGAAATGAAATGGAACGAAGTTAAAAAGCAGAGATAAGGAAAAAGCAAAAAAAACATTCAGACCTATCACTCTGGCAAAAAAATAAGAAAATAAGAAAATCAAAACAAAGCTTAAAAGGAAAAACATGTTCAAAACAACGAATGAGTCTTTAGAGAATAAACTCAACAGTTTATAAATGAACCGTATTCCCATATCTGATCCTGGAAAATCAAGAAAAGGGACGTGAAATGGATAGCCACTTCGAGGAGTACTCAATAACCCCCCTTCAACAACCCCTTGTATATTCCCCAAAAATAACAAGCCATCTCCCGCGTAAGTAAAGGGATAATTGAAATTGAGCGAAAGGCCTTCCGGGAAACCAGTCACCAATATGCTTGCTAAAAAAAAAGAAAAAATACTGCCCCAAAGCAAAAAAACCCATTCTTTATACACAACATTTTTTAGATGGGAAATTAGGCTTGCCTCAATATTCAGTGTATCTGGCACTTATATTTTCCCCCTTCCGGTGTCGGCATGAAGAACTTCCACCATAGATTTCAGTTAATGGACCTTTGCGTTATTATATGGTCCATTTTCCCGGGACCACTATACTGTCAAGCTGGCATACCATTTATTGTTTTTTTGAGCACAATTTGCCGAAATCTTCATGATGGAAATCTGTTGTGTGTAATTTTGTTAGCTCCTCAGATTTCGGCATTATCAAAGCTTCCTTCTCGCAACCGCTAAACAGCTCGTCCCCCATGGCTTGCTCTTTCCCTCTCGAATTTTCCGCGTTTCCTTATTCAAAATCCGCTCAAGTAGAGAGACGGCAATGCCACCGTCCGTACCGTGTTCAGTTTCATGAGTCCATACATTCGGCCTTTCTCTTGAAATCCCCAAACGGTACGGAATTGTTTTCATAAGAAAGAGGGGCAGCGTCAGGCAACCAAAGAAAAAAGTGAAGTAGGCGACCTCAAATTGTCCTCCCAGAAGCGCCGAAACGGATTTTTCGTCATGCCGCCGGAAGTGTCCCGCGTAAATGTCGCTCGCGGACCAAAGACATTGCTTTGCGGGCAGGGTCACATAGAGCATTCCTCCTGGTTGCAGAATCCGAGCGATGTCGGCGACAAAAGCCTCATCATCCTCAATATGCTCGAGAACGTCAAAACAGCCTACCGCCGCTACGACAGCATCCCGCAGGCTGAGATCCTGAAGGCTGGCGCATATAACAACATGAGAGAGATTCCGTTTAATCTTCCCGTTATATGCCCCGGTGATTCCTGGTTCGAGGAGAATTGCCCGGAATCCTTCGTCAAGAAGCCTTCTGGTCACATACCCGTTGCCTCCGCCAATATCCAGGATCTCCCCTTCAGGAGGATATCTGCGGACAGCTTCCATAATACAGTTGTTGCGGTGTCTGAACCAGAACGATTTATCCTCCAGTTGGAAACAACGATCGTTTCCGGTGGAAGGATACGAAATATCAGTTATTTTTCTAGAGTGCGCTATACCACCGTACTCATCCTCTTGAAGCTCTCCGGGAACAGAGTCGATTTCCAATGGTACCACCTCGCAGAAATGCTTTATCTGTGCTCACGAAACGAAAATCAGCACGCCGGACATGATGAGAAGAAAGCCGAAGCCCTTCGCCCGCGTGAGTTTTTCACCGAAAAAAATCCGACTCAGCACGGGCACGAGTACAAACCCCAGAGAGTCGAGCGCTGGACCAGCTTTCAAAGGCATGCCTCGATAGGCTACCGAGACCATGGCCATCGAACACAGCATAAAAAAGTACCCCAGCGCAACAACCGAATTCACGTACTGCCGCAGCAATGAACGGTTCTTTTCCAGTGCGGCCCTCTTCAGTGCGACCTGGCCGAAGCCCGCTATCGCGACGGCGAAGAGAAAGAGGAAATGATACCTACTCACTCCGGCTCACCAGAAAGACGCCGCAGAGGATAACCGCCGCGCCTATAAAGTTGTTCAACGTCACGCTCTCGCCAAAGAAAAGCACGGCCCAGAGGAAGGTCCACAAAAAGAGAACCCCGCGCCACGCATACGCCGTCATTAGTTCGTACTCGCACAACACATGCTGCCATAGAATAGCGAAACAGAAGACACAGAGCAGCCCTCCCGCATAGCGCAAAAGGAAGCCTGACGAAAGAACTGGGTAACCTGCACCCGACTTCAGGAAAATGCCCGCCAGAGAGAAGATGAAATATCCGCTCTGCAGCATCAAAAAATGCCGCGACAGAAAACGCATCAGATATTGATCCTATTGGATATCACGTACAGCGGGCATTTCTTTGTTTCGTCGAAGACCTTGCAAAGATAGGTGCCTATAATAGCTAGCAGAAACCAGAGCGAAACCATGATGCTCATCCACCCCTCGACAGAGATGTCCAGAAAAAATTTCCGCGCACCATGTTCGATGTCGATGTATGCGGTCGGAAAACGAACCACTCGAAGTCTCTTCAATAAAGCGAAGCTTCTCCTGCATTGAGCATTAGGCATCAACCATCTTGCGCGAAGCTATATGGATGCAAGTGCTCAGATCTTGATTCATTTCTCCGCCATGTGCTTTAATATATCATTGGGGGTCTGCAGCAAAGCCATCTCTTCGCTCTTGAGACGGACATCGAACTTTTTATCCAGCATTGCGATAACAGCCATAATCACGAGAGAATCTCATTTCTCCAAACTTTTCAACATTATATCTGGAGTCAGGTACTCTCTGTCGATTTCAAGAGTTTTTGCCAGGAGAACAATTTTTTCTTGCGTGTTCATAAAGGATCACTCCGAATCCAAGAATTGATTTTCTACAGTGAAAGGACTGTCGCTCCCCAGAAATCTCCGACTCAAAAACCAACAAGCAATACCTTGCTGCCTTTGCGGAAGAGATCCTTTTCCATAGCATTCTGCAGTGCAATAGGTATAGTAGCACTGACGGTATTATCCGTCTCCTCCATATCGATAAAGAATTTTTCAGTCGATACCTCCATTTTATCCCGGAGCGCTTCCAGTATATACCGGTTCGCCTGATGGAAGAGAACGAAATCGATGTCGTTCAGACTGACTTCATTTTTTTGTTGTGTTCGCTTCACAAGATCCGGAACAACTCTCAGCGCGACTGAGAAAATCTCAGCCCCATTCATATAGATATTCTCTCGGATTCTAACTTTGCCTGAAGCATCCACATTTTCCCGCGAGGTGCTTTCAGTGCGTGGAAGTGCCGTTTCTCCTGCAGGAACGATTTTCAGAATCCCTTCCGCTGAAAAATATTCGGTAAAAATCATTTTTAAGGTGAATCTCCAAGGGGTTAGCGGCGTGAGAAAGGAGGTTCGGATGTAGGGTTTTTACAGCGTAGACCTAGCCTAATTTATGCCATTCAAGGGATCGGATAACGAGTTCCTCATATTTTTTTCAACATTGAACTTGGAGTCGGAGAACGTTCGGATGCAGAGCCACGATAGACTCCCCCAGGCTCCGCATCAGCCAAAAGGGTTGCTCCGGCACCTATAACGCATTTTTCCCCCACTTTGATATGGTCCCGCAGCGTGGCGTTCACGCCGATAAAACAGGATTGGCCGATATCAACGCCGCCCGAAACAACGACATGGGCTCCTATGAAACAATGGTCCGCTATACTTGAATGATGTGCGATAAGGGTGCAGCTCAATACAGTAACGTTGTTGCCGATAGAGACGAAAGGTTGTATTGTACTGTTCTCAAAAATGAAACAGTTGTCTCCCATTTTCTCCTCGTTCAACACTGTGGCATGAGAACTTACGTAAGACGGGAGAAAATAACCTAGAGACTTTGTCTGCAGATACTTTTGCTTGCGAACAGCATTTACTTGGGTATAACCCACTGCAACAAACATATCATACTGATCAGGTGGACAATTTTTGACAATATCATCAAAAGGTATCACTGGTAAATTACAAAACTTGTTCTCTCTAATATATTGCTGATCAACAGTAAAGGCTGCAACTTTATAAGAAGAATCTGTCGAAAAATAAAAATGTGCCAGTTGTGCGATTTCAGCCAAACCAAAAATCACAAGTTTTCTGCTCATTATTCCTTTTTCACTCCAATCGTAAATTCATAAAGGCCGTAATCATGAAGGAGGTAAACGTGTTTGGAATAACGTTTTTTACAAAAATCAAAAAGCATGCAAGGATCAGCGTAATATAAATATGGCTTCATTTTGGCAGAATCTGAATAAATGGTGAGGCAATTAAACGAAAAACCGCGGAGGCTTTTCAAATTCAAAATATCCAACGTCGAACATAAATAACTCAACCACTCTTCATCGCTTCTTTCGAAGCGGACATTGAATATCCCACTTGCTATACTAAAATCAGCAGCTTCAAATGGTTCCGAGCCTTTATAAAAACAAGCACTCCGGTTTTCAGAATAACGCTGCTTCGCACTTTGTATCATCGCTTCAGAAACATCGAAACCATTATATCTGAATGTGCAATAACAAGTACTCAGATGATCCAATAAAGCCCCGTAGCCGCACCCTATATCGTTGATTGAAAAATCACAAGCATTTTCGATAATTTTACAAAGTTGATGAAATCGCAAAGATTGACTTTCTTTACCATTCCAGTCTACTCCCTGTGGAGTTGTACCGTAAATCAATATTTTTTCAGAATAATATTGATCCACTTCACACAGGATTTTTTTAATTTTCTCTTCCATAGAATTTCCTCACAATTGTATATGGGCGTTCTTTAGTCTCCATGTAAATTTTCGACAGATAGATTCCAATAACGCCGAGAAAAAAAATAATAGCCCCTCCCAGGAGCCAGATTGAGGCCATAAGGGATGTCCATCCTTCAAGAGGTTTTGAAAAGAGCAGCCAGTTCAGCACAAGGTATGAGGTGTAAGTACCTGCAAGCAGGAAAATTGCCAGACCAATGTAAAAAATATAGATCAGAGGAGCTGCGCTGAAAGAAGTGATCGAGTTAACCAGGATTGCCATTTTATGCCGGAGAGTATAAGTCGTCTCGCTTGTATTGCGTTTCACAACAAGCTGCGGCCGCTGGTAAAAGCCTGTGATATGCCACAGACCTAGGATCATGATTTCCCGCTCCTGGTGACGTAACAGCGAATCCACGTATCTTCTGGTCATCAGGCGTGCCGTGACCTGATTTTTTGCTACATTGAGTTTTGTCACCATATTGAAAAGAGAATAGTACAACTCTCCGCTCCAGCGCTCGAATACTCCCCCTTTACGTGTTGCCTGCTGTCCGTAGACAACATCACATTGTTCGTTCTCCATCTGCCTAACAAAGCTCAAAAGCCACTCCGGCTCCTCCTCAAGGTCGATGTCTAGAAGAAAAACCCGTTCTCCGACGGAATAAGCGAGGCCTGTCATCATCGCTTTGTGGTGACCGAAATTTCTTGAAAGATCGATAACAAGAATGTGCGGATTTGTCTTTGAAAGTTCCGCAGCAATTTTAAGACTGTCATCAGGAGAACCGTCGTTGACGAGAATGATCTCATAATTCTCCCCGACAAGCGACGACGAGACTGCAGCTGCTCTGTCGCAAAATTCTTTGATATACAGAGCGGAACGGTAGAGTGTCGCGACAATGGAAAGCTCTATTCGAGAGGATTGAGAAGAATCCTGAATCTGCAAATTATTCACTCCTGCCTCAATGTATCTTCATGATCATGAGATTGATGAGCATTTCAAGAAGATCAATTTCCACCCTAAATGGATGAAGGTGCATCCGTCCCCAACATGAACAGTGTGTCCATAACCGAGACTCCGTGCTCGAACGGCGGATAGAGTTAGAGTATTGTTGTATTCATGGATTCCAGAAATTTTTCTCTTCGGGTGGGTTTTCGGTATTTCTCAAAGGCTTCGGCTTGGGCGAGGCTTCTCTGGCAATCCATGACGGGTTCCTCCCGGTCTTTGGAAGATTGATGCTGCACAGCATAATGATACAAGATTTCTCCCTGTTCAAGGTCGAAGAGGGATTAAATCAGAGATTCCTCAAGATTTGTCCGAAGTCTCCGGATCCATAAATCACTATTTTTTTCAAAACAACACATTCATTTCTATTTGAATAGCTCAAGAGAATAGCCGTGTCCAGAATCATCAGGCTTTTAACTCAAAAAAACATGCGTTTGAAATACCAGGATAAGACATGGCGAGCTTCCCTAATGCCGAATAAACTCTTTCGTCCAGCGTTAAAGATTGAATTTGTTTGGTTGTGAAGGGCTTCAGATATAGACCTTCGTTTCGCTGGACTGTGTATCCGGCCTCGGAAAAGAGCGCGAGCCACTCCTCGTTAGTTAAATTACGCCGATGACCGAAAGCAATATCTTGTGTCGACAAAGCATGTATGTCATCAATCAAACCGGCCTCCAAAGCCAATAATCTATGCAAGGAAGCGGCATTTGGAACTCCGATGAAGAGACTGCCACCTCCGCGTAAGAAAGATTTGTATTTTATTAGGATCAGCAAGGGATTCTCCACGTGCTCAAGAATAAAACCCATTCCAATGCTATCGTATTTATTTTCTGTCTGATAGTCTTCGAAGTAGGTGTGTTGCAGTTGGACATTTTTATAGGCATTGGTAAACTTTTCTATCATTTTAACAGAGCCATCTAAAGCCGTAACTGATTCAAAGTTTTCTGCGAGTACCTTAAGTGCGACTCCATGTCCTAATCCCAGCTCAAGATAGTTTGATTTGGAGAGGCTGTACGATACACATTTTTGCGCGAGATTCTCTATGGTCAAACTATTCTCACATTCGAACGGATCCTCTATATATGCATTGCAATGTACATCAAGGTTTTCTTTCACCGCTCGAACACCTTCCGATCTCAAATAAATTAACTTTTTATAATTAGCAATGAGTCTATTTCAATTTCTACTGTTACCAAATATATTTGGGTGCGTTAGGTCCTAACATGAACAGCATGTCCATAATCGAGACTCCGTGCTCGAACGGCGGATAGAGTTGCGGATATTCCGGATACGAGGAGTAGTTCATCCATTGGAGGGCTATTTCTGCTTCGTCGAACTTCTCTTTTTCGATGTAATCCTTGGCGAGGGGGCCGCTGAGGTAATCGGTGGCCTCCGCCTTTTGGAGAATGTCGAGCAGCCTTTCGGTTTTGTGTCCTTGAGCATGATAATCCATGGACCACGTGATTCTGGTCGAAAAACCGAGGAGTCCCATGAGCGCCGAGAGAAAGAGAAAATTGATACTGCTCAGCGAAGTTTCATTGGAGGCGGCTTCGTACGCTGTTTTCAACGGAGTTTCGTACATTTTCCAAAACGGAGCAATGGAGTAGCTCGACTCGATCTGCCGCCAATGTTTCTCGACCCAGAAGCGGTCGGAGATCTCGGTTTCGCAGATTTTCTGGCCGCCTTCGGGAGATTGATGGCCGGGCACACTTTTCACAGGGATGGTCAGCCAATGGAGGCCATTCGGAGTTTTTATCCTGTTGCGGTTTCTCCAGTCGCGGCGAGTAAACTGTACGTCGTCGTACAGCACGTACTCGTCCACCAAGTGCATCATATGGAAATTTCCTTTCCAAGGAATGTAATTCGACTGGAGGATAGCGACGGTCTTCTTCGTCTTCATTTGTGCCCATGCTCTATGAAGGCATTTCTGAGTTCCATGGCGACTCTTGCAACCGGCAGGTCCGTCCATAAAGGCAAACGAAGCAGTCTCCGCGACAAGTCGTTCGTTATCGGCAGACTTCTGAGGTCGCCGCCAACTCTTCCGAAGTTCACACCTGCAGTTGCACTGTCCAAAGGTAAATAGTGAAAGACGGCATTAACCCCTTGAGAGTTCAGGAAGTCCATCGTCCAGTTCCGCTCTTCACCACTCCTGAAAAGAACCTCGAAGATATGGCCGTTGTGGTGCGTTCCCTCCGGAAGGAACGGACGGCGCAGGAATCTGTCGGATTCGAGTGCCTCAAGCGCCGAGTAGTATCCGTTCCATGCAGTGAGGCGTTTTTCAACGATGCTCTCGGCTTCCTCCAACTGCGCAAAGAGAAAAGCCGCCGTAATCTCATTGATAAGATAGGACGAGCCCAGATCCACCCAGCTGTACTTATCGATCTCGCCCCGGAAGAACTTGCTGCGGTCGGTCCCCTTCTCCATGACGATCTCGGCCCGTTCGACGATGGCAGGATCGTTGATCAGCAGCGCTCCCCCTTCGCCGCAGTGGATGTTCTTGGTCTCGTGGAAGCTGAGAGCGCCCATCTGCCCGATGCTTCCCAGGTGCCTTCCCTTGTAATACGAGAGGATGCATTGGGCGGCGTCCTCCAGCACGAGAAGACCGTGCTTTTCAGCGATGGCCATGATCGCATCCATCTCGCACCCGACTCCGGCGTAATGGACGGGAAGGATGGCCTTCGTGCGGGAGGTGACGGCAGCTTCGATCAGTGTTTCGTCCATGTTGAGCGTGTCGGGGCGAATGTCGATGAAGACGGGGACAGCTCCGCGCAGAACGACTGCGTTGGCGGTGGAGCTGAAGGTGAAGGAGGGCATGATGACCTCGTCGTCGGGGCCGATATCTGCGAGGATCATCATCATTTCGAGCGCAGCGGTTCCGGAAGGGACAAGGATGGCTTTACGGCAGCCAGTGGCCTCTTCCAGCCATCGTGCGCAGCGCCTCGAAAACTCACCGTTTCCGGCGAAGAGACCGCCTTCTACGACTTGGCGGATATACTCCATTTCTTTGCCGACGACATAGGGTCTGTTGAAAGGTATCTTCATGAAGAATGCTCTCCCTTCATGCGGCTGAACAAAATTTCGTTCGCCCGGTGGTACGACTCAAAGGTGCCGGTATCCATCCACATACCCCGGACAAAATCGTACTCCAGCTCACCCTTGGCGATGTAGATATTGTTGATGTCGGTGATCTCGTACTCTCCCCTTTTGGAAGGGCTCAGGCCTTCGATGATCTCCCAGACCTGGCTGTCGTAGAGGTAAGCGCCGACAACGGCGTAGTTGCTCGTGGGTTTCTCGGGCTTCTCCTGAATTTCGAGCACCTTCTTCTCGTCGAGCGCGGCAATGCCGAAGCTGGATGGATTATCAACCTTAACGAGCATGACCCTTGCACCTCTTTCACCTTGTTCCGTCCTGTAATTTTGAACAAAATGAATGAGAGGCTGTTCGAAGATATTATCACCCAACAGGACGAAAACGGAATCCTCTCCTGCAAATCCTTTCCCCAAACGGAGTGCATCTGCTATTCCCTTCGCTTCGTCCTGCACTTTATAGGTGAAGTCCGCATCAAACTCTTCACCGCTGCCGAGCGTGGTGACGATATCTCCCATATGCTGGCTGCTGGTAACAATGAGTATTTCGCGAACACCACAGGTGACCAGGTTTTTAACTGGGTTGTAAATCATGGGCTCCGGTCCGACAGGCAGAAGATGCTTGTTCGTGTGTTTTGTGAGGGGATATAGACGGGTTCCTTTTCCACCTGCAAGTATGATGCCCTTCATCACAGCTCATCTCTCTTTAGGCCCAAACGTTCTATTCTGTATGATCCGTTGAGGATCGAATCCGTCCAATGTCGGTTGTTCAAATACCATCCCACCACGGGTTCGCTCTCCCCTCCGTGATAGGGCCATGCAGTGTCGATATAGTTGACCCCCTTGTCGATGGAGCTTCGGATCAGGGCGGCGGCCCGGGCTTCGTCGATGCCCCCCTCGGCGTTGAGGGGAAGGCGCATGCAGCCGTAGCCGAGGATGGAGATCTCGTCTCCCGTCTGAGGCATTTTTCGATAGAGCAAAGGAAAAACCTCCTTTTCAATTCATGGGCTGAATATTTCTGCGGACAGAAAAAGAGCATCGGGCCATGCCGAAAGATCTCTTTCCCTGTACAATTATGCCACAACTTCGTAAAAGAGGAGATTGCATGGAGCATCCGGCAGAAAATCTTTGCGGTCCAAGGGTAAAAAAAGCGGAAGAGAATTTTTCCGGTACGGTGAAACTTCTCGGCATGCTCCCCACTTCCCGCGGGGAGTTCAGGGACGGGTGTCTCTGCGTCTCCACAGGCGTTTCGATAGCCGACCAGAACTTCGTCTGGGCATTCCGGAGGACCTTGAAAAGGGGATCTCCCAAGTGGTCTCCTTTTTTCGTGAGGAAGGCGTCCCCTTCACCTGGTGGAACGGCCCCTCCACCGACTCAGCAGCGCTGAGAAAAACCCTCTCCCGGAAGGGGCTGAAGGAGCGATGCGCCCCGCCGGCCATGGTGATGGACCTTGCAAGTACCGCCCCTTCAGAGGATCTGCCCCCTCCCGTGTCCGTCAGGACGGCGTTCCGCCCCGAGGATGCCCGGACCTGGGCACAGTGTTCTCTGAAAGGGTTTTCATCGGGGAGCGAGCATGAACAGACCTTTTCCGCCTTTGCGGAGAGTTTTCTTGAGGAGCCCTTCGGGCAGTTCTTCCGGCTTGTCACCCTGTTTTTTGAGGAGATTCCGGCGGCCACTGCCCTGGTCTCCTTTCCAGGAGAGACCGCCGGGCTCTACTTTTTCTCCACCGTACCCGCCTTCCGGCGGAGGGACTGGGGAGAATGCTCCTCTCCCGGTGCGTCGATGAAGCCAGGACGGAGGGGTGCACGATGATGACCCTTCAGTCCTCTCCCGACGGCTACCCCCTCTATCTTGAAGCGGGCTTCCGGGAGTGCTTCCGTTTTTTCGTCTTCTCCGCCGACCCGGACGCCTGCTAAAAGTTCAGCCGGCCGACGATCTCGTCCATTTCCGCCTCCGTGATCGTCAGGGCGGGAAGGAAACGGATTCCCCCTCCGGTGACGTTGAGCAGGACCGAACGGTCGAAGGCCTTCTTCTTTATCTCCCCGGGATTTTCGGCCGAGACCCCGATCATGAGCCCCTTGCCCCGCACCTCCCCCGCCCAGGGGAGGGCTGCAAGCTTATTCCGCAGAAGGGCTCCCTTCCGGGTAACTTCTTCGAGCAGAGTCGGTGTCAGATGACGGAGCACGGCCTTTCCTGCCGCAAGGGAGACGGGGTTGGGGGCGAAGGTGGAGCCGTGATCCCCCGGGCGAAGGGGGACCAGCCGCAAAACAGCGCCGCCCCAAGGGGCAGTCCGCCGCCGAGGCCTTTCCCCAGGGTGATGATATCCGGCTCGAGGCCGAAATGCTCAAAGGAGAAGAATTTCCCCGTTCTTCCCAGCCCTCCCTGAATTTCGTCCGCAGCGACTAAAACGTCCCGCTCTTTCTGAAGCTTCGCCGCTGCGGAAGCGAGGTCTTCGGGATCGGATAGATGCCGCTGTTCCCCTGGATGCATTCGAGGAAAATCCCCGCGATCTCGTTCTTCTCCGCAAAGTCGAGGAGGGCATGACCGCTCGGAGGAAGAAAGACGCACCCGGGAATCAGGGGCTCGAAGGGCTGCTCATGGACGGCCCCCAGGTGATGGAGAGGGCTCCGAGAGTACGACCGTGAAAATTTCCCTTGAAGGAGACGATGGCCCCTTTGCGGTTTTTCCTGACCGCCTTCAGGGCAGCCTCGTTCGCCTCGGTCCCCGAATTGGCGAAATAGGCCTCTCCCTGTCTTCCCGTCTTCGCCGTGAGCGTCTCAGCCACCTCTGAAGCGTCCGGGTCGAGGAAATAATTGGAGAGATGGGCATACCGGGACGCCTTCTCGGTCAGGGCGCTGACCACGTCGGGATGGCTGTGCCCCAGGGGCAGAACGCCTATGCCTCCGTAGGTATCGAGAAATACGCCTTTCGTCGTGTAGATTCTGATCCCCTCGGCCCGCTCCACGGTGAGATCGAGGGGGGAATAGACCGGACAGAGCATTTGCCTAGGCCCCCCAGCCCGAATTCGTCCACGAGGGCCTGAAGGGCTTCCCCTTCCTGCTCCCTGGGGACAAGAGCGGAGATCTTGATCTCCGAGGTGGTGGTGCCGAGCATCCGGATGTCCTTCCCGCCCAGTGCGGTGAAGAACCGGGCCGCCACGCCGGGTGCGGATTTCATTCCAACCCCCACGGCGGAGACCTTTGAGACGCTGCGGTCCTCCGTCACGGTCCATCCCTCCCAGGGGGAGAGGGTGGACTTCACCGTCTCGAGGACGGCCTTGCCTCCGGCGTCCACCACAGTGAAGGTGAGGTGAGAATGGCCGTTTTCATTCACCGTGGAGATCATGTCCACGTTGAATCCGCGATCCGCGAGCTCCCGGAAGAGAGCGCTCATGGCCACCATGGAGCCGGGCATCCGGGCGATATTGATCCTCATCTGGTTGCTGTCGGCGGTCACCCCTGTGACCACCGGTTGTTCGAGCCATTCAGGAAGGGTATTCACCACGTCAGTACCCCTTTCGTCGGAGAAGGTGGAGGCGCAGTAGAGCCTCACGGAATATTTTTTGGCGATCTCCACCGCCCGGGAGTGAAGGACCTTCGCCCCCAGGGAGGAGAGTTCGAGCATTTCGTCGAAAGTGATGTAATCCAGCTTCCGGGCGTTCTTCACGGCGCGGGGTCGCAGGTGTAGATGCCGTCCACGTCGCTGTAGATTTCGCAGGGACAGCCGCACTTCGCGGCGACGGCCACCGCCGAGGTGTCCGATCCTCCCCGGCCGAGGGTGGTAATGTCTCCCTCAGGGCTGACCCCCTGAAAGCCCGTGACGACCAGCACATCCCGTGACTCGAGAAGCTTTCTGAGCTTCACAAGGTTCATATCCACGATCCGGGCGTTGCTGAAACTGCCCGTGGTGGTCATCTCGAGCTGAAAGGCGTTGCACGACATGGCCTTCACTCCCAGGTCGCCGAGGGCCATGGCCAGGAGGGCCGAGCTGACCTGCTCTCCCGTGGAGAGCAGCATGTCCATCTCCCGGGGAGAGGGGGAGGAGGAGACCTCCCCCCCGAGGGCGATAAGGGCATTGGTGGACTTGCCCATGGCCGAGACCACCACCACCAGCTTTTCGCCTTCATCCGCCCTTCGTTTTATCTTCTCCGCCACATAACGGATTTTCTCCGGAGTGGCCACGGACGAACCGCCGTATTTCTGTACCAGCACGGGCTCTCTCTCCTCTGCCGCTCTATTTCAGATTCCGGAGGTCCTGGACAATTTCCGTCTTGGACTCGGTCTTCGCATCCACATCCTTGATGACCCTGGCGGGAGACCCCGCCACCACGGTCCGGGGGGGTACGTCCTTCGTCACTATGGCGCCGGCGGCCACAACTGCCCCCGCACCAACCCGCACCCCTTCGAGGATCACGGCATTTGCGCCCACGAGCACCCTGTCCTCGATGACCACGGGAGTCGCGCTGGGAGGCTCGATGACTCCGGCGACAACCGCTCCCGCCCCGATGTGGCAGTCGGAGCCGATCTGGGCTCTTCCTCCCACCACGGCATTCATGTCGATCATGGTCCGTTCGCCGATCACAGCACCGATGTTGATCACCCGCGCCCATCATGACCACGGCGCCCTTCTGCACGTCCACCATGTCCCGGATCACCGCTCCGGGCTCAATCCTGG